>NZ_VSKS01000023.1 GCF_008312835.1 Streptomyces marokkonensis | reverse complement strand
CTAAGCCTTACAGCGCCGATGGTACTGCAGGGGGGACCCTGTGGGAGAGTAGGACGCCGCCGAACAAATATTGAGAAAGCCCCCGTGCCATTCGGCACGGGGGCTTTCTGCGTTTCAGGCCCGCTCAGGCCGGCTCTACCAGCTTCGTGTCGTACGCCAGGATCACGGCCTGGATTCTGTCCCGGGAACCCGTCTTGGCGAGGATGCGGCCCACGTGTGTTTTGACCGTGGACTCCGCCAGATGCAGGCGCGTAGCGATTTCGGTATTCGTCCAGCCCTTGCCGATGACCGTGAGGATCTCGCGTTCCCGTTCCGTGAGGGTGGACAGCCGTGGGTCGTCCGGGGAGGCGTCATGGGTGGCGCCGCCGGTCGGCAGGTGGTGGGCGTACGCGTCGAGGAGGCGGCGGGTCAGGCTGGGGGCGACGACCGCGTCTCCGGTGGCGACGGAGCGGATGCCGGAGAGGAGTTCCTCCGGCTGGGCGTCCTTGATGAGGAAGCCGGAGGCTCCCGCACGGAGGCCGGCGTGGGCGTACTCGTCCAGGTCGAACGTCGTGAGGATGAGGACGCGGGTGCGGTCGCCGGCGGCGACGATGCGGCGGGTCGCCTCGATGCCGTCCAGGCCGGGCATGCGGATGTCCATCAGGACCACGTCGGGGTGCAGTCGGGCCGTCATGCGGATCGCTTCGCTGCCGTTCGACGCCTCGCCCAGGACCGTGATGTCGTCCTGGCTCTCCAGGAGCATGCGGAAGCCGAAACGCTGGAGGGGCTGGTCGTCGGCGATGAGGACGGTGGTCACTGCGGGGTTTCCTCCGGTAGGTGCAGGTGGACGAGCCAGCCCCGCTCGGGGTGCGGGCGTGGACCGGCCTCGAGTGTCCCGCCGTACAGGGCGGTGCGCTCGCGCATTCCGGGGATGCCGCGGCCGTCGGACGGGGCGGTGGGCGGTGTGCCCTTCCCGGTGTCGGTGAGGGTGACCGTCACCGCGCCCTTGTCGCCGTAGGCGATGGCGAGGTTCGAGGTCGCGTCGGGGCCGGCGTGTTTGAGGGTGTTGGTGAGGGCTTCCTGGACGACCCGGTACACGGTGAGCTGACGGCCCGGGGCGAGGGTCGCGCGGCCCTCGATGCTGGTGTGGACGGGCAGGCCCGCGGTGCGGACGCCGTCGATGAGCCGGTCCAGGTCGGTGAGGCCGGGCTGGGGGGTGCGTGCGGCGGGGTGCGCGGTGTCGTCGTCGCGGAGGACGTCGAGGAGGCGGCGGAGTTCGCCGAGGGCCTGACGGCTGGTGGTGCCGATGGCGTCCAGGGCCTGGGCGGCGCGTTCCGGGGACTTGGTGGCCGCGTACTTGCCGCCGTCGGCCAGGCCCGTGATGACGGACAGGTTGTGGCCGATGATGTCGTGCATCTCGCGGGCGATGCGGGCGCGTTCGGCGGCGGTGGCGATACGGGCCTGCTGGTCGCGTTCGATCTCCAGGCGGTGGGCGCGGTCCTCCAGGGCCTCCGTGTAGTTCCGGCGGGTGCGGACCGTGATGCCGATGAGGACGGCCACGACGACGGACGTCAGGTGGGAGCCGATCTGCTGGTTCCACTCGCCCTCGCCGTGGCGGGCCGCGGAGACGACCACGGGGGCGAGCGTCAGGGCCGCCGCCCACCACAGGTTGCGCAGGGGGGTGCGCAGGGCGATGTGGTAGATGACGACGAGCTGGAGCAGCGCCGCCTGGAGTGCCGTGCCGGACCAGGCGTTGGCCAGGGCGAACGGGGCCGTGGCGAGCAGGGCCGCCGCGGGGTGGGTGCGGCGCCGGAGGAGGGGGAGGGAGAGGCCGAGGCTGAGGGTGAGCAGGAACCAGCCGGGGGCGTCGGGGTTGTGGGTGACGTTGCGCCAGCCGTCGCCGAGGTAGTCGATGAGGGCGGCGGTCACCCAGAAGGCGGTGAAGTGCAGGTCCCAGAGCAGCGGGTGGCGCCGGTCGAAGGCGCGCACCCGCTGGTTGACGCGTTGCATGTACTGGGTGAGGGGTTCCGTCGTCCGTCCCCCCGTCGTCGGAGCCTCCCGGTCGTCTGCCACGAGGTCCATGGTGGTGGGTCGGTCCGGCGGGGGGAACACGGTGGACGGCACGGGTCAGACGTCCCTGCGGCGCAGCGTCGTCGCGGCCGCCGCGAGGGACACCGCCGCCCAGAGGGCGAGGGCGAGCAGGGCCGCGCCGGGTGAGAGGGCGTCCGGGGCGGGACGGGCGGCGGTGAGTGACTCCAGGGCCTGGGCGGGGAAGTAGCCGACCGCGTCGTCGACGACGGCGTACGGGAGCATGCTGAGGACTTCCGGCACGATCATGACGAGGCCGATGTACGTGCCGGTGGCGATGGGGATCGAGCGGGTGACGGCGCCGAGGCCGAGGGCCATGACGGTGAGGAGGGTGAGGGCGGCGGCGTTGCCGGCGAGTCCGCGCAGGACGCCCGGGTCGCCGAGGGCGGCGGACTGGTCGGTGTCGGTGAGGAAGGCCTGGGCCAGGGGGAAGGTGAGCAGGTTGGTCCACAGGCACAGGGGGAGGGCGACCGCGGCGAGGACGGCGGCCTTGGCCCACAGGACGGGCAGGCGGCGTGGCACGGCGGTCATGGTGGCGCGGATCTGGCCGGTGGAGTACTCGCCGGCGGTGGCGAGGATGCCCAGGACGGCCAGGTTGATGGTGGCGAACTGGGTGCCGAGGAGGACGAAGACGACCGTGTCGAGGCCGCCCTCGCCGGTGCCGTCGTAGGCCGCGCTGATGCCGACGCCCATGCCGAGGGTGAGGGCGCTGGTGGCGACGAGGTTGATCCAGGTGGAGCGGATCGTCCACAGCTTGTGCCATTCGGAGCGCAGGACGCGGGCGGGGGTGACCCGGTGGGGCCGGACGGTGGTGGCGGTGGTCACGCGGCTGCTCCTTCCAGGGCGGCGGGGTATTCGACCGCGTCGTGGGTGAGGTCCATGAACGCCTCTTCCAGGGAGGCGGTGCTGGGCGTGAGTTCGAACAGGGGGATGCCGTGGGCGGCGGCCGTGCGGCCGATGTGTTCGGCGTCGGTTCCGTGCACGGTGAGGTGGCCGGGCCCTTCGGCCGTGACCGTGACGCCGGGTGCGGTCAGGTGGCGTACGAGGTCGGCGGCCTGAGGGGTGACGACCTTGACGGTGCCGGCGCCGGAGCGGCGTACGAAGTCGGTGACCGTGGTATCGGCGAGGAGCCGGCCGCGGCCGATGATGACCAGGTGGTCGGCGGTGAGGGCCGTCTCGCTCATGAGGTGGGAGGAGACGAGGACCGTACGGCCTTCGGCGGCCAGGGACTTGAGGAGGGTGCGGATCCACAGGACGCCCTCGGGGTCGAGGCCGTTGACCGGCTCGTCGAGGATGACCGTGGCCGGGTCGCCGAGCAGGGCGGCGGCGATGCCGAGGCGCTGGCCCATGCCGAGGGAGTAGCCCTTGACCCGGCGGTCGGCCACCTCGGTCAGGCCGGTGAGGCCCAGGACGTGTTCGACGCGGCTCTTCGGGATGCCGTGGGTGTGGGCGAGGGCGCGCAGGTGGTGGAAGGCGGTGCGGCCGGGGTGGACCGAGCGGGCCTCCAGCAGGGCGCCGACCTCGGTGAGGGGTGCGGGGTGGGCGGCGTAGGAGCGGTCGCCGATGGTGGCGTGACCGCGGGTGGGGGCGTCCAGGCCGAGGATCATCCGCATGGTGGTGGACTTGCCGGCGCCGTTCGGGCCGAGGAATCCGGTGACGGTGCCGGGGCGGACGGTGAAGGACAGGTCGGTGACGACGGTCCGGTCGCCGTAGCGTTTGGTGAGGTCCTGAGCCGTAATCATGTGTCGATGCTCGTCCGCGCGGGGGAGGCGGGCGTCGGACCGTGGGCCGTATTCGGGGTGAGGGGCGTGGTACCCCGGTACTACGGTGGCGGCCATGAGTGCCATGCCCTTCGAGGACTGTGTGATCCGGCCGGTGCGTGCGGAGGAGTGGAGCGCGGCGAAGGAGCTGCGGCTCACCTCGCTGCGGGATCCGGTGGCGCGTCTCGCCTTTCTGGACACCTACGAACAGGCCGTGGCGCGGCCGGACTCGTACTGGCGGGAGCGCACGGCGAACGGGGCGGAAGGGGCCGGCGGGGGGCGGCAGTTCGTCGCCGAGGCGGGGGACGGGAGCTGGGTGGGCACGGTCGCCGTGCTGATCGAGGAGGCCGGTACGAGGGACTGGGCCGGGTTTCCCGTCGAGCGGCGGCAGGGGCATCTGGTGGGGGTGTACGTGGCGCCGGGGCACCGGGGGAGCGGGCTGACGAAGGCGCTGTTCGACGCCGCGCTGGAGTGGGCGTGGGGGCGTGGGGCGGAGCGCGTGCGGCTCATCGTGCACCCGGGGAACGCGCGGGCGCTGGGGTTCTACCGCAAGGCCGGTTTCGTGGAGAGCGGGGTGACCGTGCCGCTGGCGGGCAGGCCGGACGAGCGGGAGCTGGAGATGGTGGTCGGACGTCCGGGGTCAGACCGGTAGTTCGTCGTGGGGCCAGCGGGCCCTGCCCTGTTCGCGGGACCGGAGCAGGGCCAGCGTGGGCATGCCCTGGTCGGTGCCGGTCGTGAGCAGTTCGGGGAGCTGGGGGAGTGGGGCGACGGCCGCCACGTCGTCCAGGACGAGGGTGAGTGGTGGGTCGAGCCGACCGGAGGATGACCGTTCGGCCATGCGCCGGCCGTGCTCGACCACGTGTGAGGCGAGCGCCGTCAGCAGGGGCATCGCGCCCGGGCTGGTGCGGGGATCCTCGATGGATTCGCCCACGACATAAAGCGTGCCCCCTTCGTGGATGAAGGAATCCAAGGCGAGGGCATCAGTTCGGTTGGGAGTGCAGGCCTCGCGGACGTTGACCGTGGAGAGGGCGGACAGTGCGCGGGTGGTCAACTGCTGGGCCATGTCCCGGCGGTCGGGATGCGCCGTGAGGGCCGCCTCGAGTTCGCCGGCGGATCCGGGGGCGGCCTTGGGGTTGGTGCGGAGGACGCGTACGGCGTCGTGCACCTGGATGCCCTGGGACCAGCGGTGGACGTGGCGGACGGTGCGGCCGTCGACGGCGGCGGCGTGGAGGTAGCTGCGGAGCAGTGTCCCGGCGGTGTCGCTGACCGCCTGGTCGAGGCGGGAGGTGGGGCGGACGGGGGCCAGGAGGGCTGCCGCGCGGGCGGCTGCTGTCGCTCTGTCCCCGCAGCCGGCGGTGGGGGACCAGTGGAGGCGGGCCGGGGTGTCGCAGAGGTGGGTGGGGTCGTAGAGGTGGGTGGGGCCGAGTTTGGCGCGGGCGTCCTTGGTGTCGTGCCAGAGGGTGGGATTGGAGGTGAGGACGAGGGCGGGGCCTGCGGCGTCGCGTACGGCCTGGGCCGCGGCGGGGTGGCGGGTGGCCGGCGGGCCGTAGTGGACGCCCGGGCCTTCGGCGCGGGGGGTGTGCCACCCGCCCGCTCGTTCATCGCCGGCCGCGGGTGCGGCCGCGGGTTCTTCCCTCGCCGGAGCGTCCTCTTCGGGCCCTCTCGGGGCCGGTACCTCGTGCTGGTGCTTCGGCGTCGGCTGCGGTTCCCGTTCGGGCTGGTGCTTCGGTGTCGGCTGCGGTTCCCGTTCGGGCTGGTGCTTCGGTGTCGGCTGCGGTTCCCGTTCGGGCAGGTGCTCCGGCTGCCGCTGCGTGCCGTCCGTCGCCCGCTCGGCCCGGCGCCGTGCCCGTACCGCTCTCCAGCGGGCCACCGTGCCCACGACGAACACCGTCAGGACGGCCAGGACCATCAGCTGGCCGATGAACAGGCCCCAGAAGAGGCCGTATCCCGAGAGGGCGGCCTCCTTGGCGTCCGGCCAGGCGGCGGGGACGTTCCGCGGTTCGGCGACGAGGTGGCGCATGGCCACGGGGGTGCGGGCGAAGGTGACGCCGGACGGCCAGCGGCCGTGGGCGAAGAGGCCCGCGAGTCCCGTGGCCGTCCACACCATGACGGTCACGCCGATGAGGAACGCGAGGATGCCGAGCAGCAGCCCGTCGGGGATACCGCCTTGGCCGGTGCGGCCGTGTCCGCGGTGATCGTCCGGTCTCACCCGTTCTCCCTCTACGCCACCGTCGACTCGGAGTCGCCGACGTGCTGCTCCACGAAGGCGGCCGCCCGTTCCTCGGCCTCCCGTTCGGCGGCGCGCAGGGCGTCGTCGGAGAGGTCGGCGGAGGACTCGGTCATCGCCCGGTCGGTGAAGACCAGCGGGCGTTCGGTCTCCGTGACCAGGTGTTTGACCACCTGGACGTTGCCGTTGACGTCCCAGACGGCGATACCGGGGGTGAGGGTCGGGATGATCTCCACGGCCCACCTGGGCAGGCCCAGGACCCGGCCGGTGGCCCTCGCCTCGTCCGCCTTCTGGGCGTAGATGGTCCGGGTCGACGCCATTTTCAGGATGGCCGCCGCCTCCTTCGCCGCGGCTCCGTCCACCACGTCGGACAGGTGGTGGACGACCGCGACGAACGACAGGCCGAGCCGCCGGCCGAACTTCAGCAGGCGCTGGAACAGCTGGGCGACGAAGGGGCTGTTGATGATGTGCCAGGCCTCCTCGACCAGGAAGATGCGCTTCTTCCGGTCGGGGCGGATCCAGGTGTGCTCGAGCCAGACACCGACGATCGCCATGAGGATCGGCATGGCGATGGAGTTGCGGTCGATGTGGGACAGGTCGAACACGATGAGCGGCGCGTCGAGGTCGATGCCGACGGTCGTCGGGCCGTCGAACATGCCGCGCAGGTCACCGTCGACCAGGCGGTCGAGGACCAGGGCGACGTCCAGTCCCCACGCCCGTACGTCGTCTATGGCGACGTTCATCGCCTCCGCCGACTCGGGTTCGGGGTGGCGCAGTCGCTCGACGATGTCGGTGAGGACCGGCTGGCGTTCGACGATGGACTCGTTGACGTAGGCGTGTGCGACCTTGAGGGCGAAGCCGGAGCGCTCGTCCAGGCCGTGGCCCATCGCGACCTCGATGATGGTCCTCAGCAGCGCGAGCTGGCCGGTGGTGGTGATCGCCGGGTCCAGCGGGTTGAGCCGGATGCCCCGGTCGAGCGCGGCCCTCGGGTCCAGGCGGATCGGCGTTATCCCCAGCTCCTGGGCGATGAGGTTCCATTCACCGGCGCCGTCCTCGCCCTGCGCGTCCAGGACGACGACCTGGCGGTCGCGGAACCGGAGCTGGCGCAGGACGTAGGTCTTCTCCAGGGCCGACTTGCCGTTGCCGGACTCGCCGAGGACCAGCCAGTGCGGGGCGGGCAGCTGCTGGCCGTAAAGCTGGAAGGGGTCGTAGATGTAGCCCTTGCCGGAGTAGACCTCGCGGCCGATGATGACGCCGGAGTCGCCCAGGCCGGGGGCGGCGGTCGGCAGGTAGACCGCCTGCGCCTGGCCCGTGGACGTGCGCACCGGCAGCCGTGTCGTCTCGACCTTCCCGAACAGGAAGGACGTGAAGGCGTCGGTGACGACGGACAGCGGATCCCGCATAGCGGCTCAGCCCCTACCTTCGAATGCCGGTGGCGAACGGGAGTGTGTTCACGAACGCGCGGTGGTGCTCGCGGTCGCACCACTCCAGCTTCAGGTACGACTTTCCGGCCGACGCCCGTATGGTCCGCTTGTCGCGGGCGAGGGCCTCGGGTGTGCGGGAGGAGACGGTGATGTAGCCGACGAGGTTGACGCCCGCGGCGCCGCTGGCGAGATCCTCGCCGCGCTGGTCGAGGCGGCTGTGCGCGGCGACGTCGCGCGGGTCGACGGTGCGGTTCATCTTGGCGGCGCGGGACGCCTCCGCCTCGTCGTTGGTCTTCTCGGTCAGCATGCGCTCGATGGCGATCTCGGTGGGCTCGAGGTCCATCGTGACGGCGACCGTGCGGATCACGTCCGGGGTGTGGACGAGGAGCGGCGCGAGGAAGTTGACCCCTACCGGGGTCATCGGCCATTCCTTCACCCAGGCCGTGGCGTGGCACCACGGGGCGCGGGTGGTGGACTCGCGGGTCTTGGCCTGGAGGTAGGTGGGCTCCATGGCGTCGAGTTCGGCCGGCCAGGCGTTGCGCTGCGTCATCGCCTGGATGTGGTCGATCGGGTGGTCCGGGTCGTACATGGAGTGGATCAGCGAGGACAGCCTGCTCTGGCCGAGCGGCTGCCGGACGCGGATGTCGGCCTCCTGGAGCCGTGAGCAGATGTCGGTCAGCTCACGGGCCATGACGACGGCGAGCCCCGCGTCGCGGTCGACCTTGCCGCCGCCCTGGCTGCGCATGGCGCGGGCCATGGTGTTGGCCTCGGCGGCCAGGTCGCGCGTGTAGTGCATGCAGGCGACGAGGTAGGCGCGGTGCTGCTCGCTGCTGGTCGACACCATCGACTGGAGCTGGTCGTAGGACTGCTGGAGCCATGGCGGTGACGTGGCGTCGCCGCGGACGGCGACGTCCTTGGCGTGGGCGTCGGGGTCGGCGGGCAGCGTACGGGCGAGCATCTGGATGCGGGTCACGAAGCCGTCGCCGTTGGCGACGTGCTTGAGGAGGGTGCCGAAGCGGTCGACGAGGGCTTCCTGGTCCTCGGAGTCGCGCAGGCCGACGCCCGGGCCCTCGATCTCGATGGCGGCGGTGACGGTCTTGCGGTCCGCGTGCAGCAGGACGGCGATCTCGTCCGGCCCGAAGGGTGCGGCGAGCCAGGTGATCCTGCCGATGCCGGGCGGCGGTCCGATCTCCACCTCGCGGCCGTCCAGCCGGGTGCCGGCCTCGATGACGCCGGAGCGGTAGGTGGCGCCGCGGCGCACGGTGCGCTTGTAGCTGCGGTTGATCTCGAACCACTTGTAGAAGGTGCGGCCCTTGTACGGCACGTACACCGCGGCCAGCGCCAGCATCGGGAGGCCCGCGAGCAGCACGATCCGCACGGACAGGACGGGGACGAGAAGTCCGCACATCATGCCGAGGAACGCGCCCACGACGATCAGCGCGATCTCTCCGGTCTCGCGATTGCGGCCGACGATCGCGTTCGGCCGGGCGCGGCCGATCAGATACGTACGGCGGGGCGTGACCGGATGGGACAGGTGGGACTCGGTCGTCAACGCCCTTCACCTCCCGTGCGTTGGGTGCTGCTGTTGCGGGTGTTGCTGGCGTGGGGGGTGTTCACCGGGCTGCCCGAGCGGGGTGCGGGGGTGGCGGAGGGGACGGATCCGCCACCGTTCGTCGTGCGTGAGCTGTGCGCGGCGACCCCGCCGGAGGCGGGGTTGGAGGCGCGGGGGCCGGAGGACTGGCCGCCGCCGTTGTTGTCGGCGCGGGTGCTGTGGGTCTTGATGCCCTGTGCGACCAGGGTCGCCGGGGAGCTGATGACGGCGGCGGCCTTGCCCTCGGCGCCCTGCATGATGCGGTTGTTGCGGGAGCCGGCGATCTCGTCGCCGAAGCCGGGGACGAAGCGGTAGATCATCGCGGAGGCGAAGATGGCGAGCAGGATGATCGCCAGCCCGGAGACGACGGCGGAGAAGGCGTCGGGGCCGTCGTCGGCGGAGAGCGCGCCGGCCAGGCCGAGCACTATCACGATCACCGGCTTCACGAGGATCACCGCGATCATGATGCCCGCCCAGCGGCGGACGTGGCCCCAGAGGTTCTTGTCGACGAGGCCGGCGTAGACGACGGTGCCGAGGAGGGCGCCGACGTAGAGCAGGGCGGCGCGGATGACCAGCTCCAGCCAGAGGACGCCGGCGGCGAGGATGGAGACGAGGGAGACGACGATCAGCATGATCGGGCCGCCGCCGATGTCGTCGCCCTTTTCGAGCGCGCCGGAGAAGGTGCCGAAGAAGGTGTCCGTCTGGTCGCCGGTGGCCTTCGCCAGCACCTCGGTGACTCCGTCGGTCGCGGAGACGACGGTGTAGAGGATGAGGGGCGTGAAGGCGGAGGCGAGGACGGTGAGCCAGAGGAAGCCGATCGCCTCGGAGAGGGCGGTGGTGAGGGGCACGCCTCGCACGGCGCGCTTGGCGACCGCGAGCAGCCACAGGAGGAGGGTGAGGATCGTCGACGCGGCGAAGACGACGGCGTACTGCTGGAGGAACGTGTCGTTGGTGAAGTCGACGTTCGCCGTCTCGTTCACGGCGTCGCTGAGCTTGTCGACGGTCCAGGCGGCGGCGTCGGCGCAGCCCTGCGCGAGGGAGGCGAGGGGGTCGAGGGTGGAGCTGGGGTCGTTGAGGGTTCCGGCGTCGCCACCGCCCTCGCCTCCTCGGCCGCGTTCGCAGTAGTCCTTGGCGGGGCCGTGGATCAGGTCACAGGGGTCGTTGCTGTCAGTGGGCGTGGGCGTGGGCGTGGGCGTGGGAGCGGCAGCGGCCCGCGTGGCGAACAGAACGATTGTCGTCTGTACGGCCGCGACGGTACCCGTCAGTGCCAGCAGGCGGCGGTTAGCGGGCATACGTGAACCCTCCGTACTCCTGGACGGCCTGTGCCATCTCGTCGGCGCTGGAGGCCCGCTCATCGCCGGGAACCGGCGCCGGGCCGTCCTTCTGAGAGTGGGTCACGATCTTCCAGTCATCGTTGGTCCACTCGAGCTGCATGGTGATGGTGAACCAGCTGCTGGTGACCGGATTGGTGGAGCTTTCGCCCGCGAGGCCCAGAAGGCCGCTGCACCAGACCTCGACCGTTGCGGTGTCTGCGGACGACTTGGTGACCTTGGTGCCGATCGGGCTCGTGCGTGAGACGAACGTGAAGCCCTTGGGCGTGGTGCCGTCCTCGTTGAGGCCCACGTTCTTGTTGAACTGCGGCGTGTACGCGTTGTCCAGTGTTGCCTCGAAGTCCGAGACCCGGGCGGGGACGATGATCGACTGAAGGATGGCGTCGCGCCGGGCCTTCTTGAACATCTCGCCGGAGCCCAGCGCCACCGCGTAGTTCGCCGCCGCGCTCTCCGCCCCCTGGCGGTCCTGGGGGAAGCCCGAGGGGATGCCTGTCGTCTTCGAGTCCACCGGCTTCTGCCCGGAAGGGGCCGTCGCCGCCGACTTGGGTGAGTCGCCCGCGCTCTCCCCCGTGTCGGAATCGTCGCCTCCACGGTTCGCGAAGGCGATCGCGGCGATGAGGAGGACCACCACGCCGACGACCGTGACGAGGCTGCGCGACGACGAACGGCCGCCTCTGCGCGCGCCGCCGTACGGGTCGCCGCCACCTTCGGGCAGGCGGGTTCGGGTCTGGCCCGTGTCGTCTCCGAGACTCATGCCGCGTACGCCCCCTCAGCGTCGTGCGGAAACACCTCGTACTCCGGGTACTCCACGTACGACGGTAGCCGTGTCGGCTCCCGTTCGGGCGCGGTGTGGTGACTGGACATCAGGGAGACGCAACCTCAGCCGGTGGGCACGACGGGCGGGTGGGATGGAGGGGAGCCGGGCGTGCCCGGTGGGGACCGATGGTGCGGAACCTATACGGCCATGCCGTACACGATGGTGAACAGCGTGCCGAGTGAACCGATGATGAAGACGCCTGTCAGGCCCGCGATGATGAGGCCCTTGCCCTGTTCGGCACTGAACGTGTCCCTCAACGCGGTGGCGCCGATGCGCTGTTTGGCCGCCCCCCAGATGGCGATGCCCAGGCAGATGAGGATGGCGACCGCCATGACCACTTCGATCATGATCTTGGCCTCGTTGCCCAGGCTGCCGAAGGGGCCCCAATCCGGAGCGATCCCGCCGATAATGGTGTTGATGTCTCCCTCGTCGGCCGCGAAGAACATGTAAGTCACCGCCCCTGTATGGGTAGTTCCGCATCCTCTGCGGTGGTGCAGAGGTCAGGCCTCATTGTCGCCGACAATGACGCTGTCGTATGTCGACTTGGCGTCATCCGTTGGCGGGTTTCGTACAAATAGCTTGCCACCGGCGCGCGCCGGACTCCGGCAGGGGCGCGCTCCGAAGGGTGAAGAGTCGTATCGTCACTCTGTGTATCACGGTGTGTCACGCCGGGCAACGAAGCTCGGGCTGTGGAGAAGGTGTGGCAGACCGTGCATCTCGTCGTACGTGATCACCCCGAATGGCCGGTGCCGCCTCTACACTGTCGGGCGGCGGTGGACTGCCGGACGGTAAGGGGTGGTTGACGGTGCGTAAGGTGTGGATCGGTGTGACCCTTGCCGTCGGTTCCGCGCTCGCCTTCGTGATGCTGCTCGTCGTCGGGGTCTACGTCGTCGCCGGGAATGTGGTCAACGGGGTGGGCGGCGGGGCGGCCAAGGCGCTGGCCAAGGGAAGCGTGCCGGCCGCGTACCAGCAGCTCGTCTCGACGTGGGGCAACCTCTGTCCCGCCATCAACCCCGCCCTGCTTGCCGCCCAGCTCTACCAGGAGAGCGGGTTCAACCCGAAGGCGCAGAGCCACGCGGCGGCGCAGGGCATCGCCCAGTTCATCCCCGGCACCTGGGCCACGCACGGGATCGACGGCGACGGGGACGGCGACCGTGACGTGTGGGACCCGAAGGACGCGATCCCGTCGGCGGCGAAGTACGACTGCACGCTCGCGTCGTATGTGAAGGACGTCGGCGGGAATCCGACCGAAAACATGCTCGCCTCGTACAACGCCGGGGCGTACGCGGTGATCAAGTACGGGGGTGTCCCGCCGTACGAGGAGACGCAGAACTACGTCAAGCGCATCCGGGCGCTGGAGGAGAGCTTCGCGGCGCCGGTGGGGCGGGTGGATCCGTCGGAGCAGGCCGCCGGGGCCATCGCGTACGCGCAGAAGAAGCTCGGCACCCTGTATCTGTGGGGTGGCAACGGCACCGCTGAGCAGGGGGGACGTTTCGACTGCTCAGGGCTGACCAAGGCGGCGTACGAGAGTGTGGGGATCACGCTGCCGCGCGTGGCGAACGACCAGTACAACGCGGGCCCGCATCCGAAGCGGGAGGAACTGCTCCCCGGCGATCTGGTGTTCTTCTCGGACGACCTGACCAATTCACGTGCCATCCGGCATGTGGGCATTTATGTCGGAGGCGGGTACATGATCGACGCGCCCCGGCCGGGTGCCGTCATCCGATTCGACCCGATCGACACTCCTGACTACTTTGGTGCCACCCGTGTCACCGAAGATGGCGCGAAAGCGTTGCCCACGACGGTGTGAGCGCAGCGTTAACCCTCCCCCTGAGCTGCGGAGATGAATCTCTCTTCGATAACGTCTGCGTGATCATTCGGTGGAGTGTGGAACGTATCAACGGGGGCCGTGCGTTCCTGTTGTCGTAGCCGAGCGGACGAGCGGATCTACAAACCACGGGGGTGGCGGGAGCGGCGTGCACATCGTGCGCCGAGAGAGATGACGAAGGGGCCGCGGCACCATGGCTGGACTCGCAGATTCCGGGTCGAACCCCGACGTCGACCTGCTGTACGACATCAACGGCCTCGCCAAGGAAGCGCCGCCGTGGTTCGACCACGTCATGGAGTTCGTGGGCGAGTTCGGTCTGCTGTTCGCCCTGGTGGCGTTGCTGGCGTGGTGCTGGTGGGGCGTCAGGAAGCGAGGCGGGGAGGACGCGGCCCCGACCGTGGCGGCCCTGGTGTGGGCCCCGCTCGCGGCCGGAGTGGCGGTCCTGGTGAACGTGCCGATCCGGGGATTCGTGGAACGGCCACGGCCGTTCAACGATCACGAGGGACTGGAAGTCCTCGTCCAGGGCAAGACCGACTACTCGTTCGTCAGCGACCACGCGACGCTCTGCATGGCACTGGCGGTAGGGCTGTTCCTGGCCAACCGGCGGCTCGGGCTCGTCGCCCTGGTGTTCGGACTGCTGGGCGGGTTCATCCGGGTCTACATGGGCGTGCACTACCCGACGGACGTGGTGGGCGGGCTCGCGCTGGGCACGGCCGTCGCGCTGCTGCTGTCGCCGCCGGCCATGGCGCTGCTGACCCCGCTGATGCGGGCGGTCGAGCGGTCGCCGCGGGGTGCGTGGCTGATCACGGCCCGGCGGCAGGACACCGGGCAGAGGGTGGTCCAGGGGACCCGGAACGGGACTGCGGGCGTCGGCGCGGATGCGGACGAGCGGGATCTGGCCGCCTGAGCGGGCAGCTCGACGACGGACGGTCCGCCCGGTTTCTTCCGGGCGGACCGTCCGGCTTTCCGGGTGGGTCCGGGTGAGGGTGCCGCCCACGCCGGTTTCGTCACCCGCCCGTGTGGTTCTGGGCGTCCCTGCGGGCCTGGCTTCTGGCTCTTCTGGCCGGGCCCCGCCAGCCACAGGTGCAGCGGGCCGTGCAGAAGGGGCCCTGCTCGGTGGTGGTCGTGGTGTGTCGGGCGGGAGGCTGCTCGTCGTCCTGATGCGGCACGCCGACCACGGTAGCGCCCGGAGTGACGGCGTGACGGGGCCACTTACCGGTCGTTAACCCCGACGACAAGCGGCCCGTGTCGGACGGAGCGGGGGTAGGCAGGCATGGCTCGACGGCGGCAGCACTGGCGGATGCGCGGCGTGGTGGCCGGGGTCGGGGTCGTGTGCTGTCTGGGGTTCGGCGCCGCCGGGTGTGCGCGGAGTGATGCCGTGCCCCAGGCACCGGCCGGGGACCCGGTGCGGGTGCTGCGGGAGGCCGCCGGGGCGCTGGTGGACGCCGGCAGTTCCAAGGCGCGCACGTCCCTGGAGATGGCCACCGGAGGGACCCGGGTCACCATCCGGGGCGAGGGGGTCTACGACTACCGCAGGCGGCTCGGCCGGCTGAAGGTGCTGCTGCCGCAGGATCCCGCGGGGGACACCGTCCGGCGGCCGATCACCGAGCTGCTCGCGCCCGGGGCGCTGTTCATGAAGAACCGGGGGGCCGGGGTGCCCGCCGACAAGTGGGTGCGGGTGGACACCGGGACGCTGTCCGACGGGAACCTCGTCACCGGCGGGGCCACCGATCCGTTCGCCGCCGCGGAGGTGCTGCGCGGGACGCGTTCGGCGACGTTCGTCGGGCGGACCGAGGTCGCGGGGGCGAAGGTGCGCCACTACCGGGGGACCGCCGACCTGAAGCAGGCCTCGCTGGCCGCCTCGGACGCGAACCGGGGGCCGCTGGGCGCGGCGGCGAAGGGGTTCGCCACCGCGCGGGTGCCCTTCGACGTCTACCTCGACGACCAGGGGCGGATCCGCAAGGTCCGGCACCGGTTCAGCTTCGTCAACGGCCGGCAGGACGAGCCCGTCGCGGTCGCCTCGACGACGCTGCTGTACGACTTCGGGGTCCCGGCCGAGGTACGGCTTCCCGAGGACGCGGACATCTACGCCGGCCGGATCGCCGCGGAATGAGCCCTGAGTGACCGGCGCGAACTAGCCCGTCCGTGCCATGCGCGGTGCGTAGGGCGCTCCCTACTCTAGGAAGTCGGTGACGACGGAGACGAGGTGAGGCGCGTGGCTCCGCTCAGGGGTGGGACGGTTCAGGACCACGTGGCGCTCGCCGAGATCGAGCTGTGCGGGGAGTTGATCATCGCCGCCTCCGCCGCCGAGGACCGGCTCAGTCTCGAGAGCATCGACGAAGTGCTGCGGGTGGCCGAGGCGCGGGCGGAGTCCGGCGGGGACTGACGGCGCCGGTCCGCCCGACGACGGCGCCGGTCCGCCGGCCACCGGTCAGGTGCGCGGCACCCGGCCACCGGTCAGGTGCGCAGCATGCGGGCGATGGCCTGCGTCGCCTCCTTGACCTTCGCGTCGATCTCGTCGCCGCCCTTGACGGCCGCGTCCGCGACGCAGTGGCGCAGGTGCTCCTCCAGCAGTTGCAGCGCGAACGACTGCAGGGCCTTGGTGGAGGCGGACACCTGGGTGAGTATGTCGATGCAGTAGACGTCCTCGTCGACCATGCGCTGCAGCCCGCGGATCTGGCCCTCGATGCGGCGCAGGCGCTTGAGGTGTTCCTGCTTCTGGTGGTGATAGCCGTGGATCCCCCGGTCGTGATCGGTCACGATCTCCGCGGAGGAGGGCGTGTTCGCGCCGGTCTCGGTGGTCGTCATCGCGTCCTCCTGGTGATGATGGCCGACATATACCCCTGGTGGGTATATGGTACCGAACTTTGCTGGGTATACGCCTGGTGGCCAATGCCATGCGCCACGGCCGGAAACGGGCGTCGGACCGGCCCCGTGCCCATCACTGTGCCTGATGGGCGACACTGGGGACGGCCCGTTACACGTGGCCGGATGATGCGCTTAGCATCAGCCTGACCGACACCGATGCATACCGAGGACCCCACGTGCGCTTTCGTCTGACCCCCAGGGAGACGAGCTTCTACGACATGTTCGCCGCGTCCGCGGACAACATCGTCACGGGCTCCAAGCTCCTGATGGAACTGCTCGGGGCGGACACCTCCGCCCGGGCCGAGATCGCAGAGCGTATGCGGGCCGCGGAACACGCAGGTGACGATGCCACGCATGCGATCTTCCACCAGTTGAACTCCTCGTTCATCACGCCGTTCGACCGTGAGGACATCTACGCACTGGCGTCCTCCCTCGACGACATCATGGACTTCATGGAGGAGGCAGTCGACCTGGTCGTCCTCTACAACGTCGAGGAGCTGCCCAAGGGTGTCGAGCAGCAGATCGAGGTTCTGGCGCGGGCCGCGGAGCTGACCGCGGAGGCCATGCCGCATCTGCGCACCATGGAGAACCTCACCGAGTACTGGATCGAGGTCAACCGTCTGGAGAACCAGGCCGACCAGATCCACCGCAAGCTGCTGGCCCACCTGTTCAACGGCAAGTACGACGCCATCGAAGTGCTGAAGCTCAAGCAGATCGTGGACGTTCTGGAGGAGGCGGCCGACGCCTTCGAGCACGTGGCGAACACGGTGGAGACCATCGCCGTCAAGGAGTCCTGAGCACTTCATGGACACCTTTGCTCTGGTCGTGACCATCGGGGTCGCGCTCTTCTTCACGTACACCAACGGCTTCCACGACTCGGCGAACGCGATCGCCACGTCCGTGTCCACGCGCGCGCTGACGCCCCGGGTGGCGCTCGCGATGGCGGCCGTGATGAACCTGGCCGGCGCGTTCATGGGCTCCGGGGTCGCCAAGACCGTCAGTGAGGGTGTGATCCAGACACCCGAGGGCTCCAAGGGGATGGGGATCCTTTTCGCCGCGCTGGTGGGGGCGATCGTCTGGAACCTGATCACCTGGTACTTCGGGCTGCCGTCGTCGTCGTCCCACGCGCTGTTCGGGGGCATGGTGGGGGCCGCGCTGGCCGGTGGGACGACGGTGTACTGGAACGGGGTCCTCGACAAGATCGTCATTCCGATGTTCGTGTCGCCGGTCGTCGGTCTGATCGCCGGTTACCTGGTGATGACCGCCATCATGTGGATCTTCCGGCGGGCCAACCCGCACAAGGCGAAGCGGGGGTTCCGTATCGCGCAGACGGTCTCCGCCGCGGGTATGGCGCTGGGACACGGTCTGCAGGACGCGCAGAAGACGATGGGCATCGTGGTGATGGCGCTGGTCATCGCCGATGTCGAGGACTACGGCGATCCGATTCCGGTGTGGGTGAAGATCGCCTGTGCGGTGATGCTGTCCGCGGGGACGTACGCGGGTGGCTGGCGCATCATGCGGACGCTGGGGCGGAAGATCATCGAGTTGGATCCGCCGCAGGGGTTCGCGGCGGAGACGACTGGGGCGTCGATCATGTTCGGGTCGGCGTTCCTGTTCCACGCGCCGATCTCCACGACGCACGTGATCACTTCGGCGATCATGGGTGTGGGGGCGACGAAGCGGGTCAACGCCGTGCGGTGGGGGGTCGCCAAGAACATCGTTCTCGGGTGGTTCATCACCATGCCTGCGGCGGGGGCGGTGGCTGCGTTGTCCTACGGGGTTGTGCACCTGGCGTTCTTGTAGCGTCTTGGCGCTGCTTGTGCTGGGCGGGGGGTGCTCACGCAGCCCGGCGTGTGCGGGGTGCCTCGCCCGGAGGGGACACCCCCAGCGCCCACCCTTGCCGCCCCAGCGGCACGATTGCATCCGGCTGCGGCTGCGGCTGCGGCGGTGCGACTGCCCGCGGCCGCGGCGGTATGTGGAAGGGCCCGCCCCCGGGAGACCGGGGGCGGGCCCTTTGGCCTCGCGGTGGCACCGCCATGCAGCACCGCGAGGGGATCGGTCAGCCGAAGCGGCCGGAGATGTAGTCCTCCGTGGCCTGGACGGACGGGTTGGAGAAGATGCGCTCCGTGTCGTCGAGCTCGATCAGCTTGCCGGGCTGGCCGACCGCCGCGAGGTTGAAGAACGCGGTGCGGTCGGAGACGCGGGCCGCCTGCTGCATGTTGTGCGTCACGATGACGATCGTGAAGCGCTCCTTCAGCTCGCCGATCAGGTCCTCGATGGCGAGGGTGGAGATCGGGTCCAGGGCGGAGCAGGGCTCGTCCATCAGCAGGACGTTCGGCTCGACCGCGATGGCGCGGGCGATGCACAGGCGCTGCTGCTGGCCACCCGACAGGCCCGAGCCGGGCTTGTTCAGGCGGTCCTTGACCTCGTTCCAGAGGTTGGCGCCCCTGAGGGACTTCTCGACGACGTCGTCCAGCTCGGACTTCTTGTACTTGCCGTTCAGGCGCAGGCCCGCCGCCACGTTGTCGTACACCGACATCGTCGGGAACGGGTTCGGGCGCTGGAAGACCATGCCGACCTCGCGCCGCACGGCCACCGGGTCGATGCCGGGGCCGTACAGGTTCTCCTCGTCGAGCATGACCTTGCCGTCGACGCGGCCGCCGGGCGTGACCTCGTGCATGCGGTTGAGGGTGCGCAGGAAGGTGGACTTGCCGCAGCCGGAGGGGCCGATGAAGGCCGTCACGGAGCGGGGTTCGACGGTCATCGAGATGTCCTCGATGGCCAGGAAGGAGCCGTAGTAGGCGTTGAGGCCGCTGACGTCGATGCGCTTGGCCATGGGTATCACTTCTTCTTTCGAGTCCGGGGAGGGCCTTAGCGACCGGTCTTCGGGGCCTTCCAGCGGGCGATGCCGCGGGCCACCAGGTTGAGGATCATGATGAACGCGATGAGCGTCAGGGCCGCCGCCCAGGCGCGGTCGTACGCCGCACCCGAGCCGCCGCTGTTGGCGTACTGGAGGTAGATGTACATCGGCAGCGACGCCTGCGGGTCCTGGAACGGGTTGGTGTTGATGAAGTTCGTGACCCAGACCAGCAGCAGGACGGGGGCGGTCTCACCGGTGATGCGGGCGATCGCGAGCATCACGCCGGTGGTGATGCCGCCGAGGGAGGTGGGCAGGACCACCTTCAGGATCGTGCGCCACTTCGGCACGCCCAGGGCGAGGGACGCCTCGCGCAGCTCGTTCGGGACGAGCTTGAGCATCTCCTCGGTGGAGCGGACGACCACCGGGATCATCAGGATCGACAGGGCCATGGAGCCGGCGAAGCCGGAGGGGCCCATCTTCAGGATCAGGACCCACAGACTCAGGATGAACAGACCGGCGACGATCGACGGGATGCCCGTCATGACGTCGACGAAGAAGGTGACGGCCTTGGCGAGCTTGCCGCGTCCGTACTCCACCAGGTAGATCGCGGTGAGCACACCGATCGGCACCGAGATCAGGGTGGCGAGGCCGACCTGCTCCAGGGTGCCGAGGATGGCGTGGTAGATGCCGCCGCCTGGCTCGGAGTCGGCGACCACGCCCATCGAGTGGGTGAGGAAGTAGCCGTCGAGGACCTTCACGCCGCGCTTGACCGTCTCCCAGATGAGGGAGGCCAGCGGGATCACGGCCAGGATGAAGGCGACCCACACCAGGCTGGTCGCGGTGCGGTCCTTGGCCTGGCGTGCGCCCTCGACCTTCGCCGAGACGGCGTAGGAGCCGACGACGAAGAGGATCGCGGCGATCAGGGCCCACTGGATGTCGCTGTGCAGGCCGGCCGCGGCGCTGATGCCGTAGCCCAGGACGAGGGAGCCGGCGGCGACCGCCCAGGCGAACCACTTGGGCAGGGTCGCGCCGCGCAGGGAGCTGCGCTTGGGGGAAAGGGTTGCGTGGCTCATGCGTTGGCCCCCGAGTACTCCTTGCGGCGGGCGATGATCAGGCGGGCCGCGCCGTTGACCAGCAGGGTGATGACGAAGAGCACCATGCCGGAGGCGATCAGCGCGTCCTGGCCCATCACGGTGGCCTCGTTGAACTTGCTGGCGATGTTCTGGGCGAAGGTGCCGCCGCCCGGGTCGAGCAGGCTGGCGCTGATGTCGAAGGACGGCGAGAGCACCATGGCGACGGCCATCGTCTCGCCGAGCGCGCGGCCGAGGCCCAGCATCGAGGCGGAGATGACGCCGGAGCGGCCGAAGGGCAGCACCGACATGCGGATGACCTCCCAGCGCGTGGCGCCGAGGGCCAGGGCCGCCTCCTCGTGCATCCGCGGGACCTGCCGGAAGACCTCACGGCTGACGTTGGTGATGATCGGGAGGATCATCAGCGCGAGGAGGATGCCGATGGTGAACAGCGAGCGCGGGGCGCCGCCGTTCCACTCGAGGATGCCGGTCCAGCCGAAGTACTCGTCGAGCCAGCTGAAGAGGCCGTCCATGTTCGGCACCAGGACGAGGGCGCCCCACAGGCCGTAGACGATGGACGGGACGGCGGCGAGCAGGTCGATCACGTAACCGATGGCGCCGCCCAGGCGGCGGGGCGCGTAGTGCGTGATGAACAGGGCGATGCCCACCGAGATCGGGACCGCGATGACCATGGCGATGACCGACGAGACGACGGTGCCGAAGGCCAGGACAGCGATACCGAACTCCGGCGGGCTGCCGGCCGGGTTCCATTCGAAGGACGTGAAGAAGTTCGCCTCGTCCTTGCTGATGGCTATGGACGCCCGGTAGGTGAGGAAGGCCGCGATGGCGGCCATGAGGACCAGGACGAAGATGCCGGATCCGCGGGAGAGCCCGAGGAAGATCCGGTCACCGGGGCGGGTGGCACCTCGCGCGGCGCGCTTGTCCTGGGGCGCGGCCGGTCCGGGTGCGGGGGGAGCGGCGGGTTTCTGTGTGGTGATGTCCATCGGGTTCTCCGGTCTGCGGAGCCGCCGGGACGGACGGCTCGGTCGGAGCCTTCCGGGGCCGGGGGCTCCTGATGGCGGTGCACCGGACGGTGCGGACCGGCACCGTGGTCGGGGCCGGTCCGCACACTCGGGTCAGGCGAGGCTCGAGAGGGTCTCCCGGACCTTGGTGATGATCTCCTCGGGCATCGGGGCGTAGCCCGCGTCGGCCAGGAGGGCCTGGCCGTCCTCGGAGGCCATGTAGTTCAGGAAGGACTTGGTGGCGGGGAGGGTCTCCGCCTTGTTGCCCTTGTCGCACACGATCTCGTAGGTGACCAGGACGATCGGGTAGGCGCCGTCGGCGGACGGGGTGTAGTCCAGCTCCAGTGCGAGGTCCTTGCCGGTGCCGACGACCTTGGCCGCGCCGATGGCGGCGGTGGCGTTCTCGATGGTGGCCTTGACCGGCTCGGCGGCCTCGGTCTTGATGTCGACGGTCTTGAGGCCGTCCTTGGCGTAGGAGAGCTCGAAGTACGAGATGGCGCCCGAGGTCTGCTTCACCTGCTGGGCCACGCCGGAGGAGCCCTGCGCGGACTGGCCGCCCTTGGCCTCCCACGCCTTGCCGGGCTCGTACGACCAGTCCTTGGGCGCGGCCTCCTTCAGGTACGTGGTGAAGTTGTCCGTGGTGCCGGACTCGTCCGAGCGGTGGAAGGCCTGGATCTTCAGGTCGGGAAGCTTGGCGTCGGGGTTGAGCTTGGCGATCGCCTCGTCGTTCCAGTTGGTGATCTTGCTGTCGAAGATCTTGGCGAGGGTCGGCGCGTCCAGGACGAGGGTGTCGACGCCCGGAACGTTGAAGCCGACGGCGATCGGACCGCCGACCATCGGCAGGTCGATGCCCTGGCCGCCGGAGCAGATCTTCTTGGACTGCTCGATCTCCTCGGCCTCCAGCGCGGAGTCCGAGCCGGCGAACGCGGTCTGGCCCTGGAGGAACGCGGTGATGCCGGCGCCCGAACCGGTCGGGTTGTAGTTGACCTGCACGCCCTTGCACGCCGCGGAGTACTGCTTGACCCAGGCGTCGATGGCGTTCTTCTGGGCGGAAGAGCCGGAGGCCTGGAGCTGGCCCTTGGCGTCGCCGCAGTCGATGTTGCCGGCCTGCGCGGTCGCGGAGGAGTCGCCGCCGTTGCTGTTGCCACCGGTGTCGTCGGAGCCGCACGCCGTGAGGGCCAGGGCGCCGGAGACGGCGAGAGCACCGAGAGCGAGGGCCCGCCGGTTCTTGCGCTGAAGCTTCACTTGAGTTCCTTCCAGTGGCCGCCGTCCTGAATTCGGCGGCGTGCGAAGTGTGGGTGACGCGGTTGCCCCCTCTTTCGTCGGGCGAGCCGCATCGCGTAAGGCCGAAATTAGGCAGAACAGGTGAAGCGGCCGATTGGCGTAAATGAACGCGGGGTGAACCCCTGTGGACGGTGCGGTGAGGTCACGGAACGCTTACGTCGAGGACACGGGCGGATACCGGGCGGATACCGGGCGGGAACGGCCACCTACTCCGCGGGGCGGAGGGTGGCGAGGAGGGCGTCCACCAGCTCTGCGTCCCTGTCCTCGGTGAGGAGGGAGCGGGCGGCGTCCGGGGGGAGCCAGAGGATGCGGTCCACCTCGTCGTTCGGGGTGAAGGCGCCGGAGACCGCTTCGGCCGCCCAGTAGCGGACGCGTTTGGGGCGGCCGTGCGCCACGTAGTGCGCGCTGGGGAGCTCGGCGGCCGGCACGGCGGTGTGGCCCGTCTCCTCGGCGACCTCGCGCAGGGCGCCGGACAGCGCGTCCTCGCCGCGCTTGAGCTTGCCCTTGGGCCAGGACCAGTCGTCGTACTTGGGCCGGTGGACCAGGCACAGCTCGAGCTTGCCGGTCACCGGGGATCCGCGCCACAGGACGCATCCGGCGGCCTGGACGGTGAGGGTGCCGTTCTTGGCGGAGTCCGGGGTGCTCACCGTGTGCCTCCCTACGACGTGCCGATGGCTTCCTTCTGCCAGGCGCGCTGGAACGCGTACCGCGCTGCCTCCACCTCATGCCGCTGGTCGGCGTGGAGCACGCCCAGCGCGTACGCCGTGGCCGGGGCGATGCGCGGTGTGCGGGCCGCCTGCGCGGCGGCGGCCGCCGCCTCGGAGGCGTCGCGGTGCCGGTCGAGCGCCTCGCCGGCGGAGAGGAGACGCGGATCGGCGGGCGGGGCCGCGCCCGCGCCGGTGTGGAGGACCTCGCGGGCGTAGCGGTGCAGGCGCAGCAGGAGGCGGACCTGGTGCCAGGGGGCGTCCTGCGGGTGCGGGGCGGGGTCCGGGGAGAGCCCGTGGATCAGCGCCTCCGCGTTGTAGGGGCTGCCGGCGGTGAGCAGGGGCAGCGCGGTGACGGCGTCGGCGAGCCGGTCGCGCGCGGCGTCGGCGAGCGGACGCAGGTCGGCGCCGGCCGCGGCCGGGGACAGCGGCACCTCG
Organism: Streptomyces marokkonensis; assembly: GCF_008312835.1. Lineage (GTDB taxonomy): Bacteria > Actinomycetota > Actinomycetes > Streptomycetales > Streptomycetaceae > Streptomyces > Streptomyces marokkonensis_A. The sequence continues at coordinate 98,632 of NZ_VSKS01000023.1, read as the reverse complement.
CTGGCCAGTAAGGCCACTTTGTCGGCGATCCCGTGGAACCGGGAGGAGCCGAGGGCCTGGAGCGCGGTGGAGTGCGCCCGGGTCCGGGCCAGCGTGAGCTGCCGGTCCAGCAGGGCACCGGCCTTGGCGGCACCGACCGTGAGGTTTCCCCGCTCGGGCGCGGGTACGGTCCTCGCGGCCCGGGTGCCTTCGGCGGCGAGGACGGTGCGGGCTCCTGCGGGGGCGGCCGCGGTCGTGACACGCCGGGCCGCGCCCGTCGTCCCGTCGGCCGCGGCGACGGTACGGGCCGGGCGCCCGCGGGCGGCGGCCGTGCGGGCCGGGGTGCGCGGGACGGTGCCGGACGCGCCGTTCGGCGCGGAGGGGCCGGCCGCGGGGTGCCGTGCGGTACCCGCGTCCGGGGCGGGGCCGGTCGGCCCGGGGGTTCCGTCGCCGTGGGTGCCCGGGACCGTGTCGTCGCCGGGGCGGGTGTCCGTCGTGCCGAGGGCTTCGTCGGGCACGGGGGCCGTGCGGACCGGGGAGCCGTCGGACGTGCCGGCGTGGGGCGCGACCGTGGCGCTGGTCGTCGCGGCGGCGGGCCGGGGTGCGGTCGTGGGACCGCTGTCCGCGCCGTGCGCGAGGCCGGTCGCGTCCGCGCCGGTGGGGAGGACGGCGGAGGTGCCCGTCGCGCGGGCCGCCGCGGTGGGGGACGGGAGCGTGTCCGCATGGGCGCCGGTCGGGTCCGTGGTGCCCGGGGCCGTGTCGGCCGGGGCTGTTCCGCTCGTGCGGGGTGCCGTGCCGGCGGCACGGGGCGGGGCCGGGTTCATCGGGCCGGTGGCCGGGAGTTTGGTGCGGGCCGTCGTTCCCGGGCCGGTCGCTGCCTGGGGTGGGAACGAGGCCGCCCCCGACAGGCGGTGCAGGGCCAGGAGAAGCTGGTCCAGGCGGGAGGCGTAGGCGTGTTCCTGGGCCAGCGTGCCGGAGACCCAGGCCAGTTCGGGGCGCAGGGCCTCCGACCAGTCGGGGTCGAGGACCGGCTGGAAGGTGTGGAGGCTGGCGCTGATGCGGCGCGCCGCGCGGCGCAGCGCCCGGGCCGCCTCGACGGAACCCTCCGGCCCTGCCGCGCCCGCACCGGTCTCCCGGTGGAGGCGCAGCGCGCGGAGGAACTCGGTCGCCTGGGCCCGCAGATAGCCGGCCAGGGCGTCCGCCGGAACGGGTCCGGCCGTCGGGTCAAGGTGTCGCTGTGCCACGCCGGCGCCTCCGGGCGTCTATGAGCATCTCCTGGACGTTGCGCAGGGGCTGGCCGTCCGCGTCCGTCGAGTGCCGGGTCCACTCGCCGTCCGGGCCGAGGTGCCAGGACGCCGTGGTGTCGGACATGCCGGTCTCCAGCAGCCGGTTCAGAGCCGCCCGGTGAGCCGGGTCGGTGACCCGCACCAGCGCCTCGATACGGCGGTCGAGGTTGCGGTGCATCATGTCCGCGCTGCCCAGCCACACCTCGGGCTCACCGCCGTTGCCGAAGGCGAAGACGCGGGAGTGCTCGAGGAAGCGGCCGAGGACGGACCGTACCCGGACGTTCTCCGACAGGCCCTCCACGCCGGGACGGATCGCGCAGATGCCGCGCACCCAGATGTCGACCGGGACGCCCGCCTGCGACGCCCGGTAGCAGGCGTCGATGACGGCCTCGTCGACCATCGAGTTGACCTTGATGCGGACGTAGGCGGGCCGCCCCGCGCGGTGGTGCTGGGCCTCCTTGTCGATCCGGGAGACCAGGCCGTCCCGCAGGGACTTGGGGGCGACCAGCAGACGGCGGTAGGTCTCGCGGCGCGAGTAGCCCGACAGCCGGTTGAACAGGTCGGACAGGTCCGCGCCGACCTGCGGGTCGGCGGTGAGCACGCCGAGGTCCTCGTAGAGGCGGGCCGTCTTCGGGTGGTAGTTGCCGGTGCCGACGTGGCTGTAACGCCGGAGCGTCTCGCCCTCCTGACGGACCACCAGGGACAGCTTGCAGTGGGTCTTCAGACCGACCAGGCCGTAGACGACGTGGCAGCCCGCCTCCTCCAGCTTGCGCGCCCACTTGATGTTGGCGTGCTCGTCGAAGCGTGCCTTGATCTCGACCAGGACGAGGACCTGCTTGCCGGACTCGGCGGCGTCGATGAGCGCGTCGACTATGGGGGAGTCGCCGGACGTCCGGTACAGGGTCTGCTTGATGGCCAGCACGTCCGGGTCGGCCGCCGCCTGCTCCAGGAACGCCTGCACCGACGTCGAGAAGGAGTCGTACGGGTGGTGCAGCAGCACGTCCCGGCTGCGCAGCGCGGCGAAGATGTCCGGCGGGGACGCCGACTCGACCTCCGCCAGGTCGCGGTGGGTGCCCGCGATGAACTTCGGGTACTTCAGCTCGGGCCGGTCCAGGCTGTGGATGCGGAAGAGACCGGTGAGGTCGAGCGGGCCGGGCAGCGGGTACACCTCGGCCTCGCCGACCTTCAGCTCGCGCACCAGCAGGTCCAGCACCTCCCGGTCGATGGACTCCTCGACCTCCAGGCGCACCGGCGGCCCGAAGCGGCGCCGCATGAGCTCCTTCTCCAGTGCCTGGAGCAGGTTCTCCGCGTCGTCCTCCTCGACCTCCAGGTCCTCGTTGCGGGTGAGCCGGAAGGCGTGGTGCTCCAGCACCTCCATGCCCGGGAACAGCTCCTCCAGGTGCGCGGCGATGACGTCCTCGATGGGGACGTAGCGGCCGGGGGAGCTCTCCAGGAAGCGGGACAGCAGCGGCGGCACCTTCACCCGGGCGAAGTGCTTGTGGCCGGTGACGGGGTTGCGTACGACGACGGCCAGGTTCAGCGACAGGCCGGAGATGTACGGGAAGGGGTGCGCCGGGTCGACCGCGAGGGGGGTGAGGACCGGGAAGATCTGGTGCCGGAAGAGGGTGAAAAGGCGGGCCTGCTCCTTCTCGGACAGCTCGTTCCAGCGGACCAGGTGGATGCCCTCCTCCGCGAGTGCGGGAGCGACGTCCTCGTGGTAGCAGGCGGCGTGCCGGGCCATCAGCTCGCGGGAGCGGGCCCAGATCATCTCCAGCACCTCGCGCGGCTGGAGCCCGGACGCGGAGCGGGTGGCGACGCCGGTCGCGATGCGGCGCTTCAGACCGGCCACGCGGACCATGAAGAACTCGTCCAGGTTGCTGGCGAAGATCGCGAGGAAGTTCGCGCGCTCCAGCAGGGGGGTGGTGGGATCCTCGGCGAGTTCGAGGACGCGCTCGTTGAAGGCGAGCCAGCTGCGTTCCCGGTCGAGGAAGCGGCCCTGCGGCAGGGGGGCGCCGTCGTTGTGCGCCTCCTCGTACCCGTCGAGGTCGGCGTCGATGTCGGGTTCCAGGTCGGAGACCACTCCGGCCAGGGTGTGCGGGCGGTGGGCGGCGATGGAGCCCACGGAGGGCTGCGGGTGCTGTACCTGTGCCTGGGCGTTGGGCTGGCTCATGACCCCATTCTTCCGCGCCTGCGGCGTCACGGGCGCGTCGGAAAGCGCGGGTGGGAGCGGTGGTGGCCCTGAGGCGTCCCCGTTCCCCCCGTTCACCCGTCGGGGCGGTGCGGGCTCTGGCGCGGCGGGAGTCATTGGCCGAGCGTCGCAAGCCTGTCTGAATCGACGGTTACGGAGACATGACGTGCGGGATAGCGGGGGGCGGCCCACGGGGGGCGGCCACCCGTCCCGGGCACCGGGAAAGGGGGCGCCGTACGTCCTTCCCCCGCGGGCAGGGACGTACGGGCGGGCCGGTCGGGCCGTGCGGCGGCGCGGTACCGCGAACGCGGCGGCCGTGAGGAGGACGGCGACGGCAGGCACGATGCCGGTCTCCACCAGGTGCGGCGGCCAGAAAGGGGACTCCGGGTGGTACGTCGTGTAGGACCCGCCGGTGCCGGTGCGGCCCCCTTCGAGCCGCCAGGCGTGGCGGAGGCCTCGATGACGTCCACGCGGGTCCACGGGCCGCCCGAGCGGCCGGCCGCCGCCGCGCGCACCGCGTCCAGGGTGATCTCGTTCAGCCGCACCAGCCGCACCAGCCGCACCAGCCGCACCAGCCGCACCAGCCGGGCGACGAGGGCCGCGACGCACGCGCCCGGACGAGCAGGGCCGTGCGGCGCACCCGCAGCACCGTGCGGGGCAGCCGCGCCCGTGCCGCCGTACCCGTACCGCTCACCCGGCGCTCCGCCGTGCTGTGCCGGTGCGGTTGCGCAGCAGCCGGAAGGCCCCGTGGGCCGGCAGCGCGGTGACGGCGAGCAGGATGCCGGAGGCGACCAGCTGGAGCGGCCAGTAGTGGGCGGCGGGGTGGAAGTCGCGGTAGAAGCTGACGGCGCCTAGGTCCGCCAGTGCCGCCTCGCACTCGGGCATCATGCCGCTGTGGCAGGGAGCGGCCAGCCGGTCGCCGTCGGCGGTCAGGATGCCCTCGTCGATCCAGAGGCCCGACCCGGTCACGCCGTCCCGCGGGCCGCTGACCGTGGTGACCGAGGGTCACAGATACGGCAGGGCGGTGTGTACGCCCGCCCACAGCGCTCCGAGCGTGACGGCGGCCGTGGCGAGCGTCCGCCGGGGTGACGGCGCCCGGCCGGGTCAGGCGGTCGCCGGGTTCCTGCTCGCCCTGGCGGTGCTGGGCCCGCTGCTGACCCCCGGGAGCTGGGCCCTGTTCGTCACCCCGGACGACGCGAGGTGGGCGGCGGCCGACGACCGGTGGGCGGTCCTGCTGTGCGCGGTGCCGGCAGTGGGTGCGGTGTGCACGGTGGAACCGGTACGGCGTATCCGCTCCGGCCTGGCTCAGGTCTCCGTCCGGTACATGAGATCCGTCTCGTGCGTGACGAAGCCCAGCCGCTCGTAGACGGACACCGCGGCCTTGTTGTCGGCGTCGACGTAGAGCATGGCGGTCGGCAGTCCCCTGCCCGCCAGGTGGCGCAGCCCGATCGTGGTGAGGGACTTGCCGAGGCCGCCGCCCTGGGCGTCGGGGCTCACGCCGAGGACGTACACCTCTCCCAGTCCTTCGGCCTCGTGCACCTTGGTCCAGTGGAAGCCGACGAGCCGGCCGTCCCGCTCGGCCAGGAAGAACCCCTCGGGGTCGAACCACGGCTCGGCCTTGCGGTCGTCGAGGTCGCGCCGGGTGAGTGAGCCCTGCTCGGGGTGGTGCGCGAAGGCGGCGGCGTTCACCGCGAGCCAGGCCGCGTCGTCCTGCCCGGGGACGAACGTCCGTACGGCCACGCCCTCAGGCAGCACCGGGTCGGGCAGATCGAGCCCGGCCAACGGCCGCCGCATCTGCCGCAGTTCCCGGAAGAGCGTCAGCCCGAGCACCTGCGCCAGGTGCCGGGCGGCGGAGTGACCGCCGTGCGCCCACACGCGCAGCCGCTTCCCGGAGGCGGCGAGCAGCGCGGAACCGAGTGCCCGCCCGTGCCCGTTGCCCCGGTGCGAGGGGTGCACCACCAGTTCGGCGGCCGGCGGCTCCACCGGATCGGTGTCCTCCAACTGGGCGTATCCGACGAGTTCGTCGCCGACGGACAGCAGCAGGTGCGAGACGCCTTCCCGCTCCCGGCCGCGCAGTTGCAGGCGGCCCTGCTCGGACACCGCCTGCTGACCGTCGGTCCGGGCGGCCTCCGCGAGCAGGGCGAGCACCGCGTCGATCTGATCCGGGTCGAGCGCGGCATGGGTCCGGAGCGAACGGGGTCGGCCGGGCCGTGCGAAGTCGTCGCTGGTCATGCCTACGAGGGTAAGGGGACGGCGCGGAGGGGAGCGGAAGGCCGCCGCAAACCGGACGGCAACGGTGTCGGCGAAAGATAAACCAGGTCGTAACCCGGAAGCCCCTGTCGCGCTACGCGCGTTGACCCTAGGCTGCGCCGGTACCCACTCGGACCCACAGGGGGGCGCATGCCAGCCACATCCCCGGCGCACCACCAGCGCCGCAGACGCCGTACGAACCGTCTTCTCGCGACCGCCGCCGGTGTGCTCACCGCCGGTGCGCTGGCCGCCGCGGCCCTGCCCGGGTCGGCGAGCGCGGACGACAGCCGCGGGAGCAAGGACACCTCGCGCGGATACCACGGCCGCTACCAGGACGTGCAGCTGCTGTCGTTCAACGACCTGCACGGCAACCTGCAGCCGCCGTCCGGTTCTTCCGGCCGGGTCACCGAACTCCAGCCGGACGGCACGACGAAGACCGTCGACGCGGGCGGCGTGGAGTACCTCGCCACGCACCTGCGCGAGGCCCGCAAGGGCAACCGCTACTCCATCACCGCCGCCGGCGGCGACATGGTCGGCGCATCCCCGCTGATCTCGGGCCTCTTCCACGACGAGCCCACCATCGAGGCGCTGAACAAGCTCGACCTGGACGTCACCTCCGTCGGCAACCACGAGTTCGACGAGGGCGCCGCCGAACTGGGCCGCCTGCAGAACGGCGGCTGCCACCCGGTCGACGGCTGCTACACGGACGAGGAGTTCGAGGGCGCCGACTTCCCGTACCTGGCGGCGAACGTCCTCGACGAGAAGACCGAGAAGCCCCTCCTCAAGCCGTACTGGGTGTGGAAGCAGAAGGGCGTCAAGGTCGGCTTCATCGGCGTGACCCTCGAGGGCACCCCGGACATCGTCTCCGCCGAGGGCGTGAAGGGCCTGTCCTTCAAGGACGAGGTCGAGACGATCAACAAGTACGCCAAGGTGCTCCAGCGCCAGGGCGTGAAGTCGATCGTCGCGCTCATCCACGAGGGCGGCTTCCCGGCCTCGTCCTCCTACAACTACGACTGCGACTCCCCGGGCGCCGGCGACGGCATCTCCGGCCCGATCGCGGACATCGCCGAGAACGTCACGCCCCAGGTGGACGCGCTGGTCACCGGCCACACCCACGCGGCGTACGCCTGCACCATCCCGGACCCGTCGGGCAAGCCGCGCACGGTCACCTCGGCCGCGTCCTTCGGCCGCCTGTACACGGACACCACGCTGACGTACGACCGCTGGACGGGTGACATCGCCCGTACGGCGGTGAAGTCCGCGAACCACGTCGTCACCCGGGACGTCCCCAAGGCGCCCGACATGACCCGCCTGATCGACCGGTGGAACACCCTCGCCGCGCCCATCGGCAACCGCCCGATCGGCTACATCGCCGGCGACATCGTGAAGGACGGCACGGAGTCCCCCCTGGGTGACCTCATCGCCGACGCCCAACTCGCGTACGGCAGGACGCTGGACGCGGAGACCGACCTGGCGCTGATGAACCCCGGCGGTATCCGCGCGTCGCTCACCCACGCGGCCGGCGGCAGCGAGGGCGACGGCGTGGTGACGTTCGCCGAGGGCTTCACCGTCCAGCCGTTCGCCAACACGGTCAACCTCCAGGACTTCACCGGCGCGCAGCTGATCCAGGTCCTGAAGGAGCAGGTCAGTGGCGGGAACGAGGCGGCTCCGAAGATCCTGCAGATCTCCTCGGGCCTGACCTACACCCTGGACCTGACGAAGACGGGCGCGGACCGCGTGGTCACGGACTCCATCAAGCTGAACGGATCCGCGATCGACCAGGCCGCCACCTACCGCGTCGCGACGAACAGCTTCCTCGCGGGCGGCGGCGACGGCTTCCCGACCCTCGGCCAGGGCACCAACGACCTGGTCGGCGAGGACGACCTGACGGCCCTGGAGCGGTACCTGACGGCCAACTCCTCGGCCACGTCCCCGCTCGCGCCTCCGGCGGCGGACCGCATCACCATCGTGCGGTAACCACTGCCGGCGGGGCCGGTACGGGACGACGACACGTCCCGTACCGGCCCCGCCGCGTGTCCGGCTCCTACCCGCCCCACACGACGGCCTGCGCGACGATCACCCGCTCCCCGTCGAAGGTGACGGCAGGCCCCGCGTGGAGCCTGTACCCCATCTCCAGCGCCTCGCTGACCCGCCGGCAGAACGCGGCGTCATCGGGCCCGGTCAGTACGCGGTACACGGGCAACCCGTCCGGTGGTGTCGACATGCCCCCACGGTGCCACACGGCTCACGCGTGCCCGCTCGGGCAGTGGGGTCACCCGGAGCCGTGGGCGAGGGCGCTGGGTGTCATGCGGCCGACGATCGCGGGGGCCTCCCGGACGAGTGTGTCGTCGGTGAGCGCCTCCACCATGAACAGCGCGAAGTCCACGCGGCGGGTGAGGTCGCCGGCCAGGACCGGATCGCCCACGTGCCGGCTCCACACGGGCAGGCCCTGACTCTCACCCTCCTCCAGGCTGCTGCCGCGCACCACGGTCCACCGGGTGTCGCTGGCGAAGACCCGGCGGCACGCCTCCACCTGGTCGTCGATCTCGACGGCGCGGAAGAGTTTCCCCAGAACGGACGCCGCGCGGACGCCCAGCAGGAACATCCGTGAGTACCTGTCCTTGCCGTCGCGCGTGATGTGCCAGCCGCAGGAGAAGACCAGACGGGCGCCCGGCCGTGCGTGGTCGAGCACCGCCTGTGCCGTGCCCGACGCGTACTGCCGCACACCCCAGGGCACCAGCACCGTCAGTACCCCGTCGCACCCGGCGACCGCCCGCCGGATCACCTCCGGGTCGTTCGTGGGCCCGGGGACGACGGTCATCCGGCCCTCGAAGGCCGCCAGCTTCGGCACGCTGCGTTCCCGGCACACGCCGACCACCTCGTAGCCGCGGTCGAGCGCGTGCCGGACCATGTACTGCCCGAGCTTCCCGGAAGCCCCGATGACGCAGACCTTCTTCACGACAGCCCCTCCGCCGAACGTCGACCTTATGGTGTAAGGAACGCTAGCCTTACGCTATAAGGTGGTCAAGGCGCAGGGAAAGGAGAGGGCGGATGCCCGAGGGAGCCAGGGGCCGGCGCGGGACGTCGGGGCGCACCCCGCTCAGTCGCGAGCGCGTGATCCGTACGGCGGTCGCGCTGGCGGACGAGAAGGGGTCGGCCGCGCTCACCATGCGGGCCATCGCGGAGCCCTTGGGTGTCGAGGCGATGTCGCTCTACCACCACGTGGCGGGCAGGGAGGACATCCTCGACGGCATGGTGGACGCGGTGTTCGGCGAGATCGACCTGCCCCCGCGCGACACGGACTGGAAGAGCGCCATGCGTCATCGCGCACTGTCCGCCCGTGCCGTCCTGCGGCGCCATCCGTGGGCCGTCGGCCTGATGGACTCCCGCTCCCGGCCGGGCCCCGCGACGCTGCGCCACCACGACGCCGTCATCGGGGCGCTGCGTGCCGGGGGCTTCTCCGTCGCCATGGCCGCGCACGCGATCTCACTGATCGACAGCTACCTCTACGGCTTCGCGCTCCAGGAGGCGAGCCTGCCGTTCAAGGACACGGAGGAACTGGACGAGGTCGCGGGCGCCATCGTGCGCGAGATGCCCGCCGGCACCTACCCCCACCTCACCGAACTGGCCACCGAGCACGTCCTCAGGCCCGGCTACGACTACGCCGACGAGTTCCCCTTCGGACTCTCCCTGATCCTCGACGCCCTCCACCCGGACGAGCACCCGACAGGTCGAACGGTCGCCTCGGACTCCTCTTCAGCCTCAGTTGATGAACCACCGCGGTGAGCGCGGGTGAGTCGGTGTGACGGTGGGCACCCTTCGCGCCAACTCCCCTTATCCGCATTGCGTTTGCAATAGTGGTGCGACAGGATGTTCGAGTGCGCGTGAGGCGCGAGTGACCACGGGGGTGGGTTGATGAAGTTCGACATGGGGTCGACGACGCTGTCGGAGCTGGGGAAGAGCACGATCGGGTCGGTCGACGACCTGGGGACTCTCATCCGGTTGCTGATCCAGGCGGCGGAGCCGCTGGAGGGCAAGTTCAACGGGGCGGGCAAGGCGGCCTTCGACACGTTCAAGCTGCACGCGGACGAGATCACGAACGATCTGAACGGTTCGCTCAACGCGATCCTGGGCGGTCAGGCCGGCATGGACACGGCCTTCGGGACCGGTGACCAGGAGCTGGAGACCAACGCCCACCAGAACATGGGGTCGGCGAACTTCGACGCGGCGCGGTTCGGGGCGCGGTAGGACGCGGTCGTCGGCGGTTCAATGGTCAACTTTGCTGTTCTCTAGGGGGAAGTGAGTCATGGGGCAGAACCTGGACCGGCGCTCGTACGACACGGGTGCCTCGGGTGAGGTGCAGATCAGTCTGCACGGGGTCATCGGGCAGCTGGAGCGGGTGCTGGCGGACCGGGACCGGGCCGTGAAGGCCGCGATGGCCGACTTTACGGCCGACGGGGTGGCCGACGAGTACCACGGCAAGGAGAACCGCTGGCACCGTGCGGCCGGCGAGGTCCGCGAGATCATCCGCCTGGTGCGCACGACGATGGAGCAGAACGACGGCACCGCGCAGTCGACGCTGGCCAGGGCGCGGGCGGCCGTCGACAACATCGGCTGAGGCGGACTGACGCATGACGGGGTGGGACATATCGCCGTCCGGTGTCGAGTTCGTGACCTCGCTGGTCCAGGACGCGATGGACGACGTGGCCAAGGACGTCAAGGCGTACGGCACGGACGTGGAGAGCGCGGCCACGTCCGCGGGGACCATCAGCGGTCCGTACTGCGGTGCCGCACCGACCGGTGCGATCGGGGCGGCGCTGGCGCTGTTCGTGGAGCGGACCGCCGGTGACGTGCTGTTCCTGGGAGCGCGAGCGGCCAAGTCGGTGAACGGTGCCCACGCGGCGACGGCTCACTACGTGCTCGGCGACGAGGAGATGGCTGCGCGTGCCCAGCGCAGGGCCCTGGCGGCGCCCAGGATCGACCTGCCGGGCAAGGGCGAGGGGGACGGCGAGAAGTGATCAGTCCGGGGGGGATACCGCAGTTCACGGGCGACTTCGACGAGTTGGACAGGGACGTGTCCGCTCTGCGGAGTGACGCCATCGGCATCCGCAACGGGGGCGCGGACGTGCACGCGCGCTTCCAGATGCTGGAGGCGTTCTACACCGCGCCCGAGGCCGAGGCACTGTTCGCCACCACCCAGCCGGTGATGGACACAGCCGATGAGTTCGCCGCGAAGCTCGAGACCGTGGCCGACGCCCTGGACACGTTCTCCGTCGAGGCCCGTCCGCTCGCCGAGCGCCTGAAGCAGCTCAAGGCGGACGCCGTCGCCTTCACGGACAGTGTCGAGGGCGACGACGACTGGACCGAGGACGAGAAGAAGGTCGACCGGAACAAGCAGCTCGTCGATGACGTGTCCGCCACGCAGTTCGCCTTCCAGGACGCGGAGCGCCGCGCCGCGAGCAGGATCTCCGCGGTCGTGGGCGGGCCGGCGTTCGTGGCGGACGACGGCAGCGGGCTCGTCAAACGGGGCACGGTGACGTACGGCTACGACGCCGATCTGTTCGAGGGCGCGAAGGAACTGCCCTGGGGCAGTGTGGACGACAAGACGTACGACCCGTGGAGCCTGGACTGGTTCGGCCACGGGGCCAAGAGCGTCTTCTGGGACGGCATCTACAAGGACGGCATCGAGGCCGGTGCCAAGGGGCTGTGGGCGCTGGCCACCGGGGACGGCGAGGCCTGGAGCGGGCTGAAGGACGTCGTCACCGGCATCGGTCTCTACACCATGACGCCGTACGACGCCTTCATGGACTGGGCGGTGGGCCCGGACGAGGAGAGCGAGGACGAGGTCAGGGCGAAGAAGGCGGCCAAGGAGTTCGCCAAGGGGATCGTCGCCTGGGACCAGTGGGAGGAGAACCCGGCGCGGGCCACGGGGACGGTCATCTTCAACGTCCTGACGCTGGGCGCCGGGCCTCTCGCGGCGGCGTCCAGGGCCGGCAAGGGGGGCCTGGCCTCGAATGCTGCCGGCGCCGCCTCCAAGGCCGGGCTGTACATGGACCCCCTGTACGTGGGCCTGAAGGCGACGGGCGCGGCGGCGGGCAAACTGCCGAAGCTGTCCGACCTGACGTCGAGGATCACCGCGGGCGCGGGCGCCGCGGCGGACGCCCAGCGCGTCCACAGCGTCATCGAACTGGAGGACGGCTCCCGAGTCGTCATCGAGAACGGCGAGTTCGTTCCCTACGACAGGCACGGCATCGTCGTGGCCGACGCACCTGTGCGGCAGCGTTCTGCTACGCCGGAGACGGCCGTGGTGCGAGAACGAGAGCTCGCGGGAGTCGGTGCAATGGCGCCCACGTCAGCTGCCACCGCCCGAGTGGGTGACGAGCTGCTGACTCCTGTGGAGCGTGGCGGGCCCAGGGCCACCGGCAGCGCGCGTGAAGCCCGTGTCGGGGCGGGAGCGGGACATGGTGCCGATCCCAGACCTGGTCCGGATTCCGGAGTGCCGGGTGGCGGGGCAGGCCCACGCGACTTGGCCGGGGTCGGCGCCCGAGCTGAACACGGCACCAGCTCCGCGCCGCTTGGCGGTGAGCAGACACCGGGGCAGACCGGCACGGAGGGTGGCGGCCATGCGGCTGCGCGCGACAGCGGCGCGGGGAGGCCCGCCGGTGCGGGGGCCGTCGAGCGGCCCGGATCCATTGGCGGGACGGGAGAGCGTGGGCACGCCGGGGCGGGCGGCGGGGATGGCGCTCGCGGTCCTGAGTCCGACCATCGCCCGGCCGATCACGAATCTCCGAATACGCGGAATGCTGATGAATCATCTGCGGAACCAGGAGACGGCCCGGATCGCGAGCACCAGCCTGACAGACCTGACGGCAGACCTGACTTCACACGCCCCGAACTCATGCCGGGCAGAACCAGACGAACTCTGCGTCAGATGCAGGCCATGCGCCACGGCCGGGCACGGTTCAAGGGTATAGAGGACTTCTTCCGCGAGATGACGGCCGGTGCGCCCGAGCGCCACTACCCCGTACCGACCCATGACCACCCCTACTACCCGGTGGGGGCACCCAAGGGTCGCAATGTCGACGTGCCTGTCGATCTGCCGGACGGCCGCACTTTGGCCATCGAGGTCAAGCACTACCAGGGGTGGCGTACGGTCACGCTCACAGATGGAAGTACCAAACCCGTGAAAGGTGAGGTCGAACTTAACAAGGGCCTCATCGAACAGATCAACAAGGATCTGACGCTACGCCGTCTGGATCCCAAGTTCGATCCGCGCTGGGTCTTCTCCCACGCGCCCCCGTCACAGGCGCTGCGGAACTATCTCATCCAGGCGCGCATTATCTTCGTCGAATACGGGCCACCGCCCAAGTAGGCAAACCCACAGAAGGTGCACCACGTGAGCAAGAGGAGCGAACCGGACCTGCAGCGCTGGACCGAGGAGGGCCGCCGCAACATCATCGACGTCGCGGACATGCTCGAGGTCCCCCCGGAGGTCTACACCCGTGACCCCACGAGCCTCATTCCGGCTCTTCAGGACTACGTCTCGCGCGCCCCGCTCGACGAGTTCGAGCAGTCCGACTGGATCACCCTGCACGCCGACCTGACGTCCTACGTGGCCGACTTCCTCATCCAGAAGTACGGCGCGCGCTGGGCTGTGACGGACGACCCCACCGTGCCCCGTGGACACCGCTACGTCATCGAGGCGACCGGTCGCGACGGGCAGACCCACCAGATCGACCCCACCGAAGTCGTGAAGATGGAATTCGCCAGTCCTCCCATCGAAATCGTCCGGATGCTGGCCACCGCGGAACTCACCTTGCACCTCGCCTCCCAGGCTGGCGAGGGCGAATGACGCGTCCCACAGCTCAGAGCGGGAGGTTCCATGGCCCCCGGGCTCTCGCCATCACCTGCGTTGCCCATGACGGGGAAACGCCCATCGACGTCGAGTCGGAGCACCTCCTCCAGCACGACTGGCTCGGTGAGTTCCCCACGTGACCGCGCAGGACTACGACAACCAGCTGCTCGAGTCCGTGGCCGTTCGGCGGCGGCGGCTTCGGGATGCGTTGCTCTTCGGGGTGCAGCGGCAGCGGCGGACGGTGGACGAGCGGATGGGGAAGGTGTTCGCCGGGGTGGTGATCGCCGCTGTGGTGTGTGCCGGGTGTGTGGGGTGGTCGTTCCTTTCGCATCGGGTGATCGGAGAGGGTCCCTACGCGACGCCCGGCGTGCCCTCCTCTGCGCCCTCCGACGCCCCGTCCGCCCGGTGATAGGTTCGAACGCGTGATGGCCACGGGGACTTTGAGTGGTTCTGTGACGGGTGGCCGTACGGCTCTCAGCCGGGTCACGCTCGTCGGTGAGCGGCGGCGGGTCGATCTCGTACTGCCGGCCCGGGAGCCCGTCGGGATCCTGTTGCCCGAGATCATGCGCCTGCTGGACGACCGGGTCGGGGAACGGCCCGAGTTGCGGCACCTCGTCACCCCGGACGGCTCCGCTCTCGCCCACGACAGCACCCTCGAGTCGGCCGGTGTGCCCGACGGGGCCGTGCTGCGGCTGGTGCGCGTCGAGGACGCGCCGTCGGCCCCCGTCGTGCACGACGTGAGCGACGAGGTCGCCGACGACCTGGCCGCACGGGCCTGGCGCTGGCGCCCCGAGGTGCGGCGGGTCGTCGCCGGGGGCGCGAGCGCGGGGTGGGCCCTGATCGCCGGGGTGCTGGCGCGGGACCACTTCGAGCCGGCGGGCGTGGGAGCCGTGCTCCTCGTCGAGGCCGCCGTCTGCGCACTCGCCGGCGCGCTCTTCGGACGGGCTCGGCGGTACGGGCCGGCCGGGAGCCTCCTCGTCACCGCCGCCGCGCTGGGCGCCCTCGGGGTGTGGACCGTGGCCGCCGCCCAGGGCTGGGACGGTGCCGTTCGGCTCGCGGGTGTGGTCGCGGTGGTGGCCGGGGTGCTGGCGCTCGCCGGGTGGTTCACGCCGTTCGGGCGTGGGGCGCTGGTCGGTGCGGGCAGCGCCCTCGGCTGTCTGGTGCTGTGGGAGGCGGCCGTCGTGACGCAGGGCGGGGCCGGTGGTGCCGCCCAGCAGACGCGCGTCGGTGCGCTGCTCGCCCTTGTCTCCGTGGTGCTGCTCGGAGTGCTGCCGCGGCTCGCCTTGATGGCCTCGGGGCTGACCCGGCTCGACGACCGGCGTACCGGTGGCGCGTCCGTGAGCCGCTACCAGGTGGGGACCGCGCTCGCCGCGACCCATCGGGGGCTGGTGCTCGCCACCGTCGTCCTCGCCGCGTCCGCCGCCGCCGGCGGGGTGCTCGTCCTGCGGACCGTGTCCGTGTGGTCGGTGCCGCTCGCCGTCGTCCTGCTGGTCGCGCTGGCCCTGCGGGCCCGTGCCTTTCCGCTGGCCGTCGAGGTCGTGGTGCTGTTCGGCGCGGCCGCCGTCGTCGCGGTGCGGCTCGTCGTGGTGTGGCTCGGGAGCGGTTCGGCCGGCGCCGGACCCCTCGCCGTGCCGGTGCTGCTCGCCGGCGTCTGTCTGGCCGTCCTGGGTGCCGAGCCCGCCGAGCACGTACGCGTCCGGCTGCGGCGGCTGGGGGATGCCGTGGAGTCCGTGGCCGTGATCGCGCTGGTGCCGCTGGTCATCGGCGTGTTCGGGGTGTACGGGCGGCTGCTCGGCACCTTCGCCTAGAAGGGCTGGGGGACGACCGACATGACCGGGGCGGGGGACTGGCAGCGCGATCTGCTGCGGGAGCTGACCGGGGAGGGCGAGAGGGAGCCGACCGAGGAGCGGGCGGCGGAAAGGCCCGCGTCGCCGGCTCCGGCCCCCGTGCGGCCCGCCGCGGACACCTCCGCCGCCGCGCCCCGGTCGTCGGGCGACCCGCGCCTTCCCGCACCCGCCGACGTCCCCGCCCCCGACTCCCTCCCCACCATCGATCCCCGCCTCGCCATCGCCCTGGGCCGGCCCCGGCACGGCGACTCCGTCACCCGCCGGGCCGGGGCCGGACTGCGCCGGCTGACCTCCTCCGCCGCCCGGGACGTGACACAGCTGACGGAGCTGGCGCGAGCGCTGCAACAACCCGTCACCACCGGCCGGGTCGTCGCCGTCACGTCCATCCGCGGCGGGGTCGGCAAGTCCACCGTGTCCGCGCTGCTCGGGCGCACCCTCAACCACTACCGGCACGACCCCGTCCTCACCCTCGAGGCCGACGCGGCGCTCGGCACCCTGCCGACGCGGATGGGCGCCGAGACCGTCCGCTGGTCGTGCGCCGACCTCGCCCGCATCCTGACCCCGGCCATGCAGCTCACCGACGTCACCGGCTACCTCGTCCCCGTCGCCGACGGCGGCTGGCTGCTGCCCGCGAGCCAGGGACGGGTGGGCGCACCGCTCGACGTGCCCACCTACCGCAGAGTGACCCTGGCGCTGCGCCGCTACTTCGCCGTCACCGTCGTCGACTGCGAGACCCTGCCCGGCGAGGTGGCCCGGACCGCGATGGACACCGCGCACGCCCGGGTGATCGTCGCGCCCATGACCGCCGAGGGGATCCACGGAACCCGGCAAGTGCTCGACTGGCTGGCGCAGTTGCCGCACTCCGCGCTCGCCACCACCGTTGTCGCGCTCAGCGCGGGCACCCCGGACGCCACCATCGACGCGAAGACCGCCGCCGCCCACCTGCGGGAGCCCGGCGTGCCCGTCGTCACCCTGCCCTACGACCGTCATCTCGCCCAGGGAGGGCCCATCCACACCGCCATGCTGGCCCACGGCACCCGTGACGCGGCCGTCCACCTGGCCGCCGAGGCGATGCGGCGGGCGGTGAAGGTGCGATGACCCGGCGGGTGATCCACCGGCCGGCGCGTTCGACCCGGCCGCTCGCCCCCGTCGGGGCCCGGACCATCGAGCCGCCGCCCAACCTTCCCGAGGGCAAGGTCGGCAGCGCGGCCACCGCTCTGCTGCCGATGGCGGGAGTCATCAGCTCGGTCGTCCTCATGACGGTCATCCGCAACAGCCGGTTCGCCGTGCTCGGGGCGGTCGTGCTGGTGGCGGCGCTGTTCGGGGCCGTGGTGCTGTTCCTGTCGCAGCGGGGCAAGGCGCAGCGCACCCGGCGCGTCCAGCGGGAGCGGTACCTGGAGTACCTGGAGGAGCTGCGGGCGGAACTGGCCGCCGAGGAGCGGGAACGGCGCCGCGCGGCCCGCCGCCTCGACCCACCGCCGGAGGCCCTGTACGACCTGATCAGGGACCCGGCGCGGTTGTGGGAGCGGCGCCGCCGGGACGCCGACTTCCTGCGGGTGCGGGCGGGCACCGGTTCCGTACCCGCCCATGACCTCGCCGTCGGGCAGAACCCCGCGGGCGGTGTCCTCACCCCGCCCGACCCGTTCATGCTGAACGAGGCCCGCGCGCTGCAGAGCCGGTTCGCCACCGTCACCGACGCCCCGCTCACCGTCCCGCTGGACCGGGCCGGGAACGTCAGCGTCGTCGGCGACCGCGAGGGTGTGCTCCGCGTCGCCCGCGCCCTGCTGGTGCAGACCGCCGTGACCCACGCGCCGGACGACGTGGCCCTCGCGCTCGCCACCGCCGACGAGGCCGAGTGGGCCTGGGCCAAGTGGCTGCCGCACGTGCTGGATCCGCACACGTACGACGGGGCGGTCCCGGGCCGTCGGATCGCCCCCGACCTCCCCCGGCTGGCCGTGCTGTGCGCACAGGACCTGCGGCAGCGCGCCGCCTACGCCGCCGAAGTGCGCCGGGGACTGTCCGGCGGGGACGCGCTGCGGCTCACCGGCCGGCTCCTCGTCGTCAGCGACACCCACGGCGCCACCGCCTCCGACCTTCCGCTGCCGGACACGGCGATCGGACCGGAGAGCATGGGCGTCACCGTGCTGCACCTGCTCGAGCGGCAGGTGCACGAGCCCGGCGAGGTCGGCGTGCGCATCACCGTGGACGGCGACCGGATCACCGTCGACGACCTGCGCGGAGGCGTCGCCCACGGCACCGTGGACGCCGTCACCGCCCCCACGGCCGAGGGCGTCGCCCGCATGCTGGCCCCGCTGCGGCTGTCCCCGGAGTCCGCCGCCGAGGGCACCCCGGTGGCCGGTCCCGTCGACTTCCCCGCGCTGCTCGGCATCGACGACCCCGCCGCACTCGACCTCCGGACGCTGTGGGCGCCGCGCGGCGAAAGGGACTTCCTGCGCGTGCCCGTCGGGCTCACCGACCGGCACGAGCCCGTACTGCTCGACCTCAAGGAGTCGGCGCGGCTCGGCATGGGCCCGCACGGGCTGTGCGTGGGCGCAACCGGCTCCGGCAAGAGCGAACTGCTGCGCACCCTCGTCCTCGCCCTGGCCGCCACCCACTCCCCGGAGGACCTGGCCCTCGTCCTGGTCGACTACAAGGGCGGCGCCACGTTCGCCCCGTTCGCCGAACTCCCGCACGTGGCCGGTGTGATCACCAACCTGGAGAACCAGGCCGGGCTCGTCGAGCGGGTCCATGCCAGCCTCGCCGGTGAGGTCAAGCGCCGTCAGCAGGTGCTGAAGGACGCCGGGAACGTCGCCGACATCGGGCACTACGCCACGCTGCGGGCGACGGAGCGGCCCGAACTGGAGGCCCTCCCGCATCTGTTCGTCGTGATCGACGAGTTCGGTGAGCTGATCACCGCCAAGCCGGACTTCATCGACCTGTTCCTGTCCATCGGGCGCATCGGCCGCTCCATCGGCGTCCACCTGCTTCTGTCCAGCCAGCGGATCGAGGGCGGCAAGCTCAAGGGGCTCGACACCTACCTGTCGTACCGGCTGGGCCTGCGCACCTTCTCCGCCGACGAGTCCCGTACGGTCCTGGACACCACGGACGCCTTCCACCTGCCGCCGCTGCCGGGCTTCGGTTACCTGAAGGTGGACACCTCGACGTACGAGCGGTTCAAGGCCGGATACGTCTCCGGGGCCCACCGCGGACCCACCCGCGACGAGGACGACACCGACGCGCCGCTCGTCCTGCCCTACCCGGCGTACGGCACCCGCCAGGACAGCGGCAGCACCCCGCAGGCGGAGGAACCGACCGCCGCCCCGCGGGAGACCGGGCCGTCCGTCCTGTCCGTCATGGTGGGACAACTCGCGACCGCCGCCCCGCCGGCGCGGCGCATCTGGCTGCCCCCGCTGCCCGGGTCCACCACGCTGGACGCCGCCGCCGGGCCGCTGACCGCGCACACCGACGGGCTGCGCCTCGCCCACCGCGGCGATCCGCTGCGCGTCCCGATGGGCACGCTCGACGACCCGGCCCGGCAGTGGCAGCAGCCCTGGCTGCTCGACCTCACCGTGGCCGGCGGGCACGTCGCCGTCATCGGCGGCCCCCAGTCCGGCAAGACCACCCTGCTGCGCACCCTGACCCTCTCCCTCGCGCTCACCCACACCCCGCACGACGTCGCCGTGTACGGCCTCGACCTGGCCGGCGGCGGCCTGTCCGCGCTGGCCGGACTGCCGCACGTCGGCGGTGTGGCGGGACGGGCGGACCACGAGCGGGCCGCCCGTACGGTCGCCGAGGTGCGCGCCATGCTGGCCCGGCGCGAGGAGGTGTTCCGCGAGCACGGCATCGACTCCGTCGAGCAGCTCCGCCGGCTGCGCGGCCAGGGACGGCTGCCGGAGCTGGGCGCCACCGACGTCGTCCTGCTCGTCGACGGGTTCGGTGCCCTGCGCGACGAGTTCGCCGACCTCGACGACGCCGTCGCGGACCTGCTCAAGCGCGGCGGCGGCTACGGCATCCACGTGGTGGCCGGCATGCTGCGCTGGAACGACGTACGCATCGCCCAGCAGTCGATGTTCGGCTCACGCGTCGAGTTGCGCCTGAACGACCCGGCCGACTCGGCCGTCGACCGCAAGCTGTCCGGGACCCTCGACGCGGACACCCCGGGACGGGCGCTGACCGACGGGAAGCTCTTCGCCCAGGTGGCCCTGCCCCGTATCGACGCCCGGCCCACGGCGGACGGCCTCGGCCCGGCCCTGGAGCGTGCCGTCCGCACGGTCCGCGCCTCCTGGCACGGCGAGGTCGCCGAACCGGTGCGGGTCCTGCCCACCCGGCTGCCCGCCGCCCGGCTCCCCTCCGCGGCCGCGGAGCCCGGCACGGTCCCGCTCGGCGTCGACCAGGACACCCTCGCTCCCGTCCTGCTCGACCTGTTCGGCGGCGACCAGCACCTGCTGGTCCTCGGCGACAACGAGTGCGGTAAGACCAACCTGCTCAAACTGATCGCCGGCCGGCTCGTCGAGCGGTACTCCGACGAGGAGGTCGTCTTCGGCGTCTTCGACCCGCGCCGCAGCCTGCGCGGTGTCGTCCCCGAGCCCTACCGCGGCGGCTACGCCCACAACGCCCGGCTCGCCGCCGCGCTGGCCACCGGTATCGCAGGTGAACTGCACAAGCGCCTGCCGGAGACGGCCGACCCCGACGCCCCTCCGACCGACGAGCCGGCCTTCGACGGGCCCCGGATCGTCATCCTCGTCGACGACTACGACGTCCTCACCACCGCGGGACAGCAACCGCTCGCCCCCTTCCTGCCGTACATCTCCTCGGCCCAGGACATCGGCCTGCACTTCGTCGTCGCCCGCCGCGTCGCCGGCTCCTCCCGCGCCCTGTACGAGCCCTTCCTCACCACGCTGCGGGAGACCGGCACGGCCGCGCTCGTCATGACCGGCGACCGCACCGAGGGCCAGCTCTTCCCCGGGCTGTACGCCTCGCCGCGGCCGCCGGGACGGGGCACGCTCGTCCGCCGGGGCCGTCCCCACCGGATCGTGCAGACCGCCCTCACCGACGACGCCGTGGAAGAGAAGCCGTGACCAAGGACGTCATCGCCCTCACCCCGAAGATGCCCGACCTGCCCACGCTGCTCGCGGGCCTGTACGCGGGCGGGCCCGACTTGGGGGTGAACACCCTGGCCGACGGCGCGGTCGTACAGCTGTGCGCGCCCGACGGGCGGCCGCTGGTGTCCGTGGAGACGCCCGTCCTGGTCCAGGTGCCGGGCGAGACCGCCCGGCTGCTCGGCAGCGAGGGCGCCGCGCACCAAGGGCCGGTGTGGTGGACGGAGGCGCGGGCCTCCACGGCCGTCGCCGAGGCCGGGCGGCTCGCGGGCTCCTTCGCCGGCCGTCTGGTCACCGTGCTCGGCGGTACCGTCTGGCCGCCCGGGGCCGCCACCACCGACGTCGTGCCGCTGACCACGGACGTCTCCGCCGTTCCGGTCCCCGCCACCACGGCACCCGCCGTCGACGTCCTCACCCCGAGCACCGCCGTGGTGATCCAGGACCGCCCGCTGGTCGCCATGACCAGCTGGCTGTCCGACGCCCTGCGCGCGGCCGCCGAGGACGAGCGTGCCGTGCAGATCGTCACCCCACCCGGCTCCCGCCTCACCCTGGCCACCCGCACCGCCCTGCGCGGACTGCCCAACCGCTGGGTCGTCCAGGATCCCGAGGACGGGTACTACGACGGCCTGTCCGGTGCCGTGCTGCACTGGAAGGGGGGCACCTTCGCCCCCGTGCGTGACGCGCACGGAGCCGCCCGGCTCGCCGGGGCCTTCCGCGCCCGGGCCGACGCCCCCGGCCGCCAGCTGCTGCTCACCCTGCGCACCCGGCATCCGGCGGACGCGGACCTGGAGCTCGGGCGTGCCCTGGAGACCGTCTGCACGCGGCTGGCCGGCGGGCCCCCGGCCGGGTGGAGCACCGCCGAACCGGTCAACCTTCCCTGGTCCACACGTCAGGTGACGGACCTGGCCCGCTCCCGTGCGCCCAGGCCCACCTGGCTGATCGCGGTCGGCCGTCCCGACCGGCCCCTGATCGCCACCGTGCGGGTGCTGCGCACCCCGGCCGGAGTCGAGGAGGACATCGCCCTCGCCCTCGGATACGGCGACGACGAGTCCCCGCCGCTGGACGCCGTCGAGGACCTCGCCGCCGAGCTCGACGCCGGGCACGGGCTCGTCACGCTGCTCACCGCGGTCCGCGCCGGCCGCCGCGACCTGACCGTGCCCGCCCACGCCGAGCCCGTGCCGACGCCCGTGACCTTCACCGTCGGCCACGCGGAGGCCGGCCGGACGGGCCGTCCCCGGGCCACGGAGACGGCGCGGGGCCCCGCACCCGTGCGGCTCGGCCCCGGTCACCGGCCGGCTCTGCACTACCGGCTGGGGGAGGGCGGCGCACGGGTGCCGGGCCGTTGATCCCTGGTGTGACCCCGCGGGCCGGGGGAGACGGGGTCAGGACGCCGTGGGGGTCCAGCCCGCCAGCCAGTCCGCGATCTCCTGGTCGGCGGCCTGCGCGTCCGTCAGGTGGGGGCGGTCGGCGCCGGCCGGGCCGGAACCCGGGCCCGTGTTCCGGTACTCGGCGAAGCGGTCGTCCTTCCAGGAGAAGCCGCTCATGTCGGTCCAGGGCGTGGTGCGGACCGCGGCGCCGAGGGTGGTGTTGCGGACCGTGGTCTGCGGGTCGAGGGAGGCGTCACCGCCGGCGTGCCAGGGGCGGCCGAGGTGGAAGGTGCGGGCGGAGACGTCGCCGTTCACCGTCGAGTTGGCGATGAGGATGCCCTTGCGGTTCGCCGCCGTGCTCGGGGCCGTGACGTACCCGGCGGACGTGCCGTCCCAGCGCTTCTTCAGGGTGATGACCGAGCGGTCGATCACCGCGGTGGCCCGGCCGAAGATGAAGTCGACGTTGCCGACGACGTAGGAGTTGGTCACGTAGACCCGGCCCAGTCTGTCCTTCGCTGCCGTGTCGAGGAGAAGGGTGTCCTGGTCGCCCTCGACGATGACGCCGTCCAGGAGGATCTTGTCGGCCGCCGTGCGCAGGGCGACCGCCTGGTGGCCGGGGAGGGACTGGTTGGCGCCCTCGTCGAAGTCGTTGGAGATCGTCAGGTTGCGGGCCTGGAAGTCGTCGGCCTCCACGGCGACCGTGGCACTGCCGGAGGTGCCGTACGTGCCCGAGCCGTCCGGCTTCTTCGTGCCCGCCGCGTTGTCGAAGACGATCACCGTGTCCTTGCGGCTGCCGCCGGTGCCCTGGAAGGTGACGCGCGGCTTGCTGGACGGGACCCTGACCGTCTCGCGGTACGTGCCCGGCTTGATGGAGATCACCACACGGGAGGCGTTGTTCGCGGCTACGGCGTTCACGGCCGCCTGGACCGTCCTGTACTGGCCGGTGCCGTCCTTGGCGACGGTGAGCGTCGTCGCGGCCGCGGCCTTCGTCGGGGCCTCCGCCGACGCCGTCGTGCCGATGGCCGTACGCGGGCCCGTGCCCGACTTCAGCAGCGACGGCACGTCCGCCGCCCGGTCGAGCGTGTACGCGTAGTACGTCCTCGGGTCGAACGCCGTACCGCCGCTCTCGTTGCGGCCCGATGTGCCCGAGAAGACGTTGCCGCGCTGGACGACCGTCGCCGTCGCGTCCTTGATGACCGGGTTCCTCATGCCCTGGAAGTAGCTGTTCTCCAGGACCATCCGGGTGCCGCCGCGCGAGTAGTTGCCGTACGAGGAGGTGATGCCCGTGTTCGCGACGTCCTCGAGGAAGTTGTTGTAGAGGTGCGCGTGGGCGGCGTTGTCCGTGGACGGGTTGCGCTGCTCCGTCTCGCGGAACCAGTTGTGGTGGATCGTGATGTCCGTGGTGACGTTCCCGGTCCAGCCGATGCCGAAGGTCTTGTTGTTCTGGCTCAGCTTGTTCCAGGACACGGTCACGTAGGTGCTGTCCTTGCGGACGTCGATCAGGCCGTCCGCCATGTTCCGCAGGTCGTTGTGGTCGATCCAGACGTGGTGCGCGCCGTCCATCTGGACGGCGTCGAAGTCGTGCTCCTTGTCGTTCCAGACGCCCTGGTGGGCGTCCCGGATCGTCAGATTGCGGATGATCACGTTGTGGACGCCCTGGCCGAGGAAGAAGCCCCCGCCGACGATGTGCCCGGACGTGCCGGAGCCCACGATCGTCTTGTCGGAGGCGACCTTGATCTCCTTGCCGACCGGGTTCATGGTGATGGTTCCGGCCACGACGATGACGTACGGCTCGGGGGCCGTGGCGTACTTCTCCAGGTCCGCCTGGGTCCGCACGGTGACGGTCCGGCCGTCCCGCCCGCCGTACGTGCCGTTCTGCCCGAGTGCGCTGACGGAGGCGAAGCCGTCGGCGGTGGCGGTGGCCCAGGCGGGGGCGGCGGCCGCTGACGCGGCGGACGCCCGCTGGGGGACGAAGTCGGTGCCGTACACCAGGACTCCGGCGGTGGTCAGGGCCAGCGGGAGGCCGACGGCCAGGAGCTTGTGGGGCCTGCGGTGACGGGCCCTGTCGCGGTGCTCGCTCATGCGGCGATCCGTTCCGTGTGGGGGAGGGGACACCGATCGGTCGCCGCCGGGCACGGAAAGGTTGCCGCCCGGCCGCTAAGGCACCTCGGGCGGCGGTGTCGGGGCGCCCGGGAGGCGGATGGTGGCCGTCGTGCCGGTGCCGTCGGCCGGGGCCAGGACGACCTCGCCGCCCGCCTGCTGGACCGTGCGGGCCACGATGGACAGACCGAGGCCGGAGCCGGGGAGGGCGCGGGCGGTGGGTGAGCGCCAGAAGCGGTCGAAGACGTGGGGGAGTTCGTCGGCGGGGATGCCGGGGCCGTGGTCGCGGACGGTGAGGACGCCGTCGGTGAGGCGGACGTCGATCGTGCCGCCCGGCGGACTGAACTTCACCGCGTTGTCGAGGACGTTGACCACCGCCCGTTCCAGGGCGGCGGGTTCGGCCCGTACGTACCAGGGGTGCACGTCCGCGGTGATGGTCAGGTCCGGGCCGCGCAGGCGGGCGCGGCGCAGCGCCGATTCGACGGTGTCCTGCCACGCGACGATCCGGGTCCGGCCGGCGTGCTGGCCGGTGTCCGGGCGGGACAGCTCCTGCAGGTCGCCGATGAGGGACGCGAGTTCGGTCATCTGCGCCTTCACGGAGGTGAGCAGGGCCTTGCGGTCATCGGCGGGCAGCGGGCGGCCCGTGTCCTCGCTGCGGGTGAGGAGTTCGATGTTGGTGCGCAGCGAGGTGAGCGGGGTGCGCAGTTCATGGCCGGCGTCCGCGATGAGCTGCTGCTGGAGGTCGCGGGAGCCGGCCAGCGCGGACGTCATGGAGTTGAAGGAGCGGGAGAGCCGGGCGACCTCGTCGTCGGAGTCGTCCTCCACCGGGATGCGGATGCCCAGGTCCTCGGTGCGGGCCACGTGTTCCACGGCCTCGGTGAGCCGGTCGACGGGGCGCAGGCCCGCGCGGGCGACGGCGAGTCCCGCGGCGGCGGAGCCGAGGACGCCGATGCCGGAGACCAGGAGCAGGAGCAGGGCCAGCTCGTTCAGCGTGGACTGGGTGTTGCTGAGCGGCAGGGCCACGACGAAGGCGTGGTCCTGCGCCACGGCCCGGCTCAGCGGCCCGGTCTTGACGGTGACGGCCGTCGTCAGCACGCGCACCCGCGTGCCGTTGCTGTCCGTGCCGTTGCGGAAGAACCCCTCGTTCGGGTCGGGGTTCGCGGCCACCTCCTTGTCGCCGCCCGTGACGTCGACCGCGGCCGCGGAGTAGGGCAGCACGCACACCCTGCCGTCCGAGCGGACCAGCTGGGCGTACTGCTTGCTGCGCGGGGTGATGGTGCCCGTGTCGGACGGCTCCTGGACGCAGGCGTTGGTGAGCTGCTCGAACTCCTCCCGCTGGAGCGTGAGGACCGACGACCGCAGATCGTCGTCGATCTCGTCGTACAACTTGCCCCGCACGATGAACCAGCAGGTCACCGACACCGCCGCCACCGCGAACGCCACCGCCGCCGCCACCAGCAGGGACAGCCGCGCCCGGATCGGGAGCGAGCGGAAGCGGCGTACCGGCCTCGTCACTCCGCGCCGCCCTGCCGCAGCGCGTACCCCACCCCCCGCACCGTGTGCACCAGGCGCGGCTCGCCGCCCGCCTCGGTCTTGCGGCGCAGGTACATGACGTACACGTCGAGCGAGTTGGAGGACGGCTCGAAGTCGAAGCCCCAGACCGCCTTCAGGATCTGCTCACGCGTGAGCACCTGGCGCGGGTGGGCCATGAACATCTCCAGCAGGGTGAACTCCGTGCGGGTCAGCTCCACCGGGCGCCCGCCGCGCGTCACCTCCCGCGTGGCCAGGTTCATGCTCAGGTCGGCGAAGGTGAGGACGTCGTCCGACTCGGCGGAGGCGGCCACCGCCGCCGCGTACGAGCTGCGGCGCAGCAGCGCGCGGATGCGGGCGAACAGCTCGTCCAGCTCGAACGGCTTGACCAGGTAGTCGTCGGCCCCGGCGTCCAGCCCGGTCACCCGGTCGCCGACGGTGTCGCGGGCCGTCAGCATCAGGATGGGTGTGGTGTCGCCGGAGGCGCGGATGCGGCGGGCGGCGGTGAGGCCGTCCATGCGCGGCATCTGGATGTCCAGGACGACGAGGTCGGGACGGTACGCCGTCGCCTTCTCCAGGGCGTCCGTGCCGTCGACGGCGACCTCGGTGTCGTACCCCTCGAAGGCCAGGCTGCGCTGCAGCGCTTCGCGCACCGCCGGCTCGTCGTCGACGATCAGGATGCGCTGGGGGGCACGGTCACCTTCTGCGGGCGTCATGGTGTGTCGGGTTCCTCTGTCTGCCACGGGAGCGTGGTCACGGGAGCATGGTCACGGGAGCTTGGTCACGGGAGCTCTCTTCGGGTCCTCAGCGTCGCACGTTTCCCGGTGTGCGCGTCAGTTCGTCGCACCGGAGCGCAGGGCCGGCAGGTCCGCCTCGACCGTGTCGACCGGGATGGCGAAGCCCAGGCCCACGCTGCCCGCGGCGGACGAGTCCGCACCACTGGGCGCGTACATCGCGGAGTTGATGCCGATGACGGCGCCGTTCATGTCGATCAGCGCGCCGCCGGAGTTGCCGGGGTTCAGGGACGCGTCGGTCTGGATCGCCTTGTACGTGGTCGTGGAGCCGCCCGTGTCGCCGTTGAACTCCCGGCCGCCGTACTCGAACGGCCAGCCGCCGCCCTGCTGCCCCTGCTGCCGGCCCTGGCTCTCGTCCGTCGACACGGTCACATCGCGGTCGAGGGCGGAGACGATGCCGCTGGTCACCGTGCCGGTCAGACCCTCGGGCGAGCCGATGGCCACGACCTGGTCGCCGACCTGCACCCCGTCGGAGTCGCCGAGGGTGGCCGCCTTCAGGCCGGAGGCGTCCTCCAGCTTGATCAGCGCCAGGTCCTTCTTGCTGTCGGTGCCGACGAGCTTCGCCGTGTACGTCGTGCCGTCGTCCGTCCGCACCTTGATCGAGGACGCGCCGGCGACGACGTGGTTGTTGGTGATGATCTCGCCGTCCTCGGTGATGATCACGCCGGAGCCGGTCGAGGAGCCGGAGTTCGAGGTCGCGCTGATCTCGACGATGCTCGGGCCGACCGCCCGGGCGACGCCGGACACCGTGCCCTTCTGGCTCGACGGTACGACGGTGGTGCCGGTGGAGCCGGCCGAGGCGACGGTGTCGTTGCCGGTCAGCTCCTGCACGCCGTAGGCGGTGCCGCCGCCCACGGCCGCCGCGACGATCGCCACGGCGGCGAGCAGGGCGGCGGGGCCACGGGTGCGCTTGCGTCGAGCCGGCCGGGGGGCCGGGTCCGAGGGCTGCGTGGGGGTCGGCGCGTACGCCGGCGGGGGCGGCCACTCGGGGTTCACCTGGTGGGGGCTGCTGCTCTCGTACGCGCCGCTGGGGCGGGGGCTCTCGGTCATGTTCATGAGCGTCGCGCCCGACGATGAGAGCATCCTGAGTGCTCGCTGAGAAGCCCGACAGAACCTCGTATGCCCGATATAAGGGTCCGGGTGACGTTCGTAAGGGTTCGGCCCGTGGGGCGACTACGTGCAGCCGCAGGAGTGGCGTACCACCAGGCGGGACGGGAACACCTTCAGGCGTTCGCGGCGCGAGCCCGCCACCCGCAGGCCGTCGTCAAGGACGAGGTCGACCGCCGCGCGGGCCATCGCCGGACGGTCGGAGGCGACCGTGGTCATCGGCGGGTCGGCGAGCGCCGCCTCCTTGATGTCGTCGAACCCGGCGACCGCGAGCTCACCCGGCACGTCGATGCGCAGCTCACGCGCGGCACGCAGGATGCCGATCGCCTGGTCGTCGGTGGAGCAGAAGATCGCCGGCGGGCGGTCCGGGCCGGAGAGGATGTCCAGACCCACGCGGTAGGCGTCGTAGCGGTTGTACGGGGCCTCGAAGAGCCGGCCCTCGGTCGGTATGCCGGCCTCCTCCATCGCGCGCCGCCAGCCCTCGACGTGGTCCGAGACCGGGTCACCGACGGCGGGGGTCTCCGCGGTGCCGCCGACACAGGCGACGTACGCGTTCCCGTGCTCCAGCAGGTGGCGCACGGCGAGCTGGGCGCCGCCGAGGTCGTCCGTGACGACCGCCACGTCGTCGATCGCCTCCGGACGCTCGTGCAGCAGGACGATCCGGGCGTCCCACGCCTCGATCTCCGCCGCGGCCAGGTCGTTCAGCGCGTGGCTGACCAGGATCAGGCCGGAGACGCGCATGCCCAGGAAGGCGCGCAGATAGTGGACCTCGCGCTCCGCGATGTAGTCGGTGTTGCCGACCAGCACCATCTTCCCGCGCTCGGAGGCGGCCTGTTCGACCGCGTGCGCCATCTCGCCGAAGAAGGGCTGGCGGGCGTCCGGGATGATCAGGCCTATGAGGTCCGTCCGCCGTGACGCCATCGCCTGGGCGACGCGGTCGGGCCGGTACCCCAGCTCCTTGATCGCGGCGAGAACGCGCTCGCGCGTGGCCGGGGCGACCGGCCGGGGTCCGTTGTTGATGACATAGCTGACGACGGCGGTGGACGTACCCGCCAGCCGCGCCACATCATCCCTGGTTACCTTGGCCACGCGCGGAGTCTACGCGGATATATTCCGTCCGGGCAGGGTGTGAAGAGTGTTCCGAACAGCACGGAAACGGCTCGTCTGTGCGAACGCAACGCTCATGCGTGCGGTTCTCACGCCGGCGAGCGGGCGCCGGCGGCGTTCCTCGTGGCCGTCTCGTCCGTATCCGACGCTTTTTGCCGGTCGGCCTTGGCCTTCGCCTCCTCGGCCGCGCGCTCCACCTTTTCGGGCGTAACGAATCGATAACCGACGTTCCGGACCGTGCCGATCAACGACTCGTGCTCGGGGCCGAGCTTGGCGCGCAGGCGCCGTACGTGCACGTCGACGGTGCGGGTGCCGCCGAAGTAGTCGTACCCCCACACCTCCTGGAGCAGCTGGGCGCGGGTGAAGACCCGGCCGGGGTGCTGCGCGAGGTATTTGAGCAGCTCGAATTCCTTGAAGGTCAGGTCGAGGACCCGGCCCTTGAGTTTCGCCGAATAGGTCGCCTCGTCGACCGACAGGTCGCCGTTGCGGATCTCCATCGGGGAGTCGTCGTTGACGATCTGCTGGCGGCCCATCGCCAGGCGCAGACGGGCCTCGACCTCGGCCGGGCCCGCGGTGTCCAGCAGGACGTCGTCGATGCCCCAGTCCGCGGTGACGGCCGCCAGGCCGCCTTCCGTCACCACCAGGACGAGCGGGCAGCCGGGGCCCGTGGAGCGCAGCAGCTGGCACAGGCTGCGCACCTGCGGGAGGTCGCGGCGGCCGTCGACCAGGATCACGTCGGCGCCGGGGGTGTCGACGAGGGCCGGACCCTCGGCGGGGGCCACGCGCACGTTGTGCAGGAGCAGGCCGAGGGCGGGGAGCACCTCCGTCGACGGCTGGAGCGCGTTGGTCAGGAGCAGCAGCGAGCTCATCGTGTCTCCTCACCTGCCCGGATACCTGCCGGGATGCCTGCCCGGATACCTGCCCGGATCGGGGCTGTCCTGCGGTCGTGCACGGTTCGCTCGCCCATAACGTCTGGTTCCTCCTCGGTCCCTGCGAGGACGTTTTGGCATTGCCGCGTGCGTTCGACGGCCCGTACACCGGCGGTTTCCCGCGTTCGTATACAACGCTTCCGAAAGCACAAAAGGACCCGGGGGCTTCGCTGCCCGAGTCCTCTTCGCAGCAGAATAGCCGACATGAGCACCGGTCCGGCAGGTCATGTGGCGCGATCCACCATTCGCTCCGCCATTCGTCCATATTCCGAGACGCGCGTGGTAACGCACGGCGCAACGCGCGGCGGCGGGCCTTTGCGGACGTTCCTGCGCACGGAGGACGGGGTGGCGATCGATTCCGTATACGAACCGGGGGCGTCCCCTTCCGGCGATCTTGTGTTCGTCGTCGCGCACGGATTCACCGGGGACGCGGACCGGCCGCACGTGCGGCGGGTGGCGCGCGTCCTCGCGCGGTACGGCGGTGTTGTGACGTTCTCCTTCCGCGGGCACGGGGCGTCGGGCGGGCGGTCCACCGTGGGGGACCGGGAGGTCCTGGATCTCGCGGCGGTGGTGGGGTGGGCGCGCGAGCTGGGGTACGCGCGGGTGGCCACCGTCGGGTTCTCCATGGGCGGCTCCGTGGTGCTGCGGCATGCCGCGGTCGACCGGGACATCGGCGTCGGCGCCGTGGTCTCCGTGAGTGCGCCCGCGCGGTGGTTCTACCGGGGGACCGCGCCCATGCGGCGGCTGCACTGGCTCGTGACCCGGCCGTCCGGGCGGCTGGTGGGGCGGTACGGGCTGCGTACGCGGATCCATCACCGGCAGTGGGATCCGGTGCCGCTGTCGCCGGTCGAGGCGGTGCCGCGGATCGCGCCGACGCCGCTGCTGATCGTGCACGGGGACCAGGACGGGTACTTCCCGCTCGACCACCCCCGGATGCTGGCGGCCGCCGCCGGGGAGCACGGGGAGTTGTGGGTCGAGGCCGGTATGGGGCACGCGGAGAACGCGGCGCCGGAGCCGTTGCTGGGGCGGATCGGGGACTGGGTGGTCGCCCGGGCGGGCTAGCCTGACGGTGTTCACCGTCAACCTATTTCCGATTGAGGAACCAGCAGATGGCAAAGGTCACGGTGCGGTACTGGGCCGCCGCCAAGGCCGCGGCCGGGGTGGCCGAGGAGGCGCACGAGGCGGACACGCTCGCCGAGGCGCTCGACGCCGTGCGGGGGCGGCACTCCGGCGAACTGGCGCGGGTGCTGCTGCGGTGCTCGTTCCTCGTCGACGGTGATCCCGTGGGCAAGCGCGCGCATGAGACGGTACGGCTGGCCGACGGCGGCACGGTCGAGGTGCTTCCGCCGTTCGCAGGAGGGTGAGCGATGACGAACCAGCCGTACGGGCAGGGGCACGGGCAGGGGTACGGGCAGGGGTACGGGCAGGGGTCTGGGAACGGGTTCGGGTCCGGGGACGGGTACGGGTACGGGGACGGGTACGGGCAGGGGTACGGGGCGTACGAGCCGTATCAGCAGCCTGAGCCGCAGGCTTGGCCCGGGCAGCAGGCGTACGACGATCCGTACGCCGATCAGCAGTACACGCAGCAGTGGCAGGGGCAGACGTGGGAGACGCAGATGCAGCCGCCTGTGGCTGCCGCGGCTGTCGAGGAGACGTCGTATCTGCCTCCGCAGCAGGCGCCTCCGCCGGACGTCCCTCCGCAGGACGTGCCCTCGCAGGAGGGCGGGCCCGAGTACGGGCCGGCCACGCTGGGCGGGAACTCGCGCGTCACCGATGCGCAGCGGGCGCGGGCGGAGGGGCGGTCGCCGATCATCGAGCCCGGGATGCAGCCCGCGGTGCTCACGGCGCTGCTGGGGGTGCTGCTCGCGGGCGGGGCGGCGCTGGGGACGTATGCGCTGCTCGTGCCGTTGGTGGTGTTGCAGGGGGTCACGGCGGCGGGCTGGTTCCGGCTGAACGGCATGTGGCCGGCTCGGCAGGGGATCGCGCTCGGGTTCCTGGGCGCGCTGGCCGCGGACGCGGCGCTGCTGGCGTCGGACCGGTCGCCCGCGGCGATCCTGGGGACGCTGGGGGTGTGGGTGCTGCTGTCGCTGATGCTGCAGCTGCGGTCCCACGCGGATCCTGACGAGCGGATGTACGGCCTGATGGCGACGGTCGCCGCGGCGGCGCTGGCCATCGCGGCGGGCGGGTATCTGGCGGCGGACGCGGACGCGGTGACCGTGGGAGCGGTCGCTGTGGCGGCGGCGATGGTGGCGCGGGCGCTGCCCCTGCCGACCGCGGCATCCGTGGTGGTCGCGCTGCTGGTGGCGGCGGGGGCGGGGTTCGCGGTCGGGGGGATGGAGGCCTCGGGCGCGGGGCTGGGCGCGGGGGCGGCGGTCTGTGCGCTGATCGGTCACCGGGTCGCGAGCTACGACTATCCGTCGCGGTTCGTGCACTTCACGGCGGGCATCGCGCTGCCGCTGGCGGCGGCGGGGCCCGCGGTGTACGTGCTGGGTCGCGTGTTCGCCTGACGCCTGCGGGGTGCGCGTAGCGCCTTCTGCCGGTGGGTGGGTCGGGGCCGGGTCGGGGGTGTACGTCCTCGGACTGGCGCGACCGGGTTGCCTGGTGGAGGTGCGGGGCGCTGACTCGCACCAGCCGCTGCGGGCGCACACCCCCGCCCCGTCCCCTCCGCGCCGTACGCGCCTGCGCGCCGCCCACCGCCACACGCGGCACGCGCGCCATACGCGCCATACGCGGCTGCAGGCCGCCACCGCCGCCCCGTACCGCTCTCCGCGCCGCCGCTTCCGCGGGCAGTCGTGCCGCTGGGGCGATGGGGGAGGGTGGGCGCGACGGCACCCCGTTGGCGCCGGGCTGCGCGAACACCCCCCCACGCCGGGGCGCTTCGCGTGTGCCGGGCACGCCCTCGCCCCGAACCGCGCCCACGAGGGCGCCTGTCACAGCTGATCCACAATCTCCCGGCCCCCACACCCGTGCGAGTTACCCTCGCGCAGGACGGCCGCCGGTCGTCGGGGACCGCCGTCGTCACAAGCCACGTGGGGGAAACACCGCATGCGCGCACTGCGAATACTGCTCATCGTCGTCGTGATACTGGGCGGGATCTTCGTGATCGTGGACCGCGTCGCGGTCAACCTCGCCGAGAGCGAGGCGGCGGACCGCCTGAAGGCGACCGAGAACCTCGCGTCCACCCCCGACGTGTCCATCAAGGGCTTCCCCTTCCTCACCCAGGTCGTCGGCGGCACCCTCGACGAGGTGCAGGTCGGCATCGAGGGCTACGAGGCCGGCACCGGCGACGGCGCCGAGAAGATCCGCATCGGCGATCTGCGCGCCGACATGAGGGGCGTCGACTTCTCCAGCGACTTCAGCTCCGCCGTCGCCGACAGCGCCACCGGGACCGCGACCGTCGCCTACGACGAACTGCTGAAGACCGCCAAGGCCGAGCCCACCCAGGTGGCCCCCGGCGTCACCGCCGAGGTCGTCGGTCTCTCCGACGGCGGCAACGGGAAGATCAAGGTCGCGGTCGAGGCCACCGTGCTCGGCAACAAGCTGCCCGAGCCGGTCTCCGTGCTCAGCTCGGTGACGGTCGTGGACGGTGACACCGTGCGGGTGCAGGCCGACGCGCTGCCCGCGTTCGGCGGGGTCGAGCTCGCCGAGTCGCGGGTGCGGCGGATCACCGACTTCCAGCAGAAGATCGACGGACTGCCCGGCGGTATCCGCCTGGACAAGGTCGAGGCGGCCGAGAACGGTGTGGACATCAAGGTGAAGGGTTCCGACGTCCGTCTGGTCGGGTAGCCAGGAGTGTCCGTCAGGCGAGACGGCGGTGTCCGCAGGGTAGATGGGGTGGCGGACGCGCGGGGCGGAGGGGCTCCGGGGGAGAGGATTGCGGGGGTGTGAGTCCCGCATCGCGGACGATCTCGTCTCAGTATGCGACACGTCGGTGACACGCCCGCCCTGTCCTCCCTACGATCGACCCCATGCAGTGTCGGACGAGCGTCCCCGTGCCGCGGGGACAGGCGGATCTCACGAAGCGGCGGGCAGTGGACCTGTGCCGTGTCGCCGCCATGCTCTGTCGCACCTTCTGAGCGGACGCGTCGACGTCCGCATTCCCGCCCGATGAAGGGCACCCGTGCGCCCGCCCGTCCTGGGTGCGCGCCCCCTCTCACTCGCACGCCCCGCCGCACCTGCCCCGGAGGAGAAACAGCATGAGCCGCAGCGACGTCCTGGTCGACGCCGATTGGCTCCAGGAGCACCTGGACGACCCGACCATCGCCATCGTCGAGGTGGACGAGGACACGACCGCCTACGAGAAGAACCACATCCGGAACGCCATCCGGATCGACTGGACCCAGGACCTCCAGGACCCGGTCCGCCGTGACTTCGTCGACCAGGAGGGCTTCGAGAAGCTCCTGTCGGACAAGGGCATCGGCAACGACCACACGGTCGTCCTCTACGGCGGCAACAACAACTGGTTCGCCTCGTACGCCTACTGGTACTTCAAGCTGTACGGCCACGAGAACGTCAAGCTCCTCGACGGCGGCCGCAAGAAGTGGGAGCTGGACGCCCGCGAGCTGGTCCCCGGCGACGAGGTGCCCGAGCGCCCGAAGACCGACTACAAGGCCAAGGCGCAGGACAGCTCGATCCGTGCCTTCCGTGACGACGTCGTGGCCGCCATCGGCAGCCAGAACCTGGTCGACGTGCGCTCGCCCGACGAGTTCTCCGGCAAGCTGCTCGCCCCGGCCCACCTGCCGCAGGAGCAGTCGCAGCGCCCGGGCCACGTCCCGACGGCCGCCAACATCCCGTGGTCGAAGAACGCCAACGACGACGGCACCTTCAAGTCGGACGAGGAGCTCAAGGAGCTCTACGCCGGCGAGAACGTGGACCTGGCCAAGGACACCATCGCCTACTGCCGCATCGGTGAGCGCTCCGCGCTGACCTGGTTCGTGCTGCACGAGCTGCTCGGCGTGGAGAACGTCAAGAACTACGACGGCTCCTGGACCGAGTACGGCTCCCTCGTCGGCGTGCCGATCGAGCTCGGCTCCGGCAAGTAGTCCCTCCCGACCGACCTTTCCAGACCCTTCAGGAGTAAGACATGTGCGGTGCGAAGGCCGGCGGCCCGGACGCCTCGACGATCAAGCCCGGTGAGACCACCATCCAGGGCCAGGTGACCCGCGACGGCGAGCCGGTGACGGGCTACGTCCGTCTGCTGGACTCGACCGGTGAGTTCACCGCGGAGGTTCCGACCTCCGCCACCGGACAGTTCCGCTTCTACGCGGCGGAAGGCACCTGGACCGTCCGCGCCCTGGTGCCCGGCGGCACCGCCGACCGTACGGTCGTCGCCCAGCAGGGCGGTCTGGCCGAGGTCGCGATCGCGGTCTGAGGACGCGAGGACGGCTCAGGGCCGCATCCCACGGGTTGGACGCCCGGGATGCGGCCCTTCCGTGTGCCCCGGCCTACGCTGGACGTATGTACGCGCACAGGCGGCATGTCTACTTCGTCATGATGGGCACCTGTATCGGGCTGTTCGTCCTGGCGTGGGGTGTGGTGCGGCTCTGGTCGGTGCCGGCTGCCGTGGGGATGTGCCTGGTCGCGATGGTCATTCCGCCGCTCGCCGCGGTGGTCGCCAACCGGCGGGGGCCGGACGACCGCTGGTGGGACGATCCTCCCCCAAGCTCTCGGCTCCGCTCGAGCAGGGGGGACCCCCATGGCGATCCGCAGTCCGATGAGTGGTGGGACGAACTGGACGGCAGGAATCGGCCCCGGTAGGTGCCGCGGGCCCTCAGTAGACGAGCGCCTGGGTCTCGTCCGCCATCGCCTCCTGGACGAAGACCTGCGCCCCGGCGATGCGTACGCCCTCGATGACGTCTTTCTCCGAGATGTCGCGGCGGGCCGCGCACTGCGTGCACAGGGTGACCCGGCCGGCCGCCAGGACCGAGTCCAGCAGGTCGGGCAGCGGCGCGGCGTGCGGCAGTTCGAACTCGGCGGCACGGTCCGGCAGGGCGAACCACGCGGACTCCCCGGTGAGCCACAGGGAGACCTCGACACCGCTGGCCGCCGCCACCGCCGCCACCGTGAACGCCTGTGAGCAGCGTTCGGGGGCGTCGGATCCTGCGGTCACCTTGATCACGAGCTTTTTCGCCATGACCGAATCGTAATCATGATCGCTACAACTCCGGTCGGCGGCCGTCGGTCTCCTGTGCGCGCGTGCACGGAATACGCGCTTCACCTTCTGTGGGGGGACGTCTTGGAACAACCCGAAGAAGCAGCCGATGCGCCGGGGGCCGCGGACGGTGCGGTGCCGGAGGCGACCGGGAAGCGCCGGCGGCGGGGGCGGACGACCGCGCTGATCGGTACCGCCCTGGTGCTGGGGCTGATCGCCGGAGCGTGCACCGGCTACCTCGTCCAGGCCGACCGCGAGCCCACCAGGCTGCCGTCGCTGTCGCAGCCGGTGCTCGCGCAGGCGAAGGGCAAGGGGCCCGAGCCCCTGTCCGCGGCGCAGGACCGCCGCGTGAAGACCGACGGCGACCTGCGCAAGCTGCTGATCAAGAGGCCCCGCTCGGCCAGGCCCGCCGACTGGCTGATGGGCGAGGACGGCTGGATGGAGCTCAGCGAGTACGCCGGTTACTACGAGGAGTCCGGCGAGGTGTTCGGGCAGCTGGCCATGGACGGGTTCCGCCGCGTGGCCGTCACGGGCTGGTTCGGCAACGACTACAGCGTGGAGGTCCGGCTGGTCCAGTTCCGCCAGGAGGAGACCCTGGGAGCCGCCGGCAGCGCCGAGAACAGCCAGTACTGGGCGGACGAGAAGGAGGACACGGACAGCTGGCTCGTGCCCGGTACCGGGGACGGCCGGGTGTACGTCCACAACCGACCCGAGGCCGAGCCCGGTTACGAACCCTTGTACGGCGCGGAGGCGCACGCCTGGCGCGGGGACATCGCGATGGAGATCTGGGTGTACGGGGACAAGCCCGTCGGAAAAAAGATGATCATGGATCTGGCCGAGCGGCAGATGGAGCGGCTGTGAGTGGAGCGGAGAACCAGCCGGTGGTGCCGTCCGAGCCGGCCGCTCCCGCCGGGAAGCGGTCCGTGCGGTGGGGGCGGGTCGCAGCCGTCGCCGGCTCCGTGCTGATCGCCGGGGCCGTCGTCGCCGGGACGGGCTACACCGTCGTGACCGTGAAGGACGCGGACCGCGACGCCGGTGCGCCCGAGTGGAAGATGCCCGAGGCCGCTGCCGTCGAGGGCGCGTCGCCGAAGGAGCAGGGGCTCGCGGGGATGCTCGTGCCGCACGGGTACGACAACTGGCTCCAGGGGCCCGACCTCGCCGAGTTCGGCTCGGACGCGCGGCTCGACGGCGCCGGCGCCACGGAGCTGCACAAGAAGTCGCTGCGCGACCTGCCGCGCTCCCAGCGCAAGCGGCTGGAGAAGGAGATCGACAGCTGGCGCGTCGAGGGGATGGCGATGCGCAGCTACACCAGCGGGTCGACCAGCGTCTACAGCGAGGAAGAGGTCTTCTCCGTGGGCATCGTGCTCACCCGGATGAAGGACCGGGAGGCCGTGCGGGACCTCGTGAGGTTCCAGACCGGGCTGCTCGACGCCCTCGACGTCTTCCGCGAGGGACCGAAGATCAAGGGCCACAAGAACGCCAAGTGCTTCCTGCCGCCCAAGGACACGGAGTCCGGCCTCGAGTCGATGCGCTGCTCGGCCTACGTCGGGGACGTCCTGGTCGGCCTCACCGCGGACGGTGGGAAGCCGCTCGACACCAAGAGTGTCGCCGCGCTGCTCGGTCAGCAGCTGGACCGTATCGACGAACCCGGGAAGGCCGTATGAGCGAGCAGCAGGCCCTCGCGCCCACCCCGCCCGAGGAGCCCCGTGAGCAGCCGGAAGCGCCGGTCGGGCCACGGCCCGTGCGCAAGGACCGCCGGGTCCTGCGTGCCGCGCTGCGCTGGACGGCCGCCGTGGCGGTGTTCGCGGTGGCCGGCGCGGGAACCGCCTACGGCATCACGAGGATGGAGCGCACGGACGTCCCCGGGCTGGCCACGGAGTCCGACGGGCGGTGGGAGTACCCGCGGCTGACGAAGCCGCCCCTGCCGTCGGGCAGCCCCGGGCCGCGGGCGGATGCCAACCCGGCGGGAACCCACCACGCCGACCTGCGCGCCCTCCTGCTGCCCGCCCCGAAGGGGGCCGAGGAGATCGAGGCCCTGCGCGGCACGGACGGCTGGCTGGCGACCGAGGACTTCCTGGAGGAGTACGCGGACAAGGACGACCGGGAGACGTTCGGGCAGCAGCTCGTCGACGGCGGCCTGCGGCACATCGCGGCCCGCGGCTGGACGACCGGGGACGGCACCCGTACCCGGATCTACCTGCTGCGGTTCGACACCGCGGCCATGGTGGAGGACACCTTCTTCCGGCCCCACTTCTCGTACACCGACCCGGGCTACGCGCTGCGGGGCGCCGAGAGCGCCGGCCGGGACGAGTCGTTCCCCGACGAGACGGCCCCCGTTCCCGGGGTGCAGCGCTCCGTCTACACCGAGTCCAAGCCCTACGGCGCCGCGCAGGACCGGCAGGCCTACCTCGCCGCCGGTGACGTCCTCGCGGTGGTGCTGCAGTCCCGCAAGGGGGCCGCGCACGCCGTGCCGTTCCGGCAGACGGTGGTGCTGCAGAGCCAGCTGCTGGGCTGAAGGGCGTGCGGCGGCACCTCGGCCGCCAGGGGCCGGCCCCGGCCGCGTAAGCTGGGGACCGGCCCGTGCACACCACCGCACCCCCCGCTCAAGGAGCACCCCGTGGTTATCTTCTTCGAAGCCCTGCTGGTCCTGGTCGCCGTCGGCGTTCTCGCCTTCGCCGGACTGACCGTGAAGAAGCTGTACCAGGGCCAGCGCTGATCACCGACGCCAGGAAGTTCCGCTCATGATCGAGATCCCGTCCGACCTGCACAAGGACCTCGTCCCCCTCGCCTTCCTGCTCGGCGACTGGGCGGGCGCCGGCGTGCACGACTTCCCCGGCGCCGAGAAGTGCAACTTCGGCCAGGAGGTCACCTTCAGCCACGACGGCCGGGACTTCCTGGAGTACAGCTCCCGCACCTGGGTGCTGGACGGCGACGGCAACAAGACGCGGCCGCTGGAGTCCGAGCACGGCTTCTGGCGGATCGACACCGGCCGCAAGGTCGAGGTGACGATGACCCGCGACGACGGTGTCATCGAGATCTGGTACGGCGAGATGGCCGAGGGCAAGCCGCAGATCGACCTGGTGACCGACGCCGTGGCCCGGACCGCCGCCGCGCAGCCCTACAGCGGCGGCAAGCGGCTGTACGGCTACGTCAAGAGCGACCTGATGTGGGTCGGCGAGAAGCAGACCCCCGAGGTCGAGCTGCGCCC
Organism: Streptomyces marokkonensis; assembly: GCF_008312835.1. GTDB lineage: Bacteria > Actinomycetota > Actinomycetes > Streptomycetales > Streptomycetaceae > Streptomyces > Streptomyces marokkonensis_A. The sequence continues at coordinate 59,835 of NZ_VSKS01000023.1, read as the reverse complement.
CTACATGTCGGCGCACCTGAAGAAGGTCGTCACGCCGGAGGAGGTCGAGCGCTGGGCCAAGGCCCTGCCCGACGACATGCCGGACGACGGGATCGCGTTCTTCAAGTAGGTCCTAGACTCGAGGTGTGGTGAGCACCGACTGGAAGAGCGACCTCAGGCAGCGCGGCTACCGGCTGACGCCGCAGCGCCAACTCGTGCTCGAAGCAGTCGACACCCTGGAGCACGCGACCCCCGACGACATCCTCGTGGAAGTGAGGAAGACGGCGTCGGGGGTCAACATTTCCACCGTGTACCGCACCCTGGAGCTGCTGGAGGAGCTGGGCCTGGTCAGCCACGCCCACCTCGGGCACGGCGCCCCGACCTACCACCTCGCCGACCGGCACCACCATCTGCACCTGGTCTGCCGCGACTGCACCGACGTCATCGAGGCGGACGTGGAGGTGGCCGCCGAGTTCACGGCCAAGCTGCGGGACACCTTCGGCTTCGACACCGACATGAAGCACTTCGCGATCTTCGGCCGGTGCGGGGACTGCGCCCGGAAGGCCCGACCCGCCGAGTCGTAGGCTTGGCATATGAAGAGCCCCCTGCTGACCCTGCCCGGCGCCGTCCCCGCCGAGGGCGTGGACGAAGGCGTGGCCGCCCACTACGGCGACCTGTTCCGCGAGCAGCGCGCCCTCGCCGACGGCACCGGTTTCGTCGACCTGTCCCACCGCGGGGTCGTCACCGTCACCGGACCGGAACGGCTCGGCTGGCTGCACCTGCTGCTCACCCAGCACGTCAGCGACCTGCCGCCGCACCAGGCCACCGAGGCCCTGATCCTCTCCGCGAACGGCCACATCGAGCACGCGCTCTACCTGGTCGACGACGGGGAGACGGTGTGGGCGCACGTCGAGCCCGGCACCCAGGACGCGCTGATCGCGTACCTGGAGTCGATGAAGTTCTTCTACCGGGTGGAGGTCGCCGACCGCACCGCCGACATCGCGGTGGTGCATCTGCCGGCCGGGTCCATCGCCGAGGTGCCCGAGGGCGTCGTGGTGCGCGAGACGCCGTACGGGCGGGACCTGTTCCTGCCCCGCGAGGATCTGGAGCCGTACGCGGAGAAGGCGGGGCCGCCCGCCGGGATCCTCGCGCTCGAGGCGCTGCGGGTCGAGCAGCGGCGGCCGCGGCTCGGCTTCGAGACCGACCACCGCACCATCCCGCACGAGCTGGGCTGGATCGGCGGCGCGGTGCACCTGCAGAAGGGCTGCTACCGGGGGCAGGAGACGGTCGCCCGGGTGCAGAACCTGGGGAAGCCGCCGCGGCGGCTGGTCTTCCTGCACCTGGACGGCAGCGAGGTGCACCTGCCCGTCGCGGGGACCGGGATCCGGCTGGCCGACGACGGACCGGACGGACGGAAGGTCGGGTTCATCACGACGTCCGTACGCCACCACGAGCTGGGTCCGGTCGCGCTGGCGCTGGTGAAGCGCAACGTCCCGGTGGACGCGCGGCTGCTCGCCGGGGAGACCGCGGCGGCGCAGGAGACCGTCGTCGAGCCCTGAGCCGCGGGGCTCAGATCTCCAGCAGGACGGTGAACGGGCCGTCGTTGGTCAGCGACACCCTCATCCTCGCGCCGAAGCGGCCCGTCGCCACCGTCGCCCCCAGGGCGCGCAGCTGGGCGACCACCTCGTCGACCAGCGGTTCGGCGAGGTCGCCCGGGGCGGCGGCGTTCCAGGTGGGCCGGCGGCCCTTGCGGGCGTCGCCGTACAGGGTGAACTGGCTGATCACCAGGAGCGGGGCGCCGGTGTCGCTGCACGACTTCTCGTCCTGGAGCATCCGGACCGACCAGAGCTTGCGGGCGAGCTGTGCCGCCTTCTCCTTGGTGTCCTCGTGGGTGACGCCGACGAGGACGCACAGTCCCTCGCCCTCGATCGCGCCCACCGTCTCGCCGTCCACGACGACGCTCGCCCCGTCGACCCTCTGCACCACTGCACGCATACGACCATCATGCCGGTCGGCGAACAGACGGCCGACGGCGGCCCGCGCGGGACCCCGGTCGGGCTATTTTTACTCCTTAGCGCCCATCTGGGGCGGATCGGGACCACTCGCTCACATAGTGGCCGCTTGGGGTGGCACGATGCTGGCACATGCCGGTCGAGGGGACGGTTGAGGCACATGAGCACACCGGGAATCGGACAGCCGGCGACGGCTGTTCCGTTGGCCCACGCGGGAACCGTGGAACGGGAGTTCCACCGGCCGCCCGCACAGCGCACCGACAGCCCGGTGCTGCCCGAGGAGAAGCGAGCGGCCGACTTGACCGTGCTCAGTCTGTCCGAGCTGCGCGCGGTGCGCCGTGACGCGCAGCGGGACGAGGCCGATCTCAGCTATGTGCGGCGGCTGCTCCAGGGGCGCATCGACATCCTGCGGGCCGAGCTGGCGCGGCGGGTCCCGCAGGGCGGGGCCCCGGTCGTCGCGCCGGGGGACGCGTCGGTGGTGGAGCGGCTGCCGGAGATCCTGCGGGACGGTCCGGCCCGGCACCGTTCCTCCGCCCGCCATGTGACGCTGGGCACCCCGCAGAGCGAGGAGTACCGGCGGCTGGCGGCGGAGACGCTCGGCGAGGTGGAGCTGTCGGACCTGGGCGCCCGCACGGACGGGGAGCTGAGCACCGCGATGGGGCGGCTGGTGCGGTACGAGCAGCAGGTGTCCCGGCGGCGGCAGCGGTTGCAGCGCACGGCCGACGAGTGCAGCGCGGAGATCGCGCGCCGGTACCGGGAGGGGGAGGCCCAGGTCGACGACCTGCTCGCGTGAGCGGGACGGCCGCCGGCGGCGGGGAAAACCGCGTCGACACCCGCCGGGCGGCCCACCTACCGTGAGCCCATGACCTCCCGCGCCCCCATCGACGTACGCCCCATCACCGAGCCCGAGTTCGCCGACTGGAACCGGGTCATGAACATCGGGTTCCTGCGGGAGCCCACCTCGGCCGCGGACATCCTCGAAGCGCGCCGGGCGCAGTTCAGGTCCGGCCGGTCGGTCGGGGCGTTCGACGGCGGGCGCTGCGTCGCCACGTTCCGTTCCTTCGCGCAGGAGCTCACCGTGGTCGGCGGGGCGGCCGTGCCGGCCGACGCCGTCACCAACGTCACCGTCGCCCCCACCCACCGCCGGCGGGGCCTGCTCACCCGCATGATGGAGCGGGACCTCGCCGCCGCGAAGGAGCGCGGGGACGTCGTCGCGACGCTGATCGCGGCCGAGTACCCGATCTACGGGCGGTACGGCTTCGGCCCGGCCACCTCGACGACCGAGTGGACGGTCGACGTGCCGCGGACCGGTCTCGACCCGCGCCGGTCCGGCCCGGAGGACGGCGGCAGGATCGACCTCGTGGACGCCGAGGACGTCTGCAAGCTCGGTCCCGAGCTGCACGAGCGGCTGCGCCGGGCACAGCCGGGTGCCGTCAGCCGCGACGAGCTGTGGTGGAGGATCACCACCGGGGCCGTGCGTTTCCACCCGACGTTCCACGAGCCGTACTACGCGGTGTACCGCTCGGCCGGCGGCGAGGTCGAGGGCATGGTCGCCTACACGGCCGACGACACCTGGGGCGACGCCAAGCAGCCGTTGAACACGGCCCAGGTGAAGTGGCTGACGGGGGTGACCCCGGCCGCCGAGCGCGCGCTGTGGCACTACCTGTGTTCGGTGGACTGGGTGGTGAAGGTGAAGAGCGGCTGGCGGGCCCCCGACGATCTGCTCCCGCACATGCTGCCGGACCCGCGCGCCGCCGCCGTGACGACGCAGGCGGACTGGCTGTGGGTGCGGATCCTGGACGTCGAACGGGCCCTTCGGGCGCGGACGTACGGGGCGGCGGGGTCGCTGGTCCTCGAGGTGACCGACAGCGGCGGGCTGAGCGGCGGGCGCTACCGGCTCGAGGCGTCGGCGGACGGGGCCGGGGCCTGCGCGCGGACCACCGAGAGCGCGGATCTGACGCTGGACGTCGCCGAGTTGGCCGTGCTGTGGCTGGGGGACGAGTCGGCGGTGCGGCTGGCGGCGCTGGACCGGGTGCGGGAAGAACGAGCGGGCGCCGCCCGTCAGGCCGACGCCCTGCTGCGTACGTCCAGGCGACCGTGGTGCCCGGACATCTTCTGAGCGCCGTCCCGGTACGCGCCCCTGCTGCCGCCTCCTTCCGCCGACGACGGGTGAGCACTCATCCGTAGCGAGCTGTTCAGTTGTGGTTGTTGTGCGGGTGGTGCCTGCCGACGGGGCTCCCGGCTCCCCTCCGGAAGGGAGCCCGGCCGGCGGTCCGTGCGGTGTGCTGTCAGCCGGACTGGGCGAGCAGCATCACGAGGATGACCGCGCCGATGCCGCTGATCATGGTGTTCCGTGCCTTGATGCCCACGGTGAGGGCGACGAAGGCGATGATTCCCATCGGCCCGTACTTCCACTGGACGAGCTGCTCGAATCCGATGGCCAGGGCGGCGAGGGCGATGGCGATGAGCGGCATGACGGTCCCCCTTTGTCCGTGGCCTCCCAACCGTCATCCTGGTGGGCCAACCCCTGAGTGGGTCGACCAGGTTGCTCGAGTTGGTGACCAACTTGTTGTTGGTTATCTCCACTTGGAAGAGGCTTATAACCACCCTCGGCTGAACTGCCCAAAGATGGCGAGAAGTTGTAGTGTTTGGTTGTGGACCCGGAACACGTCTCCGCCAGTGGGCGGAAGAAGCCACAGCGGCCACAGAGGACACATCGCGAGGTGGCCGACGAGCTGCGCGCACGGATCCGGTCCGGTGCGCTGCGGCCGGGTCAGCGCATGCCCACCCAGGCCCAGCTCGCCGCCGAGTTCGGCGTGGAGCGCCCCGCGGTACGCCAGGCGCTGCGCATCCTGCAGTCCGAGCAGCTGCTCACCAACGTCTCCAAGGGCGCCCCGGCGACCGTCGCACGCCGCACCGGCGGGGTGCCGACCGGTCCCGCGGCTCCGCCGCTGCCCACCACGGTCGCCCTCGCGCCCAGGATCGCCGCGGCCTTCGAGGCCGAGCACGTCGAGATCGACGCCGTCTGCCTGACCTCCATCTCCCTCACCCTGGCCATCGGGGAGCCGCTGCGGCAGATCCACGCGGGGCGACTGAAACCGGCCAAGGTCGACGTCCGCGTGCTGCTGCCCAGCCGGGACATCGACCTCGCCTTCCCGGTTCCGGTCGGGGGGCGGGAGGGCGGCGAGGACCCGGTGCACGAGCGGTGGCTGTCGATGCGCAACGCCCAGGGCCAGGTGCTCCGCCACAATCTCCTCGCGCTGCGCGCCACGCACGGCATCGACGTGCACGTGTCGTTCCGCGCGCTGCCCTTCACCCCGCCGGTGAAGCTGTATCTGCTCAACGGCGTGGAGGCGTTGTTCGCCTACTACACGGTGGCCCGCAGCGAGGCCCAGATCGACCACGGGAGCCTGGAGACGTACGACGCGCAGGGCATACGGTCCATGCTGTTCGCCTTCGACCAGGGTGCGGGCCTGCGGGACACCACGTTCGTGGAACAGTCGGCGCTGTGGTTCAACGCGCTGTGGGAGACCATCAGTTCGGAACTGGTGCTCACGAGCTGACGTCTCCCACGGGAACGGCTGACCGAGCTGCCGCTCACAGGGCGGGTTTCCCCACCAGCAGGACGAGCAGCACCGCTCCGGCGGAGCTGACGCCCGGCCTGTTGGCCCGGATGCCCACCGTGAGCAGCAGGAGGCCGACGATGCCGGCCGCACCGTACTTCCACTGGACGAGCTGTTCGACGGTGACGACGAGGACGGCGGAGATCAGAGCGATGAAGTGCATGGTGTCCCCCTTGACGGTTGAGCCAACTTGGCAAAGTTGGCGACCAACTCTGATTAAGTTGTCCCCAATTGGCAGCTGGTCTCAAACAACTTTCAAACAACTCCCGTAAGGTGGATCGAAGTTGTAGCGTTTGGTCGTGGCCCAGGAGAACGTGGCAGTGAACGGCAGTGGCAAGCACTCGCCCCAGGAGATCGCCGACATCCTGCGGGAACGCATCCGGGGCGGCGAGCTCAAGGCGGGCGACCGGTTGCCGACCCAGGCCGAGTTGGCCGAGGAGTTCGGCGTGGAGCGCGGAACCGTCCGCCAGGCCCTGCGCGCCCTCCAGGAGGACGGCCTGCTCAGCAACGTCAGCAAGGGCAGCCCGCCGCGGATCGCCGGACCGGCCCCCGTGCGGGAGGAGCCCCAGCCGACGATGGTGGGCCTCGCACCCCGCCTGACGGACGCGTTCGAGTCGGCCCGGGTGCGGATCGACGCGGTGTGCCTGACCTCGGAGAGCTTCATGGTGGCGCTCGGTGAGCCGCTGCGGCACATCCATGAGGGCCGTACCCGCCCCGAATCCGTCGACGTCCGCATCCTGCTGCCCTCCCGGAACATCAACCTGGCCTTCCCGGTCCCCGTCGAGGAGGGCAGCGGCGGCGGCAACCCGGTGCACGAGCGCTGGCTGTCGATGCGCAACGCACAGGCCCGCGTGCTCCAGCACAACCTCCTCGCCCTGCGCGCCACCCACGGCATCGACGTGCACGTCTCGTTCCGCGCGCTGCCCTTCACCCCGCCGGTGAAGCTGTACCTGCTCAACGGGGAGGAGGCACTGCTCGGCTACTACCTCCTCACCCGGCGCGAGGAGGAGTGGGAGAGCCGCACCCTGGAGATGTACGACGCCCTGGGCTCCACGTCCCTGCTCTTCTCCTTCGTCAGGCAGGCCGGCCAGCGGGACCAGGCGTTCGTGGACGAATCCCAGAAGTGGTTCGACGCCCTCTGGGAAACCATCACCACGGACCTGACACTCTCCTAGTGACTTCTGAGACGACACAGACTGATGCGGTGACGGCCGAGACCGAGACGGAACGGAACGAACTGCGGGCCCTGTCCAGAGGTGTCCGTGTCGTGCTGTGGGACTTCGACGGCCCCATCTGCAGGCTGTTCGCCGGGCACTCGGCGGAGCGGGTGGCGAACGACCTGGCGGCCTGGCTCGAGGGACGCGGCCTGCACGGCCTGCTCACGGAGTCCGAACGCGAGTCACTGGACCCGCATGTCGTCCTGCGCGCCGTCGACCGCCGGCACCCCGGCAGCGACCTGGTCGCGGAGCTCGAGGAGCGCCTCACCCAGGAGGAGCTGCGGGCCACCGCCTCCGCGATGCCCACCCCGTACGCCGATCCCCTGATCCGCACCTGGACCGCGGTGGGCGCCCGCCTGGCCATCACCACCAACAACTCTCCGCGCGTCGTGCGCGAATACCTCGCCTCCCGCCGGCTGGTCCCCTGCTTCGCCCCCCACATATACGGCCGGACCCAGGAGCTGAACCACCTGAAACCGCACCCCCATTGCCTCAACCGCGCCCTGAACGCGATGGGCGCCGCACCCACGTCTGCACTGATGATCGGCGACACCCCGTCCGACCTCTTCGCCGCGCGGGCCGCCGGCGTACCGTTCCTCGGCTACGCCCGCAGCGACCGCAAGAGCAAGCTCCTGCGTGACGCGGGCGCCACGACGGTCGTGGACTCCCTGGAGCCCGTACTCCGCCTGGTCCGTGACCTGCGTCAGGCCTGAAGCATCAGCACGGTGAGCATCATCGCCGCGCCGACGGCGAGGCCGTCCCGGCGCGCCCGTGCCCACACGCCGATGAGGAAGAGGAGCACGAGGCCGACTGGGCCCAGCCGTGTCTCCGCGAGCACGCTCAGGGACAGCTCGCCGAGGCCCATGAGCACGTGGGACAGGGGCATGGTCCGACCAACTCCTTCCGCCTTCGGATAAGTGCTCAACTTGTCGTCCAATTGGACTGGTTGTGCTGATTGTGGTCTGCCCGGCCCGGTTGATCCCTTAACCAACTTGGTACATAAGGGAATTGGCGGGGTGCGGCGACTGGTTGGTTTGTCGGTGGACTGAAAGCGGTATGTCCCGGTTGTGGGCGGACAGCGGACCGGCAAAGGCGGCGGTGGCAGGGAGTTCCAGCGGGTCGCGGACGAGCTGCGCGGGCGGATAGGGGACCCGTACCCACTGGGGGCGTTCCTGCCTGCGCAGCGTGCCCTGGCCGAGGAGCTGAGAGTCTCCCGTGACACGGTGCAACGGGCGCTGCGCGAGCTGGAGAACGAAGGCTGGATCCAGTCGCGGCGGGGCAGTGGCTCGCGGGTGATCAAAACCCAGCGCATACAGTCCTCGGCCGCCAAGGCGACGCGGTTGCGCGGGCAGGTGACGCTGGCCCCTTTCATCAGTGAGGCCTTCGAGCAGCCCGATGTCATCCTGGACGTCTACACGCTGACGTCCGAGTCGCTCGACGCGCACATCCGGCTCCAGTCGGAGCGCATTCGCGGCGGCTTCATCTCACCGCAGCGCATCACCTTGCGCATGCTGCTGCCGGACTCGACACTGCCGCTGCCCTATCCCCGGGTCAAGGACGACCGGAACGACACCCGCCTCAGGGAACGGTTGCGCACCATCACCGAGTCGCACACCGCGTCGCTGCTGGGTGCGCTCAGAGACCTGCAGACGGAAGGTCTCGTGCCCTCGGTCGACGTGCGGATCCGGCACACCCCGCTCACTCCCACCTTCAAGCTCTACCTTCTCAACGCCGTCGAGGTCCTGCACGGCATGTACGAGATCATCGAGCGGCCGCTGGAGCTGGAGCGCGGCGAGGTGGTGACCGCGCTGGACGTCCTGGGCCTCGGTGCCACCCTCACCCATCACGTGATGACCGGCGATCCGACCGCTCCGGGGTCGGTCTTCGTCGACAGCATGCAGCAGTGGTTCGACTCGGTCTGGCACCTGCTTTCGGATTGAACGGCATGCTGTAGCCTGCGCGCACCGATTGAGCGACCGCTCGCCCCCGCCCGTACCAGGAAGCACATCAGCCGACTCGGACGGGCTTCCGCAGCCTCGGGCAGACGGGTGACACAGCGCCCGACGCGACCCGGCATGCGGTACTTCGCGTGCGGGACAGCGCGCCGCATGCCTACCGTCAGTTGTGACTCCTCTCGTACCTCCTGGAGCGGCCAGTGGGCGCACCCCCTGTTCCCCGACCCGCCCTCGGGGGACCCGTCGCGCCCGACGGCCGGCTCCGGGATTTCGTGGAACTCGCCACCCGGTGCGGGCAGGCGAGCAGCGGTCACCACAACCAGAACTACGTACTGCCGCTGACCGACGCGACGGCACGGCTGCTGGGCCGTGAGGCGGGGTCCTCCGTGACGGTGCGGATCCGCCGGGCCGAGGCACTGCCGGTCGTGATCAGGACCTGGGCCAACGAGGACGAGATCCTGGGCGCGGTCAGGGGGATCCTGCCGCATGTACCGCAGTGCCTGGCCAAAGGGGCCGGCTTCGCGATCCACAGCTATGTGGAAGGAGTGCCGCTCTCCAGCGTCTGCGGGAACGACAAGCCCGTGGACACGCTGCTCATCAAGGCGCTGGCCGGACTGCTTGCCCAGATGGCCCAGGTGCGGCGCAGCGCGCTGCCGCCTTTGCCGGCGGGCTGGCCTCGTAACGACACCGACAGCCAGGGTTTTCTGCGCAAGCTCGCGCACCTGGCGGACCAGCAGATCCGCCAGCCCAATTGGGCTGCTTTCGGTGGACTGTTCGCGGCACTGGGCATGCCGGAGGACGCTCTGGTCAGGTTGGCCGAGCGGGTCCCCGTCATGGCGCGGCGCCCTTACAGCCTGCTGCACGCCGACCTCCACCGCGACAACCTCATCGTCGCCTACGGAGCTCCCCCGCTCATCTGTGTCGACTGGGAGCTGGCGACCTACGGTGACCCGCTGCATGACCTGGCGACCCACCTGGTGCGCATGCGTTACCCCGCCCACCAGTGGTCCGAGGTGATCGACGCGTGGGAGGAGGCCATGCGGGGCATCCGCCCCGCCGCCGTCAACGGACTCGCGAAGGACCTCGGCCACTACCTGGCCTTCGAGCGTGCGCAGTCCGTCTTCCCGGACGTGATGAGGGCCGCGCGGTCCCTGGAGGAATCGTTCTCTCAGAAGAACCTGGACGAGGCGACGGCGGAGGTGGGCCGGGCGCTGGAGGCGGCCGCCCTGCCCCTGCGGCTCAGGAACGTGCCAGGTCCGCAGGAGATCGAACGGGCGCTGTTCCGCTGGCTGGCGTCCCGCCGTGACCGGGGCCGCGGTGGCCGCGGCCTCATCGCCCAGGCCTTCGGCTGGCAGCCGGACCGGCGGCTGTCGCTGCCGGACGACTTCCCCGAGACCGCTGTTCTGGGCGCACTGGAGGTGGAGGGGGCGGCCCCCGCGGGCCGGGTGTTCAAGGGGACTGCCCATCTCAACACCGTGGTGCGGGTTCCGGCCGTCGACTGTCCCGTCGTGGTGCGACGGAGACTGCCCGAGGTCTTCAGACGGGAACCACGCCTCCTGAGTGAGCACGCCGTGCTGCGCGCCATCGAGGAGGCACCCGTCGCCGTGGCGGCGCCGAGAGCCCTGGCACTGGGCGAGACCTACCTGAACGACAGCTTCGCCATCCACACGTACGTGGGTCCGCACGACATCAACCGGCCCCCGGATCATCCCGTGAACGGCCTGCTGCCGCACGAAGCGGACGGACTCGTGGACCAGCTCTGCGCCCTGACCCGGGTGGACTACAGGCAACTCGATCCGCTGGCGGGCGAGCGGGGCTTCCACCGGTGGCTCAAGAGCGAGCTCGTCCGTCTGGTCAGGGAGCTGCCCAGGAAGACGCGGCAACTGGCCCGGCAGCTGGGCCTGCCGGACGCCGAGCGTCTGGATCAGATCCTGTCCCGCCAGGAAGTGAGCCATCGGGAGCCGTCCCTGCTGCACGGTGACCTCAACCCGTGGAACCTGGTGCGCCGGGACGGCTCCGACGCGCTCACCATCATCGACTGGGAGATGGCCCTGATCGGCGACCCCCTGTACGACCTGGTCCGGCACATGCACCTCACTCCGACCCGGCCGGAGATCCGGGACCGGATGTTCCGCCGCTGGGAGGCCGGGCTGCCGGCCGAGTACACCCGTGACTGGCGCGCGGACTGGCAGGTGTACCGCCGGCTGGAGATCGTCCGCTCCGCCTACATCGACCTCGACCGCATCGTCACCGGCGCGAGCCTGGACGCGCCCAATGTCCGCCGCGCCGTGGACTCCTACGCGGTGACCCTGGCTGTCGCCACGGGGGCGCTCGGTCTTCCGGTCCGCTCCACGGCGAACCCGTATCTTGTCCGGGCCCTGGTGTAGGAAGGCCGCGGGCCTGCGGGATCCGGTGCGTAGGCTCACCGCATGAGTGAGATCGGGCTGCGTGAGCGCAAGAGGCTGCGGATGTACCGGACCGTGTCGGACACCGCGATCCGGCTCTTCCTGGAGCGGGGCTTCGACGCGGTGTCCGTGGCCGAGGTGGCCGCCGCGGCGGAGATCTCCAAGCCGACGCTGTTCCGGTACTTCCCGGCGAAGGAGGACCTCGTCCTGTACCGGATCGCCGATCACGAGGGCGAGGCCGCGCGGGTCGCCGGGCGGGGGCCGGCGCCCGTCGAGGCGCTGCGGCGGCACTTCCTGGAGGGGCTTCAGCGGTGCGACCCGGTCACCGGGCTAAGCGACGATCCCGAGGTGCTCGCCTTCCACACGCTGCTGTACGGCACCCCGTCGCTGGTCGCGCGGCTGTACGGCCACCTGGAGCGGGCCGAGGAGGCGCTGGCCGGGGCCCTCGGGGGCGGGCTCGGCGCGCGGCTGGCGGCCGGGCAGATCATCGCCGTACGGCGGATCCTCGCGCAGGAGAACTGGCGGCGGATCGCGGCGGGGGAGCGGATCGAGGAGGTGCGCGGCGACGCGGTGGCGGCGGCGGAGCGGGCGTTCGGGGTGCTGGCGGAGAGCCTGCCACAGCTCTGTGACTGAGTAAAAAATGTGACTCAATCACTTTATTCGCTACGCTCGGTGGAATGACGTCACCCGAACCCGCCCTCCGGCACGCCCTCGACCAGGAACGCGCCCACCACGACCGCTGCCGCTCCGCCCTCGCCCTCATGGCCGAAGGCGCCGACGAGCAGGTCGTCACCGGAGAGGACGTCTCCGCGTCCGGCGCCGACGCCGAAGTCCTCGGGTACCGGCTGCGCAGCCGGGCCGTGGAGCTGCGCGAGCTGCCCCCGGGGCCGCTGTTCTTCGGGCGGCTCGACTTCGGCCCGCACGACCCCCGCCACCGCGGGCAGAGCTACCACGTCGGGCGGCTGCGGATCACCGAGCAGCCGGCCGCCCCGCCCCTCGTCGTCGACTGGCGGGCGCCCGTCTCCCGCGCCTTCTACCAGGCCTCCGCCCGGGATCCGCAGGGCGTCGCCGTACGCCGGCGGTTCGGCTGGGCCCCCGGCAGCCGGGGTGATGCCGCCGACCTGACCGGCCTGGAGGACGAGCACCTGGAGCAGGGGGAGGAGCGGTCCGGCGGCATCGTCGCCCGGGAGATCGAGCGGCCCCGCGTCGGCCCCATGCGGGACATCGCGGCCACCCTCCAGCCCGAGCAGGACGACCTCGTCCGCGCGGACCTGGACCTCTCCGTGTGCGTGCAGGGCGCGCCCGGCACCGGCAAGACCGCCGTCGGCCTCCACCGGGCGGCGTACCTGCTCTACACCCACCCGCAGCGCGTCCGGCGCGGCGGGCTGCTCGTCCTCGGACCCAACCGCACCTTCCTCTCCTACATCGCCGAGGTCCTGCCCGCCCTCGGCGAGACCGGCGTACGGCAGTCGACCCTCCTCGAGGAGATCGCCCGGCACCCCGTGACCGGGACCGACGACGAGCGCGCGGCCGTCGTCAAGCACGACGTCCGGATGGCCGAGGTGCTGCGCAGGGCCCTGTACGCGCGGGTGCGCACCGACCGGACCGACTCCCTCGCCGTCCCCGACGGCTCGTACCGGTGGCGGGTCGGGGCGGAGGAACTGGCACGGATCGTGGCGGACGTGCGGGCCGGTGAACCGCCCTACGGAGTGGGACGGGAGCGGGTGCGGGCCCGGATCGTGCGCGCCGTGCGGGAGCGGGCCGAGCGGCGCGGCGGGCCGCGGGGCACCGCCTGGGTGCGCCGGATCGAGCGGGCACGGCCGGTGTCGGCGTACGTCGACGCCGTCTGGCCGGAGGTGCGGGCGGAGGAGGTGGTGGCGGAACTGCTCGGTGACCCCGGGCGGCTGGCCGCTGCCTCCGGGGGACTGCTGGACGCCGGGGAGCGGAAGGCCGTGCTGCGGGCGGGGCCGCCGCGGTCGTGGAGGTCGGTGCGCTGGTCGGCCGCCGATCTGGTGCTGCTGGACGAGGTGGCCGGGCTGATCGGGCATCCCGCGGGATACGGGCACGTCGTGGTCGACGAGGCGCAGGACCTGTCCCCGATGGAGTGCCGGGCCGTCGCCCGCCGGGCCGCCTTCGGCTCACTCACCGTGCTGGGCGATCTGGCGCAGGGGACCACGCCGTGGGCGGCCCGTTCGTGGCCGGCGGTGCTGCGGCACCTGGGGAAGCCGGATGCGGCCGTGGTGTCGCTGACCACCGGGTTCCGGGTGCCGCGGGCGGTGGTCACGCTCGCCAACCGGCTGCTGGAACGGCTGGACGTCGACGTTCCGCCGTCCCGTTCGCTGCGCGGGGACGGCGAGGTGCGCGTCCGGGAGGTCCCCGACGAGGGCGCGGTGCCCGGCGCGGTCGTCGCCGCCGTACGGGACGCGCTGGAGCGGGACGGCTCGGTCGGGGTCGTCGCGGCGGACGCCGACGTGCCCCGGCTGCGGCGGGCGCTGGCCGGGGCGGGAGTGGCGGCGGCCGGACCGGAGGACCTCGGCGCGCGGGTCGCCGTGGTGCCGGCGAGCGTCGTCAAGGGACTGGAGTACGACCATGTGGTGGCCGTCGAACCGGCGGCGATCGCTCAGGCGGAGGAGCGCGGCCTGCACCGGCTGTACGTGGTGCTGACGCGGGCGGTGTCCCGGCTGGAGGTGGTGCGGGCGCGCCCGCTCCCCTTCTGACTCCTCGGCGGCGGCCTGACTCCTCAGCGGCGCCCGATCACCTCCGCCACCCGGGTGTACCCGTCCGTGCCGTGCCCCAGGGCGACGACCCGCCGGGCCTGGCCCTCGATCACGCGCATGAGACTGGCGTCGATGCCGTGGGCCTCGGAGGCGTGGACGACGTGGGCCATGGTCGACACGGCCGAGGTGACCGGGTTCAGCTCGCCCGAGTAGGTGCCGGCGTCGCTGTCCGCCGCGAACTCGGTGAACAGCGGCGGCAGGATGGCGGCGATGCCCTGCGCGAAGGGGGCGAGGTCCGCGCCGGTGACGCCCTCCGCGCGGGCCAGGGTGAGGGCGTGCACGTAGCCGGCCATCGCCGTCCAGAAGATGTCCAGGAGCGCGATGTCGTACACGGCGGCCCGGCCGGCGTCCTCGCCGAGGTGGGTGTGGGTGCCGCCGAGCGCCGCCAGCACCGGCCGGTGCTCCTCGTACAGGTCCGCCGGGCCGCTGTGCAGGAACACCGCGTCGTCCGTGCCGATGGCCGGCGTCGGGGTCATGATCGCGCCGTCCAGGTAGCGGATGCCGTGCCGGCCGGCCCACTCGGCCGTGTCCCGGGCGCGTTCGGGGGTGTCGGCGCTCAGGTTCACGACCGTACGGCCCTTGAGCGCGGTGGTGACCTCGGGCCGGCGCAGTACGGCGTCCGAGGCGTCGTAGTTCACCACGCAGACGACGGTCAGCGGGGCGGCGGCGACCGCCTCCTCGGGTGAGGCCGCCGGGACGGCGCCCCGCGCGAGAAGGTCGCCGTCCCGGCCCGGGGTGCGGTTCCAGACGGTGGTGTGCAGACCCGCGTCCAGGAAGGCGGCGGCCAGCGCGCGCCCCATCGGGCCGAGACCGATGACGGTCACGGATGCGGAGGGGGCGGTGTTCTCGGGCATGCGGACAACTCCATTAAGGTATAGGGCAATTGCTGAGGAAAGGGGCGCAGATGGTGCACCGACGCCACGATCCGGACGTCTGCGGGGTGACCGCCGCGATCGCCGTGATCGAGGGCAAGTGGAAGACCACGTTGCTGTGGATGCTGGAGTCCGGTCCGCACCGGCCGGCCGAACTGCGCCGACGGGTGCCCGGGCTCAGCGAGAAGGTGCTGACCGGCGCGCTGCGCGAGATGGAGGCGGACGGCCTGGTGCACCGGGAGGTGCACGACGTGCTGCCGCCGAAGACGGTCTACTCGCTGACCGCTTTCGGCCGTGAGCTCGCCGAGGCGCTCGCGCCGCTGTCCGACTGGGGACACCGCCGTCTGGAGAGGCTGACCGAGGCCGTTCCCCCGGTCTCCTGACGCATACCCGCACCACCTCCGTTCCCCGTGCGTCCCGGCCGGCTCACCTCAAGGTTCGCCCGCGCGGCGCGGGCTGCCAAGTACGCACAAAAAAGTGGGTGGGCCGCCGTCAGACGGAGGTGCCGGGCTCCTCCTCCACGGGCGGCATCAACGCGCGCAGCCAGCGTTCCGTCTGGGCGACGTGTGCCTCGGCCGCGCCCGCCGCCGCGCCCGGGTCGCGGTCGGCGATGGCGGTGGCGAGGATCCGGTGGTCCGCGTCGCTCTTCTGGCGCAGCTCGGGGCCCTCGGGGAGGGTGAAGACCTGGTACTTGCGGGAGCGGGCGCGGAAGACCGCGAGCAGGGAGGCGAGCGTGGGGTTGCCGCCCGCGCGGGCGATCTCGGCGTGGAAGCGGTGGTCGAGTTCCGAGGCCTCGGTGGGGTCCTCGGTGGCCTCCATGGCCTCGATGAGGGAGAAGAGCGTCTCGACGGTCCCGGATGTCGCCCGGGCGGCGGCCTTGGCCGCGACGTGGGCCTCCAGGACGCGGCGGATCTCGTAGACCTCCAGCAGTCCGGGCAGCGGCAGGAGTTGCAGGGTCAGCGAGAGGCTGCCGATCAGGTCCTCCGGCCGGAGCTGGGAGACGTACGTGCCGGAGCCGTGGCGGGGCTCGATGACGCCCAGGGCCGCGAGCATCCGCACCGCCTCGCGGAGCGAGCCGCGGGAGACGCCCAGTTCCTCGCAGAGGTCCGCCTCGGGGGGAATGCGTTCCCCGGCGCCGAGCCGTCCCGTCGCGATCATGTGCCGTAGGCCGTGGAACGCCTTGTCGACTGCGGACATCCGATTCCTCCCCTGACCGACCGGCGTCGGCGCGCGCCTGCCCCGACTGCACTGTAGCGAGGCGAGAGGTCGGATGTCTTCGACGTGTCAGTCGTGAGTCATCCGATATCTCTTGGCGCAGAGGTCTTGTCATGGCCGAAAAACGCATGCCACCATCCCGAGTCATCATACGTCTCGGCCTGAGGGTCTGATGTCCCCGGCCCGATGTCCCTCGCGGATGGGAGTCATGTGAGCGAGACCGAGGTCACCACCGCGCCCCGCCCCCTGCTGCTGGCCGACGGCCGGCCGGCGGCGCGGGCGTGGTCGCTGGACCCAGCCCTGCGCCATCTCAACCACGGCTCGTTCGGTGCCGTACCGCTGGTCGCCCAGGAGCGGCAGCAGGAACTGCGCGGGGAGATGGAGGGCGCGCCGGTGGTGTGGTTCCCCGAGCTGCCGCGGCGGCTCGCGGCCACCCGGGTCGGCCTCGCCGCCTTCCTCGGCGCGGACCCCGGCGACCTCGCCCTGGTGCCGAACGCGAGCGCGGGCGTGAGCGTCGTGTACGCCGGTCTCGAGCGGCGGGGCGGCGGGGAGATCGTGGTCACCGACCACGGCTACGGCGCCGTGACGATGGGCGCCGAGCGACTGGCCCGCCGCTGGGGCGGCCGGGTGCGCACCGCCCGGGTGCCGCTGGACGCGGACGAGGAGCAGGCGTACGAGGCGGTGATGGCCGAGGTGGGGGAGGCGACCGGTCTCCTGGTCGTCGACCAGATCACCTCGGCGACCGCCCGCCGGCTGCCGGTGGAGCGGATCGGCGCGGAGGCACGGCGGCGCGGTGTGCCGCTGCTCGTCGACGGCGCGCACGCACCCGGGCTGATCGCCTCCCCGCTGTCCGGGCTTCCGTGCGACTTCTGGGCGGGCAACCTGCACAAGTGGGGCTGCGCGCCGCGCGGTACCGCGGCCCTGGTGGCGCGCGGGCCGCTGCGGGACGGGCTGTACCCGCTGATCGACTCCTGGGGCGCCGCCGACCCCTACCCCGACCGCTTCGACCAGCAGGGCACGGTCGACGCCACCGGCTACCTGGCCGCGGCGACGGCGCTCGACTTCGTCGACACCACCTGGGGCTGGCCCGCCGCCCGCCGGTACATGGACGACCTGGCCGGGTACGCCGAGCAGGTCGTGGGCGCCGCGATCGCCCGGCTGACCGGGGCCGACGCCTTCGTCGACGTCGGCATGCCGGTGCCCGGCATGCGGCTGGTGCGGCTGCCCGACGGGCTCGCCGACAGCCGCGTGGCCGCCGACGCCCTGCGCGACCGGGCCGCCGCCGACCTGGGCGTCGAGGCCGCGTTCACCAGCTTCGGCGGCGTGGGCTACATGCGGCTGTCCGCGCATGTCTACAACACGGCCGAGGACTACGAGTACTTCGCCGAGAGGTGCGTTCCCGTGCTCGGCGAGTGGGCCCGCGCGGCGCGCGCGCAGCGGGACCGCACCGTCTGAGGCCACGCCGCCGTATCCCCGTCACACCCAAGGAAGAGGTCAGCACGATGAGAAGAAGGACGGCAGCCCTCGCGCTCGGCACCGCCGCCGCGATGGTCCTGACCGGCTGTTCCACCATGAGCCCGGGTGAGAGCGGGACGGTCACCCTCAACATGGTCGAGAGCCTGACCAACCCCGCCCGCACCGATCTGCTGAAGGAGCTGATAGCCGACTTCGAGAAGCAGAACCCGAAGACCGAGGTCAACCTGGTCTCCCCGCCCACCGAGCAGGCCGACCAGAAGATCCAGCAGATGCTCCAGTCCGGCAGCGGCGTGGACGTCCTGGAGGTGCGGGACATCACCGTGGGGCCGTGGTCGAACAACGGCTGGCTGTACGACATGAAGAAGGACCTCGCCGGCTGGAAGGGCTGGGAGGCGCTGACCGACAACGCCGTCGCGGCCTCCGAGGACGGCGAGGGCCGGACGTACTTCGTCCCCTACGGCTTCTACGGGCTGAGCCTCTTCCACCGCACCGACCTGATCGAGGAGGCCGGCTTCGACGAGCCGCCGGCCACCTGGGAGGAACTGCTGGAGCAGGCCTCCGCGATCCACGACCCGTCCGAGCGGCGGTACGGATACGCCTTCCGGGGCGGCGCCAACGCGCACAGCAACGCCACCGCCGCGATCGAGGCGTACGTCGCCGACGACATCGACCCGGCCAACGGCTACCGGCTGAAGGACGGCAGCACGATCTTCTCCGCGCCGGGGGCGCTCGACGCGATGGAGACCTATCTGAAGCTGTTCCGGGAGGCGTCGCCCAAGTCGTCGGTGGCCTGGGGCTATCCGGAGATGGTCGAGGGCTTCTCCAACGGCTCCACGGCCTTCCTGCTCCAGGACCCCGAGGTCATCGCCACCGTCTCGGAGTCCAAGTCGATCCAGCAGGACCAGTGGAGCACCGCGCCGCTGGTGGCAGGCCCCAGCGGCAAGACCGTGCAGCCGCTGGCCACGGCCGGCTGGGGCGTGGCCGAGGGCAGCGAGAACAAGGCGGCGGCGGTGAAGCTCGTCGAGTTCCTCTCCCAGGGCGAGGCGTCGACGGCGTTCACCAAGAAGAACAGCCTGGTGCCGATCCTGAAGTCGGCGGCCGAGGACGAGTTCTACCGGACCGGCCCGTGGGCCAGCTACGTCACGATGACGGAGAACCCGGACAAGTACCTCGTCGTCACCCAGCCGCGCGGTGTCGCCTGGTGGGCGGAGTGGCAGCAGCGGGCCGACACCGACGTGCAGAAGATGATCCTCGGCAAGCTCTCGCCGAGGGAGCTGCTGGCGGGCTGGGACGCGTACTGGACCGAGAAGTGGAAGAAGTAGACATGTCCACCACGTCCACGTCCGGCGACCGGAAGGCGCCCCCCGTGCGGAAGGGGGGCGCCCCGCCCGGCCGCGGTACGGCGGGGCGCCGCAAGCGGGAGTTCACCACCCGGCGCGGCCTGGTCATCGCCGCCTTCATGGCGCCGGCGGCGGTCTTCGTGGCGGTCTTCACGTACTACCCGATGATCGCCGGCAGCCAGATGGCGTTCCGGAACTGGAACCTGACCGACCTCACCGACACCTCCTGGGTGGGCCTGAAGAACTTCCGTGACGTCTTCACCGACCCCGCGTGGAGCACGGTGCTGGACAACACCGTGCTGTGGGTGGTCGGTTCGATCGTGCCGCAGCTGGTGATCGGGTTCGCGATCGCGCTGTGGCTGCGCCGGCGGTTCCGCTTCCGGGGGCTCTACCAGGCGCTGATCTTCTTCCCCTGGGCGATCTCCGGGTTCCTCATCGGCATCCTGTTCCGCTGGCTGTTCAACAGCGAGTTCGGCGTCGTCAACGACCTGCTGCAGAGGGCGGGGCTGATCGACGAGCCGATCGCCTGGCTGGCCGATCCGCGGACGGCGATGATCGCCGTGCTGGTCGCCAACGTCTGGTACGGCGTCACCTTCTTCGCGATCATGATCCTGGCCGCGCTCCAGTCGGTCCCCGACGAGCTGTACGAGGCGGCGGCGCTGGACGGCGCGAGCAGGACGCGCACCCTGTTCCAGATCACCATCCCTTACATACGGGTCACGCTGGCGCTCACGGTGCTGCTGCGGGTGATCTGGATCTTCAACTTCCCCGACCTGATCTTCGGCATGACCGGGGGCGGGCCGAACAACGAGACGCACATCGTGACCACCTGGATGATCAAGATCACGCAGCAGGGCGACTACGGCAAGGCGTCCGCCCTCGGCCTCCTGGTCGTCGCCATCCTGCTGGTCTTCGCGGTGTTCTTCCTGCTGGCGACGCGGGAGCGGGGGACCGCCACACATGGCGCCAAAAAGCGAGGTGTACGGGCGTGATCGGCAAGGAAACCACGGCCGGCCGGGCCACCAAGTTCACCTTCCTGGGCCTGTGGCTGGTCTTCTCCCTCTTCCCCCTCTACTGGATCACCATCACCTCGCTCAAGGCGCCCGGTGACATCTTCACCTTCCCCATCGCCTACTGGCCCGAGCGGTTCTCGCTGGAGAACTACCAAGGCCTGTTCGGCACCGCCGACTTCGGGACGTACCTGGTCAACAGCCTGGTGGTGGCGACCGTCGCGGGTGTGGTCGCGACGGCGATCTCGACGCTGTCGGCGTACGTCCTGGCGCGGTTCGAGTTCCGCACGAAGTCGGCGCTGCTGATGGCCGCGCTGGTCACGCAGATGATCCCGTCCTTCATCGCGCTGGGCCCGCTGTACCTGCTGATGACCGACCTCCGGCTGGTCGACAACCGGCTCGGGCTGATCCTCGTCTACATCGCCGTGTGCGTCCCCTTCTGCACGGTGATGCTGCGCGGCTTCTTCGCGAACGTCCCGGACGCGCTGGAGGAGGCCGCCATGATCGACGGCCTGTCCCGGTTCGGGGCGCTGGTGCGCGTCCTGCTGCCGGTGATGCGGCCCGGGATCGTGGCCGCGTTCATCTTCAACTTCGTCAACTGCTGGAACGAGCTGTTCCTGTCGGTGACGCTGATGAACAGCGACGAGAACAAGACCGTGCCGACGGCCCTGAACGGCTTCATCTCCAGCTTCAACATCGACTGGGGATCGATGTCCGCGGCGGCCGTGCTCACCATCCTCCCCACCATGGTCCTCTTCGCCTTCGCCAGCCGCCACATCGTCCAGGGGCTCACGTCGGGGGCGGTGAAGGGGTGACCCGGGGGACCGGCGGCGTTCAGGTCCGCCGTCCGGCCTCCCGGGCCGCGTGCTCCAGACGCTTCCGGTAGGCCTCCCACCAGGCCGGGTCGGCCGACGGCAGGCTGGAGTCGGCCCCGCTCAGTCCCGCGGTGCCGTCGATGAGTTCGCGGAGGATGTCGGCGTGACCGGCGTGGCGCTGGGTGTCGGCGATCACGCGGACCACGGCGTGGTGCAGCGTCAGCTCGTCCCTGCCGTCCGGCCACCACGGCACCCTGCCGGTCGTGTCCAGCGGCAGGGCGTCGAGCGTGGCGTCCGCGTGCGCCCACGCCCGGCGGTACAGGTCCACCACGAACGCGCGTGACTCGTCCGCGGTGGCCCACATGTCCGCGTTGCTCTCCGCGGCGTCCGCGAGCCAGGGAAGGGGTTCGCCGGACGGGCGGCCGAAGGTGTCGCCGAGGTAGCCGAGTTCCACACCGGCCACGTGTTTCACCAGGCCCAGGAGGTTGGTGCCGGTCGGCGTCATCGGGCGGCGGACGTCGTACTCGGAGAGGCCTTCGAGCTTCCACAGCAGGGCGTCGCGGGCCTGCTGGAGATAGCGGTGGAGGTCGGACTCGGCGGTACCGGCTGCGGCGGTCATGCGGGTCAGTCTGCCGCCTGCGGTCCGCCGCCCTTCCGGTCGGGGGCCGGTGCGCCGGCAGCCGCTGCCCAGGATCGGGAACCCGGCGGAACCGGTCGGGGCCGCGTGCGCCGTCAGCCGGTGTGCAGGACCCGGAAGCGGCCGGGTTCCGCCGGGTCCCGGTCGACGACCTGGACGGGCGCCCACTCCCACTGCCACACGCCGGTGCCCGGCGTGCGGGAGAACCGGATCCGTCCGCGGGTGCCGTCGACCGCGACACGCGCCCAGGACGCGGCGGTGCGCGCCCGGTCACCGCCGTGCGGACGCAGCACGTCGGCGAGGACGGCGACCGTGTCGTAGCCCTCGAAGGCGACGAAGGAGGGGGCCTCGGCCAGCCGTTCGCGCAGGGCCGTTCCGACGCGATCCCCGAGCGGGGTGAGGCGCTCGGGCAGGTAGCGCAGGAACGGGATCGCGGCGCCGTCCTCGCCCAGCGCCGTCGCCCACTCGTGGAACTCCGGCTGCCCGGCCGGAGCGCCGATCGTGATCCCGGCGAGGCGCCGGTCGCGGCGGACGGACCGGACGATCGGCACCGCCGGCTCCGGGTGGCCCGCCAGCAGGAGGAGCGCGGTGGCGCGGTGCGCGGCGAGCGCGTCGCACACGGCCGCGGGGGCGAGCGCGCGCAGGTCGAGTGCGGTGACGGTGGCGCCGCGCGGCGCGAGGCGGTCCCGCAGGATGCGGGTCCCGGACGCCCAGTAGACGCTCGGTTCGGCCGCCACGGCGACGCGTCGGTGCCCCGCGCCGAGGAGGAAGTCCGCGTAGAGCCGCCAGCCGTGGGACTGCGCCGGGGCGATGCGGGCGACCCGTTCCGTCGGCTGTTCGGTGAGCGCGTCGAGAACCGCCGAGGAGCACAGGAACGGCAGGCCGAGGGCGTCGGCCCGGGCGGCGGCGGCGCGCGCGACGACGCTGTGGTACTCCCCCGCGAGGGCGGCCACGCCCAGCCGGGCCAGCTCGTCCACGGCCGCCGCGGCCCTCACCGGATCGGCCGCGGTGTCCCGGACCACCAGTTCCAGCGGCCTCCCGCCGATCCCGCCGGCCTCGTTGACGTCGTGGACGGCCAGCTCGAGTCCGGCGAGCAGGTGCCGGCCCGCCTCGGCCCAGCCGGGCCGGGTCAGCGGGGCGAGCGCGCCGATCAGCACGGATGATCCGTCGGTGCGCTCCGTCTCGTCCCGCCGTGACCGGCGCGCCTGGGTGACCATGCCGCACATTGCATCCGCCGCCGGCGCCGGAGGGCAACCGGTTTCCCGATCTGTGCCGTGGCGCACTCTTGCAAGCAGATGCTTGCAATAGTTAGCGGGGTGGGGCAGGGTGGAGGCATGGCATCGCTCAACGTCGGCAATCTCGGTGAGTACCTGCGCGAGCAGCGGCGCAACGCGCAGTTGTCGCTGCGGCAGCTCGCCGACGCCGCCGGGGTGTCCAATCCGTATCTCAGCCAGATCGAGCGCGGGCTGCGCAAGCCGAGCGCGGAGGTGCTGCAGCAGGTCGCCAAGGCGCTGCGGATCTCCGCCGAGACGCTGTACGTCCGGGCCGGCATCCTCGACGCGGAGCGTGGCCGGGACGAGGTGGAGACGCGGGCCGCGCTGCTCGCCGATCCCACACTGACCGAGCGTCAGAAGCAGGTGCTGCTGCAGATCTACGAGTCCTTCCGCAAGGAGAACGGGTTCGGCGGCGCCGATGACGGTGAGGCGACGGTGGAGCCCGGGGCGGCGGACGCGGCAGCCGGGTTCTCGGAGGTCGTCGACGCGCGCGACCGCGCGGTGACCGCGCCGGACGGCGGTGCCGTGATACGCCGGAGCGGTACGGCCGACGGCGGCACGTCCGACAGTGGTACGTCCGCCGAGCGCCGCCCCCGTGCGAGCGGCGGCAGTGACAACGGTCCGCGGCGGACGGCCGGCTGAGCCGGACCAGGGCACCGGCCGCCCGCCGCGGACCACAGGAAAAGACCCTCAGCCGAAACGAATCCGGGAGGACCATCACCATGGCCATCACCGACGACCTGCGCAAGACCCTCAGCGACCCGACCCCGCTCTACTTCGCCGCCGGCACCGCCGACCTGGCGCTGCAGCAGGCCAAGAAGGTGCCGGCTCTGGTGGAGCAGCTGCGCGCCGAGGCCCCGGCCCGCATCGAGGCCGTCCGCAACACCGACCCCAAGGCCGTCCAGGAGCGGGCGACCGTCCGGGTCCGGGAGACGCAGGAGAACCTCCAGGCCAAGGTCGGCGAGCTCATCGGCTCGCTCGACACCGACCTGAAGAAGCTCGGCGAGAACGCCCAGGACTTCGCGCTGCGCGGCGTCGGCATCGCCGCCGAGTACGCGGTCAAGGCCCGGGAGACGTACGAGAAGGTCGCCGAGCGCGGCGAGCAGACCGTGCGGACCTGGCGCGGCGAGGCCGCCGAGGGCATCGAGGACATCGCCGTGGCCGTCGAGCCGGAGCCGGCGCCCCGGCCCCAGCCGGTCGAGGTCACGAACGGCAAGCCCGTCGAGGCCGCCGCCGCGAACGGGGACACGGCGGGGAAGAAGCCCGCCGCCGCCAAGAAGGCCCCGGCGCGCAAGGCCACCGCGAAGAAGACGACCCCGCCCGCCCAGTAGGCGCCGTGCGGACGAAGGGGACGGGCCGGGCACTCTCGTGGTGCCCGGCCCGTTCTCCGGGTATCCGGACCGGGGATGCGGGTACGGTGACGGCGTGAAGACGGCGTAAGAGACGAGCCGAATCGGGTGGTGGACGTTGTGCTGATGCAGGGCTTCGCGGGGTTCATGTGGCTGCTGAGCATGGCCCTGATCGTTTTCAGTGGCTTCGCGCTGATCGACGCCGCCACGCGCCGTGAGGACGCCTACCGCGCGGCCGACAAGCAGACCAAGCCGTTCTGGCTGATCATCCTCGCCATCGCCTTCGTCGTGAACCTGATCTTCAACATCCTGTCGTTCCTGCCGATCATCGGGCTGATCGCGACCATCGTCTACATGGTCGACGTCCGCCCGGCCCTGCGTGGCCTGCCCGGCGGCGGCCGTGCCCGCAGGGGCGGCTCCAGCAGCGACGGCCCCTACGGCCCGTACAACGGCGGCCGCTGAACCACCGCGGGCCGGCCCCGCGCCGCACGGGCGCGGGGCCGTGTCACACCGCCCGGTCCAGCAGCAGGACCGCCACGTCGTCCGTCAGCTCACCGCCGTTGAGGTCGCGCACCTCGTTCACCGCGGTCCGCAGCAGTTCCTCGCCGCGCAGCCCCTCGGAGAGCTGGCGGCGGATCATCTCGACCATGCCCTCCTGGCCGAGCCGTTCGCCGGTGCCGCCGACCCGGCCCTCGATCAGGCCGTCGGTGTAGAGCATCAGGCTCCACTCGGCACCCAGCTCCACCTGCGTCCGCGGCCAGCGGGCGCCCGGCAGCAGTCCGAGCGCCGGGCCGTTGTTGTCGTACGGCAGCAGGCGCGCCGGCACACCCGGGCGGGCGAGCAGCGGTGACGGGTGGCCGGCCAGGCACAGTCCCGCCCGGCGGCCGTCCGGCGCGATGTCCACCGTGCACAGGGTCGCGAAGATCTCGTCGTCCGCGCGTTCGTGCTCCAGCACTTCCTGCAAGGTGCCGAGGAGCTGGTCCCCGCACAGTCCCGCCAGGGTCAGCGCGCGCCAGGCGATGCGCAGCTCCACACCGAGGGCGGCCTCGTCCGGGCCGTGCCCGCAGACGTCGCCGATCATGGCGTGCACGGTTCCGTCCGGGGTGCGGACGACGTCGTAGAAGTCGCCGCCGAGCAGGGCGCGCGAGCGGCCGGGGCGGTAGCGGGCGGCGAAGCGCAGCGGGGAACCGTCAAGGAGCGGGGTCGGCAGCAGGCCGCGTTCCAGCCGGCGGTTCTCCTGGGCGCGCACCCGGCCCTCGGCGAGCCGGCGCTCGGCGGAGTCGGACCGCTTGCGCTCCACCGCGTAGCGGATCGCCCGGCTCAGCAGCCGGCCGTCCAGCTCGTCGCGGACGAGATAGTCCTGGGCGCCCACCCGTACCGCCTCGGCGCCGCGCTCGGCGTCGTCGGCGCCGGTGAGGGCGAGGACGGCGTGCCGGGGCGCGAGCTCCAGGACGTGCTTGAGCACGGCGAGCTCGTCACCGTCGCCGGTGCGGCCCGGTGCGGGCAGGGCGAGGTCCAGCAGGATGCAGTGGACGTCGTCGGTCAGCAGCCGCTCGGCCTCGGTGAGATTGCGGGCGGTGCGGATGCGAATCGGCTTGCCGGACTGGTCGAGCAGGTCCGGCACGATCGGTGAACCGCCCGGATCGTCCTCGATCAGCAGCAGTGTGAGGTTGGTGTGGGCGGCCGTCTCGGCCCGGTCCGGCGCGGTGCCGGTCCGGTCCGGGGTGCCGCTCTGGGACGGGTCCGCCGCGCGGGGGGCCGTCGTCCGGGCCTCCGGGGAGACCGGGGCGGAGCCTGTGCTCTGTGCGGCGGCCGGCGCCTGACCACTTTCCGCGGCCGGGATCGCTCTCTGCCGCGGTACGGGTGCGGGCATTGTTCCGGGTTCCTTCCCTCCCCCCGAGGGCATGGCACGGGCGACGGATCTCGGCCCTGTCCCCGGCTCCCACCTCCGTGTGCGAGCAGGGGATGCCCCTTCGAACGGGGACCATAGCGGTTGACGGCGCCGCAGCGGAATGGTGTGAGCGGCGCCGCTCCGCCATCGGCCGCTGTCATATGCCGCGTTTGCTACCGCAGTTGGACAGGCCGGAGATGCCGCGTGAATGACGAACGTCACGTCCGCAGGGGGTTTGGCGGCAAGATCCACGTGTGATGGGTCACGTGGCCCATGTCACGGGGGTGTTGGGCGGACCGGGGCGGGGTTCGCCCGCCGGTCAGTCCGCGGCCGCGTCCGGCCGTACGACCCCGAGGATCGGCATCGACCCGGCCCCCGCGAGCGTCACCGACCGCCCGGGACGCGGGGCGTGCACCATGACGCCGTCGCCGACGTACATCCCGACATGGCTGGCGTCGCCGAAGTAGATGATGAGGTCACCGGGCCGCATGTCCCTGACGGCCACCCGCTTCAGCTGCTTCCACTGGGCCTGCGAGGTGCGCGGGATGCCCTGTCCGGCCGAGATCCAGGCCTGTGAGGTGAGCCCGGAGCAGTCGTACGTGTTCGGCCCCTCCGCGCCCCACTGGTACGGCTTTCCGATCTGCGCGGTGGCGTAGGCGACGGCCTTCCTGCCCTGCTTCGTCGCCCGGCCGTCGATGTCGTCGAGGATGCCGGAGCTCAGCCAGCTCGCCTGTGCCTGATCGGCGGCCCGCTGCTCCAGCAGGGCCAGGCGCTCCTTCTCCACCTGCTCCAGCTCGGACTCGACCTCCTCGGCCGCCTCGATCTGCTTCTCGATCTTCTTCTGCGCCGTGGCCTTGGCCTTGCGGCCCGCCTCCAGCTTCTTCCACTGGGCGTCCGCGTCCTGCGCGTACTGCTCCAAGTCCTGCTGTGTGCGGGTCATTTCGCCGATCAGCCCCTTGGCCGCGTGCTCGCCCTGCCGCACCCGGCCCGCGCCGTCGAGGAAGTCCTGCGGATCGTCGCTCAGCACGAGGTGGGCCTCGGGAGGCAGCCCGCCACCGCGGTACTGGGCGGCGGCCGCGGCGCCCGCGCGCTCCTTCAACCCGTCGAGCTTCTCCCGGCCCTCGACGATCTTCTTCGCCAGCCGGACGATCTCGGCGGACTGCTGCCGGGCCTTCTCCTCGGCGGCGTTGTACTCCTCGGTGGCGACGGCCGCCGCACGGTAGAGCTTGTCGAGCTTCTTGCGTACGGCTTCGAGTTCCTCGTCCTGGTCGCCGACCACGGTGACGCTCGCGGTCGTGCCCGGAGGCGGTGGGGGAGTGGGGGCCGCGAACGCCGTACCGGGCACCGCCAGTACGGTGACCGCGCAGACCACGGCCACGGCCGCCGTGAGCAACCCGCGCTTGCCCGTCCCCATGACGCACCCCCGCCTGTTTAACCGTCAGTAACATTCAGTCGCCGGGGGGATGCTGCCATGCCGGCGCGCGAAACGACAGGGGGAGTACTTCCCGCCTCTCCCGGCCGGGCGTTCCCCGGCACGGCGATCGCCCCGCCGATGTGACGAACGACTCACGGAGATCGTTCCCGCCGCCGGGTCAGCCCCGCGGCGCCAACGCCTCCCACCGCACCGTGACTTCCCCCTGCCGCCATCGCGCCGGCCCGTCCGTCACCGGCCAGCCGGCCGTGAGGTCCCGTACCGTGCGGATCCAGCGCTGCCGGGCGCCGTACGCGGCGTAGGGCGCGGCGGCGGCCCAGGCGCGGTCGAAGTCGCGCAGGAAGGCATGCACCGGTTCGCCGGGGACATTGCGGTGGATGAGCGCCTTAGGGAGTCGTTCCGCCAGGTCCGAGGGGCGTCGGAGCGAGCCCAGCCGGGTCGCGAAGGTGACGGTGCGCGGACCCTCGGGGCCGAGCGCGACCCACACGTGCCGGCGCCCGATCTCGTCACAGGTGCCCTCGACCAGCAGTCCGCCGCGCGAGCCCGTGGCCGGGTCGGCCGGCGCGAGCCGTGCGCACAGCCGCCGCCACGCGGCGTCGACCTCCGCCTCGTCGTACTGGCGCAGCACGTTCGCCGCGCGGATCAGCACCGGCCGTCCCGGGACCGGCACCTCGAAGCCGCCCCGCAGGAAGACCAGCCCCTCGCGCTCGTACGGCCGCGCGGCCGCGACCCGGTCCGGTTCGATCTCGACGCCCGCCACGCATGTGCGCGGCGCCACGGTACGCAGCCGGTGCAACAGCTCGACCGGCGTCCAGGGCGCCGCGCCGTAGCCGAGGTCGACGGCGAGGGGGTCCCGCGCGCGGCGCAGTTCCGCGCCGTGCGCGGCCGCGATCCAGCGGTCCATGCGGCGCAGCCGGTTGGGGTTGGTGGTTCCGCGCGTCACCGTGCCCACGACGGAGCGGGAGGCGGCGCGGACTGTCATAGGGACGAGGGTAAGGGGCTCCTCGAGCGGAGCGCGGATACCGGTACCAGTACGGGTATCACCGCACGGGGAGACGCGTCCCGCGCTCGAACGGTTGAGCGACTCCCGGTAATGATTCGGCAAAGACCGGAATCGGGGAGGGCGTCCGGAAATTGCGACGCGGCCTGCCGCTGTTGACGTCCCCGAGGGCAGCACACCCTCCGCATGCCATGCCCGCAGCGAGGAGGAACGCCACGTGAGCCAGTACATCGCGAGGCTCGGGCGGCGCTCCCCCGCCGCACCGCCGCGGCTGCGCCTGCACCGCAGGCCCCGCCGCGTGGCGATGCTCTCCGTGCACACCTCCCCGCTCCACCAGCCGGGCACCGGCGACGCCGGCGGCATGAACGTCTACATCGTGGAGCTCGCCCAGCGCCTCGCCGCGATCAACATCGAGGTCGAGATCTTCACCCGGGCGACCACCGCCGCCCTCCCGCCCAGCGTCGAGCTCGCCCCCGGTGTCCTCGTCCGGCACGTCGACGCCGGCCCCTACGAGGGACTCGCCAAGGAGGACCTGCCCGCCCAGCTGTGCGCCTTCACCCACGGCGTGATGCAGGCCTGGGCCGGACACCGCCCGGGCCACTACGACCTGGTCCACTCCCACTACTGGCTCTCCGGCCACGTCGGCTGGCTCGCCGCCCAGCGCTGGGGCGTCCCCCTGGTCCACGCCATGCACACCATGGCCAAGGTCAAGAACGCCAACCTGGCCGACGGCGACACCCCCGAGCCCGCCGCCCGCGTCATCGGCGAGACCCAGATCGTCGCCGCCGCCGACCGGCTCATCGCCAACACCGCGGAAGAGGCTGGCGAACTCCTGCGGCACTACGCCGCCGACCCCGGCAAGGTCGCCGTCGTCCACCCCGGCGTGAACCTGGACCGCTTCCGCCCCGCCGACGGCCGCGCCGCCGCGCGGGCCCGCCTCGGCCTGCCCGGCGACGCCCTGATCCCCCTCTTCGCGGGCCGCATCCAGCCCCTCAAGGCCCCCGACGTCCTCCTCCGCGCGGTGGCGGCCCTGCTCGACGAGCGCCCCGAGCTGCGCTCACGGATCTGCGTCCCCGTGGTCGGCGGCCCCAGCGGCAGCGGCCTCGCCAAGCCGGAGGGCCTGCAGAAGCTCGCCGCGCGGCTCGGCATCGCCGACGTCGTGCGCTTCCACCCGCCCGTCGGTCAGGAACAGCTCGCCGACTGGTTCCGCGCGGCGTCCGTGCTCGTCATGCCGTCCTACAGCGAGTCCTTCGGCCTGGTCGCCATAGAGGCGCAGGCCGCCGGCACCCCGGTGCTCGCCGCCGCGGTGGGCGGACTCCCGGTCGCCGTACGGGACGGACACACCGGTTTCCTCATCCAGGGCCACGATCCCCGCGCCTACGCGCGCGTGCTGCGCGACCTCGCCGACCACCCGCACCTCGCCGCCCGCATGGGAGAGGCCGCCGCCCGGCACGCCCAGTCCTTCGGCTGGGACACCGCGGCCGCCGCCACGGCCGACGTCTACACGGCCGCGACCCAGGCCCACCGCCGTCACGTACGCTCGCACCATGGCTGACAAGGCAGCGGAAGCGGAGCGGGCGGCGCAGGTCATCGAGGGCGTGCTGAAGGACGCCGAACTGGAGTGGGAGAACCCCGCCCCCGGCAGTTACGTCGTGAAGCTGCCCGGCACCCGCAAGCTCTCCACGACCGTCTCCCTGATCGCGGGCCGGCACACGCTCTCCCTCAACGCCTTCGTCATCCGTCACCCCGACGAGAACGAGGGCGGGGTGCACCGCTGGCTCCTGGAGCGCAACCTCAGGCTCTTCGGCGTGAGTTACGCCGTGGACCCGCTCGGCGACATCTACGTCACCGGCCGCCTGCCGCTCTCCGCCGTCACCGCGGAGGAACTCGACCGACTCCTCGGCCAGGTCCTCGAGGCCGCCGACGGCAGCTTCAACACCCTGCTGGAACTCGGTTTCGCCTCCGCGATCCGCAGGGAGTACGACTGGCGGGTCTCACGCGGCGAATCCACCCGCAACCTGGACGCGTTCACGCACCTGCTCCAGCGTCCCTCGGCCGGTAACGACCCGGAGTGACCCCCACCAGCCTCCGGAAGTGCCGGGTGAGATGCGCCTGGTCGTAGAACCCGGTGGCGACCGCGACGCCGCCCGGTGACCGCCCCTCCAGCAGCAGCCGCCGGGCCCGCCCGACCCGGCGGGACGTCAGGTACTGGTGCGGCGCGATGCCGTACGCCCTGCTGAACGCCCGTACGAGATGGGCCGGATGGGCGGACAGCAGCGTGCCCGCCTCCTGAAGGGTGAGACCGTCGACCACCCGATCGTCGAGCAACTCCCGCAGCCGACGGGCGAGTACGGGATCCCGCCGGGGTGACCGAGCGGCGTCCCGCGACCGCAGATGCCCCCGCAACCGCTCCCCGACCAGCGTCAGCCTGCTCTCCGCCTCCAGTTCGTCCCCGGGCCGCAGAAGCGCGGAGTGCACCTGTGCGACGCGCCGCCGCAGCAGGGGGTCGCGCAGATCGGGCCGGTCGACGGCGGCCCCGATGAGATCGTCGCCGAGCCGGCTGGTGTCGAGGTACAGCACACGCTTGCGGAAGCCGCCGGCGGTGGCGGGGGCGCCGTTGTGGGGGACGTGCGGCGGCAGCAGGGACACCGTGTCGTGCGGGGTGCCGTGCTCGTGCCGGTCCAGGTCGTACCGTACGGCGCCGTCGTCGACGATGAGCAGCGTCCAGGCGTCGTGGACGTGCATCGGGTAGGCGTACTCGGTGAAGCGGGCGTGGAACACCTCGACGACGCCCGGCACCCGGGGCCGCCAGGCGGAAACCGTCGCCCCTGAGGTCGCCCGGGAGGCCATGCAAACAACGTACAAGACGCCGGCGCGGCCGGACCGGCAGTCTCACTCCATGAGCACAAGCACCCGCTTCGACACGAAGATCGCCGTCCTGCTGCGCGAGGACCTGGAACCCTGGCAGCGCCTCAACGTCACCGCCTTCCTGGTCAGCGGCCTGGGCACGCAGTTCCCCGAGGTGATCGGGGAACCGTACGAGGACGCGGACGGCGTGCGGTACCTGCCGATGTTCCGCCAGCCGGTCCTGGTCTTCCAGGGCACGAAGGAGGTCCTGAAGGCGGCACACGCGCGTGCGCTGACCCGCGCCCTGCCGCGCGCGGTCTTCACCGGCGACCTGTTCGCCACGGGCCACGACGAGGCCAACCGCGCGGCGGTACGCGCCGTCGGCACGACGGACCTGGACCTGGCCGGCCTCTCGGTCCACGGCCCGAAGAACGCCGTGGACAAGATCCTGAGGGGCGCCAGGATGCACCCGTGAGACGCTGACGGCATGACCGCGCCCGGCCGCCCCTTCCTCTTCCTGGACGTGGACGGCCCTCTGCTCCCCTTCGGCACCGGCACGCCCGCGCGGGAACCGCTCACGAACTCCGGCAACCCCCTGCTGACCCGCCTCGACCCCACGGTGGGCGCCCGCCTGCTCGCCCTCGCCTGCGATCTGGTGTGGGCGACGACCTGGCAGCACGAGGCGAACGACACGATCGCCCCGCGCCTCGGGCTGCCCCGCCTGCCGATGGTCTCCTGGCCGGAGGACGACGACGCCCCCGCGCCTCGTGGCCTCCACTGGAAGACCCGCCGTCTGACGGAGTGGGCCGGACGCCGCCCGTTCGTCTGGCTGGACGACGAGATCGGCGCACCGGACCGAAACTGGGTGGAGGCAGCCCACCCGGCCCCGGCCCTGCTGCACAGGGTGGACCCGGCGAAAGGACTGACGGAGGCGGACTTCGAGGTGGTGCGGGAGTGGCTGGGGCTGCGGTCAGCCTGAGGACGGGGCGGGTCGGGCCGAGGGGCGCGGGGTGCCGTGGAAGACCTGGGCGGTGTGCCAGGCGCGGTGGGACGCCGCTATGGGGGCGGTGCCCGGCTGGGGGCCGATGAGCGGGCGGCCGGAGAGGTCGGTGACCTGGGCGCGGGCCGCGGCGCTGTGTCCGACGAAGCTCTGCGAGACCAGGACGCGGTGGCCGTCGCCCACGCCGAGGACGCCCTTGTCGAAGAGTTTGTGGTGCAGGGAGCAAAGGCACAGCCCGTTGTCCACGTCGTCCGGCCCGTCGAACGCCCACCAGCGCACATGCGCGGCCTCCAGCCCGACCGCCACCGGCCCGATCCGCCCGTCGTAGCCGCAGAAGGCACACCGGTACTCGTACGCCGTCAGCACCAGCTCCCGCATCCGGCGGTCCCGCTGCCGTCGCGCGGCTGTGAGGTGGGTGATCTCCGCCGGTTCCAGGTCCAGGCCGACCGCCTCGCACAGCTCGCCGTGCAGCGAGGACGGGAAGTTCGCGTCGAGCAGGACCTGGGCCATACGCCCGAGCAACGACGGCTCCCGCCGCAAAGCCACCCGCAACTCCGGCACGAGCCGCCCGGCCGCGTTCGTCGCGCGCAGCTCCCGCACGCCGGTCCCCGGACTGCCGGACCCGCGGTCGCTCCGCACCTCCCACACACCGTCGCCGACCAGGTGATGGAACGGATAGGCGGGCGAAGTCCGCCTCCCCGGCCCGTACTCGTCCAGCAGCCGCCGCAGATCCTCCTCCACGGCGCTGTACGGCAACTCCCCGTCACCGTCCCGCTGGAACCGCCCGAGCGCGTAGAGCAGCAGCAGCGGCTTGTGCGGCGCCCGCACCCCACCCCGGCTCCACTGCCGCAACTCGGCGGTGCGCTCGACCCAGTTCATGACGGCTGATCGTAGTGAGTTCAGACGCCTCGCCGACGGGTGATGTGTGCCCCGCGCCAGGTATCGCGGTCGGACCGTGTCCCGTCCCCGGCGGCTCTCTCGACGGGCGATCAGTGTGAAACGGGCATACCGCCGGAGCGGACGCACGGTCGAGCGGTGCTGTACCGCAGGGGCAGCCTCCGCCTCCCGTGTCCGTCGGTTCCCCTTCCCCACTGACAGGAGAAGACGGCCCATGGCCACAGCATCTGAGACTCCGGTACTGGACACCCTCGTCGCGATGACGGTCGACTCGGTCGAGCGGTGCGGGCTGGACCAGGAGACGTTCATGCTCACCCGCATCGCGGCCCTCGCCGCGTCGGACGCCCCGCCGATCTCCTACATCGCGCACATCGACCCCGCCATCCAGTCCGGCATGACCGCCGAGAAGGTGCAGGACGTCCTGGTCGCCATCGCGCCCGTCGTGGGAACGGCCCGCGTCATGACGGCGGCGGCGAACATCGCCAAGGCCCTCGGCATCACGATCGCCGTCGCCGACGCCGAGACGGAGAGCCGGGCGTAGGGACGCGTGGACACCTGGCAGTCCGGCGGCCGTCGCGGATCCCGCGGCGGCCGCCGGTCAGCGTGATCAGCGTGAGCAGACCACGCTGACCAGCGTGAACGAGGCGTAGAAGGGTCCCTCGGAGAGGCCGGCGAACCAGTCACGGCCGCGGGCCGGGTCGATGTGGCCCCCGTCGATGGCCCGCTGCAGATTGCGGCCCAGGCCCAGCGTGTGGTCCGCCTCCCGGAAGTCCAGGAAGACGGGTGTCACGGCGCTCACGTCCTCGACGCGGAAGCCCGCCCGTCCGGCGAGGCGGGCGAGGCCGCGGCCGATGGCCGCGTGACGGACCACCTCCGCCGTGGTGAAGCGGGTGAAGGCGCGGCTGGTGTCGAGATCCTCGGAGTCGACGACCAGCGTGTCCCAGTCGGGTTCCGCGAGGCCGATCCGCGCGCCCGGCCGGGTGGCGCGACGCAGTTCCGCGAGGACGTCGGACGGTTCGGCCACATGCATGAGCACGCGGTCGACCTTGGCGCGGTCCACCGTCCCCGGCTCGACGGGAAGTGCGTGGGCGTCCCCCTCGCGGACCTCCACCCACCGCAGGTCCGCCGTGCGGATCCGGGCCTGCTCCAGCATCGCCCGGTCCCGGTCCACACCGATCACGGTGCCGGTCTCACCGACGCGTTCCGCCAGCGCGGGCAGATCGGTACCGGGTCCGCATCCGACGTCCAGGACCGTATGACCCAACCGAACGTCCAGCGACTCGAGGAGCCGCTGCTTGTAGGCACGGCCGGTGTCGCTGGCGGCCGCCCGTAGCATGTAGGCAGCCTGATCGGGGCGCGGTACACCGAGAGTTGACGACATGCGCGCAAGTCAACCACTCCGCTGCACGCCACCGGTCAGCTCACTTGCCGATTTCGGGGCCGTACCACTGAAGCGCCTGGCCTGTGACGGCGGCGATGCATTCGAAGTCCCGGTCGCGGTGCAACAGGGTCAGCCCCTGGAGCTCGGCCGTGGCGGCTACAACGAGGTCGACGGCCCCGGCGCTGCGGTGCTGACCGCGCTGGGTGAGGATCTCCTGAACCTGCCAGGCACGTTCGTAGGCACGGTCGTCGACCGGTACCCAGCCGAAAAGCGAGCGCACGTCCTCGATGCCTTGTGCCCGGTCGGTGGCGGAACGTGCGCTGTAGAAGAACTCCAGTTCCGTGATGGGGCAGGTGGCGATGAGCCCGGCGGCTGCCGCCCGGTCCCAGCCGTACTGCTCGGCGTCGCCGCGCAGCAGACGGGCGAGGGCGCTCGTGTCGATCAGGAACAGCGCGGCGTTCACCGGCGGTAGTTCCCCTTGTCCTCAAAGAGGTCCAGGTCGAAGGCGCCGTCCCCGGCTGCTGCCCGCAGACGGGTGAGCGCCAGTGCACGGCGGCGGTACTCCAGCACCTCGCGCAGAGCGGTGTTCACGGTCTCCTTCTTGGTGCCGGTGCCCAGAGCCTTGGCCACGTCTGCCACCAGATCATCGTCCAGGTCGATCACGGTCCGACTCACGATGTACACCTCCACATATATCGATGCTGCCATCGACTATATATTAGTGGCTGTTCGAGGAGTGTCCGATCAGCGGCGGGAGCAAGACCGAGGCCCGGGTGGTCGCTCCGCACGACCGTTTCCGCGTCCCTGGAGCCGATCTCTGAGTCCGGGCACGTGAGGCGATCGGTGTGCTGGTCAGGCTCGTCCAGAAGGCGGGGGCCCTGGGTGTCCACCTTTCCGTGATGCGCCCGCGGCGGTGCGGACGCCGAATGGTCCGTCCAGCCCTACGCGTGCCTGTCCGGCGGGGACGTAGGCAGGCCCGGCGGCGACCGGCGCGTGATCGGGGCGGCACCGGGGCAGCCGCCGAGGAGGGAGCAGGCATCTGCCCGCCGAGCGTGACCGGCGTTCACCATGATGAGACGGTGATTTCCTCGTGGACGCGTGATTCGCTCCCTTCCGGGTGGTAAGTCCAGGTGCGTGAGAGGAAAAGGATCGACCTTTCGGCACGGCGGCAGGCGGCTGTGCAGGCGGTTCGCCGCCGCCCTGTCCATGCCCGTGCTCGCGCTGTGGCTGCTCGTGGGCTGCGGTCGCGACGACCCGTTGAATGAACCCGCCGAGCGGTACGGGATGGTCGAGGTCGACCCCGCGCGCGCCGTTCGCCTGTCCGTGGCCGAGGTGACCGCGGGTGAGCTGGTGGTGCTGGAGCTTCAAGAACCCGAGTCGGACTCGCCTGTGTGGGAGAGCTGGATCGTGGACCAGAGCGGGCGGATCCGGACGGTCCGGCTTGGTGCCACCCGGGGTGAGGTGCTGGGGGGCGGCGCCGGCCCGGATCTGACGGAAACCGAGCGGCAGCAGCTGGTGCGGCGTCTGGAGGAGACCCGGATCCTTCCGGACGAAGCGGCTCGAGAGGCGGCCGACACCGGCGAGCTCGTCACCGCCATCAGGCTCGACGAACGTAACGGCGACCCGGTCTGGAACGTCCATGTTCTCGGTGTGGCAGACGAGACGGCGGTGGTCCACACGGTGGACGCGAGGACGGGCGCGGTACTCGCACGCCGATCGGCCTGACACCCCGATGGCCTGGCACCACACGAAGCGTCCGGACGGGAACCGGCCCGCAGACGGGCGAGCACTCCGAGACGTGTCGACTCCTCCTCCGTACCTGTCCGGCTCCCAGGACGCCCCGGCCGACGGCCCTGATCAGGGCGGTCCGGTGGGGATGCCGTCGACCGGGATCATCAGCGTGGTGACGGGGGACGGCCCGGTTCCGGTGGGCACCAACGGCATGGGTGAATCCGAGATGACCGGCGGAGGCTTCGCGCGTCTGGGGACTCGTAACCGGACGGTGCCTCCGATGCGGGCGCCGACTGGAACGCCGGACACGACGCACGTGACGGGTCACGGGTCGACCGTGCGTCCGTGGATACGGCCGTGGCCCCATCGACCGGCCAGAGCTTCGTCGACGAGTCGTGTCAATCCGGTGAGCCGGGAATACTCGGTGGCGTGACGGTCGCGCTCGTCGATGGTGGAGCGCAGCCGGGCGAGCGCGGCGACGATGGGCGGGTGCCGGTCGGGTGTGGTGCACCACGCGAGTTCGCGCAGCAGCGTCGCGACGCGTTCCAGGACGGCGGGCTCGGCGGCGCCGTAGCGCAGGGGTTGCGCCACGGCAAGGTCCAGCAGATCCGCCAGATCCGGGCGTCGCAGTACGACTCTGACCCGCCGGTCGTCGTCGCGCAGCAACCGGGGTCCGAGATCGTGCTGTGCCAGTTCGCACAGCAGCGCAGCGGAGTGGGACAGGGCGTGCACGGCGGTCGTCGGATCGTTGATCCCCGGGGAGAGCGCTTTGACGGCGATGTCGGTGAGCTGCCGGAGCCCGAAGGCGATGTCCTGGCGGCCGGTGCGCTCGGGGCCGGTGTGCACCGTCTCGCGGATGTCTCCGGCCAGCCGTGACCGTGCTTCGGGGGAGAACGGCTCTTGCATGCGGGGCCAGGCGGCCCCCACGGGTGTGGCGGCGATCAGCGAACTTCCGGGATGGCGGTCGATGAGCAGGACTGCGTCGGCGTCGACGGCTGCCCGCAGCAGGGCTGCCTCGTCGACGGACGTGAGGAAGCCGGAGACGCCGATGCTCAGGGGCAGGGCGTCCGCGGGCGGTTCCGGCACGCCGGAGGACGGTGCGCCGGCGGAGTCACCGTGGGCCGTGTCCTGCCCTTCCTTCAGCAGCCGACGGACGGTGCGGTCGGCGGACGAGTGGACGCTTGTCATCAGCGTCTCCACCCGGATCTCACGTGCCAGGTGGGACAGGAACAGGACCAGAGCGAGCAGGCTGGCCAGGGTGAGCAGGAAGGCCACCGTGATCGACAGCGCGGGGACGAATCCGGTCCGTTCGTCCTCGCCGGTGCGTACGGTGCGCAGGACGGTCAGGGCGTAGGTGAACGTCGCGAGGAAGATCGACAGGGTGGTCCGGACATAGCGGTCCGCATTGAAGGTCCGCAGCACGCGCGGGGAAAACTGGCTGCTCGCCAGTTGCAGTGTCAGCACAGTGAGCGAGAAGGTCAGCGCCGTGACCGTGATGAGTGAACCCGCAATGGCGGCCAGCACCGCACGAGCGGCGTCGGAGCTGCCGCCGAACAGGTAGTCCCTCAGCCACGGCGGAAAGCCGTCGTGAAGCCGTTCGTCCAGCCGGGGCAATGCCACACCCGCGACGACGGCGAGCGCGACACCCAGCGTGGGCAGCGGCCACAGCTGGACCCGGAGTGTGTCACGCATCGGCGCGACGCAAGCGGGCTGGGCAGCCGGCCGTGGCCGACGTTGCCCCCGGCACCGGCGGACCCGGCAAACGCGGTCGCAACGCGCTCCGCTTCGGCGTCGCCGGGCCGACCGGAGGCGTGAGTGCTGTGGAGCCGGTCGGCCCGGTCACGGCGTGCTCACCACTGGTTCTCTCCTCTCGGTGGGCTGGTTGCGCCACCCGCCGCTCGCCCTGCGCCGACTCCTCACCCTCGGTGCCGACTTCACGATCATCGGCAGGGCTCGATGAGTGGTGACCGACGGCTTTCCGACCACATTAGTGCGGACGGACGGAAGGGACTAATGGTGTCGAATGCCCGGACCGACTGCTCTCGGAGCCCGCTCGCCGGCTTGCCGCCTGGTGCGCCGTCATGCTGCCGGCCACAGGAGTCGGCCAGGTGTATTGCCCTGTGAGGTCGGGGACGCGGCCGGCGGGTGATGTGCTTCAGCCGCAATCGAATGAGATACGCCGTGATCGCTGCGGGGCACTCGCAGGTGCATGCTGAACGTTCTGCTGACCACCTTCGGTGCCTTGGCCCTGGTGGTGGCCGCACTCTCGAAGCGCATCGAGCGGGCTCCGCTCACCGCCCCCCTGCTGGCTCTGCTGACCGGCGTCGCCGTCGGCCCCGCAGGAGCCGGCGTCCTCGATCTGCCCACCGTGGCGGAAGGGCACAAGGAGCTGCACGAGGCCTGCCGCCTGCTCCTCGCCGTCTCGGTGATGGCTGTGGCCTTGCGTTACCGGTTCAGCGTTGTGCGGGCGCGGGTCAAACCCGTGGCGCTCCTGCTGACCGTCGCGATCGCTGGGATGGCTCTGGTGACCACGGTGGTGTCGGCTGCCGTTCTCGGGGCCGGGCTGGGCGCGGCGGCACTGTTGGGCGCGGCCCTGTGTCCCACGGATCCGGTACTGGCCTCCAGCGTCGTCACCGGCGGAGCCGCCGAGAAGACCGTCGCGGAGCGCACCCGGCAACTGCTCTCCTTGGAGTCGGGCGCCAACGACGGCCTTGCCCTGCCCCTGGTACTCGCCGCGATCGCGATCGCCGGGCCCCTGAGCGGTGGCGAGGCGGTGCTGGAGTCCCTCTGGCAGGTCGCGGGCGCCACGCTGCTCGGAGCGGCGATCGGCCGGCTGGGCGGCAGAGTGCTGCGGGGCGCCGAGCAGCACCGCACCATGCAGTCCGGCCCGCTGCTCCTTTACACCCTGATGCTCGCCCTGCTGGTGCTGGGCATGTCAGGGCTACTGCGCGTCGATGGTGTCCTGGCCGTCTTCGTCGCCGGTCTGGTCTTCAACGCGACCAGCTCGATCGACGAACGAACGACCGAGAACAAGATCGATGAGGCGATCAACCGGTTCGCCGTCCTGCCGCTGTTCGTGGTGTTCGGCGCCATGATCCCGTGGCGGGAGTGGGGCGACCTGGGATGGTGGCGCGGTCTGCTGCTGGTCCTGGGCACGTTGCTGCTGCGCCGCCTGCCGGTCGTGCTCGCCCTGATGCGCCCGCTGTCCCTGAGGTGGCGTGACGCGCTCTTCCTGGGCTGGTTCGGGCCCATCGGCGTCTCAGCCCTGTTCTACCTGACGATGGAGGCCCACCGGCTCAGCCCCGATCCTCAGGTACTGGCCGCCGGGACGCTGATCGTCGCCGCCAGCACCGTGGTACACGGCGTCACCACCGCACCTGCGCTGAAGGCCTACCGCACAGCGAGCCGGCGGACGAGGGCCTCCGAAAGCGGCGTGGGACGACCTCACCGCTGACGGTCCCGTATCGCGCCCGTCGGCCCCTACGCGGGCACGGCCGTATGCGGCGCGGCAGAGATCTTGCCCGTATCGATTCTTCTCAACGCTCCGGGTACACCGGTGGCCCAGGCCGACGTACGGATCGTCCGCTGTCGGGCAGACCGGGCGCAGCAGGCCCGGACGGGCTCCGCGATGACAGGGACGTCGGTGGGTAGGTGTGCCAGTCTCAGGGTCCCCAAGTGGGCCGAGGGAGAGGCGCCCGCCGGTCCGGTGCCGACGTCGGGAGTGTCTGATCTACAGCGGGAGAATGTCAGGTGGTACTCGTCATAGTCTTCGGGGCGGCACTGCTGGTGGCGGTACTACTGTCCGGGCTGGCCGCCCGGTCAGTGCTGTCCACCTCGCTGCTGTTCCTGGTGGGCGGCGCGCTCGTCAGTGACGGGTTCCTCGGTCTGATCCACATCACCCCGGACAGCGACATCGTCCGGGTCACCGCCGACCTGGCGCTCTTCGCGGTGCTGTTCACCGACGGCATGCACGTCTCCTTCCCGGCCCTGCGCCGGGCCTGGCGCAACCCCGCCCGCGCGCTCGGGCTGGGCATGCCGCTGGCCTTCCTCGGGGTCGCGCTGCTGACGCACTTCCTGGTGGGCCTGGACTGGACGACGTCCTTCCTGGTCGGCGCGGTGCTGGCACCTACCGACCCGGTGTTCGCCTCGGCCATCGTGGGCCGCGAGGAGGTTCCCGCCCGGCTCAGGCAGCTGCTCAACATCGAAAGCGGCGTCAACGACGGTCTCGCACTGCCGTTCGTCCTCGTCTTCGTCGCGGCCGCCGCGCCCGCCGGTCACGCCGAGGACATCGGTTTCGCCGCGATCGCCGGTGAACTGCTCCTCGGGCTTCTCTTCGGCGTGGCCCTGCCGCTGCTCGTGCACTGGCTGGTCCGATTCCGCCTGCTGGGCGCGGAACCCTCGCTCCAGCCCCTGCTGCCACTGGCGGTCGGAGTCATTCTGTATGCGGCCTGTCACCTCACCCATGCCAACCCCTACCTGGCCGCCTTCTCCGCGGGCGCGGTGATCGCCGCCGTCGCGCCGCAGGCCAAGGGCGCCTTCGAGCCGCTGGGGGGCGCCCTGGCCGAGCTGGCCAAGTTCGCGGCACTGCTGGTCTTCGGCGCGCTGCTCACCCCGCACCTCTTCGGTGATGTGTCGATCGGCGGCTACGCGGTGGCGGTCCTGTCCATCGTCCTCATCCGCCCGGCCTCGATGCTGCTGTCCCTGGTGGGCACGGATTTCGACCGCAAGGAGAAGCTCACGGCGGCGTGGTTCGGGCCCAAGGGCTTCGCCTCGGTGGTCTACGGACTGCTGGTGCTCCAGGCCGGCATCCCGCAGGGTGAGGAGGCGTTCACCCTGATCGCCGTCACCATCGCCTTCTCGATCGTCGCCCACAGCAGCACGGACGTACCCATCGCACGGATCTTCGACGTCGAGGAACTGATCGGCCTCCCCGACGACGACAGGAAACCGCAGCGTCAGCCGTCGTCCCTGAACAGGGAAAGCAGCAGCACAGGAGCCGACAGCCACCACGACCGACATCATGCGGACTGAGCAGCCCTGCCCAGCGGTTCTTCGGGTAGGTCAGTGGCCCGCCGGACCCTCGCGGACGAGGAACCGGCGGGCCGGGACGACGCAGCGTGACCGGTGCCCGGCCGGCTCAGATCCGGTGGCGGGCGGCGGCCTTCAACTCGCCTATGAAGGCGGTCCAGGAGCCGCCTCCGAAGCAGAGTGCGGGACCTTGCGGGACCTTGCTGTCACGGACGGGGACGGCGTCGGGGAATCCGTCCGCCACTTCCACGCAGTCTCCGCCTTCCTGATTGCTGTAGCTGCTCCTGCGCCACGCGACGCCGTTCAGATCGGGACGGAACCTTCGCTCCACGGTGGTTGTCCTCCATCACGGATCGGATCATGTCGAGCGACATGAGCGGGGGCAGGGCTGCCGCCCGTAGCTGATGGTAGGTCAGGGCAAAAGCCCTGACCTCGTCCGGATCCTCGATGAGTTGGCCGTAGTGCGCGCCCTCCGTGTAGGCCACGTCGGAGCCGTCGGGAAGGGTGAGAATCGTCAGTGAGCCGCCCATCGCGTCGTGCTCGCCCTGGTCGAAGGGCAGCACCTGAACGGTGATGTGCCGCTCCGACGCGGCGTCGAGCAGTCGGGCCAACTGCTCGTGCATCACAGTGCGTCCACCGATCGGTCGTTTCAGCACTGCCTCGTCCAGAACGACCCGCAGAACTGGCCTGTCCTCCGAGGCAAGTCGTTCCTGGCGTCCCATACGGGCCGATAGCCTCTCCTCCAACTGCGCCTCGCTGCTCAGCGTGAGCCCAACGCTCAGGACGGCCCGCGCATACTCCTCTGTCTGTAGCAAACCGGGCACGACGTGGGCCGCGTACTGCGCGATCGACACCGCCCGTTCCGAGTACGCCATGAACTTCCGCGACCAGTCCGGAAACGTCTCCCGGTACACGTACGGCCACAGCTCCACGAGCAGATCGTCCGCACCGAGCACCGCGTCCAGCGCCCGCGCCAGTTCCAGCGTCGGTTTCGCTCCCGAGGCCCGCTCGATCTGGGTGATCCGCGTGCCCACCACGTGGACCAGCGCACCGAGTTCCGCCTGAGTCAGTCCGGCCGCCGTACGGAGCTTGCGCACCCGCGTGCCGAACAGCGCCGCCATGGACGTCCTGGGGTCAATTCCGTTGGCCAAAGGGTCACTTCCGTCCTTTACGAACCGAAAGGTAAGGCTGTGTCACCTTCCGAGCGTAGGACGCTCCGACGACCCTTGAGCACGGAACGTGATGACTCGCGCACGTCGCGAGACGACAGGCAAGGACGGCCCGCTGTGCTCCCAGGAACGACGACGACCACCACCACGCGCGAGGCGCAGTTCGCCTCGACACCCCGTGGCGCCCGGCTCGCGCGGCGTTTGTCCGTGCGGTGGATGGAGGAGTGGGGGCACCCGCCGGAGTCGGACGCGGCCTGCGCGGTCGCCCTGGTCGTCGGCGAACTCGCCGCGAACGCCGTTCAGCACGGCCGCGTACCGGGGCGGGACTTCCGCCTCGGGCTCGTGCACGACGAGCCGTCCGGGCTGGTCCGGGTCGAGGTCGCCGACGCCGCGTCCGGCAAGCGGCGGCCGCCCGTGGCCCCGCCCTCGGCCTGCCCCGAAGGGGAGTCGGGCCGCGGCCTGTTCCTGGTGGACGTCCTGGCCGAGCGCTGGGGCTGGGAGCCACGGCACCCCGTGGGCAAGACGGTGTGGGCGGAGGTGTCGTGTCAGCCGGGGTGAGAAGTCGCGTACAACCATTGGCGGTTCGTGCGCGTCGAAGATCGCAGTTCAAGTGTCCGTCCACAGGACGCTTCTGGGACCCCGGAGAAAAATGCCCTCCTCACGCACCGTCCTCGCCGCCGCGGCGGCACTCGCGACGGCACTCTGCACGCCGCTCCTCGCCGCCCCGACGGCGTCCGCGGCGCCCGCCGAGCTCGCCGACGACTTCAACGGCGACGGCTACCG
Source organism: Streptomyces marokkonensis (assembly GCF_008312835.1). Lineage (GTDB taxonomy): Bacteria > Actinomycetota > Actinomycetes > Streptomycetales > Streptomycetaceae > Streptomyces > Streptomyces marokkonensis_A. The sequence continues at coordinate 16,720 of NZ_VSKS01000023.1, read as the reverse complement.
TGACCTGGTCATGCTGGGCGGAACGCACGGCAAGGACGGCCGGGTCACCGTCGTGTACGGCACGTCGACCGGACCCGGCACCCGCGTCCAGACCATCCACCAGGACTCGGCGGGCATACCCGGCGCGGTGGAGGAGGGTGATCAGTGGGGCTTCGCGGCGACCACCGCCGACCTCGACCGCGACGGCTACGCCGACCTGGTCGTCGCCTCACCGGGGGAGGACGTCGGTGACGTGCAGATGCGCGGCGGACTGACCGTCGTATGGGGCGGGTCCAAAGGGCTGGGCTCCGGCACCGTCTTCCACTCGCCCATCGCCCCCGAATACGTCGGCTCCGGCGACCAGTTCGGACTGGACGTCGTCGCCGGCGACTTCGACGGCGACGGCGACCAGGACCTCACGGCGATCAGCCAGAGCCGGGCCGGCGCGATCCTGCTCGAGGGCCCCTTCACCCGCACCGGCGGAAAGGCCGGCTGGCAGCGCCTCGGCGAGGACTACGGCTACCTGAGCGCCTCCCAGCTCACCGCGGGCCGCGTCACCGCGGATGCCGCCACGGACCTGTACATCCTCGGCGACGACCTGGCGGGTGGCGACGACCCCGACATGCGGGCCTTCTTCCACCGTGGAGGCGACGGCTTCGCCCGGTCCGCGGGTCAGGTACGCGTGCCGGACGACCTCGGCCACCAGGTCGGCGGCGGAACGATCACCACTGTCGGCGACTTCGACAAGGACGGCTACGGCGACCTCGCCATCGGCCGCGGCTACGAGCAGCCGGACGCGGAGCGGGGATACGTCACCGTCCAGTACGGCGGTCCCTGGGGCCCGAACACCGCGCGCAAGCCCGTCAAGTTCACGCAGAACACGGCGGGCGTACCCGGCGGTGTGGAGGACGGGGACCACTTCGGCTCCTCCGTCTCGGCGGGCGACGTCAACGGCGACGGATACGCCGACCTCGCCATCGGCGCCTCCGGCGAGGACCTGGCGGGCAAGCGCGACGCGGGCATGGTCACCGTGCTGCTGGGCCGGGCGGGAGGCCTGTCCGGCACCGGCGCCAAGGCGTACGACCAGAACACCTCCGGTGTCGCGGGCGGCATCGAGCACGACGACTTCTTCGGCTGGAGCGTCAAGCTCACCGACTACACCCGCGACGGCCGCGCCGACCTGCTCGTCGACACGAACGACTGGCTCGACAACAGCCGCCACGGCATGATCCACCTGCTGAAGGGCTCCACGACGGGCACCACCGGCACGGGCTCGAAGACCTTCACGGTGAACACCCTCAAGCTCTCGTACACGACGCTGTTCGGCCCCTTCCCGCACTGAACCGAGGACACGCCTTGCGCAGCAGAACCACGACGATCACTCTCGCCGCGGCCGTCCTCGGCTGCGGCCTCGTCCCCCTCACCGTCGCCTCTCCGGCCGCCGCCGCCCCCGCCAAGTACGCGGACGACTTCAACGGCGACGGGTACCGCGACTACGCGTACAGCAGCGGCGTCACCGATGCGGGCTCGGACGGCTCCGGAACGGTCGGCATCATCTACGGCACCGCCACCGGGCCGGACGGGCGCAAGCAGAACATCACGCAGAACAGCGCGGGCATACCCGGCGCCAACGAGGCGGGCGACTTCTTCGGTGGCAAGTTGGCCGGGGCGGATTTCAACGGCGACGGATACGCCGACCTCGCGGTGGCCGTCCCGGGTGAGGACGTCGGCACGGTCAGCAATCAGGGAGCCGTCGTGATCCTCTGGGGGTCCGCGTCGGGTCTCTCCGGGGGCACCTCGGTGCCGAACAAGGCGCCCGGCAAGGGGCACGACATGGGTTACGCCCTCGCCGCCGGGGACTTCAACGGCGACGGCAAGCCCGACCTGGCCCTGATCAACAACTACAACGCGCACGTGTACGTCGGCTCGTTCACCAAGTCCGGCTTCAGCGGCAAGGTCACCAAGCTCGACAACGAGAGGATGTTCGCCCGGAAACTGGTTGCCGGGAAGGTCACCAAGGACAAGGCCGCCGACCTCGTGGTCATCGGCGCGGTGGACGGAAGCGAGCACACCGTCACCGGCGCCTGGTTCATCCGCGGCGGAAGCACCCTCACCCGGGGCACGACGTACAAGCTGGGCACCGGCGAGGACACCAGCTGGGAAGTCGACGCCCGGATAGCCGACTTCAACAAGGACGGGTACGGGGACATCGCGCTCGGTCACCCCAACGCCAACGGCAAGGGCGGCGTCCTCGTCTGGCGCGGCGGTTCCAGCGGCCCCGGCGGCGTGACCCGTATCAACCAGAACACCGCGGGCGTCGCCGGCGGCATGGAGGTCGGCGACCGCTTCGGCGCGCGGATCTCCGTCGGTGACGTCAACCGCGACGGTTATCCGGACCTCGCCGTGGCCGCCCCCGGAGAGGACCTGGGTGGATACGCCGACGCGGGTGCCGTCCACATCCTGCGGGGCAGCGCCTCCGGGCTCACCGGAGCGAAGTCGCAGTTCTTCGACCGCACCAGCTCGGGTGTGCCGGGAGGTCTGGAGGAGAACGCGACCTTCGGCGACCACCTCCGCCTGCGCGACTCGAACCGCGACGGATACGCCGACCTCTTCACCGACTACCTCCGCCTGCGCGGCCACTCCGGCGGCATCACGGCGTCCGGCATCCAAGGGGCGGTCTGGTCGAACTTCATGGAGTAGAGCACTGTCCGCGACAGCCGCTCCCCCCACCGACGCCCTATTCTGAGCCGCGAGCGGCAAGGGCCAAGTCGGCTATCGAAGGGCGGGGGCGGCGATGTCGTTTCGGGGGGCGAATCCCGAGGACCTGGAGCAGTTGGCGAAACTCCTGGACGGGCGCGGTGGTGTGGAGGACCGGCTCGACGAGGCCTTCACCCGTGCCGCCCGTCTGGGGGTGAGCGGGCAGCTGGCGCCGCTGAAGCCGATGCGGTCCTGGACCCGCGACGAGGCCGCGGACCTGCGTAAACGCGCGCTCCTGCTCCGCCTGGAGAACGGCGACCCGACGGCCGGGCTGCTGTGGGCGGGGTTCACCGCGAAGGACCTGGAGAAGTACCAGGGCGAGGGGATCAAGCCGGAGACCCTGCTGCTGGCCAACTCGGTGGCGGCGAGCGACGATCCGAACGCGAAGGACCTGGCACGGCAGCCGGGGGAGAAGCTCGGCGACTGGATCATCCGGCTCGAGGCGCACGCGCTCACGAAGATCCCGGGTCTGGAACCGCACGAAGAGACCCTCACCGAGATGCTCAAGTTCGGCAGCGACGCGTTCAACGTGGCGGCCGCCGTCCAGGTCTCGGTGGCGAGCGGCTTCTCGGGCACGAAGGTGCTGCTGGGAAACGCGGTGAAGACGGGCCGACTCGGGCCGATGAAGGACGCCCTCGCCGCACGCTGGACCGCGTCCGGCAGCAACCCCATCCTGCGCTGGGCGGGCACCAAGCTCGGCAACTACAACCCGCCCATCCGCTCGCTGGCCGCCCCCGGAAGCTGGCTCCCCGGCCAGCTCGGCAACATGGCCTCCCGCAGCCAGAGGTACCAGCGGGTCGCCAACGTGCCCTTCAGCTCGGGCTTCCTGGGCGACCGTTGGGGCGGCGGATGGGACGCGCTGCGCAGGCGCGGCTTCATGAACGCGAAGCTGCTGGGCTTCACGCCCAACCAGGCCATCAACTTCTTCGCCGGGTCGGACGACGTGGCCCGCATGTACGGCGGGCTGACGCACTCGGGACAGGCGGTCGTCCGCGCGGGACAGGCCAACCTCCTGACGGTCGGCAAGGCCGGTGGATTCAGCGCGGCGGCGAAGACCGCCGGGCTGTGGCGCGGAGCCGGCATCGTCGGCTCGGCGGGCGCGACGGCCTTCTCCGTGGCCAACATCGCCACCATGGACCACGCCAAGGAGTGGGAGAAGAGCAAGGCCGGCTACCTGGCCAACTACGCGGAGGCCGGCTTCAACGCCTCCCTGACCGCGGCGATGGTCGCCCCCACCCCGCTCACGATCGGCCTCGCCGTGGGCACCGGCCTGGTCTACGGGGGACTGAAGGTCGTCGAGCACTGGGACGACATCACGGAGGGCGCCGACAAGGCGGCCGAGTGGGTGGGCGACAAGGCGAGCGACCTCGGCAACGACATCGCCGACGGCGCCAAGAAGCTGGGCAGCGCGCTGAACCCGTTCGATTAGTCAACCCAAGAGATGAAAGCCTTTGCCGCCATGGAAACGAGTAGTGAGTCCCTCGAGTTCGAGCTGCTGCCGTACAAGACCAAGCCGAGTAAGCGGGAGCGGCCCAAGGCCGGGGTGGAGGGACAGATCGGTCACTTCGGCCCTGTCGTTGTGGAGCGCTGCCCGCTTCTCCATCCGCTTGCGAAGGGAATGGACACCGCCCGACTGTCCGGACCTGACTTCCCGGAGACGGTCTTCCGGGGAAAGCGCAGATTGGGACGGCCGTCACTGTTCAAAGCCGAGCTCACACTCGACGGCCACATCGCGGAGTTGCGATTCAACTCACGCGCCGTGCGCAAGAAAGACCGAACACTACGCATCGGACACCAGGGACGGCAGTACATCTACTCCATCGAGAGCCTGGGTATGAAGAGGATCCTCGAGAGGGAAGGCGTTCGGGTTTCGATCGGACCCGGTCGGCACGTGCCGCCGGCCACGACCTACAGCGCCGGCACGGCCACCGGCCCGGTGGACGCCCTGGACCTGGCGATCGCCATCGTGCTGGAGGAGGTGGACACCGACGCCCTCACTCTGGCCGGCACCGCACTGTCGGCACCCTTCGCCCTGTTGCAGCGCTGGTCGGACGAGGCGGAGTGACGGACCGGGGCGGCCCTGCTCAGCGCGGCCCCAACTCCCCCTTCTCCGGAATCAGACCGGTCAGCTTCCGCCAGATCTCCCCGGCGTCCGAGCGGACCAGCTCCAGAGGACTCTCCGGCGTGACCTGGCCGGGCAGGATCGGCTCCTCCGGCTGCTCGCGTACCCAGTAGCCCCGGGAGCCGCAGTCCCAGACGGCGAGGCTGCGGAGCATCGGGGCGTGCGCGCCGTCGTGCTCCCCGTCCCAGGCGACGGTGACACGCCAGTACGCGTTCAGGGCGAGGACCAGCTCCGTCAGCGGGCCCGCCATCTCCCCGGAAGTACCGGCGCCGGTGAGCGCCTTGTGCACCGCGCCCCGGTCCTCGTCGAGCTCTCCGGACGGAGCGGCCAGGACCCCGAAGGCGGCGTCCAGGGCCTTCATGGTCGATACGACGCGCGGCGCCGCCGGCTGCTCGTCGGCACCACGACGCAGATGGACCATGCGGGCGAGTTCGAAGACGAGCGTGCTCGGCTCGACGGGGATGTACTCCGACTCCTCCTCGCCCGGCCACCCTTCGTGGACGACCACCGTGTTCGGCCCGACGACGACCCCGTGGTGCACGGGACCGGCCTCGCCGGTGATCTCGACACCGATGGTGAGAACGGGAGCCTCGAGAGCCTCCACCAGCTCCCTCAGAAGCGGCGAGAGCTGCCCCTCCTCGCCGACGAGCCCCAGTTCCTGCAACTCCCCGAGCGTCGGGAAGAGTTCGGCGTCCGGAGTCTCACCCGCGGCGAGCCGGGCGATCACCCGGACATGACGGTCGGCCAGCCGCAGCCGTGACCGGGAACTGTCGTAACTGGGCATGAACACATCCTCCGCACTGTGGGCCGGTACGAGGCTAACCCGGCCGGAGTGACGTGGACGGTCCTCAGGCGGCTCCGGGGAACGCCGCCCGCGTGGCGGAGCCGGGACCGGGTGCCTCCTCGGGCACGAAGGTCTCGTCGTCCCCGAAATCAGGGGACTGGAAGGGGTTGGTCGCCGGAGGCGGTGACGCCGCGGCGGAACGCCGGGGCTGCCCCTCCGGGGAGGAGAACAGCGAAGTCAGTTCGATGAGAGATCTCTCTTTCGGTACAGGTCCCCGAAGGGACCTGGTGTGCCGTGACCGGGCACAGCGGTTCTACAGCTTGGTCATCTTGGCGTACGGGCTCAGGATCCGCGTCTGTGTCGAGCCGAAGTCGACGAGCGCCGCGATCCCCTCTTCGAGGGCGACGACCCGGCCGAGTCCGTACACGTCGTGGGTGACCTGGTCACCCACGGCGAAGTGCTTGGGAGGCGGTGCCACAGCGGCCTTGAAGGGGCTGGTGGGCAGATGGCGCTTGGGAGCAGCAGATTTTGTCATTGAGGCCAGTATGCGCCCCCGAGAGCCCTGCGCGCTGTGGTCGCGGTCTCTTTGTTCGCGCCACCGGTGGAGCGACAGCGGTCGTGACGCTCGCCGCCCCCCGATACCCAGCGGCAATCCCCTTGCGCCGACGAGAAGCGGGGCCGGAAGATCGCGTCAGCATCCTGACCGGATCTTTCCAAGGGGGGTTCATGTACGACAGATACCGTGGCGCGTTAGTGGGGCTGGGCGCCGTCGCACTCTCGCTCACACTCGGTGCGCTCCCTGGCACCGCCTACGCGGCCGACAAGGGGCAGGCTCCCCGGGCCGCCGGGACACCACTGAGCCGGGAGGGCTACTGGCCCTTGGAGGCGGCACCCGGCGGCATCGCTCCCAACGTGGAGCCCGGCGGCCTGCCGCTGACACTGAACGGCGACGCCTGGATCTACTACAACGACGACATCTTCGGGGATGCCGCGCTGGTCGATCAGGGCGACCTCAGGCTCGACGGCGACGGTGACTGGGCGGCGACCTCGGCGGCCCCGGTCGGCGGGGACGGGAGCTTCACCCTCGCCGTGCGCGCCCGCCCGGCCGCGGCCGACGACCGGACGCAGACCGTCCTGTCCCTCCCCGGCTCCCACGCCGACCGCCTGGCGATCCGCTACCAGGCGGCGACCGGGAAGTGGGAGGTCGTGGTGTCCACCGAGGACAAGGCGGATGCTCCGCAGGTGGTCATCAGCGAGGAGCAGGCCCTGCCCGACGACGACCCGTACGGCGTGGGCGACCACCTGGCCGTCGTCTACGACGCTCCCGCTCATGAGCTCCGCTTCTACGTGAACGGGCAACTGGCCAACACGTCCACCGCGGCGGACACGACCTCGTGGACGGCCTCGGGCGGTCTTCAGGTGGGCCGCTCGGCGATCCGCGGTGAGTACTTCGAGGGCACGGTGGACGAGGTACGCGCCTACTCCGGCGTCGCGAACCCGACGATGATCAGCCAGATGTCCGCACTGACCGGACTCCCCGACCTCTGAGCACCGGGCGGACCAGGCCTCCTCCCCGCGGCGAAACCGCGGGGAGGAGGCCCGAGCCGTCAGGACACGCGTGTCCTCAGACCTGCGCGTAGGTCAGGCAGTCGACCTGCTCGCGCTCGTAGCCGACGGTGATGGACGGGGCATGGCACTCCAGCCCGGTGTTGTGCCGGCAGTCGGCCATCTTGCAGGCACCGACCCGCCCGGTGACGGACGGCTCCCCGCCCTCCATGTCCGCGCCCATGAACGTGTCGCAGACGGGGTTGGTGAGGTCTCCCACGGTGATCGCCACGGCGTGGCAGGTGTGGTCGTTGTTGTAGGCGCAGCTCTCGGCCGCGCATTCGCTGATGACCGGCAGTTCCATGACGGGTGTGGCTGCCACGGCAGGGCCTTCCCTTCTCGAGGTGTCCGACGGACGGATCACCGCGGCGGCGGCCCACCCCGAACGCCGCGACACGACGCCACCGCCCACTCACGAAGCGTTCCGTCCCCGACTCCCACTCTCCGCGATGTCCGAGACCACCGCACTCCGACAGCCCCACCAGAAGCCCCCTCCCGGCGGAGACACCACAGGCAGGGGGCCTACTGGCACGGGCCCGCTTCTGTTCCAGCGGCGGAACCACATCGCATCCCGGCCAACGACTCGGCGACTCTGACGCCGGTGAGGGCCTCGAAGACGCCGGACGCCGGTGCGTACACACGGTCAGGCCGGCCATGGGTGATCGTCGTCTGCCACGAATGGCCCGCTCCTCCGCGTAGCCGAACCACGCCGTCACCCCCCGGGCCGGTTCAGGGCGCCGAGCCTGTGGCGCCGCGGGGACTCGGGTACCGCGGGCCCGGGAGCGGTCGGGCCGGCGACCACCGGCATTCACCTGTCCCGGGTGATGCGGAACCGCACTCGGCGGGCCCACGGTGGAGGACACCCCTGACGGGACCTCAGCAGCCGCGCCTCCGCCGGGGGACGACACACCCCTGTGGCGTGGTGCCGAGCATCAGAAAGGTGGTGGCCACATGTGCCGGTGGCTCGCCTATGCAGGAACGCCCGTCCTGCTCGACACCGTGCTCTACAAGCCGGTCCACTCGCTGATCGACCAGAGCCTGCACGCCCGGATGGGCGTCGAGACGACCAACGGCGACGGGTTCGGCGTCGGCTGGTACACAACGGAGGACGACACTCCCGCGGTCTTCCGGGACACCGGCCCGGCATGGAGCAACCGCAATCTGCGGGAGATCGCCGACCACGTCCGCTCCCCGCTGTTCTTCGCTCACATCCGGGCCTCGACCGGCACCCCGGTGCAGCAGACCAACTGCCACCCGTTCCGCCACGGCCGCTGGATGTGGATGCACAACGGCGGGATCACCGACTTCCACCGGATACGGCGCGATCTCGCCCTGGCGGTCGACCCGGAACTCTTCCTCGACCTCGAGGGATCGACGGACTCCGAGATGATGTTCTACCTGGCCCTCACCTTCGGTCTGGAACAGGACCCGCCGGGCGCCGTCGCCCGCATGGTCGGCATGGTGGAGCGGACCGGGCATGAGCACGGGGTGGAATTCCCCCTGCAGATGACGGTCGCCGTGACCGACGGCGAGCAGACGTGGGCCTTCCGCCACTCCAGCCAGGGAGCTTCCCGCTCGCTGTACTACAGCACCCAGGTGGAGGCGCTACGAGCACTCCACCCCGACATCGAATTCCTGCAGGAGGTCTCCGACGAGACCCGCCTCATCGTGTCCGAACCGCTGGGCGATCTGCCCGGCGCCTGGAACGAGGTCCCCGAGAGCAGCTACGGCATCGTGCGGCCCGCAGGGGACAACCTGCTTCCCTTCGCTCCGCAACCCGTGTAGGGCACGAGGGCGGCCTGGTCCTGTGGCCGTCCTGCGGCTATGGCTTCGTCGGACCGGGCTGGGTCTGCGGGATCCGTGAGGTGAAGAACATCGCGAGGAGCGCGGCGAAGGCGAGGATGGCCAATGCGGCGCGCAGCCCGTCGATTCTGGCGTCCTCGTTCGCGTCGAGTGCCGCCTGAGCGACCTCCTCGCTCGTGCCCGCTTCGTCGAGCACGGACTCGAGCTGGGCGTCCGACAAGAACGGCACGCCGCTTTCGAGCTCGACAGTTGCCTGGCTCTTGACCTCGGCCGGGATCGCCGGGTTCTGCTCCACATTGGTGAGGAAGGAAGTCGTCATCGCGGCGATCAGGATCGACCCGGCGAGCGCCGTACCGATCGAGGCGCCCAGGTTGGTGACGGAGTTCTGGACACCGCCGACCTCCGCGCTCCGTGATTCCGGCACCGCGGACACGGTGACCGACCCGAGCTGGGACGCCAGCGCGCCCATGCCCAGCCCGATCAGCAGCATGGGAATGGTGACGATCTCCGCACCGGCGTCCGCGTCGAGTGCGGCCAGCAGCACCACCGCGCCCGCGAGCAGCGCGAGGACCCCGAGCCGCACCACCCGCCGGGGTGAGACGTCCGGAAGGTAGCGGGGGATCAGGACGGCGGCCGCCAGCAGTGTCACGGAGAGCGGCAGGAGACGGGCACCGGTCTTGAGCGCGGACAGGCCCAGGGCGACCGACAGGTAGAGCGGTACGACGAAGAACACGCCCATCTGGACGAGGTACTGGAAGAAGAACATCGTCAGCCCGCCGGTGAGCTGCTTGTTCTGCAGTATCGCCGGGTCGACGAGTGGCTCCCTGCGCCGCTCCACCATACGGGCCTCCCAGCGGAGGAAGAGCCAGATCAGCAGGAGACCGGCCAGCATCAGCCACACGGTCAGCGAGATCCCGAGCCACGCGGGCGCGTCGGGCTTCGGCTGGAACCAGCCCCATTCGTCGGAGCGGAGTACGCCGTAGACGAAGACCCCGAGCCCGATCGCGGACAGCACGGCACCGGCGAGATCGACGCGAGGGCGTTCGCCGACCGGCGCGTCGGCGATGCGGCGGGCGAGTGCCAGGATGCCGAGCACCACGAGGACCTCTCCGGCGAAGACCCATCGCCAGGAGAAGTAGGTCGTCGCGACACCTCCGATGAGTGGCCCGACCGCGATCGCCACGGCCCCCGCGGCCGCGACGAGACCGTAGGCGGCGGGACGGCGTTCCGTGGCGAAGTTGCCGGCCACGAGCGCCACGATCGCGGGCAGGATGAGTGCCGCACCGATCCCCTCGAGGAACGACCAGCCGAGCAGCAGCATGGGCAGGTTCGGTGCGAGCGCCGTGGTGAGGGAGCCGCAGCCGTAGATGACGCATCCGATCGTGAAAGCGCGTTTGCGCCCGATCAGTGCGCCCACCTTGCCGCCGGGGATCATGAACATCGCCATCACGAGGGTGTAGGCCGTGATGGCGCCCTGGACACCCGTCACCGTCGTGCCCACGTCTTCGGCCACCGTCGCGATCGAGACGTTCATGACCGAACTGTCGAGCGCCATCAGGAACTGACCGGCCGCGAGTGTCAGCAGGACCATTCGCGTCTTTTCCGAACCTGCGGCGGTTTGTGCCCCGGATGCCATGCGCGCATCGTCCCAGCAGTCCCGCAGACCGGAGCCCGACCCGCCTCGGGAGGTCGACCGGTTGGCGGAGTCACACGCAGATGGGCCGTGAACTGCTCGTCGAGCACTACCGGTCGGACGTCCCGAGATGCGGAGGGACCCCGGTGGGCAGAGATTGGAAGTAGCCCGACCGGCCGAACGGCGGTCGGGCCCCGAGTCATGGCATCGGACGGATCCGACCAGCACACGCAGTAGCGCGAAGCTCAGACGGACGGAGAGCCACCCCGGGCAGGGGTGGCTCGTCTCCGCCGGTGCATGCCCCCTCCCGGCGGAACCCGCAGGCAGGGGGCCTACTGGCGGGCGCTTACTTCTTCTTGCCCTGGTTCTTGACCGCCTCGATCGCGGCCGCCGCCGCCTCCGGGTCGAGGTATGTGCCGCCGGGGGTGACCGGCTTGAAGTCGGCGTCGAGCTCGTAGTACAGGGGGATGCCCGTGGGGATGTTCAGGCCCGCGATGTCGGCGTCCGAGATGCCGTCGAGGTGCTTGACCAGGGCGCGCAGGCTGTTGCCGTGGGCGGCGACGAGGACCGTGCGGCCGGTGAGGAGGTCCGGGACGATCGAGTCGAACCAGTACGGGAGCATGCGGACGACGACGTCCTTGAGGCACTCCGTCTGCGGGCGCACCTCCGGCGGGAGGGTCGCGTAGCGCGGGTCGTTGAACTGGGAGTACTCGGCGTCGTTGTCGAGCGGGGGCGGCGGGGTGTCGTAGGAGCGGCGCCACAGCATGAACTGCTCCTCGCCGAACTCCGCGAGGGTCTGCGCCTTGTCCTTGCCCTGGAGGGCGCCGTAGTGACGCTCGTTCAGGCGCCAGCTGCGGTTCACCGGGATCCACAGGCGGTCGGCGGCCTCCAGCGCGAGCTGCGCGGTGCGGATCGCGCGCTTCTGGAGGGAGGTGTGGAGTACGTCGGGCAGCAGGCCGGCGTCCTTGAGCAGCTCGCCGCCGCGCGTCGCCTCCTTCTCGCCCTTCGGGGTGAGGTTGACGTCCACCCAGCCGGTGAACAGGTTCTTCTCGTTCCACTCGCTCTCGCCGTGGCGGAGGAGGATCAGCTTGTACGGTGCGTCGGCCATGGGCCCGAGCGTAATAGACGCCCCGCGAGGGCCGCGCGCCCTGCCCGCTGGGCGGACGCTTGACGGGATCTGTTAATCGAGTGGCCTCCCGCACCCCTGCCTTTGTAAGTTGTGCTCGCCGCTTCAGCCACTTACATCTGCTTCCCGGGTCACTGGTTCACCGGGTTCTACGGGGGTTCCCATGTCAGTCGCCGGACTGAGACGTGCCGTGCGCGAGTCCGTCTCCGGGCTCCCCCCTGCGTTCTGGTGGCTGTGGACCAGCACCCTCGTCAACCGGCTGGGCGGCTTCGTCGCCACCTTCATGGCGCTCTACCTGACGCTCGACCGCGGGTACTCCGCCTCCTACGCCGGTCTCGTCGCCGCGCTGCACGGGCTCGGCGGGGTGATCTCCTCGCTCGGGGCCGGCGTGATGACCGACCGGCTGGGGCGACGGCCCACGCTGCTCGTCGCCCAGACCGCCACCGCGCTGTCCATCGCGCTGCTCGGCTTCATGCGCGACCCGGTCGCCATCGCGGCTGTCGCCTTCCTGGTCGGCATGGCCTCCAACGCCTCGAGGCCGGCCGTGCAGGCGATGATGGCGGACATCGTGCGGCCGGAGGACCGTATCCGGGCCTTCTCGCTCAACTACTGGGCCATCAACCTCGGCTTCGCCGTCTCCTCCGCGGGCGCCGGGTTCATCGCCGAGGTCAGCTATCTCGCCGGGTTCCTGATCGAGGCCGGAATGACGCTGGTGTGCGCCGTCGTCGTCTTCGTGAAGCTGCCCGAGTCCCGGCCGAGCGGCAAGGACTCCCCGGACGCCGCCGGCGCGGGCGAGTCCGTCTCGCTCCTGACCGTGCTGCGCGACGGGCGCTTCATGAGCGTCGTCGGGCTGTCCTTCCTCATCGCCGTGGTCTTCCAGCAGGGGTACCTGGGGCTGCCGGTCGCCATGGGGGAGGCGGGGTTCACGCCTGCGGACTTCGGCATGGCCATCGCCGTCAACGGTGTGCTGATCGTCGTCCTGCAGCTGCCGGTCACGCGGTTCATCGAGCACCGGGACCCGCGGCAGCTGCTCGTCGCCTCGTCCCTGCTGGCCGGGTACGGCTTCGGGCTCACCGCCTTCGCCGGGTCGGTCGCCGTCTTCGCCCTCACCGTGTGCGTGTGGACGCTCGCCGAGATCGTCAACGCGCCGACCCAGACGGGGCTCGTCGTCCGGCTGTCCCCCGTGCACGGGCGCGGTCGCTACCAGGGCATGTACACCATGTCCTGGGCGGTCGCCGCCCTCGTCGCCCCGCTGATGTCCGGGTTCGTCATCGACCACTGGGGCGCCGAGTGGCTGTGGGGGATGTGCGCCGTCGTCGGCACGGTGGCCGGCCTCGGATACGGGCTGCTGATGCGCCGGCTGCCGGAAGAGACCGCGGAAACGGTCGCTGTGGAAAGGGCGCGGACGGCGGAGGCGGTGCCCGAGGTCAAGGCTTCCTGAGCAGAGGCGGAGGCCCCGGCGGCCGTCGTCGGCGCCGGGGCCTCCGCTCGTACGGAGTCAGCCGCACTGGCAGGGGTTGCCCGACTGGCACCCGCAGCCGCAGCCCGAGCCGCAGCCGCAGGCGGCGATCAGGGTGAGGTTCCTGACCTCGGCGGGCTGCTCGGTCTCGCGCTCCTGTGTGGGGTCGGGCGTCGTACCGGGAGAATCGGCCATGGGTCCCTCCTCGGGGCTGGGGCCTGCGCACACCACTCCCCATTGGATGCCCGCCCCCCTGGGCGCATCAACGGCGCATTGGGGCTCGTACGCGCCCGGGCCGGCCTCGCGCACGCCTGGGTCAGTCCCGTGCACGCCCGGGCCGGTCCCGTGCACGCCCGCCGCGGTGCCGCGGACCGCGGTCAGGCGCCCTCCACCCCCGGCACCGTCTGGATCTCCGTCTGGAGCTCCGCCTGGATCTCGTCCGCGTGCTCGCCGGTGACCAGGTAGACCACCCGCTTGGCGACCGAGACCGCGTGGTCGGCGAACCGCTCGTAGTAGCGGCCCAGCAGCGTGACGTCGACGGCCGTCTCGATGCCGTGCTTCCAGCGGTCGTCCATCAGGTGCTGGAAGAGCGTGCGGTGGAGGAGGTCCATCGCGTCGTCGTCCTGCTCCAGCTGGAGCGCCAGGTCCACGTCCTTGGTGATGATCACCTCGGCCGCCTTCGCCATCAGGCGCTGCGCGAGCTGGCCCATCTCCAGGATCGTCGCGTGCAGATCGCGCGGGACGCCGCGCTCCGGGTAGCGCAGCCGCGCGAGCTTCGCCACGTGCTGGGCGAGGTCGCCGGAGCGCTCCAGGTCGGCCGACATCCGCAGCGAGGTGACGACTATGCGCAGGTCGGTCGCCACCGGCTGCTGGCGCGCCAGCAGGGCGATGGCCCGCGCCTCCAGCTCGTGCTGGAGCTCGTCGACCTTCTGGTCGGCCTCGATCACGCTCTCCGCCAGCTTCAGATCGGCGTCCAGGATGGCGGTCGTGGCGCGCCCGATCGCCGACCCGACCAGCCGGGCCATCTCCACCAGACCGTCGCCGATCGAATCCAGTTCCTCGTGGTACGCGTCCCGCATCAGGGTTCCTCTCGTGCGTCTGTCCGGGCTTCAGGAGCCCGGGCTCCTGCCCACGCTCCCACGTTCCGACTCCTACGCGTCCGGTTCCGTCACCCCAAATGAACCATCCCTGGCTCCAAGGTGAACTCTGGGCGACGAGTGTTCGAGCTCGCCCGCCGACGGCTGTGGGCACCGGCCCCGCCATGCCTAACCTGGGAGCATGGACGTGAACGCGGCGGTCGCCGCAGTGGCTGCGATCGCCGGAGTGCTCACCGGCGTCATCGCCACGCTGGCGTTCCGCTTCAGCGAGCGCGAACAGCGGCGCCCCACGCGTACCTCCCTGCACACGGACCCGGTGCTTCCGCCGGGTGTGGACACCGTGCTGTCCGTGCTGCGCTCGTCCGCCGTCGTCCTCGACGAGGCCGACGGCGTCGTCAAGGCCAGCTCCGCCGCGTACGCCCTCGGACTGGTCCGCGGGGGCAAGCTCGCCGTGGAGCCCATGCTGAAGATGGCCCGCGACACCCGGCGCGACGGCGAGATACGCCAGGTCGAGCTGGACCTGCCCCGCCGGGGGACCGGGCGCGGCGAGGCCCTCGCGGTGTCCGCGCGGGTGGCGCCGCTCGGCTCCCGGCTGGTTCTGCTGCTCGTGGAGGACCTCACCGAGGCCCGCCGCATCGAAGCGGTGCGACGCGACTTCGTCGCCAACGTCAGCCATGAGCTGAAGACCCCCGTCGGCGCGCTCTCGCTGCTCTCCGAGGCCGTGATGGACGCCTCCGACGACCCCGAGGCCGTCGAGCGCTTCGCCGGGCGCATGCAGATCGAGGCGACCCGGCTGACGAACCTGGTGCAGGAGCTGATCGACCTCTCCCGGGTGCAGAACGACGACCCGCTGGAGGACGCCGAACCGATCCGCGTCGACGAACTGGTCGCCGAGGCCATCGACCGCTGCCGGCACGCGGCGGGCACCAAGGAGATCACCATGGCCGCGGGAGGCACCGCCGACCTGCGGGTGTGGGGCAACCGGGGCCAGCTCGCCGCCGCGCTCGGCAATCTCGTCGAGAACGCGGTCAACTACTCACCCGCCCGCACCCGCGTCGGCATCGCGGCCCGTACGGTCGCCCAGCCCGGCGGGGACCTGATCGAGATAGCCGTGACCGACCAGGGCATCGGCATCTCGGAGAAGGACAAGGAGCGCGTCTTCGAGCGCTTCTACCGCGTCGACCCCGCTCGCTCCCGTGCCACCGGCGGTACGGGTCTTGGCCTCGCGATCGTCAAGCACGTGGCCGCCTCGCACGGCGGGGAGGTCACGGTGTGGAGCGCCGAGGGCCAGGGCTCCACCTTCACCCTGCGGTTGCCGGAGGCCCGTGCGGCCCGCGACCGCGCCCACCAGATGTCCCACCGGGACGACACCGAGGACCTCGACGGCGAGGCCGGACGGACGTCCCACCCATCCCCCCACTCTTCCGATTCATCCGCGTACGAAATTCCCTCCCCGGAGGTCCTTCCGTGACCCGTGTGCTCGTCGTCGAGGACGAGGAGTCCTTCTCCGACGCCCTGTCGTACATGCTGCGCAAGGAGGGCTTCGAGGTCGCCGTCGCGACCACCGGGCCCGACGGACTCGACGAGTTCGAGCGCAACGGCGCCGACCTCGTCCTGCTCGACCTGATGCTGCCCGGCCTGCCGGGCACCGAGGTGTGCCGCCAGCTGCGCGGCCGCTCCAACGTCCCCGTCATCATGGTGACCGCCAAGGACAGCGAGATCGACAAGGTGGTCGGCCTGGAAATAGGTGCCGACGACTACGTCACCAAGCCGTTCTCCTCGCGCGAGCTGGTCGCCCGGATCCGCGCGGTGCTGCGCCGGCGCGGTGAGCCCGAGGAGGTGACCCCCGCGGCCCTGGAGGCCGGTCCGGTCCGGATGGACGTCGACCGGCACGTGGTCACCGTGGGCGGCACGAAGGTCGACCTGCCGCTGAAGGAGTTCGACCTGCTGGAGATGCTGCTGCGCAACGCCGGGCGGGTGCTGACCCGGATGCAGCTCATCGACCGGGTGTGGGGCGCGGACTACGTGGGTGACACCAAGACGCTCGACGTCCACGTCAAGCGGCTGCGGGCGAAGATTGAGCCGGACCCGGGGGCGCCGCGGTACCTGGTGACGGTGCGGGGGCTTGGGTACAAGTTCGAGCCGTAGGGAGGCCTGGCGGTGAGTCGGCGGGCGGAGTCCGGCGCAGCACTGCGAAGCCCGCGCAGCGGTGCGAGGGGTGCGTCGGGGGTGGTGTTCGAGCCGGACCCGGGGGCGCCGCGGTACCTGGTGACGGTGCGGGGGCTTGGGTACAAGTTCGAGCCGTAGGGAGGCCTGGCGGTGAGTCGGCGGGCGGAGTCCGGCGCAGCACTGCGA
>NZ_VSKS01000022.1 GCF_008312835.1 Streptomyces marokkonensis | reverse complement strand
ACCCGGTCCAACCCCGGCGCACCCTCCACACCCCGCACCACGTCCACCAGCGACCAGCCCACGAACTCACCCAGCGCCTCAGCACACTCGGCGAACCGAGCCGCGAACACCGGCGAGCCATCAAGAAGCTCCACCGCCATCCCCACCCACTGCGCCCCCTGCCCCGGAAACACGAACACCGGAGAGGAAGCGGCAGCCAGCACCGAACCGGACACCACCGGTTCCCCGGCCACCATCACCGACCGGCACTCGAACGCCGACCGCGTCCGCCACAACGACCAGGCCACATCCACCGAGTCGAGGAGGTCGGCGTCGGCGGTGAACTCCACCAGCCGTGTTTCCTGTTCCGCGAGCGCGGCCGGAGTCCGGGCCGAGACGAGCCAGGGAAGGGTGACGTCACCAGCGGGCCTGTCGACGGCCGGGGGGTCGGCCGCTGCCGCGGCTTCCAGGATGACGTGGGCGTTGGTGCCGCTGATACCGAAGGACGACACCCCGGCCCGACGCGGGCGACCCGCGTGCTCCTCCCACGTCCGGGCCCGCGCCAGCAGCTCCACCGAACCCGACGACCAGTCCACGAGCGGCGACGGCTCATCCGCCCTGAGCGACTTGGGCAGGGTGCCGTTCCGCATCGCCTGCACCATCTTGATGACGCCCGCGACGCCGGCTGCCGCCTGCGTGTGCCCGATGTTGGACTTCACCGACCCCAGCCACAACGGCCGGTCGCCCTCCCGCTCCTGCCCGTACGTGGCCAGCAACGCCTGCGCCTCGATCGGATCACCCAGCCGCGTTCCCGTACCGTGCGCCTCCACCACATCCACATCACCGGCAGCCAACCCCGCATCCGCCAAAGCGGCGCGAATGACCCGCTGCTGCGACAGACCGTTGGGAGCCGTCAGACCGTTCGACGCACCGTCCTGATTGATCGCCGAACCCCGCACCACAGCGAGCACCTGATGCCCGTTCGCCTCGGCGTCCGACAGACGCTCCAGCAACAGGACGCCCACTCCCTCAGCCCAGTTGGTACCGTCCGCGCCGGCGGCGAAGGGCTTGCAGCGGCCGTCGGCGGCCAGTCCGCGCTGGCGGCCGAACTCGACGAACATGCCCGGGCTGGACATCACGGTGGCACCGGCGGCGACGGCCAGCGAGCATTCGCCGGTGCGCAGGGCGCGGACGGCGAGGTGCAGGGCGACCAGCGACGAGGAACAGGCCGTGTCGACCGTCACCGCCGGGCCCTCCAGCCCCAGCGCGTAGGCGATGCGCCCCGATGCCACGCTCGCCGTGGTGCCGGTGAGGACGTGGCCCTCGACACCTTCTCCGGCTTCGTGCAGGCGTGGTCCGTACTCGGGTGCGGTGGCACCGACGAAGACGCCGGTGGCGCTGGCGCTCAGGTCGCGCGGGTCGAGGCCCGCCCGTTCGACGGCCTCCCAGGTGGTCTCGAGGAGCAGTCGCTGCTGCGGGTCCATCGCCGTCGCCTCGCGCGGCGAGATGCCGAAGAACCCGGCGTCGAACTCGGCCGCGTCGTGCAGGAATCCGCCTTCGCGGACGTAGGTGGTGCCACTTCGGTCGGGGTCGGCGTCGTAGAGGGTGCCGAGGTCCCAGCCGCGGTCGGTGGGGAACGCGGAGACGGCGTCGGTCTCCTCGCGGACCAGGCGCCACAGGTCCTCCGGGGTGCGCACTTCTCCGGGGAAGCGGCAGCCCATCGACACGATGGCGATCGGCTCGTCACCGGAGTCGTGACGGGCCGCGGGGACCGCCGCGTCGGTGACCGAGGGGGCGGCGAGGTGGGCGGCGAGGCGTTCGGGCGTCGGGTACTCGTAGACGGCGGTCACGGGGAGCGGGACCCGGGAGAGAGTGTTGATCCGGTCGCGCAGTTCGACGGCGGTGACGGAGTCGGCGCCGAGTTCCTTGAAGGTCCGCTGTGGGTCGACCAGGGCCGGGTCGGTGTAGCCGAGGACGACCGCGGTGGACTCGCGGACCAGGCGCAGCGCGTCGTCGTGGTCGAGCACGGCGTCGGTCGTGCCAGTCGTGCCGGTCGTGTCGGTCGTGTCGGGGGCGGTCCCGGTGGGCGGTGCCGCCGGGTCCGTGGTGGTGCCGGCCGGGGCCGGGCCGGGGGTTGCGGTGATCCAGTGGCGGCGGCGCTGGAAGGCGTAGGTGGGCAGGGGGACCCGGCGGGGGGCGAGATCCGTGAAGACGGGGGTCCAGTCCACGTCGGCGCCCCTGGTCCACAGGGTTCCCAGGGAGGTCTGGAACCGGGCGGGGCCGCCCTGGTCGCGGCGCAGGGTGCCGGTGACGACGGCCTGCCGGGTGCCCGCGGCGGACTCGACGGTCTCCTGTACCGGGCCGGTGAGGACGGGGTGCGGGCTGACCTCGACGAAGGCGCCGTGGCCGGCGTGGGTCAGGGCGCGGACGGCCGGTTCGAGGAGGACGGGGTTGCGGAGGTTGTCGTACCAGTAGGAGGCGTCGGTGGCCGGGGCGTCGAGCCAGTCGCCGGTGACGGTGGAGAGGAAGGGCACCTCGGGCCGGCGCGGGACGACGGGGGCGAGGAGGCGGAGCATCTCCTCGCGGACGGCTTCGACGTGCGGAGAGTGGGAGGCGTAGTCGATGCCGACGCGGCGGGCGCGGACGTCCTCGCGCTCGGCGGTGGCGAGGATGTCGGTGACGGTTTCCGTGTCGGCGGAGACGACGGTGGAGGTGGGACCGTTGAGTGCGGCGACGGTGACACGGTCGCCCCATCGTGCGACGAAGCCGCGCGCGTCGTCCTCGGCGAGGGCGAGGGAGACCATGCCGCTGCGGCCTTCCAGGGGGACGAGGATCTTGCTGCGCAGGGCGACGACGAGGGCGGCGTCCTCCAGGCTGAGGGCGCCCGCCACACAGGCGGCGGCGATCTCCCCCTGGGAGTGTCCGACGACGGCGGCGGGCCGGATGCCGTGCGACTGCCACAGGGCGGCGAGGGAGACCATGACGGCCCACAGGACGGGCTGGACGACGTCGGAGCGGTCCAGGGACGGGGCATCCCGGTCGCCGCGCAGTACGGCTGCGAGGTCCCAGTCGACGTGCGGGGCGAGGGCGTCGCCGCACTCGGTGAGGCGGGTGGCGAAGACGGGGGCGGTGGTGAGGAGTTCGGCGGCCATGCCCGCCCACTGGCTGCCCTGGCCGGGGAAGACGAACACGGGCCGGTGGATGTCTCCGGCGACCGGACCGCTCGGAACGGCGGTGGTGATGCCGCCGAGCAGAGCGGCGGTGTCGGCTCCCACGGCCAGGGCCCGGTGTGCGAGGGGGGTGCGGGTGGTGAGCAGGGACCACGCGGTGTCGACGGGGTCGTCCCCGGTGGCGCGGACGTGTGCGGCCAGGCGGGCGGCCTGGGCGCGGAGCGCGTCGGGGTCGGCGGCGGACAGCAGCCAGGGCACGGTGGCGGGGGCGGTCCGGTGCCGGCGTTGCGGGTTTCCGCCGGTGGCGGGGGGCTCCTCGAGGACGAGGTGGGCGTTGGTGCCGCCCATGCCGAAGGAGGAGACACCGGCGCGCAGCGGGGTGCCGGGGGTGTCCGGGATCCAGGGGGTGGTCTCGCGCTGGACGCGCAGGCCGAGGCGGTCGAGGTCGATGGCGGGGTGGGGCTCGCTGTGGTTGAGGCTGGGCACGAGTCGGCGGTGCGACAGGCACAGGACCGTCTTGAGGAGTCCGGCGATGCCGGCGGCGCCTTCGAGGTGGCCGATGTTGGTCTTCACGGAGCCGACGGCGAGCGGGGCGCGCCGGCCCTCGGCGGTGCCGAGGACGGCGCCGAGCGCGGTGGCCTCCACGGGGTCGCCGACGCGTGTTCCGGTGCCGTGGAGTTCGACGTAGCCGATGTCGGCCGGGTCGGTCCCGGCGCGCCGGACGGCGTCGCGCAGGACGGCCGTCTGGGCGTCGGCGTCCGGAGTGGTGATGCTGCTGCCCGTGCCGTCGTTGTTGAGGGCGCCGCCGCGGATCACGGCGTGGACGCGGTCGCCGTCGGCCAGGGCGCGGGACAGCGGCTTCAGTACGACGAGCCCGCCGCCCTCGCCGCGCACGTAGCCGTTGGCGCGCGCGTCGAAGGTGTGGCAGGCGCCGTCCGGGGAGAGCGCGCCGAACTGGGCTGCGGCGAGGGAGCTTTCGGGGCTGAGGTTGAGGTGGACACCGCCGGCGAGGGCGAGTTCGCAGTCGCCGTTGCGCAGGCTGTCGCAGGCCAGCTGCACGGCGGTCAGGGAGGAGGACTGGGCGCTGTCGACGGTCATGCTGGGGCCGCTGACGCCGAGCGCGTAGGACAGCCGGTTGGCGATGAGGGACCGGTTGAGGCCGGTCAGGGTGTGGTGTCCCGGGCCCTGTCCCGCGGCGCGGACGACGTCGGCGTAGTCGCAGGTGTCGGCGCCGAGGAAGACGGCGGTGGCGCGCGGGGCGTCGGCGGCGGGGATGCCCGCGTGTTCCAGGGCCTCCCAGCCGAGTTCCAGGGCGAGTCGTGCCTGGGGGTCCATGGCGTCGGCCTCGCGGGGCGAGATGCCGAAGAAGGCGGCGTCGAAGTCGGCGGGGGCGGAGACGTATCCGCCGCGCAGGGGGGCGGTGCCGCCGTGCGGGGTGGGCCAGCCGTCGGCGGGTACGCCCGTGCGCCGTTCCCCGGGCAGGTCGGTGACGGCGCTGCGGCCCTCGGTGAGCAGGTCCCAGTACGCGGCCGGGTCGTCGGCCCCCGGGAGCCGGCACGCGAGGCCGACCACGGCCACGGGCTCGTGGCCCGGAGCGGCATTCCGGACGTCGGTGGGCACCGGCTCGTTCATCGATGGCACTCCAGATACCGAGGGCGGGAGGGATGGGAGCGGTTCACACATTCGCACGCGGGCGGGAGCCGTCCGGCGGTCGGAGGAAACGCTCTAGGGGAATCTCTAGGCACGTCGCGGGCTTCGGCGAGGACGCCGGGCGGCGCGTTCTTCCGTGGCGCCGGCCGGAAGCGGCGGCGGATCGTAGCCAGCGGGAGAAGCGGCCGCAAGGGGCGACGGTCTAGGCGAATGCTCGAACTCGGCGGGGCACGCTGAGAGGGCGGCGATCGGTTGCGTGTCCTTTCCGTGCGGCGTGTCCTGTGGCGCCCGTCCCGGTGCGTCGCGTGCGACGTCGCGTTCCCGAATCGAAAGAAGGGCAGATCCATGACTCCGACAACCGCGCTCGCGTCGTCGCGCGGCGAGGAGGCCGGCACACGGGCGGCCCTGGCCTTGTCGGCGGCGGCCGTCGACGGCGGTGTGCTGAGCGAAGTGGAGCTCGCCGCTTGGCTGGCGGACCGGCGCCGCGCCCAGCCGCAGCGGGTGGAGCGGGTACCGTTCGCGGAGCTGGACGGCTGGCGGTTCGAGCAGGGCACCGGCGATCTGCGCCATGCGAGCGGCGGCTTCTTCGCGGTGCACGGACTGCGGGTCCGCTCGGACTTCGGCCCGGTTCCCGCGTGGGAGCAGCCCGTCATCGACCAGCCCGAGATCGGGATCCTGGGCATCGCCGTGCGGGACTTCGACGGAGTCCCGCACCTGCTGATGCAGGCGAAGTCGGAACCGGGCAACGTGAACGGGATGCAGCTGTCGCCGACCGTGCAGGCGACCAAGAGCAACTACCTTCGGGTGCACGGCGGTTCGGCCGTGAAGTACCTGGAATGCTTCCGCCGTCCCGAACCGGGCTCGGTGGTGGCCGACGTGCTGCAGTCGGAGCAGGGATCGTGGTTCCTGGGCAAGAGGAACCGGAACATGATCGTGCGAGTCGGCCCCGAGGTGGAGGCCGACGACGACTTCGCCTGGCTGACGCTCAATCAGGTCAACATGCTGCTGCGGCAGGACAACGTCGTGAACATGGACGCCCGTACCGTGCTGTCCTGTCTGCCGGACTGGCGGGCGGAGGTCACCGGGCCGGCCGCGTCCCTGCACACGGACACCGAGATCCGCAGCTGGATCACCCGGCGCCGCGCCGAGCACGAGGTGAGCGTGACGCCGATCGGGCTCGACGAGACCAAGGACTGGCACCGCGACCCGTACACCGTGTCCCATGTGAACGGGCGTCACTTCAGCGTCGTGGCCGTCGACGTCGTCTCCGGGCGGCGCGAGGTGGCGGCGTGGTCGCAGCCGCTCCTCGAGCCGCACGGAACGGGCCTGGCCGCGCTGTTCGTCCGGCGGCTGAACGGTGTGCCGCACGTCCTGCTGCGGGCCCGCGCGGAGGCCGGGTTCCTGTCCGTCGTCGAGCTCGGTCCGACGGTGCAGTGCACCGCCGGGAACTACGCGGACCTCCCGCCCGACGCTTGGCCGCCGTACCTGGACGAGGTGCGCGCACGACGCGAGGCGGCGGTGTACGACGTGCTGCTGTCGGAGGAGGGCGGTCGGTTCCTCAACGCCCAGAGCCACTACGTGATCATCGAGGTCGACGACGGCATCCCTCTGGTGTCGGACGAGTTCCGCTGGGTGTCGCTGCGTCAGGTCGACGAGCTCCTGCGCTACAGCCATCATCTGAACGTGCAGGCACGCACCCTGATCGCCGGGTTGAGGTCGCTGTGACGGCGCCGGCGGCACGGCCGTTGCGGCTGGGAGCGATCGGTACGTCGTCGATCGCCGGGCGGCGCGTCCTGCCCAGCGTGACGGGGATGCCGCAGTGGGACCTCGTGGCCGTCGCCGGGCGCACGGCGAAGAAGGCCGCCCAGTACGCGGAGCACTTCGGGTGCGAGGCCGAGGACGACCCGGAGGCACTGCTCGAACGGCCCGACATCGACGCCGTGTACGTGTCGACCCCGACGGCCCTGCACCACGCGTGGGCCGAGCGTGCCCTGCGCGCGGGCAAGCACGTGCTGGTGGAGAAGCCGATCGGTACGGACGCCGCGGAGGCACGCTCCCTGTGCGCCCTGGCGGCGGATCGGCGCCTGGCGCTGCGCGAGAACTACATGTTCCCGCACCACCCGCAGCACGTGAGGGTGCGGGAGCTGGTGGCCGAAGGCCGGCTGGGACGGCCGGTGTCCTTCCGGGCCGCGTTCTGCATCCCGCCGCTGCCGGAAGACGACATCCGCTACG
Organism: Streptomyces marokkonensis; assembly: GCF_008312835.1. Lineage (GTDB taxonomy): Bacteria > Actinomycetota > Actinomycetes > Streptomycetales > Streptomycetaceae > Streptomyces > Streptomyces marokkonensis_A. Next base: position 126,689 of record NZ_VSKS01000022.1, on the reverse strand, counting down.
ACGTCCGCCTCGGCGGCGGCGCGCTGCTCGACGTCGGGGTCTACCCGCTGCGGGCCGCGGCACTGATGCTCGGGCCGGGACTTGAGGTGGCCGGCGCGACACTGCGCACCCGGGCCTCGGACGGACTCGACCTGTCGGGGCAGGTGCTGCTCGCCTCGCCGTCGGGGGTGCTGGCCGAGCTGGCCTTCGGTTTCGAGCACGCCTACGCGTCGACGTACACGCTGTGGGGCGACCGGGCGCGGCTGACCGTGACGCGCGCGTTCACCCCGCCGCCCACGCACCAGCCGCTGCTGGTCCTGGAGGAACAGGACCGCGAGGAGCGGCTGACGCTTCCCGCCGCCGACCAGTTGAGGCTGCTGCTGGAGGAGTTCGCCGATGCCGTGCACAGGGGCGGAGACGCCACCGGTCCGCATTCCGAATCCGTCGCCGTGCTGGAGCTCGTGGACGCCGTCCGCGCGACGGCGAGACGGGTCGAGGTGCGCTGACGGACAGGGGGCCGCGAGGTGAACAGGGACGTATCCCCACGTGGCCAGGGACTCTCGGACTTTAGGAAAAACCCGATCATGATCCGGCTAATCTGAGGCCATGATGGCCAGGACAGCCAATCCGAACAACCGGACCTTCACGCAGAACGCACGGCGGGCACAGATAGTTCAGGCGGCGATCGAAACGCTCGCCGAATGCGGATATGCGAAGACGTCGTTCACGAGAATCTCGCGGCAGGCCCAGCTCAGCAGCACCGGGATGATCTCGTACCATTTCTCCGGAAAACCCGAGCTGTTCGCGGAAGTCGCCCACACCATTGTCGAGAAGGCCGAAGAAATCGCGGGCGCGCGCATGGATGGCGAGCACACCTGTCGCGGCAAGCTCAGTGCGTACATCGCGTCGGTTTTCGACTTCGTCGCCCGGTATCCGGTCCACACACAGGCACTCATCGAGATCACCAGGATGGTCCGGGACCAGCAGATCGACGGGCTCGACACCATCGAGCACAGCATCATGTCGGTGGACCGGCTCGTCGCGCTGCTCGAACAGGGCCACAGAGCGGGGGAGTTCGCGAGTTTCGACTGTTTCACCATGGCTCTGGCCATGCGCGGCGCCATCGACAGTGTCCTGGGCCACCATCTGTGCGACGTGGCGATGGACCTCGACCGGTGCGCCCGCGAACTGGCCGACATGTTCGATCGCTGCACTCAGGCCGCGTAGCACCGGCTCCGGACGGCACGCCGTCCGTCCCTCACTCCGGGAGCACACCGCATGACCTCCCCCACACCCCGCTCCGAGCCCACTGCACCCTCCCCGGCACACCCCACGACGACTCCCCCCGCCGCGTCCGAACGCCCTGCCTCGCGCTGGGCCTTCGTGATCACCGTCGTCTGCGACATCGTGCTGCCCGTCGGGCTCTACTACGCGCTCCGCGCGGCCGGCGTCGGCGAGATGGCCGCCCTGCTGCTCAGCGGTTCCGCGCCCGCGCTGCACACGCTCCACACCGGGGTGCGCCACCGCAAACTGGACTCCATCGGCGTCTTCACCGTCGCCCTGCTGGTGGTGAGCGCCCTGGCCTCACTGCTGACCTCGGATCCGCGCATCGCCCTGGCCCGCAACGGCCTGTTCACCGCCCTGGCCGGCGTCTGGCTGCTGATCACCCTGTTCACCGCGCGCCCCTTCACCTACCAGGCACTGCGCACCCTCCTGCCGGGACGGTCGGCGAAGCTGGAGCAGTTGTGGGAGTCGGACGCCGCCTTCCGCCGCGTGTGGCGTGGCCTGACCACGCTGTGGGGCGTCGGCCTGCTGTGCGACGCGCTGCTGCGGGTGGTCATGGCGTACACCCTCCCCGTCGACGCCGTCCCCGCGCTGGACGGCGTGCTGTACGCGGCGTCGTGGATCCTCCTCCAGGTGATCACGCAGATCGTCCTGTTCCGGACGCACACCCTGACCAAGATCTTCGGGGAGCGGGGACGGGGCCGGCGCCTGTTCGCCCCGGCCGCCCGGCAGCCGGAAACGAGCGACTGACCCGGCGCCGCCCGGCGCCCCGGTCGCACTCCCTCATGAGCTGGATGACGCCGGGGGCGACGCAGCCAGAGCCGAGGCCGGCGGAGCCTCCGGCACACCGGCCTTCTTCGCCGCCGACCGGAGGCACACCGGCCCAGGCGACACGCCGGCACACCGAGCCGAGAGCTGAGACACGAACGGCCGGGTTCGGCGTACGCAAGGGCTGCCGACGGTCTCCGTGACGATCGCCGCAGTGAGCCCCGGCCACCCGGCTCCCGCCCGGCCGGTCGCACGCGGGGCACCTGTTCGGCCGTGCTCGGCGTGCGGCCGGACCGGCTCGCTCCGAGACTCTCAGCAGAGGAAGGACCTGTATCCCGACTCCGACACCCCTTCGAGCTCAGGAGGGCCTCCTGTGACCCCCGAGGAACTGGCCGCGGCCGCCGACCCGGCGACGCTGGGCAACTACCTGTCGGCGTTGCCCGAACCACCGCACCACCACGGCCCCCTGACGAGCGTCCGCCACGACGTGTTCCAGGGGCACCACATCATGATCAGGACGACGTACGAGGTCACGGTGGACGGCGCGCCGCTCAACGCTCCGCTCGTCGTGTCGGACGACGGCCAGGTCCACAGCCACGCCCTGCCCACCTACGAGTTCCTGTCCGCGACGGAGACCATTCGGGCACTGATCGGCAACTTCCCCGACGACTTCCCGGGCGGCGTCCGCCCCGCCGACGACGTCCACGACCGTAACCTGCCGCACCACGTGCACCGGACGGGCGACGAGGGAGGCTCCTGATGGCCGTCGTACGCAGGAACATCATCACGAACCCCGCCGTCCGGGACGCCTTCATCGAGGGTGTCCTGCGCCTCAAGCGGGAGGACTCGACGCTGAAGACCACCGCCTTCGGCATTCCGGGGCCGCCCACACCGGTGCGCACCTACGACCTGTTCGTCATCTGGCACTACAAGGCGATGATGACTCCCGTCCCGCCGAACGGGGACACCGACATCCGCAACGCCGCGCACCGGGGTCCGGTCTTCCTCCCGTGGCACCGGTTCATGCTCAGTCTTCTCGAGGCGCACCTCCAAAGAGTGCTCGGCGATCCCGGCTTCGGACTCCCCTACTGGGACTGGTCGATCGACGGGTCACTGCCCGCCCCCGAGACCGCGCTGATCTGGAAGCCGGACTTCATGGGCGGCCAGGGCGACCCGGTGAGCGACGGGCCCTTCGCGTTCAACCCCGCTGACCCGAACGGCTTCCGGGTTCGGCTGGATTCGGGGCCGAACGTCAACCTGCGCCAGACGGACCGGGGCCTGCGCCGCGCCTTCGCCAGTGGATCCCCCACCCTTCCGAACGCCCTGGACGTGGGCGCCGCGTTCAACACGCTGCCGGCACCGTTCGGCGACCCCGATCTCGCCACCTACGACTTCGCTCCCTGGCTCGCGAACTCCCGCGGATTCCGCAGCCGGCTGGAGGGATTCACCGGGACGGGGCTGCACAACCAGGTGCACCGCTGGATCGGCGGGGACATGGCGCCGGCCTCGTCACCCAACGATCCGGTCTTCTACCTGCACCACGCCAATGTCGACCGGCTGTGGGAGGGCTGGATGAACCGTCACGGGCGGACGTACCTGCCCTCGATGGCGGAGTCGGCGGACCTGCTGGGCCATCGGATCGACGACCCCCTGATCTCGCCCCTGGGCGCCGGTGCCACTCCACGGACGACTCTCGACAACACGGCCCTGTTCACCTACGACGTCGTCCCCTGAACCGGCGTTCCGGACCACCGGCGGCGACTGCTTCCCTTCGGTCCTGGGGACGGTTTCGGCGACCGGGCCGGACCATCCCGGCCCACCCGGTGGCAGCTCAGCCGATTGATCAGCGCGTCGAGCGGTGAATCCGTCCCTCACCGGGGCACTCGGCTGCGCGGCGGGACCGCACAGGTCGCCGGTGCGCGGCGGGGAGGGTGTCGCGCGTTCCGGGCTCGCTCTCCCGATGAACGCGGTGACGGGCCCCACGAGGAAGCGGGGCCCGTCCGGTCAGTCGCGCCAGGTGTCGTTGAGGGTGGTCCTCGTGGAGGTGGTGGTCGCGGTGCGGTTGGCGCCGCTTTCCCAGGTGACGTTCCCGGAGGCGTCCTTGCGGATGTACTTGTACTCGAAGGACGTGCCTTCGGGGAGTTCCACGTCCAGTTTCCACACCGGGTAGGCGGCCGGGTCCAGCTTGAGGGCGCTGCCCGGGTTCCAGTTGCCGAGTTCCGGCCGGTTGCCGGTCACGTAGATGTTCTGGCCCCAGGTGGTGGTGGCGTTGACGGCGAAGGACACGCCGGTCGTCACCGGGTCGGGGTCGGGATCGGTGCCCCCGTTGCAGTTCCGGGCGTTGACGTGCAGGGCCAGGGCCGTGTGCGCGCCCAGGGTGGCGGTGAACCGGCCGGATCCGTCGACGGTGACGCCCTTGCCCGACTGGACGTCGCAGTAGTCGCCGGCGGGCAGCGAGGTCTGGAAGGTGCGCGTCAGCGAGGAGCCTTCGTGGTTGATGGCGACGTAGGCCCTGGAGCCGCGTCCGAAGGCTATCCGGTCACCGCCGTTGTCCCACCAGTCGGTCACGGACTGGCCGCGGGCGGTGTTGCGGAAGCCGACCATGGAGGAGATCTCGCGCCAGTCGTGCTGGCACGTCCAGCCGTCGCTGTGACAGGCGTTCACCTGGCCGCCGTTCGGCGGGCCGGCGTCGCGGTCGGTGTACGCGTAGCCGGAGTGGACGTCGGGGTTGCCGTACGGCCAGGCCAGCATGAACACATGGGCCAGGGTGTAGGCGGCGCCGTCCCTGTAGCTGAGGGTCTCGCCGTTGCGCTCGGTGTCGTGGTTGGTGACGAAGACGTTGGACTTGTCCGAGGGCATGTAGCCCCAGGCCTCGCCGACGTTCTTCAGATACGCGAGGTTCTCGCCGGTGAAGATCCTCTTGAGGTCGCGTCCGTAGCGGAACTCCTGGACGTCACCGCTGCCGAGGTACTCGCTCGGGGACACGGCCTCACCGGCGCCGTGGATGGCCTCGTGCTTCCAGTACACGTCCGGGTCACTGAGCCGGGACTTGATGTCGGCCAGATCGGCGGCCGCCATGTGCTTGGCCGCGTCGATGCGGAAGCCGTCGACGCCGAGGGACAGCAGGTCGTCGAGGTAGCCGGCGATCTTCCCACGGACGTAGTCCTCGCCCGTGTCCAGGTCCGCGAGCCCGACCAGCTCGCACTCCTGGACGTTGAAGCGGTTGCGGTAGTCGTTGATCTGCGAGGTGCAGTTGTCGAAGTCGTCGGACGAGTAGACACCGGGATAGGTGTACTTGGTGTACGACGAACCGCCGGTCCCGGTGCCGCTTCCCGCCGACATGTGGTTGATGACCGAGTCGGCGATCACCTTCACACCCGCCGCGTGACACGTGTCTACCATGCTCTTGAACTGTCCGCGGTCACCGAGCCGGCCCGCGATCCGGTAGCTCACCGGCTGGTAGGAGGTCCACCACTGCGCGCCCTGGATGTGCTCCTGCGGCGGGGAGACCTGGACGAAGCCGTAGCCGGCCGGACCGAGGGTGTCGGTGCACGCCTTGGCCACCGAGTCGAACTTCCACTCGAACATCACCGCGGTGACGTCCTTGTCGCCGGGCGGGGCGGCCTGAGCCGGTGCCGCGGTGGCGAGGAGTCCGCCGGCCACGCCCGCGGTGAGGGCGAGTGCCGCTGCGGTGGTTCTGCGCGCTCTGCTGGTACTCCGCTGCATGGAGTCTCCCGTGTGAGGGTGCGGTGTCCCGGGTGTCGGCCATGGATGACTGGGGAGTCGGCCCACCCTTGCAACGCATTGCAGAAAGATGACTGCAAGATGTTGCGGTCGTGACCGTAAGGGCAGCGTTCCACCACGGTCAACCCCTCCGACGCCCCCTCCGTCAGCGGTCCATGACGTCACGTCACCCCATCTGCAGAAGGATCCGGTTCACGGGCGGCAGGGCAGAAAGTTGAAGCGGGACCCCTTTACGGCCGCGTTCCGCGCCGGTAACTTGCCGCTGCCGTAAGGGTTTTCTGAAATTTTCGTTCACGCTTTCACAGTCCGGTGCGCCCGAACCGCCTGCGCCCCGTCCTCCCCGCCTTCTCCGGAGACACGCATGAGACGCATCCGCACCCGGCTGCCCGGACGGCCGCTGGCCGTGTCCGTGGCCGTCGGCGCCGTGCTGGGGCTGGTGTCCGTCCCGTCGGCCACCCCCTCCCCCAGAACCACCCCCGCCGCCGCGGCCGACAACACCGCGACCGTCTTCTACTACACGAAGACGAGGAACTGGGACCGGTACAACCTGCACTACGCGCCCGACGGCGGCTCCTGGACCACCGTCCCCGGCGTGACGATGGAGGCCGCGTGCACCGACTGGGTGAAGAAGACCGTCACCCTGGGCGCCGCGGAGGGTCTGCGGGCCACCTTCAACGACGGGGCGGGCACCTGGGACAACAACGCCGGCAGGAACTACGCGCTCGGCACGGGCACCATCACGGTCAAGGACGGCGTGATCGCCCACTCCGACCCCTGCGGCGGTGACCCGGACCCGGCGCCGGAGGACGGCAACAGGGCCACCGTCTACTACTCCACCCGCACCCTCGGCTGGACCACCGCTAACGTCCACTACCAGCCCGCGGGCGGTGCGTGGACCACGGTGCCGGGTGCCGGCATGCAGGCCGCGTGCGCGGGCTGGTGGAAGAAGGACGTCGAGCTGGGCACGGCCACCTCGATGAAGGCCGCGTTCAACAACGGCAACGGCCTGTGGGACAACAACAAGGGCGCCGACTACACCCTGCCCGCAGGAGTGACCACCGTCTCCGACAACACGGTCACCGAGGACGCCGGCGACCCGTGCGCCGACGAGGCGCCCGACACACGGGCGCCGACCGCTCCGGCCGGGGTGGCCGCCCGGGCGGACGGCGTGTCCGTCGTGCTGACCTGGGAGCCGTCCACCGACGACACGGGCGTCACCCGGTACCAGGTCATCCGCACCGGCGGAACCAGGGGCGACGTGGTGACCGATGTCGGCTCGACCGTCTTCTCCGACACGAACCTGGAGGAGAGGACCACCTACACCTACACCGTCCGGGCCGTGGACGCCGCGGGCAACGTCTCCGCGGCCTCGGCCGCCGCGACGGCGACCACCGGGACGAAGCCGCCGGCGCCCGCGGCCGGCAAGCCGCTGGGCACCGACCCCCGCAAGGACCCCATCTACTTCGTCCTCACCGCCCGCTTCAACGACGGCGACGGCTCCAACAACCGCGGCGGCAGCCAGCACGAGAAGTCCGGCAACGCGGCAGGCGACGACCCCATGTTCCGGGGCGACTTCAAGGGGCTGATCAACAAGCTCGACTACATCAAGGGCCTCGGATTCTCGGCCGTGTGGATCACCCCGGTGGTCCTGAACCGCTCGGACTACGACTACCACGGCTACCACGGCTGGGACTTCTACCGGGTCGACCCGCGCCTGGAGTCCGCCGGCGCCTCCTACCAGGACCTCATCAACGCGGCGCACGCCAAGGGCATGAAGATCTACCAGGACGTCGTCTACAACCACTCCTCCCGCTGGGGCGCCAAGGGCCTGTTCACCCCGACCGTCCACGGCGTGCGCGACTCCCAGTGGAGCTGGTACTACGACGAGAAGCAGCCCGGCTTCGAGTACGACGGCCTGACCGTCGACCCCAGGAGCGGCAAGTCCTACTACAACGGCGACCTCTGGTCCACGGCCGAGCCGACCGGAAACACCTGCGTCAACTGGGGCAAGCCCACCGGCGGGAAGAGCCCCGAGGGCTACACCCTCTACAACTGCCAGTGGCCCAGCCCGACGTCCGGCATGTTCCCCAAGGCGCTGTACCACACCTGCTGGATCGGCAACTGGGAGGGCGAGGACTCCCGTTCCTGCTGGCTGCACGAGGACCTCGCCGACTTCAACACCGAGAACGCGCAGGTGCAGAACCATCTGATCGGCGCCTACAACAAGTACATCGACATGGGCGTCGACGGCTTCCGCGTCGACACGGCCGTGCACATCCCGCGCACCACCTGGAACCGCCGTTTCCTGCCCGCCATCCAGGATCGCGTCACCCAGCGGCACGGCGCGGAGGCCGCGAGGAACTTCTTCGTCTTCGGCGAGGTGGCCTCCTTCGTCAACGACAAGTGGAACCGGGGCTCGGTCAACCACTCAGCCCAGTTCTTCACCTGGAAGGAACGCAAGGAGTACAGCGCCGACGACGAGAAGGCGGCCCTGGAGATGTACGACTACGAGCAGCAGCAGGGGACGGGGAACCAGCCCACCTCCACCAACGCCTTCCTCGAGGGCAACGCCTACCACGCCCCGGACCGCGGCCGCTTCTCCGGCATGAGCGTCATCGACATGCGCATGCACATGAACTTCGGTGACGCGAGCAACGCCTTCCACAACGGCAAGGACTCCGACGACAGTTACCACGACGCCACGTACAACGTCGTCTACGTCGACAGCCACGACTACGGCCCCAACAAGAGCAGTGAACGCTACACGGGCGGCACCGACGCCTGGGCCGAGAACATGTCCCTGATGTGGACCTTCCGCGGCATCCCCACCCTCTACTACGGCTCGGAGATCGAGTTCCAGAAGGGCAGGAAGATCGACTGCGGGCCGAGTTGCCCGCTGGCGGCGACCGGCAGGGCGTACTACGGCGACCACGTCGCCGGCGAGGTGACCTCCTCCGACTTCTCGAAGGTCGACTCGGCCACCGGCGCCGTGGCCACGACGCTCGCGCAGCCCCTGGTCAAGCACGTCCAGCGGCTGAACCAGATCCGCCGGGCGATCCCCGCCCTGCAGATGGGCCAGTACTCCACGGAGGGCATCTCCGGCGACATGGCCTTCAAGCGCCGCTACACCAGCGGCGGCACGGACAGCTTCGCCCTCGTCACCGTCTCGGGCGGCGCGACCTTCACCGGCGTCCCGAACGGCACCTACACCGACGCGGTCACCGGCGATGTCAGGACGGTCTCCAACGGCACGCTCTCCGTGGCCGCGCCGGGCAAGGGCAACCTGAGGGTCTACGTCCTGAACGGCACCGGCAGGATCGGAACCGCCGGTCCCTACCTGAAGTGACCCGGCGGAATCCCCCGACCCTCTGGGCCGACGACGTCCGTCGCCGGCCCCGAGGGTGCCGTCCCGCTTCACGGCGTCAAGGGCGGACGACGGGACCCGCGATCGGGGCGTCCTGGGTACCGTCGGCAGTCGCCGTCCGCCGGCGGTCGGCCCGCGACGCGGCGGAGCGGGGCAGCGCGGCCGCCAGGAGGCTCCCGCGCAGGGCCGGCACGCGCAGGGCGAGGGTCACCAGGGCGTAGCCGGCGAGTCCGCCGAGCGTGTTGGCGAGGAGGTCGTTGACGTCCACGGAGCGACCGTTGTTCAGGACGATGTACGACAGCAACTGGGCGGCTTCCACGGACAGGCTGGCCGCCGCCGTCATCAGGGTCGCGCGCGACGCCGAGGTGGCGTTCCGGAACAGCAGGGGCAGCAGGAAGCCGGCCGGCACCATCATGATGACGTTGGGCACCATGGTGATGTCCGCGGTGAGCAGCGGAACGAAGTTGATCTGGCCGATCCAGGGAGCCTGGTTGGCGTATTCGCCCCACGTCACGTTCAAGGGGAAGACCGTCAGGGACAGCACGGCGGCGACGTGGACGGCGGCGGCCAGCCGCAGCAGACCGCGGCGCTTGTCCCACACCCCACGCCTCACCCGGATGACGGTGCCGGCCGCGAACAGGACGAGCGCGGGGCCGAGAACGGGTGCGGAATCCACCTGGAAGCGAATGTCCATGAGGGCTGATCCTTCGGTCGGGGTGAGCGGTGCTGACGTGCTTCAGCTTCCTTCCGGGCCAGGTCCGGGGGATCTCCCGAAGGACCCATTCCCCGGTGGACGGCTACGACTTTCGGCAGAGGGGCCCGATGCCGCGCGCGGCTAGGGTGCTCACCATGCTCAGACCACTGCGCGTGCCGGCCGCCGGCCGGTTCGCCGTCAGCGCCCTGCTGCTCTGCCTCCCCGGAGCGGCCCTGCTGATCGACATCGACACCGGCACCCTCCAGAGCCAGGGCACGGGGGTCACGTTGTTCCTGTCGACGGCCGCGGCGGCGGCCGTCGTCTTCCCGGCCGTGGTGATCAAGTCGTCCCCCGCGGTGCTGGCGTGGGCGGCGTGCGGCGTGGCCCTGGTGTCGCTGGCCTGCTCGGTCGGACTGCGCGTGGCGGCGAGTGGCGGTTCGGTCCCGGACCAGGCCTCCGACGCCTACACCCTGTTCGAGCCGACGGCTCTGATGGTGCTGCTGAACGTGACGGCGCGGCGAGGTTCCCCGGTCGGCACCGCTGCCGCTCTGCCACTGCTGATGGCCGCCGTCACCCTGCGTCCGCTGGTGATCGAGGTGGACGAGGGCAGCAGCATCGTCGCGCTCGTCCTGACGCTGGTGGCAGGCGGCTCCCTGGCCTCCGGCCTCACCGTCCGCCTGGTCGCCGCCTCACGCCGGCAGCGCGAGGAGCAGATCAGACTCGAACAGCGCCTGGGCTTCGCCCGCGACCTGCACGACTTCGTCGCCCACCACATATCGGGCATCGTGCTCCAGGCGCAGGGCGCCCGTGCCGTCGCGGCCAGGAAGCCCCAGGCGGTGGGCGACGCCCTGGAACTGATCGAGGCCACCGGGGCGGAGGCGCTGACCGCCATGCGCAGGATGGTCGGCGCCCTGCGCGAGGACACCGCCCCGGACACCCGGGCACCGGGCACGGCCGCCGTCCGCGCCCTCGTCGCCGACTGCCGGCTCCCCGGGGCCCGCGTCCACTTCACCGAGACCGGTCCGGTCGACGGCCTCCCCGCGGACGCCGCCCACCTCGTGGAACGCGTGGTCATGGAGGCGCTGACGAACATCCGCAAGCACGCCCACGACTGCACCGCCGCACACGTGCACCTGGACGTCTCCCGCCGCCGGGTGACCGCGCGGATCACCGACGACGGACATCACCGTCCGTCCGACGGCACCGGCTACGGGCTGCGCGGCCTGCGCGAGGTCACCGTCACCGCCGGGGGCACGCTGACCGCGGGTCCCCGCCCCGAGGCCGGCTGGCACGTCGCACTCGAACTCCCTCTCCCCCTGCGGCAGGTGCTCCGATGACCATCCGTGTGCTCCTCGCGGACGACCAGACGATCGTCCGCACCGGCATGGCCATGATCCTGTCGGCCGAGGACGACATCGACGTCGTCGCCCAGGCCGCCGACGGGGTCGCCGCGATCCAGCAGGCCGACCTGCACCGCCCCGATGTCGTCCTCATGGACATCCGCATGCCGCGGCTCAACGGCATCGAGGCGCTGCGGCACCTGTACCGTCCCGGGGCCGCGCACACCCCGAAGGTCGTCATGGTGACGACCTTCGACGACGACGAGTACGTCCACCAGGCCCTGCACAACGGTGCCTGCGGCTTCCTCCTCAAGGACGCGGGCCCTCGTCTGCTGGCCGAGGCCGTCCGCTCCGCAGCCTCCGGCGAAGCCCTCATCAGCCCTTCCATCACCGTCCGCCTGCTCCAGCAGTTCGCCCGCCCCGCCGTCGCTGCCGGCCCGGTCCGTTCCTCGCCCCTGTCCGAGCGCGAGACCGAGGTCACCGCCCTCGTCTCCCGCGGGCACACCAACGCGGAGGTCGCCGCCGCCCTGCACATCAGCGTGGGCACGGTGAAGACCCATCTCACCAACATCCAGGGCAAACTCGGCGCCCGCAACCGGGTGGAGATAGCGGCCTGGGCCTGGGAATCAGGACTCACCCGCTGACCGAGCCGCGCACGACGGCACCGATCGTCACCGGCTGTACGTGGAGCTGTTCTCCGTCACGGCACGTCGTCACGTACGAGCGCCCTGGCGAAGGGCTCCCCCGTGCGACGGGCGTACGCCATCCGCTCGCGTACCTCCCTCAGGGTGCGCGGACGGTACCCGGGCCCGCCGCAACAGCTCTTGTTGAAGCGGACCCCGGCGTGCAGGAGAACGGACAGCGCTCTCCAGGCCGCGATGTCCCGGCGCGGGGGCGCCGCGAACGCCGAGCCCACGTGGATGAGCGGTTCCGCGCAGCGGGGGCAGGTCCTGTGCGGCCTGTCCCTGTCGTAGGGCTGCTTGTAGGAGGCCCGACAGGGCAGGCAGACGTAGGAGGTCTTCCCGTAGCTCATGCGGCCAGGGTAGGCGGCACCCTGTCCGAAGTTCGACGCGTTTTGTACGGCCGCCGTACGGGTTCGTGCGCGTGGCCCGAACGCCGGTTTCGTCGTTACCGGTCACGACGGAACGCTGTGCGGAACAAGGGGGCGCGATGGGCAGGACCACCCAGCGGGAATGCGGGACCACCGGCCGGCGCACACCGGACAAGGAGCGTCCGGCGGCGTGGAGCGCCTACGGCAAGCTCGTCCGCCTCTTCCGAGAACGGGCCGGCCTCACCCAACAGGCCCTCGCCGAGGCGATCGACTACTCGCTGGAGCAGGTCGCCTCCGTCGAGCAGGGACGGAGACCGGCGAAGTCGGCTTTCACGGAGGCCGCGGAGCGGGCGCTGGAGGCGGGCGGGGCGCTGCGAGTACTGCAGGACGACGTGGACCGGGCCAAACTTCCCGTCTTCTTCCAGGACTTCGCTCTCCTGGAAGCCGAGGCGGTGAGCAGGTTCTCGTACGACCCCCTGTTGATTCCTGGGTTGCTGCAGACCGAGGCATACGCGCAGGCGCTACTCGAAGCGCACTTCCCTCCGTTGCCCGATGACATCGTCGAGCAACGGGTGGCCGCTCGTCTTGCGCGCCAGGCGCTGTTGAGCCGCAAGAGCCCGCCCATGGTCTTCGTGTTCGTCGTGGAGGAAGCGGCCATCCGGCGCGTGGTGCGGAACACCACGGTGATGCGGGGACAGTTGGAGCACCTACTGGCGTGCTCGAAGATGCGTAACGTCGAACTGCAGATCATGCCCACTGCCCGAGGTGCACACAGCGGGCTCAACGGGCCGATGGTGCTGATCGAGTCGACCGATCGCAAGCAGTTCGTCTACATCGAGGCACAAGACGTGGTGAGCGTCAGGTCCGACCGGAACGAGGTCAGCGAGTTCTGGCTGCGGTATGGGATGCTGCGCACGCAGGCCCTCAACACGGAGGAGTCCTCCCGTCTCGTCGAGCGCATGGCAGGGGAGCTATGAGCACCGATCAGGGCATTGAGCAGTCCAGTGAACGCGCCTGGTTCAAGAGCAGCTACAGCGGGACGAGCGGCGGTGACTGCGTCGAGGTGGCCGCCGGTACGGAGGCCGTGTACGTGCGGGACTCCAAGGCCGTGGGCAGCGGGACCGTGCTGCGGGTCGGCCGGGACGAGTGGGCCGCGTTCGTGACGCACGTGAAGTAGAAGCGCGGCAGGGGGTGTTCACAGTCCCTACACTCACGATCATGACGACTACCGAGCACTCCCCCTCCGACGCACCCGCCGCCGACCCGGCCCTCTTCGCGACCATGTCCACGATGAGGGCCATGCGGCGCCTGCGGCCCGACCCGGTGCCGGACGAGCTCCTGGACCGGCTGATACAGGCCGCCGTGTGGGGCCCCAGCGGCGGCAACATGCAGCGCTACGAGTACGTCGTCGTCACCGACCCCGCGGTCATGGCCGAACTCGCGCCGCTGTGGAAGCGGTGCGTGGACGCCTACCTGGCCACGACCGGCAAGTACGCCCCCGCGGGGATGGACGAGGCCGCGTACGCACGCATGGTCGCGGCCATCGAGTTCCAGCGCGACCACTTCGCCGAGACCCCGGCGCTGATCATCCCCTGCTACCGGTTCCCGGAGCCGAGGATCGAGGAGGAGGGGCTGCGCGTCTACGCCGAAGCGCTCGGGGCGGAGGCGACGGAGCGCATGGGGCGGATCCAGGACCGCTTCTCCGCCCTCGCGGAGGGTTCCTGCGTCTACCCGGGCGTGCAGAACCTGCTGCTCGCCGCGCGGGGCCTGGGCCTGGCCGCCAACATCACCATCTGGCACCTGTTCCTGGAGAGCGAGTGGAAGGCGGTCCTCGGCATTCCCGAGGACATGAACACCTTCGCGGCCATCCCGGTGGGGTGGCCACGCGGCAGGTTCGGTCCGGTGAGCCGCCGTCCGGTCGAAGAGGTCGTGCACCGCGACCGCTGGTAGGTCCATCGGACACCGGTGCCCCGGGCGGGGGCGCCCCGCCCGGGACACTTGTCGGGCGTGAGCTCAACCGGAGGGCTTGGCCGGGGAGCACCGGCCGAGCCACTGTTCGGCGTCCCAAGCCCGGAACCGCTCCACCTCCGTGAACCCCAACCGCGCGGCGAGGCGCATTGAGCGGACATTGGCAGTCTGGGTGGTGAGCACTACCGGCTCGCCGGGAAGGGCGCCGGCGAACCAGGCGAGTGCCGCTGCGCACGCCTCGGCGGCGTACCCGTACCCCCACACTCGCGGCAGGAACAGGTAGCCGAGATCGACGTTCCCCGCGGCGGCCGGGCGACAGTGCTCCGTTGCTCTCCTGAGCAGTATCTGGCCGATCATCGCCCCGTCGAGATCAACGACGAAACTCCCCGGCCACCGCTCGGGCACCCTGGGCATCTCGCGCTCAAGGTCGTCCCGCGGGCGTGCGCCGCCGAGGTAGGTGTGCACCTCCGGGGACGCCAGCAGTTCGATGAACACCCCACGGTCCCGGGCCTCGGGCTCACGGAGTACGAGCCTCTCGGTCCTGATCGGGGCAGGTGGCCAGGAGACGGATCCGAGCTCGGTCATGCCGGCCATGCAATCAGCGGGCTCAGCAGCGATCAAGGGGCAGGAGAAGGCGATGGACGGGCGTCACGAATTGTGCCGGTTACGGAAGTGGCCTGTGCCGACCGCCGGTTCACCTGGCAGCCGTACTCGACGGATAAGGTCCTGCAGATGGACAGCACAGACCTGACGCCTCTGGAACGTCGCATCTGGCAGGCGTTCCCTCGCGGTGCAGCGGTCGACGTCCGACGGGACGCGCGGGAGGATCCAGCGACTGTTCGGGGCACCGAGCGGACGGTTCGGGCCGAGGTCATCCGGACTCTCCTCCTGGGAGGTGCGTCGGAACCCGGTGAGGCGCCCGCTCTGCGCGTCGCCGGAGCGAGGATCACCGGCGTTCTCGACCTCCAGCACGCGGAGATACGCCATCCGATCCGTCTGACCTCCTGTCACTTCCGTGGCGCGCTGGAACTTGACGGGGCGCAGATCCGTCTGCTCGACCTCAGCGGGTCCTGCCTTCCTGCTCTGGCGGCTACGTCCCTCCGCGTCGACGGCGCACTCCGGCTCACGAACTGCCGTGCAGCGGGAGGCGTTCAGCTGAGCAACGCCCAGGTCTCCGGCGGGATCTTCCTGGATCACGCCCATGTCGGGACGGGTGACGGATGGGCGCTCCAACTCGATCACGCTTCCGTGGGTGCCGGGATACGGGCACCCGGCCTCGTGGCACTGGGTGGGGTCAGCCTCAGTACGGCGCATGTCGAAGGGGCGGTCGATCTGGAGGACGCCCACCTCAGGAACGCGAACGGCGATGCCCTCGACGCCGCGCGACTCGCCGTCGGAACCGTCCTCAACGCCGGCGGCCTCATCGCCGAGGGCCGCGTCAGGCTCACCGGCGCCAGGGTGGCAGGCTGGATTTCCTTCATCGAAGCCGAACTCAGCAACCCGGGCGGTGTCGCACTGGGCATCAGCAGCTGCGAAGCCACCCAGTTGACGTTGCGAGATGCACGACCGGTAACCGGCGACGTCAGAATGCAGTACGCCGGCTTCAAGGTCATCGAGGCGGCGCCACAGGTCTGGCCCGCCAGGGTACGCCTGGAGGGACTGACGTACGAGGCGCTTGCCCCGCGCCTTCCCGCCGCGGACCGGCTCGCCCTGCTGGATCGCGATGCGGACGGCTTCGTCCCCCACAGCTACGAGCAGCTCACAGCCTCCTACCGCCGCGTCGGTGATGACGCCGACGCCCGCACCGTCCAGCTTGCCCAGCAGCGTCGGCGCCGGGCGACTCTCTCCTGGTATGGCAAGCTGTGGGGCTATCTCCAGGACGCGGCTGTTGGCTACGGCTTCCGTCCCACACGTGCCGGCGGCTGGCTTCTCGCCCTGCTCATCATGGGCTCGGTCGCGTATGGAACGCACGAGCCACCTCCGGTCGAGCAGGGCAAGGGTCCGGAGTTCATTGCTCCCGTCTACACCTTGGACCTCCTGCTGCCGATCATCGATTTCGGTCAGCAGCGTGCCTTCGCACCCACAGGTGTGCACCAGTGGGTGTCCTACCTGCTGATCGCCGTCGGTTGGGTTCTCGCCACTACCGTCGTCGCCGGGATCACGCGCACCCTCAGCCGCCCGTAGCGCCCGCTCGCATGCTCAAGGACAGGGCTCGGCACGGTCTTCTCTTACGGCCGCCGCTGCACCAGGAGACGGTCCGAACCCCGGCCGGCCGGGACCGCGGGTGCGGTCCCGGCCGGCCGGGCGGAGTCCGGGCCGGTCCTACGCCGTCGGCTCCTGGGTGAACGCCGCGTGGAGGCGGCGGGTGTGGTCCACTCGGCGTTCCGGGCCCGTCAGGGTGACCGTCGCCGTGAGGCGCGCGTCCGTGCTCGATGCGGCCAGGCGGAGTTCCAGGTCCCCGGGTTCGACGACCCGGCGGCCGTCGCGGCCGGTGAAGGACGCCACGTCGGCCGGGACGGTGACGCGGACGCGGCGCGCCTCGCCCGGCTCCAGCGGCACCCGGGCGTAGCCGACGAGCCGCTGCACCGGCTGGACGACGGAGGCGACCGGGTCGTGCAGGTAGAGCTGGACGACCTCGGTGGCGGACCGGTCCCCGGTGTTGCGGACGGTGAGGGCGAGGGCGAACTCGCCGTCCGTCGGCGCCTCCCCGGCGTCCACGGCGAGGTCGCTCCAGGCGAACGTCGTGTACGTCAGGCCGTGGCCGAAGCCGAACGCCGGGGTCGGGTCGATGTTGGAGACCTCGCTGGCCTGGGCGAGCCGGGCACCGAGGTAGGTGGTCGGCTGGGATCCGGGGCCGCGCGGCACGCTGACCGGAAGCCGTCCGGAGGGGGCGGTGCGGCCGCTGAGCACTCCGGCGATCGCGTGGGTGCCCCCGACTCCGGGGAAGAAGGACTGCACGATCGCCGCGGACTCGGCGACGGCCCGGCCGAGCGCGTACGGCCGTCCGGCGAGCAGGACGGTCACCACCGGCCTGCCGGAGTCGAGCAGCGCGTCGAGCAGGTGCTGCTGGGCGCCGGGCAGGGCGAGGGACTCCGCGTCGCAGCCCTCCCCGCTGGTACCGCGGCCGAACAGGCCCGCGCGGTCGCCGAGGACCGCGATAACGATGTCCGCCTCCCTGGCCGCGTCCACCGCTTCGCCGATGCCGGAGAGGTCCCCGTCGTCGACGCCGGTGCCGCGCGCGACGGTGATGTCCGCGTCGGGGAACTCGGCGGCCAGGGTGTCCCGCAGGGTGGGCAGGTCGATCCCGACCGGGACGTCCGGGTGCTGCACGCCCACGTGCTGGGGGAAGGAGTAGCAGCCCAGTACGGCGGTGGCCTCGGTCGCGTTGGGGCCGACGAGGGCGATGCGGCGGGGCCGGGCGAGCGGCAGGGTGCCGTCGTTGGTGAGCAGGACGACCGCCTTCTCGGCGATCTCGCGGGCCAGTTCCCGGTTCTCCGGCCCGTCCAGGTCGATCCTGCCGCGCAGGGTGTCCGGGTCGTCCAGGTCGGCGCCTTCGAGCGCGGGCGGCACCGGGCTCCAGTCCGGGTCGAGCAGTCCGAGCATCGCCTTCTGGCCGAGGACGCGCCGCAGGGCGCGGTCGATGACCGCCTCCGGTACCCGGCCGTCGGCGACGGCCTCGGCGAGCGGTGCGCCGAACGTCTTGACGGTGGGCAGCTCGATGTCGACACCGGCCTTCAGCGCGGCGCCCGCGGCCTGGGCCCAGTCGCCCGCGACGCCGTGCAGGGTCTTGAGGAAGGCGATGCCGAAGTAGTCGGCGACGACGGTCCCCCCGAAGCCCCAGGTGTCGCGGAGCAGTCCGGTCAGCAGGCTCTCGTCGGCCGCGGCGGGGACGCCGTCGGTGTCGGTGTAGGAGTGCATCACGGAGCGGGCGCCGCCCTCGCGGATCGCCATCTCGAACGGCGGCAGCAGGACGTCGGCCCGTTCGCGGGCGCCCATGGGCGAGGGGGCGAGGTTGCGTCCGGCGCGGGAGGCCGAGTAGCCGACGAAGTGCTTGAGGGTGGCGACGATGCCGGTGGACTCCAGGCCCTGGACGTAGGCGGTGCCGATGGTGCCGACGAGGTAGGGGTCCTCGCCGATGGTCTCCTCCACCCGGCCCCAGCGGGCGTCGCGCACGACGTCGAGGACGGGCGCGAGCCCCTGGTGGACACCGACGGACCGCATGTCGCGGCCGATGGCGGCGGCCATGCGGCGCACCACGTCCGGGTCGAAGGTGGCGCCCCAGGACAGCGGGACGGGGTAGGCGGTGGCACCCCAGGCGGCGAAGCCGGCCAGGCACTCCTCGTGCGCGACGGCGGGGATGCCGAAGCGGTTGGCCGAGGCGATGCGGGACTGGGTGCGCAGCAGGGAGAGCGCGCCGAGCGCCGGGTCGACGGGCGCGGTGCCGAAGGGGCGGGTCAACTGGCCCAGTCCGTGGGGCAGAAGCGCGTCGAGGTCGACGGCCTCCTCCATGTCGTGCTGATGGGGGGCCACTTCGCCGCCGTTGGCGGACGCGCCGACCCACACGCCGTACAGCTGGGCGATCTTCTCGTCCAGGGTCATCGCGCCGATGAGCGCGTCGACTCTGGCGGTGACGGGGCGGTCGGGGTCGTTCCACAGGGGGATTTCGGGGGTGGTCTCTACGGCCACGTCGGCAGTCACTTTCCTCCGACACCCATCAGGCCCTGGACCAGGGCGCGACGGGCGAACAGGTAGACGAGCAGGATGGGCACCATGGACAGCACCACGGCTCCCAGCAGACCGGGGATGTCGATACCGTGTTCGGTCTGGAAGTTGTACAGACCCAGGGTGACCACCTTGGTGGAGTCGGACTGGGTCAGCACGAGCGGGAACAGGAAGCCGTTCCATGCCTGGAGCGCGGAGAAGACCACGATCGTGGACAGTCCGCCCCGGGACAGCGGCAGCACGAGCTGGAAGAACATGCGCCGCGGGCTGGCGCCGTCCATGGCCATGGCCTCGTACAGCTCCGGGGAGATGTCACGCATCGCGCCGCTGAGGATCAGCGCCGACATGGGCAGGCAGAACGCGGCCGTGGGCAGGATGACGCCGAGCAGGTTGTCGTACAGCCCGGCCTCGCTGATCAGGTAGAACATCGGCACGATCACGGCCTGGGCGGGGATGGCGAGTCCGAGCAGGAACAGCCGGAAGATCGCCGACGTGGTCCGGCCGCGGCTGCGGACGATCGCGTAGGCGAGCGGCGGAACCAGCAGCACCACGATGCCGATCACGCAGGCGGTGACGACGAGCGTGTTGACGAAGTACTGGCCGAAGCCCGAGTCGAAGGCGCCGGTGTAGTTGTCCAGGGTGAAGCTGTCCGGGATCGAGACGGGACCGTTCTCGGCGTAGTCCTGTCGGGTGCGCAGGGTCGCGGCGAGCATCACGTACAGCGGCAGGCCGACCAGGAAGAGCCAGAAGAGGGAGCCGGCGCCGGCCAGGTAGTTCGGTCGGCGCCTCATGACACACCCTCCATGGAGCTGCGCATCTTGTCGTAGCCGGAGACCCGGACGACGATCAGCGAGATGATCGTGGCCGCGACGACCAGCACCAGGGCGATCGCGGAGCCGGTGCCGTAGTCGAAGCTCTTGAACGCCTTGTCGTACATGTAGTAGGCGCTGATGGTGGTGTCGGTGCCGGGGCCGCCCTGGGTCAGGATGAGGACGGTCTCGAAGGTGGTCAGGCCGCCGACGATCATCAGGATCATCGAGGTGATCATCGCGTTGCGCAGCTGCGGCAGGGTGATGTGGAAGAACTGCCGGTAGCGGCCCGCGCCGTCGATCTCCGCGGCCTGGTAGAGCACGTGCGGGATCGCGCGGGCGGCGCCCTGGTAGATCAGGGTGTGGAACGGGGTGAACTGCCAGGTGCTGACGAACGCCAGCACTCCGATGGCGGTGGCCTGTTCACCGAACAGGTTGCCGTCGCCGAAGAGCCAGGAGGCGTCGGCCGGGATGCCGAAGTTCGGGTCGAGCAGCGCCCGCCACAGCACGGAGACGGCCGTCGCGGACAGCAGCAGCGGGATGAAGTAGATGACGGACAGGACGGCCCGGTTGCGCTGGTGGCCGGCGGCCCAGACGCCGAGCACGATGCTCAGCGGCGTCTGGACGACCACGCCGAGCACGGTCAGCAGCAGGGTCAGCCAGATGCTCTTGAGCATCACGGGGTCGTCCATGAGGCGCGACCAGTTGTCCATGCCGACGAACTCGGGCGAGCTGAGCCCGTCCCAGCTCATGAAGGACAGCACCGCGACCATGATCAGCGGGGTGATCGCGAAGAGGGCGAAGAACACTGCGGCGGGCAGTGCCCAGGCGAAGCCGGGGCGGCCCACGTTCGTTGCGGACGAGGCGGGCGGCCGCCGCCGGGACCCCTTACGGGGGCCGGCGGCGGGCCGGGCGCTCGTGATCTGTGTGGTCATGAGCCGTTCGTCACTCGGTCGGGAGGGCCTGCATGGCCTTGATGAAGCCGTCCGTGTCGAGCTGTCCGTTGAAGAACTGCTGGACGGCCTTGTGCATGTCCGAGCTCGCCTTCTGCGGGTACGCCTGGTCCCAGGACAGCTGGAACGACGGGGCGTCGGCGACCAGGTCGTACTGGAAGCGCGAGTACTCGGGGGTGCCCGAGGTCTCGATGAACTTGTCGGTGTTGGTCGTGGTCGGCAGGTTGCCGATGTCCAGCTGCGCCTTGACGAACTCGTCGGAATACATGAGCTTCAGGAACTCGGCGACGGCCTCGGGGTGCTTGGTCTTCTTCATCACCGAGTAGTAGTTGTTGGTGTTGCCGGCGACGTTGGCCGGGTCGCCCTTGCCGCCCTCGACGGTCGGGAAGGCGGTGTAGCCGAGGTCCTTCTCGGCGAACTCCTTGTGGTCCGTCAGCTGCTGGGAGTAGTACCAGGAGCCCATCAGCTCGAAGCCGGCCTTGCCCGAGGACACCAGCTGGACCGAGCCGCCGTTGGTGTACTTGACGGAGTCGTAGTTCTTGCCGAAGGCGCCGGTGTCGACGAGCTCCCTGATCATGTCCAGGGCCTTCTTGCTGTCCGCGCTCTCCCAGGCGCTCTTGTCGCCCCCGACGGCCTTCGCGAACAGCTCCGGTCCGGCGATGCGGTCGTAGAGGTACTGGAACCACATCTGCGTCGGCCAGACGTCGCCACCGCCGAGCGCGATCGGCGTGACGCCCTCGTCCTTGAGCTTCCCGACGGCGTCGAGCAGCTCGTCCCAGGTCTTCGGCGGCTGGACGCCCGCCTTGTCGAGGACCGCCTTGTTGTGGAAGAGCAGGACGGGCTGGGTGCCGCGCATCGGAACGCCGTACGGCTTGCCGTCGACGGTGGCGTTGTTGAAGACGGACGGCAGGAACTTGTTCTCCAGGTCCGGGTTCTTCTTGATGAAGTCGTCGAGCGGCATCAGCAGGCCGGCCTTGACGAACGGCTTGATGCTGCCGCCGCCCCAGTTGAAGAAGACGTCCGGGGCCTGCGGGGTGTTGATGATCGTCTGCAGCTTCTTCTGGTAGTCCGCACCGGGGATGGTGTCGAGGACGACCTTGACGTCGGACGTCTTGTTGAACGTGTCGACGAGCTGCTTCTCGACCTTGTTGGTGGCGTCCCCGTAGACCAGGACATGGATCTTGCCGTCGTCCGCCGACGCCCCGCCGTCCCCGTCACCGCAGGCCGTCAGGGTCAGGGCCAGGGCGAGCGTCGCACCGCAGGCGACCAGTCTGGGCAAGCGCGCACGTGTCTTCATCGTTCGCCTTTCGAAAGTTTCGGCATCATCACCGAAAGTCCATGCCATGGGACAGTAGGTCAGACGGGAGTTTCGGTCAACGGTCGAGTCCGTACTCACCCAAACCGTTATCGACGCACGGTGCCGTATCCTGCGTCTATGCACGATGACGACGAGACGAGCGGCAGAGTCACCCTGGCCACGGTAGCGAAAGAGGCCGGCGTTTCGATGCCGACAGTTTCGAAGGTCCTCAACGGCCGATCGGATGTCTCTCGCGCGACGCGTGCCAAGGTGGAACGGCTGCTGGACGCCCACGGCTACCGCCGCCGTGCCCAGTCGGCGTCCCGCTCCCCGCTCGTCGAGATCGTCTTCCACGAGCTCGAGAGCGTCTGGGCGATGGAGCTGATCCGGGGCGTGGAGAACGTCGCCAAGGAGAACCGCGCGACGGTGGTGCTCACCGAGAGCGGCACCCGGCACACCCCCGCGCCGGAGTGGCTCCCGGGCGTGCTGCAGCGCCGGCCGCTGGGCGTCGTGCTGGTCTTCTCCACACTTCCGGCGGACATCAAACGCCAGCTCAGGGCGGCGGCCATCCCCTTCGTCGTCATCGACCCGGCGGGCGACCCCGACCCCGACGTCCCCTCGGTCGGCTCGGCGAACTGGGCAGGCGGCCTGGCCGCCACCCGCCATCTCACCGATCTCGGGCACCGGCGGGTCGCCATCATCACCGGCCCCGAGGACATGCTCTGCTCGCTCGCCCGCCTCGACGGCTACCGCTCGGCCATGGCGATGGCGGGCCTGGAGACCGACCCGGGCCTGACGCGCTTCGGTGACTTCCACGTGCAGGGCGGCTTCGCACACGCCATGGACCTGCTGGACGGCCCCGGCCGGCCGACGGCCGTCTTCGCGGGCAGCGATCTCCAGGCGCTCGGCGTCCTGGAGGCGGCCCGGGTCAGGGGACTGCGCGTACCGGAGGATTTGTCGGTGGTCGGCTACGACGACGTCCCCCTGGCCCAGTGGTCCAGCCCACCCCTCACCACGGTCCACCAGCCGCTGCGCCACATGGCCGAGGAGGCGGCCCGCATGCTCCTGCGCCCGGACGACCCGGGCACGGCGGCGCAGCGCATAGAACTGGCGACCCACCTGGTCGTACGGCAGAGCACGGCTCGCTTCGAAGGGTCGTGAGCCCGGCGCGCGCGAGTCTGCCCCTGCCCCGGCGGCTCCCCCGTGCCGGCCTCCCCTTGACCTGAACCTTGATCGAGGTCCTAGCGTCTCGACGGGCGTGATCACCGACCGACGACAGGGGAGGACATCGATGATCCTTGTGACGGGTGCCACCGGAAACATCGGAAGCGCTCTGGTGCGGCAGTTACGGACGTCCGGGGCCCCGCCCGTGCGAGGCCTGACCCGTGACGCCGCCCGGGCCTCGTTCCCCGACGGGGTCGAAGCCGTCGAGGGTGACCTCGCCCGGCCCGCCTCGCTGAAGCCGGCGCTGGACGGAGTGCGCTCCCTGTTCCTCGTACCGGGCGCGGGCGCGGACGCGGACGTCGTCACGGCCGCCCGGCGGGCGGGGGTGGAGCACGTGGTGCTCGTGTCGTCCATCACGGTGCGGACCCATCCGCACCTGCCCGCCGCCGCCGAGAACCTGGCCCTGGAGCGGCTGCTGCAGGACAGCGGGATGAGCTGGACGATCCTGCGCCCGACCCAGTTCGCGTCGAACGCCCTGTGGTGGTCCGCGTCGGTCCGGGAGCACCGGTCGATCCGGGTGCCCTACGCGGACGTCGGCCTTCCCGCCGTCCATCCCGCCGACATCGCGGCGGTGGCCCGGGCGGCGCTGACCGGGCCGGGTCACCGCGGCCGGACGTACGCACTGACCGGACCGGCACGGATCACGCCCCGGCAGCAGGCGCGGGCGATCGGGGCGGCCCTGCGGCAGGAGGTGTCCGTCGAGGAGATCGGCCGGGAAGAGGCGCACCGGCAGATGGCCCCCTTCATGGGCGAGCAGACCGCGCACGCGGTGCTCGATCTGATGGGCGGGGACGTCAACGACGAACTGCTCGAGGTGCACGACACGGTCCCGCACGTCACCGGCTCCCCCGCCAGGCCCTTCCGGCAGTGGGCGGCGGAGAACGTCGCCGCGTTCCGCTGACGGCCCTGCCCCGCCGCCGGGCGTGAAGGAGGGAGGCAACGCGGCGGTCAGCGGGCGGTGCCCCGTTCGCGGCTCAGGCGGCGCAGGATCACGAGGAGGTCCAGGAGGGCCGTCAGGGCGAGGACTCCGCAGACGATCGAGAGGAAGATCAGCGGGCCTCGACCGGGGCTGTCCCCGGGACCGGCGTCCGCGGCCCGGACGCCGAAGAGCGCGCAGCCCGCGAGGAGGAGGGGCAGGAAGACCCCGGCGAGCAGGAGACGCAGGCGCAGCGGGCTGCGCGCGGTGACCGGCTCGGTGCCCGTCCGGGGGAAGCGGCGGCCGATCGTTCCGGAGCGGGCCCGGGAGACCGGCTTCCGGCCCTGGCCGGTACGTTCGTCGCGCACGCCACACACCTCCTCGGCCACGTCCGTCGTGGGCCGGGTAGCCCTCGGCGACCAGGGCAAACCGGCGCTCGTTGGGGGCACGCATTCCGGGTACCCGGCCGGTGCCCGACCGCCGACCGTCGCGGACGACCGCACCATGAGGAAGGACGACGCCTCATGCAGCACGATCAGATCATCGGAAAAGTGCAAGCTCTCACCCGGCTGCCGGACCGGGGATCGGCCGAGACGGCGACCCGCGCCGTGCTGACCACGCTGGCCGAACGGCTGCCGTCCGGGCTGACGGACCACGTGGCGGCCCAGCTGCCGCCGACCCTGGCCGCGCCCATGCGGCAGGCCAGGGACTCCGTCGCCGAGGGCGCGGCGACCACCTCGGGCGAGCGCTTCGGCCTGACCACGTTCGCGGGGCGGATCGCCGGCCGCGCGGAGACGGACGAGGACGCGGCCCTGCGGGAGGCCGCCGCCGTACTGGAGGTGCTCGACGCCGCGCTCACTCCGGAGCTGACGGAGAAGGTGGCCGCCGCGCTGCCGAAGGACATCGGTGCTCTGCTGCCCGTCGGCCGTGCCGCCGAGGACACCGACTGAGGAGGTGACCGGGCATGGTCTCCGCATCGGTGACGATCCCCTCGGACGGGGCGGCTCTGGCCGGTGATCTCGAGATCCCCGCCGGGGTGCGCGCGATGGTGCTGTTCGCGCACGGCAGCGGCAGTTCACGGCACAGTCCCCGCAACCGGGCCGTAGCCACCGCCTTGCAGCTGGCCGGGTTCGGCACGCTTCTCCTGGACCTGCTGACCGAGGAGGAGAGCGAGGACGCCGTGACCGGCCGGCACCGCTTCGACATCGGTCTGCTGTCCCGGCGTCTGGCGCACGCCGTCGACTGGCTCGAGCGGCGTGCGGACACCGCGGACCTGCCGGTGGGCCTGTTCGGGGCCAGCACGGGAGCCGCCGCCGCCCTGGTGGCGGCGACCGAGCGTCCCCAGCGGGTGTCGGCGGTGGTGTCCCGGGGCGGACGCCCGGACCTGGCCGACGACGCGCTGCCCCTGGTCTCCGCCCCCGTGCTGCTCATCGTGGGCGGGGACGACGAGGTCGTCCTCGATCTCAACCACCGGGCCGCCGAGCGGTTGTCCGCCGCCGCCCACCACGTCCACGTCGTGCCCGGCGCGACCCATCTCTTTCCCGAACCCGGCGCGCTGGAGCAGGTGGCGGAGCTCGCCGCCGGCTGGTTCCGCGAGCACCTGTGACAGGACGTGCGGCGGGCCGCGGCGCACACCGCGCCGCGGCCCGCCCCTTGCTCAGGTGGTGCTGCAGGAGACGGTCGGCCAGTTCCAGTTGCCGTTCGTCTGGATCGTCACCCCCCAGTTGTCGCCGCTGCCGTTGGACTTGGCCACGAGCGTCTGGCTGTCGGGGTAGGAAGCGCTGACGTTCCAGGTCGAGGAGACCTTCGCCGGGGACGGCACGTTCATGGTCACGGTCCAGTTGTCCGAACCGCTGACCGAGACGTTGAGGTTGTAGCGGTCGCTCCAGCGGCTGCCCGCGGACAGGGTCGCGGTGCAGGCACCGCCTCCGCCGCCCCCTCCCCCGCCGCCGGAGCCGTCGGGGGCCACCGCGCGGCCGGTCGCCGGGGAGATCATGCCGGCGCACAGGCCCCGGGAGGCCAGGTTCTGCGCGATGCGCGGGATCGCGGCGATGGTGTTGGCCGGCCAGTCGTGCATCAGGATCACCTGCCCGTTGGTCAGCCGGGAGGCGGCCTGCACGATGGCGTCGGTGCTCGCGTTGTTCCAGTCCTGCGAGTCGACGTCCCAGATGACCTCGGTCAGGCCGTACTTCGCCTCCACCGCGCGCAGCGTCGAGTTGGTCTCGCCGTAGGGCGGGCGGAACAGCTTCGGTGTGCCGCCGCCGGCCGCCGCGATCGCCTGCTGGGTGCGGGCGATCTCCGAGTCCATCTGGGACTGGCTCAGCTGGGTCATGTGGGGGTGGGTGTAGCTGTGGTTGGCGACCCACATGCCGGCGTCCACCTGGGCCTTCACCAGGGAGGGGTGGGCGGCGGCGTACTGGCCCTGGTTGAACATCGTGGCCCGCAGCCCGTTCTGCCTGAGCGCGTTCAGCAGGCTCATGGTGGTGCTGGTCGAAGGGCCGTCGTCGAAGGTGAGTCCGACGTAGCCGTTGCAGTCGGCCGCGCGCGCCGGGGTGGCGTCGACGGCCGAGGTCACGGTGCCTGCCACGGTCAGTGCGGCGACGGCCAGACCCGGGATCAGGTACCGGGTGACGGGCTGTCGCTTTCCGGTGCTCATGTGAGGGGTCCTCCTCGTACGCGGGTCAGCCGGCGCTGCAGGAGACCGTCGGCCAGGTCCAGTTGCCGTTGGTCTGGATCGTGGCTCCCCAGTTGTTGCCGCTGCCGTTGGGCTTGGCGACCAGCGTCTGGGCGTCGGGGTAGGAGGCGCTGACGTTCCAGGTCGAGGAGACCTTCGCCGGGGAGGGGACCCGCATGGTCACGGTCCAGTTGCTGGAGCCGGTCACCGAGACGTTGAGGTTGTACCGGTCGCCGAACCTCTCTCCGGCGGAGAGCGTCGCGGTGCAGCCGCCGGTGTCGCCACCGCCGCCACCGCCACCGCCACCGCCACCGCCGGAGCCTTCACTCACGGTGATGTTCGAGCTGCCGCTGCTCTGGTAGCCCTCGGTGGCCATGATCATGTAGTTGTGGTTGCCCAGGTTCATCCCCTTGCCGGCCCACGCGTCGAAGTGGTTGCCGCTGGTGATGGTGCCGCCGGTGCGCTTCGACTGCCGGACGCTCCAGTACTGGTCGAAGGTCCTGGTGCCCTCGATGGAGGGGGCGTTGTACCGGGTCGTCTTGTAGATGTCGTACGTGCCGCCGTCGGTGGTGACGGTGCCCTTGTACTCGCCGGTGGGCCGGTAGGTGCCCCAGTTGTCGACGATGTAGTACTCGATGAGCGGGCTGGTGGTCCAGCCGTAGAGCGTCAGGTAGGCGTTGCCGGACGGGTTGAAGGAGCCGGAGTAGTTGACGGTCTTGCGCCCGCCGGTGCTCCAGCCCTTTCCGGCGACGAAGTTGCCGGTGTTGCTCCACCGGGTGCTGTAGTTGCCGCCGGAGCCCAGGTCCATGGAGACGGTTCCCTGGGCGTCGGTCCAGAACGAGTACCACCAGCCGTTGTTGGTGCCGGTCTGGTTCGTGGTGACGGCGGCGGTGGCGGTGGTGGCGGTCAGGAGCAGCGCGGTGACGGCGGCCAGCGCGATGGTCCAGACACTCCTGACGCTGAGCAGCAGGCGGCCGCGTCTGCGGGCCTTCGGGGGTGCGGACACGTTCATGTGGTGCGCCTCCTGTGACGGCTCGATGGGGAGGTCGATGCCGGACAGTGTTGGCCTGTGCGCGTCAACCGTCAACAGTTTCGGTGAATGTTTCGAAATCTTCGCTTGATCGAACCAGGGCCCCGGTGTGCGTCATCCCAGTTCAACCGGCTCACTAAACGGGTTCCCTTGAGGGGTGCGGCACCAAGCGACAGTACAGCGCCGAAGCGTGATGGGCAGTCATCGAATGTTTCGAAGGGCATTCCGTCGCTGCACAACACCGGAGCCCGGACGCCTGTCCGGCGTCCGGGCTCCCTGGGCGTGCGACTCACTCCGTGATGTCGACCTTCCCGTTGCCGGCCTCCACGGGGGCGGGCGTCGCCGGCTTGCCCCGCTGGGCCAGTCCCTGGAGGAGCTGGGCGAGGTCGACGCCGGTGGTGGAGCTGAGCAGTTCCATGCCCTGGGCGACGTTGTCGGCGACCGCGCGCGGGAGTTGACCCGCGCCGTCCGTGGAGATGACGGTCAGCTTGTCCACGGCGGCCAGCGGCTCTGCCGCCTTGCCGACGACCTGCGGCAGCACCTCGACCACCATCTGGAGCACGGCCGCGTCGCCGTACCGCTCGAAGGCGTCGGCCTTCTTGTGCATCGCCTCGGCCTCCGCCGCGCCCTTCGCGGCGATCGCGGCCGCCTCGGCGTCACCCTCCATGCGCACGGCGTCGGCGAGGGCCGCGCGCTGGGCCTTCTCACCCTCACCCGTCAGCCTGGCCCGCTCGGCGGCCGCCTCGGCCTCCTTGACCAGGGCGATACGGCGGGCCTCCGCCTCCTGCTCGGCCTGGTAGCGGGCGGCGTCGGCGGGCTTGCGGACCTTGGTGTCCAGCTCACGGTCGGTCAGCGCGGCCTGCCGGGTGGCGACCTTCTCCTGCTCCTGCAGGACCTCCTGCTGCCGGGCCGCCTCGGCGAGCGGGCCGGCGGCGTTGGCGCGGGCGGCCGCCTCGTCCGTCTCGGCCTTGATCTCGGCCTGCTTCAGGGCGAAGGTGCGCTGCGCGATCGCGATCTCCTCCTCCGCCTTGAGCCGCGCCTGCTCGGAGGCCCGCCGGGCGACGGCCTCGGCGATGTCGGCCTCCTGCTTGGCGCGGGCCGCCTCGGGCCGGCCGAGGTCCTCGAGGTAGGAACCCTCGGTGGTGATGTCCTGGATCTGGAACGCGTCCAGCACCAGGCCCTGCCCGGACAGGCTTGCCTCGGCCTCCTCCGCGACCTGGCCGGCGAAGGCCGCGCGGTCACGGATGATGTCCTCGACCGACATGCGTCCGACGATGGAGCGCAGGGCGCCGGACAGCACCTCCTGGGTGAACCCGACGATGCCGTCCTGCTGCTGCAGGAAGCGCTGGGCGGCGGCGCGGATCGAGTCCTCGGTACCGCCGACCTTGACGATGGCGACGCCCTCCAGGTTGGCCTTCACCCCGCGCAGGGTGACGGCGCCCCGGACGGCGATCGGGATGTGCCGGCTGGACAGGTCGAGGGTGAACTTCTGCTGGACGAACGGCACGACGAAGACGCCGCCGCCGACCACGACCTTCTGGCCGCTGTTGTCGGTGAAGATCCGGCCGGTCTCGGGATCGGTGGACTTCTTGCCGCGCCGTCCGGTGACGATGAACGCCTCACTGGGGCCCGCCACCTTGTAACGGGTGACCACCACCAGGGCCAGCAGGACGACGAGTACGACGACTCCGACCACGGCGATCAGTACTGGGCTCATGCTCGTGTATCTCCTCAGCCCTCCCGGGGGACGGCGGTTCGGATCGGTTCGGGAACGGTCGCGGGAAGGGACGCGGGCGCGGCACGGCAGTGTGCGCCGCCGTGCCGGGCGCTGTCGTGCGGTGCTCCGGCGGTGTCAGCGCTCGACCGGGCGGACCGCCACCGAGGTCGCGGACAGCGCCGATTCCACCCAGATCTCGGCGCCCCGGGCCACGGGCACCGGGCACTTGGCGGCCAGTTTCAGCGGCTGTCCGGCGAGATGCACCAGCACCTCGCCGTATCCGTCGGCCGGAATGGCGGTCACCACGGAGCCCGAGGTGCCGATGAGATCGCCGCCCCGCGGCGTGGCATCGGTCTGGTCCCGCATCAGGAGCCGGCTCAGCTTCCAGGTCAGCCAGCCCGCGCCGGCCCCCGCCAGCACGCCGGTCGCCGTCGCCCCGGTGACTCCGATGTCCGTCGTGCCGAGCACGATCGCTCCGCCGAAGCCGAGCATGGAAACGAACCCGGCGATCACCGGAAGGGACAGCAGCCCGTCGAACAGCCCGTCCAGCACGCCGTCGAACACGCCTTCAAGGATCCCGTCGAAGACCAACGAGAGCAGCAGCAGAACCAGTCCCGCCACACCGAGACCCACGAACCACTCCACAGGGCCCCCGCTTTCGCTCGACGTCCTCCCCCGCGCACACATGTTCCCATGTGGCCGGGGTGCGGCACATTGCCCGAACCCGGCAATCTTTACGCGCCCTTGATGCCGCCTTCCACCGGATGCCGCGATTCCGCTCCTGTTCGGGGCACCGGGCGGCAATGTGGAGCGCGACCGGCGAGGCCGTACGCGGTCGCGGACTCCGGGGAGGTCGGACAGATCTGATGTCTTGCCCGACTCCGGCAGTACTCCAGTGACCGTGCCTCATGTGGGTGTCGTCCAGCGCGGGGCCGTCTCCGCCCAGGCCGTGTCCCAGTGGGCCAGATTGCGGCGGCGCAGCGCGAGGCCGGTCAGGGCGTGGGCGGCGGCGCCGGTCAGGGCGACACCGATGGCGGCGACGAGGGCCCAGCCCATGGTGCGGCTGCGGATCTCCCCGGCGGTCAGCGGCGCGTCGGTCGCCTCGCCGTCGGCGGTGACCCAGATGCGTACGGTGTTGCCGGCCGTCAGCCCCGGCTGGACCTCGGTCCGTGTGGTGCGGGTCCGTCCCTCGCGGGTGACGACGCGCACCTCGACGGGGTAGCGGGTCCTCTTCTCCTCGTCCGAGCCGGGCTCCGGGTGGCGGGGAGCGTCCTCGGTGAGTGCCGCGTCGGCCTCGTACCGGGTCTGCTTCTGGTGGCGGGCGGTGTCCTCGTAGTGGCCGCGGGCGGTGTCCGCCACGAGGACGGCGACCACGGGAGCCACGGCCAGTACGGTGATCAGCACCCCGAGGCCCAGCCATGCCTGGAGCGCGTCGGTGCGGCGGCGCAGGGGGTTGCGCCGCCAGCGCCACAGCAGGGGGCGCGGGGGTGGGCCGGGGGGCGGCTGGGCCGGAGGTATCTCGCCCGCCACGTCGTCTCTCCCTTCGTGTGGGGTCGCAGGCACCCGGGACGGTTCAGACGGTTCCGGTGACCGAGGGGTGGTGGTGCGCCGCGGCGAGGAGGCCGGCGGCACCCCGCACGGCGGCGGTGTGCGGGGAGGGCACCGGCTGGACCGGGCAGCCGAGGCGGTCGGGAAGGCCGCGGGTGATGTCGGGGCGCAGCGCGCCGCCGCCGGCCAGCAGGACGCCACGGCGCAGGGCGGTGCGGGTGAGCGCGGTGCGGTCCTGCCGCAGCATCGCAGTCACCATCCCGGTCACCGCCTCGGCGACGCGCTCGGGTGGCGTGCCGTCACTCAGGTCGCCGGTGCCCAGTGCGGTGCGCCGGGCGTCGGTCACGGCACCGTCGGCGAGGAGCACCACCTCGGTGAGGTGGGCGCCGATGTCCACGACGAGCAGCGGCCTGATGTGGTCGGCGCCCGCTGCCAGGGCCACCGCCCGCGCGCCCGGAACGGTCAGTACGGCGCGTGGCCGGAGGATCTGGACGGCCGTGCGGGCCGCGGTGCGGAAGGCGAGCCCGTCCAGGACCGGTGCCGTGAGCACGACGAGCGGGCGGCCGATCCTGGGCATCCGGTGTCCGAGGAGCCGGTCCAGCATGCGGGCGGTGCCGGGGGTGTCGACGATGGTGCCGCGCTGGATGGGGTGGACGGCCCCGGTGCCCGGGAACGTCACGGTGGGCACGTCGAGGACCATCCCCCGCCCGGCGATCCACGCGCGTGTGCGGGCGCTGCCGAGGTCGAGAGCGATACCCGAGCAGCGCCGGCACAGCGGCCAGTGCCGGTGACGGACGGGTGCCGGCCGGGGGTGCCGGATCACGGTCACCGGCCGGCCTCCCTCACCTGCTGGCAGCGCCCGCAGTAGCGGGCCTGGGGGACGATCAGCAGGCGGTGGCGTTCGACCGGGCGGCGGCACAGATGGCACGTGCCGTACTGCCCGGAGTCCATCCGGGCGAGCGCCGCCTCGACGTCGGCGAGCACCATGCGGGCGGAGGCGGCGAGTTTGACACCGACCTCGATCCGGGCGGCGTCCGCCTGCCGGCGCCGGTCGTCGGCACGGGACGCCGAGGCGAACTGCCGCAGCTGCTCCTGCCGGAACAGCCGCTGCTCGTGCAGGTTCTCGCGCAGCGCGGCGAGGTCCTCGGGGGTGAGGGCCGTGTCGCGCTCGCCGATGGTCTGGTGGGTCACCACTGCACCCCTTGGGCAGAGCGGGAGAGGAGGAGGGCCGGGCGGGGGTCAGGCCGCGCGGCGCTGGCAGGCGACGCAGTACCGGGTGTGCGGGAGGATCTCCAGACGCTCCGGCGGGACGGCCTTGGAGCAGCCGAGGCAGGTGCCGTAGGTGCCGTCGTCGACGCGGGCGAAGGCCTCGTCGATCTCCGTGAGGACGCGCCTGATGGCGTCGATCTGGTTGGACATCAGGTGGTCACCGGGACTCTGCCCGGTGTCACCGAGGGCCTTGAGCTGTGCCAGCCGGGTCGTGCGGGCGTGTTCGAGCCGCTGACGGACCTCGTCCGCGGCCGGGTGGGCGGTGCGCGGTTCGGTGCGGGGCAGGTCGAGCGACACGGGGGTCCTCCTCGATGACGTACGGGTGATGTCCTCACCATCGCCCGTCCCCGGCTCCGTGCCCATCGGGCGCGGTACCCATCTGTGCGGGGTCGAAGGACCCACCCCGTCCGGGATGGGTCGGGCGGGCCGCCGGAAATGGGGTGCGGGGCCCATCGACCCGGACCGTGCGCGCCGTGCACGCTGGCCGCTGTCCGCCGCGACCAGGGGGTCGCGGCCGCACGACGGGGCACGGTGACCGACAGTAGAGGCAGACGAGGAAGAGGAAGGCGTGACCTCCGTGTCCCTGTACTGGCGGATCTTCGGGCTCAACGCGGTGGTGCTGGGCAGTGCCACCGCGCTGCTGCTGTGGGCTCCGGTGACCGTGTCCGTTCCGGTGCTGCTCACCGAGGCGGTGATCCTGGTGGGCGGGCTCGGCGTCATGCTCGTCGCCAACGCGGCCCTGCTGCGCATCGGACTCGCCCCGCTGGACCGGGTGACCCGGCTGATGACCACCGTGGACCTGCTGCGCCCCGGTCAGCGGCTGCCCGTGCGGGGCGGGGGCGAGGTCGCCGAGCTGGTCAGCACCTTCAACTCCATGCTGGAGCGGCTTGAGGGGGAGCGCGCCGCGAGCAGCGCCCGCGCCATCCTCGCCCAGGAAGGCGAGCGGCGCCGGATCGCCCAGGAGCTGCACGACGAGGTCGGGCAGAGCATGACCGCCGTGCTGCTGGCCCTCAAGCGGGCGTCGGACGAGGCGTCCGAGCCGCTGCGCGGTGAGCTCCAGCAGGCGCAGGAGATCACCCGGGAGAGCCTGGACGAGGTCCGTCGGCTGGTGCGCCGGCTGCGGCCGGGGGTGCTGGACGACCTCGGGCTGGTCAGCGCGGTGACGTCGCTGGCCACCGAGTTCGCCACGCACACCGGGCTGCGGGTGCTGCGCCGGTTCGACTCGGATCTGCCGGTACTGGACCACGAGACGGAGCTGGTGATTTACCGGGTGGCGCAGGAGAGTCTGACCAATGCCGCGCGGCACGCCGAGGCACGGTGCGTGGAGGTGAGCCTGCGCGGCGCCGACGGGCTCGTCGTCCTGGAGGTGAACGACGACGGGCGCGGCCTCGGTGCCGCGCGGGAGGGCGCCGGGCTTCGCGGAATGCGGGAACGCGCGCTGCTGATCGGGGCCATGCTGGACATCTCGAGCCCGCGCGGGACCTCCGCAACCTCCGCATCAGGGAACGGGACACGTGTCCGGCTCAGCGTGCCCGCCGTCAGGAAGCAGTCATGACCCATCAGGACATCCCCGCCGACCACCGGACGCAGCCCACGATCCGGATCCTGCTCGCCGACGACCACGCGCTGGTGCGGCGCGGCGTCCGGCTCATCCTGGACCGGGAGCCGGACCTGGAGGTGGTCGCCGAGGCGGGTGACGGTGCGGAGGCGATCGCCATGGCCCGCTCCCACGACGTCGACCTGGCGGTCCTGGACATCGCCATGCCGCGGCTGACCGGTCTGCAGGCCGCGCGCGAGCTGACGGCGCTGAAGCCCGGGCTGCGCATCCTGATGCTGACGATGCACGACAACGAGCAGTACCTGTTCCAGGCGCTGAAGGCGGGAGCGGGCGGCTACGTGCTCAAGTCCGTCGCCGACCGTGATCTGGTCGCCGCCTGCCGGGCCGCGATGCGGGACGAGCCGTTCCTGTACCCGGGTGCGGTGACGGCCCTGATCCGCAACTACCTCGACCGGGTGCGGCACGGGGAGGAGGCTCCGGAGCAGCTGCTGACGCCGCGCGAGGAGGAGGTGCTGAAGCTCGTCGCCGAGGGCCACTCGTCCAAGGAGATCGCCGAGCTGCTGTTCATCAGCGTCAAGACGGTGCAGCGGCACCGTGAGAACCTGCTGCACAAGCTGGGGCTGCGGGACCGCCTCGAGCTGACCCGTTACGCCATTCGCGCCGGGCTCGTCGAGCCTTGACCGCCGGCCCGCGGGGACGTTCCACCCGCCTTCCGTTCCGCGGTGCCGCCGCGGTCCTCGCCGCCTTCGCGGCCGTACTGCTGACCCTCGGGGTGACCGGCGGTGCCGGGCTCGTCCCCGGCGCCCTGTCCGCGTCCTCCCCCGCGGTGTCCCCCGCCCCTTCGTCGTACTCCTCCGACACCCGTCCGTACGGCGACGACGCCTACGTCGGCGCCCGCACCGTTCTCACCAGGCCGGAGCGGGACGCGGGTGAGCGGACGGTGTCCGCCGGGCATCCGCTCTTCACCGCGGCGTACACGCCGCCCGTGCCGCCGCGGCCGGCGCGTCCCGCGCCGGTGGCCGGGCACGTGCCGTCCACCGCCGCGCACATGCCGTCGGATCTGGGGCGGGCCCCGCCCGCCGCCTCCAGCACCTGAAGACTCCCCTTTCCCCATCTCCGCGTGCCTGCTGGAGGCATCTGTGAAACGTCCCGCCCGCGTCAGGGCGTTGTTCGCGCTCGCCGTGATCGCCGCATCCGTGTTCATCGCCGTCACCGTTCCGGTCCGTCTGGGGCTGGATCTGCGGGGCGGCACCCAGATCGTGCTGGAGACCCGTTCCACCGAGACCGTCGAGGCCGACGGGGAGGCCACCGACCGCACCCTGGAGGTGCTGCGCGGCCGTGTCGACGCGCTCGGCGTGGCCGAACCGGGCATCGTCCGCTCCGGTGAGAACCGGATCATCGTCGAACTGCCCGGACTGCAGGACCCGCGGCAGGCGGCCGACGTCCTGGGCCGTACCGCACAGCTCTCCGTCCACTCCGTGCTCGGCACCGCCACCGGGACCGACAAGCCGCAGGACAAGGGCGAACGGGTGCTGCCCGACGAGTCCGGCGAGCGGCTCCGCCTGGGCGCCGCCGCGCTCACCGGCCAGGACGTGAAGGACGCCGAGGGCCTCTTCGACCAGCAGAGCGGCGCCGGCTGGCACGTCACCGTGGACTTCGAGGACGGCAAGGGCTGGGCCCGGCTGACCGGTGAGGCGGCGTGCCACCCGGCGGGCGACCCGAAGCGCCGGGTCGCGATCGTGCTCGACGACAAGATCATCTCCTCGCCCCAGGTCGACCCGTCCGTCGCCTGCGGCGCGGGCATCACCGGAGGGTCCACCCAGATCACCGGTTCCTTCACCAGCGACGAGGCCAAGGAGCTCGCGTTGCTGATCAAGGGCGGAGCCCTGCCGGTGCCGGTCGAGACGGTCGAGCAGCGGACCGTGGGCCCGACGCTGGGCGCCGAGGCCATCGAGGCGAGCGCCTGGGCGGCCGTCGTCGGCACCGCCCTGACCGCGCTCTTCATCATCGTCGTCTACCGGCTCATGGGCGTCCTGGCCACCCTGGCCCTGCTCTGCTACGGCCTCATCTCCTACGCCGGTCTGGCGGCCCTCGGCGCGACGCTGACCCTGCCCGGTCTCGCCGGTTTCGTGCTGGCCATCGGCATGGCGGTGGACGCCAACGTGCTGGTCTTCGAACGGGCCCGGGAGGAGTACGGCAAGCGCAACCGGCCCAGCAGCCGCTCGGCCCTGACCGCCGGCTTCAAGGGCGCGTTCAGCGCCATCGCGGACTCCAACGTCACCACGCTGATCGCGGCGGCGCTGCTGTTCCTGCTCGCGTCCGGTCCCGTGAAGGGATTCGGCGTCACGCTGGGCATCGGTGTCCTCGCGTCCATGATCAGTGCCCTGGTGATCACCCGGGTGCTCGCCGAGTTCGCCGTGACCCGCCGCT
Organism: Streptomyces marokkonensis; assembly: GCF_008312835.1. Classification (GTDB taxonomy): domain Bacteria; phylum Actinomycetota; class Actinomycetes; order Streptomycetales; family Streptomycetaceae; genus Streptomyces; species Streptomyces marokkonensis_A. The sequence goes on along the minus strand of NZ_VSKS01000022.1, from coordinate 90,350 downwards.
GGGTGTACCGCAGGCCGGGGCTCACGGGTCTGGCCTCGGTCGGCCGGGTCCGCGCGTACCTCACCCGCCGCGACCCGCAGCTGATGCGGCGCCCGCGCCGCTGGCTGGCCGTGTCCGCCCTCGTGCTCGCCGTCACCGGCGCGGGCATCGCGGTGCGCGGGCTGAACTTCGGTGTGGAGTTCACCGGCGGCCGCCTGATCGAGTACTCCACCGGCACCACCGTCGACCCGGACCGGGCCCGGGAGGCGCTGGCCGACGCCGGCTTCCCGCAGGCGGTCGTGCAGTCCTCGGGCGACGACAAGCTGACGGTGCGCACCGAGGAGCTGACCAACGCGGAGGCGGTCGAGGTGGCCGACGCCATCGCCGAGGTCGGCGGCGGGGCGGAGAAGGTCCGTGACGAGCTGATCGGCCCGAGCCTCGGCGACGAGCTGCGGCGCAACGCGCTGATCGCGCTCGGTCTGGCACTCGGCGCGCAGCTGCTGTACCTGGCCGTGCGGTTCCGCTGGATGTTCGGTGCGGGGGCGGTGGCCGCCCTGGCGCACGACGTGGTGATCCTCACCGGCATCTTCGCCTGGCTGGGCAAGCCGATCGACGGCGTGTTCCTGGCGGCGCTGCTGACCGTGATCGGTTACTCGGTGAACGACTCGGTGGTGGTGTTCGACCGGATCCGCGAGCTGTGGCGGAAGGACGGCAAGGCGCCGCTGGCCCAGGTCACCAACCGGGCGATCCTCCAGACGGTGCCCCGTACGGTCAACACCGGTATCGGTGTGCTCTTCATCCTGGCCGCACTGGCCGTGCTGGGCGGTGACTCGCTCACCGACTTCGCGCTCGCCCTGCTGATCGGCATGCTCGTGGGCACGTACTCGTCGGTGCTGACCGCCTCGCCGCTCGCCATCGAGCTCGACGCGTACGCCGGTGGAGGCAAGGGCGACAAGGGCGGCGGCAAGCGCCGCGGTCGCGACCGCGGCGGTTCCGGGCGGGCGACGTCCGGCGCCGGGGAGGCCGCGGACCGGGCCGGGGCCACCAGCCGGGGACGGTGACGCGGGGCGGTTCCCGCGAGGGAGCCGCCGTGCGGGTGCGACGTGGTCAGGCCGCCGCCGGTGCGTCGCGGTCCTGGTCGTCCTGCCGGGTGGCGAACTGGGTGCGGTACAGCTCGGCGTAGCGGCCGCCCGCGGCGAGCAGCTGCTCGTGCGTGCCCCGTTCCACGATCCGGCCGGCCTCGACGACCAGGATGAGGTCGGCCGCGCGGACGGTGGACAGACGGTGGGCGATCACCACCGCCGTCCTGCCCTCCAGCGCCTCGGTGAGTGCCTCCTGGACGGCGGCCTCGGAGGTGTTGTCCAGGTGGGCGGTGGCCTCGTCGAGGATGACGACCCGCTGACGGGCCAGCAGCAGCCGGGCGATGGTCATGCGCTGGCGTTCGCCGCCGGAGAGCCGGTAGCCGCGTTCGCCGACCACCGTGTCCAGGCCGTCGGGCAGGGCCCGTACGAGGGTGTCGAGGCGGGCCCGCCGCAGGGCGTGCCACAGGTCGTCCTCGCTCGCGTCCGGCCGGGCCAGCAGCAGGTTCGCGCGGACCGTGTCGTGGAAGAGGTGACCGTCCTGGGTGACCATGCCGAGGGTGGCGCGCAGCGACCGGGCCGTCAGGTCGCGGACGTCCACGCCGCCCACGCGGACGGCGCCCGCGTCGACGTCGTAGAGCCGCGGCAGCAGCGCCGCGATGGTCGACTTGCCGGCGCCGGAGGAGCCGACGAGGGCGACGGTCTGCCCCGGCTCGGCGCGGAAGGAGATGCCGTGCAGGACCTCTTCGCCCCCGCGTGTGTCGAGGGCGGCGACCTCCTCCAGGGAGGCCAGGGAGACCTTGTCGGCGGACGGGTAGCCGAAGCGGACGTCGTCGAACTCGACGGACACCGGGCCGTCGGGCAGCTCACGTGCGTCCGGCTTCTCCCGGATGAGCGGCTCCAGGTCCAGGACCTCGAAGACGCGCTCGAAGCTGACCAGCGCACTCATCACCTCGACGCGCGCCCCGGCCAGCGAGGTGAGCGGCGCGTACAGCCGGGTGAGCAGCAGCGCGAGCGCCACCACCGCGCCCGGTTCCAGGGCGCCGGTCAGGGCGAGCCGGCCGCCGAGGCCGTAGACCAGGGCGAGGGCGAGCGCGGAGACGAGGGTCAGCGCGGTGATGAACACCGTCTGCGCCGTGGCCGTGCGGACGCCGATGTCCCGCACCCGGCGGGCGCGCGCCGCGAACTCCTCCGACTCCTCCTCCGGCCGTCCGAACAGCTTCACCAGGGTGGCGCCGGGCGCGGAGAACCGCTCGGTCATACGGGTGCCCATGGCCGCGTTCAGGGCGGCGGCCTCGCGCTGCATGCCGGCCATGCGGCGGCCCATCCGCCGGGCCGGGATCACGAACACCGGCAGCAGCACCAGCGCCAGCAGGGTGATCTGCCAGGACAGGGTGAGCATCACGGCGAGGGTGAGCACCAGGGCGACCACGTTGCCGACCACGGTCGACAGCGTGTTGCTGAAGGCGCGTTGGGCGCCGATGACGTCGTTGTTGAGACGGGAGACGAGCGCTCCCGTACGGGTGCGTGTGAAGAACGCGACGGGCATACGTTGGACATGGTCGAACACCGCTGTCCGCAGATCGAGGATGAGTTCCTCGCCGAGCGCCGCCGACAGCCGCCGGCCCAGTACGCCGAGGGCGGCCTCCACGATCGCGATCAGCGCGATGAGAAGGGCCAGGCGGACGACCGTGGCCTCGTCGCCGCCGGACACGATCGTGTCCACGACGCGTCCGGCCAGTACGGGGGTGGCGACGGCGAGCGCCGCGGTCGCGGTGCCGAGCAGCACGAACAGGACGAGCCGGCGGCGGTGCGGGCGGGCGAAGGCGCCGATCCGGCGCAGGGTCTCCCTCGTGACGGGGCGGTGCTCGTCCTCGGCGGACATGACGCTGCGCAGCTGTGTCCACGCTGTGGTCTCCATGCTCATGCCGACGACGGTAGAACCTTGACCATGATTGAGGTCAAGAACGAGGCGGCTCCGCTCCACGGGCCGCTTCCGTGCCGTGAGGAGCCGTCGGGGCTGCCGCAGCCCGCCGCCGGCGCGCGGCGGACACGCCCGGTGGATGCGACGCGGACGATCCGCCGGGTCCTGTGCGTGCTGCCGCTGCTGTTCGTGACCGTGATCGCGGTGCGGCACCGGTCGGTGCTGGCCGAGGGTTTCGCCCTGCTGGCGACCGCCCGGTGGCCCTGGCTGCTGGCCGCGGCGGGTGCGACCTGCCTGACCTGGGTGGCGGCCGCCTTCACCCGGCAGGGCGCGGTGGTGGAACGGCTGCCCGGACGGCGGCTGCTGGCCGCGCAGTTCGCGGCGGGCGCGGCGAACCACATGCTGCCGACGGGTCTGGGCGCGAGCGCGGTCAATCTGCGGTTCATGACGGTGTGCGGGCTGACGCCGGCCCGCTCCTCCGCCGCTCTGGCGCTGTACCTCCTCGCGGAGTCCGTCGGCCGGGTGGGGCTGCTGGCCGCCCTGCTCGTGGCGTTCCCGGGCGCACTGCGGTTCGGCTCGCTGCTGCCCGAGGGGGCGTTCGGCCCGCTGCTGCTCGCGGTCGCCGCGGTCCTGGCCGTCGCGGTGGGCGTGCTCGCGGCCGTACGGCGGCTGCGCGGGGCGGTCCGCTCGTTCCTGCGCACGGCGCTGGGCGAGGCGCGGTCGGTGCACGCCGTGCCCTCCCGGGCGCTGGCGCTGTGGGGCGGGGCGCTCGCCTTCCCCGCGTTGCAGGCGACCGCGCTGGTGCTGGTGGGCACGGCGTTCGGGCTGTCGGTGCCGCCCGCCCACATGGCGGTGGCGTATCTGGCGGCGACGGTCGCGGTGGCGCTGGTGCCCACTCCGGGCGGGCTGGGCTCGGTGGAGGCGGCGCTGGTCGTCGCGCTGGTGGCGGTGGGCGGGGCGGCCGCGCCGGCCACGGCGGTGGTGCTGGTCTTCCGGGTCGTCACGGTGTGGCTGCCGCTGCTGCCGGGGGCGTTGACACTGGGCGCGCTGGTGCGGCTGAAGGTGATCTGACCCGCGGCGCGGACGGCTCCGTTCCGGCCCGCCGAAGGCCCGGCCGGCCGGGTGGTGCCCGTGGGTGGGACGGCATGGCCGGTTCACGGACCCCTGGCCCCGGGCGTGGTACGAACTGCCCCTCGGCATACGGCAGGATGAGCGGTCGTGCCGGCTTCGGGCCAGGGCGGCGCGGCACTCGTAGACCCGTAGAACTCGAGCAGGTGACACACGTGACACGACTTCACATACGGCCGTCGGCCGGGGATTTCGCCGGAGGTGAGCGGTGACCCGCTCCCTCACCATGGACGATCTGGTGTTCGCCGGCATCGCCCTCGCCGCCGGCATCCTGGCGGCGTTCCTGCTCCGGATGCTGCTGCGCTGGCTGGGCGGGCACGCCGAACGCACCAACTGGCGCGGGGACGACGTCCTGGTGGACGCGCTGCGCATGATCGCGCCGTGGGCCGCCGTCGCGGCCGGGGCGGCCTCCGCGGCGGCGGCGCTGCCGCTGACCCGGACCGTGCAGCACAACGTCAACCAGACGCTGACCATCATGGTCATCTTCGCCGCGACCGTGTCGGCGGCCCGGGTGGTGGCGGGCCTGGTGCGCTCGGTCACCCAGTCCCGCTCCGGCGTCGCCGGGTCGGCGACCATCTTCACGAACATCACCCGGATCCTGGTCCTGGCGATCGGCTTCCTGGTGGGGCTCCAGACGCTGGGCATCTCGATCGCCCCGCTCCTCACCGCCCTCGGCGTCGGCGGTCTGGCGGTGGCCCTGGCGCTCCAGGACACGCTCGCCAACCTGTTCGCGGGCATCCACATCCTCGCCTCCAAGACCGTGCAGCCCGGCGACTACATCCGGCTGAGCAGCGGTGAAGAGGGCTACGTCGAGGACATCAACTGGCGGCAGACGACCGTCCGTGAGCTGTCCAACAACCTGGTGGTCATCCCGAACGGGCAGCTCGCCAAGACGAACATGACCAACTTCATGCGTCCCGAGCAGCAGCTGACCATCCTGGTACAGGCCGGCGTGTCGTACGACAGTGACCTGGAGGAGGTGGAGGCGGTGACGAAGGAGGTCGTCACCGAGGTGATGACCGAGATCACCGGCGCCGTGCCGGAGCACGAGCCGGCGGTGCGCTTCCACACCTTCGGCGACTCCCGCATCGGGTTCACCGTGATCCTGGGCGTGGGCGAGTTCAGCGACCAGTACCGGATCAAGCACGAGTTCATCAAGCGCCTGCACCGCCGCTACCGCCAGGAGGGCATCCGCATCCCGTCGCCCGCGCGGACGGTGGCACTCCAGCAGGGCGCGGCGCTGATCCCCCAGCAGCGGGGCGCGGAGTCCGCGCCGGACGACATGACCACGACCCGGCCGATCTGAGGACCGGGCGCGCGGCCCTGGGCGGTCCGCCTCGACGGCGCGCTCGACGCCCGTCCTGGCGGTCCGTCCCGGCGACGGGCTCATCACCGGCCTGTTTCCCGTGAGCATCCCGAGGAGCTCACGCACGCCCGGCGTGCGGCCGGGTCCGCGGGCGGCGCCGGTCAGCCTCCGCGCGTCCCCGGTGTTGTCTGCTCCGCCCAGATGACCTTGCCCTCCTTGGTGTAGCGCGTGCCCCAGCGCTCGGCGAACTGGGCCACGAGGAAGAGGCCCCGTCCGCCCTCGTCCGTGCTGGCCGCATAGCGCAGATGCGGCGAGGTGCTGCTGTGGTCGGAGACCTCGACGAAGAGCGCACGGTCGAGGACCAACCGCGCCTTGATCGGCCCTGTGGCGTGGCGCACGGCGTTGGTGATGAGTTCGCTGCAGATCAGCTCCGTGGTGAAGACGAGATCCTCCAGCTCCCACTCCATGAGCCGGGCGGAGACGGCAGCGCGTACACGGCTGACGGCGGCGGGGTCGCGCTCCACGTCCCACTCGGCGACCTGCCCCGGCCCCAGCACCCGCGTACGGGCGACGAGCAGTGCGATGTCGTCGCTCCGGAACTCGGGGAGCAGGGCGTCGAGCACGGCGTCGCAGGTCCCCTCGGGCGACGGGTCCGCGCGCGCCAGCGTCTCGCCGAGCAGCCGGAGACCGACGTCGATGTCCAGGGCGCGGCGCTCGACGAGGCCGTCCGTGAACAGGACGAGCCTGCTGCCCTCGGCCAGACTCAGCTCGGTGGCCTCGAAGGGCAGCCCGCCGATGCCCAGGGGAAGGCAGGGCGGCACGTCCAGGAACTCCACCCTCCCGTCGGGATGTACGAGCGCGGGCGGCGGGTGACCGGCGCTGGCGATGACACAGGTGCCGGACACGGAGTCGTAGACCGCGTACAGGCAGGTGGCTCCGGTGACGGTGGTCTTGTCGCCGGCCGTGATCGCGTCCTGGTCGATCAGCGTGACCAGCTCGTCGAGATGGCTGAGGAGTTCCTCCGGCGGCAGGTCCAGTGGCATGGAGAAGTTGTGCACGGCGGTGCGCAGCTGCCCCATGGTGGCCGCGGCATGCAGTCCGTGCCCGACGATGTCGCCCATGACCAGCGCCACCCTGGCGCCCGGCAGCGGGATGACGTCGAACCAGTCGCCGCCGACTGCCTGGGCGGGGAGGTATCGGGAAGCGACCTCGACGGCGTTCTGTCGGGGCAGCCCGCGGGGCAGCAGCCTCCGCTGCAGCGCCACGGCCAAGCCGTGCTCGCGGGTGTAGCGGCGCGCGTTGTCGACGGAGACGGAGGCCCGGGTGGCCAGTTCGGCCGCGAGGGAGAGGTCGTCCTGGTCGAAGGGCTCGGGCTTCTCGGAACGCCAGAAGTGGACCATGCCCAGCAGCACGCCGCGGGCGGACAGCGGCGCCGTGATGAGCGAATGGATCCCGTAGTCGATGACACGGGAGCCCCGCGCGGGGTCGAGGTCCACTTCCCGCCACTGCGTGGAATCACGCAGATGCGGCACCAGGACCGCCACGCCGCTCTCGACGGCGCGGGCCTGTGGGGAGGACGGCGAGAACGTCAACCGGTCGCCGACGGCGAACAGGGGGGCGTCGTCGCGGATGCCGCTGACGGCCGCGCGCTGCATCCGCTTGATGCCGGTGCTGGTGCCGTCCGCCCCCAGTTCCTCCTCGCGCAGCACGGACTCGGCCAGGTCGACGGTGACGTAGTCGGCGAAGCGCGGAACCGCGACCTGCGCCAGCTCTTCGGCTGTACGGGTCACGTCCAGCGTGGTGCCGATGCCGCCGGTCGCGTCGTAGAGCAACTTCAGTCGCCACCGGACCAGCTCGACCCTCTGTGACGCCTCTCCGATCATCTGCATCACTTCTTCGGTGCCGACCTCCTCCTCTCCGGCGACCGCGGCGACCGCGAGCCGCGCGGACGCGGCGCCCACCGAACCGGCGAGCTGGGCCTCCACGTGGTGGACCAGCTCCGGCGGCGCTTCGGCTGCCGGTGAGTCGGGTCTCCTTCCGGGGGAGGAGCGCAACACGCGCTGGGCGCCCTCCGGCCCCAGGAAGCGCTCCAGCAGGGTCTGCAGCTCGCCGACCGTGGCACGGACCTGCCAGCGTCGCTCCCTGATCGGTTCCTCGAGGACCTCGATGAACTGCACCGCCTGCGCCCGCTCCGCAGCGCCCGGTCGGTCCGCGAGCGAGACGACGACATACCCGCCGACGTTCACCAGCGCACTCCAGAACATCGCATGACTGATCGGGTCCATCGCCGGCATGCCGAACAACTGCTCCGGCCGAAGCAGCCCGATGCCGAGCGGGCCTTCCCGCAAGAACGCGGCAGACAGCAGCCCGGCATCGGCGAAGGTCGGCAGCACCAGGGTGTACGCCCACACGACGAACCCCGCCACCAGGCCGGCCAGGACGCCCCGGCGGGTTCCCCCCTTCCAGAACAGGCCGCCCAGGATGGCGGGTGCGAACTGTGCCACAGCCGCGAACGACACCAGGCCGATCGACACCAGTGCCGTCTCCCCGCCCGCGACCCGGAAGTACCCGTAGCCGAGCAGCAGGATCAGCATGATGGCGGCCCGGCGGATGCCCAGCACCAGCCCGGCGAGGTTGTCCCGGTGCGCCAGCCTGGACTTGCTGCGCAGCAGCAGCGGCATCACGAGTGAGTTCGACACCATGGTGCTGAGCGCGATCGTCTCGACGATGATCATGCTGGTGGCCGCGCTGAGGCCACCGATGAAGACGAACAGCGCGAGTGCCTCCTGGCCTCCGGCCATCGGCAGGGTCAGCACAAAGGTGTCGGCGTCGGCCCCCGTCCCGAACCGCAGAAGCCCGCCGGCCGCGATCGGAAGAACGAAGACACTGATCACGAGCAGGTACAGCGGGAACAGCCACAGCACCCGTTTGAGGTGCCTCTCGTCGACGTTCTCGACCACGCTGATCTGCCACTGGCGGGGCAGCAGCACGATCGCCAGCATGGACAGCACCAACAGCCAGACCCAGGAGCCGTAGCCGGTCTGCCCGTGCAGCGTGAACAGCGTGGTGTGGCCGGCGTCCGCGGCCCGGGAGAACAGGTCGTCGAACCCCCCGAACATCCAGAAGACCACGAAGATCCCGACGGAGAGGAACGCCACGAGCTTGACCACGGACTCGAACGCGATGGCGGCGACCATGCCCTCGTGGCGTTCGGTGGCGTCCAGATGACGGGTGCCGAAGAGGATGGTGAACGCGGCCAGCACCAGCGCCGCGTACAGCCCGGTGTCCTGCAGCACCGGGATATGGCTCAGTTCCGCGGCGGAGGTGATCTCGGGGTGGCGCCGAAGGGTCGCGAAGGTGATGGAGACCGCCTTCAGCTGCAGTGAGATGTAGGGAATGACCCCCACCACGGCGATGATCGTCACCAGAGCGCCCAGTGCGGTGCTCTTGCCGTAGCGGGCGGAGACGAAGTCGGCCAGCGAGGTGACCCGGTGCCGGCGGCTGATCCGGATGATTCTTCGCAGCACCAGCCAGCCCAGCGCGAGCATGATCGTCGGCCCCAGGTAGATCGGCAGGAAGCCGACTCCGGCCCTGGCGGCCCATCCCACGCTGCCGTAGTACGTCCACGAGGTGGCGTACACGCCGAAGGACAGCGCGTAGACCGTGGCATTGTTGATGATGCTCCGGCCGGAATCCGCCCGCCGGTCACCGTAGTAGGCCACGGCGAAGAGCAGGCCGAGGTACGCGGCCGAGACGGCGACGACGAACCAGGTCTGGAGCACTGCCTACCTCGATCTGCCGCCGATCACGGCGACCAGGCCGATCATGATCGCCCACACGAGAAACAGGTAGGCCGCGAGGACGGGGACGCCGAACACCTGGCCCACTCGATCGAACCGCGCCAAGAACGGCGGAATGATCAGCACGAACCCCAGCACCGCTACCGCCGTCAGGCGCCGACCGAGCTGCTCGTCGTCCCGCGACTCCGCCATGAGTCGCCTCCACATCCACGTCACACACCGTGACGTACGCCTACATGGTGGTCATGTCACACCGCGGCCTCGATCGGTGCCGCGGTGACGCGCACTCCGCTCAGTTCAACACGGCACCGGGACGCCCGCTACCTCGCTGAACCGGCACTCCCATCACCCGCTGCGCACGACAGACAGCCGGTCGGCGGGTGGGTGACGCGGCGTTCCGGAACCGTCGGCGGAGGCTTCCGGTATGCGGCGCGCCGGTGGACCGGGCGGGCGCGGCTCCTCGTGCCGGTTCGACAGGCGAGGCCGTCGTCTGTTCACGCTGCGGCTGTCGTACTCCGGCAAGGCCGAACACAGCGTGGTGGTGTCGCTGACGGCCCGACGGGCCGTGCCCGGGGACAAGCGGCCTCTGCCCCCTGTCGAGCCGGGGGCCGTCACAAGATATCTTGATGTCGAGCAATGTTGCAGACGTGGAGCGGAGCACCCGGTGACTGACTCGACCATCATCTATACGCACACTGACGAGGCCCCGGCCTTGGCGACGTATTCCTTCCTGCCGGTGGTCCAGGCGTACGCCTCGCAGGCGGGTGTCGCCGTGGAGACGCGGGACATCTCGCTGGCCGGGCGCATCATCGCCCTGTTCCCGGAGTACCTGACCGAGGACCAGCGCATCCCGGACGCCCTCGCCGAGCTCGGTGAGCTGGCGAAGACACCCGCGGCCAACATCATCAAGCTGCCGAACATCTCGGCGTCGATCCCGCAGCTCAAGGCCGCGGTCGCCGAGCTCCAGGGCCAGGGCTACGCGCTGCCGGACTACCCGGACGACCCGCAGAGCGACGAGGAGCGCGAGGTCCGCGCCCGTTACGACAAGATCAAGGGTTCGGCCGTGAACCCGGTCCTGCGCGAGGGCAACTCCGACCGCCGCGCCCCCGCTTCGGTGAAGAACTACGCCAAGGCCCACCCGCACCGCATGGGCGCCTGGACCGCCGAGTCGAAGACCAACGTCGCCACCATGGGCGCGGACGACTTCCGCTCCACCGAGAAGTCGGTCGTCATCGCCGAGGACGGCGCGCTGCGCATCGAGCTCAAGGGCGACGACGGCACCACCACCGTGCTGCGGGAGTCCGTACCCGTCCTCAAGGGCGAGGTCGTCGACGCCTCCGTGATGCGCGTCGCCGCGCTGCGCGAGTTCCTGACCGCGCAGGTCGCCCGCGCCAAGCAGGAGGGCGTGCTGTTCTCGGTGCACCTCAAGGCCACGATGATGAAGGTCTCCGACCCGATCGTGTTCGGCCACGTGGTGCGCGCCTTCTTCCCGAAGACGTTCGCCCAGTACGGCGACAAGCTCGCCGCTGCCGGCCTCACCCCGAACGACGGTCTGGGCGGCATCTACAAGGGCCTGGAGTCGCTGCCCGAGGGCGCCGAGATCAAGGCGTCCTTCGACGCCGAGCTCGCCGAGGGCCCGGAGCTGGCGATGGTCGACTCCGACAAGGGCATCACCAACCTGCACGTCCCCTCGGACGTCATCGTCGACGCCTCCATGCCGGCCATGATCCGCACCTCGGGCCACATGTGGGGCCCGGACGGCCAGGAGGCCGACACCCTCGCGGTGCTGCCGGACTCCAGCTACGCCGGTGTCTACCAGGTCGTGATCGAGGACTGCCGTGCCAACGGCGCCTACGACCCGTCCACCATGGGTTCGGTCCCGAACGTCGGTCTGATGGCGCAGAAGGCCGAGGAGTACGGCAGCCACGACAAGACCTTCGAGATCCCCACCACGGGCACGGTCCGCCTGGTCGACGGCAACGGCGACGCCGTCATCGAGCAGGCCGTCTCCGCCGGTGACATCTTCCGCGCCTGCCAGACCAAGGACGCCCCGATCCGCGACTGGGTGAAGCTGGCCGTCACCCGTGCCCGCGCCACCGGCGACCCGGCGGTGTTCTGGCTGGACGCCACCCGCGCGCACGACGCCAACCTGATCGCCAAGGTCGAGCAGTACCTGCCGGAGCACGACACCGAGGGCCTGGACATCCGCGTCCTGTCCCCCGTCGAGGCGACCAGGCTGTCGGTGGAGCGCATCCGCCGAGGCGAGAACACGATCTCGGTCACCGGCAACGTGCTGCGCGACTACCTCACCGACCTCTTCCCCATCCTGGAGCTGGGCACCAGCGCCAAGATGCTGTCGGTGGTCCCGCTGATGGCGGGCGGCGGCCTGTTCGAGACCGGCGCGGGCGGCTCGGCGCCGAAGCACGTGCAGCAGCTGGTCAAGGAGAACTACCTGCGCTGGGACTCGCTCGGTGAGTTCTTCGCGCTGGTGCCGTCGCTGGAGCAGTACGCCGAGACCACGGGCAACGCCCGTGCCAAGGTCCTCGCCGACACCCTCGACCGCGCCACGGCGACGTTCCTCAACGAGGACAAGTCCCCGACGCGCCGCGTCGGCGGCATCGACAACCGCGGCAGCCACTTCTACCTGTCCCTGTACTGGGCGCAGGAGCTGGCCGCGCAGACCGAGGACGCGGACCTGGCGAAGGCCTTCGCCGCGCTCGCCGAGACGCTCGCCGCCAACGAGGCGAAGATCGTCGAGGAGCTGAACGCGGTACAGGGCAAGCCGGCCGAGATCGGCGGCTACTACCAGCCCGACCCGGCCAGGGCGGCCGAGGTCATGCGCCCGTCCACGACGTGGAACGAGGCACTGGCGTCCCTGAGCTGACCCGCGCAGTACTCGTGCTCCGCCCCGGCCGGCGATACGCCCGGCCGGGGCGGAGCCGTATCCGCCGGCAGGGCGGCTCACCACTCGCGTGGGGCGACCAGCTCCTCGGCATCGGCGTCCGCGAAGCCGTAGACGCGGGCGACGAACCAGAACTCCTCGGCGATCGCCTCCCGGGCCACCGTCTCGATCTCGCTGCCGGCCGCCTCGAACGCGGCCTCGAGTTCGTTGAACTCCTCCGTGGCGGCATGGGTCAGGGCGTAGAGCGCGGTGAGGTCCGCGGGCTGGTCCGCCTCGATGCGTTCGCACAGGGCGAGCAGCACGGCCCTGCCCAGGTCCACGACGTGGTCGGGGTAATAGGCGTCCCGGTACAGCGCCCGCAGGAACGGATGGGCTGCGACGTGCTCGTTGCTGATCGGCATGAAGGGCTTCGGTCCTCGGGCGTTGTCAGTGGCATGTGGCACCTTGATCCTTCCGTACACCACTGACAACGCACCGGAGCAGCCGTATGACCGACGTCCCGCCGTCCTACGAGTTCCTCGCCGGCCACCCTGACTCCCCCGTGATCCTCCACGTCCCGCACTCCGCGCGGGAGATACCGGCCGGCGTGCGGTCCGGGATCGAGCTGGACGACGCCTCGCTGGAGTGCGAACTGGACCACATCACGGACGCGCACACCGCGTCGGTCGCCGAGGCCGCGGCCCGGGCGGCCGGTGTCACGCCGTGGCGGTTCGTGAACCGGCTGTCGCGGCTGGTCGTCGATCCGGAGCGGTTCCCGGACGAGCGGGAGGAGATGCTGGCCGTCGGCATGGGCGCGGTCTACACGCGGACCACGCACAAGGAGGTGCTGCGGCCCGACGGGTTCGACGCGGAGCCGCTGATCGAGCGGTACTTCCGGCCGTACGCGCGGGCGATGACGGAGGCCGTCGCCGGCCGGCTCGCGGCGACCGGGCGGGCCGTGATCATCGACGTGCACTCGTATCCGAGCGTGCCGCTGCCCTACGAACTGCACGGCGAGGGGCCGCGGCCGGAGGTGTGCCTGGGCACCGACTCCTTCCACACGCCGCCCGGGCTGCTCGACGCCGCACGCGAGGCGTTCGCGCCGTGCGGGCGGACCGGGCTGGACAGCCCGTTCGCCGGTACGTACGTCCCGCTGGAGTTCTACGGCAAGCGGGCCGAGGTGTCCGCGCTGATGGTGGAGATCCGCCGCGACACCTACATGACCGAGCCGGGCGGTCCCGCGGGACCGGGCCTGCGCGGGCTCGCCTCGGCACTCGCCACCCTGATCGACGCGGCCACCCGCTGACGCCGCCGCCAGGGCCGCAGGGCCCCGGAAAATGCCACCCCGACCCGGCGGAAATCAGCCCCTGCGGCGTTCGAGGAGCGGGGGTCCGGGGGCGGCGCCCCCCGGGGACGGGACGGGTAGGGGCGGCGGGGGCGGAGAACCGGGCCCGGCACAGCGGCGGCTGCCGGTCCGCCGCGCAGGGCTCCCGCAGGGCCGGGAGTCCGTGGCAGGGGCGCGGTCGAACCCCCGGCCACTCCGGGCCATGCCCGGCTCGTGTCCCGCGCGGTCGGGCCGAGGACCCGGAAAGGGCCTCCCCGCCCGGAGGGGTCACGCGCGCAGCCACTCCGTGACCACCACGTCGTCGCCGGTGCGCAGGCGCAGCGCGAACGGGCCGGAGGGTGCGGTGTCGGCGGTGAAGCGGCCCATGTCGTCGGCGGTGAGCGCGGCGGTCGGATGCGGGCCGCCGAGCAGCTCGATGCGGGCGGGCCGGGGCGGAAGCACCTGGCCGATCAGCCCCTGGGCGGTCACCTCGACGTCCAGCGTCACCTCGCCGGCGGTGAACGTCAGCATGCGCGGCGCGTCCGTCGCCCCCCTGACCGGGATCGCGTCGACCAGCGAGTCGAAGGTCAGTTCGGCCACGCGGGCGTCGAGGTCGTGCAGCGCGTAGGCGTCGACGGCGCTCTGCAGCAGCGCCGGGGGCAGCGGGTCCAGGACCGCGGCCGCCTGCCGGAGCTCCTCCTCCAGCAGCCCGGTGTCGAAGTCGTCGTCGAACTCCGTGCCGTCGTTCGTGCCGTCCCTGTCGCTCACGCCGCCCCCCGTGCCTCGAGCCGGGCCCGCAGCCGGCGCAGACAGCGCTGGCGCAGCGGTCCGATGCTGCCCACCGCGATGTCGAGCGCGGCGGACACCTCCTGATAGCTGGGCGGCGGCGAGGCGATCAGCACGCGCAGCAACTGCCTGCACCGCTCGCCCAGTTCCTCGAACTCCTGCCACAGCCGCCGCACGCGTTCGCTCTGCGCGGCCGCCTCCTCCGCCTCCAGCAGCGACTGCTCCGGCGTGCCGTCCTCGCTGACCCGGTCCAGCAGGTGCGGATCGTCGGTCAGCGTCAGCCGGCGCGCGTTCCTGTGCACCTTCAGGCACTCGTGCCGCGCGGTACTTGCCAGCCAGGAGCCCGCCTTCTCCGGTTCCCGCAGCCGCCCCAGGTGCTGGGCGAAGCGGAACCACACGGTCTGGTAGACCTCGTGCGCGTCGGCGTCGGAGAGCCGGTGCGCGCGCACCACGGACCACACCAGGGGGCCCAGCCCTTCCACGATCGCCTTCCAGGCCGCCGCGTCACCGTCGACAGCGGACCGGACCAACGCGCCGACTTCACTACGCTCCACGGTCCCACCCCTCGTGTACGGCACGTCATGGTACGCCGCGGCGGGGACGGCTCCGGTCCTCATGCCCGGGCCGGGGGTGGTGAGACCTGCGTGGGACGCCAGGTGGGCGGAAGGAGCGCCGGGACGTGCGCCCCGCGCACTTCGGCGAACTCGGTGGTCGCGTCCATCACTTGCCGGCGCGCCTTGCGCGGGTCGGTCTCCGCCTGCGCGGTCATGTGGGCGGCGATCATGCCGACGGCGACGGGGGTGGCGAACGAGGTCCCGCTCCACTGGGCGAGCCCTTCGAACATCACCTGGTCCGGTTTGCCCGAACCTCCCTCCTCGCTCAGTACGCCGGTGTGGCGCGGGTGGTGGCAGGTGCAGGCGTAGGTGAAGCCGTAGCGGCAGGCGTCGTAGGTGGAGTGCTGGTACACGTACGGTACGGGGCTGTCGAAGCCGGTGAGGGCACTGACGAGACGCTCGCCGGGGGCGTAGGCCTTCACCCAGCCGCCGTGGTTGCTGAAGCAGGCGCCGAACTCGCCGTCCCCGCGCAGCGCGCCGACGGACAGCACGGCGTTCTCGTAGCCGGGGAGGTCGGCGTACGCGGCCGGCCAGAAGGGTGTGGCGCTGCCGTTGTTGCCGGCCGCGGCGACCAGCAGGGTGGGCCGCCCGCGCAGTTCCCGCATGAAGGCGTCGACGCCGAGGAGACCGTCGGTACGGCCGTTGGAGGTGCCGGCGGAGAGGCTGATGACGTCGGGCCAGCCGTCCCGGTCGACGGCCTCGAAGAGCTTCTCGCCGAACTCGGACTCCAGGATCGCGCCGGCGTCGTTGAGCGTGCCCCGGACGGTGATGTCGGTGTTGGGGGCGACGGCGGCGACGAGCCCGGCGATGAACGTGCCGTGGCCGCAGTACTGCTGGAGGATCCCGTCGTCGTCGCACTCCGCGACCTGGGCGTCGCCGCGGGTGTGGGCGAGCAGCGGGTAGGAGCGGTGGTCGTGCATGAGGCCGGTGTCGATGACGAGGACGCCGACGGCGCTCTCCGGGTCGTGGGCCGCATCGGCGACGGCCGGGTTGGGCCGGCCGCCGGGCGCCACGGGCACGGGCTCGTCGCCCGGGCAGGCGTTGACCGCGATGGACACCACGTGATTGCGGCTGATCAGCCGGCGCCCGGCCCGGCCCTCGGTCGCGGAGAGCGCCCGCAGCGCTCCCGCGACGGCCGGGTCGCCGCCGCCGTCGCCCTCGCCGGGGTCGGCGACCCGGATCCGGGTGATGCCGGAGCGGTTGGTCTCCGGGCTCGCGCGGCGCACATGGTCCGGGGTGAGCCCGGCGAAGGTGGTGAAGTGCTGTCGCACGGCGTCCTCGACGACGCGGGCCTCCTCTCCGTCGCGGGCGAGGACGACACCCTTCTCGTAGAGGAACTCGCCCGCGTCGTCCGGTCCCACCGCCAGGGGGACGTCGGGCATCGAGCGCTGGATCTGTGTGAACTGCTCACGGAATCTCTGTGGTGCCATGGCATGTCCTCCACTCGGGCGACGGCGACCGGAGCCGCGGAGCTGTCGTGATACAGAGCCGCGGGACGGGCATTTGATACAACGTCGAACCTGTGGGGCGTGGTTGCGGACCACTACCATCGTGGGGTGACAGCGGGAAGCGACACGGTGCTGGAACTGCTGCCGATGGTGTTCGCCGCCCCGGGTGAGGCGCTGGCGAGGGCGGAAGAGGTCCTGGGTGACCGTCCCGCGCCGCTGCACGCCTCCGTCGCCCATCAGGTGATCGGCATCTGGCAGCGGGACTTCGGCGACATGCGGCTCGCCCTGAGCCATCTGCGGCGGGCCAGGGCCTGGGCGGCGCGCGCCGACTCCGCCGAGCGGGAGGCGGACGTCCTCGCCACGCTCGGGGTCGCGCTGGTGCACGCGGGGCGTACCCGGCAGGGCCTGGACGCGCTGCGGCGGGGCGTCGAGCGCGGTACCGGGCACACCCGCGCGAGGGTGCTGTTCCGGCGGGCGTACTCGTGGTGGGTGCTGGGCCACCACAGGGAGGCGCTGGAGGACGTACGGCGGGCGATTCCCGTACTGCGGCAGGCCGACGACGTGATCTGGACGGCGCGGGCGCTGACACTGCGGGCGACGGTGCATCTGGCGCTCGGCGCGGTGGAGCGGGCGGACGCCGACTTCACGGCGGCGGAGACCCTGTGGGACACCACCGGCCAGGAACACGACAAGGCGGACGCCGTGGAGAGCCGGGGGCTGGCCGCGTTCCGCTCGGGCGACGTCCCGGCGGCACTGCGGCTGCTCGACGAGGCGGAGGAGCGGTACGCCAAGCTGGGCACGCCGACGTTCATGCTGAACATCCGGCGCTGCGAGGTGCTGATGGCCGCGGGGCTGGCCGCGGAGGCGCTGGCCGAGGCGGACGCGGCGATCCGGGCCCTGGACGGGATCGGCGGGCAGTCGACGCGCAAGGCGGAACTGCTGCTGGCCGCCGCGCGGGCGGCGCGGCTGGCGGACGAGCCGCAGACGGCGATCGCGCGCGCGGCACTGGCCGTGCGCCTGTTCGCGGGACAGCGGCGCACCTGGTGGGAGACGCACGCCCGGCTGGTGCTGATCGGGGCGAGGCACGCGGCCGGGCGCGGGTCGGGCCGGCTGGTCGCGGACGCGGCGGCGGTGGCGGAGAAGCTGGTCGCGCTCGGTGCCCCGGCCGCTCCCGAGGCGTCGCTGCTGGCGGGCCGGATCGCGCTGGACCTCGGCTGGACGGCGGACGCGGAGCGGCACTTGGCGGTGGCCGCGCGCAGCAGGCGCGGCGGTCCTCCGCTCGCGCGGATGACGGGCTGGGCGGCGCAGGCGCTGCGCGCGCAGGCCGCCGGTTCCGCGCGCGGTGTGCTGGAGGCCTGCCGACGGGGGCTGGACGTGCTGGACGACCACCGGATGACGCTCGGGGCCTCGGAGTTGCGGGCCCGCGCCACGGCGCAGGGCGCGGAACTGGCCGCCCTCGCGCAGCAGGCCAGTCTCGTCTCCGGCGGGCCGCGACAACTGCTGGTGTGGAGCGAACGCTGGCGGGCCACCGCGCTGTCCGCACCGCCCACCCGGCCGCCGGCCGACCCGGCGCTGCTCAGCGGCATGACCGCCTACCGGGAGATCGCCGCCCGCGCGGAGGAGGCCCGTATGGAGGGCAAGCCCGTGCCTGCCCTGGAGCGGGAACAGCGGCGCCTGGAACGCGAGATCCGCTCCCGGACGCTTCACATGCGCGGTGAGGCTCCCGACGGCGGTGACCGTTTCGACGTCGGCCGGCTGCTCGCGCGGCTGCGCGACGGCGGCGACGGGCAGCTGGTGGAACTCGCCGTGCTCGACGGACGGGTGCAGGTGCTGCTGTGCGGGCGGGGCAGGGTGCGGCGGTTCGAGGCGGGGCTGCTGGCGGCCGCGGAGACCGAGGCCGAGCACGTGCAGGCGGGGCTGCGGCGGCTGGCCCATCCGGGGGCGGACTCCCGGCTGCCGGTGGTGGAGGCGGCGGGCCGCCGGCTGGAGGAGCTGCTGCTGGGCCCGGCCGCGGCCCATCTCGGGGACGGCCCGGTGGTGATCGTGCCGCCGGGGCGGCTGCACCGGGTGCCGTGGGCGCTGCTGCCCTCGCTGCGGGAGCGGGTGCTGAGCGTGTCGCCGTCGGCGAGCAGCTGGCTGCGCGCGAAGGAGACCGCGCCGCCGCGCGGGGGCCGCCAGGTGCTGGTGCGCGGGCCGGGTCTCGCGACGGGCGGCGCGGAGGTGTCCGTGCTGGCGGGCCGCTACGGCGGTGCGACGGTCCTGGAGTACGAGGACGCGACGGTGCCGCGGGTGCTGACGGAGCTGGACGGGGCGGCGCTGGCGCACATCGCGGCGCACGGCGCGTTCCGCGCGGACGGCCCGCTGTTCTCCTCGCTGCGGATGACCGACGGGCCGCTGATCGTGCACGACTTCGAGCGGCTGGACCGCAGCCCCTACCGGATCATCCTGTCCTGCTGCGACACCGCCCGGTTCGCCACGGTGGGAGCCGACGAACTTCTCGGCCTGGTCACGGCGTTGCTGCCACTGGGCACGGCGGGGGTGGTGGCGTGCAGTGCCCCCGTCAACGACGCGGCGGTCGTGCCGCTGATGCTCGCCCTGCACGAGGGTCTCGACACCGGTCTCTCCTTGGCCCAGGCGCTGCGTGACGCCCGCGCCTCGCTCCCGGCGGACGCGCTGCACCGGGCGACGGGGTGGGCCTTCACCGCCTTCGGGGCGGCCTGACCCCCGCGGGCGGGCAGTTGACCGTCGTGGGCGACTGTCGGTCCTCCGTGGTTGCCCGCGCGGTTCCCCGCACCCCTTGATGGATGGTGCGGCCGGCCCACCTCCAGGGGCGCGGGGAACCGCGCGACCAGCCACCGACCGCCCGCGGCCAACGACGAAACGGCACCGCCCGAGCTGTCAGGCCACCACCACCGCGCGGCGGCCGGAATGGCCCAGCCGCGTGTACGCGGCGTACAGGTGATTGCCGACCGTACGGACGGAGAGGGTGAGCCGCTCCGCGATCTGGCGATTGCTCAGCCCCGCCGCGGCGAGTGTGACGATCTGCCGTTGACGGGCGGTGAGTTCACCGAGGACGAGGCCGGCGAGGGCCGGTGTACGGGCGTCCTCGCAGCGGCGTGCGAGAGCGACCGCGCGCGTGCGGGCGGTGCGGGCGGCGAGCGGTTCCCGGTGGACGGACACGGCCTGGGCGTGGGCCTCGGCGGCGAACAGCAGGAAGCCGCGCCGCCGCAGTTCCTCGGCCACCCGGTCCAGGGCGGGTCCGTCTCCCCGTGCGAGGGCGTCGGCGTGGTCGGCGAAGACTCCGGTGAGCCGGCCGGCGGCCCGTTCGGGGGCGCCGAGGCGTACCGCGTCGTACGGGTCCCGGCCCGGCTGAGGGACCCCGTCGGCGCGGACGAGTTCCTCCCGGCAGGAGGTGTCGTCGGGGTCACCGTGCAGCCCCTCGAGCGCCCACGCGGCGGCCTCCCGCAGTTCCCCGCGCAGCCGCGCGCAGCGGGCGCGCACGGCCGCGTACCCGGCCGGGACCGGCGCCCCCTCCCCCACGAGCCAGTCCCCCACCGGCGCGGGGACCGTCGCCACGTCCGCCCGTGCGATCCGCCGGGTCAGCTCCGCCGACTCGGCGTCCAGGGCGGGGATGTGATCCTCGGGCGGGCGGGCGAGCCGGCGGGCGCGCAGCCGGCCCGCCGCGGCACGCAGGACGGGGCCGTGCAGGGGGTGGGCCAGACGGACGCGGTCGTGGTCGTCGACGTGGACCAGGCCGTCGGCCTCCAGGTGTTCCAGGGCGGTGAGGTCGAGGTCGTCCGCGTCGAGCGGCAGGGGTTCGGCGAAGGCGAGCCGGTCGAGCGTCTCGCGCTCCTCACCCCGGGGGCGGTCCAGGAGGCGGGCGGCGCGTTCGCGTACCGCCGGGGTCAGCGGTACGGGGCCCCGCCACCTCCAGGCACCCGGGACGCCGGTGGCCCGGCCGGGCCGTACCGCGTCCACGAGTTCCCGCAGCAGCCGCAGGTCCCCGTCGCACAGGCGGTGCAGCCGGTTCGCGGTGAGCGGTTCCGGGGTGCCGCCCGCGTCCGCCGGGAGCAGCCGCGCGGTCTCCTCGCGGGGCAGCGGTGCCAGTGCCAGCCGGGGCAGCAGCTCCCCGGTCCACAGCCGGGACACGGCGGCGGGTACCGGCTCGTCGTCGGTGACCACGACCAGCAGCCGGGTACGTCCGTGCGCGGCGAGCTGGTGGACCAGCGCGGCGGAGGCGTCGTCGAGCAGATGGGCGTCGTCGATCAGCAGGGTCCGCACCCCGGAGAGGTGGTGCAGCGCGCGGTGCAGGGTGACGGGCTCGGGCAGCAGCGGGGCGAAGGCGGCGAAGGGGAGGTGCCGGCTCCGCGGCGTCCCCGTGACACGGAGGCAGTCGGTGCCGCGCACGGCCTCGGTGACGA
Source organism: Streptomyces marokkonensis (assembly GCF_008312835.1). Lineage (GTDB taxonomy): Bacteria > Actinomycetota > Actinomycetes > Streptomycetales > Streptomycetaceae > Streptomyces > Streptomyces marokkonensis_A. Next base: position 69,660 of record NZ_VSKS01000022.1, on the reverse strand, counting down.
GCCGGGTCTTGCCCCGGCCCGCCGGGCCCGTCACCACGACGCCGCGTCGTGCGCCGCTCAGGGACCGCCGTACCACGTCGAGTTCGTCCTCCCGGCCGGTGAACGGCCAGGGCTGCCGCGGTGCCGCCGCGTCCGTCGTGTGCGTCCGGTGCGTCCCGCAGGGCCCGGTGGTGTCCCGTCGTGAAGTCGTCACGCGAACAGGAGCGCGGCTACTCACATCTGATACAGGGGCACTTGAGCAGACCCCGGCTCAGGCGGCCCGGCCGGGCCGCACGGCAGTCTGTCGTGCATGACCGCTCGCCACTGCTCGCTGCCGCAGCAGCCGGACCCCGCGTATCCGCGGGGACTGGCCGCCGAGCGGCTCGGCGCGCTGACGGCCGGGCGGCGGCTGTGGGTCAACGGCACGGTGCTGCACTACTCCTTCTTCGACGGCGACGACGACGGTTCGGAGATCGCCGTACCCGGGGCCGGGCGGACCCGCTGGGTGCCCTGGGGCGGGGACGGGGAGCAGCAGGCCGTGGTGCGCGCGTGCTTCGAGGAGTGGCGGGGTCTCGGGCTCGGGGTGACCTTCGCCGAGGTCCGTGACCGCACCGAGGCGGAGCTGCGCATCGGGTTCCAGCACGGTGACGGTTCCTGGTCGGCGGTGGGCCGGGACGCGCTGCGGACCGGCGTGCACGAGCGGACCATGAACTTCGGCTGGGACCTGAGCGCGCCGGGCGGACGGGCGACGGCCCTGCACCAGATCGGGCACGCCCTCGGCATGCTGCACGAGCACCAGAGTCCGTACGCCGGCATCCACTGGGACGACGAGGCGGTGTACGCCGAGCTGGCGGGTGCCCCGAACCACTGGAGCCGGGACAGGACCTACCACAACGTGCTGCGCAAGCTGGGTCCGGACGAGGTCAACGGCTCCGTCTGGGACCCGCAGTCGATCATGCAGGACGCGTTCCCGCCGGGGCTGATCCTGGAGCCGGAGCAGTACCGCGGGGGTGTGCACCCGCCGGGGGCCCTGTCCCCGGCCGACAAGGAGTTCGTGCTCCGCCGGTATCCGCCGGCGGCTCCGTCCGCCTCGCCGGCCCTGGAGCCGTTCCGCTCGGTGCCGCTGGGGCTCGGCCCCGGTGAGCAGGCGGACTTCCGCATCGATCCGCCGGAGACCCGCGACTACACGGTGGGCACCTTCGGCGACGCCGACCGGGTCGTCGTGCTGTTCGAGGAGCGGGACGGGGAGCCCCGCTTCCTCGCCGGCCACGACGACGGAGGCACCGCGCACGACGCGACGATCGCGGCCCGGCTGGTCAAGGGCCGCCGCTATCACGTCCGCATCCGCCTGTACTCCGCGTGGGGGCCGGGCGAGACGGCGGTCATGTGCTGGTGACGGCACCGGCCGACGCGGACACCAGAGCCATTTCCGGCGCCGGGGGGCGGCCGGGGGCGTCACCTTCGGGGGAGGGTGACGCCCCCCGGCCCACGCGCGACAAAGGGAGCCGTACCGGATGAATCCGGTACGGCTCCCTGTCGGCTTCCGTCGGGACGACAGGATTTGAACCTGCGACCCCTTGACCCCCAGTCAAGTGCGCTACCAAGCTGCGCCACGTCCCGATGCCCTCACGCGGCGAACCGCGTGATCAAGCAGGTCAACCCTACCTCATGTGAGCGGTGGCCCCGGGACGCCGGGGACGGTCGACGGTGGAGGAGCGCCGACCGGGCAGGTCCGGGCGCGGGTATTGTCCTGTCAAAAGGTTGACATGACGCACGGTGGGCGCAGAGGGTGGGCGGACAGGAGTCGGACCGGGCCGGAGAGAGGCGTTCATGGTGGATGCGCTGGGTGTCGCCGTCGTGGGATTCGGCTGGATGGGGCGGGTGCACACCCAGGCCTACGCGCGCGTGGCGCATCACTATCCGCTGTTGCCCCTGCGGCCTGAGCTGATCACGGTCGCCGAGGAGGTGCCGGGCCGGGCCGAGGAGGCCGCCGCGCAGTTCGGGTTCGCCTCGGCGGCCCGCGACTGGCGCGAGGTGGCCGCGGATCCGCGTGTGCGGGCGGTCAGCATCACCGCCCCCAACTTCCTGCACCGCGAGATCGGCGTCGCGATGGCCGAGGCCGGCAAGCACGTCTGGATCGAGAAGCCGGTGGGCCTCGGCCCCGAGGACGCCCGCGCGGTGGCCGACGCGGTTACCCGGGCAGGGGTGCAGGGCGCGGTCGGCTTCAACTACCGCAACGCGCCTGCCGTCGAGGCGGCCCGCGAGCTGATCGCCTCCGGCGAGATCGGCACGGTCACGCATGTGCGCATCCGCCTCTTCAGCGACTACGCGGCCCATCCGGAAGGCGCCCTGACCTGGCGTTACGAACGGGAGCGCGGCGGCAGCGGGGTGCTGGGCGACCTGGCCTCGCACGGCGCCGACCTGGCCCGCTTCCTGCTCGGGGACATCGCCTCCCTGACCGCCGACACGGCGGTCTTCCTGCCCGAGCGGGCCCGTCCGGCGGGTGCCACCGCCGGCCACTCCCGCGCGGCGGGCGGCGAACTCGGCCCGGTGGAGAACGAGGACTACGTCAACTGCCTGCTGCGGTTCGCCTCCGGCGCGCGCGGGGTGCTGGAGGCCTGCCGGGTGTCGGTGGGCGAGCAGAACAACTACGGCTTCGAGGTGCACGGCACCAGGGGCGCGGTGTTCTGGGACTTCCGCCGGATGAACGAACTCGGCGTCAGCCGCGGCACCGCCTACCAGGACCAGCCCGTCAGCACCGTCCATGTCGGGCCCGGCCACGGCGAGTTCGGCGCCTTCCAGCCGGGCGCCGCGAACGCGATGGGCTACGACGACCTGAAGGTGATCGAGGCCTACCGCTTCCTGCGTTCCGTCGCCGAGGGCGTCCCGCACGGCGCCACCCTCGCCGACGCCGTGTACAGCGCCACGGTGCTGGACGCGATGACGCGGTCCGCGGAGAGCGGGGCGTGGGTGCCGGTGGCGTACTGACGTCTCTCCTCGCCCCGTCCCCGGGAGCTTCCCCCCAGACCCCCTTCGCGCAGTTCCGCGCGCCCCTGAAGGGGCGCGCGGAACTGCGCGAGAACCCCCACCCACCCGCGCGCCCGGGACGGGAGGGGGCGGCGAGCGCGGGAAAACCCTTCGGCCCCCACCCGTCGCGTCAGGCGTTCTCCCTTCGCCCCAGCCACCACTTGACCGGCACCAGCACCAGCCACCACCACATCGCGGCGGTTCCGATGAGCAGGGTCAGGGGGATGGTCACGAGGAAGACCACCACCGTCGCCCCCAGGTCCGCGGTGGAGAGCACCTCGTCCCGCACGGGTGCGGCTCCGCCGCGCAGCCAGGGGCGCCGGGCCACCAGGGCGGCGAGCGCGAGGTGGACGGCGCCGAGCGAGGCGACCACCGCCGAGTAGATGACCACCGAGACGCGTTCGTCTCCGTACTCGGAGACCAGGGCGGTGGGGAACGGCACCAGCGCCGCCAGTCCGAGACCGAGCACGGTCAGCGCGATCACGTCGCCGTCCACCTGCTGGACGCCGCGGAAGATCGCCCGGTGCTCACGCCAGAAGCCGGCCAGCACCGCCAGGCTGATGCCGTAGGCGCCCAGGTTGGGCAGCGTGTCGCTCAGCGCCTGGTGGTACTGCTCGGGGTTCAGCCCCTGGGGCACGGAGATGTCCAGGACCAGCAGGGTGATGGCGATGGCGAACACGCCGTCGGCCAGCGTCACCAGCCGTTCGGGCCCGCCCTCCGGGGTCGGTTTCCTCATGCGCACGACGGTAGGCAGGCCCGGCCCGGCGGGCGGGGATACACGCCCGGTCCGGGGTGCGCTCCCCGCGGACCCTCACCCGGCCAACGCCGTGGGGGGCATGTTGTAGGGGGTCACCACCTGGATGGCGGAGGGCAGGGTGGGCCCGGCGGGGGGCAGCGCGCCGTGGGCGCGCATCACGAGGTGGCAGGCCTCGCGCATGTCGTGCCGCAGATCGTGGTGGAGCACCGCGGACAGCCGGTGCTCGCGCAGCAGCCGGGTGTTGTCGTGGTCGAGGTCGTGCGCCACGAAGACGGCGCACTCGCGCCCGGCGTCCTCGAAGGCCCGCAGGGTGGCGATGTTGCCGCCGCCGATCGAGTACACCGCGCGGATCTCCGGGTCGCGGTCCAGTGCGTCCCGGACCAGGTCGTACTGGGTGGCGTCCAGGCCCTGCCCCTCGGTGATCTCGACCAGGGCCCGCCCGGGGTACCGGGCGCGCATGGCGCTGCGGAAGCCCATCTCGCGCTCCTCCTCGTTGCGGAAGAAGCCGCTGGACAGGCTGGTGAGCACGTTGCCGGGGCGGTCGCCCAGCCACTGCCCCATGAGGTAGGCGGCGGTGGCGCCCGCCGCCCGGTTGTCGCTGCCGACATGGCCGAGCCGGGCGCTCGCGGGCAGGTCCGTCACCAGGGTCACGACCGGGACGCCCGCCGCCGCGAGCCGGCCGACGGCCGCGGTGATCTCGGGGACGTCGGGCGCCTTGAGGATCACGCCCTGCGATCCGCGCCGGCCGATCCGGTCGAGGACCGCGACCAGTTCCCCCGCCGGGCCCGTCTCGCGGAAGTGGAAGCGGGAGCGGACCACCGCCGGGTGCAGGGAGGGCAGTTCGGCCTCCAGGGCGGCGCGGACGGCGGTGGAGAACCGCTCCGGCGACTGCATCACGATGTCCACCATGAAGGTGCGGCCGACGAGACGGACCTGGGTGCGCTGCCGGTCCAGGTCGGCCATCGCCCGGTGCACCTCTCGCGCGGTGCTCTCCCGCACTCCGCCCCGGCCGTTCAGGACGCGGTCCACGGTGGCCTCGCTCAACCCGGCCTGACGTGCGATTTCCCTGATCGGGAAGGGGTGGCCCATGCGGATGCTCCTGAGGGGTTTTTGATGGCTTCCTGCTGGTTGTTCGAAGGGTTTGTACTGACAAGAATGACATCAGCCGCGTCGCTCCGTGACCCGAAGGGACGACTTCATGTCCGCATCCTCCTCCGTGCAGGACCCCGCGCCGGCCGCCTGGCTCTCCGAGCGGGACTGCGACCTGGAGACCTTCCGCGCGCTGGTCGAGCAGGAGACCGGCCTCGCCGCCCACCCGCACGCCAGTGCCGTCGAGCGGAACGTGCTGCTCTACGACGCCGAACGGCTCGCCCTCGCCGACCGCCGCGCCGCACAGGCCGAACTGGTGCGCGCCCTCGCCGAGGGCCCCGGCATCGTGGTCGTGCGGGGTGCCTTTCCCGACCCGGCGGTCGTGGACCGGACCACCGCCGTGTTCGACGCCCTGATCGCCGAGCAGCGCGCCTCGGGCGCCACCGCCGGTGACCACTTCGCCAGGCCGGGTGCCAACGACCGGGTGTGGAACGCCCTGGAGAAGGCGGCCCTGTACGATCCGCAGGCGTTCGCCGACTACTACGCCAACGATGTGATCGCCCTGGTCTCCTCGGCCTGGCTCGGCCCCGGCTACCAGGTCACCTCCCAGGTGAACGTGGTCAACCCGGGCGGCGCCGCGCAGACGGTGCACCGCGACTACCACCTCGGGTTCCTGTCCAACGACGTCGCCGCCGCCTACCCGGCGCAGGTGCACCGCCTCTCCCCCGCGCTCACCCTCCAGGGCGCGGTGGCGCACTGCGACATGCCCGTCGAGTCCGGGCCCACGCTGTACCTGCCGCACTCGCAGAAGTACGAGCCCGGCTATCTCGCCTGGCGGCTCCCGCGGTTCCGGGCGTACTTCGAGGAGCACCACGTCCAGCTGCCGCTCGCCAAGGGTGACGCGGTGTTCTTCAATCCGGCGCTGTTCCACGCCGCCGGCGCCAACCACTCGGCGGACATCCGGCGCATGGCCAACCTGCTGCAGGTGTCCTCCGCGTTCGGGCGGGCCATGGAGACCGTGGACCGCGAGGCGGTGGCGAGCGCCGTGTACCCGGTGCTGCTGGGCCGCAAGGCCGAGGGCGCCGGAGAACAGTGGCTGGAGAACGTGATCGCGGCGAGCGCCGAGGGCTACCCCTTCCCCACCAACCTCGACAACGACCCGCCTGTCGACGGTCTGGCCCCGCCCTCGCAGGCCGACGTCGTGCGCCGGGCGCTGCGCGAGGGGTGGACCCCGCGGACCCTGCGGGGCGAACTGCGGGCCGGCACCAAGCGGCGCGAGAGCTGACGCGAGAGCTGAAAGGAATCCGGAGCAGATCATGGGACTTCTCGACGACAAGGTCGTCCTCGTCAACGGCGGCAGCCAGGGCGTCGGTGCCGCCATCGCCCGCGCCGCGGTCCGTGAGGGGGCGGTCGTGGCCGTCAGCGGGCGGCGCCCGGAACCCGGTGAGGCGCTGGTCACCGAGCTGACGGCCCGGGGCGGCAAGGCGTTGTTCGTACGGGCCGACCTGGCCGACGCCGAGCAGGCCCGGGCCTCGGTCGCCCGGGTGGTGGAGGCGTACGGCCGGGTCGACTGCCTGGTCAACTCCGCGGGCCTGACCGCGCGCGGGACGCTCCTCGACACCACGCCCGAACTGTTCGACCAGCACGTCGCGATCAACCTCAGGGCGCCGTTCTTCGCGATGCAGGCCGCCGTCGCGGACATGGTGCGGCGCGAGGAGCCCGGCACGATCGTCAACATCATCACCTCGTCGGCGCACGGCGGGCAGCCCTTCCTCGCGCCGTACGTCGCCGCGAAGGCCGGGCTGATCGGCCTGACCCGCAACGCGGCGCACGCCCACCGCTGGGACCGGATCCGGATCAACGGGCTGAACATCGGCTGGACCGCCACCGAGGGCGAGGACGCCACCCAGCGCACCTTCCACGGTGCCGGGGACGACTGGCGCGAACAGGCCGCCGCGCGGCTGCCGATGGGCAGGCTCGGCCGGCCGGACGAGATCGCCGACTTCGTGGTCCTGCTGCTCTCGGACCGCTCCGGTGTGGTCACCGGGTCCGTGATCGACTGGGACCAGAACGTCCTCGGCGGCCTCGACTGAACCCCCCTCACCCGCTCGTCCGCACCACCCGCACCCAAGGAGCACCGCCTTCATGCGTATCGGAATCCTCGGCCTCGGCCGCATCGGCGCCTTCCACGCCGAGACCCTGTCCGGGCTCGACGCCGTCGAGTCCCTCGTCGTCTCCGACCCGTTCACGGACGCCGCGAAGACCGCCGCCGAGCGGTTCGGCGCCGAGGTCGCGGACTCCCCCGAGGCGGTGCTCGCGGCCGGGGTGGACGGCGTGGTCGTCGCCGCGGCGACGGACGCCCACCCGGCGCTGATCCTGGCCTGCGCGGAGGCGGGCGTCCCCGTCTTCTGCGAGAAGCCCGTGGCCCGCACCATGGCCGAGGGGGTGAAGGTGCTGAAGGCGGTCGAAGGGCGGGACGTGCCGATCCAGATCGGCTTCAACCGCCGCTTCGACGCCGGCTTCGTCGCCGCCCGGGCCGCCGTACGGGGCGGGGAGCTGGGCAGGCTGCACACCGTGCGCTCGACCACGCTCGACCCGGCGCCGCCGCCGGCCGCGTACATCGCCGCGTCCGGGGGCATCTTCCGGGACTGCTCGGTGCACGACTTCGACATCATCCGCTGGGTGACCGGACGCGAGGTGACCGAGGTGTACGCGGTGGGCGGCAACCGGGGCGCCGACTACATCAGGGAGGCGGGCGACGCCGACACCACGGGAGCGGTCCTCACCCTGGACGACGGCACCATCGCGGTGGTCTCCAACAGCCGTCACAACGCCCGGGGTTACGACGTCCGCATGGAGCTCCACGGTTTCCACGACTCCATCGCGGTGGGTCTGGAGGACAAGCTGCCGCTGCGGTCGGTGGAGCCGGGCGTGACCTTCCCGGCCGGCACCCCCCACGACTTCTTCATGGACCGCTTCACGGCCGCCTACCGGGCCGAGCTGACCGCGTTCACCGAGGTCGTGGCCGGTTCCCGTCCCTCGCCGTGCACGGTCGCGGACGCCCTGGAGGCCGGCTGGATCGCCGAGGCGTGCACACTGTCGCTGCACGAGCACCGTCCCGTCACCGTCGAGGAGGTACGGCAGGCATGAGCGAACCCGGCCGGGAACCGCTGCGCATCGCGATCCTGGGAGCCGCGCGGATCACCGGGCGCTCCCTCGTCGCCCCGGCCCGGGCGGGCGGCCACCGCCTGGTCGCGGTGGCCGCCCGCGACCGCTCCCGCGCCGAGGCGTTCGCCGCGGCGCACGGCGTCGAGCGGGTCGTCGGCACCTACGCCGACCTGCTGGCCGATCCCGAGGTCGACGTCGTCTACAACCCCCTGGCCAACGGTCTGCACGGCCCGTGGAACCTCGCGGCGCTGGCGGCCGGAAAGCACGTGCTGACGGAGAAGCCGTCGGCGAGCAACGCCGCGGAGGCGGAGGAGGTGCGGGAGGCGGCCGCGAAGTCCGGCACCGTCTTCATGGAGGCCTTCCACTACCTCTTCCATCCGGTCACCCGCCGGCTGCACGAGCTGCTGGACTCCGGTGAGCTCGGCGAACTGCGCCGTGCCGAGGCCATGGTGGCGATCCCCGCCCCGGAGGCGGACGACCCCCGCTGGTCGCTGCCCTTGGCCGGGGGCGCCCTGATGGACCTCGGCTGCTACGGCGTGCACGCGCTGCGCATGCTCGCCCCGTGGGCGGGCGGCGCACCGCGCCCGGTCTGCGCGCGGGCGGGTGAGCGGGCGGGCGCTCCGGGCGTGGACGAGTGGCTCGACGCCGACTTCGCGTTCCCGGGCGGCGCGACGGGCACCGCCCGCTGCCACATGGCGTACGATCGGCTGGAGATGAGCATCCGGGTGGTCGGCGACCGGGGCGAGGCGACGGCCCCGAACTTCGTGCTGCCGCAGCAGGACGACCGGATCGTGATCCGCACCGCGGACGGCGAGCGCACGGAGCACCTCGGCACCCGGTCGTCGTACACGTACCAGCTGGAGGCGTTCGCCGCCCGGGTGCGCGAGGGCGCGCCGCTCGCGCTGGGCCCGGACGACGCGGTGACGACCATGCGGCTGATCGACGCGTGCTACGGGGCGGCGGGTCTCGCTCCGCGCCCGCGGACCACGAGGGGCTGACACCGCGGGGCTCACACGTGTGACGGCCGCCCCCGAGGGGGCGGCCGTCGCGCGTGGTGTCAGCGGTACAGCGGCGGCTTCTCCACCAGGTCGACCGCCACCCGGCCGCCGTCCTCCAGCGCCCGGACGCCGGCCTCGCAGACGGCCGCGGCGGCGTAGCCGTCCCAGGTGCTGGGGCCGGTGACCTCGCCGCGGAGGGTGGTGTCGACCCAGGCCCGGATCTCGTCGTCGTAGGCCTGGGCGAAGCGGTCGGTCCAGTCCTGGGCGATGGTGCCGCCCCAGCGGCCCGCCATGTGGGTGACCAGGGCGTGGCCGTCGCCGATGCGGGCGGTGCCGCGTTCGCAGACCGCCTCGGCCTGCACCTGGTAGCCGAATTGGCAGTTGACGAAGATCTCGACGTCCGACAGCGCGCCGCCGTCGGTCTCCAGGACGACGAACTGCGGGTCGCGCAGTCCCTCGGGGGCGCCGGCCGACGGAGTGGGGCGCAGGACGGTGACGGCGGTGATCTCGTGGCCGAGGAGCCAGCGGGTGGCGTCCACCTCGTGGGCGACGGAGTCGCTGATGAGCATGGCACTGGTGAAGAAGGGCGGGCTGGCCACGTTGCGGTGCCGGTTGTGCAGCATCAGGGGGCGGCCGAGCCGGCCGCTGTCCAGGAGGGCCTTGAGCGCCACGTACTCGGTGTCGTAGCGGCGCATGAAGCCGACCTGGACCCTTCGGTGGCCGAGGGCCTGTTCGGCTTCCATGACGCGCAGGGCGGAGGCCGCGTCGGGGGTGAGCGGCTTCTCGCACAGGACGGGCAGATCGTGCTCGAACGCGGCGAGCAGGGCGGCCTCGTGGGCCGGCCCCGGAGAGGCGACGATCACGGCGTCGACGTCGGCCGCCGCCATCGCGGCGGCCGGGTCGGTGTGGGCAGTGCAGCCGTCGACGCCCGCGGCGACGGCCCTGGCCCGTTCGGCGTCGACGTCCACGACGGCGGTGACCCGCGCGCCGCTGATGACCCGGTCGATCCGGCGTACGTGGTCCGCGCCCATGCGGCCGGTGCCGATGACGGCGACGCCCAGGGGCTCGCGCCGGTTCATCTCCCGCCTCCCTCCCGGGTCGTCAGGCGCCGCAGGAGCGGAGGAACCTGCGGGTGCGTACGGCGATCGGCAGGGGCTTGTCCGGCTCGCAGGGGTACATGTCCTGCTCGACGATGGCGAACAGGTCCACGCCGAGCTTCTGGGCGGCCGTGAGGACCGGTCCCAGCTCGGGGACGCCCGCAGGCGGTTCGCACATCACCCCGCGCTGGACGGCGGGCCCGAACGGGATCTGGTTCCTGACGACGTCGGCGAGGATCTCCGGGTCGACCTGCTTGAGGTGGAGGTAGCCGATGCGCTCGCCGTAGGTCTCGATCAGCTTGACGCTGTCGCCGCCGCAGTAGGCGTAGTGACCGGTGTCCAGGCAGAGGCTGACCAGGCCGGAGTCGGTCGAGTCGAGGAAGCGCTCCACGTGCTCCTCGGTGTCGATGTGGGTGTCGGCGTGCGGGTGGACGACGATGTCGAGCCCGTACGTCTCCTTCACCTCGCGGCCGAGGCGTTCCATGCCCCGGGTGAGGTGGCCCCACTGCTCGGTGGTGAGCTCCGGCGGCTCCAGGATCTCGGCGGTCTTGTCGTCGCGCCAGAAGGACGGGATGACGACGAGGTGCTTCGCGTCCATGTCCCGGGTGAGGGCGGCGACGCGGCTGACCTGCTCCCAGGTGGAGTCCCACTCGGACGGGCCGCGGTGCAGTCCGCAGAAGATGGTGCCGGCGGAGACCCTCAGGCCCCGCCGCTGCACCTCGTCGGTGAGGCGGGCCGGGTCGGTGGGGAGGTAGCCGTAGGGGCCGAGTTCGATCCAGGAGTAGCCGGCCTCGGCGACCTCGTCGAGGAAGCGCTGCCAGGGCACCTGCTGGGGGTCGTCGGGGAACCAGACGCCCCAGGAGTCGGGGGCGGAGCCGACCCGGATGCGGTCGAGCGCGACTGCCATGTCAGGACTTTCCTTCCGGAGTTGCGGCCACGGGGGCCTGCAGGTCGCCCTCCTCGGGGAGCCCCGCGGTGTCGACACCGCGGACCTGCGCCAGCTCGTGCTTGAGGGCGGCCAGTTCGGCGCCGCCGGCCATGTGGTTGGTCAGCTCCTCGAGGCTCACCTCGCTGCGGTCGGCGCTGAGCTCCATGGTGCCCAGGCGCAGCACGCTGAAGTGGTCGCCCACCATGTACGCGTGGTGCGGGTTGTGGGTGATGAAGATGACGCCGAGGCCGCGGTCGCGGGCCATCGCGATGTACTTCAGGACCACGCCGGACTGCTTGACGCCGAGGGCGGCGGTCGGCTCGTCGAGGATGAGGACGCGGGCGCCGAAGTAGACGGCGCGGGCGATGGCGACGCACTGGCGCTGGCCGCCGGAGAGCGTGCCGATGGGCTGCTCCAGGTCGTCCAGGACGATGCCCATGTTGCGCAGTTCCTCGTCGGCCGTCTTCTTCATCCGGTCGATGTCGAGGCGGCGGACGGGCCAGGGGCCCTTGGTCATCTCGGAGCCGAGGAAGAAGTTCCGCCACACCGGCATCAGCGGCACGACCGCGAGGTCCTGGTAGACGGTGGCGATGCCCTTGTCGAGGGCCTCGCGCGGGGTGGAGAAGCGCACCGGCGCGCCGTCGACGAGGAATTCGCCCTCGGTGTGCTGGTGCAGCCCGGAGATGATCTTGATGAGGGTGGACTTGCCGGCGCCGTTGTCGCCGAGGACGCAGGTCACCTTGCCGGGGTGGACGGTGAGGTCGACGCCGTGCAGGGCGCGGATGTTGCCGTAGGACTTGCCGGCCGCGCGCAGCTCGACCAGGGGGCGGTCGCCGTCGGCCGGGGTGTCCGTCAGGACGGCACCGTGGGTGCCGGTGGTCTTGTCGGTCATTGCGGTCACCTCCGGGTCGCCGTGCGCTGGACCCACAGATTGATGAGGACGGCGCCGAGGAGCATCACGCCGAGGAAGGCCTTGAACCAGTCGGGGTTCCAGCCGGCGTAGACGATGCCCTGCTGCACCATGCCGAACATGAAGGCGCCGAAGACGGGGCCGATCGCGGAGCCGTAGCCGCCGGTCAGCAGACAGCCTCCGATGACCGCCGCGGCGATGTAGATGAGCTCCTGGCCCACGCCCTCGCCGGACTGCACGGTGTTGAAGGAGAACAGGTTGTGCATGCCGACGAACCAGGCGCCGAAGCCGACCAGCATGAACAGCGAGATCTTGGTGAAGGTGACGGGGACGCCGACCGCGCGGGCGCTCTCCTTGTTGCCGCCGACCGCGAAGATCCAGTTGCCGTACTTGGTGCGCAGCAGGACCCAGGTGGCCAGGGCGGCGAAGACGAGCCACCACACGACGGTGATCTTCACCTGGACGCCGCCGACGTCGAAGCTGGAGGCGAAGAGTGCCTTGGCCTGTTCGAAGCCGTCCATGTCGCTGATGTCGTCGGTGGCGACGTTGCCGGTGACGAGCTTGGTCACCGCGAGATTGACGCCCTGCAGGATCAGGAAGGTGCCGAGGGTGACCAGGAAGCTCGGCAGTCCGGTCCTGACCAGCATCCAGCCGTTGAACATGCCGACGGCGAGGGACACCACCAGGGCGACGATCACGCCCACCCACACGTTCAGGGTGAGCTGGTAGCTGAGCATGCTCGCGGTCAGCGCCGAGGTGACGACGGCGACACCGGCCGAGAGGTCGAACTCGCCGCCGATCATCAGCAGGGCCACGGGCAGCGCCATGATCCCGATGGTCGACGACTGGTACAGGATGTTCGCCATCGAGCTGCCGTCCCGCACCGGCGGGGCGGCGAACAGGAAGAACACCAGGACGGCCACGGCGCCGAGGAACACGCCGACCTCGGGCCGGGCGAGCAGGCGCAGCGCCAGCGGGCGCCGCACCGTCCGGCCGTCGGTCTGCCGGTGGCCGGGGGCCGGCGGTGTGTTCACCGCCGGCTCAGCCTGTTGAGCCATGCTCATCACCGAGTGCCCTTCGCGGCGAACTCGGAGACCGCGTCGACGTTGGACTCGTCGACGAACGCCGGGCCGGTGAGCACCGGCTGCTCACCGCCGCCGCTGTAGTTGCCGTTGTTCTTGTAGAGCCACAGCCCGTCGACGGCGAGGTAGCCCTGGAGGTAGGGCTGCTGGTCCACCGCGAACTGGATGTCGCCGTCCTTGATCGCCCCGGTCAGCTGCTTGTTCAGGTCGAAGGTGGCGACCTTCGCCTTGCTGCCGGACTCGTCCACGGACTGCACCGCGGTCAGCGCGAAGGGCGCGCCGAGGGTGACGACGTAGTCGATGGAGGAGTCCTGCTTGAGCTTGGCGGTGATCGTCGACTTCACCGAGGGCATGTCCGTGCCGTTGACGTTGAGGACCTGGGTCTTGCCCTCGAAGGTCTTCTTCACTCCGTCGCAGCGCTGGGTCAGGCCGACGTTGCCCTGCTCCTGGACGACACAGACGGCGTTCTTCGCGCCGACCTCGTTGAGCTTCTTGCCGAAGGCCTCACCCGCGACGGACTCGTCCTGGCCGAAGAACTCCATCAGGCCGAGGTCCTTCCAGTCGCTCACGCCGGAGTTGAGGCCGACGACCGGGATGCCGGCCGCCTCGGCCTTGGCTATGACGCCCTTGAGCGCGTCCGGCTTGGCGAGGGTGACGGCGATGCCGTCGACCTTCTGGTCGATGGCGTTCTGCACGAGGTTGGCCTGGTTGCCGGCGTTGGGGTCGGCGGAGTAGACGAGCTTGACGTTGTCCTTGTCCGCGGCGGTCTGGGCGCCCTTGCGAACGATGTCCCAGAAGGTGTCGCCCGGGGACTGGTGGGTGACGAGGGCGACCGTCATGCGGGGCGTCGAGGCCTTGCCCGCCGAGGCGTCGGCTCCGCCTTCCTCGGACTTCTTGCCGCCGGAATCGCTGGAACAGCCGGCGAGGGTCAGGGCGGCTGCCGCCGCGACCGCGACGAACGGCGCGATTCTGCGGGAGCGGGTGAGAGAAGAGCGGTCCATCTGTCCTGCACCTCACTGTGCTACGCGGGGAAAGGGCGGGAGTCCGAGGATCCGGCGCCGGGGCCTCGGGATTCCGGGTGTGTGCCGTGGCACACGGCTGTCGTGCTGGGACGCGATCCAATCCCCAGATACGGCTGCTGTCAATACTTTGTTAAGACATCATTTCACGCGCTCGTCCGAATGTAAGTACAAACTATTGACATCGCCGCCCTCCGAGACCTACACCTGAGAGGCGGCAGGTCCCTGGAAACCACGCCCCCACCGTTGCAGGGCGTCCTGGGACCCGCATCCTCAAGCGTTTCAGGAGCATCGCTTCATGGCCGACTCACCACAGTATTTCGACCTGATCACCATGGGCCGCATCGGGGTCGATCTTTACCCCCTGCAGACCGGTGTGCCGCTGTCACGAGTGGAGACATTCGGGAAGTTCCTGGGCGGTTCGGCCGCCAACGTCGCGGTCGCGGCCGCCCGGCTGGGCCGCTCCACGGCGGTGATCACCCGTACGGGGGCCGACCCGTTCGGCACCTTTCTGCACGAGGCGCTGAGGGACTTCGGCGTCGACGACCGCTGGGTCACCCCCGTGCCCGCGTACCCCACCCCCGTGACCTTCTGCGAGATCTTCCCGCCGGACGACTTCCCGCTGTACTTCTACCGCCGGCCCAAGGCGCCCGACCTGGAGATCCACAGCCGGGAGCTGGACCTGCCCGCCGTCCGCGCGGCCGGCATCTTCTGGATCACCGGCACCGGCCTCAGCGAGGAGCCGAGCCGCTCGGCCACCCTCGGCGCACTGGCGGCGCGCGACAAGGCCGGCACCACCGTGTTCGACCTGGACTGGCGCCCCATGTTCTGGCGGGACCCGGACCAGGCGCGTCCGTACTACCGCGAGGCACTGCGCCACGCCACGGTGGCGGTCGGCAACCTCGACGAGTGCGAGGTCGCCACCGGGGTGCACGACCCCGAGGCCTGCGCCGAGGCGCTGCTGGCGGCCGGTGTGGAGCTGGCCGTGGTCAAGCAGGGTCCCAAGGGCGTGCTCGCCGTGCACCGCGACGGCACCCGGGCCGAGGTGCCCCCGGTGCCGGTCGAGGTGGTCAACGGCCTCGGCGCGGGAGACGCCTTCGGCGGCTCGCTCTGTCACGGCCTGCTGTCCGGCTGGGACCTGGAGCGGACCATGCGCCACGCCAACGCCGCCGGCGCCCTCGTCGCCTCGCGCCTCGCCTGTTCGTCCGCCATGCCGACCCCGTCGGAGGTCGCGGACCTCCTCGCGCGGGACGCGTCGCCGGACGCGGGCCTGCCGAGCCAGTCCTGAACGGAGCCCTTCCTTGAATCTCAGCATCCCCGACCTCACCACGGTCCGTGCCCGCAACCCCGAGGCCGTCGCCGAGGCGGCCGCCCGCCGGGCCCGGCGTCCGCTGATCGGCGACAGCGGCCGGCTGATGATCGTGGCCGCGGACCACCCCGCCCGGGGCGCGCTCGGCATCGGCGACCGGCGCCTGGCCATGGCCGACCGCGCCGACCTGCTGGAACGTCTCTGCGTCGCGCTGTCCCGGCCGGGCGTGGACGGGGTGCTGGCCACCGCCGACATCCTGGAGGACCTGCTGCTGCTCGGGGCGCTGGAGAACAAGGTCGTCATGGGTTCGATGAACCGCGGCGGACTGGCCGGAGCCTCCTTCGAGATGGACGACCGGTTCACCGGCCACCGCGCCGAGGACATCGCCCGGCTGGGCTTCGACGCCGGCAAGCTGCTGGTCCGGGTCGACTACGACGACCCGGGCTCGCTGACCACCCTGGAGTCCGCCGCGCGCGCGGTCGACGCCATGGCCGCGCACCGGCTGCCGGTGTTCGTGGAGCCGTTCATCTCCCGCCGGCTGGACGGCCGGGTCCGCAACGACCTGTCCGCCGAGGCCGTCACCCGTTCCATCGCCATCGCCTCCGGGCTGGGCGGCACCTCCGCGTACACCTGGCTGAAACTGCCGGTCACCGACGACGTCGACGACATGGCCGAGGTGCTGCGGACCTCGACGCTGCCCGTCGTACTGCTCGGCGGCGAGGTGGGCGACCAGCAGGCGGCGTACGAGCGCTGGGGCAAGGCGCTGCGGCTGCCCACCGTGCAGGGGATGGTCGTCGGCCGCTCGCTGCTCTACCCGGCCGGAGGCAGTGTGGAGACGGCGGTGGACACGGCCGTCGGCCTGTTGTGAGGCACCCGTTCGACCACGGAGGCATGGCATGACGCATCACCTTCCCGCGGGCGAGGCCGCCACCGGCCCCTACGCCGTCGACGTGACCCCTTCGACCGCCGGCTGGGGTTACTCCAGCCTGCGCGTCCTGGAGCTGGAGCCGGGCGGCACGCACACCTTCGACGCCGGTGACAGCGAGTGGATCGTGCTTCCGCTGAGCGGCGGCTGCACGGTCGCGGCGGACGACGACTTCGGCCACGACACCTTCGAACTCACGGGCCGCACCGGCGTGTTCGACGGCGTCACCGACTTCGCCTACGTCCCGCGGGACGCCCGCGCGACGGTGTCCTCGGCCGGCGGCGGACGGTTCGCGCTCACCGGCGCCCGCTGCACCCGCCGGCTGCCCGCCCGCTACGGACCGGCCGCCGACGTGTCCGTGGAGCTGCGCGGCACCGGGAACTGCTCCCGGCAGGTCAACAACTTCGCCGCGGCAGCCCCCGCCGGAGCCGGTGAGGGACAGGGCTTCGAGTGCGACAAGCTCATCGCCGTCGAAGTGCTCACCCCGGGCGGCAACTGGTCCTCCTTCCCGCCGCACAAGCACGACGAGCACCGGCCGGGCGAGGAGTCCGTACTCGAGGAGATCTACTACTTCGAGTTCGCCGGCCACGACGGCACCCCCGGCCTCGGCTACCAGCGGGTCTCCCCCTCCGGCCCGGGCCGCGACACGGACGTCCTGGCCGAGGTGCGCGACGGCGACGTCGTCCTCATCCCGGACGGCTGGCACGGGCCCTCCATGGCCGTGCCGGGCCACCACATGTACTACCTCAACGTCATGGCGGGACCCGAGGCCGAACGCGCCTGGCTGATCTGCGACCACCCCGACCACGCCTGGATCCGCGAGACCTGGCAGGGCCGGCCGGTCGACCCCCGACTCCCCCTCTACACCGCACCGGAGAGGTCCGCATGAGTGCCACCACCCGCCGACTGACGACCGCCCAGGCCCTGGTGCGGTTCCTGTCCGCCCAGTACACCGAGCGCGACGGCGTGCGCCACCGGCTGATCGCCGGCACCTGGGGCATCTTCGGCCACGGCAACGTGGCCGGCATCGGGCAGGCCCTCGTCGAGTACCGCGACGTCATGCCCTACCACCAGGGCCGCAACGAGCAGGCGATGGTGCACGCCGCCGTCGGCCACGCCCGCCAGCTGAACCGGCTCTCGGCGCAGGCGGTGACGACCTCCATCGGTCCCGGGGCGACCAACCTGGTCACCGGCGCCGCCCTCGCCACCATCAACCGGCTGCCGGTGCTGCTGCTCCCCGGCGACTACTTCGCCTCCCGCGTCGCCGACCCGCTGCTTCAGCAGCTGGAGCACCCGGTCGAGGCCGACGTGTCGGTCAACGACACGCTCCGCCCGGTGTCGAGGTACTTCGACCGCGTCACCCGCCCCGAGGCGCTGATCCCCTCCGCGCTGAACGCCATGCGGGTGCTCGCCGACCCCGCCGAGACCGGCGCCGTCACCCTCGCGCTGCCGCAGGACGTGCAGGCGGAGGCGTACGACTGGCCGGAGGAGTTCTTCGCCGAGCGGGTCTGGTCCGTGCGCCGTCCCGCCCCGGACCCGGTGGAGCTGACGGCGGCCGCGGAGGCCGTACGGGCGGCGCGGCGGCCGCTGGTCGTCGCGGGCGGCGGGGTCCACCACAGCGAGGCCGAGGAGGCGCTGAGGGCGTTCGTGGACGCGACCGGCGTCCCGGTCGCCTCCACCCAGGCCGGCAAGGGATCCCTGCGCCACGACCACCCCTCCGACCTCGGCGGCATCGGCCACACCGGCACGGCGGTGAGCGACGGACTCGCCCGCACCGCCGACCTGGTGATCGGCGTCGGCACGCGTTACTCCGACTTCACCACCGCCTCCGGCACCCTCTTCCAGAACCCGGACGTGCGCTTCCTCAACCTCAACATCACCGGCTTCGACGCCCACAAGCTGGCGGCCCGCACCCTGGTCTGCGACGCGCGGACGGGCCTGGAGCACCTCACCGAGGCCCTCTCCGGGCACCGGGTGCCGGAGTCGTACGAGGCGGAGTACCGGGCCGGCAAGGAGCGCTGGGAGCAGGTGGTCGAGGCCGCCTACCGGGCCGACGACGACGCGGCCGTGCCGACCCAGACCCAGGTGCTGGGCGCGCTGGACTCGGTCGTCGGCGACGAGGACGTGGTGATCAACGCGGCCGGTTCGCTCCCCGGCGACCTGCACAAGCTGTGGCGCTCGCGCAGCCCCCGCCAGTACCACCTGGAGTACGGCTACTCCTGCATGGGCTACGAGATCCCGGCCTCACTGGGGGTCCAGCAGGCAGCGCCCGGCACCCCGGTCTGGGCGCTGGTCGGCGACGGCACTTATCTGATGATGCCGACGGAGATCGTCACCGCCGTCCAGGAGGGCCTGCCGGTCAACATGGTGCTCGTCCAGAACCACGGCTACGCCTCCATCGGCGGCCTGTCCGAGGAGACCGGCGGCGAACGCTTCGGCACCGCCTACCGCCACCGGGCCGCCGACGGCGGCTTCACCGGCGCCCCGCTGCCCGTCGACCTCGCCGCGAACGCGGCCAGCCTCGGCATGGACGTGCTGCGCGCCAAGACCGTGCGGGAGCTGCGCGACGCGCTGGCCGAGGCCCGCGCGTCCGACCGTCCGACGTGCGTGTACGTCGAGACGGACCCGACGCCCAGCGCTCCCCCGGCCGAGGCATGGTGGGACGTCCCGGTGGCCGAGGTGGCGTCCCGCGAGGCGGCGCTCCGGGCCCGCGAACGGTACGACTCCCAGGTCGCCCGCCGTCGCCGCCACCTCTGAACCCGCCCGCACCGACCGCGTCCCTACAGGAAGGCACGTTCCATGGCGAAGACCGGTGACCCCGCACGCGCCACGACCGGACCCGCGCTGAGCACCCTGGACTTCGCCCTGGACCGCGGAAGTCCGGTGCCGCTGTACTACCAGCTCGCCCAGCAGCTCGAGGCGGCGATCGAGCACGGCGTCCTCGCCCCCGGCAACCTCCTCGGCAACGAGGTCGACCTCTCCGTGCGACTCGGCCTGTCCCGCCCCACCGTCCGCCAGGCCATCCAGTCCCTCGTCGACAAGGGACTCCTGGTCCGGCGGCGCGGGGTGGGCACCCAGGTGGTGCACAGCCAGGTCAGACGCCCCCTGGAGCTGAGCAGCCTGTACGACGACCTGGAGGCGGCCGGCCAGGGCCCGACCACGCAGGTGGTCCGCAACGAGACGGTCCCGGCCCCCGGCGACGTGGCCGCCGCGCTCGGTCTGGCGGAGGGTGCCGAGGTCGTCCTCCTGGAACGCCTGCGCCGCACCCACGGCCAGCCGGTCGCCCTGCTGTGCAACTACCTCCCGGCGGACCTGCTGGTCCTGGACACCGCCCGTCTGGAGTCGACCGGCCTCTACCGGATGCTGCGCTCGGCCGGCGTCACCCTGCACAGCGCCCGCCAGACCGTCGGCGCCCGCTCGGCCACGGCGCAGGAGGCCGCCCGCCTCGACGAGAGGGAGGGCGCCGCCCTGCTCACCATGCAGCGCACGGCCTACGACGACACGGGCCGGCCGGTGGAGTACGGCACCCACATCTACCGCGCGTCCCGGTACTCGTTCGACTTCCAGCTGCTGGTCAGGTCCTGAGGTCCGCGCTGAACGGGGTGACCGGGCGCGGCAGCCGCTCGCCGTCCACCGCGAGGTCGACCACCTCGTTGAAGAAGGCCAGGCGACCCTTGATCGCGGCCACCGCGGGCAGCGGATCGGGATAGCTCCACACGATGTCCGGCGGCACGGCGCCCGCACCGCGCCAGGACCAGTACTCGCGCGCCGTGCCCTTGTACGGGCACCGGGTGCTGTGCTCCGTCGGGTCGAAGAGGTCCAGGCGCACGTCCTCGCGCGGGAGGTAGTAGCGGATCGGCAGGGACGTCTCGAAGAGCAGGACCGGTGCGCGGGTCTCGGCGACGACCGTGCCGCCGATCTCCACCCGGACGTGGCGGCTGCTCGGCATGGCGTCCACCCGCTTGTACGGGTCGCGGGGGTGGACGAAGATCTCCTCGTCCTCCTCGTACCAGTGGTCGAGTCCGGTGCCGGTGCGCCCGAACCACGCGAAGGCGATGTGCCCGGACAGGTCCTCGCCGGGGAAGGTCCAGGCGGCGCTCGGGCGCGGGTCGCCGCCGGCGACGAGGTCGTAGAAGACCGCCAGGCCGGTGTGCCCGTCCGCGGGCGGGTGCCGGGCGGGACGGAGGAGGTCCGTGCGCACCTCCTCGCGGGGGAAGGCGTACTGCGGGACGGGCAGCCCGGGCTCCCAGACGAGCACCGGGTGGCGGCTGTCGACGACGGTGACGTCGCCCCGGACACCGCGCACCCAGCGCTCGCTGGGCTCCCACAGCAGGCCTTCGGGGGTCGCCCGCAGGGCACGGGCGGCGGGGTGGGTGGTCATGGCGGGGGCTCCCTCGGTGCGTCCGGGTACCCTTCCCACGGTCCCACCGGCCGGCGCGGATGTCCCAGTGCGCCGCGTCCAGCCGGGCCCGCTGCTCCGGGGAGAGTTCGAGGTCCACCACCGCCAGGTTCTCCGGGGGCGCGGATGGCTGTGCTGGTCTTGAAGGGCGCCGAAGGCCTCGGCCGTCTCCCGCCGGGGGACGGTGTGGTCGTCGATGTGCGCGTCCCGCAGGTCCAGCCGCTCCAGGTCGGGCGAGCGGGACCGTGTCCTGGCAGACGAGCCCAGTGGAGGGGGAACCAGGTGGAGCGGGAAGGCGGCGGTGCGGGGCGGACGGCGGTGCCGTGGGGCCGGCGGGCGTGGGCGCGGGGGCGGGTGCTCGCCGGGTGCGCGGTGCTGACGGCGGGGCTGCTGGCGTTCCCCGGGGCGGTGCCCGGCTCGCCGGGCCGGCTGGGCAGCCTGCTGGACACGTTCCTGCCGTGGCTCGGCCTGGTGATCGTCCTGCTGACCGGCCTGGCCCTGCTGCGCCGTTCGGCCGTCGCCCTGCTGGCCCTGCTCCTGCCCACGGCCGTCTGGACACATCTCTTCGCCGGACTGCTGCTGCCCGGCACGGCTTCCGGCCCGCACGGCCTGGTGGTGGTGCAGCACAACGTCAGCGACGAGAACACCGACCCGGCGGGCACGGCCGGGTCCCTGGCCGCCGCAGGGCCCGACCTCATCGCGCTGCAGGAGCTGGTGCCTCCCGCGCTGCCGGTCTACGTCAGGACGCTCGCCGAGGACTACCCGTACCACGCCGTGAGGGGCACCGTCGGCCTGTGGTCGAAGCATCCGCTCACCGGCGCCCGTCCGCTGGACATCAGACCCCGCGACGTCACGGAGCCGTGGAGCCGCGGGCTGCGGGCCGTGGTGCACACCCCGTACGGCGAGGTCTCGGCGTACGTCGCGCACCTGCCCTCGATCCGTTTCGGGGCGAGCGGCCTGGCCTCCTCCCGGCGCGACGAGAGCGCCGGCCTGCTGGGCAGTGCCCTGGCCGCCGAGCGGCTGGACCGGGTGATCCTGCTGGGCGACCTCAACGGCACGGTCGACGACCGCGGGCTGGCCCCGCTGACCTCACGGACGGACGGGGCGCGGCGGGGCTTCGCCTTCAGCTACCCGGCGGGCCTGCCGCTGGTGCGGATCGACCAGGTCATGGCGCGCTCGGCGCGCGTCGACCACATCCGCGCCCTGCCCGCCACCGGCAGCGACCACCTGCCGGTGGCGGCCCGGGTCACCCTGCTCTGACGCCGGCGAAGGGGCCCTCCATGGCGGCCCACTGGAGCAGCATGATGGTCCTGGCGTGCGAGGTGCCGTCGGCGTGCTGGAGGTCGAAAGGTCGTGATGCGCTCCACTTACCAGTGGCTGGACAGCAGTTCACGTCCCGGACCTTGACGCGCGGGTTGCCGGTGAGGTCACGGCCGGTCCGGTCGAGTCCCGTGCGGCCCCGGCGGTCCGGGGTGTCGACGCCGGCGGTCATCGCCGAACTCAGGCGCATGTTGACGCAGATCCGGCGAGGGAAGTTGTGAGCGACGGAGCGTCACGAAGGGGACATCTCGTGGGGTGCACACCTCGGTGGCTGAAGGCATCCTCAGGGGAGGAGGACGGCATCCTGGAACTGGACGCCGACGCGCTCTCCGACTCGGGCAGTTGGCCGCAGGCCGTGCGCGAGGCTCTCGGGACGGCCCAGCCAGTACGGGCTGCCGCGGGAGGCCGCCATGTTCCACCCGAGTGCGCACGGCGCTCCCTTCACGGTCGTCTCCGACCAATCGGGGAACCGGTACTGGAGGCTGGGCCGGCACGATGCCCAGTTGAAGTGAACTCGTCGCTGATCGCGTTCCTCGACGCCCTCGCCGCGTGGGACCACCGGTGCGAGCACGTCGACGACTTCGACGACCTCGAGCCGGAGGACGACGAGGACGACGAGGACCCGTCGGAGGCAGCCCGGATCGCCTTCGGGCTGGAGATCAGGGACCGCCTGCGGGAGCTCGACCCGCCGGCGTTCGAGATGGACACCGGGTGGGACCACGTCCAGGGGACTCCGGAAACGATCAAGGGCCCCGTCCACGTGAGGTGAACAAGGCCCTGACCCGGGCTCTGAGCCCTTACCGCACCGTCGGGACGACAGGATTTGAACCTGCGACCCCTTGACCCCCAGTCAAGTGCGCTACCAAGCTGCGCCACGTCCCGGTGTGCTTACGCGCGGTGAACCGCGTGATCACGCGACCCTTACTTTACCCCACACCCGCGCCCGCGCCGAAGCGGACCCGGACTTGGGACAATCGGCGTATGGGCAGCATGGACAGCACTTCCCCGGACCGGACGGCCGCCGCGCGAGACCGGGACACCGAGGGGCGGGCGCGCAACGCGCGGCCCCGGGACGGGCTCGGGCGGCCCCTGCCGTACGGCGCGGAGGGGGTGCCGCGGCAGCCCGAGGGGGTCGTGCGGCAGCCGGAGGAGAGCGTCGCGGAGGCGCAGCGGCTGCTGGACGAGGGGAAACCGTTCCACGCGCACGAGGTCTTCGAGGACGCCTGGAAGTCGGGGCCGGAGGAGGAGCGGGAGCTGTGGCGGGGGCTGGCCCAGCTCGCCGTGGGCCTCACGCACGCCGCGCGGGGGAACGTCACCGGCGGGGCGCGGCTGCTGCGGCGCGGGTCCGGCGCCGTGGAGGAGTGGGCCGCGGGGGCGGCCCCCCGGCCGCACGGAATCGATCTTCCCGGTGTGGTCGCCTGGGCCCGGGGGCTGGCGGCGGAGGTGGAGCGGGGCGGCGGCGTACCGGTGGACGCGGGGGCGCGGGCGCCCCGGCTGCGGGGGGTCCGCTGACGGGGAGACCGGACGCGGTGCACGGGCCGCCGGCGGTGTGCGGCAGACTCGGGGCGTGCGAAAGATTCATGTCATCGGTATCGGCGCGGGCGACCCCGACCAGCTGACCCTGCAGGCGGTCAAGGCGCTGCGGAGCACGGACGCGTTCTTCATTCTGGACAAGGGGGAGGCGAAGGCGGACCTGACCCGGCTGCGCCGGGACATGCTGGACGCGCACGTGCCGGGGGGTGCCTACCGCGTCGTGGAGGCGCGTGACCCGGAGCGGGACCGCACGGCCGGCGGCTCGGCCTACTCCCCCGCCGTCGGGGACTGGCGCAGCGCCCGTGCGGACATCTACGAACGGCTGATCGCGCGGGAGCTGCGGGAGGACGAGACGGGCGCCTTCCTGGTGTGGGGCGACCCGTCGCTGTACGACAGCACGCTGGGGATCCTCGAAGAGGTCCTGGAGCGGGGAGCCGTCTCCTTCACGTACGACGTCGTGCCGGGCATCAGCAGTGTGTCGGCGCTCGTGGCCCGGCACCGGACGGGGCTCAACCGTGTCGCCCGTCCGGTCCAGATCACCACGGGCCGACGGCTCGCCGAGGGCTTCCCGGAGGGCGTGGACGACGTGGTGGTGATGCTGGACGCCCACCAGACCTTCCGTGCGTACGCCGACCAGGACGTCGACATCTACTGGGGCGCCTACATCGGCACCCCGGACGAGATCCTCGTCTCCGGTCCCCTCGCGGAGGCCGCTCCCCGTATCGAGCGGCTGCGCGCGGAGGCCCGGGAGCGCAAGGGCTGGATCATGGACACGTACCTGCTGCGCCGCGGAACGGGCGAGGGCTGAGCCCGGCGGTCAGTGCGGGCGGAGGGCGTCGAGGCGGCGCAGGGCCGCCGGTACGTCGTCGACGGCGGCGACTCCGTCCGGCGGGGGCGGGCGTCGCACGACGACGACCGGGAGGCCGAGGTCGCGGGCCGCGGTGAGTTTGGCGGAGGTCGCCGCTCCCCCGCTGTCCTTCGTCACCAGCACGTCGATGCGGTGTTCGCGCAGGAGGGCCGTCTCGCCGGCCACGGTGAAGGGGCCGCGGGCCAGCAGGACGTGGGTGTGCGCCGGCAGGGGCGGCCCGGGGGGCTCGACCGACCGCACGACGAAGCGCGTTTCCGTCAGGTGGGCGAAGGCCGCGAGACCCAGGCGGCCCGTCGTGAGGAACACCCGGTGTCCGAGGCGGGGCAGCAGGCCGGCCGCCGCCTC
The DNA here is from genome assembly GCF_008312835.1 of Streptomyces marokkonensis. Taxonomy (GTDB): domain Bacteria; phylum Actinomycetota; class Actinomycetes; order Streptomycetales; family Streptomycetaceae; genus Streptomyces; species Streptomyces marokkonensis_A. Next base: position 44,907 of record NZ_VSKS01000022.1, on the reverse strand, counting down.
CAGTGACGGGGCCGGGTGCCAGCGGTCCCCGGGGCCCGGCCGCCAGCCGGGACGGCGCAGGACCACCAGGGGTACTCCGGCGGCCGTCGCCGCCCGTGCCGCGTTCGCCGTGATCGTCCCGGCGAACGGGTGCGTCGCGTCCACCATGGCGTCCACGCGCCGCTCGCGCAGCCAGGCGGCGAGTCCCTCCGCCCCGCCGAAGCCGCCGACGCGCAGGTCACCGGCGACGGCGCCCGGGCGGCTCACCCGTCCGGCGAGCGAGGTGGTCACCCGCGTTCCGGGGCATGCGGTCAGTGCGGCGGCCAGTTCGCGTGCCTCGGTGGTGCCGCCGAGGATCAGGACGTGCGGGGACATGCGGCGAGGGTACGGGGCCCGGGCGCCGCGTCCGGCGCCGGTCCGTGCGTCCGTGATCACCATCCGGCCGCACGCACGTGCGCACACGCCCTACGATGACGCCGGGCGACTGAAGGAGTCATGGCCGTGGACTGGAGCGAGCGGGGCTATCACGCCCAGCGCTGGGCGGCGCGGGGGGCGCTGGCCGCCGCCGCGCTCGCGGTGGCGACCCCCTTGGTCTACGGCGGGCTGCGCGGTCTGCTGCTGCTGGTGTGCGGGGTCGCGGGACTGGCGCTCAGCGCCGCCGCCGTGTGGTGGACGCTGACCCTGCGGGGTCCGTTGCGGTGGGTGTCCGCGCTGATCGCCGTGTGCGTGCCGGCCGGTCTGCTCGCCCTGTTCGCGGTGACCCTGTTCTGGGGCCTGCTGATGTCGCTGGTCTTCTGGGGGCTCGCCGTGTGGAGCGGCCGGTTCGCGCTGCGCGGAACGGGCGGCGGGCACGCCCACGCACGGGAGCGGCGGCTGCCGCCGCCCGGGAAGCCGGTGCTGATCATGAATCCCCGCTCGGGCGGCGGCAAGGTCGGCCGGTTCCGGCTGCGGGAGAAGGCCGAGCGGATGGGCGCCCGGGTGGTGGTGCTGGAGCCCGGCAAGCAGCACGACGTGACCGCGCTGGCCCGGGCGGCCGTCGCGGACGGGGCCGATCTGCTGGGCGCCGCCGGTGGCGACGGCACACAGGCGCTGGTCGCGGCCGTGGCCGCCGAGCACGACATCCCGTTCCTGGTCATCAGCGCCGGGACCCGCAACCACTTCGCCCTGGACCTGGGCCTCGACCGGGGGGACCCGGCCGCCTGTCTCGACGCGCTCACGGACGGCGTGGAACTCCGCGTCGACCTGGGGTTCGCGGGTGAGCAGCCGTTCGTGAACAACGCCTCCTTCGGCGCGTACGCGGCGATCGTGCAGAGCCCCGCCTACCGGGACGACAAGATCGGCACCAGCCTGGAGATGCTGCCGGACCTGCTCACGGGTCAGCAGGGGCCCCGGCTGGTCGCCCGTGCGGGGCACACGGTGCTCGTCGCGCCGCAGGCCGTGCTGGTCAGCAACAATCCGTACCGCACCGGTGACCCGTTCGGGCTCGGCCGGCGTGAACGGCTCGACTCCGCCGTGCTCGGGGTCCTCGGGGTCAAGCTGGAGGGCGCCATCAGCGCCGCCGGGCTGCTGCTCAACCCGGATCCGAGCGCGCTCACGGTCCTGACCGCCCCCGAGGTCGTCATCGAGGCGGACCGCGAGGAGATCGAGGCCGGCGTCGACGGGGAGGCCATGGTGCTCCCGGCGCCCGTGCACTGCCGCATCGCGCCGGGCGCGCTCCGTGTCCGTGTCCCGCGCAAGCGGCCCGGCGTCACGCCGTCCCCGCCCCGTCTCGACTGGCGGCGGCTTCGGAAGCTGGCGGCGACGGTCGGCCGTACCGCGGCGCCGAGCCGGCTGCACCGTCCGTCCGCCGCACCCCACGAGCCCCGGCGGCCGGACCGGCCGTCCTCCTCAGCGCACCAGTAGCTGCACGCCTCCCACCACGGTCGCCGCGATCACCAGCTGCTCGAAGAGCCGCTGGTCGATCCTGTTCACGGCCCAGGTGCCGAGCAACGCGCCGGGCACCACGAACAGCACCAGGGCGGCGTCGAGCAGCAGCGAGTCGGCGTCGATGAGACCGAGACCGGCGCTGAAGGGCAGCTTGGAGGTGTTGACGATCAGGAAGAAGAACGCCGAGGTGCCCAGGAAGCCCAGCTTCCGGAAGCCCGCGGAGAGCAGGTACAGCGACATCACCGGGCCGCCCGCGTTGGCGACCATGGTGGTGAAGCCGCCGAGGACGCCGTAGGAGCGGGCCTTGGCGCGGCCCGCCCGGGTGGCGACCCCGTCGGGCTCCTCCCCGGCCCCGGCCGTGCGCCGCCGCCAGACCGTCACCCCGGCCATCAGCAGCAGGATCGCCCCGATCGAGGTCCGTACCACACCGTCGTCGGCCCACATCAGGAACACGGTGCCGACGACGACGCCCGCGGCGACCGCCGGGAACAGCCGCCACAGCGTCGGCCAGTGGGCGTGCCGCCGGTAGACGAGGACGGCGAGCACGTCACCGGCGATCAGGATGGGCAGCAGGACGCCGGTGGAGGCGCGGGCGGGCAGGACGGCGGCGAAGATCGCGAGACTGACCGTGTTGGCCCCGCTGACGGCGGTCTTGGAGAAGCCGACGAGCAGGGCGGCGAAGGCGAGCGCGGCGAATTCCCAGCCGTTGAGGTGCCAGAGCGTCATGGTGTTCATTGCGGAGACCGATGCTATGTGCAAGCAAAGGGCGCCCGTAAGGACCGTCTCGGCTGGTGGCTCCCGACGGCGGTGGTCAGTGCCGCTCGACCAGCAGCGCGCTCCCCTGCCCCACGCCCACGCACATCGTCGCCAGTCCGCGTGCGGCGCCGGTGCGGCGCATGCGGTGGAGCAGGGTGGTGAGGATGCGGGCCCCGGAGCAGCCCAGCGGGTGACCGAGGGCGATCGCGCCGCCGCTCGGGTTGACCAGGCCGGGGTCGATGCCGAGCTGGTCCACGCAGGCGAGCGCCTGGGCCGCGAACGCCTCGTTGAACTCGGCCTCCTGGAGGTCGTCGACGGTCCAGCCGACGCGGGAGAGCACCTTGCGTGTGGCGGGGACCGGGCCGATGCCCATGACGTCCGGGTGGACGCCCGCGGAGGCACCGGCGGCATAGCGGCCGAGCGACTCCAGTCCCAGGTCGTTCAGGGCCTCCTCGCTGACCAGGAGCAGGCCGGCCGCGCCGTCGTTCATCGGGGACGCGTTGCCCGCGGTCACCGATCCGCCCGCGCGGAAGACGGGCTTCAGCCGGGCCAGCTTCCCGACCGAGGTGTCCTCGCGGATGCACTCGTCGGCGTCGACGACCACCCCGTCCGGGCGGGTCACGGGCAGGAGCTCGTCGTCGAAGTGGCCGTGTCTGCGGGCGTCGGCGGCGCGTTGGTGGCTGCGCAGGGCGAACTCGTCCTGCCGTTCGCGCGGGATGCCGTACCGGGTGGCGACCTCCTCGGCCGTCTCCCCCATGGCGAGCAGACCGTGCAGGTCCTTCATCGCGGGGTTGACCAGCCGCCAGCCCAGGCGGGTGTCGGCGGTCTCCATGCGGTGCGGGAGGGCCTCGTCGGGGCGGGGCAGCACGAAGGGGGCGCGGCTCATCGACTCGGAGCCGCCCGCGATCACGATGTCGGCCTCGCCGGCCGCGATGGTGCGGGCGGCGGTGGTGACGGCCTCAAGTCCGGAGGCGCACAGCCGGTTGACGGTGGCGCCCGGCACGGACTCGGGGAGCCCGGCGAGCAGGGCGGCCATGCGGGCCACGTTGCGGTTGTCCTCGCCGGCCTGGTTGGCCGCGCCCCAGTAGACGTCGTCGACGCGGGCCGGGTCCAGCGCGGGCACGTCGGTCACCAGGCCGCGGATCACGGTGGCGGCGAGGTCGTCGGGCCGCACGCCGGAGAGGGCTCCGCGCAGCTTGCCGATGGGGGTGCGGCGGGCGGCCGCGAAATGGACGGGACGCACGACTGGACTCCTGACCCGGTGCCGGTCGTGAGGCCGTGACCGGCGAGACTGCTCGTAATTAGCACTGCTAGTTTTCGACTATAGACCGGCGGACGGCGTCCTGGGAAGATCCCGGCCGCGCCCGCCCCCGCGTGTTTGCCCCGGAGGGCCACGGGCACCCGCGCGTCCATGAAGTGTTCGCGGGGCGCGGCCTGCGCCGGTGAACTCGACAGCTGTCCCACCTCGGGTGTCCGGGGCGGCAGCGGCGAGGACGGGCGCGGGGCCCCGCTCCGCGGAACCACGCACGAAGCGAGAAGGAGGAGCGGCACTTCATGACCGTCGTGAGGAGCACCCTGCCCGACGAGGCCCGCCGGGTTTCCTGCGATGCCCTGCAGGACACCCTGGTGGACCTGCTCGGGCTGTCACTGATCGGGAAGCAGGCGCACTGGAACGTCGTGGGACCGCGGTTCCGTTCCGTGCACCTCCAGCTGGACGAGGTCGTCTCGGTCACGCGCACCCAGGCCGACACGGTGGCGGAACGGGCGGCGGCGCTCGGCGTGCCGCCGGACGGCCGTCCGGAGACCATCGCCAAGGTCTTCGCGCTGCCGGCTCCCAAGGAGGGCTGGCTGCGCGACTCGCAGGCCGTGCAGGTGATGACGGAGGCGCTCGGCGCGGCGGTCACACGGCTGCGCGAGCGCATCGACGCCACCGAGAAGGCCGATCCGGTCACCCAGGACCTGCTGATCTCGATCACCGCGGAACTGGAGAAGCAGCGCTGGATGTTCGAGGCGGAGAACTACCCCGGCGACTCCTGACGGCCGCGGCACCCGGAAGCACACGCACGTAAGGGGCACATCATGAGCGACGCCCTCGAGATGGACGCGCTGTGGAACGACTTCCACCGTGTGGTGAACATGACCTCGGCGGAGCTGGCGGCCTGGCTGCGGGTGAGCGACGCCGGCGAGACGACGGAGCCGCTGCCCGACCGGGCGGGCCCGGAGACCGGGCAGCACGTCCTCGCCATCCTGCAGAAGCGCCGCACCGACCTCACCGAGGACGACCTGCGCGTGATGGAGGAGGTCGTGGACACCGTCACCGCCCAGACCGACCTGGAGAACGAGCCCGTGGCGGAGGACACGCCCCGTCGGCACCGCCTGATGACGCTCGGCCACGATCCCCTCAGGGCCTGACCGTGTCCGGCCGGGACGAGGAGCGGTCGGTGGTGCGCGCCCTCCTCGACACGCACGGCGAGACGTACGCGGCGGAGGCCGGCATCAGGCTCCGGGACACGCCGCAACCGCTGTACCGGCTGCTGGTGCTGGCCCATCTCCTGAGCGCCCGGATCAAGGGGTCGATCGCCGTGGCCTCCGCCCGTGCCCTGCACGAGGCGGGGCTGCGCGATCCCCGCCGCATGGCCGGGGCCGGCCGGCAGGAACGGGTGGACGCGCTCGGCCGGGGCGGCTACCGGCGCTACGACGAGCGCACCGCGACCCAACTGGGCGACGCCGCCCGGCTCCTGAACGAACGCTGGGGTGGCGATCTGCGCCGGCTGCGCGCGGAGGCGGACGGTGATGTCGGTGAACTGCGGCGCCTGCTCCAGGAGTTCCCTGGCATCGGTCCCGCCGGCGCCGACATCTTCCTGCGCGAGGTCCAGCACGTCTGGCCGGAGGCCGCCCCGTACCTGGACGGCAAGGCCCTGCAGGGAGCGCGGCGGCTGGAGCTGCCGCAGGACCCGGAACGTCTCCTCGGCCTCGCGGGACGCGCCCGACCGGCCGTGCTCGCGGCCGCGTTGGTGCGTGCCGCGATCGACAGGGACGTCGCCGCGGATGCCCTGAACCGGGCCGCCTCCGAGTGAGATCCGGACCGACGGCACTCCCCTCCCCGTTCACGGGACACCGTGAACAGCGCGGTGCACAATGGCCGAGGCGGTCCGAACGGGCCGCATGAGCAAGGGAAGAGGGAGAAGACGTGGGGGAGAGCCACACCCCGCCGAGCGGCTCGGCGAGGCTGGACACCGGTGTGGCGCACAACGCGCGCGTGTGGAACCACTGGATCGGCGGCAAGGACAACTACGAGGTCGACCAGCGGGTCGGCGACCACGTCGCCTCGATCATCCCCGTCATCCGGGACATCGCCCGCGCCGACCGGGACTTCCTGGGCCGGGCGGTGACGTATCTGACCCGTGAGCGCGGAGTGCGGCAGTTCCTCGACATAGGCACCGGGCTGCCGACCGCGGACAACACCCACGAGATCGCCCAGCGCATCGCGCCGGACGCACGGATCGTGTACGTCGACAACGACCCGATCGTGCTGGCGCACGCCCGCACCCTGCTCACCGGCAGCAGGGAGGGGGCCACCGACTACATCGACGCCGACGTGCACGATCCGGACGCGATCGTGGCACGCGCCGCCGAGACGCTCGACACGACCAGGCCCGTCGCGGTGATGATGCTCGGCATCCTGAACTTCGTGCTCGACACCGGCCAGGCCCGTGACATCGTGCGCCGGATCATGACGGCGGTGCCCTCGGGGAGCTTCCTGGTCCTCACGCACCCCACCTCCGACCCCGAGGTCGGCGGCGAGATGCAGGTCCCCGCCATGGAGTTCTGGAACGAGAACGCCACTCCCCCGATCACCGCACGCGGCGCCGCGGACATCACCGCGTTCTTCGAGGGCCTCGAACTGGTCGAGCCCGGCCTGGTGTCCTGCACGCGGTGGCGCGCCCCGTCCGACTCCGACGTCCTGGTGCCGCAGTACGGCGCGGTGGCCGTGAAGCCTTGACCGCTGAAAGTATGATCAAGCAATGTCTGACATGACCGAAACCACGCCGGGCTGGCTGTCCTCCGACGACCTGGAGATGGCGCGCGCCCAGATGCCGATCCTGTACGTCGAGGCCGTCCCCGTGCGGGTCGACGACAGCGGCGAAGTCACCAGTGTCGGTCTGCTGCTGCGCATCGGGCCCGACGGAACGGTCAGCCGGACTCTGGTCTCAGGACGGGTGCTGCACCACGAACGCGTCCGTGACGCCCTGCTGCGCCACCTGGAGAAGGACCTCGGCCCGGTGGCACTCCCCCGCGTCCCCGCGTCGCTCCAGCCGTTCACCGTCGCGGAGTACTTCCCCACCCAGGGCGTCACCGCCTTCCACGACCCTCGTCAGCACGCGGTGTCCCTGGCGTACATCGTGCCCGTGACGGGCGACTGCCGGCCCCGCCAGGACGCGCTCGACCTGGTGTGGTTCAGCCCGCAGGAAGCCGTGTCGCCGGCGGTGCAGAGCGAGATGCCGGGCGGGCACGGGGTGTTGCTGAAGCAGGCGCTGGCGCACGCGGGCTGTGTGATCTGACGGAGAGCCTCAGCTCTCCGGGTGGGTGAGGTTGCTGCCCGTCGACGGGTCGAAGACATGGGCCTTGCCCATGTCGACCCGGAGCTCGACGGGTGCGCCCTCGCGGGCGCGGGTGGCGGCGTCGAGCCGGGCCACGATCTGCTGGTCCGTCCCGGCTCCGGTGTCGCGCAGCCCCGAGTCCATGGCCAGTTCCTCCAGTTCGGCAGAGGTCACCGGCCCGCCCTCGGCGCTGAAGTAGACGTACGCGTCCGAGCCCAGGGACTCCAGTACGTCCACGGTGGCGGTGATGACGGGCCCGCCCGTGTCGCGTGCCAGGCTCGCGTCCTCGAAGGCTTCGGGACGCAGGCCCAGGATGACCTCCCGGGGCGCCTTCCGCTGCTCCAGTGCCCGGCGCGCGCCGTCGTCGAGCGGCAGGTCGCCCAGCGGGGTACGCAGGTTGCCCGCGGACAGGGAGGCGTTGAGGAAGTTCATCGCCGGGGAGCCGATGAAGCCGGCGACGAACAGGTTGCGCGGCATGCCGTAGAGCTCGGCCGGGGTGCCGACCTGCTGGACCAGGCCCTGACGCATCACGACGACCCGGTCGCCGAGGGTCATCGCCTCGGTCTGGTCGTGGGTGACGTACACCGTGGTGGTGCCCAGGCGGCGCTGCAGACGGGAGATCTGGGTGCGCATCTGCACGCGCAGCTTGGCGTCCAGGTTGGACAGCGGTTCGTCCATCAGGAACGCCTTGGGGTCGCGGACGATCGCCCGGCCCATCGCCACCCGCTGGCGCTGTCCGCCGGAGAGGTTGGCGGGTTTGCGGTCCAGGAACTCGCTCAGGTCGAGCACCCGGGCGGCCTCCTCGACCTTGCTGTCGACGGTGGCCTTGTCCACCTTCGCCAGCCGCAGCGGGAAGCCCATGTTCTCCCGCACGCTCATGTGCGGGTACAGGGCGTAGCTCTGGAACACCATGGCGACGTCCCGCTCCTTGGGGGCGAGGTCGTTGACGACCCGGCCGCCGATGCGCAGGGTGCCCTCGGTGATGTCCTCCAGGCCGGCGATCATGTTCAGGGTGGTGGACTTGCCGCAGCCCGACGGGCCGACCAGGATCACGAACTCGCCGTCGGCGATGTCGAGGTCCACGTCCCGCACGGCGAGGGATCCGTCGGGATAGCGCTTGGTGACTTTCTCGAGGACGATCTCGGCCATGGCTGGTGCCTCCTTGCCTTCACGCTCATCCCTTGACCGCGCCGGAGGTGAGTCCGGCGACGATCCGCCGCTGGAAGAGCAGGACGAAGATGATGATCGGGACTGTGATCACCACGGCTGCGGCGGCGATCGACCCGGTGGGCTGCTGGAACTGCGAGCTGCCGGTGAAGAACGCGATCGCGGCGGGCACCGTGCGCGCGGACTCGGTGGAGGTCAGCGAGATCGCGAACAGGAAGTCGTTCCAGCAGAAGATGAACACGAGGATGGCCGTGGTGAACACGCCGGGCGCGGCCAGCGGCACGATGACCAGACGGAAGGCCTGGGCGGGACTGGCCCCGTCCACCTTGGCGGCCTTCTCCAGGTCCCAGGGGATCTCCCGGAAGAACGCCGACAGGGTGTAGATCGCCAGCGGCAGCGAGAACGTCATGTACGGGATGATCAGCCCGGGCCAGGTGTCGAAGATCCCGATGATCCGCTCGATGTTGAACAGCGGGGACACCAGCGAGATCGGCGGGAACATCGCGATGAGCAGCGACATGCCGATGAGGACCTGTTTGCCGGGGAACCGCAGCCGGGCCACCGCGTAGGCGGCCATGGTGCCGAGGATCACCGCGATCACGGTGGCGATGAGGGCGATGCCGATCGAGTTGATCAGCGCCCGGGTGAACTCGGAGGTCTGGAAGATGCCCCGGTAGTTCTCGAGGGTCCAGTCCCGGGGGATGTAGTTGCCGTCGGTGAGGGTGCCCGGGTCCTTGAACGACAGTGCGGCGATCCACCACACCGGGAACAGGGCGTACAGCACCACCACGACGTTGACGACGCCCCATCGGGTGGCGTGGGTCTTGCCCGCGGCGGCCATCAGCGCTTCACCTCCGCGCCGGGTGCGGCGGCGCCGAACAACTTGACGAAGGTGAAGGCGATGATCCCGACGCAGATGAAGATCAGGACCGAGATCGCCGACCCGATGCCCAGGTTCAGCGCGGTGAACAGGTTGTCGTAGCCGAGGATGGACAGGGATCCGGTGCCGTGGGCGCCCGCGGTCAGGACGTAGATGTTGTCGAAGATCCTGAAGGCGTCCAGGGTGCGGAAGAGCAGGGCGACCAGGATGGCCGGTTTCATCAGCGGCACCATGACCTTGGTGAACCGCTGCCAGGGGGTGGCGCCGTCGACCATGGCCGCCTTCAGGGTCTCCTCGGGGACGAGGGCGAGGCCGGCGAGCAGCAGCAGCGCCATGAACGGGGTGGTCTTCCACACCTCGGCGAGGATGATCAGCCACAGCGCGGGCCACTGTTCGGTGAGCGGGGCCTCCCCGCTGGGCAACAGCTCGGCCAGGTAGCCGAGTTCGGGGGTCCAGGCGTACTGCCAGGAGAAGGCGGCGACGACGGTGACGATGCCGTACGGGATGAGGACCGCGGTGCGCACCGTGCCGCGCAGGAAGAGCGTACGGTGCATCACCATGGCGAGGCCCATGCCGAGGACGAGTTCGACGGCCACGGACACGGCGGTGACGAACAGCGTGACCCAGAAGGCGTCCCACCAGAACGGCGAGGTGAGCACGGCCCCGTAGTTGTTCAGGCCCACGAACTCGGCCCGGGCCGGGAAGCGCAGGTCGTAGCGCTGGAGGGACAGGTAGACCGCGTAGCCGATGGGATAGGCGGTCACGGCGACCATGACGAGGACGGCCGGTGCGCACAGCAGCCAGCCCAGCCGGCGTTCCTGTCTGGCCCCGGCGGAGAGCGCCTTCCCGGCCCGCGCCTTGTCCTTCGTCGGCTCTGCCATGGTGCTCACGGGATCACGCCCTCGGATCGCAGGGCCTGGTCGATCTGTTCCCCGATGGTGCCGACCGCGCTCTCGGGCTCGATGGCCGACGGCGGGGACAGGGTGTGGGATACGGCGATCGACACGTTCTGGTAGGCGGGGGTGAGCGGCCGTACGCTCGCCGACTCCAGGGAGGACAGGACCTCCTTGGAGAAGGGGTACTCCTTCATGAAAGACGGCTCGTCGTACAGGGCGCGCAGGGTGGGCGGCAGTCCGCCCTCGAGCGCGGCGGTGAGCTGGTTCTCCCGGTTGCGCAGGCACAGGGCCGCCTCGAAGGCCAGGTCGGGGTGGCGGGAGTAGGCGCTGACGGCGAGGTCGATGCCGCCGATGGTGGGCCGGGCCGGACGGTCGGCGTCGACCCGGGGGTAGGGCGCCCAGCGGAAGTCCTTGAACAGCTGCGGGTTGTTCGACCTCATCGACGGATAGACGAAGGGGTAGTTGACCTCGAAGGCCGCCACGCCCGACTCCATGGCCAGGCGGTTCTGGTCCTCCATCTGGTTGGGCAGGGAGGGGTCGGCCGCCGGGGAGTTCGCGAGGTCGCGCATGATCGAGGCGGCCCGTACGGCGGGCGGGCCGAGCGAGGGCTCGGTGACGTCCGGGTTGAGGATGGAGCCGCCCGCGCTGTTGATCAGGGAGTTGAACCAGACGGTCAGGCCCTCGTACTGGGCGCCCTGGATCTCCACGTAGTGCGGTTTGCCCTGCCGGGCGAGGTCGCGGGACATGCCCAGCATCTCGGACCAGGTCCTGGGCGGGGTGGGCACCAGGTCCTTGCGGTACCACAGGAGCTGGATGTTGGTGTTGTACGGGACGGCGTACAGCTTGCCCTTCCAGGTGGCCGTCTGCAGGGGGACGCGCAGCGTGCCCTCGGTGGCCCGGCGCTTCGTCTCGCCGGTCCACTCCCGGATCCAGCGCGCCTCGGCGAATTCGGCGGCCCAGGTGACGTCGAGACCCAGGATGTCGAGGGAGTCGTCCTCGGCGGCGAGCCTGCGCACCAGCTGCTGGCGCTGGCCGTCCGCGGCCCGGGGCAGCTTGTTGTAGCTGATCCGGTAGCGGCCGCCGGACGCCCGGCTGCACCGGTCGGCGGCCTGCTGCAGGGCACCGGAGTCGTCCGGGAAGTTGTACCAGTTGAGGGTGGGGCGGGAGGTGTCCTCGTCGCCGCAGGCGGCGAGCGTCGATGCCAGCAGGGTCAGCGCGGCCAGCGCCCGCGTCCTTCGCGGTCCTCCGGTACGTCCGCGCCTCGCGTGCACGCGCTCCACACCTCGCTCCCGGGATCGCGGCGCGGGTGTCGGAGCCCGCGGCGGTGCCTACCCGGGGAACGTTAAACAGTACATAGGGTGACATCAAGGACATATGCGGACGATTCGTCCACATATCCGCAGAAACGACGAAGAGGCCGTCTCGGGTGTCCCCGATACGGCCTCCGACCTGCTCCTCGGCAAGTCGGGACGACAGGATTTGAACCTGCGACCCCTTGACCCCCAGTCAAGTGCGCTACCAAGCTGCGCCACGTCCCGTTGCCCGTCTGACCTGGGGATTCCCCCGGCCGAACGCGCACGGAAACCATACCGCACTCGGGGCGGTGATCGCGCACTCGTTTACCGGCGGGGACGGCTTGACCTCAAGTCAGGTCGAGGTTGCACGATCGGCGTATGACGATCATCGAGGAGCGCACGCGTACCTACGGATACACGGATCTGCCGGCCCTGATGGGGCTGATGACCGGCGACGAGAAGCACGGTCCGGCCGCGACCTCCACGCTGGACGTGCTGTGGGTGCTGTACGACCGGGTGCTGCGGGTCGGGCCGGAGCGGGCGGACGACCCCGGACGGGACCGGTTCCTGCTGTCGAAGGGGCACGGGCCCATGGCGTACTACGCCGTGCTGGCCGCCAGGGGATTCGTGCCGGTGGACTGGCTGCCGGGGTTCGGCTCGTACGACTCTCCGCTCGGCCACCACCCCGACCGCGTGCTCGTGCCGGGGGCGGAGATCGGCAGCGGGTCGCTGGGGCACGGCCTGCCGATCGCGGTCGGCACGGCGCTGGGGCTGCGCGCCCAGGGGCTCGACGAGCCGCGGGTGTGGACGCTGATCGGGGACGCCGAGCTGGACGAGGGCAGCAACCACGAGGCGATCGCCTTCGCCGGTCCCGCCGGCCTGGAACGGCTGCACACCGTCGTCGTCGACAACTCCTCCGCCTCCTGGGCCCGGCCGGGCGGGATCGCGGCGCGCTTCGAGGCGGCCGGCTGGTCCGCGCTCACGGTCGACGGCCGCGACCACGAGGCGCTGTACGCCGCGTTCACCGCACCGCATCCGGGCAGGCCGCACGCGGTCGTGGCCCGGGTCGAGCCGAAGAACGCGTGAACCTCCCCCCCTGTCGTTCTCCTCAAGGAAGGGACCGATCCCCGTGGACACCATGCGTGATCGTTTCGCCCCCGTCGTCACCCGGCTGCTGGACGAGGATCCGCGGGTCGCTGTGGTCCTCGCCGAGATCGGCGTGGACGGTTTCGCCGAGGCACGGCACAGGCATCCGGACCGGGTCGTCAACGTCGGCATCCGGGAACAGCTGCTGGTCGGTGCGGCGGCCGGAATGGCGCTGACCGGGCTGCGGCCCGTCGTGCACACCTTCGCGAGCTTCCTGGTCGAGCGGCCGTTCGAGCAGGTGAAGCTGGATCTCGGGCACCAGGGTGTCGGGGCGGTGCTCGTGAGTGCCGCCGCGTCCTTCGACTGGCCGGCGGGCGGGTACACCCACATGGCCCCGGGTGACGTGGCGCTGCTGGACACCCTGGACGGCTGGACCGTGCATGTGCCGGGGCATCCGGACGAGGCTGAGACGCTGCTGCGGCACGCGGTGGCCGCCGGTGACGACAAGGTGTACGTGCGGCTGTCGCTCCAGTCCAACACGCGGGCCCGGCCCGTGGACGGCGAGCGCCTGCGCACCGTCCGGGAGGGCCGCTCCGGCGTCGTGGTCGCCGTCGGGCCGGTGCTGGACGCCGTGCTCGACGCGACGGAGGGCCTGGACGTCACCGTGCTGTACGCCACCACCGTCCGCCCCTTCGACGCGGCCGGCCTGCGCCGTGCCACGGCGGCGGCCGGGACGGACGTCGTGCTCGTGGAGCCGTACCTGGCGGGTACGTCGACGGCCGCGGCGAACGACGCGCTGGCCGATGTGCCGCACCGGGTGCTGGGGCTGGGCGTGGGGCGGGCCGAGCTGCGCCGGTACGGGCGGATCGACGAGCATGTCGCCGCGCACGGTCTGGACGCCCGGTCGCTGCGGGCGCGCATCGGCGGGTTCGTCGGTGCGGGCGGGGTGGTGCCCGCGGGCGGGTGACCGCCGGGGCCGGGCCCGGGGCGCGCGTGCGTTCTCAGTCCGCGGGCGGCAGCCCCAGCCGGGGGTGTGCCTCCAGGAGCCGCGACGGGGCCGCCTGGCGCCAGGAGTCGGCGAGGATGTCGTGCAGTTCGCCCTCGTCCTCCAGGGCGGACAGGCGGACCCTGACCCAGGCGAACTGTGCCTCGTGGCCGGCGATCCAGAACTTCTCCGGTTCGGCGAGGGCCAGTTCGTCGCGCTCCTCCTTGGGGCAGCGCACGGCGACGGAGGTCTCGTCCTCGGGCAACGTGGCGAACATCTTCCCCGCGACCCGGAACGTGGGCATGCTCCAGGCGGTCTTCTCCGTCGTGTCCGGCAGGGACAGGGCGATCCGTCGTACGTCTTCGGCATCCGGCATGGCAGGCACCGTAGCGGCCGCCACTGACATCGATGCCGATAGTCAGGTTCCGCCGGTGGCGGGCGGCACGGCAGCCGTGCCCAGGCGCTTGTAGTAGATCGTCGTCGGCCGCAGCATCCCCGCCGGATCCGCCGCGTAGTCGGGGATCGCGCCCACGGGGGTCCAGCCGGACGAACGGTAGAGGTGCTCGGCGGGGCTGCCGGTCTCGGTGTCCAGGTGCAGCAGGGTGATGCCCCGGGCGGCGGCCGCCTCCTCCGCGACGGTCAGCAGCCGACGGCCGAGGCCCCGGCCGCGGGCCCGGCGACGCACCATCAGCTTGACCAGTTCCGCACGGTGGGTGCTGTTGGGCTTGTCGGGCAGGGCGAGGCTCACGGTGCCGAGCACCCGGCCGGGCTCCTCGCACGCCACCCACACGGCGAGCCGGCCCGCGGCAACGGCCGCGGACCGCTGCGCCCACCAGGCGCCGGCCTCCGCGCGGTCGAGCGGGCCGAGGAAGCCGACGGAGGCGCCGCCGTTCACGGTGTCGGTCAGCAGCTCGGCCAACTCATCGGTCAGGCGCAGGATGTGAGCGGCGTCCGGGCGGATGACGTTCACGGCCGTACCACCGCCAGTACGTAGCGCACGTCCCCGGGTCCGGGGCAGTGGAACCGGGTCGGCCCCCAGACGCGCAGTCTGAGGCAGTCGCCGTCGCCGAGGTGATGCACGGTGTTCCCGTCCGTCACGCGGAGCGTCCCTTCCAGGACCCAGATGTGCTGTTCCAGGCCGGGCACGGGCGGCCGGTCGTAGGCGATGTCCGCACCGGCGGCGAGCCGCCCCTCGACGAGTTCGCCGCGCAGTCCGCCGTGCGGCGGGGACACGGACCGGCGGACGAAGCCGGAGGCCCGGTCCTGCCACACCGCCTGGTCGGCGGCGCGCACCACCGGCGCGGGCTCCGTCTCGATCTCGCTGAGCAGCTGGGACATCGTCCGGCCGTAGACGGCGCAGAGGCGGTTGAGCAGGGAGGCGGTGGGGCTGGTCTCCGCCCGCTCGGCCCGGGACAGGGTGGACCGGCTCACCCCGCTGCGCTCCGCCAGCTCCCCGAGGGACCAGCCGTGTCCGGCCCGCAGCTCGGCCAGTCGCGCGCCGAGCCGGACGTCGACGGGATCCGCCGTCCCGGGATCTTCCTGTTTCATATCAGGGATGCTATCCCACATCCGGGATGACGGGAAGGCCTACGCCTGCGCGGCCGCCGCGCTGAGCGCCTCCAGCACCGGCCGGATCAGCGGGTGCTCCTCGGCTCCGCGGCGCACGGCCGCGAAGACCCGGCGGGTCGGCGCCACACCGTCCACCGGGCGGACGACCACGCCCGCGAGGTCCATGCCGCGCAGCGCCGAGCGGGGCACGAGAGCGACACCCACGTCCGCCGACGCCAGGGCGACCACCGCGCGGAAGTCGTCCGAGGAGTGCTCCAGACGAGGCTGGAACCCGGCGCTCTCGCAGGCCAGCACGACCACGTCGTGGCAGGGGTTGCCGGGGTAGGGGCCGATCCAGGGGTCCTTGGCCAGCTCGGCGAGCGGCACCTCGGCGGTGCCGGCCAGCCGGTGGGTGACGGGGACCACCGCGTCGAAGGGCTCCGCGTACAGCGGCAGGTGCGCCAGTCGCGGGTCGCCGGCGGGCGGCGCCCCGCGGTACTCGACCGCCACGGCGACGTCGACCTGACGGTCGAGGACCATCGGCAGGCTGGCGTCGCCCTCGGCGTCCTGCACCCGGATGCGGATGCCGGGCGCCGATTCGGCGAGGCGGGCCACCGCGGGCGCGACGACCTGGGCGATGCCGGTGGCGAAGGCGGCGACCGTGACGGTGCCGGCCTGGCCGGATCCGTAGGCGGCCAGCTCGGCCTCGGCCCGCTCCAGCTGGGCGAGGACGGCGTTGGTGTGGCTGAGCAGGATCTCGCCCGCCGGGGTGAGCCGTACGCCCTTGGCACCGCGCTCCACGAGGCGGTGGCCGGTCTCCTGTTCGAGGGCGGCGAGCTGCTGGGAGACGGCCGAGGGGGTCAGGTAGAGCGCGGCGGCTGCCGCCGTCACCGTGCGGTGGTCGGCCACCGCACGGAGGATGTGGAGCCGCCGCGCCTCGATCATGTATGCGATTGTCTCAAATCGCTCGGTGCGTTCCGCTCAGGCGTCGAGCTCCGCCCGTGCCGCCACGAAGGCGTCCACCACGCGGTTCACGTCGTCCGTGGAGTGCGCCGCGGACAACTGGACGCGGATCCGGGCCTGGCCCTGCGGGACGACCGGGTAGGAGAAGCCGATCACGTACACCCCGCGCTCCAGCAGCAGCTCCGCCATGCGTCCCGCGCGGGCGGCGTCGCCGATCATCACCGGGGCGATGGCGTGGTCGCCGGGGAGGATGTCGAAGCCCTCCTCGGTCATCCGGCGGCGGAACAGGGCGGTGTTCCCGGCCAGCCGGACGCGCAGGTCGTCGGCCGACTCCAGCAGGTCGAGGACCTTCAGCGAGGCGGCGGCGATCACCGGGGCGAGCGTGTTGGAGAACAGGTACGGACGGGAGCGCTGGCGCAGCAGGGCGACGATCTCGGCGCGGGCGGCGACATAGCCGCCGGAGGCGCCGCCGAGCGCCTTGCCGAGGGTACCGGTGATGATGTCGACGCGGTCCATGACGCCGTGCAGCTCGGGGGTGCCGCGCCCGCCGGGGCCGACGAAGCCGACGGCGTGCGAGTCGTCGACCATGACCATGGCGCCGTGCCGGTCGGCGAGGTCGCAGATCTCGTCCAGCGGGGCCACGTAGCCGTCCATGGAGAAGACGCCGTCGGTGACGATCAGCTTGCGGCGTGCGCCGCCCTCGGCCGCCTCCTTGAGCTGGCGCTCCAGGTCGGCCATGTCGCGGTTGGCGTAGCGGAAGCGGCGGGCCTTGGACAGCCGGATGCCGTCGATGATCGACGCGTGGTTCAGGGCGTCGGAGATCACCGCGTCCTCGGGGCCGAGCAGCGTCTCGAAGACACCGCCGTTGGCGTCGAAGCAGGAGGAGTAGAGGATCGTGTCCTCCTGGCCGAGGAAGGCGGACAGCCGCGCCTCCAGCTCCTTGTGCACCTCCTGGGTGCCGCAGATGAAGCGCACGGACGCCATGCCGTAGCCCCAGCGGTCGAGGGCCTCGTGGGCGGCGGCGATCACCTCGGGGTGGTCGGCGAGGCCGAGGTAGTTGTTGGCGCAGAAGTTGAGGACCTCGCCGGGGCGGCCGCCGGCGGTGACGTTCACGGTCGCGGACTGCGGGGTGCCGATGACGCGCTCGGGCTTGTGCAGGCCGGCCGCGCGGATCTCGTCGAGGGTGGCGCGCAGGTCGTCACGGACGGACTCGAACATCGAGGCTCCTAGGAGGTTGAGGGCGAGTGAGCCAAAGGGGCGCGTCCGTGTCGAGGGAGGTGGGGTACCTCCCGCTCGAGCGGAGTCGGGAGTGGGGGAGCGCGGAGGCCCGAAGGGTCGAGCACGGTCGCTTCCCCGACACGGACTTCTGTGCCCCGGCGGCGGACCGGGCCATGATCAATCAGTCCAGTCGAGGATGACCTTGCCGCCCTTGCCGCCGGCCGCGTCCTCGAAGGCGGCCTCGAAGTCGCGGTGGGAGTAGCGGCCGGTGATCACGGGGGCGAGGTCGAGACCGCCCTCCAGCAGGACCGACATGGCGTACCAGGTCTCGAACATCTCGCGGCCGTAGATGCCCTTGATGGTGATCATCGAGGTGACGACGCGGGCCCAGTCGACCGGGAACTCCTCGGCCGGCAGGCCGAGCATCGCGATCCGGCCGCCGTGCGTCATGTTGTCGATCATGTCCCGCATGGCCTCGGGGCGGCCGGACATCTCCAGACCGATGTCGAAGCCCTCGCGCAGGCCGAGGGTGTGCTGCCCGTCGGCGATGGTGGTCCCGGCGACGTTCAGCGCCAGGGTCGCCCCGATCTTGCGGGCGAGTTCCAGGCGCTCCTCGCTGACGTCGGTGATCACGACGTTGCGCGCTCCCGCGTGCCGGGCCACGGCGGCGGCCATCAGACCGATCGGGCCGGCGCCGGTGATCAGGACGTCCTCGCCGACGAGCGGGAAGGACAGGGCGGTGTGCACGGCGTTGCCGAAGGGGTCGAAGATCGCGGCGACGTCGAGGTCGACGGGGACCCGGTGCACCCAGACGTTGGTGGCGGGGAGCACGACGTACTCGGCGAAGGCACCGTCGCGTCCGACGCCGAGGCCGACCGTGGCCCGGCACAGGTGGCGGCGTCCGGCCAGGCAGTTGCGGCACTTGCCGCAGACCAGGTGGCCCTCGCCGCTGACCCGGTCACCGGCCTTGATGTCGGTGACGTCCCCGGCGGTCTCCACGACCTCGCCGACGAACTCGTGCCCGAGGACGAGCGGGGTGCTGATCGTCTGCCGTGCCCAGCCGTCCCAGGACCGGATGTGCAGGTCGGTGCCGCAGATGCCGGTGCGCAGCACCTTGATCAGCACGTCGCCGGGTCCGACGGCGGGCTCCGGGACGTCCACGAGCCACAGCCCGGGCTCCGCCTTCTCCTTGACCAGCGCCTTCAACGGTACGGCTCCTGAGGGTGAGTCCCGGTCCCCGGGCACGCCGGAGTGGCCCCGGTCCGGGAGGAGGAGTGGAATCGCACTGCAATCTGCCGTACGACACCCTCACCGGTCCATCGAGGATTTCTTAAGCGCAGCCACAGCTTTGCTTCACACCGTCACTCCATCGGCGGCGTCGGAGGCCCTCACAGCGGCAGCCCGCCGGTCTCCAGGTACTCCAGCCGTACGGTGAGATCCGCCGCCTGCGCCTTGATGGCGGCGAGCCCCGGCTGCCCCCAGGCCCGTGGCCGGACGTCGGTGACCGAGACGGTGCCCAGCACCGTGCCGGTCCTGTCGATCAGGGGCGCGCCCATGTAGGAGCGGATGCCGAACCCGTCCACCACCGGATTGCCCGCGAACCTCGGGTAGTCGCTCACGTCCTCCAGGACCAGCGCCTTGCGCCGGGCCACCACATGGGGGCAGAAGCCGTGGTCGCGGGGCAGCACCCGGCCGAGCAGGGCGCCGGTGCCGTCGCCGCGCACGACCGGTGCGACGGCCGGCGTGCGCAGACCCGCGAAGAACTGCCCGTCCTCGCCGAGGAAGTTGACCATGGCGTACGGCGCGCCCGTGAGCTCCGCGAGGCCGTGGGCGAAGGCGTCGAGCGCGGGCTCCGGGTGGTCCCCCAGTCCCAGCCCGCGCAGCCTGCGGACGCGGGCCGGGGCCTCCTTGTCCTCGGGGGTGAGCAGCAGACGACCGGCCGGGCGGGGCGGGTCGTAGCTCATGGGCGGGCTCCCGGGTGGTGGGCGAAGGTCATGGAGTGGCTCCGGGGGTGTGCGGGGATCACCTGTGGGCGCCGTACCCCGTCGCGGCGACCGGGGCGTGGACGATGAGGTGGCGGACGAGGGTGAGCAGGGTCTGGACGCCGGAGCTGGAGATCCGGGCGTCGCAGCGGACGACGGGGACCTCCGCGGGGAGGTCGAGGGCGGCACGCACTTCCCCGGGGTCGTAGCGGAACGCGCCGTCGAACTCGTTGACGGCGACGATGAATCCGAGGCCGCGCTGCTCGAAGAAGTCGACCGCCGCGAAGCACTCCTCCAGGCGCCGGGTGTCGGCGAGGACGACCGCGCCGAGCGCGCCTTCGCAGAGCTCGTCCCACATGAACCAGAAGCGTTCCTGGCCGGGCGTGCCGAACAGGTACAGCACGTGCTGCGCGTCGAGGGTGATACGGCCGAAGTCCATGGCCACGGTCGTCTCGACCTTGTTCTCGATGCCGTCGAGGCTGTCGGTGGCGGCGCCGACCGTCGTGAGGAGTTCCTCCGTGCTGAGCGGCGCGATCTCGCTGACCGCGCCGACGAGGGTCGTCTTGCCCACGCCGAACCCGCCCGCCACCAGGATCTTGAGTGCGGTCGGGAACGGGTCGTCACCGTGGTCCGTGCCGGCGACCCGGTCAGAGCTGTCGTCGTAGTCCATCGAGCACTGCCTCCAGAAGGGCCCGGTCCGTCGGGTTGTGGTGGAAGGCGGGGGGCTTGTCGGTCAGCGCCCCGCATTCGACGAGGTCCGCCAGCAGCACCTTGGTGACGGCCACCGGCAGCCTGAGGTGTGCGGCGACCTCGGCGACCGGGACCGGGGCGCGGCACAGGTCGAGGGCCTGCGTGTGCTCGGGGCCGAGGTAGCCGAGGGGGGTGGCGCCGGTGGCTCTCACCTGCGACAGCAGGTCGAGGGCGACGGTGGGGCGGGTACGGCCGTTGCTGACCGTGAAGGGGCGCACCAGCCGGCCGGCCGCGTCGTCGAGCCACGGCCCGTCACCGGCCGCCTTCACGCTCAAGGCCTCATCGCCGGCGGTTCGACGCCCTGCTGCCGGGGAGCGGTCATCAGGTACGGGCGGACGGACTTGACCAGCATGGCCATCTCGTAGCCGAGCACCGCGGCGTCGGCCTCGCGGCCGGCCATCACGGCCAGGCAGGTCCCGGACCCGGCGGTGGTGACGAAGAGGAGCGTCGAGTCGAGCTCGACGACGACCTGGCGGACGTCACCGCCGTCGCCGAAGCGGATGCCGGCGCTGCGGCCGAGGGAGTACAGGCCGGAGGCCAGGGCCGCCATGTGGTCGGCGCTGTCCGGGTCGAGGCCGTGCACGGACTTCACCAGCCCGTCGCAGGACAGCAGTACGGCGCTGTTCGTGTGCGGTACGCGCTGCACGAGGCCGCTCATCAGCCAGTCGAGGTCGGATACCTGGGCGGTCGGCGCATCGCTCGCCATGGTGGATCGACTCCTTGGGGTACGAAGGTCTGCGGGAGCGCTGGGGGTGGGGGTGGGGAGGCGGGTGGTCATCCGGCGGGCGCGCTCCCGTCGTGCCGGGCGGTGTGGTCGGTGCGGGGTGCGGCCGCGGACGGCCGCGGGGTGGCGGACAGCTCCTGCCGGGACTCCGCAAGGCTGACGCCCCGTTGGAACGCCGCCATCAGATGGGGGTCGTGGCCGGCGGTGTACTCGGTGTCCTGACGCGGTGCCGGTCCGTCGCGCAGCTGCGGCGCGATGTGCTCCTGGGCGCGCCGGCGGGGCAGCTGGGGTCTGCCCATGACGCCGCGCACCGTGGTGCCGGGCGGGGTGAGGGGCGCGGTCCCGGCGTCGTCGAGGGCGTCGCGGTCGCCGTGGCGGGGGCCGGGTACGGCCTCGGCGGGGTGGGGGCGCGCCTCGCGGGCGCCGCGCACGGGCAGCGGCGGGGCGACCGCGCGGTGGCCGGGAGACGGGGCCGGGGTGCGGGGAGGGTGCTGCCGGGCGACCGGGGTGAGGGACACCGAGGGTGGGTGCGCGGCCGCGGCGCCGTGCGTGGTGCCCGGCCCGTCCACGGGGGCCGGGACCGCCGGCACGTGACGGGCCGCCGGGAACGCGCCGCTGCCGTCGTGCTGCGGTTGCCGGCCCGCTCCCGCGTCCGCTTCCTGTCCGGTGCCCGGGGCGCCCGGCTCGGTGCCGAGCAGCGTCTGCGGCACCACGAGCACGGCCTGGACCCCGCCGTAGATGTTGGTCTGGAGCCGGACGTGGATGCCGTGCCGCCTGGCGAGCTGGGAGACCACGAACAGGCCGATGCGGCCGTCGGCCAGCAGGCTGGCGACGTGCACCTGGTCGGGGTCGGTGAGCAGCGCGTTCATCCGGTCCTGCTCGCCGACGGGCATCCCGAGCCCGCGGTCCTCGACCTCGACGGCGAGCCCGGACGTGACGAGGTCGGCCCGCAGCAGCACCTGGGTGTGGGGGGCGGAGAACACCGTGGCGTTCTCGACGAGTTCGGCGAGCAGGTGGATGACGTCGGCGACGGCGTGCCCGCGCAGCGTGCCGTCGATCGGGGGCACGAGCTTGACCCGCGAGTACTGCTCGACCTCGGCGATCGCGGAGCGCAGCACCTCCGTCACGGGGACCGGGTTGCTCCACTGCCGCCGGGAGACGGCCCCGCCGAGCACGGCGAGGTTCTCGGCGTGGCGGCGGATGCGGGTGGCGAGGTGGTCGACGTGGAAGAGCCCCTTGAGCAGATCGGGGTCCTCCATCTCGTTCTCCAGCTCGTCGAGAATGGAGATCTCACGGTGCACCAGGGACTGCAGGCGTCGCGCGAGGTTGACGAACACCTCGAGCTTCTGTTCGCTGCCCGTCCGGCTGGAGAGCCGCGACGCCTGGACGACGGCGGTGACGGCGCCGTCGTGCGCACGGGCGAGGTCGGCGGAGAGGAGGTCGAACTCGTCGGCGTGCGCGTCCGGTTCGCCGCGCCGTCCGCGTGGGGGCGGGTTCTCGCCGTGGCGCAGCGCCTCGACGAGGGCGTGCAGATCGGCCTCGCGCCGGGCGGTGCTCCGGCGCAGGGCGCCGACACGGTCGTACACGAACCGGGCGGCGCGGTCGGCGGCCACCGCGGCGATGACGATGCCGGCGCAGGTCACCGACAGGGCGCCGCCGAGCACGGCCCACAGGGTGGGGCCCGGCCGCACTCCGGTGGAGCGCACGGTGAAGAGCACGGCCGCGCAGGCGCTGAGCGCCACGGCGACGGGAGGCAGCACGGCGAGGCGCAGGAGCTGCGGCCGTAGTTGCGTCTCGGGCAGTGCGGGAGCGGTCCGCGCGGGCGGCCGTCCGTGCCGTCCGCCCTCGCGCCTGTCCGGCCGGCCCGGCGGACCGGTCCGCCGGGTCCCGGGACCCCTCTCGTCGCGGTCCGGCACACGGGCCACGATCGCGGTGCCGACGGGCGCCGGCGTGTGGACCGTGCCCTGCGCTCCGGCCGGGCCCGGGGTGCCGGCCGGGCCCGGGGTGCCGGCCGGGCCCGGGTGCCGGGGCCTCTCGCCCCGTCGACTCCCTCGTCCGCCTTGTGGCTGCACGTACCGGTCCCCGCTCCCTGATCCCGATCTCATCGACGCGGCCCCTCGGCGCGACACGCCCTGCGGCGAGAGCCGTCTCTCCTGCCGACCGACACTCACCGTAGTCGTCACCGCATCATGTGCGGGGGGCAGTTGACAAACTCCTGCGGACAGCATCGCGCTCTGGTATGAGGCGTCGTACGACAGACCGATAACCGTTCAGCACAAGGGATCGCGAGTGGACACTGGGTGATCGATGCTGGTCGCAAGTGGTCACCACGGGTCCGCGACGATTGAAGGGCCCAGGCTCCGCGCCCCACGCCGACGCGCCCCTCGGCCATCGGGGGCCACCCGGTCAGAGCCTCGAGGCCACTGGCGACGCGACCCTACCCTTCGGCCAGGACATCACCCTCCGTAGCAGAAGAGGGGCGAAGACCACGTCGCCGTCCGGCGCGGGGACGCCCGCGGCGTTCGGTGCGGACGCGCCGGCACCGGCGTGCGCCGGCTACGGGGGCCGCCCGGTCGACCTCGTCGGTCGCCCGCGAGGCCGAGCACGTCTTCCCGGCCGGCACTCGACTCATCCTGGGCTGAAGCCGACCGTCAGCCCGATCCGAAGGGCTCAGTAGGGTGGCGTGATGAGCGATCACCGGAGTGTGGGGACGGCCTGGCGCCGCCTCACGGACTGGCTGAAGGCACATGCCCCGGTCTCATACGCCTCCCTGCTGCCGGCCGCCCCGGAGCGGGCAATCGAGGCTGCCGACGCCCAGTTGAGGCATCACCTCGGCTTCGGTCTTCCCGCCGGGCTGAGCGATCTCTGGCGGCTGTGCGGCGGTGTGGAACACCAGTACATCGAGGCCGATGAGGAAGAGGGCGAGGTCGGTTCGGGGGCGTTCCTCCCTGGCGGGATCCTGCTCGGCCCGGCGGATGCGCTCAGGCCGCGGCTGCCCGAGACCGGCCGCGGCGACGGGTGGGGCGCCGCGGTGGTTCCGTGGCTGACCGGCGATGAAGCAGGTTTTGAATGCGGTCAGTACGTGGGCGCGGACGGCGTCGGCTCCTGGTCGCAGCCGGACAACCTGGCCTGCGACAAGCCGAGTCATCCGTCGATCGCCGCATATCTCGGGGCTGTGCACCGCACGCTCACCGAAGGGCCGCCCGATGCCATGGGCCCGGATGTGCCCGGCCTGGTGTGGGGCTGCCTGATCTGGGATGACCCCGAGGCGCCTCTGCTGGACGACGCCCTGGAGCACTGGCACCCCATCCACTGACCTGTGCCCCCGCACGGGGCGCCTCGCTCAAGTCCGGCGGCAACCGATCCGGCTCCTCAGCCCGAGGGCGCTCCAGCCTCCGGACCATCTCCCCCGGCTCGTCCCCGACCGACGTCAGCGCTCACCGGCGAGATCGAGATCACCCCTACTCGTCTCAGCCACGGCCCCGCCACTCCGCGGACGCCGCCACGGGTGCGCGATCGGGCCCGAGATCGCCCGCCACCACGCCTCCACCGGCAGCTTCCCGGCGGGCTCGAACGGCTCACCCGGCCGCGGGAACGCCACCGCCTGGCCGGCCTCCCGGGCGGCGTCCTTCATCCACTCCCCCGGCTCCGCCCAGGCGTGCGGCGCCAGGTTGAAGGTCGCCCAGTGGAGGGGCAGCAGCACCCCGGCCGCCGCGCCGCCCTGGAGGTCGAGATGCGACCGCACGCCCTCCTCGGGCGTCATGTGGATGTCCGGCCAGAAGTCGGAGTACGCCCCGACCTGGATCATCGTCGCGTCGAACGGGCCGTGGTCGGCGCCGATGTCCTGGAAGCCGTCGAAGTAGCCGGTGTCACCGCTGTGGTAGATCCGGTGTTCCTCGCCGGCGACCACCCAGGAGGCCCAGAGGGTGTGCTGGGTGTTGCGCAGGCCCCGGCCGCAGAAGTGGCGGGCCGGGGTGGCGGTCAGGGTGAGACCGCCGGCCCTCGTCGTCTCGTGCCAGTCCAGTTCGCGCAGCCGGCCCTCCGACACGCCCCAGCGCTCCAGGTGCGCACCGACGCCGAGGGGCACGGCGAACAGGGTGTCCGTGCCCGCCAGCGCCTTGATCGTCGGCAGGTCGAGGTGGTCGTAGTGGTCGTGGGAGATCACGACGACGTCGACCGGGCCGAGCGCGGCCAGCGGCAGGGGCGCGGGGTGCAGCCGTTTGGGTCCTGCGAAGGGGAAGGGCGAGCAGCGCTCACCCCACACGGGGTCGAACAGGACCCGGTGTCCGTCGATCTCCGCGAGGACGCCGGAGTGGCCCATCCAGGTCAGGCGCAGCCCCGTGGCGGGCGGGCGGGAGATGTCGGCGAGGGTGGTGGGGTGCACCGGTATGGCACCCGCCGGGGCACGGCGGGACCGGCTGTCCTTGTCGAAGTAGACCTTCGCCAGGTCCCGTGTCGAGCCCGAGGGACGGATCCGGGCGGTGCCGCCCGGATTCTGGAACACGCCGTCCCTGAAGTGCGGGGATCTGCGGATGCGGGCCATGCGTTCACCACTCGGGTCCGCGCCGAAGGCCACGGGCCGCAGGGCGCGGAGCCCGGAGCTCTGGAGACGGTAACCGGCCACGGTACCTCCAAGTGGAGTCGGTCAGGCATTCCATTATGTGCGGCCCGTACGGCACCGGGGTGCGGGTCGCGGCTGGGACAGCCGTGGCGGCTCACGCACCATGAACACGTCCACCGGGTCCTCGGTCTCCGGGGTGAAGCCGTACCGCTCGTACAGCCGCCGGGCCGGGCCGCCCCGCAGCACGTTCGGCCGGACGGCTCCGCCGTCGCGGTCGCACCGCGCCGGCAGGTGCCGCAGTACGTCGGAACCGATGCCGCCACCCTGATGTTCCGGGGCCAGGTAGAAGTGCTCCAGCCAGTGGCGGTCCGCGGCGGGACGCGGGGCCACGCAGCCGCCGAACGCACCGCCCGCCTCGGTCACCCAGGTGTGGGCGGGGCCGAATCCGTCCCGCAGCCGCTGGCGCACCCGCCGCGCGTCGTACCGGCCGAGCCGTTCCAGGTCCGCGCGCAGCACCACCGCACGCGGCTCGGCCACCGCCTCGACGCCCGAAGCGGTGGCCGGCCTCAGCTCCCGGTCCCCCATGATCGGCACGCTACCGCGCGGGGTCTCACGCCACCGAGGCGATCCGCACCTTGATGTCGTCCGGCGACAGGGTGCCCTTCGCGATCACGTGGTCGCCCGAGGACTCGCCGCGCAGCCGGCGGCCGATCCACGGCACCAGGTACTCACGGGCCCACTGGACGTCGTCCCGGCGGACCTCGAAGGTGCCGCGGGGCGGCAGGGGCGGCCAGGGCTGCTCCGGGTCGGCGGGGACCTCGAGACCGAGTGCCAGCCCGGCGCGGAGCGCCACGCGGGTGTGCCCCTCGGGCGACAGGTGCAGCCGGTCGGCGTCCCAGGCCCTGCGGTCCTGGACGCTCCTGAGGGACCACAGGTCGAGCACCGGGCAGCCGTAGCGGTCGGCGATGGCCCGTACGTGCCCGTTGTACGTGGCGATCTTGCCGCGCAGATGCTTGAGCAGGGGGACGCCGCGGGTGTCGAACCCGGTCGTCACCATCACGGTGCCCGACACGGCCGTGAGCGCGGCGATCGCCCGCTCGAAGCGCTCGGCCACCTCGTCCGGGTCGGAGCCGGGACGGATGATGTCGTTGCCGCCCGCGCAGAACGAGACCAGGTCGGGGGCGAGGTCGACCGCCCTGGGCAGTTGGTCCGCCACGATCTGGTCCAACAGCTTCCCGCGCACGGCGAGGTTGGTGTACTCGAAGTCCCCTTCGGGCCGGCGGTCGGCGAGAAGCACGGCGAACCGGTCGGCCCAGCCGACGAACGCCCCGTCGGGGCCGGGGTCGCCGACGCCCTCGGTGAAGCTGTCCCCCACCGCCACGTACGACCCGATCACTCTTCTGCTGTCACTCTTCGAATCGTCTGCCACAGCAGCTCATGATTCACCGTTCAATGTGACCTACGCGACCGTAGGAAAGGGTTGACGTGCGGTGAGATAAGACACCTTCAAAATGTTGGCCAATTGCGGAATACGCCGAAGGCCGGACCCGGGGATCGGGGTCCGGCCTTCGGCGCGTGTCAGGAAGGCTGCCGCCAGGGGTCAGATGGAGACGCCCTTGGAGCGGAGGTAGGAGACCGGGTCCACGTCCGAGCCGTAGTTCGGGGTGGTGCGGATCTCGAAGTGCAGGTGCGGGCCGGTCGAGTTGCCGGTCGAGCCGGAGAGGCCGACCTGCTGGCCGCCGCTCACGGTCTGGCCGGCCGAGACGGACAGCGAGGACAGGTGGGCGTACTGGGCGTAGTAGCCGTCGTCGAGCTTGATGACGACCTGGTTGCCGTACGCGCCGGCCCAGCCCGCGGAGACGACCGTGCCGGAGCCGACGGCCTTCAGGGAGGTGCCGGTCGGGACGCTGAAGTCGACGCCGGTGTGGTAGCCGCTGGACCACATGCTGCCGGCCACCTTGTAGGCGGTGCCGACGCCGCCGCCCGGCACGGGGGAGCTGTAGCCGGAGGTGGCCTGGTTCGCGGTGGCCGTCTGGGTGGAGGCCTTCGAGGAGGACTGGTCCGCGGTCTGCTCGGACGACTGCTGCGCCGGCTTCTCGGCGGGCTTCTCGGCCTTCGGCGCGGAGGGCTTGGGCGACTGCGGCGCGGCGGACTTCTTCGGCGCGGCCTTCGCGGCCTTGCCGTCGACGGAGAGCTTCAGGCCCGGGTGGATGAGCGACGGGTCGTCACCCACGGCCTCGCGGTTGTCCGCGTAGAGCTGCTTCCAGCCGCCGTCGACGTCCTGCGTCTCGGCGATCTTCGCGAGGTAGTCGCCGGCCTTCACGGTGTACGTACGGGCCTCGCCGCTCTTCTCGGCGGTGGCCTTCTGGCCGGCGACGGAAAGGGACTGGACGGCCTTTTCGGGGGCCGCCTGCGGCGTGGCGGCGTTCGCGCCGGTGGCGCCGAGAAGCGGCAGGGCGAGTGCGGCGCCACCGGTTCCGGCGACGGCGATGGAACGGGTGAAACGCTGAGCCTTGGTACGGCGGTGCTTACCCTTCGCGGGCATGACGAATTCCTCTCCGGCGCCTACGAGGTGAGCTGTCGGGTTCGGACTGGAGATGCCCGGCCGCGATTCAACGCGACTTAACCCCAAGCCGTTCCGGAGACCGGAACAGGCAGTCTTACCTGTGGGTCCCCCGCTCCTGCCGTACACGGGTCAGTGTGTGCGGGCTCCGGGCGGCGGCAGGATTAGGCGTCCGTCCGGATCGGTGGTGAACGTAAGCGAACTGGACGCGAAGGGACAAGCGGAGGTTCGCCGCGAACCCGTTTCTTCCGTGATCCACTGGGGGAAATGACGTCACCGAGCGTCATCCGTGAGGCGATTGCGCTCCGAATTCCCTTGAATTTCCCGTGAATTACGTGGGCATGACGACAACGCATCGTCACGGATATGACGATGCTCACGCGCCCCACCGTCATCTCACGTTCTATCGGGGCACGTTATACCGAATCCACCTAAACGGACAGAACGCCCTAATCATCCGATCGCAGGCGCCACAGCCGGAGCGCGGACACGGGTTCCCCGATGTGCTGCGCCTGGAGGCAGGCGAGGACGACGGCCCCGTCCCCGAGGACGTACTGCACCGCGCTCGGCCCGCGCGTCCGTCCAGCCGGGACTCGAGGGGCCAGTCGTCCGGCAGCGGGCTCCGGGCGAGGGCGTCGGCGTCGGCGTCGGCGAGGGGTGATCCTCGCCCCAGCGCAGACGCGCCACCGGACACCGACATCATCGGAAGCGCGTGGCGCGGCCGGGCAATGCCTGTGGACAACTCATTGCCCCAGGCAGGCATGTCGTATCGTCGAGTGGTGCCCGTCGACGAGCCGCGGCGACGGCGCCGAGTGGGAGGAGTCCTCAGTGACGCAGCAGATCCCGTCGACCGAACCCGAACTGGCCGGAGTGCGCAACTTCCGCGACGTGGGCGGACTGCCGACCGTGGACGGTCGGCGGGTGCGGCACGGGGTGCTGTACCGCAGCGGTCATCTCGCCCACGCGACCGCTCAGGACGCCGTCTTCCTCTCCTCGCTCGGACTGCACACCATCTTCGACTTCCGCAACGCGGCCGATCAGAAGCTGGAGGGGCCGGACGTCGAACTGCCCGGCGTGCGCAATGTGAACCTGCCGCTCAGCGACCCGGCCGAAGGCGCCGAGTTCTGGAAGATGGTCCGCGACGGCGACCTGGACCAGCTGCGCTCGATCCTCGCCGACGGCAAGGGCGCGGACCGGATGATCACGTCCTACCGGCTGATCATCAAGGAGCGCACGGCCGAACACGCCCGGGTGCTGAGCGCGCTCGCCGAGGACAGCGTCCCCGCGCTGATGCACTGCGCGGCGGGCAAGGACCGCGCGGGACTCTCGGTGGCCGTGACGCTGCTCGCCCTGGGTGTCGAACGGGACGCGATCGTCGACGACTACCTGAAGTCCAGCGCCAAGCACCGCCGTTACAGGGTGCACCGCAGCAGCAGCTCCGCCTCGGCCTACTCCCCCGAGGTGATGGAGCTGCTCGACCCGCTGTTCGACGCGCGGGCGGAGTACCTGTCGGCGGCCTTCGAGACCGTCGAGGAGACGTGGGGCGGCGTGGACACCTATCTGGAGCAGGGGCTCGGGCTCACCCCCGAGGCCCGGGAGCGGCTGCGCGAGCGCATGCTCGACTGAGGCGGGCGCAGCGCCGCCCTACTTCTTGGGAGCCATCTCGAACAGGAAGTAGATGAAGCCGGCGAAGAGGTGCCCCACCACCACGTAGATGAACAGCCGCACCCACAGGGCCCGGGGGAGCTTCTCCTCCATGTCTTTACCGCTCATGTCGCGTCTCCGTGGATCGGGCCCAGGCACAGCGCGGCCGTGGGACTCTGCAGCAGGGTGTGGACGAACAGCAGCTCGACCCCGTCGGGGTCGGAAGCGTCGATACGGTGCGGGGTCAGCGAGTCGAAGTGCGCGCTGTCGCCCTGGGAGAGCCGGTGCAGGGTGTCCCCGAGGCGCAGCCGCAGCCGGCCCCTGAGGACGTACAGCCACTCCTCGCCGGGATGGACGCGCACGATGTCGCCCTGGGAGCCGTGCGGCACGTGGACCCGCAGGGCCTGCATGCCGCGCCCGGGCGCACCGGCAGGCCAGTACGTCCAGCCACCCGCCGCCGTGGGTTCCATGTCGGCGGCGCGGACCACGGCGTCCCGGTCGGTGACCGCCTCACCGAGCAGCTCGGATACCGTCGTACCGTAGATCCGGGCGAGGGAGAGCAGCATCGGCAGCGAGGGCTGGCGCTGCCCGGTCTCCAGGCGGGAGAGATGGGCGGGCGACAGACCGGCGTCGCGGGCGGCGGCCTCGAGCGTCAGGGAGGCCCGTCGTCGCAGCGCGCGCAGCTGCGGCGCGACCGCGGGCAGCGTGCTGGCCGGCTCGGTCTCGGAGGAGCTCATGCCTCCATTGAGCCGGAAATTTGCCCCTGCGGCAATTTTCTTGCCTCAGAGGCAAATGTTCCGGAACTGCCCGATCAGCGGCCGGCGACCGCCTGCTTCACCAGGGTCCTGCCGAACTCCCACACCAGGCCGCCGTCGTGCGCGTCGTCCATCACCGCGCTGAAGGCGCTCACGAACCGGTCCACGTCCCGTTCGCCGATGACGAGCGGCGGGATCAGTTTGATCACCTCCATGTGGTCGCCCGAGACCTGGGTGAGGATCCGGTGCCGTTGCAGCAGCGGCACGACCACCATCTGCGCGAAGAGTCCCTTGCGGGCGGCCTGGAGCATGGTCCAGCGCGAGCGAAGCTTCAGCGACCGGGGGCGGCCGAACTCGATGCCGATCATCAGGCCCCGGCCGCGGACGTCGGACAGCAGCTCGTAGCGGTCGGTCAGGGCGGCCAGCCGGGTGCGCAGCAGCTCGCCGGTGGTCCGGACGTTCGCGACGATCTGCTCGTCCTCCATGACCGACAGCACCGCGAGTCCCGCCGCCATGGCCTGGGCGTTGGCCCCGAAGCTGGCCGAGTGGACCAGCACCCGGTCCATCGACGAGTAGACCTTCTTGAAGATCCAGTCCCGGCCTATGGTCGCGCCCACCGGCACATACCCGCCGGAGAGCGCCTTGGCCACGCACACCAGGTCCGGCTCCACGCCCTCCTCGTGCTGGAAGGCGTAGAAGTCACCGGTCCGGCCCAGCCCGGTCTGCACCTCGTCGGCGATCAGCAGGGCCTTGTGCCGGTGCAGCAGCTCCTGCGCGGCCCGCAGATAGCCGGGCGGGGCCTCGTGCACGCCCTTGCCCTGGACCGGCTCCACGATCAGAGCGGCGACGTCCCCCTTGCGCAGTTCCCGCTCCAGGGCGTCCAGGTCTCCCAGCGGCACGGCCGTGTCGGGCAGCAGCGGGGCGAACCCGTCCCGGAATCCGGACTCGCCGTTGACGGAGAGGGAACCGGTGGTGAGGCCGTGGAAGGCGTGCTCGCAGTGCAGGACCCGCGGCCTGCCGGTCGCACAGCGCGCGAACTTCAGGGCCCCCTCGACCGCCTCCGTGCCGCTGTTGCCGAAGAACACCCGGTCCAGGTGGGGGCTGTGCGCGAGCAGCTTCTCGGCGAGCAGTCCGGGGAGCGGCTGGCAGTCGAAACGCGTGAGGTCGGCGAGGGAGGCGTCCAGGACGTCGTGCAGCGCCTTGCGGACCACGGGGTGGTGGCGGCCCAGGCCCATCACCCCGAAACCGGCCAGCATGTCCAGGTAGTCGTTGCCGTCGGCGTCCCAGAAGTGGGCGCCCTCGGCGCGTACGTAGACCTTGTCGAAGCCGATGGTGCGCAGCATGCGCGGGAGCTGGTGGTTGAGGTACCGGGTGTGCAGCTCGTACCGCTCGGCCCCGCGCTCGGCCAGCAGCGCGCCGAGGTCGAACCCCTTGGTCCCCGGCGACTCCGGCGCGGACTCCGCGGTGGTCATGCCTGGTGCTCCTGTGCGTCCTGTGGCTGTTTCGCGAGTACGTCCCCGACGGCGAGGCTCGCGCTGATCCGCCCGGCGACCTCGACGGGCGTGAGGCCGATGTCGGCGAGCACCTCACCGCGTCCGGCGTGCGCGAGGAACTGCTCCGGGATGCCGAACCGGCGTACGGGCACGTCGACTTCGGCGTCGCCCAGCGCCAGCGCCACCGCCGAACCAACCCCGCCCGCGCGGCTGTTGTCCTCGACGACGGCCACCAGGCGGTGACCGGCGGCCAGTCGCGGGAGGACCGGGTCGACGGGCTTGACCCAGCGGGGGTCGACCACCGTGCACCCGATGCCGCGGGCCTCGAGCAGTCCGGCGGCGCGGAGACAGACGGGCGCCGTCACGCCGACGGCCACCAGCAGCACCTCGGGCGCGTCCGCCCGGTGCAGCACGTCCGTCCCGCCGATCCGGTCCAGGGCCGGGATCGCCGGGCCCACGGACTCCTTCGGGAACCGCAGCAGGGTGGGCGCGTCGTCGACGGCGACCGCCTCGCGCAACTGGGCGCGCAGCTGGTCGGCGTCGCGGGGCGCGGCGATGCGCAGGCCGGGAACGACCTGGAGGACGGACATGTCCCACATGCCGTTGTGCGAGGGCCCGTCGACGCCGGTGACACCGGCCCGGTCCAGGACGAAGGTCACCCCGCAGCGGTGCAGCGCCACGTCCATCAGCAGCTGGTCGAAGGCGCGGTTGAGGAAGGTGGCGTAGACGGCGACGACCGGGTGCAGGCCGCCGGTCGCCAGACCCGCCGCGGACACGACGGCATGCTGTTCGGCGATACCGACGTCCCACACCCGGTCCGGGAACCGGTCGGCGAAGGCCCCGAGACCCACCGGACGCAGCATGGCGGCGGTTATCGCCACCACGTCCTCGCGCTCCTCCCCGATCCGGACGATCTCCTCACCGAAGACCGAGGTCCAGGACGGTCCGCCGGACGGTGCCAGGGGCGCGCAGGTGAACGGGTCCATCACGCCGACGGTGTGGAAGTGGTCCTCCTCGTGGGCGAGAGCGGGTTCGTAGCCGCGGCCCTTCTCGGTGAGGCAGTGGACCAGGACGGGTCCGTGGAAGCGTTTGGCGCGGCGCAGCGCGGACTCCACGGCCTTGATGTCGTGGCCGTCGATCGGGCCGACGTACTTCAGCCCCAGGTCCTCGAAGAGGCCCTGCGGGGCGAAGGCGTCCTTGAAGCCCTTCTTGACGCCGTGCAGCGCCTCGTAGAGCGGGCTTCCGACCACGGGGGTGCGCTGGAGCACGTCCTTGCCCCAGGCCAGCACGCGTTCGTAGCCGTCGGTGGTGCGCAGGGCCGCGAGGTGGTTGGCGAGCCCGCCGATGGTCGGGGCGTAGGAGCGTTCGTTGTCGTTGACGACGACGATCAGCGGCCGGTCCTTGGCCGCGGCGATGTTGTTCAGCGCCTCCCAGGCCATCCCGCCGGTGAGCGCGCCGTCGCCGATCACCGCGACGACGTGCCCCTTCTCCCCCCGCACCTGGCGGGCCTTGGCCAGCCCGTCGGCCCAGCCGAGCGCCGTGGAGGCGTGACTGTTCTCGATGACGTCGTGCTCGGACTCCTCGCGCGAGGGATAGCCGGACAGGCCGCCCTTGCCGCGCAGCTTGGAGAAGTCCTGACGCCCGGTCAGAAGCTTGTGGACGTAGCTCTGGTGGCCTGTGTCCCACAGGATGCGGTCCACGGGCGACTCGAAGACCCGGTGCAGGGCGACGGTGAGTTCCACCACCCCCAGATTGGGTCCGAGGTGACCGCCGGTCCTGGCGACCGCCTGCACCAGGAACTCACGGATCTCGTGGGACAGTTCACCGAGTTCCGCCTCGGACAGCGCCTTCAGGTCGCGCGGTTGCCGGATGCTCTGAAGAATCGTCACGCTCGGGCCCCCTTCTAATGCCGTGCTGCTCAGTTCACGGTGACGGCCGGCTCCCCCGACGCGATGCCGTCCTTCTCCATCTGCTCGGCGATCCTCATCGCCTCTTCGATCAGCGTCTCGACAATCTTCGACTCGGGGACGGTCTTGATGACCTCGCCCTTCACGAAGATCTGGCCCTTGCCGTTGCCGGAGGCGACGCCGAGGTCGGCCTCGCGGGCCTCGCCCGGGCCGTTCACCACGCAGCCCATGACGGCCACCCGCAGCGGCACCTCCATGCCGTCCAGCCCCGCGGTGACCTCGTCGGCCAGCTTGTACACGTCGACCTGGGCGCGCCCGCAGGACGGGCAGGACACGATCTCCAGACGCCGTTCCCTGAGCCCCAGCGACTGGAGGATCTGGATGCCGACCTTGACCTCCTCGGCCGGCGGCGCCGACAGCGACACCCGGATGGTGTCGCCGATGCCCTCGCCGAGCAGCGCTCCGAAGGCGACCGCCGACTTGATCGTGCCCTGGAACGCCGGGCCGGCCTCGGTCACGCCGAGGTGCAGCGGGTAGTCGCAGCGCTCGGCGAGCATCCGGTAGGCGTTGATCATCACCACCGGGTCGTTGTGCTTCACCGAGATCTTGATGTCCCGGAAGCCGTGCTCCTCGAAGAGGGACGCCTCCCACAGGGCGGACTCGACGAGCGCCTCGGGGGTCGCCCTGCCGTACTTCCGCAGCAGCCGCCGGTCCAGCGAGCCGGCGTTGACCCCGATCCGGATCGGTGTGCCGTGGTCCTGGGCGGCCCGGGCGATCTCCTTGACCCGGTCGTCGAACTGCTTGATGTTGCCGGGGTTCACGCGGACGGCGGCACACCCGGCCTCGATGGCCGCGAACACGTACTTGGGCTGGAAGTGGATGTCCGCGATCACCGGGATCTGCGACTTGCGGGCGATGGTCGCGAGCGCGTCCGCGTCGTCCTGCGTGGGGCAGGCGACGCGGACGATCTGGCAGCCGGACGCGGTGAGTTCGGCGATCTGCTGGAGGGTCGCTCCGACGTCGGAGGTGCGGGTCGTCGTCATCGACTGCACGGACACCGGCGCGCCGCCGCCGACCGCCACCGGACCGACCTGGATCCGCCGCGACGCGCGCCGCTCGGCGAGCGGCGGCGCGGGTGCCTCGGGCATCCCCAGTGGGACAGCGGTCATGGCCTCACTCCCGGTTTCCGGAGACGGTCTCGCGCAGGGCACGCAGCGACTCCTTCAGGGAGCCCATGGTGGCGAGGACGGCGGTGGGCTCGTAACCGCAGTGCGCCATGCAGTTGGCGCAGCGCGGGTCCTTGCCGCGGCCGTACCTGTCCCAGTCGGTCTCCTCGATCAGCTCCCGGTACGTCGGCACGTACCCGTCGCTCATCAGGTAGCAGGGGCGCTGCCAGCCGAAGAGCGAGTAGTTCGGGATCGCCCAGGCGGTGCACGGGAAGTCGACCTTGCCCTCGAGGAAGTCGAGGAACAGCGGGGAGTGGTTCAGCCGCCAGCGGCGCCGGTTGCCGCCCGCGAAGGCCTTCCTGAACAGCTCCCGGGTCTGCTCCACGCCGAGGAAGTGCTCCTGGTCGGGGGCTTTCTCGTAGGCGTAGGCGGGCGAGATCATCATCTCGTCGACCTTGAGGTCGTCGTTGAGGTAGTTGAGCACCTCGACGATGGTCTGCGGGGTGTCGGTGTTGAAGAAGGTCGAGTTGGTGGTGACCCGGAAGCCGCGCCGCTTGGCCTCCTTGATGGCCTCCACGGCCTCGTCGAACACGCCCTCCTTCGCCACGGACTCGTCGTGCCGCTCCCGCAGGCCGTCGATGTGCACCGCGAACGCGAAGTAGGGGGAGGGCGAGAATTTGTCCATCTTCTTGCGCATCAGCAGGGCGTTGGTGCACAGGAAGACGTACTTGCGCCTGGCGACCAACTGGCGCACGATCTCGTCGATCTGCGGGTGCATCAGGGGCTCGCCGCCGGCGATCGACACCATGGGTGCCCCGGACTCCAGCACCGCGCCCACGGCCTGGGCGACGGGCATCCGCTGCTTGAGCACGCCGGCCGGGTGCTGGATCTTGCCGCACCCCTCACACTTCAGATTGCAGGCGAAGAGCGGTTCCAGTTCGACGATGAGCGGGAACTTGTCCCGTCTGCGGAGCTTCTGTTCGGCCAAGTATGTAGCGACCTTGACGGACTGACGCAGCGGCATGGCCATCTGGCTCACCTCCTGGGGAGCAGCAAGGAACGGTGCCATTCATAGAAAGCCGGGAGTACGGAACGAAGGACACGGAAAGCCGATATTCCACCGCGGACCGTGCCGACGCGGACGAGTTCGTGTTCTGGAGCGTCCACGACCACCCGGACGGCCGCAACCGGGCGCTCGCCCGCGCGGACGGCGCTCAGGAGCGTGGCCGCCGATTCCATGTCGACCGCGATCGCGCCGGTCGCGAGCAGATCGGACCGTTCGTGGCCGCGGACGACGTGGCCGGAGCCGGTGAGGGGCCCGGTGTGGACGGTGCGCCCGGGGACCGCGCGCACCAGCTCCTTCACCAGCAGTTCGGTCCCGGCGCAGGGGACGCTGCCGCGCGGGTCCCGGGTCTCCTCGGCGACGACCAGGTCACCGGGGTGCATCCCGGGGGCGAGGCCCGCGCAGAAGCCCGTGGCCAGGACGGCCGCGTCACGCAGGGCGGGGCCGGCGAGCACCCGGGTGACGGAGCGCTCGGCCGCCGCCGGGCCCATGCCCGTGCGCAGGACGGTGACCGGCCCGCCCGCGCCCCGGTCGCCCCGCCCGGCGCGCTCGGGCCTGCGCAGGGCGAACTGCTCGATGCCGAGCGCGCAGGCGATCAGCAGCGGAGCCGGGGCGGGCTCGGGGCTCATCAGCTTCCCTTCGCCTCGGCGAGGGGCTGCCCGGCAGCGGCCTGCGCCGTCACCGGCTTCTTGGTGAAGGGCTCCCCGTGCACGTACCGGCCGAGCGCGGTGAGCGGGAAGACCTGCCGGTAGAGGTGGTAGTTGATGGAGAAGTCCCAGGGGAAACCGGTGCCGGTGAAGTACGGTTCGTCCCAGGAGCCGTCCTCGCGCTGGGTGGCCGCCAGCCACTGGACACCGCGCTCGACGGCCCGGGAGCCCCGCTCCCCCGCCGCCAGCAGCGCCATCAGCGCCCACGCCGTCTGGGAGGCGGTCGAGGCGCCCCGGCCGCTCCACTGAGCGGCGCGCTCGTAGGAGCGCAGGTCCTCGCCCCAGCCGCCGTCGTCGTTCTGCACCTTCTCCAGCCAGGCCACGGCCCGCCGGACCGCCGGGTGCGAGCCGGGGATCCCGGCGGCGGTCAGGGCGGGTACGACGGAGCCGGTGCCGTAGAGGTAGTTGACACCCCAGCGCCCGAACCAGGAGCCGTCGGGCTCCTGTTCGGCGAGCAGCCACTGGATGCCACGCCGGGTGCGCGGGTCGTGGGCGAGGCCCTCCACGGCGAGCATCTCCACGACGTGCGCGGTGACGTCGGCCGACGGCGGGTCGATGACCTCGCCGAAGTCGCAGAACGGCAGCCGGTTGGGGAACGGGCTGGTGTTGTCGACGTCGAAGGCGCCCCAGGCGCCGTTCTTCGACTGCATGCCGAGGTTCCAGCGCACCCCGCGCCCGATGGCGTTGTCCAGCCGCTCGGGGTCGTGGTGCTTGACGCGGCGCAGCGCGAGAACCACCTCGGCGGTGTCGTCGATGTCGGGGTAGTTGTCGTTGTGGAACTCGAACGCCCAGCCGCCGGGCGGGAGATGGGGCCGGCGCACGGACCAGTCGCCGGGCCGCACGATCTGCTCGCCGAGCATCCAGTCGGCGGCCTTGACCAGTTGGGGGTGGTCGGCGGGCAGTCCCGCGTCGGCCAGGGCGATGACGGCGAGGCAGGTGTCCCACACCGGGGACTGGCAGGCCTCGATCATGCGGGCCCCGTCCTCCCGCCACACGGCGAACCGGTCCAGCGACTCCAGGCCCGCGCGCATCACCGGATGGTTCAGGTCGTAGCCCATGAGGTGCAGCGCGATGACCGAGTACACGGCCGGGGGCTGGATGCCGCCCCAGCAGCCGTCGTTCTCCTGGCGTTCGATGATCCAGCGGGCGGCGGTGTTCATGGCCGCTCTGCGCAGCCGGCGCGGCACCGCCCCGCGCAGGGCGTGCAGGCCCCTGTCCAGCCGCTGGAAGGCACCGTCCCAGGTGTTCGCCGGAGCGAGCGGCCGGGGAGGGCTCGGGTGGTGCGGGTCGGTGTGCAGCTCGTCCAGCGGGAACGGGGCGGGACGCACCGGCCGTTCGGCGGACACGATCGTCAGCGGCACGATGGTCTGCCGGGCCCAGCAGCCGAAGTCGTAGATGTTGAGCGGCAGCCAGGACGGGAACCAGATGAGTTCGGGCGGGAGTTCGGGCAGGTCCTCCCATCTCCACCAGCCGAACAGGGCCAGCCAGATGCGGGTGAAGACCCTGGAGGCGGCGATGCCGCCCCGCTCGCGGACCCAGGCGGAGGCCTTCGCCATGTGCGGGGCGTCGGGCGGGTCCCCGGCCAGCCGCAGGGCGACGTACGCCTCGATGGTGGTGGAGAGTTCGCCGGGTCCGCCGTAGAAGGTGGCCCAGGTGCCGTCCTCGCGCTGCTCCCCGCGGATGAACAGGGCCGCGGCGCGGGCTGTGTCCTCGTCGAGGATGCCCAGGAACTGGCGCAGCAGCAGGTCCTCGGCGTCCATCGTGACGTTGGTCTCGAGGTCGCCCTTCCACCAGCCCTGGTCATCCTGCCGGGACAGCAGGAAGTCGGTGGCGCGCCGCATGGCGCGGGCGGCGATGTCGGGAACCCCGGCCGCCTCGGGGATGTCGGTGTCGTTTTCGCTGGCCGCGGTCACGCGGGGCGGCAGGGCCGCCCCGGTGCTTCCGTCGGTCGTCGCTGTCATGGCTTCCCCTTCGTGCAGTCCTGCGAGTGCGTCTGCTGTGGGTCCGCCGTCGGCCGGTGCCGTTCTCCCCGCAACACCGGCCGGCGACTACGCGAGGGCTATTCGACCGATAGTGATCATCTCTTTCGTACGACGACGAAGTCCGCGAGCGCCGTGAACTGCTCCCGCACCCGGTCGGGCATGTCCACTGCGTCGAGGGCCTCGATGGCGATGGTGTGCTGACGGCGTGCCTCTTCGGCGGTCCACTCGCGGCCGCCCGCCTCCTCGATGAGGGCGGCCCGGGCGGCGAACTCCTCCTCGGAGAAGGTCGCGAAGTCGCTGCTCTTGGCGTCGGCCGCGAGGATCTCGCCGAGCCGCCGGGAGGCGGGGCCGTCCGCCGCGAGCGCGGCCACGACCGGGAGGGACTTCTTGCGCTGGCGCAGGTCGCTCCAGGTCTGCTTGCCGGTGGCCTCCGGGTCGCCCCAGATGCCGAGGAGGTCGTCGACGGCCTGGAAGGCCAGGCCGAGGTGGTAGCCGTACCTCTCCAGCGCGTCGGCGGTGCGGTCGTCCGCACCGCCGAGCACCGCGCCGATGGAGCTGGCGCAGGCGAGCAGGGCGCCCGTCTTGTTGCCCTCCATCTCCAGGCACTCCTCGACGCTGACGCGGTCGCGGTGCTCGTAGGAGATGTCCTGGGCCTGGCCGTCGATGAGCGCGCGGCTCGCCGTGGTCAGCCGGCGGGTGGCGCGGCCGGCCTCGACGGTGCCGAGTTCCAGCAGCACCTCGTTGGCCAGGGCGAACAGGGCGTCGCCGACCAGGATGGCCTGGGCGGGGCCGTGCACCTTCCAGACGGTGTCGCGGTGCCGGCGCTGTTCGTCGCCGTCCATCAGGTCGTCGTGCAGCAGCGAGAAGTTGTGGACCAGTTCGACGGCGACCGCCCCGGGGACGCCCGTCTGCGGGGCGGCGCCGGTGACCTCCGCGGACAGCACGGCGAGGGCGGGGCGCACGGCCTTGCCGCCGTCGCCGTCCGCGGGCCGGCCGTGGGCGTCGATCCAGCCGAAGTGGTAGGCGGCGACCGTGTCCATGGGAGGTGCCAGGCGGTCGACGGCCGCCCGCAGTACCGGCGTGGCCAGGGTCCGGCCGCGCTCCAGGAGCGCGGACACGTCCACCGCGGTCCTTCGAGCGGCCTGCGAGGCCGGGGGCACAGTGGGCACAGTCTCTCCTCTTGTTGCGGTACGGGGGGTGCGGGGACCTGCCGCGCCGCTCTCCTGCAGCATCAGGCCGCCTCCTCGACAGCGAAGAGGTGGCGGGGGCGGGGCCGGCCGAGGGCGCCCAGCGCGGCGTCCGCCGCGCCGACGCCGCTGCGGACCGCACTCTCCATGGTCGCGGGCCACCCGGTGGCGGTCCACGCTCCGGCCAGGTACAGGCCGGGTGCCTTGGTGCGGGCGCCGGGCCTGAGGCGTCCGACGCCGGGAGCGGGAGCGAACGTGGCGGCGCGCTCCCGGGTGACGAAGAAGTCCTCGACCCGCGCGTCCCGGGTGCGCGGCAGCAGCCGCTCCAGTTCGGGCAGGTACCGCTCGCGCAGCACGGCCACCGGCTCGTCGATGTCGTCCTGGGCGACCGACTGGGACAGCGCCAGGTACTGGCCGCGCCGCAGACCGGACGCGTCGGTGCGGTCGAAGACCCACTGCACGGGGGTGCCGAGGGCGGCGAAGAACGGGCGCGCGAGCACCTTGCGGTCGTAGACGACGTGGATGTTGATGATCGGCGCGGTGCCGATGTCCAGGAGCCGCTCGGGGGCGTCGAGGGCGCCGGCGGGCAGCAGGTCGTACGCCTCGCGCTGCGGTACGGCGAGGACGACCGCGTCGGCCCGGATCG
This sequence comes from Streptomyces marokkonensis, assembly GCF_008312835.1. Taxonomy (GTDB): domain Bacteria; phylum Actinomycetota; class Actinomycetes; order Streptomycetales; family Streptomycetaceae; genus Streptomyces; species Streptomyces marokkonensis_A. Next base: position 4,477 of record NZ_VSKS01000022.1, on the reverse strand, counting down.
TCTCGCCGGGGACGCGGACGCTCCACCCTCCGTCGCCGTTCACGGAGACGGAGGTGACCCGGGTCCGGACCTCGGTGCGCACGCCCGCGGAGTCGAGCGCCCCGCGGGCGAGCCGGTCGTGCAGTTCACCCAGCGGCACCCGGGCCCAGCCGATGTCGGCCGCTCCCGGGTCGGACAGCAGACCGGTCTTGAACACCATCGCGGCGAGCGAGAGGGACGAGTCGCCCGCGACCGCGTTGAGGGTGGCGACCCCGACCAGGTCCCACAGGGCTGCCACGGCGCGCGCCGACTGGCCGTGGGCGGCCAGCCAGCTGCCGAAGTCCTGGGCGTCCAGGGCCGGATCGGCGAGGTCGAGCCCGTTCAGCGCGAGCGCGGCGCGGCCCACTCTGGCCCGGTCGGCGAGCGACAGATGCGGATAGGTGGCGAGGCTGCGCCCCAGGTGCAGGGGCACCGGCAGGGCGTCGCGCCGCAGTCTGCCGAGCCGCCGCCCCTCGGGGCGCGTGACGTCGAGCACGGGCACGTCGAGGCGGTCCTGCAGCGGGGCCAGCGCCGCTCCGCCGATCCGGTCGAGGAACCACCGGTAGGCGGTGCAGCAGCGCAGGTACACGTGCTGGCCGTTGTCGACGGTGAGGTCGCCGCGCCGGAAGGAGAAGGCGAGCCCGCCCAGCCGCGGCCGGCCCTCGAGCAGGGTGACGCCCACCCCGGCGTCGGCGAGGGCGAGGGCGGCGGTCACGCCGGCCAGGCCGCCGCCGACCACGACGGCGTGCCGTCCGGCCGGGACGGGGTCGTCCGTGAGCGGCCCCTCGGTGCGTGTCCCGTGGCTCATGCGCCCTCCCCCGGCCGGCCGGGCCGCTCGAACCGTGCACGACCGGCCGTCTCGGTCTGGGACGCGGCGTCGCGGCGGAGGGTTGCCCACCGCTTTCCGCCGGGGAGCGGGGTGTCCATCAGGCACGCCTCCTGACGGCCCGCCGGGTCACGTGCCGGGTGTCCAGGCCGGACAGGCCGCGCACCGCGACGTAGGCCTTCTCGCGTCCGGGCAGGGAGACCCGGCCGCGCAGCACGGCCTCGGGGTGGCGCTCGATGCGGTCCAGGAGGCGGCGGTAGATGCCGGCCATGGCGGCGACGCAGGCGCCGCTGCGCCGGTCGAGCAGGGGGAGCAGCCGGTAGCCCTCGGCGAAAAGGGCGCGGGCCCTGCGCACTTCGAAGTGCACCAGACCCGCGAAGTCGGAGCCCTCCGGTGGCGTCGGTCCGCTGAACCCTGCCGAGCACCCGAACTTGGCGAGGTCGTCGGCGGGCAGATAGGTGCGGCCGCCCTCGGCGTCCTCGCGGACGTCCCTGAGGATGTTGGTCAGCTGGAGCGCGAGGCCGAGCGTATCGGCGTACTCGGGGGCGCGCTCGGCCCCGCGCGCGCCCGGTTCGGTGCCGAACACGCCGAGGGAGAGCCGCCCGATGGCGCCCGCGACACAACGGCAGTAGGCCTTGAGGTCGTCCCAGGTCTCGTAGGTCTCACCGCGCACGTCCATCTGGACGCCGTCGATGAGCTCGTCCAGGCCGCCCAGGGGGATCGGGAAGCGCCCGGCGGCGTGCGCGAGCGCGACGGCAACCGGGTCGGTGTCGTCCTCGTCGACCGCGCCGTCACGGATCCGGGAGAGCAGTGCCCGGGTGTCCTCCAGCCGGGCGACCTTGACGTCGTCCGCCAGGGCGCCGTCGCCGATGTCGTCGACCCGCCGGGAGAACGCGTACAGCGCCGACATCGCGCGCCGCTCGGCCGTCGGCAGCAGCCGGATGCCGTAGGCGAAGTTGCGTGCCTGCTGTCCGGTGACCGTCTCGCAGTAGCCGTAGGCGGCGAGTACCGGTGCGGACGCGGGTGGATGCGACCCCACGGCCCGGATCACCCCTTTCCTCGCAGAGTCACGCCCGCCTCGCGCAGCAGCTGGACCCTGCCGGGCTTGGGCGGGCCGGGGAGTACGTCGTATTCGGCGGCGGCGATCGCCCGGAGGGCCGCCCTTCCTCCCGCCACGAACCCCGCGAGCAGCAGTCTGAGCCTGCCGTGGACGCTGCCCACGAGGGGGGCGCCCTCGTTCAGCAGCTCGCGGGCGCGGTGCGCCTGGTACGCGACGAGTGCGCGCACCGACGCGCCCGCGGTGGGTGCGGCGAGGTCCGCCTCCTGGACGTGGAAGAGCTTCATGTCCGTGGCGGGCAGGTAGACGCGGTCGCGGCCGAGGTCCTCGGCGACGTCCTGGAGGTGCTCGACGATCTGCAGGGCCGTGCAGATCGCGTCGGAGCGGCGGATCCGCTCCGGGGTCGCGGTCCCGGTGACGGCGAGGACGAGGCGGCCGACGGGATTGGCCGACAGTTCGCAGTAGGCGAGCAGGTCGTCGTAGGTCTCGTAACGCTTGACGAGCTGGTCCTGGCGGTTGGCCGCGATCAGGCCGAGGAAGGGTTCGGGGGTGAGCGCGTGGCGGCGGACCGTGGGGCGCAGCCGGAGCAGCAGCGGATGGCGGGGCTCCGGGCCGGCCGGGTCGAACACCCGGTGAAGATCGGCCTCGAAGGCGTCCAGGAGCACCAGCCGGTCCTCGGTCCGATCGGCCGGGACCCCGAGGAGACGGGCGTCGGCGCCGCCGGGGGCCAGATCTCCGTCGCCGATGTCGTCGACCAGACGGGCGAAGCCGTACACGGCCATCAGGTCCTCGCGCCAGGGTCCGGGCAGGAAGAAGGGGGCCACGGGGAAGTTCTCGGCGGCGGCCTTGTCGAGCGTGGCGCGCTCGACGCCGGCGCCGCGCGCCCGGCCGGGGGGCGTCATCGTGGACTGCCCGGGGCGGGGACGGCGCATGCTGCGTTCAGCCGGGGAGTTTCCGTAGCCATTGCCGTCACATCTCCCGTTCTACACTGCTGACCCAATGCACACTATTTCGGACACGCCGCCCAGGTTCGCCCCGCACGGCATCGATGGATGATGTCGGGCATTATGGCCCTGATTGCCGCCTTTCGGGACCGGTACAGCTTACGTTGTACAACGCGCAGGGCACCGCGGGGGGTCTCCCGCACAACCCACAACACACGGATCGGCGTCAAGATTCCCCGCCTGGGCAGGAGTTGACGCTTCCTTTGCAGACGCCGGGCCCCACCGGACAGTTCCGGCGGGGCCCTCGTCGAATCGGGCTACTTCCCTGTGAACTTCTCGTATTCCTTGAGGACCTCGTCGGTCGGCCCGTCCATGCGCAGCTCGCCCCGTTCCAGCCACAGCACGCGGTCGCAGGTGTCGCGGATGGACTTGTTGTTGTGGCTGACCAGGAAGACCGTGCCGGCCTCCTTGCGCAGCTCGCGGATCCGGGCCTCGGAGCGCTTCTGGAACTTGCGGTCGCCGGTGGCCAGCGCCTCGTCGATCATCAGGACATCGTGGTCCTTGGCGGCGGCGATGGAGAAGCGCAGCCGGGCGGCCATGCCGGAGGAGTAGGTGCGCATCGGCAGGGTGATGAAGTCACCCTTCTCGTTGATGCCCGAGAAGTCGACGATGTCCTGGTAGCGGGCCTTGATCTCCTCGCGGGACATGCCCATCGCGAGCCCGCCCAATATGACGTTCCGCTCGCCGGTCAGATCGTTCATCAGCGCCGCGTTGACGCCGAGGAGGGAGGGCTGGCCGTCGGTGTAGACCTTGCCCTTCTCGGCGGGCAGCAGTCCGGCGATGGCCCGCAGCAGGGTCGACTTGCCGGAGCCGTTGGAGCCGATCAGGCCGATGGCCTCGCCGCGGTAGGCGACGAAGGACACGCCGCGCACGGCGTGCACCTTGCGCACGCCCCGCTCCTCGCCCCGCTTGACGATGCGGCTGAGGGCCGCCGTGGCGCTGCCCTTCCCCGTCCTGGCACCGTTGACGCGGTACACGATGTGCAGTTCGTCCGCGATGACGGTGGGCACGCGCGCACCCGTCCTGTCGTCAGCCACGGCCGTACCTCTCCTCGGACTTCCAGAAGTAGACGAAGCCGACCACGCCGGTCAGCAGCGCCCAGCCCAGCGCGAACGCCCACACGTGCGGGGGCAGGTACGACGAGCCGTAGCCGTCGATCATCGCGAAGCGGACCAGGTCCATGTAGACCGCGGCCGGGTTCCACTGCAGGACGTCGGCGAGCCAGCCCGGCACGTCCTTGTCGTGCAGCATCGCCGGGATGCTGAACATCACGCCCGAGGCGTACATCCAGGTGCGCAGCACGAACGGCATCAGCTGCGCCAGGTCGGGCGTCCTGCTGCCCATCCGCGCGAAGATCAGCGCCAGCCCGGTGTTGAACACGAACTGCAGCACCAGCGCCGGCACCACCAGCAGCCACGACAGATCGGGGAAGCTGCGGAACGACAGCATGATCACGACGAGCACGGCCATGGAGAACAGCAGCTGCTGGAGCTGCTGGAGCGCGAAGGAGATCGGCAGCGAGGCCCGCGGGAAGTGCAGCGCCCGCACCAGGCCCAGGTTCCCCGAGATCGC
>NZ_VSKS01000021.1 GCF_008312835.1 Streptomyces marokkonensis | reverse complement strand
ACGACAGGCCGCGTTTCCCGACTGGCTGGACTGGTACAACTACCACCGACCCCACACCGGCATCGACGGCCACACACCCGCCAGCCGCGTCACCAACCTGTCGGAACAACACACCTAGCCCTCACACCTTGCGAGGGTCGCTGCCGAGGAAGCGGAAACGGCCGTGGGTCACCCGGTAGAAGAAGACGCCCGTGCCCACGTAGCCGCCGTTCTCCGGCTCGAAGGCATAGTCCTTCGACACCCCTTGGTGCGTCGTCCTGCGCACCACGGGCACCAGGTCGTGCCGGGTCGGCCGGGGCCGGTCGAGGCTTCGCAGGCAGGAGGCGATCAACCGCACCCCGTCGTACGCCTCGGCGGCGAAGGGCGGCGGATCGGTCCGGTAACGCGCGCGGAAGGCCCGGGCGAAGCCGCGCGCCGACGAAGCGGCCAGCGGGTCGGTGGCCGTGGACACCACGAGCCAGCCCTCGGCGGCGGCTCCGGCCTGCGCGAGGAAACGGGAGTCGTGGGCCGCCTGGCTGGCGATCCGGGGCCCCCGGTAGCCGGCCGCCGTCAGAGCGCGGGCGAAGCCGGCCAGGCCCTCGGCCTCACCGCCGTAGACCACGGCGCCGGGTGACCTGGCGACCACGGTCCGGACCCGGGCGCCGGTGTCCCGGCCGCCCGCGGGAACGGTCTGCGGCATGACGTCGACCCTGCCCGTGCCCCGCAGCCCTTCGGCGAACAGCCGGGTCACCTGCCGTCCGTACTCGCTCTCGTCGTCGACGAGAGCGATGTCGTCGAGACCGTGCAGCCCGAGGTACTGCCCGACCGGATACATCTGCATGGCGTTGCTGGGCCTCGCACACAGGAAGATCCGGTTCATGTGGCGGATGTCGCCGTCGAGCACGCTCAGGAGGGTCAGCCCGGCCTCGTCGTACGCGTCGAGCGTGGCTCCGGCGGCGTCCGTGCCCGTCGCGCCGATCACGGCGACGATCCGCCCGTCCGCGGCGAGACGGCGTGCGGCCGACTCCGCCCTCGCCGCGTCGCCCCGGTCGTCGGCAACGGTCAGGGCCAGGGCGAACGGGTTGTCGTCGCGGGCGTTGTGCTCCGCGACGGCGAGCCGGACTCCTTGCTCGTGGGCCTTGCCCGCATGGCGTTCCGGACCGCTCAGATCGGCCTGGAGCCCGAGGCGCAGCACCGGCTTGGCTGCCTCGCCCCGCCGGCCGCCGGTCTCGTCGTCGCGGCCGATCAGCCACGCGGTGGATCCCGCGGCGGCGAGTGCCGCGGCCCCCGAGGCGAAGAAGAGCATCCGCCGTCTGCCCGGCGGTCTCGGGCCCCCCTCGCCGTCCGGGCCGCCGGAGGACTCGGCCGGCGCCGGACCGTCCACGCGGGTCGCGTCGATCTCCGGCAGCGCCAGCATCCGGGCGGAGCGCTCGGCGATGAGATGCGTGACGGAGGAAGGCAGCCAGCCCCGTTCCGTGTCGTCCTCCACGCAGGCGGCCCGCACTTCCGCGGCCGTGGGCCGCTCGCCCGGCTTCTTGGCCAGGCACGCCTCGACGACCGGCCGCAGCTGCGCGGGAACGCCGTCGAGCCGCGCCGGGTCGTGCACGGTCCTGAACAGCATGGCCTCGACGGGCCCGCTGCCGAAGGGCCGGGTCCCGGTCGCCGCGTAGGCGAGCACGCAGCCGAGTGAGAAGACGTCGCTGGGCGGCCCGGTGGGGCGGCCCTGTGCCTGTTCCGGCGACAGGAAGCCGGGAGATCCGATCACCACGTCGGCGGCGGTGAGTACGGTGTCGTCCAGGGCACGGGCGATGCCGAAATCGATGAGGCGGGGGCCGTCCGACGCGAGCAGGACGTTGCCGGGCTTGACGTCCCGGTGCACCATTCCCGCGGTGTGGACCGCGTCCAGCGCTTCGGCGAGCATCCCGCCCAGCACGCGTGTGCTCCGGGCCGGCAGCGGGCCGGTCGCCCCGACCGCGTCGGCCAGCGACGGCCCGGGCACGAACGCGGTCGCGAGCCACGGCGCGGCGGCCTCGGTGTCGGCGTCGACGACCGGAACGGCGTACCGCGTGCGTACCCGGCGGGCGATGGCCACCTCGCGCCGGAACCGGGCACGGAACGAGGCGTCGTCCGCGTACTCGGCCCGGATCAGCTTGACGGCGACGAGCGTGCCCCCCGCCGACCGGCCGAGCAGCACCACGCCCATGCCGCCGGCGCCGAGCCGGCCCAGTACCCGGTAACCGGCGATGCGCGCCGGGTCTCCCGGCCCGAGCGGTTCCAGCTGACTCACTTCAGTCCCAGCTCCACCCGGTACAGCATCTTCGCTCCGGCCTCGGCGGCCAGACGTATCAGGTCGTCGGTGGTGTGACCCCTGGCGCCCTTGACGGAGACGGCCGTGGTGACGGGCCCGATGCGGGACTTGCTCCACACGTAGCCCTGGGGACCGCCGGAGGAGGGACCCGAATAGGTGCCGGCCTCGAAGAGCGTGGCGTCGGCGTTCTTCACGTCCTTGGGGTCGATGTGCATCGACATCAGCCCCTCAAGCTTCTGCCCGCCGCCGAGATCCTGCACGGGGCAGCGGAAGCTCTCCTGGACGGTGTCCTTCAACTCCCTCTCGGCGCCCGCCTCGTCCCGGTGCACGGTGATGGTCACCGATCCGTGGACGCGTCCCTTGCCGTCCTTGGCCGGCAGGTCGATGCGGCGGTTGTAGCTGTCGAGCACCCCCTCGGGCAGGTGCCCGCGCGTCCAGACGCAGGTGTCGGGCAGCCTCGGCCAGGTACCCGCCGTCTCGTACGGCTCGTGCCGGACCATACCCGGTGTCCAGTCGGTGGGCGCGAGCGAGACACTGCGGGTGAAGGCGCGCGCCTGGGCCGCCGTTCTCGGGACCCGCTCGGGGTCGGGGGTGAAGTTCCACGCGTCGGGCAGGGCACCGACGGTGCTCGACGCCGACGGTGCGGCGGAGCCGCTCGGTGAGGGCACCCCGTTGCCCTTCACCCGGCTGTTCCGCTCCCCCTCGCCGCCGCCGCAGCCCGCGAGCAGCACGGCTGCCGTCGCCGCGACCGCGGTGACGGCAGCACGCCCGGGCCGGGCGGCGGGCGGCAATGCCCGGAAGACAGTGAACATCGGTCGTTCCCCCGTTGGTCGTACGCGTCCGTCGCCCGTGCTCGTTTCACGGACGAACGCAGTGGTCGTCCCATCCATGATGGCGACACGACAATAAGGGGAGCGGCGGTTCCCCGCCACGGACGTCTCCGTCCACCGCCGGCCCGTCCAAGCCGCTCGCCGTCGCCCGCGGCACCGCGCCGGACGTCTGCTTCGCGGGCCGTCGGCGTCAGGGAGGTCCCGCCCGGGACGAGGGCGGGACCGGCGGCCGGCGATGCGCTACTGGGGTTCACCGGCGCACAGTTGACGGTCTATGAGTGTGTTGGTGACGTGCATGGTGCCCAGGTCGGGGGCGGAGCCGTCGCCCGTCGCCTCCACGACGACGACGTGACGGCCGTCCTCGCTGAAACCGTTGCGGGTCATGTAGCCGGGGATGTCCCCGGCGTGGCTGTAGTAGCTCCCGCCACAGGTGAGGTCGACCTGCATCAGGCCCAGCCCGTAACGTGCTCCGGGCCAGACGTCGTCGAGTTCACCGGCCCGTACCGTCGTCTTCATCGCGGCCAGCTCGGCGGGCTCGAGCAGCCCGCCCCTCATGAGCGCCGAGTAAAACCTGGAGAGGTCGCCGGTGGTGCTGATCATGCCGCCGGCCGCGCCGGCTCCGCTCGGGTTGAAGGCGGTGACGTCGATCGTCCGGCCGCCGCCGAAGGCGGAGTAACCCCTCAGGTGCCGGCGGGGCATGCCCGGATACGTGACCGGCGCGTAGGTGTCGTGCAGGCCCAGCGGCCGGATGATGCGGCGCGTCACCTCACGCTGCCAGCTGCGTCCGGTCGTCCGCTCGATGATCATTCCCGCGAGGGTGTAGTTGGTGTTGGAGTACTCCCACTTGGTGCCGGGTTCGGAGTTCGGCGCGTGCCGCATCGCCAGCGCCACGAGCTGGGCGTCCGTCCAGGTGTCGAAACGCCCGGCCCGGAACGCGGCGGCGTCGGTGAGCACGGGGAAGTCGGCGGTGTAGTTGAACAGTCCGCTGGTGTGGTTCAGCAGCTGCCGGACGGTGATCCTGCTGCCGTCGTTGCCGTTGCCGGACACCACCCCCGGCAGCAGGTCCTCGACCGTGTCGTCCAGTGAGAGGCGTCCCTCGCCGACCAGTTGGAGCACGACGGTGGCCACGAAGGTCTTGGTGGCGCTGGCGATGCGGAACGTGTCACCGGGGTGTGCGGCGCGGCCCGTCCGCCGGTCGGCGACCCCGGCGGTGGCGTGACGGGAACCCCGCGGGCCGGTCGACCGGGCGATCACGCCCACGGTGCCCGTCCGCTGGATCGCGTTCGTCTGCTGCCGCAGTGAGTCCCCGGCCGGCTTCGTCGCGCCGATCGCCGGCGTCGTCAAGCCGAGGCCGGCGAGCGCGGTGACCAACGTGGTGGTCACGACGCTCCGGCTGATCGGGCGTCGGGTTCGGGGCTTGGTCACAGTCGCCATGGCCGTCCGGCTCCTCGGGAGTTGGGGGTGCACCGTCGATCCGGTGTGTCCATCAACGTAGGGAGAAGCCCCCGGCCCGCACGATGGGGCGGGCAGGTGGGTCCGGGGTGCAGCCTGCACCACCACGTACCGGCCGCTCCCGCCGGTACGGGACCGCCGGCGGCGCACGACCGGCTGGTGCGGTGCTCATCGGCCGCTGCGCAGACGCAGTACGACGAGCAGGGTGGCGCACACGGCGGTGACCACTCCCGCGGCCAGGTGCACGCCGACACCGGTCCCGGTGTACGAGGCCACCGTGTTGCCGACCACGCTGATGACGAGGACCACCCGGGGCAGGGTGTGGCCCACTCCCCCGCCACCGCCCGGGGCCGTGCCGCGGCGGGAGGCCGGCGGGAGGTGGGAGGGGTCCGTGTGCGTCACGACGACAGCTCCGGCGGCCGGCCCGGGCACGGTGCGAGGGAGTTCTTCGGGGAGACCGTCGTCGGTTCCGTGTCCGCCGCGCTGGACTTCGTGGTGGCCGAGGGCCTCACCAACATCGCCAAGCACAGCGGTGCCACCCGGGCCACCGTCACCGTGCGCGGCCGGGGCGGCCGGCTCCTGCTGCGCGTCGAGGACGACGGCGGGGGCGGTGCCGACGAGGCGGGCGGTTCCGGCCTGGCCGGGACGACCCGTTGCTGCGCGAGGGACTGGCCCTGCTGCTGCGCGCCGAGTCGCTGGACGTGGTCGCGAAGGTGGGCACCGCCGACGAGACGTCCTCGACGCCATCGACACCCACCGGCCCGACGTCGCCATCCTCGACGTGCCGATGCCGCCCACCCACACCGACGAGGGCATCCGCGCCGCCGTCGAGGCCCGTCGCCGCCACCCCGGACTCGCCGTCCTGGGGCTGTCCGCCTACGTCGAGCAGAGCTTCGCCACCGATCTGCTCACCGGCGGGGTCGGCGGCCTCGGCCATCTGCTCAAGGAGCGGGTCGGACGGGCTGCCGAACTCCGGGCTCCTCTCGGGCACGTTCCTCCTCCAGCCTGCCGTCACCGGCGGCCCCGACCTGTGTGCGGGACCAGAGCAGTGACCTCCGGGGCCACCGTGGAGCGCCCTCCCGTTCGCGCGGCGGGCCGGACGGTGCCACGCTGGAAGTGGCGCTGCGGGCCGCTCCGCTCTCCCGGGAGGGATCATGGCCAAGCGTCTCGTCGTCTGCTGCGACGGCACCTGGAACTTCGCGGATCAGCCGAGCAGGACCAACGTCGCCAAGGTCGCCCTGTCCGTGGCCCCGTGGACCGCCGCCGGGAAGGAGCAGCGCGTCCACTACCACAGCGGTGTCGGCACCCACCGGTGGGATCGGCTGCGCGGCGGAGCGTTCGGCGTGGGGCTGTCCCGGAACATCGTGGACACCTACCGGTTCCTCGTCGAGGCGTACGAGCCCGACGACGAGCTGTTCCTGTTCGGCTTCAGCCGCGGCGCGTTCACCGCCCGCAGCCTGGCCGGGCTGATCCGCAACAGTGGCATCCTGCGCAGGGACCACGCCGACCGGATCCCGCAGGCATGGGCTCTGTACCGTGACCGGATCGAGCAACCGAACGGTGCGGCGGCCACGTTGTTCCGGCGCTCCTACGCGCGGGAGACGGAGATCGCGTTCATCGGCGTGTGGGACACGGTCGGGGCCCTGGGCATCCCGGTCCCGGGCGCGGCGTGGCTGCGGCCGGCGGCGCACCGGGTCAACCGGCGCTGGGCGTTCCACAACACCGAGCTGAGCAGCTGGGTCCGCGCGGCCTTCCACGCGCTGGCCGTCGACGAGCAGCGCTCCGCGTTCCGGCCGACGCTGTGGCACCGGCAGCCCGGTGCGGCGGCGCAGGGACAGGAGCTGAAGCAGGTGTGGTTCGCCGGGGTCCACAGTGACGTCGGCGGCGGGTACGCGGAGACGGGGCTGTCCGACATCACGCTGCTGTGGATGGCCGACCACGCCCGCCGGCACGGGCTGGAGTTCGACGCCGACGCGCTCAGCCCGGAGGGGCCACGGGTGATGAGGCCCGAGGAGTGCGCCGACTTCCGCGTGCGGCCGGACGGTTCGGGCCCCGTCCACGTCTCACGGACGGGCGTGTACCGACTGTCCGGGCCGCTGCACCGGCGACTCGGGGAGGCGGCGAACGACCACGGAGAGCCCGACGGCAACGAGTTCCTGGCGGTGCCGGCCAAGGAGCGCCACGACCGGGACCCCGGCTACCGGCCACCGGAGCTGGAGCGCTATCTGGGCAGGCAGGACCGGGTCCGGCTGGATCCCGTCCTGCTGCCGGGCATCGCCGCGGGCCTGCCGCCCATGCCTCCGGCCACGTCCGGTCCGGGAGCGGCGGCGGACCGCCACGGGGGCCTCCACCGGGCCGGGTGAGGCGGTGGGCCGGGTGACGGGCGGCCGGCAGCACGGGTGCGGCCACAGCACGCCGGCGGCCGCATATCCCTTTGCGCGGCGTTCTTCCGGCATGGTTGGCTCACGCCCATGACCTGGCTGCCCCGTGACTTCGTCCATCCCCTCCACGTCGGCATACCCGACGGCGGGGGCCACCGGCTGCGCCCGATCAGCGGTGCGGACGCGCCGCTCGACTATCCGACGGTGATGGGATCGCGGGAGCGGCTGTGGTCGATCTTCGGTCCCGCGTGGGGCTGGCCGTCGGCCACGATGTCGTACGAGGCGAACCTCGCCGATCTGGAGCGGCACGCCGCGGAGATCGAAGCCCATCAATCGTTCAACTACACGGTCGAGAACGCGGAGGGCACCGCCCTGCGCGGATGCGTCTACATCGACCCGCCGGAGAAGCGGGGGGCCGACGCCGAGATCTCCTGGTGGGTGGTCGACGACGAGGTGGGCGGCGCGCTCGAGCGGGCGCTGGACGCTTTCGTTCCGCGCTGGATCGCCGAGGACTGGCCCTTCGAACGGCCGCGCTTCATCGGCCGGGACGTCACCTGGGACGAGTGGATGAAACTGCCGGACCATCCGTGAGGCCGACCGGTGCGGCCGAGCTGAGCGCCTCCGTGCCGGTCGCGGCACCCGGGGCCTCGCGGAACAATGGAGCGAGGTCCCTTGCCGAGCACCGGTCCGGGGACTGTCCAGAGGAGGGAGACGCGCATGTCCTCGAAGAGGCGCCGGAAGAAGAAGGCGCGCCGCGGCCACCCGGCCAACCACGGTAAACGGCCCCAGTCCTGAGACTCCGGCCCGCGCGCGGACCGACGTGGCGGGTCCGGAGCCGGGCCGGTGGCGCTCCGGCGTCCCGGCGGCCGCCTCGGGCGCCCCTCACACCGGCTCCAGGTCGGTGTGGAGCATGTGGTGGTCCGAGTACGGGGTGGGCCGCACGTGGTGCTCGAGCGGGGTGAAGCCGCGCAGGAAGACGTAGTCGAACTTGGTGTGCCAGTCGGTGGTCGGCGCGCAGGTGCCGGCGGGCGAGGGCCGGCACTCGGGGTCCGTGTCCTCGGCCAGCGCCCACAGGGGAGTGAGTTCGGGGGCGTCCGGCACGGCGTTGAAGTCGCCGAGGACGACGGCGCGGTCGTGCCGGGCGACCTGCGCGGCGAGCACGGCGGCCTGGTCCGCGCGGACCGTCTCCTGGCGCCGTTGGGCGAAGTGCGTGTTGAAGACCCGGACGGACCGGTCGCCCACCGTGGTGGTGACCGCCATGTATCCCCGGTCCTCGGATCCCCCGTCGGGGTATTCCACGCTGATGCGGTCTTCCATCGGTGCCGCCGAGAGGATCGCCTGCCCGAAGGCCCCCGGATTCCACGGCGCTCCCCCGCAGCGGCCCCAGTTCTGGAGAACCGTCCCGTACTCGACGTGGTAGACCAGCCCGTAGATGTTCTCCAGGTGGTCCCGGATCCTCTCCACGTCCCGCACGCACGCTTCCTGCAGGCCGATGACCTGCGGCGCGTAGGTGGCGATCTCCGCCGCCCGGTCGACGTCGCTCGTCCCGCAGGGGTTGCAGATGTTCCATGTCATGACCCGGTTCGGTACGACCTCCCTGGCGGCCTCGGCGGGCAGCGGCCTGGCGAAGGGGACTCCACCGGGCGCACTGGGGCCGAGGAGCACCGCGCAGGCGACGATCACCGTGCCCACGAGCAACCGTGGACCCCGTCCGAACACCGCTGCCTCCTCGAGGTCGATACCCGTGACCTCGGACGCCTCCGGTGTCCGAGGTCTCTCCGCACGAGACTATGGGACGGCCGTTGCCGGGCACACACGCGTGTGCCCGGCCGACGGTCTCCTGCGGAGACATCGGCCACGAACCGCAGAGTGTCGAAGGACCCAAGGGCCTGACCACGTGCAGCGGCGGGAACAGCCGCTTCGCCGAACCGGACGACGACGGCAAGGGCTGGGCGTCTACGTCGGCGGTCGGCGCATCGCGCTGTTCGGCGACGGCGGGGCCAGGCCGGGTGAAGTGGTGAACCACCACATCGACTTCGGTGGTCCCACCGGACAGCAGAAGGTGCTCGCCGTCCGGAACGTGGCGGACACCACCAACGCCTGCTACGCCCGCATCGACGTACGCGTCGGCGGCTGACCCCGCACCGGGGCGAGGACCGGGAGCGGGCGGGCCGCCCGCCCCCGGGACCGCGGCACGCCGTGTGCCGTCGGCGGTACGGGCGGAGGAACACCGGCGTGTTCCCGGGCTCGGCGGTCGGTTCCGTACCCTTGCGACATGCGCATGCGCCCCACTCTGAGCTGGACCCCCGCCGAGGACCTTCCGCCGGGCACCACGGACCCGGAGCGGGTCACCGACGCGCTGGGCACCGGCGGTGTGCTGGTGCTCAGCGGGGCGGGCATCTCCACGGAGTCCGGTATCCCCGACTACCGGGGCGCGGGCGGGAGCCTCAGCCGGCACACCCCGATGACCTACCAGGACTTCACCGCGAGCGCCGACGCCCGGCGCCGGTACTGGGCGCGCAGCCACCTCGGCTGGCGCACCTTCGGCCGTGCCCTGCCCAACGCCGGGCACCGGGCGGTGGCCGCGTTCGGACGGCACGGTCTGCTCTCGGGAGTGATCACGCAGAACGTCGACGGTCTGCACCAGGCCGCCGGCAGCGAGGGCGTCGTGGAACTTCACGGAGGCCTGGACCGGGTCGTCTGCCTCTCCTGCGGCGCCCGCAGCCCGCGCGGCGAACTCGCGGCGCGGCTGGAGGAGGCCAACGCGGGCTTCGGGCCCGTGGCCGCGGACATCAACCCCGACGGCGACGCCGACCTCACCGACGAGCAGGTGGGGGACTTCCGCGTGGTGCCCTGCGCCCTCTGCGGCGGCGTCCTCAAACCCGACGTGGTGTTCTTCGGTGAGAACGTGCCGCCGCACCGGGTCGAGCACTGCCGCACGCTGGTCCGTGAGGCGTCCTCGCTGCTGGTCCTCGGCTCCTCGCTGACGGTGATGTCCGGGCTGCGTTTCGTCCGTCAGGCGGCCGAGGCCGGCAAACCGGTGCTGATCATCAACCGGGACCCCACCCGGGGCGACCGGCACGCCCTCACCCGTGTGGCGCTCCCGCTGGGAGCGGCCCTCACCACCGTGGCCGCCCGGCTGGGCGTTCCGCTCGACGGCCGGGCGGCGGCCTGAACGCGTTGAGCGGGGGGCTCGCGTGCCGGCGAGTATCACGGGCTCGCCCGCGCGTGCCCGGTGGTTCAACGAGCGCTCCGGGCCCGGAAATGATCGTTGAGAAGTGCCACCGGGGACGCTTAGGCTGCGAGGCGCACGGCAACTGCCGGTCCTCGACGTCAGGAGCCCCTCGGTGGAGCCACCCGCGCACCTCGCCGAGCGACAGCGGCAGGGCCCACGCCGGCCGGCAGGTGCGGACACGACGACGTCCGCGGCACCACCCCGCGCCACGCTCGTGACCTGCCGCCGGAGTGTCGGGCCGTGCTCAACGCGATGTTGAACGCGCTGCTGGAGCTCGACGACCGGGAAGAGGACCGATGAGTACGGGAACACGGGCGATGCGGAAGCTGAGCGCCCAACTGGTGAGCGGCTTACGGCCGCTCACCGCAGAGACCGAGGTGGTCCCCGCCCTGAGCCGGGCCCTGAGCCTGGTGCGGGGCCGGCCCGTGCGTCTTCGCGAGGCGGCGTTCCCGCCGGCGACAGCCAGCGGTGTGTGGGTGGACCGGACCGACCACGACCTGATCGTCTACGAGGAGAACACCGGCCCCGAGCACCAGGTCGTGATCATCGGCCACGAGGCCTGGCACATGTTCGCGGGCCACGGCGGCGATCACGGCGCCGCCGCGGCCCGTGCCGCGGGCACGGAGGCGATGGAGGAGCTGGCCGCCTTCGTGGCCGCCGTCGCCGGAGCGGCGCGGACCGGCCCTTCACCCGTCCGGCACATGGACGCGGGGCTCCACTTCGCCGCGCGCACCGACGGCCATGAGCTCCGGGAGGAACTGGAGGCGGAACACTTCGGTTTCCGCTTCGCCACGGCTGTCCGGGCCGCCCTCGACGAGGCACGGGCCGCCGAGGACCCCCGGAACCTCACGGGGCGGATCCAGGCGTCCATGGCGCACCGTTTCCGGCCGGTCTGATCGCATGACGGCCGAGCCGAGCAGCGTCGGGTTCTACGTCTACGGGATCATGCTCCTGCTCGTCTGTGCCATGAAGTTCCCCGCCATGCTCCGAAGACGCCACGACACACTGTTGCGCGCCGCCTGCCTCCTGTTGTTCGCCGCCGGCTGCCTGATGCTCTTCGCCGCACCCGCGTCCATCACCGCCCTCAACCGGCTCACCGGGATCACCAACTTCGCCGCACCCGTCGTCTACGCGACGACGACCGCCTTCTCCGGTGCGAGCCTGCTGCTGATGGTGAACTGGAGGCCGGCGCCCCCCGAGCGGACCCGGCGGGTGTCCCGTCTCTGCGTGACGGTCTACGGGCTCGCGATCCTCGCCATCGCCGTCCTGTTCTGGGCCGGGACGACACCCACGGAGCAGCCCACGCTGTTCGACGCCCACTACGCCACCACGCCCTTCATCCGGGAGATGATCGTCACCTACCTGGTCGCGCAGGGAGTGGCCATGGCGATCGCGAGCGCACTGTGCCTGCGCTGGTCCGGGGAGGTCCGCGGTTCCTTACGGGTGGGCCTGCGCATCCTCGCTCCCGCCTACCTCCTCATCGTGTGCTACGTGATGCTGAGACTGACCGCGGTCACCGCCCGGTGGACCGGCCACGACCTGGACTTCCTGGTGGACCGGGTCTCTCCCCTGCTCTCCGCACCCGCGTGCGTTCTCGGTGCCCTCGGCTTCTTCGTCCCGCTCGCCGGGCCGCGCGTGGCGCAGACCGCGCGTGCCGTGCGGGAACTGTGGCGACTGGCGCCACTCTGGCGGGTCCTCGATGACGTCCCCACGCCCGGTGCGATCCGTGCTCCCCTGCCCTGGTGGCGCACGCCCCCCGCGGTGCTGCTGACCGGACGGAGAACGGCTCTGTACGACGCCCTCCTCGCCCTGACGCCGCACTACGACCCCGCTGTGCGCGAGGCGGCACTCCGCACGGCACTGCGCAACGGGGACGACGAGGCCCGGGCGGCGGTCGTCGCGGATGCGGCGATGGTCCTCGTCGCCCGTGAGAGGCAACGCGCCGGGCCCGGGCGGCCGGCCCCGCCGACGGGGACGGCGGCCCCTTGGACCCGGGATCTGACCGCTCTGTCCCGGTCGCTCGCCTCGTCCGTCGTCCATGACCTGCGTGACCACTGTGCGCCCCCGCAGAAAGCAGCCCACCATGAGTGAATCCCCGCGCCGCGCTCCCGTCCGTGCCGTCGTCATCGGGGGCAGCATCGCCGGAATGCTCGCCGCGGCGGCCGTCAAGGAGCACGTCGACTCCGTCGAGATCGTCGAGGCCCACGAACTGCCCGAGGGCCCCGGGCCGCGCACCGGGGTACCCCAGGCCGTGCACATCCACTTCCTGCAGTCCGGTGGTGCCGAGGCCATCGAGACGCTGCTGCCCGGCACGACCGGCCTGCTCCTGGCCGCGGGCGCCCATCGCGTACCGGTGACCAGCAACATGGTCATCTACTCGCCCGAGGGCTGGTACCGCCGCTGGAAACGCGCCACCCACTACGTGATCACGGCGAGCCGGGACCTGACCGACTCCGTCGTCCGCGGACAGGTCCTCAAGGACCACCGGGTCGGCGTGCGCACCCACACCAGGGCCGTCGCCCTCCTCGGCGGCCGCCGACGCGTCACGGGCGTGCGGGTGCGCGGCGTTGACGGTACGGAGAGGGAACTGCGTGCGGACCTCGTCGTCGACGCGTCCGGCCGTGCCTCCCGCATGCCGCAGTGGCTCGCGGAGTTGGGGATCACCGGTCTCACGGAAGACCACGTCGACTCCGGTCTCGCCTATGCCAGTCGCTTCTTCCGTGCCCCGGTCCCGACCGCCGACTGGCCGGTCGTCGGAGTGCAGGCCGACCCGCGCCTGCCCCGGCCGGCCAACGCCGGGGGGATCCTGCCGGTCGAAGGGGACCGCTGGCACGTCAGCCTGATGGGCGCCCCGGGCGCTCATCCCACCGGTGACCCGGACGCCTTCGAGGCCTATGCGCGCACGCTGCGCCACCCCGTCATGGCGGATCTCCTCAAGCACGCCGAACCGCTCACCGACGTCAGCGTCACGCACAGCACCGCCAACCGGCGTCACCACTACGAGCGGCTGACCCCGTGGCCGGAGGGCCTGGTGGTGCTGGGGGACTCCGTCGCGGCCTTCAACCCGCTCTACGGACAGGGCATGTCGGCAGCCGCCCAGGGTGCCGTCGCACTGCGCGACGTGTACGCGGCGGGCCCGGCCCCGGGCCTCGCCCGCCGCGCTCAGCGCGCCATCGGCACGTGCGTCGACACCGCGTGGACCCTGGCGGTGGGAACGGACATCCACTTCCCGACGACCACGGGCAGGACCCCGACCGTCGCCGATCGTCTGCTGCACCGCTACGTCAGCCGTCTGTCACGCACCGCGACGGGCTCGTTCCACGCCGCCACGGCCCTGACCGACGTCCTGGCCCTCCAGGCCGCGCCCACCTCGCTGGTCAGGCCCGGCGTGTTGCTGACGGCCCTCGTCGGGCCGCTGCGTCCCCGGCCCGACCGCCCTCAGTTCACGCCGGCCGAACGCGGGCTCCTGCGGGAACTGGAAGAGGCGGACGGGTCTGCCCGGTAGACGGACCTCCGCAGGATGCGGAGCGGTTCGGCGCGGTCACCGGGCGGCACCGGTGCCGGTGACGTCTTCACCCCGTCCGGCCGCGGCCCGCGCCGAAACCGCGCGCCCTGGACACGGCCGAAGTGCCCGGGCACGCCCGGTCGTACACTGACGCCGCGCGCCGTGCCGTCGACGCCGGCTTCGACGGCATCGAACCGCACGGCGCCAACGGCCACCTCATCGCGCAGTTCCTGTCGTCCGACGCCGACCTGCGCACGGACCGCTGCGGAGGCTCCCCGGCGGGCCGGGTCCGGTTCGCGGTCGAGGCGGTGTCCGCCACGGTCGAGGCCATCGGCGCGGACAGGACCGGCATCCGCCCGTCTCCGGGCAGGACCTTTCCGGGGAACGCGGGAGACCGACGTGCCCGAGCGGTACGCCACGCTCCTCGCCGAGTTGGCCCGGCTCGAGGTGGCCTACGTCCGCCGCGGCCTGACGGTCCGCCGGGACGCGCGACCGGGGCGGGGCGGCGTGCGTACGCGCGCTCATGCGAGGTCGAAGGCGCGACGCGCGCGTTCCACCTCGGGCATGTGGGTCGCGACCCACTCCAGGAGCACCTCGACCGGCTGCCGCATGGTCTTGCCCAGGGGGGTGATCCGGTACTCGACGGCGACGGGGCGGGAACTGAGGAGCACACGCTCCACGATGCCGTTGCGTTCGAGCCGGCGCAGCGTCGCGGTGAGCGACTTCTGGGTCACCGCGGGGATCGCGCGGCGCAGGTCGTTGAAGCGGCAGGGCCGTTCGCAGAGTTCGTTGAGGACGCTCAGCGACCACTTGTCCAGCACCTGGTCGAGGAACTCCCGGTGGGGGTGCTCGATCCTGAGCTCGCCGTCGCGGCTGTCCGTAGTACCCGGCACGATACCTGGTCTCCTTGAAGTGTCCTTCGTCTACCAGGTAGCAAAGGTATACCGCTTTGGTCGAAGTGAGGAGACCTCCATGTCCGTCCGTCGTTTCACACCCGAAGGCATGATGCAGCCCACCCCGTACGAGCATGTCGCCGTGGGCACCGGCACGCGCCACGTGCATGTCAGCGGCCAGGTCGCCCGGTCGGCGGACGGGTCTCCCGTCGCCCCGGGCGACCTCGCCGGGCAGGTCGCCCACGCACTGCGGAACACCGCGAAGGGCCTCGCGGGGGCGGGTGCGTCGTTCGACGACGTCCTGCGGCTGACGTTCTACGTCACCCACTGGGCCCCCGAGAAGATCGACGCGTTCATGGCGGGGGTCGGGCAGGTGGCGGAGGAGATCGGGCTGACGGTGCCTCTTCCGCCCTCCTCGCTGATCGGGGTCGACCATCTCTTCGAGCCCGATGTCCTGGTCGAGGTGGAGGCGACCGCGATCCTCGACTGAGTCCGTCCCCGGCGCCGGCGCGGTTTGCCTTCTCTTTGCAACCCGCGTCGGCGCCGCCTCGTCTCTCCGCACGGTCCATGACCCGGCCCGCCGGGTCTCCGTGCGGGCGGACCGGATGCCGGAAAGGAGCCCGCCTCCGCGTCCCGCGCGTACGCGGAGCGGAGGCGGGCTCGTGGGGCGGCGCCGGTCAGGCGCCGGGCAGGACCCCGCTCCGGGCCACCTCGGAGTACCAGCGCGCGCTGGCCTTGGGGATGCGCGTGCCGGTCGGGTAGTCGACGTAGACGGTGCCGAAGCGCTTGCTGTAGCCGTGCGCCCACTCGAAGTTGTCCAGCAGCGACCACAGGAAGTACCCGCGCACGTCCGCGCCGTCCACGATGGCCCGGTGCACGGCGGCCAGGTGGTCGCGCACGTAGGCGATCCGGGCGGGGTCGTTGACCCGGCCGGCGGGGTCGGCGTAGTCGTCGAACGCCGCGCCGTTCTCGGTGATGACCAGCGGCAGCCTCGGGAAGTCGGAGGACAGCCGGCGCAGCAGGTCGTACAGGCCGGTGGGGTCGACGGCCCAGCCCATGGCGGTGGTCTCGCCGGGCGGCTGGTGGAAGGCGACCCGGTCGGCGCCCGGCCAGGGGCTGTGGGCACTCCTGCCGTGCCCGTCGGAGGTGTGGGTGCCGCCGCCGTCGGCCTCGGAGACGAGGGTGGGCGTGTAGTAGTTGACGCCGAGGAAGTCCAGCGGCTGGTGGATTCGCGTGAGGTCGCCGTCGCGTACGAAGGACCAGTCGGTCAGCTCGGCGGTGTCCTTGAGCAGGTCCTCCGGGTAGGCGCCCCGCAGCATCGGGCCGGTGAAGACCCGGTTGGCGAGGGCGTCGATCCGGCGGGCCGCGTCCGTGTCGGCGTCGGTGCCGGTGAGCGGGCGGACGTGGTGGATGTTGAGGGTGACCGAGCACTGGGCGGCCGCGGGGAGGCGGTCGCGCAGTGCCTGGACGGCCAGGCCGTGGCCCAGATTGAGGTGGTGGGCGGCGCGCAGGGCGGCGACCGGGTCGGTGCGGCCGGGGGCGTGCACCCCGGAGCCGTAGCCGAGGAAGGCGCTGCACCAGGGCTCGTTGAGCGTGGTCCAGGTCCGTACCCGGTCGCCCAGGGCGTCCGCGGCGAGGGCCGCGTACTCGGCGAACCGCTCGGCCGTCGCGCGCTCGGGCCAGCCTCCGGCGTCCTCCAGCTCCTGGGGCAGGTCCCAGTGGTAGAGGGTGGCGACGGGCTGGATGCCCTTGTCCAGCAGCTCGTCGGCCAGGCGCCGGTAGAAGTCCAGGCCCTTCTGGACCGCGGGGCCGCGGCCGGTGGGCTGGATCCGGGGCCAGGCCAGCGAGAAGCGGTAGGCGCCCAGGCCGAGTTCGGCCATGAGGGCGACGTCCTCGCGCCAGCGGTGGTAGTGGTCGGTGGCGATGTCACCGGTGTCGCCGTTGCGGACCCGGCCGGGGGTGCGGGCGTAGGTGTCCCAGATGGACGGCGTGCGGCCGTCCTCGGTGGCGGCTCCCTCGATCTGGTAGGAGGCGGTGGCAGAGCCCCAGAGGAAGCCCTTGGGGAAGGTACGGGCGGCGTCCGGGGCGGACGCGGTCTGCTGTGCGGTGACCACGTAAGTCCTTTCGGAGTAAGGGAATTCGCAGGCACGTGCCTGGTGGGGGCCGGTGTGCGGGGCCGGGCGCGGCGGGTCAGCCCTTGACGGCGCCGGCCATGATGCCGCTGACGATCTGGCGGCCGAAGACGACGAACATCGCCAGCAGCGGCAGCGTGCCGAGCAGCGCGCCCGCCATGATCAGCGACTGGTCGCGGACATACCCCGCGCTGAGCTGGGTGAGGGCGACGGGGACCGTCGGGTTGGTCATGTCGAGCACCACGAACGGCCAGAAGAAGTCGTTCCACGCGTGCACGAACGTGATCATGAACAGGACCGCCATGGCGGGCCGCGCGACGGGCAGCACGATGCTCCAGAAGATGCGCAGCGAGTGCGCCCCGTCCACCCGTCCCGCCTCGACGAGTTCGTCCGGCAGCGCCTCGGACAGGTACTGCCGCATGAAGAACACGCCGACCGCGCTCACCAGCGTGGGGAAGATGACGGCGGGCAGCTGCTGCGACCAGCCCAGTTCGGACATCATCATGAACAGCGGTACGACGCCGAGCTGTGGCGGCACCAGCATGGTGCCGATCACCAGCATGAGCAGCGCGTTACGGCCCTTGAACCGGAGTTTGGCGAAGGCGAATCCGGCGAGCGTCGCGAACATCACCGTGGACAGGGCGATCACCCCGGCCACGATCAGACTGTTGATCATGGCCTTGCCCATGGCCGCCTCGTCCCAGGCACGGGCGAGGTTGCTGAACAGGTTCGGGCCGGGCAGGAAGGGCGGTGGTGTCTGGCTGACACGCGTGTTGTCGGTGGAGGCCGCCACCATCGTCCAGTACAGCGGGAAGATGGACAGCACCGCCATGATCACGAGCAGGACGTAGGCGAGCGGGCCGGCGTGGTGCTGGCGGCCGGCGCGCTGGCGCAGCAGCCGGCGGCCGGCCGGCTTCCGGGCGGGTGTGCGGTCCGGGGCGTCCGTCCGGACCGGGAGGCTGTGGATGGTCATGACGACTCCAGGTCAGGACGTACGGGAACGCAGCCGCTTGATCACGCGCTGCGCCACGAAGGCGAGGACGAGCAGCAGGAACATCGCCCAGGCGACGGTGGCCGAGCGGCCCATCTGGTAGTTCTTCCAGCCCTCCTCGTACAGCAGCAGGCCCAGCGTCTGGTACTGGTTGTCCGCGCCGCCGGTGATGCCGTTGGGCCCCTGGCCGAAGATCAGCGGTTCGCCGAACAGCTGGGTGGCGCCGATCGTGGAGAGCACGATGGTGAAGACGATGGTGGAACGGATCCCCGGGACGGTGACGTGGGTGAACTGCTTCCACCGGGAGGCCCCGTCGAGGGAGGCCGCCTCGTACCGGTCGGCGGGGATGGCCTGCATGGCGGCCAGGTAGAGCAGGGCGTTGTAGCCGGTCCAGCGCCAGATGACGATGGTGGAGATCGCGACCTGGGCGGGCCACTTGTCGGCCTCCCAGTCCACCGGGTCGATGCCGACGGCGCCGAGCGCCCAGTTGATCATGCCGAAGTCACGCTCGAAGATCATGGTGAAGACGAGCGCGGCGGCGGCGACCGAGGTGGCGTACGGGACCAGCGAGGCGACGCGGAAGAACAGCGAGGCGCGCATACGGTAGTTGAGCAGGTGCGCCAGGCCGAGGGCCATGAGCAGCTGAGGCACCGTGGAGATGACGCCGATGGTGACGGTGTTCCGCAGCGCGTTCCAGAACCGCGAGTCGCCCCAGAGCTCGACGTAGTTGTCGAACGCCACCCACTCCATGACGTCGAGGGTGGCCAGTTCCACGTCGTGCAGGGAGATCCACGAGGTGTAGACGAGGGGGTAGAAGCTGAACGCGGCGAAGACGATGAAGAACGGCGCGATGAAGGCGAACGGCGCGCCCTTGACGTCCAGACGGTGCAGCAGCGCGCCGCGCCGTCGGGCTGTTCCCTCGTCTCCGCTCCTGCGGGGCATGCCTGGCGGTTCCTCGCCGGCCAGGGCCTTGGTGGTGGAGGTGGCCACCGGACTTCCTTCCTGAGAGCGGATGTGTGAGCCGGGCCGGGCCCGTCGGCGGACTGCGGGCGGGCCCGGGACGACCGCGGGGACGGCAGGGTCAGCCGACGGCCTTCTCGATGCGCTCCATGGTGGTGCTCCACGCCTTGTCACGAGCGGTGCCCTGCTCGACCAGCGCCAGGCCCTGCGAGAAGGTGTCCTTGATCGTGCCGTCCTTGCGGCCGAGGACCTGCTTGTCCGGGATCTCCTTCGCGGCGGCACCGAAGATCTCGCCGATCGGCGCGTCGCTGAAGTACTCCGACTTGGCGCCCTTCACGTCGGGGGACTCCAGCGCCTTCTCGGAGGAGGGGATGTTGCCGATCTCCTTGAAGATGTGGGCCTGCTGCTCCGGCGCGGTCAGCCAGGCGACCAGCTTCTGCGCCTCCTCCTTCACCGGGCTCTTCTCGATCACGCCGAGGAAGGAACCGCCCCAGTTGGCTCCCTTGGGTGCCCTGGCGACGTCCCACTTGCCCTTGTTCGCGTCGCCGGCCTTCTCGCTGATGTGGCTGAGCATCCAGGCCGGGCACACGGCGGTCGCGAACGTGCCGTTGGCCAGGCCCGGGTCCCAGCCCGGCTGGAACTGGCGCAGCTTGGCCGTCAGACCCTCCTCCGCCGCGTCCGACGACAGCCCCCAGGCCTCCTTGACGACCGGGTTCTCGTCGTGGATCAGCTCGCCCTTCTCGTCGTAGTACTGCTCGGAGTGGCCGTAGACCATGGCGTTGAACAGGCCGCTGGCCGAGTCCATGTACGCCACGTCACCGCCCTTGAAGTCCTTCTTGAAGGAGCGGCCCACCTCGACGTACTTGCTCCAGTCGCCCTCCCACAGCTTCCCGACCTCGTCGCGGTCGGTGGGCAGGCCGGCCTTCTCGAAGTAGTCCTTGCGGTAGCAGACGGCCATCGGGCCGATGTCGGTGCCCAGGCCCAGCACCTTGCCGTCGGCGGTGCTGACCTGGGACTGCTTCCAGGGCAGGAAGTGGTCGGTGCCCGCCGTGCCGGCGAAGTCCGCGAACTTGTCCGACTGGGTCTCGGTGATCTCCTTGGCCCGGCCGATCTCGATGCCCTGGATGTCCTTCAGACCGTTGCCGGCGGCGAGCCTGGTCTGCAGCGCGGTGTAGTACGTCTGCTCGTCACCGGCGATCTCCGCCTTGATGTCGACGTCGGGGTTCTCCTTCTCGTACTGCTCGAGGAGTCCCGTCTCCTTGATGCCCATCACGCCGAACAGGCCCATCGTGATGGTGACCTTGCCGTCCTTCTTGCCACCGCCGGTGGCCGAATCACCGCCACCGCCGCAACCGGCGACCAGCGCCAGCGCACCGACGGCCGCGGCTGTCGCCACCGCCCTCGTGCGCAACGAACCGAGAGTGCCCATGGATCTCCTCCTAGCGACGGCGCTGACACATCGAAGTGACGAGTTCTGCGATGACTACAGCGGCTCTGATAGAAGTGGGAACGTGCCCACTCAAGGGTGGGCACGTTCCCACCGCGCCTCGAAGACTCCTGGCTCATGGACGGATCTGTCAATAACTTGAAAACAACTCGTCATCACGAACCGAGCACGGCGCCCGGTGGCCCGTCCCGCGGCGGTGCGGTGCCGCCGACGGCGTCTGCAAGAATTGCCGCTGGTCATCTCCGCGGCGGACAACGCCGCCGCGGCCGCCGAGGGGGGAGTACATGAGCGGCAACCGCCGTCCCACGATCAAAACGGTCGCCGCCCGCGCCGGGGTGGGCCGCACCACGGTCTCCCGCGTCGTCAACGGTTCCGAACTCGTCAGTGCCGACGCGCGGGCCAGGGTCCTGGCCGCGATCAAGGAACTGAACTACGTCCCCAACTCGGTCGCCCGCGGTCTGGTGACCAACCGCACCAACGCCGTGGCCCTGGTGATCCCGGAATCGGAGAGCAGGCTCGGTTCGGAGCCGTTCTTCGCCGCGCTGATCCGCGGTGTCAGCGGCGCTCTCGCCGAGAGCCGGACGCAGCTGCAGCTCATGCTGGTGCGGGACCAGGCCGAGCGGGACCAGCTCACCGAATCGGTGGCGACGCGCCGCGTGGACGGCGTCCTGCTGGTCTCCGTCCACGCCGAGGACCGGCTGCCCGGCATGCTGGAGGAGATGGGCCTGCCCACCGTGCTCGCCGGCCGCCGTGACGCGGGCGAGCAGCTGAGCTACGTCAACTCCGACAACGCCGGAGGGGCCGCCCAGGCGGTCCGGCACCTGCTGGACCGCGGCAGGAAGAGGATCGCCACGATCACCGGTCCGCAGGACATGGACGTCGGCCGCAGCCGGCTCGCCGGATGGCGCGCCGCCCATGAGGAGGCGGGTGTGCCGGCCGCCGAACTGCTGGTGGAGGCAGGCGACTTCACGGAGGAAAGCGGCAGCCGCGCCATGCGTTCGCTTCTTGAACGCGCACCGGACCTGGACGCCGTCTTCGCCGCCTCCGACCTCATGGCGGTCGGCGCGCTGGCCGAGTTGCGCCAGCGGAAGCGGCGAGTACCCGGTGATGTCGCGGTGGTCGGGTTCGAGGACTCCGTTCTCGCGCGCCACACCAATCCGCCACTGACGACGGTGCGTCAGCCGGTGGAGGAACTGGGCCGCACGATGGCCCGGATCCTCACCGGCATCACCCTGAACGGCGCGCCCCGGCAGCAGTTGACGCTGCCTACGGAGCTGGTCGTGCGCGAGTCGTCGTAGAGCCGACGCGTCGGCAGCCTGCGGCCCGGCGCCGGCCCGTCCTCCACCGGCGGCCGGGCGGTACGCGGTGTCAGCGTCTGCATGTCCGCCTGGGCCGCCGGGCCCGCCGTTCGCACTGGGCCGGCATCCGGCGTGCCCGCACGGAGCCGGTGGCCCGGGGTCGGCGGTGTCGCGGCCGGGGCGTCCGACGGGCCGGCCTCAAGGGGTGGCGTACGTGAAGTCGTGGACGGTCCAGTCGGCGATCGGGACGTAACCGACGCGCCGGTAGAGGGCGTTGCTGGTGGGGTTGGCCGCGTTCGTGAAGAGCACGACCTCCTCGGCTCCCGCGGCCAGTGCGGCCCGGCTCACCTCGACCGTCACGGCGGCCGCGTAGCCGCGGCCGCGCAGGTGTGCGGGGGTGTAGACGGGGTCGATCCGGGCCTGGCCCCCGACCATCGGGTTCACGCCCGCCATGGAGACGGGCGTGCCGTCCGGGGTCTCCCAGAACGTGTAGCTCTTCTCGGCGAAGCGTGTCGAGGCCCAGGAGCCGGCGTCGATGGTGACGGCTTCCCCGACGTCCGCGGCGAACTCACGGCACCAGCGCATGAGGTGCTCTCGCTCCCCCTCGCCCACGAGCCGGCCCCTGCCCGCCGGTTCCGGCTCCGGCGGGGTGAGCGTGCCCAGGCGGTGGAGTCGGAGCCCGACGCGGAACGTCGACGTGGCGCCCGTGTGCCGCCGCCAGGCCTCGGCGAAGGCGGTGGCGGTGCCGTGATCCGCCGTGACGTAGGGAAGTGAGTGCCCGAGGCCCGCCAGGTGGGCGGCGAGGCCGTCGGCCTGCTCGGGGGTGAGCGGAGTGACGCTCAGGCCGCGGGACGGGAGCCGGTAGAAGGTGGCGCGGACCTCGCCGGCCTGCTCCAGCCGGCCGAAGACCGGTGCCGGTACACCGTCTGCGGCCGTGGTGAGGGTGCGCAGCTTCTCGGTCACGGACAGCGCCATGGTGTGCATGGCCGGGCGCGAGCGCAGGAAGTCCCCGGCCCGGGCGAGGAATTCCTCGACGTCTTCGGTGAGGTGCCAGCCGTCCGAGCGCATGCTTCATGATCCCTGATGGACCCGGCCCCGGGGAAGGTGGCCTCCGGCCGATACGCCGCCGTGGATGCCGGCGCGGGGAGTCCGCGGAGGGGCGGCATGAGGAAAGGCAAGGAGTCCGCGCTCCTCGCCACACTCAACGTATAGCGCACCGGGGGGCTTGCGGCAAGGCCCGGGTCGTACCGCAGAATCGGCGGCCGAACGCCATGACCTGCAAGAACGGGAG
Organism: Streptomyces marokkonensis; assembly: GCF_008312835.1. Classification (GTDB taxonomy): domain Bacteria; phylum Actinomycetota; class Actinomycetes; order Streptomycetales; family Streptomycetaceae; genus Streptomyces; species Streptomyces marokkonensis_A. The sequence continues at coordinate 118,862 of NZ_VSKS01000021.1, read as the reverse complement.
ACGCGGAGTGCGAGTACTGCTGACGACATGGGGATCGCGCGGAGACGTCGAACCGCTGGCGGGACTGGCGGTGGCGCTGCGGGAGCTCGGCGTCGAGGCGCGGGTGTGCGCGCCACCGGACGAGGAGTTCGTGACTCTGCTGGCGCGTGCGGGTGTGCCCCTGGTGCCGCTCGGCCCGACGGTGCGCTCGGTGGTGGCCGGTGGCAGGCCGCCGACGGCGCGGGACGCGTTCCGGCTCGCCCCGGAGCTGGTCGCCGCGCGGTTCGGCACCCTCGCGGCGGCGGCCGACGGGTGCGGGGCGCTGCTGGCGACCGGTCTGCTGCCGGCCGGCGCCCGTGACGTGGCCGAGAAGCTCGGCATCCCGTACGTGTTCGCGTGCTTCCACACCGTCGGCCTGCCGTCGCGGCACGTCGCGCCGGGTGCGCGGCCGGGCACACCGTCCCCGCGGGACGAGACCGACAACCGGGTGCTGTGGGAACAGGACGCCCTGAGGGTGAACGCGCTGTACGGGGAGGCGCTCAACAGGCATCGGGCGGCGATCGGCCTGCCGCCCGTGGACAACGTCCGCGACCACGTGCTCACCGGCCGGCCGTGGCTGGCGGCGGACGCGACGCTGTGCCCCTCGCAGGGCATGACGGACCTCGACATCGTGCAGACCGGGCCGTGGTTCCTGCCCGACGAGCGTCCACTCCCGGACGAGCTCGAGGCGTTCCTGGAGGCCGGCGCACCGCCGGTGTACGTGGGCTTCGGCAGCATGGCCGCGCACGCCCCCGAGGGCATCGCACGGGTGGCCGTCGAGGCCGGACGTGCGCAGGGCCGCCGCGTACTCCTCGCCCGCGGCTGGGCGGACCTGGCCCCGGTCGACGACGCCGACGACTGCTTCGTCACCGGCGAGGTGAACCAGCAGGCACTGTTCCGGCGGGTCGCCGCCGTCGTGCACCACGGCGGGGCGGGGACCACGACGGCGGCCGCCCGCGCCGGTGCCCCTCAGGTGGTGGTCCCCCGGATCGCGGACCAGCCGTACTGGGGCGCCCGGGTGGCCGGGCTGGGGATCGGCTCGGTTCACCACGGGCCGGAGCCGACCCGCGACTCCCTGTCCGCCGCGCTCACGGCGGCCCTGGATCCCGCGGTCCGCAGGCGGGCGCGGGCCGTGGCCGGGGCCGTCCGCACCGACGGGGCGGCGGTGGCCGCGCGACTGCTGCTCGACACGGCCGTCCGGGCGAGGCCGTCCGCATCCCGGTGAACCGCGCGCCGCCGGGCGGTGCGAGGTGCCTCCCGCTCGGGTCGCGTCCCGGCGTTCCCGGCCGGGTGGGGCCCTCACCCTGCCTGATCCCGGCAGTCGGAGGGCCCCGAAGGTTGCCGACCTGCGGACCCGTCGTGGGGCGGCCGGCCTGCGTAGGGTGCGCGGCTGTGTGCCGGGAACCCCCGGTCGGCGTCCCGTCCCTCCCGGAAGCCCTCGGAGGCCCTCGTGGACCGCTCGCACGAGGGGGGACGCCGCACCGTGGTGTCCCCGCGCACACGGCCGTATCCCCCTCACCCGGAATGACCCGCCATGCCGTCCCACCACGAGTCCCTTGAGCCCTCTCCCCCGCCGCAGGACCTGATCGACGAGGTCGTCGTCCGCTTCGACGCCTACGCACGGGCCCGAGGCGCTCGCGACAGCCTCTTCCCGGCAGCGCACACCTCCCCACGCCAGGAGCAACGGGCCTTCGACGATCTGCAGGCCGCGATCACACGTCTGCGCAACAGCACCGGCTGAGCACACCCCGGACCGCCGTTCACCTCGCTCCGGCCGCGCCGGGCCGGGGACCGGGCGCATAGTCGAAGGTGGGAGTAAGCAGGCGACGGACCGGGAGAGCGCACGTGAGCACATCGGGGATCGACTACCGGGCGGTGTTCACCGCGACGCCCAGCCCTTTGCTGCTGCTGGACCCCGACCTGATGGTCGTCGAGGTCAACGATGCCTACCTCCAGGTGACGGGCCGGACGAGGGAGGACCTCGTCGGCCGGTTCCTCTTCGAGGCCCACCCCGACAATCCCTCGGATCCGGCCGCCGACGGCGTGGCCAACCTGACCGCCTCCCTGCAGCGGGTCCTGAGCTCGAAGAAGCCGGACACGATGGCGGTGCAGAGGTACGACCTCGCTCTTCCGGAGCGGCCCGGGGTGTTCCGGTCCAGGTGGTGGTCCCCCCTCAACACACCCGTCCTCGGCCCGGACGGAGAGGTGCGGTGGATCATCCACCGGGTGGTGGACATGACCGAGTTCATGCTCGCCCGTCCCTCCCGCTCGTCCCGTCCCTCCCCTCCTCCCGGTACGGAGTCGGCGGACGCGCACAGGGAACGGGAGGCGCTGGAGGCCGAGCTGTTCACCCGGGCGCAGGACCTGCAGCGTCTCAACGAGGAGCTCCGCGAGGCCCATGACCGGGAGCGCCGGACCGCCCTCACCCTGCAGGAGGCCATGCTGCACTCCCCGGACCTGGCCGGGCACCGTGAGATCGCCGTGCGCTACATGCCCGCCACCCGGTCCCTCAACGTCTGCGGCGACTGGTACGACGTGGTCGACCTGCCCGACGGCCAATTCACCGTCGCGGTCGGCGACGTGGTCGGCCACGGTCTGGAGGCCGCCGCCGTGATGGGCATGCTGCGCAGCGCCCTGTCCGCCGCCATCCGTGCCGTCCCCGAACCCGGCAGGGCGATGGACGTCCTCAGCGGGTACGCGCGGACGTTCGAGAGCGCCCTGGCGACGACCGCGGCGAAGGCCGTCGTCGACGTCGGCCACCGCACCATCACCTACACCTGCGCGGGTCATCTCCCGCCGGTCCTGTGCCGCCTTGAGGGCACCGTCGACCTGCTCGACCAGGCCACCGACCCGCCCCTGGGGGTCCTGACCGACGAGACGTCCCGCCCGCAGGCAACGGTGCCCTACGCGCCGGGTGACACCCTCGTGCTGTACACGGACGGTCTCGTCGAACGCCGCGGCGAGGACATCGACGCGGGGTTGCTCCGCCTCAGCGACACCCTGGCCCGCCACGCCCGGATGGACCCCGACGACCTGGCCGACACCCTGCTCACGCGCCTGGGCGTGGCCCACGGCGGACGCGACGACATCGCCCTGATCGTCGTCCGTCTGTAGGGCTCCCCCGGCTGTAGGGCTCCCCCGGACCACGCGGTCGCCGCGGCCGCGCGGCTCGGGCGGTCGGCAGCCGGGCGAGCCATGTGGTGCGGGCCGGCGGGACGCGGCCGGGATCCGCGCCTGCGGGTGCAGGGCGTCGCACCCGTGGAAACCCCCTGCCCCGACCTGGAGTCCGGCCCGGCCGCCGACTGTCCGGATGCGGGTCGCGTAGTCGGTGTCCTCGTCCCGGAAGACCTCGGCGGAGCCGGTGTCGCTGGAGGTGGCCGGCAGGCCGGGAGATCGGCGGCGAGTGCGGGTGGGACGTGGAAGCGGATCCGGCTCCAGGAGGTCCGGCTGCTGCTCGCCACGCACCCGGGCGGCGTCACCGTACCTCTGCTCGCGGTGCTGCGTCTTCTTCCCTATGGGCCCCCGGCCGCCGGCGGCAGTCTGCTGCAAAACACCGCTTGGAGGCTCACAGTGACAGCAGGACCGGCCCACGACAAGGCTCCGAACGACGTCGACCCCGGCGCGGCATCCTTCGCGCAGCGCCGCCTGTGGTTCCTGGACCAGTTGGCCGGTTCCTCGACCGGATCCATGCTTCCCCTGGTCCTGCGGCTGCGGGGCCCGCTGGACGCGGACCGGCTGGAGCGGTCGCTGTCCGGGATCGTGGCGCGGCACGAGGTGCTGCGCACCCGGTTCCGCGCCGTCGGCGGGGAACCGGTCCCGGTGGTCGACCCGCCCGCGGACGTGGCACTGGAGCGGGTCGAGGCGGACGGGCCGGAGGAGTTGTTCGCGCGCCGGCTGGGACGCCCCGTCGACCTGTCGGCACAGCACCCGGTGCGCGCCGTGCTCGCCCGCGTCGCCCCCGACGAGCACCTGCTGCTCGTGGAGGTGCACCACATCGCCGTGGACGGCTGGTCATGGGGCGTCCTGCTGGACGAACTCGCCGCCGGCTACCGGGGTGAGCCGGTGGCGCCGCCCGCCCTGCGCCACGCCGACCTCGCCCGCGCCCAGTCCGAACGGCTGCGCGGCGAACGGCTGGAGCGGCTCCTCGGCCACTGGCGCGAGCGGCTGCGCGGTCTCACCCCGCTCGACCTGCCCACGGACCGGCCGCGCCCGCGGGTCTGGGACGGCTCCGGCGACGTGGTCCGCTTCGAGCTGCCGGCCGGCCTGGTCACCGCGGTCGACGCCCTCGCCCGCTCCCGGCGCGTCACCCGGTACACCCTTCTGCTCACCGCCTACCAGGCGCTCCTCGGACACTGGGCGGGCCGTACCGACGTCGCCGTGTGCAGCACGCTCGCCGACCGGGCCCGGCGCGGCGCCGACACGCTCATCGGCCCCCTGGTCAACACCGTCGTGCTCCGCGCCGACCTGGCCGGAAGGCCCGGCTTCGGCGCCCTGCTGGACCGGGCGCGCGGTCGTGTGCCGGTGGACCTCGCCCACGCCGAGGCCCCCTTCGACCTCGTCGTCGGTGCCCTCGGCGGCGCCCGGGACCTGTCCCGCCACCCGCTCGCCCAGGCCTCGTTCACCCTGCTCAACGCGCCGATCCAGCCGGTACGGATGCCCGGCCTGGAGGTGACGCTGGTCGAGCCGCCGCTCGCCGAGACGCCGCTGGACGTCTTCCTGGACCTGACCCTGCGGACCGACGGCAGCGTCGCCGCCGTCCTCCAGTACGCCACCGCGCTCTTCGACGCCGCCACCATGCGGGCCTTCGCCGCCACCTACACGGCCCTGCTCAGGGCGGTCCTGGCCGATCCGGACACTCCCGTGCAGGACCTGCTGCGTGCCCTGTCCGACGGGCCCGCCGGCCGCGGCCGGCCCCGGCCCGAGTGGCACCGCGCACCCGACCGTCCGGCGGAGCCGGCGGAGCCGATCGCCTTCCGCGGCGATCCCGGCGCCACCGCGCTGCGCTGCGGCGAGCACAGCGTCAGCTACGCCGGGCTCGACACCATGACCGGCTCACTGGCCGCCGCGTTGCGCGCCGCCGGGGTGGGAGCGGGCGACCCCGTCGGCGTGCTCCTGCGCCGCGGCCCCTGGTCGGTCGCCGCCGTCGGGGGTGTCTGGCGGGCGGGGGGCGTCTACGTGCCCCTCGACCCGGAACTGCCCGCCGAGCGGCTGCGGTACATGGCCGAGGAGGCGCGGCTCACCTGCGTGGTCACCGAATCCGCCACCGCTGGCCTCGCCGCACCGCTCGCGGCGGTCGCGGTGGACGTCGCCGCGCTCCCCCCGGCCACGGACGCTCCCCGTCACCGGCCGCACCCCCGTGAACTGGCCCACGTCATCTTCACCTCCGGCTCCACCGGCCGCCCCAAGGCCGTCGGCGTCGAACACGCCGCCCTCGCCTCGCACGTCGCCGCCGCCCGGCAGCGCTTCGGGATCACCTCCGCGGACCGCGTGCTGGCCTTCGCCTCCTTCGCCTTCGACGCCTCCCTGGACCAGGTGCTGCCCGCCCTCACCTCCGGCGCCACCGTCGTCATGCGGCCCGACGAACCCTGGCTGCCCACGCAGCTGCCCGAGATCGTCCAGCGGCACGGACTCACCGTCGTCAACGTGCCGCCCACCTATTGGTCGGAACTCACGCTCTGTCTCGACCGGCGGCTGGCCGGCGCCCTGGGCTCCCTGCGGCTGCTGATCCTCGGCGGCGAGGCCGTCCCGGCCGACACCCTCGCCGTCTGGCGCGCCGCCGTGCCCGGGGTGCGGGTCTGCAACGCGTACGGGCCCACCGAGACCACGGTCACCGCCACCACCCACGACGCCGACGGCCCGCCGGGGGACACCGTGCCCATCGGCAGGCCTCTGGGCGACCGCCGCGTGTACGTCGTCGACGCGGACGGCGAACCGGTGCCGGTCGGTGTCGGAGGCGAGCTCCTCATCGGCGGCACGGAGGTGGCCCGCGGTTACCTCGGGCACCCCGCGCTCACCGCCGAGCGCTTCGTACCCGACCCTTACGGGCCGCCCGGCGGCCGCCTCTACCGCACCGGCGACCTCGTGCGCTGGACGCCCGGCGGCGAGCTGGAGTTCCTCGGCCGCCGCGACGACCAGGTCAAGATCCGCGGCTTCCGGATCGAACTGGGCGAGGTGGAAACGGTGCTGCGCGCCTGCCCGCCGGTCGCCGCCGCCGCCGTCCGCCCCGACCGGGCCACCGGACGCAGCCTGACCGGCTACGTCGTGCCCGCCCCGGACGCGACCGCCGCCCCCGGCCGGGCGGAACTGCGCGCCTGGTGCGCCCGCCACCTGCCGCACTACGCCGTGCCGTCCGAGTTCGTCGTCCTGGACGCCCTCCCGGTCGGCGTGTCCGGCAAGCTCGACCGCTCCGCCCTGCCCGACCCCGCGCACACCCGGTCCGCCGACGACCCCGCGTACACCGCGCCCCGCGACGAGACCGAGCGGGTCGTCGCCGAGGTGTGGGCCGACGTCCTGGGCCTGGACCGGATCGGCATCGACGACGGCTTCTTCGACCTCGGCGGCCACTCCCTGCTCGCCACCATGGCGGTCTCCCGCATCGCCGTGCGCCTCGGCCGGGAGATCGAGCTGCGCACCCTCTTCGAGCACCCCACCGTCCGCGCGTTCGCCCCGAAGGTGGCCGCGGCCCGCGCCGGCTCCACCGCGGAGGTCGTCCCCGTGGACCGCGGCGGGCCGCTGCCGCTGTCCTTCGCGCAGGAACGCCTGTGGTTCCTGGACCGCACCTCCGACCGGGGCGACGCGTATCTGCTGTGGTACTGCTGGCGGGTGCGCGGCGGCCTGGACCGTGCCGCGTGGCAGGCGGCCCTGGACGACCTCGTCGAGCGGCACGAGGTGCTGCGTACGGCCCTCGTCGAGTCCGACGGCCGCCCCGTGCAGCAGGTCTGCGACCCGGCCGCGGTGCCCCTGCTGTGGGAGCGGGCGCCCGAGGCGCCGGACGAGGGGGCCCGGGTGGCGGCCGTACGGCGCCTGGCCGCGGCGCACGCCACCCGCCGCTTCGATCTGGCACGGCCGCCGCTGCTGCGGGCCGGCGTGTGGGAGCTGGCCGCCGACGACCACGTGGTCCTGCTCGCCTTCCACCACGCCGTCACCGACGGCTGGTCCAAGGGCGTGCTGCTGGACGAACTCGGCCGGCACTACGCGGCCCGCCTGGCGGGCGGGCACGCCTCGCCCGCGCCGCTGCCGGTGCAGTACGGCGACTACGCCGTGTGGCAGCGCGACCGCGCCGAGAGCGGGGCGCTGGAACCGCAACTCGCCTACTGGGAGCGGATCCTCCAGGACGCCCCCGTGCTGGAACTGCCCACGGACCGGCCGAGGCCCGCCGCCTTCACCGGCCGGGGCGGCGCGGTCGAGATCGACCTGCCCGGCGCGCTCGTCGACCGGGTCGACGCCCTCGCCCGCGAGCGCGGCGCGACCCGCTTCATGGTGCTGGTGGCCGCCGCGCAGACGGTGCTGGCCCGCTGGACGGGACAGACCGACGTCTGCGTGGGCACGCCCGTCGCCGGACGCGGACGGCTCGAACTGGAGCCGCTGGTCGGCTTCTTCGTCAACACCGTCGTCCTGCGCACCGACCTGTCCGGGCGGCCCTCCTTCGGTTCCCTCGTGGACCGGGTGCGCGACGTCGTCCTGGGCGCCTTCGACCACCAGGAGGTGCCGTTCGAGCAGGTCGTGGAGCGGCTGCGCCCGGAACGCGACCTGTCCCGCAACCCGCTGTTCCAGGCCATGGTCGACGTCCAGGAGTCCGTCACGGCCGGCACCGGCCTGCCCGGTCTGGAGACGGCCGACTTCGCGCTGCCCTGGGGGTCGGCCAAGTTCGACCTGACCGCCACCTTCGTGATCCGGCCGGACCGTTTCGCGCTCAACGTCGAGTACGCCGCCGACCTGTTCGGCCCGGACACCGCGACCCGGTTCGCCCACCACGTCGGCCGCGTCCTCGAGGCCCTGCTGGCCGACCCGGACGCGCGCGCCGACGAGGCCGCCCTGCTCTCGGCGGACGAGCGGCGGCGCCTCCTCGCCGGCGCCGGACGGGACGCGCGGCCCGCGCCTCCGTTCGAGGTGACGGGCCCGCCGCACGCCCCGGCCGTCGTCTGCGAGGACACGGTCATGGACCACGCCCGCCTGGACGCCCTCACCGGCGGGCTGGCCGCGGCCCTGGTCCGCGCGGGCACGGTCCCCGGCGACGCCGTGGGCGTGTGCGTCGGCCGCGGCGTGTGGTCCGTGGCGGCGATGCTCGCCGTCTGGCGGGCGGGCGGCGTCTACGTCCCGCTCGACCCCCGGCTGCCCGAGGAGCGGCTGCGGTACATGTGCGAGGAGGCCGCGGTACGGCGCCTGGTGTGCGACGCGCGCACCCGGGACCGCGCCGCCGCCCTCGGGACCGGTGCCGTCGACGTCGGCGACGTCCTCCCCGATCCCGCCGGTCCCCGCCACGTCCCCGGCGGTGACGACCTCGCCTACGTCATCTTCACCTCCGGCTCCACCGGCCGCCCCAAGGCCGTCGGCGTCGAGCACCACGCCCTGGACGCCCATGTCGCCACCGCCCGCGAGACGTTCGGGCTGACCGCGCGGGACCGGGTGCTCACCTTCGCCTCCACGTCCTTCGACGCCTCGCTCGAGCAGATCCTGCCCGCGCTGAGCACCGGGGCGACGGTGCTGGTGCGCCCCGACGAGATCTGGACGCCGGAGGAGCTGGCCGCGTACGTCGCCGCCGAGCGGGTGACGGTCATGGAGCTGACCCCCTCGTACTGGACGGAACTGGTGGCCCGTCTGGACGCGCTCGCGCCCCGTCTTGCCTCCCTGCGGCTGCTGGTGACCGGAGGGGAGACGCTGCCCGCCGACCCCCTGGCGCGCTGGTTCGCCCACCTGCCGGGGGTGCCGGTGGTCAACACGTACGGCCCCACCGAGACGGTGATCTCCGCCACGGCGCACACCGTGGCCGCGGCCCCGGACGGCCGGGTGCCCATCGGCCGGCCCCTGGGCAGCCGCCGCGCCTACGTGATCGACCCGCTCGGCGAACCCGTCCCGGACGGTGTGCCCGGGGAACTCCTCCTCGGCGGACCGGAGACGGCCCGCGGCTACCTCGGACGGCCGGCCCTGACCGCCGAGCGGTTCGTCCCCGACCCGTTCGGCACGCCCGGCGGCCGTCTCTACCGCACCGGTGACGTCGTACGCCGACGGCCCGACGGGAACCTGGAGTTCCTCGGCCGCAACGACGACCAGGTCAAGATCCGCGGCTTCCGCGTCGAACCGGGTGAGGCCGAAGCGGTGCTGCGCGCGCACCCCGGGGTGCGGGGCGCGGCCGTCGTGGTGCGCCCCCTGGGCGGCGAGACGGCCCTGGTCGGTTACGCCGCGGGCGACGGACTGTCCGAGGAGTCCCTGCGCAGGCACTGCCGGGCCCGTCTGCCCCACTACCTCGTGCCGGCCGCGTTCGTCCTCCTGGACGCCCTGCCCCTGACCGTGCAGGGCAAGCTGGACACCGCCGCCCTGCCGGACCCCGAGGCGTCCGCGCCGCAGGCCGGCGTCGCACCGCGCACCCCGGCCGAGACCGTCGTGGCGCAGATCTGGTGCGAGGTGCTCGACCTGCCGAAGGTCGGCGTCCACGACGACTTCTTCGCCCTGGGCGGCCACTCCCTGCGCGCGGTCGCGGTCGCCTCCCGGCTGCGGACCGCCTTCGACTGCCCGCTCCAGGTCCGCGACCTGTTCGAGCACCCCACCGTGGAGCGGCTCGCCGCCGAGGTGGAGCGGCGCCTGCTGGAGCTCATCTCGCAGATGAGCGACGACGAGATCGGCCTGTCCCTCACGGCCGACCTCTGACGCCCGGCCCCCGGCGGCGGTCCGCGCCCGTCGTCCCGGCGGCCGGCGCGGCCGCGGGGACGGCGGACCACCGCCCGGCGACCGCGGCCCCACCGACTTCCTCCTTCACCAGAACCGAGATCGGAGCGCCCCCATGACCACACCCGACGTGCGTCCCGGCCCCGTCACCACCGGCGGCGCCCTCTCCCCCGCCGCCCGGCGGCTGCTGGAACAGCGGCTGAGCGGCCGGGCCGCCGCCCGGGACACCGGCCCGGCCCGGGTCCGTCCGCGCCCGGAGCGGATCCCGCTGTCCGCGGCCCAGCAGCGCCTGTACTTCCTGGACCGGATCGACCCCGGCGCGCCGACCTATCTGCTCCCCGCCGCCTGGCGTCTGACCGGCCCGCTGGACGTGCCGGCCCTCACCGCGGCCGTCGCCGGCCTGGCCGACCGGCACGAGCAGCTGCGCGTGGTCTTCCCCGAGCACGAGGGCGTGCCCCACCAGCGGGTCCTGCCCGCGGGCGGCACGGTCCTGGAGGTGACCGAGGTGACCGGCGAGGACGCCGGGGAGCGCGAACGCCGGCTGGCGGCCGCCGTGCACGCGGCCGCCCTGCGCCCCTTCGACCTCGCCCGCGAACCCGCCTTCCGCGCCACCCTCGTACGCTCCGCCGCCGAGGACCACGTCCTCGTCCTGGGGATGCACCACATCGTCTCCGACGGATGGTCCCTCGACCTCCTCGTCCGCGACCTGGCCGAGCTGTACCGCGCCGCGACGCGCGGACGTGCTCCGGAGCTGCCCGAACTCCCGCTGGACTACACCGACTACGCGCTCTGGCAGCGCGAGAGCGACCAGTCCGCGGCGCTCGAGCACTGGCGCGCCCGCCTGGCCGGCCTCACCCCGCTGGAGCTGCCGGCCGACCACCCCCGTCCGGAGACCCCCTCCGGCCGGGGGGCCGTCCACCGCGTCACCCTGCCGCCCGCCCTCACCGGCGCGCTCGCCGCGCTGGGCCACCGCGCCGGCACCACCCCCTACATGACCGTGCTAGCCGCGTTCCAGGCCGCGCTCGCCTTCCACACCGGACAGCACGACGTCGCCGTCGGCACCGTCGTGGCCAACCGGGAACGCGCCGAGACCGAGCAGCTCGTCGGCTTCTTCGTCAACACGCTCGTGCTGCGCGGCGACCTCTCCGACGACCCGACCCCGGCCACGCTGCTCGCCCGTACCCGGGACCGGGTCCTGGAGGCCTTCCAGCACCAGTCCCTGCCTTTCGAGCGGGTCGTCGACGCGCTCAGCCCCGACCGCGACCTGGCCCGCAACCCGCTGGTGCAGGTGCTCTACACGCAGTCCGGCGCCGCCGCGCCCGGCTTCGCCCTCGACGGGGCGGCCGGGACGCCGTACCCGATCGGCCTGACCACCGCCAAGTTCGACCTCACCCTGGACCTGCGCGACGGCGAGGACCGCACCGAGCTGGCCTTCGTCTACCGGCCCGACCTCTTCGAGGAGGCCACGGTCGCCGCCCTCGCCCGGCACACCGTCACCCTGCTCGAGGCCTTCTGCGCCACCCCCGACACCCCGCTCAGCGGCATCGACCCGCTCACCCCCGCCGAACGCGCCCACCTCCTCGGCGCCGACGGCCCCGCGCGCACCGGCGCCGCCGTCGCCCCCGAGCCGCGGACCGCGCCCGAGAGGTTCGCCGGGCACGCGGCCCGCACCCCGCACGCCGTCGCCGTCAGCGGATCCGGCCGCTCCCTGACCTACGCCCTGCTCGACGCCCGCGCCTCGGCCCTCGCGCGGCGGCTGCGCGCCGCCGGGGTCAGCCGCGGCTCGCTCGTCGGCGTCTGCCTCGGCCGCACCCCCGACCTGGCGGCCGCCCTCCTCGGCATCTGGCGGGCCGGTGCCGCCTACCTCCCGCTCGACCCCTCCCATCCGCGGGCCCGGCGCGAGTTCACCGTCACCGACGCGGGGATCGACTGGATCGTCACCGACACCGACACCCGCACCGCCGTGGACTCCCTGCCCGCCCGGCTCCTGCTGCTCGACGACTCCGACCAGGAGCACGCCCCGGACGACGGCGGGGACATCCGGCCGGCCCCGGACGACCTCGCCTACGTCATCTACACCTCCGGCTCCACCGGCCGCCCCAAGGGCGTGGAGGTCACCCACGCCAACCTGGCCTGGCTGCTGGCCGCCGCCGACCGGCACTTCGACTTCGGCCCCGCCGACGTGTGGACGCTGATGCACTCGCCCGCCTTCGACTTCTCCGTGTGGGAACTGTGGGCGCCGCTCACCGGCGGCGGACGCGTCGTCGTGCTGGACGCGGACGAGGTGCGCGACCCGGCGGCCGTGCACCGCGTGCTGCGCGAGGAGCGCGTCACCGTCCTCAACCAGACCCCCGGCGCCTTCAAGGGCCTGCGCACCCACCTCGAGAACGCCGGAGCCGGCTTCGACGACCTGGCCCTGCGCACGGTGATCTTCGGCGGCGACGCCTTCGACGTGCGCGACTACCGCGACTGGTTCGCCGCCCCCGGGCACCGTCCCGCCCTGGTGAACATGTACGGCATCACCGAGACCTGCGTGCACGTCACGATCCACACCGTGACGGAGGACGACGTCCGCGGCGCGGTCCGCTCGCCGATCGGACGGCCGCTGGCCGGACAGCACGGATACGTCCTCGACCCCTGGGGCCGGCTCGTCCCGCCCGGCACCGTCGGCGAGCTGTACGTCTCCGGCGGCGGCGTCGCCCGCGGCTACCGCAACCGGCCCGAGCTGACCGCCGAACGCTTCGTGGAGAACCCCTTCGGTGTCCCCGGCGCCCGCATGTACCGCACCGGCGACCTGGTGCGCGTGCTGCCCGACGGCCGGCTGGCCTACGTGGGCCGCGCCGACCACCAGGTGAAGATCCGCGGGTACCGGATCGAGCCGGGTGAGATCGAGACCGCGCTGCGCGCCCTGCCCGGCGTCCGGGACGTCGCCGTGGTGGCCCGCGCCGACGACGGCGGCACGGCCCGGCTGGTCGCGCACGTCGTCACGCCCGAGGCCCGCCCGCTCGACCCGCCCGCCCTGCGCGAGGGACTGCGGCTGCGCCTGCCCGACTACATGGTCCCGGCGCTGTTCGTCCGCCACGAGCGGCTGCCGCTGACCGCCAACGGCAAGGTGGACCGCGCCGCGCTGACCGCCGTGCGCGCACAAGCCGCCGGAGACCGCGCCCACGTGCCCGCCGAAGGGCCGGTCGAGCAGACCCTGGCCGGGGTGTGGAGCCAGGTCCTCGGCACCGAACACGTCGGCCGCACCGACAACTTCTTCGACCTCGGCGGCGACTCCATCCTCGCCCTGCGGCTGGTCGGCCTGGGCCGCCTCGCCGGGCTCGCCTTCACCGTCGCCGACGTCTTCCGCGCCCGCACCCTGGCCGACCTGGCCGCGCTCGTCACCGAGGCGGCCGGCGCCCCGGAGCCGGTCGCCCCGTTCTCCCAGCTGGACCCCGCCGACGCCGGCCGGCTGCCGGACCACCTCGCGGACGCCTATCCGCTCACCATGCTCCAGGCGGGCATGCTGCACGAGATGCTCGCCGACCCCCGGCGGGGCGCGTACCACAACGTCACCGATCTGAAGATCAGCGTCCCCGAGGGCTTCGACCTCGGCGCCTTCCAGGCCGCCGTCGACGCGGTGGTCGCCGGCCACCCCATCCTGCGCACCTCCGTCGACCTGGTCTCCTACCGCGAACCCCTCCAGCTCGTCCACCGCACCGCCCGCCTCCCCGTCGGCTACACCGACCTGCGCGGACTGCCGCGCGAGGAGCAGCGGGCGCGACTGCGCCGCTTCGTCGACGAGGAGTTCGACCGCCGCTTCGACCTGGCCGCCGCCCCTCTGGTCCGCATCCACCTGCACCACGTCACCGACCACGACCTGCGGCTCGTCCTCACCGACTGCCACGTCGTCCTGGACGGCTGGAGCCTGACCTCCCTCGTCGCCGACCTGCTCGCACTGCACCGGGAGGCCGTCGCCCACCGCACCGCACCGCAGCCGCCGAACGCGCCGCCGTTCGCCGAGTACGTCGCCCTGGAGCGCGCCGCCTCGCGGAGCGAGGAGTCACTGGCGTACTGGCGCGACCGGCTCGCCGAGCTGCGGCCGGTCACCCTGCGCCGCCGCACCGACGGCGCCGCGGAGGACCAACCGCCGGTCCATGAGGTCCGCCGCTCCTACGCCCACCTCGCCGAGCGCATCGGCCGGCTCGCCAGGGAAGCGGGCGTGCCGCGCCGCACCGTGCTGGTCGCCGCCTTCCACCACACCATGAGCCTGTTCGCCGGCCGCGACGACGACGCGCTCGGCCACAGCGTCGGCCTGGTCACCAACGGCCGGCCCGAACTGCCCGGCGCCGACCGGATGCGCGGCCTGTTCCTCAACACCGTCCCGTTCGGCGTGGCCCGCCCGCGCGGCACCTGGCTCGCCTACCTGCGGGACGTCTTCCGGGCCGAGCAGGACATGCTGCCGCACCGCAGGGTCCCCCTGGTCCGCATCGCCGAACTGCGGCCCACCGAACCGCGGCTGACCGACGCCGTCTTCAACTACGTCAACTTCCACCGCCTCTCCCACGACTCCTGGGACGACTCCCTGGAGATCGCCCGCACCATGTTCCCGCTGCTGGTCAACGCCAGCGTCAACGCCTTCACCCTCGACGCCGACCCGGAGTACGTCGCCCCCGCCACCGCCGAGCAACTGGCCGACGTGTACTGCGCCCAGCTGGAGGCCATGACCGCCGGCCCCGGGGGCCGCGTCACCCGGCCCGCCCTCACCGGGGCCGCCCGCGCCACCGCCCTCGACGAATGGGCCCGCGGTCCCGTCGTCCCGTCCTCCCCGCTGCTCCTGCACGAGCACATCGCCGGCCACGCCGCCCGCACCCCGGACGCCACCGCCGTCGAGCACCTCGGGCAGCGGCTCACGTACGCCGAACTGAACGAGCAAGCCGAGCAGTTGGCGCGCCGGCTGCGACGGCTCGGCGTGGGGCCCGAGACGGTGGTGGGCATCTGCGCCGAACGCGGCCCGGACCTGGTGCGCGCCGCCATCGGTGTGCTGCGCTCCGGCGGCGCGTTCCTGCCCCTGGATCCGCAGCACCCCGCCGAGCGGCTCGCGTTCATGGCGCAGGACAGCGGCATGCGCGTGCTGCTGACCCAGCGGCCGCTGGCCGGCACGGTGCCGTTCGACGGGCCGGTCGTCCACCTCGACGCCCCGGCGGAGCACCAGGAGCCCGTGCCGGGCGGCCCGGAGGCCGACGCCGACACCCTCGCCTACATCATCTACACCTCGGGCTCCACCGGCGTCCCCAAGGGGGTGGCCATCCCGCACCGCGGCCTGTCCAACATGCTCGAGGGCCAGCGCGACCTGGTGGACCCCACCCCCGAGGACCGCGTCCTGCAGTTCGCCTCGTTCGGATTCGACGCCTCGATCCTGGAACTGACCTGGTCCCTCTCCAACGGCGGCTGCCTGGTCACCGCCCCCAGGGACGACCTGCGTCCCGGACCCGACCTCGCGCGCACCCTGCGCGAGAACCGGGTCACCGCCGCCATGCTGCCGCCCAGCGCCCTCGCCGTCCTCGGCGAGGACGCCTTCCCGGGCCTCAGGGTGCTGCAGGTGGCCGGCGAGGCCTGCCCGGCCGAACTCGCCGACCTGTGGTCGCGCGGCCGCCGCTTCCAGAACGTCTACGGCCTCACCGAGACCTCCGTGTGGTCCCTCGCCGCCGAGCTGAGCCCCGGAGGGGGCCGTCCGCCCGTCGGCACCCCGATACGCAACACCCGGGTCCACGTCCTGGACGACGACCTCCAGCCGGTGCCGGCCGGCGTCCCGGGCGAGATATACCTCGGCGGCGACGCCGTCGGCCGCGGCTACCTGGGCCGGCCCGCCCTCACCGCCGCCACCTACGTCCCCGACCCGTACGGTGACCCCGGCGACCGCCTGTGCCGCACCGGCGACCTCGGCACGCACCGGCCGGACGGCTCCGTGGAGTGGCTGGGCCGCCGCGACTCCCAGGTCAAGCTCCGCGGCTTCCGCATCGAGCTGGGGGAGATCGAACACGCCCTCAGGCAGCTCCCGGACATCCGGCAGGCGGTGGTCCTGCACCGCACCGACCTGCCGGGCGAACCGGCCCTCGTCGCCTACCTCGTCGTCTCCGGAGCGCACCGGCCCGCCCCGGAGGAACTGCGCGGCGCCCTGCGGGCCTCCCTGCCCGGGTACATGGTGCCCGCACGGTTCGTCGTCCTCGACGAGATGCCGGTCAACCGCAGCGGCAAGACGGACAAGCGGGCGCTGCCCCTGCCGCCGGCCGAGGCCGACCGCACGGACACCGCGTACGTCGCCCCGTCCGGTGCCGCTGAGAAGATCCTCGCCGAGATCTGGCGCGAGGTGCTCGGCCTGTCCCGGATCGGCGTCCACGACGACTTCTTCCGCATCGGCGGCAGTTCCCTGTCCACGGTCCGGGTCTCCCTCATGGCCGCCGCGCGCGGCCTGCCGGTCTCCGTCGGCGACCTGATCGAGCACCCCACCCTCGCCCGGCTCGCCCGGCACGCCGTCCGGGCGGCGGGCGAGGGCCTGCCCGCCGCCGTCACCTCCGAGGTACGGCTGCGCGAAGGCACCGGGGAACCCCTGTGGTGCGTGCATCCCACCGGCGGCAGCGCCGCCTGGTTCGTCCCGCTCGCCCGCGCCCTGCCGCCCGGCCGTCCCGTGCACGCCTTCCAGGCGCGCGGCCTGCTCGGCGGCACCGACCCGAGCACCGTGACCGGCATCGCCGCCAACTACGTCGCCGAGATCACCGAACGCGGTGGCACCGGCCCGCACGCCCTGCTCGGCTGGTCCATGGGCGCGAACATCGCCCTGGAGATGGCCACCCAGCTCCACCGGGCCGGACACGCCGTCGCCCCGCTGGTCCTCATCGAGCCCTACCTGCCCAACCCCGCCGCCCGCGCCCGGCTCCTGGGCGTCACCCGGGACCTGCGCGAGGCCCTGCGCCAGCGCGACCGGCTGCGCGACCTGCCGCCCTCCCCGCAGCGCGACCGGGCCGGCGCCGAACTCACCGCCACCCTGCTCGGGGCCGGCATGAGCCCGTCGGAGGCCGCCCTCGTCGAAGGCGCCCCGATCGAGGTGTGGCACTCGCTGCTCGCCGCCCTCGCCGCGTACGAGGTCCGCCCGTACCCCGGTCATGTGCACCTGGTGGTGGGCAGCGAGGCCGCGGGACTGCCGCGCGGCCGCACCATGCCCGGCCTGGACGTCGACTACGACACCTACGTCGCCCGCTGGCGCGAGGTGGCCGGCGGCGGGCTGACGCTGCACGTCAGCGACGGCGACCACATGTCGATGATGGCCGAGCCCCGGGTGCGCGGCATCGCCGGCCTGCTCACCGGCATCGGGAACACCGGCACCGCACGGGCCGCCGGATCCGACGCCGCCACCGGACGCACCGGGACGGGAGAGACCCGATGACCACCCACACCCCCGTCTTCACCGAGCGCTACCTGCTCTCCCCCGACATGATCGCCGACCCCTACGGCCACCTCGACGCCCTGCGCGACCACGCGCCCGTCCACTGGAGCCCCCTGCACCACGCCTGGCTCGTCACCGGCTACGACCAGGTGATGCGCTGCCTGCGCGACCCCGCGGTCTCCGCCGACCGGGTGCGGCCCCTGATGGACGCCGTCCCGCAGGGTGCCCGCGAGGACGCCGAGCGGGCCTTCGGGATCCTCTCGCGCTGGATGGTCTTCAACGACCCGCCCGAGCACCGCAGGCTCCGCCAGGTCTTCCAGGAGGCGTTCGCCGCCCGCGCCGTGGCCCGGTACCGCGCCTTCACCGAGAAGGCGACCCGGGCCGTCCTCGCCCGCCGGGCGACGCCCGGCCGCACCGGCGACCTCCTGGCCGACGTCGCCCGACCGCTGCCCGCCCTGGTGTTCGCCCGCTGGCTCGGCATCCCGCCCACCGACGGGCCCTCCTTCTGGTACTGGAACACCCGCGTCGCCGACCTCGTCCTCGGCACCGCGCAGGAGGAGAGCGAGTACCGGGCCTCCCTGCAGGCGCTGGTGAGCCTCGACGACTACCTCGGCGCCCTCGTCGCCCGGCGCCGCGCCGAACCCGGCGACGACCTGATCAGCCAGGTGCTGCGGGAGGGCCGGGTCGGCGACTCGGTCACCGAGGAGGAGTTCACCGGGATGCTCACCCAGATGGCGTTCGCGGGCGGGGAGACCACCAGCAACCTCATCGCCAACACCGTCCTGGCCCTGCACACCCGTCCCGGCCAGCTGGCCGCCGTCCGGGCCGAACCCGAACTGGCCCAGGGGGCGGTGGAGGAGACCCTGCGCCTGGACGGCCCGTCCAAGATGTCCATCCGCACCGCCGCCCGCGACCTCGACCTCGACGGCCGCACCCTGCGCGCCGGGGACCGGATCTTCCTCGTCACCGCCGCCGCCAACCGCGACCCGGCCCGCTTCCCCGACCCCGGCCGGTTCGACGTCCGCCGCTCCGGCGCCACCCACCTCGGGTTCGGCTTCGGCGCGCATTTCTGCATCGGCGCGGCCCTGGCCCGCCTGGTCGCCGTGGCCGCCGTCCGCACGCTGGTGTGCGACCACCCCGGCCTGACGCTCACCGACCCCGGCCGCCCCGCCTGGCAGCCCTCCCTGCTCAACCGCGGGCTCACCGCCCTGCCCGTCCACTACTGACCGGCCCCCCGGTCCGACGAAAGGCTTCTCATGGCCACCACCCTGGCCGGCGCCGGCCCACGCCTGTGGGCCCCCGTCCGGCACCGGTCCTTCCGGCTCCTGTGGACGGGGCAGGCGCTGTCCCTGCTGGGCGACGGCTTCAGCGTCGTCGCGTTCTCCTGGATCACCCTCGGACTGACCGGCTCCACCCTCACCCTCGGCTACGTGCTGGCCTTCCAGGCCGTGCCCCGCGCCCTGTTCACCCTGGTCGGCGGCAGCCTCGGCGACTCGATGTCCCCGCGCACCCTGATGGTCGCCTCCAGCTGGACCCGGGCCGTCCTGATGGCGGCCGTCGGACTGGCCGGGCTGACCGGGAACCTGACGGTGTGGATGCTGTGCGCCGCGGCCGCCGCCTTCGGCACCGTCGACGCCTTCTTCCAGCCGGCACGCGTCTCCATCCTGCCCTCGGTGGTCGACGACGAACTGCTCACCCCGGCCAACGCGCTGATGGGGGCGGGCGCGCGGACCGCCGCCGTCATCGGACCGGCCGTCGGCGGCCTGGTCATCGCGCTGACCCAGGCTCCGGTCGCCTTCCTCGTCGACGCCGTCTGCTTCGCCCTGTGCGGCCTGTGCGTGGCTCGCGTCCGCACCCGCCCCAGGGCTCCCCGCACCACTACGGACGGCGTGCCGGAGAAGCAGGCGTCCCTCGCCGCCCGCATCCGCGAGGGCATCACCTACACCACCCGCGATCCGCGGCTGCGGACCGTGGTCGTCCTCGACACCGCCGTCAACTTCTGTTACGCCGGGCCCTTCACGGTCGGCTTCGCCACCCTCGCCGACCAGGTGCTGCGCGGCGGCTCGGCCACGCTCGGCGTGCTCAACGGCTCCCTCGCCGCGGGAGCCGTCCTCGGCACGCTCGCCGGCGGCGCCCTCGGCGGGCGGCCCAGGGTCGGGCTGCTGGTGGCCGCCCTGGCCGGCTGGCTCGGCGCGGGGATGGCGGTCCTCGGGCTGGTGCACAGCACCCCGGTCGTCGTGGCGACCGTCCTCGCCATGGGCTTCGCCATCGGATTCCAGGGCGTGTTCGGGCTGAGCTGGATCCAGCGGAACATCCCGCAGGACGTGCTCGGCCGTGTCGTCTCCGTCGACATGGTCCTCGGTTACGCCGTCGCCCCGCTGTCGCTGATCGTGTGCGGGGCGCTGGCCGGCAAGGACGTCTCCGCGCTGTTCGGGGTGGTGGCCGCGGTGCTCGCCGCGACCGGACTGGCGGTGCTGGCGTCCAGGGCGGTGCGCGAGATGCGGTAGACGGCCCCTCGCCGCCCGGCGCTACTCCCGGAGGGCGGCCGACCGCGCGCACAGGTCCGCGCGGTTGGCCGCCCCCGTCTTGGTGATGAGGCTCGCGATGTGCTTCTCCGCCGTGCGGGGCGAGATGAACAGCCGGTCGGCGATGTCCTTGTTGCTGAGCCGCTCCGCGAGCAGCCGGAACACGTCGAACTCCCGTACGGTCACGCCCTGGGCGCGCAGTTCCCGCGGGATCGAGCGGGTGCCGGTGCGGTGCTGGTGCACCGGGGCGCCGAGGCGGCGCAGCGCCGCCCGGCAGGCGCCGGTGACCGCGGCGACGTCCCGCTCGTGGAAGTAGTGCTCGGCCTGCCGCAGCCAGCCCACCGGGTCGCCCCAGCCGTCCTGGTGCGCCGCCTCCGCGATCAGCCGCAGCCCCAGGTGCCGGGCGAGCGGATACGGTTCCGCCGCCGCCAGCGCCGTCTCCACCGCCGCCGACGCGCCCGGCCCCGAGCCCTCCCGGCCCAGCAGCACGGCGTCGGCGAACAGCACGAACTGGCGGTTCCACCGCATCCGGGCCGTCGCGGTGGCGGTGATCTCGTCGTGCCGGGGCCGGTCCGCGTCGCCGGCGAGCACGTCCAGCAGCAGGACCAGGCCGTGGGTGCCGCCGAGGTGGTAGGTCGAGGGATTGTCCGCCTCCAGCGCCTGCACCGCCCGCAGTTCGGCGCGCGCCAGGTCGCGGTCCTCCTCCAGCAGCGCGCAGAAGGCTCGGGCCAGGCCGATGCTCAGCGGCTCCTCCTGCGAACCCGCGCCGTCCCACTCGGTGAACGCCGCCAGCGTCTCCTCCATGGCCGCGCGGTCCGCGCGGTGCGCCTCCAGGGCGGCCCGCGCCATCAGGACGTACCGCACGACGGGCGCCAGGCGCAGCCTCCGCACCACCGCCAGGCAGTCCGCGGCGGCCGACTGCGCGGTCGCGTGCTCACCGCGCAGCACCGCGTCCAGGACGAGGATGCCGTCCACCGTGTGCACGACGTTCACGGAGCCGAGCCGCAGCGCCTCCTCCCGGGCCGCCAGCAGGCCGGAGGTGTCGCCCTCGGCGAGCCAGGCGTTGCCGCTCATGCGGGTGGCCGCGTACATGCGCTGCAGGGGCAGCCGGTGCCGTTCCGCCGTCTGGAGGGCCTGCCGGAGCATGTCCGCGGACTCCTCGGGGTCCCGTTCGCGGGCGACGGTGGCCAGCAGTTCCCGCGCCTGGCAGGCGACGACCGGCAGGCCGTGCCGCTCGGCGGTGTCGGCCGCCGAGCGGGCCAGCTTCTCCGCGTGCTGGGTGCGGTCCGGGCCCGGGGTGTCCAGGGCGAGGTAGGCGGCCGTGACGTCGACGGCCGCGGCCGTCGCCTCGTCCGGGGCCGCCGCCAGCACCTCGCGGGCCCGGACGACCTGCCGGTTGCCGTCGCTCCATCGGCCCGCCGTGTGGGCCACCTTGGCCAGCCGGGTGTGCAGCGTGGCCAGCCGTACGGCGTTCAGCCCGGCCCCGCCCAGCGCGTGCAGGTCCTCGGCCAGGTCGAAGGCGCGGGCGAAGTCACCTGCCTCCGCGAGCGCCGGCAGCAGGTCCTCGAGCACCGAGGCCCGGGCCTGCGGATCACCGGCGTCGGCCAGCAGCCCCTCGGCCCGGCTGAGCAGTGTCACCGCCGACCCCAGGGCGCCCGCCGCCAGGGCCCGCCCGCCGGCGTCCGCGTAGAGCAGCCCGGCCTCCACCCGGTCCCCGGCCTCGCAGCGCAGCCCGGCCGCCAGCGCGCACCAGTCGCCCTCCAGGCCCGGGTGCAGTTCCTCGACGGCCCGCGCGCCGCGCCGTGCCAGCTCCGCGCGCTGCCCCGGCGTCATCTGCGTGAACAGCGCCTCGACGGTGGGAGAGTGGCGGAAGGAGTACCAGTCGGGGGCGGGCTCGTCGGGGATGACCAGCCGGGCGGCGACGCCCGCGTGCAGATGGCTCAGCAGGGTCCGGTCGTCGACGCCGGTCATGTGCTGGAGCACGGTGAGCGGGAAGCGCCGGCCCAGGACGGCGGCGGCGGACAGCAGCGTCAGACCCTGCGCGCCCAGCCGGTCGATGCGGCGCAGGATGCCCCGGGCCAGCGTGGAGGAGACGTCGCGGCGCAGATCGCCGACCGTGCGCCAGCCGTCGGCGCCCTGCACCAGCGTGCCCGCCCCGATCATGGACTGGAGCAGTTCCTCGACCAGGTAGGGACTGCCCGCGCTGTCCTCCCACAGGCGGTCGGGGACTTCCGGCGGCACCTCGTCCGGGCGGTCCACGCCCAGGTGCGCCGCCGTCATCTCCTCCACCTGCGGCCTGGTCAGCGGCGGGAGTTCGGCGAGGGTGGCGGCTCCCCTGCGGCGGGCGGACTGCGCCAGGTCCAGCGCGTCGCTGAAATCGGTCCGTACGGTGGCCAGCAGCAGGACCGGGGTGTACTCCAGGTTGTCCACCAGGTACTCGAGGACGCCCAGGGTCTCGGGGTCC
Source organism: Streptomyces marokkonensis (assembly GCF_008312835.1). Taxonomy (GTDB): domain Bacteria; phylum Actinomycetota; class Actinomycetes; order Streptomycetales; family Streptomycetaceae; genus Streptomyces; species Streptomyces marokkonensis_A. The sequence goes on along the minus strand of NZ_VSKS01000021.1, from coordinate 96,547 downwards.
GCGTCGTGCAGGTCCTCGAGGAGCAGCAACTGTCCCTGCCCGCGCCCGGCGGCCAACAGCAGGCGCAGCACCGCCTCGCCCAGGATCACCATGGAGCTGCTCTCGCGCTCCCCGGTGTCCCACTCGGGTATCAGGCGCCCGAGGACCGGCCGGTACGGGCCGAGGGCCGCGTCGTCCAGGGGCTGGCCACCGCGGAACAGCGGCATCAGCGCCTCGGTCAGCGGACGGAACGGCACCGCGGGCCCGGTGGTGCTGCTGCGGCCGCGCAGTACCCGCATCCCGGAGCCCAGCGCGCCGCCCACCGCCTCCGCCGCGAGCCGTGACTTGCCCACGCCGGCCTCACCGACCAGGAAGACGACACCGCCGCGTCCCTGTCGCGCCTCGGCCAAGGCATTTTCGATCAGGCTGAGTTGGGGGTCCCGCCCGACGAGGGAAGGCGCATGGGAACGCATGAACGCAGATGATAATCAGGATGTCGGGATCTGGGGCAGACCGCATCGGTGCGGTCACGCACCGTGAACCCGCCCGGCCCGTACGCGGAGCGGTTCCGTGCCGGGGCGGGAGCGGGCCGGCCCGCCGGACGCACCGCGGCGCGGGCCCGCCCGGCGGGCCCGCGCCATCACGCGAAGTGACGACCGAACGGGGGTCAGCTCGGCGCGGAGACCGAGGTGTCCAGCGTGGTGAGCGTGATGACGATGCCGCTGGTCAGCACCATCCCGGCCAGGACGCGGGCGCGGGCGCAGGCCCGGTTGCGGCCGGTGAGCGTGATCCCGCCCGCAGCGTCCTGCTCCTCGGCGGCGTTCGCGACGGAGTCGGCGGCGGTGGTGTTCAGGTGCTGGTCCATCGTTGGTCCCCTTCTGGAGTCCGTACGCGGGTACGGGGCTGGAGGTGGAAGTGCCGTGGTTCTGCGGTGCCGTGCCGGTCAGTGGTCGGGGTGGGACAGGAGCAGGACGGACGGGACGGTGCCGGGGTGGGCGAGGCGCAGCAGCCCGTACCCGATGCCGGACAGCCCGTCGAGCAGTCCGGGTGAGGGAACGTGGTCGGGGGTGGCGCAGCGGTGGCTCTGCGCCTCGACGAGGGCGAGGGCCCGGCCGGCGTGCCGGGCGAGCGTTCCGGCGGCGGCCGGGTCACCCCGTCCGGCCCGTACCGCCAGGGCCTCCAGCGCGCCGAGTGTGCCCTGCCCGAGGCTGAGGTCGGGGCGCACGTCGGTGTCCGCCGGCCGGGCGGCGACGGGCGGGCCGGGAGGCAGGTGGGCGGCGACGGCCGCCGCCCCGGCGGATCCGCGGGACCAGGACGCGTCCGCGGGGGCCGCTCCGGTGTCCCGCAGCGCGGTGTGCAGCAGCATCCGGGCGGCGGCCGTGTGCGGGCCGGCCTCCCGGGGACGGCGGGCCGCGTACCGGAGCAGGGCCCAGGCGATGCCCGCGGCACCGTCGGCGAAACCGGCGGACGGGCCGGTCGCGGCGGCGGCGGTCCCCGACGGCGGGGCCCCCTCGCCGCCGGACACCGCGTCGAGCAGCCGGTCCGCCAGGGCGGACGCCAGCCGCAGCGCCGCCGGATCGCCGGTCGCCTCGTGCACGGCGACGGCGGCGGTCAGCGCTCCGGCCGTGCCGCCGGCGAACCCCGGATCCGGTGAGGCGGAGGCGGCGTGCGCGAGGGCGGTGAGCGCGTCGGGCAGGCAGTCCGCCGGTTCCGGGCCGAGCAGCGCCGACAGCCGCAGCACCGCGTACACGATGCCGCCGAGGCCGTCGTACGCGCCCGGTCCGGCCGCCGCGCTCAGTTCCGGGTCGTCCGCCAGGGCCTTCAGCAGGGCGGGCAGCGGGCGGATCGCCTCCCGGGCGAGGGCGGCGTACCGGCCCGCCCCGGTCAGCGCGTCCGTGTGCGCCAGGAACAGCGCCACTCCGCAGTAGCCCTGCGCGAGACCGGCGCCCATCGGCAGCACCGCCCAGTGCGGGCCGGACACCCGCTCCAGGCCGAGCCAGTTGGTCCGGCCACCGTCCCGCACCGCGCGGGCGGCGATCTCGTCGGCGATCCCGCACGCGGCGGCGAGCAGCCGGGATGCGTCGGGCGCGACCGCCGGCACCGGCTCCACCGCCAGTTCGGACCGGGGCCGGTCCAGCGGGGACCCCGCACCCCGTGCCGCGATCGTGGCCGCGATGATCCACTCCTGGTCGTGGCAGTCGACCTCGTCCATCCGGGCGATCTTCTCCCGCACCGCGGTCACGCCCGCCACCGGCAGCAGGCCGGGCAGCCACGTGCCGTCGTCGGCCCGCACCGCGGTTCCCGACGGCCGGTGCGTGAACAGCGGGACGTCACCGCGCCACAGTGCCGCCGTCTCGTGCTCGGCCAGCCGGCGGCGCGCCTCGTCGTGCTCGGACTCCGTCCACAGCACCGCGAAGACCCCCTCGCGGGCGAGCGCGTCGCGGAGCAGCGACGGGTGGGCGGACTCCTCGAGGAGTGTCGCGTACAGGCGGGTGGAGCGGGCGACGAGCCGGGCGGGACGGTCCGCGCCGGACATCAACGGGCCGTCCTCGCCGAGCAGTTCGTGCCCGTCGGCGGCGAGTGCCGCGTACGCGGCCCGGAAGCCCTCCAGCAGCGCGGCCCGGTGGTCGGCGCCCTCCAGGAGACGGCCGGCGGGCAGCGGCTGGTTGTGCGCCGCGGGGCTGAGCAGCGGTCCGCGCACGGCCCGCATGGTGTCCAGGCCGCTGTCCCGCCAGTGCAGGCCCTCGCTCGGGTAGGTGCCGTCGGTGGACCGGCCGAGCGCGGAGATGTCCAGGGCCCCGTGCTCACCGATCAGCAGGTGCGGCAGCAGACAGGTGCGGTGCACGGAGGCCTGCAGCGCGTCCGCCGCCGGGTCGGCGCCCGCCGTCATGGACTGCGCGAGCCCGGTGTGCAGCAGCGTCTCGGCGTCCACCAGGACCGGCTGGTCGCCGCAGGCGATGACGTTCTCGTAGTGCATGTCGGCGCCGTCCACCGCGTACAGCAGGGCCAGCAGCGCGCCCTGGCGCCGGTAGAAGGCGTCGGTCTCGGTCACCGACCGGCACCAGCGGTGTTCGACGAACTCCAGCCAGCCGTACGCCTCGCGGCGCAGACTGCGCGGGGTGCGCAGGTCCAGCCCGGGCACCTTGGCGTTGAGCCAGCCCACCAGGTCGTCCAGGAGGGCGTGCTGGCCGAGCGGCCGCGGCTTGTAGACCAGCCGCTCGCCGGCGAAGTGCAGGACCGCGACGGACCGGTTGCCCTCGTGGGCGTCCCCGCGGCCGAGATCCACCCCGGTGAGCGGTCCCGGGTCGCGCCGGCCGAGGAGCCCGGCGGTCAGGTCCTCCCGGTCGGCCGCGAAACGGGCCGCCAGCTCGGCGGTGGCCGCGGTCGCGTCGAGCGCGGTCCGCGCGAGCATCCGGGCCAGTACGGGGCGGGAGGCGAACAGCGCGCCGAGGCCCTGCCGGGTGCCCGTGGCGGCGACGAAGGCGTCGAACCGCTCACGCGGGCCGGCACCGGCCAGCCGTCCGCCGCGCCGCGCCGTGTCGAGTTCGTGGACCAGGGTCCGCGCCGCCTGACGGACCAGCTGGTGCGTCAGCCGCCGCGCGAACGCCTCCCGCCACACGGCCGCCTCGGCGTCCGCGGGCAGCAGCCCGGCCAGCCGCGCGGTGGCGGCGGCGACGAGCGGGCGTACGACCGGGGCGAAGACGTCGGGCCCCTCGCCCCCTCGGGTGACCGGCTCCGCCGGCTCCCCGGGGGCGCCGGCCAGGACGGCCTCGGCGTACCGCGCCCAGTCGGGCTTGGCGGCCCGGGCGGCCAGCCGCCCGGCGGGCTCGGCGGCCAGCGCCTCGGCCGTGGCCCGGTCCACACCGAGATGGGCCAGCCGCAGGGCGAAGCCTTCGGCGTCCCCGACGGCCCACGGGGCGGGGCCGGTGCCGGCTTCGGCCTCGGCGGTCGTCCCGGGCAGGCCGGGGGCGGCGAGCCGTTCCGCGAGGGACAGCGCCGGGGCCCACCACGAGGGCGGGAGGCCGGTGTTCCGGGAAGTCGGGAGGCTGGCGGTCTCAGTCACGAGAACGAAGGTCGCAGACCCCCGCGGCCACCCACATGGGTAAGCGTCCCCCATATTCTGCGCCGCCCCGCCGCACCGAGCACGCCGAACCGCACCCCGATCAGCGAAAGCCGCAGGTCGGCGGTGAGGTCACCGGCTCGGCGCACATGGGTGACGAGGCGCCACGGGGACACGCCGTTCTGCGCGTTCGGCCCTTGTGCCCGCCCGCGGCGTGTGCGCCGGACCCCTCCGCGCCCCGCTCTTCGGGGACACGGACCCCCATGGCCCGCTCCCGCCCTCCCCCGCACCGGCCCCCGGACCCCACTCGCAGTTCACCGCCGCCGCGCCGGCCCGCCGCCGGCCGCCGTGCGACGGGCGGCGGGGCGGTCGCCGGGGAGCGGACGCCGACGGGGGCGGCCCCGGCGGCCGGAAAGGTGGGGACCGGTTACCGATGCCGGGGCACCCCGCCCACGGCACGGTGGTGCGCAGTCCCCACCGCAGAACCGACCCGGAGCGCGCACGACCGGGCGGACGAACTTCCTAGGAGTAGCAGATGGGAGCACCCGTAACCGTCGGCGTGGTCGCCCTCGACCCGGTACTGGAGGCCGGCACGCGCACCACCCTGCTGGCCTGCCCGGACCTGACCGTGTGTGAGCCCGTGGACGCGCGGGTCGCCGTCCTCACCGTGGACCGCCCCGGACCGGCCGAACTCGACATGGTGCGCGCCACCCGCGCCCTGCGGCACAGCCCCGCCGTCGTCCTGGTGGCGGGTTCCCTCGCCTCCGGCGACGTCCTGCACGCCCTGGCCGCCGGTGCCCGCGGCCTGCTGCCGCGCCGGGACGCCGACGCGGCCCGCCTCGCCCACGCGGTGCTGGCCGCCTCCCGCGACGACTGCACCCTGCCGCCCCACCTGCTCGAACAGCTCCTGGACCGCCCGGCCGACGTCCGGCACGCCGCCGGGGGCTGGACCGACGGCATGCTGTCGGACCGGGAACGCTCGGTGCTGCGGCTGCTCGCCGACGGCCACGAGACGGCCGAGATCGCCAGGCGGCTCGCCTACTCGCCGCGCACCGTGACCACCGTGGTCCACGACATCACCCAGCGGTTCCGGCTGCGCAACCGCGCCCACGCGGTCGCCTACGCGCTCCGGGCGGGCCTGCTGTGACCGCGACCCTGACCGCCGCGCCCCCGGTGCCCGGTGCCGGTCCCGCGCCCGCGCCCGTCGTCCTGCGCATCGTGCCCTCGCCCGGCGCGGACCGCGTCCGCTGCGTGGCCCGCCGCGCCGGGCTGGCCTGCGCGCCGGAGCACGGCGGGCCCGGGGCCGTCACCGTCGTCGCCACCACCGACGCCGCCCGGGCCCTGCGCGGCCGGCGGGACACCGGTCCCCTGGTCCTCGTGTGCGACACCGTCGGCCGGACGGACCTGCGGCTCGCCCTGCGGGCCGGGGCGGTCGTCCTGCGGGCCGCCGACCTCACCGGGGAGAACCTGGTGGCGGCGGTGCGCCGCGCGGCCCACCCGCACCCGAGCATTCCCTACCCGGAGCTCTCCCACCTGCTGGCCGGCCGGCCGCGGCCCGAGGACCCGGCGGACGGCGCCGTCCGGCCCGCCCTGACCACACGTCAGGCCTCGGTGCTGCGCCTCATGGCCGAGGGCCACGGCAACGCGGAGATCGCCCTGCTGCTGTGCTGTTCCGAACACACCGTCAAGAACGTCATCTACGAGATCATGGCCCGGCTGCAGGCCCGCAACAGGGCCCACGCCGTCGCCCACGCCGTGCGCCACGGCCTGGTGTGATCCGCGGCCGTGCGGCCGGCCGCGGACGCCTCCCGCTCCCGCGGCCGGCCGGCCGCGCCTCGCGGCGCCCGTCAGCCGGGGGGCGCGGGCAGCAGCCGCGGCTCGATCCGCTCCTCCACGGCCCGGTCGCCGTCCCGGAACACCACGTAGGCGCCCTTGCCCCGCTGCTCCGCCACCGCCTCGACCAGCTCGGTGCCGCGGTAGACCAGCCCCACGCCGTCGTCGGTGCAGTGCGCCGCCCCGAAGACGCCCTCGGCGACCAGCCGGTGGGTCAGCGGGCGCCGGCCCCCGTCGCTGTCGTAGTGCACCCCGTTGCCGTACGGCAGCAGCCCCAGCCCGTTGGTGACCGGGCGGAGTTCGGGACCGAAGGAGTCCGTGGTGCCGCCCTCGTACCAGCAGAGGGAACCCGCGCTCACCCCGGCGAGCACCACGCCGGCGCGCCAGGCGCGCCGCAGGATCTCGTCCAGCCGGTGCGCCCGCCACACGGCGAGCAGGTTGGCCACCGAGCCGCCCATCACCCAGACCACGTCGTGGCCGAGCACCGTGCCCTCGACGTCCTCCACGTTCGGCATCGGGAAGAGGTGGAGCGGGGTGAGGTCGAAGCCCGCCACCCGGGCGGCCTCGCCCACCCGCGCCGTGACGTGCTCGGCGTCGCCCACCGCCGTGCCCAGGTAGAGGACGCGGGGGCGTCTGCCGTGCACACCGGAGAGATCGACCGCGTGGTGGACCAGGGCGTCGAAGAGGACCCGGGTGCGTGCGCCGACGCGATGACCTCCGGAGGTGGCGACGATGGTCGGTTCCGGAGCGGTCACGCCGGTGATCGTAGCGTGTCAACTCCTGTGCGGTGGTGAGTCATTGGTGAAGGCGTCACGTCCCGGCGCCTCCCGGGGCACCGGACCGCGCGAGGGCGCCGCGGCACGACGGCGGGGACCGGTCCACCGGACCGGTCCCCGCCTCGTTCGCCCGTACGCCCTCAGGGCGTCCGCAGGGCCACCGCCGCCGCGTACCCCGCCGGGACCAGGACGTCCCGCACGCTCCACCCCGCTGCCGGGGAGGTCGGCAGCGGCCCGGTGCCGACGTAGTCCAGCGCCGGATCGCGCACCAGACCCGTGCCCAGGCCCTTCAGGTAGGCCTCCTTGCGCACCCAGGCCCGGGTGAACGCGGCCGGACGCCCGTGCGCGGGCAGCAGCGCCAGCTCGTCCGCCTCCGCCGGGTGCAGGGCCGACTGGGCACCGAGCACCGCCCGGTTCGTCGCCAGACCCTCCACGTCGACGCCGACCGGTGCGGGGGCGAGTGCCACCAGCACCAGGTCCCCGCTGTGCGACAGGGAGAAGTGCACACCCGGCGTGCGCAGGACCGGCCGTCCGTGCGGCCCGCCGCAGCCGGCGCACGGCTCCCGCGCCAGCGGCAGCGCCTCGGCGCGCACGCCGAGCAGCACGCTCAGCACGTCGCGCAGTGCCGCGTGCGCGACGACGTACGCGGCCCGGTCACGGTCGTGCCGGAACGCGCGGGCCCGGGCCCGTTCCTCCGCGTCCAGCAGTTCCCGCGCGTCCCGCAGCGCACGCTCGTCCTGGGCTCCGACATGGGCCAGGTACAGCTCCAGCGGCCCCCGCAGGACCCGCGGGCCCGGCGTCCGCCTCCGGTGCCGCAGCCCGGACAGGTCAAGCACGGCCGGACACAGCAGCCCGGACGGCGTCGGCGGCGGGGCGTGCGCCGACGGGTCCAGGAGCCGGCCCGCCCGTGGCTCAGGCATCTGCCCCGGCCAGCCGGCGGCGCAGGCTGAGCGGGCGCATGTCCGTCCAGATCTCGCCGATGTGGTCCAGGCACTCCTGCCGGCTGCCCCGCCTGCCCTCCGGGTGCCAGCCGGCGGGCACCTCGCGGTCCGCCCGCCAGATCGAGTACTGCTCCTCGTCGTTGCGCACCACGAGGTAGACCTCGTCGGTGGCCGGACGGGCCTCGCCGGCGCCCGCGCCGGTCGTGGGGTCGGGTTGCGTCATGGTGAACCTCCCGCAGGTGGTGGGGCCGGCCGCAGGTCGGGGCCGACGCCGACAGCGTGCCGGGCGCCCGCCCGCCCCGGGCAGGGACGAACGCGCCGAGCCCGCGGCGCGCGTTGCTGCCGGATCTTCTCTGGTGCCGTGCCGCCCCGGCGCGGGACGGTGCTGTCCTGCCGGGGAGCCCGGCGTCCCGGCGGCGGCCACCGCCCGGCCGAGAGCCGTGCGGCCTTCCCGCGGCACCCCCTTTTCCGGAAGGAGCACGTGATGTCGGACGAGCACGCACCGGTCCTGCTACCGGGCGGAGGCTGGCGGCTCTGGGAGGAGTTCGCGCTGCGCGGCCCCGGCTTCCCCGCCGACGGCGTGCTGCGCCTGGCCCCGCCCGGACTGGCCGAGGCCGCCGACAAGTTCGGCCCCGGCACCGGCCTGTCCGGACCCGAGTGGGAGGCCTTCACCGAGGAGCTGTCGACGGCTGCCGTGGAGACCGCCCGCCACCTCCAGCGCATCGCCGGCCGGCCCCGCTTCCAGGCGGCCCTCGCCTGGCAGAACCCGGCCGTGCTGCGCACCGGCATCGCGCCGTTCCTGCGCTGGACGCCGGGCGTGGACAAGCGCAGCAGCATGCCCCGGCAGCGCGAGGAGCTGGTCGCCCACTACTGGCAGCGGTTCTGCGTGAAGAACGACACCATCGGCTTCTTCGGCCCCGTCGGCTGGGGCCGCTGGGACGCGTCGGCGCCGCACGCCGTCACCGTGGACGCCGGCCGCGGCTTCCTCGCCGCGCAGGAGGTCTACTTCTCCGGCTGGGCCGTCGACGCCCTGGCCAAGGTGCTCGCCGAGGACGACGAGCTGATGCGGTGGATCCCGCCGCGCCGGATGTCCTTCGTGCGCTGCGAGGACGGCGGGGTACGGGTCCCGGGGCGGCCCGCCCAGCCCGTCGGGGAGCTCCAGCAGGCCGTCCTGCGGCTCTGCGACGGCACCCGGCACACGGCCGCCATCGCCGCCGAGCTCGATCTGGATCCCGACGAGGTCGCCGGCACCGTGGGGGAACTGGTCCGCCGGCGCTGGGTGGCCCGGCGCCTGGAGGTCCCCGCCGCCACCCACCCCGACCTGGCCCTGCGCCGGATCCTCGAGCGCGTCCCCGACGAGGCCGCCCGCGACCGGGCCCTGGCCAAGCTCGCCGTGCTGGAGCGCGGCCGGGACGCCGTACGCGCCGCGGGCACCGACGCCGCCGCGCTGACCGCCGCGATCGGCGCCCTGGAGGCCGACTTCGCCGCCCTCACCGACAGCGAGGCCCAGCGCGCCAAGGGCGCGCGCACCGCCCCCTGCCGCGGGCTGGTGTACTCCGACGCCCGGCGGTCCGCCACCGCCACGGCCGGCCCCGCCCTGCTGGAGCACCTGGAGCCCCTCCAGTTGTGCCTGACGGCGGCGCGGTGGATGACGAACCGCTTCGCCGACGCCGTCCGCGCCCGCCTGCGGACCGTCCACGCCCGCCTGAGCGCCGACGGCGCGCCGGTGGACCTCGCCACCCTGTGGATGCACACCCTGCCCTCCCCGCACCCCGACGCCGGCGACCTGATCGACGCCGCGCAGGCCGAACTGCGCGCCAAGTGGGCCCGGATCCTCGACCTCCCGCCGGACGCCCGCCGCGTCCGCCTGACCACGGCGGAGCTGGCCGACCGCGTACGGCGCGAGTTCGACGAGCCCGGCGACGGCTGGTCCCTCGCCCGCTACATCAGCCCCGACGTCCTGGTCGTCGCCGAGAACGCGGACGCCCTCGCCCGCGGCGACGTCGACCTCGTCCTCGGCGAGATGCACTGCGCGCTCAACACGATGGGCGCCTCCCTCTTCGTCCACCAGCACCCCGACCGCGACCGGCTCGTCGCCGAGACCACCCGCGACTTCCCCGCGCCCCGACTGCTGCCCACGCTGCCCAAGGAGCTCCCCCTGAAGTGGTCCACCCGCAGCCGGCCCTCCCTGGACCGGCCCGAGGACCACTTCGTCACCCTGGTCGACCAGACCGGCGACCCGTACCGCCCGAACTCGGTGCCGAGCGCGGACGTCCGCGTCGAGGACCGGGACGGCCGCCTGACGGCCGTCCTGCCCGACGGCACCGTCCACGACGTCCTCGACGCCTACGCCAACACGCTCACCCAGCGCGTCATGGACCGCTTCACCCTCCGCCCCGAGGGCGAGCACACCCCGCGCGTCACCATCGGCCGCATGACCGTGGCCCGGGAGACCTGGCGACTGCCCGTCGGGGAGGTCGACTTCGCCGACGAGAAGAGCGAGGCCGCCCGGTTCGTCCGCGCCCGGCACTGGCGGCGCCGCCACGACCTGCCCCGCTTCGTGTTCGTCGTCTCCCCGGCCGAACCCCGCCCGTTCTACGTCGACTTCGACAGTCCCGTGTACGTCACCATTCTCGCCAAGGCGGCCCGCCGGCTCGCCCGCAAGGACCCCGGGGCCCGCCTGAAGGTCAGCGAGATGCTGCCCACGCCCGAGCAGGCCTGGCTCACCGACGCCGACGGGCACCGCTACACCTCCGAACTCCGTTTCGTGGCCGTCGACCTGACCGTCACCGGCACCGGGGAGGCGTGATGCGCACCGTCGCCGACGACCTCGCCGCGTACGCCGCCCGTCACCCACGGCGCATCGCGCTCGAGACCCCCGCCGGCCGGGTCACCCACGGCCGTCTCGCCGCCCGCACCGAAGGGCTCACCCGGCGGTTGCGCGCCCACGGTGCCCGCGCGGAGACGGTGTGCGCCGTCGCCGTCGAGCACGGCGCGGACGCGGTGGCCGCGATGGCGGCGGTCATCCGCTGCGGAGCGGCCTTCCTCACCCTGGACGTGACCCAGCCCCGCGACCGGCTCGCGGCCTTCGTCCGCGGCGCGGGCGCCCGCCTGCTGCTGACCACCTCCGCACACGCCCCGGTCCTGGACCTCGGACTGCCCGTGATCCTCCTGGACCGGCCCGCCGATGTTCTGCCGGAGGGCCCCGTGACGCCGCCCCCGCCGGTCGACCCGCGCGCCCTGGCCTACGTCAGCCACACATCGGGCAGCACCGGCGAGCCCAGCCCCGTCCTCGTCGAGCACCACGCCCTCGACGCCTATCTGCGCGACACCGCCCGCGCCTTCGGGCTCGGCCCGGACACCGTGGCCCTGCAGACGGCACCGCTCGGCTACGACGCCTCCCTCCGGGACACCTTCGCCCCGCTGCTGGCCGGAGCCCGCCTGGTGATCGTGGAACGCTCCCGGCTGCTGCGGCCCGCCGACTTCGTCCGCACCGTACGCGAACACCGGGTGACCGCACTGCTCAGCACCACCCCCTCCTTCCTCGCCCACCTGGCCGGACAGCCGGACCTGGCCGACCCGCTGGCCGGCGTCACCCTGGTCGCCTCCAGCGGCGAGTCCCTGCGCCCCTTCCTCGCCGCCGGCGGGCGGCGGACGGTACCGGGCACGCTGGTCAACCAGTACGGCCCGACCGAGTGCACCATGACCACCACCCGCCACGTCATCCCCGCCGAGCCCGACACGACGGCCGACGTGGTCGGCGCGCCCCGGCCCGGCACGGTCGTCCGGGTGCTCGACGCCGGCCTCGAGCCCGTCCCCGACGGCACCGTGGGCGAGGTGTACGTCGGCGGCGCGGGCGTCGCCCGGGGCTACGGGGGGCAGCCGGCCCGCACCGCCGCGTGCTTCCTGCCCGACCCCTACGGCCCGCCCGGCTCCCGCCTCTACCGCACCGGCGACCTCGGACGGTGGGGCCCGCAGGGCCTGACCTACGTCGGCCGCACGGACCGGCAGGTCAAGATCCGCGGACACCGCGTGGACCCCGCCGAGATCGAGGGCGCCCTGCTGGCCCACCCCCGCGTCGGCGGCGCCGTCGTCACCGCGCACACCGACGACCGGGGGCGCACCTACCTGACCGCCCACGTCACCGGCGACCTGACCGCCACGGCGGACGCGGACCTCCGCGCCCACCTTGCCCGCTCCCTGCCGCCGCACCTGATGCCCCGCCTCTTCCGGCGCCACGACGCGCTGCCCACCACCCGCGGCGGCAAGACGGACCGCCGCCGGCTGGTCGCCGGGGGCACGCCGTGACCGCCACCGGCCTGCGGCCGGCCGCGGCGGGCGCCCTGCCCGGCCCCGCCGACGTCGCGGCGGCCGCGGCCCGCATCGCGCCGTACGTCCGCCGCACGCCCCTGCTGCGCGGCCCGGTGCCGACGGCGCGCGGCCCGGAACTGCTGCTGAAGGCCGAACACCGCCAGCACGGCGGCTCGTTCAAGATGCGCGGAGCCGCGAACGCCGTCCTGGCGCTGGCCGCCGAACAGGTCGTCACCGGCTCCTCGGGCAACCACGGCATCGCCCTCGCCCGGCTCGCCCGCTCCCTCGGCATCCGCCTGACCGTCGTCCTCGCGGCCGGCGCGGATCCCGCCAAGACGGCCGCCGTGCGCGCGCTCGGCGCCGAGACCGTCCGGGTGGGCGGCGGAGTGGCCGAGCGGGAGGAACGGGCCCGCGCGCTCGCGCGGGAGACCGGCGCCACCCTCGTGCCCTCCTCGGACCACCCCCTGGTGGTCGCCGGGCAGGGCACGGTCGGCACCGAACTCCTCGCCGACGCACCCGGCACCGAGACGGTGTACGTCCCTACCGGCGGCGGCGGACTCCTCGCCGGGGTCTGCCTCGCCGCCGCGGACCACCCGGTCCGGATCGTCGGCGTCGAACCGGCCCGCGCGGCCCGCTACGCCCGCTCCCTGGCCGCCGGCCACCCGGTCCAGCTGCCGCCCTGCGCCACCGTCGCCGACGGCCTGCGCGGCCAGCGGCCGGGGCGCGTCCCCTACCCGATCATCCGCGACCGCGCCGACGACCTGATCGCCGTCGGCGACGCCGAGATCCTCGCCGCCGCCGCCCTGCTGCACCGCCTGGGCATCGACGCCGAACCCAGCGGAGCCGTCGCGCTGGCCGGAGCCCTGCGCGCCGGACGCCGGGAACGGGCCGTGGCCGTCGTCTCCGGCGGCAACACACCCGCCCGGCTGCACGCCCTGCACCACACCGGCACCGCCGCGCCCACGGGAACCCCCGTGGCGACCACCACCACCGAGGAGCACACGTCATGACCGAGAACGCCGCCACCGCCACCCGCACCGCCGACCTGCTCGTCGAGATCTTCCGGGACGTGCTGGCCCTGCCCGACCTGACCGAGGACACCGACTTCTACGAGGCGGGCGGAGACTCGCTCACCGCCTTCCAGATCACCGGCCGCCTCGAGGAGATCCTCGGCGCGGAGGTGCCGGTCTCCCTGGTCTTCGCCTACCCCACCCCGCGGGACCTGGCCGAGGTCGTCGACGCCGACTACGGCCGCGCCTGACCGCCGGAGCCACCACCGCGCAGCCACCGGTCCCCGGTGCCGACGGGTCCCACCCGTACGAGAACCGGGAGCCGGTGCGGGGCGTCCCCGCACGCCTGCCGCCGGCTGCCCTCCCGTCCGCCCGTGAGAGGTCCCCGCCCTTCTCCCCCGCCCCGCCCGTCCCCCGAGCCCGAGCCCGAGCCCGCGCCCGCGCCCGCGTCCGCGTCCGCGTCCGCGTCCGCAAGGAGAGTCCTGCCATGACCGAAGACCTCGTACCGTCCCTCGGCCGCTGGCGCCTGTGGGAGCAGTTCGCGCTGCGCGGCCCCGGCTTCCCCGCCGACGGGGTGCTGCGGCTGGCCCCGGCGGGACTGGCCGAGGCCGCCGACAAGTTCGACGCGGACGCCCCGCTCGACGGCACCCGCTGGGAGGATTTCTCCCGCCTCTTCGCCGATGCCGCCGTGGAGACCGCGCACACCCTGCAGGACATCGCCCGTATGCCGTCGTTCCGGGAGGCCGTGGCCTGGCAGAACCGCCCGGTGCTCACCTCGGGCATCGCGCCGTTCCTGCGCTGGACGCCGGGCGTGGACAAGCGCAGCAGTATGCCCCGCCAGCGCGAGGAACTGGTCGCCCACTACTGGCAGCGGTTCTGCGTGAAGAACGACACCATCGGCTTCTTCGGCCCCGTCGGCTGGGGCCGGTGGGACGCCGCGACGACCGGTGCCGCCGTCGGCACGGGATCCGGACTGGTCGCCGAGTCCACCGTCTACTGGGCGAGCTGGGGCATCGACGCGCTCGCCAGGACGCTGGACGCCGACCCCGGGCTGCGGGAGTGGATCGCTCCCCGGCGGGTCCCGTTCGTCACGGTGGACGGCGGCCGGGTCCGGGTGCCCGGCAGGCGGCCGGTGACGGTCCCCGCCGGGACCGCGGCCGTCCTCGCCCTGTGCGACGGCGTCCGTCCGGCGCGGGCGATCGCCGCCGCGCTCCCGGACCACGACGTGCCCGCCGTCCTCGCCGACCTGGTCGCCCGCCGCTGGGTGGCGTGGCGCCTGGAGGTCCCCGCGGGAACCCATCCGGACCGTGACCTGCGGGCCTGGCTGGAGACCGTCGGCGCGCCCGGGCCGCGCGCGCGGGGGCTCGCCGCGCTGGACCGGCTGGAGGAGGGGCGCGCGGCCGTGGCGGCCGCGCGCGACGTGGAGGCGCTGGTCGGCGCCCTGACCGATCTGGAGCGGGACTTCACCGAGCTGACCGACACCGCCGCCGTGCGGGAGAAGTCCGCGTCGACCGCGCCGTGCCGGGCGCTCGTCTACCACGACTCGCGCCGGTCCGCGACGGCCCGCCTCGGCCCCGAGGTGCTGGAGGCGCTGCGCCCGCTGCGGCTGCTGATGGACAGCGCCGGATGGCTCACCTCACGGCTCGCCGCCGCGCTGCGGAGCGGTATGCGTCCGGTGTACGAACGCCTCGCCTCCGAGGGCCCGGTGGACCTGGCCTCCTTCTGGTTCGCGTGTCTGCCGGTGCTGCACGGGCCGGTGCGCGCCACCGCCGGCGAGCTCCAGGAGGAGTTCGCCGCCGGCTGGCGGCGGATCCTCGCGGTCCCGGCCGGCGCCCGCCGCGTGGACGTCCGCTCCGCGGACATCGAGGCGGCGGTGCGGGAGGAGTTCCCCGGCTCCGGCGGCTGGACGGCGGCGCGCTACCTCAGTCCGGACATCATGATCGCCGCCGACGGCGCCGAGGCGGTGGCCCGCGGCGACTTCACCCTCGTACTCGGTGAACTCCACCTGGCCGCCAACACACTGGGCGCCTCCCTCTTCACGCATCAGCACCCGGACGTCGGCGAACTGGTCCGTCTCACCGACCGGGACCACCCCGGCCCGCGTCTGCTGCCGCTGCTCCCCAAGGAGCACCGCGCGCGCCTGTCCACCCGGGTCCGGCACACGCTGATCCGGCCCGAGGACTACCAGGTCGCCCTGACCGACTTCACCGCGGACCCCACCCGTCCCCGCGCCGTGCGCAGCGCCGACGCCGTCGTCGAGGAGCACGAGGGCGACCTCGTCGTGCGGCTCCCGGACGGTGCGCGGTTCCCGGTGACGGACGTCTTCTCGCACGTCCTGACCACCCTGTCGATGGATCTCTTCCGGCTGCTGCCGCAGGAGGACCACACCCCGCGCGTCACCGTCGACCGGCTGGTCGTGGCGCGGGAGACCTGGCGGCTGCCGGCGGCCGAGGCCGGCTTCGCCGACGACAAGGACGAGGCCCGCCGCTTCGTCCGCGCCCGCCGCTGGCGCGCCGGACTCGGCCTGCCCCGTTACGTCTTCGTCGTCTCGCCGACGGAGTCCCGGCCGTTCTACGTCGACTTCGACAGCCCGGTGTACGTCACGATCCTCGCCAAGGCGCTGCGCCGGCTGGCCCGCCGTGATCAGCGGGCCGTGGTCACGTTCACGGAGATGCTCCCCACTCCGGAACAGACCTGGCTCCACGACGACGAGGGACGCCGCTACACCTCGGAGCTCCGCTTCGTCGCCTTCGACACGGAAGGGGGCTGACCGGGGGGCTGCCGTGCCGGCGGGGTTCCTTCCCGGGCCGGTTGGCGGACCGGAGGGGGTATAACACCGCGTTATCGCCAAGTGTTACTACCGCCGTTCGACGACTGTCCGGGATTCTGGGCCATGTCCATGACGAACTGGCGCCTCAGAAGGGCGAGTTCGTCATGGGACGGCCCCTGGGGCCGACGACCCCCACACATACACGTCCACCAGGCGTGTCTCCCGAATCGAGGAACCTTGCGCATATCAAGGCTCGTTCCCGCTCTCGCCGCGGCAGCGGTCAGCGTCCTCGCGCTTCTCGCCCCCAACGCCGGCGCGGCGGAGGCGCCGGCGCCTCCCGTCACCAAGGCTCCGCAGCCCATCATCGGTGGCGGGTACGCCAGTAGCGGCCCGTGGGCCGCGCGGCTGTTCTCGAACGGCAGAGAGACCTGTTCGGCGACGATCATCGCCCCGACCTGGATCCTCACCGCCAGGCACTGCGTCAGCGGCGGCGGACTGTCGTTCCGCATCGGCAGCCTGGACCAGCACAGCGGCGGCACCCTCGCCAACGGCGTCCAGACCTACACCCACAGCTCGGACCTGGCGCTCGTCCGCCTCGACCGTTCCGTGTCGGCGACCTACGCGCGGCTCGGTCAGCCCGGCACCGTGCGGGTCGGCCAGACCGTGCAGGTGTACGGCTGGGGCGCCACGTCCCGGTGCGGCTCCGAGGCCACCTGCCAGTCGCGGTACCTGAAGGTCGCCAACGTCACGGTCACGGGCGGGTGTTCCGACGCCTACGGCGGCTCCGCCATCTGCGCCCGCCGGGGTGACGGCATCACCGCCGGCGGCGACTCGGGCGGCCCGATGATGGCGAACGGCATCCAGGTCGGGGTGGCCTCCACCAGCGACCGCCAGACGACCACGGCGTACACCAACGTGACGGCGTACCGCTCCTGGATCCAGTCGGTCGCGGGCGTCTAGCCCGTACCGTCCGCCTCCCGGGCACCGGGCCCCGCACCACGTCGTGGTGCGGGGCCCTCCGTCCGTCCCGGCGCGGGCACCGCACGGCACTCGCTGTCCACCCGGGGCACCACGACGCCGACGAGAAGGCCCGGGCGAGGAGGTCTCCGCCACCCGGGACACGGTGGGTGGTGCGCGACCGGCCGTTGCGGGCACCCCGGGCCGTAGGATCTAGTGATTCGTGGGGGTGGTCATGGGCAGGCAGCGTCCCGGCACACCGACGCTCGAGGAGGTGGCCGCGCTCGCCGGTGTGGGGCGGGGCACCGTCTCCCGCGTCATCAACAACGCGGCGGGCGTCAAGGATTCGACGCGCCGTGCCGTGCAGCGCGCCATCGCCGAACTGGGGTACGTCCCCAATCTGGCGGCCCGTTCGCTGGCGGGCCGGCGCGCGGACGCCGTCGCGCTGGTCATGACGGAACCCGACTGGCGGCAGTTCGGTGAACCGTTCTTCTCGGAGATCGTCCGGTCCGTCGGTGACGCGCTGACCGACACCGAGGTGCAGTTGCTGCTCACCCTGGTGCGCACGGACGCCGAGCGGCGGCGCCTCGTGGAGTACGCGCGCGGCGGCCGGGTGGACGGCGTCATGCTGATGTCCGTGCACGCCGAGGACGCGCTGCCCGACATGCTGGCCGAAGTCGGGCTGCCCACCGTCCTGCTGGGGCGGCGCTCCGGCGACGAGGGCGTGACCTACGTCGACGCGGACAACGCCGGCGGCGCCCGCAGCGCGGTGGCCCACCTGCTGGGCCTCGGGCGCCGCTCGATCGCGACCATCACCGGCCCGTCCGACATGTACGTGGCCCAGTGCCGGCTGCGCGGCTACCGCGAGGCGCTGGAACGCGCGGGCGCCGAGAGCGACGCCGCCTGGACCGCCGAAGGCGACTTCTCCGCGGACAGCGGGCACCGGGCGATGGCCGAACTCCTCGAGCGCGCCCCGGAGATCGACGGTGTCTTCGCCGCGTCGGACACCATGGCCGCGGGCGCGCTCAACGCCCTGCGCGCGGCGGGACGCCGGGTGCCCGAGGACGTGGCCGTGATCGGTTTCGACGACTTCCCGCTCGCGCAGCACACCGACCCGAAGCTGACGACGGTACGTCAGCCCCTGGAGGACATAGGCCGGACGATGGTCCGGCTGCTCCTGGAGGAGATGGAGGAGCCGGCCGTGGCCTGGCGGCACGTCATCCTCCGTACGGAACTGGTGCTCCGCGACTCGGCCTGAACCGCCTTCGCCACCCGCCCCTGCCGGGGCGGCGCTCCCGCCGGACCGTTTTCGGGAGCGCTCCCGAAGTCCGGACTCCGTAGTGGATCACCTCTCGGGCCTGCGGCTTCGCATTCGCTTCGACGGTTTCCCGCACACAGGCTTGTCAGGGACATGGGCAGCTTCTACAGTCCCCTCCCGAACCACCATTGGGAGCGCTCCCATTCACATGGGGAGACGGGAGCGCTCCCGCCGGCCGGCCCCGCACCCTCTGGAGAGGTCCCCCACATGCGACGGTTACCGCACCACACCCACGCCCTGCGCGGCCTGTTCGCCGCGCTGCTCACCGCTCTCGCCGTGGTCGCGGCACTGGTGACCGCGGCCCCGCCGGCCCAGGCGGACACCACGATCTGCGAGCAGTACGGATCGGCCACCATCCAGGGGCGCTACGTCGTCCAGAACAACCGCTGGGGCACCAGTGCCACCCAGTGCGTCACCACGACGGACACCGGTTTCCGCCTCACCCAGGCCGACGGCTCGGTACCCACCGACGGCGCCCCGAAGTCGTACCCGTCGGTCTTCAACGGCTGCCACTACACCAACTGCTCGCCGGGCACCGAGCTCCCGGCGCGGATCAGCGGCATCTCCACCGCGCCCAGCAGCATCTCGTACGGCTTCGTCGGCGACGCCGTGTACAACGCCTCGTACGACATCTGGCTGGACCCGACGCCCCGGACCGACGGCGTGAACCGTACGGAGATCATGATCTGGTTCAACAAGGTGGGCCCGATCCAGCCGATCGGATCCCAGGTCGGCACGGCCACCGTGGGCGGCCGCAGCTGGCAGGTGTGGTCGGGCAGCAACGGCTCCAACGACGTGCTGTCGTTCGTCGCGCCCTCCGCGATCAGCAGCTGGAGCTTCGACGTCATGGACTTCGTCCGGGAGACCGTCGCCCGGGGCATGGCACAGAACGACTGGTACCTGACGAGCATTCAGGCCGGTTTCGAGCCCTGGCAGAACGGGGCGGGGCTCGCGGTGAACTCCTTCTCCTCGACGGTCGACACCGGCGGCGGCCCGGGAGAGCCCGGTGACCCGGCGGCCTGCACGGTGTCGTACGACACGAATGTCTGGCCGGGCGGCTTCACCGCCAACGTCACCGTGCGCAACACCGGTTCGTCCGCCGTGGACGGCTGGGAGCTCGCCTTCACCCTGCCCTCCGGGCAGCGCGTCACCAACGCCTGGAACGCGTCCGTGACCCCCTCCTCGGGCGCCGTCACGGCCCGTGCGGTGGACAGCAACGCGCGGATCGCGCCCGGCGGGAGCCAGAGCTTCGGGTTCCAGGGAACCCACAGCGGCTCCTTCGCGCGGCCGGACGGCTTCCGTCTGAACGGCACCGCCTGCACCACCGCGTGACACGCCCGGCGGGGCACGCGCCCGCCGCTCCGCGGCCCGTTCCTCCCCCCTGCGGCGACAGGGCGGCGGCTCCCCCCCCCAGCCCCCTGCCCGTCCGGTCGGCGTCCCTCCCCGGCCGGGCAGGGGTTCCACCCCTTCCGCACCGCACCGCATGAGCAACCGACTACCGGCACAGGAGATCCCATGGCCTTACGCAGCAGATTCGTCTCCCTGGCAGCGGTTCTGGCCACCCTCCTCGGAGGGCTCGGCCTGAGCTTCCTGTGGCAGAACGACGCCGAGGCACACGGTGTCGCGATGATGCCCGGCTCGCGCACCTACCTCTGCCAACTCGACGCCGTCACCGGCACCGGCGCGCTGGACCCGTCCAACCCGGCGTGCCGGGACGCGCTGAACGAGAGCGGCGCCACGGCGCTGTACAACTGGTTCGCGGTCCTGGACTCCAACGCCGGCGGCCGGGGCGCCGGTTACGTCCCGGACGGCACGCTCTGCAGCGCCGGCGACCGGTCGCCGTACGACTTCTCCGCCTACAACGCGGCCCGCGCCGACTGGCCTCGGACGCATCTCACGTCCGGAGCGACGATCAAGGTGCAGTACAGCAACTGGGCCGCCCACCCCGGTGACTTCCGGGTCTACCTCACCAAGCCCGGCTGGTCACCCACTTCGGAGCTGGGCTGGGACGACCTGGAGCTGATCCAGACCGTCACCGACCCGCCCCAGCAGGGTTCCCCCGGCAACAACGGCGGTCACTACTACTGGAACCTGAACCTGCCCTCCGGCCGCTCCGGTGACGCGCTGATCTTCATGCAGTGGGTGCGTTCGGACAGCCAGGAGAACTTCTTCTCCTGCTCCGACATCGTCTTCGACGGCGGCAACGGCGAGGTCACCGGAATCGGGGACGCGGGCCCCACGCCGGACCCGACTCCCACGGACCCGCCCCCGCACACCGGTGACTGCATGGCCGTCTACGAGGTGGTGAACTCCTGGAACGGCGGCTTCCAGGGCTCGGTCGAGGTGATGAACCACGGGACGTCACCGCTCAACGGCTGGGCCGTGCAGTGGAAGCCCGGCTCCGGGACGCGCATCGGCAGCGCGTGGAACGGCTCGCTGTCCACCGCTTCCGACGGCACGGTGACGGTCAGGAACGTCGACCACAACCGCGTGATCGCACCTGACGGGAGCGCGACCTTCGGCTTCACGGCCACCTCGTCGGGCAACGACCTCCCGGTGGGAACGATCGGCTGCGTCGCGCCGTAGCCGGCCCGGCGGGCGGCACCTGCTCCCGCTTGCGCGCGGGAGCAGGTGCCCCCTCGGTGCCTTTCACCTCCAGGGGCCGTACATAACGTGCGCCCTCGCGCCGTTCGCCCTGGCCCGGGACGGTTTCGCCCGCACGGGCGGGCGGGCGCAGGTCAACGGAGGATCACCTACCGGTCTCGGCGGGCCCTCTCCGTGCCCTCTTCGAGACACACCTGCAACGCTCCGTACCGCACACTCCGGGCCGCCCCGCCGTCACAGTCACTGAAGTCGGCGTCAAACCAACGAGGGGGCACGGACGATGACGTGGCACCGGACACGACGGCCGGTCGGAGTGCTGCTCGCGCTCACAGCGGCCGGGGGACTGCTGATCAGCGGGTGCAGCGCGGGGAGCGACGGCGGCTCCAAGGCGGGCGACGCCTCCTACGACCGCCCGGGCGGCGACTCGGCACCGATGCCCGCCCCCGGCCGCAGCGGGGGTCCGGGCGGGCGGTACGACGGTGAACCGCGCGAGGGCGAGCAGGACTCCCGCGAGGTCGCCCCCGATCCCGACTACCTGTCGACCTTCGCCCTGGACGTCGACACGGCCTCGTACGGCTACGCCCGCCGCACCCTCGCCGAGGGCCGGCTGCCGGACCCGTCGACCGTCCGTCCCGAGGAGTTCGTCAACAGCTTCCGGCAGGACTACGAGCGTCCCGGCGGCGACGGTTTCACGGTCACCGTGGACGGCGCCCGCACCGACGAGGAGGACTGGTCCCTGGTCCGCGTGGGCCTGGCCACCCGGTCCGCCGAGGCGAGCGGTGAACGGGCGCCCGCGGCCCTCACCTTCGTCATCGACATCTCGGGCTCGATGGCCGAGCCGGGCCGTCTCGACCTCGCGCAGCGATCCCTCGGCACGATGACGGACCGGCTGCGCGACGACGACTCGGTCGCCCTCGTCACCTTCAGCGACGAGGCCGAGACCGTCCTGCCGATGACCCGGCTCGGTGGCAACCGGGGCGAGATCCACGACGCGGTCGACAGCCTGGAGCCGACCGACTCCACCAATCTCGGTGCCGGAGTGGAGACCGGGTACGAGACCGCCGTGGAGGGGCTGCGCGAGGGCGCCACCAACCGTGTCGTCCTCCTCTCGGACGCCCTCGCCAACACCGGGGAGACCGAGGCCGACGCGATCCTGGAGCGCATCGCGGAGTCCCGCCGCGAGCACGGCATCACGCTGTTCGGTGTGGGCGTCGGCAGCGACTACGGCGACGCCCTCATGGAGCGGCTCGCGGACAAGGGCGACGGCCACACGGTGTACGTGTCGGACGAGAAGGGCGCCCGTGAGGTGTTCTGCGAACAGCTCCCGCGCAACATCGAATTGACGGCCCGTGACGCGAAGGCGCAGGTCGCCTTCGATCCGGGGACGGTCGCCGAGTTCCGGCTCGTCGGCTACGACAACCGGCGGGTCGCCGACGAGGACTTCCGTGACGACCGTGTCGACGGCGGCGAGGTCGGCCCCGGCCACACCGTGACCGCCCTGTACGCCGTGCGGACCCGTCCGGGTGCCGGGGGCCACCTCGCCACGGCGACCGTGCGCTGGCTCGACCCCGGCAGCCGCACCCCGCACGAGGAGACGGGCGACCTCGAGACCGACGGTCTCGTCGACTCCGTCTGGCGCGCGCGACGCGGTCTCACGGTCACCGCGACGGCCGCGTACTTCGCCGACGCGCTGCGCTCCCCCGATCACCGCTACAGCGCCCTGCCCGGTGCCCCCGGTCTCGGCGAGCTCTCCGAGCGCGCCCGTTCCCTGGCGGACCGGACCGAGGACGAGGACGTGCGCGAGCTGGCGGAGGCGATCCGCGCGGCGGACCGTCTGGACTGACCCCGGCCCATTGACTCATCCTTACGCACGGGTAAGTTGACTCTCGAGTAAGTAAGCACGGCAGCAACCAGCACGAGAGCACCAGCCGCGACCGGGAGCCGTCATGGGTGTACGCAAGGATCTGAAACGGGCGAAACGACGCACCGATCTGGCCGGACGGACGAGAGTCGAGACCGTCAGGGACGAGCGGGGCGTCGTCCGCGAGGCCCGTACCGCGGCCCTCGCCGCGCGGCAGACCACCGGCAGCACCGCCGACATCCCGTTCACCAACGCGGCCGAGGCGCCCGACGCGGTGATCCTGCGCCGCGAGCGGCACGGCACCTGGCACCCGGTCACGGCGGCGGCCTTCGCCCATGAGGTCACCGCCGTGGCCAAGGGCCTGATCGCCGCCGGCCTGGAGCCGGGCGACCGGGTCGCGGTGATGTCCCGCACCCGCTACGAGTGGACGGTCCTGGACTTCGCGATCTGGTCCGCCGGCGGCCAGACCGTGCCGGTCTACGCCACCTCCTCCGCGGACCAGGTGGAGTGGATCGTCCGTGACTCCGGCGCCCGGTACGTCGTCACGGAGACGGCCGGGAACACCGCCACCGTCACCGCCGGCACCGCCGCCCACCCGCGCGCCCCGCGCCTGTGGGAACTGGACGCCGGCGCCCTCGACGACCTCACCGCACTCGGCGCGGACGTCCCCGACGAGGAGGTCACCAAGCGCCGTACGGCCCTGACCCCCGGCACCGTGGCGACCGTCTGCTACACCTCCGGCACCACCGGACGGCCCAAGGGCTGCGTCCTCACCCACGCCAACCTGTACGCCGAGGCCGCGAACACCGTGGAGCTGCTGCACCCGATCTTCAAGGAGGTCACGGACCAGGTCGCCTCCACCCTGCTGTTCCTCCCGCTCGCCCACATCCTCGGCCGCACCCTGCAGATCTCCTGTCTGATGGCGCGCATCGAGATCGGCCACTGCCCGAGCATCAAACCGGACGAACTGCGGCCCAAGCTGCGGGCGTTCCGTCCGACGTTCCTGGTGGGTGTCCCCTACCTGTTCGAGAAGATCCACGACACCGGCCGGGCCACCGCCGAGAAGATGGGCCGCGGTGCCTCCTTCGAACGCGCCCACCGCGTCGCGGTCCGCTTCGGCGAGGCCCACCTCGACCGGTTCCTGGGCCGCGGAAAGGGCCCCGGCCCCGGACTGTACGCCGCCTGGGCGCTGTACGACCTGCTGGTCTACCGCCGGGTCCGCAAGGAACTCGGCGGACGCGTGCGGTACGCCATCAGCGGCGGCTCCCCGCTGGAGCGGGACCTCAACCTCTTCTTCTACGCGGCCGGAATCATGGTCTACGAGGGCTACGGCCTGACCGAGACCACCGCCGCAGCGACCATCGTCCCGCCGCTGAGCCCCCGTCCCGGCACCGTGGGCCTCCCGGTGCCCGGTACCGCGGTCCGGATCGCCGACGACGGCGAGGTGCGGATCAAGGGCGGCATCGTCTTCGGGTCGTACTGGAACAACCCGGCCGCCACGGAGGAGGTGCTGGACGACGGCTGGTTCACCACCGGCGACCTCGGTTCCCTCGACGAGGACGGCTATCTGACCATCACCGGCCGCACGAAGGACATCCTCGTCACCTCCGGCGGCAAGAACGTCTCCCCCGCCGTCCTGGAGGACCGTCTGCGCAGCCGGCCGCCCGTCGGCCAGTGTCTCGTCGTCGGCGACAACCGGCCCTTCGTGGCCGCGCTGATCACCCTGGACCCCGAGACGGTCGCCCACTGGCTGTCGGTGCGCGGGCTCCCGGCCGACACCCCGATGTCCGAGGTCGTCCGGGACCCGCGGATGCGCGCCGACGTGCAGAAGGCCGTGGACTACGCCAACGAGGCCGTCTCCCGCGCGGAGTCCATCCGCGCCTTCACGCTGATCGAGGGCGAGTTCACCGAGGAGAACGGGCTGCTGACCCCTTCGCTCAAGGTCAAACGGCGGGCGGCGCAGGAGGCGTACGCGGATCGGATCGCGGCCCTGTACGCCTGACCCGCCCGGCCGCCGACCGCTCGGTCAGCGCAGGTCGAGCCGCATCAGGACGCGGGGATGGCCGGCCAGTACCGAGGTCGTGTCGGCGGCGTGGGTGAACCCGGCCCGCTCGAAGTTCTCGCGGATCCCGGCGTACGCCATCGTCAGGTCGACCCGTGCGCCGCCGTTGTCGAGGGGGTACGCCTCGATCGCCGGGGCACCGTGGGCGCGGGCGAAGTCCACCGCACCCGCGATGAGGGCGTGCGATATGCCCTGCTTGCGGTGACCGGGGCGCACGCGGATGCACCACAGCGACCACACCGGCAGCTCGTCGACGTGCGGGATCCTGCGGCTGCGCGCGAAGGAGGTGTCCGCGCGCGGTGCGACGGCGGCCCAGCCGACCGGCTCGTCACCGTCGTGGGCGAGCACGCCGATGGGCGTACCGGCACGGCACAGTCCGGCGACGTACTCGCCCCTGGCCGGGCCGCGAAGCTCCTGGTTGAGCCTGGACGGGATCCGGTGGCTGAGGCACCAGCAGACGTTCGCCCCGGGCGTCCTCGGGCCGAGCACGGCGCGGACGTCCTCGAAGACGGAGGCGGGGCGGACGTCGATGGTCATGTACCCACGATGCCACGCCCCCCGGGATCCCGCCGGGCCGTTCCGGCGCTCAGGGCAGCGCGCGCAGGTACCGGGCGCGGGCGCCGAGTTGGGCGAGCAGCAGGAACGGGAAGAGGAACCGCCAGGGGCCGGCCGGCGCGGCCCGGGTCAGTGAGCGGAGGGTGAGCAGGACCCGCCCGTCGTCGTCCCGGTGCACGATGAAGGCCTCCTCCCCGCTGACCGGATGCCCCCAGCGGGTGCCGTAGGCGAACCCGCACCGGTCCTCGGTGTCCACCACGGCGACGACCTCGACCGGTTCCCGGACGGCGAACCGCCCGCGGCCCGCCGTGATGGTGTACCGGCCGCCCTCACGCACCTCGAGGCCGCCGCCGTCGGCCGGGACGACGGTGAAACCGCTGCGCCGTTTGACCTCCCACCGCTGCACGGCGTCCCTGACGGCCGTCCAGGTGCCCTCTCCCCGCCCGATCGTCACGGTTGTCCCGAACCGGCGGAACCCGGGCGGGGAGGCGGGCCAGAGCGGGGCGTCCGGGAAGGTCGCACCGCGGTCGGGGTAGCTCAGGCCGGGGTGGTCACCCATGCGTGCGCGCCGTCGGGTCCAGGAAGTCCGCCAGACCTGCCAGGAGGCGGTCGACGTCGTCGTCGTCCGTGTACGGGGCCGGCCCGACGCGCAGGCCGCCGGTGTCCCCGAGGCCGAGGTGGCGGGACGCCTCCAGGGCGTAGAAGCTGCCGGAGGGCGCGTGGACGCCGCGCTCGGCGAGGAAGCGGTGGGCGTCCTCGGTGCGGTGGCCGTCGAGGGTGATCAGCAGCGTCGGGGTGCGCCGGGCGGCGCGGGACCGGACGGTGACCCCGTCGAGGGCCGCCAGGCCCTTCTCGAGCCGGCCCCGCAGCCGGGCCTCGTGCTCCTCGATCAGCTCGAACGCCCTGCCGAGCCGTTCCCGGCGGCTGCCGCCCCGCTGCCCGGCCAGGCCGGCCAGGAAGTCGACGGCCGCGCGGGTGCCCGCGAGGAACTCGTAGGGCAGCGTGCCGAGCTCGAAACGCTCGGGAACCGCGTCCGAGGAGGGCAGGAGCTTGTCCGGGCGCAGCGTCTGAAGGAGCTCCGGGCGGGCGGCGAGGACGCCGTGGTGCGGGCCGAGGAACTTGTACGGGGAACAGACGAAGAAGTCCGCGCCGAGCGCCTCGACGTCGACCGCGGCGTGCGCGGTGTAGTGCACGCCGTCGACGTACAGGAGGGCTCCGGTCTCGTGGACGATCCGCGCGATCTCGGCGACCGGGGGGATCGTGCCGATCAGGTTCGAGGCCGCGGTGACCGCGACCAGCCGGGTCCGCTCGGAGAGCTGCGCGCGGATGTCGTCGGCGGTGAGTTCGCCGGTGTCCGGGTCGAAGTCCGCGCGGCGTACCGTGGCGCCGGCCCGTTCGGCCGCCTGCACCCAGGGGCGGATGTTGGCGTCGTGGTCCAGCCGCGTGACGACCACCTCGTCGCCCGGGGACCACCCGTCGGCAAGGGTGCGGGCGAAGTCGTAGGTGAGCTGGGTGGCGCTGCGGCCGAAGACGATGCCCGCCGGGTCGGCCCCCAGGAGGTCGGCCATGGCGCGGCGGGACTCGACGACGACGGTGTCGGCGTTGCGCTCGCCGGGCAGGCGCTCCCCCCGGTTGGAGAGGGGCCGGGACAGCGCGGCGCCGATCGCCTCGATGACGGGCAGCGGCGTCTGGGTGCCGCCGGGGCCGTCGAAGTGCGCGGTACCGGCGGCCAGTGCGGGCACCTGGGCGCGCAGTGCGGTGAGGTCGTACGTCACGGGGTCTTCCTCTCGGTGCGGGCCCGGGGGGGGCGGGTGCCGGGGTGTCGGTCAGGTGGGTGAGCCGTCGGCCGCCGGTTCCCCCGGCGGGTCGGTGAGCTGCTCGCGCAGATAGTTCCAGACGACCGCCATCAGGGCGGCGACGGGTACGGCGAGCAGGCTGCCGACGATGCCGGCCAGGCTGCCGCCCAGGGTCACCGCCAGCAGCACGACGGCCGCGTGCAGTCCGAGACCGCGGCTCTGGATCATGGGCTGGAACACGTTGCCCTCGAGCTGCTGCACCACGACGATGACGGCCAGCACGAGCAGCGCGTCCATCAGTCCGTTGAACACCAGCGCGATGAGCACCGCGACCAGTCCGGCGAACAGGGCGCCGATGATGGGCACGAACGCGGACACGAAGGTCAGCACCACCAACGGGAGCACCAGCGGTACGTCGAGGATCCACAGGCCCAGGCCGATCAGCACGGCGTCGATCAGGCCGACGAGCGCCTGGGACCGCACGAACGAGCCCAGCGTGAGCCAGCACCGCTCGGCGACCACCGGGATGTCGGTGGCGAGCCGGCCGGGGAGCTGGCGGCGGAGCCAGGGCAGGAAGCGCGGGCCGTCCTTGAGGAAGAAGAACATCAGGAAGAGGGCCAGTACGGCGGTGACCACCCCGCTGAAGACGGTGCTCACGCCCGTGACGGCGGTGGTGGCGATGGAGCCGGCGCTGTCCTGCACGCGGGCGGTCGCGGAGTCGAAGGCGTCCGCGATCTGGGCGTCGTCGATGTTGAGCGGCGGCCCTGCGGCCCATTCGCGCAGCTTCTGGACGCCTTCGACGACCCCGTCGCCCAGCTTGCCGGACTCCGACGTGACGGGTACCGCGATCAGCGCCACGGTCCCGGCGGCCACCAGCAGGAACAGCACGGTCACCAGGGACGCGGCGACCGCCGGTGCCAGCCCGCGGCGGCGCAGGAAGCGGGCCGGGGGCCAGGTGAGCGTGGTGAGGAGCAGACCGACCACGAGGGGCCAGACCACCGACCACATCCGGCCCAGCAGCCAGAGCACCACCGCGGCCGCCAGCAGGACCAGCAGCAGTTCGCCGGAGACGCGAGCCGAGGTACGCAGCGCGGCGCGGGTTCTCCCCGCGTTCAACGTGGCAGACATGGAGGCACCTTACGGGGCCCGCGCGCACCGGTGATCACCCGGGATCCCTGCCCGGGCCCGCGACGGCCCGGCCGCCCGTGCCGCCCGCGGACGACCGGGCCGGGTGGGGCGGACCGAGGTCATGAGCGATCTCGGTGCCCGCGGGACGCCGGCGCGCCGGTTCCCTCCGGCACCGAGGGCCCGGCGGGCCGTACCCGGCGGCGGCGCGCGTGCCGCGCGCGCCTCCACCGGGGACGGGGTCCGCCGCGGGGTGTGCTCAGTCGAAGGGGTCGAGCGTCAGGGACGCCTGGCGCGGGTTGCCGTCGTGGACGAGCGACTCGTGGTTGCCGACGTCGTCGAAGGCGAAGCCGTAGGCCTTGCCGTCGGCCATGTGCGCGTGGACGATCCGGGAGTAGTGGTTGGTGACGGGCTCCTGGTAGAAGCCGGCCGCGCCGGAATCGGGCTGGTCGGGATTGGCGAGCAGGGTGGTGCGGTGGAAGCCCGCGCACAGGGTGCGCGAGATCGGGCCGCGTACCTGGTCGTTGGGCGCGTCCAGCCTGCGGTGGCAGCCGAAGACGGACGAGGCGTCCGGCTTCTGGAAGCTGGTGACGACGGCGCCCGAGCTGTTGGTGAAGTTCATGACGTCACCGGAGACGCGGCCGTAGTACTTGACGTCGGGCCGGTCACCGAAGGGCGTGACCGTCAGGGTCGTGCCGGAGTACTTCTGCCAGACCCGGTTGACGTAGTCGTCCAGGATCGACGCCGGCAGGGCGCCCGTCTCCACTCCGTACAGAGGGGACAGGGCGCGCAGCACGGTGCCGTCGGGCCGGGTCTGGATGAGGTCGGCCCAGCCTCCGGACTGTCCCCTGAGGGCGTTGAACACTCCGTTGTAGCCGCCGGGCTTGAGCCGGCCGGTGCTCACCGTGCTGCCGTCGGCGCGCCGCACCCCGACCGAGTAGGGCGCGGAGAACATGTCGACCTGGGTGCTGTTGAGCCACAGGCCGTCGTTGTTCAGCGTGTACTCCGACCAGTTGAAGAGGATGTTCCTGTTGGGGTCCGTCGGGTTCTGCACGGCGGGCTGCACCAGTCCGCCCGTGGTCAGCCTGAACACCATCTTCTGGCCGTAGGAGAAGTAGATGCGGCCGGAGAACTTGGGGACGCGGATGGTCGTGGACTGCCCCGCGGCCGGGCCCGGTATGGAGGCGTCGGGTGCGGGCGTGGGCGGGTTGCCGCCCGCGGGCCAGGGGTGGAACGTGCCGCTCGCGTCGGCCCAGCCCTGCCGGCCGGTCGACAGCTGGGTGCCGAGGTTGTAGACGTACACCTGCTCGCCACGGCCCGAGTTGTTGGTGATCGTCAGGGGGATGGTGTCGGGGACGGCGGCGTGGGCGGGGGACGGGACTCCGGTGGCGAGCAGCGAGCCGCCGAGGACCGTGGCGATGCTCAATCCCGCTGCCATGACCCGGCGTTTGAGTGTGCGCAGCATGCTCCTTCTCCGTTCGACTGTGGCCGGGAACCGTTCTGAGAGCGCTCTCAGCAGCGTCCCGCTCCAGCATGGACCTGTCAACGAGTTGGGAGCTTGTGGTTCCGGATTCACCCATCCCGACGGCGGTCAGCCCTCGCCGCGCTGCACCACTCCCCTGGTCGAGAGGGCGACGGGAGCACCGGAGGTGAAATCCCCCGGCGGGATGCCCGGATGGTGCCCCTCCGGCGGGCCCGGGCGCGCGGCCTTCGGGCCGAGCGTCAGCCGCGAGACGATGCGGTAGCGGTCGCCCCGGTAGAGGGAGTGCACGTATTCGACCGGGCGGCCACCGGTGTCGGTGGTGAGACGCTCGAAGAGCAGGGCCGGCGACAGCTCGGGGACGTCGAGCAGGTCCGCCTCCGCACGGGTCACCACGGTGGGCTCGATGGACTGCACCGCCTCACCGACCTGCACCCCGTGCCGGTCGCGGAAGTGCTCGTACAGGTCGCCCTGCTCCAGTTCCTCACCGGTCAGGTCAGGCACCAGGTTTTCCGGCACGTGCAGATACTCGATGGCCATGGGCGAGCCGTCGACCAGCCGGAGGCGCGCCACGTAACGGATCCGCGCCGCGGGTGACACGCGCAGCCTGCGGCCCACCCGGGCACCGGCCGGCAGGGTGCGGGACTCCAGGACCCTGCTGGTCCACACACCGCCGGCCCGGGGCAGGGAGAAGGAGTTCCGCTCCGGGGCCAGCTCCTGGGTGATCTTCTCCGCGGCCACGAACATGCCACGGCCGTGCTCGCGCACCAGCAGTCCGGCGACGACGAGTTCGTCCACCGCGGCGCGCAACGTGGGGCGCGACACGCCGAGTCGGGCACACAGGCTGCGCTCCGAGGGAATGGCGTCGCCGGGGCGCCGCGCCTCGATGAGCTCGAGGATCGCGTCGCGGACGCGCTCCCGCTTGAGCACGGCGCCTGAGGCCGCGGGATCGATCTCCATACGGGGCTCTCGTTCGTCGTCGGTCGTGGGCGGGCCAGCGGGCCACTGGTACGGCTTCGACCCTAACTGGTCCGGTCGACACAGGAACCGACCCCGGGACGTCAAACTCCTTCGCCGCATGGAGGGTTGACGCGCACATTGGTCTATGCCACCTTCTCTCGACATCAACTGGTAAAGCCTCGGCGGCCAACTGGTCAATCCGGAGGGCCGGGCCGCCACCGTGAGCTCCCTGCCGTGCGGCGGCCCCCCACCCACGCCGCACGGTCGACCCACCGTGCGCCACCCCCACCGCGAAAGGACCACGGATGAGTACTCGTCCCACCGGCCGCCGCGCCCGCGCGGCACTCGCCCTGACCGCCCTGCTGGGCAGCGCCGCCCTGGCCGGCCTCCCCGCCACCACCGCGGCCGCCGCGGACGGCGCCGTCACCGTGCAGTACCGCACCGGCTCCGGCGGGGCCACCGCCGACCAGAGCGAGCCGTGGCTCAAGGTCCGCAACACCGGCTCCGCGCCCGTCCAGCTGAGCCAGGTGAAGATCCGCTACTACTTCAAGGCCGACGCGCCGAACGCCACGTACCGCTTCGCCTGTTCCTGGGCGGCCAAGGGCTGCTCCGTCATCACCGGCACGTTCGGGACGCTCGCGCACCCGACCGCGACGGCCGACCGCTACCTGGAGATCGGGTTCACCCCGTCCGCCGGTTCACTGGCCCCGGGCGCCGACACCGGGGACATGCAACTGCGCTTCCACCGGTCCGACTGGCAGACGCTGAGGCAGAGCGACGACTACTCCTTCGGCGCCACCCGCACCTCGTACGCCGACTGGGACAAGGTCACCGCACAGCTCGCCGGTGCCACGGTGTGGGGCACCGCCCCCGAGGGCAACGACCCGACCGATCCGACCGACCCGCCCGGCGACGGCGGCCAGACCCTGTTCGACGACTTCGACTACACCTCGCACACGGACCCCGCGATCTCCGCGCACGGCTGGAGCGTGCGCTCCAACTCCGGCGGCCCTGGCGTGCCCGGCGCGACGTGGGACCCGTCCAAGGTCACCTTCAGCTCCTCCGGCGGCAACTCGGTGATGAACCTGGAGACCTCCACCGCCGGCACCGGCGCCTCCACCCGGCACACCGAAGTCCTCACCAGGAGCATGAAGTTCAAGAACGGCACCTACGCCGCCCGCGTCAGGTTCTCCGACACCCCCGTGTACGGCCCCGACGGCGACCGCGTCGTCCAGACGTTCTTCACCATCAACGACCTCAAGGCGCCGATGGCCGACGACTACGCCGAGTACGACTTCGAGTACCTGCCCAACGGAGGCTGGGGCGAGCCGTCCAACATCCTGTACACGACCTCCTGGGAGACCTACGACCCCGACCCCTGGCAGGCCGTCAACCAGCACAGCGAGAGCCGGCGGAGCTTCGCCGGCTGGCACGACCTGGTCGTCACCATCGACAACAGCGCCATCACCTACTACGTCGACGGGCAGCACTTCGGCACCCACGACGCCGCGTATCTGCCCGAGCGTCCGATGTCGATCAACTTCAACCAGTGGCTGATCGACCTGGGCGGCCAGACGTCCACGACGCCCCGCGCGTACGACCAGCAGGTGGACTACGTCCTGCACGTCAAGGACCAGGTCCTCACCCCCGCGCAGGTCGCCGCGAAGATCGACGGGCTGCGCGGGGCGGGCACGTCCTTCGTGGACGAGGTCCCCGCTCCCTGACAGCGGTCCGCGGCCGAGGGGAGGCCCCCGTCCCGTCCGGGGCGGGGGCTCGTCCCGTGGTGCCGTCAGGTCCGCTGGGCGGCGATCAGGCGCCGGTACCAGTGGTAGCTGTCCTTCGGGGTGCGCTCCAGGGTGTCGTAGTCGACCCGGACGATGCCGAAGCGCTTGTCGTAGCCGAAGGCCCACTCGAAGTTGTCGAGCAGCGACCACACGTAGTACCCGCGTACGTCGACCCCCGCGTCGATCGCCGCCCGCACCGCGGTGAGGTGGTCGCGCAGATAGCTCACGCGCTCGGTGTCGTGGACGGCGCCGTCGGGGCCCACCTCGTCGTTCTCGGCCGAGCCGTTCTCCGTGATGTGGAGGGGCGGCAGGGCGTCCCCGTACCGCTCCCTCAGGTCCACCAGGAGGTCGGTGAGGGTGTGCGGGGCCACCGGCCAGCCCATCGCGGTGCGGCGGACGCCGGGCATCGGCACCTCGGCGCAGCGGTTGTCGGTCGCCACGCGCCGGGCGGGGTCGCTCTCGCGGTACGGGGCGTCGGCGACGACGATCGGCCGGTAGTAGTTGATGCCGAGGAAGTCCAGCGGCTGGGAGATCAGTTCCAGGTCGCCCTCGCGGCGGAAGTCCTGCCGGGCGATCAGCTCGCCCCAGGTCTCCTCCTCCGTGCCGGGGTGACGCCCGGCGAGGATGGGCTCCGTCCACACCAGGTTGTGGAGTGTGTCGGCGCGTACGACGGCCGCCCGGTCCGCGGCGGAGTCGGTGGCGGGCAGGTGGTGGTCGAGATTGAGGGTGATGCCGGCTTCGCGGACACCCGCGGCCCGCAGTGCCCTGACGGCCAGTCCGTGACCGACCAGCAGATGGTGGGCGGCGGCCAGCGCGCCCCGGCCCTCGCGGGCGCCCGGTGCGTGGCGGCCGACGGAGTAGCCGAGGAAGGCGCTGCACCACGGCTCGTTGAGCGTGATCCAGCGTGGCACCCGGTCGCCCAGGTGCTCGGCGACGACGGCCGTGTACTCGCCGAACCGCTCCGCGGTCTCGCGCACCCGCCAGCCGCCCCGGTCCTCCAGACCCTGCGGGAGGTCCCAGTGGTACAGGGTGGCGGCGGGCTCGATACCGGCGGCGAGGAGTTCGTCGACCAGCCGGGAGTAGAAGTCGAGGCCCTTGGGGTTCACCGGGCCGGTGCCGTCGGGCACGATGCGCGGCCAGGCGACGGAGAAGCGGTACGAGGCGACGCCGAGGCCGCGCAGCAGGGCCACGTCCTCGGGGTAGCGGTGGTAGTGGTCGCAGGCGACGTCACCGGTGTCGCCGTTCGCCACCAGGCCGGGGGTGTGGCTGTAGGTGTCCCAGATCGACGGGCCGCGGCCGTCCTCGTACGCGGCGCCCTCGATCTGGTACGAGGCGGTCGCGGCGCCGAAGACGAAGCCGGGCGGGAAACGGGGGAAGTCACTCATGCGTGTCGGTCCATCCGGAGGTGTGCGGTGATCACTTGACGGAGCCCCCGGTGATTCCGGCGGCGATGTACTTCTGGGCGAGGACGAGCAGGATCGCGGCCGGGACGGCGGAGAGCACGGACGCGGCCATCACCGAGCCCCAGTCGCCGACGTGGGCGCCGATGTACTGGTAGATGCCCAGCGTGACCGGCTTGACGTCGTCGGTGGTGTTGAGGGTGAGCGCGAACATGAAGTCGCTCCACGCGAACAGGAACGCGAACAGGCCGGAGGTGATCAGCGAGTTGCGGCTCATCGGGAGCACCACCCGCAGGAAGACCCGTACCGGCCCGGCCCCGTCGATCTCGGCTGCCTCGATGACCTCGCCCGGAATGGACACCATGAAGGAGCGCATGAGCACGATGGAGAACGGGATGCCGAGCGAGGCGTCCGCGAGCATCAGGCCGAAGTAGGAGTTCACCAGGCCCAGATCGACGTACGAGGTGTAGAGGGCGTTGGCGATGACGATGCCCGGCACCATCTGGGTGATCAGCGTGCCGAAGACGATGGTGCGCGAGCCGCGCAGTCCGAACCGGGCCAGCCCGTAGGCCGCCGGGGCGGAGATGGCCAGGCAGACGGCGACGGCGCCGAACGAGACCAGCAGCGAGGTCAGCAGATGTCCGCCCTGGTCGCTGAGGGCCTTGGAGAATCCGGAGAGGTCCGGGCTCCCCGGCACCGGGTCGACCTGGAGCAGGCCCGAATCGGGCTGGAGCGCCGTGTTGAGCATCCAGTACAGCGGGAAGAGCATCACGCACAGGACGATCACACCGGCAACGGTGGAGCCCCAGCGGCGCCGGGACGCGGCGGGAGTGTGAGCGGCCATGTCGGTCACTTCCCCTCGGTGCGGTTGGCCCGCAGGTAGAACACCGCGAACACCGCGGAGATGAGGATGAGTACGTTGCCGACGACCGCGCCGGCGCCGAAGTCCAGTTCCACGAAGGAGTTCTGGTAGGTGAGCGTGCCCAGGGTCTGGGTGGCGTCGGCGGGTCCGCCGTCGGTCAGGGCGAGGATCAGGTCGAGGATCTTCACCGTCGACATGAAGCCGAGCACCAGGACGACCGTGATGACCGGCTTGAGCATCGGCAGGGTGACGGAGCGGAAGGTCCGCCAGGCCGAGGCACCGTCCAGGGAGGCCGCCTCGTACAGCTCCCTGGGGATCTCCTGGAGGCCGCCGTAGAGGATGACCATGTTGAACGGGACGCCGATCCAGATGTTGACCAGGATCACCGAGAGCAGCGCCATGTCGGGGCTGGTCAGCCACGGGGTGTGGCCGCCGGCACCGAGGGCGTCGAGGAAGGTGTTCAGTACGCCGGTGTCCTGGTCGAGAATGCGGCGCCAGACGACGCCGGACACCACCATGGGCACCAGCCAGGGCAGCAGGATCAGCGACCGCAGGACACCTCCCAGGGGGAATCGGCGGTTGAAGAAGACGGCGAGGGCGAGGCCGATGCAGAACTGGCCGAGCAGGGAGCCGGCGGTGAAGACGAGGGTGTGCCACAGCGCCTTGCCGAAGAGGACGTCCTGGAAGACGGACGACCAGTTGTCGGTGCCGTTGAAGGGGGCCTCGCCGGTGAAGAAGGTCTTCGGTGTGTAGTGCTGGAAGCTCATCACCACGTTGCGGACGAGCGGGTAGCCGAAGAACAGCAGCATGAAGACGACGGCGGGGGCGACGAAGCCCCACTGGGCGAGCCCGCGGCGCAGGCGGGCCCGGTGCGGGCGGGGCGCGGCGGCCTTCCTGGGGGTCTCGGCGGAGACCGGGGCGGTGGACGTGGTCATGGGCGCGTACCTCGGTTCCCGCTCGCGCGCTGCTGGGCGCGCTGCAGTGCGGCCTCGCTGGACTGGCCGGTCAGGGCGGACTGGAAGGCGCTCTGCAGGGCGAGCGACACGCCCGACCAGCCGGCACCGAGCTTGGCGGTGCGCGACCGGGCGGCCGCGACCTGGCCGGCCAGCGCCTCGAGTTCGGGCACCCGCTCGCGCCACTCGCGGGCGGCCTTCTCGTTGGCCGGGACCATCCAGCTGTTCAGGGCGTAGGTGAGCTGCTCCTTCTCGCTCGCCAGGCAGGCGACGATCCGGCCGGCCGTCCTCTCGCGCTCGGAGTCACCGGTGCGGGGCACGGTGAGCACCGCGCCGCCGAGCGGTCCCACCGACTCGGCGCCCGCCTCGGGGACGGGTATCTGCGCGATCCCCCAGTGCAGCGACTTCTTGGTGTTGAGGGTCTCGACCTGCCAGGGGCCGTTGATCATCATGGCGGCGTTGCCCGCCATGAACTGGTCGTTCACATCGGCCTGCGTCCAGTTGACCGTGGACTTCGACAGCGAACCGTCCTGGAGCAGTGCCTTCCAGTAGTCGAGCGCCTCGACGACCCGCGGGCTGTCCAGATCGGTCTCGTCGCCGCCGTTGGACCACATGAACGGCGTGAACTGGAAGACGCCGTCCTCGGCGCCGCCCGCGCTGAGCGCCAGGCCGTACCGCTTGCCGCGGGTCAGTTTCCTCGCCGTCTCCCGCAGCTCCCGCCAGGTGGTGGGCACCTCGACGCCCGCCTCGTCGAGGGCGTCCTTGTCGTAGAACAGCGCGAGGGTGTTCACGGAGCGGGCCGCGCCGTAGTAGGTGCCCTCGTAGGAGCCGAAGTCGGCGATGCCCTCGGGGACGTCCTCGGTGCGAAGCCCCAGGGTGCGCAGGTCGACGAGCCCGCCGGCCTCGGCGAAGGTCGGCATCTCGGAGGCGTCGAACTGCACGATGTCCGGAAGCGACTTGGAGGAGGCCATGCGCAGTGCCTTCGTCATCACCTGCGACGCGGGGACGCTCTGCTGCTCGACGGTGATGCCCAGCCGCTCTCCGCAGCGCGCCATCGCCTCGGCGTCCCAGCGGTGGTAGGTCTCGTCGGTCGAGGAGTTCATCACGGTGTACACGTCGTCGTCGCGCTGCTGTGCGCAGCCGGTGAGCGCCGCTCCGGAGACGAGGGCCAGGACGGCGGCGAGCGACGTGACGGCTCTGCGTGAGTGTGCGCGCGTGCGGTGTGCGGCAACCGGAGGATGTGCTGTCACGGTGGGTGCCCTTGTGTGGGACCGGCTCGGCGTGCGCCGGGCCGGTGACTCTTCGGGGACTGGTGAAGCGCTTCGACTTCGAGCGAATCACGCCGAGGTATCGCCTGGCGCTGCACCGGGTGTAATTTGTTTTGCCTGATTACTAATACGTCAGCGGGAGCCGGTCGCGCTAGCCCCCCAGCGGCAGGGTCTGCTCGCGCCAGGGCGTGACAGGTTCCGCAGATCCTGTCATAGTTCCTGGTCAGAGGCTTCTTCTCGCGCCTCTTCCGCCCTCCCCCTCCGAGGAAGACCATGAAATTCACCGACGGCTTCTGGCGCATCCGCGAGGGTGTGCAGATCTCCTACGCCACCGAAGTGCGTGACGTACGTCCTGAATCGAAGCGCTTCACCGGCTACGCCTCCGTGAAGAGGGTGACACGCAGGGGCGACACCCTCAACGCACCGCTGATCACGGTCGAGTGCTTCTCCCCCGCCGAGGGCGTCATCGGCGTGCGGGTCACCCACCACTCGGGCAAGCACCGCCCGGGCCCCGACTTCGCGCTCACCGGCGAGGCGGACGGCGCGGGGACGGTGCGCCGCGACGGCACGGTCACCGAGCTGACCAGCGGTCCCCTGACCCTGCGCATGGACGGCACCGGTCCGTTCGGTCTCACGTTCCACGACGCGCAGGGGCGTCAACTGACCCGCGCGGGCGCCAAGAGCACGGCCTTCGCCACCACCCGCGAGGGAGCACACCATGTGCTGAGCCGGCTGTCGCTCGGCGTCGGTGAACAGATCTACGGACTGGGCGAGCGTTTCACGCCGTTCGTCAAGAACGGCCAGACCGTGGACGTCTGGCAGGCCGACGGCGGTACGAGCAGCGAACAGGCCTACAAGAACGTTCCGTTCTACCTCTCCTCGCGCGGCTACGGCGTCTTCGTCAACCACCCCGGGGCCGTCTCCTTCGAGATCGGGTCCGAGTCCGTCGGCCAGGTGCAGTTCAGCGTCGAGGACCAGTCACTGGAGTACTACGTCGTCGCCGGACCGACCCCCAAGGAGGTCCTCGGCCGCTACACGGCCCTGACCGGACGCCCGGCCCTGCCACCGGCCTGGTCCTTCGGTCTGTGGCTCAGCACCTCCTTCACCACGTCGTACGACGAGGGGACGGTGACGTCGTTCGTCGACGGCATGGCCGAACGCGGTATCCCGCTGTCCGTCTTCCACTTCGACTGTTTCTGGATGCGCGAGTACCAGTGGTGCGACTTCCGGTGGGACCCGGACGTCTTCCCCGACCCGGAGGGCATGCTGGCCCGGCTCAAGGAGAAGGGACTGCGCATCAGCCTCTGGATCAATCCGTACATCGCCCAGAAGTCCCCCCTCTTCGACGAGGCCGCCGCTCTCGGACATCTGGTGCGCCGCCCGGACGGCGACGTGTGGCAGTGGGACCTGTGGCAGGCCGGCATGGGCCTGGTCGACTTCACCAGCCCCGACGCGCGCGCCTGGTTCCAGTCGAAGCTCAAGCCGCTGCTCGACCAGGGCGTGGACTGCTTCAAGACGGACTTCGGCGAGCGCGTCCCCACCGATGTCGTCTGGCACGACGGCTCCGACCCCGAGCGGATGCACAACTACTACACCCACCTGTACAACCGGACCGTGTTCGAGCTCCTGGAGAAGGAGCGCGGGCAGGGCGAGGCCGTGCTCTTCGCCCGGTCCGCGACCGCCGGCGGACAGCAGTACCCCGTGCACTGGGGCGGCGACTGCTGGTCGTCCTTCGAGGCGATGGCCGAGTCGCTCAGGGGCGGTCTGTCCCTGTCGCTGAGCGGGTTCGGCTTCTGGAGCCACGACATCGGCGGCTTCGAGGGCACCCCCGACCCCGACGTGTTCAAGCGCTGGCTCGCCTTCGGCCTGCTGTCCTCCCACAGCCGGCTGCACGGCTCCGCGTCGTACCGGGTGCCGTGGGAGTTCGGTGACGAGGCGGTCGACGTCGCCCGGCGGTTCACCCTGCTCAAGCACCGCCTCATGCCGTACCTGTACGGCGCCGCCGCCGAGGCCCACCGCACGGGCGTCCCGGTGATGCGGCCGATGGTGCTGGAGTTCCCGCACGACCCGGCGTGCCGCCCGCTCGACCGCCAGTACATGCTGGGCCCCGACCTGCTCGTCGCGCCGGTGTTCAGCGAGGACGGCGAGGTGGAGGTGTACCTCCCCGAGGGCGTCTGGACCCATCTGCTGAGCGGCGAGCGGGTCACCGGTCCCTGCTGGCGCACCGAGCGGCACGGTTACGACAGCCTCCCCCTGTACGTCCGCGAGGGCGCCGTGCTGCCGCTGGCCGGCGACGACTCCCGGCCGGACGGCGACTGGCTGGACGCTCCGGTCCTGCTGGTGCATCCGCCGGCCGGGTCCGGCGGCACGGCCGAGGTCACCGTGCCGGACGCGGCCGGGCTGCCGGCCGCGACGTTCCGGGTCCGGCGGGACGGCGACGTCCTGCGGGTCACGGCGTCGGGGACCGACCGCCCGTTCACGGTGCGCGTCGCCGGCGGGGCGGAGGCACGGGGCGCGGGCGAGGTGTCGGTGCCGCTGCGGTGACCGGGTCACGTCCCCGGATGACTGCCGGGGCCGTGACCGGGACCCGCCAGGGGGGTCGGTGAGAGCACCGCGGGTTCCTCACCGGCCTCCAGCAGGGTGTCCGCCGCGCCGACGATCAGCGGATCGGGCTTGCCCAGCGCCCCGTGGTCCTTCGCCGGGTAGTCGCAGCGGTCGAGGAGGCTGCGCATGGCCTCGAGCCTGCCCCGGCGCTTGTCGTTGTTCTTCACGACCGTCCAGGGCGCGTGGGGCGTGTCCGTGGCCCGGAACATCTCGACCTTGGCCTTGGTGTAGTCGTCCCAGCGGTCGAGCGACGCGAAGTCCATCGGCGACAGCTTCCAGCGCCGCACCGGATCGACCTGACGGATCGCGAACCGGGTGCGCTGCTCGGCCCGGGACACGGAGAACCAGAACTTCACCAGCATGATCCCGTCGTCCGTGAGCAGCCGCTCGAACATCGGCGTCTGCTCGAGGAACAGGCTGTACTCGTCCTCCGTGCAGAAACCCATGACCCGCTCGACCCCGGCCCGGTTGTACCAGGAGCGGTCGAAGAAGACGATCTCACCCCGGGCCGGCAGATGGGCCACATAGCGCTGGAAGTACCACTGCCCGGCCTCCCGCTCGGTCGGCTTCTCCAGGGCGACCACGCGGGCACCGCGGGGGTTCAGGCGCTCCGTGAACCGCTGGATGGTGCCGCCCTTGCCCGCCGCGTCCCGTCCCTCGCAGACCACCACGATCCGCTGGCCGGTGTCCTTCACCCACCGCTGCATCTTCAGCAGTTCGATCTGCAGGATGCGCTTGGTCCGCTCGTACTCCGCCCTGCGGATCTTCCGGTCGTAGGGGTGGTTCTCCCGCCAGGTCTCGATCGGGGCGCCGTCGGCGTCGAGGAGCACGGGACGCTCCGGACGCCGGTCGTCCACCTCCAGCCCGTGGAGCAGGTCGTCGCCGGTCGTCCCGGAGGAAGTCGCCCCGGCCTTCGTACGGCCCTTGGACGTGTCCGAGTGTTCGGCCGTCACGTGGTCTCCCGCCTCTTCGGTGCGCTGGGGTCTGTCGTCATGTTGCCGTCTGCCCCGACACACGCCGCCTTAGCAAAAGCGTATGCCTCCCGGACGATTTACGGTGGTTCGTCCGCGGAGTTCCGGAGACGCAGCGAGCCCTGGCGGGTGGCGTGCGCCCGCACGCGATGCGCGGGCCACGCCGGCCGGCCGGGCCGCCCGTCCGGCGCGGGTGCCGGACGGGCGGGTGCCGGGGGTGGCGGCTCAGCCGGTGGGGAAGCCGTCCGGGGTCCTGACGCGCTCGCGGATCCAGACGCCGGCGGGCTTCAGCGACGTCGTGCCGGTCCACGGGCCGTCGCCGGCGCACGTGCCGGGGGTGAACACGGCACCGGAACGGTGGTCGTCGGAGAAGTTCCAGTTGACCCAGCTGATCTTCTTGTCCGCCATCAGGTCCAGGTAGCGCTGTGACATGGCGAAGTCGTCGGCGCCCTCGCCCGCGTAGTTCTGGGTGCCGAACTCGGTGACGAACACGGGGATCCGGTCCGCCGCGCGGGAGAGGGTCGCCAGGTACTCGTCCCGGTGCGAAGCGGCGTAGAAGTGGAAGGTGTACATGATGTTGGAGGCGTCGACCGGGTTGTTCACGACCTCCGACTCGTCCGCGCCCTCGGAGACGCCGAGTGAGGACCAGGCGCGGGTGCCGACCAGGACGGGGGCGTCGGCGTCTACGGCGCGGATCACCGGGATGATCTGTTCCGCGTAGCCCTTGATGCGGGACCAGCTCACGCCGCTGGGCTCGTTGGCGATCTCGTAGAGGATGTTGTCCCGGCCCTTGTTGCGGTTCGCGATGTCGGTGAAGAACCTCCGCGCGTTGTCCAGGTTCGCCACGGGGTCGCCGGGGTCGAGCATGTGCCAGTCGACGATCACGTACATGCCGCGCTCGCTCGCCTCCTGGATCAGGGAGTCGGCCAGGCTCGTGAAGCGCGCGGGATCGGTCTCGTAGCCGCCCTCCTGCACATACGTGGAGACGCGCAGGACGTCGGCCTTCCAGTCCCCGGCCAGGGCGTCGAGCGATCCGTCGGTGAGGCACTGGGCGTACCACTGGGTTCCGTGGGTGCTCATGCCGCGCAGCTGGACCGGGTTGCCGTGCTCGTTGCAGAGCTTGGTGCCGCACACCTCGAGCCGGCCGTTGAGGTCCACGGGGGTGCCGGCCCGGGGCGGCTCCGCGGGCGGGTCGGCCGGTGTGGTGCCGCCGTCCTGGCAGGGCAGGCCGTTGACGGTGCAGTTGAGGGGCAGTCCGGTGCCGATGGCGTTGAAGCCGAAGCTCTGCCGGCCGCCGGGGGTGACGGTGGCGTTGTAGGCGACGTCGGTGAAGCGGTAGTGCTGTCCCTGCTGGGACTTGGTGGCGGACCAGTGGCTGCCGACCGTCGTTCCGGCGGGCAGGTCGAATTCGACGGTCCAGCCGTCCGCCGTGGTGTCGCCGTCGTTGGTGATCGACACGTCGGCGCCGTAGCCGGTGTCCCACGAGGACGTGCGCGTGATGTCCGCCGTGATCCGGGCGGCCGCCGCCCGGGACCGTTGCGTGGGGTCGTCCGTGCCCGCGGGGGCCGCCGGTGCGGCGGGAGCCGCCGTGGCGGTGGTCAGGGCGAGGAGGAGGGCACTGGCGAGAGCCGCGGCGGCCGCGGCTGGGCGTGGCTGGAAACGTGCCGGTGTCATGGGGGGCTCCGTCCAGGACTGGATGGTTAGGAAAGTTTCCT
Source organism: Streptomyces marokkonensis (assembly GCF_008312835.1). Classification (GTDB taxonomy): domain Bacteria; phylum Actinomycetota; class Actinomycetes; order Streptomycetales; family Streptomycetaceae; genus Streptomyces; species Streptomyces marokkonensis_A. Next base: position 54,592 of record NZ_VSKS01000021.1, on the reverse strand, counting down.
AACGAGACGGAACCAGAACACGGCCTGGATTGGCAAGGTGCACGACAAGCATTCCCCGGGCGGGCCGGCGAGCGGTCCGCTCAGCGGAGCAGCAACTGGACGAGGGCCACGGACCCGATCGTGACGATGAGGGCGCGCAGCACCACGGGACTGAACCTGCGGCTCGTCCTCGCCCCGAGCCCTCCGCCGAGGGCGGAGCCAGAGATGAGCGCGACGGCCGTCCAGTCGAAGTCGGCGACGAAGAGGAAGAAGGTCGCCGCGACCGTGTTGACGACCGCCACGAGCACGTTCTTGACGGCGTTGAGGCGTTGCAGCGGCTCGTCGAGGAGCAGACCCATCAGCGATAGGTAGATGATGCCCCGGGCGGCGGCGAAGTAGCCCCCGTAGACACTGGCCAGGGTCAGGCCGGTGAACAGCGGCCATCCGCCGTCGCGCCGGGAGGGGCCTTGCTGCGGCCGTCGGCGGCCGCGCACCTTCTTGCTGATCAGGGGCTGGAGCGCGACGAGGACGAGGGCGAGCCCCACCAGGGTCGGCACGATGGTCTCGAACGCCTCGGCGGGCAGGGCCAGCAGGAGGGTGGCCCCCGTGAGCCCACCCAGCGCCGAGCCGATGCCGAGCCTGCGGACGCGGCGGGCCTGGCCGGCGAGCTCTCGCCGGTAGCCGATGGCCCCGCTGATGGCGCCGGGGATCAGGCCGAGGGCGTTGGAGACCGTGGCGGTGACGGGTGACAGACCGGTCGCGAGCAGGACGGGGAAGGTGACCAGCGTCCCCGAGCCGACGACCGCGTTCAGGGCACCGGCGCCGACGCCCGCCGCGAAGACCCCGAGCATCTCCGGCGGCGTCACGCCGTGACCCCGGTCGCTTCGGCGTCCGGTGTGGCGTACGGCCGGCCGGGGCCCGAGGAAACGTTCATGGGAGGACGCCGGCCCGCGGACCCTTCGGCCGGTGCCGGAGGGTCCCCGCCCGGCGGCATGCCGACCCGGGGCCGGCCTTGCGGCCGTACCCCGTGTCGCCATGTCGTCATGTCGCCATGTCGTCGCGCAGCCGGGACGTCCTAGGCCGCGCGGTCCGCGGCCGGCTTCGTCCGGGGCCTGCGGCGCGGCGCCTCACCGGTACGCCGTCCCTGGGCGGTGCGCTCCTGCGCCGGGCGCTCCCCGGTGGTGCGGCCGCGCTGCGCGCTCCGGCCCTCGGCGTTGCGGGTCTGCCCGTCGCCTCCCTGCTTGGCGCGGTCCTGGGCACTGCGGCTCCGACGGCCGCGTGCCGACGAGGACGCGGCGCGGCGGGGGCGCTCCACGACCGGCGCCGCGATGACGACCGGGACACCCGAGGGTTCCTGGGCCCCCGTGATGCGGTTCAGCTCCGCGTCGCCCGACCGCACCTGGGTGATGCGCGGGGTGATGCCCGCCTGTGCCATCAGCCGGCTGAAGTCGCGCCGCTGGTCGCGCGTCACCAGGGTGATGACGCTGCCGGACTCGCCGGCACGGGCCGTGCGTCCGCCCCGGTGCAGATAGTCCTTGTGGTCGCTCGGCGGATCGACGTTGACGACCAGATCGAGGTTGTCGACGTGGATGCCCCGCGCCGCGACGTTGGTCGCCACCAGCACCGTCACCCGCCCGTCCTTGAACTGGGTGAGGGTCCGGGTGCGCTGGGGCTGGGACTTGCCGCCGTGCAGGGCCGCCGCGCGCACGCCGCTGTTCAGCAGGTGCTTGGTCAGCCTGTCCACCGCGTGCTTGGTGTCGAGGAACATGATCACTCGGCCGTCCCGTGCCGCGATCTCGGTCGTCGTCCGGCGCTTGTCCGTGTCGTCGACGTGGAGCACGTGGTGTTCCATCGTCGTGACCGCGCCCGCGGACGGATCGACGGAGTGGACCACCGGGTCCGTCAGGTAGCGGCGTACCAGCTGGTCGACGTTGCGGTCGAGGGTGGCGGAGAAGAGCATGCGCTGACCGTCGGCCCGCACCTGGTCGAGCAGCCTGGTGACCTGGGGCAGGAAGCCCATGTCGGCCATCTGGTCGGCCTCGTCCAGGACGGTGACGGCGACCTCGTCGAGTGCGCAGTCGCCGCGCTCGATGAGGTCCTTGAGCCGCCCGGGCGTCGCGACGACGACCTCGGCGCCCGCCCGCAGGGCACTGGCCTGCTTGCCGATCGACAGCCCGCCGACCACGGTGGCGAGCCGGAGCCGCACCGAGCGTGCGTACGGCGTCAGCGCGTCCGTGACCTGCCCGGCCAGCTCGCGCGTGGGGACGAGGACGAGGGCGAGCGGCTTGCGCGGCTCGGCACGACGGCCCGCCGTGCGGGCCAGCAGCGCCAGCCCGAAGGCGAGGGTCTTGCCCGAACCGGTACGGCCCCGGCCGAGCACGTCACGGCCGGCCAGGGAGTTCGGCAGCGTGGCCCCCTGGATGGGGAACGGCACCGTCACGCCTTCGTGGCCGAGGGTGGCCAGCATCTCCGCCGGCAGGGCCAGTTCGTCGAAGGCCTGTACGGCGGGGAGCGCGGGGGTGCTCGTCACCGGGAGAGCGAACTCACCGGTCGCCGCGGTCCCGCGGCTCGGGGAGCCCTTGGAGCGCCTCTGCGCTCCGGCGCGATGGGCTGCGGCGCCCGTGCGGCCACCGCCCTTGGCGAAGCCCTGTCCGCCGGAGCGGGCTCGGGCCGTTCGATTGTTCGCGCGTGCCTGTGTCAAGTGGAACCTTCCCTGATGTGGCACGTATCAAGGAATGTCCGCCGCAGTGGTACAACGCAGGGAATTGCAAGAACGAGCCGGAGATGAAGTGGTCACGTCGGCTGTTCCGCCCGGTCCATGAGACGAGACCCCCGAAAAGCAGCGAACCGGAGCCCGCACCTTCTGGTGCCGACCCCAGCTGCGACGTAGACGTCAGTATGGCGAGTATGGCGTAGGGACGGTGTCTCCGGCCCTGCGGCTTTTTCGATTACCACGGCTACAACTGAGATCGACAGTAGCACGGCGCGATCGGGCCCGTACAGGAGGTCTCCCGCCGGCCGGAAGGCCGGGGCGGTGCCGTGCTCGCCCCGGCGAAGTCCCGGTGGACGGTGGTCAGCGGGGCAGGCGGCCGGCCGCGTGCCACACCGTGCGGTCACCTGGGCCGAACAGGGGCTGCACGGCGGTGCGGGTGCGGCCGTGCTGGTCGGTGTCGACGGCCGTGCGGTGGCCGCCGGCGTCGGAGCCGACCGGCACGACCTGGACGTGCGGGGGGAGTTCGGCCGTCGCCGCGTCCAGGAGGTGCACCTCCATGACGACGATCACGGCGTCGGCGGCGAGTTCCTCCAGCCGGGAGGACGACGGCCCGGTCGCACCACCCACGCGGCGGTGCGACCGGGCCTCCCCCCGGAGGCCCGCCGCGCCCTCCCGGGCCCGTGTCCCGCGGCCCGTCGCCGACGCGGACCGGGAATGGACCCACCGGCCGCCTGGTACGGCACGGAGCTGACCGGGCCCCTCGTTCTCATCGCGTACCGGGTCCCGCGCCGATGGTCACCACGCGGGCCCAGTCGGGCGGGTTGTCCGGTACGTAACCGGGGTTCTCCTCGCTCCACGAGCGCCGTCCGTGCTGCCGGGGGAACAGGCCCACCACCGTCCGGCACGGTGGCCGCGAACCCGGCCAGGGCGTCTGGCCGTCGGTGAGGACGACGACGACGTCCGGCCGGGGCCGGGAGGCGAGCGCCCTGGCGAACCCGGTCCGCAGATCCGTCCCGCCGCCGCCCGTCAGGGGGATCCCCTCGGCGCGGCACAGCCGGTGCACCTCACGCGCCGCCGCGTCGCAGGGCACCACGGAGACCATGTCGCGGCGGCCGCCCACGGCGCGCGAGATCGCGGCCACCTCCAGCAGCGCGCTGCCCAGTTCGGCGTCGCTGACCGAGCCCGAGGTGTCGATGACGACCGAGACCCGGGGCGGTGTGCGCCGCAGGCTCGGCAGTACGGCGCCGGGCACCCCGGCCGACCGCCGGGCCGGGCGGCCGTAGCTGTAGTCGTCACCCGCGCCGGAGGCCGAGACCGCGGAGCGGAGCGCGGCGCCCAGCAGCTCCCGCCACGGCTGCGGCGGGTGGAACGCCTCCTCCGCCCACCGTCGCGACCTCTTCGGCGCGTTGCCCGGCCGGGCCGTGATGCCCTGCGCCACCCGGAAGCGGACCGCGTCGCGCTCCTGGTCGGTGAGACCGTGCGCGCCGTCCGGGCCGAGGTCCCAGTCCCGTTCGAGACCGTCGGCGCCGCTTCCGCAGTCCAGCCAGACCATGCCCTGGGTGTACGGGCCCAGCCGGAACTGGCGCAGGTAGTCCTCCATCAGCTCTCCGGGCTGCAGCCCCAGTGTCTCCGGCAGGACGACGTCGTCGGGTGGCCGCAGCCCGTCGCCGTACACGTCGTCGTTGATCTCGCAGTCCGCGGCGATGTTCATCCGCAGCCGCTCCCCCGGACCGTTCAGTCCGCGCTCCCGGGCCACCCGGTCGCCGCGTCCGTGGTGGTCGCGCAGGAGGTGGGACACCTCGTGCACCCAGACGCCGGCCAGTTCCTCCACCGGCGTGGCGTCGACGAACGCCGGCGAGACGTAGCACCGCCAGTGCCGGTCGACGGCCATCGTGGGGACCCTCCGGGACTCGACGGGGTGCAGCGCGAACAGGGCCGTGGCGAGGTAGGGCCGGGCGCGGGCGGCGTGCAGCCGGGCGGCGAGGAGTTTGCCGGTATCGAGCGCCGGGGCCGTTGTCACCGGCGGGTGCGTGGTCATCGGCCCGCCTTCGCCCGGGCCGCGGCCCGGTCCGCGCGGCGGGACAGCGACACGGCGGAGGTGAGCCGTTCGATCGTCGCCGGTACGTCCCAGTCCTCGCGGCGCAGGCTGGCGAGGGTGGTCGCCGGTACGACCACCAGGTCGGGCGCGCCGGTGTCGACGGCACGGGCGAGGAGCGCCCACGCCGCGTCCCAGCGGGACTTCTCGGGGCGTGCGCGCACGGCGGCCACCACCGCGTCCAGGGCGGCCTGCCGCAGGTCGCCCCGCTCGGGCAGCTCGGCACCCGCCGGGTCGGCGAGCAGCACCTCGGGGTCGGGCAGGTCCAGCCGGTCCAGGCTCGCCAGCAGTTCCAGGCCTGGACCGTCACCGACGGTGCCCCGCACCAGCAGGGAGAGCACGTCGCGGGAGGAACCGGCGGCGGTGGCGAAGGCGATCAGGTGCAGGGTCATCTCCCAGCTGCGCGGCGAGGGCCAGGGGCCGCCCCGGCGGGTCTCGCTGTTCGGCAGCCGGTGCACCAGCAGGGGCCGGGCGGTGAGGAACGCGCACACCGCCCGGCGGGCGAAGGCCACGGCCTCGGGCAGCTTCCGCCGGTCGAGGCGGGGCAGGGTGGCCCGGGGCCAGGTCCCGCCGAGGCCGCGGACGACGACCTCGTGGTCGTGGGTCCAGTCCAGGTGCACGAACCGGTTGGCCAGCGGCGGGCTGAGCTCCCAGCCGTCGGCCGCCGAGGCGCGCGGGTTGGCGGCGGCGACGATCCGTACGCCGGGCGGCAGCCGGAGCGCGCCGATACGCCGTTCCAGGACCAGCCGCAGCAGGGCGGCCTGCACGGCGGGCGGCGCGGTGGACAGCTCGTCGAGGAACAGCAGCCCCCGGCCGGCCCGCACCAGGCGTACGGCCCAGTCCGGCGGGGCCATGGGGACGCCCTGTTCGGCGGGGTCGTCCCCGACGACGGGCAGCCCGGAGAAGTCCGACGGCTCGTGCACGCTGGCGATCACGGTGGTCAGGGGCAGGTCGAGGGCGGTGGCCAGCTGGGTGAGCGCGGCCGTCTTGCCGATCCCCGGCTCGCCCCAGAGCAGGACGGGCAGGTCGGCCGCCACGGCGAGGGTGAGGGCCTCCAGCTGGATGTCGGGGCGCGGTTCGGTGGTGGTGTCGCGCAGGAGGGTGAGCAGGTCGCCGGCGACGTCGAGCCGGGCGTCGGCGGGCAGGGTGTGTGCAGGCACGGGTCATCACCTGTGGGTGTGTGGGGTGGTGAGCAGGCGGGCGTGGGGAGACCAGGGGTCCCCGGAAGGGCCGGGGCGGGTGGCGTCGCGCGAGTCGGCGTGAGGAGCCACGGTCCGCTCGGGAGTCGGGGCGGGTTGTGCGGCGTGGGTGGGCGTGGGTTCCCGGGGTCGGGGGAGTCAGTGGCGGGTGGCGTGGCGCGGGTGGGAGCGGCGGTCGCCCGGCCGGGCGGGAGCGGGACGGACGCGAGCGTCCGCGGGGCCTTGGAGGCCGGACCGGTACAGCCCGTGGGCGAGCCGCCGCAGCGCGGCTGCTTCGAGTTCGTCCCGCAGGGGCCCGCCGCGCAGGCGGGCGTGGGGTCCCAGCAGGTTCTCGACGACGGCCAGCGCTCCGGTGATGTCGCCGTGGTCCAGGCGTTCGCGTACGCCCGTGAGGCAGTCCGGTCGCCGGTGCGCGCGGTCGATGACCCGCAGGCAGGGCAGCGGTGTGCCGGTCAGTTCGGCCAGCAGCTCCTCCCGCCGGATCTCGTCCGGGGCATGGTCCAGGGGGACCAGGACGCCGTCGACCAGGCCGATCCGGTGCCGTGCCCCGCGGCACTCCACGATGTGGGGCCGCGCCGGGCCGGGTGGCGGCGGTGGGCCGGCCGCCGTGTGGCCGGGCACGAGGGCGGAGGCGACCAGGGGATGCAGCCTCCCGGCCTCGATCGCGCCCGCACGGAGCAGTTCGAGATCGGGCAGGACATGGGTCGCCGCGTCGGGCAGGACGAGCGGCGCCGGCATCGGCCCGGCCGTGTCGGGACGCCCGATCCGCACCGTGGGCGGAGCGGGTCCGTCGCCGTCGTCGGGGAGGGTCAGGACCAACCGGTGCCCGGCCGCGATCCGCACGGCGACGGCACCGGCCGTGCACCCCGCGTCGCGGAGCACGATCCGCGCCTCGTCGGCCCAGCGGTCCACCGCGCAGTGGTGCCCGGGCGGAAGCAGCCCGGACGGCACCGTACGCATCGCCTCCCGGCCGTCACCGGCCGGCCTGTCGGCCCCGGACCGGTGGCGCAGGTCGTCCGCGCGGCGGGCGTCCCACAGGTGACGGTGGAGGTCGAGCCGGAACCGCGGGCCGGGCCGGGGATGCGGATGCCGGCGGGCGGCGTCACGGAGACGCTCACCGTCCCACAGTGTGAGGCTCATGCGCTGTCCGCCGTCCGCCCAGGCGGGCGGGGTCCGGACCACCAGATGCACCGGGCGCGGACCGCCGGGCCGCGCCACGCCGTAGCGGGCCAGGGCCACGGTCAGGCCGGGGCGCAGCAGTCCGTCCGGGGCGATCCTCGGCATGTGCCAGCGCAGCAGGTCGGGCGCCAGGTGCCGCAGGTCGGAACGGACGTGCGCCGCGAGTTCCCGGCCGTGTGTGCAGGCCAGATCACGCAGACGCAGGTCGACGTCGACCCTCGCGGCGGCGCACGCCCCGGCCCAGTCGCCGGCGCGTCGGCGGGCGGTCGCGGTCTCGATCATGGAGGGCGGCACGGCGTACTCACGCACGCGCGGCCAGAAGGAAAGGCGGGAGTCCCCGTCCACCACGGGTGTGTGCATCAGCACTCACCTTGCGTGGACGGGACCCCCATTCTGTGAACGGAGTGAGTGGTCATCGCGGCGAGCCTAGCCCGTCGCCCGACGCTCTGTCAGGCACTTTTTCGTCCGGTGAACCACCGTCGGCCGCGCACCAGTACGTAGAGGAAGTACGGCGTCCCGATCACGGCCGTCATCAGGCCGGCGCCCAGCTGGGCCGGCGCGATCACGGTGCGGCCCAGCAGGTCCGCGGTGCACACCAGTACGGCGCCCAGGAGCAGCGTGACCGGGAGGACCCGGGTGTGCCGCCGTCCGGCCAGGGCGCGCGCCGCGTGCGGGGCGACCAGACCGACGAACCCGATGGTGCCGGCGGCGGACACGGCGGTGGCCGTGAGCAGCACGCTCAGGACGAGGAAGCCCAGCCTGCCCCGCCCCAGGTCGAGCCCGAGGAGCCGGGGGGTGTCCTCGTCCAGGGACACCAGGTCGAGTTCCCTGTGCCGGACGCCGGCCACCGCGACGGCCACGGCGAGGACGGCCGCGAGGGGCAGGACGTCGGGCAGGGCCCGGCCGTAGGTGGAACCCGACAGCCAGGTGAGGGCCTTGGTGGCGTTGAACGGATCGGTCAGCACGATCAGCAGGCTGATCAGCGCCGTCGTACCGGCCGCGGTTCCGACGCCGACGAGGACCAGCCGGTTCTGCTGGAAGCCCCCGCGTGCGGCCAGCCCGAACACCACGACCGCGGTGGCCGCGGAGCCCGCGAAGGCGGCTCCGGCGATGCTCCACGCCCCGGCGACGGGGACGGTGGTCACGAGGACCACGGCGCCGAGCGCGCCGCCGCCGGAGACGCCCAGTACGGCGGGTTCGGCCAGCGGGTTGCGGGTGACGGCCTGCACCAGGGTCCCGGCCAGCGCGAGGGCCGCGCCGGCGAGGAGGGCGGCCAACACCCGGGGGACGCGGGTGTCCAGGACGAAGGAGACGGTGCGGCCGGCCCTGCCCTGCGCCCAGTTGACCACGTCGCCGAGCAGCAGCTTGCTGTCGCCCAGGAGGACGGCGGCGACGGTGATGCCGACCACGGCGAGCGAGAGCACGGTGAGAGTGGTGAGGAACACGGCGCGGCTGCGGATGCGCAGTGTGTCGGGCGCGGCGGCCGAGGCGGTGTCCCGGAGCCGGGCCGCCATCACGACCAGGAACACCGCGCCGACGAGGCTGGTGACCACGCCGGTGGGGACGGCGACCGCGGTGTCCGAGTCGATGAACGCGCGCAGCAGCACGTCCGCGCCGAGGACCAGCGCGGCGCCGGCCAGGCCCGCGACCGGCAGGGCGGCGCGCAGCCGGGTGATGCCCCGGAACCAGCGGGCGAGCGGCCGGACGAGGGCCGGGGCGCACAGGCCGACGAAGCCGATCGGTCCGGCGAGGGTGACGGCGGCCGCGGAGAGCAGCGTCGCCAGGACGACGGCGGTGACCCGGGTGGCCCGTACCGGCACGCCGAGTCCGCGGGCGGCTTCGTCGCCGAGGGCGAGGGCGTCGACCCGGCGGGCCACGAGCAGCAGGCCGGCGAGGCCCACGGCGGCGACGGGCAGCATCCGCAGGACACCGTCGAAGCCGTTCTGCCCGATGCTGCCCTGGTTCCACCGGTAGAGGCCCTCGGTCTCCTGCGGGAACAGCAGGAGCAGGCCCTCGGTGACGGCGGTGAGTCCGAGGGCGAGCGCGGTGCCGGCGAGCACCAGCCGTACGGTGCCCGCGCCGAGCCCCGACAGTCCGAGGACGACGGCCGCCGCCGCGAGTCCGCCGGCGAAGGCGATGCCCGAGGAGGCCGGCAGCGGCAGCGACACGCCGGTGACGGCGGCGACGCCGAGGGCCAGATAGGAGCCCGCGTTGACCGCGAGGGTGTCCGGGGACGCCAGGACGTTGCGGCTGACGGCCTGCAGGGCCGCGCCGGCCATGCCGAGGGCCGCGCCGACGAGGAGTCCGGCGGTCATCCGGGGCAGCCGTGAGGCGATGACGACGGACGCGTCGGCCGGGTCGGCCCGTCCGGTGAGGGCCTTGAGGACCTCGGCCGGGCCGACCGCGGCCGTGCCCTGGGTGATGTCGACGACGGCGAGGGCCGCGACCAGGAGCACGAGCGCGGTCGTCACCGCGGCCGCGCCCGTCCGGGACGACACCGTCGCCGGACGGGCGGTGGGAGTGGTGGCGGTGACGGCCATCGCGCTACTTCGTCAGCGACGCGACGAGGGCGTCGACGTAACGCTCCATCGAGCCGGTGCCGCCGAACATCCAGATGCCGTCGGACAGCCGGTGGACGTCACCGGACTTCACGAAGGGCAGGGACTTCCACACGGAGTTGCCGGCGAGTTCCTTGCCGAAGGGGTCGCTGTTGGCGTCGCCGTCGTTGCCGATGTGGACGAACTGCACCTTCCCCAGGCCGGTCAGCCCCTCGACATCGGTGGCGGCCAGGCCGTAGGCCTCGTCGCCCTTCTGCTTCCAGGCGTTCCTCAGTCCGAGCCGCTCGTTGACACCGCCGATGAGCGAACCGGAGGTGTAGGGGCGGATGGAGACCTGGTTGGAGCTGACGTAGCCGTCGGCGAAGGCGATCTCCGCGCCGTCCAGCCCGGCGTCGGCGAGGGCCTTCCTGCCCTCGGCGAGCTTGGTGTCGAAGTCCTTCTTCAGGGTCGTCGCGCGCTCGGTGGTGCCCGTGGCCTCGGCGATGAGGTCGAGGTTCTCCAGCATCCGGCCGACCGGGTCGGAGGCGTCGGCGGACTTCACCTCGAGGACCGGGGCGACCTTGCGCAACTGCTTGACCGCGCCCGGCTGGAGGTCGGTGGTGGCGACGATGAGGTCGGGCTCGAGCGAGGCGATGGTGTCCATGCTGGGCTCGCCGCGGGTGCCGATGTCCTTGGGCTCGTTCTCGAGCGGCACGGCGGAGTCCCAGGTCTTGTAGCCCTTGACGTCGGCCACGCCGACCGGGTCGACGCCGAGTGATATCAGGTGCTCGACGACGTTCCACTCGGTGCCGACGACCTTCTTGGCGGGGCCGTCGAGTTCCACCTTCGCGCCGGAGGCGTCGGTGAGGGTGATCGCCCCGGTGGATTCCTTCGCGTCGTCGGCGGCGGGCTCGGTCGTGCCGCAGGCGGCGAGCAGGAGGGCGGCGGCGGTGGCCAGGGGCGCGGTGCGCAGGAGGCGTCTCATGAGGTGGTGCCGAGCCTTTCGCTTCGGGTGTGGTGGCGGCCGATGGCGCGGGTGCGCAGCCGGCCGGTCAGGGGGTCGGTGTCGACCTCGATCCGGATGCCGTAGACCTCCGTCAGCCGCTCCGGTGTGAGGACGTGCTCGGGCAGGCCCTCGGCGACGACGCGTCCGGCCGCGAGGAGCACGATCCGGTCGGCGACGGCCGCCGCCTGGTCGAGGTCGTGCAGGACGACACCGACCGCGATGCCGTGCTCGTCGGCCAGGTCGCGCATGAGGTCGAGGAGTTCGACCTGGTAGCGCAGGTCGAGGTAGGTGGTGGGTTCGTCGAGGAGGAGGACGCCGGTCTCCTGGGCGAGGCAGCCGGCCAGCCATACGCGCTGGAGCTGCCCGCCGGAGAGGTGTTCGGCTCCCCGATCGGCGAGTTCCGTGACGCCGGTCAGGGCGAGTGCGCGGTCGACGGCGGCGCGGCCGCCGGGATCCGTTCCGCCCCACCGGCCGCGGTGCGGGTAGCGGCCGAACTCGACGACGTCCCGCACGCTCAGCCCGCTGGGCGTGGGGCGCCCCTGCAGCAGCAGGGCGACGCGGCGGGAGAACTCCCGCGGGCCGAGCGCCAGCGCGTCGGTGCCGGCGTCGATCGTGAGCGCGGCGAGCCGTGGCCGTTGCAGCCGGGCGACCGTGCGCAGCAGGGTCGACTTGCCGCTGCCGTTCGGGCCGACCAGCGCGGTCACTTCGCCGGGCCGCAGCGTCAGCGCCGCGTCGTGTACGACGTCCGTGCCGTCGTACGCCACGGTCACACCGGTGGCCGACAGTTCGTGACCGCGCGGGCCCGGGCCGACCTCTTCACCAGGAATCACGAGGCAAGGTTAGCCTACCCTAATTTCGCGTTGTCAGGGGGTGACCTGCGGCGTAGCCGGCCCGTCCTGCCGCTCCGTCAGAAGGCGTACCGGACACCGAGCCACGGGGTGTGGCGGGCCACGAGGCCGCGCAGATCCGCGAGGGCACGGCGCTTGATGTCGGCGCGGTAGCGGAGGTTGAGGGCGCCGTTTTGGGAGCGCTTGGTCTCCTGTGCGGCGGGCTGCCACAACACGTCCTCGCCGCGCGGGTGCCAGCGGAGGTTGACCTCGTGCAGGCCGGCGTTGTGGGTCAGCATGATGACCTCCGCCCGCGCCTGCCGCTTGACGCGCTGCGGCAGTACGTCGTCCATGTGCCGCAGCAGTTCGGTCCAGGCGTCCTGCCAGCCGGGGCGGACGACGACGGGTGAGAGGTTGAAGTGCACCTCGTACCCGGCGTCGAGGAAGTCCGCGGCGGCGGCGATCCGCCGGTCGACCGGGCTGGTGCGCAGGTCCAGCAGGCGCGAGTCGCCGGCCGGCATCACCGAGAACCGGATGCGGGTGCTGCCGCGCGGGTCGAGTTCCAGCAGGTCCGGGTTGACGAACTTGGTCGCGAAGGACGCCTTCGCCGTGGGCCAGTCGCGGAAGGCACGGACCAGGTCGGCGGTGTTGTCGCAGACGAGGGCGTCGACGGAGCAGTCGCCGTTCTCCCCGATGTCGTACACCCATGCCTCGGGGTCGCACTGGTTGGGCTCCGGCTTCGGGCCCTGGGCGGCGACATGGCGCCCCAGGTGGTCGATGATCCGGTCGATGTTGGTGAAGAGGGTGATCGGGTTGGCGAAGCCCTTGCGGCGGGGCACGTAGCAGTACACGCAGGACAGGGCGCAGCCGTTGGACGGTCCGGGGGCGATCCAGTCGGCGGACCGGCCGTTGGGCCGCGTGGTGAGGGTCTTCTTCACGCCCAGCACGAGGGTCTCGCGCTTGATCCGCATCCAGCGCTCGGCGCTGCCCTCGTTGCCGTGCAGCTCGGGGATGCGCCAGTGGGAGTCGACCTCGACCAGCCGGGCCCCGGGGAACCGGGCGAGGATCTGCCGGCCGCGCGGGGAGACGGCGGCGGCCGGTTCGGCGTGGATCTCCCGGACGGCGAGGAGCCTGCGCGCCTGCGCGGAGTCGCGGAAGGCCGGGGTGGACGGGGGCGGCCCGGCCGGCGGCTCCTGCGGCAGCGCGTCGAGGCCGAAGAGCGGCTCCTGCGGGCCCTGGGACGGGGAAGAGTGGTGGCGCATGTCCTGACCGGCTGCTCGGGCGGGGAGGCGGTACGTGATGCCCGCCGGCCGGCTCCGGCGGGACCCGGCCGTCCTCTCCACTGTACGGCGCCGAGGCGGCGAGCCGCGGCCACCGGTCCGGGGATCCCCGGACCGGCCGGCCCACCGGCCGCCGAAGCTCCGGCGCGTACCAGTAGGGGCACGAGCAGCGCGGGCGCCCCGTCACCCGACCGGACCGGCGGCCTCCCCACCCGGTCCCCCACCGGCCCGCGAAAAGCCCGGCGCGCACCAGTACGGGCACCAGCGGCACGAGTCCCCCGGCCCGACCGGACCGGCGGCCTCCCCACCCGGTCCCCCACCGGCCCGCGAAAAGCCCGGCGCGCACCAGTACGGGCACCAGCGGCACGAGTCCCCCGACCCGACCGGACCGGCGGCCTCCCCACCCGGTCCCCCACCGGCCCGCGAGAAGCCCGGTGCGAGCAGCGCGGGCGACCGGTGGGCCGGGCGCGGACCGGCCGCCGGAGGGACATCCCGGGTCGGCTGGCGTCCGGACGGCCACCGGGTGCGCCGGCGGCCGTCCGGGTGGTCGTGGTTCCGGTGGCGGGTGTCAGGGCCGGGTGGTGAACCGTTCCCAGACCCGGTGCGAGCCCAGGAGCTCGCGGACCCGTTCGAGGACGGCGGAGCCGGAGTCGGCGACGACGACGCCGGGGGCGTCGGCGGGGACACCGGCCGCCGCGAGGGCCGTCTCACCGCCCGCCCACGCGCCGATCGCCTTGCCGTGCCGGAACGCCTCCGCCAGCAGCTGGCCGACCCGCGGGTCCGCCGGCACCGGGGCCGCCGGGGCGCCCCTGCCGTCGCGCACGCCGGGCCCGTCGCCGCCCACGGCCGGCGGACCCGCCAGCAGTACGGCGTCGAACTCGACCGAGCGCGCGGTGACATAACTGCGCTGTACCGTCAGCGCGCCCGCGCCCGAGCCGAGGGTGCCGCCGGTCGGTGCGACGACGAGGGGAACCATTCCCGCCTCCAGCACCGCGTCGCGTACCGCGTGCACCCCGTCCAGGTCACCGTCCGGGGCGGTGAGGATGCCGATGACGCGGCCGTCCACCGGCCAGGTCCCCCCGATCTGGGAGAGCGCCGGACTGGGCTCGACGTCGGCGAGCGGCACGGTCGGCTCCGGAGCGGGCAGTCCGAGCCCTTCGGCGACGCCGGCGCACAGCTCGGGGTCGATGTTGGCCAGGACCTGGAGGGTCCGCACCCTGATGGCCTCTTCGTAGCACTTGCCCAGCTCGAAGGTGTAGGCGCCGATGATGTGCTCCCGCTCCACCGGGCTCATGCTCAGCCAGAAGCGGCGGGGCTGGCTGAAGTGATCCGCGAAGGACTCCGGGGCCTCGCGCACCTTCGACCCCTCCGGAACGCGCACCGGTGTCTCGATGTACGCGCTCATGTCCGCGCCCGCGGTGAACGGGCAGCCGCCGTCGAGGGAGTTGGGCCGGTAGGGCGCCACGCCCCGGTGCACGGCGGTCTGGTGCATGCCGTCGCGGAGCATGTCGTTGACCGGCGCGTGGGGGCGGTTGATGGGCAGCTGCGGGAAGTTGGGGCCGCCGAGGCGGGTGATCTGGGTGTCCAGGTACGAGAACAGCCGTCCCGCGAGCAGGGGGTCGTCGGTGACGTCGATGCCGGGCACGAGGTGACCGACGTGGAAGGCCACCTGCTCGGTCTCGGCGAAGAAGTTGGACGGGTTCCGGTCGAGGGTCATCAGCCCGATCGGCTGCACCGGCGCGAGTTCTTCGGGGACGATGTTCGTCGGGTCCAGCAGGTCGATGCCCTCGAAGGTCTGGTCCGGGGTGTCGGGGAAGGTCTGGATGCCCAGTTCCCACTGCGGGTAGGCGCCCGACTCGATGGCGTCGGCGAGGTCCCGGCGGTGGAAGTCCGGGTCGTTGCCGTTGATGAGCTGCGCCTCGTCCCACACCAGGGAGTGCACGCCCAGCTTGGGCTTCCAGTGGAACTTCACCAGGGTCGTGCCGCCCTCGGCGTTCACGAGGCGGAAGGTGTGGACGCCGAATCCCTCCATCATCCGGTAGGAGCGCGGGATGCCGCGGTCGCCCATGAAGAAGAGGGTGTGGTGGGTCGCCTCCGTGTGCAGGGACACGAAGTCCCAGAACGTGTCGTGGGCGCTCTGCGCCTGCGGGATCTCCCTGTCGGGATGCGGCTTGGCGGCGTGCACGACATCGGGGAACTTGATGGCGTCCTGGATGAAGAACACCGGGATGTTGTTGCCGACCAGGTCGAAGACGCCCTCGCTGGTGTAGAACTTCGTCGCGAAGCCGCGGGTGTCACGCACGGTGTCGGCGGACCCGCGCGAGCCGACCACCGTGGAGAACCGCACGAACACCGGCGTTTCGACGTCCGGGGCGAGGAACCCCGCCTTGGTCACGGAGGACGCCGTGCCGTAGCTCCGGAAGACCCCGTGCGCGCCCGCGCCGCGGGCGTGGACCACGCGCTCCGGGATGCGCTCGTGGTCGAAGTGCATGATCTTCTCGCGCAGGTGGTGGTCCTGGAGCAGTACGGGGCCACGCGGACCCGCCTTGAGGGAGTGGTCGGTGTCGTACAGCCGTGTTCCCTGCGCGTTGGTCAGGTAGCTCCCGGACTGGGCCACCCTCGCCTGATCGGCCCCGGTCGGCTGCCCGGTGGGCGACACGGTGTCCGGGCCGCTCTGGTCCGGCTTCGGCGGCAGCGGTTCACGGGGCTCGGCCGGCTCGGCCACGGTGGGCGGCTGGGGGCCCGGCCGGCCGGGGATGCCGTCGGCCGGGGCCGAGGCGTCGCCCTGCAGGCTTTCGGTGATCTTCTTCGCTGCCCGCTTGACGGGGTTGGCCTCGCTCATGGGGTGACACTCCTCCGCTTCAGACCGGCCACGGACGGGGTGGCCGTACGTTCAGTTGCCGACTGCGGCCGCCCCGATGGCACAAAGGGGGTGAAAGGGCACCGGGCACCGCCAACGTCTCACGGCGGAAACGCCCTCGCAGCGAGCGCGGCCCGATGGGGTGAACGTCCCGCCCCGAGGCACCCGCGCTCCGCATGTCCTCCCTGTCCCCCCCGCCGGATCCGACCGCTCAGCCCGCGTACCCACGGCTCGGGAGTCAAGGCATGAGGATGCGGCACGGAGCGCCGCCGCGGTCGCGGGCTCACCCGTTCAGAGGAGGGTCGCGGCGCGCGCCGGTTTCAGAACAACTCCCCCTGCTCGGCGGAGGCGGTCCGGCGCGGAGGGCGGCGCGGCCCGGGGGCGCGCGGCGGGGTGTCCTCACCGAACAGCGGCTCGGTGCCGTACTCGTCCGGCTCGGCCGGCACCACGACGGGGCCCGTGCCCACGTTGAGGCACAGCGGGGCCTCGGAGTCGAAATCCCCGGGCGTCATGTCCGTCCAGTCGCGTTCCCGACGCTCACTCACCGACGCTCCGCTCCCCGTCCACCCGGCCAGGTTATCGGCCGGACGGCGTCCCGCGGACGACGTGCGGCGGAGCACCACGCGACCAAGAGACGTAGGTCACACCCGTGTTGCGGTCACACAGGGGGCGGCCGGTCCGTCAGTGGTGCGTAACCGCGAAGCTGACCAAGGAGAACATCATGAACGCGCGTGTCGACTTCTTCGGCAACCCCCTCGCCGCCAAGGTGCTGCGGCACATCAACTCGGCGGGCAGGGCGGTGACGGAGTCCGGGCTGCCGCACGCCACCCAGGAACTGGTGAAGATCCGTGCCAGCCAGATCAACGGCTGCGGCTTCTGCACCGACATGCACACCAAGGACGCCACTGCCGCCGGGGAGACCCCGGTCCGCCTCAACCTGGTCGCCGCCTGGCGCGAGGCCACGGTCTTCACCGAGGCGGAGCGCGCCGCGCTGGAACTGACGGAGCAGGGCACCCGGATCGCCGACGCGGCCGGCGGCGTCGGCGACGAGGCGTGGGCCGAAGCGGCCAAGCACTACGACGAGGAGCAGCTCGTCGCACTGATCTCGCTGATCGCCGTCATCAACGCCTACAACCGCATCAACGTCATCAACCAGCAGCCGGCCGGCGACTACCGGCCCGGCCAGTTCGGGTGAAACCGGGCCGGCCGCCCCTCACGGGACGGCCGGCACCCGGGACCCCCTGTGTCATGATCCCTGTCAGGACTCCGTGCGCTTCGGCAGACGCCAGCCGGGGCGCACGAAGTGGCAGGTGTAGCCGTCCGGGTAGCGCCGCAGGTAGTCCTGGTGCTCCGGCTCGGCCTCCCAGAAGGGCCCGGCCGGCGCCACCTCGGTCACCACCTTGCCCGGCCACAGCCCCGACGCGTCGACATCGGCGATCGTGTCCTCGGCGACCCGCTTCTGCTCGTCGTCGAAGTAGAAGATGGCGGAGCGGTAGCTCGTCCCGATGTCGTTGCCCTGCCGGTTCTTCGTGCTCGGGTCGTGGATCTGGAAGAAGTACTCCAGGATCGTGCGGTAGTCGGTGACGGCCGGGTCGTAGGTGATCTCGATCGACTCGGCGTGGGTGCCGTGGTTGCGGTAGGTCGCGTCGGGCACGTCACCGCCGCTGTACCCGACCCGCGTGGTCAGCACGCCCGGGAACGTGCGGATCAGCTCCTGCATGCCCCAGAAGCAGCCGCCCGCGAGCAGCGCCCTCTCCTCGGTCCTCGTCATCTCGTGCCGCCCTTCTCCCAGGTGTCCTGCGACGTTCCCCACTGAGAACCCCGTCGCGCACCCCATTGTTCCGGTCGGGCCGGCCCTCGCGGACAGCGGGCTGGCTAGTCTGCCCGGATGCTGACAAACACGCGGGCCTGGGTGGAGAAGGAGCTGTCGGCGGGCGAGCGCATCGAGGGGGTGGTGCGGCTGCGTGGAGGCTGGACGTCTCAGGTGCGCCGGCTGGACGTGCGCGGCCCCGGGGGGCGGCGCGCACTGGTGCTGCGGTCGTTCGTCGAGCCGTTCTTCGTGCGGCACGCGGAGGGACTGCTGAACCGTGAGGCGGCCGTGCTGTCCCTGCTCGGGGAGACGGACGTACCCACCGCCGCGCTGGTCGCCGTGGACGCGACGGCGCGGCACTGCGACCACCCCTCCCTGCTGATGTCCCTGCTGCCCGGCACCGTACGGCTGGACGACGAGGGCGCCGGGGAGCGGGCCGGCCTGCTCGCCCGGCAGCTGGTGCGCATCCACCGGGTGGAGGTCACCGCGCGGAACCGGCCCCGGGCCTACCAGGCGTGGACGTGCGCCGAGCGGGTCGGCCCGCCCGCGGGAACCGGGCGGCCGGAGCTGTGGCGGCGCGCCGTCGACGTCATCCGCCGGGAGCCGCCGGACCACCGGGCGTGCTTCCTGCACCGGGACTTCCACCCCGGCAACGTGCTCTTCACCGGCGGCGGGGACGGCGGCACCACCGGGCCGCGGATCAGCGGGGTCGTCGACTGGGTGGAGACCTCCTGGGGGCCGGCCGACCTCGACGTGGCGCACTGCGCGACGGCCCTCGCCCTGCTGCACGGCGTCGCCGCGGGGATGAGTTTCGCCGACCGTTACACCGCGGCGGGCGGGAGCACGGCCGGGGACCCCGGCGCTCACCTCTACTGGCGGCTGCTCGACGCCCTGGCCTACGCGCCCGACGCGGAGAAGCTGGCCGTCCCCTGGCGGGAGCTGGGGCGCACCGATCTCACACCGGGAGTCCTGACCGACAGGCTGGAGGGGTACGTCCAGGCCCTTCTCGAGCGTTACGGCTGAGGGCGGACGCGCATGCGGGACGCCCGGGGAGGGACACCAGTGAGGCACCGCCGGTGGGCCGGCGCTCCCCCGGGGGCGGTGATCAGGCGGAGAGGGAGATGCGGGCCGTGATGCTCTTGCCGGCCGGCTCCTGCCGCACGTGCAGGGCCTGGGCCACGGCCATCACGATCTCGAGTCCGTGCTGCCCCACCCGCCCGGGATCGGCGTCCCGGGGCACCGGCGCCGCGGGGTTGCCGTCGTGGACGACCACCTCGACAACGTCGTCGCCGAGCCGCAGGTCCAGCCCCACGGGGCCCGGCGCGTACTTGCGGGCGTTCGTGACCAGCTCGCTGACGACGAGCTGGGTGACTTCGACCGCGCGGGTCGACACCGGCAGGCCGTCCTCCGTCCGCGCCCGGGTCAGGAACGCGGCCGCGAGATGGCGCGCCTGCGCGATCCAGGCACCGTCGCCGTCCAGGGCGTACGAAGCCCGCAGCCTGGGTGCGCCTGGCACCGCTTCCCCTCCGTCGACAGGAACTGGTTCCATCCGGTCCGCCTTCACTCACCGATCACACCGCGCGACTACCCGCATCGCTCCCCCGCACGCCACTGAAGTGTGACAGGTACCTCCGACATCTCAGTCCGCCAGGTGCCGCTCCATCCAGTCGGCGGCGGTCCGGCGGAACAGGCGGCGGTTGTCGGCGCGCCGGAAGTCGTGGCCCTCGTGGCGCAGCAGGAGGAGCTCGGCCTCCAGCCCGCGTTCCCTGGCGGCGCGGACGAACTGTTCGGACTCGCCCGGGGGCACGTTGGTGTCGTGCTCGCCGTGGACGGCGAGGACCGGCGCCCGCAGGGCGTCGACGCGGCTCATCGGCGACAGCGAGCGCAGCAGGTCCCGGTCGTGTTCCGGGTGCCCGTACTTGTGGGCGGCGGACTGCGCGATCCAGGGTTCGGTCCCGGCGAAGAAGGTGGCGAAGTCCGACATGCCGCAGACCGCCACCCCGGTGCGGAACAGGTCCGGGTGCCACACCAGCGACGCCATCACCAGGTAGCCGCCGTAGGAGCGGCCCATCACGGCCATCCGCCGGGGGTCGGCCAGGCCCCGCACCATGACGTGCGCCGCGCAGTCCGCGACGTCGTTGATCGCGTCGAAGCGGCCCGTGCCCAGGTCGGCGTCGACGAAGGAGCGGCCGTGGCCGGACGATCCGCGGACGTCGGGCGCGAACACGTCCAGTCCCCTGCCGAGCAGTTCGAGGTAGAGCGGTTCGAGCACCGGGCGCTCCTGCTCCTCCGGTCCGCCGTGCAGGTGCAGGACGCACGGTGCCGGTTCGCCGGGCGAGCGGCCCGGGGCCCGGTAGTACCAGCCGCCGAGGGTGAGTCCGTCACGGGCCACGGGGCTCATGGGCATCGGCCGTACGGGCGTGCGGCCTGCCGGGAAGGCGTCCTCGTCGCGCGAGGACCACGGCGTGCGCAGGGGCAGTCCGTGCGGCAGCCACCACACTCCCGGATGGCGCCGGGATCCGGACAGCGCGACGACGGGTGCGTCGGGGTCGGCGGTGGGCGCGATGCGGGTGACCACCTCGTGGGGCAGTTCGACGGTGCGTGCGGCACCGGCCGGTGCGGGTCGTGGCGACGGGACACCGGCCGGTCCGCCGCCGGGCGGCGAGGCCGCGGTCAGCACGGTCGTCTCCAGCTCGCTGACTCCGCGCACGTTCCACGCGAGCACCGCGCGCCGCCCGTCCCGTCCCAGGGCGAGCAGTTCCAGGCCGCAGTCGGGGCGCTCGGCGGCCACCGTGGTGCCGAGCAGGTGTCCGCGCGGATCGAGGTGCGCGGCGACGAGGGCGGCATGCTCCCGGCCGCCGTCGCTGCGCAGCCACAGCGTGCCGGCGTCCGGTGAGAAGCCGCCGACCCACGGGTCGCCGTCGGCGACCGGCAGCGTGCTGGTCACCACCCGGTCGCCGGTGCGGACGACGAGAGCCTCGCGGCGGCCTCGGGGGCCCCGGTAGACCAGGGCGAACCTGCCGTCCCTGCTGAGGTCGCACACGCGCTGGTTGGCCGCGCCGCGTTCGCTCGCCAGCAGCACGGGCGCGGCCACGCCCTCGGGGTCGACGAGATACGCGGAGAGGGCCCTCGCCTCCGGTTCCTCCGCGGACACCGTCCGGCCGCTCCCGGCGCCCCCGGCGGGCCCGGGTCGTGGCCGGCCGGGCTCCAGCAGCACGGCGCGGCCGTCGCGGCCCGCCCGGCGGGCGGGGTGGGAGACGCCCGCCGGGCCCGGGTGCGCGGGAAGCGGTTGCCCGGACGGGGCGGAATCGGTGACGGTCACCGCGACCGCCGACCCGTCGTGCTGCCAGCAGCCGAGGCGTGCGGAGGTGCCGGGCTCCCCGCCGGCCAGCAGGTGCCGCCCCGTGCCGTCGGGACGTACGCACAGCACGCGGGTGAGTTCGCCGCCCTCCGGAGCGGTGGTGTAGGCGATCCAGCGTCCGTCCGGGGACCAGGAGACCTCCGTCACCGGATGGGGGTCGGCGTCGAGCAGGCGCACCTCCTCGCCGTCCACCGGGCCGGTCCACAGCTGTGGCACCCCGGCCCGGTCGCAGATGAAGGCGACGTACCGGCCGCCGGGGTCCACCGAGGGGTACCAGCAGCCGTGGACGGCCGGCGGCGGAAGGTCGTACGGCGTGGAGGTGTCGGCGAGCGGGAGCGGCTCCGGTGCGGGAAGCGCCCGCGTGGAGGCGTCGGTGCGCGTCTCCATGGCCGTCAGCGGATCCCGTGCGTCTGCAGCCATGTCTCCAGCAACGCCACCTGCCACAGGGTGTTCGCCCCTCGCCTGGTGCGGTGCGCGTTGGGTGCGGCGAGCAGTCCGGTGACGTACTCCTCGCGGAAGACGCCGCGGGCCCGGGCCTCGGGGGCGGTGAGGGCCTCCCGGACCCGCTGGAGGACGGGCCCGGCCATGTGCTTGATCGCCGGAACGGGGAAGTAGCCCTTGGGCCGGTCGACGACCTCGCGCGGCAGCACCCGGCGGGCGGCGGCCTTGAGGACGCCCTTGCCGCCGTCGGCGAGCTTCAGCCCGGGCGGGCAGGCGGCGGCCAGTTCGACCAGTTCGTGGTCGAGGAACGGCACGCGGGCCTCCAGGCCCCAGTCCATCGTCATGTTGTCGACCCGCTTGACCGGGTCGTCGACCATCATCACGAGCGTGTCGAGGCGGAGCTGGGCGTCGAGTGCCGTCTGGGCCCCCTCGGCCGCCATGTGCGCGTGGACGAACTCGGCGGAGGTGTCCCGGTCGGGCAGCAGGTCGGGGTGGAGCATGTCCGCGAGGTCGGCGTGCGAGCGGTCGAAGTAGGTGTCGATGTACGCCTCGGCGGCGCGCGGGCGGGGCACGTCCGCCATCCGCGGGTACCAGCCGTACCCAGCGAACACCTCGTCGGCGCCCTGACCGCTCTGCACGACCTTCACTTCCTTGGCCACCTGCTCCGACAGCAGGTGGAAGGCCACCACGTCATGGCTCATCATGGGCTCGCTCATGGCGAGGACCGCTCCGTCGAGGGCGCCGGCGACCCGGTCGGAGGGCACCATCAGCTGGTGGTGGCGGGTGTCGAAGTGGCGGGCCACGAGGTCGGAGTAGTGGAACTCGTCGCCCTCCTCGTCCCCCTCGGACTCGAAGCCGACGCTGAAGGTCGCGAGGTCCTCCTGGCCCTCGCCGGCCAGCAGCGCGACGATCAGGCTGGAGTCCAGGCCGCCCGAGAGCAGCACCCCGACCGGCACGTCGGCGACCATGCGGCGGCGCACGGCGGTGCGCAGGGTTTCCAGGACGGCGTCGGTCCAGTCGTCGGCGCCGAGCCCGTCGTACTCGGGGCGGCGGGTGTGGACGGGGTTCCAGTAGACGTGGTCGTCGTGGCTGCCGTCGGGCCGGACGACCCGCACCGTGGCCGGGGGCAGCTTGCGTACGCCGGTGAGGACGGTGCGCGGCGCGGCGACGGTGGCGTGCCAGCTGAGGTACTGGTGCAGCGCGACGGGGTCCAGGGAGCTGTCGACGCCTCCGCCCGCGAGCAGCGCGGGCAGGGAGGAGGCGAACCTCAGGCGTTCGGACGTGGCGGAGAGGTAGAGCGGCTTGATGCCGAGCCGGTCGCGGGCCAGGACCACGCGCCCGGTGTCCTGCTCGACGATGACGAAGGCGAACATGCCGCGGAAGCGCTCGACGCAGTCGGTGCCCCACTGCTGGTACGCCTTGAGGACCACCTCGGTGTCGGACTGCGAGAAGAAGCGGTGGCCGAGGCCGTGCAGCTCGTCCCGCAGTTCGCGGTAGTTGTAGATGCAGCCGTTGAAGACGCCGGTGAGGCGGGCACCGGGGTCGGCCATCGGCTGGGCACCGCTGTCCGACAGGTCGATGATCTTCAGCCGGCGGTGTCCCAGGGCCACCGGCCCCTGGGACCACAGGCCGCGTCCGTCGGGTCCGCGCGGGGCCAGCCGGTCGGTCATGCGCTCCACCGCCGCGATGTCGGGCCGGCCGCCGTCGAACCGTACCTCTCCGCCGAGGCCGCACATCAGCGGTCCCTCCCTTCCCTGGGAGCCAGGTCCGGGTCCGGTTCCTGGGGCGGGCGCGGGGAGGCATGCGTACTCCTGGACATGGCGGTGCGACTCTCCTTGGTCAGGGGTGGTTTCGGATGCGCGTGAGGGGCCGGACGGCCGGTGGCCCGTCCGGATCAGCCGGGCGTGCCCGGGGTCGTGGCCGAGTGCACGTGGGCCCGGGCCGGGCCCGCGCCGCTCGGGCCGGGCGAACGCCGGTGACGGCGGGAGGCGTCGGGTGCGAGGCGGTCGCCGCGGGTCTCGGCGACCAGCATGTCGATGCCGGCGAGCAGGTCCTCGTCGCGAGCGGCCCGCCGCAGCCGGTGCGCCGCGCTGCCCGTGGCGAGGGCCTCCTCGAGGAGCGTGCGCACGGTGGCGAAGTCACCGGACGCCTCCAGCGCCGGCCGCAGCCGGTGCAGCATCCCGCGCAGCACCACGGGGGCCGGAGCCCCCCGGCGGGTCCCGGGATCGACGAGGCGGCCCTCGAGGCCCGAACGCGCTGCGCGCCATGTGGCGGCGCGCAGCCACTCGTGGTGGCCGTCGCACCCGGTCCCTGAGCCCCGCTCCAGCCGTTCGCGGGCGTCCCGCACCAGCGCGCGGAACAGCCCGGCGACCAGCACCACGGTCTCGGCGCGCGGGCAGGCGTCGCAGATCCGCATCTCCAGTGTGCTCTGGTGGGCCGACGGCCGTACGTCGTGGTACAGCATCCCGGTGTCACTGATGACGCCCGAACCGATCAGCTCCGCCATGGCTGCGTCGTAGTCGGCGGCGCTCCCGTAGCAGCCGGCGGGACCCGCGGTCGGCCACCGCTGCCACAGCATCGTGCGCCAGCTGGCGTATCCGGTGTCGGATCCGAGCCAGAACGGCGAGCTGGCCGACAGGGCCAGCAGCGGCGGCAGCCAGGGCGACACCAGGCACATGGCGCGCACCGCGGTGTCCCGGTCGGGTACGTCGACGTGCACCTGGGCGCTGCAGATGAGCTGCTCGTCGGCCACCCGGCGGTAGTCGTCGGACATGCGCAGGAACCGGGCGTCGGCGGTGACGTCGCGGGGGGTGAGGCGGGCCAGCGGAACGGTGCCCGCGGCCACGACGGCCAGGCCGAAGGACGAGGCGGCCGCGTCCAGCCGGCGCCGGGTGCCGGACAGGTCCGCGAAGAGGTCGTCCAGGGTGTCGTGCACCTGACTGTTGCTCTCCACCGCCGACTGCTGCAGCTCACGGCTGAAGCCGTCTCCGCCGAGCCTGCCGAGCAGTGTGTCGGCACGCGGCACGAGCCGGCCGCTCTCCACGTCCACGACGTGGAACTCTTCCTCTGCTCCGATACGCACCGTCACCGTTGGTCCCCTTGCCCTCGTCCTGTGCCGTCCCGCCGGGGCCCCGAGGGCTCCGGCCGCCGTTCGGCACTCCCCCGGGTGCCCCGGATGCGGTGAGGGCAATCGGAACCCGAGGTCACCCCCGCCGGGGCGGCGCGGGCGGGCCGTCGGTCCTGGCCTCCAGCGCACGGAGCACGGCCACCATGTCCTCGCCCCCGTGGCCGTCCGCCACGGTCTCGCCGAAGAGGGTGTGGCAGACGTCGAGGAGCGGGGAGGCCACGCCGGCCTTGCGGGCGGCCTCCGCGATCAGGCGGTTGTTCTTCAGTACGTCGGTGGCCGCGGCCTGGACCGTGAAGTCGCGGTCGAGCAGCTTGGGCGCCTTCATGCGGGAGACGGCGCTGGCCATCGGGCCGGCGTCCAGGACGTCGAGGAAGCGGCGGCGGTCGAGACCGTGCCGGGCGGCGAAGTGGAACGCCTCGGTGAGCCCGGTGACCTGGGTGATCAGGAAGAGGTTCACGGCGAGCTTCATCAGCAGGGCGCTGGGGACCGGACCGCAGTCGAACGTCTCGTTGCACATCGGGGCGAGCAGGGGCCGGACGGCCGCCACGGCGGAGTCGTCGCCCGCCAGCATCGCGACCAGGTGTCCCCGCTCCGCCGGGACCCGGGAGCCGGACACCGGGACCTCCGCGTAGGCACCGCCCGCGCGGCGGACCGCGTCCTCCAGGGCGGCCGAGTACTCCGGTGACGTCGTGCCCATGTGGACCACGGTGTGCCCGGCGACCCGGGCGGCGAAGTCCGGTGTGCCTCTGCCCAGCACCGCGTCGACGGCCGCCTCGTCGGCCAGCATCAGGAGCACGGTGCCGGTCCGGTCGAAGACCTCGGCGGCGCTGCCGGCCACCTCGGCCCCGGCCTCCCGCAGCGGTGCGCACCGGCCGGGGGTGCGGTTCCAGACGACGAGCGGCGTCCCGGCGCGGGCGAGGTTGAGCGCCATGGGCCGGCCCATGACTCCGAGTCCGATGAAGCCCACGTCCACGATGCACCGCCGTTTCCGGGCGCACCGGGGCACCCTGACGTCTATGACCGCTGTCATAGTAGCGGCCCTCATGACGGCCGTCATAGGGTGAGGGAGTCGGGAACACGCGGGCGGGAGGCCGGGGATGGCGGTGCCGGAACGGGGGCCACGGGAGCGGATGGTCTTCAGCGCGGCCCAGCTGATCCGGCGCGACGGGGTGTCCTCGACGGGGATGCGCGACGTGGCCGCGCACGCGCGAGCGCCGCGCGGGTCGCTCCAGCACTACTTCCCGGGCGGCAAGGAGCAACTCGTCAACGAGGCGGTGGGCTGGGCGGGCCGGTACGCGGGCAACCGCGTGGCCCGCTTCCTCGCCGCGCTGCCCGAGCCCACGCCCGGCGCACTGTTCGCCCTGATGGTCCGCCAGTGGACCGACGAGTACGAGACCCACGGCTTCGGCGGCGGCTGCCCGGTCGCCGCCGCCACGGTGGACCGTGCCGGATCCGCCGATTCGACGCGCGAGGCAGCGTCCGCCGCCTTCACCGGGTGGACCGGTGCGGTGGCCCGCGCCCTGGCGGACATGGGCGTTCCCGCCGAGCGGTCCGCGCCGCTCGCGACGCTGATGATCAGCTCCCTCGAAGGGGCGATCCTGATCGCCCGCGCCGAGCGGAGCGTCCGCGCCCTGACGACGGTGGCCCGGGAGCTCGGCCCCCTCCTGGACGCGGCCCTGCCCGGAGCCGGCTCCGGACCGTCTCCGGGCGCGGCACCGGGGAGTGACGCCTTTTTACTAGAGTGAGCGGGCCAGTATCCGGCGTACTCATGGACCAGTGAGGTAATCGCGAACCATGTCGACCGAAACGTTTGAGTTCCAGGTAGAGGCCCGTCAGCTGCTCCAGCTGATGATCCACTCGGTCTACTCGAACAAGGACGTCTTCCTGCGTGAACTCGTCTCCAACGCCTCCGACGCGCTCGACAAGCTGCGTCTGGCCGCACTGCGGGACGACACGCTCGACGCGGACGTCTCCGACCTGCACATCGAGCTCCAGATCGACAGGGACGCCCGTACGCTCACCGTGCGGGACAACGGCATCGGCATGTCGTACGACGAGGTCGGGCAGCTCATCGGCACGATCGCCAACTCGGGCACCGCCGAGTTCCTGCGGGAGCTTCAGGAGGCGCAGGACGCGGCCGGGGCGGAGGGCCTGATCGGCCAGTTCGGCGTCGGCTTCTACTCGGGCTTCATGGTCGCGGACGAGGTCACCCTGCTCACCCGGCGCGCGGGAGAGCGGCAGGGCACCCGCTGGACGTCGCGGGGCGAGGGAACGTACACGCTGGAGGCGGTCGACGACGCACCGCAGGGCACCTCGGTCACGCTGCACCTCAAGCCGGCCGACCCCGACAACCAGCTGCACGACTACACCTCGGTGTGGAAGATCAAGGAGATCGTCAAGCGCTACTCGGACTTCATCACCTGGCCGGTCCGGCTGGTCGGCGAGACGGGCGACGACGGCGAGGCGGCCGGGCCCGAGACGCTCAACTCGATGAAGGCGCTGTGGGCTCGTTCACGCGAGGAGGTGTCCGAGGAGGAGTACCACGAGCTCTACAAGCACATCGGCCACGACTGGCGCGAACCGCTGGAGACCATCCAGCTGCAGGCCGAGGGCACGTTCGAGTACCAGGCCCTGCTGTTCGTCCCGTCGCACGCCCCGCACGACCTGTTCAACCAGAACTTCAGGCACGGGCTGCAGCTGTACGTGAAGCGCGTCTTCATCATGGACGACTGCGAGGCGCTGCTGCCGTCGTACCTGCGCTTCGTCAAGGGCGTCGTCGACGCGCAGGACCTCTCGCTGAACGTGTCGCGCGAGATCCTCCAGCAGGACCGGCACATCCGGATGATGCAGCGCCGGCTCACCAAGAAGGTGCTGGCCTCCGTCAAGTCCATGATGACCGAGGACACCGAGCGGTACGCCACGTTCTGGCGGGAGTTCGGCGCCGTGCTGAAGGAGGGGCTGGTCACCGACCCCGACAACCGTGACGCCCTCCTCGCGGTGACGTCGTTCGCCACCACGAAGGGGGACGACGCGACGGTCACGCTGCGGCAGTACGTGGAGCGGATGCCGGACGGGCAGGACGACATCTACTACATCACCGGCGAGTCCCGGGAGAGCATCGACAACTCCCCGCACATGGAGGCGTTCCGGGAGCGGGGCGTCGAGGTGCTGCTGCTCACCGACCCCGTCGACGAGGTGTGGGCCGACGCCGTGGGCGAGTACGAGGGCAAGCGGCTGCGGTCCGTCGCCAAGGGCGAGATCGACCTCGGCGCCCGGGAGGACGACCGGAGCGAGGACGAGCGGGAGCAGCAGGCCGAGGCGTACGCGGGTCTGCTCGGCTGGATGCGGGAGCGGCTGGAGGAGGACGTCAAGGAGGTGCGTCTGTCGACGCGGCTGACGGTGTCGCCGGCCTGCCTCGTCGCCGACGCGAACGATCTGACACCGGCGCTGGAGAACATGTACCGGGCCATGGGGCAGGAGGTGCCGCGCACCCGGCGCGTCCTCGAACTCAACCCGGACCACGCCCTGGTGAAGGGCCTGAACGAGGCGTACGGGCATCGCGAGGACCCCTCGGACCTCACCGACACCGCGGAACTGCTGTACTCGCTGGCCGTGCTGGCCGAGGGCGGCCGGCCGAAGGACCCGGCACGCTTCGTGCAGCTGATGGCCGACCGGCTGGAGCGCACCCTGTGAGGTGACGGCGCGCCCGTCCGCGCTCAGACGCGGGCGGGCCCGGCGGAAGCCGGCCCGCGGACGGCCGCCCGCGGGCGCCGGCCGCGGCGGGTGAGGCCCCAGGGCTTGAGGACAGAGATCACCGTCATGAGGACGTGGGCGGTCAGCGAGACGACCGGCCCCATGAGGACGTCGCCGCCGTCGGGCAGGGCGTGCCCGGCGGACACGGCTTCCGCGGCCGCGTTCACACCCGCCCGCGGGGCGAGGACCGTGGCGGTGACCGTGGCGAGGGTCAGCCAGAACCCCGTCCGCACCCAGCGGTGCCTCGCCGGCCCCCAGGGCGTGCCCAGGGACAGGACCAGGCCGCCGGCGAGCGCCAGGAAGGCGATCGGGAGCAGGAGCCGGTCGGCGAAGAGCTTCAGGGCCCGGACGGACGCCTCCACCGCGGCCGGCTCCCCGGTGGTGTTCGCGGTGACGCCGAGCGCTAGCAGCCCGACGGTGGGTCCGGGCCGGCCGGCCGAGGCGACGACATGGATGACGAGGTGGGCCCGGCGTGCGGGTCGGCTGAGTTCCACGAGACCCACGGTGCCGGGCCCCGGCGGCACGGACATCCGGCGGCGGGAGTAACCCCGTGTACTGACGTCGGCGTACACCGGGCGGGGTCAGCGCTCGTAGCGCGGAGGCCTTCCCGCTTCGTCAAGGCCTCCGCGTCGCCACGGAGCCTTCGTCAAGGCCTCCGCGTCGCCACGGAGCGCACTCGGTCCGCACCGGCCACAGGGCTCCTCGGGAGCCCCGTCCCTCACGCCCGGGGGTGTGCTTTCGGCCGGATGGGCGGCGTGCCGTCGGCCGGAGCCGGGCACATGTGATCGGTGACTTCCCCTGAATTCCTCTTCACCCTGCTCGGGGCCGGTGCCCTCGGCGCGGCCGTGCTGCCGCGCCTGGTGGCCCGCATGCCGCTGTCGTTGCCCCTGGTCTTCCTGGTCTGCGGGGTCGGCCTCGAACTGTTGCCGTTGCCGATGCCCGAGCTCGACCCCGTGTCGGACCGGGTGTGGGTGGAGCACATCACCGAGATCTGTGTGGTCGTCTCCCTCATGGGTGCCGGTCTCGCCCTGAACCGGCCCTTCGGCCGCCGCAGCTGGCGGGCCACCTGGCGGCAGCTGGGTGTCACCATGCCGCTGACCATCGCGGCGGTGGGCTTCCTGGCCTGGGGCGTACTGGGCTGGGCGCCGGCCGCAGCGCTGCTGCTGGCGGCGGTGCTCGCGCCGACCGATCCGGTGCTCGCCTCGGAGGTGCGGGTGGGCGCGCCCACCGACTCCGAGCACGACGAGGACGAGGTGCGCTTCGCGCTGACCAGCGAGGCCGGGCTGAACGACGGGCTCGCCTTTCCCTTCGTGATGGCCGCCGTCGCGCTCGCCGCGGCCGCGGGCGGGCGGGTGACGGGCGGCGGAATCGCCCACTGGGTCCTGGTCGACGTGCTGTACAAGTGCGCGGTGGGTGTGTTCGCGGGACTCGCGATCGGCGCACTGCTCGGCTGGCTGTTCTTCCGGGCGGGGTGGCGGGCGATGCGGCTGTCCGAGCAACGGGAGGGCTTCGTCGCCATCGGCGCCACGTTCCTCGCCTACGGGGTGACGGAGCTGCTGCACGGCTACGGCTTCCTCGCGGTGTTCGTCACCGCCTGCCGGATCCGTGCGGCGGAGCGTGCGCACGGCTTCCACACGGTGCTGCACGACTTCGTCGAGCAGGTGGAGCGTCTGCTGACCGCCGCGCTGCTGTTCCTGCTCGGCGCGTTCGTCGCCCAGGGCGGACTGGGGCCGCTGACCTGGCAGGGCGCGCTGGTGGGGGTGCTGCTGCTGTTGGTCGTCCGGCCTCTGACCGGATGGGTCGCGCAGCTCGGTACGCCCGCCGGTCCCCGGGAGCGCCTGGTGATCGCCTTCTTCGGGATCCGCGGCATCGGCTCGCTGTTCTATCTGGCGTACGCGCTCGGCTCCCCCGGCTTCGACGTCCCGGCCGGGCAGATGTGGGCGGTGGTGACCTTCACGGTGCTGGCGTCCGTGGTCCTGCACGGCGTGAGCGCCACCCCCGTCATCTCCCGCCTCGACCGGCTCCGGCTGCACCGCGCCCGCTCGGGCGACGCGGGAGGGAACCCGGACGAGGACACGGTGGCGGGCGAACGGCTGTGACCCGCGGGCGGTGCCGCGGGGCGGCCGGCCGGGTGCCGGCGGTCCCGCTGCCCGATCCGGCGTCCGGCTGAGTCCCTGCCGGGTCGACGACCCACCGAGCCACCGGGCTCCCGTCCCCTCCGGCCCCGGCCCGGGCTCACCACCCACCCGGCCACCCGGCAACCGGGCCCGGGCCACGGCCGACCGGGCCGCCACGCCCTGGCGCACCGCGTGTCGGGCCGCCCGCCCTCTGGCTCCCGGTCCGGTGGGACGCCACCCTCCGGGGCACGGGCCGACGGGCCGAGGGGCCGACGCCGAACCCGCCCGGGAACACGGCCCCATGGAATACCGGAACACCGGAACGCCGGAACACGGGTACGCCGGAGCGACGGTCCGCCGGGCCGTCGTGCCGCCGCGTCACACGGCGCACGGGTCACCCGGTTCGCGGTCACCGGCGCGCGCGTGCCGGGTGGCGGTGCCCTGCGTTCCCCAGGCTCGCGGGGACGCCCGTCCGATGTGCGCGGCCGTCGGGTTCGGTGGAGTCTGGGGATCATGCGGCGCACGGACGTACGGGACGGTGGGGACGACGATGTGGAGGCGGTCCTCGACGAGCTCTACGCGCTGCCGCCGTCCGAGTTCGTCACCCGGCGGGAAGAGCGGGCCGCGGCCGCCAGGACGGCCCGGCGGGCCGACGACGCGCGCCGGATCCACGCCGCCCGCCGCCCCACCCTCGCGGCCTGGGCGGCGAATCTGCTCCGGCGTTCCCGGCCGGACGAGGCCGAGCGGTTCCTGGAGCTGGGACGGGCGCTGCGCGAGGCCCACGCCACCCTGGATCCGAGCGGGCTGAAGGAGCTGTCGGCCCAGCGGCGGCGTATCGTCTCCGAGCTGTCCCGGCAGGCGGCGGGGCTGGCCCGGGAGGCGGGGCACCCGTTGTCCGGCGCGGTCCAGCGGGACGTCGAGACGACGCTGCGCGCCGTGCTCGCCGATCCGGAGGCGGCAGACGTGTGGGCCACGGGCCGGGTGGAGAGCACGCTCACCCCTCCGTCGGGCTTCCCCGCGGGTGCGGCCACCGCGGAGCGCCCGGCGCGCAAGGCGTCCCGCACGCCGGCGCGTGCGCCGTCGGAGTCAGCGCGGAAGAAGGACGAGCCGGCGGAGCGGCGCGCGGAACGGCAGAGGCGGCTGGCCGAGGCGCGGAAGGCGGCCCGGGAGGCCGAGGAGCGGCTGCGTGACCGGCGCACCGAGCGGGAGGACGCCGAGGCCGCGCTCCGGCGGGCGCGCGGGCACCGCCGGGAGGCCGAGGAGCGGGTGTCCGCACTGGAGGAGCAACTGCGGAAGGACCGCGCGGAGTTGGAACGGGCGGAACGGGAGCAGGGGGAGGCGGGGAAGCGGCACCGGACGGCCGCGGACACGGTGGCCAGGGCCCAGCGGGAAGCGGAGGAAGCCGCGAGGGAGGTCGAGCGGGCGGAGAAGGGCGCCCGCTGACCGGGGACACGGGCGACGACGACGGGACAACGGCGAGGACCCGGCACCGCCCTGACGGTGTGCCGGCAAAATGAGGCGTGCATTGGCATAGACCTGACACCAAGGCCTCGCTAAGCTCTGCTCACCTCACGTTGAGAGCGCTCTCACACTGCGGTTGTTCCACCCCCACCTTGCTGGAACGACGAAGGGCAACCTTCCATGAGACGCACCAGACTCACCCATGCCGGCGTGGCCGCCCTGCTCATGATCGGCAGCTGGACCGCGGCGGGCACCTTGCCGGCCTCGGCGCAGGACGCCCCCGGGTCCCCCACCGCCGGCTCCGCGCCCGCCTCGACCGCCCTGCTGGACGCGATGCAGCGGGACTTCGGCCTGACCCGCGCCGAGGCGGAGGACCGGCTGGCCGCCGAACGCGAGGCCACCGACCTCGCGCCCGAGGCGCGCAGGACGGCCGGATCCGCCTACGGCGGGGCCTGGTTCGACGCCGGGAGCGAGAAGCTGACCGTCGCCGTCACCGAGGACGCCGACGCCTCGACGGTCCGCGCCCTGCGCGGCTCCGGCGCCGCCGTCCGCACCGTCGAGCACAGCGCGAAGCAGCTCGACGCGGCCAAGTCCCGTATCGACCGCCTCGACGCGCCGTCGGGCGTCAGCAGCTGGTCCGTGGACCCGACCGCCAACACGGTCGTGGTGAACGTCGTGGACGGCCGGCGCGCCGACAACGATGTCCGCTCGTTCGTGGCCAAGGCCCGCGAGGCCGGTCCCGTCACCGTGCGGACCGTGCCGGCCCCGGCCGAGACCTTCGCCGCCGGAACCGTCGGCGGCGACCCGTACTACACCGGCAACGTCCGCTGCTCCATAGGCTTCTCGGTGCACGGCGGCTTCGTCACCGCCGGACACTGCGGCGGGGCCGGCCAGCAGGTCAGAGGCTGGGACGGCTCGTACATCGGCAACTTCCAGGGCTCCTCGTTCCCGGGCAACGACTACGCCTGGGTCAACGTGGGCAGCGGCTGGTGGACGGTGCCGGTGGTGCTCGGCTGGGGCACGGTGTCGGACCAGCTGGTGCGCGGCTCGGCGGAGGCGCCGGTCGGCGCCTCGATCTGCCGCTCCGGCTCCACGACCCACTGGCACTGCGGCAGGGTCCTGGCCAAGAACGAGACCGTCAACTACAGCCAGGGCGCGGTGCACCAGATGACGAAGACGAGCGTCTGCGCCCAAGGCGGCGACTCGGGCGGCTCGTTCATCAGCGGCGACCAGGCCCAGGGCGTCACCTCCGGGGGCTGGGGCAACTGCTCCAGTGGAGGCGAGACCTGGTTCCAGCCGGTCAACGAGATCCTCAGCCGTTACGGGCTGACGCTGCACACGGCCTGACGGCCCGGCACCCACGAGCGGGCCCCGCCGGACCTCCGGCGGGGCCCGCTCCCCGTGCCGCCCGCAAAAGTTACCGTGCCGTAACTTACTCATGGGTTACCGACGGTAAGTGAGCGCTGTTAGTTTCACGTTTCACCTTCCGGAGCAGAGCGAGGAGTGAGCCGTGAGCCGTATCAGCAGCGTGCTGACCACCGTGGTCGCCACAACGGCCTGTGTGTGCGTGTCCGCGCCGCCCGCCGCCGCGACCGACCCCGTGGTCTCGCGGGGCGTCACCATCCCCGCCTTCTACACCCCGCCCGCCGCACTGCCCGCGGGCAACGGCGTCCTGGTCCGGCACGAGCCGCTGCGCCTCGGACTGAGCCTGCCCGGCCTGGACGGCCGCACCCTGCCGGGCACGGCGACCCGGCTGATGTACACCTCCACGGACGCGGCCGGGCAGCCGGTGGCCGTCACCGGCGCCTACATCGAGCCCTCCGCCACCTGGAAGGGCGACGGCCCCCGGCCCCTGGTGGTCGTCGGCTCCGGAACCATGGGCCAGGGCGACCAGTGCGCGCCCTCGCTCGCCCTGCAGAACCCCCTGACGCTCAACGGCCGGACCGTGTCGTTCGGGTACGAGACGCTGGCGGTCTACCGGCTCCTCGCCACCGGCGCGGCCGTGGTCGTGACCGACTACGCCGGTCTCGGCGCGACGGACCGGCTGCACACGTACGTCAACCGCCTCGACGAGGGACACGCCATGCTGGACGCCGCCCGCGTCGCGCGGTCCGTGCCGGGCGCCTCGGTCACCGACGCCTCCCGTGTGGCCATGTACGGATACAGCCAGGGCGGCGGGGCCAGTGCCTCCGCGGCCGAACTCCAGCGGTCCTACGCGCCCGACGTACGACTCGTCGGCACCTACAGCGGTGCGCCGCCCGCCGACCTGGCGGCGGTCATGAAGGGCATCGACGGAAGCGCGCTGGCCGGCGCGCTGGGGTGGTCGATCAACGGTTTCTCCCAGGCCGAGCCCGAACTGCGCAGGGTCGTCGACGCGAACATCAACGCCACCGGACGCGAGGCGCTGAAGGACATCTCCACCGCCTGCGTCGGGGACGCGATCCTCGGCCACGGCTTCACCAAGAGCACCAAGTGGACGACGAGCGGGAAGTCCATGGCCGAGATCATCGCCGCCGAGCCCGCCGCCCGGGCCGTCCTGGAGAAGCAGCGCCTCGGCACGATGAAGCCCACCGGGCCGGTCCGGCTGGTCACCGGCGTCCAGGACGACATCGTCCCGCACGAGCAGGCACGCCAACTGGCCGTGGACTGGTGCGCCAGGGGCGGCGACGTCACCTACAAGGCCGTCCTGCTGCCCAACCTCGGCGACAAGATCCTCACCAACCACCTGGCGCCGCTCCTGACCGACCAGGGCGACGCGGTGGAGTGGCTGACCGACCGGCTCGAGGGCAGGCCGACGGGTTCCAACTGCTGGGCCGTGCCGGCGCGGCGCTGAGCCGCCCGCGACGCGAAGAGCCCCGTCCCAATGCTTCGGGACGGGGCTCTTGAGAGAGCGCCGGGCAGGCCTTGCACCTGCATCTCCCCGCAGGAAGCGGGGCGTCTTTCCTTGGACCACCAACGCACCGTCGGGCTGCGGGTTGCCCCGGCGCCGTGACGTGCCCCAACCCTAGCGGTATTCGCCTCAGCATGCACATCAGTCACATGAACGCTGGGGCGGGAAGCATCCCTGCGGGCGTCGGGCGGTCCGTCAGTCCCCGATCAGGGCGGCTTGCGGGGCCGCTGCCGGCTGCCCGGCGGCCGTCCGAGCGAAGTTGTCCTCGACCTCCGCCTTCTCCGCCGCGTTCGGATACGGGTTCGTGCACGCCACACCCGCGGTGGAACCGGACATCAGGCTGGAGCAGGGCCCGGGCTTGCGGTCGGGCAGGCCCAGGATGTGACCGAGCTCGTGGGACGAGATGCGGACCGTGTTGTAGCCCTGGTTCACGGCCTGGCGGCCGATGTAGACGGTGCCGTTGCCCAGGGAGCCGGGCAGTGCCCGCGGCCAGCCGTTGTCCGCCAGGACCCGGATGTTGGCGCGCTGTCCGGACGCCACCGGGCGCAGTTCCACGGCGTCGACGCTCTCGTTCCAGATCGCCGCGCCCCGGTCGACCGCGGAGCGGAACTCCGCGGAGCCGCTCGCGTCATAGGTGAGCACCCGGGCGGCGACCGGTCGCGCGGTCTCGTCGGACGGCGCGGCCGTGGCCTGGCCGCCCAGCAGGGCGAGGGACATCGTGACGACCGCGGCCAGACCGCCGGTCATCCTGCGGACGTGCATGGTCGACCTCCATGTGGGGGGGGAAGGTAGTCGTGCACATGACACACCTGGCGTACCTGCCCCACCGGCACGGCCGCCAATCCCTCATTCCGGCCGACCGAGCGAGGAGCGGTACCGCTGCACGCCGTGGACGGACCTGTTGGACTTCCTGATCACCCGGGGGCACTGTGGGGCAGAAGTGCACACACGATGCCACGGATCACCCCACCGCACCACCGGAGTCCGCACGATGAACCACATCGCCCGTCCCGAGCGCTACGACGGCACCATGCGCTACCGGCGCACCGGCCGCTCGGGGCTCGACCTTCCCCTGCTGTCCCTGGGCTACTGGCACAACTTCGGCGACGACCGGTCCTTCGCGACCCAGCGCGAGATCGCCCTGCGCGCCTTCGACCTGGGCATCACCCACCACGACCTGGCGAACAACTACGGCCCGCCCTACGGCGCCGCCGAGATCAACTTCGGCCGGCTGATGAGGCGGGACCTCGGGCCGTACCGGGACGAGCTGGTGGTCTCCACCAAGGCCGGCTGGGACATGTGGCCCGGCCCCTACGGCCAGGGCGGCGGCTCCCGCAAGTACATGCTGGCCTCGCTCGACCAGTCCCTGAAACGCATGGGGCTGGACTACGTCGACATCTTCTACTCGCACCGGCTCGACGCGACCACTCCCCTCGAGGAGACGATGGGCGCCCTGGACACCGCCGTCCGTCAGGGCAAGGCGCTCTACGTCGGCATCTCCTCCTACGACGCCGAGCGCACCCGCGAGGCCGTGGCCGTCCTCCGCGACCTCGGCACTCCGCTGCTGATCCACCAGCCGTCGTACAACATGCTGAACCGCTGGATCGAGACGGACGGCCTGCTGGACGTGGCCCAGGAGGAGGGCTTCGGGATCATCGGCTTCACGGCACTCGCGCAGGGACTGCTGACCGGGCGCTACCTCGACGGCGTACCGCAGGACTCCCGGGCGGCGGCGGGCACGTCGTTCGACACCGCGTGGCTGACCGAGGACATGCTGCACCGGCTGCGCGCCCTGAACGACATCGCGGCCCGGCGCGGGCAGAGCCTCGCGCAGATGGCGCTGGCCTGGGCCCTGCGGGACCGGCGGGTCACCTCCCTGGTCATGGGCGCCTCCCGCACCGAGCAGCTGGAGCAGAACGTGGCCGCGCTGGAGAACCTCGACTTCACCGCCGGGGAACTGGCCGAGATCGACCGGTACGCCACCGAGGGCGGCGTCGACCTGTGGCGCGAGGCGCGGCTCGGCACGATGGGCTGAGCTCCACAGCCGCCACGAGGTGTGCGCCGCCGGGGAAGGGGAACTGCGGTGCGGTGAGCCGCGCGGCGAGGCGCGGCGGTCCCCCGCCTCCCGGACGGTCGTATGCAGACCTTCATGCCGTACCCCGGTTTCCACGAGTCGGCGCTGGTGCTCGACCGGCGCCGGCTCGGCAAGCAGCGGGTGGAGGCACTCCAGGTGCTGCGCGGCCTGATCGTGCCGGGCTACGGGTGGCGCCGCCATCCCGCCGTGCGCATGTGGACCGGCTACGAGGAGGCGCTGGTGCGGTACGGCCTGGAGGTCTGCCGGGTCTGGCGCGACCGGGGCCACCAGGACAGCTGCGCCGCCACCCTCGTCGCCGACCTCGCGGGCGTCCGGCCCGGCGCCCCGGTGCGCGGTCAGCGGGAGCTGGCCGCGGCCGGCGAGCTGCCGCCCTGGCTCGGGGACGACGCGCTGCACCGCAGCCACCGCTCGGCGCTCATCCGCAAGGACCCGGAGGTCTACGGGGAGCTCTTCCCCGGGGAGCCGGACGACCTGCCGTACGTCTGGCCGCCGTCCGACCGCGACCCGGAGGCGGCCGCCGGCTGACCCCGGCGTCCCCTCCCCCAGGGGTACGCCGGGGCGCGGGGCCGTCCGTCACCGCGCGGACAGGTAGTCCTCCACTCCCGGAGCCTCGTGCGCCTCCTCCGCGTTCACCACGCCGCCGACCGCCTTGGCGTCGGGCTTGAGCACGTACGTCTTGACGCCGGCGGGGCGGTCGACGTCGGAGAAGTTCTGCGGGGTGCCGAGACCGGTGTCGGCGTTCGCCTGGGAGCGGTGCGCCTTGACGACGTCCTCTCGGGTGAGGCCGCCTCCCTCACAGGCCTTCTTCAGGTCGGCGCCCATGAGCTGGGCGGCGTTGTAGCCGGACAGCACGCCGGAGTCGACCGGCGAGTCCGGGTACTTCTTCTGGTACGACGCGACCATGCGCTGCACGCCGGGCAGGTCGGAGCTGACCGCGGGGGCGGCGCTCACCACGTTCAGCATCGCCGCCAGGGCCGGCGCGGCGGGGGTCTTCATCAGCTGGGGCGCGAAGCCGGGGGCGCTGCTGACGACGGGGACCTTCAGGCCGCGGGAGGCCGCGACGCCGACGAGGGACGCCGTCTGCGCGGGTCCGGCGCTGATCAGGATGGCCTTCACACCCTCCTTGCGCAGCGCCGAGACCTGGGCGGACAGGTCGGTGTCCGTCGCCTTGATCTTCTGTCCGGCCACCTTCAGGCCGGCCTTCCCGGCCGCCCAGGTGGAGCCCTCCAGCGCGTTGGCCCCGTAGTCGCCCTCGAAGTAGACGTGGCCGATGGTGTCGCCCTTCTTCAGGCCCTTGGTGCGGGTGAGGAACTCCACCGCGGCGATCATGTCGACGTCGTAGGTGGTGCCCAGCACCTGGATGGCGTCCTTGCCGAGCAGGGAGGCCGCCCAGGCCTGCGGGAAGGTGAGCATCTTGTCGCGTTCGAGGTCGTCGAGCAGCGCCGCGACCACCGGGGAGCCGATGACCTGGGGCAGGGCCACGACATCGGGGGCGATGTCGGCGTAGGCGGTGACCGCCTTCTGCACGTCGTAGCCGTGGTCCTTGACGACGATCTCGACCTTGCGGTCGCAGATGCCGCCGTCGGCGTTGACCTCGTCGGCCCACATCTGCTGCGCCTGCACGATGCTCTTGCCGAGGGTGGCGTAGGGGCCGGTCAGGTCCGTGAGCGCGCCCAGCTTGATGGTGTCGGCGCCGACGCCGGGCCCGGTGCGGACGCCGTCGGCGGCCTCGCCGCCCTTGTCGCCGCCCTCCGCCTTGGAACTGCATCCGGTGGCCGCGAGCAGCAGGGCGAGGGCGCCGGCGAGGACGGTCCCGGCGGTGCGGTGCCGGTCGCGGCGGGTGCGGTGCGAGGTGTTCACGGGGTGTGCTCCTTGGGTCGTGCGGCTGCGGCCGGTTGCGGGGGCGTGGGGACGGTGGTGTCCGGGGCGGGGGTGGGCGTTCGGCGGCGCCGCAGGCGGTCCCGGGCCCGGCGGGCCAGGCCGTGCAGGCCGTCGGGTGCGTACAGCAGGACGAGGACGATGGCGGCGCCGTAGAGGTAGCGGGCCGCCTCGGTGGGGCCCACGGTGCCCTCGGTGGAGCCGGGGGCGGTCACCAGCGGGAGCTGGTCGGCGTAGCGGGTCATCAGCAGCGGGAGCGCGGTGACGAACACGGCGCCGGCGGTGGCTCCGGCGACGGAACCGAGTCCGCCGATGACGATCATGGCGAGGTAGTCGACGGAGAGGGCGAGGGAGAAGTAGTCCGGGACGACGCGGCGGAAGGCGAGCGCCAGGAGCACTCCCGCGAGGCCGGCGTACATCGACGAGACCACGAAGGCCGCGGAGCGGTGCCGGGCGACGTCGACGCCCATCACGGCGGCCGCGGTCTCGCTGTCGCGCAGGGCGGCCAGCGCCCGGCCGGGTCGTCCGCGCAGCAGGCCGCGGGAGGAGAACCAGGTGAACGCGAACAGGGCCAGACCCAGGAACCACAGCCGTTCCTCCGCGCCGAACGGGACGCCCAGAACGGTCAGTTCGGGGTCGCTCTCCGCGAAGGTGAACCCGCCGAGGCTCAGCGGGGGCACGGAGCGGCCGTTGAAGCCGCCGGTGACGGAGTCGGCGGTCAGCAGGACGTGGTGGCCGAGGAAGACCAGGGCGAGCGTCGCGATGCCGAGGTAGATGCCCTTGACCCGGGCGGCGACGGGACTGAACACCCCGCCCGCCGCTCCGGCGAGCAGCACCGCGAGGAGCGCGGCGAGGGCGGGCGGCAGTCCCGGCCCGGGTTCGCCCGCCAGCCAGGCGTACCCGTAGGCGCCGACGGCGAGGAAGAAGGCGTGACCGAGGGAGAGCTGTCCCGCGGTGCCGCTGAGCAGGGCGAGGCCGACGGCTCCGATGGCCGCGGCCATGGAGAACAGGCCGATGCGCAGCCAGAAGGCGTCCAGGTAGAACGGCGGCAGGCACAGGACGGCGGCGAGCAGCAGGAGCCGGGCCCGCCGGCGGGTCAGGGCCCCGAGGAGTCGTTCAGACACGGGCCGCTCCCTTCGCGCCGAACAGCCCGGTGGGCCGGACGAGGAGCACCAGCAGCATCACCGCGTACGGGGCCACGTCGCCGAATCCCTCGCCGAGGACGTGCAGTTCGGACTGGTAGCCGACGACGAGCGCCTCGGTCAGGCCGATGATGAGGCTGCCCGCGAGGGCGCCGGCCGGGGAGGCGAGCCCGCCGAGGATGGCGGCCGGGAAGGCGTTGAGCGCGATCTGGCCGGTGGTGCGTTCGAGGCCCGGCGCGGGGAAGGCGGCGAGGAACACGGCGGCCAGCGCCGCGAGCGCGCCCGCCAGGCACCAGGCGCCCGCGCGGACCCGGCCGAGCCGGACGCCCATGAGCGCGGCGGCCTCCAGGTCCTCGGCCGCCGCCCGCAGGGACAGCCCCCAGGAGGTGAACCGGAACAGGGCGAAGACTCCGCCGATGACCACGGCCGACACCACGATCGCGGCGAGCCGGCTGTCCGCGACGGTCAGCGGACCCAGCTCGGTCACCGCGTCGCCCCAGGGGTCGCCGAGCGAGAGCAGGTCGCCGCCGATGCGCCGGGCCAGGTCGGTGAGCAGGACGATGTCGATGCCGATGGTGACGATGGTCTGCACGTGCGCGGAGTGGGCGTCCTGGCCGCCGCGTTGCAGCAGGAAGCGGTCGAGCGCGCCGGCCAGGGCGGCCGTGGTGAGGACCGCCAGCGCGAGCGCCCCGGCGAAGCCGAGGTCGTCGTGGAGGACGGCGATGAGGTAGCCGCCGAACAGGAGCAGGGAGCCGTGGGCGAAGTTGAGGACGCCCGAGGCCTTGAAGATGACGACGAAGCCGAGCGCGACCAGCGCGTAGACCGCGCCGAGTGCCAGTCCGCCGAGGACGTTGTCGAGAAACCCGGTCATGCCGCGTCCTCCCCTGGTGCGTCGGTTCCGAGGTAGGCGCGCAGCACCTCGGGGTCCTGCCGGACCTCGTCGGGGGTGCCGTGGGCGATGGGACGGCCGAAGTCGAGCACGGTGACGTCGTCGGCGAGGCGCATGACGAGGCCCATGTCGTGCTCGACGAGGACGATGGACAGGCCGAGTTCGGCGCGCAGTTCGCCCACGACCTCTGCGGTGCGGGCGCGTTCGGCTGCGTTCATGCCGGCCACGGGTTCGTCGAGAAGCAGCACGCGGGGCTCCAGGCAGAGGGCGCGGGCGAGTTCGACGCGCTTGCGGTCGCCGTACGACAGCAGGGCGACGGGGCTGTCGAAGTGGCGTGCGAGGCCGGTGAGTGCGGCGATCTCCCGGGCGCGGTCGAGGTGGTCGCGCTGCTCGCGCCGGGCACTCGGCAGGCGCAGCGCGCTGGCGGCGAAACCGGCGCGGGACAGGGCGTGGCGGCCGAGCATGAGGTTGTCGGCGACCGTGCCGTGGGTGGTGACGATGTTCTGGAAGGTGCGGGCCACGCCGAGCGCGGCGATGCGGTGCGGGGCGAGCCGGGTCAGCTCGGTGTCGCCGAGGGTCACCGTTCCGGCGGCGGGACGGCACAGGCCGGACAGCACGTTGAAGCAGGTGGACTTGCCGGCGCCGTTGGGGCCGATGAGCGCGTGCACCGAGCCGGGGGTGACGGTGAAGGAGACGTCGTCGAGGGCGGTGAGGCCGGCGAAGCGGACGGTGACGTCCCGAACCTCGAGCACGGGCGGTGCGGTGGTGGTGCGGTCGTTCACGCCGCCCCCTGGTCCTCGGCGGACTCGCCCAGGTAGAGGCGGCGTACGGCGTCGGTGCGGGCGAGTTCGCCGGCGGGGCCGGACAGGCGGGTCTCGCCGACCTCCAGGACGTGCGCGTGGTCGGCGAGGGAGAGCGCCATGCCGGCGTTCTGCTCGACGAGGAGTACGGCGGTGCCCTGGGCGTTGATCTCGCGGATCACCTCGGCGATCCGGTCCACCATCTGCGGCGCGAGGCCCAGGGAGGGCTCGTCGAGGAGCAGCAGGCGCGGGGCGGCCATCAGGGCGCGGCCGATGGCGAGCATCTGCTGCTCGCCGCCGGAGAGCAGTCCGGCGGCCTGGTGGGTGCGTTCGGCGAGCCGGGGGAAGAGCGCGAAGACCCGGTCGCGGGCCTCCTGGACCTGGGCGCGTCCGCGCCGGCCGAGACCGAGTCCGCCGGAGCGGAGGTTCTCGTCGACCGAGAGCCCGGCGAAGACCCGACGTCCCTCGGGGACCTGGACGACTCCGGCCCGTACCGCCGCGACGGGGTCCCTGCCGTCGAGCACCGTCTCGCCGTAGCGGATGCGGCCGGCCGTGATCGCGCCGCGGTGCAGGCGCAGCGTGCCGGACACGGCCCGCAGCAGGGTCGTCTTGCCGGCGCCGTTGGCGCCGAGCAGCGCCACGACGGCGCCGGACGGCACGGTCAGGGACACGGAACGGAGAGCGGACAGCGCGCGCCCGTACGTGACGTCGACGTTCTCGACGTGCAGCGCGGGCAGGCCGTCCGGTGGTGCTTCGGGCATCACGACT
Source organism: Streptomyces marokkonensis (assembly GCF_008312835.1). GTDB lineage: Bacteria > Actinomycetota > Actinomycetes > Streptomycetales > Streptomycetaceae > Streptomyces > Streptomyces marokkonensis_A. Next base: position 12,385 of record NZ_VSKS01000021.1, on the reverse strand, counting down.
CCTCGGGACCGCACCGCGAGGGCGGCGACGGCTTCGGGGGAAGGGGAGCTCACGACAGCACGGGCCGGAGCGGCCGGAACACCCTTCCGGGCCTGCTCGCTGCGGCGTACCAACGGGGGCGGGCGGGGGTTGTGCGGGTGCCCAGACCCCGGGGAGGCGCGGTCGCCCGCGGCCCCGCGGGGATCAGCGGCGCAGGAGGGTGTGGGCGGTCAGGGCCAGGCTCACCTCGACGAGGTCGGTGGGGCGGGAGAGCGAGCGGCCCGTGAGCTGTTCGAAGCGGCGGAGGCGGTTGAGGACGGTGTTGCGGTGGCAGTACAGGCGCCGGCTCGCCCGCTGGGCCGAGCCGTCACAGGCCAGCCACGTGGCCAGGGTGTCCAGCAGGACCTCGGCGTCGGCGGGTTCGAGCCGGTCGAGCGGGCCGAGGAGCCGTTCGGCCAGTGCGGCGCCGAGTTCGGGGCTCGAGGCGACCAGCGCCGCCGGCAGGTGCTCGGTCAGGCGGACCGTACCGCCCGACTCGGGGCACAGACTCAGCGCGGTGTCCGCCAGTCGCCGTGCCTGGCCCACGGCCGCCAGTCCGTCGACCGCGCTGCTGACGCCCACCCGTGTCCCGGGTGCCTGTTCCTCCGGCACGATCGACTCCTCGCCGTCCTCCACCGGAACGATGCCGTAATCGGCGTCCACACCGGTGTGCCAGTGCACGCGCACACCCGGGGACAGGACCGCTTGGGCACCGGGACAACCGGCGAGCCTGCCGCCGCCGGCCGCGACGACCACGTACCGCCCGCGCTCCGGCAGGTCCAGCGCCTGCGCCGCCTCGGGCAGGTCGGCGATCCTGCTCGTGCCGTCCAGCAGCGCCGCGGCCAGCAGACGCACCCTGTTCTCCCTCCGCCACGCCAGCTGCCGCTCGGTCTGCCGGTAGGCGTCCGCGACGAGGGTGCAGTGCTCGTCGACGAAGTCCCACACGTCGGACGCCACGTGCACCAGCAGCCGTACGTCCTCGGGGGCCGCCCGCGACGTCTCGTCGACCAGGCCCTGCCACACCAGTGAGCCGCCCAGCCGGAAGGCGTGCAGCAACGCGTCCAGCGGAAGTCCCTGTTCGGCGCGCGTGGCACCGATCTTCCAGGAGCAGCGGCGCGCCGCGTCCCTGGCGCCCCGCGGGTCGAGCAGGGACGTGATGCTGTGCCGCAGCGAGCGGTGCACCTCCTGCCAGGTGGCGGCGGCGTCGCCGTCCACCGCGGTCCGGTAGGCGGGTTCCTGCTCCTGCAGCGCGGCCACCAGCCGGTCCGTGAGCTGGGGCAGGTCGTCCAGCAGCACGCGGGCGGCCCGGTGCAGCACGCGCAGCGCGTCGGCGTCGATCAGCGACCGCACGCGTGGTGTCCGCGGACGCGGTGCGGGCACGGGTCCGGGGCGAAGCAGGGTAGGTGTCCGTACGGCGTGTTGCATCGCGCATCTCCCCCAGGGTCGGCTTCCCGGCGGTGTCCGTGCGGCGGCCCCCGCACCGGCGCCGGGCCGGCCGGGGAGCCCGTGGGCCGGCCGCCGCCGGACTCGTCCTGCCCCGAAGGATGGCATACCGTCCGGTCGGTCCCTAGAGCTGTGCACCGGTCTTTTCCGCCTGCCCGACCAGACGGACCAGCTCCACCCGGGAACGGACACCCAGGGTGGCGAACACGTTCCGCAGGTGGTAGTCGACGGTGCGGGTGCTCACGGACAGGCTCAGGGCCACCTCCCGGTTGGTGGCGCCCTCGGCGACGCACCGTGCGATCCGCAGTTGCTGCGGGGTCAGCCGGGACAGGTCCCCGGCCCCGGAGCCCACCGGGGCCGCACCCCCCGCGCGCAGCTCGGCGGCGGCCTGCCGGGCCCACTGGTGCGCGCCGCAGCGTTCGAAGCCGATGAGCGCCTCCCCGAGCCGGGCCCGTGCCTCGCGCAGCCGGCGCCGGCGCCGCAGCCACTTGCCGTAGAGCAGTTCCGTGCGCGCCCGCTCGAAGTCACCGGCCGTCTCCTCGTGACGGTCCAGGGCACGCAGGTACAGGGCGTCGGCCGCCTCCGGGGCGGCCAGCAGCGCACGGCAGCGCAGCAGCTGGGCGGGGGCCTGCGGGTCGGCTCCGCAGGAAGCCCACAGGGCGAAGTCCTCGACCACCGCCGCTGCGTGCTCGGGCCGCCCGGCGAGCGCGGCGGCCTCCACGAAGCAGGGGACGGCGAGCATCCACACCGCGAAGTGGCCGCGCCGCGAGCCGGGGCGGACCAGCGGGCCCAGCCGGTCCGCGGCGTCACCCGGGCGGCCGGCACCCAGGTCGGCGCGGGCCGCGGCCCACTGGGCGAGCGTCGCGGCCTGCGCCAGTCCGTGGCGGCGGGCGGTGCGCAGGGCGGCCGCGGCGTGCTCGGCGACCAGCTCCCCCTCCCCCTCGATCGACGCGGCGAGCGCCAGCACGGCGTGGTGGTGGGCGGCCGTGTTCCGCTGCCCGGTCCGCGAGGCGGTGCGCAGGCCCTCCTCGGCGTGGGTACGGGCGAGCTGGTGGTGCCCGGCCCGCAGTTCGGCGTACGCCAGGTACTCCAGCGCTCTCGGTTCCAGGGAGGCGGATCCGAGGGTCCGGGCCGCCGCGAGCGCCCGTGCGCCGGCGCGGCGGGCGGCGGTCACCTCCCCGAGCATCAGCGCGGCGGCGGCGGAACGCAGCAGCAGTTCGGGCTCGTCTCCGCACAGCCCCCGCTCGACGACCCGCCGCAGCGGTCCGGCGGCGCGGTCGAACCGTCCCATCAGCACGGCCCGCATCCCGTCGCGGTGGTCGTGGAGCGTGGCCTCGCGCGGTGCGGCGGCTCCGGCGGGGTCCGGCGCGTCGGCGCGTCGGATCCCGCCGGAGCCCGCCCGGCCTGAGCCGGCGGGCCGCGGCAGGGGGACGGGCCGGGCAGTGGCGCCGGTGAGGGCCGGGGCCGTGTCCGCGGCGAGGACCTCCAGACAGGATGCGGCATCGCCCGCGGACCAGGCGGCGTCCGCCGCGCCCAGGGTCGCCGTGGCGGCGGCCTCGCGGCCGGCGGGGGCCAGCAGGGCCGCGGCGAGCAGGAAGGACTCACGGGCGTCGTCCACCGGCCCGTCGGCCAGGAGCACCGCGCCCCGCAGGAGTTCCGCGCCGCCGCGTGAGGACGCCGGTGCCGGGCGGCTCCGGGCGGCGTCGAGCAGGCGCAGGGCCTCGGACGGCTGACCGGCGAGGACGGCCTGCTCCGCGGCGGCGGTGTACCGGTGGGCCCGTTCCGTGGCGTCCGTCGCGAGATCGGCGGCCCGGGTGAGCGCCCGGCGGCGCAGGCCCCGCGGGAGGGCGGACGGCGGGTCCGTCGCCGCCGCCGCCAGCGCGGCCGCGAGGACGGGGGCGGGGCCCGGGACGGCCCAGGAGCGGTGCAGCAGGGCGGGGACGCCATGGGGGTCGGTCAGGGCCTCGGCCAGTGCGCGGTGGGCGGCGCGCCGCAGCTCGGGCGGCGCACCGGCGTACACCGCCCTCCCCAGCAGTGCGCTGTGGAACCGGATCCGGCCCCCGGCCAGGGCCAGGACCTCGGGCAACGGGGCCGCGGCACCCGCTCCGGCCGCTCGCCGGACGAGGTCAGCGTCGGCGTCCGGCTCCCCCGTCGCCCGTACGGCCGCCGCCGTCGTCAGCAGCAGGCCGGCCTGCTGCGGCGGTACGCCGGCCGGGCATCCGCCGACGACACCGGCCAGGGCCTCCCCGTCGGCCAGCGGCCGGGGCAGCGCCCGCCGTCCGCCCAGCTGGGCGGGGGACAGCCGGTGGACGAGCGCCAGCAGCAGCGCGGGGTTGCCCTCCGCCTCCGTCACCAGTTCCTCGCGCACGGCGGGATGAACGGCGCCGTCCGTCGCGTCGTCGACCAGTCGCGCCGCGTCCGCGGGTCCGAGCGGGCCGAGCCGCAGCCGGGGCAGCGCCGCCAGCTCCCGGTCGACGGGACGGTGGCCGGGAACCGTCAGGAGCAGCCCCGCCCGGACCCCCGCCGCGTGCACGCGCGCCGCGGCCTGCCCCACGGCGGCGCGCGACGGAGCGTCCCACCGGTGCACGTCGTCCACGCACACCAGGAGCGGTGACGTGGCGGCCGCCGTGCGCAGGACGTCGAACAGCGCCTCCCCCGCCGAGCCGTCCCCGGGCACGGGCGCGTCGCGGCCGGCCGCGCGCAGCAGGGTGTGCAGGCCGCTCGGACGTCGTGCGGCGGGGGCCGGGCCGGCGCGTACGTGCCACACCGGTCCGGCCCGGAAGGAGCGCGCGGCGTGTTCGAGGAACGCCGTGCGGCCGCAACCGGGTTCACCGGTCACGACGCGGACGCCGCCGTCGGTGCACAGCGCGTCCAGCAGCGCGGAGATCACCTGCCGTCGGGAGGTCGCCTGTCCGGTCATCCCCGTGACCTTACTCGCGCGTAAGGTGACGTGGAAGGAAGGCGTCCACTCCTTGGTGAACGCTCAACTGCCGGTTCACCAGCGGTTCTTCCCCTACCGCCCGGGGAGTGGAGTGTGCCGCGGCCCAAGGCGGCCGGTGCCCGGCGGTGCACACGCACAACGCCGGTGGCGGCCCGCACCGTGTGCGGACCGCCACCGGGTGACCGTTCGGCTGGAGCCCAGGACTCAGGAGGTGTGCGGGCAGTTGCCCCGTGACTCCTCGATCGTCAGGCTCGGCCGCGGCAGCGGGCACAGGAACTGCTCGTAGCGGGTGTCGTTGTCGATGAACCGCTTCAGCCAGGAAATGCTGTACTTCGCGATCGTCGTGTTCGACGAGTTGGGCGTGAAGTGGGTGGCGCCGTTCAGCTCCAGATAGGCCCGGTCCAGGGAGGACGGCAGGCCGGTGTACAGGGGTTCGGCGTGGCTGGAGACCGGGGCCACCGAGTCACCGTCGGCCCCGAAGATCAGGGTGGGGGTCCGGACCTCGGGCCAGGTCTTGTCGAGGTTCCAGGGCGTGAGCGGGATGGCGGCCTGGAGCGAGGGCCGGTCCTTGGCGGCTTCGAGGCTTCCGCCGCCGCCCATCGAGTGGCCCATGACACCGAGCCGGCTGCTGTCGATGCGGCCGCGGACCGCGCTGCGCTGGGTGAGGTAGTCGAGCGCGTCCAGCAGCTGGTCGCCGCGGGAGTCGGGCTGGTCGAGGGTGGTGTTGGTGTCGATGGTGAAGACCACGAAGCCCTGGGAGGCCAGGCGGGGGCCCAGCCACGCGATGGAGGACTCGTAGGCGGTGAAGCCCGGCGAGATGGCGATCGCGCCGAAGGTGCCGTCGGCGGTGCTGGTCGGGTAGTAGATCGTGCCTCCGCCGAAGCCGGTCACGGAGAGCCGGGAGACGGAGATGTCCGACACGGCGTACGGGCCACGCAGTGCCTCGATGCTCGATTGTGTGGGTGCCGGGCCGCGCTCGTAGGGGTTGTCCGCCGCGTGGGCGCCGGGGCCGCTGAGGGTGGTCAGGCCGACGACGGCGGCGAGGGCCGCGGCCAGCCCGGCGAACCGGCCGGTCCCGCGCCTGCGGGTGTGGGGGTGCTGCTGCACGACGAGTGGTCCTCTCTGTCGCGGCGAACCGCCCGGCCGGCCGGGGCACGGGATGAGGGCGTGGATGGGGGCCGTGCCCGGCCGGGGGCGCCGCCGATTGACTGGCGGTGCCACTGTCGGAGAGGAGGGGGCGGGTGGGGACCGGCAATGTCACCGGTCTCGTGTGCCGTGCCGCGGGCGTGCGACGGCATGCGCCGCGCGTGGCGCATGCCGGGGAGGAGCGGGGGTACCCGGACGGGCACGGTCACCGTCGGAGTCGGCGCCGACGGTGACCGCCGTGCGTACGGCGCACCGGTCGGTCACCGTGGGGCGGTGGTGCGCGGCGGAGCTGTCACGCCGCGTCGTAGACGTGGGCCCGGCCGCCGGCCCACTTCACCCAGGCCGGGTCGTCCAGCAGCCGTTCGCCGTCCGGCAGCCCCGCGCGCCGCAGGAACTCCACCACGTCCCGGTCGGAGCCCGCGAGGCCGACGATCTCACCGCGCACGGTCACCCGGCGGCCGCCCGAGCCGAGCGGCGGGTGTACCACGATCGGCGCCTTTCTCACCCTTCCAGCATCCGGCCGGTGCCGCGGACACGCATCCCGGCCCCGCGCGTCACCCGACTGGCCCGCCGGGCGCGCCGTCCGGGTCCGTGCCGTGCTGGTATGGAAGCGGCCTCCATGCCTACCCGGAGGGAGCTGGGAATGCACGAGATGTGGTGCGGTGCAGACACTTCGGGGGAGCCGGTGTGGCATGTCCTCACCCCGGACAAGACGTCGACGCTGTGCGGAGTGGAGAAGGAGGAGGAGTCCCCGCGGCGTCACACGACGGACCGGCACTGCTTCTCCTGCATGCAGTCGTTCCAGGCCGTCGTGGCGTCCCGCTGAGGACCACGGCACGCTCCGGACCGCCGCGGTTCCTCGCCGGCCGCCCCGTCACCGACCTCAGTGACAGGGGTGGCCGTCGCCGGAGGCCTCCGGCTGAAGGGCCTCCAGGCGGCAGAAGCAGGACGCCTCGATCGGGACGTCCGCCACCGCGACCGCCTGCCTGAGCTGTGGTGCGACGATCGCGGCCTCGCCCGTCTTACCGGTGCGCAGCAGGCACTCGTGGAACCCGTGCAGCGCCCAGACGTTGTTGGGGTGCTGCAGGGGCCTGGGCAGCGTGTCGTCCAGGCCGAGGTCCGCCCGGTAGACGGCCTCGGCTTCGGCGACGCGGCCCTGCTCCAGGAGCAGCGCCCCGTAGGCGTGCCGGGTGGGCTGCATCCAGCCCCAGGGCTCGTCGTAGGGCAGGTTGTCGTCCAGTGCGATGGACCGCTCCAGCGCGGCGAAGGCGCTGTCGTACTCGCCCTTGCGGTAGGCGAGTTCACCGTCCAGCATCTCCGAGGCGATGGCGAGGATGTCGTGGCAGGTGTTGTTGAACAGCATCCGGGTCCCGGGGACGCGCCGCACCGCCGCGCGGAACTCCTCCCGTTCGGCCTCGGCCCTGTCGACGGCGCCGGTCGCGGAGAGGGCGACGCCGCGGGCGTAGTGGAGCATGGCGGTGGTCACACAGTGGAGTCCGGGGTCGTCGGGGAACGGCAGCGCCAGGATGTCGTCCCAGCGCCCGAAGCGGATCAGGACGTGGACGCGCATCGCCAGGAACCCCTCGAGCCAGTCGGCCATGGGCGGGCTCTGTACCCGGAGCAGCTTCTCGGGGACGGCGGCCTCGAGCCGTGCGGCGGCGTCCAGGGCCACCTCCGACTGCCCGGCGAACATGGCGCCGTAGATCCGGAAGTGGTGGTTGTGGGCGCGGTAGAGCGTGTAGAAGTTCATGGCGCCCGCGCGCCGGAGGTACTTCTCGTCGGCCGCGACGGCGACGGTGTTGTCCGAGACGACCCGGCGGTAGTCGCCGCACAGCACCTCCAGGTGTGAGGGCATGTGGTGCAGGTGCCCGGCGTCGGGCACGGCGCCGCGCAGGCGGTCCGCGACGGTGAGGGCGGCCTCCGGGGTGGGCGACATCTCCATCAGGTGGATGTACAGGTGGAGGACGCCGGGGTGCCGGGCGCCGGCCTCGGTGGCGAGCGCGCCGTCGAGGACCGCCTTGGCCTCCAGGGTGCGGGCGCCGTCGGCGGGCCGGCCGGTCCTGAGGTCCCACAGTTGCCAGGGGGTGAGGTTCATCAGGGCGTCGGCGCAGAGCGTGGCCACGTCGAGGTCGCCGGGGGCGATCTCGTACACGGCGAGCATCCGGTCCGCGAAGGGCTCGTTCCACACCGAGCAGTCGTCCACGGCCTCGGCCTGGGGGTAGCGGGCGCGCAGTGCCTCGACGAGGGCCTGCTCGACGGGGGTGGCGTGCGCGGCCTTCGCGTGCGCCCGCTCCACCGCCCTGTGGGTGCGTTCGACGGTGTCGGCGAGTTCGTCGCCGTCGAAGGCCTCCCAGGGTTTGTTGTAGTTGGGTCCGAGAGCGTAGGCGATGCCCCAGTGCGCCATGGCGCAGTCCGGGTCGGCTTCGGCGGCCTTCTCGAAGCAGGCGACCGCCTCCTCGTGATGGAAGGCGTACGTCCACATCAGTCCGCGGTCGAACCAGACCTGGGCGTCGGCGGAGGACGTCGTCACCGGCCGGCTGTAGGGGCCGAGGTCGTAGTAGTCGTCCATGGGTGCCTGCCTCCCGGGGAAGCGATGGGCCGGCCGCTGCTCCGTCGGCGACGGACGTCCCGTGGGGACGAAACCGACGATAGCGGGGCACAAGCGCTCGCGCAGGCCTCGGCGGGGATCCGGCTTCCCCGAGGGCGTGCGAGGCCGTCTCCCGCAGCGCGGCGAGCGCGCCCGGCGGCGGGTGGCCGCGGGGGCCGGCCGGCACCAACGGCGTCGCCCCGCGAGTGCCCCGCCCACACCCCCAGAAACTCACGCGTCGCTTTCACCTGAACACCGAAAGTGACGCCGGGGAGCCGGACACCGTTCCTCCGCGGCCTCATTCGCCGACAGGCTGGCACGGGCCGCATGGCGCTCCCTAGGATGTACTCCCTGTCCAGCCAGTCGAGTTGGCGCGGCACTCCGCAGGGGGAACGATGCACACCGGTAAGCAGCTGTCCACCGAGATCGACGCAACCGTGCCGACGGCCGCGCGCATGTACGACTACTACCTGGGCGGCAAGGACAACTACGCGGCGGACCGCGCCGCGACCGAGGAACTCGACAAGGTGGTGCCCAGCACTCGCCGCCTGGCCCTGAACAACCGGCGCTTCCTCCAGCGGGTGGTCCGCACGCTCACCCAGGAGTACGGGATCCGGCAGTACCTGGACCACGGCTCCGGTCTGCCCACCCAGGACAACGTCCACCAGGTCGCGCAGCGCATCGATCCGAGCACGCACGTGGTGTACGTCGACAACGACCCGATGGTGCTGGTCCACGGCCGTGCCCTGCTGGAGCAGGACGAGCGCACCGTGGTCATACAGGCCGACATGCGCGAGACGGACGGCATCTTCGAGCATCCCGAGACCCAGCGGCTGATCGACTTCTCCGAGCCGGTCTGCGTGCTGTTCAACTCGGTCTTCCACTGCATCCCCGACAGCGACACCGACGGTCCGCTCGCCGTGGCCCGCCGGGTGCGCGAACGGCTCGCGCCGGGCAGCTTCATGGTGATGTGCCAGCTGGTCAGCGAGGATCCCGAGGTGCGCGAGTTCGTCACGGACTTCATGGACCAGGCGACCCAGGGACACTGGGGCCGGGTGCGCGAACCGAAGGACGTCGAGAGCTACTTCGAGGAGCTGGAGATCCTCGAGCCGGGCCTGGTGGAGGTGTCCACCTGGCGCCCGGACACGGAGGTGGCGCCCCGTCAGCTCACGCAGGAGTGGATCGAGTTCGGCGGTGTGGGCCGGCTCCCGCTGTAGCCCCTTCCCGGCAACGCGACGCCCCTCGCCGGCCCGTTCGAAGGATCCGGTCAGGGGCGCGAGAGCGTGCCACCGCGTCTGCGGTGTCCAGGCAGCGGACGTGCGGGCCGGTCTCCGGCAACGAGGACGTCAGCTCGAACTGGTCGGCGTCGATGACCCGGCGTCTCGGCGAGGAAGGCCTGGATGCCGGCGTCCGACCCGTAAAGGGCCTCGGCGGCGGCCTTGACGCCCTTGCCAGCAGTCAGCCACGCCCTGACGACCTTGGCGCGCTCGGTGTCCGGCAACGGCACCGGTTCGGGTGCCGCGCCCTCTGCAGCGGCGACGGCTCCGGAAGATTGTCCGCATCGAAGAGTTGCCCTCGTGTGAGCTGGTGACAGGACATGCCGGATCGCACCGGCAGGGCGTTTCCGGTGCGCCCAAAAGGTGGAATGTCGACGGACGTGAAGTGGTATGCAATCGGGAGTACTTGTGGTTCAGGGCCACAACAACTGTCCTATGGAGCGGGGCAATTAAGTAGTCACATTCCTCAACGTGTGCTATCGGCACACGTCCTGATGGATCATCAGAATCTTCTTTACAAGAGCTTCACAGAACTTCGCGCAACCTTTATTTAGTGTGACGGAGGTCATGAGTGAAGCATGGGGATTACCACGGTATGCGTGTTTTTGCGCGCTCGACCTGAGGGTGGCTTCGTGTTTGCATGATGAAGAGGATGATGATCACCGGGCGAGGACTTCTCGCTTTGGGGCGTAAGGGAGCTTCTTCCCGCAGGAGTTGGAACACACCCGGCAGAGCGATGCCGATAAGGCATTCCTGTGCATCCGAAAAACCGAGACCGGTGACGAACATCCGACCTTCAGCCACGAACTTGGGGACGCAATGAAGCAATACAGCAGAATGTCCGTCAAGCCGCAGCGCAAGCGGATCGCGCTGCGCGCACTGGGCGCGGCCGTGGCCGGCGCCCTGGCCTGGATCACGGCGGCCACGAGCATCCCCGGCGGGGCGTCACAGGAGGCGAACCCCACCGCACTGGTCGCGGGGGAATCCCCCGGTTACGCGGTGGAGGACTTCAGCTACCCGCTGGCGGACAAGATCCTGGCCGAGAAGAACATCGTCCTCAAGCGCGGAGACGGGCACATCACCCTGGCCGACTGCGCGAGTGGCGCCGGCCTTCTGGAGATCATGGCGCGGAACAAGGCGGACAAGATCTGCTTCAAGGTGGTGGGCGACTCGGGCTGGCTGACCTTGGAGATCCCGGCGGTCTACGCGATCAAGGGCAACGACTACACGACCGAGGTCGACATGACCGTAGGTGCCGAGGAGAAGTCGTTCGACCTCAACAAGAATGCCTGGACGCCGGTGGGTGAGGCCGCGGACGAAGAGGGCCGCGAGCACCTGCTCGTCGAGATCAGGACCTCCAAGTAAGCGCAGTCAACATTGTCATGCTCACCGCAACGCGGTCGGACGTCCACCGGACGCGCAGCCCTCATGTCTTAAGGAATCCACGCTCATGCACCTCTCCAGACGTCACCGTCTCTCCGCGTTAGCCGCTGCCCTGCTCGCAGCCCCCGTCGTACTGGGCGCCGTTCCGGCCGCGACCGGCTCGGCCTCCGCGCTGGGCGGAGTCGACGCCCCGGCACAGCTGAACTACGTCGCGAAGGTCAACGTCGGTGAGCAGTCCGCCTGCACCGGCACCCTCGTCGACCCGCAGTGGGTCCTGACCGCGGCCACCTGCTTCGCCGCGGACGGCATGCTCTCCGCGGGAAGACCCGCCGTCACCACCACCGTCACGGTCGGCCGCACCGACCTGACCCAGACCAGCGGGAGCGTCCAGCAGGCCCTCTGGCTCGTCCCGCACGCCGACCGCGACCTGGTCCTGGTCAGGCTCGCCACCCGGATCACCGATCCCACCGTCAAGCCCGTGCGGCTGGCGACGACGCCCGCCGCCCCGGGCGAGGAGCTGACGAAGGCGGGATTCGGACGCACCAAGACCGAATGGGTGCCCGACAAGCTGCATAGCGGCACGTTCACCGTCGCCTCCACCACCAGCACGACAGTGGACCTCGACGGCTCCGACGGTGCGACCGTCTGCAAGGGAGACGCCGGCGGCCCCGCCCTGCGCACCGTCAACGGCACCACCGAACTCGTCGCCGTCAACTCCCGCTCCTGGCAGGGCGGATGCCTCGGCAACGATCCCGCCGAAACCCGCACCGGCGCCATCGACACCCGTGTCGACGACCTGAGCAGCTGGGTGGCCTCCACCGTTGCCGTCCCCCGCGTCACCGACCACACCGGGGACGGCAAGTCCGACGTCGCGTACCTGTACAACTACGGGACCAACGCCGACGGCACCAACCACACGGCCCTGTGGCTGCAGACCTCCACCGGCAGCGGCTTCAACGGGCCGGCGAAGTCGTGGGACTCCGGCACTGATTCCTGGGACTGGAACCGCAGCAAGACGGTGTCCGGCGACTTCAATGGTGACGGCCTCGCCGACGTAGGCGTCCTCTACAAGTACCCCAACACCTCCGACGGACGCGGCCACACCGCGCTGTGGACCTTCACTTCCACCGGTACCGGATTCAAAGCACCGGTCAAAGTGTGGGACTCCGGCACCGGATCTTGGAGCTGGGACAGTTCCGCCCCGGTGGCGGGTGACTTCAACGGTGACGGCCTCGCCGACGTAGGCGTCCTCTACAAGTACGCCAACACCTCCGACGGGCGTGGGCACTCGGCCCTGTGGACCTTCACCTCCACCGGCACCGGCATCAACGCACCGGTCAGAAAGTGGGATTCCGGCGACGGTTCGTGGACCTGGGACAATTCCGCCCTGGTGGCGGGTGACTTCAACGGTGACGGCAAGTCCGACGTCGGCGCCCTCTACAGGTACCCCAACACCTCCGACGGGCGTGGGCACTCGGCCCTGTGGACCTTCACCTCCACCGGCACCGGCATCAACGCACCCGTCAAGGCCTGGGACTCCGGCACCGGATCCTGGACCTGGGACAATTCCGCCCTGGTGGCCGGTGACTT
>NZ_VSKS01000020.1 GCF_008312835.1 Streptomyces marokkonensis | reverse complement strand
GCGGGGTCGCCACCTGCCAGAGCTGGCCGAGCTTGGCCTGGCTGTACTGGGCGGTGAGCTTCGCCTGGGAGAAGGCGAGGATGAAGTGCCGCCGGCCCCAGAGCTGACGGACGTACTCGATGAGGGACGGCCGGGCGCCGCTGACGGACAGCCCGTACTTGGCGGCGAGCCGGTCCGCCGTCAGGCCCTCGTCGGGCGGCACGGGCGCGGTGACCGCGACCGTGCCGTCGTGCGTTGTCTCACTCACTAGTGGAAAACTTTCGTCCTCGAGATGCGGGCCCGCGCGGGCCCGCATGAGCCGGGGAGCCTGGGTACGGCCCCGATGTTCCCGGACACGAGCTTGTCAGATGACGGGGGGCCGGCCCAGTCGGGTCAGCCGCCACACCGTACGCCACTTCATGGGCCGGCGGGGACCGCAGGAGGTGGTCAGACCCTCGCGGAACCCGCCGAACCAGGCCTTCAGGGCCGGGCGCGAGGGACGGCGCACGAGGGTGAGGAGGATCCAGGCGCCCAGGTAGACCGGGACCAGGGCGGCGGGGAGGTTGCGGCGGGCGAGCCAGACCCGGTTGCGGGCGACCATGCGGTGGTAGACCGCGTGCCGCGAGGGGGCGGTCGTCGGGTGGTACAGCACCATGTCGGACCGGTAGTCGATCATCCAGTCGGCGTCGAGGGCCCGCCAGGCCAGATCGGTCTCCTCGTGGGCGTAGAAGAACTCGTCCGGCAGCCCGCCCACCTCGGCGAAGACCTTGGTGCGCACGGCGTTGGCGCCGCCGAGGAAGGTGGTCACGCGGGAGGAACGCATCGGGTCGGAGGCGCGCAGCCGGGGAACGTGGCGGCGCTGGGTGATCCCGGTCTCCGGGTCGGCGATGCGGAAGCTGATGATGCCGAGCCGCGGGTCGGCGGCGAAGGCCTGGCGGCACAGCTCGGCGGTGTCGTGGCCGGCGAGCAGGCCGTCGTCGTCGAGGAACAGCAGGATGTCGACGTCCCGGCCGCCGGGGCCGAAGGCCTCGATGCCGATGTTGCGGCCGCCGGGGATGCCGAGGTTCTCCGGCAGCTCGACGGTCCGCACCCCCTCGGGAACCTCGGGGACGGGCGAGCCGTTGCCGACGACCACGACCTGGACGGGGTCGCCGTCCTGCTTGGCGACCGAGTCCAGCAGGGCGCGCAGCTCGTCGGGGCGGTTGCCCATGGTGATGATCACCGCGCCGACCTTCATGGCGGCGCTCACTTCAACCTGCTGGACACGAGGACGGACACCAGGTGCAGCACGGTCTGCAGCAGGGCGATACCGGCGAGCACGGCGGTGCCGAGCCGGGTGAAGAACAGGTCGCCCCGGGTGGCGTCCAGGATCGCGAGGAGAAGGATCAGCAGCGACGCCTCGATGCCGAGGATGAGCCGGTGGAACTTGAGCGCGGCGGCGGCCCTGCGGGCCAGCGCCATGCCGGAGGAGCGCGGCTCGGACGCGGCCTCCTTCACCGGCGGCAGTCCGCCCTGGTGGCGGGCGACGCCGACCAGGTCGGTCTCGGCCTTGACCAGGATCGCGCCGAGCGCGGCCAGCGTGCCGAGGAAGGCCCACAGCCAGTCGATGCGCCCGGAACCCCACAGGTCGGCGGCGCGCAGGCCGAGCCCGACGAGGACGGCCGCGTCGCACAGGTAGGCGCCGACGCGGTCCAGGTAGACCCCGCCGAGCGAGTACTGCTTCTTCCAGCGCGCGACCTCGCCGTCGACGCAGTCCAGCAGCAGGTAGAGCTGGACCATGACCACGCCGAGGACGGCCCCCGCGATCCCCGGCACCAGCAGGGCCGGGGCCGCGAGGACGCCGAAGACGGTCATCAGGTACGTGAGCTGGTTGGGCGTGACCCTGGTGTTCACCAGGTAGCGGTCCACCCGCAGGGACACCTCGCGCATGTAGAGGCGTCCCATCCAGTGCTCACCGCTGCGCCGGTCCTTGACCCCCGCGGGGTGCACGACCGGGCGGAGTTCAGCTACCGATGGCCTTGACATAGTCGGCGTAGACGTCCTTGATCTGGTCGGTCTTCAGGTCGAGGTGCTCGAGGATGGTGAAGCGGCCGGGTCGGGTCTCCGGGGCGAACTCGACGGCGCGGACGAACTCGTCCACCGTGAATCCGATCTCCTCCGGCAGCACCGGGAGCCCGTGGCGGCGCAGCACCTCGGCCGTGGCCGCCGACTCCTCGTGCGCCCCGCGCAGATACATCGCGAAGGCGGCGCCCAGTCCGCACTGCTCGCCGTGGGCGGCGGCGCGCTTGGGGTAGAGCAGGTCGAAGGCGTGGTTGATCTCGTGGCAGGCGCCGGAGGACGGGCGGGAGTCGCCCGACACGGACATGGCGATGCCGGTGAGGACCAGGGCCTCGGCGAGCACCTGCAGGAAGCCGTCGTCGCCGACCCCGCCGGGATGGCGCAGCACGGCCTCGCCGGCCTGCCGGGCCATGGCGGCGGCGAGCCCGTCGATCTTCTCGCCGTTGACGCGGTGGGACAGCTCCCAGTCCGCGACCGCGGAGATGTTGGAGATGACGTCGCCGATGCCGGAGCGCACGAACCGGACCGGGGCCTCACGGATGACATTGAGGTCGATGACGACCGCGATCGGGTTCGGCACCCCGTACGAGCCGCGGCCCGCGTCGTTGTCCAGGGTCGCGACCGGCGAGCACAGGCCGTCGTGCGCCAGGTTGGTGGCGACGGCGACCAGGGGCAGGCCGACTCGTGCCGACGCGAACTTGGCGCAGTCGATGATCTTGCCGCCGCCGAGTCCGACGACCGCGTCGTAGCGGCCGCCCTGTATGTCGCCCGCCAGGCGGACCGCGTCGTCGAGGGTGCCGCCGCCGACCTCGTACCAGGTGGCGCCGGGCAGCGACGGCGCGAGCCGTTCGCGCAGCCGGGCGCCGGAACCGCCGCTGACGGCGATGGCGAGCCTGCCCGACTGGGAGATGCGCTCGTCGGCGAGGACGCTCGCCAGGTCGTCGAGGGCACCCGGGCGGATGTCCACGACGACCGGCGAGGGGATGAGCCGGGTCAGTACTGGCACGCGATCTCCCGTCCGCGGGCGAGGTCGTCGTGGTTGTCGATCTCGACCCACGCGACGTCACCGATCGGCGCCACGTCGATCCGGAAACCGCGGTTCACCAGCTCCTGGTAGCCGTCCTCGTAGTACAGCTGCGGGTCCCGCTCGAAGGTCGCCCTCAGCGCGTCGGCCAGCTCCCCGGCCGCCTCGCCCTCGATGAGCGTGACACCGATGTACTCACCGCTCGCCTCGGCCGGGTCCATCAGCTTGGTGATCCGCGTCATCCCCCTGTCCGGGTCGACGACGACCTTCATCTCCTCGTCGGCGAGCTTCTTCACCGTGTCGAGCGCGAGGATGATCCGCTTGCCGTCGCCGCGCGCGGCCAGCAGCGTCCTCTCCACCGAGACCGGGTGCACGGTGTCGCCGTTGGCCAGGATCACACCGTCCTTGAGGGCGTCACGGCCGCACCACAGCGAGTAGGCGTTGTTCCACTCCTCGGCCTTGTCGTTGTCGATGAGCGTGAGCCGCACGCCGTACTTCTGCTCCAGGGCCGCCTTGCGCTCGTACACGGCCTCCTTGCGGTACCCGACGATGATCCCGGCCTCGGTCAGCCCGACCTCGGCGAAGTTGGCGAGGGTCAGGTCCAGGACCGTCACCGCGTCCGGGTCGCCCTCGGCGCCCACCGGCACCAGCGCCTTGGGAAGCGTGTCCGTGTAGGGGCGCAGACGGCGTCCGGCGCCGGCCGCAAGCACGAGGCCGATCATGCGGGTTCTCCTTCGTCGTGTACGGCGGGCGCCCCTGCGGACGCCCAGAAGCGGATGCTCTCGGCGAGCACCACAAGGGCCACGGCCACGGCGAGGACCGTGAGCGCGACGGTGAACTGGGAGGCGGTGAGCACGGCCGCCAGCACGGCGACCACGAGGGTGCGGCCCTCGTGCCCCCCGATCGCCCGCACCAGCCAGCGCGGGGACGCGCCCGCGTTGCCGCGGATGCGGTAGACCGTGTCGTAGTGATGGTAGGCGACCGCGGCCACCAGCCCGTAGGCCGCCGGAAGGGCTCCGTTCACGTCCGCGTCGGCGGCCAGTGCCAGGACGGTGCCGTACTCGGCGGCGCGGAAGAACGGGGGGACCAGCCAGTCGAGGGCGCCCTTGAGGGGGCGGGCGACGGCGAGTGCCGAGGTCAGGACGTAGCCACAGGCGGCGACGACCGTCCACGGGCCGCCGAAGCCGGTGAGCGCGGCTGTGGCGACCACGGCGAGACCGCCGAGCAGGGCGACGGCGGGGACGGCGAAGCCGGGGAGGCGGCGCGCGGGGTTCGTCAGCGGGCCGGTCAGGGCCTGGGCGAACGGGCCGGAGTCGGCGAGGTCGGCGAGCGCCCGCGCCGCCCGGTCGGTCCTTCGGGCCTTGCGGGTCAGCGAGCGCAGGACGCGGCCCGCCGTGGTGTACGTCGCGGCGAACGCGCAGCCGACGAGCAGCGCGTAGAAGGTGATCCGGGGGGTGGTGAGGGCCGTGAGGACGGCGATCATCGCCCAGCGTTCGCCGATCGGCAGGACGATCATGCGGCGCACCCAGACCGTCCAGCCGACGCCGTCGAGCTTGTCGGAGAGCGCGGCGGTGGGGCTGGCCAGCGACAATTTACCGAGCGCGGTGGCGTCGTGGTTGGCCTCGTTGAAGGAGAAGTCGACCACGTGCCGGCAGGTCTGCAGGACCATCGCGCCGAGGGCGAGGGCCCAGACGTCGTCGCCGCCGCGGGCCGCGCCGAGGGCGAGGCCCGCGTAGTAGGCGTACTCCTTGGCGCGGTCGAAGGTGGCGTCGAGCCAGGCGCCGAGGGTGGAGTACCGCAGGGAATACCGGGCGAGCTGCCCGTCGGTGCAGTCCAGCACGAACGAGGCGATGAGCAGGACGCCGGCGGCGACGAAGCCGCCCCGGGTGCCGGTGGCGGCGCAGCCGGCCGCTATGAGCGCGGTGAGCAGGGAGGCGGTGGTGACCTGGTTGGGGGTCAGTCCGCGGCGGGCGCACCAGCGGGCGATGTAGCGGGAGTACGGGCTGATGAAGTGGGTGGTGAAGAAGCCGTCGCGGGCCTTGACGGCGGACCGCAGGCGTATGGCCTCGTCGTCGACGGCGGCGACGGCCTGCCGGGCCTCGTTGCGGGCCTGGGGGTCGGCGGGAACGGTGGCGACGAGGCTGCCGAGCTCGGGACGGTGCACGTCGGCACCCTCGGCGTCGAGGGCGGTGACGACGCGGTCCGCGAGGCTGCCGACCAGGGTGGTGCCGCTCCCGGGTGCCTCGCCCGCGGAGTTCTCGCGGGCCATCGCGCGGGTGAGGGCCTGGCGGCCGGCCTGCTGGGCGGTGACGGCGCCGGGGATCGCGGAGATGGGGAAGCGGGGGTCGGTGAGGCCGAGGCGCAGCGCGTGGACATGGCCCACGAACCGGGCGTCGACCAGGGCGACCCGCTGCCCCGCGGGCACGCCGGCGAGCAGGGTCTCGGCCTCGGCGGTGCCGGAGGCGGTCCGCACGTCGAAACCGAGGGAGCGCAGATCGCCCTCGAGTGACGAACCGGGGACCGGCTGGCCGGTGAGGATGGCGGTCGACAACCGAATCTCACTCCCTGGGTGCCGACGCGTCCACGCCGGTCATGTACACGGTGAGGCGCCCGTACGGGGCCTCCGGGCGGCATGTCGGCAGAGGCTATCGGATACCCGGAAGCCCGCGTTCACCGCCCGTTCGGCGGCTGGATCGACGCGGTTCGCCCGCGTCCCTGCCGCGGATCATCATCGGGGATGCGGGGCCCGGCCCACAAACCGCGCCTCCAGAAAGGGCATGCGGGGTCAATCCGGGGCATCGCGGTACACCCGGCCCGTTCCCCGCCCGCCGGTGCGGGTCGGCATAGGGTGGGCGACCATGACTTGGCTGATCACCGGCGGAGCCGGTTACATCGGGGCACATGTGGTGCGCGCCATGACGGGTGCCGGGGAGAAGGTCGTCGCCCTGGACGACCTCTCGGCCGGCGTGCCGGGACGGCTGCCCGCCGACGTACCTCTGGTCCGGGGCTCGTCGCTGGACGGCGGGACGCTGAAGCGGGTGCTCGCGGAGCACGAGGTGACGGGAGTGCTGCATCTCGCCGCGCGCAAGCAGGTCGCCGAGTCCGTGGCGCAGCCGACCCGGTACTACCGGGAGAACGTGGGCGGCCTGGCGACGCTCCTGGACGCCGTCGCGGAGGCAGGGATCCGGCGCTTCGTCTTCTCCTCGTCCGCGGCCGTCTACGGCGATCCCCGGGTGGACCTCATCACGGAGGAGACGCCCTGCGCGCCGGTGAACCCCTACGGAGAGACCAAGCTCGCCGGCGAGTGGCTGGTGCGGGCGGCCGGCCGGGCGCACGGCATCGCCACGGCGTGCCTGCGCTACTTCAACGTCGCGGGGGCCGCGGCACCGGAGCTGGCCGACACGGGCGTCTTCAACATCGTGCCGATGGTGTTCGACCGGCTCACCCGCGACGAGGCCCCGCGCATCTTCGGCGACGACTACCCGACGCCGGACGGTACGTGCGTCCGTGACTACATCCACGTGGCCGATCTGGCGGAGGCGCACCTGGCGGCGGCCCGCCGGCTGTCGGACGGGGACCCGGCCGGAGACCTGACGGTGAACATCGGCCGCGGCGAGGGCGTCTCGGTGCGCGAGCTGATCACGGCCATCGGCGAGGTCACCGGCGACACGCGGGCCCCGCTCGTCGAGCCGCGGCGCCCCGGCGACGCGCCCCGCGCGGTGGCCTCCGCCGCCCGCGCGAGCGAGTTGCTCGGCTGGACCGCACGCCGCTCGGTGCACGAGATGGTCGGCTCGGCCTGGCGGGGCTGGCAGCTCCACCAGGCTGCGGACCGTCACTGAACAGCGCTGACCTGCGGATCGTTTCCGCAGGTCAGAGCACATGACAACGGTGTTCAGTGCCGCGTTGCCCCATACCCCCCACCCGTAGTTCACTGTGGTCCCAGGAGACGGTCACGGAAGGGCGGCGGCACCCATGGGGGCTGGGCACGATCACGGGCACGCGCACGGTGCGCCTGCCGGCGGTACGGCGAGTGCGGCGTACCGCGGCAGGCTGCGGATCGCGCTGGCGATCACGCTCGGTGTCATGGTGGTCCAGATCGTCGGCGGTGTGCTGGCCGACTCACTCGCCCTGGTCGCGGACGCCGCCCACATGGCGACGGACGCCCTGGGCCTGGGCATGGCGCTGCTCGCGATCCACTTCGCGAGCCGCCCGCCGAGCGAGCACCGCACCTTCGGGCTCGCCCGCGCGGAGATCCTCGCCGCCCTGGCCAACTGCCTGCTGCTGCTCGGCGTCGGCGGCTACGTGCTGTACGAGGCGGTCGAACGGTTCGTCACCCCGGCCGGCACCAAGGGCGGCCTGGCGCTGGTGTTCGGCGCGATCGGCCTGCTCGCCAACCTGGTGTCGCTCACCCTGCTGATGCGCGGCCGGAAGGAGAGCCTGAACGTGCGCGGCGCCTTCCTGGAGGTGGCGGCGGACGCGCTCGGCTCGGTCGCGGTGATGCTGTCCGCGCTGGTGATCCTGACCACCGGCTGGACGGCCGCCGACCCGATCGCCTCCCTGGTGATCGCGCTGATGATCGTGCCCCGCACGGTCAGACTGCTGCGCGAGACACTGGACGTCCTGCTGGAGGCGGCGCCCAAGGGCGTGGACATGGCGCAGGTGCGGGAGCACATCCTCGGCACGGACGGCGTGGAGGACGTTCACGATCTGCACGCCTGGACGATCACCTCCGGGATGCCGGTGCTCTCCGCTCACGTGGTCGTCAGCTCCGAGGTGCTGAACGCCATCGGGCACGAGAAGATGCTCCACGAGCTGCAGGGCTGTCTGGGCGATCACTTCGACGTGGAGCACTGCACCTTCCAGCTGGAGCCCCGCGGCCACGCCGAGCACGAGGCGCGTCTCTGCCACTGAGCCGGCCCGGACGCGCCCCGGTGCGCCGATGCGCCGATGCGCCGATGCGCCGGGGAACGCTGCCCTCCGCCCCCGTACCGGCGTCCTTCCGGGCACGGGCCCCGCGGCGGCCGCATGTCCGCCGGGCGCCCCGGGCACGATCAGCTCCGGACCGGTTTCCGTCGTCCGGCCGGTACGACCGCCTCCCCCGCCGCCGTGGGACATGCGGGCGGAGACCGGAGTGCCGGGAGTGCCGGATTCGTGCGGCAGACTGGGGCGCGAAGACCGAGTGAAGGATGGGTATGCCGATCACACCTGCCACCGCGACGAACAGCCCGTCGAGCGGCACCGCCGAGCCGATTTTGCTGGAACTGGTCGACGAGGACGGCGTGACGATCGGCACCGCGGAGAAGCTCGCCGCACATCAGCCGCCGGGGCGGCTGCACCGGGCGTTCTCGGTGTTCCTGTTCGACGAGCGCGGGCGGCTGCTGCTCCAGCAGCGGGCGCTGGGCAAGTACCACTCCCCCGGTGTGTGGTCCAACACCTGCTGCGGCCACCCCTATCCCGGTGAGGCGCCGTTCGCCGCGGCGGCCCGGCGGACCTTCGAGGAGCTGGGGGTGTCGCCTTCACTGCTCGCCGAGGCCGGCACGGTCCGCTACAACCACCCCGACCCGGAATCGGGCCTGGTGGAGCAGGAGTACAACCACCTCTTCGTCGGCATGGTGCAGTCGCCGCCGCGGCCGGACCCGGACGAGGTGGCGTCCACGGCGTTCGTGACCCCGGCCGAGCTGGCGGAGCGGCACGCGAAGGACACCTTCTCGGCCTGGTTCATGACCGTCCTGGACGCGGCCCGCCCGGCGGTCCGGGAGCTGACGGGGCCTTCGGCGGACTGGTGACCGGGGGCAGCCCCGCGGGCTTGAGCGGCAGGGCGGCCCAGATCACCTTGCCGCCGGTCGCGGTGTGCTCGACCTCGCACGCCCCGCCGGCCTCCCGGGTGATCTCACGCACCAGGAGCAGTCCCCGGCCACCGGTGCGCGCGTGGTCGGTCTCCAGTGCGGTGGGACGGTAGGGGTGGTTGTCCTCCACGGACACCCGGACCCACTCGGCGCCCACGGCGACCTCGACGGCGAGCGTCGGGGACAGCAGCGCCGCGTGCCGTACGGCGTTGGTGACCAGCTCCGAGACGATCAGCAGCAACCCCTGCACCACGTCGTCCGCGACGGGCACGCCCTGCCGCACGAGCAGGTCCCGCACGGCGTGGCGGGCCTGCGGGACCGAGGCGTCCACGGCCGGGGCGGTGAACCGCCAGACACCTTCGTACGGCAGTGGATCGCCACTCTCACGCTCGATTGTCGCCACGCGTCGAGTGTTGGTACCGAGAGGCTCCGCGCTTCGACGCTGAACAGAAGTCGGCGCATATCGAGCGTTCGCGACCGCCTGCGTATGACACCGTCGATTGCGGGACCGTTCTCGTACGGCCTTGTGCCGTGTCGGCGAACTATTCGGGTTGTACGGGTTTGACGGCCGGCCGCTCCCCTGTCCGTTCCGCCTCCTCGGTGGCCAGCCGGTCGGAGACCATGCCGACGATCCTGCGTCCCCCGTACCCGGTGGCGATCAGGCCGAGCCCGTCGAAGAGCAGGGAGAGGGAGAAGAACGTTCCGATGACGTACTGGCTGCTGCTCGGCCAGGTGGCCAGCACGAGGACGCCGAGCAGCAGGCCGAAGGCGCCCTGGACCAGGGTCCAGCCGAACTGCGGCCCGCGCACCACGAGGCTGCCGACCAGACGGAACAGCCCGCCGGTGAGGAAGAGCAGGGCGGCGAACATGGTCAGCGCCTCGGCCGCCGCCTCCGGTGTCCTCAGCACCACCACACCGGCCGCGATGTTCAGCGCCGCGACGACCACGCCGAGCCAGAAGAAGTTGGTGTGCCGCGCCTGGACGGCGTGCAGCAGCCCGACCACGCCGCCGATCAGCAGCAGCCAGCCGAACAGCACCATCGACGTCAGGGTGGCGACGCCCGTGTACACCAGGCCGACCAGCCCGGCGGCGACCAGGATCACTCCGAGTACGGCGAGCCAGCCGAAGCCGCGGCTCAGTTCGGCCGCCCCGCCCTGCGGCTTGGCGGTCCCGGCGGACTTGACCATGCGTGCCTCCCGGGTTTCGTCCCCCTCTCCAGTCCCCCGCCCCCGCCGGTCGTAACGCCCCGCGTACTCCTGCCGCTCGGCGCGACGGCCCGGACGGATAGCATCCGGCCCATGGAGCCGCAGCTGCTGCACAGCGTCACCGACTCGGTCGCGACGGTCGTCATCCGCCATCCGGCGAAGCGCAATGCCATGACGGCCGCGATGTGGGCTTCCCTGCCGCCCCTGCTGGACGCTCTGGCGGCCGACCCGGACGTACGGATGCTGGTGCTCACCGGTGACGGCGGCACGTTCTGCGCCGGGGCGGACATCTCCACGCTGCGGGGGTCGCCGCTGGAGGCACAGCGGCTGGCCGTCGCGGCGGAGGAGTCACTCGCCGCCTTCCCCAAGCCGACGCTGGCCGCGGTCCGCGGGCACTGCGTGGGCGGCGGGGCGCAGCTGGCGGCGGCCTGCGATCTGCGGTTCGCCGAGGAGGGGGCGCGGTTCGGGGTGACACCGGCGAAGCTCGGCATCGTCTACCCGGCCTCCGCCACCCGGCGGCTGGTGTCGCTGGTGGGTCCGGCGACCGCCAAGTACCTGCTGTTCTCGGGCGAGTTGATCGACACCGGACGGGCCCTGCGCACGGGTCTGGTGGACGAGGTGCTCCCCGAGGGCGAACTGGACGCGCGCATCGCGGAGTTCACCCGCATTCTGGCGTCCCGCTCGCAGCTCACGCAGGCCGCGGCGAAGGAGTTCGCCGACGGCCGCGCCGACCGGGACGCCCACTGGAGCGAACGGGCACGGGAGAGCGGCGACACCGCGGAGGGGGTCGCCGCGTTCCTGGAGCGCCGGCCGCCCCGCTTCACCTGGAGCGTGTCTACGTCAGGACGAAGCGGCTCCGCGACCTGAACTCCTCGACGAGGTGCGCGGGCGCCTTCTGCGGGGAGCCCGCGTCGTAGGGCGGCTGCGGGTCGTACTCGGTGAGCAGCTGGACGGCCTGGGCGTGTTCGTCGCCGGCGATCCGGCCGAGCAGGGTGAGTCCCATGTCGATGCCCGAGGAGACGCCGGCCGCGGTGACGTACTTGCCGTCGGTCACGACACGCTCCCCGGTCGGCTCGGCGCCGAACCGCTTCAGGTGGTCGAGTGCCAGCCAGTGCGACGTGGCCCGGCGGCCCCGGAGCAGTCCCGCCGCGGCCAGCAGCAGGGAACCCGTGCACACGGACGTCGTCCAGGTGCTGGACGCGTCGGCCGTGCGGAGCCAGTCCAGCAGGGTCCCGTTCTCCATCTGGGGCGTCTGTCCGGGGCCGCCGGGGACGACGACGACGTCCGGGCGCGCTACGTCGGCCAGGGTCCGGTCGGCGGTGAGCGCGAGGGTGCCCGACTCGTTGCGCACGGGCCCGGTCCGCTCGGCGACGAAGACGGTCTCCGCGTCGGGGAGACGGCAGAGGGTCTCGTAGGGGCCCACCGCGTCCAGGGCGGTGAAGCGGTCGAAGAGGACGATGGCGATCTGCATCGGCGGCCTTTCAGGTGCGGGCGGGTGAGGGAGCGGGGCGGAAGCGGCGGCGGTACTCCGCCGGTGACGACCCGAGGGTCCGGACGAACGCGCGCCGCATCGCCTCGGGGGTGCCGTAGCCGCTGGCGCGGGAGATCTCCTCGACGCCGTCGCCGGTGTCCTCCAGCAGGCGCCGGGCGTGCTCAAGGCGCACCCGGTCGACGTAGCGGCCCGGAGTCGTGCCGGTCTCGGCGTGGAAGGCGCGGGCGAAGTGGCGCGGCGAGAGGGCGGCGCGGGCGGCGAGCGCCTCGACGGTCAGATCGGCGCCGGGGTGCTCGGTGATCCACTGCTGGACCTCGCGCAGCGGCTCGCGCCGTGCGGTCTGGGCGGCGAGCTGGGCGCTGAACTGGGCCTGGTTCCCGGGCCGGCGCAGGAACACCACGAGGTGCCGGGCGACGGTGAGGGCGGCGTCGCGGCCGAGGTCCTCCTCCACCAGGGCGAGTGCGAGGTCGATGCCCGAGGTGACGCCGGCGGAGGTGGAGACGCGGCCGTCACGGACGTAGATGGGGTCCGGGTCGACCTCGACGGCCGGGTGGTCCCGGGCGAGGCGGTCGCTGTAGGCCCAGTGGGTGGTGGCGCGGCGGCCGTCCAGCAGTCCGGCTCCGGCGAGCAGTGCGGCCCCCGTGCAGACGGAGACCAGCCGCTCGGCCCGCGGTCCGTGCCGGCGCAGCCAGTCGGTCAGCCGCGGGTCGGGCCGGCGGCTGCCCCGCCCGCCGGGCACCAGCAGGGTGTGCGGCTCGGGCGCCCCGGCGAGCGCCCCGTCCGGCACGACGGTCAGGCCGCTGGTGGTCCGTACGGGAGCCCCGTCGAGGGAGGCGGTGCACAGCCGGTACGTCCCCGGGGTGTGCTGCTCGGCGCCCGCGAAGACCTCCACGGGACCGGTGACGTCGAGGCTCTGCACCCCGTCGAAGAGGACGACAAGAACGGTTCGCTGCGCCATGCGGTCGATTCTTGGCGATGCCCGGGGTGGCCGCAACGACGGGTTTCCCACCTTTTCTGCCACGCGTACGCATGCCGAGGCGCCGGCGAGGTACCCGCAGTACTTCCGGCCGGACAGGCCGGGAGACGAAAGGGGAGACACGTGTTCCGTGCCATCGCAGACGTCCTGCGCCAGATCGGCGGCGCGATCGCCACCGTCGTGACACTGCCGTTCCGGGCACTCGCCCGGCTGTTCGGCGGGGCCTCGTCCAGCACCCGTGGCCGTCGCGCCTGACGCCGCCCGTGCGGTCTGCGGGCGAGTCGGCGCCCTGATCCCCGATTGTCGGCGTCACCTGCCACAATTGCCGCGCAACCTCAGTGGAGAAGGCGGTACGGGAACGTGACGACACCCCTCGCAGGGTCCATCGAAGGCAGGATCGCCGAAGAGCTCGGCGTACGGGAGCGGCAGGTCAGGGCTGCCGTCGAACTGCTGGACGGCGGTTCGACGGTGCCCTTCATCGCCCGCTACCGCAAGGAAGCGACCGAGATGCTCGACGACGCGCAGCTGCGCACGCTCGAGGAGCGGCTGCGCTATCTGCGGGAGCTGGAGGAGCGTCGTACGGCGATCCTGGAGTCGGTGCGCGAGCAGGGCAAGCTGACCGAGGAGCTGGAGGCCCGGATCCGGGGCGCGGAGACCAAGGCGCGCCTGGAGGACGTCTATCTGCCGTACAAGCCCAAACGGCGCACCAAGGCGCAGGTCGCGCGCGAGGCGGGTCTCGAACCGCTGGCGGAGGGGCTGCTCGCCGATCCGGGTGTGGAGCCCCTCGCCGCGGCCGCCGCGTTCGTGGACGCCGGCAAGGGTGTCGCCGATCCGCAGGCCGCGCTGGACGGCGCGCGGGCGATCCTCACCGAGCGCTTCTCGGAGGACGCCGACCTGATCGGTGAGCTGCGCGAGCGGATGTGGGTGCGCGGGCGGCTGGCCGCGAAGGTACGCGAGGGCAAGGAGGAGGCGGGCGCGAAGTTCGCCGACTACTTCGACTTCGCCCAGCCGTTCACCGAGCTGCCCTCGCACCGGATCCTGGCGATGCTGCGCGGCGAGAAGGAGGAGGTCCTCGACCTCGTCCTGGAACCCGAGGAGCCGGTGGACGGGCCGTCGTCGTACGAGGGGATCGTCGCGCACCGCTTCGGGATCGCCGCCCGGGGGCGTCCGGCGGACAAGTGGCTGGGCGACACGGTCCGCTGGGCCTGGCGCACCCGCATCCTGGTGCACCTCGGCATCGACCTCAGGCTCCGGCTGCGCACCGCCGCCGAGGACGAGGCGGTGCGGGTGTTCGCGGCGAACCTGCGCGACCTGCTGCTCGCCGCCCCGGCCGGTACGCGCGCGACGCTCGGTCTCGACCCCGGTTTCCGTACGGGCGTCAAGGTCGCCGTGGTGGACGCGACCGGCAAGGTCGTCGCCACGGACGTGATCCATCCGCATGTCCCGGCCAACCGGTGGGACGAGGCGATCGCGAAGCTGGCGCGGCTGGCGAAGGAGCACGCGGTCGAGCTGATCGCGATCGGCAACGGCACGGCGTCCCGCGAGACCGACAAGCTCGCCGGTGAGCTCATCGCCAAGCACCCCGAGCTGAACCTGACGAAGGTGATGGTGTCCGAGGCGGGCGCCTCCGTGTACTCGGCCTCCGCCTTCGCGTCCCAGGAGCTTCCGGACATGGACGTGTCACTGCGGGGCGCGGTGTCGATCGCGCGCCGGCTCCAGGACCCGCTGGCCGAGCTGGTGAAGATCGACCCGAAGTCGATCGGTGTCGGCCAGTACCAGCACGACCTGTCCGAGGTGAAGCTGTCGCGTTCGCTGGACGCGGTCGTGGAGGACTGTGTGAACGGCGTGGGCGTGGACGTCAACACCGCGTCGGCGCCGCTGCTCGCCCGGGTCTCCGGCATCACCTCCGGGCTCGCCGAGAACATCGTGGCGCACCGGGACTCCAACGGGCCGTTCCGGTCACGCGCCGCACTGAAGAAGGTCGCGCGGCTCGGCCCGAAGGCGTACGAGCAGTGCGCGGGCTTCCTGCGGATCCGCGGCGGCGACGACCCGCTGGACGCGTCCAGTGTCCACCCGGAGGCCTATCCGGTCGTGCGGCGCATGGTGAAGACGTCCGGTGAGGAGGTCGCCTCGCTGATCGGCAACACGGCGGTGCTGCGGTCGCTGCGGCCGCAGGAGTTCGTGGACGACAGCTTCGGTCTGCCGACGGTCACCGACATCCTCAAGGAGCTGGAGAAGCCGGGGCGCGACCCCCGGCCTGCGTTCAGGACGGCCGTCTTCAAGGAGGGCGTGGAGAAGATCTCCGACCTGTCCTCCGGGATGGTGCTGGAGGGCGTCGTCACGAACGTCGCGGCGTTCGGGGCGTTCGTGGACGTCGGTGTCCACCAGGACGGCCTGGTGCACGTGTCCGCGATGTCGAAGACGTTCGTCAAGGACCCGCGGGACGTGGTGAAGCCGGGTGACATCGTCAAGGTGAAGGTCCTGGACGTGGACATCCCGCGCAAGCGGATCGCGCTGACGCTGCGGCTGGACGACGAGGCCTCACCGCAGGGTCAGGCGTCCGGCGGTGAGCGCCGGCAGCGTGGCGGGCGCCCGCCGCAGCAGCGCCAGGGCCGCGGTGGCGGTGGGGGCGGCGGCTCGCGCCAGGCGCCCGCGCCGGCGAACGGCGCGATGGCCGACGCCCTGCGGCGGGCCGGTCTGGTCGATCCGAAGAGCGGCAGGCGCTGAACACGTCCCGGGCCCGTCTCCCCCGCCGTGGCGGCGGGTGACGGGCCCGGCCCGGAGTGCCGGCACGGCGGGCGGCCGCCCCGGTGGCCGGCCGCCGGTCAGCGCTCGGTCACCTTGCCGTCGGCGACGTCCAGGCGGCGGGTCACGCGGACCGCGTCGAGCATGCGGCGGTCGTGGGTGACCAGCAGCAGGGTGCCCTCGTAGGCGTCCAGGGCCGACTCCAGCTGTTCGATGGCGGGCAGGTCGAGGTGGTTGGTCGGCTCGTCCAGGACCAGGAGGTTGACGCCCCGGCCCTGGAGGAGGGCGAGGGCGGCGCGGGTGCGTTCGCCGGGGGACAGCGTGGCGGCGGGACGCACGACGTGGTCCGCCTTGAGACCGAACTTGGCCAGCAGGGTGCGGATGTCGGCCGGTTCCAGGCCGGGGACCGCCGGGCGGAACGCGTCGAGCAGGGGCTCCGGACCGTGGAACAGCGCGCGGGCCTGGTCGACCTCTCCGAGCAGGACGCCCGAGCCCAGCGCCGCGTGGCCCGCGTCGAGCGGGACGCGGCCCAGCAGGGCGCCCAGCAGGGTGGACTTGCCCGCTCCGTTGGCGCCGGTGACGGCGACCCGGTCCGCCCAGTCGATCTGCAGGGACACCGGGCCGAGGGTGAAGCCGCCGCGGCGCACCTCGGCGTCCCGCAGGGTGGCCACCACGGCGCCGGAGCGCGGGGCGGACGCGATCTCCATGCGCAGGTCCCACTCCTTGCGCGGCTCCTCGACGACCTCGAGGCGTTCGATCATGCGCTGTGTCTGGCGTGCCTTGGCTGCCTGCTTCTCGCTCGCCTCGCTGCGGAACTTGCGGCCGATCTTGTCGTTGTCGTTGCCCGCCTTGCGGCGGGCGTTCTTCACGCCCTTGTCCATCCAGGTCCGCTGCATCTGCGCCCGGTCCCGCAGCGCGGCCCGCTTGTCGGCGTACTCCTCGTACTCGTCCCTGGCGTGCCTGCGGGCCACGTCCCGCTCCTCCAGGTAGGCCTCGTAACCACCGCCGTAGAGGCTGATCCGGCGCTGGGCCAGGTCGAGTTCGAGGACCTTGGTGACGGTGCGGGTGAGGAACTCGCGGTCGTGGCTGACGACGACCGTGCCGGCCCGCAGTCCGCTGACGAAGCGTTCGAGGCGCTCCAGGCCGTCCAGGTCGAGGTCGTTGGTCGGCTCGTCGAGGAGGAAGACGTCGTAGCGGGACAGGAGGAGGGAGGCGAGCCCGGCACGGGCCGCCTGGCCGCCGGAGAGCGAGGTCATCGGCTGGTCCAGGCCGACGGCCGGACCCAGGGAGCCCGCGACCTCCTCGGCACGCTCGTCGAGGTCGGCGCCGCCCAGGGAGAGCCAGCGCTCCAGGCTGGTGGCGTAGGCGTCGTCCGCGCCCGGGGCGCCGTCGACCAGGGACCCGGTCGCCTCGTCCATGGCGCTCTGGGCCTCGGCGACCCCGGTGCGGCGGGCCAGGAAGTCCCGCACCGTCTCGCCGGGCCTGCGCTCCGGCTCCTGCGGCAGGTGCCCGACGGTCGCGGTGGGCGGGGAGAGGCGCAGCTCGCCCTGCTCCGGGGCGGTGAGCCCGGCGAGCAGGCGCAGCAGCGTGGACTTGCCCGCGCCGTTGGCACCGACCAGACCGATCACGTCGCCGGGGGCGACGACGAGGTCGAGACCGGCGAACAGGGAGCGGTCGCCGTGCCCGGC
The DNA here is from genome assembly GCF_008312835.1 of Streptomyces marokkonensis. GTDB lineage: Bacteria > Actinomycetota > Actinomycetes > Streptomycetales > Streptomycetaceae > Streptomyces > Streptomyces marokkonensis_A. The sequence goes on along the minus strand of NZ_VSKS01000020.1, from coordinate 139,780 downwards.
GGCGAGGTTCTTGGCGACGAGGGTGGCAGTCATCAGACCGCCGATCCTAGTCGTCGCGCGCGGCCGGCCGCGCGCCGGTTCTCACCGTTCCACGGCCGTCACCAGCACCGTCCCGCCGGTGCGCGCCACGACGTACGCCTCGCCCCTCACCGCCCTGGCGTCCAGGGGGACGCGGTGGCGGCCGGGTTCCAGGACGCCGTCGAAGACGTCCCGGGTGTGGGTGCGGGAGAGGCGGTCGACCCGGTACGCGGTGAGCCGCACCCGGCAGGACGAGGTGACCCGGAGCTCCGCACCGCCGTCGACGGCGGTGAGGTCCATCAGGCGCCGCTGCCCCGGCGGGCTGCCGTCCAGGGCCTGTTCGGTCTGGGCCACGAGCAGCGGGACGACCGGGGCGAGGCCGTCGACGCGGGGCACGTCGACGCCGGCGGCCGTGAAGGCGCGACGGACGGCGTCGCGGTCCCCGGCGCCGGCCGACGGGCCGAGGACGACGGCGCCGTAGGCCCGCAGTTCCTCGGCGGGGACGCCGTCGGCGTTCCCGGCGATGTCGGCGCCGATCCCGATGGTGCGCAGGGCGGCGGCGAGCCTGGCGAGCAGGGCGACCCGGGCGCCGATCAGCAGGACACGGCGGCGGGCGCCCGGGACGCCGCCGTTCAGCAGGGCGGCGAGCGCGGTGCGGTACTCGGTGCCGCGGAAGCGGAACGGCCCTATGCCGTGGTAGCCGTTGAGCTCCAGATCGGCGTACGGATCGGTCTGCCAGGCGAAGTCCCGCCAGATGACGTCCTCGCCGTCGCGTTCGATGACCGCGGTGACCGCGCCGCAGGCCAGGTCCTCGCACTCGGGGCAGCCGTAGACGACGTACCGGCCGTCGGGCAGGGGTGCCCCGGTCTCCAGCAGCAGACTGCGGACCTGGGCGGTGAAGAGGGAGGGCGGGACGTCGGAGGCGAGCGGGGAGACAGCGTCCAGGTCGGAGAGGCGGAACAGCAGCGGGCATCCGTCGACGACGAAGTCGACGAAGTCGCGGTGGACTTGGTAGTCACCGCCTGCGAGGAGTCCACCGGCTCTCGTCGCCGGTGCCAGGCCGAAGGTCGCGTACTCGGCGGACATGCCGTGAGTATTCCCACCGCGGGACGGACCTGAGCACGGCATGACACATTCCGCTAGCGTCCGCCCGATGGAGAGCGAACTTCCCTGCGATGTACTGGTGATCGGCGGCGGTGTCGTCGGGCTGACCACGGCCGTGGTCCTGGCCGAGCGCGGCGTACGGGTGCGGCTGTGGGCGCGGGACCCGGTGGAGCGGACCACCTCGGCGGTCGCGGGCGGGCTGTGGTGGCCGTACCGCGTCGAGCCGGTGGCGTCGGCGCGTACGTGGGCGCTGCGGTCGCTGGACGTGTACGAGGCCATGGCGGCGCGGCCGGAGACCACAGGCGTGCGGATGGCGGAAGGAGTACTGGGCGACACCGTCCTGGACGACGTCGGCTCCTGGGCCGCCGCGCGGCTGCCGGGGCTGCGCCGGGCGACGGCCGGGGAGTATCCCGCCGGTCCGGGCGTGTGGGCCCGGCTGCCGCTCATCGACATGTCGGCTCATCTGCCGTGGCTGCGGGAGCGGTTCCTGGCGGCAGGGGGTGCGGTCGAGGCGCGTACGGTGGCGGACCTGGCGGAGACCGGCGCGCCGGTCGTCGTCAACTGCACGGGGCTGGGGGCGCGGGAGCTGGTGCCGGATCCGGCGGTGCGGCCGGTGCGGGGGCAGCTGGTGGTCGTGGAGAACCCGGGGATCCGTACGTGGATGGTCTCCACCGGGGCCGACGGCGCGTTGGCGTACTTCCTTCCGCAGCCGGGGCGGCTGGTGCTGGGCGGTACGGCGGAGGAGGACGCCTGGTCCACGGAGCCGGACCCGGCGGTGGCCGAGGCGATCGTGCGGCGGTGCGCGGCCCTGCGCCCGGAGATCGCAGGCGCCCGGGTCCTGGAGCACCGCGTGGGACTGCGGCCCGCCCGCGGCGCGGTCCGCCTGGAACGTACCGCGCTCCCCGACGGCCGCGTCCTGATCCACAACTACGGCCACGGCGGCGGGGGCGTCACCGTGGCCTGGGGCTGCGCGCAGGAGGCGGCGGCACTGGCCACCCGGTGAACGCGGACGACCGGCCCGGGCCGCGCGGCGGCGGTGGAGTGAGCGCCGCCGGTGCGCCGGTCCGGGGGGCGGGTCGGCGCACCGGCGGTCCGGCGGGCGGGTCAGTGTTTGCCGATGGGGTCGCCCTCCACGTCCGTGCCCCGGCCCGGGCCGACGCGGAGTTCGAATTCGCCGTCGTACCTCTTGTGGCCCTCGATGACCGCCATCTCCACCGCCTCGGAGCCCATCTCGCCGCGCACGATGAGCGGGTCGCGGCGCAGATCACGCATGAGCGCCACGCACATGAAGAGCATCACGAGGACGAACGGTGCCGCCGCGAGGATGGTGAGGTTCTGCAGGCCCGTCAGCGCGTCGCCCTGGCCGCTGCCGACCAGCAGCATGATCGCCGCCACGCCGCCGGTGACCACACCCCAGAACACCACCGCCCAGCGGCTGGGTTCGAGCGCGCCCTTCTGCGAGAGGGTGCCCATCACCACGGAGGCCGCGTCGGCGCCCGAGACGAAGAAGATGCCGACGAGGGCCATCACCAGCAGGCTGGTGACGGTGGCGGCGGGGTACTCCTGCAGCACGGCGAAGAGCCGGCCCTCGGGGGTCGTCTCGTCGCCGAGCCGGTTCTGCTCCTGGAGCCGCATCGCCGAGCCGCCGAAGATCGCGAACCAGACCAGGCTGACCGTGCTGGGGACGAGGATGACCCCGCCGATGAACTGGCGGATGGTGCGGCCCCGGCTGATGCGGGCGATGAACATGCCGACGAAGGGCGTCCAGGAGATCCACCACGCCCAGTAGAAGACCGTCCAGCTGCCCAGCCAGTCGGCGACGCCCTCGCCTCCGCTGATCTCGGTGCGGCCGGCCAGCTCGGGGAGGTCGCCGAGGTAGGCGAAGACCGAGGTCGGCAGCAGGTCGAGGATGAGGATGGTCGGGCCCGCGACGAACACGAACACGGCGAGGATCAGGGCCAGCACCATGTTGGTGTTGGACAGCCACTGGATGCCCTTCTCGACACCGGAGACCGCGGAGGCCACGAACGCCACGGTCAGCACCGCGATGATGCCGACCAGCAGCCCGGTGCTGACCTTGTCCATCCAGTCGAGCTTCTCCACGCCGGACCCGATCTGCAGCGCGCCGAGGCCCAGTGAGGCCGCGGAGCCGAAGACCGTCGCGATGATGGCGAGGATGTCGATGACCCGGCCGCCGACGCCGTGTGCGTTCTTCTCACCGATGAGCGGGGTGAATACGGCGCTGATGGTCTGCCGGCGGCGCCGGCGGAAGGTGCTGTAGGCGATGGCGAGGCCGACCACCGCGTAGATCGCCCACGGGTGGAGCGTCCAGTGGAAGAGGGTGGTGGCCATGGCCGTCTCGATGCGGTCCCCGGAGTCGGCCGGACTGGTGCCCGGCGGGGGCGTCGTGTAGTGGGCGAGCGGTTCGCTCACGCCCCAGAACATCAGGCCGATGCCCATGCCCGCGCTGAACATCATGGCGATCCAGGACACCGTGCGGAACTCCGGCTCCTCGCCCTCGGCACCGAGGTGGATCCGGCCGTAGCGGCTGGCCGCGAGCCAGAGGGCGAAGACCACGAAGCCCGAGGCGGCCAGCATGAATCCCCAGCCGCCGTTGTGCATCAGCCCGCCGAGCATGCTGGTGGAGACGTCCTCGAGCGAGTCCGTCCAGATGGCGCCCCAGAGCACGAACGCGAGGGTGAGCACGGCGGTGACGCCGAACACCACCCGGTCGGTCCGCGGGCGCTCCCGGCCGGACAGGCCCGCTTCCGAGCCGGGCAGCGGGCCTGCCGTGGGGTCGTGGTCTCTGTGCTGGTCCTGCGTCACAGGCGGCACCTTTCCTCAGAGCCGTGGGGCGGAGAGCGCTCCTCCCGTTACGCCCCTACCACCTTTGGCGCAAAACTCACCTCATCGGCAGAACGTGTCTGCCTCCGCTTCCACCAGGTGGTACGCGGCCCGCCGGTCGAGGAGCAGCGGCACGAGCGCCCGCTGGGACTGCCGCAGCGGTACGAGGGCGCCGTCGCCGTCCCGCCGGACCCGCACGCCGTGCAGGTCCAGCTCGTCCCCGACCTCCGCGTACTGCGCGGCGGTGAGGCGGTATCCGCACGGCGGGTCGGCGATCACCTCGGACGGTTCGGGCGGATCGTTGTCGGCGCCGCCGAGGTGGACGGGGCCGCTGTCGGCGTACCCGGCGGTGCGGGCCCGGGACGTCACCGCCTCGATCTCGCCACGGCGTTCCCCGGCGAACCGGAACAGGCCCTCCAGCGCGGTGAGCTGTGAGTGCACCCTGCGCCGGTTGTTGAGCGCCTCGTCGGCCCGTTCGGCGTCGGTGAGCGGGTCGACGCGGCTCTCGACGAGCAGGCCGACGCCGTGTTTGATCCCGGACGTGTTGCGCAGGATGCGCTCCTGTCCGTCCCCGGCCGTCTGGCGGATCGGTTCACCGGTGTCCGGGTCGGTCCAGATGCCGTAGGTGCCGGTCGAGTACCCGGCGGCCTCGGCGGCGGGGCGCACGTGGTCGTGGGACAGGGTCCGCGCGGCGTCGCGGACGGCGGGATGGGTGTTGAGGTTGCGCGGCCACAGGTCGAACAGGTCCTCGTCGTAGTACGGGGGTGTGGCGCCGTACTCGTGCAGGTCGTAGATCACGTCGGGGCGCCGGTCGCGGATGACGGCGGCCAGGGCGCGGCCCTCCGCGGTCCTCAGGGCGAGGTGGTCGCGGTTGATGTCGACACCCTCACTGTTGCCCCGGGTGCCGGCGGCCCGGCCGTCGGGGTTGGCGGTGGGGACGACGAGCACCGTGGTGCGTTCCAGGAAGCGGCGGGTCCGGCGGTCCTCGGCGTACGCCAGGTCGCGGACCGTGCTCAGACAGGCCTCGCGGCCGGAGGGTTCGTCGCCGTGCTGGCTGCACACGAGCAGCGTCGTGTGCGGGGTGGAGCCGGTGCCGATGCGGACGAGCCGGATCGGACGGTCCTGTTCCGTGGTGCCGACGCGGCTGACGGAGACGCGGCTGCTCGCCCGGTCGACGGCCGCGAGGAACCGCTGTTCCTCGGGCTGGGTGGTCCAGCGGGCGCCGTCGCTCTGCTCGAAGCCGGTGCGCGGCGGGGAGTCGTCGGCCCGGGCGGCCGGGGCGGTGACGAGGGAGGCCGTGAGAGCGGCCGCGGCGAGGACCAGGACGCGCCTCATCGTGCCACCCCGGGGACGCGGTGGGCGGTGACGCCTGGTCGGCTCACGCCGTCCAGGACGGCGTCCGGGGCCGTGGCCGTGGCGTGCGCGCCGGCGGTGGCACGGGCGAAGGCGGCGGTGCCGCCGACGAACGGGACCCGGGCGGAGGTTCGGGCCAGGTCGAGGGTGAGGGTGGGGGTGTCGGCGGGTGGGTCGATCAGGCCGCGGTCGGTCCCGGCGACGATCAGCGCCAGGCGGTGGCCCTCGGGGACCACGTGGTCGGTGGCGGCCAGCTCGAGGGTGATCGTGTACCGCTTGCCGGGGACCAGGGGTTCGCCCTTGCCGTCGCCGGCGTGGTTGCCGAGGTCGGCCCAGCCTCGGCTGACGACGGTGTGCTCGACGTCGGTGGTGGTCGCGCGGGTCTCCTTGAAGCAGGAGCTGTCGCCCTCGGTGCTCGCACCCCAGCAGGTGCGCTCGGGGAGGGTGCCGATGCCCTCGCCGTCGTCGGCGTAGTCGCGGATGGTGTCGGGGCCGAGGTCCACCAGGACGGCGGAGAGATGGGCCGTCGGGGTGCTGGGTGTGGCGGTGACGGTGACCTCGGAGGCGCCGGACAGGCGCAGGCCGCGGGTGAGCGGGCCGGTGACGAAGCCCGCCTTGCCGGGGGTCCGGGTGTCGACCCGCGCGGCCCAGTCGGTCTCGCTCAGCCGCGGGTCGTCGGTGAAGGACTCGATGCCCTTGCCCCGGCGCAGGCCCAGGGTGCCGACGCCGGCCTCGTCGCCGAGGTGGGGGCGCAGGGTCGCGGTGTGCGTGCCGCGCGGCGGCCAGGTCGCCGAGGTGACCCACTGGTCGGGCCGGCGTTCGATGTCGGCCACGGGTTCGCGGTCGATGCCGTTGTCGTAGCCGAGGAGTTCGTGGTCGAACCAGCGGTGCAGGGTGTCGACCCACTCGGCGCGGCGGAAGTCGAAGGGGTCGACGTGGCCCGTCTGGGAGAGCCATATCTTGCGCTTCACGCCGTGTGCCGCGAGGGCGTCCCACCACGGGCCGACGTGCTGCATGCGCACGTTGAGGTCCTGCATGCCGTGCACCAGGAAGACGCTCGCCCTCACCTTCTCCGCCGCGCGCACGTAGTCGCGTGCGGTCCACAGCGGGGTGCGGTCGCCGGTGCGCGGGGCACCGGCGACGAGTTCGCGCTGGACCGCGCCGCACCGGGCGCGGGCCTCGGGGCTCTCGACGTACTGGGACAGCCAGTCGGGGCCGGAGTCGTACAGCGGGGCGCCCTGGGAGAAGTAGTAGTCGTACCAGGAGGAGATGGCGGCGATCGGGACGATGGTCTCCAGGCCCTCCACGCCGGTGGCGGCGACGCCGTTGGCGATGGTGCCGTCCCAGCTCTTGCCGATCATGCCGGTGCGGCCGTTGGTCCAGTCGGCCCGGGCCCGCTCGGTGCCGGTGCGGCTGGTGTACGCCGTGCCGCGGCCGTTGAGCCAGTCGACGACGGCCTTCGCGGACCGGATGTCGGAACGGCCCCCCACGTCCACGCAGCCGTCGGAGCGGCTGGTGCCGGCCAGGTCCACGCCGACGACGGCGTAGCCGCGGGGCACGAAGTAGTTGTCGTAGAACAGCGGCATCCGCACGACGTCGCCGTTCGCGTCGTACGTCTTCCGCTGGCTCTCGTTGCCCCGCCCGCAGCAGGAGTAGTACGGGCTGGCGTCCATGATGACGGGTACCTTCCGGCCCCGTTGTGCGGGTTCGCGCGGCCTGACGATGTCGACGGCGACCCGGTCGGTCCCGCCGTTCTCGTCCTCGTCGAGGCCGGTGTCCACCCAGACGGCCTCGCGGATGGCGTTGTCGTAGGAGTGGACGGGCCGGCTCTCGCGCGGCGCGGCGTCTGCCGCGACGGGGGTGAGCAGCGTGGCCGTCAGGGCGGCGGTGGCCGCCGCCGCGAGCGTTCTCCAGGTCGTGGGGCGCGTGCGTTTCGGCATGCGGCGGACGGTACATCGGTGAACTCCCGTGCAGAAGAGCGCATCTGACGGGTCGTGGGACGCGAGGTGGCCGGAACCGGCGTGGTACGGCGTCTCCCGCTACGGCCTGCCGCTGAGGTACCGGCCGGCCACCGACGGGCTGGAGGGCACCGCCACCCTGCCGGCGCGCGCACCACTCGGCGGACCGCCCCGCCGTTCAGTCCCCGTGGTCGTACACCGTCACGGATATGCCCCGCCCGACCAGCCGCCGGTCGATCAGCGGTCCGACACGCGACCACGTGCCACCGGCGAGGCCGCAGCCTGTGCGGGGCATGTGAACGGAGGCGTCGAGGGCGCGCGCGTGTCCGGCCAGGCGGGCGAGGGCCGTGTCGATCGCCTCGTAGCGGACGGGGACGCTCTTGCTGCCGGTGCGTGTGCCGCGTTGGCCGATCATGTTGGCCACCAGGACGTACCGCTCCACCCGGACGACCTGCACCGCGCCCAGCGCGAAGTCGTTGGAGGCGCGGTCGCGGTGCCAGGCGCGGTACGCGGCCTCCGGCTCGGGCCGGCGGCGCGACACGGCCAGGACGAAGCCCTTGCCCCAGCCCCCGATGTCGTTGCAGACATGGGCGATGATCTTGACGCCCTTCACCGACGGAGCGGTGGCGTCACCCCGGACATATGTGATCCCCGACATGACGTCACCGTAGACGCCGGCACCGACAAGCGGCCGGGAGCCCGAGGTGTCGCAGTGCCGGTGGTACAGCAATACTGGCGGGCATGACGACCGAGACCGAGGCCCTGACGATCGACGAACTGGCGGCCCGGGCCGGGGTCACCGTGCGCACCATCCGTTTCTACGGCACCAAGGGGCTGCTGCCGCCTCCGGTGATCGGTCCCAGGCGGGTCGGTCACTACGGGCGGGAGCACCTGGCCCGGCTGGAGCTCGTCGAGGAGCTGCAGCACCGGGGCATGACGCTGGCGGCGATCGAGCGGTACCTGGGGCAGTTGCCGCCGGACCTGAGCGTGCGGGACCTGGCGATCCAGCGGGCGGTGGTGGCCTCCTGGGCGCCGAGTGCGACGGAGACGGTGCCGCGCGGCGAGCTGGAGCGCCGCGCGGGGCGTGAGCTGGACGAGGAGGACCTGAAGCGGCTGGCGGCGATGGACGTCGTCGAGCCCGTCGGCGGGGCGCCGGACGGCGAGGCCTTCCGGGTCGACGCCGGGCTGCTGCGGCTCGGCGTCGAGCTCCTGGACGTACCGCTGTCGCACGAGACGATCCTCGCCGCCCGCACCACGCTGATCGAGCACTCCCGCGCGGCCGCGCACGAGCTGTCGCGGCAGCTGCGCGACGCGGTCGCGGACAAGGACGCGCGGGACGTGCGGTCCCTGTCCGCGCGGATGCATCCGCTCGTGGTGCAGGCGCTGCTCACCACCTTCCAGCGGTCGCTGAGGGAGGAGCTGCGGGAGTGGCTCGACGAGGAGGGGTGAGACCCCGGTGAACGGCGTCAGCGCGCGTCCCTGAACACCTCTCCCTTCTCCGCCTTCTCCACCAGCAGGGCCGGCGGGGTGAAGCGCTCGCCGTAACGCTCGGCGAGTTCGCGCGCGCGTGCCACGAAGCCGGGCAGGCCGCCCTCGTAGCCGTTGATGTACTGCAGGACGCCGCCGGTCCAGCCGGGGAAGCCGATGCCGAGGATCGAGCCGATGTTGGCGTCGGCGACGGACGTCAGCACGCCCTCCTCCAGCAGCCGGACGGTGTCCAGTGCCTCGGAGAAGAGCATGCGTTCCTGCATGTCGCGGAACGGGATCTCGTGACCGGGCTTCGAGAAGTGCTCGCGCAGCCCCGGCCACAGGGCGCCCCGCTTGCCGTCCTCGCCGTACTCGTAGAAGCCGGCCCCGCCGCTGCGGCCCGTGCGGCCGAACTCGTCGACCATGCGGTCGACGACCGCCTCGGCCGGGTGCGCGGTCCAGGTGCCGCCGGCCTCCTCGACCGCCCGCTTCGACTCGCTGCGGATCTTGCGCGGCAGGGTGAGGGTCAGCTCGTCCATGAGGGAGAGCACCTTGGCCGGGTAGCCCGCCTGGGCGGCGGCCTGTTCGACCGACGCGGGCTCGATTCCCTCGCCCACCATGGCGACGCCCTCGTTGATGAAGTGCCCGATGACGCGGGAGGTGAAGAAGCCGCGCGAGTCGTTGACGACGATCGGGGTCTTGTTGATCTGCCGGACCAGGTCGAAGGCGCGGGCCAGCGCCTCCTGCCCCGTGCGCTCGCCCTTGATGATCTCGACCAGCGGCATCTTGTCGACGGGCGAGAAGAAGTGCAGCCCGATGAAGTCGTCCTGGCGCTCGACGCCTTCCGCGAGGGCGGTGATGGGCAGGGTGGAGGTGTTGGAGCACAGCAGCGCGTCGGGGGCGACGACGTCCTGGATCTCCTGGAACACCTTGTGCTTGAGGGCGGTGTCCTCGAAGACGGCCTCGATGACCGCGTCGCAGCCGGCGAGGTCGGCGGCCTCGGCGGTGGGCGTGATCCGCGCGAGCAGCGCGTCGGCCTTCTCCCGGCTGGTGCGGCCCTTGGCGACGGCCTTGGCGCACAGCTTCTCGGAGTAGCCCTTGCCCTTGACGGCGGCTTCCAGGGAGACGTCCTTGAGGACGACGTCGATGCCCGCGCGGGCGCACGAGTAGGCGATGCCCGCGCCCATCATCCCGGCGCCGAGGACGGCGACCCTGGTGACCTTGCGCTGCTCGACGCTTTTCGGGCGGTTGGCGCCGGAGTTGACGGCCTGGAGGTCGAAGAAGAACGCCTGGATCATGTTCTTCGACGTCTGTCCGGCGGCCAGCTCGACGAAGTAGCGCGCCTCGATGACCTGGGCGGTCTCGAAGTCGACCTGGGCGCCCTCGACGGCCGCGGCCATGATGTTGCGGGGCGCGGGGTAGGGGGCGCCGCCCGTCTGCTTGCGCAGGTTGGCCGGGAAGGCCGGCAGGTTGGCGGCGAACTTCGGGTGGGCGGGGGTGCCGCCGGGGATGCGGTAGCCGGGCCTGTCCCAGGGCTGGGCGGACTCGGGGTGGGCGTCGATGAAGGCGCGGGCCTTGGCGAGCATGTCCTCGCGCGTGTCGGCGATCTCGTCGACCAGGCCGTTCTCCAGGGCGCGGCGCGGGTTGTACTGGGTGCCCTGGAGGAGCACCTTCAGCAGCGCGTCGGTGATGCCGAGCATGCGGACGGCGCGGACGACGCCGCCCCCTCCGGGAAGCAGGCCGAGGGTGACCTCGGGACAGCCGATCTTGGAGCCGGGGGCGTCGAGGGCGATCCGGTGGTGGCAGGCCAGGGCGAGTTCGTAGCCGCCGCCGAGCGCGGCGCCGTTGATCGCGGCGACGACCGGCTTGCCGAGGGTCTCGATGCGGCGCATCTGGCGCTTGAGCGCCATGCCGCCGTCGAACAGCTGCTGGGCCGTGTCCGGGGTGACCCGGATCAGGTCCCGCAGGTCGCCGCCGGCGAAGAAGGTCTTCTTGGCGGAGGTGAGGATGACGCCGCGGACGGAGTCCTTCTCCGCCTCCAGGCGGTCGGTGATCACGGCGAGGGAGTCGCGGAACGCCTTGTTCATGGTGTTCGCGGACTGGTCGGGGTCGTCGAGGACGAGGGTGACGACGCCGGTGTCGTCCTGTTCCCAGCGGATCGTGGTGCTCTCGGTCATGAGGGGGTCTCCGGGTCTTCGTGGAAGTCGCGTGCGGTCGCTGGGAGTTCAGAGGCGTTCGACGATGGTGGCGATGCCCATGCCGCCGCCCACGCAGAGCGTGGCGAGGCCGTAGCGCTTGTCCTGGCGCTCGAGTTCGTCGACGAGGGTGCCGAGGATCATCGCGCCGGTGGCGCCGAGCGGGTGGCCCAGCGCGATGGCGCCGCCGTTGACGTTGACCTTGTCGAGGGACAGGCCCATGTCCTTCACGAAGCGCAGGACGACCGCGGCGAACGCCTCGTTGATCTCGACCAGGTCGATGTCGTCGATGGTCAGTCCGGCCCTGGCGAGGGCCTTGCGGGTGGCGGGGGCGGGGCCGGTGAGCATGATGGTGGGCTCGGAGCCGGAGACGGCGGCGGAGACGATCCGGGCGCGCGGGGTCAGTCCGTTGCGCTCGCCGGCCTCCTTGGAGCCGATGGCGACGAGGGCGGCGCCGTCGACGATGCCGGAGGAGTTGCCCGCGTGGTGGACGTGGTCGATCCTCTCCACCCAGTGGTACTTCTGCAGCGCCACCGCGTCGAAGCCGCCGAGTTCGCCGATGTCCGCGAAGGAGGGCTTCAGCTTGCCCAGCGAGTCGGCGGTGGTGCCGGGACGCAGGTGCTCGTCGTGGTCGAGGACGACCAGGCCGCTGCGGTCCTTCACCGGGACGACGGACCGCTCGAAGCGGTTCTCCTTCCAGGCGGTGGCCGCGCGCTCCTGCGAGAGGGCCGCGTACTCGTCGACGTCGCGCCGGGAGAAGCCCTCGATGGTGGCGATCAGGTCGGCGCCGATGCCCTGCGGGACGAAGTTGACGGCGAGGTTGGTCATCGGGTCGTTGAACCAGGCGCCGCCGTCGGAGGCCATGGGGACACGGGACATGGACTCCACACCGCCCGCGAGGACGAGGTCCTCCCAGCCGGAGCGCACCTTGGCGGCGGCCATGTTGACGGCCTCCAGGCCGGAGGCACAGAAGCGGTTCTCCTGGACGCCGGCCACCGTGTCCGGCAGACCGGCGGCGACGGCGGCGATGCGGGCGATGTCGGAACCCTGGTCGCCGACGGGGCCGACGACGCCGAGCACGATGTCGTCGACGGCCGCGGGGTCCAGGTCCGGGAAGCGGTCGCGGATCTCGTGGATGAGGCCCACGACCAGGTCGATGGGCTTGGTCCCGTGCAGGGCGCCGTTCGCCTTGCCGCGCCCGCGCGGGGTGCGGATCGCGTCGTACACATACGCTTCGGTGCTCACGAGAGGGCCTTTCACTGAGGTTTCGAGGGCTTCGGGGTCGAGGGCAGCAGCCGGGGTACGTCCCAGTCGCGGGCCACGTCGCCGGTGTCGGCGCCCGGCCTGGCGGGCCCGGTGCGGACGGTGGTGGGGGTCGCGGAGAACCGCGGGGCCGGCGCGGGCTGGGTGATGCCGGCGTGGTCCGTGAACGTGGAGCGGGCGGCGAGGTGCGGGTGGTGCGGGGCCTCGCGCAGGGACAGCACGGGCGCCACGCACGCGTCCGAGCCGTCGAAACGGGCCGTCCACTCGTCTCGGCCAAGGGTCTTGAAGCGGGCGGCGACCTGTGCGCGCAGTTCCGGCCAGCGGGTGACGTCGGTGTGGGCCCCGGCCTGGTCGTCCAGGTCCAGCAGGCGCAGGAACTCGGCGTAGAACCGCGGCTCCAGCGCACCGACCGCCATGTACCCGCCGTCGGCGGTCTCGTAGGTGCCGTAGTAGGGGCAGCCCCCGTCGAGGAGGTTGGCGCCGCGCCGGTCCTGCCAGGCGCCGGCGGCGAGCATGCCGTGGATCATCGCGGAGAGGTGGGCGGTGCCGTCCACGATCGCGGCGTCGACGACCTGTCCGGTGCCGGTCGCGCGCGCGTGGTGCAGGGCGGCGAGGACGCCGACGACGAGGTAGAGGGAGCCGCCCGCGTAGTCGCCGAGCAGGTTGGCGGGGACCGCCGGTGGCCTGTCCGGGTCGCCGATCATCCCGAGGGTGCCGGTGAGGGCGATGTACGCGATGTCGTGTCCGGCGCGGTCGGCGAGGGGGCCCTGCTGGCCCCAGCCGGTCATCCGGCCGTAGACCAGGCGCGGGTTGCGGGCGTGGCAGTCCCCGGGTCCGACGCCGAGGCGCTCGGCGACACCGGGGCGGTAGCCCTCGACGAGGACGTCGGCGCGCTCGACGAGGTCCAGGACGCGGGCGGGGCCGTCGGGGTCCTTCAGGTCGACGATCACGGAGCGCTTGTTGCGGTTGGTGACGTCGCGGGCCGGGTCGATCCCCAGCCCGGGGCCGTCCGGGCGGTCCACGCGTACGACATCGGCGCCCAGGTCGGCCAGGAGCATGGCGGCGAACGGGCCCGGCCCGATCCCGGCCAGCTCGACCACGCGCACGCCGGTGAGCGGACCGCCGCCCGGCGCCTTCGCCTCCGTCATCGAGCCCCCAACGGCTGTGACACACCTGATGTAACACCAGCGATGTTAAGAACACGTTCCACCCGGCACAAGACCGGGCGAGCAAGCGCTTGGCCACTCTACGGGGCGGTGTCCGGCCGCGCGCCCGGCCGTCGGGGCGCCCGCGGGTTCGGGGGGAACGCGCGCGCGGCCGGCCCTTGCCGGTCCGTACCCGGCGGGCTCTGCGCCGGGGCACGCCGGCGCGTGGGGGTGCACCGTCTCGTCCTTGAACTTCACCGTCACCCCCATGGGGTAGTCGTCGGCGCCGAGGAAGACGCACACCTTCCCGTTGACCTTGGCGACGGTCCCGCCCCAGGGACGCTCCTCGGCGGCTCCGGCGGCCCCAGGGTGTGGTCGCGCACTTTTTCCCACTTCTTCAGGGCGTTCGGTGGCACGGACATCGCTTTCCTCCGGGCTCGTCGTCGGGCTCCGCACCCCTCACGCTAGCCTCGGCCACCGACAGCGGCGCGGCTGCAGGACCAAGGGGTGTCATGAGCAGGCTGAACAGGACGGACCGTCCCTACGACATCGTGCTTTTCGGAGCGACCGGCTTCGTCGGGACGCTGACCGCGGAGTACCTCGCCGCCCATGCCCCCGCGGGGCTGCGCTGGGCGATCGCCGGCCGGAGCACGGAGAAGCTGGAGCGGTTGCGGGAGCGGCTGCCCGGAGGCGGGGAGGCGGGGCTGCTGCGGGCGGACGTGTCCGACCCCGCTTCCCTGCGCGCCCTCGCCGAGAACGCGCGCGTGGTCGCCACGACCGTGGGCCCCTACGTGGAGTACGGCGAGGAACTCGTCGCCGCCTGCGCGGACACCGGGGCCGACTACGTCGACCTCACGGGTGAACCGGAGTTCGTGGACCTCGTGTACGTCCGTCATGACGCACGTGCGCGGGAGACCGGCGCGCGGCTGGTCCACGCGTGCGGTTTCGACTCGGTGCCGCACGACCTGGGCGCCTACTTCACCGTGCGGCAGCTGCCGGAGGGAGTGCCGCTGTCCGTGGACGGCTTCGTCACCGCCGACGCGGCCTTCTCGGGCGGGACCTTCGCCTCGGCGCTGAACCAGTTCGCCCGGCACCGCGGGCTCCGCGCGGCGGCCCGCGATCGCCGGCACCACGAACCGCGGCTGGTGGACCGGCGGGCCTCGGCCCCCATGGGCGCGCCGCGCTACGCACCGGAGGTCGGCGCCTGGGCCCTGCCCCTGCCGACGATCGACCCGCAGATCGTGCGCCGCTCGGCGAGGTCACTCGACCGGTACGGCCCCGACTTCCGCTACCGGCACTACGCGGCCGTGCGTCGTCTCCCGGTGGCGGTGGGCGGGGTGGCGGCCGTGGGCGCGCTGGTCGCCGCGGCCCAGGTGCCGCCGATGCGGCGCCGGCTCTCCGAACGGCTCAGCCCCGGCGACGGACCGGGCCCCGAGAAGCGCGCCAGGAGCTGGTTCACCGTCCGCTTCGTCGGCGAGGGCGGCGGCCGGCGGGTGTACACGGAGGTCGCGGGCGGCGACCCCGGCTACGACGAGACGGCGAAGATGCTGGCCGAGGGGGCCATGTGCCTGGCCCTCGACGACCTTCCGCCGACCTCGGGCCAGGTCACGACGGCGGTGGCGATGGGCGACGCGCTGATCGACCGCCTGCGGACGGCGGGTATCCGCTTCCGTGTCGCCGCGACCCGCTGACGGCACGGCCGGCGGGGGCTACAGCGGCCACTCGACCAGCGTGTAGATCATCCCGGCGATCCAGCCCAGTCCGGCGAGTACGGCGAGGGCCAGCCCGACGGTCACGGCCCGCTCGACGGGCCGGCCGTCGGCGGCAACGGGCTCGGGCGCACGGTGCGTTGTCATGCACGCCAGCCTGCCGGGGCGGGCGGGGGCCGGCATCCGCCGGGATACTCAGGCCCCGTACTCACCTTGGACGGGCGGCCGGCCGGGAGCTGCCCCGGCGAGTGCCCGCCGGCACAGGGCGTCCGCTCGGCGGGTGGTCTCGGGGAGGCGGTAGCCGGGGGCCAGCGCGAGGGTGTGGGCGCAGGCGTTGTCCAGGCTCACGCGGTGGCCGACCGAGACGAAGACCGGCTTGACGGCGTCCCTGGTGCGCAGGGCCCGGCCGACCTCCTCGCGGCCGGCGAGGAGCGGGGAGGTGCTGCCGCGCGGGGTGTCCGGTTCCTCGTGGGTGAAGGTGAAGGGGTTCTTGGCGACGCCGATCGTCGGCAGGCCGGTGAGGACGCCGAGGTGGCTGGCCAGGCCGAAGCGGCGGGGGTGGGCGAGGCCGTAGCCGTCGCAGACCACCAGCCCGGGCGGGCAGGGCAGGGCGTCCAGGGCGGCGAGGACGGTGGGGATCTCGCGGAAGGCGAGCAGGCCGGGGACGTACGGGAAGGAGACGCGGCCCACGGCCGTGGACCGGGCGACGACGTCCAGGGTCGCCGCGTCCAGGACGACGGCCGCGGCGGCGACGACGTCCCGCTCGTCGTCGTACGCCACGTCGACCCCGGTGACATGGCCCGTGCCGGGCGGCGGGCCCGGTTCGTCGAGCACCACCCGGGTGCGGAGCCGGTCCTGGACCGCTCGGGCCTCTTCCTCGGTCACGGGCCAGCCGGCCGGTGTGCGTACGGTCGTCATCGTGCCCCTGAGCCTACGGGGCGGGCGCTCTCCGCGCGGAAGGAGTCCCCGACCGCGCGGAGGCGGCTCACTTGCCGAGGGCCCGCTGGAGCTGGCTCTTGTTCATGCTCGAACGGCCTTCCACGCCCCGCTTCCTGGCCTCTTCGTACAGCTGGTCCCGGGTGGGGCCCTGGGAGCCCTTGCCGGACCGCTGGCCGCCCCGCTTGCCGGACGACATGTCCTGCGTCGAGGTGCGGCTGGCCGTCTTGGACTCGCCGGACCGGGCACGCTCCTTGTTCACCGTCCGGGCGGCGATCTCCTCGGCGCGCCGGGTGCTCTCGCCCCGGTCCTTCGCGCTCTCCTTGATGTGCTCGTACTGACGCTCCCGCTTCGGGCTGGAACCGCGTGGCATGTTCGCTCACTTCCTCTCGCGTACAGCGAACGGGTACCCACGGTGGCAGCGATCAGGGCACGCCGCACGCGTCAGTGCTCCAGGCGGGCAACCCGTCCCTTCTCCCCCGCCGCCCAGCAACCGTGGTCGGGCGTGCAGTCGACCGTGTCGTACGAGCCGGTGTCGACGGTCCGCCAGGAGCGGCCGGCGTCGGTCGTCAGGTCGGTGCCGGTGGGGCCCACCGCGAGGGCGGCGGTGCGGCTGTGCGGGAGCCAGGCGACACCGGACCGGTAGGCCGGGGGCGGGGCGCCGGCCGGGCGCCAGGTGCGGCCGGCGTCGGCGGTGCGGGCGGCCGCGTCCGGCGAGGCCTGGCCGGGACGGAAGTCGCCGCCCACGGCGAGGCCGTGGGCGCGGTCGCGGAAGGCGAGGGCGAAGACACCGCGCGCCGGGTCGCCGCCCGGGATCGGGGTGTCGGTGACCGTCCAGGTGCGGCCCCGGTCGGCGGAGTGCAGCACGCGTGCCCGCGCGGCTCCTCCCGTGGCCAGCCAGGCGTCCTTGGGCCCGGAGGACACCAGGCACTGGCCGCTCGCCGCGAAGCCGGCCTCGCCCTCCAGCGCCGGGGGCATCCCGCTGTCCGGCAGCACCGTCCAGCTGCGGCCGCCGTCCCGGGTCGACAGGATGCGGAACCTGCCGTCCACCGGGTCGCTCATCGCGAGGCCGTGGCGGTGGTCGAAGAAGGTGAGGCAGTCGTAGAAGGCCCGGGCGTCGGTGTTGCGGAAGGACTCCGTCCAGGTCGCTCCGCCGTCGTCGGTGCGGTACACCCGGGACGCCTCGCCCTCGCCGATGGCCAGCACCACGGCCCGCCGCGCGTCGAACGCCTCGATGTCCCGGAACTGCAACTCCCCCGCGCCCGGCGGGGAGACGTTCCGCCAGCTCCCGCCACCGTCGGTGGTGCGCAGGACGGTGCCGAGGCTCCCGGCCACCCAGGCGGTGTCGCGGCTGACGGCGGACAGACCGCGGAACCTGACGTCCGCAGTGCCGGTGTCCTTGACCGACCAGCGCGGCAACGTCTGCCGGTCCGGTCCGTGCGCCTGGGCCGGTGCGGCCGTCAGGGCGGCCAGGGCCGCCGCGCACACGGCCGCCGCGGTCACCCGGCGGTGGGTTCGTCTCGTCCGTCTCGTCGGTCGCGTGCTCCCCGAGCGCCTCATGGCGGGCGAACGTAGTCCACCGTCCGGGCGCCGTCCAGAGGGCGTCGGGGCGGGGCGCGGCGGAACGCGCGGGGAGAGCCGTGTCACTCGGGTGCATGAAGGCGGTGACAGAGGTCACTCGCTCATCGTGTGCACGGATTGGCTGATTCCGTCGTCTCCTCAAGTAGCCGACCCGATCCGCCCGGAAGCCCGTCCAGCCGTCACGAGGGAGCAAGGCGTTGTCCACCGTCATCGAACAGCCCGTAGAGGCCCGCCTGGTCGCCGCCGCGCCGCGGATGCCGAACATTCCCGCCACCCTGCACTACGACCGCGACGACCCGTTCGCCGTCCGCATGACCTTCCCCGCGCCGGCCACCCTGGAGGGCGTCGAGGTCTGCTGGACGTTCGCCCGCGAACTGCTGGCCGCGGGGCTGCGGGGACCCGAGGGCCACGGCGACGTGCGGGTGCGTCCCTACGGCTACGACCGCACCGTGCTGGAGTTCCACGCCCCCGAGGGGACGGCTGTCGTGCATGTCCGCTCGGGCGAGGTGCGCCGGTTCCTCGAGGCCACGAGCGAACTGGTGCCGGCCGGTCTGGAGCTCCTCCAGCTCGACCTGGACCACGGCCTCGCCGAGTTGATGCGCGACGCCTGAGGAGTTGGGCTAACGGGCTTCCGCCATCAGGGCGTTGAGCGTTCCGTACGCCAGGCCGCCGGCCTGCGCCTCGTACGTCCCGTCGTCGAGCAGCTCCCGCGCGGCGCGGCGGACCAGGGCGTGCGCGGCCTGGGCGATGCCGGAACCGACGCTGACGCGGGCCACCCCCAGGGCGGCCAGTTCAGCGGCCGGCGGGGCGCCGGGACCGGCCATCACGTTCAACGGGGCGTCGATCCGGCCGGCGAGCTCCTTCACGGTCCCCGGGTCGACGGTGCCGGGGACGAAGATCCCGTCGGCGCCCGCGGCGAGGTAGGCGGCGGCGCGCTCCACGGTGTCGTCCACTCCCCCGGCGCCGCACAGGAAGGTGTCGACGCGGGCGTTGACGAACAGCGGCACGCCGGCCCCGTCCGCGGCCGCGCGGGCGGCGGCGATCCGCTCGGCCTGCTCCCCGGCCGGGCGCAACGGGCCCCCGCCGGTGCCGTGCGGGGCGTCCTCGATGTTCACCCCGACCGCGCCCGCCGCGAGCACGGCGCGCACGGTGTCGCCGACTCCCGCCGGATCCTGTGCGTAGCCGCTCTCGATGTCGGCGGTGACGGGCACGCGGACGGCCCCGGCGATCTGCGTCACGGCGCGCAGGGCCCGCCCGCGGTCCAGGCCTTCCCCGTCCGCCGCGCCGAGGACCCAGGCGACCCCGGCGCTCGTGGTCGCCACGGCGGCGGCGCCCGCGTCCTCCACGAGGCGGGCACTGGCGGCGTCCCAGGCGTTGGGCAGGATCAGCGGACGCCCGGGGACGTGCAGGGAGCGAAAGGCGAGGGCGCGGTCACGCAGCTCGGCGGCGGGGTTCGTCATGCGGGCCACTCAACCAGCGCGGCAGGCGTCACGTCCGGCAGGAATCCGACAGGGACGTACGGGACGGCCGAGCGGGCGGGCCGGGCGCGACAGCGTCCGACCCGGCCGAGGGTCAGCGGCCCCTGGTGAGCGAGGGCATCGGCGCGGCGGTCGTCAGCCCCGCGCGCAGCTCGCGCAGGACGGCGGCGAACGCGGGCTTCGACGCCCCGGCGCGGTGGGCCAGGGCTTCGCCGCGCCGGTCGCGGGAGGAGCCGTCCGGGGCGGGCGGCAGGCCGGCCGCGGACGCGAGGGCCAGGGCGGTGGCGGCCGGCTCGGGGACACTCTCGGCCGGTACGGATCCGGTCAGGACCTGGTGGGCCTCCCGGCGCAGGGAGTCCGCGCGGGCGGTGTCGGCCAGGACGTGTTCCACGGACGGGAACACCCCGAGGACCCGGTGCTTCTCGGCACGCAGAAGACCTTCGGCCACCAGTTGCTCCCGGACCGCGTCCAGGGTGAGCCGCGCGTGCAGTGTCACCCAGGCGCGCCAGCGGTGCGGGAAGGACTCTCGGACCAGCTCCAGAAGTCCGTCCAGGACCGCGTCCCCGGTGCGGGAGTCCAGGTCGAGCGGTGTGGCGATGCCGTCGTCGTCGATCAGCAGTCCGCGCCGGGCCAGCTCGGCGAGGGCACCGGCCCGCACCAGGGGTGACAGCCGGGCCGGGTCGGTGTCCCAGGCCAGCAGGCAGAGATGCGCCGGCAGTGAGAGCGGGCCGCTGGGCACGGGGCCTCCTCGGGTGCGGTGACGTCGTGGTCGGTGAAAGGCGTTGACAGCCTGTCCGGACCCTCGTACGTTGTACAGCGGTCCTGTTGCCGTCGAATGGAGAAGGACGTTGCTCGTCTGAGGTTCTGAGACACCGCGTCACACCCGTCAGGTGTGTACGCCGCGTGCGACCTCGGCGTTCGAGCCGTCCTTGCGGTTCCTTCGGAACAGGGCTCCTCTCATGCCCACGCCTTCCCTTCCGGCTGCCGGTCGTCGTCCCGCGGTGTCTCGATACGCGTTTGCCCCTGATCGCCCCGAGCAACCGCGGAGGCCCGCATGTCACCTTCCCTCACCTGTACCTCCCTCGCCTTCACCTGGCCCGACGGCACCGCCGTCTTCGAGGGCCTGGACGTCGCCTTCGGCCCCGGCCGCACCGGGCTCGTCGGCGTCAACGGCTCCGGCAAGTCGACCCTGCTGAAGCTGATCGCCGGCGAGCTCACCCCGGCCGACGGCACCGTCCGTGTCGCCGGCGAGGTGGGCTACCTGCCGCAGAACGTGACGCTCGACACCGCGCTGAGGGTCGACGAGGCCCTCGGCATCGCCGCCCGGCGGGCCGCGCTGCACGCCATCGAGGCGGGCGACGTGGCCGAGGAGCACTTCGAGACCGTCGGCGACGACTGGGACGTCGAGGAACGCGCCGTCGCCACGCTCGGCGAACTCGGCCTCGGCCACATCGGTCTCGACCGCACCGTCGGCGAGGTGTCGGGCGGCGAGTCGGTACTGCTGCGGCTCGCGGCGCTGCTGCTGCGGCGCCCCGACGTCCTGCTGCTCGACGAGCCAACCAACAACCTCGACCTGTACGCCCGCAGGCGGCTGTACGCGGCCGTCGCCGGCTGGCCGGGCGTCATGATCGTGGTCAGCCACGACCGTGAACTGCTGGAGCTGGTCGACCAGATCGCGGATCTGCGCTCCGGGGAGGTCACCTGGTACGGCGGCAACTACTCGGCGTACGAGGAGGCCCTGGCCGTCGAACAGGAGGCCGCCGAGCGCATGGTGCGCGTCGCCGAGGCGGATCTGCGCAAGCAGAAGCGCGAACTGATCGACGCCCAGGTCAAGTTGGCCCGCCGCAAGCGGTACGGCCAGAAGATGTGGGACCAGAAGCGCGAGCCGAAGATCGTCATGGGGGCGCGCAAGCGCGCGGCGCAGGTGTCCGCGGGCAAGCACCGCGTCATGCACGAGGAGAAGCTCTCCGAGGCGAAGGAACGTCTCGACGACGCGGTGGATGCCGTGCGGGACGACGACGAGATCCGCGTCGACCTGCCGTACACGGCCGTACCGCCGGGTCGCGGGGTCCTCACCCTGATGGACCTGGAACTGGCGTACGGCGCCCGGGTGAACGGCGGCCTCGACCTGCGGGGCCCGGAGCGGGTCGCGCTGATCGGGCGCAACGGCACGGGCAAGACGACGCTGCTGCGCACGATCGCCGGGGAGCTGGAGCCGGTCTCCGGCGAGGCGAGGGCCCATGTGCCCCTGCGGTTCCTGCCGCAGCGGCTCGACGTCCTCGACGCGGAACTGTCCGTCGCCGAGAACGTGGCCCGGTTCGCCCCGGGTGCCACGAACAACCGGGTCCGGGCCAGGCTCGCCCGCTTCCTGTTCCGGGGCGCACGCGCCGACCAGAAGGCGGCGACGCTCTCCGGCGGCGAGCGGTTCCGTGCGGCGCTGGCCGCGCTGATGCTGGCGGAGCCCGCGCCGCAGCTGCTGATGCTGGACGAGCCGACCAACAACCTCGACATGGCGAGCGTCCGGCAGCTCACGACGGCGCTGGAGTCGTACGAGGGAGCCCTGATCGTGGCCAGTCACGACCTGCCGTTCCTGGAGTCCATCGGCATCACCCGGTGGCTGTTGATGGAGGAGGGGGAGCTGAAGGAAATCACGACAGAAGCTGTCGGGTATTCCGCCTAGCGTCGGCGGTATGAGCCAGTCCAGCGAGTACATCACCATCACCGGGGCCGGGGAGAACAACCTCAAGGACGTCACGCTCCGCATCCCGAAAGGCCGGCTGACCGTGTTCACCGGCGTTTCGGGGTCGGGGAAGTCGTCGGTCGTCTTCGACACGATCGCGGTCGAGTCGCAGCGGCAGCTCAACGAGACGTTCACGTGGTTCGTCCGCAACCGGCTGCCCAGGTACGAGCGACCGCACGCGGAGGCCCTGGAGGACCTGACGCCCGCGATCGTCGTCGACCAGCGGCCGGTCGGCGGCCACTCGCGGTCGACGGTGGGCACGATGACGGACGTCTACTCGGTGCTGCGGGTGCTGTTCTCCCGGCACGGCACACCGAGCGCCGGGCCGGCGACGGCGTACTCGTTCAACGACCCGTCGGGCATGTGCCGTGAGTGCGACGGCCTGGGCCGGACCGTGCGTCCGGACTGGGACCGCATCCTCGACGCGGACCGCTCCCTGGCGGAGGGGGCGGTCCGCTTCCCGCCGTTCGCCGCGGGGACCTGGCAGGGGCAGGCGTACACCAACAGCGACGAGCTGGACCCGCACAAGCCGGTGCGGGAGTTCACCGCCGGCGAACGGCGCTTCCTGATGCGGGGGCGGCCCGGCAGCAAGGTCACCGTCAACGGTACGGGCGGCACCTGGACCACGGAGTACGAAGGGCTCGCCGACCGCTTCGAACGGCTCTACCTGAAGCGGGACCTGGCCGCGATGAGCCAGAGGACCCGGGACATGGTGCGGGAGTTCCTGGCCGAGGGCGTCTGCCCCGCCTGCCGCGGGGCCAGGCTGAACGAGGCGGCGCTGGCCTCCCGGATCGGCGGGCGGTCCATCGCCGACTGCGCCGGGATGCAGGTCACCGATCTCGCCGCCGTGCTGCGGGAGATCGACGACCCGGTGGCCGGGCCCGTCGCCGGGGCCGCCGTCGCCGCGCTCGAGCGGATCGAGCGCATCGGACTCGGTTACCTGAGCCTCGACCGGGAGACGTCCACGCTCTCCGGCGGTGAGGGGCAGCGGCTGAAGACGGTCCGGCACCTCGGGTCCAGCCTGACCGGGATGACGTACATCTTCGACGAGCCCAGCGTCGGACTGCATCCGCGCGACGTCCACCGGCTCGGGGAACTGCTGCTGCGACTGCGCGACAAGGGCAACACCGTGCTGGTCGTGGAGCACGACCCGGACGTCATCGCGCTGGCCGACCACGTCGTCGACATGGGGCCGGGGGCGGGCGCCGAGGGCGGCAGAGTGGTGTTCGAGGGGACACCGCGGGAACTGGCCGCCTCGGGCACCCTGACCGGGCGGTGCCTGGGACGGCGTACGGCGGTCAGGAGCGCGGTGCGGGAGGCGACGGGCGAGCTGTGGGTGAAGGGGGCCGACCGGCACAATCTGCGCGACGTCACCGTGCGGTTCCCGGCCGGTGTGCTCACCGCGGTGACGGGGGTGGCGGGCTCGGGCAAGAGCACACTGGTCGCCGAGTTCACCGCCGCCCATGGGGACGCCGTGGTGGTCGACCAGTCCTCGATCGGCATCTCCGCGCGGTCCACCCCGGCGACGTATCTCGGGATCATGGACACGGTACGGAAGATCTTCGCGCGGGAGACGGGTGCCGAACCGGGGCTGTTCAGCTTCAACTCCGACGGCGCCTGCGAGACCTGCGGGGGCCGCGGAATCCTGTACACCGACCTCGCTTTCATGGACCCGGTGACGACGACGTGCCACACCTGTGAGGGGCGGCGGTTCAAGGACGAGGTGCTGCGCCTGACCGTCGGCGGCCGCTCCGTCGCCGACGTGCTGGGGATGACCGCCGAGGAGGCTCTGGACTTCTTCCACGACTCGGGCGCACGGCGCCGGCTGCGCGCCCTGCGGGACGTCGGCCTCACCTACCTCACGCTGGGCCAGCCGCTGTCCACCCTGTCCGGCGGTGAGCGGCAGCGGATCAAGCTCGCCACCCGGCTGCACCGCGAGGGCGTGGTGTACGTGCTCGACGAGCCGACGACCGGGCTGCACATGGCGGACGTGGACGGTCTCGTCGGCCTCCTGGACCGGCTGGTCGACGCGGGCAACACGGTCGTCGTCGTCGAGCACAACCTCGATGTCGTCGCACGCGCCGACTGGGTGATCGACCTCGGCCCGGACGGCGGGAGGGACGGCGGCCGGGTGGTGTTCGAGGGAACACCGGCCGAACTGCTCGCCGCCGAGGGGTCCTTCACGGCGGAGCATCTGCGGCGCGCCGCGCGCTGAGACCGTTACCGGTGGTACACGTCATGGCCGCCGGGGTGGTCCCGTCCGGATCCGCCCTGCATGATGGCAGCGCCGACGCCCGCGGGGGACCGGCCACCGCGCGGACTCCCCGGCGCCGCCAAGACATGCCCCGTCCGACGCGAAAGGCGCAAGCCGTGCCCAGCAAGAAGGCCCTCGTCCGCCGCCCCGCTCCCCGTCTGGCCGAAGGGCTGGTGACGCACATCGAGCGGGAAGGCGTCGACTTCGACCGCGCGGTGGAGCAGTGGGAGGCGTACACGGAGGCGCTGCGCACCCACGGCTGGGAGACGATCGAGGTGGACCCGGCCGGGGACTGCCCGGACTCGGTGTTCGTGGAGGACACGGTGGTGATGTACCGGAACGTGGCGCTGATCGCCCGCTCCGGTGCCGAGTCGCGGCGCGGGGAGACGCCCGGGGTCGAGGAGGCCGTGGCGTCGCTGGGCTGTTCGGTGAACTGGGTCTGGGAGCCGGGCACGCTGGACGGCGGCGATGTGCTGAAGGTCGGCGACACGGTGTACGTGGGCCGGGGCGGGCGCACCAACGCCGCCGGGGTGCAGCAGGTGCGGGCCGCGTTCGAGCCGCTGGGGGCGCGGGTGGTCGCGGTGCCGGTCGCCAAGGTGCTGCATCTGAAGTCGGCGGTCACCGCGCTGCCGGACGGGACGGTCGTCGGGCACGTCCCGAACATGGACGCGCCCTCGCTGTTCCCGCGCCTCCTGCCGGTGCCGGAGGAGTCCGGGGCGCATGTGGTGCTGCTCGGCGGGGACAGGCTGCTGATGGCGGCGAGCGCGCCGAAGACCGCCGAGCTGTTCGCGGATCTCGGTTACGAGCCGGTCCTGGTGGACATCGGCGAGTTCGAGAAGCTCGAGGGCTGTGTGACGTGCCTCTCGGTGCGCCTGCGGGAGCTGTACGCCTGACCCGCGGCCGTGTCACCCGTACGGCGCAGCGACCTGCGGCTCCGAGGCCCCGGGGCGCGCCACGCCGCACCGAGGGGACCCCGCTGATCAGGTGTCTTTACGGCGGCCTTAACCTACGGCTACGTAACCTACGGCTACGTAGCCTACGATTCCGTAAGTTCCCGGCACCGCTCGCCGGACCTCCGAACGTCCCCGTCCCCTGGAGTCACACGTGACGATCGCCTCTCCCCACCTCGGCAGCCCTTCCGTCTGGACCGACGCGCGGCTGTTGTACGCCCTGGAGGAAGTGGTCGAGCAGGAGCTCAACCGGCACCTGAAGGTCGCCAAGGACTGGATGCCGCACGAGTACGTGCCGTTCAGCGACGCCCGTAACTTCCCCGGCTTCTTCGAGGACGGCGAGGCCTGGGACAAGGAGCAGTCGAAGGTCACCGAGGTCGGCCGCATCGCGCTCGTGGTGAACCTGCTGACCGAGGACAACCTCCCCAGCTACCACCACGAGATCGCCACGCTGTTCGGCCGGGACGGCGCCTGGGGCACCTGGGTGCACCGCTGGACGGCCGAGGAGGGCCGGCACGGCATCGTGATGCGGGACTACCTGCTCGCCTCGCGGGCGGTGGACCCGGACAAGCTGGAGCAGTTCCGCATGGCGCACATGAGTGAGGGCTTCGAGTCGGACAACCGGCACTCGATGCTGCACTCGATCGCCTACGTCGCCTTCCAGGAGCTGGCCACCCGCATCTCGCACCGCAACACCGGCCACCAGTCCGGTGACCCGGTCTGCGACCGCATGCTGGCCCGCATCGCGACCGACGAGAACCTGCACATGATCTTCTACCGCAACCTGATGAAGTCGGCCTTCGAACTCGCGCCGGACCTCACGATGCAGGCGGTGCGCGACGTCGTGGTCGACTTCCGGATGCCCGGTCACGGCATCCCCGGGTTCGAGCGGGCGGCCGCGCAGATGGCCATCGGCGAGGTGTACAACCTGCGCATCCACCACGACGACGTGCTTCAGCCGGTGCTGCGCTTCCTGAAGGTCCTGGAGATCGACGGGCTGGGCCCCGAGGGCGTCAAGGCGCAGGAGGAACTGGGTCTGTTCATGGGCGGCCTGGACGCGGAGGCCTCGAAATTCGACGAGAAGCTGGCGGCCCGCAAGGCCCGGATGGCGGCCCGCGCCGGTCAGAGCTGAGGCGCGGGCGGTTTCGGACCGGCGTTTCCCGGTGTGCCGGTCACCAGTCCGCCTCCTGGTAGTCCTTCAGGAACACGCCGGCCACCGGGTCCCCGGCCTCTCCCCGCACGATGGGGTCGTACACCCGGGCCGCCCCGTCGACGACGTCCAGCGGGGTGCGGAATCCGGCCCGCGCCATGCGGGACTTCTTCGGCGCCGGGTTCTCGTCGGTGATCCAGCCGGTGTCCACGGCGCACATGTACACGCCCTGCCCGGCGAGGTCGGACGCGCTGGTGCGGGTGAGCATGTTGAGTGCGGCCTTGGCCATGTTGGTGTGCGGATGTCCCGGCATCTTGTTGCGCACCGCGAACCGGCCCTCCACCGCGGTCACGTTGACGACGTAGCGCCGCGGGTGCGGTGAGGCGAGCAGCAGGGGCAACAGCCGGTCGCAGAGCAGCGCCGGGGCGAGCGCGTTGACGAGCTGTGTCTCCAGGACCTCGGCGGGGTCGAGCGCTCCGAGCCGGGCCGACCAGGAGTTCTCCGGGGACGGGTCGGGCAGCAGCCCGGCCTCGTCGGCCTCCCGCAGGGCCGCCGGCAGCGTGGCGCGCCCGTCGCCGAGCATCCGCATCGGGGTGAAGCCCGGCGCCTGCCGTGCGCCCTCGGGCAGCCGGTCCCGCTCCCCGGAGGCGAGCAGCGCGTACGACTCCGGCGGCCGCCGTACGGTCTGCGCGGCGTTGTTGACGAGGATGTCGAGGGGCGCGCCCTCGCGGCGCAGTTCCTCGCACAGCCCCAGGACCTGGCGGGGGTCGCGCAGGTCGACGGCGAGTATGTGGAGCCGGTCGAGCCACGTGCCGCTGTCCGGGTCGGCCCGGAAGCGGCGCACCGTGTCGTGCGGGAAGCGGCTGGTGACGATCAGCTCCACGCCGTCGCGCAGCATCATGAGGGCCAGCTGGAAGCCGATCTTCACCCGGCCGCCGGTGAGCAGGGCGCGGCGGCCGGTCAGGTCGGTGGCGAGTGCGCGCCGGGTGCGGTTGTCGACCGCGCAGCCCGGGCAGAGCCGGTGGTAGAAGGCGTCGACCTGTCGATAGGACGACTTGCAGACATAGCAGTGGCGGGCCCTGCGGTAGACACCCGGGCTGCCCGGCGCCACCAGCGGGGCGTCCTCGCGGCGGTGCGGGGCACCGGTGGCCGTGGCGGCCATCGTCTCGGCGTCGGCCGCGGACACGGCCTCGTTGCGGGCCCTGCGGCGTCGGGCCTGGCCGTCGCGGACGAAGGAGGCAGCCACATGTTCGGCGTGCAGGCGCACCGGATCGTCGGCGGGCAGCCGGCGCAGGCGGCCGACCGTGCGGTGGAAGGCGGACAGCTCTTCCTCGGTGATGCCGTCGCCCATGAGACGCCCCCGTGTGTGTCGTGCGAGGGCCGGGCCCGGACCGGACCGGTGTGCGCCTCACGCCCTGGAGGTGCGCTCACCTGCGCGCTGCCGACCTCGCGGAGCGATCCTAGCCACGGGGGCGGCATCGCCCGTACCGGTTTTCCCCGGTGCGACGGGGGGTGCCGTGACGGGTGGAACTACCTTCCCACGCGCCGCAGTTCCAGGCGTTCCTTCTCCGACAGACCGCCCCAGACACCGAAGCGCATGTCGTTGGTCAGGGCGTACTCGAGGCAGGTGACGCGGATCGGGCAGAGACCGCAGATGCGCTTGGCCTCGCGGACCGAGCTGCCCGGCTCGGGGAAGAAGAAGTCTCCTCCCGTCTGCGCGCACAGCGCCTCCTCCTGCCAGGTGAGGTCGGGCGAGGGGTATGTGTCGATGTGCATGGCCGGAAGCGTGCCGGACGGCGAAAAACGTTCGATCAACGCCGAATCAACGCGGCTTCCGCAGGGGGTCCTTCGGCGGTCCTCAGGCATGAGGATGGCGCCGGGGAACACGCCGCGCACGGCGGCGCGCCGGTGTTCAGGTCTGGCGCGGGTCGCCCCTGAGGACCGCGAAGCGCGCGCCGTACGGATCCTCCAGACGGGCGAGGCGGCCGACCCCGGCCAGGGACGTGGCGGGCATCCGCACGCTGCCGCCCAGCTCGACGGCCCTGTCGACGACGGCGTCCGGGTCCTCCACACCGATGTAGGGCAGCCAGTAGGGGTGTCCGCTGCGCGCCTCGACGGGATCGTCGGCCAGCGGGACCAGTCCGCCGAACATGCCCTCGTCCCCCGTTCCGGCGGGGTTGACGGACGTGTAGACGCCGCCGGGGAAGGTCACGGCCGAGGTCTCCCAGCCGAGGGTGGAGTGGTAGAAGGCGGCGGTCCGGGCGATGTCGGGGGTGTAGAGCTCGACCCAGCACAGCGAGCCGGCCTCGCCGGCCGCCTCGACGCCCTTGCGCCGCGCCGGCTCCCAGATGCCGAAGGGGACGCCCGCCTGATCGGCGAGGATCGCCGTCCTCCCCTGGTCCATCACGTCCATGGGCGGCATGAGCACGCTGCCCCTGGCCTGCTGGGCGGCCTTCGCGGTGGCGTCCGCGTCGGGGGTCCGGAAGTGGACGGTCCACGCGGGCGGGCCCTGGTCCGGTGTGGTCCGCATACCGCCCGCGACGATCCGCCCGGCCAGCTCGAAGAACCCGTAACCCCCGGCGTCGGGCCCCGCCGAGCGGAACTCCCAGCCGAACAGGCCGGCGTAGAAGGACACGGCGCCCTCGATGTCGGTGGTGCCGACGTCGATCCAGTTCGGGGCGCCGTTGACGAAGTCTGTGGTGAGCATGGTGCCTCCTCCGAGCGGTCCGGTCGCCTGCTCTGGCGAGTCTTCCACCGCCCACTGACAATCCCCCTCGGAGCACCCGGACGGGCGTGTCCCGAACCGGCGCGCCGTGGTCCGGTGCCCGGGGCTCCACCAAGGGGAGGCCCACCCCGGCCCGGAAACCGTGGATCGGTGCCGGGCGCGTGACCAAGGATCCAGGACTCGGAGTTCGAGCCCAGGACCCGCGGGCCGGAGCCCAGGCCCCGGAGACGCACGGCTCCGGCTCCCGTCCCGGACCCCAGGTCGGTGGGACCCTGGCCGGCAGCCCGCGCCCCGGCCCGGAGCGGCGACATTCAGGGCTGCGCCCGGCTCGTGCCGGTCAGGTCCCGCGGCCGCGGGCGGGCTCGCGCGTCGGGGGTGGAGATCCCGGGTCGCCCTCGGGTCTCAGGTCCGGGGCCGGAGGTCAGGGTGCCGGCGGGATCGGGGGCCGGCGTCGGGGGTTCAGGCGGATGCCCGGTGGATCAGCGTCGTCGGGAGGACGACGCTGGAGGGGCCGCCGCCCGCGGCCTCGTCCGGCACGCCCGTGCGGTCCAGGTCGCGCAGCAGGAGGCGGGCCATGAGGCGGCCCATCCCCTCGATGTCCTGGCGGACCGTGGTGAGCGGCGGCTCGGTCTGTTCGGCGATCGGCAGCATGTCGTCGAACCCGACGACCGCCACGTCGTCCGGCACCCGCCGCCCGCGCTCGCGCAGCACGCGCAGGGCGCCCGCCGCCATGAGGTCGTTGCCGGCGAACACCGCGTCCAGGTCGGGGCGGCGGTCGAGGAGCTCCCGCATCGCCCGCTCGCCCCCCGCGGGGGTGAAGTCGCCCTCGACGACCAGCCGCGGGTCGGCATCGGTCATGACGTCCCGGAAGCCGTCGAGCCGGTCCACGGCCGACGTCTGGTCGAGGGCGCCGGTGATGTGGGCGACGCGGCTCCGGCCGAGGCCGAGCAGATGCCGTACGGCGTCACGGGCGCCGCCCCGGTTGTCGCTGTCGACGTAGACGACGCCGCCGTTGAAGTCGGGCCGCCCGCCGAACACCGTCGGCACGCCGGCGCGCTGGATCAGTCCGGGCAGCGGGTCGTCGATGTGGAGCGAGATCACCAGCGCTCCGTCCACATGGCCGCCGGCGAGGTAGCGGCCGACGCGGGCGTGGTCGTCGCGGTCCTCGGTGAGCAGCAGGACGAGCTGGTTGTCGTGCGCCGTCAGTTCCTTGCTGATCCCGCGCAGTTGCCGGGCGAAGAAGGGGTCGGCGAAGACGCGGGTCTCCGGTTCGGCGACGACGACGGCGACGGCGTCGTGCCGCTTGGTCACCAGGCTGCGGGCGGCCTGGTTGGGGACGTACCCGAGTTCCTCCACCGCCTGTCTCACCCGCTCGGCCAGGGGCTCGCGCACCCCGTCGGAGCCGTTGACCACGCGGGAGACCGTGGCCCGGGAGACCCCGGCCCGCGCGGCCACCGCCTCCAGCGTGGGGCGCGGCACTGTCTCGTTCACTTGGGCGCTCCTCACCTGCGGCTGCGGGAAAGGATAGCCCCGGCCCGTCCCCGGGCGAGAGCGCTACCGGATCACGTCCGGTGCGTCAGTGCTCGTGCGTCGGCTCCTCCTCGGAGGCGGGCTCGTGCGCGTGCTCGTGCGGGTCGTACCCCGGGATGGTGCCGTCCGGCTTCTTCACCAGGAACAGACCGACCATGCCCATGTCGGAGTGGCTCTGCACGTGGCAGTGGTACATCCAGGCGCCCGCGCCGACCCCCTCCCCCGCGATGATCTGGAAGCCGAAGGAGTCGGCCGGACCGCAGATCTTGTTGTCGATGACCTGGCTCGGGTCGTCGGGGCCGGTGAGCATGCCGGTGCGGTTGTCGGCCCAGCGGTGACCGTGCATGTGGAACGTGTGGTAGTACTCGCCGTGCGTGATCATGACGATCTCGACGCGGTCGCCCACGGTGGCCTCGAAGTTCGGGCCGGTGTGTGCGGGCTTGTTGTTGATCGTCATGTCGTTGAAGACGATGGTGTGGGTCGCGTCGGGCAGGACGTCGCCCTTGCGGCGGACGATCACCGGGCCGTACAGCCCGTTGCGTATGCCGCCGGTGCCGTGCACCGTGCCCACGACGTGGTCGTGGTAGTGCCAGTAGCCCGCGCTGCCCGACCGCCAGGTGCCGTCGGAGCGGCGGCCGGGCTTGTGGGTGCGCCAGGTGTAGGTGCGGGTGGCGCCGGGCTCGACATGGCTCCTGTTCTGCTTGGTGCCGTCACTGGAGATCTCGTAGTCCAGGCCGTGGACGTGCAGGCTCACGGGCACGTCCATGGTGTTCTCGAACTCGACGTGCAGCGTGTCGCCCTCGTTGAGCTCGATCAGCGGGCCCGGGATCGACGCCTTGCCCTTCTCGAAGCCGTAGCCCATCCGGCCGCCGTCCAGCCGCTCGGCGTACATCTTGAGGCGCCGCACCTCGCCCCCGGCGGGCGCGGTCCTCGCCGGCCGGGCCGCGCTCACGGCCTCGGGTGCGACGGACAACGATGTCGCGACGGCAGCGCCGCCCAGCAGTACTCGCCGGTTGAAACCGCGTCTGTCCATGCCGAACTCCCCACGTGGCTGTCATGAACCTGTGAAACCGTAGCGGCCACCCCGGGGTTTATCCACACTCAGGACAAAGTTCGTTTCATTGCTGCGATAGGTATTGGCGTGTGACGCAAAGAGGTCTAGCTTCCTTGACGCTGTTGCTGCGACCGAGGAGGGGTGGGTGGCCACGTGCGGTCCACATCGCATCAAGAACCCGTGCGCTTGCGAGGGTTGAGCACGTCAGGCGCCAGGAACACACGAAGGACGAGAACGAGGCGACGCCTCTGGGCGGCCACCGTGACCGCCGGTGCCGTCGCCGCCGGGCTGCTCTCGGGGCCCGCCGCCAGCGCGCGCCAGGCCCCGGATCCGTCCCTGACAACGATGTCCATCAAGTCGCCCCCGGGCGGCGCGAACGTACGTGTGCTGCTGTTCCACGGTTCGGCGGCCGGCGGTGACGAGTCGCCCCTGGTGAACGCGGGGATCGCGGCGATCGAGAGGATCGGCCTGTCCGGCCCGGCGGACCAGCGGTTCAAGGTCACCGCGACCGACGACGCCTCGGTCTTCACCGACGCCAGGAAGCTGGGCCGTTTCAACACCGTCGTGTTCCTGACCGGCGGCGGGGACGTCCTCGACCCGGACCAGGAGGCGGGCCTGGAGGCGTACATGGAGGCCGGCGGCGGTTTCGTCGGTCTGCACGACGCCGCACGCGCGGAGCCGTACTCGGACTGGTTCACCGGCCTGATCGGCGCCCGCCCGGCCGCCTCCGGCCCCGACGCGGTGCAGCGGGCGACCGTCGAGGTCGGCGACCGGACCCATCCGGCGACCAAGGGCCTGCCGCAGCAGTGGAAGCGGCCCGACAAGTGGCTGAACTGGGTGAAGAACCCCTCCGGTGACGTGCACACGGTCGCCAGGGTGCGCGAGTCGACCTACGCGCCCGGTGCGGGCGCAAGCGGCTGGGACCACCCGGTGAGCTGGTGCCGTGACTACGACGGCGGGCGGTCCTTCTACACCGGCATGGGCGGCACGGTGTCGTCGTACGACGAGACCGACTTCCGCGACCATCTGCGCGGCGCCCTGCTGTGGACCAACCGGCTCGTACAGGCCGACTGCAAGGCGACCATCACCGGCAACTACGAGGCCAAGCGGCTGACCAAGCCCAACCAGCCGGGGCAGAACGACCAGATCGGCGAACCGCACGGTCTGGTCACCGCCCCCGACGGACGGGTCTTCTACATCGGCCGGGGCGGCGCCGACTCCTCGCAGCCCGTCGTCACCGACTGGAACGACCCGGACATCGGCAAGGGCAAGGGCGAGATCCACGTCTACGACCCGAAGACCGGGAAGGTCACCCTGGCCGGGGCGCTCACCGTCTTCGGCAACAAGGGCGGCGGCGACGAGCTGCGGAAGGTCGAGGAGGGCCTGCTCGGCATCGAACTGGACCCGCGGTTCGAGCAGAACGGGTGGGTGTACCTGCACTACACGCCCCACTCCGAGATCAACCGGGACACGCACATGGGCGAGCGGCGGGTCTCCCGCTTCACGCTCGACCGGGCAACCGGCAAGCTGGACCTCGGCAGCGAGAAGGTGCTGCTGAAGTGGCCGGTGCAGATCCACAGCTGCTGCCACGCGGGCGGCGGGATGGCCTGGGACTCCAAGGGCAACCTGTACATCGCCACCGGTGACACCAACTCCAGCGGCTTCAGCGGCGGTTACTCGGGCAACAACCCGGAGCCCGACTTCAAGGGCGTGTCCTTCGCCGACGCGCGCCGCACCGCCGGAAACACCAACAACCTCAACGGCAAGATCCTGCGCATCCACCCCGAGCCGGACGGCACGTACACCCTCCCCGAGGGCAACCTGTTCACCGGTGAGGAGACGGCCGAGGGCGGCGGCAAGACGCGCGGCGAGATCTATGTGATGGGCGTGCGCAACCCGGCGCGCATCTCCGTCGACAAGAGGACCGACACCCTCTACGCGGGCTGGGTCGGCCCGGACGCCGGCTCCCCGTCGCCGACCTGGGGCCCGGCGAAGTACGACACGTTCGCCGTGATCACCGAGGCCGGCAACCGCGGCTGGCCGTACTGCATGGGCAACAAGCAGCCCTACCGGGACCGGAACCTGCCCGACCCGTCCAAGCCGCTCGGCTGGTACGACTGCGACGCCCCGAAGAACGAATCGCCGAACAACGACGGCCTGGTCAACCTCCCGCCGGTGACGGGCAACAACATCTGGTACGCGCCACAGGGCGGCGCCCCGGACTACCCGCGTGACGAGAACGGCATCCCGTCGTACGAGCAGAGCGAGGCCACGTACCGGCTGCCCTGGCTCAAGGGCGGCGGCCAGGCCGCCATGAACGGCCCGGTCTACCGCTACGACGCCGGCAGCCCCAGTGAGGTCAAGTGGCCGGCGTACTGGGACGGCAAGTGGTTCATCGGTGACTTCTACGACGCCGACCAGCCGCGCAACGCGGTGCTCATGGACCCCAAGACCCAGGGCGACGGCGGACTTCCGGTGCACTCGGAGTCCCTGAAGAAGATCGTGCCGGTCGGCAACGACGGCATCAAGAACCTGATGGACTGGAAATTCGGCCCGGACGGCTCGCTGTACGTCCTCGACTACGGCCGCGGCTTCTTCACCTCCGACGCCAAGTCCGCGCTGTGGCAGGTCACCTACACGGGCGGCGGCCCGACCCCGGCCGCCGGTCAGCTGGCGAGGAAGGCCGAGTGAGACCAGTGATACGCAAACGAGGAATGTGGGCCGGCCTGCTGGCCGCCCTGCTGATGGTGCTCGGTCTGCAGACGACCACGTCCGCGGCCGGCGAGTCCGGATCCGGGGCCACCGCGGCGGAGCAGGTGCTCACCTGGACCGCCGGGGACAGCATCACCGAGTACACGTCGGCGCCGGCGACCGCGGTGGCCGGTGCGGCGACGATCGTCTTCGAGAACAGCGCGGCGACCGGCAACACCACCGGGATGCCCCACACGCTGACGTTCGTGACCTCCGACCCGGAGTTCAACAACGACGTCCAGCTGAACATCCTGGCCAATCCGGGTGACGCCCAGGGCGGCCGGCACACGGCCGAGGTGACGCTCACCCCGGGCCGCTACTTCTACCACTGCACCATCCCCGGCCACGGCGAGATGCAGGGCATCCTGACGGTGACCGAGGGCGGCGGCGAGGACACCACCGCGCCCGAGGCCACGGCGAAGGTGACCGGCTCGCAGAACGACAAGGGCGAGTACGTCGGTTCGGCGAGCGTCACGGTCGAGGCCACCGACGAGGGCTCGGGCGTGGAGCGGATCGAGTACGCGGTGGGGACGGACGGCGCCTGGCAGCCGTACACCGCGCCGGTCGTCGTCGACCAGGTCGGCACCCACACGGTGCGCTACCGCGCCCTGGACAAGGCGGGCAACGTCTCGGCGGAGAAGACCGTCGGGTTCACCGTCGTGCCGCCGCCGACGGACGACACCACGCCGCCGGAGACCTCGGCGACGGTGGACGGCGAGAAGAACGACGACGGTGCCTACATCGACATGGCGACGGTCACCGTCACCGCGTCCGACACCGGGTCCGGGGTCAACACCATCGAGTACGCGATCGGTGCCGACGGTGCCTGGCAGCCGTACACCGGCCCGGTGATGGTGCACCAGGTGGGCACGCACACCGTGCGGTACCGCGCCACCGACAAGGCGGGCAACGCGGCGGCGGCGAAGAGCGTGGAGTTCACGGTCGTCGCCGCTCCCCCGCAGGACACCACCCCGCCGGCGACCGGCGTCACCGTGGAGGGCACCAGGAACTCCGACGGCGCCTACGTCGGTGACGCCACCGTGACCCTCAGCGCCGACGACGGACACGGAGGTTCCGGTGTCGCGGGCATCGAGTACTCGCTCGACGGCGGACCGTACCTGGCCTACACCGGGCCCGTGGTCGTCGACCGGGCGGGCCGGCACACCGTGGCGTACCGGGCGAGCGACCAGGCCGGCAACACCTCCGAGCCGCTCACGGTGAGCTTCACGGTCGTGGCCGGCGGCGGGGTGCCCGCGCCCCACTGCCCCGAGTACGACGAGCGGTTGACGGTGATCGTCGGCACGGTCGACTCGGGTGTGCCGAACCGGGTCACCAACAACCGGTGCCGGATCGGCGAGCTGATCGAGGACGAGAAGGAGTGGACCTCGCAGGCGCTGTTCCTCAAGCACGTGAAGGGCGTCCTGGACGCGCTGCGGGAGGAAGGCGTCGTCGACACGCGGGAGTACCGGGCCATCACCAAGGCGGCCCGCCAGTCCGGCATCGGCAGGCCCGGCCAGACCGAGGGCTACCGCAAGATCCTCGACGGCAGCCAGGAGTCGTTCGCCAAGTGGCAGCACGTGGGCGGCGGTTCGTTCGGGCTGAACCCGGACGGCTCGATCACCTCCGGCACCACCCGGGGCGGGCTCGGCATGCTGTGGTTCCCCGAGCGCACGTACGGCGACTTCTCGCTGAAGCTCCAGTGGCGTGACGACGCCCCGGGCACCGGCAACGCCAACTCCGGTGTGTTCGTGCGGTTCCCGCAGATCCACGACCACCCGGAGGAATCGCGGCCGGAGTGGGTCGCCATCAAGTACGGGCACGAGGTGCAGGTGTTCGACTCACCCACCGGCGACATGTACAAGACCGGCTCCGTCTACGGGTTCGACCGGGTGGGGCTGGCCGGTGCGGGCGTCACCCAGAAGGGCACCTGGAACGACTACGAGATCCGCGTGGTGGACCAGCACTACTCGGTCTACCGCAACGGTGTGCTGATCAACGAGTTCGACAACACCGGCGGCCAGGACTTCACCCCGCCGCGCTCGGACGACCCGGGCACGGACGGGCGAAGGTTCGCCTCCGGCTACATCGGACTGCAGGTGCACGGCACGACGGACGTCGTCTCCTACCGGGACGTCCGGATCAAGGACCTGTAGTCGCGCACGGCTCCGTGTGACGCACCGGGTCAGCAGGCCGGGGGTTTCGGCTTCCTGGCCCGGCTCGGCTGCACCCGGCTCGGCTCTCCCGGCATCTTCGGGTACTCGGGCGGGTACGGCAGATCGCCCAGGCCGTGGTCGTGCTCGTCACGGCGGGCGAGTTCGAGCAGGGACTCCAGTGAGAACGCGTGATCGTCCATGTCCGCGTGCACGTCGCCCAGTTCGGCGAAGCGCGCGGGCATGGTCGTGATGTCGAAGTCCCGCGGACGCGCGGCCGGGACCTCCTCCCAACGCAGTGGAGCCGAGACGGGTGCGTGCGGGCGGGGGCGTACGGAGTAGGCGGAGGCGATGGTGCGGTCGCGGGCGGTCTGGTTGTAGTCGACGAAGATGCGCTCGCCGCGTTCCTCCTTCCACCACTTGATGGTGACCCGCTCCGGCATCCTGCGTTCCAGTTCCCGGCCCACGGCGATGGCGGCACGGCGGACCTGGGTGAAGGTCCAGCGCGGTGCGATCGGCACGAACACGTGCAGGCCGCGTCCGCCGGAGGTCTTGGGCCAGCCGCGCAGCCCGTGCTCGTCGAGCACGGCGCGCAGTTCACCGGCGGCGCGGACGGCGTCGTCGTAGTCGGTGCCGGGCTGCGGGTCGAGGTCGATGCGCAGTTCGTCGGGGTGGTCGACATCGGTGCGCCGCACCGGCCAGGGGTGGAAGACCAGCGTGCCGTACTGGGCCGCCCACACCACGGCCGCCTCCTCGGTGGGGCACATCTCGTCGGCGCTGCGACCGCTGGGGAAGGTGATGTGCGCGGTGGGGATCCAGCCGGGCATGCTCTTGGGCGCGCGCTTCTGGTAGAACCACTCGCCGGTGATGCCGTCGGGGTAGCGCTGCAGGGTGGTGGGCCGGTTGCGCAGGGCGCGCAGCAGGCCGGGGGCGACCGCCTGGTAGTAGCGGGCGACGTCCAGCTTGGTGTATCCGTGCTCCGGGAAGAAGACCTTGTCCGGACTGGACAGCCGTACGGTCCGGCCGGCCACCTCGAGTTCCACCGCGTCACCCATGCGAGCCACGGTAGGCGTAGCGCACATACCTCGCACACCGGGCGACAACGGGCGGTGGCGCGCAGAATCGGAGCATGGATCTGCCCGTCATGCCGCCCGTGAAGCCGATGCTCGCCAAGTCCGTGGCGAAGATCCCGCCGGACATGCAGTACGAGGCGAAGTGGGACGGCTTCCGGGCGATCGTGTTCCGCGACGGGGACGAAGTCGAGCTGGGCAGCCGCACCGGCAAGCCGCTGACCAGGTACTTCCCTGAAGTGGCCGCGGCGGTGCGGGAACGGCTGCCGAAGCGGTGCGTGATGGACGGGGAGATCGTCGTCGCGCGGGAGGGGCACCTCGACTTCGACGCCCTCACCGAGCGCATCCACCCGGCGGACTCGCGGGTGAGGACGCTCGCCGAGCGGACCCCGGCGTCGTTCGTCGCCTTCGACGTGCTGGCACTGGGGGACGAGTCGCTGCTGGAGGTTCCGCTGGCCGACCGGCGCGAGCTGCTGACCCGGGTGCTGGAGGGGGTCACCCCTCCCGTCCACGTGGCGCCGGCGACGACGGACATCGAGGTGGCGCGGGGGTGGTTCGAGCAGTACGAGGGAGCGGGCCTGGACGGGGTGATCGCCAAGCCGCTGAATCTGCGCTACCGCCAGGACGAGCGGGTCATGTTCAAGATCAAGCACGAGCGCACGGCCGATGTGGTCGTCGCCGGGTACCGGCTCCACAAGAGCGGCCCGGTCGTCGGCTCGCTGCTGCTGGGTCTGTACGACGACGGTGGCCGGCTCCAGCACGTCGGTGTGTCCGCGGCGTTCCCGATGAAGCGGCGCGCGGAGCTGATCGAGGAGCTCGAGCCGCTGCGGATGGACGACGTGTCGGGCCATCCGTGGGCGGCCTGGGCTGACGAGGCGGCGCACGAGTCCGCCCGGCTGCCCGGCGCGCCGAGCCGCTGGTCGGGGCGGAAGGACCTGTCATGGGTGCCGCTGCGGCCGGAGCGGGTGGCCGAGGTGGCCTACGACCACATGGAGAACGGGCAGCGCTTCCGGCACACCGCCCGTTTCCGCCGCTGGCGCCCGGACCGCACCCCCGTGAGCTGCACCTACGCGCAGCTGGAGGAGCCGGTCCGCTACGACCTGGCCGAGATCCTCGGCGGGCCCTGAGTCAGGGCCGGAACACCACCTTGACCGCGCCGTCCTGCTTCTTCTGGAACATGTCGTAGGCGTGCGGTGCCTCGCTGAGCGGCACGCGGTGGGTGGCGAAGTCGTCGACGCCGAGGGGGTCCTCGTCGGTGAGGTAGGGGATGATCTCGTCGCTCCAGCGGCGTACGTTGGCCTGTCCCATGCGCATCTGGATCTGCTTGTCGAACAGGGTGAGCATGGGCAGCGGGTCGGCCATGCCGCCGTAGACGCCGCTGATCGAGATGGTGCCGCCGCGGCGCACCAGCTCGATGGCCGTGTGGAGGGCGGCGAGCCGGTCGACGCTGAAGCGTTCCGCCATCGGGCCGCTGAGTTTGCGGGGCAGCAGCGCGGACGCGTTCTGCACCATGCGGGCCGCCGCGCTGCCGTGCGCCTCGGTGCCGACGGCGTCGATCACGGCGTCGGGGCCGCGGCCGTCGGTCTGGTCGCGGATGGCGGTGACGAGTTCCTTCTCGTCGTCGAAGGAACGCAGGTCGAAGGTCTCCACGCCGCGTTCCTTCGCCCGGCGCAGCCGCTCGGGGACGAGGTCCACGCCGAACACCCGTCCGGCGCCCTGTACCTGCGCGACCCGGCAGGCCATGTCGCCGATGGGGCCGAGCCCGAGCACGGCGACACTGCCGCCCTTGGGGACTCCGGCGTAGGCGACCGCCTGCCAGGCGGTGGGCAGTACGTCGGAGAGGTAGAGGAACCGGTCGTCGGAGGGCCCCTCGGGGACCTTGATCGGGCCGTACTGGGCCTGCGGGACCCGCAGGTACTCGGCCTGGGCGCCCGGCACCGCGCCGTACAGCCGGGTGTAGCCGAACAGGGCCGCGCCCATGCCCTCGGCGCTGACCTGGGTGGTCTCGCACTGGGTGGGCAGTCCGGTCAGGCACATCCAGCAGTTGCCGCAGGCGATCTGGAACGGCACCACGACCCGGTCGCCCACCTGGAGGTCGGGCACCGCCGCGCCGACCTCCTCGACGATCCCCATCGGCTCGTGGCCGAGGATGTCGCCCGGGGTCATGAACGGGGTGAGCACCTCGTACAGGTGCAGGTCGGACCCGCACAGCCCGCTGGAGGTGACGCGGATGACCGCGTCCGTCGGCTCCTCGATCCGTGGGTCGGGCACGTTCTCCACCCGTACGTCCCGCTTTCCCTGCCAGGTCAGTGCCCTCATCGCCGCCCGCTCCCTCCGTCGTGGCCGGTCTGTCGCTCGTGCGGTGGGCGTCCGGGTACCCGAGCGGCCGCCTGCCGAACCGCGAGTCGCTGAGCCGTTCGGCGGAAGCCGCCGCGCGGGACCGCCTGCGGTCGGCTATGGCCAGTGACGATCAGATAAGCGCACAATCGAGACAACGGATGATCTGAGGCAGGCGCGGTGACAACGGTGGGCACGGAACGAGGAACGCGCCGACGGCGCGTCACGGGGGCGGCGGGGATACTTCTCGCCGCCGTGCTGACGGCCGGGACGGCCGCGGGCTGCACGACGTCGGACGGTTCGCGCGACGACGGGCGGGGCTCGCCCAGCGAGTCGCCGACCGGACCCGGCGAGCGGAACGGTCCGCCGCTGCTCGCCGTGAAGATCGACAACGCCCCCGCAGCCCGGCCCCATACCGGCCTGGACGCCGCCGACGTGGTGTACGCCGAACAGGTCGAGGGCGGGACCAGCAGGCTGATCGCCCTGTACGCCACCGAGCTGCCGGAGTCCGTCGGGCCGGTGCGCAGTGCCCGGGAGTCGGACCTGGAGCTGCTGCGCCAGTTCGACCGGCCGCTGCTGGCCTTCTCGGGGGCGCAGAGCAAGCTGATGCCGCTGATCGAGCGGGCACCGCTGGAGGCGGTGACACCCGGGTCGGAGCCCGGCGCCTACACCCGGGGCGCCGGCCGGCCCGCTCCCCACAATCTGTATCTGCGCCCGCAGCGGCTGATGGACGCCCCGCCCGGCGAGGCCGCCCTGACCACGGGTTTCCGCTTCGGCGGGCCTCCCGCCGATGGGGAGCCCGAGAAGGAGCTCACGGTGCGCTACCCGGCGGCCCGCTTCACCTTCACCTGGTCCGGCGACCGGGACCGCTGGCTGGTCTCGATGGACGGCGCCCCGGCGCTCACCACGGACGGCGACCGGCTGGCGCCCGCGACGGTCGTCGTGCAGTACGTGACCGTGCGTCCTTCCGACTTCCGCGACTTCCTCGGCAACAACACCCCGTACACCGAGACCGTGGGGTCCGGGAAGGCCACCGTGCTGCGCGACGGTCGCGCGTACGAGG
Source organism: Streptomyces marokkonensis (assembly GCF_008312835.1). GTDB lineage: Bacteria > Actinomycetota > Actinomycetes > Streptomycetales > Streptomycetaceae > Streptomyces > Streptomyces marokkonensis_A. The sequence continues at coordinate 98,955 of NZ_VSKS01000020.1, read as the reverse complement.
CGAACTGGGACCGTCCGGCCGACGAGGACGGCACCTCGTTCACCACCGGCTCCGGCGAGCGGCTGAACTTCGCGCGCGGCCAGGTGTGGGTGGTGTACGCGAAGGCGCCCTGAGCGAACCGGCCGGGCTACCTCAGGCCCGCGCCCGTCTCCAGCTCCGCCCGGGCCCGCCGCACCAGGCCGTCCGCTCCGCAGGAGCGTGCCAGTGCCAGGCCGCGTTCGAGGTCGGGGACGGAGCGGGCGAGGATGCCGTACTCGACGCGGGCCGCGGCGTGTTCGTACTGGCAGGGCGAGGACTCCAGATAGGTGACCGCCTGGGCGGCGAGGCGAACCGCGCGCTGGCCGGTCTCCAGGGCGGCGGCGACCCGCAGGGCCTCTCCTATGGCGGTGTCCGTGCCGAGGCGTTCGGCGTGCCGGCGGATGTCGACGGCCAGCCGCGCGGCGCGGGCGGGGTCCTCGGTGGCGAGCGCGCGGGCGAGGTCGCCGGCCCCGAAGACGTGCACCGGGTTGTGGTGGCCGCGGGCGGCCGCCGCCTTCTCCGCCGCCTCCAGTTCGTTGATGCCGTCCTTGGTGCGGCCCACTGCGAGCAGCAGACGGCCGCGTACGGAGCGCGGGTCGGGCAGCACGATGGTGGACGGGTAGGGCGGTGTGAAGCCGTGCCGTTCCGCCATCGCCCAGGCCTCGTCGACATGGCCGCGGGCCAGCAGGGTGTCGACGAGGTTGCAGGTGGCCGTCCAGTACAGGGGCAGTCCGCGGCCGACACGCTCGGCGAGGCGCAGGGACTCGCGCAGTGAGGCCTCCGCCGCCTCCAGCCTGCCCCGCCTGCGGTGCGCCAGACCGACGTAGGCGTGCGCAAGGGCCAGGTGGCCACCGCTCCAGCCCGCCGTGTCGTAGGCGTGCAGGGCTTCGCTGTAGAGGCTCTCGGCGCGGTCGAGGCGGTCGGTGTAGGCGTAGGAACTCGCCAGCATCAGCAGGAGTTCGACGCCCCACTCGGAATCGGTCCAGCCGAGCCCCGGTGCGAGGCGGCCGTTGACGAGGGCGCGGTCGCAGACCTCGACGATCTCCTCGGCGTTCTCGCCGCGCATCATGGCGTCGAAGCCGCGCAGGATGAGCAGCGCCCGTTCGGAGTTGTCACGACCGGTGCAGGTGGCGGCGAGCCGGGCGAGGCGCTCGGAGCGGCCGGGTGTGACGGTCTCGCCGGTGTGGATGCCCTCCCACATGAACTGCACTGCCTGGAGGCGCAGTTGGGCGGGGCCGGGTTCGAGCCGGGCGGCCTCCGCCTCGACGGTGCGGACGGCCTCTTCCATCTGGTCGTTGTGCAGCAGGGCCTGGGACAGCCGGATCACGGCGTCCACCCGGCGGTCGCCGTCGAGGCCGGGCATGCCGAGCGCGGTCCGCAGATGGCCGATGGTGCGGGCGGGAGCGGTGAGGAAGGTGGCGCAGCCCAGTTCGTACAGCACGTGGGCGTGGACCTCGGGGCGGGGCGGCTCCTCGAGGGCGCGTTCCAGACAGCGGCGGGCGGCGTCGGGGGCGCCGACGGCGAGGTGTTCGCGGGCGGCCTCGCGCAGTTGCCAGACGAGTTCCTCGTCGTCGTCCGCGTGGACCTCGAGGAGGTGGCGGGCGGCGGACGCGGCGCCGCGTCCGGAGTCGGTGACGATCCGGGCCGCGATGCCGTGCATGGCACGGCGCAGGGCGTCGGGGATGGAGTTGTAGACGGCCGTGGCTATCAGGGGGTGCACGAACTCGAGGTCGGCGGATCCGGTGCCACCCGTGGTGGCCGGGTCGGGCACGGTGAGGATGCGGGCGCTGCGCAGACGTTCGGCGCAGCGGGCGGCCTCGTCATGGCTGAGGGTGGCCAGCCGGGCCACGAGGTCGACGGTGATGTCGTCGCCGAGGATGGCGGCGGCCCAGGCGAACCGGGTGGCGTCTATGCCGAGTTGTTCCAGCCGGGCGACGAGGCCGCCGCCGCGGGCGGAGCGGTTGAGGTCGCGCAGTTCACCGGCGTGGGCCTCGACGGGTTCGAGCTCGCTGTCCTGGACCTTGGCGAGGAGCTCGACGGTCTCGTAGGGGTTGCCGGCGGTGACGGCCCACACCTCGCGGCAGAACGCGGCGTCGGCGTTCTCCCCCAGGGTGGCGCGGGTGAGTCCGGCGGCGGCGTCCGGGGTCAGGGCGCTGAGGGTGGTGACGGCACGGTCTGCCGCGGCGTCCACGGCGTCCAGGTACCGGGCTCCGGTCCCGGAGATCTCGCCGGGCCGGCGGGCGACCACGACGAGGACGGACAGGTCGGCCAGGCGCTCGGCGAACGCGGCCAGCCAGTACAGGGTCTCCTGGTCGGCCCAGTGGGCGTCGTCGATCAGCAGGACCAACGGCCAGTCCCGGCGGGCCAGCCGGCGTACGGCGGCGACCAGGCCCTCGCACACGCCCTGCGGGTCGGCGTGCCGGTCGCCGGGGTCCGCTATGCCGAGGGCCGGGCCGGCGATGTCGTACCAGTCGCCGAGGTACTCGCGTGCCTCCTCCGGCAGCATCGGCACCAGGGCGGGCTGGAGGAGTTGGCGTACGACGTTGAAGGGGACGGAGCGCAGGGTCTCGCCGCCGCGGGCCGACCAGACGGTGCAGCCGCGCTGTTCCGCGATGCGCCGGGTCTCCGCAAGCAGCGCGGTCTTGCCGAGCCCCGCCTCGCCCCGGAGCACCAGCAGCCTGCCCGGCGAGGAGCGGTCGGCGCACAGGATGTCGACGGCATCCTTGATGGCGGCGACTTCCTCGTCGCGCTCCCACAGGGAAGCCGAGGAAGCGGCCGGGGGCCGTACCTCCGTCATCCCGCTACCTCCCCGAGTCGCCCGAATGACGTACCGGTGTCGAGCGTAGTCCTCCTCCCGTCCGGGCGGTGCCCGCTCGGCGCACGTGTTGCCGTGACGAGTGACACCGGACACCCCGGTCGACGCGAGCCGCCTCCCACCAGGGGGACCGATGGTCAACTGCCGTCAAGTGGGGCCGGGTTGCGCGGGGCGTACCGGGCGTGGGCGCGGGTCGGCGGGGCTCTCTCATACGGCTTTCACCGTTGCCTCATACGGTGGGGGCATGACGCAGGTGACTCCTCCCGGGTGGTACCCCGACCCCGGGCAGACGAATGACGGACCGGCCACCGAGCGCTGGTGGGACGGCGCGGCCTGGACGGACCAGGTCCGGCCGGCGGGGACGGCCGCCGCCTGGGGGCCGCCGGCACCGGGCACCTCGGCCGGGCCGGCGTATCCGGCCTACCCCGTGCATCCCGTTCCGCCGCCGCCCGGACGCGGGCACCGTGTGCGCAACGGCATAGCCGTCGCGGTGGCCGTCGCCGTCCTGGCGAGCATCGGTGTCGGTGTGTACGCGCTGACGGACGACGGCGGAGGCGGGGGCTCCACGACCTCGCAGGGACCGGGCGGGCGGGACGGCCGGCCGGACGACGGCTCCGGTGGTTCCGGGGGCGGGGAACCGGGACCCGACGGTTCCGAGGCGCCGCGGGTCGAGAGCGGGTCGGTGACCGACGCGCTGAGCGGGATCAGCCTGCCCGTCCCGGACGGCTGGTACGGCCAGGAGCTCCGGTCGGGCGCCGCGGTGACGTCGAAGGACGAGTACGACTGCCCCGGCGACACGTCCAAGAGCTGCACCAAGGGCGGGGCGTACTCGGCGCCCGCCCTGGCGCTCGGCATCCGGGGCTCGACCGCCGAGGAGGTGGCCAAGGCGGACATCGCCGCCAACGCGGAGCAGAGCTACGGCGGTGACTCCTACGGGAAGATCACCTCGCACGACGTGCTCGCGTCCAGGGCGGTGACCGTGGCCGGGCAGAAGGGCTACCTGGTGCGCTGGAAGGCGGTCACCAGCAAGGGTTCGGACGGGTACGTGCAGTCGCTCGCCCTCCCGTCCCCCGCGCAGCCGAAGCGGATCGTCGTGGTCCGTTTCGGGGTCGACACCGACCAGACCCAGTCCGTCCTCGACGAGATCACCGAGGGCATCGAGGTGGCGTCGGGCGGCGGCGGCAACGGGCAGGACGTCTGACACCCCGCGTACGACGGCCGGGTGGGCCACCCCTCCGCTCAAGAGGTGTCCCACCCGGCCGGGGTGGGCGCCGCCCCCGTCCCCACGGTGCGGCGCGTCAGGTCACCGCCCGGTCGGCCCGGGAACGGCGGCCTGGGTCTCAGTCGAGGCCGAGTGCGGGCAGTACGGCGGCCTCCACGAACCGCAGCAGATAGTCCGGGTCCGCGTGGCGCCCCTCCAGCATCGGGCGCACCCGCAGCACTCCGAAGATCTGCGCCGGGATGTAGTCCAGCGCCGGATTGCCGGCGTCGACCTCCCCGCGCTCGATCCCGCGCCGCAGGATCTCCCTCAGCGCCGCGAGCTCCGGGTCGACCAGCGCCTCGCGCAGCGCCTTGGCGAGTTCCTGGTCCTGCAGCACCGCGTGGCCGAGCGCCTGGAGCAGCTGGGTGTCCTTCGGTGACCACTCCCCCGCGCACCGCGCCGCCTCGCGCAGGTCCCCGGCCAGGGTGCCGGTGTCGATGCCGGCGAACCGCGCCTGCCGGCTGGACCGCAGGGCGGCGGCGACGAACTGGGGCTTGGTCCGCCACTGCCGGTAGAGCGTCGACTTGCTGCACCGTGTGCTGGCGGCGATGCCCTCCATGCTCACGGCGTCGTAGCCGCACTCGCGGATCCGGTCCAGCACCGCGTCGAAGAACTCCCGCTCACGCTCCGGCGTGATCTTGGAGCGGCGCGAGGTCCCGGCCGGCCCCGGTCGGTCCGCGTCCTGCGACGTCATCGGCTCGGCTCCTTGCCCCTGGAGTGTGTCCCACGTCTATCGATACGCCAGTGTACCGGTACGCCGACGTATCGGAACACTGTCGTATCGGTACGGTCCCGTATCGATGAGAGTCGGTACCCGCGCGCACCGATGAGCTGGGCCTGGGGGCGCGGCTCGCGGCGCGGCCGTCCCTGCCCTGGACCGGACGGTCCCGGGTGGCGCGGCCCGGCCGGCGGGCCGTGGGAATCACGCCAGATTGCACACTGACCGTTTCCAGCCGTACTCCCGGACGGGGAGAAAGCGTCACCCGAACGTCCGGTTCCGCGGGGTACGGCGGTATCGGCCGACCGTATGCGGCCGTGGCCAGGGTCTGGAGCCGCCGTCGCGGGTGCGACGGCCGGCTGCCGCGTTCCGCGTGGGCGGGCGCCGCCCGCCGGAGGGTGTGCGACTACGCCGTTTTCGGCCGGGCGGACGCGGCCGTCCCGCCCTGTGAGGGGTGCCGGAGGCGGCGGATTGCGTCCGGTGCGGTTCGCACGTGCGTACGCGCGTGTTCCCGCGGGACGGATCAGGGCACATGGCCCGTGGCTCCAAGGAGTGGGAGGCCGGCTGCCCCGGGGCGCGGCCGCTGACAAGAGGTGGGGGAGATGGTCCGTACAGTCGTGGTGCACGATGAGGAACTGCTGCGGTCGGCATTGGTGGAACTGCTGAGATCCGATGTCGCGCTGGAGGTCTCCTCCATGTCACCCGGCGCCGGCCTGCCGGATCCCGAGGTGCTGCCGACGGACGTCTGGGTCGTGGACGGCGACTGCCTGCAGGGCCCGGGGCAGGCGCACGACGCCCCCTTCCAGGCGCGGCACGGGGACCGGCTCGTCGTTCTGACGAGCGCCAAGCGGCCGGGGGTCCTCCGCAGGGCGTTCGACGGCGGTGCTCGCGGGCTGGTCGACAAGAACGCCCCGGCGCGCCGGCTGATCACGGCGGTGCACGCGGTCGCCAAGGGAGAGCGCTTCCTCGACGAGACGCTCACCGTCGCCCTGTTGGAGGGAGCGGAGATGCCGCTGACCACCCGGGAACTGAGCGTGCTGTCCCTCGCCTCCCAGGGGGCGCCGATGGCCGAGATAGCGGCCCGCCTGCACCTGTCCCGGGGGACCGTCCGCAATTACATGGCCACCGCGATCCGGAAGGTGGGCGCCCGCAACCGGGTCGACGCGATACGCATCGTCCAGAGCGCCGGATGGACGTGACCGGCGTGCGGTGACCTCTCAGTGCGGCCCGGCCGGCCGCGGTCAGGACTCCCGGGCCGGGCCGCCGTTCCAGTGACCCGTCAGGTCACGGTAGAGCGGCGACCGGTCCAGCACCTCCTCATGGGTGCCGCAGACCGCCTCCGTGCCGTCCAGCACGAGCACCCGGTCGGCGCGGACGGCCGACGACAGGCGGTGCGCCACCACCAGCAGCGTTCCCGGGCGCCGCGCGAGAGCCTCCTCCGCGCGCGCCTCGGCCGCCGGGTCGAGGTGGCAGGTGGCCTCGTCGAGCAGCAGCAGGGGGGCGGGCGACAGGAAGGCACGTGCCAGCGCGACGAGTTGCCGTTCGCCGTGGGACAGTTCGGCGGGCCGCACCGGTGCGTCGAGCCCGCCCAGGCGCTCCGCCAGCGGCATCAGACCGAGGTCCCCGACGGCGGCGTCGAGGTCCGCGCGGCTCACGTCGGGACGCAGATACGCGAGGTTGTCGCCCAGGGTGCCGGAGAAGACGTACGCCTCCTGGGGCACCAGTACGCGCAGTGCGGCGAGTTCGGCGGGGGCGCGCCCGGTCACCCCCCGCCCGGCCACCCGGACCTCGCCGCCGCTCGGCGCGAGCGTCCCCGCCACCAGGCGGGTGAGCGTCGACTTGCCGATGCCGCTCGGTCCGACGACGGCGAGGTGCTCGCCCGGGGCGACGCACAGGTCGAGCGCGTCGAGGACCGGCTCCGCGCGGGCGCCGTAGGACAGGGTGACGGACCGCAGTTCCACCGCCGGGGGCCGGGCGCCGGGGGCGGGGATACCGGCGGTGCCGGGCGCCGGACGACATGTGGCCGGGCCCGCGGGTTCGGGCCGCGCGGGGTGCGTGATGCCCCCCGGCGTCGACATCCGTGCCGCCCTTGCCTTTGCCTCCGGCTCCGGCTCCGGCTCCGGCTCCGGCTCCGGCTCCGGCTCCGGCTCCGGGCCGATGATGCGGTCGAGGACGACCAGCAGCCGGGCCCCCGCCGCGCCGAGCGCGGTCATCAGCGTGTGGAGGGCGGGCAGGAGCGACTGGACGAGATAGGTGAAGGCGCCCAGCAGCGCCCCTGCCGTCACCCCTCGCCCGCGCAGCCACGGCACGGCCAGCAGCAGCGCCAGGACGGGCAGATGACCCGCGACGCCGAGCGCCGCCGTGCGCACCGCCGCCCAGCCGGCCAGGACACGGGCCGCCGCGGCGGCACCGTCGACCAGCTCCGCTCCGCGCCGCGCCGCCTCGGGCCCTGTTCCGCAGGCCGTCAGGTCCCGCAACGCCGCCCGGGTCCGGGCCGCGTGGTCGCCCAGCGCCTCGTCGGCCGCCAGTGCGCGTCGCTGGGCCGCCGCCATGGGCCGCAGCGTCGCCAGGAACAGCACCAGACCGCCCGACAGAGGCGGCAGCACCACCACGAGGAGGGCAGGGTGCAGCGACGCCAGCCCCAGCAGCGCTCCGGCGGCGGTGAAGACGAAGGACCGCAGGGTGAGGACGAGACCGGCGAAGCTGTCCCGGGCGATCTCGACCTGGTTGGTCAGCCGGGAGACGGCCGCCCGGTCCGTCCCGCCGGACCCTGCCGTGGCCGCTCGCTCCAGGGACCGGTCGACCGCACGCCGCACCAGCCCGTCGCGCAGCGGTTCGGTCAGGCCGGCCAGTTCGGTGAACACGCCCCGGATCACGGGGGCCCCGAGCAGCACGGCGACCAGCGCGACCGTGAGCCACAGCAAGCCCCGACGCGCGTCACCGGCGAGGAATCCCTGGTCGACGGCCTGGGCGACGCCGTAGCCCACGAGGAACGCCTGCGCGGTCTCGGCCAGCGACCAGAGCGTGAGGCGCGTCAGTACCCCGGTGCGCCGGGCGAGGAAACGGCGGGCGTGCGGCGCGATGCGGCGCAGCGCCCCGGACCCGTCGCCCGTGCCGCGCGCGTCCGCGTCCGCGGCGCGGTTCACGGCCGCGCTCCTTCGGGTTCGGACCGGGACGTGGTGCTCCGAGGCGATGCCCCGGCCGCGGTGCCGTCGGCGGCGAAGACCGCCCGGTAGGCGGCCAGGTCCCACAGTTCGCGGTGGGGCGCGACAGCCCGCACTTCCCCGTCCTCCAGCCAGATCACCAGGTCCGACCGGGCCGCCACCGACGGGCGGTGCGCGACGACGAGCCGGGTTCCGGGCCGCACCGACCGGCGCAGCGCCCGGTCCACCTCGTGCTCCGTCGCGGTGTCCAGACTGGACGTCGCGTCGTCCATGATCAGCAGCCGTCCGGCGTGCGCGAACGCCCGGGCCAGTCCGAGGCGCTGGTGCTCGCCGCCCGAGAGCGGCGCCGCGGGCAACGGGGTGTGGTACCCGCCCGGCAGCCTGCGGACGAAGCCGTCGGCGCCCGCGGCACGGCAGGCTTCCCGTACCTGTTCCGGCGACACCTGCCGCGGGCCGGTGGCGACCGCCTCGGCGACCGTTCCCTCGCCCAGCGCCGGGCGCTCGAACGCGTAGGCGACCTCGGTGCGCAGCGCCTCCCGGGTCAGCCGGTCGAGGCGGACACCGTCCAGCAGCACATGTCCCTCGTCGGGGTCGGCCAGCCGCCCCGCCACGGCGGCCAGGACGGACTTCCCCGCTCCGCTGCGGCCGACCACCGCGGCCGTGGCGCCGCCCGGCACCCGCACACCGTCCGCGCGCAGCACCTGCCTGCCGTCGCGCACCACGCGCACCCCGCGCAGTTCGAGTTCGCCCGCCCCGCCCGGGGGCAGGCGCCGCGTCCCGTGGACCAGTGCGGGCACGCGTGCCAGTGCCAGCGTCCGGTTCCGTGCCTCGCGGCCCCGTACCACCGCTCCCAGCAGGGACGCGGCGCTCCCGACGCCGGCCGTCAGCTGCGCGTACCGGAACACCGCGAGCAGCTCGCCCACGCTCAGGGCGCCCGACGCGAGACGCAGGCCGCCGACGGCCGTGGCGGCCAGGGTGAGCAGCGGGACCAGGACACCGCTGCGGGCCAGGGCGCGGCCGTGCAGCGCCCACATGCGCCGGCCCTGGGCGGCGAGCCGGGTCAGCGGCGCGAGTACGCGGGCTCGTTCACGGGCGACGGTCCCCGCTGCGGCGATCGTCGCCGCGCCCTCCAGGGCCTCGAGCAGCCGGGACGCGATCTCCGACTGGGTGTTCTGGTAGGCGGCGACCGAGGCACCGGTGTCGCGGGCGAAGGCCCGCAGGACCAGCGCCAGAGCGGGCAGCCCGGCCAGTACGCAGGCGGCCACCCATACGTCGACGACGGCGAGCGCCACGAGCGCGCCCACGGGCGTGAACGCCGAGGCCACCAGTGCCGCCCGGGCCGCGGGGGCGCCTCCCGCGTCGGCGGCGTTGAGGGTCAGGCGGGTCCCGACGTCCCCCGGCGTCCAGGACCGCGCGCGGTCCGGTACGGCACGCAGCAGACCGCCGTAGGCGCGGGACCGGACGGACGCCGTCCATGCGGCGTTGCAGCGGCCGGTGAACAGGGAGGTGAGGCTGTCGAGCAGCAGTTCGCCGACGAGCAGCGCGGCACTCAGCGCCAGCCAGCGTCCCGCGGCAGCGCCGACGTCCGTTCCGTCGTGCAGGAGCAGGTCGAGTGTGCGGCCGAGGACGAAGGGCTGGGCCACCGTCGCCGCGGCCGCTGCGACCGAGCACAGCAGTACGAGCACTTCGGGCGTGCGCCCCGGCGTCGCGCCGTCGGCTCCGCCCCGCGCCCCGTCCTCCGGCCGTGCCCGGGTCCCGGTCGTCGGCACCGACCGGCCTCCCTTCCGTCCGTCCGCCGTGGCCGGACACCGCCCACCGGGCGCGCCGGGGGCTCGGATGTCCTCCGTTGCAGGCGCCGGCGCCCCGGGCGAAAGCCCGGGGCGCCGGAGCCGAGCGAGGTGACTCACCGCGTCGCCGCGGCGGTCGCCGCCGGCGTCAGTTGCAGGTGGTGACGCTCAGGCTGCTGTCGCCGCAGAGCAGCAGGCTCGCGCGGCTGCCGGACTCGACATCCCCCATGGCCTCTTCCTTGGGGGTCTCCATCGACTGCAGGTCGAACAGGTTCATGACGTCTTCCCTTCGTACGGCAACGGGTTGTCTTCTCTCATCACGACCCCCTGAGGGGCCGAGTCGTGGGGCCGCCCTGTGTCGCGCAGGGGCGGAAGGAACGGCAGCCCGGCGGAGGGGGTGCCGTGGACGGAGGCGACGGCCAGCAGGCATCCCGCCGTGCCCGTGGAAAGGTCCATGGACAGGCGCATCATCTGCTCTCCGGGGAAGGCGAGCCGGTCGCGGTAGGACATGGCGTGCCAGGACAGCGCGTCGAGCTGACGCCGAACGGCCTCCGGACCGGTGCCGGGCACCGTGGCCGTGGTGCGGCCGAGGTACAGCACCATCCCGGAGACACCTCGGTACAGGCCCGGCTGGGCGTAGAACATGGCCTGCGCCGCGGCCACGATCTCGCCTCTCGCCTGCTCGAACTCCTCGTCCTCCCGGTGCGCCAGGTAGTCGTCGAGCACCATGCCGATGCCCACGCTGCCGGCGCCCAGATAGGGCATGGTGCGCCATCCCTCGTCCACCTGCAGGGCGCCGCCCGCGCCGCGGACGCAGCGGGACAGGTCCTGGCGCAGCGCGTCCCGGGCGAGGTCGAGCAGCGCGGGGTCCCGGTCGCGCTCGTACAGCCGCAGGAAGAGCAGCGCGCGTCCCGCGGCTCCGTACAGCAGTCCCGCGCGGCTCCGGCCGGCGCTCCCGCCGGCGGGCCTGTCGCGGGCGGTCAGTTCGGCGCAGCGCCGCGCCGCCGAGCGCAGGGTGGTCTCCCCGGTGGCCGCGGCCAGCGAGTCCAGGGCCAGGCCCAGTCCGGCGGTACCGCTGTGCAGGTCCTGGGCGAGGTGGTCGAAGGGCTGGTCGAGGAGCAGTTCGGCGAGGTCGAGGGCGCGGTCACGGTGGCCGAGGTACTCCAGCGTCCAGGCGACACCGGCGAGACCGTCGTGGAAACCGAGCGGCATGCCCGACGGCGGTTGCTTGGTCCGCTCCAGCAGCCACTGCTCCCCGTCCTCGTCCCTTCCCGCCCCGCTCCCGGCGAGGGCGTACAGCACTCCCGCCGCGCCGTGGCCGAAGGCCAGTCCGCCGCCGGCCGTGGCGAACTGGGCGATGTCGCCGGGGAAGAGGCGGTCGGTACGCGACGGTGTCGCCGAGTCACGGATGGCCGCGGCCATCGAGTCCCGGCTGTCGGGCCAGTCGTCCGGCCGGACGGGAACCACCGGCTCGGCCGTCCGTCGCGCCCCCGGGGCGCCGGCGGGGGCCGACGCGGTGGTGTCGCCGCCCGTGATCTCGTCGACCGCGGCGTCCAGGAAGGCCCGGTCCACCGGGAACTGGCCGGCCACCACATCGGCCAGGTGGGCCGCCTTGCGGCGGTCCAGCGCCAGCAGGCTGGTGAGCGGGAGGAACAGCGCGAGCCGCAGGCAGGCCAGCGCGTACCGGTCCACCGCGACGCCCCTCCGGCCGGGCGGCGCCACGAACCCCGGGTTGGCGACGGTCTGCCGGCCGGGTCCGCCGACCTCGTGCGCCGCCTCGAAGTCCAGCAGGGCGACGCTGTCGTCCTCACGGATCATGATGTTGAACAGGTGCAGGTCGTTGAAGACCACGCCCCGGGCGTGGACGTCCTCGACGGCACGCTCGACCCGGGCGTGGACGTCGAGGGCCCAGGCCGTGTACTCGGCCAGCCGCTGCTCACCGGGGTCGGCCTCGATGAGCGGGTGACGGCGGGCGAAGAACGTGTTGAGCGGCTTGCCGTCGATGTACTCCAGCACCAGGAAGTGGTGCTCCCCGACCGTCAGGTGGTCGAGCACCTCGGGTGTGCAGCCGAGGCCGGACAGACGCTCCAGCGCCCGGCGTTCGCGGTGCAGCCGGGTCACGGCGTCCGCACCGTCGGCCGCCAGTCCGGCGTGCGGACGGGCCTCCTTGAGGACGACCCGCTCCCCCGTGCGGGAGTCGCGGGCGAGGTAGACACCGCCGCCGTTGGAGAAGTGCAGCGCCGACTCGATGGCGTAGGGCAGACCGGCCACGGTCAGCGCGCCCCGGGCCTCCAGGTGCGGACGCAGGAAGGCGGGCGGGCTGACCCAGTCCGGTACGCGGAAGACGGGGCCGCGCAGATCGGGCACCAGCACTCCGTCGGGACCGGTCACGGCCGGCCGCAGCTCCCCGTGCTCGTCGTAGCAGTTGCGCCGGGTGAAGCCGCCGTAGCGCACGTGCACGGGACCGTCACCGAGCCGCAGGTCGCTCAGGATGCGCGGTCCGGGCTCGCCGGCCAGCAGCTCCGCCAGCTCCCCCGCGAGCCGTTCGAACCGCGCCTCGTCCGCCGGGTACACGGTGATGAACTTGCCGCTGCCGGCCCGGTCCGCGTACTTGGCGTTGCGCTGGTGCAGCAGATAACGGCTGGGGACGAACTTGAAGGCCGTGCCGCCGGCGACGCAGTGCCGCCACACCCGCTCGAGCACGGACTCGGCGTTGTCGAGACAGGCGGAGACGTGGATCTTCCAGCCCTGGTCGGGCAGTTCGGCGTCGACCGGGCGCAGGGCGAGCCAGTCCCCGCTCTCGTTGCGCTGCCACCCCGGCGGGACGGGCCATGAGGCCGCGGCGTACCGGGAGCGCCCGGCGCCGGCCGGGGAGACGGTGCGGTGCGGAGCGTCGTAGAAGTACGGGTCCGCGTCGCAGTACACGGCATAGCCCTTGTTCACGCCGTCTCCCTCCCGTCGATCGCTGACGGGCATGACGCTGTCACGCGGCGTACCGTCCCGCACAGTCACCGCTGTCATCACTCCGACGTGCGGAACGCACGGGTAACTTCGCGGCGGCGTGCCGGGCAGGGGGCGGGGTACTGCCCCGGCTGGGACGGACATGCCCCCGCCTCGGAGAACCGAGCGGCCGGCCGGCCCGTGCTACGCGAGCCGCTTGCGTCCGATGCGCGAGTCCGCCGTCAGGGTGCGGCCCACAGGCCGCGGACGTGCCCGAGGTGGCGGGTCATCACGGCACCTACGGTCTCCGTGTCGCGGGCGAGCAACGCGTCGAGTATCTCCAGGTGCTCCACGGCCGACGCCTCCAGCCGCCCCTGCTCCGCCGGCGCCGTCAGCCCGTACAGGCGGGCGCGGCGGCGCAGGTCCCTGACGACCTCGACGAGGTGGCCGTTGCCGGCGAGCGCCAGCAGCCCGAGGTGGAAGCGCTGGTCGGCCGCGACGTACGCGATGAGGTCGCCGGCCGCGGCGGCGGTGACGATCTCCTCGGCGACCGGGCGCAGCGCCTCCAGGGCCACCGGGTCCGCGGTGGTGGCGAGTTCCGCCGTCGTCGGGATCTCGTCCAGCAGGACGTCGTCCGCGCCGGCCAGCAGGTCGAGTTCGGGGGCCAGTTCGGCGATCCGGTAGGCGCGGCGTACGTCCCCGGAGAACTTCTTGACGGCACGGACGTACCCCTCGCCGTGCAGCGGTTCGAGGTCGTGGAGCCGGTCGGCGGGGACGGGATCGGCGGTCACCCCGGCGGTCCGCTGTGCGTCGGCGAACGTTGCCAGCCCGTCGAGGGCTTCGGGGGTGCCGGCGGCGACGAGACCGCCCTTGGCCTCGTACTCCACGGCGCTGCCCGCCTCCTGGGCGGCCTCCGCCCACAACCGGTTCGACAGCAGGGCGAGTTCGAGTTCGGGGCCGGGCGCCTTGTCGGAGACGAGGAGGGTCCCCTCGCCCGCGCCGGTCGTCCCGCCGGCCACGGAGCCCCGGTCCACGACGGTGACGGTGAGACCGGCCCGGGCCGCGTAATAGGCACAGGCGGCGCCCACCATCCCGGCGCCTACCACGACATCGCAGGTCAGCGGCTCGCTCACGTCAGTACTATGTCACACAGCACATGTTCGGGAACAGGGCGGACACAGTCGGCACGGGGCCGCTCAGTCGACGGCGGACACCACCCGCAGGTGGGATGCGACGCGGCGGGTCCTGCGGCCCGGGGCCGGGGCGCGGCGGGTCTCGCGCAGGACCAGGGTCAGCCGGACGCAGCCCATCTCCTGGAGGATCCCGGTCGTCTCGACGACGATGCGGCAGTCCGTGGCACCCCAGCGCGGATCGGGGTGCAGCAGCGGCCGTACGGCGCCGTCGTGTTCGGCGGCCCGCTCGCCGACGGCCCGGAGCCAGTGCGGCAGCCCGTGCCGGTAGGCGGCCTCCATGATCGGGTCCTGGGCGATGTCGCGGCGGATGGCCTGCAGCCCGTGGTCGTGGCCGTGGCGCTCGACGGTCTTGGCGAAGTGGGCCAGCATCGGCAGGCACCAGCTCGACTCGTGGTCGCCGAGGACCGTGGCGGCGTCCGGATGGAAGAGGACGAACCGCAGGAAGTTGTCGACGGGCAGGGCGGTGGGATGCGGCTCGACGTCCTGGAAAAGTGTCCGGAAAGCACTGTTGGTGAGCAGCACGTCCCAGCGGTGGTCCACCACCAGGGAGGGGAACGGGGCCGCCTCCAGGAGAGCGGCGTAGTCCTGCAGATAGGCCTGGGCCTCGGGGGTCCCGGGGACGGGCCGCGGTGCCGGCCGCTGCCCTCCTGCCTGATATGCCATCGGGAGGTCACCCCTCTTGCCTGTGCGGCCCTGACGCGGCGCCCCGATCCTGGTGCCCGGACGTGTGGCATGTCAACTATCGTGGCATTCCACGATGGTTGACGGCCGAAATTGGCCACAGTTGTGGCGAGACCTGGATGAGAGTTCGAACCACCGGCTAGTCTCCGTGAAGTTCACGGCAATCGCTTGTGAGAAGCCTGTGAGAGACGTAGGAGATCTTTCGGTGACGGGTGGCTTCGAGGGTCCGGGCACCGCGCCGACGGCCGCGCTGCCGGCCGTCGTCGCCCGCGTCACCGCACTCGCCGACCGGCTCGGCGTGGCGCACACCGAGGTCTTCGACGTCCGCCGGCTGTCCGTCGCCTCCGGCGTCCCGGAACCCGTGGTCAGGGCGCTGCTGAGCGGCCGGTCCGCGGGCGAGCCCGATGTGCAGGCCCGGTTCGTGCAGCGGCTGGACCTGTTGCGCCGCACCCGGCTGAAGCCGAACGGCCGCAAGTACACGCAGCAGGAGATCGCCGACGGCGCCGGCATGTCGCGGCAGCAGGCCGGCGCCCTGATCAACGGCGACCGGCGGCCCACCATGGAGCACTGCGACGCCATCCAGCGGTTCTTCCGGGTGCACGCCGGCTTCCTCACCGCCGAGGACCCCGAGGCGCTCGCGAGCGCCCTCCAGCACACCGAGCAGGAGCTGCTGCAGCAGCTGGCGGACCGGGAGCGGGAGGCGGCGGCGGTCACGGCCGACCCCCTGGAGCGGCTGCTGCAGGACCACGGTGTGCGCGGGATCGCCTGGCGGGCCGCGCAGCTGCCCACCGACCAGCACCGCGACAAGGTCGCGGAGTGGCTGGACATGCTCCTGGAGAGTGTCCAGCGGCCCAAGGCGTGACCCGGGGAGAACTGTGGGCATCGGTAGGGAAATGCGCCGCCTGTGCGGCGAGTTGGTCGCGGAGCTGACGCTTCCCGTCCCGGCGCGGCCCGCCGATCTGTACGGCGCCCTGTGCGAGGCGATGAGCAGGCGCCGCGGCCGGCCGGTGCTGTTCCGTACGGCCGTCTTCCCGCCGGGGACGGCGAGCGGGCTGTGGCTCGACATGAGGGACCAGGACCTCGTGGTGATCGAGGAACGCACGGCTCCCGACCACCAGTTGGTGATCCTCGGCCACGAGCTGTGGCACATGAAGGCGGGTCACTGCGGTCACCATGTGGCGGGCGCGGGGGTCGCGACCCGGTTACTGGGTGCGGCCCCCGACGAGGACGCCTTGCGGGCGACGGTCCTGAGGGTCGCCGCGCGCACCCGGTTCGACCTCGCCGAGGAGAAGGAGGCCGAGGCGTTCGGTCTGCTGCTGGCCAGCAAGTGCCGGACCCGGCTGGCCGGTTCCGCACTGCGCGGGCCGGTGCGGCGGGACCATCTGGCGGGCCGCATCGGGGCGTCGCTCGGGTATCTGGGTCCGCAGAGCTGAGCGGGCGCGCCCCGGCGCGCGAGCCCCGCCGGCCGGGCGAACCGGCCCCCGGTACGGCCCGATTGTCAGTGGTGGACGGCAAGCTGGAGGTGCGTCCCCTCCGTGTGCGGGGGCGTGGGACCGACGACCACGACACGGGGAGAGCCGAGCGATGCCCACCGCCGTACTGACCGACCGCGAGCGCACCGCCGTCCAGGCCTATCTGCGCCTGCTGCACACCGTCCGGGCCGCCCTCGACACCCGGCCCGGCCCGCCGGGCACGCCCGGACCCCCGCTCGTCCCGCCGTCCGTGCTCGCCGAGGCGGAAGCCGCCCTGGCGCGGGCGGGTCTGACCGGCAACGAGGAGGCGTTCTTCCGCATGCTGCGTGACTGGCACCCCGAGCGGTAGGCCGGCCGCCGCGCCGGGCGTCCCGCGGCGGCGGGTCACGCCGCCCCGGGGCGCCGCTGTCAGGTGTGCGGGACCGCGATCGCCGTGACGACGAGGCCGCCCCGGGCGGTCCAGCGGCCGGTGAAGTGGTCCACGCGGCGCCCGCCCACCAGCGGGCCGGGCACGAGCAGGGTGGCGCGGAATCCGCCCTGAGCGGCTTCCCCGGCGTCGGCGAAGAGGTCGATGTCCGCCTCCTGGAAGTCCAGCCACTTCCCGGTGAGCGGGAACCACGCCTTGTAGACGGACTCCTTGGCGCTGAACAGCAGCCGGTCCCAGTGCACGGCGGGCAGTTCCCCGGTCAGCCGGGTGATCCGCTCCGCCTCCGCGGGCAGCGCCACGGCGGGCAGGACGCCCTCGGGCAGCGGTCCGTGGAGCTCGGCGTCGATGCCGACGGACGCCAGGTCATCGGCGCGGACCAGGGCGGCGGCGCAGTAGCCGCGGCAGTGGGTCATACTGCCGGCCAGCCCGTCCGGCCAGAGCGGGGCGCCGCGCTCTCCCGGCAGCACGGGCTGCGGCGGCACACCGAGCTTCTCCATCGCGCGGCGGGCGCAGGCACGTACGGCGGTGAACTCGCGGCGGCGTTTGAGCACCGCCCGCTCCACCTGCGCCTCCTCCTCCGGGTACAGCGGGGCGTCGACGCCCTCGTCGCCGTAGGCCTCGACGGCGACCACCGTCTGCGGCAGCAGTTCCTCGATCATCGTCCCTCACCCTCCCCGGGCACGATCCGGCGCAGCCGCCCCGGTGGCCGGTTCCGTTTGCGCCACTCGCGCGGGTAGCCCACCGACACCTCCTCGAAGCGGACACCGTCCTGCCAGGTGGTGCGGGGGATGTGCAGATGGCCGTAGACCACCGTGTGGACGGGGAATCTGCGGTGCCAGTCGTCGGTCAGCGCGGTGCCGCACCACATGGCGAACTCCGGGTACCAGAGCACCTCCGTCGGATGGCGGTGCAGCGGGTAGTGGTTGACGAGGACGACGGGCAGACCGTCGGGCAGCTCGGCGAGCCGGCGCTCCGTCCCTTCGACCCGGGCCCGGCACCAGTCCTCCCGGCTCGGGTAGGGGTCGGGGTGCAGCAGGTGCTCGTCGGCGCAGACGACACCGGTGCCGTGCGCGTACTCCAGCCCTTCGTCCTTGGTGACGCAGCCGGGCGGGAGGAACGTGTAGTCGTACAGCAGGAAGAGCGGTGCGACGGCCACCGGGCCGCCGGGTCCCTCCCAGACGGGGTAGGGGTCCTCGGGGGTGATCACTCCGAGGTCGCGGCACTGTTCGACCAGATGGTCGTAGCGGGCGACGCCGCGCAGGGTGACCGGATCGCTCGGGTGGGTCCACAGCTCGTGGTTGCCGGGCGCCCAGACGACCTTGGCGAACCGGCCGGCGAGGGTCTTGAGGGCCCAGCGGATGTCCTCCACGGTCTCCGCGACGTCACCGGCCACCAGCAGCCAGTCCTCGTCCGAAGCGGGCCTCATGGCTTCGACCAGGGCACGGTTCTCGGCGTAGCCGATGTGCAGATCGCTGATAGCCCACAGCTGTCCGCCGCCGCCTGTCCCCGACATCACCCGTGGTCCCTTCAGCCGTCACCGAGCACCACCACGAGATCACATCCGTGCCGCCGGAACAAGCACGACCCGTCTCCCGCACGTGGTGTCAGCGGCAGCCGCCGAAGCCGTATGATCGCCCCGACACCACCGCCGTGAAACGCCCTTCGCACAGGGCGGTTTGGTGACCCTCCCCACCTCTGCCCGGGCAACGGGCCGCTGAGCCCTGCCCGCGAACCGTGAAAGGCGGCCTGCATGGTCTCTTGCGTACGCGTCTGGCTCAACCGCACGTACGCGGAGAACGTGTTCTTCATGGATCAGCTGCGGAGAAATCCCAGCGACCGGGCCGTCGAGATCCATGCCACCCACGGCGACCCCGACTCCCCCGTGCTGGCCGCCGCCGACACCGCCGAACCGGAGCCCGAGGGCCTGTCCCCGGCCGCGTACGTCGAGTACGCGCTCATCCAGTGCGAGCGGCGCGGCATCGACGTGTTCGTGCCCCGGCTGCACCAGTCGGCGATCGTCGCGCACCGCGCCGAGTTCGAGGCGCTCGGCACGGCGCTGCTGGCGCCCCCGCCCGAGGCCGTGGCCGTGTTCCAGGACAAGGTGATCGCCTACGAGGCGGTCCAGGCGATCGGGGTGCCCGTACCGCCGTGGTGGCGGGTGCGTGGCGCGGACGAACTCGTCGCGGCGGTCGACGAGCTGGAGGGGCGCGGGTACCGGGCCTGTTTCAAGCCCGCGTCCGGGGCGGGCGGGGTCGGGTTCCGGATGATCACACGTGCCCCCTTCTCGCTCACGCAGCTGAGCGGTTTCCCGAGCCCGTACGTGCCGCTCGGCCTGGTGCTCGACGCCGTGCGGCGGGCCGAGGAGCCGGTGGACTGGCTGGTGATGCCGCGGCTGGAGCAGCCCGAGGTGTCGGTGGACTGCCTGACCGGGCCCGACAATCGCGTCCGGATGGCGGTGGGACGCACCAAGAACGGCCGGCGCAGGGGCTTCACCCTGGACGACCGGTGGCTGGAGCCGGCGCGGCGGATCGCGGAGGGCTTCGGTCTGCACCACCTGTCGAACATCCAGTTCCGGATGCTCGGTGAGCGGCCCGTGCTCATGGACGTCAACACCCGGCCGGCGGGCGGGCTGCACCAGTTGTCGCTGTGCGGGGTGAACGCCCCGTGGGCCGCCGTGCGGCTGGCGCTCGGTGACGACCCCGGCGAGCTGGTGCCGCCGTTCCTCGGACAGGACTACTCGGTGGTGGCCGGTCCGCGTCCGTTGCTGCCGGTGCCGTTGCCGCAGCAGCGCGCGGAGGTGCCCGCGGCCGCGCCCGCGCCCGCGCTGGGTGCCGTACCGGCTCCGGCGGCGCCCGTGGAACCGCGGACGGCGACCGGGGCACGCTGGTGAAAAATTCTCCGGGGAAATTTCCGCCAGGGGTGTATCAGGGGCCGGGCCCGGTGCTCTTGATGGTGTAGGCGACTGGGGAAGCCGCCGGGGGGAAGCACGGGGGAACGGGGGGCTCGGGTCGGTCGGTCGCTGTCACGGGGGGCGACCGGCCGGCCCGAAGCCATGGCCGGCCGCGGCTATGCGAGATAGGCGAGGCCAGGGTGGACGGCGGTGTAGCCGTCGACGAGACGGCGGGCCACGTTCACCGAGTCCACGAGCGGGTGCAGCGCGAACGCCTTCACCGCGGTCGCGCGGGAACCCGACCGTGCGGCGGCGAGCACCTCGCGTTCGACGGCCTTGACGGCGCAGACCAGTCCGGTGGCGTGGTCGGGCAGCGGGCCGACGGAGACGGGGTGCGCGCCACCGGCGTCCACGAGACAGGGCACCTCGATCACGGCGTCGGCGTCCAGCGGCGAGAGGGTGCCGCGGTTGCGGACGTTGAGGATCAGGGTGGTGCGTTCGTCGCGGGCGACGGCCCGCATCAGGGCGAGGGCCACCTTCTCGTAGCCGCCGGACAGGTCGTCGGCCTCGCGCTCGCCCGCGCCCGCCGCTTCCCGGTTCTCGGACATGTAGGTGGCCTCGCGCTCGGCGCGGGTGCGGTCCCACAGGGCGAGGGCGGAGACGCCGGGGTCGTCCGTCCCGGCGTAGAAGCGGGCCTGCTGGTCGTGCAGGAACGCGCCCCGGGTCCGCCCGGCCCGCCGGTAGGAGTCCACGGCCTCGCGGTTGAAGTAGTAGTAGTGCAGGTACTCGTTGGGGATCGCGCCCAGGGACCGCAGCCAGTCGGCGCCGAAGAGCCTGCCCTCCTCGAAGGAGCCGAGCAGGGCGGGGTCGGCCAGCAGGCCGGGGAGCCGGTCCCGGCCGGCGACGCGCAGACCGCGCACCCAGCCGAGGTGGTTGAGGCCGACGTAGTCGATCCACGCCTCCCGCGGCCGCGCGCCGAGCACCCTGGCGATACGGCGGCCGAGGCCGACCGGTGAGTCGCAGATGCCGATGACGCGGTCGCCGAGGTGGCGGGACATGGCCTCGGTGACCAGGCCGGCCGGGTTGGTGAAGTTGATGACCCAGGCGTCGGGGGCGAGGCGGGCCACCCGGCGGGCGATGTCCACGGCGACGGGCACGGTGCGCAGACCGTAGGCGATGCCGCCCGCGCCGACCGTCTCCTGGCCGAGCACGCCCTCGGCGAGGGCGACGCGTTCGTCGTGCGCCCTGCCCTCCAGGCCGCCGACGCGGATCGCCGAGAAGACGAAGTCGGCGCCGCGCAGTGCCTCGTCGAGGTCGGTGGTCGTGGTCACCTCGGGAGCGTCGGGCACGCCGGCGGCCTGCTCGGCCAGGACCCGGGCGATCGCCCGCAGCCGGCCGGCGTCCACGTCGTGCAGGACGACCCGGGTCACCCGCCCCTCGGCGTGGTCCCCGAGCAGCGCCCCGTACACCAGCGGCACGCGGAACCCTCCGCCGCCCAGAATCGTCAGCCTCACATCCGCACCCTTCCCACCACGACGAACGGGGACGACCCTACTCGCGGCGCGGCCCCCACGACGGGCTCCGCACCACCGCGCCGCGCCCGCCTCCCCCGCCCCGGCCCGCCCTTCGACGGACCACCGCACGCGAGCGTCACGGCCGGCGAGCGGACACCACCCGGCTCCCCGCGCCGACCTCACCACCGGCCACCCGACCCGAACCCCGCGCCCTCCCCGTCCCGGCCCGCCCTTCGACGGACCACCGCACTCGGGCGTCACGGTGAACGGCCGGCAGATCACCGGGGACGCCGTCCGGTGGCCGCGGTCGGTACGCGGACAAGGACCGCGGCCGCCGCCGTGCCGGTCGTCGTACCGCACTTCGGTGCTCCGGCCCGGCCCCACGCTCCAGCGCCCCGCACCGACAGCCCCCGCACCAGCCCGGCGCGGGGACGGCCCAGTGACCGTCCGTGCCCCGTCCGCCCCGCTCCCCGGATCACCTCCCGCGCGCCGCCACGCATGCCCCCGGGCCGCAGCCGGACGTCGGACGGGCCGGGACCGGGGCCCGTCGGCCGGGGCACGGACCGTCCTCTCCGGCGCCGCGAAATCCCTCTCACCGGTGAGGACCGGGCTCCCGGGCCCTCGTGATACTGGGACGGCCCCCGCCCCGAGGAGCCGCTCATGTCCCTCCGGTCCGTCCTCCCGCCGGTCCTCACCCGCCGGCGTCCGGTGAATCCGTACGCCCTCGACACGGCGCTCGCCGCGCTCGTGCTGTTCGCCGTCTCCCTGCAGTGGATCTTTCCCGGCGAGGGCGACGACCCGCTGACCTGGCAGGGCTGGCTGCTCGGCGCCGCCACGGCCGTACCGCTGATCTGGCGGCGGCGCGCCCCCTGCACGACCGCGTGGGCCGTGTCGGCCGCCACCCCGGCGCAGGCCCTTTACCACGCGCCCCCGCCCGACGTGATGTACGGCGGGATGGTCGTCCTGTACACCCTGGCCACCGTGGCACGGCCCTGGCAGCGCAGGATGATGCTCGCGGGCTGGGTGACCGGGGTCGTCACGACCATGCAGCACCAGACGGACAAGGAGCCCTTCGAGTACGCCTTCCATCTGATGGGACTCGTCTGCGCCTACGCCCTGGGGATGCTCGCTCACGTGCAGCGCGCCTACACGACGGAGCTGGAGGACCGGGCCCGTCGGCTGGAGCGTGAGCGGGCCGCGGACACCGCGCGGGCGAGGGCCGAGGAACGCGCCCGGATCGCCCGGGACATGCACGACATCCTGGCGCACGCGGTGAGTCTGATGGTGGTGCAGGCGGAGGCCGGGCCGGTCGTGGTGCGCAAGGACCCCGAGCGCGCCGAGGCGACGTTCGACACCATCGCGGCGACCGGGCGGGACGCGATGGCCCAACTGCGCCGCATCCTCGGGGTGCTGAAGGAGGAGCGGCCGGGCGGCGGGACGGGGCGGCGGTTTCCGCAGCCGGGCATGACGGCCCTGCCCGGCCTGGTCCGCCAGGTTCAGCAGTCCACGGGGCTGCGCACCGAACTGCGCACCAGGGGCGAACCCTGCCCGCTGTCCTCGGACACCGAGGTCGCGGCCTACCGTGTGGTCCAGGAAGCGCTCACCAACACCGTGAAGCACGCCCGTGCTTCCCGCGCGGTGGTCGAGCTGGACTGGGCGGAGGACCAGGTGACCCTCACGGTGACGGACGACGGACGGGGCCCGTCCGGGCCGGCCGGCGGCCACGGGCTGATCGGCATCCGGGAGCGGGCCGCGGCCTGCGGCGGCAGCGCCGAGACCGGCGGCGGCCCGGACGGCGGCTTCCGGGTCGTCGTACGGCTGCCCGCGGCCGCCGACCGCGAAGGGGCCCTCGGGTGAGCATCCGGGTGGTCGTCGCCGACGACCAGGAGCTGGTCCGGGCCGGCTTCGGCATGATCCTCGACGCCCAGGACGACATCGAGGTGGTCGCCGAGGCCGGTGACGGCGAGGAGGCCGTCGCGGCGGTCCGCCGGCACACGCCGGACGTGCTGCTGCTCGACATCCGCATGCCGGTGATGGACGGTCTGGAGGCGGCCCGCAGGGTGTGCGCGCAGTCGGGCTGCAAGGTGGTCATGCTGACCACGTTCGACCTGGACGAGTACGTGTACGAGGCGTTGTACGCCGGTGCCAGCGGCTTTCTGCTGAAGGACGTCCGCCGCGACGACCTCGTGCACGCGGTGCGGGTGGTCGCGGCCGGTGACTCGCTGCTCGCCCCGGCGGTGACGCGGCGGCTGGTGGCGGACATCGTGCGGCGCCGCCGGGAGCACGCCACCGCCGACGCCGCGACACCCCGGCGCCTGGACGCGCTCACCGCCCGCGAGGTGGAGACCTTGCGGCTGCTGGCCCGGGGGCTGTCGAACGCGGAGATCGCGACGACCCTGTTCGTCAGTGAGCACACCGTGAAGACGCATGTGAGCAACGTGCTCAGCAAGCTCGGTCTCAGGGACCGGGTGCAGGCGGTGATCTGCGCGTACGAGACGGGGCTGATCACGCCCGGCTCCCCCTGAGGAGTGAGAGGGGGCGGCCGTCTCCCCCGTACGGGCGAGGGCCGCGAACCGCTCCCTCCGGCGATCCGTCGACCCGGCCCCCGGCACGAGTCTGAGGCGTGTTGACGCCGCATCACCCGCCGGGAGGGACCGTGCTTTCCGCACTTGCCCGGGCGGCCACCCGCCGCCCCTTGACCGTGATGCTCCTGTGGGGGCTCTTTCTGCTGCTGGGCTTCGGCCTGGGGACGGGAGTCTTCGCGCGGCTCTCCGACAACGTGCCCGAAGTGCCCGGGACCGAGTCGGACTCGGCCGCCCAGTACCTGGACCGGGTGGACCCGGCGGGCGAGTCGGTCACCGGCGTGGTGGCCGGCACCGCCGTCTCGGACCCGGAGCTGCGCGCCGACGTCGAGCGGGCCGTGGCAGACGTCCGGAAGGTCGCCGGGGTCGCCGCCGTGCCCGACCCGTACACCACGCCCGGTCTGACCGCCGGGGACGGGCAGGCGCTGATCATCTCCGTCGCGCTGAAGGGCGGACTGGACGACGCCGAGGAGCGCACGCTCGACGCGGCGGCCGACCGGATCCGGGAGATCGACGCGCCCGATGTCCATGTGAGCGGCGGCCCGTTGCTGGGGAAGCAGCTCGGTGAGCGGGCCCAGGAGGACGTGAAGAACGCGGAGCTGATCTCCCTGCCGGTGGTTCTGGCGCTGCTGCTCGCCGTGTTCGGCGGGCTCCGGTCGGCGCTGCTGCCGCTGATCGTCGCGGTCAGCGGGATCGCGGGGGCCTTCCTGGCGCTGTTCGTCTTCAGCACGGTCACCGACATCTCCGTGTACGCGATCCAGGTGACGACGATGCTGGGCCTCGGACTCGCGGTGGACTACGCCCTGTTGATGCTGGTGCGGTTCCGTGAGGAGCGCCGGCGCACCGGCGACGTCGTCGAGGCGGTGCACCGCACCGTCGCGGCGGCCGGGCGGACGGTGCTGTTCTCCGGACTCACGGTGGCCGTCAGCCTGACCGGGCTGCTGGTGTTCCCCAGTGTGTTCCTGCGCAGCATGGGCCTCGCGGTCGCCGCCGTGGTCGTCATCGACATGCTGGCCGCGCTGACCCTGCTGCCCGCGCTGCTGGCGAGGTACGGCGGGCGGATCCCGCCGGCGAAGACGCCGGGGGGCGGCGAGGAGGGGCGGTTCTTCGCCCGCGTCGCCCGTTTCGCGGCGCGGCGCAGGGTCGCCGTCCTGGCCGTGGTCGTCCCGGTGCTGCTGGTCCTGGCGCTGCCCGTGTCCGGGATGAGCATCGCGGTGGGCGACGCCCGGCAACTGCCCACGGACACCGAGGCCAGGCAGCTGCACGACACCGTCACCGGGCACTTCCCGCCGGGCACCGGGGTCTCGCCGGTCACCGTCGTCGTCGGACCCGGCGCGGACGCCGCGACCGCCGGCCGGATCCGGGCGCTGTCGCCGCGTGCCGCGACGCGTGAACTGCCGGACGGCGCCGCGGTGATCGAGATCCCGCCGCACGGCGGGACCGACGGCCGGGAGGCGACCGAACTGGTCGAGCGGGTAAGGGAGGTGCGCGGCGACGAACCGGTCGAGGTCACGGGCACCGCCGCCAGGCTGGTCGACTTCCGCGAGATGCTCGCGGAACGGGGGCCGTGGGCGGCCGTGACCGTCCTGGCCGGGATCTTCCTGCTGCTGTTCGCGTTCACCGGCTCCGTCCTGCTGCCGCTGCGGACCATCGCGACGACCCTGCTCAGTCTGGGTGCCGCGCTGGGCGTGGTCGTGTGGGTGTTCCAGGACGGCCATCTGGCGGGGCTGCTGGGCGCCGAGGGGCTGGGCGCGCTCAGCCTCACCGCGCCACCGCTGATCGTCGCGATCGCGTTCGGACTCGCCATGGACTACGAGCTGTTCATCCTGGCCCGGATGCGCGAGGCCCGGCAGCGCACCGGCGACGACCGCGAGGCCGTGGTGACCGGGCTGCGCCGCTCCGGACGGGTGGTCACCTGCGCGGCGCTGCTCCTGGCGGTGGTCTTCGGCGCCTTCATGACGGGCGGGTTCTCACCCATCCTGCAGATCGGCCTCGGGCTCACCCTGGCCGTCCTGATCGACGCGACGGTCGTCCGGATGCTCCTGGTCCCGGCCACCATGGCCGTCCTCGGCCGGCGCGCCTGGTGGGCCCCGGCGCCCCTGCGCCGGGCACACGACCGCTTCGGCCTGCGGGAGGAGCCCGAGGAGGAGCCCCGGCCCCGCGTGCCGACAGCGGTGTGAGCGCGGGCCGCCGCCGCGCGCACGGCCGAACAGGGGGAGGGGCGCGGCGCCCGGGACGGTCCCGGGTGCCGCGCCCTCACCCGGGCCCGGGCCCACTTGCACCCTTTCGCGTCTTTCGGTACGTGAACTCTCCACGCCCGCAAGGACTTTCCCGGCTGCACCTCTTGACGGCGAAGGGGCCGCAGAGCACATTGGCGTCGCTGTGAGAGCGCTCTCACGCGTTGTTCCGGGCTCTCGACCGCACTCCCCCGCACAGACCGTCCGTACCGAGAGGGCTTCCCCCCATGAGTGACACCTCCGGCGTACCCCGCACGCTCCGCAGACCCCGTCCGGTGCGGCGGGCGCTCCTCGCCGTCGTCAGCACGCTCGCCCTCGCGGCGGGCGCGGCGACCGCCGCAAGCACGTCCGCGAGCGCCTCCGTGCCGCCTCCGCCGTCGGGCTGGACGCAGGTCTTCGCCGACGACTTCAACGGACCCGCGGGCAGCGGGGTCGACACCGCCGACTGGCGGTACGCCACCGGCAAGGGCTACCCGGGCGGCCCCGCCAACTGGGGTACGGGCGAGATCGAGACCATGACGTCCAGCACGGACAACGTCTCCCTGGACGGCGCCGGCAACCTGCGCATCACCCCGCGGCGCGACGGCGCCGGCAACTGGACCTCGGGCCGCATCGAGACCAACCGCGCGGACTTCCAGCCCCCGGCCGGGGGCAAGCTGCGCGTCGAGGGCCGCATCCAGGTCCCGAACGTCACGGGTGCCGCCGCCAAGGGCTACTGGCCGGCGTTCTGGATGCTCGGCGCCCCCTACCGGGGCAACTACTGGAACTGGCCCGCCGTCGGCGAGCTGGACATCATGGAGAACACGCAGGGCATGAACACCGTGTTCGCCACGATGCACTGCGGCACCTCACCGGGCGGCCCGTGCAACGAGACCAGCGGCATCGGCGGTTCGACCACCTGCCAGGGCACGAGCTGCCAGGCCGGTTTCCACACCTACCGGATGGAGTGGGACCGCTCGACGAGCGTGGAGGAGATCCGCTTCTCCCTCGACGGCGACAACTTCCACACCGTGCGGGAGAACCAGGTCGACGCGACGACCTGGAGCAACGCCACGGACCACGGCTTCTTCGTCATCCTCAACGTGGCGATGGGCGGCGGCTTTCCCGACGCCTTCGGCGGCGGTCCGGACGCGGGCACCCGGCCCGGCCACTCGATGCTCGTCGACTACGTACAGGTGCTGACCTCCGGGGGCGGCGACCCCGGCGACCCCGGTGACCCCGGCACCCCGGGCAACCGCGACGCCTACGGCACCCTCCAGGCCGAGTCCTACGACGCCCAGTCCGGCGTGATGAAGGAGCCGGCCTCGGACGCGGGCGGCGGCCAGAACGTGGGCGCCCTCGCGGGCGGTGACTGGCTGCAGTACAAGGGCGTCGACTTCGGCTCGGACCCGGCCCGGCAGTTCTCCGCGCGGGTGGCGAGCGGTGCCGGTTCCGGCGTCAGCGGGCTGGTCGAAGTACGCCTGGACAGCAGGAACAACGCCCCCATCGGCAGTTTCGCGGTGGGCAACACGGGCGGGTGGCAGTCCTGGCGGACGATCCCGGCGAACATCAGCGACGTGACCGGCACGCACGACGTCTACCTGACCTTCACCAGCGGCCAGCCGGCGGACTTCGTGAACGTCAACTGGTTCACCTTCGGCCACTGACCCACCCCCCCCGTACCCGGCCCCGCGGCCGGGAGGCGACGAGGGCTCCACACCTGTGTGGAGCCCTCGTCCGCATGTCCGGCCCCCTTTCCGGAAGGCCATGCGCATGACCGGAGCGGTTCCGCGGTACTCGCCGCCGGGCGAGGGGCCGCCAGAGGGGGGCGGCCCCTCGCCCCGATAAAAGTCATACCTTTATGGTGTGCACGCTTCCGCGGAGGTGGTGCGGCCCGGCCCGACCGGCCCCGAACGGACCAGCGTTCGAGTCCGGAGCGGGCTGACGTGGTACCGGTTCACGCGAGTACGGATTCGACCCGACGACGACGCGGCCACCGGGGAATCACCTGTCGGCGCGCGCGGTTGACGCCATCGCGAGAAAGAAGATGATCACTGTGAGCGAAGCAGCCGCGAGCGCGGGAGCCCTGAAGCGACTGTCCGGCGCGGGCGTCTCGGTCTGGCTCGACGACCTGTCCCGGGCGCACCTCACCTCCGGCGGACTCGCCGACCTGGTCGCGTCCGGCACCGTCACCGGTGCCACCACCGGCCCGTCGGCCCTCCGGGCCGCCATCGGCTCCGGATCGGGCTACGAGGAGCAGCTCGCCGGCCTGGCCGTGCGGGGCGTGACCCCCGACGAGGCCGTACGGACGATGACCACCGATGACGTCCGGGCGGCCGCCGACGTCCTGCGGCCCGTGCACGAGGCGACGGGCGGCAGGGACGGACGGGTCTGTCTCGGGGTCGACCCACGCCTGGCGCACGACACGGCGGCCGTCGTCGACGAGGCGAGACGGCTCGCCCGGCTGGTGGACCGGCCCAACGTGATGATCGGCATTCCGGCGACCGGGGCGGGCCTCCCCGCGATCACCGAGGTGATCGGCGCCGGGATCAGCGTCGACGTCACGCTGCTCTTCTCCCTGGAGCGCTACCGGGAGGTGATGGACGCCTACCTCGCCGGCCTGGAGCGGGCGCGCACCGCCGGGCTCGGCCTGGCCGCGATCCACTCCGTCGCCTCCTTCCCCGTCTCCCCCGTCGACAGCGAGATCGACAAACGGCTGACCGTGCTGGGCACGGACGAGGCACTCGCCCTGCGGGGCCGGGCGGCCCTGGCGAACGCGCGGCTCGCCTACGAGGCGTACGAGCGGTTCTTCTCGGGCGAGCGCTGGCTGGCGCTGGCCGGTGGGTCACGGGCCAACAAGCAGCGGCCGCTGTGGGCGTCCACCGGGGTGAAGGACCCCGCCCACAAGGACACCCTGTATGCGGAGGGGCTGGTCGCACCCGGCACCGTCCTCACGATGACCGGGGCCACGCTGCGGGCCACCGCCGGCCACGGGGTGGTCCGGGGTGACACCGTCACCGGCGGTTACGTCCAGGCGCGGGCCGATCTGGCCGCCGTGGAGCGGCTCGGCATCTCGTACGACGAGGTGGTGCGGCAGCTGGAGAACGAGGGCGTCGCGGCCTTCGAGGACGCCTGGCAGGAGCTGGTCGACGCGGTGACGAAATCGCTCGACGGCAAGGGAGTTGACGCACCATGACCGACGAGACGACGGAAGCGGGGACGGACACCCCCGACGGGACGACCGAGGCGGCGGCGGACGCCCGGGCGACCCGTGCGCCCGCGCGGGAGGAGCCGGCGGAGCACCTCACCGCCCTCCCGGCGCCCCCGGCCGGCTGGTCCAACCCGCTGCGCGACCCCCGGGACCGCCGGCTGCCCCGGATCGCGGGCCCCTCCGGGCTGGTCATCTTCGGGGTGACCGGCGACCTGTCCCGCAAGAAGCTGATGCCGGCCGTGTACGACCTCGCCAACCGGGGTCTGCTGCCGCCCGGCTTCTCCCTGGTGGGCTTCGCCCGCCGGGACTGGGAGGACCAGGACTTCGCCGAGGTGGTGCACGACGCGGTCAAGGAGCACGCGCGGACGCCGTTCCGCGAGGAGGTCTGGCAGCAGCTCTCCGAGGGCATGCGGTTCGTTCCGGGCGACTTCGACGACGACCACGCGTTCGAGCAGCTGCGCAAGGCGGTCGACGAGCTGGACGCCTCCCGGGGCACCAGCGGGAACTACGCCTTCTACCTCTCCGTACCGCCCAGGTTCTTCCCGAAGGTCGTCCAGCAGCTCAAGAAGCACGGGCTGGCCGACGCCCCGGAGGGCTCCTGGCGGCGCGCGGTGATCGAGAAACCGTTCGGCCACGACCTGAGGTCGGCGCAGGAGCTCAACGCGATCGTGCACGACGTGTTCGACCCGGAGCAGGTGTTCCGGATCGACCACTACCTGGGCAAGGAGACCGTGCAGAACATCCTGGCGCTGCGCTTCGCCAACCAGTTGTTCGAGCCGATCTGGAACCGGTCCTTCGTGGACCACGTGCAGATCACCATGGCCGAGGACATCGGCATCGGGGGGCGCGCGGGCTACTACGACGGCATCGGCGCCGCCCGCGACGTCATCCAGAACCACCTGCTGCAGCTGATGGCGCTCACCGCCATGGAGGAGCCGGCCTCCTTCGACGCGGCCTCGCTGCTCACCGAGAAGCTGAAGGTGTTCCGGGCCGTGCGGCTCCCGGACGACCTCGGCCGGCACACGGTGCGCGGGCAGTACGCGGGCGCCTGGCAGGGCGGCGCGAAGGTGCGCGGGTATCTGGAGGAGGAGGGCATCGACCGGGCCTCCACCACCGACACGTACGCCGCGATC
Organism: Streptomyces marokkonensis; assembly: GCF_008312835.1. Classification (GTDB taxonomy): domain Bacteria; phylum Actinomycetota; class Actinomycetes; order Streptomycetales; family Streptomycetaceae; genus Streptomyces; species Streptomyces marokkonensis_A. The sequence goes on along the minus strand of NZ_VSKS01000020.1, from coordinate 68,933 downwards.
AAGCTGGGGGTGGACAACCGCCGCTGGGCGGGCGTGCCCTTCTACCTGCGCACCGGCAAGCGGCTCGGCCGCCGGGTCACCGAGATCGCGGTGGTGTTCCAGCGGGCGCCGCACTCCCCCTTCGACTCCAGCGCCACCGAGGAACTGGGCCAGAACGCGGTCGTCATCCGCGTCCAGCCGGACGAGGGCATGACGGTCCGGTTCGGCTCCAAGGTGCCGGGCACCTCAATGGAGCTTCGGGACGTGACCATGGACTTCGCCTACGGCGAGTCGTTCACCGAGTCCAGCCCGGAGGCGTACGAGCGGCTCATCCTGGACGTCCTGCTGGGAGACGCCAACCTGTTCCCCCGGCACCAGGAAGTGGAGGAGTCCTGGAGGATCCTCGACCCGATCGAGGAGTACTGGGCCTCGCACGGCCGGCCGGCGCGGTACACGTCGGGCAGCTGGGGACCCGCGGAAGCCGACGAGATGCTCGCACAAGACGGACGGAGCTGGCGCAGGCCATGAAGATCGACCTGACCGACACCACGGCAAGCAAGGTCAACAAGGCGCTCGTGCAGGGCCGCCGTGCCATCGGCACCCCCGCCGTGGGCATGGTCCTGACGATGGTGATCGTCACGGACGAGGAGAACGCCTACGACTCGATCAAGGCGGCCGAGGAGGCCTCGCACGAGCACCCTTCGCGCACCCTGGTGGTGATCAAGCGGCACGCCCGCAATCCGCGCGAGCGCACGCACCCCCGGCTGGACGCCGAGGTCCGCGTCGGTTCGGAGGCGGGCACCGGGGAGACGGTGGTGCTGCGGACGTACGGCGAGGTGTCGGAGCACGCCGACTCGGTGGTGTTGCCGCTGCTGCTGCCGGACGCGCCGGTGGTGGTCTGGTGGCCGGCGGACGCGCCCGAGAACCCCGCGAAGGATCCGCTGGGCGCCCTGGGCCAGCGCAGGATCACCGACCTGTACGCCGTCGAGAACCCCATGGACGTGCTCGAGGCCCGGAAGCGCACCTACGCGCCCGGCGACACCGACCTCGCCTGGACCAGGCTCACCCTGTGGCGGTCCACGCTGGCCGCGGCCCTGGACCAGGCGCGGTCCGGGGTGACCTCGGCGACGGTGGAGGCCGAGGCGGACAACCCGGCCGCCGAACTGCTGGCGCGCTGGCTGGAGGCACGGCTGCGGGTCACCGTCGAGCGGGTGGTGACCGCCGGTCCTGTCGTCACGGCGGTCCGGCTGGGCACGGAGGACGGCGAGGTCGTCGTCGACCGCCCCGAGGGCCCGCTGGCCACGCTGACCCTGCCGGGCCAGCCCGCTCGCCGGCTGGCCCTGAAGGTCCGTGCCACGTCCGAGCTGATCGCCGAGGAGCTCAGGCGCCTCGACGCGGACGAGATGTACGCCGTCGCCCTGCGCGGCGAGGCCGCCGAGGAGATCCCCTCCCATGTCTGACGTCCCCGAGCCGACCCGGCGTCCCGAGCGGGCGGCCCCGGGGACGAAGCCGGTCCCGGCCGGTCTGATCGGCTTCGCCCGTCCGGGCGCCCGGCCGGCCCCCTCGGTCCTCGGCCGGCTGATCGCGCGGTACGAGCACAAGGTGTTCGTGCAGGGCGCGATCCGGAACATCGACTCCTTCGACCAGTGGGGCGTCGAACTCGGCGAGGTCCTCGCCAAGCGCGTCCAACCGGCCCTCACCACCGGCGCCGACGTCCCCGGCCTCGACCCGTCCACGGCCGCGCCGGCGGCCGCCCACCGCGAACGCAGGAAGTGAACTGACATGCAGATCGGTCTGATCGGGCTCGGCAGGATGGGCGGCAACATGCGCGAGCGCATCCGCAACGCCGGCCACACCGTCATCGGGTACGACACCAACCCGGACGTCTCCGACGTCGCCCACCTGTCCGACCTCGTCGACGGGCTCGACGGGCCGCGCGCGGTGTGGGTGATGGTGCCGGCCGGCGCCCCCACCCAGAACGTCATCGACCAGCTGTGCAGCCTGCTCAAGCCCGGCGACACCGTCGTCGACGGCGGCAACTCCCGCTGGACGGACGACGAGAGGCACGCCAAGGAACTGGGTGCCCGGGGCATCGGCTTCGTCGACGCGGGCGTCTCGGGCGGCGTCTGGGGCCTTGAGCACGGCTACGCGCTGATGGTCGGCGGCGACGAGGAGCACGTGGAGCGGCTGAAGCCGATCTTCCACGCGCTCAAGCCGGACGGTCCGTACGGCTACGTCCACGCGGGCGGGGTCGGCGCGGGGCACTTCGCGAAGATGGTCCACAACGGCATCGAGTACGCCATGATGCAGGCCTACGCCGAGGGCTGGGAGCTGCTCGAGAAGGTCGACTCGGTGGACAACGTCCGGGAGGTGTTCCGCTCCTGGCAGCAAGGCACGGTGATCCGTTCCTGGCTGCTCGATCTGGCGGTCGGCGCCCTCGACGAGGACGAGCACCTGGACCGGCTGCGCGGATACGCGGAGGACTCGGGTGAGGGCCGCTGGACGGTGGAGGCGGCCATCGACAACGCGGTGCCGCTGCCCGCGATCACCGCGTCCCTGTTCTCGCGCTTCGCCTCCCGCCAGGAGGACTCGCCCCAGATGAAGATGGTCGCGGCGCTGCGGAACCAGTTCGGCGGGCACGCCGTCGAGTCGGTCAAGAAGGCATGACGGGGTGGGTGACCTGCTGCTGGCGCGGCACGGTGAGACGGAGTGGAGCAGGGCGGGACGGCACACCGGCCGCACCGATCTGCGGCTGACCCCGAGGGGCGAGGCCCAGGCCACGTCCCTCGCCCCGCTGCTCGCGGACCGCGCCTTCCGCCTGGTCCTCACCAGCCCGCTGGTCCGCGCCCGGCGCACCGCCGAACTGGCGGGCCTGACCGGCGCCGAGGTGGAGCCCGGCCTGCGGGAATGGGACTACGGCGGTTACGAGGGGATCACCACGGCGGACATCCGCCGCACCCGGCCCGGCTGGGACCTGTGGACCGACGGAGTGCCGCCCGGCCGGGAGTTCCCCGGCGAGTCACCGGAGCAGGTCGGCGAGCGCGCGGACCGGGTGCTGTCCCGGGTGGCCGGGGCACTGGCCGAGGGGGACGTGCTGCTGGTGGCCCACGGCCATCTGCTGCGCGTCCTGACGGCCCGCCGCCTGGGGCTTCCACCGGCCGACGGACGGCTCTTCCTGCTGGAGACGGGGACCCTGAGCCGGCTGTCCCTGGAACACGGCACCCCGGTCGTCGCGGAGTGGAACACCCGCCCGTGACACCGGCCGGCCCCGGTCACGCCCGCCCGCGGGCGTGACCGGGGCCGCGTCGTGTCCGCGGCCGGTCAGGAATGGAGAAGCGGCAAGGGGCACGCCTGGCCTAGCCTTGGCGCGGGGCCCGGCCGGGGAGGGCCCTCGGCGGACGGCGGACCACGGCCGTGACCGCGCCGACGCAGGCCGACCGGACGCACCCGTCCCCACCGGTCGGACCGAGCCGGGGGACGCCGGCGGAGCCGCGACGGCGGATCCGCCCGACGGATGGAGAACGATGAGCAAGGCCACGAGGACGGACCGGCAGCCGGACGCGCCGCACGCTGCCGACAGCCACGATCTGATCCGCGTACACGGAGCGCGCGAGAACAACCTCAAGGACGTCAGCGTCGAACTCCCCAAGCGCCGTCTGACCGTCTTCACCGGTGTGTCCGGCTCGGGCAAGAGCTCACTGGTGTTCGACACGATCGCCGCCGAGTCGCAACGGATGATCAACGAGACGTACAGCGCCTTCGTGCAGGGCTTCATGCCGACGCTGGCGCGCCCCGAGGTCGACGTGCTCGAGGGGCTGACCACCGCGATCACCGTCGACCAGCAGCGGATGGGGTCCGACCCGCGCTCCACGGTCGGCACCGCCACCGACGCCAACGCGATGCTGCGCATCCTCTTCAGCCGGCTGGGCAGGCCGTACTTCGGCCCGCCCGGCGCGTTCTCCTTCAATGTCGCCTCGGTCCAGGCGAGCGGAGGCTTCACGGTCGACCGCGGCACCGACAAGACCAAGACGGAGAAGGTGTCCTTCAGCCGCACCGGCGGCATGTGCACGCACTGCGAGGGCCGGGGCACGGTCTCGGACATCGACCTGGCCCAGCTCTACGACGACTCCAAGTCGCTCTCCGAGGATCCCTTCACCATCCCCACCTACACCGGGGGCGGCTGGGTGGTGCGGGTCATCGCCGAGTCGGGCTTCTTCGACCCGGACAAGCCGATCCGCGAGTACACCAAGAAGGAACGGCACGACTTCCTGTACCGCGAGCCGACCAAGGTCAAGATCAACGGCATCAACCTCACCTACGAGGGGCTGATCCCCAAGCTCCAGAAGTCGATGCTCTCCAAGGACCGGGAGGCGATGCAGCCCCACATCCGGGCGTTCGTCGACCGTGCGGTCACCTTCGCGACCTGCCCCGAGTGCGACGGCACCCGGCTCACCGCGGGCGCCCGGTCGTCGAAGATCAAGAAGATCAGCATCGCCGACGCCTGTGCGATGGAGATCAGGGACCTCGCCGAGTGGGTCCGCGGCCTCGACGAGCCGTCGATGGCACCGCTGCTCACCGCGCTCCAGCACAGCCTCGACTCGTTCGTGGAGATCGGTCTCGGCTACCTCTCGCTCGACCGGGCCTCGGGCACGCTGTCGGGCGGCGAGGCGCAGCGCGTCAAGATGATCCGGCACCTCGGGTCCTCGCTCACCGATGTCACCTACGTCTTCGACGAGCCCACCATCGGCCTGCACCCGCACGACATCCAGCGGATGAACAACCTGCTGCTGCGCCTGCGGGACAAGGGCAACACGGTGCTGGTGGTGGAGCACAAGCCGGAGGCGATCGCGATCGCCGACCACATCGTCGACCTCGGTCCCGGCGCCGGTACGGCGGGCGGCACCGTCTGCTTCGAGGGCACCGTCGAGGGGCTGCGGGCCAGCGACACGATCACCGGCCGCCATCTCGACGACCGGGCCTCGGTCAAGGAGACGGTCCGCACGCCCACGGGCACCCTCGCGATCCGCGGCGCGGCGGCGAACAACCTGCGGGACGTCGACGTCGACATCCCCCTCGGGGTGCTGACCGTCGTCACCGGTGTGGCGGGCTCCGGCAAGAGCTCGCTGGTGCACGGGTCGATTCCCGCCGAGCAGGGCGTGATCGCGGTCGACCAGACCCCCATCCGCGGCTCCCGGCGGAGCAACCCGGCGACGTACACCGGACTGCTCGATCCCATCCGCAAGGCGTTCGCCAAGGCCAACGGCGTGAAGCCGGCGCTGTTCAGCGCCAACTCCGAGGGCGCCTGCCCCACCTGCAACGGGGCCGGCGTGATCTACACCGACCTCGGCATGATGGCCGGTGTCTCCACCACCTGCGAGGACTGCGGGGGCAAGCGGTTCGACGCGTCGGTGCTGGAGTACCGCTTCGGCGGCCGCGACATCAGCGAGGTGCTCGCGATGTCGGTGACCGAGGCCGAGGAGTTCCTCCGCGCGGGCGAGGCGCGGATTCCGGCCGCTCACAAGATCGTCGAGCGGATGGCCGACGTCGGCCTCGGGTACCTCACCCTGGGCCAGCCGCTCACCACGCTGTCCGGCGGCGAACGGCAGCGGCTCAAGCTGGCCACGCACCTGGGCGACAAGGGCGGTGTCTACGTCCTGGACGAGCCGACCACGGGCCTGCACCTCGCCGACGTCGAGCAGCTCCTCGGACTGCTGGACCGGCTGGTCGACTCCGGCAAGTCGGTCATCGTCATCGAGCACCACCAGGCGGTCATGGCGCACGCCGACTGGATCATCGACCTCGGTCCCGGTGCCGGCCACGACGGCGGCCGGATCGTCTTCGAGGGCACCCCGGCCGACCTGGTCGCCGACCGCTCCACCCTCACCGGTGAGCACCTCGCGGAGTACGTCGGCGCCTGAGGCGGCGTCCGCGCCGCGCCGGGGCCGCTACTCCCCGGCGCGGCGCGGGATGCCGTACGCCCGTTCCACCCGGAGCCGCAGCACCAGCCGCCGGTCGCGGACCATCGCCGCGCGGTACTCCTCCCAGTCGGAGTGCTCGCCGTTGATGTCGCGGTACAGCCGGATGAGCTCCTCCACCGTCTCGTCGTACGGGTCCCCGGCGACGGGTGACAGCCCGGCGGTGCCCTCGGCCACCGTGTAGGCCCACCGGTCCGGGGTGGTGACGTGGTAGGACGCCCGGGGGTCCCGCCGCAGATTGCGGGTCTTGGCCCGGTCGTCCGTGAGCGAGACGCGGATGACGCGTTCATCGGGGTAGTAGGCGTGCATGACGTTCGACAGCTGGGGCCGTCCGTCGCGCTTCAGGGTGACGAGCACTCCGCCGTGCCCCTCGGAGAGCAGGGCGAGCAGTGCGTTCTGTTCGGCGTCCTGGGTCATGACTCGATCAACGGTCCGCACCGGGCCGGCGTTCCCCGGAGGAGAGCGATGACGGTGCTGCGGCAGGAGACCGGTCCCGGGGAGGCCGGTCTGGACGCGGGGGCGCTGGAGCGTATGGACCGGCACTTCGCCCGTCTGGTGGACGAGGGGAAGCTGCCCGGTTTCCTCGTGGCCGTCGCCCGGGGCGGGCGCGTCGCGCACCTCACGGCGTACGGGGCGCGGGACGTCGCGGCGGGGCTGCCCGTGGAGAGCGACACGCTGTGGCGGATCTACTCCATGACCAAGCCGGTGACGGCCGTGGGCGCGCTGATGCTGAGGGAGGAGGGGCTGCTGTCGCTGGACGACCCGGTGGGCCGACACCTGCCGGCGTTCGCGGAGCCGCGCGTGTACGAGAGCGGCTCCGGTGACCGGGTGCGCACCCGTCCGGCCGCCGGCCCCCTCCTCGTACGGCATCTGATGACGCACACCGCCGGGCTGACGTTCGCCTTCTACCACGCCCATCCCGTCGACGCGCTGTACCGAGCGGCCGGTCTCGAGTCGTCGGTGGCGCCCGGGACGGACCTCGCCGGGACGACCGACGTGTACGCGAGCCTGCCCCTGCAGTTCGAGCCGGGGACGCAGTGGAACTACTCGGTCGCCTCGAACGTACTGGGCCGGATCATCGAGGTCGTCTCGGGCCGTCCGCTGGACGAGTACCTCACCGAACGCGTCTTCCGGCCGCTCGGCATGAACGACGCGGGATTCCAGGTCACCGAGGAGCAGGCGGAGCGCCTCGCGGAGTTGTACGGAGAAACGGACGACGGCGGCATCGAGCCGATCCCGGGGCTCCCCCTGCGGGGACGCCCCCGGTTCCTGTCCGGCAGCGGCGGCATGGTGGCCTCCGCCCATGACCTGCACCGCTTCATGGAGCTGCTGCGCCGGCGCGGCGAACTCGACGGCACACGCCTGCTCGACCCCGCGACCGTGGACCTGATGACCCGCAACCACCTCCCCGGCAACGCCGACCTGCGCGCCTTCGGCAGCCGCCCCGCGCACGACGAACCGGGCAACGAGGGCGTCGGCTTCGGTCTCGGGGTCTCCGTCGTCATCGACCCGTCCCGCACCCAGTCCCCGTCCGGTCGCGGCAGCTTCGGCTGGAGCGGGGTGGCCACCACCACCTTCTGGGTCGACCCGGGCCGCGACCTGACGGTGCAGTTCTGCACGCAGGTGCGGCCCAGGTCCTCCCACACCGTCTTCCGGGACCTCAAGCGGCTGGTGCACGAGGCGGTGACGCACTGACCGGGCGCCGTCAGGACAGATGCGCCACCGCGTCCAGGTGGGGCAGGTGGTGGTCGAGACGCTCCCGCTTGGTGCGCAGATAGGTGATGTTGCTCTCGCACGGCGGTATCAGCAGCGGCACCTGCTCGGCGACCTGGACGCCGTGCCGGACCAGGGCCTCGCGCTTGCGCGGGTTGTTGGACATCAGCCGCACCGACCGCACGCCCAGGTCCTGGAGCATTCCGGCGGCGACGGCGTAGTCGCGGGCGTCCACGGGCAGGCCGAGCGCGAGGTTCGCCTCGACGGTGTCCAGCCCCTCCGCCTGCAGGGCCATCGCGCGGAGCTTGGCGAGCAGGCCGATGCCGCGGCCCTCGTGTCCCCTCAAGTAGACGACCACGCCCGCTCCTTCGGCGACGACCGCGCGCAGCGCCGCCGCCAGCTGGTCACCGCACTCGCAGTGCTGGGAACCGAAGGCGTCGCCGGTCAGGCACTCCGAGTGCAGCCGGGTGAGGACCCGGTCGGTGCCGGGATCGCCGTACACCAGGGCGACTTGCTCGTCACCGCGGTCGTGGTCCAGGTAGCCGACCGCCTGGAACTTCCCGTACACGGTGGGCAGCGGCGCATTCACGACGCGTTCCACACCGGTCCGCCGCGGAGGCTTCTTGCCGAGTACGCCTACTTTTTCTGTCATGATTCCCAAGTTCCTAAGCAGAGACGAAAGGCCGTGACGATATGGGTGGTTCACACAAGCGGTCGGCGGCATACGGCCCGGTGCACGGTCTGTTGCCGGCGGATACTACAGAGGATGTACGGACGCGGGGAGCCGGCGTCTCACGGCAGATCGCGGTACTTCCGGTCGGGAGTTTCGAGCAGCACGGTCCGTTCCTGCCGCTGGCGACCGACACGCTGGTCGCCTGCGCGATCGCGCGGGAGATCGCCGACGCCTACCCGGTGCACCTCCTTCCTCCGGTGACCATCTCCTGCTCGCACGAGCACGCGGCCTGGCCGGGGACCGTCTCCCTCTCCTCCACGACCCTTCACGCGGTCGTACGGGACATCGCCGACTCGCTCCGCCGCTCGGACGTGGACACCCTGGTCCTGGTCAACGGCCACGGCGGCAACTACGTCCTGGGCAACGCCGTTCAGGAATCCTCCGCACGTGGTGAGCGGATGGCGCTGTTCCCGGCCCCGGAGGACTGGGAGACGGCGTGCGAGCGGGCCGGTGTCGCCACCTCGCTCCTCACCGACATGCACGCGGGTGAAATCGAGACCTCCATCCTTTTGCACACGCATCCCGAATTGCTCCGGCCCGGTTACGAGACCTCCGATCACATCGCGGACGACCGACGTCATCTGCTCACCCTCGGCATGTCCGCCTATACGGATTCGGGTGTCATCGGCCGCCCTTCCCTGGGCTCTCCGGAAAAGGGCAGGGATCTCCTGGCAAGCCTGACGGATTCCTTCGGCACGTATTTCTCCCTGCTGACCTCGGACACCTGAGAACCACCCCGGTGGCCACCTCCCGGCCCCGACGGCACCTTCGAGCCGATCCGGGGGGAACCCTCCGGCCCCGACGGCACCTCGGAGCCGACGCCAAGGGAAGGGGCGGCGGGGGCGAGAGAAGCCCGGTCACCGGCCCGGCGGACACCCGCGTACCACCGGGCGACAAGCACCACGGCACCCGGCAGACTCGCCACCAGGCTCAGCACGCCGTACACCACGGCGACCGTCAGCCCGCGCCCCGCCCCCAGCCCCGCCGCTCCGAAGGCCCACGCGGTGACCCCTTCCCGGGGCCCCCAGCCCCCCACGTTCAGCGGCAGCCCCATCGCCAGCAGCGCCAGTACGGCGAGCGGCAGCAACTCGGCCACCGGCGCACCCACACCGACGACTTCGGCGGCGAGCACGAACATCGCGACGTAGCCGGCCAGCACGACGGCGGACGAGACCAGCACTCCAGGCGCGTTGCGCCGGGAGAACAGCCCTTCACGCGCCTCACCGAGCACCCCGCGCACGACCCCCCGCCCCCGCCCCGACGGCGCCCGGTTCATCCGCAGGGCCAGTACCACCGCGCAGGCCCCCAGCACCCCGAGCCCGGCGACCGGCGCCGCCTGCCGCACCGCACCGAGCACCGGGGACGGCATGCTCACCAGCACCACACCCCCGGCGGCGAACAGCGCGAGCTGCCCCGCCGTACGCTCCAGCACCACCGCCCGCACCCCCCGCCCCAGATCGCCGGCGTCCTTCCCGTGCCGCACGGCCCGGTGCACATCGCCCAGGACGCCTCCGGGCAGAGCCGCGTTGAGGAACAGGGCACGGTAGTAGTCCGCGACGGCCGCCCCGAGCGGCAGCCGGATGCCGATCCCCCGCGCCACCAGCGCCCAGCGCCACGCGCTGAACGCGGTGGTGACCGCCCCGATCCCCAGCGCCGCGAGCAGCGTCGCCCCGTCGATGCGCCGCAGCCCGTCCAGGAAGGCACCGGTACCGAGCCGCCAGAACAGCACCGCCAGGATCGCGGCACCGGCGACGGTGCAGAGGCGGGTCCGCACGGTTCGGTTGTTGAGCCGCCCGAGCCGACGACGGAAGCCGCCTTCCCCGTGCCCGGACGGCGCCCCCGCGGCGGCGGCCTCCACCGTCTCCACGCTCATGCGGCCCCGTTCACCGGCCGGCACAGGGCGAGCAGGTCACTGTGGTGAACGACGACCCGCAACTCCCCCGCCGCACAGGCCTCGAGACGCTCGGCCAGATATCCGTCGGCGCGCGCCGCCAGCTCCGGCCGCTCCTCCACCGCCGCACCGACCCAGCCCCGCAGCCACTGCCCGGTCAGTTCGGCCTGCTCCGGTCCGAGGCGCCAGGGGCTGGGGTTCAGCCGTACGGTCGCCCCGTGCTCGGCGAACGCCTCGGCCGCGGCGGTGACCGCGTCCGGCCCGAGCAGACCGCCGCGCCGCTGATGGGCGTTGAACGCCTCGGTGATCTCCTCGTCCATCGGATGGGGAGCGGTCAGCTCCACGCGTCCGGCCACCGACAGGGTCAGCAGAGCCGGGCAGCCGGCCCCCGCGCAGGCGGCGGCGAGTGCGCCGACCTCCTCGCGGGTGAGGACGTCGAGCAGGGCGGACGCGGTCACCAGGGAGGCACCGGACAGGGCGTCCGCGGTGAGCCGGGCGACGTCGCCGCGCCGGGTCTCGACGGTGACGTGGCTGCCGTCGGCGGCGGAGCGCGGGGAGGCGACGGCGGCGAAGTGCAGCAGGTAGGGGTCCCGGTCGTGCAGGACCCAGTGCTGGGCACCGTCGAGATGGGGGGCGAGCCAGCGGCCCATCGAACCGGTGCCGCACCCGATGTCGTGAATGACGAGCCCGTCCGCCGCCCGCCCGGGGAGGTTGGCGAGCCGCATGCGCAACGGGTCGAGCAGGTCGTACGAGCGGGCGGCGGCGTCGGCCGGTTCGCGCAGCTGGAGCCACTCGGGCGCGTAGCGGGCAATTTCCTCCTCACCCGTGTCACGCAGCCGCAGCGTGGCCCGCTCCCCGGTGGGCGCGGCGGGTCCGGCGCCCGGAATGACCGACGCTGCGGCGGCCGTGCCGGTGGTCTCGCGTTCCATGTCGCCCCCTCGCCGGCCGGCTGCCGCGTCCGTCACGTCCCGGGGGCCGGGCTGGGCCGGGATCGTGGCGCTGTGCTGGGTGACGGTTGCCGGTTCGGTCATGCGGCCCTCCGGGGCTCGGTCGGGAACCGGCGCAGTACCGCCGCCAGGCTCTGTGCGGTGCTCGCCCAGCCGCCGAGCGCGGCCCGCCGGCTGCGGGCGGCCGCCTTCAGCCGGCGCCGCACGTCCGCCTCGCCGAACCAGCCGCGCAGTTCGGCGGCGATGGCGGCGGGGTTCTCCGGCGGGACGAGGATGCCGGGCACTCCGCCGTCGGGTGCGCGGCCGACCGCCTCGGGCAGTCCGCCGACGTCGGTGGCCAGGACCGGGATGCCGCGGGCCAGCGCCTCGGTGACCGCCATGCCGTACGTCTCCGCGTAGGAGGTGAGCACCATCAGGTCGGCGGCGGCGTAGCTGGCGTCGAGGGCCGCGCCGGACTGCGGGCCGGTCAGCTCCAGCCGGTCCTCCAGGCCGTGCCCGCGGATGAGGTCGCGCAGGTGGGCGACGTACTCGGGGTCCTGGCCGAGCCCGCCGACGAGCGCGCAGCTCCACGGCAGGTCGGCGACCGCCGCCAGCGCCTCCACGAGCCGGTGCTGTCCCTTGCGCGGCGTGACGGCGGCCACGCACAGCAGCCGTGAGACGCCGTCGGTGCCGGGCGCGAGGGGCGCGATGTCGGCGCCGGGGGCGGCGACGTGGACGCGGTCGGGGGCCAGTCCGTGGTGGGAGACGAGACGGCGTACGGCCCAGTCGCTGGTGGCGATGACGGCCGGCACCGCCCTCAGCACCGCGCGTTCGCGGGTGTCCAGACCGGCGGCGACGGTCGCGTCGAGCCCGGTCTCGTCGCCGAGCGGGAGATGAACGAGGACGGCCATGCGCAGCCGCCCCTCCTCCGCCTCCGGGACGATGATCTCGGGCACACCACAGGCGACCAGCCCGTCGAGCAGGACGACGGCGCCGTCCGGCAGGTCGCGCAGGGTCCGGGCGAGTTCGGCCCGGGCGGCGGCGTCCGGGCGGGGCCAGGCACCGGCCACGGTGTGCCGGTGCACCTGCCAGCCGAACCCGGGCAGGTCCAGGCAGACACGGCGGTCGTAGGCATTGCCGCCGCTGGGCACGGCCGGGTCGTCGACGCCGCCCGGCATCACGAAGTGGACCGTACGCAGGGACATGGGGATGATCCCGCCGTTCCTCGGGAAGGACGCCTGCAGCGGAACATAGTCCAGGCGGGCGGTCCCGGCCCGCTCACCGGCCTTGTCGGTCACGCGGACGGCCTTGTCGGTCATGCCGACGGCCTTGTCGGTCATGCCGCCGGTCATCCCGGCGGTCTTGCCGCCGGTCATCCCGACGGTCTTGCCGGTCGCGTCGATGGTCGTGTCCGTCACAGCGCACGCTCGTAACTCGCCCAGGCGATGTGCGACTCGTGCAGCGTGACGGCGATCTTCGCGATGCCCTTGGCGCCCTCGCCCAGCGCGCCCTTGTGGACGCGTTCGGCGAGCCGGTCGGCGATGACCTTGGCCAGGTACTCCGTGGAGGTGTTGATCCCCGCGAAGTCGGGCTCGTTGTCGAGGTTGCGGTAGTTCAGCTCGCCGACGACGGCCCCGAGTTCCTGTGTGGCGAGGCCGATGTCGACGACGATGTTGTCCTCGTCCAGCTGTTCGCGCCGGAACGTGGCGTCCACGAGGAACGTGGCCCCGTGAAGGCGCTGGGCCGGTCCGAAGACCTCGCCGCGGAAGCTGTGGGCGATCATGATGTGATCGCGGACGGTGATGCTGAACAACGGACGACCCTCCAGGTGCGGCGCGTCTGTTCCCCGGCCGAGCTCCGGCGGGGATTGCCGTGTAGTACGGCTGACTGTCTTCCCCTGTTCAGCGTCGGCTACGTCTTTTCTCAGGTCAGGCGTGTTCGCCGCGGTCCGGGTCGGTGTAGCGCACGCGGTGGCACAGCGCGGGGATCTCGCCGGAGGCGAGCCGGGGCATGACGTCCGGCAGTTCCTCGAAGGCGGACTCGCCGGTGATCAGGGCGTCGAGGGCGGGGTCGGAGAGGAGTTCGAGGGCAAGGGCGAGCCGGTCGGCGTAGCCGCGGTTCGCGCGGGCCGGGGAGACGGTGCCGACCTGGCTGCCGCGGATGGCCAGCCGTCGCGAGTGGAAGGCCTCGCCCAGCGGGAGGCTCACCTTCCGGTCGCCGTACCAGCTGAGCTCGACGACGGTGCCCTCGGGCCGGAGCAGTTCGAGGGCCCTGCTCAGCCCCTGTTCGGTGGCGCTGGCGTGCACGACCAGGTCGCACTCGCCGAGGGCGTCCGCGGGCAGCGCGAAACCGGCGCCGAGCGCCTCGGCCGTCTTCGCCCGCGAGGGGTCCGCGTCGACGAGCTGGACGCGCACGCCCGGGAAACGGGCCAGCAGCGCGGCCACCGAGCAGCCGACCATGCCGCCGCCGACGACGGCGATGCGGTCGCCGACCAGGGGCGCCGCGTCCCACAGGGCGTTGACCGCGGTCTCCACGGTGCCGGCGAGCACGGCCCGCCCGGCGGGCACGCCGTCGGGCACGGGCGTGACGGCGCTCGCCGGAACGACGTACCGCGTCTGGTGCGGGTGCAGGCAGAACACCGTACGCCCGGTGAGCGCGTCGGGCCCCTCCTCCACCACCCCCACACTGAGATAGCCGTACTTCACCGGCCCCGGGAAGTCGCCCTCCTGGAACGGCGCGCGCATCGCCGTGTGCTGGCTCTCGGGCACGCCGCCGCGGAACACGAGCGTCTCGGTGCCGCGGCTCACCCCGGAGTGGAGCGAGCGCACCAGCACCTCGTCCGCGCCGGGCTCGGGCAGCGTGACCTCACGGATCACCCCTCGGCCAGGCGAGTCGAGCCAGAACGCACGAGCGGTGCGGTTCATCGAAGTCCTCCTGAACGATCGGGATCCTGCACGCGTACCGAGTGGTACACAGGCCGCGCACAAGGTAGCGGCGTTGATCGACTCTGTCATACGGCCGGAGGATGCTCGGTGGCCCTGAACAACAGTTACGACGCGAGGCTCGTACAGCAGGAGACCGCCGTGGGGGCGGGCGTGCAGATCCTGCTGCTGGCCCTGATCGGTACGGCGATCGGCATGGGCCCCGCGGGCTGGCTGACCGGCCTCGCGTTCGCGATCGCCACCTGGGCGGTGCTCTCCCGGGCCCTGCACCGCTCCCGGTCGCGCTCGTTCGGCGCGGCGAACCGGGTCACCCTCGGCCGGGCCGCCCTCGTCGGCGGGGTGACCGCGCTGGTCGCCGACTCGTTCCAGGACTCACCTCCCGTCTCCCTGTTCGTGGGCCTGACCGCCGTGGCACTGATCCTCGACGGCGTGGACGGCAAGGTGGCACGCAGGACCGGTACGTCGACCCCGCTGGGCGCCCGCTTCGACATGGAGGTGGACGCGTTCCTGATCCTGGTGCTGAGTGTGTACGTGTCGATGGCGATGGGCCCGTGGGTGCTGCTGATCGGCGGGATGCGCTACGGCTTCGTCGCGGCGGCCCGGGTCTGGCCCTGGCTGACCGCCCCGCTCCCGCCGAGCACGGCCCGCAAGACGGTGGCCGCGCTCCAGGGCGTGCTGCTGCTTGTGGCGGGCGCGGCACTGCTGCCGCACGCGGTCAACGTCGCGGTGGTGGTGCTGGCGCTCGGTCTCCTGGTGTGGTCGTTCGGCCGCGACGTGCTGTGGCTGTGGCGGACGTCGCGGGTGGAGACGGCTCCGTGCGGACACGAGGTGCGACGGGAACTGGTCGCCGGCTGACGGCCGGGCGGGTGGGCGGACCCCCAGGGACACCATCACACGCATGAAGCCTCCCTGGCTGCTCGACGGGGTGAGGGTCACCGGACACGACGCGAAGAATTTGACGCGGCCCCGAGACCACCCCTACAACTACACACATGACATTCATTTTCAACAGCGCGAGGCGCTGATGAGAATCGCGTTCGTCGGCAAGGGCGGCAGCGGCAAGACCACCCTGTCCGCCCTCTTCACCCGCCACCTGGCCCACTCCGGCGCCCCGGTCCTCGCCATCGACGGGGACATCAACCAGCACCTGGCCCAGGCGCTCGCCCCCGGCGAGGACAACCCGTCGACACCCCCTCCCCTGGGCCCGGCCCTTTCCGACATCAAGGCCTACCTGCGCGGCACCAACCCCCGCATCGCCTCCCCCGACTCCATGATCAAGACGACCCCGCCCGGCCGGGGCTCACGTCTTCTGCGTCTCCTCGGCGACGACGCACTGCACTCCCGCCACGTCTCCCGGGCCGGCGGAGTGCCCCTGATGGTCACGGGCGAGTTCGACGAGAGCGACCTGGGGGTGGCCTGCTACCACTCCAAGCTGGGCGCGGTGGAGCTCTACCTCGGCCACCTCGTCGACGGCCCCGGCGAGTACGTCGTGGTCGACATGACCGCCGGCGCCGACGCCTTCGCCTCCGGCCTGTTCACCCGCTTCGACATGACCTTCCTGGTCGCCGAGCCGACCCGCAAGGGCGTGTCGGTCTACCGCCAGTACCGCGACCACGCGCGCGAGTTCGGCATCCCCCTCGCGGTCGTCGGCAACAAGGTGACCGGAGAGGACGACCTCCTCTTCCTCAAGGAACAGGTCGGCGACGACCTGCTGACCCACCTGGTGCAGTCGGACTGGGTGCGCGCGGCGGAACAGGGCCGGGCCGCGTCGGAAGCGCTCGACGCTCTGGAGCCGCACAACCGCCATGCCCTGACCGTCCTGCGCGAAACGGTGGACGCGCGGTCCCGCGACTGGGAGCGGCTCCACCGCCACGCCGTGGAGTTCCACCTCCGCAACGCACGCGCGTGGGCGGACGCGCGCACGGGCGAGTCCCTGGCGGACCAGGTGGACCCGGACTACGTACCGGGCCCGGCGGCCCTGTCCTGAGGCCCTCTTCCGCCCCCTCTCCGCCTCTCTCCCTTCCTCCTCCTCTCCTACCGAGAACGGACCCCTCCATGTCCCTCGACGTCTCCCCGAAGCTCCTCGCCGAAGCCGAGCAGGGTGACATCCGGGAGCAGGACTTCGTGGACACCGTCCGCACGTCCCTGCCGTACGCCTACGACCTGATCGCCTCCCTGGCCGCGGAACTGAAGGCCGGCACCGCCGACTTCACCGACAACCAGACCCCTCCCCCGTCCGAGAAGGAACGCGGCCAGCTCCTCCGCGCCCTCGCCAGCGACGCCATCCGCGGCAGCCTGGAGCGCCACTTCGGCGTGACCCTGGCCTTCCAGAACTGCCACCGGGTAGCGGCGTTCCGCCCGGAGGCGAGGGGCGGGGACAGGCACGACCGCTTCACCTCGGTCCGGTCCCAGATCCTGAACCAGTCCCCGGAGTTCAGGGACTGCTGAACCACCCCACCGGCTACTCGATCCCCGTGGCATCGAGTAGCCGGACCACGTCCTTGCGCCCGTATCCGAGCAACCGGGCCCGGTCGGCCGCCATCACCACCAGGTGCGCGACGATCTCCGCCGCGTGTCCGTTTTTGGTGTCGGTGTCGAACCACTCCTGGGGCTTCTCGACCCCCAGGCTGTTCATCACGAGCCCGTGATCGCGACGGATCTCCGCGACCGTGCCGGCGACCGCTTCCATCAGTGTCTTCCCCGGCCGCTCGCACTCCAGGGCGAAGCACCCCCGGTCGACCGGCACACACCCCTCCGGCGGACGCGCCCGCAGCCCCGCATACCGCTCGTCCGTGAACCCCGAGTCCCGGAAGTCGTCGTGCACCAACGAGAACCGGTGGAACCCGGGCGGCACGGGAGGAGGCGGAGGCGTGTACTCCCACCCGGCGTCCTCGTACAACTGCCGCTTCACCTCTTCCTCTTCGGCATGCGTCACGGTGAAGCCGTTGGCCTCGTTGCGTCCGGTCGTCGTGCCGTCGGCGTTGCGGTGGAAGGCCAGTCCCATGGTGTGCTCCCGTTTCCGTGCTGAGAATGGACAGCAAGTCCCGTCACCAGCTCGAACGGCCCGCGGGCCGGGCAGGTGCCCACTCCCCGGAGCACCATCCGATCGCGTGAAAAAGGGCGCGGCGGGAACTGCCCGGCTCAGCCCGATGAACGGTTGTTACGCTCCCCCGATGAGGATTCCGGGCCCCGAAGAGATCCGCGCGCTGCACGAGAGGCACGCGCCCACCCCCGAGGCGTTCGCCCTCGTCCACACGCACTGCGAGATCGTCTGGAGCGTCGCCGAGCAGCTTCTGGCCGCGCCCCACCTCGCCCACCTGGACGCCGGGCTGGTCCGCGCCGGCTGCCTCCTCCACGACATCGGCGTCTACCGCCTCTACGGCGACGACGGACGTCTGGACCACGAGAACTACATCCGGCACGGCCTGCTCGGCCACGAGATCCTCGAGAGCGAAGGCTTCCCCGAGCCCTTGCGCCGTTTCTGCTCCCACCACACCGGAGTGGGCCTCACCCGGCACGACGTCGTGTCCCAGGGCCTGCCCCTCCCGCCCGGCGACTACCTGGCGGTCACGGAGGAGGAAAAGCTGGTGATGTACGCGGACAAGTTCCACAGCAAGTCCCGGCCGTCGGCGTTCCTCTCCCCCGACGAGTACGCCACCCACGTCCGCCGCTTCGGCGAGGACAAGGTGACGGCCTTCAAGGCCCTGCGCACGCGGTTCGGCGACCCGGACCTCACCGGGCCGGTGCCGGGCACCGGATCGGGGGGATGCGCGGCGACGTCAGCCGTTCAGGCGTAGGGACCGGGGACCCGGGGCGGACGTCACCGCTGTTCGGCCCCCTCGCCGGCCCGCACCCTGCCCGGGGGTGTCTACTGCTCCGGCATGTGTGCGTCCGGCGCGTCCGGACGGTGGTCGGGAAGGCCCGAGCGGGCGGCCGCCTCGTGGCGCACCCGCAGGTATTCCAGGTGCCGCTCGTACTGGTCGAGGCTGTCGGCGATGAGTTGTTCCTTGGTGTAACCCATCACGTCGTAGTCCTGGTTGCCCTCGGCGAGCCGGACCTCGAAGCGTACGTAGGTGTCGTGCGTGCTGACCGACCGGGTGGCGAACGCCGGGGTCGGCAGCTCGACCGGCCAGACCTCGTAGAGGAAGGTGTCGCTGGGGCCGGTCGGCACCCGCAGGCCGGCATGGGTGAGGCCGTTCTCCTCGACGGTGCCTTCCAGGACCTCCGCCTCCACTCCTTGCTGCCGCAACTCCTCGGCGACCTCCTGGAAGGCGGGGCGGCACACCTGGTCGACGAAGCGTGCGGCCGCCCGCCTGCTGGGGAACGCCATCGCGCGCGCCAGCCGGTGCCGCCAGTTCGGCGCACCCGGCAGACCGTGCTGCGGCATACGTCCGGAAAGCGAGGCGGGCAGCGTGGTCACCCTCGCCTCCACCTTCATGCGCTCGGTGCGCAACGCCAGATAGAGCCCGGCCATGATCAGGAACATGACGAAGGAGAAGGGCAGCCCCATGATGATGGTGGCGTTGGTGAGCGCCTGCACCCCGCCCACGATGAGCATGGCGAGAGTGAGCAGCCCTGTCGCCACCGCCCAGAAGATGCGCAGCCACGGGGGCGCGTCGGTGACCGGGGTGGGCAGTTCGGCGCTGAGGTTGCCCATGACCAGGGCCCCGGAGTCCGCGGAGGTGACGTACAGCAGCAGCCCGACGAACGTCGCGAGTCCGGCGCTGAACAGGAATCCCGGATACTGCTCCAGGAGGCTGTAGAAGCCCTGCTCGGGGATGTTCATGGCCGTTTCGCCGAACTCGGCGTTCCCGTCGCGCACCACGAACAGGGCGCTGTTGCCGAAGATCGCCAGGAAGAGACCGGTGAAGAGGAACGGGATGACCAGCGTCGCCGCGACGAACTCGCGCAGGGTGCGGCCGCGGGAGATGCGGGCCAGGAAGAGCCCGACGAACGGCGCCCAGGCGACCCACCAGGCCCAGAAGAAGAGCGTCCACGCGTCCAGCCACTCGGTGGGCTGGTCGTAGGCGAAGGTGTTCAGGGTCATCGACGGGAAACGGCTGACGTAGTCACCCACGTTCTGGACCACGGCGTTGAGCAGCCGGAACGGTTCACCCACGACCAGGATGTAGAGCATCAGCAGGGTGGCGAGGAGGATGTTGAGCTGCGACAGCCTGCGGATGCCCTTGTCCACACCGGACGCCGCGGACGCGGTGGCCATCGCCACCGCGACGACGATCAGGGCGATCTGCGCGGCGAGCCCTTCCGGCACGTCGAAGAGGACCTTCAGTCCGTAGTTCAGCTGCACCACGCCGATGCCGAGCGTCACACCGATACCGAAGACGGTGCCGATGACGGCCGCCAGGTCGACGGTGTCACCGATCCGCCCGTGGATCCGGCGGCCGATGATCGGATAGAGCGCGGAGCGGATCGCGAGCGGCAGCCGGTAGCGGAAGGAGAAGTAGCCGAGCGCCATGCCCATCAGCGCGTACATGCCCCAGCCCGTGATGCCGTAGTGGAACAGCGTCCACACCACGGCCTGCCGGGCGGCCTCGAGTGTCTCCGGGTCGCCCTGCGGCGGCGCGAGGTAGTGGCTGACGGGCCCGGAGACCGAGAAGAACATCAGGTCGATGCCGATGCCCGCGGCGAACAGCATCGCCCCCCAGGTGAAGAGGCCGTAGTCGGGCTTGGAGTGCTTGGGGCCCAGCTTGACCGTGCCGTACTTGGACACGGCGATGAAGACGACGAACAGCAGGTACAGGGTCGCGGCGAGGAAGTAGTACCAGCCGAACCAGCCGGAGATCTTGCCGACGGCCACTCCGATGGCCGATTCCGCACCTGAGGGGGTGATGATCGCCCAGATCGAGATCGCGAGGACGAGGACGGCCGACCCGAAGAACACCACAGGTTTGAGCCGGACCTGGCCCGTCGGGGCGTCCTCCGGGGGCATCTCCTCCGGCGTCGCTCCGGGGCCCTGCGCTCCAGTGGTCGACACGGTCGTGTTCCTCCTTCGCTGAGGGCCAGTACGTCGGCTGCCGGCGGCCGACGGCATCCGCCGGGGCTCCGCAGCGCGGAAGAGCCGTGGTCACCGCTCCGACGCCCGGGTGAGCAGGTCGGCGGCGCGTTCGGCGGCGAGCAGGACGGTCACCATGGGGTTGATGGTGGGCATCGTCGGGAACACCGACGCGTCGACGATGCGCACGCCCTCGGCACCGCGCAGTCTCAGGTGCGGGTCGCAGACGGCCATCGGGTCGTCCGCCGCGCCCATGCGGCAGGTGCCCGCCGGGTGGTAGACGGTGTGGGCCGCGCGGCGCCCGTACTCGGACAGGTCGGCGTCGGAGGTGACGTCCGGGCCGGGCGCGACCTCGCGGACGAGCCAGCCGCTCAGAGGATCGGTGGCGGCGACCTCCCGGGCCAGTTTGAGCCCTTCGACGATGGTGCGCTCGTCGTGGCCGTCGGGGTCGGTGAAGTACCGGAAGTCCAGGGCGGGGTGCTCGGCCGGGTTGGAACTGCGCAGCCACATGCGGCCGGTGGAGCGGGCCCGGGGCACGTTCGGTGTCATGCACACCCCGTACTCGGGGACGGGGTAGCCCAGACGTTCGGTGTTGACGGTGAACGGCACCTGGTAGAAGTGGAACATCAGGTCCGGGCGCGGCTGCCCCTTGTCGAGGCGCAGGAACAGGCCGGCATCGGAGTCCATCGCGGAGTTGGGCGGCAGCGGGCCGTCGGTCTCCCAGACGATCACGGACTCGGGGTGGTCCAGCAGGTTCTCCCCCACGCCGGGCAGATCGGCGTGGACGTTGATGCCCAGGCGGCGCAGGTCGTCGGCCGGGCCGATGCCGGACAGCATCAGCAGCCGCGGGGTGTCGATGGCGCCGGCGCACAACAGGAGTTCGCGTTCGGCACGCACGGTGGCGGGTTCGCCGTCGGCGCCGCGGACGGCGACACGCGTCAGCCTCCCCGACGCGTCGGTGAGCAGCCGGTGGGCCCAGGTCTCCAGGAGCAGGGTGAGGTTGGGGCGGTCCAGGACGGGGTGGAGGTAGGCGACGGACGCGGAGGAGCGCAGGTTGCCCTCCGGCTCGTAGGCCAGGGAGAAGAAGCCGGTGCCGTCGGCGAAGGGCTCGGCGTTGAAGTCGTCGATGACGGGGACGCCGAGGGCGCGGTGGGCCGCGGTGACGAAGTCCCTGGCGATGGGATTGCGGTCGGCCTCGGCCACCGGGACGATCTTGGTCTGCAGCCGGTCGCGGTACGGAAGGATCGTCGCCGGGTCCCAGCCGGTGCAGCCCGCCGCGACCCAGTCGTCGAGGTCCTGTGGCAGCGGCAGGAAGCTGATCAGCGTGTTGTGGGACGAGCAGCCGCCGAGCACACGGGCCCGTGAGTGCAGGATGTGGGAGTTGCCGCGTGGCTGTTCGACCGTGGTGTAGCCGTAGTCGAACTCCGTGCCGAGCAGGTTGATCCAGTTGCGCAGGCGCAGAATGCGCTCGTCACCGACATCGCTGGGGCCGCCCTCGATGACGCAGACGCGGCAGTCGGGGTCCTCGCTCAGGCGGGCGGCCAGCACGCAGCCGGCGGTGCCGCCGCCGACGACGACGTAGTCGTAGGAGGACTCCGCGCCGTGCGGGGTGGTGGAGGCCATGAAGTGCCTTTCTTCGGTGCCGTCGGTGCCGTCGGTGCCGTGGGGTCCGGCGGGTGGTGACGGGCTGTTCGTGCCGTGCCCCGGTCAGCCCTTGAACCAGCCGGAGGGTGCCGGAGCGAGGTTCTGGTAGATGTGCTTGGCCTCCTGGTATTCACGCAGGCCCGTGGGGCCCAGCTCGCGCCCGACGCCGGAGCGGCCGAAGCCGCCCCACTCGGCCTGCGGTACGTAGGGGTGGAAGTCGTTGATCCACACGGTGCCGTGCCGCAGCCGCTGGGCGACGCGCTGGGCGCGGCTCGCGTCGGAGGTCCACACACCGCCGGCCAGGCCGTAGCGGGTGTCGTTGGCCAGTGCCACCGCCTCGTCCTCGGTGCGGAACCGTTCGACGGTGACCACCGGCCCGAAGACCTCCTCCCGCACGATGCGCATGGAGCTGTCGCAGTCGGCGAAGACCGTCGGCAGCAGGAAGAAGCCGCGGCTGAGCGCCGGGTCGTCGGGGCGGGTGCCGCCGGTGACGAGCCGGGCGCCCTCCTCCTGGGCGACGGCGATGTGGCCCTCGACCTTCTCACGGTGCTCGGCGGAGCTGAGCGGGCCGCTCTCGGTCCCCTCCTCCAGGCCGTTGCCGAGACGGATCGCCCGGGCGCGCCGGGCGAGGGCGTCGACGAACCGGTCGTGCAGGGAGTCCTGGACGAGCAGGCGCGAACCGGCGGAGCAGACCTGCCCGGCGTGCAGGAAGGCGGCGTCCAGCGCGTAGTCCACGGCGGCGTCGAAGTCGGCGTCCCCGAAGACGATGTTGGGGTTCTTGCCGCCCAGTTCCAGGGCGATGTTCTTCGGCCCCTCGGCGGCGGAGGCCATGATGGCCCGTCCGGTGGCCAGGCCTCCCGTGAAGGAGACCAGGTCGACCTCGGGGTGGGCGGTCAGCGCCGCGCCGACGGTCGCTCCGGAGCCGAGCACCAGGTTGGCGACGCCGGGCGGGGCGCCGGCCTCCTCGATCAGCCGGATCATGGCGATCGTGGTGAGCGGCGTGGTCTCGCTGGGTTTGAGGACGAAGGTGTTGCCCGCGGCCAGCGCCGGCGCCACCTTCCACGACGCCTGCAGCAGCGGGTAGTTCCAGGGGGCGATGAGCGCGCACACCCCGACCGGCTGGTAGACGACGCGGCTGAGGACGTCCGGGCCGACGTCCACGACACGGCCGCCGTCCTTGCCCGCGAGTTCCGCGAAGTAGCGGAAGGCGTTCGCCACGTCCTCCACGTCGACGCGGGCCTCGGTCAGCGTCTTGCCCGTGTCGAGGGTCTCGGTGCGGGCGATCTCGTCGATGTCGCGCAGCAGCAGGTCGTGGACGCGCATCAGGAGGTCGGCGCGCCGGCGGGTGGGGGCGTTCGCCCAGTCCTCCTCGTCGAAGGCACGCCGGGCGGCACGCACCGCGCGGTCCACGTCGGTGGCGTCCGCCTCGTCCACGGTGGTGACGACGGAGGCGTCGTACGGGTTGACCACCTCCCGCCGCCCGCCGGCCGCGGCCTCGGTCCACTCGCCGTCGATGTACAGCTCGCCCATCGCGGGGGCCTCCTTCGCATCCGACCGGTACCGATCGGTTCGCCGGTCGGCGACACCGCCCCATCGTGCGGCCGGGGACCACGGGGCGCACGGCCACCGTCGCGACCGGGTGGCCGGGGTGACCCGGGCGGCCCAATGGGCGACCGGGACGCGGCCGGGGCGATGGGCGGCCGGGACGGGGCCGGGGAAGCCGGGAGCCGCGGTCATCCGGCTCCGGTGGTCGGTGGTCGGTGGTCGGCAGTCGGCAGTCGGCGGTCGGCGGTCGGCAGTCGGCGGTCGGCACCGACAGCACGCGGGCTGTCCGTCGTACGACACCACCGCACCGGCCCGTGCCCGTCCTGCGACACCAGCGCCCCCGCACGTGCCCTCGCCGTGCGGCATCACCCGATCGAGTGACCTTCCGCTCCGGCGGCATCACCACCGCGACGAACCGCCCTTTCGCCGGGAGCAGTTGTCAGGGGTGGGCGATATCCTCGCAAGGCGCTTGTGACACATGTGTCTTACGACCACGGGGGGTGTCCATGCACGGCCGCGACCAGAATTTCCCTCAGGACTGCCGGGGCGGTCACCCGGGCATGTCGACCGAGGCGGGTATCGACGTCCAACGACAACTGGAGTCACTGATCCAGGACTTCCGGGCCGGCGACGCTCCCATGCCGGTGATCGTGCTGCACGCCGAGGATGCCGACGACGACGGCCGCGTCACCGAACTCGTCGACGAACTGCGCGAGGGGCAGCAGCGCCACGGTACGCGCCTAGCCGTCGCGCCGACCGAGCCGCAGCCGGGAAACCTCGACCCCACGGCCCAGGCCGTGCGGCTCCTGCGCGACCTCGGCGACAGCCGGAAGTGGGGCGACCGTTCCGCCGCCTACCGGCCCTACTCCTTCCCCCGCCTGGGCCTCGTACGTGCCCTCCAGGAAGCCACCGACGATCCGGAGATGCGCGAGCACTGGCCGACCGCCCCGGCGGGTACTCCGGACGGGAACGCCCAGCGGGAGCAGGCCCAGACGCACCTTCTGCGCATCCTGGCCCGGCAGCGCTGGCGCCCCCGCAGACCCTCGCGCCGCAACCGGCAGGTGCTGCTCAACGACGTGCAGCAGTTCCTCCCCATGGGTGTCCTGGGAGCGTTCACCGCGCTGCTCACCCGTCCCGAGTGGTACGTCGCCGTCCTGGCGGGCATCGGACTGATGATCCTGCTCGCCGCCCTGAACCACGTTCCCGGACGCGCGCCCCTCTTCCTGTGGCTGCGCAGGGAGAGCCGGTGGTTCCTGACCACGACGTTCCTCCAGTCCGCCGCCCGCCGCCAGTCGACGAGCGTGCGGCTCCTGCGGCCCGTGCGCTCCTGGCGGGCCATAGCGGCCCGCGCCTACGACGTGGCCGAGGCCATGCGCGAGGGCGGTCCGTTCCCCCTCCAGTTGTACGTGCTGGCGCTCTTCGAGGATCTGCGGGACAGCCACCGGCGCGGCAGCTGGGACCTGCGAGGGCTGAAGCGGACCCGGCCGCCGGTGCTGTTCCTGCGCCGGGTGGGCCGGGAGAACGGCGGCATCGAGCTGATCAGGGCGGTCAGTGACGTCCGCAGCCGGCGCAGCGAACTCGACCCGCTGCTGATCGTGGCGGGCGTGGCGGCGGATGACGCCGCGCTGCTCGACCGGGGCACGGACGGAAGCGCGCCGGTCAACCGACCGCAGCCGCAGCCCCCGCTCAGGTCCCAGCCCTTGCGCCTGCAGCAGAGACTGCGGCACTGGTACGACGAATGGGCCGGCAACCTCCGGGCCGATCAGTCGCCGAGCAGGACCAACGCCCTGCCCTGGGTGCTCAGGATCCCGCTGCCCCGTGACGAGCTGGTGCAGCTGCGCCAGACGGACTGGCGGTGCGTGCGGGCCGGGCACCGGCCGTCCGTGGCCCGTGTCGTGTGGTCGGCGCACAGCCTGATCGTGGTCCTCGCCCTCGCCGCCACCGTCGGCGTCGTCCACGCCCGCGAACTGCACCGGACGTACTGCTCGGCGGGCCTGCTGACCGCCGACCGCGACACCGAGCGGCGTCCCGCGCCCGGGGGCGGTACGGAGTGCGTCGGCATAGCCGCCGGGGACGTGCGGTTCGGCGCTCACCTCTCCGGCGGAGCCGACGAGGAGGGCGGGAGGCTGCGCCAGCTGGAAGATCTGGTGCACGCGGAGAACGCCGAGGTGCTGCGCGACCACCCCGGCGCCTACGTCACGGTGGTGTACGCGGGACCGCTGAGCTCGTCGCCGGTGGACCCGTCCCTGGTCAAGGGCGCCGAGGAGCTGGCCGGCGTCTACCTCGCCCAGCGCGTCGTCAACGAGAACTACCGGGTGAAACTGCGGGTACTGCTCGCCAACGGCGGCGCGGACATGGGCCACCAGAGCGTCACGGCCGACGCGATCGCCGAGTACGCCGACCGCGACCCGACCGTCGTCGGCGTCGTCGGCTTCGGCCGTGACCTGCAGAGCAGCCCCGACGTGACGCGCCGGCTCCACTCGGCGGGACTCCCCGTCGTCTCCGGCACCAACTCGGCGACCTACCTGCCGAAGGAGTTCTCCAACTGGTTCAGCCTCGCGGCTCCCGACGAGCACCAGGCGGAGGCCCTCGGTCTCGTCGCCCGGCAGCTGCGCGGCCGGGACAGGGCCCCGCACGCCCTGGTGCTGGCCCGTGACACGGAGGAGTCGCAGGACCGTTACACCAGCGAACAGGCCCTCTACGGCGGCGAGATGCTGAAGCGGGAGGGCTTCCGGATGCTGCCCGCGCAAAGCTACCGGGTGGCGAACGGCAAGCCCGAGCTGCGGCTGCACGCGGAGAGCATCTGCCGCGGGGAGAACGTCCCGTCGGTGATCTACTTCGCGGGACGGGTCGAGGACATCGGGCCGCTGATGACCCAGCTGGGCGTCGAACCGGGCTGCGCGAACCGGGAGATCTCGATCCTCACGGGTGACGACCTGAGCAAGGCCAAGTTCTCGGGCACGGGCGGCCGGGACGGCGTGGCCCCGCGGATCACGCTGTACCACGCCGCCCTGGCCGAGCTGCGGGAAGCGGCGTCCGGGACCGCCTTCTACCAGGACGCCGTCGAACACCTCCCCTGGCTCGAGGACGGGGAGGCCACGTACGACGCCGCCGACTTCGCCAGCGGTCAGACGGCCCTCGCCCACGACGCCACGCGTGCGCTGTACTGGGCGGCCAGCCTCGGAGACGTACGCCAGAGCCGCGCCGCGACCTGGATCAACCTGAGGGGCGTCAAGCTCGACGGGATGGCCACCGGAACGATCGACTTCACCGACGCGCCCCTGTACGGCGAACGGCACGGCCACAGCATCGTCCTCGCACGGGTCCGGAGAACCCCGGAGGGCGTCTCGAAGGCGGAGGTCCTGTGCAGCAGACCGGCGGGCGACACGAAGCCGCTGGACGTGAAGGAGTGCTCGATCAAGTGAGCGGGCCGCCGGGCGCTGCACCCGGGGGGCACGGCGCCGGCCGCCGTTCAGGCGTAGAAGTCGGGAATCACGTGATCCGCCGCCCCGACGACCTCCTCGACACGCAGGATCTCTCTGCACACGGCCCCGCCCTCCGCGATCAGCAGGTCGGGGAGATGCGCTTCGTAGAAGCGGAGGTGGCCCACCGTGCCCACGGTCGTCGTCCGGGCGCCGAGCCACCGCACGATCCTGCGCAGATCGTCGAACTCGTCGGGATGCGTCTCCTGCCGCACGGTCAGCGCCCATCCCGCACCACCGGGGTGCAACTCCCCGACCAGCGCGCCCCCGATCCGCAACGCCGCGCCCCGAGCCTCCCACAGGGGGTACTCGTATCCGTCGCCCTGCTGTCCGCCCTCCATCCCCAAGTGCCATCGCAGCAGGGCGAGGTCCTCGGGCGGGAGCGAGCCCGGAAGGTGGAGCGTGAGCTGGAGTTCGTAGATGTCGGCCACGGTCGGCATGCTACGAGTGCGGGCACGAACAGGGCAAAGCCCGCGTGCGCCCACGTGCGTTGATCTACCGTGACGGCATGACACAGAAGTCCCTTCCCAGCCTCACCCCGACCGGCACCTGCTGGTGCGGCTGTGCGAAGAAGGTCGGCACCGGATCGTTCTTCGCCCCCGGTCACGACAAGGTGGCGGAGGCGGCTCTGCTCGCGGTCGAGTACGGCTCCTCCGTCGCCCAGTTGCTCCACGGACACGGATACGGCCCGGGCCACTCGGTCAGCGCGCGTGCCGTGTCCGAGGGTGTGTGGCTCACGTGCCCCGCGTGCGACTACGTCGGCGCGCCGGCGAGCATCACCAACCACACGAAGAAGGCGCACGCCGCCGCGATCGGTGACCATGCGCAGGGGGCGGAGCGTTGACCGAGCCGACCGGCAGCCAGCGTGCCGATCTCGAGAAGGCCGTGCGCACGTACGGCGGCCACTGGGACACCGAACGCGCCCTGCGCGCGCTGCGCGACGCAGGCCACGACCCACAGGACAAGCACACCCGCCAGATCCTCCGGGACCTCGCGAGCGAGGGCCTGCTGGTGAAGGTGGAGGACTGGCCGGTCCGCTACAGCGCGGTGCGGGCGGACTGAGACCACAGCCACATGACAGACGAAACAAGCGGGGCGGAGCTCACGGATGTCCCGCACGCACTGGTCATCGATCTGACCGAGGTGCGGAACGCCGAGGAGCTCCACCGGCTCCTCCAACGGGATCTGCGGTTCCCCGACTTCTACGGCCGGAACTGGGACGCGTTGTGGGACGCGGTCACCGGCCTCGTCGACCTGCCGCACGAGCTGACCTTCACCGGCTGGGCCGCCTTCTCGGCCGCCCTTCCAGCGGAGGCACGCACGCTGCGCGGACTCTTCGACGACTACCTGCGTGCGTCCGGCCAGTACCTCGCCGTGCCCCGCCGCATCCACTACCGGTAGGCACGACCACCCGCCCTGCGGTGTTCTCAGCCGACCCTCTTCCACTCCTGGCACCGGTTCGTCTTGAGGTACTCCCCGTTGTTGAGCGTCACCCGCCCCTGCCCGTCAAGGTTGTTGTTGGCGATGATGGAGTCGAACTCGCCGCTGGCGTCCTTGGCCCGTTCCCAGTGGCAGCCGAACTCGCCCCCCGCCCCGGCCGTTTTGTACGTGCCGGGCTTGATGTCCTCGCCGACCAGGTACTCGCCCTCGCCGAAGAAACGGGTCGCCGGGCCGGGCTTCTCGGTCTTCTTCGGCTTCGCCGTCACCGTCTCGGTCTCGGTGACCGTGGGCGCGGGCTCCGCCTCCGCGGTCTCGGTGACGGTGGCCGTCGCTTCGCCGGTGTCCGCCGAGCCGCTACTCGTGCCGATACCGACGCCCATATCCTCGTACGGGACGAGGTGTGGCTGGTGCGCAACGCGACGCGGACCGAGCACGACGGGGCCCGGGTCGAGGCGGTCGGGGCGTCGGGCTTCGTGCGCGACCAGGAGGCGGTGTTCTTCACCGGCCTCGACCGCATCGAGCTGCTCGACCGAGGCGGACCCGCCTGGTGCGGGACGACTCGCCGAACTGCCGCCGCTCGCGCCTGTTCCTGGAGGCGGTGCTGCGCAAGACGCCGCTGCCGGAGTCCGAACGGGGCCTGCGGGCGTCGGCGTCAGGCACGGTCTGACAGCCGGTCAATCGCCGCTGCGCCTCCGGCTGGACGGGCCCGCTCACCGGGTGTGCCGACGAGGCAGGACCCCTCATCACAGGCCCCCGGAAGGGGACATCCCGGCCCCGGCCCGAGTGCGGCTCACTTACGGTTCATCAGGACGAAGAGGTCCCATCGGGGTTCTCGGGAGTCGTCGAGGGCCCGCCGTCCGCCGGCCCCGCGTAGTCCGGGCTGGTGAACCTCGGCCGTGTGCGGTGGGAGGGTCCCTCTTCCGGGCTGGTGAACGATGGCCGGTGATAGCCGAGGAGCGGAACACGGCTGGACGGTTCGGACGGTGCCGTACCGCGCATCGCGGCCGGCGTGCCCGGATCGGAGAGGGCGTCTCGCAGGAAGGGCACGATCCCCCGCTCCAGCAGCGCCTCGCGCCAGGCCTCCCTGGCCAGGGCCACCTCCTCCCTCAGTTCGTCGTCTCGTCCGGTCTCGATCCGGGGCCTGTGACGCAGGGCGGTGACCAGCAGCACGACGCCGGCGACGACGACCGCGGCTCCCGTGACCACGCCGGAGATCCATCCAACGGTGAGGAAAACGTGGGCGAACACCGACGTGGGGACAAAGACCTTCAGAAGGAAACCCACGAGCAGGGAGAACACCGCGACAACGCCTGCCAGCACGGGGGCGAGCACCGCGACGATGTCGGCGGCACCCGCGCCGCCGGGCTCGTGGAACTCTCCCACGGTGGCGGCGAGACCCACCACGCCGGCGCTGGGGTCCTCCGATCCCCCTGCGTGAACGGACGAGGTCGCGGACGGCGGCAGGCCGCTCAGTCCCTCGCGGACCGACACATAATGCTGGTACTCGGTCGCCGCGGCCGCAGTGATGATCGCGGTGGCGTTGAGCGCCATGGTGCGCAGTTGTTCGGTGTTGAGCCGCGGGCCGAGGTGGGCGAGTCCCGGGAGGTGCGGGGCTGAGCGCAGCGCCTCATCGAGGATCCTCTCGTATTCCTGGCGGTCCTTGCTCAGTAGGTGCTGCGGCGCCGGCCCGGCCCGGCGCGAGTCGTACTCCTGGCGGTCGTCGCTCGACGCGCGTCGCGGAACACTGCCGCCCGTGTACCGGGAGCGTGGCCTCCGGGGCCGGGTCGGTGGCGGGGGACCCGGTGTGTCCGGAAGGGAGGAGAAGTAGCTTGTGCCGTGGGTATGCGGCGCTTTCGCATTCCCCATCGGCTCGGTACGCGAGGATACGGGGGACGCCGACGGGCGCGCCTGGACTCCCAGGAGCGAGGTCAGCAGACGGCGCCCCAGGGGGAGCCGGCGCTGATGCGCCACGGCGGAGGGCCGGTTGCCCCGGCGGTCGGCACCCAGGACCGCAGCCGCGAAACGTCGGCTCATGGAGGGGCGCATCATCGTGTCGTCCCTTCCTCGCCGGTGACCGGTCCGTGCCGATGGCGCAGCGCCCCCTCGGTGGTCGCACCGCCCGGCCCGCCCGGGGGATCCGCCAGCCGGCCGTTCGGTTGCGGATCGCGGGCTTCGACGCCCGTCCGGAGGCCGGTGGCGAAATCCGGGCTCGCGTAGTCCGGTCCCGGGAGATCCGGTCGGCGGCGTGCTTCGACGTCCACGGAGGCAGCGGGCACGGTCGGTGCCGACTGCGTCGGGGTGGCCGTTGCCGGGGCCGGCTGCGTGACGGGGGGCTGAGGCCCAGCGCCGGCCGGTGCCGGCCGTTCGGTGGGGGGCGCGGCTTCCGGAAGACCTGCGGAGGTGCCCTCTTCCGCGGCCGTCCCTGCCTGCGGGACGCCGTTGACCGCATCGCCGATCGACTGGACACGGCCGAGCTGAGTCAGGATCACCGGGGCCGAGAGGCCGACGACCATGGCCGCATACGCTCCGCTGACCTGTCCGGTGGTACCGAAGAGCACTGCTGCCCCGGCACCCATCGCGCTGTGCACGACGGCCGCGACGGGGTCGGCGACCGGGTCGAAGTAGTCCAGGAACCTGGGCGATTCACTCCCCTGCCCGGTGAGTGACTGCCGATGGGCACGACGGTCCGACTGCCAGTCCAGGAACCGGTTGTAGACATCGAGGAGCCCGCGTAGTGCACCTCCCGCCGCACCCAGCAGGATCAGCATCGGCACGTCCACGACTTCCCCCGGGTGGTACAGACTGCCTGCCTCCGGTGTATGGAGCCTGCCGCCCGAGCATAGGGGCACGCGCCGGAACGACGGAAGATCCAGCACCCACGCGGGCTCACGGAGAAGCCCGTCTTCGCGCCTGCTGAAGACCCGGCGGCCACGGCGAGATTGGGTGAGCCGGAGTTCACGCCGACGGGGGCAAGGGGCCGGGTTCGGTCCCGGGCTGCCCGTCGGAGGCCGAGGCGATGCTGCGGGGCGGGCGCCGGGCAGGCGGAGGTGCCGTCGGACCATCCGGCTGGTTTCCGCTGCACTCTTCGAGATGCACGACAAATGGAGCGCCTCACCCCACCCCTCGAAGGCGATATGGGTGATATCTACCGCAAACTCTCTTCTAGTTCCTCCGTTGCTACCCAACGCACCCAAATCCATGGCCAGTTGATCACCAACACCATGACGAGGGATACTGCCTGGCGGGTGCGTGTTCCCGACCGAGTGGCGCTCGCTTCAATATCCTCCCGTGCGGGTCACTGGAGGCCATATATCCAACGATTACTGGGCAGTTGACCTCAAGGTTTCGTGGTAGCGTCCTCGCCCGGAGGGACAGTGCAACCTGAAAGGGAAATCGTGAACACGGAGAAGATCGCCGCGCGCCGCCTCTCGCTGGAAGAGGTGACGAAGCTCGGCGTGAAGGACAGGCTCTTCGTTTCCGCCGACACGAAAGAACTCAAACTTCCCGACTGCTATGTCCCTGCTTTTCTGACCAAGCCCGGTGAGCATTTCGAGGGCGGCTCGATCACGGCGAGGACCGTATTCCAGGAAGAGGTCTCCTGCCTTCCCGACGACGAGAACGAAGCCGGGATCTACGTGGCCGACGAGAGCGGTCCGGTGACCATCGAGGTCCTCCAGTCCGCCGGTGTCGTGCTGGACCTGGCACTCTTCGTCCCCGGTGGGGACAAGGGGTCCCTCACGGCCCTTTACGCCGCGGTCCGGCAGGCGTTCGGCGCCGACGTCGTGCAGATTTGGCGCCAGGGCCTCAAGGAGGTTCCCGACGTGAAGGTCGACATCTTCGAGGAGCAGATTCCCCGGGGGCGCAAGGCGAGCGACAGCCCCAAGCGTGACCGTCGCGCGATCGACACCTACCCCACCCGTGCGGACTTCATCGAGTTCTCCGCGGGGTGGAAGCCGGTCGTTGAGATTCACAAGCCGGTCGTCGACGACACCCCGACCATCTGAGGCGGCGTCACCTCTCGTCCCACCCGACCGGGATCCAAGCCTGAAGTTGTTCTGTGACAGCCCACAGGGCTTCGGTGCCGGCGCTTCGCACAGTCCCTCATCTCGCGCTTCGATAGGTGCGAAGGGACTGGCATGCCAGGGCGCCGGCTCCGATCTCATGAGGTACGAGCAACGACCGAGGGCCGCACTCCTCGCGCGGGGAGTACCGCCCTCGGTGCATGGGGTGACGAGGCCCAGCCGCCGCCCGGCACGGTGATGAGCTCCATGGCGTGGCCCGCCGGGTCCATGAAGTACACGCCGCGGCCACCGTCGTTGTGGTTGATCACGTCGGGCTGCTTGGCTGCTCAGACGCGACAACGCCGGCAGGGAAGACGCCACAGGAGCGACGCATCGGGTCCCTGCTCCCCATGGGGGGGCGCCCTCCACTAGGGCGCCGCCAACACCTGAGTGGCAGCACAGCTCCTCCTGAACTCAAACCCGCGGTAGCAGACGAGGGTGCAGGCGATGCTCATCGCACCGGCTCAGCCGGCCGAAGTGTCCTGTGCCGCCTCGCGTGCTTCGGTGAGGGCTCGCTGCCTGAGGTTGCCGCCGAACAACTGGATCGTGGTGGCGGCCAGGACGTCATCCCTGCCGATGGTCCGCCCGTCCCCCCTGCGGGTGGACAGGGCCAGGAGGGGATCCTTGAGGGACGGGGGTGGGGCCGGTTCGCCCGGCATCACCAGGGCGACCGAACCGAAACGTTTGACCCCGCCCTCGCGGACGACCATGGCCGCGTCCCGGGCGAGGTCCGTCAGGAACACGCTCGCGATTCCGTCCAGGTCGCGGACCATCACCGGGACGGCCGTCACCCCCCGGCTCCGCAGCAGCTTCCTGACCCCGGCCTCGAACCTGTGGGCGCCGATCACGGCACTCGGTCGACGCGACCTGCTGCGCTTGGGAGAAGGCACGATGACACCCTCGGCGTCGTACAGGACACCGGTCAGGCCTTGGAACGTCGGGCTGTGGTCGTACCACTTGGTCCCCACCTCGAGCTCGACGTTCCGGTCGATCGCCGAAAGAAGGTCCCCGGGAACCAGCTTCCTCCGGGACTCCTCTGCCGCCGCTCTCCTCGCGCCGTCGATGATCTCCGTCAGCACTGTCCGCGTCACCGACGCGGCGGCCCGCGCGGCCGGCCGGGAGACGTGCATCGGGGTCACGTCCCTGAACACTGCTTTGACGAGAGGAAGCTTGAACGGCGGGACATCCATGACCGAGGCGGTTTCGGGACCGCTGCGCTCAGGGCGTGCGGGCTGTGCGGTCATCGGAAGAAACGCTCCCTGCTGTCGGATTATTCAGAGGCCCACACTGCACCACGGGCGCTTCAGGCCCGGGCCGGGCCTGAGGGTTGAGCGTCCGTCCGGAGAGTCGTGGCCGCGGACGTCTCGGCCAGGGCCATCGCCGCGAGGCCGCCGTAGCAGCCGCTCAGGAACGCCATCGTCCCGGTCCTCTCGGGCGGCCGAGCGACCACCTGCGTCAGTACGTCGACGACGGCCGGGCCGGCGATGCCGAACCGCGTCAACGCGAAGGCGGAAGCCCAGCGCAACTCGGCGATCGGGCTCTCCAGGTAGGGCTCGATGAAGGGGACGGTCGCCGCATCGCCGAGCAGGCCGAGGGCGACCACTCCCGTCGCCGCGGCGCCGGGCGAGACCTCATCGGCGACGAGCGCCTTCAACTGCGGGACCGACGTCGCAACGGACTCGGGGGCACAGGGCACATCGTCCAGGCCGGCGAGAGGGTCGTCATCCGTCACAGGAGGAGATCCTGGCACACCAGGATGCCGGTTCCGTCCTGCGGTTCGATGTGATCAGGCGATGGGCATGCGCTCACCCGCGCCACGGGGGTAGATGAACGCACGCACGTCAGTCCGTGCGGGAGCAGCGGCTCCGCCTACGGCGGCGACGAGCCCCGCCGATCCTGTGACTCAGAGGGCGCAAGGCCCCACGCTCGCAGGATGCCGCACCGCTCGTGGACTCCGGACTCCGGACACCGGACACCAGACACCGGCCGCTTGCCGTACAGGTGAGTTGTCCCCGCCTATACGCGCACCCACGCCAAGGAGCCGCCGCACCCGCCGGTTCACGAGACCGCAGCACCGGTTGCCGGTGGTCCCGATGACGTGGCCCTGCTCGCAAGCCGGCGAGGCGGCGTACTCGGACGCTTCCGCACCCTCGGTACGGAACACGAGCCGGACCCCTGAGCAGGCCTGACGCCTCGCCAACCCGGGCTGCACCCGACCGACTTGACCGGTGACGGAAGTGGTTCACTTGCTGCCGGGATCGCCCACCCGTAGACCGAAGGAAGCCATTGCGATGACCGCGTCCGTACCCCCTCCGCGCCCTCCCTCCACCCCGCCGGTCCCCGTCCCGGGCCGTCGCGCTCCCTCCCGCTGGGTCGCGCCGGTGGCGGCTGCCGTCGTCGCCGTCGGTGCGGGCATGGGCATCGGCTGGCTCCTGTGGTCCGGGCCGGACAGCGCGGCGTCCGGGACCGGCCTCGACAACGCGGCGGCCGATGCGGCGGGCGCCTGCCAGGCGTGGCAGCGGGTTCCGGCGTTCAGCGCGCTGTCCAGCGGCAACAAGGACGCCTCGACCCACTTCAACCGCGCCATCGGCGCCGCCTACCTGGCCCGCACCGCGGCCGAACTGGACGACCGCTACAAGGGTCTGGGCGAGGCCTTCCAGGAAGTCCACAGGCTCCTGCAGACCTACGAGGTGGAGGGCGCCGAAGCGGAGGCGGCCCACGAGAAGGTGACCGCCCTCTGCGCCGAACTGGACGACTGAGAACCAACGTCACCCGCGCGGTCGCGGGCCGGGGCCGACGCGGCGTTGGAATCCGTCCGCCCGGAATCCCGGAACGCCGGTGGGCAGGTGACCTCGCGGGGGAGGATGGCCGGCATGACGGTTGAAGGCCCCTCCATCGACTCCACCAGGCCGAGCATCGCCCGCGTCTACGACTACCTGCTCGGCGGCAAGGACAACTACGCAGTGGACCGGGAGGTCGGCGACGTGTTCCTCCGCGACCTCCCCGGCTCGGTGGCCATCGCCTTTGCCAACCGCGCGGCCCTGACACGGGCGATCGCGCAGATCGTGACGACCACCGGCATACGGCAGTTCATCGACCTGGGCAGTGGCCTGCCGACCGCCGACAACGTCCACCAGGTCGCGCAGGGGCACGCCCCGGAGTCCCGGATCGTGTACGTCGACAACGACCCCCAGGTGCTGGTCCACGGCTGCGCACTGCTGGAGCAGAACGACCGGACCCGGGTCGTCCGGGCCGACGTACGCGACCCCGAAGGCGTCCGCACCCACCCGGACACCCTGGAACTGATCGACTTCGACCGCCCCGTCGCCGTCGTCCTCAGCGCCATCCTCCACCACGTCAACGACGAGGAGGACCCGGCCGGGATCGTCCGCCACTGGCGTGACCACGTGCCGTCCGGGAGCCTCTTCTTCGTCAGCCACTTCCGTTCCGGCGACAACCCGGAGACCGCGGAGGCCGAGCGGGTCCTCCAGCGGACCTTCGGCCGCGGCCGGTGGCGCACCGGCGAGGAGATCGCCTCCCTGCTGGAGGGTCTGGAGATCCTCGACCCCGGGATCGTTCCCGCGCCCCTGTGGCGTCCCGACACGACCGCCAACCGTTGGAGCGCCGACGGCGCGCAGCCGGAGCTCAGCGTCTGGCAGCACCTCATCGTCGCCGGGCTGGCCCGCAAGGCGTAGTGGCCCCGGCGGGCGACGACCCATGGGGTGCTGGACCGGGCGGGGGTCAACAGGGGCGGGGCAAGGAAGTTGGACTCTCGACAGCGCCAAAGCGGCTAATATCGCCTGAGTCTCGGCGGGGGAGGGCATGGTGGCAGGCGCATCCGGTGACCACTCCACTGCCAAGGTGTGGGCACTGATCGGCGGAATCGCATCCGTGCTGTCGATCCTGGGCTGGCTGGGCTTGAACAACGTGGGCGAGCTGAAGGACTTGGTGGCCGACTCGCCCCCCTCCAGTTCCAGCCCAGCCCCGTACACGTCTTCGCCGGCCGTCCGCATCCCCGATGACTCCGGCACCGGTGAGGGGAGGACTGACACCGGTGAGGGGAGCACTGACGAGCCCGGCCCCGAGCCGTCGACACCCACTCCGGATCCCACCGGAGAGGCGTTCGAAGCCATCTCGGTCGGCGACTGCCTGGCCGTCTACGACACGGGCCGCGGGGGCACCACCAGCGTCGACTGGAGCGTCGGTGCTCCGCCGGACCCCGTGTCCTGCGCCGGCGAGCAGGCACAGGTCCAGGTGACCGCCCTCAACACGGCCTGCCCCACCGGCTATGGGAAGTCGTACTGGAGCCACCGGTCCGCCACCACCGGCGATACCACTAAGCTCTGCCTCACCCGCGTCTACCACGCCAACTACTGCATTCTCGGCCGGCAGTCCGGCGACTCGATCTCCCTCGCCCTGATGACGGCCGTGGCCTGCCGACGCGAGCCGGTACCCGTCCCGTACAACCAGATCATGCACATCACAGGGGTCTACCGCGCCCCGGCGGGCGCCGACGCGAACAACTGCCGCCGGGTGGCAGGCGACCAGACACGCTACTGGGCCGCCCTGGTGGACGACGGCGCCACGCTGCTGTGCACCACGATCTACCAGGGCAGCTGACCGACAGCTCAGTTCCCCCCAGCCGCCCGAGTACGCTCGCGGAAAGGCGGGTTCAGGCCCGTCTCCGTCGTCGTGACGGCCGTCAAGCCGGGTTCACCGAAACGGACGGCGTTGTCACCCGAAAGCCCTCACCCTGTGCGATTTCACCCCCCTTCACCTCTGTGCCGCATACCGTGAACCCCGCCGCCCGAACACCTCTCGGCACAACAGGGAGCGGCGCGGACATGCAGGTCACGGGAGACGGAGGAAGAACGGGATGACACAGGCCGCCGCAGGGAGCGAGCTGGACGAACGGGTGCCGGGGCGCCGGTGGACCGTGCGTCTGGACCCCGTCGGCCGAGGCAGCGCGGAGGTGCGCGTCTCATGCAGCCGACCCGCCTGTGCCGAGCGGCGTCTGCCCTCCGCGGCGGCAGGCCGTACGGCCGCGGTCGCCCACCTGAACGCGCACCTGCGCGCCACCCCCGCCCCCGGAGCCGATACCTACTGTGCCTGCCGGGCCGACGGCTGCCGCGCCCACCTCCCCGACACCGGCAGGCATGCGCGTACCGAACAACCCTGGCGGTGCGGCGGACCGGTCGTCCTGGCCGTGATCACCGACCGGGCAGGACGCTGGTGGCAGGCCCTGGAGTGCTGTTCGAGGTGTGCCGCCGCCACTCCCGGGGCCCGGACCGCGGCCACCTCCCCTCCGTCCGCACCCCGGACCGCCGGCCGCCCGACCCCCGCAGCGGCGGGCACGCCGCAGTTCTCCGACCAGCAGGTCACCACCCGGACGGGATGTCCGGCGCCCTTCCCCGTCCCCGCACCCCGCCCCGTACCCGCGCGGCGCCGCCGCCCGCCGGAGGCGAGGATCGGCCGGCGTGTCATTCCGCGCGACCTGCGGCCCGTGTCCCTGCGGGACGAACTCACCGAGCTCGGTGACCTCTTCCGCGCCTACCAGAAGCGCCCCGAGCCCGACCTGGCGATGCTGGCCAATCTCCAGGAACGCAAGGCCCGCGCCTTCCTCACCTGGTCCGACGTCAGTTGTGACGTCACCCTCCGGCTGGAGGCCCAGCGCGCCGAGCAGGCCGCCGCCGTCATCCGACGCCAGCACCAGCACCGCACCGGCTGTGTCCCGGAGGGCGAAGAACCGGGCGTGGCGCGCCTGCTGACCGTGCCGCCACAGTGGGAGTACGCGCGCACCGTCCTCGCGCACGTGGCCGGCCACACGCCGCTGCCCGGAGCGGAAGCACGGCTGCTGGTACTGATGCTGACCCTGCGCACCGCGCACACCGGCACCGGCAACCTCGTCGGCCAGGACGTCACCGCGCTGGGCCTGACCGACCCGGAGGACCTGGTCGAGCAGCTGACCGGCTGCGGCTGGCTGTCCCTCCCCGGCACAGTCGGCGACCTGCTCGCCTCCCGGCCGGAGAACCCCACCCCGGTCACCGTCCCCTCCCTGGTGCCCGACGAGGACGGGACGGGCCCGTTCACGTTCGGCAGGAAGACACGGCCCAAGCTCTCCGGCTGGGCCCAGAGAGTCGTCTCGGACAAGAAGCTCCGCAAGGCCAAGGCACCCGCCGGCGCCCGGCTGCTCGCCGTGACGCTGGCCACGTGGACGGACGACGTGGGGCGCCTCGGACCCGGCGGCCGGGGCGTCGCCCTGAACGCCCTCACCACCCGGGTCCCGGTCGGCACCGACGAACTGCGGGACCTGATCGACCGGCTGACCGCAGCGGACTGGCTCACCGACGCCGCCCTCACCGACACCCACCTCACCGGCCGGCTGACCGAACGTGTCCTCCCCCTCACCTGCCCCCTGCTGGATTGAGCTCCCGCCCTCCCTCTCCGCGATCGCGCCCGTGGGCGGGGCGCCGTCGCCCTGCCCACGGGTTCACCACCACTCCACGTCGGTGGTTCGGTCGTTCTCCCCGTCGGCGAGCTCGGAGAATGCCATGCTGACGGTGGTGCGTCGCTCGGGGCAGCGGACGAGGAGGCTGCTTCGGCAGTCACTGCTTCCCGGCGGGCCGGCCGGCCGCCCGCCGTGCCCGTCCTCAGCCGGCCTCCCGCACGCGTGCAGCGGTCCGCTCGGCGAGCTCGCGGACGCCCTTGGCGGCGTTGTCCGAGAGCTCGCCGAGTACGGCGTCGGCGGCGGTGAGGAGGGCACGGGCCTCCTCGGGGCGGCCCGTGTCGGCCAGAGCGAGGGTGAGCCGGTAGTGCTCCTCGGCGATGAAACGGCCGAGGTTGACCCGCTGCCAGTAGCGCAGTGAGGCGTCGCCCGGAGTCGCCAGGGCGTCGCGCACGGCGGCCAGGCTGTCCACCGCCTGCGGCAGCTCGCCCGCCTCCCGCTCCAGGCGGGCCAGGGTGTGCCGGGCCGAGGCCCGGTCCCAAGCCGTCTCCTGAAGGGCGGCGTACAGGCGCTGGGCGCGCAGCGCCTGGGGAAGGTCGCCGAGTTCCTCGAAGTCCTGGGCGAGCGCGCTCAGCGGACCCGTGGCCAGGGTGTGGGGCGCCCCGGGGTGGCGGAGTCTGCTCTGGTCCATGACGATGCTGTCGAGTTCGCGGATCAGCGTCACCCGCGCGAGGTCCGTCATCCCCTGGTCCCGCGCCAGGTCGGTCCAGGTGGAGACCGGCTCGTCCGCCGGGTCCGTCCCGAACATCCACTCGTCGAGGTCCCGCGCCCACTGGCGCAACTCGTCCGCGCCCGCTCCCGGTTCCGGCATGCCGCCCAGGCCGCACGCCGTGTCGAAGTCCGTCTCCCGGACCTCGAGCAGCAGCGGCAGATCCCCGGTGTCCCCGTGCAGCCCGACCAGCACGGCCGCGAGCCGCAGTTCGTCCGTCATCGAGGACCGTGTCTCGTGCCGCAGCAGGTGCCGCAGCAGCTCCAGGTCGCCCTCGGCGCGGTCGAACTGCGCGGCCCGCAGGGTGAGCCGGCGCCGGACCGGGTCCTCGGCGACTTCACGCCATGCTGTGTGGTCGCCCTCCCGCAGGCGGGCGAGATCGGCGCGGCCCGCCGCGAGCACCGTCTCCCACAGCGGTGGACCGGCCGGGCCCAACCGGTCGTACGCGCACCCCTCGTCCGCATTGAGCAGGACGAAGTCCGGCTCGGTGCGCAGCAGCGCGGTACGCAGTCTGCCCACCAGCTCGATCGGGGAGCGTTCCGGGAAGCCCAGCGCCGCACGGAGCTCGGCCCGCTCCTCGTCGATTCCGTAGCACTCACGGATCTCGTCCTCGGTCTCCGCGACGCACGCCAGGATTTTCTCCTCGCCGTCGTCCGGCGACAGACGCGTGCAGCCGCGCCAGCCGGGCAGGCCGATCACGAGCTCCAGGGCCTCGTCGACGCTGGAGCCGATGATCCCCGCGGCGCCCTCCGAGTCGGCGTAGAGCACCGAGCCGTCCGCGCACACGAAGTACGTGCCGCCGGTGTCGTCCCCGGCCACCGCCTCCAGCGGTCCGCCCGAAGCGAGGCGGACCTCCTCGACCGGGCCGTGGGCGGCGCGGTCGAGGTCGAAGTCGAAGGGGAAGGCGGCCAGTTCGGCCAGGCGGCGGTCCTGCCGCAGCAGCCGTAGCGCGTGATCGGTCATGTCGCGGAAAGTAACACCGCCCGCTGACCGCGGACTCGCGGCCCCTGCGGGAGGCCATGCCGACAGGGGGTGCGGGTTACGGTCGGCGGTTCGGGCGTTCGCCCCAACGGTGGTACGTCGGCGGTGGCAGCCGAGTGGACGGCCCGGGCACGCACCGTGGCTTTCGCGCCGCTTCGGCCCGCTTCCCCCGTACCGGGGACGA
The DNA here is from genome assembly GCF_008312835.1 of Streptomyces marokkonensis. GTDB lineage: Bacteria > Actinomycetota > Actinomycetes > Streptomycetales > Streptomycetaceae > Streptomyces > Streptomyces marokkonensis_A. The sequence goes on along the minus strand of NZ_VSKS01000020.1, from coordinate 28,210 downwards.
GCGCCCACGCGCTCCCCCATACAGCTCCCGCCTGTACACCCGCACCCGCGTGCTTCAGCGCCACTCCAGGAACACCGTGTCGCTGGTCAAGGAGTCAGCGGAGACAGGAACCGCGGCCCCTTCCCCCGAGGTCGACATCACCCGGAAGTCGCCCAGGCCCAACGGCTGCCCCGAGCGGTCGTTGGGCGAGTGAACGGACGCGATGAACTTCTCGCCGTCCGCAGAGACCAGCATCCCCTCGGCGACCCTCCCGTCGTCCTCGCGGACCACGGCGACGGCGTTCCCCTCGGGACGGCCGCTACGGGCGTCCACGGTCCGGAAGTTGGCGGACTGTGTGCGGCACAGCACCCGTTCGTCTCCGACCCAGCCGACGATGCCGACGCACCCACTGAGCAGGGTGGCGGAGCGGCCCGATGCCGCGGTGAGCGGTCCCGAGGACTCCCGGGTGCGGAAGACGTGCCCGTAGATCTTCGGCGCGGTCGCGGTGAGGCGGCGGCCGTCGGGAGCGAGGTGCACCATGTTGGCCTGGACGGCGCGCGGGGGCTTCCCGGTGACGGTCAGGGGGAGGTCGTGCCCGATCGCGGGGCCCTCGTCCGACAACCGGTGACCCCCCTCGGTGGACCGCGAACCGATCCTGCGCTCACCGTCGGCGGTGATGTACGTGAACCACACGCTGCGCCCGTCGGGTGCCATCACCGCGTTCTGCTCGTCGTCGCCCCTCGCCTCGCTCAGGCTCACGAAGTCGTCGGCGTTGCCGCCGCTCTCCACGTAGCCGGCGTGCGTCGTCCTGCCGTCCGCGTCCCGGAGCACCACCGCCATGCGCGTGTACGCCAGGTCGAACAGGGCGCGGACCCGGGGAGTCACGTACTCCAGATCGTCCACGGCGTAGGGCGACGGACTGTCCGAGCTCACTCCGCAGAGGTCCACGAGAGAGCTGTGCACGTCCTTGACGTCCGGGTAGTTGCTGAACGCGGCGTCGACCGGGAGGAAGAAGTTCCGCGTCTCGCGCAGTTCCCACCGCTCGGGGTCCCAGGCCTGCACGTTGACCCCGGCGTAACGTGCGCCCATGCTGCACGTGGCGGTGACGACCGCGTCCTCGCGGGTGAACGGGCTGTCCGGAAGGGGATATCCGCGGTTGCCCCAGTAGGGCGCCGAGGGACCCGGCGCCGGCCCTTCCTCCTCCTCGGACTGCGAGGTGCCGCACCCCTGGACGCACAGGACGGTCAGCGCGGCGACCAGGACCGCCGCCCTGCCCGTCAGAGCCCGTAACACTGTCCCTCCTCGGGCATGTCGTCACACGACGTCCAGGGCATGGAGCCGAAGACCCAGCTCTGCCGGGGGTTCTCCGGGACGGACTCCGTACGGATGCGGAGCGGCTCGCCCTTGTCGTCCTTCAGTTGGACCCACCGCCCTTCCGGCCGGTGGGTGTCGTTGTAGTGGACCTGGATGCCCCACTCGCAGGTCTGTCCCCGGGGCGCGATGACCTCCACCCGGAGCCCGCCCGACGACTGGCCGTTGCCGACCTCCACGAAGCGATTGCCGAAATACGGCTCGCCCTGTCCCTCGGTGTCGTCGGTCAGCACCGGCTCGTCGGCGCGGGGCGGAAGATGGAGCCGGATGCCCTCGTAGGCGACCCCACCCTGCGGCGGAAGGCCGACGACGGCCTGCGCAGTGCTCTCCCGGCACGTCAGGCCGGTGACCTTCCAGTCGTTGATGGTCACCGCGTACTGGCGTGTGCTCATCACAGTCATCTTGAACGTGTCCGAGAACTCCATGCCCCCACTGGCAGTCTGCTCCTCCGGGTACCGCTGCGGAGCGTGCTCCAGGAACGGCGCGTAGGCGAGCGGACGGCCGCCCAGGGACTTCAGATAGGAGAAGACTGACGAACTTCCCTTCAGGGACTTCATCTTCCGTACTTCGTCGTCGGTCAGCGTCCGGTCGAGCACCATCGCCCACTCCCGGGGCTCACTCTGCTCGGGCTGTACCGACACCGTGAACGGCGGCTGGGAGGCGTCGTACGCCTTGTTGGAGTCGTTCTCCTTGGTGACGCTCGGCCCGATCATGACGTAGGCCAGCAGCGCCCCGCCCAGTCCTCCCAGCACAGCGCTCACCGCCGCCACCGACAACCACAGCCTCCTCTTGCGCCGGGAGGCTCCGGCAGGCACGCCGAGCACTTCGGGAAGGACCGTCCGGAGACCGTCGTCAGCCCCGCCGGGGGAAGCTGAGGGCGGAGGCGGCACGTCCGGGGGGCGTGCCGGTGGGGCCGGTGACGGGGCGGGGGGTGAGGTCCCGTCCGGCGTTCCGTTCTGCCCTGCCGTTCCCGGAGTGGTGCTTCCCCCGGTGGTCCCGGCGGTGTTCGGCCGGGGTTCCAGTGTCCCGCCCGCTGGTGCGGTCGCCGTCATGCCGTCCCCTCACGACGTGATAGGTGGTGCTCCCGCTCGGCGACCCGACGCGGAGCCCCGTACAGAACCCCCGTCGGGCACCAACCGTCCCTCACCACCCACCTTAGGGACAACGGCTGCGCCTGTCCCCAGAGTTGACGCCCCCCGTACCAGCCTCATACCGACATCACGCCCCATGTACAGCCCTCTCCCGTACAGGCGTCGCTGCTGGTGGCACGCCGGTCGCCGCCGCCACGCCGGCGGCATGCACAGTCCTTCCCCCCAGCGGCACCGGCCGGTCGTCTCCGGTGGCGTCTCCCCCACAGAGTTCGCCATCGCGTTCACCTCGACCCCGCGCGGCGCCCGCCTCGCCCGGCTCTTCGTCGCGCAGTGTCTGGACTCCTGGGGCCACCCCTACGACAGCGACGTCAACGAGACGCTGACCCTGATCACCGCCGAGCTGTGCGCGAACGCCGTCCAGCACGGACGCGTCCCCGGACGGGACTTCCACGTCCGGCTGGCCGCCGAGGCGGACGGCGGGCGGCTGCGCGTGGAGGTCTCCGACACCCGCGCGGAACGCCGGCCCGTCGCCACCACGCCCACGGGCCCCGACGACGAGTCCGAGTCCGGCCGCGGCCTCCTCCTCGTCGCCGCCCTGGCCGACGCCTGGGGCGTCACCGACCGCCGCTCCGGGCCCGGCAAGACGGTGTGGGCGTCCGTGAGCGTGCCCGGCTCTTCAATGACATGAAGCCGTCCGCCCCGTCGAAGGTCCGTCTCCCCAGCGGGCGTGGTCGCGGTGGTGGACGGCTGTCGACGGGTGTTCCACCTCGTCCGGGAAGGGCAGGTGCAGATCACCGATGGCCAAGGGCCCGAGGTCCGCGTCGAGCGCTTCGGCGCTCGGGGCGAAGGTCTCGGGAGGCCATCCGCCAACGGCGGTGGCCCAGCGCGCACGCGTGCCTGCCCTCGCGCTTACGGCGCCCACCTGTGCACCCGCGCCCCCGTATCCCGACGCGGCGCCGATCGCGCGACGAGACGCTAGGGTTGCGCCGCAAGGGGAGGACATCGAGCGGCCGTTGTGCCCTCGAGAAGCAACGCGCGGAGACGGCAGCCGGGGCCTGCGCCCCGCAAGCCGGCCGACCGCGGAACAGTCTGGGGGAACGCGCCATGACAGATGCGCCGACACACGCTGCCGACACCGGCACGGACGAAGCCGACGACGCCGCCGACCGGAAGGTCGTCGAGCAGGAGCAGGCCGAGATCAAGGACTTCGTCAAAAGCCTGAGCGCGGACGACATCAAGTCGGGCAACTGGTTCACCAAGCTGGCCGCTCACGCCATGAACACGTACACCGAGAAGGTCGACTGGCAGTACTTCCAGGACCGGTACGCGGGCGTGCCCGCGGACGCCATCGTGGATCAGCGGATCAAGATCGCGGCCCGGTACGCCGCGCTCGAAGGCGGGCTCTCCGCCGGGGCCTACACGGCGACCGTCGCCGCCACCATCGGGAGCCTCGGGGGTGCCTCACCGGCGACCGTCCCCGCGGCCGTGGCGACAGTGATGGTCGACATCGCATTCATCACCCAGCTCCAGCTTCGTCTGGCCTACGACATCTCCGTGCTCTACCGGGTCCCGCTCGACGTGCACGACCCCGAGGACCTGTGGAAGCTGATCCGCGTGGCCCTCACCATCAAGAGCGGGGAAGCAGCCAACAAGACGGTGGTCAAAGCGGTGCCCGCCCTGGTGCGGCCCTTGGTCAAGCGCTTCTACTCGAAGTCGGTGCTCGCCGCCGGGAAGGCGCTACCCGTCGTCGGGAAGCACCTCCTGCAGCGCAACGTCATCAAGATCGGTATTCCCCTGGTAGGCGTCCCCCTCGCCGTCCTGCTGAACCGCTACACCACTCTCCTCGCCGGCCGGCACGCGCGGGCCGTCTTCCGGAACGAGGCGCGGGTGATCGAACTCGCCGAGGGAATGAGCGGGAGGAGCCGGCACCCGCAGTTGATGCTGTGGGTCACATGGCTCGTCATCAGGGCGAACCCCGGGATCGCGGACGACGAGGCGCTGCTGATGCGGCATCTGGTGCGGCTGGTCCGGGAGCGGCACGAGGTGGTCGACGAGCAGCTCGCGCACGTCGTCGACATCGACCCGGCCGAGGTGTGGAAGCGCGTGGACGCCGAGCCGGGCGATCTCGGCGACGTCCTCGACGCGGCGGAGCGCGTGGCCACTGTGGACGGTGACGTCAGCTCCCGTGAGGAGGCGGTCCTCGCGGAGCTTCGGGAGCGGTGCCGCCGGGGATGACCCCGTCGTGCGGCAGCACTCCGTGGACCCTTCCTCGGCACTCGCCCTCGCCAGGGAGGCGGTGGAGCTCTACGAGCAGCTCGCCAAGCAGGCCCCGGCCACGTTCGGTCAGGACCTCGTCCACGCCCGTCGCCTCCTCGCCCGTATCCCGCAGGGCCTCGGTCCCTTCTAGGGGCCCGCGTGCACCTGGCAGGCCCACAGGCTCGGGGTCTCCGGATACGTGTCGCGCACGGTGCGCACCGCCCGGTGCAGGGCCTCGGCCGTGCGGGCGACGTCGAGTGTGCCGTCGCCCGTGTTCAGGTCCTCGTACACGCTGAGCGCGACCTCGGCCCCGATCGCGTCGTCGACGTGCCACAGCGAGCCGACCACATGGGGGAAGCCCGCCATCTGGAAGGCGCTGACGATGTGGACGGCCTCGTCGGCGAGCTCGGGGCTGGTGTGCAGGGTGGCGCAGGCGGAGAGGTAGGCGAGCCGGACCGACGGGAGCCGGAGCCGGGCCAGGTCGCGGACGGTCAGCGGGCGTTCGGCGTGGTCGTGCAGGACGAGCCGGCTGCCGGACGGGCGCTCCAGGTCGCCCAGGGCGTGGCAGGCGAAATGCGCGTAGGCGTGGCGGTGCAGGGCGGAGACGACCGCGGAGTGAGTGGCGGAGGTGTCCGCCAGCAGCGCGGCACCGGGGAGCAGACGGGCCAGGTGCTCGGCTTCGCGGCGCGCGCCCGGGAGCGGGGCCTGCCCGGTGGCCTCCGCGACGCTGACGACAAGCGTTCCGGTGCCCGCCGGGCGGGCGGCGCGCCGGCGGGCGTGGTGCAGGGCCCGCAGCGTCGGCGTGTACGAGGAGACCACCCGGTCCAGGGCGCCGGGGGCGCCGCTGGCGGGCGCTGCCGCGTGCAGGGGCAGCGTGCCCAGCAGGCCGCCGGGTGACCACCACACGCGGGTGGCCCCGGGGAGGCGGTCGAGGACCGGGCCGGTGACCGCCTGCCACAGCCAGGCGAGGGTTTCCCGCACGTCCTGCTGGGCGCGCTGCGACTGTTTGCGGGAGGTTCCGGGTGTCTCGAGGCGGACCAGCGCGGCCTCGAAGGTCCGCCGGCGCTTGGCCGTCGTCCGCGGGTCGAGACCCGGGAGCGGTACGGCGTCGATGGAGTGGTCGGTGACGACCAGGGCGTCGCTGCCGTACGGGGAGACGTTGACGAGGACCACCGGGCCAGCCGCGGCCGTCGCGCGCAGCTCGCGTTCGTCCCAGTCCCGTACCGGACGCAGCAGGCCCAGTTCGGGGTGCTCGGCGCGGATCCGGTCGGTGAGGTCCCGCCACTCGGCGGCCAGTCGCTGCCGGAGATCGGCCCGGGATTCCCGGCCGGGCGATCCCTCTTCCGGTAACTCCCCGCCGCCGGTCGCCGTGTCGAGGGCGTCCCGGAGCTCCTCGAAACGGGCGGCGAGGCCGGGGGCGGTTTCCCGGAGCCGGGTCAGATCGCTGTCGGCGTCGAAGGCGTGGGAGAGGATCACGCCCCTGGCCTGTTCGAGCAGACCGACCGCGAGCCCGGGACGGCCGCAGCGCACCGCGCAGGCAGCGGCTGCGGCGCCCAGGCCGACGGTGCGGCTCAGCAGGAACTCCTGGTCGTCGCGGACGAGCTGGCGGGGTGCCACGGAGTGCAGCAGATCGACCGCCACCACGTAGCCGTCCAGGGCGCGGTCCCAGTCACCCAGTTCCGCCCGGATCTCGCCCCACGCCCGTGCCGCGTTCAGCCGCTCGGAGGGCCCGCACTGCTGTTCCAGGGCCGCCTCCCGGAAGATGTCGGCGGCCTCGGCCAGATCGGCCCGGCGGCGGCGCCGGTCCAGTGCCAGCTCGTACAGGACGCCGCCCAGGGCGCCCAGGCGGGACGCGCGCCTGGGGTGGCCGGGCGGAGTGGCCTCCACCGCCCGGCGGTGCAGCGCGACCACCTCGCGCCGGGCGGCCAACGACAGCAGGGTGCGCGGGCTCTCCATCCGTGCGGCCGCGGCCACCATCAGGGCTCCCGGCAGGTCGGGCGAGTTCGCGGGCAGTGCCGCGATCACGGCGTCGGCCAGCTCACGCGCCTCACGGGCCACGCCGGTCCCCGGCGTAACCCGGTGGAGGGTCAGCAGGGCGATGGGGAGGCGGAACCGCCGACGGGGCACCTGGGGGTCACCCTCCGGGGTCAGTGCCAGGGCCTGCCTGAAGAGCTCCACGGCCTGGCCGAGTTGGGTGACCGGGTCGGCAGCGCGCTCGTGCCCCGTGAACAGGCTGATCCCCATCGAGCTCAGCAGCGCGGCATGATGAGCTTGCCCCAGGCCGGGCAGCGTGGTGGCCCGGCGACGGCACTCCCGGGCCTCCTGAAGGTCCTCGCCGTCCCCGGTCAGGCGGTGACGCAGACTCAACGCCGCACTGAGGTTGAGCAGCCGCAGCCCGAGCGCTCCGTGTCCTTCGGGGGTGAGTGCCACCGCCTCCCGATGGGCCTCCACGGACGCGTTCAGTTCCTCTGCTCTTCCCGAGCGTTCATGGCAGGCCATCAGCACCAGGCCGAGGTAGTTGAGTGTCACGGGACGCTCCGGGTGGCCCGGCGGCAGGGTCGCCTCGCTGTCCCGGATGCGGCGCCGTGCCTCGTCCAGGTCCGCCCCGTTCCTCTCCGGATCGCGTGAGTAGCGGGTGTACAGGGCCAGCGCCGGACCGAGGAAGGACGGCTGCGGGACGTCCGCCGTCCCCCCGGACGCGGTGGCGGGGCCGGCGAGGTCGAGCGCCGCATCCAGGTCGGCCGGGGCTCCGGTCCTGACGGAGCGGAAGCGCAGTGCGTTGCCGAGGGCATGGCGCAGGGCTGCCCTCTCCCCCGGACGGCGCGCCGCCCGGAGCGCCTCGTCGAAGACCCGGACCGCCTCGTCCAGGTCTTCCAACCGGCCGGTGTGCTGCGCCCTCAGGACGAGCGCCGAGCCCAGACCGTGGCCCGCCGCCGCGGGCCCCTCCGGATGGACGGCGAAGCCCCGGCGGCACACGTCCACCACTTCGTCGCACTCCTCCGCCGTCGCCCCGTCCGCCTGCCGCAACGTCAGCAGAGCGTCCCCCAACGCGCCGAGTCCGTGCGGCAGGTGCGGGTGTTCGGGCGGCAATTGCGCCACCACGTCACGGGCGATGCCGACCGCCTCGTGCAGGTCCTCGGTGTCGAACGACTCCCCGTAGCGCTCCTGGAGCCGGCGGCCCAGGCCGTCCAGGGCGAGGATCCGTGCCGGGGAATCGGCCGGGGTCCGCTTGACGGCACGGTGGATGAACCGGACCGGGTCCCCGTCCGCCAGGTCCCCGAACGGCCAGGTCGTCCCGGCGAAGGCCACGGCGCGGGCCAGCTCTTCGAGCCGGTCCGTGAACCAGAGGTCGTATTCCCAGGTCGCGAGCACGGCGAGGCTGCCGCATCCGATGGCGCTGGTGAGCCGCTCCTCACGGGACGGGGCCGTGGCGGCCACCATCGCGGCCATCTCGTGAAGTCGGAGGAGGTCTTCGGAGGCGTCCGGTGGCGGGGTGTGCTGACGGCCCTGCGCCGCGATCAGGAACGCGGTGCCCAAGGCCGACCACTCGGAGGGCCCGTCCGCGTTCGCGGGGTCGGGGCGTGCGGCCGGATCGGCGGACGCGTAGCCCGCCGCCAACTCCGACGGCACCGACTCCGGATCGGCGACCCACACCGGGAAGAGCAGTGTGCCGGCCATGGCCCCGTGGACGGCGCTGTGCTCCCCGGGGCCGGCCATCGCACGCAGGGCGCAGAGCCAGCCGGCCGCGTGCCGGGCCTCCATGTCGGTTCTCGTGTCGGCGGTCCTCAGCAGACCTCGGAGTTCGGCGTCCGCTTCCGGGCACGACACCACCTCCGCGCCCGTTGCCCCGTCCGCCGTCAGAGCCCGGTCGAGACGCGTGCGCAGCGCCCGCAGGTACCAGTCCCGGTCGTACCCCACCCCGTCACTCCCCCACCGCAGACGTCATCGGCGCGTCAACAGGCTCTCAACTCTGCCTGAATTACGGCACACTTGGACCATGACCGCATCTCCCTACTTACCCCGACCCGACAGAGCGGCAGCGGCACTGTGCGCCCTGCTCGGCTCGCCTGAGGACCTGCGGCAGCCCGGGGTCAGGGAGGCGGCCGAGCGTGCGCGCGACCTGCTGCGGTCGGGTGCGGACGCCGGCGAACTCGCGGCCTGCTACCGCGCCCTGGACACGGCGTTGCGCCGGAACGGGGACGCACGCGGGCTGGTCGGCGGATCCCGAGGCGCCACGGCTCCCGGCATCGCGCCCCACATCAAGGTGGCCGTCTGCCCCGGGGCGCCCCTCTGCGCCCGCGTGGAACGGGCCCGCGACCTGCTCCCCGCCCCGTACTGCGCCGTCCACGGCACCCGCATGCGCAAGAGCCGGCTGGGCTCGGCACAGTGACCCCGCCCCCGTGAACCCCCTCCTCGCCACCCTGGGCGGCAAACTCACCGAACGCTGGCTGAATTCGCTGGTCCTCCCCGGTGCCCTGTTCCTCGCCGCGACCGCCGTCGGCGCCACCCTGGGGCACCGCCACTGGCACGATGTCGACCGGCTGCGCACCACCCTGGACGACCTCGCCGCCCGCCCCGCCCTGGACCGCACCGGCACCGCCGCGCTCCTGGTCGCCCTCGTCCTGCTCACCGCGACCGCGGCCTCACTCGCCGCGCAGTTCCTCGGCGGCGGGATCGAGCGGTGCCGGCTGCGCTTCGGCCGGGACCCGTTCTCACGCGCCAGGACGGCACGCCGGGCCCGCCGGTGGCGGCGGATTGACGCGCAGCTCACCGAGGCCGTCGGTCACGCCCACCACGCCGGTACCGGACCCGACGGTGCGGTGGTGATCCCGGGTGACACTCTGGCACGGATCCATACCCTCACCGAGGCCCGCGCCCGTATCGCGCTGCGCGAACCGGCCCGCCCCACCTGGTACGGCGACCGCATGCAGGCAGCGGCCGATCGCGTCGAGGCCGCCTACGGGGTGGACCTCGCCGTCCTGTGGCCCAGGTTGTGGCTGATCCTCCCCGAACCCGCCGTACGCCAGATTCAGTCGGCACACGACTCCTTCAGTGCCGCCGCCCGCCTCGCCGCCTGGGCCGTCGGCTACGCCCTGCTCGCCTGCTGGTGGTGGCCGGCCGCGCTGGCCGCCGTCGGCTGCGCGGCCGTCGCCCGGACGCGCGCCCGCACCGCACTTGACGCACTCGCGGGACTCATCGAGGCCGCCGTCGACGTTCACGGCCGCGAGCTGGCCACCCGGATCGGGCTGATGTCCCCGGATGCGCAAGGGCGGCTGGACCAGGACACGGGAGACGGCATGTCGGCGATGTTCAGGAAGGCCGAGTGACGGCGGGACACGTACGGGGCCCGGGCGCCGCGCGGTACGTGCACCATCGCCACCCGCGAATCAACGCATGGCGCCCCATCAAGCCGCACACACGGAGCATTCCCGAGCAAGGTGGGCATGAGCGGCGTCCGTGCCCGCCGTGCCGCCCGCCCGGCCGCAGTACCTCACGACGACGTACGCGCAGGACGGCACCAGCACGGTCCCGCTGGCCGGGGACGACGTACGCCTCAATCCGTGCTACGTCCGCACGAGTTGCGGCGGTGCGACGGCGGACGGGCGGCCGGTCGTCGACCAGTCGCAGCACGCGCTCTCGGAGAGGACCTTCACGAGACTGCCCAGGATGCGGTCCAGCCGGTACCTGCTGCGCAGGACCTTGCCCGCGGCGAACCGCTCCACGTTCACTTCCTCGGTGTAGCCAGTGGCACAGGTGCACGGACAGCCTGGCGGACGGCCGGTGTCGGAGGTCAGTCGTCCGGGCCCCGCACGAGGCCGGCCAGCTCACGCTCGACGTTCTTCGCTTCGGCCGCTCCGATGCGCTGGAGCATCGCATGCGCCTCTCGGAGGTGTTCGACGGCGGCCTCGGTCTCACCCGCGTGGTGGGCATGACGACCGATCCCGACAAGCGCGAGGGCTTCCTCGAAGGGGCTGCTGAGCGAGCGTGCGAGGGACAGCGCCGACTCGTGATGCTCCAGTGCCCGGGCGTGCTGGCCCGAAGCGAACGACAGCTGCCCGATCTCATTGAGAGCGGCGGCTTCTCCCAGGGCGTTGTCCAACTCTCGGTAGAGCGCCAGCGACTGGTCGAGGGTTTCGGCGGCCACAGCGTGGGCGCCGGTACGCCGATACATTGAGCCGAGGGCCCACAGCGCATCCGCCTCGCCGAGAGGGCTGTGCACCAATCGGCACATGGCCAGGGATTCTTCCAGGAACTTCACCGCCCCGTCGTAGTCCTCGACGTAGCCGAGCGTGACGCCCAGGTTGTAGAGCGCCTCCGACTCGTTGAAGCGACTGCCCATGTCACGGAAGACGGCCAGTGCCTCGCGTTGCGTCTGAGCCGCGGCGTCGTACCTGCCGGTGACGCACCACACCGCCCCCAGCCAGTTCTGCGCTTCGGCCATCCCGATGAGATTGCCGTGTTCCCGATAGAGAGCGATGGCCTTCTCGAGCGCTTCGGCCGCCATCGGGTAGTCGTCGAGAAGCCACCGGACCAGGCCCAGGTGGTGCAGAGCGTTGGCCTGCCCCAGACCGTTCTCCGTGCTCCGGTAGAGCCGCAACGCCTGTTTCAGCAAAAGGGTGGCGCCCGGATAGTCCGACTGCCAGTACCGGACGATTCCGAACTGGGTGAGGGCGTCGGCCTGCCCTTCCTGGTCGGCGAGGTCGCGATAGAGCGACAGCGACTGTTCCAGGGCCTCGACGGCCACGTCGTGGTCGTTGGTCAGTTTGTGGATGATGCCGAGATGGCACAGCGCGGACGCCTGTCCCGAAGGGTCATTCGCGTCGCGGTAGAGGCGGAGAGCACGGTTCACCGCTTCGCGGGCCTGCGGGTAGTCTCCGCTCAGGTACTGCACGGTCGCCAGTCGAACGAGAGCACGTGCCTGTTCCGGAGCGTTGGCATTGTGCTCCGCCGCGGCCGTGGCCGCGCGATGGATCTCGATGGCCCGGTCCCAGGGCCCTGCCTGCTGGAGATATCCCGCCATGGACCGGGCGAATTGCACGACCCTCGGATGCTGGGCACGCTGAATGGTGCGTTGAGCACAGGCGAGAAGGTTGGCTCGTTCACTCTCCATCCACTTCAACGCCTGGGTACGGGTCGTCAGATGGGGAGCGTCCGACGCTCCGGAGGCGGAGGGGATGCCTGTCCGGAGGGTACGGCTCAACTGCTGGTCGGCAAGAGAGGCAGTGCGCTGGTAGTAGTCAAACAGTCGGCCGACGGCTTCCTCGTTGCTCGTGGTCCCGTCCGCTTCGGCAAGAGCACGCGTGTAGTCGCGAATCAGGTCGTGCATGCGATAGCGGCCGTGGCGCAGTTCGTCGATCAGATGGTCGTCGTAGAGAGCCGCCAGGTGACGCCGGGCCTTCCCGCGCGGAACCCCGGTGAGCGCCGCCGCGGCCCAGTCGTCGATTTCCTCACCGGGATGGAGCCCCAGCCGCCGGAAGAAGATCCTCAGGTCGTCGGGTAAGTCCCGGTAGGACAGTTCGAACGTGGCGGCCACCGCGCGGTCCTCCGCTTGGAGCTCGTCCAGCCTCGCCTGTGCGTCCGTCATGTCCTCCACGAGGTCTTCGAGCCGCCAGAGAGGATGGTGACGAAGCCTGCCGGCCAGCAGTGAGACGGCCAGCGGAAGGCAGCCGCAGAGACGAACGAGAGCATCGGCGACAGGTTCCGTGTGGGAGAGGTCCCGGCCCGAGAGGGCACTCAGCAAGGCGACGGCTTCGGCGGGAGCAAGGGTGCCCAACGAGATCGAGACCGCTCCGTCCAGGGCGGCGAGCCGTCTTCGGCTGGTGACGAGGACCAGGCAGTTGTCCGCCCCGGGCAGCAACGGCTCCACCTGGCGGTGGCCTGCCACGTTGTCGAGGATGAGCAGGAGCCGCTTGTCGGCGAGCCGGTCACGCCACATGGCGGCACGCGCGTCCAACCCGGCGGGGACGTTCTGCGCGGCCACCCCGACGATGCTCAGCAGCGAGCCGATCACATCGACCGGTTCGACCGGAAGCTGCCCTGTGCTGTGTGCGTGCAGGTTGACGAAGAGCGTCCCGTCGGGGAAGGAACCGGCCAGCAGATGTGCTGCTCGGATCGCGAACGCGGTCTTCCCGATGCCCGGCATTCCGTCGATCGCGAACACCGGTAACGGCCCCTCGGACTCGGACGCCTGATGCACAGCGTTGATGAGCCGTGTCAGCTCCCCATCGCGTCCGTTGAACGCGAACGTGTCACGAGGGAGCGTGTTGGTGACCGAGGCGGGCGCTACGGGCCGGCCTTCGTAGATGTACTGGTTGCCGAGCGCCTGGTAAACCCGCCCACCGCTGTCGGCGTCGGCCCGTAGGCTCGCCCGCGGCCGGTCCTGCGAGCCACCCCCACCGTTCACCGGCCGGCTCCCGGCGCCGTTCCAGCCGCTTCCACTGGACCCATCGCACACCCCCGCAAACGCCGTAAAGTTCCTCGTCGCAAGGGCACACTACACAGCAGTGCCCGTCGGAATTCGGCCTTCGAGCTTATTCTCGCGCCCCCAAAAGGCGGCGTTGCCGCTGACGGCGGTGGGAACATGTCGCACCGACCTCAGCGCAGGAGCGACCTCGGATCCCTCAGGGCGTGCCACAGTCCCGCTCCGAGCGGTACGACCGTCAGGGCGAAGAAGACCCAGAAGAGGAACGTGGCCCCGGGCGCGAGGTCGTAGACGGTGCCGTCCTCCCACTGGCAGTAGGCGCGCGGCGGGAACGGGGTGGAGATGCCCGAGACCTCCCCGTCCCCCAGGACGCCCTCGCGCATCGGTTCCCTGGGGCAGGGAGCGGTGTCCGGGAAGAGGAAGGGGTCGTCCGCCGTCATGATCACGGCCCAGGTGAGGGCGCCGAGCGGCAACGACCAGAACACCGTGGTCCGCACCCACCACGGCAGGAGCGGATGCACCAGCAGGCCGCGCAGCGCCACCCGGGCGATCACGAGCACGGCGAAGACCGCGAGCAGCGTCATGACGCCGCTGCGGCCTTGCGGGTGCGGTACTCGGTTGCGTAGGCCGCTCCGATGGCGAGCAGGGCGGCGGACAGGGCCAGGGACGCGCTCGACCAGTTCATCCACACGTGGTCGGGGTCACTGGGGTAGACCGAGCCGTCGTCGCGGACGCAGTCGAAGCGCAGCGGCAGGTACGAGGACCGGTGGTGGGTCAGGCCCTGCCTCGTCTCCTCGTCGAAGCCGTCGCGGCAAGCCGGGGCCGGGATCGAGTCCGCGCCGTCGCCGAACGCCTGCTCAGACGCCGCGACGCCGAAGAACCCGAGGGAGTAGACGGCCGCGGCCGCCCACGCGGCGGTTGCCGCCGCACGGCGCAGCAGGTGCACCGCCCAGGGCTCGGGCCTGCCCGGGAGCGCCACCGAGACGACGCCCGCCGCGGCGACGAGCGCGCCGACGGCGCAGACCACGAAGAGACCCAGACCCAGCAGCAGCGCCGTCACGTCCTTCCGAGTGGAGGTGAGAGGGCCGAGTACGACCTCACGGGGAACAGACCCTAGTCGCGCGGGACGTCCCTGACGTACACCACCCCCTGCATGCGCGGCAGTTGGGCCGGGTCGAGTGGGGCGTAGCCGAAGTACGGGGATACCCGGGGCGCGGGAGGGGGGTCACCGAGAGTGTCGGCCAGCCGGGAGGAGTCGATGACGCAGGGGTCGTCCGGGAGGGCGTACAGGAGTCCTTCCAGGGTGTCCGGGGGCGGTGTGTCCACTCCGTGGTGCCGGATCGTGCCGAGGGCGGTGGCCAGGAAGGCGTACTCCTCGCCCAGGCGGGCGCTCACGAGGGCGCCGGCGCTCCACCACTCCAGCAGCGGGTGGTCCCACATGCGCATCGAGCTCTTGTCCCGCTGCAGGTGGCTGTTGTGGGCGTGGACGAGTACCGGGCCACGCGCGGCGAGCGCGAGGAGGTTGCCGGTCATCATGTGGTCCCGCGTGGCCAGCAGGTGGGTCATGCGGGCCGGTGAGGTGTCGGCCATCCAGAAGTGGTAGCGCAGCAGGCCGGTGGCGGTACGCCCGTACAGGCGCGCCCGGTCCCGGTCGTCGCGGGAGGTCACCGTGAGCAGATGGGGTGCCTGCGTGTCGAGCAGTGTCACCAGGTCGTCGGCGAGCAGCCGCAACTCCCTCGCCTCGGCCGACCGGCCCACGGACCGGGACGGGTCGGTCATCACGGCCGCGTCGGTCCACGGCTCGTCGGGGCCGAGCAGGCGGTCGAGCGTGTCCGCGGTGCAGGGGAGCAGCGTCGGGTCGACGTGGGCCGCGAGGCAGGCGTGGAGGGCGGTGAGGGACTGGCGCGGGCTCGCGGCGCCGGTGATCTCCAGGGGGCCGTCGATGCCCGCGAAGCGGACCTGCTCGGGTCCCGGGCGGTCGTTGTTGTACTCCCGCATCCAGCGCACCAGTTCGCGGTTGGCCGCTGACGCGCCCCATGCGTGGCTGAACCCGTGCTCCATGACCTCGTCCAGGGCGCCGGTGCCGGAGGTGACGTACGCGTCCACGGCCAGGCCCGCCACGCAGTCGGTCTCGAGCGCGATCGTCCGGTAGCCCTCCCGCTCGACGAGCTGCCGGAAGAGGTCGTTGCGGAGGTCGAGCAGCGCGTCCTCGCCGTGGGTGGGCTCGCCCAGGGCGAGCACGCGTGGGCGGGCGGGAAGCAGTCTCATCACGGCCGCCGCGTCGACGGAGTGGGCGATGTCCTTGATGTCGGTTGCCATGGCCTCAACGGTATCGTTGAACTTTCGGTGGAGACTTGGGCGCGATATCGTCCGTTCCGTGGGGCGCAACCTTCAAAGCGGTGAGAAACTCAGGCCGATCGACCTGGCACGACGGCACGGTCTGTCCACCCAGGCGGTCAGGAACTACGAGGACGCCGGCATCCTTCCCGCCGCCGACCGCACCGCCACGGGCTACCGCGCCTACACACCCCTGCACGAACGGGCCCTCGGCGCGTTCCTCGCCCTGGTACCCGGCCACGGCCACCGGACGGCGACGGCGATCATGCAGGCCGTGAACCGGGAGACGCCCGACGAGGCGTTCCGCCTGATCGACGAGAGCCACGTCCAGCTCCTCGACGACCGGCGCACACTCCAGGCCGTCGAGAGGGCCCTGCACGACCTCTCACCCCGGACGGGCCCTGGGCCCGACCCGTACCGGACGGGCCGTACGTTCATCGGCCCGCTGGCCGAGGAGCTCGGCATCCGGGCGGCGACGTTGCGCAAGTGGGAGGACGCCGGGCTCGTGCGGCCGCGCCGTGACCCGGTGACCGGGTACCGGGTCTACGACGAGGCCGACGTGCGCGACGCGCGGCTGGTCCACCAGCTCAGGCGCGGGGGCCATCTGCTGGAACAGATCGCCCCGTTGATCACGCAGGTGCGGACGGCCGGCGGGCTGGAGCCCCTGGAGGGGGCGCTGCGCGACTGGCACGGCCGGCTGTCCGCCCGTGGGCGGGCGCTGCTGACCGGGGCCGCCGAGCTGGAGGCGTACCTGCGCGCCCGCGGATGAGTGCCGTCGCACCCGGCGCCCGGCCCGCTCTTCGCACTCCGGTCCGGGCTGCACCCCAGGGGCGTGGGGAACCGCGCGACCGGCCACGGACTGCCCGCGCCCGGCATGCGACAGACTCCCAGAGGCCTCAGCCCTCGACCCGCAGCGCGCCGAGCAGCATCGGCAACGACGCGTGCAGTTCGCGTTCCCAGTACGCCCAGGAGTGGGTGCCCGGACCGTAGAAGTGGGTGGTCAGGTGCTTCGCGCCCACGCGCCTCAACTCCGCGGCCAGGGCGTGGTTCTGGCGGTTGAAGTCGGCCTCGAGGGCGCTCGTGCCGCCCGGTGCGTCCAGCGGGCCGGTGGTGCCGTCACCGCAGGACAGGTGGACGGGGAGTGACGTGAGACGCCTGGCCAGGTGGAAGGGGTCGTGGGCCCGCCAGATGTGGCGCTGGGCGACCGGGTCGCCCCAGACACGCAGGGGGTCGTTGTTCTGGCCCGCGAAGAAGCCCATGACGCGGTCGACCGACTCGTCGTTCAGGAGCGGGTGCGCGGAGCCGGAGTAGGCGGCGGTCGCCTTGAACATGCCGGGGTGGCGGGCGGCGTACAGGAGGGCGCCCTGGCCCCCCATCGAGAGGCCGGCCACGACGCGGTCGCGGCCGGCTCCCCAGTCGCTCTCCAGGAGGTGCCGCAGCTCCACGGTGTGGAAGGTCTCCCAGGCGGGGTCGCCGCCCCGGCCGTAATTCCACCAGTCGCTGTACCAGCCGTTCCAGCCGGCCTCGGGCATGACGACGAGGACGTCGCGCAGGCTGTCGATGTCGGCGACGTCGGTCCTGGCGGTCCAGGACGTGTAGTCGCCGCAGCAGCCGTGCAGGAGCCAGAAGGTGGGCCAGTGTCGGCGTCGGTCGGCCGGGTTCCAGCCGTCGGGGGTGAGGAGGCGGACCTTGACCGTTCGGCCGCCGAGTGCCGTGGAGCGGACCGACAGGTCGGTCTGGCGGTCCGCGACCCGGGTGACGCCCACGACTTCGGCGCCGCGGGAGGGCGAGTGGCGGGAGGCCCCGGCTGCGCCCAGTGCCTCGGCCGGCTCGGCCGCACCGGCCGGCGCCGGGACGGTCGGGGTGAGGGTGGCGAGCAGCACGGCGAGGACGAGCAGGAGGCGGTTTCTGCGGTTCAGGACGGTGGTCGCAGTCGCGTGCACGGCGGCTCCCTGTGATGCGCTTCGTCGCTGCAAGGGTGGTTCTGCGGAACGGGCGGGGCAGGCGTCAGTCTCTGCGCGGCAGGATCAGCAGCGCGTCGCCGACCGGGCGTTCGCCCGCGGCGTCGGACGGGTCGTTGATCACGGCGCCGTTCGCCACCATCGTCGTCGAGCCGCCGCCGTCGAGGTTGACCGCGTCGCGCAGGCCGAGGGACCGGGCGACCTCCGCGGCCTCGGTGATGCTCAGTCCGAGGGCGTCGGTGCTGCGGCCGTCGGCGGTGACGAGGACCGTGCGGCCGGCCGCGTCGACTCCGGCCAGGGTGCGCGGGTTGCGCTTGTGCACCCAGCCGTAGTACCAGCTCGGGTCGCCCGGGTGGACCATGCCGTCGGTGGCGGGGGTGACGTGGAGCCGGCCGTCGCGGACCAGTTCCGGGCCCGCGTTGACGATGTCCGTCCCGGAGGAGGCCGGGACGCGGTGTCCTCGGTCGTCGAGCAGGGTGGTCCCGAGGTGCAGGCGGTCGCCGGGCCGGGCCGACGCCGTCAGGTCGGCGACGCGTCGTCCGGTCGCCTGGACCGAACTGCCGCCGGAGGGGAGCGGGCCACCGCGCGGGGTGCGCAGCTCGACGACCCGGCCGCGGGCGTCCAGGACGGCTTCCGTGCCCTCGCCCTGCGGTGTGCTCCGGCCGTACTCGGGTGTGAAGGCGACGAGTTGGTCGGGGTTGGTGCAGGTCACGTCGTGCAGGGGCAGGGCGGTCGGGCTGTCGCCCGCGCCGCCGCCGCAGTTCCTGATCAGGCCCGGCACGCGGTTGATGCCGTTCAGGGGCAGGGAGGTGTGCCCGGTGGTGACCCGTCCCTGCCACGTGAGGCGGGTGACGTCCGTCCGCCGGCCGTTGTCGTGGACGACCAGGGCGGGGCGTCCGCTCACGGGTTCGCTCAGCAGCCCGCCGTCGTACACGCCCACGCCGGCCGGGTCGCCGGGGGCGCCCGCGCGGGGGTCGAGGACGAAGAAGCCGGCGTTGACGGCGGCGGTGGCGCCGGCGGCGTCGGACAGCGCGCTGGTGGTCTCGCGGTTCTCCAGGTCCGGGCCGTACGTTGCGTCCAGCCTCCCGCGGAACGAGCGCGGGTCGATGGTGAGGACGTCGACGCGCCAGGGGCCGCGGTCCGCTGTCCCGCCGTCCCAGCCGGTGTAGGTGACCGATCCGGTGAATCCGGCCGCCCTGAGCCGGGTGCGTTCGGAGGTGGCGGCGGACTGGGAGCCGAAGGAGCCGATGCGGACCCGCCAGCCGAGGGTGCCGCCCGCGTAGTCGGCCGTCCTCGGTGTCGTCACCCGCTCCACGCGGGCCCGGAATCCCTCGCGTCCCAGCTCGGCGGCCAGTTCGTCGGCGCTCGCCCTGTCCTTGAGGGTGGCCGGCGGCGCGTCCGGGTCCGGTGAGGTGCCGCCGCCGGGGATGGACGCCTCGACCGTCCAGTGGTGCGAGGGGTCCACGGCGCCGCGCACGATGCGGGTGAGGGTGACGCCCGGCTGCAGGGTGCGCGTGGTGCGGGTCTCCGTCAGGTCCGGCGCGCCCAGCGGCAGGGCGGTGGCGGGCCTGCCCGCCCGGGAGTCGGCGGATGCCTGGACCGGTGGTCCGGTCACCGCCAGGACGACGCCGAGGACGGCGACCGCACCGCACAGTCTCTTCTTCATCAGCACCGCCTGGGGAGGGGCATCAAGGCCTCGTGCACACGACGTTCCGGTGGCACACGCGTCACTCTCCCCACCCGCGCCGACGGGGTCACGAACAGTCACTTAACGCACGTTGGACAAGTATCGACCGGTTCTGACGCACGTCAAGAACGCCCCCCGGGGCCGGTGTCCGGCGTCCGGACGCGGTTGTCAGTGGGCGTCGATAGATTTCCTTCCGTCCCGCCGGTCCGGCGAGGACGTCCCCTTTCGCATGCATGGGAGATGGTGCGTTGTCCGTCTGGGAGAGGTCGAGTACGGCGCGGGTGGTGCCGTCCGCGCGGCCCCGGAAGCTCGCCAAGGTGCCGTTCGTGGAGTTGGCGGACGGGCGCCTGCAGGGTGTGGTGTCCAGTGGCTCGGACATCGGGCGGGTGTACGTGTCGTCGGTCGAGGCGGGGACGTACGCGTTCGCGTGCAGCACCAACAACAACCGTCCGTGCGGTGGGGCTCGCGGGTCGTTCTGCAACCACATACGGGCGCTCATCGGTGAGGCGGTACTCCAGTACGGTGCGGAGCGTGTGGTCCGGTATCTGAAGGTGGACGTCCCCGGTGAGGAGGCGGACGCGCACACCGTCACCGGTGCCATGGTCTCGACGCGGCCCGCGCAGGGGGACAGTTCGGCCGCGGCCCAGGTGTTCAGCCGGTTCCTGCGGCACCTGGCCTATCTCGAATTCGAGCCGACGACCGCTCCGTTGCCCGAGATGCAGTGGTTCCCGACCACGAGGGCGGTGGCCTGATGCGTGCCGATCTGCTGACCGATGTCGTCGACGGGCTCGACGAGGCCCTCGCCGCCGTGGACGGTTTCGACGAGGCTCTCGTGGACGGTCTGCTCCGTCCGCAGCCCGCCCAGGCCGTGGGACTGGCCGGGCTCGCCGATGCCGTCGCCGGGTCGCCGCTGGCCGGGCGGGTCGCCGAGGCGGCCGAGAAGACGGCTGCCGGGGCCGCCGGCGAGGACCACTTCGTGGCGCTCGCCGCCGCGCGCACCGCGCTGCTCGGCAGCGTGCACGACGCGCTGCTCGTGCGGGTCGAGGAGGCCGTCGGCCGGCCGCGCGCCGAGGCAGGCGGCGACACGGCCGCGGCCGGGGGCGCGGAGCACGCGGTCAACCTTCATGTGGCCGCGCGCAGTTGGCTGTGCGATCTGGCGCGGGCCGGGTGGCGCGGCATCGACCACGAGCTGGTCTCCGGGGCCGCGGCCGTCGTGTCCGCGATGCTTCCCGAGCCCGGTCTGCGGCGCCTGGCCACGCTGCTCGACGGCTTCGCCGCGGAGCTCGCCGCCTCCTGCCCCGGAGCGACCCTGGAGCACGTTCCCGTACGCCGGTGGGCCGACCTGTGGTCGCGGGCGATGCTGCTGACGCTGCCGGGCGCCGGTTCCGCGCCCGCCGTCGCCGACGTCACCGGCCGTCTGCTGCCGCTGGGGGTGGACGTCCAGGAGCACGCCACCGCCGTACAGGCGCAGGTGCACGCGGTGTTCGAGCCGGCCGACGGTGGTGCGTCGCGGCTGGTGCGGGCCAGTGTGTCCGCGCCGAAGCCGGACAGCGTCGTCGGGGCGGGGCTGTGGCAGCTGCTCCGGCCGCACCTGTCCCTGCTGGCCGCCGTGAGTGAGGGGCGTGCCATGGAGCTCGACGCCATGCCGGTCACGGCCGAGGGCGATCTCCTCTGGGACGACGCCCGCGCCAGGACGGGTGAGCCCGCCGAGGTGTTCACCACCGCGCGGGTCGCGCTGCCCTCCGCGGCCGCTTCTCCGACCGCCCCGTTGGACCGGCATCCGGCGCGGATCGCCGTGCCCGTGCTGCTGGAGGGGTACGGGGTGGAGGAGGGCGAGGACGGGCCGGCCTTCCTGGTGGCCGGAGAGCGTCTCGCCGTCGACGTGGACCGCGTTCCGGCCGCGGGTCCGCTGACCCCGGAGGTCGTTGCCGGATCCGGTGCGTGTGTCGGCCTGCTGCGCTGGGACGCCGGGGCGTTCGTGCTGCAGCCGCTCGCCGTCGAGCGGACGGTGCGGAAGAAGGCCGTCGCCGTGCACGCGGGAGCCTGGGCCGGTGGGACGTCCGACAAGGCCGGTGTGCGGGCCGAGAAGGCGGCCACCGACACCGTCACGGTGCTGCGTGAACGGGCGGGAAGGCTGCTGCGGAAATGAGCGAGGAGAGGAGCGGAGGGGCCCCGGCGCCCGATCCCGACGAGAACCGGCGGCAGGTGCTCTACTGGCGTCTGCTGGCCCGGCTCTTCGACCCGGAGGAGCAGGCGTCCCTGGAGTCGGCGAGTCTCGCCGTGGTCGAGGACATCGGTCTGCCGTCGGCGCTGCTCGACCCGGGGGCGTCGGTGGATTCCGTGGTGCAGCGGCACCCGGAGCTGGCGGCCGAGTTCGACGGGCTGATGACGCCCGGGCCGGACGAGGACGGTACCCGTGACCGGGCGGCGGAGGTGCGGCGCGCGGCCCTCGTGTCGAAGGTGCTGCTGAACGTCTTCGCCTCCGGCTCCGGCACCGTCACCGCCGAGCAGCTGGCCCGCTGGCAGTCCGACGCGGGCTGGCTGGAGCGGGCGCTGGGCTGCCGGCCCGGTGACCTGCGCGGCGGCGGGGGCCGGCGGGCGGGGTCCGGAGGAGGTGTCAGTCCGACCGGTACGGGTGCCGGCGGGCCCGCGCCCGACCTCAGCCGGCTGATTCCCGAGATCGGGCCCGAGCTGGGTTCGATCGAGGCCGGTCTCGTCAAGCGGATGCGTCTGCGCGAGGTGCTGGCCGATCCCGCCCTGGCGTCCCGGCTGACGCCGAGCATGTCGCTGATCGAGCAGCTGCTGCGGGACAAGGACAACCTCTCCGGGGTGGCCCTGGCCAACGCCAAGGCGCTGATCCGGCGTTATGTCGACGAGGTGGCCCAAGTCCTGCGCAGCCAGGTGGAGAAGGCGACGGTCGGCGACATCGACCGGTCCGTCCCGCCCAAGCGGGTCTTCCGCAATCTCGATCTCGACCGCACCATCTGGAAGAACCTCACCAACTGGAGCCCGGAGGAGGAGCGGCTCTACGTCGACCGGCTCTACTACCGGCACACCAGCCGCAAGACGACACCGCAGCGGCTGATCGTGGTCGTGGACCAGTCGGGCTCCATGGTCGACTCGATGGTCAACTGCACGATCCTGGCGTCCATATTCGCCGGGCTGCCGAAGGTCGACGTGCACCTCATCGCGTACGACACGCAGGCGCTGGACCTCACGCCCTGGTCGCACGACCCGTTCGAGACGCTGCTGCGCACCAAGCTCGGCGGCGGCACCGACGGCACCGTCGCGATGGCGCTCGCCCAGCCGAAGATCGCCGAGCCGCGCAACACGGTCGTGGTGTGGATCTCCGACTTCTACGAATGGCGCACGGACGAGCTGTTCGAGAGCATGGCCGCGATTCACCGCTCGGGGGCGAAGTTCATCCCGGTGGGTTCGGTGACCAGTTCCGGGCGCGGCAGCGTCAACCCGTGGTTCCGGGAGAAGTTCAAGGACCTCGGTACGCCGGTGATCTCCGGCCACATCAAAAAGCTCGTGCACGAGCTCAAGACCTTCCTCACGTGACCGGCGAAGCGCCACACGTCTCCCTCTGATCATCACCGTACGAAAGGCTTTCCCCTCATGTCCGACCTGCTGCGCGCGCCCGCCGAGATCAAGTACGCCGAGGAGCTCGACTGGCTGGAGTCCATCGACGACAACCCCAAGCCGTTCTCGTGGCGCCTGTCGCCGAAGATGGTCCGCCTGTTCATCCTCGGCTCCGAGCGGGCCGACGGACTGGACCGGGAGGTGTCGCAGAAGTGGTTCGGTGACCGGAGCTTCGTCGAGCGGTCCATCGTGACGCTCGCCTCCGACCGCGGTCTGCTGCTCATCGGCGACCCGGGCACCGGCAAGAGCTGGCTGGCGGAGCTGCTGTCCGCCGCGATCTGCCGCAACTCCACGCTGGTGGTGCAGGGCACGGCCGGCACGACCGAGGACCACATCAAGTACTCGTGGAACGTCTCCATGGTCATCGCGAAGGGGCAGTCGCGGGAGTCGATGATTCCCTCGCCGATCATGACCGCGATGGAGGCGGGTGCCATCGGCCGCTTCGAGGAGCTGACCCGGTCCACGAGTGACGTCCAGGACGCGCTGATCTCGATCCTCTCCGAGAAGTACATCTCCGTGCCCGAGCTGGAGAGCGGAGCCGGCGACGACAACATCGTGTTCGCCAAGCCGGGCTTCTCGATCATCGCCACGGCCAACAGCCGCGACCGGGGCGTCAACGACCTCTCCTCCGCGCTGAAGCGCCGCTTCAACTTCGTCCGCATACCTGTGGTGACGAACAGGAAGAGCGAGGCGGAGATCGTCCGTTTCCGCACCGAGGAGCTGCTGCGCCGGCACTCGATCGACCTGGACGTGCCGCCGACCCTGCTCGACGTGCTGCTGCAGAGCTTCGCCGACCTGCGTGCGTCCGCCGCGGCGGCCGGCAGCGACGACGAGAAGCTGGAGTCGGCCCTGTCGACGGCCGAGCAGATCGGTGTGCTGGAGGACGCGGTCCTGCACAGCAACTTCTTCGGCGAGCGCGCCCTGACCGCCCGCACCCTGGCCTCCTCGCTGGTCGGTTCGCTCACCCGGCGCGAGCCGGAGGACCTGGCCATCCTCAACAAGTACCTGCACGGGGTCGTCGAGCCGCGCAGCAAGGACGAGGGCGGTTCCTGGCCCGAGTTCCTGGAGGGCGGCCGCGACGCGATCGCCACCCTGTCATGAGCGGGCCCCAGGAGAGCACGTCCTTCGCCGCGCTGCGCGGGCAACTGCGGGAGGCGGCCGCCGCGTTCGCGGGCGGGCCGGACGCCCTGGAGGGCATCCTCCTCGGCATGGTCGACGACGTGGACCGCGCGGTGCGCGAGCCGCTGGAGATCTTCCCGGTCTGTCATCACTCCCCCGCCTCGGCGCTCGCCATGGCCCGCCGGCTGCGGGAGAAGCAGCCGAAGGTGGTGTACCTGGAGCTGTGCGAGGACATGGCTCCGCTGCTGACGGAGCTGCGCAACTGCCGGCTTCCGGTGGCGGTGCAGGCGTTCGCCGGCGATGTCGACGGTTTCCCCCAGGAGTGGGCGCCGTTGTCGGTCGTCGCGCCGATCACCGAGGCGTCCGCCGAGTACCAGGTCATCGCCTACGCCCTGGACACCCCGGGGGTGGAACTGGTCCTCGTCGACCGGTCCTCGGACCACGTCTTCCAGTGGGACAGCAGGGGCGAGCGGGCCCCGGAGGGGAGCGAGCCCCCGGCCGAGGAGGAGGCCGCGCTGCACGGTGAGGCCGTCGGGGTGGAGATCGGCGACCTGCGGCCGCGCTTCGCCGAGCTGGAGGAGCACCTGCTGCGCCACGGCAAGGTGCGGCACTGGTCGGAGTGGTGGCACCAGTACGTCGAGGTGCCGCTCGGTGACGGCGCCGCCGACCACGACACCTACCGCCAGGTCATGTTCCTCATCGGCAGCCTGTTCCGGCGGCTCGCCCCGGGCGACGGTGCCCGGGTCCGGGTGGACGAGGACCGCGAGCGGTACATGTGGACGCGGATGCGTGAGCACCTGGCGGCGACCGGCACGGATCCGGAGGACTGCCTGTACGTGTGCGGGGCGTTCCACGCGGCGAGCCGTGTCGAGGAGTTCGGTGTGCACGGCAGCACCGGCACGTTCACGATCTCGCCGTGTACCGCCACCACCTGGCAGTACGGGCTGATCCCGTCCAGTCACACGGCGATCGAGGCGCAGTTCGGCCTGGCGGCCGGTTCGGTGTCGATCGCGGCGACGGAGTGGGCGAAGAGCCTGAGGCGGACCCGGGTGAAGCCGTACCGGCTCCAGGGCCAGGCGGGGGCGAAGAAGTCCGGGAGGAAGGCGGTCGCCGCCCCGGTCGTGGCGGCTCCGCCGTCCACGGACGCCGGGGACAGGCTGTCCGGGTTCCTGCGCCGGCCGCCGGTGCTCGACGGTCTGGACGAGGCCGAACTGCTCGGCTGGTCGGTGGACATCGTGCGGGCGGCCCGGCGCAACGGCTACCTCGCCTCCACCGCCGACGCCATCGCCGTGTTCGAGACGTCGATCCTGCTCGCCGGCATGCGGGACCGCGCCAAGCCGACGCCGTACGACTTCCAGGACGCGGCGGTCACCTGCATCGAGAAGGACAGCGTCCCCGGGCGGCGGGACGTGCGGCGGCTCGTCGAGATCATGATGGGCGGCGACCGGATCGGCCAGGTGGGCTACGAGGCGCTGCCGCCGCTCGCCCGCGACGTGTACGACCGGCTCGAACCGCTGGGGCTGAAGCTGCAGCAGCGCGGCGTGCAGCGGGCGCTGCTTGACATGACGTCCCGGCCGGAGCTCGAGTCGTGCTCCGACATCCTGTGGATGCTGCGGCGGCTCATGCCGCACGGCGCCGCGCGGCCCATCATGGGCGAGCGGCGGCTCGGTGAGCGGTCGATCCAGGAGTCCTGGGACCTGGCGATCGGCACCCACCAGCGGGCCCTCATCGAGCTCGGCTACGAGGGTGTCAGTCTCGAGCAGGTGCTGGAGCAGCGGCTGCGGCGCGAGGCGTACGGGCCGCAGGCGACCGCGGCGAGCGTGCTGGCGGCGGTCGAGGACACGCTGCTGTACCTGCGCAGCCGCCGTCTCGCCGACGAGCTCGGCACGCACGCGCTGAAGGTGCTCGCGGCGGAGCGCGGTGTCGACGGGGCGCCGGAGGTGCTGCGCCGGGCGCGTGCGCTGCTGGCGTACTACCGGACCAGCGAGCCGGTGCTGCCGGGCTGGATCGAGTCCTTCGTGAAGACGGGTTACGCCCACTACTGCACGTTGCTGCCGACGGCCTTCCGTGACGAGGACGCGACGGTGGGACAGGTCGCGGCGATGCTCGGCTTCCTGTTCAGCATGGAGAGCCTGGCGCTGTCGCTGGGCTGCGACCGGACCCAGCTGGAGCTGGCGGTCGCCCAGTCGCACCCGGACGACCCGTCGAAGACGGCCCTGCTGTGGGCGGCGCAGGTGCAGCTCGGCACCCTGTCCCGGGCGGAGCTGCGGGCGCGGTGCGAGGCGCTGCTGGACAACCCGCTGGTGGTGCCCGCGTACCCGCGTTACCTCAGCGGTTTCGTGCAGGCCCTCGAGCCGGTTCCGGGGCTGGCGGACGTGGTCGTGGAGGCGGTGTCGAACGCGTTCGGACGACTGCCGGACGCGGTGCTGCTGCCGTGGTTGCCGCTCCTGATCACCACCCTGCGCTCCGGCGCGGGGGATCTCGCCCCGCTGCTGATCCGGGAGGCGGGGCGGATCTTCCCGGGCCGGCTGGCGGCGCTGGACGCGTGGACGCCGCCGTGGCGGATGCCGGAGGTCGATCCCTTCGCCGCCTCCCGGGCGCAGCCGGGGGCCGTGGTCCCGCGCGGCGCCGCGCTGCTCACGGTGCACCCCGCGGCGTGCGACGCGGTGGCGGGGCTGCTCGGCTGCGAGGAGGACTGGGCGCGGTCCGGTGTCCCGGCGGCCCCGTCGGGCGCGGCGTTGCTGTCCGCGCATCCGCGGACGTGCGACGCGGTGGCGGAGCTGCTGGGGTGCGACGGCACGTGGGCCGCGGCGGCCGGCGGGCCCCCGTCGGGCGCGGCGCTCGTGGCGCGTCATCCGGCCACGTCCGAGGCCCTGGGGGTGCTGCTCCCCGCCACATGACGGCCGCGTGCGGTGGGCCCGGTGCGGCCGAGGGGCCCGGTGGCGTGGGGGCCGTCACGCCACCGGGCCGGTGTTCAGGCGAACGGGATGGTGAGCACCGAGCCCGTGCCCACCTGGAGGGTGGAGGGGCCGTTGCCCAGTGCGCTCCAGACCTCGACGCGGACGGTGCCGCCGTCCAGGTCGCCCAGGGTGCCCGAGGCGGAGTGCAGGCCCTGCCGTGCCGAGGAGTACTCCTCCCAGCCGGGTACCGGGTCGGTGGCGAAGTAGCGGAACGTCTCGACGCGGTCGAACGTGCCGTCGCCGGTCAGGTCGTACGACACCCGGGCCTGCTGGGCGTGGCCGACGGAGGTGCCCGCGTCCACCTTGAACGTGAAGGCGGTGGCGGAGCCCGCCTTGAGGTCGCCCTTGACGTTCTCGACCTCGTAGACGACCGGGTTCTTCGGGGTTCCGTCGTTGTTGGTCCCTCCGGCGGACGGGATGGTGTCGGAGGTGCCCGTCGCGGCCGCCTCGGTGGCGAGCCCGCCGCCCGAGCGCGGGTAGAAGGTGTCGCCCGTGACGTACGGCGGAGGGGCGTCACCGGTGGTGGTGACGGTCACGGTGCCGCTCGCCGGACCGACCTGGCCGGCGGTGTCGCGGGCCTTGACGCTGTAGGTGTACTCGGTTCCGGGGGTCAGCCCGGTGTCGGTGTGCGTGGTGCCGGTGACGGTGGCGACCTTGGCGGTGCCGCGGAAGACGTCGTAGTCCTTGACGCCCTTGTCGTCGGTCGCCGCGTCCCAGGTCAGCTTGACGGAGGTGTCGGTGACGTCGCTCGTGGCCGGGGTGCCGGGGGCGGAGGGCTTCTCGTCGCCCGGAGGCGGCTCCTCGCCGCCGCCGGCGGCGCCGCAGAGCGTGTCGAGCCTGGTGTCGTCGCCCGCTCCGGACGCGGTCGACTTCGCCGGGACGTTCAGCACGCCACCGTCGGAGAAGATCACCGAGCACTCCTCGGCACCGTAGTTGTGCGCGGCGTAGGTCCTGGTGCCGTTCTTGTCGAAGACGGTGGCCGTCGGGGTGTTGGCCGTGACGGTCATGTCCGGGGCGCCGATGGAGTTCATCGTGGACACCCAGTGGTAGGTGTGGGCCTTGGTCTCGCCGGCCTCGGGGACGTACCCGCCGTTGTACTGGTTCCAGTACTGCATGGCCTTGGCCGGGTCGTAGAGGGCCTGGACCTGCCAGAAGATGTCCTTCCACTCGACGGCCGGTCCGCCGTTCTCCTTCTCCATCTCGGTCACGCTGCGGCGCAGCATCTCCTTCTCGCGCGCCAGGTGCAGCGAACCACCGGTCATGGGGAGGAAGTTGATGCCGTGGATCTCCTCGGGGTTGGCGGTCCACCAGGTGGCGTAGGCGCCGCCGCTGCTCCACACCATGCCCACGACGTCGTGGGTGAAGTCCTCGGGGTAGACCTG
>NZ_VSKS01000002.1 GCF_008312835.1 Streptomyces marokkonensis | reverse complement strand
TTCGCACAGCCCACGGAACTGGATCTCAGCGCCTTCGAGGGGCGGCACCCGGTCGAGCTGTTCGGCGGGGTGCGCTTCCCGGCCGTCGGCGAGCTGCCGTACCTGCTGACCCTCGCGGGGCACGGCTTCTACTGGTTCCGGCTCCGCAAGGACGCCGCGTAGAACCCGGGGCGGGTCGGTTTTCACCGGCCCGCCCTGGGCACGCATCAGTAACACCCCGCCCACCGGCGGCGCCCGCCGTGGCGCGCCGAAAGAGGGGAAAGGACGCGACGCCATGTCGGAAGCCGTCACACGTACCGTCACGACACCGCCCGGGCTCCTTGCGTCACTGGATCCGCTGCTCAGGGAATGGCTGCCGCGGCAGCGCTGGTTCGCGGGCAAGGGCCGCCCGGTCTCCGGGTTCGCCCTGGTCGCGGCCACCGAACTGCTGCCGCCCACCGCCAAGCTGGGCCTGTACCACCTGCTGGTCCGCGCCCACCAGCCGCTCCAGCCGGGCCACGGCGGGCAGGAGCAGCCCGGCGACTGCTACCAGCTGCTCATAGGCGTGCGCGAGGCGCTGCCGCCCCGGCTGGCGCCCGCGCTGATCGGTCATGTGACGCAGGGCCCCCTGGCCGGACGGACGGTCTACGACGCCCTGCACGACACCCGGCCCGCCGAACTGCTCCTGGAGGCCCTGCGCACCCAGGCCCGGATCGGCGGGCTTCGCTTCGAGCGGGACCCGCGCCAGGAGATCCGGCCCGGCCTGGTGCCGCGCCTGATGACCGCCGAGCAGTCGAACTCGTCGGTCGTCTACGGAGATACGTTCATCCTGAAGCTGTTGCGCCGGGTCGTGCCCGGGATCAACCCCGATCTGGAGCTGCCGCTGGCGCTGGCCCGCGAGGGCTGCTCCCGGGTGCCCCCGCCGACGGCCTGGCTGGTGACGGACCCGGAGGAAGTGCCCGGCCCGCCCTCGGCCGAACCGTACGTCCTGGGCGTGCTCCAGCCGTTCGTGCAGGGAGCGACGGACGGCTGGGAGCTGGCCCTGCGGGAGCTGGCCAAGGGCGAGGACTTCCTCGCCGAGGCGCGGGCCCTCGGGCGGGCGACCGCCGAGGTGCACACCGCGCTGGCCCGCGCGCTGCCGACGGTCACATTGGGCCACGGCCGGCTGCGCCACCTCGTGGACGGCATGGCGGAGCGGCTCGAGGCCGCCGTGCACGCGGTGCCCGCGCTGCGGCCGTACGCGGACGGGCTGCGCGCCGCGTACACGGCGCTGGACGACCTGGCCGCCGGGGGCCGCACCTGGACCGCCCAGCGGGTGCACGGTGACCTGCATCTCGGGCAGTGCCTGCGGTCCCCGGCCGGGAGCACCTCCCACGCCTTCGGCAGTGGCGGTCAGTGGTCGCTGATCGACTTCGAGGGGGAGCCGGCCCGGCCGCTGGCCGAGCGGCGGATGCCGCAGCCGACGATGCGGGACGTGGCCGGCATGCTGCGCTCCTTCGACTACGCGGCGCGTTCGGTGGACCCGCCGCAGCCGGAGTGGGCCGGGCACTGCCGGGCGGCGTACTGCTCCGGGTACGCGGAGGCCGGGGGCCGCGACCCCCGCACGGAGCCCGTGCTCCTGCGCGCGTACGAGACCGACAAGGCGGTCTACGAGGCGGTCTACGAGGCCCGGCACCGCCCCGACTGGCTCCCCGTACCGATGGCCGCCGTGCGGCGGCTCGCCACGTCCGACCAGACCTGACCCGTCCGACCTTCGTTCCAGGAGGCTTCGCCCGTGACCCCCCGCCCCGAGTCCAGCGGTTCGCAACCGGAGCAGCCGGCCGAGCAGCGGCGCACCGAGCCACCGGCGCCCGCGCGGAAGAAGGCAGCCGTGAAGAAGGACACTGCGAAGAAGGCCCCGGCGAAGAAGACCGCCGCGGCGGCGAAGGCCACGGCCAAGAAGGCGGCGGCCGAGAAGGCGACGGTGAAGAAGGCCACGAAGAAGGCGGCGGAGAAGGCGGCCGGGAGCCCGCTGAAGAAGGCCGCGAAGAAGGCCTCGAAGAAGGCCGTGAAGAAGGCCCCGGCGAAGAGGGCGGTCGTCCCGGAGACGACCGCCCCGCAGCCCGCCCCGCCCGAGACGGAGATCGCCGTCTCCCCCGCCGTGGACGCCGGCGACCGGGAGCGGCTGCTGAGCGGTACGCATCACGCCCCGCATTCCGTGCTCGGCGCGCATCCGGTGCCCGGCGGGGTCGTCTTCCGGGCGTTCCGGCCGTTCGCACGGGCGGTGACCGTCCTCTCCGGGGGCCTGACCGTCGACCTGCACGACGACGGTGACGGATTCTTCTCGGGTCTGCTCCCGCTGCGCGAGGTCCCGGCGTACCGGCTGCTCGTGACGTACGAGGACACGGTCGTGGAGACCGAGGACGCGTACCGTTTCCTGCCCACGCTCGGCGAGCTCGATCTGCACCTGATCGGCGAGGGCCGGCACGAGGAGCTGTGGACGGTGCTGGGCGCACACCCGATGACGCACCAGGGCGTCACCGGCACCCGCTTCTCGGTGTGGGCGCCGAACGCGCGCGGTGTGCGGGTGGCGGGCTCCTTCAACTTCTGGAACGGCACCGGTTGCCCCATGCGGTCGCTGGGCGGCACGGGGGTGTGGGAGCTGTTCGTGCCGGGGATCGGCGAGGGCGAACTGTACAAGTTCGAGATCACCCGCCCCGACGGCTCGAAGACGCTGCGCGCCGACCCGCTGGCCCGCCGTACGGAGGTGCCGCCGGCGACGTCGTCCATCGTCACGTCCTCGGCGTACGAGTGGGGCGACGCCGAGTGGCTGGAGCGGCGGGCCGAGGTGCCCGCGCACCGGGCGCCGTTCTCCGTGTACGAGGTGCACCTGCCGTCCTGGCGCCCCGGCCTGACGTACCGCCGGCTCGCCGAGCAGCTCCCCGCCTACGTCAAGGACCTCGGCTTCACCCATGTCGAGCTGATGCCGGTCGCCGAGCACCCGTTCGGCGGCTCCTGGGGCTACCAGGTCACGGGGTTCTACGCGCCCACGGCCCGGCTCGGCACCCCCGACGACTTCAGGTACCTGGTCGACGCCCTGCACCAGGCCGGGATCGGCGTACTGATGGACTGGGTGCCCGCGCACTTCCCGCGCGACGAGTGGGCGCTCGCCGAGTTCGACGGCCGGCCGCTGTACGAGCACGAGGACCCGCTGCGGGCCGCGCACCCGGACTGGGGCACCCTGGAGTTCGACTTCGGGCGGCGGGAGGTGCGCAACTTCCTGGTGGCCAACGCGCTGTACTGGTGCGAGGAGTTCCACATCGACGGCCTGCGGGTGGACGCGGTCGCCTCGATGCTCTACCTCGACTACTCGCGCGAGCCGGGCCAGTGGACGCCGAACGAGCACGGCGGCCGGGAGAACCTGGACGCGGTGGCGTTCCTGCAGGAGATGAACGCGACCGTGTACCGCAGGGTGCCGGGGGTCGTGACCGTCGCGGAGGAGTCCACGGCCTGGGACGGCGTCACCCGGGCCACCCACCACAAGGGCCCGAGCGGCTTCGGCGGGCTGGGGTTCGGGCTGAAGTGGAACATGGGCTGGATGCACGACTCGCTCGAGTACATGAGCCACGAGCCGGTCCACCGCCGGTACCACCACGGCGAGATGACGTTCTCGATGGTGTACGCCTACAGCGAGAACTACGTGCTGCCGATCTCCCACGACGAGGTGGTGCACGGCAAGCGGTCGCTGGTGTCGAAGATGCCCGGCGACTGGTGGCAGCAGCGCGCCAACCTCCGTGCCTACCTGGGCTTCATGTGGGCCCACCCGGGCAAGCAGCTCCTCTTCATGGGGCAGGAGTTCGCGCAGGGCGCCGAGTGGTCGGAGGCGCACGGCCCCGACTGGTGGCTGCTGGACCCGCACTACGGCGCGGAGGCCGACCACCGCGGGGTGCGCGATCTGGTGCGGGACCTCAACACCGTGTACCGGAAGACCCCGGCGCTGTGGCGGGGCGACACCGAGCCGTCCGGATTCCGGTGGGTGACCGGGGACGCCGCCGAGGACAACGTGTTCGCCTTCCTGCGGTACGACTCCGACGGCTCCCCGCTGCTCGCGGTGTCCCACTTCGCGCCCGTGGTCCGGCAGGACTACCGGATCGGTGTCCCCGACGACGTGCCCGCCTGGCACGAGGCCGTGAACACCGACGCCGGCCGCTACGGCGGCGGTGACGTCACGAACCCGGACCCGGTCAAGCCGGAGCCGCAGGGGTGGCACGGCCACCCGGCGAGCATCCGGCTGACCCTGCCGCCCCTGGCGACGGTGTGGCTGCGCCCGGCCTGACTCCGGGGCCGTGTCCTACGCCAGGGCGTCGGCCAGCGGCTGGGGCAGCGGCTCGGTGTGCAGGACGCCGAGCCGCTGGGTGGCGCGGGTGAGCGCCACGTACAGGTCGCTGGTGCCGTAGCGGCCCGGTTCCACCACGAGGACCGAGTCGAACTCCAGTCCCTTGGCCTGGCGCGGGTCGAGCAGGACGACGTCGTGCGTCAGATCGGGTTCACCGCCCGCCGTGACCCCGTCCAGCCGGGCGGCCAGGGCGCGGTGCAGCTCGCGCGGGGCGATGACGGCGAGGCGGCCCTCGGCGGGGGTGAGTTCCGCGACGGCCTTGGCCGCGGCGCCGGGCAGGTCGTCGGTGGCGCGGGCCCAGGGGCGCACCCCGGTGGAGCGCACCGAGCCGGGCGGCTCGAAGCCGGGGTGCGCGGCGCGGACCACGGCGGCGGCGACCTCCATGATCTCCGCGGGCGTGCGGTAGTTGACGCCGAGCCGGTTGTGTTCCCAGCGGTCCTCGACGTAGGGGGTGAGGATGTCCGCCCAGGACCCGACTCCGCCCGCCTCCGAGGTCTGCGCCGGGTCGCCGACGAGGGTCATCGAGCGGGTGGGGCTGCGCCGCATGAGCAGCCGCCAGGCCATCGGGGACAGCTCCTGCGCCTCGTCGACGATGATGTGCCCGAACGCCCAGGTGCGGTCGGCGGCGGCACGCTCCGCGGCGCTGCGGTGGTCGTCCTCCTCGTGCCGTTCGGCGAAGCGCTCGGCGTCGATGATGTCGTGCGCGGACAGCACCTCGGAGGACTCGGGGTCGTCGTCCTCCTTGTCCTCGAACTCGTAGGTCCGCGAGGCGTAGGAGACGTCCAGCACGCCCTGGGCGTAGGCGATCTGCGTCTGCCGTTCGCGTTCGGCGCGCTCGCGTTCGAGCCGGTCGTCCTCGCCGAGGAGTTCGGCGGCCTCGTCGAGCAGGGGCACGTCGGAGACGGTCCAGTGCCGGGTGACCGGGCGGCGGATCGCGGCGGCGTCCTCGTCGGGCAGACGGCCCTCGGGCGCGGCGAGGAAGTCGGCGACCAGGCGCTGCGGGGTGATCCTCGGCCAGAGCCGGTCGATGGCGGACCAGACCTCGGGGTTCTCGGCGAGCTCGTCGCGGATCTGGGTGACGTCGCTCGGGTCGAGCAGGTTGCTGCCGTCGTAGGGGTCGGTGCCGATGCGCTCGGCGACCATGTCGGTGAGCGCGTTGAGGATGTGGCCCTCGAAGTGCTCCCGGGCCACGTTGTGCGGCAGCTTGGCCGCCCGGGTGCGCTCGCGGGCGACGTTCACCAGGCCGTCGTCCAGCATGAGGATCTCGCGGTCGTGCTCGATCGCGATCACCGGGTCGGGCAGTGCCTGCCGCTCGCGCACGACGTCGGCGAGGACGTCCGCCATCTCCGCGCGGCCCTTGACGGCCGCCGCCTCGGGGGTGTCCGTCCGGGTGGTCCGCACGCCGGGGAACAGCTCGCCGACGGTCGCCAGGAGCACGCCGGTCTCGCCGAGGCTGGGAAGCACCTCGCCGATGTAGCCGAGGAACGCCGGGTTGGGGCCGACGATCAGGACGGCGCGGCGGGCCAGCAGCTCGCGGTGTTCGTAGAGGAGGTACGCGGCGCGGTGCAGGGCGACGGCGGTCTTGCCGGTGCCGGGGCCGCCCTCGACGACCATGACCCCGCGGTGCGGGGCGCGGATGATGCGGTCCTGGTCGGCCTGGATGGTGCGCACGATGTCGCCCATGCGGCCGGTGCGCGCGGAGTTGAGCGCGGCGAGCAGGACGGCGTCGCCTGTGGGGTCCTCGTGGCCGGTGCGGGTCTCGTCGCCGAGGTCGAGGATCTCGTCGTGCAGGGCGGTGACCCGGCGGCCCTCGGTGGCGATGTGCCGGCGGCGCCCGAGGCCCATCGTGGTGTGGCCCGTGGCCAGGTAGAAGGGGCGCGCGACGTCGGCGCGCCAGTCGATGAGCACGGGCGTGCGTTCGGCGTCGTCGGCGCGCAGGCCGATGCGCCCGATGTGGTGGGTCGTGCCGGAGGTGAGGTCGATCCG
This sequence comes from Streptomyces marokkonensis, assembly GCF_008312835.1. Taxonomy (GTDB): domain Bacteria; phylum Actinomycetota; class Actinomycetes; order Streptomycetales; family Streptomycetaceae; genus Streptomyces; species Streptomyces marokkonensis_A. Next base: position 586,470 of record NZ_VSKS01000002.1, on the reverse strand, counting down.
GCCGAAGCACAGGGAGCCGTCCACCGCGTTCAGCGCGGCGAGCAGCCCGGAGCGTTCGGCGACGAGGATGTCCCGTTCCAGCCTGGCCTGCCGGGGGGTGTGGCCCTGGGCGAGCGCGTCCGTGACGCCGGCCTCGGCGTCGCCGCGCAGGACGTCCACACGTGCGTACAGTCCGTCGATGAATTCCTGTTCCTGCCGGAATTCATCGTCCGGAAATTCGGTGTTTGACAATTCCGCTCCCGCCCGGATATACTGTGCTCACTGAACTTCACCGCGCCTTCTCTCTTTCGAAGTCGCGAACCCATGAATATACGCAAAGGAAACCCCCGGGCGCAATTGCCCCGGGGGTTTCCTTGTGCCGCCTTGCGCCTGCCGCGCAGGTCAGAGCACGTCCTCCAGCTCCTCGCGGAGCCGCCGCTCGGGCCTGGCCCCCACCATCGACCGCACGGGCCGCCCGTCACGGAACACCATGAAGGTCGGCATCGACAGCACCTTGTACGCGTTGGTCGTGCCGGGATTGGCGTCCACGTTCAGCTGGACGACCTTCAGCCGGCCCGCCTCCTGAGCGGCCAGCGCGCTCAGCACCGGGGCCATCTGCCGGCACGGCGGGCACCAGTCGGCCGTGAACTCCACGAGCACCGGCAGCTCCGCCCCGATCACCTCCGCCGCGAAGTCCGCGTCGGTCACCTCGGGCACACCTCTCACCACGGTTCCCCTCCCAGTTCGCACTCCGGCTCCGGACCCCCCGGAACCGCGGCCCCGGCGGCCAGCCGGTCCCGCGCCGACTCCGCCCGCGCCAGCTGCTCGCCCACCTCGGCCCGCACCACGCGCAGCTCACCGATGAGCGCGTCGAGCTCGTCCAGCTTGCGCCGGTAGACCTGGAGCGAGGCGGGGCACGCGTCGCCCTCGGGGTGGCCGGCCCGCAGACACTCCACGAAGGGCCGGGTCTCCTCCAGGTCGAACCCGAAGTCCTGGAGCGTGCGGATCTGCCGCAGCAGCTTCAGGTCGCTCTCGTCGTAGGTCCGGTATCCGTTGGTGGTCCGCCGCGCGGGGAGCAGCCCACGGGATTCGTAGTACCGCAGCGTCCGCGGGGTGGTCCCGGCCCGTGCGGCCAGCTCGCCGATTCGCATGGGGACGAACGTAAGCCTTGACGTCGGCGTCAGGGAAAGGGCCGGCGGCGGAAAGGACCGGGCGGCCGGGCTCACGGGGGGAGAGCCCGGCCGCCCGGCCGTGGTGGAGGTCCGGCAAGGCCTGCCGGCCTTGGGACGCGGACCTCCGGGGCCGGGCGGCTGGGCTACGGGGGAGCGCCCGGCCGCCCGGGGTGTGCGGGGAGCGGCGTCGGCCGTCAGGCCTTGGCCAGCTCCTTCTCGCCGCCCTTCCGGGGCAGCTCGGCGGGGGAGGCGTCCGCGTCGCCGTCGGAGCCGTGGTCGTCCAGCAGCGTCTTCTCGTCGAAGGGGGCGCGGCCGGCGAGGACCTCGTTCACCCGCTCCTTGTCGATCTCCTTGGTCCAGGTGCCGATCAGCACCGTGGCGACCGCGTTGCCCGCGAAGTTGGTCAGGGCGCGGGCCTCGCTCATCAGGCGGTCGATGCCGACGATGAGGCCGATGCCGTCCACCAGGGCCGGCTTGTGCGACTGCAGGCCGCCGGCCAGCGTCGCGAGGCCGGCACCGGAGACACCGGCGGCGCCCTTGGAGGCGACCAGCAGGAAGAGCAGCAGCGGGATCTGCTCGCCGATCGACATCGGCGTACCCAGGGCGTCCGCGATGAACAGCGAGGCCATGGTCATGTAGATCATGGTGCCGTCGAGGTTGAAGGAGTAGCCGGTCGGGACGGTGATGCCGACCACCGGCTTGCTGACGCCCAGGTGCTCCATCTTCGCGATGAGGCGCGGCAGCGCCGACTCGGACGAGGAGGTGGACAGGATCAGCAGGAACTCACGGCCCAGGTACCGGAACAGCGACCAGACGTTCAGCCCCGCCACGATCCGCACCATCGCGCCGAGCACCACGAAGATGAACAGCACACAGGTGATGTAGAAGCCGAGCATCAGCACCGCGAGGCTCTTGAGCGCGTCCACGCCCGAGGCTCCGGTGACGGCGGCCATGGCGCCGAAGGCACCGATCGGGGCGGCCCACATGATCATGGCGAGGACCCGGAAGACGAGCCGCTGGATGTGCTCGATGCCACGCAGGACCGGCTGGCCCGCCTTGCCCATGGCCTGCAGCGCGAAGCCGCACAGCAGGGCGACCAGCAGGGTCTGCAGCACCTCGCCCTGGGTGAAGGCGGACACGATCGTGGTCGGGATGATCCCGAGCAGGAAGTCGGTGGTGGACTTGGCCTCGGCGTCGACCTGGGCCTGGCCCGTCTCCTTGACCGCGTCGGTGACCGCGAGACCCGTTCCCGGGTCCAGGATGTTGCCGACGACCAGGCCGATGCCGAGCGCGACCAGCGACATCACCAGGAAGTAACCCATGGCGATACCGCCGACGGCGCCGACCTTGGCCGCCTTCCGCACGGATCCGATGCCCAGCACGATCGTGCAGAAGATGATCGGCGAGATCATCATCTTGATCAGGTTCACGAACCCGGTACCGATCGGCTTCAGCTCGACCGCGAAGCCGGGTGCGATCAGGCCGACGGCGATACCGAGGGCGACCGCGATGATCACCGCGATGTAGAGATAGTGCGTGCGGTCCCGCTTGGCTGCGGGTGCGGCAGGTGCCGGAGCGGATGTGCTGGTCACGGCGGCCCTCCTTGACGACGTCGTCGGCATCACCGGCGTGCGGCTCACGTCCGGGGAGATGGGGTTCGGGGAATGCCGTGACTATGTCCTGCCTTGTGAGCGCGGTCACCCTTCCGTTCATTTAGTTCATCGTGGAACCGGAAGGCAGACTTGCGGCATGCGCATCCCCCTCCCCCGGCCCCGCAGCCTCGCGGGCCAGCTGTTCGCCATGCAGGCCGTGCTCATCGCGGTCGTCGTGGCGGGGTACGCGCTGTTCACCTACGCCGGCGACCGCAGCCAGGCCGAGGAGGCGGCGGGACGCCAGGCCACCGCGGTCGCCCGGTCGGTCGCCGACTCGCCCTCCGTCCGGGAGGCGGTCCGCACGTCCGACCCGTCGGCGCGGCTCCAGCCGTACGCGCTGGCGGTGGTGCGCGACACCGACGTGGACTTCGTCACGATCATGGACACGCGGGGCATCCGCTGGACCCACCCCAACCCCGCCGAGATCGGGCTGGTCTTCCAGGGGCACACGGCCCCGGCGCTCCAGGGCCGTACCTTCACCGAGACGTACACCGGTACCCTCGGGCCGTCGGTCCGGGCGGTCACCCCGATCCGGGACGGCGACCGGATCGTCGGCCTGGTCAGCGCGGGCATACGGGTCGAGGAGATCAGCCAGCGCGCCCGGGGACAGCTGACCGCGCTGCTCTCCGTCGCGGCCGGCGCGCTCGGGCTGGGCGCGATCGGCACCTACGTCATCAACGCCCGGCTGCGCCGTCACACCCACGGCATGAACGCGGCCGAGCTCAGTCATATGCACGACTACCATCAGGCCGCGCTGCACGCCGTGCGCGAGGGGCTGCTGATGCTGGACGGGCAGTACCGGGTGGCGCTGATCAACGACGGCGGCCGGGAGCTGCTGGGTGTGGGCCAGGAGGAGGACGTGGTGGGCAGATCGGTCGCGGAGCTGGGTCTTCCGGCGCCGCTGACGGGCGCGCTGCTCGCCTCGGAGCCCCGGGTGGACGAGGTGCACCTGACGGCGGACCGGGTGCTGGTGGTGAACACCTCGCCGGTCACCGGCGGCCAGCGGCGCGGCTCGGTGGTGACGCTGCGGGACGTGACCGAGCTCCAGTCGCTGATGGGCGAGCTGGACTCCGAGCGCGGCTTCACCCAGGCGCTCCGGTCGCAGGCGCACGAGGCGGCGAACCGGCTGCACACCGTGGTCTCGCTGATCGAGCTGGGCCGGGCGGAGGAGGCGGTGGACTTCGCGACGGCCGAGCTGGAGCTGGCGCAGGCGCTCACCGACCAGGTGGTGGCGGCGGTGAGCGAGCCGGTGCTGGCGGCGCTGCTGCTCGGCAAGACCGCCCAGGCCAACGAGCGGGGTGTGGAGCTGGTGGTGTCGGACGACAGCCGCCTCGACGACGGCCTGCTGCCGGACTCCCTGCCCGCCCGGGACCTGGTGACCATCCTCGGCAACCTCGTCGACAACGCCGTGGACGCGGCGCAGGGCGGGGTGCGGCCCCGGGTGACGGTGACGGCGCTGACCGAGGACCCCTGTGAGCTGGTCCTGCGGGTGTCCGACACCGGCCCGGGCGTGGACCCGGACCACACGGAGGCGGTCTTCCGGCGCGGCTTCACGACCAAGCCGTCCGGCCCCGGGGGACGGGGCCTGGGCCTCGCCCTCGTGCAGCAGGCGGTGGCCCGGCACGGCGGACACCTGTCGGTGGCCTCCGCGGACGGGGGCGGCGCGGTGTTCGAGGCGCGGCTGCCGCTCAGGCAAGCCGCTGTCGCGGAGGTCCCGGGGGGCGCGGGATGACCGGGCAGCCCATCAGAGTGCTGGTGGTCGAGGACGATCCGGTCGCCGCCGACGCGCACGTGCTGTACGTCGGGCGGGTGCCCGGGTTCGTCGCGGTGGGAAAGGCGCACACCGGGGTGGAGGCGCGCCGCGCGCTGGAGCGCACGCCCGTCGACCTGCTGCTCCTCGACCTGCACCTGCCCGACGTGCACGGCCTCCAGCTGGCCCGCTCGCTCCGGGCGGCCGGCCACCACGCCGACGTGATCGCGGTGACCTCCGCCCGGGACCTCGCGGTCGTGCGCGAGGGCGTGTCGCTGGGCGTCGTGCAGTACGTGCTCAAGCCGTTCACGTTCGCGACGCTGCGGGACCGTCTGGTGCGGTACGCCGAGTTCCACGCGGCCGTGGGCGAGGCCAGCGGCCAGGACGAGGTGGACCGGGCGCTGGCCGCGCTCCGGGCACCTTCGCCCGCGGCACTGCCGAAGGGGCTGAGCGCGCCGACGCTGGAGCGGGTGACGGAGGCCCTGCGGGACGCGGAGGACGGACTGACCGCGGCGGGGGTCGCCGAGGCGGTGGGGATCTCCCGGATCACGGCCCGGCGGTATCTGGAGCACCTGGTGGAGGCGGGGAGGGCCGGGCGGGCTCCGGTGTATGGGCAGGTGGGGCGGCCGGAGCTGGTTTATCGGTGGGTTCGGGGCCGGTGAGCCGTGCCGCCCGGCGGGCCTGCTCGGCCTCCTTGGGCGAGCCCGCCCGCTCGTTGTTGCCCTTGTACCTCGCAGCGCCCAGTAAGCGGCAGCCATCCGGCTCGGTGCAGGCGCACGCTCAGACGCCCTGGGCGTCAAGCTCCCGGTAGGGGTTGCCCTCCGCCGGGGCCACACGCCAATAGGTCTCGACCATGGCCTTGTACTGCCGATGAGCCGGATTCAGGCCCGTGTGTTTCAGCGCCCAGATCTCCACAGGCTCAGGCGAGTCGTCCGACGCCGGCGCTTCTGCCCCACACGCCATGCACAGAGCGGAGTAAATGGCTCGCGGGGCACTCTCGCCAGCTTCCGGTTCCAGCGCCCACTCAGCCGCTTTGATGATCGAACGCGTCACAGATTCCTTCCCCGGCTCCGCCTGTTCACCTCCGCCACCTGGGCGCGAGCCCGGGCCCGACCGCACGCACGCGGTCGGGCCCCGGGCCGTCGTGGTCCGCCGAGGGCGGAGGGCGGATTCGCGCCGCGTGGGCACGCGTCGTCGAAGGCCCTCGGGTCGCGCGGACGTGCGAACCTCGCGCGTGCGGATCACCCCGCCATGGACCCGGACGCGGATACCGGAACACGCATATGCCCGCTGAGCTTGCTGTTCGTGAGTGGGCACGCCGGAGGGCGCCGGAACACCCCTCCGCGCCGAAGCGCCCGACTCGCCGGTAGCCGTACCTTCCTACGATCAGTGATACTGGCCGAACAGACCGTAGTCATCCCCGGTGGACGGGCCTAGCTTGTGGGCCGTGCACCGACCCTCCGCTCGCAGCGACCGTCATCCGCCCCCACCGTTCAACGCCCCCGCCGCGCGCCGGCTGCGGGCCGCCCTGGGCCTGGGCCCGGAGCATGTCGCCCACACCCTGCGCGACTCGTACGGGCTGCCGTACGTCACCCCGGCGCTCGTCGCCGCCTGGGAACGCGGGGCCGCCGCCCCCTCCCATCCCGAACTCAGCGCCCTGGCAGGCGTGTTGTGGTGTTCGCCCGGCGAACTCGTCGGGCGGCCGCGCACCCTGCGCGAGCACCGTGTCGCGCGCGGTCTGGCGCCCGAGGACGTCGCCCGCACGGTCGGCCACGAACTGCACGCGTACCTGCGCATGGAGGAGACGGGCCAGTGGCGCGGCACCGAGCGGCAGTCGGCCGCCCTGGCCCGGATGCTCGCCCTGTCCCTGGCCGACGTCATCACCGTCACCGGACGGGAGGACCGGCTCGCGGAGTTGCTGCGCAGTGCGGCGACGACGCGCTGGCAGGCGTACGTGCGGCCGGTGTCGAAGGTCGCCCCGCTGGAACGGCGGCAGCTCGAAGGGGCGCTCCACCGGCTGCACCGGGACTACCAGGGCCACATGGCCGCCACCCTCAGCTGGGGCGGCGGCCACGGCGACGCGGGCGACAGCGGCCGGGAGTTCCTGGACCGCATCGTCGAGCACTTCTGGACGGCGGTCGAGGACGCGGCCGGGTAGGGGCCCCGTCTAGAAGACGGACTCCGCCTCGTCCATCCGGTCCTTGGGGACCGTCTTCAGCTCGGTGACCGCCTCCGCCAGCGGCACCATCACGATGTCCGTGCCGCGCAGCGAGGTCATCCTGCCGAACTCGCCCCGGTGCGCGGCCTCCACCGCGTGCCAGCCGAAGCGGGTGGCGAGGACGCGGTCGTACGCGGTCGGTACGCCGCCGCGCTGGACGTGGCCGAGGATGACCGGCTTGGCCTCCTTGCCGAGGCGGCGCTCCAGCTCGTACGCCAGGGCCGTTCCGATGCCCTGGAAGCGCTCGTGGCCGAACTTGTCGATCTCGCCCTTGCCGTAGTCCATGGTGCCGTCGGCCGGGTGGGCTCCCTCGGCGACGCAGATGACCGCGAACTTCTTGCCGCGGGCGAAGCGTTCCTCGACCATCTTCACCAGCTGGGCGGGGTCGAAGGGACGCTCGGGCAGGCAGATGCCGTGGGCGCCGGCGGCCATGCCGGACTCCAGGGCGATCCAGCCCGCGTGCCGGCCCATGACCTCGACGACCATCACCCGCTGGTGGGACTCGGCGGTGGTCTTCAGCCGGTCCATCGCCTCGGTGGCGACGCCCACGGCGGTGTCGAAGCCGAAGGTGCGGTCGGTGGAGGAGATGTCGTTGTCGATCGTCTTCGGGACGCCGACCACGGGCAGGCCGGCGTCGGACAGCATGTGGGCCGCGGTGAGCGTGCCCTCGCCGCCGATGGGGATCAGCGCGTCGATGCCGAAGTCGTGGATCATGTCGGAGGCGTTCTCGCAGGCCTCGCGCAGCCGGTCGCGCTCCAGCCGGGACGAGCCGAGGATGGTGCCGCCTCGGGCCAGGATGCCGCTGACCGCGTTGAGGTCGAGCGGGCGGTAGCGGCCGTCCAGCAGACCGGAGTAGCCGTCCTCGAAGCCGATGACCTCGTCGCCGTAGTTGTCGACCGCTCGGTGCACGACCGACCGGATCACTGCGTTCAGCCCAGGGCAGTCGCCGCCTGCGGTGAGGACTCCTATACGCATCTCGCTGTGTCTCCTGGTCGCTGTCGATACCGGTGAGCCGGCTCCGATTGTTTCATGCCCCCGGGGCGGCGCCGACGCCCTGCGCACGGGCGCCCTAGCCAGCGTCGGAGGTATTGTCAAGAGGGATCCGCTCACCTGGGTGGGCGATTTTTGTGGCCCGACGATGCCTCTTGCGGCCCCCGACGAAACGGAGAGCGCGCGTGACCCGCAGCGTGTACGTGACCGGTATCGACCGCGGCGACGGCCGCCAGGTCGTCGAACTCGGGGTCATGGAGCTCCTGACCCGGCAGGTCGACCGGGTGGGTGTGTTCCGTCCCCTGGTGCACGACGGGCCGGACCGCCTCTTCGAACTGCTGCGGGCCCGCTACCGGCTCACGCAGGACCCCGCGACCGTGTACGGCATGGACTACGCGGAGGCGTCCGCGCTCCGGGCCGAGCAGGGCACGGACGAACTGGTGTCCACCCTCGTCGACCGGTTCCACCTGGTCACCCGCGACTACGACGTCGTACTCGTCCTCGGCACCGACTACGCCGACACCCAGTTCCCCGACGAGCTGTCCCTGAACGCCCGGCTCGCCAACGAGTTCGGCGCCTCGGTGATCCCGGTCGTGGGCGCCCGCAAGCAGACCGCCGAGGCGGTGCGCGCCGAGACCCGCAACGCCTACCGCGCCTACGCCACCCTGGGCTGCGACGTGCTCGCCATGGTGGTCAACCGGGTCGCGATCGAGGAACGGGACGAGATCGCCGAGCGGCTCGGCACCCGGCTGCCCGTGCCCTGCTACGTGCTGCCCGACGAGCCCGCGCTCTCCGCCCCGACCGTCTCCCAGATCGCGCACACCCTCGGCGCGAAGGTGGTGCTCGGCGACGACTCCGGCCTCGCCCGCGACGCCCTGGACTTCATCTTCGGCGGCGCGATGCTGCCGAACTTCCTCGCCGCCCTGACCCCTGGCTGCCTGGTGGTCACCCCGGGAGACCGCGCGGACCTGGTCGTCGGCGCGCTGGCCGCGCACAGTGCCGGCACCCCGCCGATAGCGGGGGTGCTGCTGACCCTGGACGAGGTGCCCGGAAAGCGCGTCCTCACCCTCGCCGACCGCCTCGCCCCCGGCACTCCGGTGCTGTCGGTGCCGAGCAACAGCTTCCCCACGGCCGAGCAGCTCTTCTCCCTGGAGGGGAAGCTGAACGCGGCCACCCCGCGCAAGGCGGAGCGCGCGCTCGGCCTCTTCGAGCGGTACGCCGACACCGCGGAGCTCACCCAGCGGGTCTCCGCGCCCAGCAGCGACCGCGTCACCCCGATGATGTTCGAGCACAAGCTGCTCGAGCAGGCCCGTTCCGACCTGCGCCGGGTGGTGCTCCCCGAGGGCACCGAGGAGCGGGTGCTGCACGCGGCGGAGGTGCTGCTGCGCCGGGGCGTGTGCGAGCTGACCCTGCTCGGTGACGTGGACCAGATCCGCAAGAAGGCCGCCGACCTCGGCATCGACCTCGGCGACACCCAGCTGATCGACCCGGCCACCTCGGAGCTGCGGGACTCCTTCGCCGAGCAGTACGCGGCCCTGCGCGCCCACCGGGGCGTCACCGTGGAGCTGGCCTACGACGTCGTCTCCGACGTGAACTACTTCGGCACCCTGATGGTGCAGGAGGGCCTCGCCGACGGCATGGTGTCCGGCACGGTGCACTCCACGGCCGCGACCATCCGGCCGGCCTTCGAGATCATCAAGACCCGCGAGGACGCGCGGATCGTCTCCTCCGTCTTCTTCATGTGCCTGGCCGACAAGGTGCTCGTCTACGGCGACTGCGCGGTCAACCCCGACCCGGACGCCGAACAGCTCGCCGACATCGCCGTGCAGTCGGCGGTCACCGCCGCCCGGTTCGGGGTGGAGCCGCGGATCGCGATGCTGTCGTACTCGACGGGTACGTCGGGGTCCGGCGCCGACGTCGACAAGGTGCGCACCGCCACCGAGCTGGTCCGCTCCCGCCGGCCGGATCTGCGGATCGAGGGGCCGATCCAGTACGACGCGGCGGTGGAGCCGTCGGTCGCGGCGACCAAGCTGCCGGGTTCCGAGGTGGCCGGGCAGGCGACGGTGCTGATCTTCCCCGACCTGAACACCGGCAACAACACCTACAAGGCCGTGCAGCGCTCGGCCGGCGCCATCGCCGTCGGCCCGGTGCTCCAGGGTCTGCGCAAGCCGGTCAACGACCTGTCCCGGGGCGCCCTGGTGCAGGACATCGTCAACACCGTCGCCATCACGGCGATCCAGGCCCAGTCCCCGGCCCCGTCCCCGGCCCCGAGCGAGAAGGCAGCCGCCCAGTGAGCCCGTCCCGTGTCCTCGTCCTCAACTCCGGCTCCTCGTCCGTGAAGTACCAGCTGCTGGACATGGACGCCGGCCGCCGGCTGGCCGCCGGGCTGGTCGAGCGGATCGGCGAGCGGACCTCGCTGGTCCGGCACACCCCGCTCGCCCCGGGCGGACGGACCCGGGAGCGGACCGGCCAGGTCGCCGACCACGACGCCGCGCTGAAGGCGATGGCCGGGGAACTGGCCGCCGACGGGCTGGGCCTCGACTCCCCCGAGCTGGCCGCGATCGGCCACCGGGTGGTGCACGGCGGGATGCACTTCACCGAGCCGACGGTGATCGACGACCGGGTCCTCGCCGAGATCGAGCGGCTGATCCCGGTGGCGCCGCTGCACAACCCGGCCAATCTGACCGGCATCCGCACGGCCATGACGCTGCGCCCCGACCTGCCGCAGGTGGCGGTCTTCGACACCTCCTTCCACACGACGATGCCGGAGTCGGCCGCCCGGTACGCGATCGACGTGAGGACCGCCGACGAGCACCGCATCCGCCGCTACGGCTTCCACGGCACCTCGCACGCGTACGTCTCCCGGGAGACGGCGACGCTGCTGGGCAGGGCGCCCGAGGAGGTGAACGTCATCGTGCTGCACCTGGGCAACGGGGCGTCCGCATCGGCCGTGCGCGGCGGGCGCTGCGTGGACACCTCGATGGGGCTGACGCCCTTGGAGGGGCTGGTGATGGGTACGCGGTCCGGAGACATGGACCCGGCCGTCATCTTCCATTTGATGCGTGTTGGCGGAATGTCCGCCGACGAGATCGACACTCTCCTCAACAAGAAGAGCGGTCTGGTCGGGCTGTGCGGGGACAACGACATGAGGGAGATCCGGCGCCGGATCGACGAGGGCGACGAACAGGCGAAGCTGGCGTTCGACATCTACATTCACCGTCTGAAGAAGTACATCGGTGCCTATTACGCCGTTCTCGGACGGGTGGACGCGGTGGCCTTCACCGCCGGGGTCGGCGAGAACGCCGCTCCGGTGCGGGAGGCGGCCGTGGCCGGCCTCGAGGGGCTGGGGCTGGCGGTCGACGGCGAGCGCAACGCCGTGCGCGGCGGAGGACCGCGGCTGATCTCGCCCGACGGCGCGCGGGTCGCGGTCGCGGTGGTACCGACGGACGAGGAAATGGAGATCGCGCAGCAGACATACGCACTGGTCGGAAAGAACAACTGAGCAGGCAGAACCTCATTTGTATTTTCCGCCAGACGGAATATTCCGTAGCGAAACAAACCGTTAGGATCGCCCCATGCGCCGTTCGAAAATCGTCTGTACTCTCGGCCCCGCGGTCGACTCCCACGAGCAGCTTGTCGCCCTGATCGAAGCCGGCATGAACGTGGCCCGCTTCAACTTCAGCCACGGCTCGCACGCCGAGCACCAGGGCCGGTACGACCGGGTCCGTGCCGCCGCCAAGGAGACGGGCAGGGCCATCGGCGTCCTGGCCGACCTCCAGGGCCCGAAGATCCGCCTGGAGACCTTCGCGGAGGGTCCCGTCGAGCTGGTGCGCGGTGACGAGTTCACCATCACCACCGAGGACGTCCCGGGCGACAAGACGATCTGCGGGACGACCTACAAGGGCCTGCCGGGTGACGTCTCCCGCGGCGACCAGATCCTGATCAACGACGGCAACGTCGAGCTGAAGGTGCTGGACGTCGACGGCCCCCGGGTGAAGTCGATCGTCATCGAGGGCGGTGTCATCTCCGACCACAAGGGCATCAACCTGCCCGGCACGGCCGTGAACGTGCCCGCGCTGTCCGAGAAGGACATCGAGGACCTGCGGTTCGCCCTGCGGATGGGCTGCGACCTGGTCGCGCTGTCCTTCGTCCGGGACGCCAAGGACGTCGCCGACGTGCACCGGGTGATGGACGAGGAGGGCCGCCGGGTCCCGGTCATCGCCAAGGTGGAGAAGCCGCAGGCGGTGGAGAACATGGAGGACGTCGTGGCGGCGTTCGACGGAGTGATGGTCGCCCGCGGTGACCTCGCCGTCGAGTACCCGCTCGAGAAGGTTCCCATGGTCCAGAAGCGCCTGATCGAGCTGTGCCGGCGCAACGCCAAGCCGGTGATCGTGGCGACCCAGATGATGGAGTCGATGATCACCAACTCCCGGCCGACCCGCGCCGAGGCCTCCGACGTGGCCAACGCGATCCTGGACGGCGCCGACGCGGTGATGCTCTCGGCGGAGTCGAGCGTGGGCGCGTACCCGGTCGAGACCGTGCGGACGATGTCGAAGATCGTCCAGGCGGCCGAGCAGGAGCTGCTGTCCAAGGGCCTGCAGCCGCTGGTGCCGGGCAAGAAGCCGCGCACCCAGGGCGGTTCGGTGGCCCGCGCCGCCTGCGAGATCGCCGACTTCCTCGGCGGCAAGGGCCTGGTGGCCTTCACCCAGTCCGGCGACACGGCCCGGCGGCTGTGCCGCTACCGCGTCGCGCAGCCGATCCTGGCGTTCACCACGGACGAGTCGACCCGCAACCAGCTGGCGCTCAGCTGGGGCGTGGAGCCGCACGTCGTGCCGTTCGTGAACAGCACCGACGAGATGGTCGAGCTGGTGGAGCAGGAACTGGTCAAGCTGCACCGCTTCAACGAGGGCGACACCGTGATCATCACCGCGGGTTCGCCCCCCGGCGTCCCCGGCACCACGAACATGGTCCGCGTCCACCACCTGGGCGGCGCGTCCGCCTGACCCGCACCGCCCGTGCACACGCCGAGGGCGCCCCCTGCGGACAGGGGGCGCCCTCGGCGTGTGCGGCTCCCGGAAGGGTCCGGCGGGCGCTCAGTCGGTGACGTACTGGTGCAGCCCGGGCACGTGCAGCGTTCCGCCGAACTGGCCGGCCTGCTGCACCTTCACGTTGGTGAAGTAGATCAGCGGGATGTTGAGCGGCGGCGGGTGCTCCGGGTCGAACGTGATCGGGATCAGTCCGAGCAGGTTGCCGGAGATGCTCTCCGTGTACATCACGGTGTCGCCGTCGCGGATGGTGGACGTCGACCCCTTGGCGGCCTGCACGTGGTAGGTCTTGCCGGACTGCTCGTCCTTGACCGTCTGGTGCAGGTCCCCGATGTCGGTGCCGTCGGATATGACGTACTTCAGCACCTTCTTGGTGGTACCGCTCGCCGTCCGTACCTCGACGATGCCCTTGTAGTCGGCGCCCTTCAGCAGCAGCGAGCTGGCGTTCAGGAACCACGGCTCGTCGGGCAGCGGGACGTTGTTGTCGACCCCGCCCTCGGCGTCCGTGGCGACCGGGCAGTCCTCGAGGTCGGCGCCGGACGTCTCCGAGGGGCTCGGCGAGGCGGTGGCCCCGGGAGTCCCGGTCGCCTCCGCGTTGGGCTCCTCCGCCTTCTCCTCGGCGGCCCCGGCCACGGGCGACGCCGTGCCGGCCACGTCCTGAGCCGTTTCCTCCGCCGTGTCCTTCGCCTCGGTGGCCGCCTTCCCGGCGGTCTCCTCCGCGGCGCCGGCCGTCTCCTCGGCGGCAGGCTCCCCGGCGGCCGGGGCGGAGGCGGTCGGGGTGGGGCTCGGGGCCGCCTCCTCCTTCTCCTCCCCGGGGGTGAAGACGTCCTTGATGGCGTCCCCGATGTCCTCGAGCAGATTGCGGTCGGTCTCCGAGGGGGCGGGCGCGGGCTCGGCCTGCTCCTCGGCGGCCTGTGCGCCCGCGGTCGCGGAGGGGGTCGGCGTGGGCTCGGGCCCGTCGTCGGAACCTGAATCCGGCGAAGAGTCCGTTGCCTTGTCCGAGCCCGCGTCCGGCGTCTCCTGCGCGGGGGCCGAGGGGGTCGGCTCCGCCGAGGGCTCCTCGTCCGGGGAGGCGCTCCCGCTCGTCGTGGCGGACGGCGTGGGCGACGCGGTGGCGTCCCCCTTCTCGGCCTCCTCGATGGCCTCCAGGCACTCCTTGAACTCGTCGGCCGTGAGGTTCTTCGACGACGGCTGGTCGTCGGCCTGGGCGAGCGTCGGGGTGAAGCCCATTCCCATGAGGACCGCGGTCGGCATCGCCGCGATGGCGATCGCCTTCCCGGCCGGCACGTGGAACCTGGTGAACAGCGGCTTCTTGGGTGCCGCGTGGCGCGGCCCGGTTCTCACACGGGACTTGTCCACCTCAGTCCCGTGGGTCACCTCGTCAGCCGGCACTGTGCCTCCCGTTCGCCCCGTTCGCCGGGCTCGTTCCTGACAGATCGTTCTCCCCCAGGACCTCGTGGCCCTGGGAGGGACCCGCATCGCCCGTCGCCGCGGCGCCCTCGACGGGTTCCAGGGCGGTGGTGTCGGCGATCGCGCCCTGCGGTGTGCCGTCGTGGCCGTTCCCGTCCGCCGGCGGCTCCTGCTCAGGCGGCGTGCCCGGCGCCCACGACACGGCCATCGCTCCGCCCACCAGGGAGAGGAGGAAGCCGATCAGGAAGCCGCCGATGTTGGACACGGGGATGGACACGAGCGCCAGCAGGATCGCCGCGACACCCGCGAAGACCCGGACGTGCTTCTGGAACCAGAGGCTGACGCCGAGGACGACGAGCAGTACACCGATGATCAGGGACCCGGCGCCCGCGGTGGTCGCCATCGCCAGCGTCAGGTGCCCGATCTGGAGGTTGGCGTACGGGAAGTAGGCGATGGGGAGTCCGCCGAGCATGACGAACAGCCCGGCCCAGAACGGCCGTTCGCCCCGCCAGGCGCGGAACTGCAGCCTGCGGCGGGTGAACTGGCCGGCGGCGGCAGGAGTCTCGGCGCTCATGGAAAACAGCTCCCTGGTACGGCTTTGCTGTGGTGGTGATGTGCGCCGCGCGTGAAGGCGCGGCGGGAAGGTGGACGGGCGGGGGCGCCACCGGCTCCCCCGCCCGTCAGCGAGTGCTTAGTAGCACTCCTTGACACCCGTCGAGAGCGACATCTTCAGACCGCTGAGCTTGAAGGTTCCGGCGGTGGTCGCCCACGCCGTCTGCTTCACGTCCTTCAGGACGGCCTTCTCGGCCTGCTGGGCGAACCCGTAGGGGTTGGCCTGCTCGCCGCCGCCCTTCATGCCCGGACCCTTGCTGGCGTCCTTGGCGGCCACACCGATGTCGATGTTCGTGAACGTCGCATCGGCGTTCAGGTCGGCGACGTCGATGTAGAGGTTCTTGGCCTCGACCGGCTCGGCACCCTGGCCGGCGCGCAGGATCAGGCTGACGTTCCCGAGCACCGGAATGTTCGGGGTGACGACCGACTGGCACAGGCTCTTGATGGTCGCGGACTTGAACGCCGAGACCGCGACGGGGTGAACCGTCTTCTGACCGGAGAGGGTGTACCCCTCGTCAAGGGCGCCGTACTGCGAGAAGCCCGTACCGACCAGCTCGTCCGTGGTGACCTTGAACGACTGGCCCGACACGCTGAACGACGCCGCGAGGGCGCCCTGCGCGAGGGCGACACCTATGCACGCCGTGGCGGCGACGCTGGGCACCATGACCACAGCGAACCGCTTCCATCTGGTCCCGCCACGCACCTGGGACTCCATATTTCCTCCTTCTCGGACGTACATCTCCTGACCTGACTCGCCGCCATGAACGGTGGCTCAGCCGGGCAGGGATGGGAGAAGTGCTACGTCCTCGGGAAGGAGAGCGCCCGCGCTCGGCGGCGCGGAAGAACGCGCCCGAATCACCGGCGATCACCCCCGAGCGACAACCACTGGTCGCGCCTGACACGCATCACGCACAACCCTGCTGGACAGGCTTCGCCGCACGGGCGAAGACCCCCCTGTCCTGGAACCGGCGTCACTGCCGCCGGTTCCGCTCGGTGGGGACCCAGGAGTTCCCGCGGCCCGACCGGCTGTCGGGGTACGGGTAATGGACCGAGCGTGGCCGATCGTGGTGCATTCTCGCCGCCCGCACAAGGGGGTTCGTTACTCGCTAGTAACGGCCGGATAACCGTGCAACGGCCCGCCGGTCCCGCTCAGCGACGCTCGGTGCACCGAAGGTGCCGTACAAAACTGTTGATCAATGGACAGAAACCGACAGATCAACGCCTGCGACTTACTCGCAGTAACAGCGGCCGCGATTACCAAGTTTTGGTAAAGCGCGGCCGCACCGACCTCCATGAGCCAATCCGTAACACGGGCCCCACGGGCCCGGCCGACCGGCAAACCAGCCCTAACCGGGCGCGGGTCCGATCAGAACAGCGCCCGCGCCAGCGCCCGGCGCGCGGCGATCACGCGCGGATCCTCGGCGCCGACCACCTCGAACAGCTCAAGGAGCCGCACCCGTACGGCGTCGCGGTCGTCGCCCGCGGTGCGCCCCACCGTCTCGATGAGCCGGCCGAAGGCGTCCTCGACGTGGCCTCCCACCAGATCCAGGTCGGCGGCGGCGATCTGCGCGGCGGCGTCCCCCGGCTTGCCGGCGGCCTCCTTGCGCACCTGCTGCGGGTCGAGGCCCTGCACCCGCTGGAGCAGTTCGGCCTGGGCGAGACCGAGCGTGGCCTCCGGGTTGCCCGGGTCGTCGGCGAGCACGTTCTTGTACGCCTGGACGGCACCGGCGAGATCACCGCTGTCCAGGGCCCGCACGGCGGCCTCCAGCAGGGCGTCGTAGGGCCCGGCGGTCTCCGCCGGGGCGGCCGTCACTCCCCCGCCCGGCTCCGCGTCGGGGTCGACGGTGAGACCGGTCAGGCCGAAGCGCTGCTCGCCGACCTGCACCAGCTGGTCCAGGGTCTGCCGGATCTGGGCCTCGCCCGCGGCCCCCTGGAAGAGCGGCAGCGCCTGCCCGGCCACCACCGCGAAGACGGCCGGGATCCCCTGGATCCCGAACTGCTGCATCAGCATCTCGTTGGCGTCGACGTCGATCTTGGCGAGCAGGATGCGCCCGTTGTACTCGACGGTGAGCCGCTCCAGGACGGGGCTCAGCTGCTTGCAGGGCTCGCACCACTCGGCCCAGAAGTCGATGACGACCGGGACCTCGGTGGACCGCTGCAGAACGTCGCGCTCGAAGCCGGCCTCGTCGACGTCGATGACGAGATCGGCCGGGGAGACGGCACCCCCGCCGCCCTGCCGGGCCGTTTCGGCGCGCGCCTGCTCCGCCTTCGCCTTGGCCTCCTGGGCCGCCTTCACCGCGGCGAGGTCGACGACTCCGCTCATGGACATGTTCCGTGGCTGCATGCGCCTATCCTCCCCCGTACTGCGCGCGTGTGTGAAAAGCACCCGGGAAACCCAGGCGTACGTGTGGTGTTGGCGCCGGGTCCCCACCCCGCGCCGGTGGTCGTCGCTCGGGCACGCCGGTCACGGGTGCTTTCGCTACGAGCCGTAGCGTAACTCCGATAGGGGCCCGCGCGGCACCCCGCCCCCGTGATCTCTCTCACCACCGACCGCCCGGTATCCGCCGGTTATCGTCGTGCCATGCAGAGCCGCACCCCAGCCAGTCGCACCGGACGCCCGCGCAGCGCCGCGGCGGACGCCGCGATCCTGGCCGCGACGCGTCAGGCTCTGGTCGAACTCGGGTGGTCCAGGCTCACGCTGGGGGACGTGGCGGTCCGTGCCGGGGTCGCGAAGACGACCCTGTACCGGCGCTGGGCGGGCAAGAACGAACTGGTCGTGGACGCGGTCGCGGAGCTCTTCGACGAGCTGAGCCTGCCCGACCGCGGCTCCCTGGCCGCCGACATCGAGGGCGTGGTGCTCCAGTTCGCCGCGATCCTGGCCCGCCCGGAGGCCAGGAGCGGGCTGATGGCGGTGGTCGCCGAGGCAACCCGCGACGACGCCCTGCGCGAGCGCATCCGCGCCTCGATCGTCGACCGGCAGAAACGTCTGGTCCTCGCGGGCCGCGCCCGCGCCCAGGAACGGGGCGAGCTGCCGGCCCAGCCGGACGCCGATGCGGCGGCCCGCACGGTCGACCTGATCTTCGACATGGTGGCCGGCGCGGTGGTGCACCGCACGCTGGTCAGCGCGGAGCCGGCCGACGAGGAGTGGGTGCACGGCCTCACCCGGGTCCTGTTGTCGGGCCTGGCCGCCGCCCCCGGACCCGGGTGACGCTCAAACGGCCGTGAACCGGCCACGGTCGGCCGGTAGTCGCCTGTCGCCGGCCCCGGCGCCCTGCGAGGATCGTGATCATCCCCACCGGGACATACGGGACACCGAGCGGCCAGGGAGGCGCACATGACCGGGACCGAACCCCTCGCCGCACGGATCGACACCTCCAGGCCGCACCCGGCCCGGGTCTACGACTGGTTCCTCGGCGGCAAGGACAACTACCCCGTCGACGAGGAACTGGGCCGCCGGATCATGAGCCTCGACGGCACCGCCCGGCACGTCGCCCGCACCAACCGCTGGTTCATGCAGCGCGTCACCCGGTGGCTGGCCGGCACGGCGGGCGTCCGGCAGTACCTGGACATCGGCACCGGCATCCCCACCGAACCCAATCTGCA
The DNA here is from genome assembly GCF_008312835.1 of Streptomyces marokkonensis. Classification (GTDB taxonomy): domain Bacteria; phylum Actinomycetota; class Actinomycetes; order Streptomycetales; family Streptomycetaceae; genus Streptomyces; species Streptomyces marokkonensis_A. The sequence goes on along the minus strand of NZ_VSKS01000002.1, from coordinate 568,039 downwards.
CCAGCTGGCCCAGCGCGTCGCGCCCGAGTCCCGCGTCGTCTACACCGACAACGACCCCATCGTCCTGAAGCACGCGGAGGCGCTGCTGCGCAGCACCCCCGAGGGCGTCACCGCCTACGTGCAGGCCGATGTGCGCGAGCCGGAGCGCATCCTGCGGCAGGCCCGCGAGAGCCTGGACCCCGGCCGTCCGGTGGCCCTGTCCCTCGTGGCGCTGACGCACTTCCTCGGCGACGCGGACGACCCCTACGCCCTGGTGGCGCGCCTCGTCGACGGTCTTCCCCCCGACAGCTACCTGGTGCTGTCCCAGCTCACCGCCGACTTCGACCCGGAGGCGGTCGGCCGCGGGGTGGCGATGTACGAGGCGGGCGGCGTCACCCTCGCACCCCGCACGCGTGCGGAGATCGCCCGCTTCTTCGAGGGGCTGGAGCTCGTCGAGCCCGGCCTCGTGCAGGTGACCGACTGGCATCCCGAGCTCGCCGTCGGGGAGAGCACCGACGAGAACGCCGTGATCTCGCTGTACGGGGCGGTGGCCCGCAAGCCGTGAGGGGCACGGCCCGGACGGGCTGGCGGCAGCGGCCCCCCAAAAGCTGCTTATGATGCCCCGGTGTTCGATTCCCGGCACATCAAGACGTTCCACGAGGTGGTCAGGACCGGCTCCTACTCGGCCGCCGCGCGTGCCCTCGGCTACACCCAGCCGGCGATCACACAGCAGATGAAGGCCCTGGAGCGGGACACCGGCTCCGCCCTGTTCGTCCGGGTGGGCCGCGGCCTGCGGCTCACCGAGGCCGGTGAGGCACTGGCCCGGCACTCCTCCACCATCCTCGACGCCATGTCCGCCGCCCAGGAGCAGATGAACGCCCTCACGCGGCTGCGCGCCGGACGGGTCCGGCTGTGCGCCTTCCCCAGTGCCAACTCCACCCTCGTCCCCGAGACCCTGGCCCGGCTGACGGTCGACCACCCCGCCCTGCGCGTCGACCTGCTGGAGAACGAGCCGCCCGAGTCGCTGCGGCGGCTCACCCGGGGCGAGTGCGACATAGCACTGGCGTTCACCTATCCCGGACTGCACGAACAGGTGCCGGAGGGGCTGGTGGAGATACCGCTCCTGGAGGACCAGCTGACCGTGCTGCTGCCGGCCGGGCACTCGCTGGCCCGGCGGCGGGCGGTCCGGCTCACCGATCTGGCCGGGGAGCGCTGGATCGCCGGCTGCCCGCGCTGCCGGGCCAACCTGCTCCACGAGTGCGCGGAGGAGGGGTTCGTCCCCGACGTCGCCTTCATGACCGACGACAACCTCGCCGTGCAGAGCCTGGTCGCGGAGGGGCTGGGGGTGGCCATGCTCCCCTCGCTCGTCCTGAACTTCATGCGCCACCCGAAGGTCGCCGGCCGGCCGCTCCGTCCCCTCTCCCGGCGCAAGATCTCCGCCTACGTCCTGCCCGAGCACCTGCGCATCCCGGCGACGGCACGCGTCCTGGACCGGTTGAAGGCGGTCGCCGCCGCCAAGGACGGCTGCTGACCACCGGAGCACGCCGACCCATAAGCGGCGCTTGGGAAAGGCGAAGAAATCCGCGTTGGACGTAATGCGTCCGTCCGGCGGACGCTCCCGGTATGCCTTCCGCCCCCACTGCCACGAGCCTCCCGGGCGCCTTCACGGTCCCGCGCCCCACCGCACGCCTCGCCGCCCTGATCGCGGACGTCCGGGGCACCGTCGGACGCGGACTGCCGCCCGACCCCACGGCCCACCTCGTCGCCGAGTGCCTCGCCCCGCACCTGGGCGCCCCCGACCTGCTCACCCCCGAGCAGTGCGAGAGCGACCCGGCGCGCTACCGGCAGCACCTGCTGCACGCCGAGCACGACGGCAGCTTCTCCCTCGTCGCCCTGGTCTGGCTGCCCGGCCAGAGCACCTCCGTGCACGACCACATCGCCTGGTGCACCACCGGTGTCCACGAGGGCCGGGAGCACGAGCGGCGGTACCGGCTGCTGCCGGCCACCGGCCCGGACACCGGTCCACGGCTCGTCGCCACCGCCGACGTGGTCAACGAGCGCGGCGAGGTCTGCGGCTTCGCCCCGCCCGGGGACATCCACCGGGTCTGGAACGGCGGCCCCGGCACGGCGATATCCCTGCACGTCTACGGCGCCGACATATCCCGCTCCGGCACCAGCGTCCGCCGCGTCTACCCCCAGCCGGCCGACCGCTGATGGCGCTGCTGAGGGAACGGTCCGCCGCACCGGCCGCGGGCGGGCCGGCCGCCACCCGCGGGCACGGACTCGCCCTCGCGGCGCTCGGGGTGGCCGTCGCCTGGGGCGTGCACCGGGTCGTGCCGGGCGTGCCGATGCTCACCGCCGCCGTCGTGCTCGGCGTCGCGGCCGCACATCTGCCCCGGCTGCGGGCCGTCGTACGGACCACCGCGCGGCCGGGGCTGTCGTTCGCGGGGAAGCGGCTGATGCGGGCCGGGATCGTGCTCCTCGGGCTGCGGCTCGCCTTCGACGACGTCCGCGCCCTGGGCTGGGCCACCGTCCTCATGGTGCTCGGCGTGGTGACGGTCACCCTGCTGGGCACCTGGTGGCTCGGCAGACGGCTGGGCCTGCCCGGTGACCAGCCCCTGCTGATCGCCGCCGGGTACGCGGTGTGCGGGGCGTCGGCGATCGGCGCGGTGGGCGAGGCCCGGGGCAGCGACGAACGGGACGCGGCCACCTCGGTCGCCCTGGTCACCCTCTGCGGGACGCTCGCCATCGCGGTACTGCCACTGCTGCAGGGCGTCCTCGGGCTGAGCGACGCGGAGTTCGGACGCTGGGCCGGGGCGAGCGTGCACGACGTCGGGCAGGTGGTCGCCACCGCGCAGACCGCGGGCGGCGCGGCGCTCGGCGAGGCGGTGCTGGTGAAGCTGATGCGGGTGGCGCTGCTCGCCCCGATCGTCGCCGCGGTCGCCCTGGGCGTCCGGCGCGGCAGGGGGCGCGGGGCGGGCGCGGCCCGGGTGCCGCTGGTCCCGCTGTTCGTCGTCGGCTTCCTCGCCGCCGTGGCGCTGCGCAGCACGGGTCTGCTGCCCGCGCCGGCCCTGGACGCGGCCCACGCCGCCCAGGAACTCCTGCTCGCCGCCGCCCTGTTCGGCCTGGGCAGCGCGGTCGACCTGCGCACCCTGACCCGCACCGGGACCCGCGTCGCCGTCCTCGGCCTGTGCGCGTGGGCGGTCGTCGCGGGACTGTCGTACGCCGGGGTGCTGCTGACGTCCGGCTGACGCCGGCGCCGCGCCCGCACACACGTCCGGCAGGCACCGTGTCCGTCGACACCGTGCCTGCCGGACCGGTCCGGGGAGGAGCCGGGGCTCAGAAGCCGGCGGGCTCCGTGTACACGCCCCACTCGTCGCGCAGGACGCCGCAGATCTCGCCGAGCGTCGCCTCCGCGCGTACGGCGTCGAGCATCGGCTCGATCATGTTGGCGCCGGAGCGTGCCGCCGCGATCATGGCGTCGAGCGCGCCGCGCACCTTCGCGTCGTCGCGGGCGGACCTGCGCTCGCCCAGGAGGCGGACCTGTTCGCGCTCCACCTCGTGGCTGACCCGCAGGATCTCCAGGTCGCCGGTGACCGACCCGGTGTGGACGTTGACGCCCACGACCCGCTTGTCGCCCTTCTCCAGCGCCTGCTGGTAGCGGAACGCCGACTCGGCGATCTCGCCGGTGAACCAGCCGTCCTCGATGCCGCGCAGGATGCCGGAGGTGATCGGCCCGATCGGGTGCCGCCCGTCCGGGTGGGCGCGCAGGCCCCGCTCCTTGATCTGCTCGAAGATCTTCTCGGCGTCCGCCTCGATCCGGTCCGTGAGCTGCTCGACGTACCAGGAACCGCCCAGCGGGTCCGCGACGTTGCCGACGCCGGTCTCCTCCATCAGCACCTGCTGCGTGCGCAGGGCGATCTCGGCGGCCTGCTCGCTGGGGAGCGCGAGGGTCTCGTCGAGGGCGTTGGTGTGGAGGGAGTTCGTCCCGCCGAGCACGGCGGCCAGCGCCTCCACGGCGGTCCGTACGACGTTGTTGTAGGGCTGCTGCGCGGTCAGCGATACACCGGCGGTCTGGGTGTGGAACCGCAGCCACTGCGCCTTCTCGCTCTTCGCGCCGTACACGTCCCGCATCCAGCGCGCCCAGATCCGCCTGGCCGCGCGGAACTTCGCGATCTCCTCGAAGAAGTCGACGTGCGCGTCGAAGAAGAAGGAGAGGCCGGGGGCGAAGACGTCGACGTCGAGGCCGCGGCTGAGCCCCAGCTCGACGTACCCGAAGCCGTCCGCGAGCGTGTACGCCAGCTCCTGCGCGGCCGTCGCCCCGGCCTCGCGGATGTGGTAGCCGGAGACCGACAGCGGCTTGTAGGCGGGGATGCCGGCCGCGCAGTGCTCCATCAGGTCGCCGATGAGACGCAGATGGGGCTCGGGCTGGAAGAGCCACTCCTTCTGCGCGATGTACTCCTTGAAGATGTCCGTCTGCAGCGTGCCGTTGAGCACGGCGGGGTCGACGCCCTGCCGCTCGGCGGCGACGAGGTACATGCAGAAGACGGGCACGGCGGGCCCGCTGATCGTCATCGACGTGGTGACGTCACCGAGCGGGATGTCCCGGAACAGCACCTCCATGTCGGCCGCCGAGTCGATCGCCACCCCGCAGTGCCCGACCTCGCCCAGCGAGCGCGGGTCGTCGGAGTCGCGGCCCATGAGCGTCGGCATGTCGAAGGCGACGGACAGGCCGCCCCCGCCGTTGCCGAGGATCATCTTGTACCGCTCGTTGGTCTGCTCGGCGTTCCCGAACCCGGCGAACTGCCGGATGGTCCAGGTCCGCCCCCGGTAGCCGGTCGGATACAGACCGCGGGTGAAGGGGTACTCACCCGGCCAGCCGATCCGCTCGAACCCCTCATAGGTGTCCCCGGGCCGGGGACCGTACACCGGCTCCACGGGATCGCCGGAGAGCGTGGTGAAGTCTGCGTCGCGCTTGCGTGCGGCGTCGTACCGGGCCTGCCAGCGTCGGCGGCCCTCCTCGATGGCGTCAGCGTCCATGCCATCAAATTTACTAGGACGTCCAAGTAAATGTCGATGGCAGACCGCCGCACGCTGCTCCGTGCGGCGGTGACGCGAAACGTTACGCCTTGGCCACCGCGGGTGCATCGCCCACGCTCTTCGCGTCCAGCTCGCGGCTGATCCTGCGCTCCACGAAGAACGCGGCGGTGGGGACGGTGCCGGCCAGCAGGACCCAGAGCTGCTTCTTGACCGGCCACTTCGCCTTGGAACCGAGGTCGAAGGCGAAGATCAGGTACAGGACGTAGAGCCAGCCGTGCGCGATGCTGACCACCTGGGTGAAGTCTTCGGCGGCATCCAGCTTGAGCGCGTACTTGCCGATCATGCCGAAGGTCAACGCGACGAGGAGGACACCGGTGACGTAGGCCATGATCCGGTAGCGGGTCAGCACGCTCTTCTTCATGACGTCGAGCGTAACGGTCCGTTCCCTGCGGACCAGGGCCGGGGCACGTGCCCCGCGTCACCCCAGCGAGGCGATGGACGCGCTCGTAGACCTGGGGGCACGGATGGCCCCCGTCACACCGTCCTCCCTCCCCTACCCTGGCCACCGATGTCGCACGACGGGGGGCCGGGGTGGATGGCATACGCACGGCGGGACGGCCGGGCAGGGGCGCGGGGGTGATGATGCTCGGGGCGGGGGCGCTGCTGCTCGCGGGAGGCGGGGTGACCGCCGTCGGGACCGGGGCGCCGGGGCTGGAGACACGGACCTTCACCCGGATCTCCTGCCACGAGACGCGTACCGCCAAGGGCGGCAGCGTCATGCACTGCTTCGGCAGCACCGCCGCGCAGATCGAGGCGGCCGCGGAGGAACAGCGACGGGCCCGGCTGGACGCGCTGCGCGGGAAGTATCCCGACATCGCGTCCCGGAAGCCCGCCCGGCGCACCCGGCTCACGTTCGTCGACCACGACGGCCGGCAGGACCCCGCCGAGGTCACCGCGACGCGAGTCGGCTCGCGGTGGATCGCCCACGCGCCGGGCGTGGTGGGCACGGGCGTCGCGCTGCTGGCAGCGGGAGCCGGGGTGACCGGGGCGAGCGTCGTACGGCTGCGGGCCGCACGCCCGCGGCCGCACTGACCGGGTCCCACGCGGGTTCGGGTGCCACCCGCGCGTACGACCGCGGCCCGGGACGGCGGTCAGTTCTCCTCGAAGTCCCCCGCCGCCAGCCGCAGCGGGCGGAGGATGGCGAAGAGTTCGGCGCATTCCTCGGCGTCGTAGGCGCCCAGGCCGAAGTCCATCGCCATCAGGTCGCGGGTGGCGGCCTCGACCACCTCGCGGCCCTTGTCGGTGATGGTCGCGAGGGTGCCGCGGCCGTCGTTGGGGTTGGGGCGCTTGGCGACCAGGCCCGACCGCACCAGGCGGTCCACGGTGTTCGTCACCGACGTGGGATGCACCATCAGCCGCTCGCCGATCTTGGACATCGGCAGCTCACCGGACTTGGAGAAGGTCAGCAGCACCAGGGCCTCGTACCGCGCGAACGTGAGCCCGTACGGCTTGACCACCGCATCGACCTCGGCCAGCAGGATCTGGTGCGCCCGCATGACCGAGGTGATGGCGGCCATCGACGGCACGTTTCCCCAGCGCTGCTTCCAGAGCTCGTCGGCGCGGGCGATGGGATCGAACGAGAGACTGAGCGGCTTCGGCACGCCCCAGACCCTACCGGCCGGTCATATGTCGGTCAGCCCTGTCTCGCCCATCGGTCCACCGTCAACCGCCGGGCTGAGCCAGGTGACGTTCGACGGTCTCGACCTTCGACGTGAGACCGTCCTCCACACCCGGGCGGATGTCCGCCTTGAGGACCAGGGAGACGCGCGGAGCGCGCGCCTCCACGGCGGCCACGGCGCGCCTCACCACGTCCATGACCTCGTCCCACTCACCTTCCACCGAGGTGAACATGGCGTCGGTGCGGTTCGGCAGCCCGGACTCGCGGACCACCCGCACGGCGTCGGCGACGTACTCCCCCACGTCCTCGCCGACGCCGAGCGGCGTCACGGAGAAGGCGACGATCACGCGTTCACGACACCTTCGTTGCGGGCGCGGGAGGCGATCACCGCGTCCTCGGCCTCCCGCTTGAGCCGGCGGTCGGCGAAGAAGCCGCCGGTGGGCAGGACCGACATCAGGAAGTAGAAGGCGGCGGTCTTCAGCGGCCACTGGGCGCGGTTCCAGGCATCGGCCCAGAAGAGCACGTAGAGGACGAAGAGGAAGCCGTGGACGGCGCCCATGACCGGGACGGCGTTGAAGTCGGTGGTCCGCTTCAGGACCGAGCAGACGAGCAGCAGCAGGAACGAGATCGCTTCGGGGCCCGAGACCAGGCGGAGGCGGCGGAGGGCGGAGGCGGTCTTGATGTCCACGGGTCACCTTCGGTGGGAGAGACGTCGGCGTCGACGGGTCGGACGGCTTGTGAACACGCGCACAAGCGCGCGTCCATTGTGGCAAACTCCGCTCGCGATCACGGGAGGGGGTCCGCGTAGGGGTTCGTTCAGGGTGCGACTCCGTCCACAGGATCTGTCGGCGGGGGCAAAGGTGCCGCTACCGTCGCAAGCGTGGCGATGTTCCGACTTCAGAGCAGCAAGGTGCTCGCTGTCGACATGACCGGGGATGCCGTGAAGGCGAAGAACGGCTCCATGGTCGCGTACGACGGCGAGATGGCCTTCAAGAAGCTCAGCGGTGGCGGTGAGGGTCTGCGGGGGATGGTGACCCGGCGGCTCACGGGTGAGCAGATGACACTGATGGAGGTGAAGGGGCACGGGACCTGCTTTTTCGCGGACCGGGCCTCCGAGATCAATCTGGTGGGGCTGCAGGGCGAGAAGCTGTACGTGGAGTCCAGCAATCTGCTGGCGACGGACGGGGGGCTGCGTACCGGGACCACGTTCACCGGGCTGCGCGGGGCCTCGCAGGGCAACGGGCTGTTCACGACCACGGTCGAGGGGCACGGCCAGGCCGCGCTCCTGTCGGACGGGCCGGCCGTGCTGCTCCGGGTCAGCCCGCAGTACCCGCTGACGGTCGACCCGGGCGCGTATGTGGCCCACCAGGGCGATCTGCGGCAGTCCTTCCAGTCGGGTGTGACCTTCCGCACGCTGATGGGAGAGGGCGGCGGCGAGGCCTTCCAGATCCGGTTCGAGGGCGACGGGGTGGTCTACGTCCAGCCCAGTGAGCGCAACACGATCGCGGGGGACGTCTGACATGGCCTTCCGGGAGATCAACGCGAAGATGGTCGAGGCGACCCTGGCGCCCGGTCAGCGGCTGTTCAGCCAGCGCGGCGCGATGCTCGCGTACAAGGGGGAGGTCGCCTTCACACCCAATCTGCGCGGCGGCCAGGGCGGGCTGGTCTCGATGATCGGCCGGCGCGTGGCCAACGAGGACACGCCCCTGATGACCGTCGAGGGCAGCGGCACCGTCCTGTTCGGGCACGGCGGCCACCACATCCAGGTGATCAACCTCGCCGGGGACACGCTGTACGTCGAGGCCGACCGGCTGCTCGCCTTCGAGGGCACGCTGGAGCAGGGCACGGTGTTCCTCGGCTCCCAGGGCGGGGTGATGGGCATGGTCCGGGGACAGGTCTCGGGGCAGGGGCTGTTCACCACCTCACTGAAGGGGCACGGCTCCGTCGCCGTGATGGCGCACGGAGGGGTGATCGAGGTCCCGATCACCCCGCAGCGGCCGGTGCACGTCGACCCGCAGGCCTACGTCGCCCACCACGGTGACGTCCGCAACAAGCTGTCGACCGCCCTCGGCTGGCGGGACATGGTGGGCCGGGGCTCCGGCGAGGCCTTCCAGTTGGAGCTGAGCGGCAGCGGTGCCGTGTACGTCCAGGCGTCGGAGGAGAAGCTTTGAGCACGTACGGAACGCCGGGCGCCGGACCCGTGGCCCACGACCCTATGACGCTGCCGTCGGACGACAACGTCGATCACTACACCTTCTGCGTGGAGCTCAAGGGCACCCAGTGGTTCATGCAGAAGGGGAAGATGATCGCCTACTACGGCTCGATCGAGTTCAACGGCATCGGGCACGGGCAACTCGACCGACTTGTCCGTACGTCGTTCCATTCGCCTCTGCACGCGAGCGACTGGGTCGTGGCGGAGGGCTCGGGCAAGATGCTCCTCGCCGACCGGGCCTTCGATGTGAATTCGTACGACCTCGAGGACGGCAACCTGACCATTCGCTCGGGCAACTTGCTAGCTTTTCAGCCAAGTCTGTCACTGAAGCAGTCGATCGTGCCGGGTTTTCTGACCCTGATCGGAACCGGGAAGTTCGTCGCCGCATCAAACGGTCCGGTGGTGTTCATGGAGCCGCCGATCCGGGTGGACCCCCAGGCGCTGGTCGGCTGGGCGGACTGCCCCTCTCCGTGCCACCACTACGACCACGGGTACATGACCGGCCTGATGGGCGGTCTACGTGCGATGACGGGCCTGGGCGGGGCGTCCGGCGAGGAGCACCAGTTCGAGTTCGTGGGGGCGGGCACGGTGCTGCTCCAGTCCTCCGAGACGCTGATGGCGGAGCAGGCGACGGGGGTTGCTCCGCACGAGCCGGGGGTACCCGGGGGCGGTGTCCCCGGCGGGCAGGGGCAGGCGGGTGGGGCACCGCGCCTTCCCGGACAGCTGGGAGACCTCCAGCGTCGCTTCGGTCTGTGAGCGGTAGTGTGCGGGGTGTGACATCGAACGCCTGCACGTGATGTCACACGGAAGCCTCATTAGTTCGCCTTTCAACTTCCTTAGGTAGACTTCATTCATGGAGACCGAGACGGCCACCCGCTGGCTGACCAACGCGGAGCAGTGCGCCTGGCGCACCCACCTGGAGGTCAACAAACTGTTGACATACCAGCTCGAGAAGGATCTGCAGCCGTTCGGCCTGACAATGAACGACTACGAGATCCTGGTGAACCTGTCCGAGTCGGACGACCGGCGGATGCGGATGAGCGACCTCGCCTCCGCCACCATGCAGTCCAAGAGCCGCCTCTCGCACCAGATCACCCGGATGGAGAACGCGGACCTGGTCCGGCGGGAGAACTGCGAGTCCGACCGCCGCGGGCTGTACGCGGTACTCACCGAGCACGGCATGGAGACCATGCAGAAGGTCGCGCCGCATCACGTGGCATCCGTGCGCCGGCACTTCATCGACCTGCTCTCCCCAGAGGCGCTCACCGAGCTCGACAAGGCCCTCAAACCCATCGCCGAGCACCTGCGGGCGCAACGGGGACGTCCCTGACGGCTCTCAACCCGAGCGGGCGAGCGGCAGGCGGAGTTCGAACAGGGCTCCGCCGGCCGGAGCCGCACCCACCGTGAGCGTCCCGCCGTGCCGTACGGCGACGTCCCTGGCGATCGCGAGTCCCAGCCCGGCACCGCCGTCGTCGCGGCTGCGGGCGGCGTCCAGCCGTACGAACCGCTCGAAGATCCGCTCCCGGTCGGCCTCGGCCACCCCCTCGCCGTCGTCGGCCACCCCGAGCACCGCCCAGGCACCCTCCCGCCGCACGGTCACGGTGACCCGCTCGCGGGCGTGCCGGCCCGCGTTGTCCAGCAGGTTGGCGAGCAGGCGCCCGAGCTGCCCCCGCGATCCGGTCACCTCGGCCGACTCCGCTTCCACCGTCACCCCCGAACGCCCCGCGGCCTCATCGCGGGCCAGCGCGGCCAGGTCGACCCGGGCGCCGGCGGGCCGCTCCCCCGCGTCCAGCCGGGCGAGCAGCAGCAGATCGGCGGCGAGGTGCTGGAGCCGCACGGTGTCCTCGACGGCGCCGTCCAGGTCGAGCAGCCCGGGATGGGCGGCGGCCACCTCCAGCTGGGTGCGCAGGGAGGCGATGGGGCTGCGCAGCTCGTGGGAGGCGTCCGCCACGAACCGCCGCTGCCGCTCCACGGACGCCTCCAGCGCGGCGAGGGTGGCGTTGGTGGTGCGGGCGAGGCGGGCGATCTCGTCGTGCGTCGCCGGTTCGGGAACGCGGCGGGCCAGGTCCTCGGAGGCGGTGATCGCGGCCATCTCCCGCCGGATGCCCTCCACCGGACGCAGGGCACGCCCGGTGACCAGCCAGGTCACGCCGGCGACGACGCCGAGCAGCAGGGGCAGGCCGATGAGCATCCCGGTCAGGGCGGTGCTCACCGCGCTGTGCTCGGCGGCGAGCGGGGCACCCGCGTGGACGGTGAGGCGGCCCCGGTCCGCGGTCTCCACGTCCACGGCGGCGAAGCGGTAGTCCTCGGTGTCGCCGTCGATCGTCGCGGAGCCGTTGCTGAAGGTGGTCTCGCGGGCGATCTCGCCGGGCGACAGGGATTCGCCGCCGGAGTCGCCGGAGTCGTCGGAGTCGTCACCGCGGGAGTCGTCCGCGTCGTCATCGTCGTCGCCGCCGGGTGCCGACGGCCGTGGCTCCACCTCGGTGGTCGCCGTGCCGGTGATCCGCTCCAGGTCCTCGGAGGCCGCGACGAGCGTGCCGGCCTCGTCCACGATCTGCACCGGCCGGTCGTCACCGTCCAGCCCGGAGAGCCCGTCGTACGGCGTCCGGGCGGCGAGTTCGGAGGCGACCGCCCGTGCGGAGCGCTCCGCCTGGGTGCCGGCCTCCCCGATCAGGTTGGAGCGCAGCGACAGCAGGACCGCGGTGCCGGCCGCGACCAGGGCCACCGCGACGACGAGGGTGGCGCCGAGCGTCGCCCGCGCCCGGACCGACCCGAACAGCCGGCTCACGGCGCCGTCTCCAGGCGGTAGCCGGCGCCCCGCACGGTGCGGATCAGTCCGGCGCGCAGTTTGCGGCGCAGGGCGCTGATGTAGACCTCGACGATGTTGGGGTCGCCCTCGTAGGCGAAGTCCCAGACGTGTTCGAGGATGTCCGCCTTGGAGACCACCTCGCCGGCCCTCAGCACCAGATGCTCGAGCACCGAGAACTCCTTGGTGGTCAGGGCCACTTCGTCCTCGCCCAGGAAGACCCGGCGGGCGGCGGTGTCCACCTTGAGGTCGCCGTGCACATGGACCGGGGAGGCCCCGGTGGCCGGCCGGCGGCGCAGCAGCGCCTTGATCCTGGCGACGAGGACGACGTACGAGAACGGCTTGGTGAGGTAGTCGTCGGCGCCGGTGTCCAGGCCCTCGGCCTCGTCGTACTCGCCGTCCTTGGCGGTGAGCATCAGGATCGGCACGTCGTGTCCGGCGGCGCGCAGGGCGGCGCAGACGCGGTAACCGTTGAGGCCGGGCAGCATGATGTCGAGGATCAGCAGGTCGTACGTCCCCTCCGTGGCCCGGTGCAGTCCCTCCCGGCCGTCGTGGACGACGTCCACGGCGTAGCCCTCGGCGGCGAGGCCCTTGGCGAGGGAGAGGGCGAGGCGTTTTTCGTCCTCGACGAGCAGGAGTCGAAAGGGGCGGCGCGGAGCGCCTCCGGCAGGGTGGTGGTGGGCGACGGGCGGGCGAAAGGGGCGGCGCGGAGCGCCTCCGGCAGGGTGGTGGTGGGCGACGGGCGGGCGAAAGGGGCGGCGCGGAGCGCCTCCGGCAGGGTGGTGGTGGGCGACGGGCGGGCGCATGTCCTCCAGGGTCGCAGGGGGAAGCTGAAGATCACTTCAGGCGGTTTCAGGTTCCTCTCAGCGTCGGTCGGCGAGATTGGGGCCGTACAGCGCGAAAACGCAGCGACTCGGGAGGAATCACATGAAGCGCAACATCGTGATCGCCGTCGTCACGGCCGCGGCTCTGGTCGGTGGGGGTACGGCGACGGCCATCGCGGTCTCGGGGGACGACGACGGCGGGCCGGCGCCGGTGGAGCGGACGGAGAAGCGGGCGGGGGACGACGACGGGCGGGACGACCGCGGGCGGGACGACGACGGCCGTGGCGATGACCGGGACGATCGTGACGACCGTCGTCCGTCGGGTGAGGTGACCGCCGCCGACGCCATCGCCGCCGCGCTGAAGCACACGCCGGGCACGGCGGTGTCCGCCGAACTGGACGATGACGGGGACTGGGAGGTCGAGGTCCTCGGGCGCGGGGACGGCCGGCACAGCGTGCGGGTCGACCCGGGCAGCGGCAGGGTGCTGGGCGCCTCGGAGGACGACGAGGACGACGCCGGTGAGGTGCGGGCCGCGCTGAAGGGGACGTCGGTGACGGCCCAGGAGGCCGCGAAGGCGGCGGCCGCCGAGGGAACGGTGGTCTCGGTGGACCTCGAGGACGACGATGACCAGGGGTGGGAGGCCGAGACGCGTGCCTCCGGCGGGGGCGAGCGGGACTGGCGGGTCGACCTGGGCAGCGGCAAGGTCACCGCCGACCGGGACGACGACGGGGGCGACGCCGACGACGACTGATTGATGTCGCCCCCGCCGCCCCTTCCCATCCCGTCCCGTCCCTGGGGGCTGCGCCCGCAGCCCCCCTTTCGGCCCTGAACGGGCCTCGTCCTCAAGCGCCGGACGGGCTGGGAGCGGGCTCACAAGTCAGCCCTGTGTGAGGCCCTCCACCAGTTCGTCCGCCGCGCGGTACGGGTCCAGGTCGCCCGCGATGATGCGTTCCGCCAGCGCCCCGAGGCGGCGGTCGCCGTGGAGGTCGCCGATGCGTTCCCTCAGGGCCGTGACCGCGATGGTCTCGACCTCCCGGGATGCGCGGGCCAGGCGGCGTTCCGTCAGGACCCCGCGCTCCTCCATCCAGGCACGGTGCTTCTCCAGCGCCTCGACGACCTCGTCGACGCCCTCCGCGCGCGCGGCGACCGTCTTGACGATCGGGGGGCGCCAGTCGCCCGGGGCGCGGGATTCGCCGAGGCCCAGCATGTGGTTCAGCTCGCGGGCGGTGGCGTCGGCGCCGTCACGGTCGGCCTTGTTGACGACGTAGACGTCACCGATCTCCAGGATCCCTGCCTTGGCGGCCTGGATGCCGTCGCCCATGCCGGGGGCCAGCAGCACCACGGAGGTGTCGGCCTGGGAGGCGATCTCCACCTCCGACTGGCCGACGCCCACCGTCTCCACCAGGATCACGTCGCAGCCGGCCGCGTCCAGGACGCGGATCGCCTGCGGCGCGGCCCAGGCGAGGCCGCCCAGGTGGCCCCGCGTGGCCATGGAACGGATGTAGACCCCCGGGTCGGAGGCGTGCTCCGACATGCGGACGCGGTCACCGAGCAGGGCGCCGCCGGAGAAGGGGGAGGACGGGTCGACGGCCAGGACGCCGACCCGTTTGCCCTGTTTGCGGTACGCGGTCACCAGCGCCGAGGTGGACGTGGACTTGCCGACGCCCGGGGAGCCGGTGAGGCCGACGACATAGGCATTGCCGGTGAGCGGCGCGAGGGCCGCCATCACCTCCCTGAGCTGCGGGGACGCCCCCTCCACCAGGGAGATCAGCCGGGCCACGGCCCGTGGCCTGCCTTCCCTGGCCTGGGCGACCAGCGAGGAGACGTCCTGCATCACAGCTCCGTTCACGAGAGAAAGACCCTGCACACCTGCGAACAAACCCGGCTCAGGCCTTGGGCACCCGCACGATCAGCGCGTCGCCCTGGCCGCCGCCGCCGCACAGCGCCGCCGCGCCGACACCGCCGCCGCGCCGCTTCAGCTCGAGCGCCAGGTGCAGCACGAGCCGCGCGCCGGACATCCCGATCGGGTGACCGAGGGCGATGGCACCGCCGTTGACGTTCACCTTTTCGGTGGAAACGCCCAGGTCCTTCATTGACTGGACGGCGACCGCGGCGAAGGCCTCGTTGATCTCGATGAGGTCGAGGTCGGAGACCTCCAGGCCCTCCTTCTTCAGCGCGTGCCGGATCGCGTTGGACGGCTGCGACTGGAGGGAGTTGTCGGGGCCGGCCACGTTGCCGTGGGCACCGATCTCGGCGATCCACTCCAGGCCCAGCTCCTGTGCCTTGGCCTTGCTCATCACGACCACGGCCGCCGCACCGTCCGAGATCTGCGACGAGGAGCCGGCGGTGATCGTGCCGTCCTTGGCGAACGCCGGGCGCAGCCTGCCGAGGGACTCGGCGGTGGTGTCGCCGCGGATGCCCTCGTCCTTGCTGAACAGGACCGGGTCGCCCTTGCGCTGCGGGATCTCGACCGGGGTGATCTCGGCTTCGTAGATGCCGTTCTTCTGGGCGGCGGCGGCGCGCTGGTGGGAGAGGGCGGCGATCTCGTCCTGCTCCGGGCGGGCGATGCCGAGGCGGGTGTTGTGCTTCTCCGTGGACTCGCCCATGGCGATGTTCTCGAAGGAGTCGGTCAGACCGTCGTGCGCCATGGCGTCGAGCATCTGCACCGCGCCGTACTTGAAGCCGTCGCGGGACTTCGGCAGCAGGTGCGGGGCGTTGGTCATGGACTCCTGGCCGCCGGCGACGATCACGTCGAACTCGCCGGCCCGGATGAGCTGGTCCGCGAGCGCGATGGCGTCGAGGCCGGAGAGGCACACCTTGTTGATGGTGAGCGCCGGGACGTTCATCGGGATGCCGGCCTTCACGGCGGCCTGGCGCGCCGGGATCTGCCCCGCCCCGGCCTGGAGCACCTGGCCCATGATCACGTACTGGACCTGGTCGCCACCGATCCCCGCACGGTCGAGGGCGGCCTTGATCGCGAAGCCGCCGAGGTCGGCCCCGGAGAACGACTTCAGCGAACCGAGCAGCCGACCCATCGGGGTGCGGGCGCCCGCGACGATGACGGACGTCGTGCCGTTCGTTGCGGAAGATGCAGATGATGCAGAAGTCATGAGCTGCGGTCCCCTTCCGGCTGCACAGCCGAGGAGTGAACGAGGGTTTACTTCGAATGTACTGACGTGCGGTGGACCCCGTCATCGGCCTTTCGGTGTGATCGCGCGCACGTTGCGTAACCACGGCGGGAGCGCTGCACTGATTTCATGCTGACGCGAATCGACCACATCGGGATCGCCTGTTTCGACCTGGACAGGACCGTGGAGTTCTACCGGGCCACCTACGGCTTCGAGGTGTTCCACTCCGAGGTCAACGAGGAGCAGGGCGTGCGTGAGGCCATGCTCAAGATCAACGACACCTCGGACGGCGGCGCCTCCTACCTGCAGCTCCTCGAGCCGACGCGGGAGGACTCCACCGTCGCCAAGTGGCTGGCGAAGAACGGCGAGGGCGTCCACCACATCGCTTTCGGTACGGCGGATGTGGACGCGGAGGCGGCCGACATCAAGGAGAAGGGCGTACGCGTTCTGTACGAAGAGCCCCGGCGCGGCTCCATGGGGTCACGGATCACCTTCCTGCATCCCAAGGACTGCCACGGCGTACTGACAGAACTGGTCACTTCGGCCCCTGTTGAGTCGTCCGAGCACTGACCCACGTACATAAGGGCCGGTAGGGTTGGGCCTGGTCGCCGCTCGATCCGTGGTGACCGGGTCCTGTCGTCTTCGGCGGCGGGATCGCCGGGGTCCGGGTTTCGGGGGGCGAGCGCGGGGCAGCAGCCCATGCTCCGCCGTTGATCTGACACCATTCCCCGGGGGCCCCGTTCGGCGGATGGACGGAGCTCGGCCAGACTTGCGACCAGGGGACGGATGGGACCGCGCAGTGCGGGGCTACGAGAGCCAGGAGCGAGAGCCGGCGGCTGACGTCGACCACCTCTCTCGGTTCGAAGCCGAGATGAAGCGGCTGAAGACCGAGCGGGAAAAGGCGATCCAGCACGCCGAGGACCTCGGCTACCAGGTCGAGGTGCTGCGCGCCAAGCTGCACGAGGCGCGGCGCACCATCATGTCCCGGCCCGCGTACGACGGCGGTGACATCGGCTATCAGGCCGAGCAGATGCTCCGCAACGCGCAGATGCAGGCCGACCAGCTCCGCGCGGACGCCGAGCGGGAGCTGAGCCAGGCCCGGGCGCAGACCCAGCGGATCCTCCAGGAGCACGCGGAGCAGGCGGCCCGGCTCCAGGCCGAGCTGCACCAGGAGGCGGTGACGCGGCGCCAGCAGCTCGACCAGGAGCTGGCGGAGCGCAGGCAGACCGTCGAGTCGCACGTCAACGAGAACGTGGCGTGGGCGGAGCAGTTGCGGGCCCGTACCGAGGAGCAGGCCCGCCGGCTCATGGAGGAGACCCGCGCGGAGCGGGAGCAGGCCATGGCCGCCGCCCGCGCGGAGGCGGAGCGGCTGACGTCCGAGGCCCGACAGCGGCTGCAGAGCGAGGCGGAGTCGGCCCGCGCGGAGGCCGAGCAGTTGCTGCGCCGGGCCCGCGCGGACGCCGAGCGGCTGCTGAACGCGGCGTCCACGCAGGCCCAGGAGGCCACCGACCACGCCGAGCAGTTGCGGACGTCCACGGCCACCGAGTCGGAGTCGGCGCGCCGCGAGGCCCAGGAGCTCGCCAGGGCCGCCGAGAAGCGCATGGCGGAGGCCGAGACCTCGCTGCGCGAGGCGCGCGCCGAGGCGGAGAAGGTGCTCGCCGAGGCGAAGGAGGCCGCCGCCAAGGCCATCGCCTCCGCCGAGTCCGCCAACGAGACCCGTACGCGCACCGCCAAGGAGCAGGTGGCGCGGCTGGTCAGCGAGGCCACCAAGGAGGCGGAGTCCACCAAGGCCGACGCCGAGCAGCTGGTCGCCGACGCCCGCGCGGAGGCCGAGAAGATCGTCGCCGAGGCCGCGGAGAAGGCCCGCACGCTCACCGCCGAGGAGTCCGCCACGCAGCTGTCCAAGGCTGCCAGGACCGCCGAGGACGTGCTCAACAAGGCGTCGGAGGAGGCCAAGCGGACCACCAGGGCGGCGGCCGAGGAGGCCGAGCGGATCCGCGGGGAGGCCGAGGCCGAGGCCGACCGGCTGCGTGCGGAGGCGCACGACATCGCCGAGCAGCTCAAGGGCGCGGCGAAGGACGACACCAAGGAGTACCGCGCCAAGACGGTCGAGCTGCAGGAGGAGGCGCGCCGGCTGCGCGGCGAGGCCGAGCAGCTGCGCGCCGACGCGGTCGCCGAGGGCGAGAAGATCCGCGCGGCGGCCCGCAAGGAGGCCGTGGCGCAGATCGAGGAGGCGGCGAAGTCCGCCGAGGAGCTGCTCGCCAAGGCGAAGGCCGACGCCGACGAACTGCGCTCCACGGCGCAGACGGACAGCGAGAAGGTCCGCACCGAGGCCATCGAGCGCGCCACGACGCTGCGCCGGCAGGCCGAGGAGACGCTGGAGCGCACCCGCAAGGAGGCCGAGCGGCACCGCGCGGAGGCCGTCGAGCAGGCGGACGCGCTCAGGGAGGACGCCGAGCGGGCCGCGCGCGAGCTGCGCGAGGAGACCGAGCGGGCCGTCGAGGCCCGCCGCACGGAGGCCGCCGGGGAACTGACACGGCTGCACGCGGACGCCGAGGAGCGGCTCGCCGCCGCCGAGCAGGCGCTGAGCGACGCGCGCGAGGAGGCCGCCCGGATCCGCCGGGAGGCGGCCGAGGAGAGCGAGCGGCTGCGCACGGAGGCCGCCGAGCGGATCCGTACGCTGCAGCAGCAGGCGGAGGCGGAGGCCGAGCGGCTGCGTGACGAGGCGGCCGCGGACGCGTCGGCGTCCCGCGCGGAGGGCGAGTCCGTCGCCGTACGGCTGCGGTCGGAGGCCGCGGCCGAGGCGGAGCGGCTGACGTCGGAGGCGCAGGACAGCGCCGACCGGATGCGCGCGGAGGCGCGGGCCGCCGCCGAGCGGATCGGTGCGGAGGCGTCCCAGACGCTGGCCGCCGCGCAGGAGGAGGCGGCCCGGCGCCGCCGCGAGGCCGAGGAACTCCTCGGTGCGGCCCGGCAGGAGGCCGACCAGGAGCGCGAACGGGCCCGCGAGCAGAGCGAGGAGCTGCTGTCGTCGGCGCGTACGCGCGTGGAGGAGGCGCAGGCCGAGGCCGTACGCCTGGTCGAGGAGGCGGACCGGCGCGCCACGGAGACGGTGTCGGCGGCCGAGCAGCACGCCCAGCAGGTACGGGACTCCGTCGCCGGGCTGCACGAGCAGGCGCAGGAGGAGATCGCCGGGCTGCGCAGCGCCGCCGAGCACGCGGCGGACCGTACGCGCCGCGAGGCCGGGGAGGAGGCGGACCGGGTCCGCGCCGACGCCTACGCGGAGCGGGAACGGGCGAGCGAGGACGCGGGCCGGCTGCGGCGCGAGGCGCACGAGGAGACGGAGGCCGCCAAGGCGCTGGCCGAGCGCACCATGTCCGAGGCGATCACGGAGGCCGAGCGGATCCGCGCGGAGGTGTCCGAACACGCCCAGCGGGTGCGTACGGAGGCGTCGGACGCCATCGCCGAGGCGGAGCAGGCCGCGGCGCGCACCCGGGCGGACGCCCGCGAGGACGCCAACCGGATCCGTTCGGACGCGGCGACGCAGGCGGACACGCTCATCACCGAGGCCCGCAGCGAGGCCGAGCGGCTCACCGAGGACACCGTCGCGGAGACCGACCGGCTGCGCGTGGAGACGGTCGCCGAGGCCGAGCGGGTGCGCTCGGAGTCGGTCGCCAAGGCGGAGAAGCTGATCGCGGACGCGACCGGCGACGCGGAACGGCTGCGGGCCGAGGCCGCGGAGACGGTGGGGTCGGCGCAGCAGCACGCGGAGCGGATCCGCCAGGACGCCGAACGGGTCAGGTCCGACGCGGAGTCGCAGGCCGAGCGGCTGGTGTCCACCGCGCGCGAGGAGGCCGAGCGGACGCTGGACGAGGCCCGCAAGGAGGCCAACAAGCGGCGCTCGGAGGCGGCCGAGCAGGTCGACACGCTCATCACGGAGACCACCGCCGAGGCGGACAAGCTGCTCACCGAGGCGCAGCAGCAGGCGCAGAAGACGACGGCGGACGCGGAGTCGCAGGCGGACACGATGGTCGGCGTGGCCCGCAGCGAGGCCGAGCGGCTGGTGTCCGAGGCGACCGTCGAGGGCAACTCGCTGGTGGAGAAGGCCCGTACGGACGCGGACGAGCTGCTGGTGGGTGCGCGCCGGGACGCGACCCAGATCAGGGAGCGCGCGCAGGAGCTGCGCGACCGCCTCACCGGCGAGATCGAGGAGCTGCACGAGCGGGCCCGCCGTGAGGCGGCGGAGACGATGAAGTCGACGGGCGACCGCTGCGACGCGCTCATCAAGGCCGCCGAGGAGCAGCTCGCCAAGGCGGAGGCGAAGGCCAAGGAGATCGTCTCGGAGGCCAACTCCGAGGCGGGCAAGGTGCGTATCGCCGCCGTGAAGAAGGCCGAGGGTCTGCTGAAGGAGGCGGAGCAGAAGAAGGCCACGCTCGTGAGGGAGGCCGAGGAGCTGAAGGCCGAGGCGGTCCGCGAGGCACGGCGCACGGTCGAGGAGGGCAAGCGCGAGCTGGAGGTGCTGGTGCGGCGCCGCGAGGACATCAACGCGGAGATCTCCCGCGTGCAGGATGTGCTGGAGGCGCTGGAGTCCTTCGAGGCCCCGGCGGCCGCCAAGGACAACGGGGTCAGGGCGGGAGCCGCGGCGGGTGCTACCCGTACGGGTGGCAAGTCATCGGATAGCTAGCAAACCGGACCAAATCGCCTGTACGGTGAGGCCTTTGACCATGGCTTTGGCAAGCCTTCCGGCGGCGAGCCACTCAAAAGGGGTGTCAATCTCCGTATCAAACGTGCATCCGCTCGATGACACAGCGCTTCGGCCCCTAGGATTCCACCTATCACCTCACCGGTCTCATTCGACAGGAACCCCATGAGCGACACTTCCCCCTACGGCTTCGAGCTTGTGCGGCGTGGGTACGACCGCGCTCAGGTGGACGAACGTATCTCCAAGCTCGTCTCCGACCGTGACAGCGCTCTCGCCCGCATCACCGCTCTGGAAAAGCGCATCGAAGAGCTCCACCTCGAGACGCAGAACGCCCAGGCCCAGGTCAACGACGCCGAGCCGTCGTACGCGGGTCTCGGCGCGCGTGTGGAGAAGATCCTCCGCCTCGCCGAGGAGGAGGCCAAGGATCTGCGCGAGGAGGCCCGGCGCGCGGCGGAGCAGCACCGCGAGCTCGCCGAGTCGGCCGCCCAGCAGGTGCGCAACGACGCCGAGTCGTACGCCTCCGAGCGCAAGGCCAAGGCGGAGGACGAGGGCGTCCGGATCGTCGAGAAGGCCAAGGGCGAGGCGTCCCAGCTGCGTTCCGAGGCGCAGAAGGACGCGCAGTCCAAGCGGGAGGAGGCGGACGCCCTCTTCGAGGAGACCCGCGCCAAGGCCGCGCAGGCCGCCGCCGACTTCGAGACGAACCTCGCCAAGCGGCGCGAGCAGTCCGAGCGCGACCTCGCCTCCCGGCAGGCCAAGGCCGAGAAGCGTCTCGCGGAGATCGAGCACCGCGCGGAGCAGCTGCGCCTGGAGGCCGAGAAGCTGCGCACCGACGCCGAGCGCCGTGCCCGCCAGACGGTGGAGACCGCGCAGCGCCAGGCCGAGGACATCGTCGCGGACGCCAACGCCAAGGCGGACCGGATCCGTTCGGAATCCGAGCGTGAGCTCGCGGCGCTGACCAACCGCCGTGACTCCATCAACGCCCAGCTGACGAACGTCCGCGAGATGCTGGCGACGCTCACGGGTGCGGCGGTGGCCGCGACCGGCTCGCCGGCCACCGAGGACGAGCCGATCTCCCGCGGGGTCCCGGCCCAGCAGTCCCGGTAACGCCCGGCGCGGGACCGAGCAGGCACGGAGCCCTCTGCCACTGAGGTGGCAGAGGGCTCCGTCCCGTTCTAGCGTGGCCGCATGATCGAGCTCGAGGGGCTGACCAAGCGGTACGGCGAGAAGGTGGCGGTCGACGATCTGACCTTCACCGTCAGACCGGGCATCGTCACGGGGTTCCTCGGTCCGAACGGCGCCGGCAAGTCGACCACCATGCGGATGATCCTGGGCCTGGACCACCCCACCGCCGGGGACGTGCGGATCGACGGCACGCGCTACGACCGCCTCGAGGACCCGCTGACCTGCATCGGCGCGCTGCTGGAGGCGAAGGGCGTGCACCCGGGCCGCAGCGCCTACAACCACCTGCTGTGCCTCGCGCAGAGCAACGGCATCCAGCCGCGGCGGGTGCACGAGGTGCTGGACGCGGTCGGGCTGACGGCGGTGGCGCGGAAGAAGGCCAAGGGGTTCTCGCTCGGCATGGGCCAGCGGCTCGGCATCGCGGCCGCGCTGCTCGGCGACCCGCGCATCCTGATGTTCGACGAGCCGGTCAACGGTCTCGACCCCGAGGGCATCCACTGGATCCGCACGCTGATGAAGTCGCTCGCCACGCAGGGCCGTACGGTCTTCGTCTCCTCCCACCTGATGAGCGAGATGGCGCTGACCGCCGACCACCTGGTGGTCATCGGCCAGGGGCGGCTGCTCGCCGACACCTCGATGGCCGAGTTCATCGAGCGCAATTCCCGCTCCTACGTCCGGGTGCGCAGCCCGCAGCGGGAGCTGCTGCTCGACGTGCTGCACCAGGGCGGGATCACCGCGGTGGCCGGCGGTGACGGGGCGCTGGAGGTGGACGGGTCCAAGGCGGAGTACATCGGGGAGCTGGCGGCCCGGCACCAGCTGGTGCTGCACGAGCTGAGCCCGCAGCAGGCCTCCCTGGAGGAGGCGTTCATGCAGTTGACCGCGGAGTCGGTGGAGTACCACGCGCACACCGGCACGCCCGTGCCTCCGCAGCAGTGGGGCGACGGCTGGAAGAGGGGCTGAGCATGGCGGCAACCCAGGTCGTCCGGTCGGAGTGGACCAAGATCCGGTCGGTGGCGTCCACCGTGTGGACGCTCTCGCTGGCGGTGGTCGTCACCATCGCGCTCGGCATGCTGATCTCGGCGCTGTCGAGGAGCGAGTTCGACTCGATGAGCACGCGGGACCGGCTCTCCTTCGACCCGACGTTCATCAGTTTCGCCGGGATGAGTCTCGGTCAGCTCGCGATGATCGTGTTCGGGGTGCTGGTGGTCTCGAACGAGTACAGCACCGGCATGATCCGCGCCTCGCTCGCGGCCGTGCCGAAGCGCGGCACCTTCCTGTTCAGCAAGCTCGCCGTCGCCACCGCGCTCGCCCTCGTCGTCTCCATGGCCACCAGCCTCGCCGCCTTCTTCCTGGGCCAGGCCATGCTCGGCGAGCACAAGGCGTCCATCGGCGACGAGGGGGTGCTGCGGGCGGTCATCGGCGGCGGCCTCTACATGACGCTCATCGCGCTGTTCTCCATGGGCGTCGCCGCGATGCTGCGCTCCCCCATGCTGTCGCTGGGCATCCTGATGCCGTTCTTCTTCCTGATCTCCAACATCCTCGGCAACGTCGACGCCACGAAGAAGGTCGGCCGGTTCCTGCCCGACCAGGCCGGCAGCAAGATCATGCAGGTGGTCCCGCCCCTCGGGGACGACACACCGTACGGACCCTGGGGCGGCCTGGGCATCATGGCGCTGTGGGTGGCCGCCGCGCTCCTCGGCGGTTACGTGCTGCTGAAGAGGCGCGACGCGCAGTGAGCCGGCCCGGGGCCGGTTTTTACCCGGCCTTGGGCGGAACCGTCAGCGCCCCGATATCCTCCTAACCCTTACGGGGGCGTGCGCCCTGCTGTCCTGAACCTTTCGATGGGTGCGGAGCATGATCGAGGCAGTCGGCCTGACCAAGCGGTACGGCGACAAGACCGCTGTGTACAACCTTTCCTTCCAGGTGCGTCCCGGCGCCGTCACCGGATTCCTGGGGCCCAACGGCTCGGGCAAGTCGACGACGATGCGGATGATCCTCGGCCTGGACAACCCCACCGCGGGTCAGGTCACGATCGGCGGCTATCCGTACCGCAAGCTGCCGAACGCCCCCCGTCAGGTCGGCGCGCTGCTGGACGCCAAGGCGGTGCACGGCGGCCGGTCCGCCCGCAACCACCTGCTGAGCCTGGCCCAGCTGTCGGGCATCCCGGCCCGCCGTGTGGACGAGGTCCTGGGTGTCGTGGGTCTGCACGACGTGGCGCGCCGGCGGTCGAAGGGCTTCTCCCTGGGTATGGGCCAGCGGCTCGGCATCGCCGCCGCGCTGCTCGGCGACCCCCAGGTGCTGCTGTTCGACGAGCCCGTCAACGGCCTCGACCCCGAGGGCATCCTCTGGGTGCGCAACCTGATGAAGTCGCTGGCCGCGGAGGGCCGTACGGTCTTCGTCTCGTCCCACCTGATGAGCGAGATGGCGCTGACCGCCGACCATCTCATCGTCATCGGCCGCGGACAGCTGATGGCCGACATGAGCGTCACGGACTTCATCTCCGCCAACTCCGCCGACTTCGCGCGGGTGCGCACGCCGGACAGCGAGCCGCAGCAGCGGGAGAAGCTGTCCGCCGCGATCACCGAGGCCGGCGGGCATGTGCTGCCCGAGCAGGACGGAGCGCTGCGGGTGACGGGACTGCCGCTGCCGCGCATCAGCGACATCGCCCACGACAGCGACGTACGGCTGTGGGAACTGTCGCCGCACCAGGCCTCGCTGGAGGAGGCGTACATGCGGATGACGCAGGGCGCCGTCGACTACCGCTCGACCACCGACCAGAAGGCCGGGCTCCAGCAGCCGCTGCCGCCCGGCGCTCAGCCGCCGGTGCCGGTTCCGGGTCAGGGGCAGCCCGGCTGGTACGCGCCGCCGCCGCCGCAGCAGGGCGGGCAGCCCTTCGCGCCGCAGGGCGCGCCGGCGCAGGCCCCCGCGGGCCCCTACGGCGCTCCGGGCGTCCCCGGAGCGGTCCCGGGCGCCCAGGCCCCGAACCCGTACGCGCAGCCGGCCCCGCAGGCTCCCCGGGGTCCGGCTCCGGCCGCGCCGCCGGCCGCCGCGCCCCCGTCCGCCCCGTCCGCCGACCTGACCAAGCCCGAGGACGCCCGATGAGCACGCCCCCGCCCCCGATGCCGCAGAGCGCCGCCCCCGACTGGCAGGCGGCTCCCGGTGCCGCCCGTCCCGCCTCCGGTCCGGCGGGTGCCGGCTACACCTCGCCGATCCCCGTGGTGCGCACCCACCTCGGGCACGCCCTCGCCTCCGAGTGGACGAAGATCAAGTCCGTGCGCTCCACGATGTGGACGCTGGGCGTGTTCGTCGCGCTGGTCGTCGGCATCGGTGCGCTGACCGGCATGGTGGTCGCGAGCTCCGACCCCGACCTGGGCGGCGAGAGCCCGCTGTCCCTCGGCTTCTTCGGACTGCTGCTGGGCGGCATGTGCATCATCACGCTGGGCGTGCTGACCACCGCCTCCGAGTACGGCACGGGCATGATCCGCACCACGATGGTCGCCTGTCCTTCGCGCGGACGCGTGCTGGCGGCGAAGGCCCTGGTGTTCTTCGTGCTCGCCTTCGTGGTGACGCTGGTGTGCGCCACGCTCATCGGCTTCGTGCACGTGGCGCTGCTGGAGGAGTACAACGCCAAGGACCCCTCCGGCGAGGAGTGGCTGAAGGGCACGGTCGGCGTCTCGCTCTACCTGGCGCTGCTCGGCACGCTGTCGCTGGCGATCGGGTCGGTCATCCGGCACTCGGCCGGCGCCATCACCATCATGATCGGTGCCGTGCTCGCCCCGCTGGTGATCGCGCTGTTCATGTTCTCGTCGTCGCTCGAGGACGTGCAGCAGGCGCTGTTCGAGTACTCCATCCCGAACCAGATGAGCATCTTCTACGCCAACTCCCTCTCCGAGTCCGGTCCGTCCGGCTGGGACCCGCTGTGGATCATGCTGGTCGCCACGGGCGCGGCCCTCGGCGGCGCCTTCGCCCTGCTGGAGAAGCGGGACGTGTAGCGACGCCTCAGAACCTCGGCGCGTTACGGGACCGCCGCACCCGCGTGGTGCGGCGGTCCCTCGCGTTCCAGCACGCCTTGTGCCAGTGCCGGCGGTCGTCGATCCCGGCGTGCTCCGGCCAGGCCACCACGTGCGGCACCCCGTCCGGGATCAACTGGTCGCAGCCGGGGCACCGGTAGGCCTTGCCCCGGGCACTGGCGCCCGCCACGTGCCGTACGTTCCACTCCTCGTCCTGCCAGCTCTCCGTCGACTGCCAGCCGCCGTAGCGGCCGGAACGGTCGTCCTCGGCGCTCCGGCCGGACGAACCGGCTCCCTTGGGTCGGTTGCGACGCGGGGACACAGGACACCTCACGGGGCTATACAGGATGCTGGGGCCGCGTCCAGCCTACGCGGCACGGGCAGGGGTACGCGTACGGCACCAATCGTCACAAGTCCCCTCCGTGGCGGTGCGGCGCCCCTCCGCAGCGGTTCATTCTGCAGACAATCCGCAAAATCGCTCGCCCGGCCGTGTCCTCGGCACGTGTCGGGCGGTTATGCCCTGCGGGGGAGCTCCGCGTCGGAGCCAAGGAAGCAGGAAAGCAATGCGCGTTGGAAGTTTCGTGTTGGCCGCCCAGTTCCCCGGGCAGGGCGAGGGAGAGGCGCTGCACCGCGCGGTCCGCTCGGCCGAAGTGGCAGAGGAGGCGGGGCTCGACACGGTCTGGCTGGCCGAGCACCACTTCGTGCCCTACGGCACCTGCCCGTCCGCCGTCACCCTGGCCGCGTTGCTGCTCGGCCGCACCCGCAGGCTGCGGGTCGGGACGGCGGTCAGTGTGCTGCCCACCGTCCACCCGGTCGCCCTCGGCGAACAGGCCGCTCTGCTGCACATCACGAGCGGCGGCCGGTTCTCCCTGGGCCTCGGGCGCGGCGGGCCGTGGGTCGACCTGGAGGTGTTCGGGGCCGGACTGGAGGCGTACGAAAAGGGGTTCCCGGAATCACTCGATCTGCTGGTGCGCTGGCTGCGCGAGGCGTCCGTCGGGGCCGACGGCGAGCGGTACCGATTCCGCGAGGTGCCCGTCGTCCCGCGCCCGTCGGAGTCCCTGACCGAGACCGAGGGCCCGGAGGTCGTCGTCGCCTGCACCTCCCCGGCGAGCGTACGGCTGGCCGCCGAGCGCGGACTGCCGATGCTGCTCGGCATGCACGTCGGGGACGAGGAGAAGGCCGAGATGGTCGCCCTGTGGCGGCGGCACGCGCGCGCGTGCGGACGGCCGGCCCGGGAGATCCACGGCGCGGCCCATGTCTCGGCGGGCGTCTGCCAGATCGCGGACCGGCGCACGGACGCGGCGGAGACCCTGCTGAAGGCGATGCCGGGCTGGCTGAGGCAGGGGCTGGAGGCCCATGTCACGGTCGACGGGCGACCGCGGCAGATGCGCGACCCGCTGGCGTACACCGAACTGCTCTGCGGGCTGCACCCGGTGGGCACGCCCCGGCTGTGCGCCGACCGGCTCGCCGCGACCAGCGAGCGGACCGGCATCTCCCGCTTCGCGCTGCTCGTCGAGGGTTCCGGCGACCTCGCGGCGACGGAGGAGAACGTACGACGGCTCGGGGCCGAGGTACTCCCCCAACTCGCCTGAGCGAGCCGGGGTCCACGGAGGCTTGCCGCCCCGGTACAGAACGCACCTCCCGCGTACGGAGCGGCAAGCTGACGATGGCGCGTCAGCAGTCGCGCAGTTCCGGCGACTGGTTGAGCAGCTGGTTGCGCACCGAGGTGAAGCGGGCCAGCGTCTCGTCGACCGAGGAGTCAAGCGGGAACACGGCCACCCGGTGGCAGTTCTGGAAGGCCAGCCGTACACCGAAGTGGCGTTGCAGCGCGCCGCGTATCGCGTCACTCGCGAGCGCACGCAGCAGCTGACCGCGTGCCTGCTCGTCCGGCGGGGGCGTCTGGTTGTCGGCGAAGGGTCCGCCGTCCACCTTCAGCTGGGCCACCAGGGAGCTGACCATCTCCCATGCGTAGGGCAGGGAGGTCCGGACGCAGTCGACGAATTCTGCTTCGTCGACCTCGCCTCGCTCGGCCTTCTCGAGTAGGGCCGGTGAGACGTCGAGCGACATGGGTTCTCCTCTCGCACCCCCAACGAGCAGGGGTTGCCTGACAGATGAGGGAGTGCGCGAAATCGGGCACGCTGCGTACACGGTTCGCGACCTCCCGTTCAATACCGTAAGCAACGGACCGTGACCGCACCAGGAGAATGCGCGGATGGGGAACTTCCTGTGGGCAGGTAATCAGCCATCGCCGAACACGCGTTTTCCAGGAGATTCAGGACGCGCCCCACGGGTCGCACGGGGTGGGTGTGAGGGCGGATCGCGTCGACCCCGGCCGGTCGAGTAGCGTTGCCGACCATGCGTCTCGTCATTGCCCGCTGCTCCGTGGACTACGCCGGACGGCTCACCGCGCACCTGCCGTCGGCACCCCGTCTGATCCTGGTCAAGGCCGACGGCAGCGTCTCGATCCACGCCGACGACCGGGCCTACAAGCCCCTGAACTGGATGTCGCCGCCCTGCACGCTGAAGGAGGGCACCGGCGAGGAGGAGGGCGTCTGGACCGTCGTCAACAAGGCGGGCGAGAAGCTCATCATCACGATGGAGGAAGTCCTCCACGACTCCTCGCACGAACTGGGCGTCGATCCCGGCCTGATCAAGGACGGCGTGGAAGCACACCTCCAGGAGCTGCTCGCCGACCGCATCGACACTCTCGGCGAGGGCTACACCCTCATCCGCCGCGAGTACATGACCGCCATCGGCCCGGTCGACATCCTGTGCCGGGACGCCGAGGGGCGGACCGTCGCGGTGGAGATCAAGCGGCGCGGCGAGATCGACGGCGTGGAGCAGCTCACGCGCTACCTGGAGCTGCTGAACCGCGATCCCCATCTCGCCCCCGTGCGCGGCATTTTCGCCGCCCAGGAGATCAAGCCGCAGGCCCGGGTCCTCGCGACCGACCGGGGCATCGGCTGCCAGGTCCTCGACTACAACGCGCTGCGGGGCATCGAGGACGACAAACTGCGCCTGTTCTGAGCGGTCGCCACGACAGACCGAGGGCCGGGTTCCGTTCGGGAACCCGGCCCTCGGGCGTGACGGCGACCGGTCAGATCACCGACTGCGAGCTGCTGGGCGTGCCCGCGCCGCTGCTCTGCGGGGCGCCGGCGGAGGTGCTCGTCTCCACGGGGGCGGAGGAGGTCGGGCCGCCGGCCGAGTCGCTGGTCGACGGCGGCGGCTCGGAGCTGGGAGGCGGCTCCGAGGTCGGCGGCTCCGAGGTGGGAGGCTCCGAGGTCGGCGGCTCCGAGGTCGGCGGCTCGGACGTCGGAGGCTTCTGGCTCGTCGGGGGCTTCTGGCTCGTCGGCGGCTTCGGCGTCTCCGTCGGACCGTCCGGCTTCCTGGTACCGCTCGGCTCGTCCGACGGCTCGCCCGACTCGTCGGCCGTGGGCGTCGGGTCGTCCGAGGTGCCCAGCGTGCCGTCCGGACCGGGATCGGTCGGCCTGCTGGTGGCCTCACCGGTGTCGCCCTCGTCCCCGGCCGCCGGGTCCGCGCCCAGGCTGCCGTCGTCGATGCCCTGGCTCGCGGACGGATTGACGCCGACGTTCTCCGACGGCGTACCGGCGTCGTTCTCGGACGTCGCGCCCAGGGTGACCACCGTGCCCAGCACGGCGACGAGCAGCGCGCCCGCGCCGGCCGCCACCAGATTGCGCCGGGCCAGGCCCCTCAGACCGCCGCCCGCATTGGCCGACGACGGAGAGGGAGACGGGGACGGCACCGTGCGGCTGATGACCAGGGCACTGTCGGTGGGGGGCTGGAGCTCCGGGAACGCCGTGGGCACCCCGCGCGGCGGCGAGGCCGACTCCTCGCGGTGCGCCTCGGGCACGTCCTCCCCCGCGGCCGCCATGAGGGAGAGCGGGAGGCCGGAACGGTCGGCGACCAGGGCCAGCGCCCTGCGTCCCGCGACGGTGCCGCGCTTGTCGGCGAGGGCACCGCGCAGCCCGATGGACGCCTCCAGTTCGGCGCGCGACCGGTCGAGCTGTCCGGCACACAGGGCGTGGACGCCGAGCTCGTGGTGGAAGTAGGCCTGTTCACCCACGTCCCCGGCGAGCCGGGCGGACTCCGTACCCGCCCGCAGCGCCTTCTCCCAGGCGCTCCAGTGCAGCCCGGCGGCGAAGGCGGGCGCGGCGGTGCGGGCGAGCTGTACGGCGGTGCTGGGCTCGCCCTCGCTGGTGGCCGAGGTGAGCGGCGACAGCACGGCGAGCGCGGCGAGCACCGCGTCGGCCTCGGCGCACACCCGTTCCGGGGTGACCGACGGGTGCCCGGCCCACCAGGCGTAGTGCTGGGCGGCGGCGCGGGCCTGGGCCTCGGCCTCGTCGGCGTATCCGGCGGCCTCGAGCTGGGCCGGCACCCCGGCGGCGAGCCGGTAGCGGGAGCCCGCCGGGGAGACCAGTCCGCAGGCGGCCAGCTCGCCGAGGGCGGCGTCGGCGTGGGTGTCGCCCACGAGGGCGGGCAGATGCGCCTGGTGGGGGACCTCGCCGCCGAGCGCGACGGCGAACCGCAGGGTGGCGCGGGCGGACGCGCTGAGCCGGGAGGCGAGCAGCGGGGCGGGCGCGGCGGCCTCGCCGAGCGAGGGCAGCGGCACCTCGTCGCCGTCGGCGGGGTCGTAGGGCGCCTCGTCGGGCCGTACGTCCTCGAAGACGCCGAACTCGTCGACGGCGCTGGTGCCGGCCCGCAGCCGGTCGCGCTGCCGGAGCAGGGCACCGGCCTGGACGAAGCGCAGCGGCAGGCCCTCGGACTCGAACCAGAGGTCGCCGGCCCAGTTCGACTCGTCCTCGGTGAGGCGGCGGCCGACGACGTGTTCGATCAGGTCGAGTCCGGCCGCGCGGTCGAGACCGGAGAGGGCGACCTCCTCGATGCCGGCGTCGGCGGACGGCTCGGGCACGTCCGGGGTGGCGGCGAACAGGAACGCGCACTCGGGGGTGGCGTCCAGCAGCTCGTCGAGGGCGGCGCCACCGAACTCCAGGTCGTCCAGGACGACGACGGCACCGACCTCGCGGACGCACTCGACGAGTTCGGCACGCTCCGGGCGGTGCAGCGGGGCGTTGTGGACGGCGTAGAAGAGGTCGTGGAGCAGATCGTCGGCGGAGCGGCGCAGGCCGTTCAGCCGGACCACGCCGTCGGGGGCGAGGTCCGCGCAGTCCTCGGCGACGACGTCGAGGAGCCGGGTGCGGCCCGAGCCGGCCGGGCCGGTGACGCGCACGGAGCGGCCGCGGGCGAGCAGCCGGACCAGCGTCTCCCGCTCGTCCTGACGGGCCAGCAGCGGCAGCGTGGGCTGCGCGGGGCCCGGCGGGACGGGCGGCCTCGCGGCACGCTCGACCCCGGCGCGCTCGGCCTCCGTCAGCTTCACGGGGCGGGCCGGCCGTTCGGCGGGCGGGCAGGGCTCGATCTCGCTGCCGTCGACGGGGTTGACGGTCAGCAGGAAGTCGCCGGAGACGAGCTGCACCGTGCGGGCGAGCGCGGGCGCGTGCTGTCCGAAGTCGGAAGTCAGGGATTCCCTGGGAGGACGCTGACGCGGCGCACTGCTGTCACCGTCGTGGCCGTACTCCTCGGGTCCCGTGGTGTTCGGGTCCATAGGTCCTTAGCCCCCCAAAAGCGTCGTGGCTGAAGCCCTCCCCGGCCTCGCTGCACACCGCGCTGTCGCTTCTGGTCCGGGCCCGCTCGAGGGTTGCATGCAGCGGGCAGCCGAACCCTAAACCTTCGCTCAGTATCTACGACAGTCCGGGGTACCGCGCCGTCCGAGACGTCACAGTCTCGTGAGGATTGTGCACGCGTCGCGCGGTTCGCCGAGGCCGGCCCGGGTTCCACGGATCGTCCCCCGCACACCCGTACGGCCTCACACGCGGGGCAGCGTGTCCACCCCGATGCCCCCCTCGATCGCGAGGATCCGGTGCAGCCGGGTGGCCACCAGCAGGCGCTGCATCTGCGGCGGTACGTCGCGCAGCACCAGGCGCCGGCCGCACCGGCCGGCCCGTCGGTGGGCTCCCATGATCACGCCGAGTCCGGTGGCGTCCCAGGAGTCCAGTTCGGACAGGTCCAGAACCAGGTCGCCGGCTCCGTCGTCGACGGCCGAGTGCAGGACCGTTCGGGCGTCCGCCGCGCTGCGGACGTCGAGGCGGCCCCCGACGACCAGCTCGACGTGGTCGCCCCTGATGTGCATATGCGCTCCCCGTGATGCGTCTCGTGCTCCGTGTTTTCCTGACGGCCGGTGATGCAAGCTCTGACGGCGTGGCGCCCGCAGAGGTTGCTGCCTGTAAGCGAACCGATACCGAATTCACCCCGGCGTGTGATGCGCGCCGGGGTGAACGCGCGGTGATCAGTGCTCGTAGAAGCCCTGCCCGCTCTTGCGTCCGATGTCACCGGCGTCAACCATCCGGCGCATCAGCTCGGGGGCGGCGAACTTCTCGTCCTGGGACTCGGTGTAGATGTTGCTCGTGGCGTGCAGCAGGATGTCCACGCCGGTGAGGTCGGCGGTGGCCAGCGGTCCCATGGCGTGGCCGAAGCCCAGCTTGCAGGCCAGGTCGATGTCCTCGGCGCTCGCCACGCCCGACTCGTGGAGCTTGGCGGCCTCGACGACGAGGGCGCAGATGAGGCGGGTGGTGACGAAGCCGGCGACGTCGCGGTTGACGACGATGCAGGTCTTGCCGACCGACTCGGCGAACTCCCGCGCCCTGGCGAGGGTTTCGTCGCTCGTCTTGTAGCCGCGGACCAGCTCGCACAGCTGCATCATCGGCACCGGCGAGAAGAAGTGGGTGCCGACGACCCGCTCCGGGCGCTCCGTCACGGCCGCGATCTTGGTGATCGGGATGGCGGAGGTGTTGGAGGCGAGTACGGCGTCCTCGCGCACGATCTTGTCGAGCGTGCGGAAGATCTCGTGCTTGACCTCGAGCTTCTCGAACACGGCCTCGACCACCACGTCCGCGTCCGCACAGGCGTCCAGGTCGGTGGTCGCGGTGATCCGGGCGAGGGCGGCGCCGGCGTCCTGGGCCTCCAGCTTCCCCTTGCTCACGAACTTGTCGTACGACGCCTTGATCCCGTCGGTGCCCCGCGTCAGCGCCTCGTCGGTGACGTCGCGCAGGACGACGTCCCAGCCCGCCTGTGCGGAGACCTGGGCGATGCCGGACCCCATGAGACCGGCCCCGATGACGGCGAGCTTGCGTGCCACTGTGCGACTCCCCTGATACGCGCTGTCTTGTTCTCCAGAAGCGGACATTAGCGTTCGCGGGGCGCCGTGTGACCGGTAAGTAACGCGCGTCACGTCTCACATGACGGACATCACACCGGAGCGGGTCAGGGAGCGCCCCGGACGGCGTACTTGAGCACCTTCCGGCTCAACAGGCCCTCCATCTCGTCCAGCAGGGCCAGGGTCTCGCGGGACACCTCGTGGCGGTCGCGGCCGGCGACCATGGCGCGCCCGATGACGCCCATCACCGTGTGGTGGACCCAGTTGAGCTGGCCGGCGATCAGGGTGGGCAGGGGGTCGTCGTCCGGTGCGCCGGTCTCCTCCCGCAGGGTCTGCTCCAGGTTGTCCTGGACCTCCTGCTGGATCGCCCACAGCCGGGAGCGCAGGGGCGGAGCATCGTGGATGACCCGCATGAAGCGGTCGTAACCCTCCATCAGGCCGACCCGGGGCGAGACGGCCTCGACCTCCTCGCGCAGTTCGCGCAGCACCGCGGCGGCCGCGGACTCGCCGACGCCCCGGCCGCGCACCCAGCGCGAGAGCCGGTCGACGACGCCCTTGCTGCGGTCGAGGAAGAGGTCCTCCTTGGTCGGGAAGTAGTTGTAGACGGTGTTCACGGAGACGTCCGCGGCCTCCGCCACCTCGGCGATGGTCACCGTCACGAAGCCGTGCTCCAGGAACAGCCCGGTGGCGATGTCCGAGATCCGCTGCCTGGTCTCGCGCTTCTTCCGCTCCCTGAGCCCCTCTGCCATGCCCCTCATCGTAGGCGGGCCGGGTGATGCTTGGGCTTCCTGTAATTTTGGGGTCATTGAAAAAATTCAGTGACTCTGTTTTCCTGGAGGCATGGCAATCATCAGTACGGCCGGGCTGGCCCGTACCTTCCGGACGAAGACCGGCCCGGTCGACGCCGTGCGCGGCATCGACCTGACGGTCCGCGAAGGCGAGATCCTCGGCTTCCTCGGCCCCAACGGCGCCGGCAAGACCACCACCCTGCGGATGCTCACCACCCTGCTCGCCCCCACCGGCGGCGCGGCCACCGTGGCCGGCCACGACCTGGCCACCGACCCGGCCGGGGTGCGGCGGGCCTGCGGCTACGTGGCGCAGTCCGGCGGCGTCGATCCGCAGATCACCGTGCGGGAGGAACTGGTCACCCAGGGACGGCTCTACCGGCTCACCAGGGCCCGGGCAGCCGAGCGCGCCGAGGAACTGGCCCGCGACCTGGGCCTCACCGGACTGCTCGACCGCAAGTGCGCCGCGCTCTCCGGCGGCCAGCGGCGCCGCCTGGACATCGCCATGGCGCTCACCCACCGCCCCGCGGTGCTGTTCCTGGACGAGCCGACCACCGGCCTGGACCCCGGCAGCCGCGCCGACCTCTGGGACCTGGTGCGGCGGCTGCGCGACGAACACGGCACCACCGTGTTCCTGACCACCCACTACCTCGACGAGGCGGACGCGCTCGCGGACCGGCTGGTCGTCGTCGACGGGGGCGTGGTCGTCGCCGAGGGCACACCGAGCGCCCTGAAACTCGAGTACGGCGGCTCGATCGACGCCTCGCTCCAGGACACCTTCCTCGCCATCACCGGGCGCAGCGCCTCCCCGGCCGACGCCGCCCCCGTAGCCGTATAGGACACCGACATCCATGCTGCTCCACGACACCGCGCTCATCTACGGGCGTTATCTGCGCCAGTCCCTGCGGTCCCGCTTCGCGCTGCTGTTCGGCGTGCTGATGCCACTGCTGTACCTGTTGTTCTTCGGTCCGCTGCTGACCGATCTTCCGCTCGGCGGGCAGGGCAGCTCCTGGCAGGTGCTGGTCCCGGGGCTGCTGCTGCAACTCGGCCTGTTCGGCGCTTCGTTCGCGGGCTTCGCGATCATCATCGAGAAGGGGCACGGGGTGGTCGAGCGGATGCGGGTCACGCCCGTCAGCCGCCTCGCCCTGCTGCTGGGCCGGGTGCTGCGGGACGCCACCGTGTTCGTCTTCCAGGCGGTGCTGCTGGTCCTGGCGGCGCTGGTGATGGGGTTGCGGGCGCCCCTCGCCGGGGTGCTGATCGGCTTCGCCTTCGTCGCCCTGCTGACCGTGTCCCTGGCCGCGCTGTCCTACGCCCTGGCCATGAGGATCGAGACGCCGCAGGGATTCGGGCCGGCGGTCAACGCGCTGGCCATGCCGTCCATGCTGCTGTCGGGCCTCATGCTCCCCATGACCCTCGGCCCCGCCTGGCTCGACGTGCTGTCGCACCTGATGCCGTTCCGCTATCTGGTGGACGCGGTGCGGGACGCGTACGTCGGCGCGTACGCGACGGCCCACATGCTGTACGGCGCGCTGGTTGCCGTCGGCTTCGCGCTGCTCGCCGTGACAGTGGGCACACGCGTGTTCCGAACGGCCGGAGCGTAACTAGGCTGGCCCCATGGTCAACCTGACGCGTATCTACACGAGGACCGGCGACAAGGGCACCACCGCTCTCGGTGACATGTCCCGGGTCGCCAAGACCGATCTGCGGATCTCCGCCTACGCCGACGCCAACGAGGCGAACGCGGTGATCGGTACGGCGATCGCGCTGGGCGGTCTGGAGGACGAGGTCGTGCAGGTCCTCACCCGTGTGCAGAACGACCTGTTCGACGTCGGTGCCGATCTGTCGACGCCGGTGGTGGAGAACCCGGAGTACCCGCCCCTGCGGGTCGAGCAGTTCTACATCGACCGGCTCGAGACGGACTGCGACCGCTTCAACGAGCGACTGGAGAAGCTGCGCTCCTTCATCCTGCCCGGCGGTACGCCCGGCGCCGCCCTGCTCCACCAGGCCTGCACGGTCGTACGCCGGGCCGAGCGCTCCACCTGGGCCGCCCTGGAGGCGCACGGCGAGGCCATGAACCCCCTCACCGCCACCTACCTCAACCGCCTCTCCGACCTCCTGTTCATCCTGGCCCGCATCGCGAACAAGGAGACCGGCGACGTGCTGTGGGTGCCGGGCGGGGAGCGCTGAGCGCTACTGGCGCACGGACCGGTACAGGCCCAGCAGGATCTCGACGCCGCCGACGCACATCATCACCACACCGGCCTTGGCGGGCGTGACCACCGGGAGGTCCACTCCCCCGGCGAACAACCACAGGACCAGGCCCACCAGCAGCGTGACGGTGCCCGCGAGCAGGTTCCTCCACGCCCGCGTCATCGGCCCACACGCTCCTTGCCCACGCCGCTGACGTCCGGCCCGGCCGCCGGGGCCTTCTTCGGCCAGATCCAGTAGGCCAGTGCCACCAGGCCGTGGATGCCGGCCACCCGCCAGGCCGTGAAGCGCCACGCCTCGAGCGAGGTGGTGCGGCCCGGGTCGTCGACGTACCAGATGGCGAGCTGGAGCAGCACGGTCGCCACGGCGGCGGCCGTCAGCGTGCCCAGCCAGACCTTGGCCTCGTGCCGTGCCCGGGCCATGCCGTGGCGCGGCGGGCCGACCGGCCTGGGCGCGCCGCCCAGCCGGTGGGCGGCGTGGCCGTCGAGCCACTTCACGGTGCGGTGGCCGTGGCCCACCGTGTAGCCGATGTAGAGAGCGGCCAGTCCGTGGGTCCAGTTCGGCTCCGCACCGTTCTTCAGGTCCAGCGCGGTGGCGACCAGCAGCACGACCTCCAGCAGCGGCTCGCACAGCAGCAGGGCCAGACCGGCGCGCGGCATCTTCAGCAGATAGCGGCAGGCCAGTCCGGCGGCCAGCAGCACCCAGAAGCCGATCTCGCAGGCGGCGATCAAGGCGACGATCACGGTTCGCTCCTTTCGGTCACCCTTCCAGGCTCCCGTCGGGACCGGCCGGAGGCGTCGTCGCCACCGATGAACTCGCGGTACATCGAAAGATGCAGTCCCGGACCGTCCGCGGGGATCAGGCGCCCGGGCACGCGCACCGTGTTGGATGGTGCCATGGCCGTACGACCGCCCCGCCCTCCCCGCTTCGACGTCTGGGTCGCGCTCGCCGGACTCGCCGGCGGGCTGCTGCTGTGGGCCTTCGGGCTGGGGGTGCGCGAGGCCGACGACCCGATCGTGCTCTTCGACGGCCGCGGGCCGCTCCTGGTGCCGCTGGCCGTGATCGCCGGCTGCGAACTGCTGCGCCGCACCGCACCGCGCACCGCCCTGCTGACCGGCACGCTGGCCCTGGCGGCGGACACGACGACGCAGGGCAGCATCGCCACGATCGTGATGTACACCGACCTGATGTACGCGGCCGTCCTGTACGGAACACCCGCCACCGCCC
Organism: Streptomyces marokkonensis; assembly: GCF_008312835.1. Classification (GTDB taxonomy): domain Bacteria; phylum Actinomycetota; class Actinomycetes; order Streptomycetales; family Streptomycetaceae; genus Streptomyces; species Streptomyces marokkonensis_A. The sequence goes on along the minus strand of NZ_VSKS01000002.1, from coordinate 531,036 downwards.
GGCTGCTGCCGCGGATCACCGGACTGCTCACCATCGCGGCGACGCTGGTGCCCTACGCGGTGTGGCGGGTGCCGGAGGCCCTGCTCGTCGGTCTGGTCATCGGTGCCGTGACGTTCACGCCCGCGTCGACCGGCCTCATCGTGCGCAACCACCGCGACGCGGCCGAGGCCGCCCGGCTGCGGGCCGAACAGACAGCGCTGCTCGCGGAGATGGACCGAGCCCAGGCGGTGACCGCGGAACGAGCCCGCATGGCCCGTGAGTTGCACGACATGGTCGCCAACCACCTCTCCGCCATCGCCATCCACTCCACGGCCGCGCTCTCCCTGGACGATCCCCGGACGTCCTCGGAGGCGCTCGCCGTGATCCGCGAGAACAGCGTGCAGGGACTGTCCGAGATGCGGCGGCTCATCGGCATCCTGCGCGACGGCTCCGACGACCGCGAACCGGCGGCGACCCCCACGCTCGACGGCCTCGGAGCGCTGGTCGAGGGCGCCCGCGCCAACGGTCTCGACGTCACCCTGGACGCCGAGTACCGAGCCGTCCCCGCGCCGGTCGAACTGGCCGCGTACAGGATGGTCCAGGAGTCGCTCACGAACGCGCTCAAGCATGCCGCGCCGGGCAGGGTCACCGTGTGGCTGCGCCGGCCGGACGACGCCCTCGTCCTGAAGGTGACCAGCCCGTTCGGCGACCGGGACACTCCTCGCGCGCCGGGGTCGGGGGCCGGTCTCGTCGGGATGCGGGAGCGGGCCGCCCTGCTGGACGGCACGTTCGAGGCCGGGCCGGAGAGCGGCCCGGAGGGCAAGCTGTGGGTGGTGCGCGCCACCCTCCCGGTCACCGACATCGTGCAAGGAGAAACCTGATGATCCGCGTCCTGGTCGCCGAGGACCAGTCCGCCGTCCGCGCGGGCCTGGTCCTGATCCTGGGCAGCGCGCCCGACATCGAGGTCGTGGGCGAGGCGGCGGACGGCGAACGGGCGGTGGCGCTCGCCCGTGAGCTCCGTCCCGACCTGGTGCTGATGGACGTGCAGATGCCCCGTCTCGACGGGGTGTCGGCGACCCGGCAGGTGGTCGGGGAAGGCCTCGCCGACGTGCTGGTGCTGACCACGTTCGACCTCGACGAGTACGTGTTCGGGGCGCTGCGGGCCGGTGCCGCCGGGTTCCTGCTGAAGAACACGGAGGCGAAGGACCTCATCACGGCGGTGCGCACGGTGGCGGGCGGCGAGGGCATCGTCGCCCCGGCCGTCACCCGGCGGCTGATCGCCGAGTTCGCCGCGAAGCCCGCGCGGCCCGCGGCGGGCGATCCGGCGGTGCTGGAATCCCTGACGCGGCGGGAGCGCCAGGTGCTGTCGTGCCTCGGCGAGGGGCTGTCCAACGCCGACATCGCGAAGCGGCTCGACATGGCCGAGGCCACGGTGAAGACGCACGTCAGCCGTCTGCTGGGGAAGCTGGAGCTGCGCAGCCGGGTGCAAGCCGCGGTACTCGCTCAGGAGTTGGGGATCTAGCCGGGGCCCTCGGGGACGGCGAGGCGAGTGGTCCAGACCTATTGACCTGTGGTCCAGACCTTTCTATTCTCGCGGCACTGCGGATGTGATGGCTCAGTCACGTCCCCAACGGCTTCTCCCCATAAGGAGGCGCAGCATGCGCTTCAGACACAAAGCCGCGGCGGGATTCGCAACCCTGCTGCTCCCCGTCGCCGGCCTCGTCGGCCTCGCGAGCCCCGCCCAGGCCGCCACCTCGGCGACCGCCACCTACGCCAAGACCCAGGACTGGGGCTCCGGCTTCGAGGGCAAGTGGACGGTGAAGAACACCGGCACCACGACGATCAGCTCCTGGACCGTCGAGTGGGACTTCCCCTCCGGCACCAAGGTCACCTCCGCCTGGGACGCCACGGTCACCAACTCCGGTGACCACTGGACCGCCAAGAACCTCGGCTGGAACGGCACCCTCGCCCCCGGGGCGTCCGTCAGCTTCGGCTTCAACGGCAGCGGCTCCGGCTCCCCCGCCGGCTGCAAGCTCAACGGCGGCAGCTGCGACGGAGGCTCCGTCCCCGGCGACGAGGCCCCGTCCGCCCCCGGCACCCCGACCGCCTCCGACGTCACCGACACCTCGGTGAAGCTGTCCTGGTCGGCGGCCACCGACGACAAGGGCGTCAAGAACTACGACGTCCTGCGCGACGGCACCAAGGTCGCCACCGTGACCGGCACCTCCCACACGGACACCGGCCTCAGCAAGGGCACCGACTACTCCTACACCGTGCAGGCCCGTGACACCGCCGACCAGACCGGGCCGGTCAGCGGCGCGGTGAAGGTCCGCACCACCGGCCAGACCGAGGAACCGCCGCCCACCGGCGACAAGGTCAAGCTCGGCTACTTCACCGAGTGGGGCGTCTACGGCCGCAACTACCACGTCAAGAACCTGGTGACGTCCGGCTCGGCCGCCAAGATCACCCACATCAACTACGCGTTCGGCAACGTCAAGAACGGCCAGTGCGTGCTCGACGACGCCTACGCCGCCACCGACAAGGCCTACACCGCCGACCAGTCCGTCAGCGGCACCGCCGACGCCTGGGACCAGCCGCTGCGCGGCAACTTCAACCAGCTGCGCCAGCTCAAGGCGAAGTACCCGCACATCAAGGTGCTGTACTCCTTCGGCGGCTGGACCTACTCCGGCGGCTTCGGCCAGGCCGCGCAGAACCCGGCCGCGTTCGCCAAGTCCTGCAAGGCCGTCGTGGAGGACCCGCGCTGGGCCGACGTCTTCGACGGCATCGACATCGACTGGGAGTACCCGAACGCCTGCGGTCTGACCTGTGACACCAGCGGCCCGGCGGCCTTCAGGAACCTCTCGCAGGCCCTGCGCGCCGAATTCGGCAAGGACTACCTGGTCACCGCGGCCATCACCGCGGACGGCTCGGACGGCGGCAAGATCGACGCGGCCGACTACGGCGGCGCCGCCCAGTACCTCGACTGGTACAACGTGATGACGTACGACTACTTCGGCGCCTGGGACAAGGCCGGACCCACCAACCCCCACTCGCCGCTGACCACGTACAACGGCATCCCGAAGGAGGGCTTCAACTCGGCCGCCGCGATCTCCAAGCTGCGGGCGAAGGGCGTCCCGGCGAGCAAGCTGCTCCTCGGCATCGGCTTCTACGGCCGCGGCTGGACCGGCGTCACCCAGTCCGCCCCCGGCGGCACGGCCACCGGCCCGGCCCCCGGCACCTACGAGGCGGGCATCGAGGACTACAAGGTCCTGAAGAACTCCTGCCCCGCCACCGGCACCATCGCGGGCACGGCGTACGCCCACTGCGGCACCAACTGGTGGTCCTACGACACCCCGGCCACCATCGGCACCAAGATGGCCTGGGCCAAGAACCAGGGCCTCGGCGGTGCCTTCTTCTGGGAGTTCAGCGGTGACACCGCGAACGGCGAACTGGTGACCGCCATCGACGGCGGCCTGAAGTAACCACTACCGAGCACCACTAAGCGACATTGACGCGCTGACCGGGCGGGGCTGCCTCAAGCCACGCGAGGAAACCGGTCAGCGCGTCTTCGCTCATGGCGAGCTCCAGGCGTGTGCCCCGGTGCAGGCAGGCGAGGATCACCGCGTCGGACAGCAGCGCCAGCTCCTCCTCGCCCTCGGGGACGCGGCGGCCGGCCACCTCGATCGCGGAGCGCTCCAGGACGCGTCGCGGGCGGGGGGCGTAGGAGAACACCCGGAACCACTCGACCCGGTCGCCGTTGTACCGTGCCACCCCGTACGCCCAGCCCTTGCCGCCGGAGTCACCCGCGGCCTCGGGCGCGTCCCAGCGCAGGCTGCAGTCGAAGGTTCCGCCGGACCGCTGGATGAGGCGGCGGCGCAGGCCGAAGACGAAGAGCCCCACGACCACGAGGGCCACGACGATTCCGCACACAGTCAGAGCGAGGACCATCGGCACCGACCTCCTCGTCTCCTAGGTAACGGAACGGAAAAATCATCCAGATCTGCCTCAGCCGCGACCGGCTCCGGATCGCTCCGGTGCCGGCCGCGGCTGAGTGACGTCATCTCACCGTGCTGGGATCAGCGCCCCGCCGTCGCCGCCCGCAGACGGACATCCGCGCGGCGCTGGGCCTCGGCGTCGTCCTCCGCCTTCGCGCGGGCGAGCTCCTGCTCCGCGCGCTGGACGTCGATCTCGTCCGACAGCTCGGCGATCTCGGCCAGCAGCGACAGCTTGTCGTCCGCGAACGAGATGAAACCGCCGTGCACCGCGGCGACGACCGTCCCGCCCTCGCGCGTACGGATGGTCACCGGGCCCGACTCCAGCACACCGAGCAGCGGCTGGTGACCGGGCATGACGCCGATGTCGCCGGACGTGGTGCGCGCGACGACCAGGGTGGCCTCGCCGGACCAGACCTCTCGGTCGGCCGCGACCAGCGCGACGTGCAGCTCAGCAGCCAAGGTGGCTCCTCGGGTCACCACCCGGCGGTTGTGCCGGGTGTTGGTTACAAGTCTAAGGGGCGTGGATGAGGGGGCGGGACGCGCCCGCCCCCTCGACGAGCATCAGGCTCAGGAGACGCCCAGCTCCTTCGCGTTCTTCTTCAGGTCCTCGATGCCACCGCACATGAAGAACGCCTGCTCCGGGAAGTGGTCGTACTCACCGTCGCAGATCGCGTTGAACGCGGCGATCGACTCCTCCAGCGGCACGTCCGAACCGTCCACGCCGGTGAACTGCTTGGCGACGTGGGTGTTCTGGGACAGGAAGCGCTCCACGCGACGGGCACGGTGGACGACGAGCTTGTCCTCCTCGCCGAGCTCGTCGATACCGAGGATCGCGATGATGTCCTGCAGGTCCTTGTACTTCTGCAGGATGTTCTTCACGCGCATGGCCGCGTTGTAGTGGTCCTGCGCGATGTAGCGCGGGTCCAGGATCCGGGACGTCGAGTCCAGCGGGTCCACGGCCGGGTAGATGCCCTTCTCCGAGATCGGACGGGACAGCACCGTCGTCGCGTCGAGGTGGGCGAAGGTGGTGGCCGGGGCCGGGTCGGTCAGGTCGTCCGCGGGGACGTAGATCGCCTGCATCGAGGTGATCGAGTGACCCCGGGTCGAGGTGATGCGCTCCTGGAGGAGACCCATCTCGTCGGCCAGGTTCGGCTGGTAGCCCACCGCGGAGGGCATACGGCCGAGCAGGGTCGACACCTCGGAACCGGCCTGGGTGAAGCGGAAGATGTTGTCGATGAAGAACAGCACGTCCTGCTTCTGGACGTCACGGAAGTACTCGGCCATGGTGAGGCCGGCCAGCGCGACGCGCAGACGGGTGCCCGGGGGCTCGTCCATCTGACCGAAGACCAGGGCGGTCTTGTCGATGACGCCGGACTCGCTCATCTCGTCGATGAGGTCGTTGCCCTCACGGGTGCGCTCACCGACACCGGCGAACACCGACACACCGTCGTGGTTGTTGGCGACGCGGTAGATCATCTCCTGGATGAGCACCGTCTTGCCGACGCCGGCACCGCCGAACAGACCGATCTTTCCACCCTTGACGTACGGGGTGAGAAGGTCGATGACCTTGACGCCGGTCTCGAACATCTCGGTCTTCGACTCGAGCTCGTCGAAGTTCGGCGCCTTGCGGTGGATCGGCCAGCGCTCGCCCGTGTACTCCTCGTCGACGTTCAGCACCTCACCGAGGGTGTTGAACACCTTGCCCGTGGTGAAGTCGCCGACCGGCACCGAGATGGCGGAGCCCGTGTCGGTCACCGGGGCCTGGCGGACCAGACCGTCGGTGGGCTGCATGGAGATGGTGCGGACCAGGCCGTCACCCAGGTGCTGGGCGACCTCCAGGGTCAGCGTCTTGAGCTCACCCTCCTTGGCCGGGTCGGCGACCTGGACGTGGAGGGCGTTGTAGATCTCCGGCATCGCGTCGACGGGGAACTCCACGTCGACGACCGGGCCGATGACCCGGGCGACGCGGCCCGTAGCCGTCGCGGTCTCAACAGTGGTGGTCATTAGTTGTCACTCCCCGCGTTCGCGTCGGCCAGGGCACTGGCGCCACCGACGATCTCGCTGATTTCCTGGGTGATTTCGGCCTGGCGGGCCGCGTTGGCAAGACGGGAGAGCGTGTTGATCAGCTCGCCCGCGTTGTCGGTGGCCGACTTCATCGCGCGCCGCGTGGCGGCGTGCTTCGAAGCGGCCGACTGGAGCAGCGCGTTGTAGATCCGGCTCTCGACGTACCGCGGCAGCAGTGCGTCGAGGACGTCCTCGGCCGAGGGCTCGAAGTCGTACAGCGGGAGGATCTCGCCCTTGCCGGCGGTCCCCTCCGCGACCTCCTCGAGACGCAGCGGAAGCAGCCGGGAATCGACCGCCGTCTGCGTCATCATCGAGACGAACTCGGTGTAGACGATGTGGAGCTCGTCCACGCCGCCCTCGCCCGTCTCGTTCTCGATGGCCTCGATCAGCGGAGCCGCGACCTTCTTGGCGTCCGCGTACGTCGGCTCGTCGGTGAAGCCCGTGAACATCTCCGCGATCTTGCGCTCACGGAAGTTGTAGTGGGCGACACCGCGCCGGCCGACGATGTACGTGTCGACCTGCTTGCCCTCGCGCTCCAGGCGCTCGGTCAGCTGCTCCGCCGCCTTGATGGCGTTGGAGTTGAAGGCGCCGGCCAGACCGCGGTCGCTCGTGAGGAGCAGGACCGCGGCACGGGCCGGGTTCTGCGCCTCCGTGGTGAGCGGGTGCTTGGTGTTCGACCCGGTTCCGACCGCCGTGACCGCGCGGGTGAGCTCCTGCGCGTACGGCGTGGAGGCCGCCACCTTGCGCTGCGCCTTGACGACGCGCGAGGCGGCGATCATCTCCATCGCCTTGGTGATCTTCTTGGTCGCGGTGACGGATCGGATGCGACGCTTGTAGACCCGGAGCTGGGCTCCCATGAGTCAGGTCCCTTCCTTACGTCACTTGGCGGCGGACGGGGCGTCCTCGCCGAGCAGCTTGCCGTCGCTGGTCTCGAACTGCTTCTTGAACTCCGCCACGGCGTCGGCGATCGCCTGGATCGTGTCGTCGGACATCTTGGCGCCCTCGCGGATGGAGGTCATGAGGCCCTGCTCCTTGCGGTGCAGGTACTCCAGCAGCTCCTTCTCGAAGCGGCGGATGTCGGCGACCGGCACGTCGTCCATACGGCCCGTGGTGCCGGACCAGACGGAGACGACCTGGTCCTCGGTGGCCATCGGCTCGTACTGGTTCTGCTTCAGCAGCTCGACCATGCGCTGACCGCGCTCCAGCTGCGCCTTCGACGCGGCGTCCAGGTCGGAACCGAAGGCGGCGAACGCCTCCAGCTCACGGAACTGGGCGAGGTCCACGCGCAGACGGCCGGAGACCTGGCGCATCGCCTTGTGCTGTGCGGAACCACCGACTCGGGAGACGGAGATACCGACGTTCAGAGCGGGGCGCTGACCGGCGTTGAACAGGTCCGACTCGAGGAAGCACTGGCCGTCGGTGATGGAGATGACGTTGGTCGGGATGAACGCCGAGACGTCGTTGGCCTTGGTCTCGACGATCGGCAGACCGGTCATCGAGCCGGCGCCCATGTCGTCGGAGAGCTTGGCGCAGCGCTCCAGCAGACGGGAGTGCAGGTAGAAGACGTCACCCGGGTAGGCCTCACGGCCCGGCGGGCGGCGCAGCAGCAGCGACACGGCGCGGTAGGCGTCGGCCTGCTTCGACAGGTCGTCGAAGATGATCAGGACGTGCTTGCCCTCGTACATCCACTGCTGGCCGATGGCCGAGCCGGTGTACGGCGCCAGGTACTTGAAGCCGGCCGGGTCGGACGCCGGGGCGGCGACGATGGTCGTGTACTCCAGCGCGCCGTTCTCCTCCAGCGCGCGGCGGACCGACGCGATGGTGGAGCCCTTCTGGCCGATGGCGACGTAGATGCAGCGGACCTGCTTCTTCGGGTCGCCGGAGCGCCAGTTGTCGCGCTGGTTGATGATCGTGTCGACGGCCAGGGCGGTCTTGCCGGTCTGGCGGTCGCCGATGATCAGCTGGCGCTGACCACGGCCGATCGGGGTCATGGCGTCGACGGCCTTGTAGCCCGTCTCCATCGGCTCGTGCACCGACTTGCGCTGCATGACCGTGGGGGCCTGCAGTTCGAGGGCGCGGCGGCCCTCGGTCTCGATCTCGCCGAGGCCGTCGATCGGGTTGCCGAGCGGGTCGACCACACGGCCGAGGTAGCCCTCGCCCACGGCGACGGACAGGACCTCACCGGTGCGGGTGACCGGCTGGCCCTCTTCGATGCCGCTGAACTCACCGAGGACGATGGCACCGATCTCGCGCTCCTCGAGGTTGAGGGCGAGGCCGAGGGTGCCGTCCTCGAACTTCAGCAGCTCGTTGGCCATGGCCGAGGGAAGACCTTCGACCTTCGCGATGCCGTCGCCGGCAAGGGTGACCGTACCGACCTCCTCGCGCGAGGCCGCGTCCGGCTTGTACGACTGGACAAAGTTCTCCAGCGCGTCCCGGATCTCCTCCGGCCGGATCGTGAGCTCCGCCATCTGAGTTCCCTGCTCTCCTTGTTGGGCCCGAAGTTTCACTTGGGGGGTCTGGGGGCGACCCCCAGGAATCCTCTGCACGGCCCAACCAGGGCCGTAAGTACGTACTGCCTATTCAGAATGTGCTGCTCAGCTCGCCAGCCGGCGGCTCGCGTCCTCGAGCCGGTCCGCCAGGGAGCCGTTGATGACCTCGTCACCGACCTGCACCCGGATCCCGCCGACGACCGCGGGGTCGACGTCGAGGTTGAGGTGCATCCGGCGGCCGTAGAGCTTCGCGAGGGCGTCGCCCAGGCGCTGCTTCTGCTGGTCGCTCAGCGGCACCGCGGAGGTGACGACGGCCACCATGCGGTCCCGGCGCTCGGCGGCGAGCTTGGACAGGGACTCCAGTCCCGACTCCAGGCTACGTCCCCGCGGCGCGGTCACAAGACGCGTCACCAGGCGCTCGGTGGCCGCGTTCGCCCTGCCTCCGAGCAGGCTGCGCAGCAGCTCGCCCTTGGCGGAGACGGAGGCGCTCCGGCTGGTCAGCGCGGCACGCAGCTCCGTGTTGGAGGAGACGATCCGGGCGAACCGGAACAGCTCGTCCTCGACGTCGTCGAGTGCGCCCGCCCGCTGGGCGGTGGTGAGGTCGGCGATGTCCGCCAGCTGCTCCAGCGCGTCCACCAGGTCGCGGGACTGCGACCAGCGGGAGCGCACCATGCCGGACACCAGGTCCGCGGCGGGGCCGCTGACCTGCGAGCCGAGCAGGCGCCGGGCCAGGTCGGCCTTGGCCTCACCGGCCTGCGCCGGGTCGGTGAGGACCCGACGCAGCGACACCTCGCGGTCGAGCAGCGCGGTGACGGCGGCCAGCTCACCGGCGAGCGAGCCGGCGTCCACGGACGTGGAGTCCGTCAGCGCGTCGAGACGCTCACGTGCGGCTGCCAGGGCCTCGCGGCTCGCTCCGTTCATCGTGCGGCCTCGGCCTTCTGGTCGAGCTCGTCGAGGAAGCGGTCGATCACGCGGCTCTGCCTGGCGTGGTCCTCGAGGGACTCGCCGACGAGCTTGCCGGCCAGGTCGGTGGCGAGCTTGCCGACGTCCTGGCGCAGCGCGGACGCGGCGGCCTTGCGGTCGGCCTCGATCTGCGCGTGACCGGCGGCGACGATCTCCTCGCGCTGCCGCTGGCCCTCGGCCCGCATCTCGGCGATGAGCGCGGCACCCTGCTCCTGCGCCTCCTGGCGCAGACGCGCGGCCTCGTGCCGGGCTTCGGCGAGCTGGGCCTTGTACTGCTCCAGGACGCTCTGGGCCTCGGTCTGCGCGGCCTCGGCCTTCTCGATACCGCCTTCGATGGCCTCGCGACGCTCTTCCAGGACCTTGTTGATGGTCGGGAGGAGCTTCTTGGCGAGGAACCCGAAGACGATGACGAAAGCGATGAGGCCGATGACAACTTCCGGCCACGGCGGAATGAGGGGATTCTCCTTCTCACCCTCAGCCGCCAGGAAAACCAGGGCGGAGTTCACATCAGTGCCTTTCGTCGAAAGGGTCGGTCGTCGGGCTCGTCTTAGTAGACGAACGGCATGACGAGACCGATCAGGGCGAGCGCCTCACAGAAGGCGAAGCCCAGGATCTGGTTGGCGCGGATCAGGCCGGCCGCCTCGGGCTGACGGGCGAGAGCCTGGGTGCCGTTACCGAAGATGATGCCGATACCGACGCCGGGGCCGATGGCCGCGAGACCGTAACCGACGGAACCGAGGTCACCGGTGACAGCAGCAAGGGTAGACATGCCAGTTCTTCCTTCTCTTTACGGACCGGTGGGGGTTGGCCACCGGACGATTGCGGGAGCGGGGCGGGAGGGCTCAGTGGTGTTCGGCGAGCGCGCCCTGGATGTAGCTGCAGGTCAGAAGCACGAACACGTACGCCTGGACAGCCTGGATGAAGAGCTCGAAGGCGGTCATGATGATGACCATCACGAACGAGACGCCGGAGTAGGCGATGCCGATGCCGTTCAGCATGTACCAGGCGGCGATCGTGAAGAGCAGCAGCAGCGTGTGGCCGGCGAACATGTTCGCGAAGAGCCGGACGGCGTGCGTGAACGGGCGGACCAGCAGGTTCGAGAAGAACTCGATGGTCATCGAGAGCGGCAGCACCGGGCCGAGCGTCTTGTCGTAGCCCGTCACGTTCTTGAAGAAGCCGACGAACCCGTGCCTCTTGAACGTCAGGGCGACCCAGGTGATGTAGACGATGAGCGCGAGGATCATCGGGTAGGCGATGATCGACGTCACCGGGAACTGGGCGACCGGGATGATCGACCAGAGGTTCATCATCCAGATGAAGAAGAAGAGGGCGACGGCGAGCGGGACGTACTTCTCGCCCTCCTTCTTGCCGATCGTCTCGTAGACGATGCCGCGGCGGACGAAGTCGTAGCCGGCCTCGGCGATCATCTGGAGCTTGCCGGGGACGATCTTCGGCCTGGCGAAAGCGGCCCAGAAGAAGCCCACGATGATGATGGAACCGAGCAGCGCGAGCAGCATCGGCTTGTTGAAGTACAGGCCGTTGCCGTCTGCGTCGCCCCAGAGCGGCTCGAAGAGGAACGAGTGCAGGCCCGGAGCCGGGAAGCCACAACCGTCGAAGAGGTGGCAGTCGGTCTCGAAGGCGAGCACCTGCGTCGGGTCAGCACTCACCGCGGGCTCCTTCATCGTGGCGCATAGGTACGGCAACCTCGTGGTGTCGGCGCGGCGCTCGGCCGCGGTTCGGCACGGGACTGGTGTTACGGATGTGGGGGCGGCTGGGGGGCATCTCGCCTCGCGATTGAACAGGCGTCAGCTCGGATGCCCGCGCCCGCGATGCCGCAGTTGGCACCGGACGATAGCAGGAGTTCCCAAGCCTCTTTATCCCGGGCCTACCCCTCACGACGAATGCCCCGAGTTTCCGGGCCTGTTGCCCGTCGTCGACTCGGGCTCGACGTAGAGGATCTTGGATTTCATGTGGGCGCGCGTCTGTGCGGCGATCCACACGAGCGTGGTGCCGACGAGCGTGAGGGCGAAGGCCTTGGGGTGGAACAACGTCGTGTCCCGGAACACCGCGACAAAGACGAACAGCAGCAGGATCTGCGCCGCGTACAGCATCAGACCCATGGCCTGGAACAGGTGCGGAAGCGATTTGGCAGTGCGCTGCAGTACGTAGAGGCCGATCCCCATGAAGAGGATCACCACCACGGTCGCGACGAGCGCCCCGATCGCGCCCTTGCCACCGGCGACCAGCGCGCTGACGACGGCGGCGACACCGCCGGCGGCAGCCGTGGGCACGGCGGCCTGGGCCAGGATCCGGACGTCATTGGACGGCATGGCGGCAACTCCGCTTTTCACAGGGGGCAGGGTGTCGTCATGGACGAGCGTAGACCCCCGGGCCGAGTGTCGATTCCTCGCGCCAATGAACCGTCGCACTGCGGTCCTTCGGCTCTATCCGGGGTTCTCGTGAACGGTATCACAAACTATTTGATGCAGTCTTTACCTGTCAGGTGTGCCCGCCGTCACACATGAGAGTGATTCCGCGCGTCTGAGCGAAAACCGAGCCGGTATGTCTGCTATTGGACGCTTCGCACCCCCAACACCGCCCCATCGGGGCCCCACGACTTGGCAATGCTCTAGCCGGATTCTTACCTTGACCGTGACCGGTCGCCCAGGCGTGCGCGGGAGCCGACGGCGGTCGCTCCGTTGACGCCGGAGACACCCGCGGCCACCGGGGTGCGCTCCTCGGGTGCTTCCCCGGACGACTCGCTCGCCTCCGCGGCCGACGCGTCCTGAGCGGCGGGCGAGGCCCGGCGGCGGCGGTAGCGCGGAGGCACGACGGCCTCCGCCCAGCGCGGGGCGCGTGGGGTGAAGCGGGGCAGCAGGAGCAGGACGAGACCGATCGTGGAGAGGATCACCACGCTCAGCACGATCCACATCGACGCCGAGTTCACGGAGTACGTGAGCGCGCCGAAGGCGATCAGCGCCGACCAGAAGTACATGATCAGCACCGCCCGGCTGTGCGAGTGGCCGATCTCCAGCAGCCGGTGGTGCAGGTGGCCCCGGTCCGCCGCGAACGGCGACTGGCCGCGCCAGGTGCGCCGCACGATCGCCAGGATCAGGTCGGCGGCCGGCACCGCGATGATGGTCAGCGGCAGCAGCAGCGGGATGTACACCGGCACCGTCTGGTGCACCGCCTCCTTCTCCGAACCGGCGAACAGCTTCAGCGCGTCCGGGTCGACCTGCCCGGTGACGGAGATCGCGCCGGCGGCGAGCACCAGGCCGATGAGCATGGAGCCGGAGTCTCCCATGAAGATCCGCGCGGGATGCATGTTGTGCGGCAGGAAGCCCAGGCACATGCCCATCAGGATCGCCGAGAACAGGGTCGCCGGAGCGGCCGCCTCGATGCCGTACGAGTACCAGATGCGGTAGGCGTACAGGAAGAACGCCGCCGCCGCGATGCACACCATGCCGGCCGCGAGGCCGTCCAGGCCGTCCACGAAGTTGACCGCGTTGATGGTGATCACGACCAGCGCCACCGTGAGCAGCGTGCCCTGCCACTGGGTGAGCGCGACCGAACCGACGCCCGGGATCGGCAGCCACAGGATCGTCAGACCCTGCATGACCATCACGCCGGCGGCGATCATCTGGCCGCCCAGCTTGATCAGGGCGTCGATCTCGAACTTGTCGTCCAGCACACCGATCAGCCAGATCAGCGCCGCCCCGGAGAGCAGCGCCCGCGGCTCGTTGGACTTCTCGAAGAGCTGGTTGAGATTGGTGAGGTGATCGGCGACCAGCAGACCCGCGCACAGCCCGAAGAACATCGCGATACCGCCGAGCCGCGGAGTGGGTTCCCGGTGCACGTCACGCGCCCGGATCTCCGGCATCGCCCCGGCCACGATCGCGAACTTCCGTACCGGCCCTGTCAGCAGGTACGTCACCGCGGCCGTGATGCAGAGCGTCAGCAGGTATTCACGCACGGGCTTCCCCACAGGTCTCGCTGGCCATCACAGCCCCACACCCTAGCGAGGCGCGCATACGAGTGGGGACTTCCGGGTAGCGACGATGGTTGCACGCGTGGCTGTACACCGGTGCGCCTGCCCGCGCCGGGGCCGCGTCAGCGCGGGTACGGAGGGAACGCCGCCGCCAGTTCCCGTACGTCCTCCCGGGCCCGCGCGGTCTCCGTCCCTCCCCGCAGCACGCTCGCCAGCAGCCCCGCGACGAACCTCATCTCCCGTGCGCCCATGCCCTGCGTCGTCACCGCCGCCGTGCCCAGCCGCAGCCCGCGGCCGTCGTCGTGCGGAAGCGCACAGCAGTCGAGGACGATGCCCGCCGCCGCCAGCCGGCCGCGCGCGGTGCGCCCGTCGACCCCGAGCGGGGCCGGGTCGGCGATGATCAGATGGGTGTCCGTGCCGCCGGTGGTGACGATCAGCCCCTCCGCGGCCAGCGCGGCGGCCAGCGCCCGGGCGTTGGCGACCACCTGGTGCGCGTACGCCGCGAACGCCGGCGTCGCCGCCTCCCCGAACGCGACCGCCTTGGCCGCGATGGTGTGCATCTGCGCACCGCCCTGCGTGAAGGGGAACACGGCCCGGTCGACGCGCTCGGCCAGCTCGCCGCCGCACAGGATCATCCCGCCGCGCGGACCCCGCAGCACCTTGTCCGTCGTCGCGCACACGATGTCCGCGTACGGCACCGGACTGGGCGCCACTCCCCCGGCGACCAGCCCCATGGGATGCGCGGCGTCCGCGATGAGATGGGCACCGGCCTCGTCGGCGACCTCGCGGAAGAAGGCGTAGTCGATGTGTCGGGGATAGGCGATGGAACCGCACACGATCGCCTTGGGGCGGCGCGTACGGGCGAGGGTGCGGACCTGCTCGTGGTCGATGAGGCCGCTCTCCGCGTCCACGCCGTAGCCGACGAAGTCGAACCAGCGGCCGGAGAAGTTGGCGGGCGAGCCGTGGGTGAGGTGACCGCCGTAGGGCAGCCCGAGGGCGAGGACGGTGTCACCGGGGCGCAGCAGGGCGGCGTACGCGGCGAGCACGGCGGAGGAGCCGGAATGCGCCTGCACATTGGCGTGTTCCGCGCCGAACAGCGCCTTCGCCCGCTCCACGGCGAGGCGCTCGGCGACGTCGACGATCTCGCAGCCGCCGTGGTGCCGGTTGCCGGGGTAGCCCTCGGCGTACTTGTTGGCGAGCGGTGAGCCGAGGGCGGCCAGCACGGCCGGCGACGTGAAGTTCTCGGCGGCGATCAGCTGGAGCTTGGACGACTGCCGCTCACGCTCCCCGAGCAGCACATCGGCGAGCTCGGGATCCTGCCGCCGCAGGACATCGGCCTCGAGGGCATGGCTGACCGTCATGATCCGCTCCCGGACGTCGACACTGACGTACGCCCAATGTAGGCCGGACCAGCCGGCAACGCCCGAGTTCTTACGCCCCTGTGCGCGGTACGGCGGAACGACGCCTGAGGTCCTGCACCGGCCCCGGCACCCGCCTACGCCCGCGCGGGCACCCCGGTCAGCGCCGTCACCACGGGATCCAGCGCCTGGTGTATCTCGTCCCCGATGGACCGGAAGAACGTCAACGGCGCCCCGTACGGGTCGTACACCTCGTCCGCCTCGGCCGTGGGTGCCAGCAGCCACCCGCGCAGGGCCGCGGCGGCGCGCACCAGCGCCCGGGCACGCATCACCAGCCCCTCGTCCAGCGGCGGCAGCGTCGCCGGATCGATGGCGTTGACCAGCCGGGTGAACTCCTTCAGCGTGAAGGTCCGCAACCCGGCCGAATGCCCCATGGAGATGACCTGCGCCCGGTGGTCCCGCGTGGCCGTCAGCACCAGGTCCGCCCGGATCACGTGATCGTCCAGCAGCTCGCGCCCCACGAACCCGGACGCGTCCGCGCCGAACTCCGCCAGCACGGTCTCCGCGTGCGCCTCCATCGCCGCGCCCTCGTGCCCCCACGTGCCCGCGCTCTCCACGATGAGCCCGCCGCCCAGGACGCCCAGCCGCTGGCTCACGAAATGCCGGGTCAGCCGCTCGGTGATGGGCGAGCGGCACACGTTTCCGGTACTGACGTGGAGGATGCGGAAGGTGTCGCGCGGAAACCCGAAGGTCGTCGTGATCTCCGCGCTGGATTCCCCGTTGCCTATGCCACGCCCCGCCTCAGGGGCCGTCAATTCGCCACCTCGAGGTCGGGTACCACCTTGCGCAGTTCGTCCGGCGAGAGCGCGCCCTCGCGCAGCAGCACCGGCACGGGCCCCGTGACGTCGACGATGGAGGAGGGCACGTTGCCCGGGGTGGGCCCGCCGTCCAGGTACACGGAGACGGAGTCGCCGAGCATCTCCTGCGCGGCGTCGCAGTCCTCGGGTGCCGGGTGACCGGTCAGGTTGGCCGAGGACACGGCCATCGGGCCGACCTCGGTGAGCAGTTCGATCGCGACCGGGTGCAGCGGCATCCGCACGGCCACCGTGCCCCGGGTGTCCCCGAGGTCCCACTGGAGGGACGGCTGGTGCCTGGCGACCAGCGTCAGCGCGCCCGGCCAGAAGGCGTCGACCAGTTCCCAGGCCTTCTCGGAGAAGTCGGTGACCAGTCCGTGCAGGGTGTTCGGGGAGCCGATGAGGACGGGGGTGGGCATGTTGCGGCCCCGGCCCTTGGCCTCCAGCAGATCGGCGACGGCCTCCGAGGTGAACGCGTCGGCGCCGATGCCGTACACCGTGTCCGTCGGCAGCACCACGAGCTCGCCCCGGCGGACGGCGGACGCGGCCTCGCGCAGACCGGTCGCGCGGTCGGTCGCGTCGTTGGTGTCGTATCGCCGAGCCATCTGGCGGGCCTCCTCGTACACGTGCTGCTGGGGGGTCGAAGTATGCCGGGTGCTCACGGCAGTGCCTTGCGGGCGGTGGCGAACCGCGGGCGGTTGTTCAGGTCGGGGTGGTCGGCGGCGTCGGTCCAGCCGCGGTCCTCGGCGAAGATCCACGGCACCTGGCCGCCCTGGGTGTCGGCGTGCTCCACGACGACCACCCCGCCGGGACGCAGCAGCCGGTGCGCGGTGCGCTCCAGGCCGCGGATCAGGTCGAGGCCGTCCTCACCGGAGAACAGCGCCAGCTCGGGGTCGTAGTCGCGGGCCTCCGGCGCGACGTACTCCCATTCGGTGAGCGGGATGTACGGGGGGTTGGAGACGACCAGGTCGACCTGGCCGTCGAGGTCCGGGAAGGCCGTCAGGGCGTCTCCCTGGCGCAGCTCGACCCTGGACCCCTCCACGTTCTTGCGGGTCCACCGCAGGGCGTCCTCGGACAGCTCCACGGCGTACACGCGGGAGCGCGGGACCTCCTGCGCGAGGGCGAGCGCGATGGCGCCCGAGCCGGTGCACAGGTCGACGATGCACGGCTCGACGACGTCCATCGCGCGGACGGCGTCTATCGCCCAGCCGACCACCGACTCGGTCTCGGGGCGCGGTACGAACACCCCGGGACCGACCTGGAGCTCCAGGTAGCGGAAGTACGCCCGCCCGGTGATGTGCTGGAGCGGCTCGCGGGCCTCGCGGCGGGCGATGACCTCCCAGTACCGGGCGTCGAAGTCGGAGTCCTTCACACTGTGCAGCTCGCCGCGCTTGACGCCGTGCACGAACGCGGCGAGCTCCTCCGCGTCGGTGCGCGGCGAGGGCACGCCCGCGTCGGCGAGCCGCTGGGTGGCCTGGGCCACCTCGGCGAGCAGCAGGTTCACTGGTCCTCCGGACTGTCTTTCGGGGGCTTACGCGGCGGCGAGCTTGGCGGCCGAGTCCGCGTCGACGCAGGCCTGGATCACCGCGGCGAGGTCGCCGTCCAGGACCTGGTCCAGGTTGTAGGCCTTGAAGCCGACGCGGTGGTCCGAGATGCGGTTCTCCGGGAAGTTGTACGTCCGGATCTTCTCGGAGCGGTCGACGGTGCGGACCTGGCTGCGCCGGGCGTCGGCGGCCTCCCTCTCCGCCTCCTCCTGTGCCATGGCGAGCAACCTGGAGCGCAGGATACGCAGTGCCTGCTCCTTGTTCTGCAGCTGGCTCTTCTCGTTCTGGCAGGAGGCGACAACTCCGGTCGGAAGGTGCGTGATGCGCACGGCGGAGTCGGTGGTGTTGACGGACTGCCCGCCGGGCCCGGAGGACCGGTAGACGTCGATCCGCAGGTCGTTCGGGTTGATCTCGACGTCGACCTCCTCCGCCTCCGGGGTCACCAGGACGCCCGCCGCGGAGGTGTGGATGCGCCCCTGGGACTCGGTGGCCGGCACGCGCTGCACGCGGTGCACGCCGCCCTCGTACTTCAGCCGCGCCCACACGCCCTGGCCCGGCTCGATCTGCCCGCGGGCCTTCACGGCGACCTGGACGTCCTTGTAGCCGCCCAGCTCGGACTCGGTGGCGTCGATGATCTCGGTCTTCCAGCCGACGCGCTCGGCGTAGCGCAGGTACATGCGCAGCAGGTCGCCGGCGAACAGGGCGGACTCGTCGCCGCCCGCGCCCGCCTTGATCTCGAGGATGACGTCCTTGTCGTCGCTGGGGTCGCGCGGGACGAGAAGCAGGCGGAGCTTCTCGGTGAGTTCCTCGCGCTGCCGCTCCAGATCCTTGACCTCGGCGGCGAAGTCTGGGTCGTCGGCGGCCAGTTCGCGCGCGGTCTCCATGTCGTCGCCGGTCTGCTTCCAGGAGCGGTACGTGGCGACGATCGGGGTGAGCTCGGCGTAGCGCTTGTTCAGCTTGCGCGCGTTGGCCTGGTCGGCGTGGACCGACGGGTCGGCGAGCTTCTTCTCCAGGTCGGCGTGCTCGGCGACGAGTTCCTCGACGGCCTCGAACATCTTGGGCTCCTGCGATTGCGTGGGTGAAGGGGCGGGCGACCAAAAACGCCGGTCCCGGCCTGCCCCGGGCGGGGGCGCGGCCGTGGACCGGCGGTATGGGGCTCGCTACTTCTTGGAGCCGGCGGCCTTGCCGAAGCGGGCCTCGAAGCGGGCCACACGGCCACCGGTGTCGAGGATCTTCTGCTTGCCCGTGTAGAACGGGTGGCACTCGGAGCAGACCTCGGCGCGGATGGCGCCGCCGGAGATCGTGCTGCGGGTGGTGAACGACGCGCCGCAGGTGCAGCTGACCTGCGTCTCGACGTACTCGGGGTGGATGTCGCGCTTCAAGGTGTCTCCTAGGTTCGGGAGGGCACCGGGTCGCTGCCGCGGGGTGCGGGAGCGTGAACCGGGGCCGACGTACCAGTCTGCCAGGACTGGGGCCATCACCCAAAACCGGGGGTTGCCGTCTTTTGTTCCCCGCGGGCCCGGCGGGGGCCGGCCGCGCCCGCGCGGCGGAGCCGCACATCGACACGGCCCCCTAACCGGCGTCGACCACGCCCCTCGCCTCACCCGTGGCCGTGTCCTGCGTGGCGCTCACGGGGATCGGCTCGTCGTTCCTGAGCGCGTCCCACACCAGCCGGGACTTGTCCTTCAGCGGGAGGACGCGGTTGCCGTTCGCCGGGTCGTACTGGACCGGCATGGTGATCATGTGCATGTTGCCGGGGCCGATGCCCTTCAGGCCGCTCGCGAAGGACATGAGCGAGTTCACCGAGCCGAGGCCGGAGTCGGTGGTGACGGCCTTGGTGGCGCTGTCGGCGAGGCTGTACAGCTTCTTCGGGCTGGTGAAGACGCCGACCTCCTTGACCTGCCGCACCAGGGCCCTGACGAACGCCTGCTGGAGCTGGATGCGGCCGAGGTCGGAGCCGTCGCCGACGCCGTGCCGGGTGCGGACGAGACCGAGGGCCTGTTCGCCGTCGAGGCGGTGGGTGCCCGCCGGGAGGTCGAGGTGGCTGTCGGGGTCCTCGATGTCCTCGGTGGTGGTGACCTCGACGCCGCCGAGCTCGTCGATCAGCTTCTGGAAGCCGGTGAAGTCGATCTCCAGGTAGTGGTCCATGCGCAGGTCGGTGATCGACTCGACGGTCTTCACCGCGCAGGCCGCCCCGCCCGTGGAGTAGGCGGAGTTGAACATCACGCCGTTCGCGGCCGGGTGGGTGCCGCCCTCGGTGTCCTCGCATGCGGGGCGGTCGATGAGGGTGTCGCGCGGAAGGGAGACGACGCTGGCCTTCTTGTGGCCCTCGTGGACGTGCACGATCATCGCGGTGTCGGAGCGGGCGCTGCCGTCGTCGGCGCCGCCGCCGAGTTCCTTGTTGCCGTCGGCGCGGGTGTCGGAGCCGAGGACGAGAATGTTCTCCGAGCCGTTGTCCGCCTTCTCCGGCCGGTCGGTGCCGAGGGCCTGGTCGATGTCGACGCTGTCGATGTTGCCGTTGAGCTTCAGGTACAGGTATCCGGCGCCGGTGCCGCCGAGCACGACGATGCCCGCCGCGGTCCAGGCCACGACCTTGAGGCCCTTGTGCCGCTTCCCGCCCGGTGTGCGGCGGCGCCCCTTGCCCCGGCGGCGCGTGCCCGTGGTACCGGACTCCCCCGGTATCCCGGGGCCCGGTGTGCTCTCGGCAGACATGTACTCCTCAGCTCTTCTCCGGTCGGTTACCCCCTGCGCTTGCCGGCAGACATGGCCGTCACGGCCCGTACGTCACCATGGTCCCGCCGTCGGGTCAGACGGGGAAATCCGGCAAAGGGTTGCACGGCGCCCCTTGTGGCGAAGGTCTCGCTCGCGCCCCACCTGCCCCCAACGCGCACGAAGGGCCGCTTCCGTCACGGAAGCGGCCCTTCGTGGAGGTGGCACTCGGCCGAAGGCGGGACGTCAGTCGCCGTTGCCCGGCGTCGGCGTCGTCTTCTGGATCTGCATCAGGAACTCGGCGTTCGACTTCGTCTGCTTCATCTTGTCGAGGAGCAGCTCGACCGCCTGCTGCTGGTCGAGGGCGTGCAGCACCCGGCGCAGCTTCCAGACGATGGCGAGCTCGTCGCTGGCGAGCAGGATCTCTTCCTTACGGGTACCGGACGCGTCGACGTCCACCGCGGGGAAGATGCGCTTGTCGGCGAGCTTCCGGTCGAGCTTGAGCTCCGCGTTGCCGGTGCCCTTGAACTCCTCGAAGATCACCTCGTCCATGCGGGACCCGGTGTCCACCAGGGCGGTGGCGAGGATGGTCAGCGAGCCGCCGTCCTCGATGTTGCGGGCCGCACCGAAGAAGCGCTTCGGCGGGTACAGGGCGGTCGAGTCGACACCACCGGACAGGATGCGGCCGGAGGCCGGGGCGGCGAGGTTGTACGCACGGCCCAGACGCGTGATCGAGTCGAGCAGCACGACGACGTCGTGACCCAGCTCCACCAGGCGCTTGGCGCGCTCGATGGCGAGCTCGGCGACCGTGGTGTGGTCCTCGGCCGGACGGTCGAAGGTCGAGGAGATGACCTCGCCCTTGACCGACCGCTGCATGTCGGTGACCTCTTCCGGACGCTCGTCGACGAGGACGACCATCAGGTGGCACTCGGGGTTGTTGTGCGTGATCGCGTTGGCGATCGCCTGCATGATCATGGTCTTGCCGGTCTTCGGCGGGGCCACGATCAGACCGCGCTGGCCCTTGCCGATCGGCGACACCAGGTCGATGATCCGGGTGGTGAGCACGCCCGGGTCCGTCTCCAGGCGGAGGCGGTCCTGCGGGTACAGCGGGGTGAGCTTGTTGAACTCCGGGCGGCCACGGCCGTGTTCGGGCGCCATGCCGTTGACGGAGTCCAGGCGGACCAGCGCGTTGAACTTCTCGCGGCGCTCGCCCTCCTTGGGCTGGCGGACCGCGCCGGTGATGTGGTCGCCCTTGCGCAGGCCGTTCTTGCGGACCTGGGCGAGGGAGACGTACACGTCGTTCGGGCCGGGCAGGTAGCCGGAGGTCCGGATGAAGGCGTAGTTGTCGAGGATGTCCAGGATGCCCGCGACCGGGATCAGGACGTCGTCCTCGGCGATCTGGGGCTCCTGCACCTCGTCGCGGCCACGGCGGCCACGGCGGTCGCGGTAACGGCCGCGACGGCCACGGCGGCCGCCTCCGTCGTCGTCGTAACCGTCGTCCTGGCGGCCTCCGCCGCCCTGCTGGTTCTGCTGACGGCCGCCGCCCTGGTTCTGCTGCTGGTCGTCACCCTTGCTGCGACGGTCACCGCGATCCCCACGGTCACCACGGTCACCGCGATCCCCACGGTCCCCGCGATCCCCACGGTCACGGTCGCGGCCGC
Organism: Streptomyces marokkonensis; assembly: GCF_008312835.1. Taxonomy (GTDB): domain Bacteria; phylum Actinomycetota; class Actinomycetes; order Streptomycetales; family Streptomycetaceae; genus Streptomyces; species Streptomyces marokkonensis_A. The sequence goes on along the minus strand of NZ_VSKS01000002.1, from coordinate 509,432 downwards.
GCTCACGGCGGTCGCGGCGGCGGCCCTCGCCGCCGTCGTGGTCGGACTTGCCCTCGCCCTGCTGCGACTGCTGCTGGGCCGGGGTCTCGGCCTTGGAGTCGGTCTTCGCCTCGGCGGCGATCGTCTCGGTCGCGGCGGCCGGGGCGCCGGCCTCGGCGGTGGCGCGACGGCGGCGGCGCTCGGTGGGGGCGGCCTCCTCGGCCTGCTCGGCCGAGGCCTTCGGCGAGGGCTGGCCGGGGATCTCGATCTGCTGCTGGGCCGCGGCCTTGTCGGCGGGGGCCTGCTCGGCCTTGGCGTCGCCCTTCTCGGCGGTGTCACCCGTACGGGTCCGGGAGGTGGCGCGGCGCTTGGGCTTGGTCTCGGCGGCGGACTCGGCCTTGGCCGGGGCAGCTCCCCCGGAGGGGGCACCTCCACCGGCGGCCTGCGCCTCCTTGATGACCTCGATCAGCTGGCTCTTGCGCATGCGCGCGGTGCCCCTGATGCCGAGGCCGGATGCGACCTGTTGCAGCTCGGCCAGCACCATGCCCTCGAGGCCGGTACCGCGGCGCCGCCGGGAGCCGGCACCGGAGGCAGGCGCGGAAGCGTCCGTGGCGGGCGCGGCAGCGGTCTCCTCGACACGTGCGCCCATCAGATCGGTGGTGTCGCTCACGAAGGGTCCTTCCCTGGAGCGGACGTCGGCCTGTCTGGCTCGGCGACCGGTTGTGCTGTCCGGCATCGGTCCTTGCTGTGTGAACCGTGCCGGGGCGGTTGTCCGCCTGAGCGGCGGAAGAGATATCTGGTGATGGCGCTCCCCCGAGCCGTGGCACCCAGTGTCACGTGGCGTGGTCGCACCGGTTCCGGAGATCCCCCAGAGGGGGTAGCCCCACCGTCGGGCCGTTCAGTGTCCGCGTACGACGTACTGCCCGCGTACGTAGCAGTGGACACAGTGCGGCTTGGGGGGCTCCCGGAAGAATGTCTGTCCCGGACGGGGACACGAGGCACCTCGCCATGGTGGGGTCGGGTGCAGACTTGAGATTAACACTACCGGATCCAACAAACATTCCCCCTCTCGAAATCCGGCAACCGTGTGTCAGGTGGCGAGCGGTAGCACGCTCGCACCCTGCACATCGAGACCGAGCCGATTGGCGGCCCAGTCGGCGCCGGCCAGTGCTTCGACCTTGTCGGCCGTGCCCGCGTCCACCAGCGCCATGACCGTGGGTCCGGCGCCGGAGATCACTGCGGGGATGCCGTCCCCGCGCAGCCGCTCCACCAGGGCGGCGCTCTCGGGCATGGCCGGGGCGCGGTACTCCTGGTGCAGACGGTCCTCGGTGGCGGGCAGCAGCAGCTCGGGGCGCCTGGTCAGCGCCTCGACGAGCAGGGCGGCACGGCCCGCGTTGGCGGCGGCGTCGACGTGCGGCACGGTGCGCGGGAGCAGTCCGCGCGCGGTCTCGGTGAGGACCGGCTTCCCGGGCACGAAAACCACCGGAACGATGGAATCGGCGGGTTCCATCCTGATGGCCCGGGCCGCGCCGCCCTCCATCCAGGACAGGGTGAATCCGCCCAGCAGACAGGCCGCGACGTTGTCGGGGTGGCCCTCGATCTCGGTGGCCAGTTCGAGCAGCGCGGTGTCGTCGAGCTTGGCGTCGGCCCCTATCGTCACGGCGCGGGCGGCGACGATTCCGGCGCAGATGGCGGCCGAGGAGGAGCCCAGTCCCCGGCCGTGCGGGATGCGGTTGGCGCAGACGATCTCGAGGCCGCGCGGCTGTCCGCCGAGCAGGTCGAAGGCGGTGCGCAGAGAGCGTACGAGGAGATGGCGCTCGTCCCGCGGGAGGGTCTCGCTGCCCTCACCCGCGATGTCGATGTGCAGCCCGGAGTCGGCCACCCGGACGACCACGTCGTCGTACAGCCCCAGCGCGAGGCCGAGGGCGTCGAAGCCCGGGCCGAGGTTGGCGCTGGTGGCGGGGACGCGCACCCGGACGGCGGCGGCGCGGAAGGCTGGACCGGCCATCGCTCGAAGACTCTCCTTGAGCTGCGTGACTGTCGAATGACATTCCATGGACATTCGATGACGTACGAAAACCCTGGGGCCGCCGCAGACCGGGGTGGCCGGCCGCTTTCCGGGTCGTTCCCGGCCGCTTTCCGGACCGTGGGGACGACGCACGACCGCGGCATATGCGGCGGGCGGGTTCAGTACAGCCTATCGAAGAAAGGTTCAGTGGCGACATAGGGCGCACAGGAGGCGCACGATGCGTGTCGCGAGCCCCCTGTGCACCCCTCGTCGGTGACGTCCCCAGGTCGGCGCGCCCTTACGCCCGCCGTGCGGAGGGCGGCGGGTGCAAGGGCGGTGCGGTCTAGGCGAGGCCGAGCCGCTGGGCGGCGGTCGCCGCGTCGACGGGAACGGTGACCGGCTGCGGCGCGCCGGCGACGGCCCAGTCCGGGTCCTTCAGACCGTTGCCGGTGACCGTGCACACGATCCTCTGGCCCGGGTCGACCTTGCCCTGCTCGGCGGCCTTCAGCAGACCGGCCACCGACGCGGCGGAGGCGGGCTCCACGAAGACGCCCTCCTGCGAGGCCAACAGCCGGTAGGCGCGCAGGATCTCACGGTCCGTCACCTCGTCGATGGCGCCGCCGGACTCGTCCCGCGCGGCGAGCGCGAAGTCCCACGAGGCCGGGTTGCCGATCCGGATGGCGGTGGCGATGGTCGAGGGGTCCTTGACGACCTCGCCGCGCACGATCGGCGCGCTGCCGGACGCCTGGAACCCCCACATGCGCGGCGTCCTGGTGCTGACGCCGTCGGCGGCGTACTCCTTGTAGCCCTTCCAGTACGCGGTGATGTTGCCCGCGTTGCCCACCGGCAGGACGTGGATGTCGGGCGCGTCGCCCAGCATGTCCACGATCTCGAAGGCCGCGGTCTTCTGCCCCTCGATACGCACCGGGTTGACCGAATTGACCAGCGCCACGGGGTAGTTGTCGCTCAGCGCGCGGGCGAGCGTCAGACAGTCGTCGAAGTTGCCGTCGACCTGGAGGATCTTCGCCCCGTGGACCAGCGCCTGGCCCATCTTGCCGAGCGCGATCTTGCCCTGCGGCACGAGGACGGCGGAGACCATGCCCGCCCGCACGCCGTACGCGGCGGCGCTCGCGGAGGTGTTGCCGGTCGAGGCGCAGATGACGGCCTTGGCCCCCTCCTCCTTCGCCTTCGAGATGGCCATGGTCATGCCGCGGTCCTTGAAGGACCCGGTGGGGTTCGCGCCCTCGACCTTGAGGTGCACCTCGCAGCCCGTGCGCTCGGAGAGCACCTGCGCGGGCACGAGCGGCGTACCGCCCTCACGGAGCGTCACGACCGGCGTGCTGTCGGATACCGGCAGGCGGTCCCGGTACTCCTCGATGATTCCGCGCCACTGGTGGGTCATTGCTGGTTACTCTCCTTCAACCCGCATGATGCTGGCGACACCACGCACGGTGTCGAGCTTGCGCAACGCCTCGACGGTCCCGCCGAGGGCGGCGTCGGACGCACGGTGCGTGACGACGACGAGCGACGCCTCGCCGTCCTTGCCGGACTGGCGAACCGTGTCGATCGAGACACCGTGCTCCGCGAACACGGTCGCGACCTGGGCGAGGACACCCGGTTTGTCGGCCACGTCGAGGCTGATGTGGTAGCGCGTGACGACCTCGCCCATGGACGAGACGGGCAGCGCGGCATACGCGGACTCGCCGGGCCCGGTGGTCCCGCCGATCCGGTTGCGCCCCACGGCGACCAGGTCCCCGAGCACGGCCGAGGCGGTCGGCGCGCCGCCCGCGCCCGGACCGTAGAACATCAGCTGCCCGGCGGCGTCCGACTCGACAAACACGGCGTTGTAGGCCCCGCGCACGGAGGCCAGCGGGTGGCTGAGCGGAATCATCGCCGGATGCACCCGCGCGGTGACCGACGCACCGTCCTCGGCCCGCTCGCAGATGGCGAGCAGCTTGATGGTGCAGCCCATCTCCTTCGCGGACGCGAAGTCGGCGGCGGTGACCTCGGTCATCCCCTCGCGGTGGACGTCGTCGAGGCGCACGCGCGTGTGGAAGGCGATCCCGGCGAGGATGGCGGCCTTGGCGGCCGCGTCGAAGCCCTCGACGTCGGCGGTCGGGTCGGCCTCGGCGTACCCGAGCGCGGTGGCCTCGTCGAGCGCCTCCTGGTAGCCGGCGCCCGTGGTGTCCATCTTGTCGAGGATGAAGTTGGTGGTGCCGTTGACGATGCCGAGCACCCGGTTGACCTTGTCGCCGGCGAGGGACTCGCGCAGCGGGCGGATCAGCGGGATGGCGCCGGCGACGGCGGCCTCGTAGTAGAGGTCCTTGCCCTGTTCCCCGGCGGCGGCGTGCAGCGCGGCGCCGTCCTGGGCGAGCAGCGCCTTGTTCGCGGAGACGACGGAGGCGCCGTGCTCGAAGGCGGTGGTGATGAGCGTACGGGCGGGCTCGATGCCGCCGATGACCTCCACAACGATGTCGAGGTCGCCGCGTTTGACGAGCGCGGTGGCGTCGGTGGTGACCAGGGCGGGGTCGATGCCCTCACGCACCTTGTCGGGCCGCCGCACGGCGACCCCGGCGAGCTCCACCGGGGCCCCGATGCGGGCGGCGAGGTCGTCGGCGTGCGTCGTCATGATGCGCGCCACCTCTGAGCCGACCACTCCACAGCCCAGCAGCGCCACCTTCAGCGGACGCGTACGCATCATCCGACCTCGTTTCCTGATTACCGTCTCGGTTGCACCAGTCTCACTCACCGGACGGGAGTTTCTGCCCTTTGTCCGGATCGTGAGACGTCTATTTCATTTGCCCGGCCCGTGGGACCGAAGATCTTCCCGGCCGGTCCCCCGCCGGCCGTCCGGCCGCGCGCGAAGGACCGCACCGGACTACCCGACGTCGAGCCGGAGCAGGTCCTCCTCCGTCTCCCGCCGGACGATCACCCGCGCCTCGCCGCCGCGGACGGCGACGACCGGCGGGCGCAGGACATGGTTGTAGTTGCTGGCCATGGACCGGCAGTACGCCCCGGTCGCCGGTACGGCGAGCAGGTCACCCGGTGCCAGGTCACCCGGCAGGAAGGCGTCCTTGACCACGATGTCCCCGCTCTCGCAGTGCTTGCCGACGACCCGGCACAGCACCGGCTCCGCGTCGGAGCTGCGGGAGACCAGGGAGACGCTGTACTCGGCGTCGTACAGCGCGGTGCGGATGTTGTCCGACATCCCGCCGTCGACGGAGACGTACGTCCGCAGCCCGTCGAGCGGCTTGACCGTGCCGACCTCGTACAGCGTGAACGCGGTCGGCCCGACGATGGCCCGCCCCGGCTCGACGGAGATACGCGGCGTGCGGAGCCGGGCGGCCTCGCACTCCCGGGTGACGATCTCGGTCAGCGCCTTGGCGATCTCGTGCGGCTCACGCGGATCGTCGTCACTGGTGTACGCGATCCCGAGCCCGCCCCCGAGGTCGATCTCGGGCAGTTCGACCCCGTGCTCGTCACGGATCTCCTTGAGCAGCCCGACCACCCGGTGCGCGGCGACCTCGAACCCCGACATGTCGAAGATCTGCGACCCGATGTGCGAGTGGATCCCGATGAGCTCGATGCCGTCCAGCCGCAGGGCCCGCCGCACCGCCTCGGCGGCCTGCCCGCCGGCCAGCGGGATGCCGAACTTCTGGTCCTCGTGGGCGGTGGCGATGAACTCGTGGGTGTGTGCCTCGACCCCGACGGTGATGCGGATCTGCACCCGCTGCCGCGTTCCGAGCTCCTGGGCGATGTGCGCGACCCGGACGATCTCCTGGAACGAGTCGAGCACGATCCGCCCGACCCCGGCCTCGACGGCCCGCCGGATCTCACCCACGGACTTGTTGTTGCCGTGGAAGGCGATGCGCTCGGCCGGCATCCCGGCGGCCAGGGCGGTGGCCAGCTCCCCGCCCGAGCAGACGTCGAGGTTCAGCCCCTCCTCGTGCAGCCAGCGCACGACGGCCCGGGACAGAAACGCCTTGCCGGCGTAGAACACGTCGGCGTCGTCACCGAAGGCGGTGCGCCAGGCCCGCGCGCGGGCCCGGAAGTCGTCCTCGTCGAGGAAGTAGGCGGGGGTGCCGAACTCCTCCGCGAGCCGCTTGGCGTCGATCCCGCCGACGGTGAGCACGCCGTCCTCGTTCCGCGTGACGGTCTGGGACCACACCTTGGGGTCGAGCGCGTTGAGATCGGAGGGCGGCGCGGAGTAGTGCCCCTCGGGAAGGACGTCGGCGTGACGGGGCCCGGCGGGGTGTGCGGAACGGCTCATGATGGTCTCTCTGGGCTCTCTCAGAGGTGGTCGGGTGCGTCGATGCCGAGCAGGGACAGGCCACCGGCCAGCACCGTCCCGGCGGCTTCGGCGAGGGCGAGCCGGGCACGGTGGGCGGCCGAGGGTTTCTCGTCACCGAGGGGCAGCACGGCGGGCAGCAGGGGCAGCAGGGCATCGGCGACGGTGACGAGATGCCGGGCGAGCCGGTCGGGCGCGCGGTGGGTGGCGGCGCCCACGAGAACGCGGGGATGGTCGGCGAGGGACTGGAGCAGCGCCCGCGCCTCCACGGGACCGGGCTCGGACCCGAACCCGAGATCGGCGGCGTTGCGCACCAGACCCCGGCTGCGGGCATGCGCGTACCGGACGCGGAACAGCGGATTGCTCTCACGCTGCACCAGGTGCTCGTCACCGAGGCGCGGCCGGTCGTGCGGCGCGGGACGCAGCAGCGCCCAGCGGGCGGCGTCCCGGCCGAGGGGGAGAGGGTCGGCGGGAGCGGGGACGGGGCGGATGTCGATGCCGGCGGGAACGGGACCGGTGTCGGTCCCGGCGGGACTGTCGTGGTGGGTGGGCGTCGCGGGGTCCCGGACGCCGTCGACGCGCACCCCCAGCACGCTCTCCCACGCGGCCTCGATCGGGCCCGCGCACCCGGCGTGCACCAGGGCTCCCTGCGACCGGAGCAGGCGCGCCACGGCATCGAGCTGGACGACGGCCCGCACCTCGTGCGCCGCGTTCAGCCGTACGGCCTGGCCCGCGAGGGCGTCGCCGTGCCCGTACCGGAGCCCGCGCCGCAGCACCTCGCGCACGAGGCCGACGGGAGCGGTGCCCCGCAGACCGATGTTGAGGAACCCGGGCCCGGTGACGACGACGTCACCGATCCCCCCGGCACCCAGCAGATACGGCCGGAGAACCTCGGCGACCTTCCGCGCCGGCAGCCCGGCCGGGCGGGCGAGCTGAAGGGCGACGTTGGTGGAGTAGTCCCCGCACCCCCCGGGCCCCGGGGGCGCCACCAGCACCCGCTCGGGCAGGGCCACGCTCAGCTCACCCTCGTCGACGGCACGGCGCACCGCGTGCAGCACGGTGCGGGAGAGCTCGACGGGGGTCACGGGACAAGCGTAGGGGAGGAGGGGGGTGGGTATGCGAACGGGTTACGCCGCGATCCCGGGATGTGGACGCCACGAACGCGGAGGCGGACGCCACGCAGACGACGGTGGACGCCACGAACGAAGTGCTGGGCGCCCCCGCACTCACCCTCAGGCGTGCCCGGCGGCCGGCTCGGCGTCCCCGGGCCCGCGAACGCGCCCGAGCGGATCGCCGATCAACTCGCGGACGAGCCGGACGAGTTCCTGGGGATCGAAGGGCTTGGCGAGGAAGGCGTCGACACCGACGTCGAGCCCGCTCTCGACCTCGTACTGGGTACAGGCGCTGACGATGGCGAGCGGAATGTCACGCGTCCGCGGATCGGCACGCAGCCGGCCGGCGGTCCGCAGCCCGTCCAGCCGCGGCATGGCGACATCGAGGGTGACGAGGTCGGGCCGCACCTGATGGACGACATCCAGACACTCGGCACCATCGGCCGCGGTCACGACCTCGATGCCCTCCAGCTCGAGGTTGACCCTGATCAGCTGCCGGATGACCTTGTTGTCGTCCACAACAAGAACCCGGCCCGACGCGCCTGGCACAACTCGAGAGTAGGTCGGGACCGGCCACCGCGTCCGGCGTTTCCTCACTTCCACCCCGCAGGAGCGAAACCCCGCACTCCGGACCGCCCCCGCCGGCTGCGGAAACGGGTTCCTGACCACCCCCCGGGAACTGGTAGTGTTCTACCCGTCGCCGCGATCACCGCGACCGACACGCCCCCGTAGCTCAGGGGATAGAGCAACGGCCTCCGGAGCCGTGTGCGCAGGTTCGAATCCTGCCGGGGGCACCCTGCATGAGGTGCCCAAAGACCCCGTCACCAGCGGAAACGCTGAGGCCGGGGTCTTCGCGTATGTGCAGGCATGCGCCGCCCGGAGCAGCCCTATGACGCGGTCCGTGGACTATTCGTGGACAGGATCTTGGGGCATCTTCCCTGGTCAGCCCCGAGGTTTCCGAAGTGCCCGTCAGCCGGCGTCCGGCCACTCCTCAGGAGGCGGGGGCAGCTTCGGGTCGTCCCGCCGCTCCGCTTGCCGCGCGTTCTCCCCTCGCAGGCTCGTCAACCACGGCCACAGATCCGGCAGCGGCTGCGCCGGGCAGGCGAGACGGTGCTCGATACGGCACCGCTGGAACTGATCCGGCGGACACACCCCGTAGGCCGTCACCCGTCCATCGGACAGCTCGATCCACCGATGCTCCGCCGGCACCGTGTGAGCCAGCGGACGCATGTCCGGCTCCAGCAGTACCCAGTCCTGCTCCAGCGTCGCCACCCGATCCTGCAGCAGCCCGCAGTATGGGCAGCGAGGCTGCCCACCACCCAGCCGCCGCGGCTTCTCCTCCAAGGCCCCCATACTGCGATGGCCGCCAGCCCAGCAGTCCAGGCGTAGAGCGCGAACCGGACGGAACCCCTGGGGCAACCGTCCGCCAGCAGGGCGAAACACGACGCGGCAGGTGCAGCCAGCAACCAATGGCCGACGGCACACGGCCGAGACGTGGCGAAGCCCTCCGGCCCAAGCGGGCTGGAGGGCTGACGGCCTACGCGCGTGATCACTCGTACTCGCGCAACAACTCCTCGATCTTGCGGTTGACGATCTCCTGCCGTCCGTCGATGCACTTGGCGTAGCGGCTCAGCAGGACCTCCACGCTGTTGCCTGCACGCTCAGCGACCTCCGTCGGGTCCACCCCGGAGTTGAGCCAGGTCGACAGTGCCGAGTGCCTCAGGTCATACGGGCGAGCCGCGAGCGGAGAGGCAACCGCGGCCGGCGGAAGCGCCAGCGCACGGGCCTCCTGCCAGACGCGGTAGTACGTCGAGGACCCGACCACTCCCCCACGCTCGTTGGTGAACAGCCGCCCGTCCTCGGCGGTGCCGAACGTGTCGAGGTGCTGCCGGAGGATGGCGACGAGCTGGGGCGGGATCGGCACGAGCCGGACCTCTTCCGGCGGTCGGTTCTTGAGGCCCCGGTCGTCATGAGTCTCACCGGAGTCTGTCCACTGCTTTCCAACGCTGGGACGCGTCCGGTTGAGCAACACCGTCCCCCAGCCGGCCTCGGGCAGTTTCAGGTCCGCATCGGTGAGGCCGACGGCCTCAGCCGGACGCAAGGCGCCGTAGTACATGCAGGCGAACAGGCCGACGAGTCGGCGACCACGCGCCCGGCCGTACCCACCGACGTACGAGACCGCAGTCAGCAGGGCACGCGCCTGAGCAGGATTGGCGACCACCCGAGGATCAACTTCCCCGGCCACCTTCGGCTTCTTCCAGCGAATGCCCGTGATCGGGTTCTCTTTGAACTCCCCGAGATCGACTGCATAGTGCAGCGCATTGACGAGCGTCCGACGCTTGCGCCGGACGGTCTCCGCAGCTGCCGCCGTCCCGTCGAGCTTCAGCTTGAGCGAATCCAAAACGGCCCTTCCGATCGCAGCGTCACCGAGGTCCGAGAGCGGACGCGATGCCTTCGCCACCCAGTGCAAGGTGTTCGCGATCTCGGTCGGCACTTCGCGCTCGTCCGGTCCGGGAAGGACGAAGGCCCAGTTCCGAAGCGCCCTCCTGATCAGGTCCTCGGTCGGCTGCCCCGGACGCTCGTCAAGAAGGGCCATCGTCACGGCGGTCAGGGCCTCATTGATCCCGTTACGCGTGTTCGGCGCCGCGTGCGGCCACTTCATGGCGAGGTACTTCAAAGCGAAGGTGTACCAGGTCATTGAGGCTGCTTTTTCGACCATCGAGTCGGGCAGCCCGGTTTCTGTGTCGAACTCTTCGCCAGCATGGGCGGCGCGGAGCAACTTGGAACGGTAGTGGTCCGCGAGCCCCTTGGTGCGGAACTGTTCGGAGAACACATTTCCGGCAACGGTCCACCGGACGTCATAGGACGACTTTTTGGTGTTCCTCTTCCGGACGCCCCACACCTTCACGTCGAGAGACTTCACGCCGCCGCCTCCAACTGCCGCAGCCACATGGTGAAGTCACTCCGCCACACCCGAAGTTCGCCGTTAGGCAGCTTGAAGGCAGCAGGCCCCTGGCCCAGCTCGCGCCACCGGTAGAAAGTGCGTCGGGATACACCGCCCAGCTCTGCGAGGATCTGCGGAACGGTCATGAGTTCATCGCGTCGGCGGTCCACGTCGGAGCTCCTTCCATATCGTCGTCCGTCGAGTTGGCAGGCGACGGAATTCCGTGAGTAATGAGGCGTTCCGCAGCCGTCAGCCCAGTGCCGGCGAAGCGCCAGTGCGAGAGGACGAGGACGGTGTCCGGGTCGGGCAGCGGATAGCCGGCCTCGGCCGCGCGTTCGCGGGCCAGGGTTTCGTTGTGGTCAGCCCGCTCCTGGCGGAGGGCGCCGAGGGTGACGGAGTAGGCGCGGGACTTGGTGGAGAAGTGGCCGCAGAAGCCGAGCATGTGGGCCCACTTGCGTAGGCGCAGGTCTTCCAGCTCGGGGAGCGCCCCGAGGTGCCAGCAGGTGAGGATCATGCGTCGGGCGTGATCGGTGACGCCGGAGCCGATCAGGTCGGTGATCGGGTTGCGGATGGGCCGGTCGAGGGTGCCTGCGGTCTCGGCTCCCTTGGTGGCGTACTTCGCGATGTAGGCGGCCACGGCGCGGCTGGAAAGTTCCGAGGTGCCCGCGAAGTCGGCCGAGCGAATGGGGCGAATGTCGAGCTGTTCGCCGAAGCGGAAGGCGTACGTATGGCCGTCGAGGACCGGGCCGGGTGTCTCGGCCATCCGGGCCGCGGAGCGGATCGCGTCGGTGAGGAGTTCGGTCGTGGCCCAGGCCGGCGGGGTGTCCTCGGCGCCGTGCGGGCCGTCGAGGCGGATGACGGCGTGGAAGTGGACAGCGCCGCGCCGCTGGTACTCGGCGACCTTGGCATAGGAGACCTTGAGGCAGTGCCGCAGTGCAGAACGGCTGAGGCCCGCGCGGGAGGCGAGGTGCTGGCGCAGGTAGGTGGTGAAGCGGCCCCAGAGCTTGCCCGCATGGGCGTTCCACAGGACGGCCGCGCGGTAGTCGTATCGGTCCGGGTCCAGGGGCGTGCCGAGGGCAGGGTCGTCGTCCGGGTGGAGACGTCCGCAGCGGCACCGGCCGCCGCTGGGGCGGTTGTGCACGGGGCCGAAGGACGGGGCGGTGAAGGTGGCGAAGACACGAGGGTGTTGGGCCACGGCCGGGCCGATGCCTTTGCCGCCGCTCAGACCGGCCGTAACGAGGTGGAAGGTGTCTTTGCGGTACACCTCGGCGCACGAGGCGCACCGGGTGGCGCGGCGGTTGTTGCAGCGGATGAGGAGTTGTCCCGCCGGTAGGTCGCGGTCGGTGATCTCCCGGACGATCTCCCCAGTGGTGGCGTGGACGTCGAGCCGGTGGCCCTCCATTCGGATGGGCCGCTCGCAGCCGCCGAGGCGCTGGATCTGGTGGGCGTAGGCGCTGAGGTCGCCGTGCCGGGCGAGGGATGCCAGCTGGCGGATAGCTGCGGTCGGAGCCGCAGGAGTCATGTGCGGGGTCCTCCTTGCGTGGGCTTGCGGTTGGTTTTGTCGAGGGGGCTAGACAGTGCGAAAAGGGCGGGAGGTCGGGGCGGTGGTGTCAGCGGCGGGCGATGACGGAGCGGACGGTGAGGGCACACACGGCCACGGATGCGGCGGTGAGGGCGACGGCGAGGAGCATGGAGACCAAGACGGCGCCGACGACCAAGACCACGGCGGTGCCGCCGCCGACCAGGGCGAGCACAGTGCCCGGCGTGAGCTGGACGGCCGGACGGGCCGGGGCCGGGGTAGCGGGTGCCGGCGGCGGGGCCGGGGTGTCCGGCGTGATGGTGGTCAGTGCGACGACTGCGGGCGGGGTGGTCAGACCGGTGGGCTGCGGCATGGTCGGCACCTTCGGTCGGAACATGAGCGGTCTTCCTTCGCGGGTCACTTGAGGGCGGGGTCGATGACGGGGGCGAGCAGGCTGTCGGCGAGGAGGTAGCCGCCGAGGAGAAGTACGGCGATGAGCCACCAGGGCGGGCGGATGAGCTTGACGCCGAGGACGCCTACGACGAGCAGGGCGAGCCAGAGCGGAACGTCCATCTCAGTGGTCTCCTGTCAGGCCGGGCAGCGGTGGGTACGGGCGGCGAGTTCGGCAGCGGCACGGCTGTCGTACTCGGCGGAGAAGTCGCAGCGGGGAGCGGTGCAGGCGGCCAGGTGGCGGTTCCGGCCGCGTTCGACGTAGGAGGCGACGTTGACGGGGCCGATGCGTCGGAGGTTGCGGAAACGGCGGTTCACGGTGGGGCTCCTCTCAGAGGTGTGCGGCGACGGATGCGGTCATGGACGGGGGCAGGCCGAGCCGAGTGCGGACGGCGTCGGGGTCGGCGGGACGGCCGGTGGCCGAGCGGTGTTCCTCGGCCAGGGCCCGGACGCGGTCGACGAGGGCGGGCGGCAGGGCGACTGCAGGAGCAGAAGCAGGCGCCGGGGCGGAAGCGGTGGCCGGCGCGGCAGAAGGCTCGGGAGCCGGTTCGGGGTCGGCGCTGTACGGAACCTTGTGATCGGGCCCCTCCACGTCGGACGAACTGCCGTCAGGAGCCGTAGCGGCGTCCGTCGCAGGAGAGGCGGCGGGCTCTTCCGCGGTGTGCGGGGCGTGAGCCAGCAGCGTGCCGCCGAAGAAGGCGACAGCGGGCCAGCCCGCGACCATCACGCGGAGCCAGGCGGGTACGTCGTCCAGGTCGAGGAGGCCGGCCGTGGCGACGTTGGCGCCGAGGGACGCGGCCAGGGCTACGAGGAACCACAGGCGCGGACCGCCGGCCGCCTGGCCCGCTCGCTGTGACTGGCGCATCCGACGCCAGGCGGCGACCAGGAGCAGGTCGACACTCACGGGATAGGCCCACGCCTTCCAGCCGTCCTGTCCGGCCGCCGCGGCGACGTCGTGTAGGTGGGAGAAGGACAGGGCACCGGCGATGACGGCCTGCACGATCACGGCGTCCACGCGGGCCAGCTGGGCACGCATCGGCTCGGGCTCCTTCGGTATCAGGCAAGGCATGGGCAGGGACTTGGCGTGAGGCGGTCACGCCGACCGTTGGAGGGGAAGTGCAGCTACCCGGTCACCGGGCGCGTGGCGGGCTGCACAACGGGAGCAGCGGAAGGCTGCGGCACCACGGGGCGGAAGGTGTCCAGGCGGGGCAGTACCGGAATCAGGCCCGAAGTGTCGCGGCAGACGGCCGCCGCGTCTTCGAGGGTGAGGTGTGGGGAGCGGACCCGGGACCAGCCTCCGGAGGAGTCACCGACGACCGCGACGCCGGGTCGTTCGGCCGGGATCCTGGTGGCTGCCAGCGCCGCTTCCGGTGCGATGTCGCCGAGGGCCATGTTGGCGGACGTCTCGTCGTTGACGCGATGGCAGACCCGCCCGGTGAGCTGGGCGCGGAGCATGGTGGCGCCCTTGCCGAGTTCGGCGCCGAAGCGCTGCCCGCACACCTCCAGATAGATGCCGGCCGCGCGCCCGAGCTGGGCGAGGCGGATGAGTTTGGTGACCATGGCGTCCCGCCGCTTCTCGTCGTCCTTGCTCGCGGCGAGGAAGAGTTCGGCGACCTCGTCGACGACGACCACGACCGGCACCGGTCGCGCCTTCTCCGGCAGGCCCCAGACGTCCGAGGTGAGCACGGCATCCGTACCGGTCCCGCCCCTCATGCCGATGAGGCGGAAGCGTGCCTCCATCTCGTCCACCAGGACGTCAAGGACGTCGTTCGCGCGGTCCGGCGTATCGGCGAGCGCCGACAACCGGGGCGCAAACGGCGCCAGTTCGACGCCCCACTTGCAGTCGATGCCGACGAGTGCGACGGGTTGCCGGGCCAGCCCGCAGAGCAGGTTGCGCAGGTACACGGACTTGCCCGACTGCGTGGCGCCGAGGATGAGTTCGTGCGGCACGGTGCGGAAGTCCCGGACGTGCCAGTGTCCGTCCTCGCGCAGCGCCAGAGGCAAGGTCAGCGGTTCGGTCCGCAGCCACCGACGCGGGGGCCGCACGTCAGTGAGGACGTCCCAGCCGACCAACCGCAGCTCCAGCCGTCCCGGCTTGGTGGGCCGGACGTGCACGGCGTGCGCACCCCAGGCATGCCGTAGCCGGTCGGCGGACGCGTTGAAGTCTTCGGGTGCCTGGCCGGCCGCCATACGTAGCCGCATCACGAGTCCGGACCCGGTCGGCAGTGGCAGCGACCGACGAGGCGGCACGGGAGCGGCCTGCCGCCCCAGCATCCGGGCTGTTGCACGGCGCATGGCCGAGGCGGGCACCGTCAGCCCGCAGGCGTCCATGGTGGCCCGATACGTGGCGAGCACCCGCAGCGTCACAGCCGGATACCCGACCAACCACCAGAACAGGACCGGCAGCCGACGACGCACAGCGACCAGCGCAGCCGCCACCAGCAGCGCTAACAGCAGAATCCACAGGGCGTCGGTCATGACGCTCAGCCCTGCACCGCGGCCGGGGTGTCGACCATGACGGCGTCCGCCCGGTAGGCGATGCCGTGCCGGGTACGGCCGCCGAACTCGCTCTCCCAGGGCCGGGCGACAAGGCCGGACAGGAACACCGGTGCACCCATGGCCAGTCCTTCGCCGATGCCCTTCTCGGGCACGGTGACCTTGATCATGTCCGAGCCGCCCTGGGCGATGAACACCAGCTCCATGACCATGAGCCGGTCGTTGGTGACCGGGTCCACGGCCACCTCGCCGGTCTGCCGGTCCCTCACCTTGACCTCGGGGAGCTTGGTGACCAGCAGAGTGGCGGACGAGGTGTCCACGGGGATGACACGCATTCTGAACCTCACTTGATTCAGGCGTCCTCGTGGACGCCGAGCCGTTGAATACCCCCCTAGACAGCACAAGGAGGCGACCACCCCAACTGTCTAGGGGGGTTGACGACTACCGTAAGCCGACGTCCCGTCAACTGTCTAGGGGGGTATACGAACGTGTCGCGCGAGCGCCGATGGGACCACCCGATCTCGCAGCGGCCGGTGACGCCATTTGGGAGCCCCTCGCCCGCTTTTAGACCACCACCGTCACGGGTTGTCGAGCAGGCCCAGCGCCGTATCCGGGCGGCAGTGCACGCACGCCGTCACGCCATGCCGCAGAGCATCAACCACCTGCTCGCGGGACGCGGGACGACACCGGCCCGGCTTCGTCGCTGCCCAGCAGTCCCCGGCATGGACGGCATCCACGTCCTTCCGGTTGAGCCCGTACTGGAGCAGCCAGTCCGGAGGCGGCGGCCGCATCTCCTCACCTCGGCGCCGCTCAGCCTCGCGCCGCTCCTCGTCCGCGATCCACCCGTCGAGCTGCCGCACGGCAGCCGTCGCCTGCTGCACGACCACACGGCGCGCGAAGCGCAGCAGCTCCAGTCGGGACGGTTGGTCGCTCACACGTTCGATTCTACGGTTGGGTGTGCGGCTACGACGAGGGCACCCAGTGGAGAACCGTGGCGTCGTCCCTCGCCTTTCCGCGAGGCCATCGCTGCCCGTCGGGATCGCCGTTCTCCGCTTCCCGTACACGGCGGATGAGTTCGTCCGGGCCGGCGGACGCGAGCACGTCCAGCACGTCCGTCCAGTCGGCGAGGCCGAACCGGTCGACGAGGCGTGTCGCGCCGTCGCTCAGCAGGGTCACGGACGCCAGCGACTCCAGCGGCACCGTTCCGGTGAGGGAGTGCTCGGCTGCCCGTGGTTCGGGGCCGGCGATCCAGAAGCCGCCCGGCCGGTTCCGGAGTCCCGTCAGGTCGTCGCGGTACTGGGCCAGGGCGCCAGCGTGCTCGGGCGTGCCGGTGGGCAGTCGGTCGACCGACGCACGGAGTTGCTTTCCGACCTGGTCCAGGCGGTCGTCGGTGACAGCGGTCGTCTTCCCGTCCTGACCGGCGAGGAGGAGGGTCGAGTCACCGAGGACGAGGTACTCCAGCGCTCCCCCGCCGACGCGGACCGCGACGACCGTGCTGGTCGGGCTGGCCCGGTAGGTCAGATCGCACGTGTCCTCGTGCAGGGACCGGACGCCGCGGAGCGCGTCGGCGAGACAGTCGGCGAGCGGCCGGGCGGGGTCTCCAGCGATGTTGCCCAGCAGCAGTCCGCCCAGGGTCGAGGAGAACCACGCGATGCCGTGCACGCAGCCGGTCTCGGCCCCGGCGACGCCGACACCGTCGAGGAGGACGGCCGCACCGGGAGCGGTGGCCGCGAAGTCCTCGTTCTGCTGGTCTGGTTCAGCGGGCAGCGTGCCGAGAACGACGTTCACGCCGTCGCCTCCTCGTCGTGCAGGTACAGGGGGCAGAGAAGCTCGGCGGATTGCGGCTCTTCGGTATTAGAGTCGTACTCAACACTCACCAGTGTGGAAAAGTGCCGCTCCCCCACCTGTCCCCACAGCGTGCTGAGGTCGGAGGTGAGCAGGTGGACGACGCCGAGGGAACCTGCCGTGTGGATGCCGGCGATGGCCAGCACCGAGCCGTTGCCGTCCGGGCGGGGCAGTCGGCCCAGGTATCCGACGTCGTGCGGGCGCCTCGGCTCGAGGTCCGCCCCTGCGTGGTACGCCGTGCCGGTACGCCGGTCCACCAGCGCCCAGGGCTCACCCTCCGGGTGTTCCCAGGCGAGTACCGGGTCCTGGGCGTACAGGTCGCGCATGGCCTGGGACATGCCCGGCCCGCAGACGACGACCAGGCCGTCACGGTTGAGGTCAACCTCGCCGCTCACCTGCACGTGGCCGGAGCTGACGTCGAGCCCGTACGACTTCGCCAGCTCCTCCAGCCGCTTGCCGGAGTTCATGTCGGCCATGGCGACGACCGGGCGCTTCTTCGTGTCGTCCCACCGGAGCGGTGTCACGACCGTGACGGCACCCGTCCCAAGGAAGGCCCCCTCGGGCGCGGGGCCGGTGTGCCGGATCTGATGAATCCGCCCGCGGCTCAGGCCGGCCTTCTCGGCGATCTGCGCGTAGGACATTCCTTGCGCGTGGAGGTCCTGAACCACGCGACGGCGCAGCCGGGCGAGTTCGGTCACCTCCTGCTGCGCAGCGGCCAGCCTCGTGGTGACCTCACGCAGAAGCAGGTACGGATCACCGATCGCCATGATCCGCTGCAACTCGTCCGACATGACCACACCTCCCAGAAGTACCCAGGAGTCTAGGGCCCTAGACGGAATGGGCGGGAGGCGCCGTCCCGTACGACTTTCAACGACGAAGAAGCGCGACCGACGCCGAGGCACACCCCGAGGAGTCATCCGTCACCGCCGACATGGCAACGGCCCCCCATCAGTGACGGACGCCCGGTCACGCGCTCCCCCAGGCCAGTTCCGCCCAGACGGAACGCCCGTCGGGCCAGTTCTTCACGCCCCAGTCCTTCGCGCAGGCCGCGATCAGCAGCAACCCGCGCCCGCCCTCTTCCTGGCTGGTCACATCACACAGGTGTGGGACGCGTTCGCCGCCCTGGTCGACCACCTCGATACGGATGAAGCCGTCGCCGAAGCCGACGACGACGAGGAACCAGCCGCCTTCCGCCCCGCTCAGCGAGTGACGTACGGCGTTGGTGGCCAGTTCGCTGACAACCAGGGTGGCGTCATCTACCGGCCCCTTCTCCGCGACTAAGGCAGCGACGAAGTGACGGGCCTGGACCACTTGCTCGGCAAGACCCGGGAAGGCGCGGCACCACTTGGTACGCATGGCAAGCTCCTTGTCTGCGTCTAGGGGACTAGACAACGCGACGGCAGGCTATGCCCACAAGCGGTCCACATGCCAGGCATGTAGAGGAATTATTCCTCTAAGGGGTGACCGTGTCTCCCAGCTCGCGGAACTCCTTCATCACCCGCAACAACAGCTCACGTACCTCGTCCCCGAAGACGGCTGCGCCTTGGAAGCGGTCGAAGGTCTCCTCGTACGCAGCCACCTCAGCGGAGTCGACGGCCACCCGCTCACCGGTGAATGCCTCAATCACGACAGCCTGCTCGTCGCACAGAGTGAATCCGTGATGAGGCAGAAGCGGCACCGGGCGGCGCCACGGGATGACGCCAAGCCGCACGGTGCTCAGGCTCTCGACGGCGAGCAGCCGGTCGAGCTGGGCCAGCATCAGCGCCGGCGTGCCCGGCCAGGTCCGCAGCACGGCTTCCGTCAGCACGAACACCGACTCGCGCCCCGGCTCGTACAGCACGCTCTGCCGCTCTACGCGGGCAGCGACAGCCCGACCAACTGACTCGGCAGTCGCATCCGGGGCGCTCTCGAAGACGTGACGGGCGTACTCGGCGCTCTGAAGCAGCGACGGCAGAACGACACACTGGAACGACCGCACCGACCGAGCACCGCGGACCGCGTCATCAACGACGAGCCCAGCGGGCAGCCCTTCCGCTTCAAAATCGGTGGCGATCGCAGACTCAACGGCGACGAGGAGGTCACGGAGTTCCCGGGCCGCCGACTCATCGAGGTTGAGCGCCCGGCACAGCCGGTCCAGCACATCGACACTGGGGACCATGCGCCCGGTCTCCACTTTGGAGACCGTTGGCTGACCCACGCCGGCCCGCTGAGCCAGAGCAGCACCCGTCAGACCAGCCTCCGCACGCAGAGCCCGAAGACGTGCCCCAAGCACCCTCATCCGCTCGCGCCGTTCACTCCCCATACCCAGGGTTCTACACCACGAGCCGACAGCGACCAGGCGCAAGAGCAGCATCAACAGCCGTCAGCATGAGCGTGATTCAAAGTCTCTCTACTGGTTCAAGGCTCGCTGCGCTCGCTCGTCTGGCGAGCCAACGGCGCTTATAGATCATCGCCAACCCGGCCGCCGCACACGCCGCCCAGACGCATCAACGGCCGCTTCCGGCCCGCACACCACCGCCACCACGATCCGGCCTCAGGAAGGGGAAGACGCAACCGCAGCTCGACCCCAACGCCCCGTTTCCGGGGCCACGTCGCACCCCTTTCTACCTGGTTGCCTACACCAGTAGGTCGGATCAAACCGAGGGCCGCGCCAAGCGCGGCGGCGCCGGCCGGTCGCCGCCGCGCCGCCTCCATGTCTTCGCCACCGGCGCACGTCGCCGCCCGTCCGTCGCCGCCCGCAGCGGCCACACTCCAACACGGGCACGGGGACGAACGATGATCTCCAACGGTGCAAGTCAGGGACGCTTTGTGTTACCGCAAGAGGCCGGATCGTGGTGGCGGCATGCGGGCCAACGCTGCCAGATGCGTGGGCGTTCGTACGGCCCGCTGACCCCGCATGGGGCCACCGGCCGGGCGGCGGGCGCGGCCATGAGGAGCGCAAGAAACCCGCTGTGGCTGGGGCGGCCGACTCCGCGACTTTAGCCAGCCACTTTGGCGCGAGCCTCGAAGATCATGGCCCCAACGTCGTGCTTTAGCGGGCAGGTCCACAGACTGCCCGACGCGCTGGAAGCTTACGGGGCCATGATCACTCGCGCCAAAGCAGCTCCCGGCCAAAATCGCTCCGCCGACCGCGCGGCCAAGTGACCACTCTGGATGGCTTAGGCTCATCAGCATGGTTCAGGCTGAGGACGCATCAGGTATTAGGCAGCAGTGGATAGACGCGGGAGGTCCGGCATGCGATCACGCCAACCTGAGTCCCGAGTTCTACCTAGGCTCGCGCACCGGTGACTACGTCTGTATGGGCTGTGGCGAGGAGTTCAGTCGGCGGGAAGCTCAGGCGCTGCGACAGGCCGGGGAGTCCGCCGAGTAGCGCCAGGCCGTCTGTGGGCCGTCGTTCGCGTAGCTTGCCGGCGCGTCAGCTGCGCGAGCCCGGCACTACCGCCCATCCGTGCATGGAAGAAGTGCCTAGCGGACCGTTCGTCGCACCGTTCGCCGACTCGATCGACCGTCCGTCGCATAGAGGCGCGCGCGCTCTGTCCCCGTACGGCTCCCTGCGATGCCATACGGCAATGACGGCCGGAATCACCCTCTCTCACGGTACGACGACCGCTGAGCACGAGCTCGCCGCATTGCAGCGCGAGCACGGTCGACCGCTCTTCGCGCTGCTGCTGCGTCTGTGCGATGGCGACCGCCAGCGCGCCGAGGACTTGCTCCAGGAGACACTCGTACGTGCTTGGCAGCACCGCGAGGCACTGCGCGCAGACACCTTCAGTTCGGTACGGCCTTGGCTACTGACCGTAGCGCGCCGGCTCGCCATCGACGCGCGCCGAGCCCGCCAGGCGCGGCCCCTGGAGATTGGAGATGCCGACCTGGAGAACAGGCGCGTCATCGCCGATCACGCCGAACGAGCCGCCGCGATGCTCGACGTAAGGGAGGCTGTGAAGAGGCTCACTCCTGAGCACCGTGAAATTCTGGTGTTGCTGTACTTTCAAGGGGCCAGTGTGGCGGAGGCCGCCACAACGCTGCGCATCCCGCCCGGTACCGTGAAGTCCCGCGCCTTCTACGCGCTGCGCGCCCTGCGCCGAGTACTCCCTGGATACGCGGCTGACCTGCAGTGATTGCAGTGGCTTGCATGCCGAATCGAGTGGAGAGGACGCATCCTTCCCAAGGCTGAACCGGGGCTCGCAGTAGCGAAGCGAGTCGGCAAGGTCTCAGAACCTGGTCACCGAGGAAACACTGACAGCTGCCTACGGTACACGTCACGATCTGGTGGCCCACCGCTTGGTATCCTCTCCCGTCGGGATCCGGGAAGAACCAAAGAAGGATGCACACATGGCCTCACAGGATGCGTCCAGCACGGACGGGAACGCAACGCGCACAGCCGCCAGGGTTGTGCTTCCGCGGACCAGTCGCACGCCGGACGGTGAGGCACTGTTTGAGGTCGAAGCCCCCTCTGGGCAACGATTGCGTGAGCCGGTTGCTCAGCCAGGCGTTCCTCAGCCAGCCATCCCCGGCGCACCGCAGCGTCGCGTCATAAAGGGAGACGCCAGGTCAATCCCGCTGGAAGACAACACTGTTGACCTCGTTGTCACGTCGCCTCCCTACTGGCAAAAGCGCGACTATGGTGTCGCTGGGCAAATCGGCCAAGAACGTAAGCCGGCTGAATACGTCGCAGCAATGATGGATTGCCTTAATGAATGGCGACGCGTACTGCGCCCGACCGGATCAGTTTTTCTCAATGTCGGCGACACATGGAAGAATCAGTCGCTCGCGGGGATTCCGGGACGGATTGAGGCAGCTGCCGCAGACGCAGGCTGGCGCATTCGAAATCGCATCATTTGGGCGAAGACGCGAGGCATGCCAGATCCAGTGCAGAACCGTCTGGCTAGTCGGCACGAGTACATCATTCATCTAACTCCGCAGCGCACTTACTATTACGACCTGTTCGGGTACGCGCGAGCGTACGGTCGCAATGGCAGCACGGCTAACCCTGGAGACATTTGGGACTTTAGGGATGTTCCCTACGAGGGAAATGAGTCACTTTGGGATGAAGAAAGTCCCATCTCCAAAGTCGACTGGAATTTCGACAACCCTGGCGATATCTGGGATATTGACCTCGAACGCAATATGGCACGCCATCTGGCACCCTTCCCAAGCGAAATCGTTCATCGCGCAGTGACCCTGGCCTGCCCCACCACCGTATGCTCCGAATGCGGACAGGCCCGTGAGAGAATCGTTGAAAAGACGGCAGATCTCGACCCACAGCGCCCTCAGGCCAAGCGCGCGATGGAACTAGCCAAAGAGAAGCGCCTAACGCCGGCGCACATTGCCGCCATCCAGGCCACCGGCATCTCTGATGCGGGTAAAGCGCTTCATGTCCAGGTCGGAACCGGCCGCAATGCTGAACGAGTCCGTGAACTCGCCGCGGAAGCGAAGGCAGCTCTAGGGGGTTACTTCCGGGAGTTTACCTTCGCCCCAAAGCGTACAGTCGGCTGGACAGATTGCGGACACGATAGCTGGATCAGAGGCACAGTACTGGACCCATTCATGGGCACCGGAACCACTCTGAACGCAGCTTACGAAATGGGTCGTGACGTCATTGGTGTCGACCTTAACCCCGCGACCTAGGAATTGATTAGGTCTGCTACGGCGTTGCCGAATCTCTCCTCTTCGGATTCAGGGTGAGCTGCAGCCAGGTTCATCCGGTATTGGAAAAGGCTAACCTCGCCAACGTCACCAACTTTGAACATCCCTGAGGTCTGCTTTTCTTGGGCTGGATGGACTAGCACGACCCGATCGGCGCCGTACCGTAGCGCATACGCAATGACTTGGTCCTCACCATCGCGGTCAGAGCGCTGTTTCACGAGCTTATTCTTCACATCCAGAACGCAAGCAACGGACTCGTTATCCTCGCGAAGAATTACGATATCCGGAGTCGCGAAGGGATTACCAATTGGCAGCCGCTGTAGGTGATCTCCAACTGTACGATGATGAGCAAACAGGGAACGTTTAGCCCCGGTGTTCCCATCGGCTACAACTTCGCCCCATCCGGCGCTTGCCGCGTGCACCTCAAGAACTCTACGGACATACCTTTCAAAAAGGTCATTCATGTCCATCACAATGGATGGCAGCTTGACACCCGATTGGGCATGTTCGAGGAATATCTTTCGCTGCATCAGAGCAGCCCGAGCTACGTTCAATGCATCGCGGTAGTAGGCTCGATGGGACGGCAGTTCACGGCGTCCAGTCACTACTTCGTCATTTAGGAAACGAAGAGAGTGGTCGAGGGAAACTCCGTCAAATTTTGCGTAGAGTCCATTCAACTGTTGCCGTATGCGCCGCTTAGATCCGGCCGTCAAAAAGCCATGCTGTGTAAGCTTCCAGAGGGCATACTTAAGGCATCGGTTAGCGGCATTATCGACGGTCCTCTCGAAGTGACTGAACCATACCTTGTGCTGAACATTCTGCGCCCGCAGACGCGCTGTCTGGCTCATCATTACACGACCGGTGGGAAAGGATGAGCTATCATCAACGCGATGATAATCGCGAAGGAGCCCTCCCTCGATGACTGCCTCAACATGATGGACGAGAGCGGAAGTGTAGAGGTCAGTGAGGAATTCTTCTTTCGCTGCTCCCGTCTCATAACTGCGGATCACTGCCAGCGGAAGACGGTCAGAGCCGGATATCTCTGCCATACGCGTCAGGTTTGTTACCGGCACACGGGGCTCGACAAAAATTGCCAGTCGCTCATTCAATGGAATCAGCCCGATGTATCCGCGCGCTTGCAGACGTAGCTTCCCACCCCGGAAAGCTACAGTCAGGAAGTCCTTTTTGCTGATGTCCGGATTAAGAAGCAGAACGCCAGATTCATCCAGCAGTTCGCGAAGCGCAATGTCGATCTGGCCTTGTTCGACGCATGGGATCACACGGGGCTCTTTGTCAGACATCACTGAGGTTCCGGCTGTGGCTCTTCTTCACCGAGCACGGAAGATCCCACCCCGGCCTCTTCGGGCGCATCAATTTGAGTGGGAGGGAAGATAGCCTGCCACCGACTCTGCACTTCCTCATATCCCTGAGAGTCAAGTCTGAAGGCCCTCTCAAGCTGAAAGCGTAGCTGGTAATCCCAAACGGCGCGCAAGGACTCCTCATCGCTCACATCGCTGAAGAAAACGTGTCCAACGGCAGCGTGCGGATTGGTCTGCGCTCGTTTGTTGACGAAGTCGAAAAACCTCAGCAACCCTTGCGCCAAGGGCTCGGCAAGCTGATTGATCTCCATGAAGCTGAGCAATGCACTTCGGCTCGGCTCCATCGAAACTTGAGCGAATCTCCGACCAAATGCCGAGTCGATTTCGTCAACCCCACGATCCAATGGGTTCATCGTGGCAAGGATGACTAGATTGGCCGGCACAGTAGCTTCTGCGCCGGATGCCAACTTAAAGGGAAGGCCGCGCTTGCTCTTCTCGAGATAAGTCAGTGCCTCACCAAAGACTCTGCCAGCATCGCCACGACTCAGTTCGTCAATCACTAGTACACAGTCACGGCCTTCATTTTCCGCTGCCCTAGCCTTCTCGCACATCTCCATGAAGTGACCGTTGCGAAGGACGAAGCTGCCATCTTCAACAGGTCTAAAGCCCTGCATGAAATCTTCATACTGATACGAGGGATGAAACTGAACGTACCTAACTCTGGACTTATCGCCACTAGTCAGCGCATTGGCAATCTTATTGACGGTCCATGTTTTACCCGTCCCAGGTGGACCGGTGTAAATAATCCCGCCGAATCTTTCAAGTAGCCACCTAGCTTGTACGACAACGGGATCAGACGACTCCATCGTCGGCTCATCGGGACGGTTGGATGCGTGCTCGGCTGTTGCCGCGGCTACACCGATTCCAAGTTCATCTGCAGTCAGAAGCCGTACTGGTGCAGACGTCATTTTGACAGCCAATGGTTGATCCGCTTTCTAGGTGTTCTGCTGATAGGGGCGGCAAATTTCTGCCGTTGGCAGTTGTTGTTGTTCGTAGCTGAAGATTACTTCGGCATCACCCAGCGGTCGGCCGTCCTCCGCCAGACGGAAGTTGAACTCTTCTAGGAAAAGTGCGTGAATGCGCGCTTCGGAAGGTGTGCCTTCGTCAGAACTGAATGCGTAATTTCGAAGCATGAAAGTGCTCAAGGCTAGAGCTGGCACCGGTTCATCGTAGAGCAGATACTGGAGCGCCAATTCGGCACTGTTTTCTTTGAGGAGAAAGAGTCCGTCGTCTACTACGTCCACTACCTTTTTGGGTACCTGCCGAAGAGAGCTGGGAGCCCAACTTCCAGCAAGGTTCGCATTCAGCCAATATCGCTCAGGCTTCCTGACGTCGTTAAAAAATGGACGATAGAAGGGTTTGTTCGGTGGACCACCGGGCATCACCAAGTAATTACCGAGATCGCCCCATATGGGTGAAACGGGTGTCGGGTTGGTCTCGTCGGGGGTCAGACTGTGAAGGTGGAGATACGCAAGGAAGAATGGATGAATCCGCTGGTTACTCAGCGTGTCGATGGCCCAGCGGATGACCTCTGTGCGCACCACGTAGCTTTGGGTAACGCTCACTTGCTCGTCAGTCACGTTGATCACTCTAGGGCGGGCGCCGCCGGCTCGTGGCCTATTCGTGGACAGATACCTCCCTCACGAGCGGCCACGCGGCGTTGACCAGCTAGATTGCAGCTGGTGCAAGCCCCCTCCGGAGCCGTGTGCACAGGTTCCAATTTTGCCGGGGCACCCACCTAGCACGCTTCAACATTGAGGTGTGACCAGGGCGGATGCCGACAGAGAAGGGCGGGGGTCAGTCTCATTGGCTCCCGCCCTCTCTCGTTGTTCTCCAGTGGTCTCGTCAGTGACCGGCCACGCCGTCAGCCATCATCCGAAGCCAGACCTCTCTCGCACGTCGCCGCAGAGCGGGAACGAGTTCCACGTTGTCTCCGCGTTCGGCGCTCTGCAGGAGTTCGGTGATGACCACCAGCTCCGCGAAGCGCCCCTCCTGGCTGTCGAGAATGGCGCAAAGCTCGTAGCGGAGGCGCTCTGCCGTCTCCGGGACCCCGAGGCTGTAGGCGTGCAGCAGGGCGGCGTCGTAGGCGGCCGGGGCAGTGCCCCAGCCCTCCCAGTCCAGGATGCCGAGCTCATGGCCGACCAGGTTGGCCCAGTGCAGATCGCCGTGCGCGGTGGACCATGCGGGAGGCGTCGTAGGGACGGGCCCGTCGAGGAAGGCGAGGTACTTCGGCATGGCGTGGTCCAGGTATGCCTGGCGTACTGCCGTACGGTCGGTGGGGACCGCCGAGAGACGGACGAGGGCCCTGCGCAGGTCGTTCCACCAGGCTGTCGTCAGGGGAGGTCCGGCGGTGACGAGCGCGGGGGTGGGCGAGACGGTTTCGCCGACGCGGTCGTACAGCTCCGCCTTGTACGCGTTTCCTGCCTCTGTCCACTGCCGCACGAGACGTAGGCCAGGGCGTGGCACCTGCCGGGGCACCAGCCGTTCGGCGTCTTCCGGGCCCGTCCACAACTTGCCGCTCGCCTTGTCCAAAGGGCTGTGGACGACACGCAGCCATCCCGGCCCGTAAGGGCCGGTGACCGGTCGGCCGAGCGTGCGCCCCCTCCATCCCCACGCTTCCTGCGCCTCTCCGCCGGACGGTCGAGCGTCAGGGGCCGCCCCGAGGAAGCCGCACGCCGTGGTATGGGCACTCCGCATACGCGCGGTGACCTCGGGGTCGTCAGGTTCCGAGGACATCGATGACCTTCCTCAGACGATCAGGCGACAAGGGCTCGCGGGCCGCAGCACGACGGGCATCGGCCCAGTGTGCCGGTGTGCTCGCCGACAGCAGGACACGTGACACCCCCGGAGCCGACAGAGCGACCAAGAGAGCGGCCTGCGCCGGGGAGGCCGCGCAATCGATGCTGCGCACCAACTCTTCCGTCATCGCGCCGAGCAGTTCACCGCCTCCGAGCGGAGCCGCTGCAAAGACGTCGAGCCCCGCTTCCCGTGCCTCGGCCAGTGCTCCGCACCCGTTGAGCCCGTCCGCCACCACGGCCAGTCGAATGAGCGAGACCGGAAGCTGAACAGCTCGGAAATGGTGGTGTGGCCCGCCCACGGTTTCCGCGAGCTCCGTCAGTTCCAGGACGGTGAACATGCCGCTCGACAGGCCCGTCCAGGTGGCGACGCCGTAGCCGCCGATGTCGCCGGCGTCCGCCGCGCTCTCCAGTTCCTCGAATGCCTCGGTCAGCGTCCGCAACAGCCCGACCCGGTCCGGCCGGCCGTGTTCCGGATTGTGGACGAACACCAGGTCCGGGACGCGGCCGAGGCGGGCGCGACTGCGGGCCAGCTGCCAGGCGATGTAGGGACGCGTCAGGCAGTGGCCTCGATCGTGGTCGTACGGCAACACCCCGGCGGCCCGCACGGCATGCCAGTCGGAGTCGGGAACGAAGCCGACCTTGGTCGAGACCCGTACGTGAGGACACGCGTCGAAGACCGGCCGCAACGAGGTCTCCGCCGTACCGGACGCGTAATTGGGCGCCGTGTCGACCCATGTCACCCCGGCACCCACGGCCGCGGCCACCGAATGTGACACGTCACCACATCGGTAGGTCCCGGCCGCCAGCTGTGCGCTCATCCAGCCCGCCCCACAGCCGCGACCTCACCGTCCACCAGTTCGCTCACGAGTTGCGCCACCTGCCCGACGCGAAGTCCGGCCGCGCGGGCGAGTGCGTCCAGGCGGTGACGGCCTCCGTCCACGAGGAGGGACAGCAGGGGCGCGGCCTGCGGGAAGAAGGTCCATTCCTCTCCCCCTGCCGTCAGCACCGCGCGGCCCTCTCCGTCGTTGTGGAGCCGGGCACGAGCGGTCACCAGGTGTACGACGAGAGCGGGATCGGGTGGTACGCCCTCGACGTAGGGCATTGAGGGCACGAGGCGGGCCCGGTCGGTGGCGTCCCGCATGGTGAGGAAGCGGTCGAGCAGCGTCCCGTCCTCGAACTCCTTCATGACGAGGTCGCCGAGGGACCGCACGAAGTCCGCCTTCTCCTCCTCGGTCCCGAAGCGTGGCAGATCGCTGCGTACGGTCGTCTCGCGGCGCAGGTCCTCGGAGAGCCACTGGAGGAGGTCGGCGCCGGTCGTCGTCTGTATGCCGCAGGTGAGGTGGAGTGAGTGGACGCCTTCGGAGGCGGCGACCGCGTGCCACCAACCACGTGGCAGGTACAGCATGTCCCCTGTGTGCAGGACCAGTTCGACGAGTGCCTCGTTCGGCGGCGGTTCGGGGACGTCCGTGTCGCGGTGCAGTGGGGCGCGCCTCGTGGGGCCGTAGATGCGCCATCGCTTGGCGCCGTCCAGCTGGAGGACGAGGACGTCGTGGTCGTCCCAGTGGACTCCGAAGCCTTCCTCGGGCGTCCAGGAGGCGTAGGCGTTGACCTGGATGCCGATGCGCAGGTGCCGTTCCAGCTCCTGGGCGAGGTGGCTGACGGCCGGATGCAGTTCGTCGACCGCGTCCAGGACGAGGGTGGCGCCCTCGGCAAGGTGACGGTGGAGTTCGGCGGGCTTGAGCCGGTGCCACTCGGTGCTGCGCCGGGTGGTGACCGGTACTGAGTAGGAGTGCTGCGGCAGGGTCTCGCCGCCCGCGGAGAGGCGCAGGCGGGGTGGTTCGAGCCGGTGGTGGGTGAGCAGGGCGTTCAGGTCGTCCCAGTCGAGCAGGCCGGAGAAGCGGTTCGGCTCGACTGGGAAGTGGCGGTAGGTGCGGCCGTACACCTGGGCGAGGAAGTCCTCGCCCAGGTGCGCGACCACCGCGGATACGTCGGTGGTCATCGGTGACGGTCCTTCTCAGTCGTTGCCGTCGGATCGGCCGGTGGAACCGCCGTCCGAGGGCTGCTCGGCCCGCGAACGGGCGGCGGCGATCCGACGACGGGCGACCAGCAGGCCGTGGTCCTCCTGACCACCGGTCGTGGTGATGTTCTGCTCGGACATGGTGTGTGTCTCCTTCGGTGTTGGCAGAAGCGAGCAGGTCGCCCGCTCCCTGGTTGTGGCATCCCCGATTCCCCCACCAGGGGTGGAAGGCAGGTCAGGGCGCCGGAACCTGACTCGGCGCTTGCGCCTCCCGAGTCAGGTGGTCAAGTGGTGAAGTGACGGCGACCGGCGTACGGGAGCCGCTAAGCACGCGGCTTCCCGGTTCAGCTATGGCAACCAGCCGCTGTGCGTCTCCGCCCTCGAACGTCGAATCGCTTTCGGATGCGGCGGACGACGGGCTCGAAGTCGAGAGTGGACAGTTGCCGATCTCGAACCAGACCGCCTTTCCGTCCGTGGTCGACCGAAAGCCCCACTTCTGGGCAAGGCCGTCGACCAACTGCAGTCCGCGCCCGCTCTCCTCGTCCAGGCCGGCCGGCGCCCACCCCGGGAGGTGGCCACCCTTCGTGTCCTCGACCTCCAGCCGCACACGGAGCCCGTCCCAGCTCACCGTGACCTGGCAGCCCTCCCCCGTGTGCACCACGGCGTTCGCGATCACTTCGCCGGTCAGCAGTTCCAGCGTCTCGACCGCGTCCTCCAGGAGCGGCAAGTCCCAGTCACGAACGATGGCGACAACCCGGCGACGAGCGGACGACACGGCGCCGATGTCGGGCGGGACACGGACGGAGGAGGACTTCGGGGCGGGTGTTCGGAACGTCATGGAGGGCGGACCTTCCTGGCGGTGTGCGTCGGAGTTCCACACAACCGCCCACAACGGACAACGCCCAGAGCACAATGGACGCACCGATGCGGCATTCCTGCGTCACTCCTGTGCCTCACCTGGGGAGTCGCGCAGCCGCAAGTCCTTGTCAGGACAGGCGAAACGAGAGGCAGTCTCATGGCGCACCACCGCAACGGCCTGGCAGCGCGCCGCCGAACCGTGGGTCTCACCCAAGAGGCCCTGGCCGAGCACATGCGGGTGGACCGCTCCACTATCGCCCGCTGGGAATCGGGCCGCACCGCCCCGCAGCCCTGGATGCGTCCACGGCTGGCCCGCCTTCTGCGTGTCGACGCCGAGGGCCTCAATGACCTGCTGACGGCACGGACATCGCAGGGCACGCAAGGGCAGGACGCCCTCGATGACGCGATACTTCGCCCGGACCGCATCGATCTGCTCGCCGTAGCGACACTCCGCACGCGCTTCGATGACTGCGCCGCTCGTTATGACCGTGTGCCCTCGGCCGGCCTTATCGCTGAGGCGGCAGCGCAGCTCAACCGCATCGACCAGCTCGCCGCCGGATCCTCCCGCGGGCGCGTTCAAAGGGAGCTGCACGCTCTGCACGCCGACGCGTGCACCCTCATGGGGCAGTTGATCTGGGACGCCTCCCAGCGCCGCGATCACGCCACCGCGACGACGTACTACGAGCAGAGCGCAGGACTCGCCCGCCACCTGCGTGACACCACCCTCGAAGCCCACGCTTTACTGCGCACCTGCTACGTCGCTCTGTACGGCGCACACCAGGCCCAGGCCGGTCTCGCACTCGCGGAACAAGCAGCCGAAATCGCCGCGCGTACGAGTCCCGCCCTCTCCGGGCTGGCACTCCTGCACGTCGCCGAGGCCCACGCCATACTGGGATCCACCCCGGCGTGCGAACGTGCTCTCTTCAACGCCGAACGCCGGCTCGATCACGTGGTCGCCGGCGACGCCGCCGCCGACCTCGTGTCCCCCACACAGTTCGGCCGCCTGGCGGGTTCCTGCTATCTCTCCCTCGGTGACCACCGACGGGCCGAAACCCTGCTGGCCAACACGGCGGAGAAGCTACGGGACCGGCGAAAGTCACGCGCGATCGTGCTGGGGAACCTTACGCTCGCCCGTATCCGTCAACGCGACGTCGAGGCGGGGGTGGCCAGCCTCACTGAAGCCATCACCGAGCTGGAGACCACCCGTGGGGGCGGAGGAATGAACATCGTCTTCGGAGCCGCCCGCGAGCTTCGCCCCTGGCGACAGGAACCCCTCGTCGCAGAGGTCCACGACAGACTGCTCGGCTTGATGACGGCAGCGTAGGACAGAGAAGGAGACACCGGTGGCAGCCAACTCCCTGGACCGCGCCAAGCAGGCGGTACGCACGCAGGTCTGGGACGCCTTGACCGCCGCGGACGCCGTCCACGACCTTTCCGTTTACGGCCGCATCCCCCACTTCAAGGGCGCCGAGCAAGCTGCGGACCGACTCGAGGCACTTCCGGCCTGGCAGCACGCGAGTGTTGTCAAGGCAGTACCGGACAAGGCCCAACTCCCGGTGCGTGCAAAAGCACTGGAGCAAGGAAAAACCGTCTACATGGCGGTGCCGAAGCTGGCTTCCCTCAAGCCCTTCTACCTCCTCGACCCGGCTGCCCTCACCGTCCCACCCGCCGAGGCCGCAGCCACCCGCACCGCTGCCGCCATCGCCCCCACAGTCGAGGTCGACGCCCTCCGCCCACTGGATCTGATCATCCTCGGCAGCGTCGCCGTCAACCGCGACGGCGCCCGCATCGGCAAGGGCGCCGGCTACTCCGACATCGAGTTCGCCCTGCTCACCGAGGCCGGTCTGGTGACGCCGGAGACCATCGTCGTCACCACCGTCCACCCGCTTCAGGTGACCGAGACCCCGATCCCCACCACGGAGCACGACGTCGGCGTCGACCTGATCGTGACCCCCGACGAGATCATCACTTGCCCGAACCCTCACCGACCGTCAGGGGTCGACTGGCCAGCCCTCACGACGGAGAAGATCGCCGCGATCCCAGCGCTCATGGCTCGGCAGATCTTCTGAAGGCCGGAGTGTCAAGCACCTCCCAGGACCAGACGGGCGGCTTCGTGGTCATGACACAGCCTCCGCACTGCGGCCGGGCCGTGCGAAGGCTGTAGGGGGCGAAAACAGTCCCCGGTAGTACTGCACGTGTCCTGGAGCTTCAGTCGTCACTGTCACTCCGGTATCGCGCCGGCTTGCCGGGGGCCTACACCACATCCTGTCCAAGCCCACTCCGCCGACTAGACGTCCTCATCGACTTTGTGACTCTTTCGGTGTTGTGGCTTATTAACCAGGTTAGGCTGTGTTTGCACCGAGTCAATAGGCTTTGGGTGAAGTTTTTGAACTCGGTGATCGTCCGGGCAGACGTCGTGAACGACATCGCGGAGATCGGCTACCCGATGAACTGAGACTTGGAGCAACGCCGAGGCCCATGAACACGATGCCGGGGGCCTCGACACCGGCGTTCAGCGCAGTGACGGAGTACCGCCGCAGCCAGTACGACCGCTGGCACCGCAGGAACGAGGATCCGGACAGCACAACCGCGTCAGAGGCAGGCCTGGAGTCGTACCGACTCAAGGGAATCGCGCAGCATGAACTGTTCCGTGTCCGCCTCATGGCAAGTTCCCCCGCAGTGGTTGAAGTCACGGACAGTGCTTTCGAGGCAGTGCGCAGGGCCGCTTCGGCCCGGGGTACCCAGAGACGTGGTCGCCGGCGGAAGCGCTGAGGCCGGGGACGCCTTCCGGTCAGCGGGCGGGGCTCGTCGTGCGGTCGTTCTCGGCCTCGTTGGGTCGTGCGAGGGCTTGTGCACCCCAGTCCCACAGGGCCTGGAGGACGGGGCCGAGGCGGTGGCCGCTCGGGGTGAGTGTGTAGCGCACTCGCGGCGGCCAGCCCGGGCGGCGGTCGCGTTCGACGACTCCGGCCTCGCGGAGCTGTGACAAGCGGTCGGACAGCACCTTGTCCGACAACGTGGGCAGGGCCGCTCGCAGCTGGCTGTAGGAGCGGTCGCCCCGCAGCAGCTCGCGCACCACCAGTGTCGTCCAGCGGCCGTGCAGGGCCGCCAGTGCGATCTCCACGGGGCACTCGGGGGTGGGTGCGGTGACGTTCGCGTGCGGGTCGTCGGGGAGCCCTGCCGGGTGACCAACCGTTCGGTGAGTCACGAGATCGCCTCCTAGCGTGTGGGGCACTTCGATTCTCCCCGCCCACCGCCCGGAAGGACGTCTGTCGATCATGCGAGAACTGGCCGATCTGCCCGAGGACCTGCCCGCGGTGTTCGCCGAGCGGTTCAACAGCGGTGACGGTGCCGCGCTGGCTCAGGTGTACGAGGAAGCGGCGGTACTGGTTCCACAGCCGGGAACCCCGGCGACCGGACCCGATCTGCACGCCGCCAACGGCCGCCTGCAGGAGCTCGGGGTTCCCATCACCGTCCGACCGCGGCACGTGTATCGCAACGGAGACCTCGCGCTGCTGATCGTCGACTGGGGCATCCACGGAACCGACCGGGAGGGGCGGGCCGTACACGTCGAGGGCACTGCCACCGATGTCGCCCGGCGGGGCACGGACGGTCGTTGGCGCTACGTCATCGACAACCCCTTCGGCGTTCTGAGTGCCCCCGGCCGGCACCCTCGGGCGGTCGGTCTTCGAGCCGGTGGGCCCTCAGCGTGCGTCGAGCCGGGCGGGGCACGGGAACAGGGCGCCGGACCCTCGTCCTCCCCGGCACGTCCGGGCAGCGTCTGATCGCCCACTCCGCCGAGCCCGGTTCGCCGTCGGACGCGGCGCTGCGGCTCCTGGGCAGCTCGACGATGCCGGCGGCCGAAGGCCGTGCGCCGGTGGCAGAGGAGAGCATGCGCCGGTGGTACGGCGCTGACGCGTCGCCGGGTCGGGGTCAGGCCGGCCAGGTGGCCGTGACCAGCCAGTAGCGGGCCGTGAGGTGGACGCCCTCGTCCGTCGCGTAGGTGCGGAAGGCGTCCGATGCCGCCTGCCGGGCGCGGTCGACGGTCTCGGGAGCGGCGTCGCGCAGCCAGTGGCGCATCGGGCCCCAGCCGAAGAGGAAGTCGGCGGCGTCCGCCGGGTCCGTGCCCCATGCCTGTACCACTTCGAGCGGGTCCACGGCGATCGCGTCGAACCCTGCTCCGGAGAGGACGCGCGTGGTACGGCCGGGGTCCGCGAACGAGGCGGGGCCCGTCTCCGTCCTCTGGGAGAAGTCCGGCAGGGTCACCTGCTCGGCCACGGCCGCGAAGATCACTGACTGGTCCAGTCGGTCGACCGACTGCGGGCACACGAAGGCCAGCCGTCCGTCCGGCCGCAGGGCGCGTCCGATGTTGGCGAACGCGGCGACCGGGTCGGCGAAGAACATGATGCCGAAGCGGCTCAGCGCGACATCGAAGGAGGCTTCCTCGAACGGGTGCACCTGGGCGTCGGCCTGGAGGTGGGTGACGTGGGCGAGGTCTTCCGCGGCGGCGCTCGCGCGGGCCCGTTCCAGCATGGGTGCGGACAGGTCCACACCGACGGCCCGGCGGGCGGTGCGGGCGGCCAGCCTGGTCAGGCGGCCGTTGCCGCAGCCGATGTCCAGGACGCTGTCCGTTTCCTTGATGCGGGCGGCGTCCAGGAGCGGGGCGTTGGCGGGGTCGTTGAGGGCGTCGTAGCGCGCCTGGTGTTCGGCCCAGTGCCGGCCCTCGTAGCCGTTCCACGCCTCGAACTGGTGGGTGTTCACGATCCGGTTGTCGTCGGCCATGCGTCCCATGGTGCCGTGTGGGGTGCGTTGCCGGGGCGCTGCGCCGGGGAGCCGGGTGTTCCCGAGCCCGTCTCCTCAGCCGCCGACGAGGGCGACCAGCTTGATGAAGACGAGGTCGGAGGTGGTGGTGAGGTCCACTGTCTCGTCGAGTTCCTCGGCCTGGCGGTCGCCGGCCAGCAGGAAGAACGCGCTGGTCCGGAAGGCCTGCTCGGCCGTGTCGGCCTGGCGTCGCCAGTCGAGGCGGCGGGGTCCGGGGAGGCGGTAGCCGTGGGGGGCCGTCACGGCGTCGTCGGGGCGGACCAGGCCGTAGTAGCGGTCGCTCGGACGGGCGTTGTGGCGGGCGACCTCCTCGCGGACGCGGAGCCGGATCAGTGCGCGTACGGTCATGCGGTCGGGCAGGCCGGTGACCCGCCACTCGGTGAGGGGCTTGCCGGTGGCGGTCTCGTCCCGGAAGGTCACGGTGGCCATCAGGCACCTCGCTCGGTACGGCGGGGGATCTCGGTGTCGTGCGGCATGGCCGGAGCATGGCAGGGGGGACTGACAGTCCGGCCGGATTCCGATGCCCCTTCCCTGCGCACCGCCGGTCCCCGCCGAGCGCGCCCCGGGCGGCTCGTTCGGGGAGTTCCACGTCGTGGAGTGCCCGGCCGGTGGCGATCACCGTGGCTCGACGGATACGCCGGCCGGCCCTACTCCCCCGGTGCGGCGGTCGTTCCCCTCGCCGTCTCGGCGTACCCCGGCGGGGTCGTGGTCGTCGCCGCGCTCGGGGGGACCGTCGAGGTGAGCTCGATCCGGTCGCCCACGCGGACCCGGTCGTGGAACCACTCCGCGTCCGTGAGGCTCATGCCCAGCCAGCCCGCCTTGTCGGAGAGGCCCGCGAGGGCCTTGGTGTCGAAGGCGAGGGCGCCCGCGTAGACGGGTTCCCGGTCGGGGGTGCGCAGCTCCACCAGGTAGGGGACCTTGACCTCCTCGTTGATCCCGGGGTCGCCGTCGAGCGGCAGCACCGCGGTCTCGGCCCTGGCGACCACCGTCAGCCGGGTGCCGGGCGGGAACCGGCCGAAGGAGTGGGAGTCCACGCGCATCACGCGGTCGCCGACGGTGAGGGTGTGCAGCCCCAGGTCCAGCAGGCCGGACGGGCTGGGGAGGGGCATGCCGGGGAGGGGCGTCGGGGTCGCCGCGCTCGGGGTCGCCGCGCCGGGGGCCGGGGTGTCCGAGGACGACGTGCCCGGCAGGTGCCGGTGCGCGGCGGGGTCCCCGGTGCGCAGCGTGAAGGCGACGGCCGCCAGGGCGCAGGCCGCCGTGGCCGCCGTGCCGAGGGCGACGGTCGCCCTGCGGCGGCGGGAGCGGCGCCGGGCCCGGTCGCGGATCCCCGCGGCGTCCACGCGCGGTGGGGTCTCGTGCTGTGCCGCCAACTCGCGCAGGGCATCGGCGAGTTCATCCGACACGGCCGCTCTCCCTCCAGGCCGGCTCCTCGGCCTCGTCCACCGCCAGGTGCCTGGCCAGCGCCGCCCGTCCGCGGGACAGCCTGGCCTTGACCGTCCCCACGGGCGCGCCGGTCTCGGAGGCTACCTGTTCGACGCTGAGGTCGCACAGGTGGTGCAGGACGATCGCCATGCGCTGCGCCTCCGGCAG
Organism: Streptomyces marokkonensis; assembly: GCF_008312835.1. Classification (GTDB taxonomy): domain Bacteria; phylum Actinomycetota; class Actinomycetes; order Streptomycetales; family Streptomycetaceae; genus Streptomyces; species Streptomyces marokkonensis_A. Next base: position 473,685 of record NZ_VSKS01000002.1, on the reverse strand, counting down.
TTGGCGCAGTGCCGTGACCAGGGCGGTGCGGTCGGGCCCCGGGCCGGGCGTCGACTCGGGGGGCGGGGTGCGCCGTACCAGTTCAAGCCAGCGTCTCGCACGGCGCCAGCGGCTCACCGCGAGGCGCATGGCGACGGTGCGTATCCACGCCTCGGGCGCCTCGTCGGCGAGCAGTCTGTGGCGCCGGTCCCAGGCCCGTACGAACGCCTCCTGGACCACGTCCTGGGCCTCGCCGAGGTCCCCGGTGAAGGCGTAGAGCTGCCCGGTCAGACGGGGGAAAGCGGCCGCGTAGAAAGCGTCGAACTCGTCCTCGGTCATGCCCTCCACCGGAGTCTCGGATTTCCCCTGCAACCCGCCCGTCACCCCCGTGCGTACAGGTTTCGCAGGTCGCGCACATCGAAGCACACCCCTGGAGGAAGACGATGAACACGGGTACCGGGATCCATCGACCCGTCGTGCGGGTGGGCGCGCCTCCCAGAGGGACGACCGCGGCAGACGTGACGTATGTCCCGCTCCGACCGGTGCGGGCGCCCCAAGTACCGGGCGTGCACAGCGACTTCGACGGGTACGCGCGCGACCGGTGGCCGCGGCTGGTCGCCACCGCCCGGCTGCTCACCGAAGACACCTACGGTGCCGAGGAGTTGGCCCGGCGCACGCTGGTGCGGGTGTGCGCGCGGTGGCGGCGGATCCCGCGCGACGACGTCGACTTCCACGTCCGGCGCTGTCTGGTCCGGGGCCACCTGCGTGCGCGTCGCGCGGGTGGCCGGAGGCGGGCGGTGCTGGTGCTGCGGTACTGGTCGGGGCTGGGAGAGCCGGAGATCGCGCAGATGCTGGGGTGCTCGGTGGGCGCCGTGCGGGCGCTGCTGCGGCGCGGGGCGAAGGAGGCCCGGCCGGAGGACCGGCGGGCGGAGTTCGCCGCGCTGCTCGCCGGTTTCACGCCGCCGGCCGTTCCGCTGGACGGCATCCGGCGCGACGGTGCGTCACGGCGCCGCCGCAGGGCGGGACTTGCCGCCGCCGGGTGCGCGCTGCTGCTCGCGCCGCCCGCCGTGCTCGCCCACGGCCCCCTCACGGGCGGTGACGCCACCGGGGCCGCCGAGGCCTCCGACCGGCAGGTGCCCGGCCCGGTGCGCGTCGTCGCTCCAGGTGAGCGGGTGGCCGCAGCTCCGGGTGTGGACGTCTGGCTGACCGCGGACGGCCACCACTGGTCCTCCCCGCAGGCGCCGAACCGGTTCCACGCGGTGAGCGACGGCACTCCGGGCCACGGCAGGCCGGGGATCTCCGTCCAGGGCGAGAGGCTGGACGGCGGGGCGTACTTCCAGACCGGGGTGTATTACGGCCTCGATCGTGACCCCGCGCGGATCGAGATCCGCACCGGCGGCAGGACCGTCACCGCCGATGTCCTGACCCTGGCGGGGAGTCCGGGGTGGTGCGCGTGGTACGCGAGGACGCCAACGCCGCCGGCGGATGCCGCCGCGGACTCCGGCCCGTCGGACGGCGGACAGACCGTCACGGTGTACGACGCGGCCGGTGAGGTCCTGGTGCGCTCGGAGCTCGGGCCCGCGGTCGTGCGGGCGGTACCCGCGGGGGCGTGGCGTTCGTGACACCGTCCTCGCTCACCGGCCGGCTGCGTCGCGGGACGGCGGACCGGCCCCGCCTGCCCCTGCGCGTCCGCCTCCGCCGCAGCCGGGGGCGCTGGCTGCGGCGGCTGCTCATCACCTTCGTCACGTTCCTCGCGGTCGTCTGCGGCGCGGCCGTGGTGGCGTACAGACTGACCGTCGTTCCCGAACCGCATCCCGAGACGGTGGTGCAGAGCACGGTCTTCGTGGACGCCGAGGGCTCCTACCTGGGCCGGCGGGGACCGGTGGACCGACAGGAGGTGCCGCTGTCTCAGGTGCCCCGGCACGTCCAGGACGCGGTGATCGCGGCCGAGAACCGGTCCTTCCGCACGGACACCGGGGTGTCGCCGCGCGCCATCGCCCGCGCGGTGTGGGCCACGGTGTCCGGCGGTGCCCCGCAGGGCGGTTCGACCATCACGCAGCAGTACGTGAAGAACGCGCTGCTCAGCCCGGAGCGGTCGCTGTCGCGCAAGGCGCGTGAGGCACTGATCGCCGTCAAGCTGGACCGGACGCGCGACAAGGACGAGATCCTTGAGGGCTATCTCAACACGGTGTACTTCGGCCGGGGCGCCGCGGGCGTGCAGTCGGCCGCACGGAACTACTTCGACGTGGCGGCGAAGGACCTCACCGTGTCCCAGGGGGCCGCGCTGGCAGCGATCGTCAACATCCCCTCGTACTACGAGAAGGCGGGCTCCGACCCGAAGGTGACCGCGAAGCTCCGGGACCGCTGGGAGTGGGTGCTCGACGCGATGGAGGCCGGCGGCGGCATCACACGTGCGCAGCGCGCGCAGGCCCGCTTCCCGGCGTTCCGGTTCTATCCGCCGGGCGGGACGGAGGGACAGCGGCAGTACCTCATCGACGTGGCCGCGGAGGAGGCCGCCGACCGGCTCGGCATCACCGGGGACCAACTGGCGCGCGGCGGCTACACGGTGCACACCACCTTCGATCTGGCGTTGCAGGACGCGACCGCCGAGTCGGCGAAGGAGCACACGAAGGGCGTGAAGGGAGAGAAGGGCGGCAAGGGTTCCGCCGCCGGGGACGTCCGGGTGCACACGGCCGTGGTGGGGATCGAGCCGGGTGACGGGGCGGTGCGGGTGCTGTACGGAGGGGCGGACTACGCCCGGCAGCCGTTCAACGACGCGGTGAGCGGGGCGGTGGAGGCCGGTTCGGTGCTCGATCCGTTCGCCGGGGTGCGGCTCGGCGGCCCGTTGCGCGGGCTGGGCGACTCCGCGGCGCCGACACCGCTGCGGCTGGCGTCGGCGTACGCGGCCGTGGCGGCGGACGGCGTGCACGCCACTCCCCACACCGTGGCCCGGATCACCCGGGAGGGGCGGACGGTGCACACCGCCCGCCCTCGGACCCGGCGGGTGCTGGACGAGAAGGGCGCTCATGCCGTGACGGTGCGGGCGGCACACGGCTCCGGCGGGCCGTCCGGGACCGGCGCTCCGGTCGTCGACCGGGCCGGCGTCGGCGGTGGTGGGGGGACGTTCCTCACCGCGGGGGCCGGGGGCGGCATCACCCGGCGCACCGTCTGGTCCGTCGGGTACGACTCCCGACTCACCGTGGCCGTGGCACTGTTCGCCGACCGGCCCGGTGCGAAGAAGAACACCACCGTGCCCGCGCGGTTGCCGAACGATCCGCCCCCTACCGGGTACGCGGAGGAACTGACGCGGCGGGTGTGGGATCTCGCGGGTGGTTCGTGACGTTTTCCACAGTCCGGCTACGGTGGGGTAAGTCCTGGGCTTGATTGATGATTTGTCGGGTGTGTCTCGCGTCACCTCCATGGTAGAGCGGGGCAAATCGGGCATGTCTCGAGTTCAACAATGGCTGGTCCGTACCGCGTACAGAACACTCGGAATCGTTCCTAGTACGGCAGTTCGGACCAAAGAGAGCATCCACGGCCATGACGCACTCCCCGGAAACGCCTGAAGTACCCATACGCCCGCACACGGTGACCGCAGCCGAGGTCGTCCCCGGCGATCTGTTCGCACTGTCGCGCGAGGAGGCGGCGCAGGACAGGTGGCACGTCGTCACCCACACACTGCCCGAGTCCCCGGAGGTGATCCGGGTCACGCTGCGTCCGCCGCTGGGCGGAGTGGACCACGAGGAGGCGCTGCGGCGCGATCAGCGGGTGGTCGTCGCCGGGCGGCGGCTGGACGTGGCCGCGGTGCCGCTGGTGAGTTCGCCCGCCCTGGACGGCGTTCAGTTCCGCGACGGGGACCGGGTGCGCGTCCTGCGGGCGGTCGACCCGCTGGCCGAGGAGGTGACGTACGTCCGCCGCTGGGGCGCCTGGCACTGCGACGAGGACCCGGCCGCGAGCGGGGCGACCGACGACGACGTACGCCGCTGGGCCGCCGGGGCGGACCGGGAGGGCGACGTCGTACGGCACGAACCGCGTCCCGTGCGGGCGGCGGAGGCGGCCGGGGCGCGGCGCGTCGTGGTCACCGGGCTCGGTGCCGTCACCCCGCTGGGCGTCGGTACGGGCGAGTTGTGGCAGGGGCTGCTCGAAGGACGGCACGGCATACGGGAGTTGGCGGACGAGGAGTTCGACGGGCTGCCGGTGCGGGTCGCCGGGACGGTGCCGGTGGACCCGGCCGGGCTGCTGCCCCGCCAGGCGGCGCGGCGGATGAACCGGGCCGCGCAGTTCGCGGTGCTCGCGGCGCGGGAGGCGTGGGCCGACGCCGGGTACGCCGGCGGCGGCACCCGCGAGAGCGGGCTGGACCCGGAGCGGGTCGGGGTGAGCCTCGGCTCCATCCTCGGGGACGCGTCCGTGCTCGTCGGCGGGGACCGTAGGCTGCGGGACAGGGGGCCGCGCGGTGTCTCCCCGCTCACCACCCCGATGACGGTGCCCTCGCAGGCGGCCTCGCAGGTCTCGCTCGACCTGCACGTCACCGGTGAGGCGCGCACCGTGACCAGTGCCTGCGCCTCCGGCACCGAGGCGATCGGACAGGCCGTCGACCGCATCCGGTACGGCCGGGTCGACGTCGCCCTCGCGGGCGGTGCCGAGGCGGTCGTCACGCCCGCGATCATGGCGTCCTTCGCCGCGATGCGGGCGCTGGCCGAGGGCGATCCGTCGGCCGGCTCACCGTCGCACCCGTTCGCCAAGGACCGGGACGGGTTCGTCAACGGGGAGGGCGCGGGGGTACTCGTGCTGGAGTCCGAGGAGCACGCGCGCGCCCGTGGGGCCCGGATCTACTGCGAGGCCGCGGGGTGGGGGCTGTCCGCCGACGCCCACCACGTCGCGGCGCCGGACCCCTCCGGTGACGGCATCGCCCTCGCCCTGCGGCGGGCCGTGCGGGACGCCGGGGGGCAGCCGGCGGACGTGGTGCACGTCAACGCGCACGCCACCGCCACGGTCGACGGCGACCTCGCCGAGGCGCGGGCGCTGCGGGGTGTGCTCGGGGGGCGCGGGGTGCCGGTGACGGCCCTCAAGGGGCACCTGGGGCACCTCCAGGGGGCCGCGGGCGGGGTCGAGGCGGTCGCCGCGGTGCTCACGCTGCACCACGGGGTGGTGCCGCCGACGGTCGGCTGCGCGGAGGTCGACGACGCGATCGGGCTGGACGTGGTGCGTGGCGGACCGCGGGCACTGCCGGACACCGGTGACCTGGTGCTGAGCAACTCGTTCGGGTTCGGCGGGCACAACGCGGTACTGGCGCTGAGGCGCGTGGCGTAGGCGAGGAGGGGTCCCTCCGGCGGGGGCCTGCGGCGCCGCCTTCCCTCCGGTGGGGGCTTGGGTAGCGCCTGGTGCCGGTGGGTGGGTCGGGGCCGGGTCGGGGGTGTACGTCCTCGGACTGGCGCGACCGGGTCACTCGGTGGAGGTGCGGGGCGCCGAGTCGCACCAGCCGCTGCGGGCGCACACCCCCGCCCCGTCCCCTCCGCGCCGCAGGCGCCTGTCCCCGCCCCCACCGCAATCCGCGCACCGCGCCATACGCCCCCTCCCGCCCCCACCGCAATCCGCGCACCGCGCCATAGGCGACTGGCCGTACGCGCTTGTGGGCTGCCGCTCGCGCGGGCCGCCGGCGCTTCCGCGGGCAGTCGTGCCGCAGGGCGGCACGGGTGGGCGCGACGGCACCCCGTGGGCGCCGGGCTGCGCGAGCTCCCCCCGAGCCGCACCCACGCGGCGCTGCTCGCAGACGCCGGGCGGCCGGCGGGTCAGGCCGAGCGTTTGCGGGACGCCGTCTTCTTCGCCGCCGTCTTCTTCGCGGGCGACTTCTTCGCCGTCGTCCTCTTCTCGGGCTGGGCCGTCTTCGACGTCGACTTCCGGGTCGAGGACGCCGTCTTCTTCTTCGCCGTCGACGTCGACTTCTTGCCCCCGGTGTCCTTGGGCGACGAGCGGGAGGACGTCTTGCGCTGCGGGAGGTCCTTGACCTCGGCCTCCTCGCCTCGGGACTCGCGGGCCGCCCGGACGCTGTTCTCCAGCGCCGCCATCAGGTCGAGGACCTTGCCGCCCCGCTCCGGCTCGGGGGCCTCCGGCGGGGCCTCACCGGCGGCCTTCGCGGCGATGACCTCTTCTACCGCCTCGCGGTACTCGTCGTGCAGGTCCTGCAGGTCGACCTCGCCGAGGGTGTCCATCAGGGCGTCGGCGAGGTCCAGCTCCTTGTCCCGGACGGTGACACTCGTGTCGGGCGCCACCCCCTCGGGGGCGCGGACCTCGTCCGGCCAGAGCAGGCCGTGCATGGCGATGGCGTCGCCGACCACGCGGAGCATGCCCAGGCGCTCCCGCCCGCGCAGGGCGTACTTCGCGATGGCCACCTTGTTGCTCCGCTTCAGCGCCTCGCGCAGCAGCGTGTACGGCTTGGCCGCCGGTGCCCCGCCCGCCGCGAGGTAGTACGCCGCGTCCATCTGGAGCGGGTCGATCCGGTCCTCGGGGACGAAGGCGACGATCTCGATCGTCTTCGCGGTGGGGAGCGGCAGACTGGAGAGGTCCTCGTCGGTGATCGGGATGATCGTGCCGTCCGCGTCCTCGTACCCCTTGCCGATCTCCTGGCCGGTGACCTCGCGGTCCTCCAGCTCGCAGAACTTGCGGTACCGGATCCGGCCGCCGTCCTCCGTGTGGATCTGACGGAAGGAGATCGAGTGGTTCTCGGTGGCGTTCACCAGCTTGATCGGGATGCTGACCAGGCCGAACGAGATCGCGCCGTTCCAAATGGATCTCACGTGCAGCACCTTTCCGGTCGTCTGCCGATCACTGTCGGGATTCTTGTCCTGGTTTGCGTGAGATTCTCATCGTATGGCGCCTATCACTGAGGTGGAGGGGCGACGGCTCGCGCTCAGCAACCTGGAGAAGGTGCTGTATCCCGCCACCGGGTTCACCAAGGCGGAGGTACTGCACTACTACGCGACCGTCGCCGACGTGCTGCTGCCCCATCTGCGGGAGCGGCCGGTGTCCTTCCTGCGGTATCCGGACGGGCCCGACGGCCAGGTGTTCTTCACCAAGAACGTGCCGCCGGGTACGCCCGACTGGGTCACCACCGCCGAGGTGCCGAGGACCGAGGGACCGGCCCGGATGGTGCTGGTGCAGGACCTGCCGAGCCTGATGTGGGCGGCGAACCTGGTCACCGAGTTCCACACGCACCAGTGGCTCATCGGCGCCCCGGGACAGGCCGACCGCATCGTGTTCGACCTGGACCCGGGGGCGCCGGCGACGGTCGTGCACTGCTGCGAGGTCGCTCTGTGGCTGCGGGAGCGGCTGGCGGCGGACGGGATCGAGGCGTACGTCAAGACCTCCGGGTCGAAGGGGCTGCATCTGCTGGCGGCGGTGCGGGGAGCTTCCTCCGAACGAGTGTCGGAGTACGCCAAGGCGCTGGCCGTGGAGGCGGAGAAGGCCATGCCCCGGCTGGTGCTGCACCGGATGACCAGGAGTCTGCGGCCGGGGAAGGTGTTCGTCGACTGGAGCCAGAACGCGGCCCGGAAGACCACGGCCGCCCCGTACACGCTGCGGGCGCGGGCCGAACCGCTGGTGTCGGCGCCGGTGACCTGGGACGAGGTCGAGGAGTGCCGGGCGCCGGAGCGGATGGCGCTCCGTGCCCCGGACATCGGCCCGCGGGTGCGGGACTACGGCGATCTGCTGGCGCCGCTGCTCGATCCACGGCACGCGGGTGAGCTGCCGTGAGCGCGCCCGGGGACGCCTCTCACAGCCGGGACCAGGTGTTCCGGTCCCGGGCCATGGCGTGCAGGGCCTCCACGTCGGCCGGTTTCAGGACACCGCCCGCGCGGGTCAGGTCCTCCAGTCCGGCGTCCGTCAGGACACGCACCTCGCGGGGCGGCACCGGGACCTTCACGGCCGACGCTGCGACCAGGACCAGGACCGGGCGGACCTCGGCCGTCAGCGCGTAGGAGGCGCGGTCGGCGTCGGAGCGGACGCGTCGCAGGAGGGGCAGCGGTTCGTGGCGGCCCAGCGCGACCCGGGGGTCGGCGACCGTCACCCGCTGCCTGTGGGCGTACAGGGAGTGGACGGCGTACAGCCCGCCGGGGCCGATCAGCAGATGGTGGATGCGGTCGCCGCCGGGCAGCGGGACCGAGTGCAGGGTGTGCCAGCCCGCCCGGTCCATGCGGTCCAGGGCCTCGCCCACCGTCCGCTCCGCGGTGAGGGCCCTGCGGCGCGGATCGGGGCGGAGCCGGCGGGCCGGGCCGGGGTCGCGGTCGAGGGCGATCAGCAGGGCCTCGCCGGGACGGTTCGGCGCGAGGTCGTCGTCGGGGTGCAGGGAGAGACGTGCCAGCTCGGCGGGGGTGGGGATGGGCGGCGGGCCGACCGAGACCGGGCCGGTGAGGAAGGGGCCCAGCGCGGTGAGCACCTCCTCCTCGTGGTCCTCGCCGAGCAGGTTCACCCTGGCCGTCTCGCGGTCGTACCAGGCGAGGTTCCTGCCGTCCGGGAGGCAGACGTACAGCCTTTCCCGGCCGTGCCGCCAGGTCGGTATGACGCGCAGTCCGTCCATGCACCATCACCCCACATCCATGGGAACAGGCGGGGTGCTCCAGGGGCAAGAAGCCGGTTACCTTGGAGAGGAGTTGGGCGGTGAGGGTGGGGAGGCGCCGTTGCGTACCCGCAGGAGGCAACCCGACGTACCGGCTCCGGACAGTCCGTGGAACGAGATCGTGCCCGGCCTGTGGATGGGCGGACACGAGTTCCGGGGTCTTTCCGGCCGGCTGGAGTTCGCCGTGGCGAACCGGCAGTTCGATCTTGTCCAGACGCTGCTGCGGCTGCCCGGGCACGGCCCGGACCCCGGGATCGAGCACCATGTGTGGCCCATCCCCGACGGGCCGCTGGACGGGACGCAGCTCGCGGGCGTGATCCGGCTCGCTGAGGCGGCGTGCGAGGCACTGGACGGCGGACGCACGGTCCTCGTGCGCTGTTACCACGGGTACAACCGCTCCGGTCTGGTGGTCGCGCACGCGCTGATGCGCCGGGGCCGTACCGCCGAGACGGCGATCCGGTTGATCCGCTCCCGCCGCTCGCCCTGGGCACTGCACAACGACCTCTTCGTCGACTACCTGCGGGCGGGGCTGACCACGGCGCGGCTGCTGGAGGAGCTGACGGAGTAGCCGCCGGGCGGTGCGTATGACCCGGAGGGCCCAGTGCCGTCCCCGATGGCGCAGCAGGGCGCGCGGGTGCCAGGGGGCGCTCCTAGTGTGGCGATCAAGTCACCTTCGACCCGTTTCCCCCTACATGGAGGTACTGCCATGGCTCCCCGCCCCCCACTCGCCCGCCGACTGCCCATGGCTCTCGCCGCCGGGGCCCTCGCGGTCGCGACCGCCGTCACCCCCGCCTTCGCCGCCGACGACCCGAACCAGGGCGACCAGGGGAACTGGAGCCAGCAGGGCGGGAACGGCTACGACAACGGCGGTGGCGACCAGCAGGGCGGTGGCGACCAGCAGGGCGGTGGCAACCAGCAGGGCGGTGGCAACCAGCAGGGCGGCAACGGCGGCCACGACAGCGGCTCGAACCAGCAGAGCGGTGGCGGCAACGGCGACTGGAACAACCAGGCCGGCGGCAACCACGGCGACCAGGGCCGGTACAGGGGTGTCGTCACGGCTCAGTCCCTGGCCCTGCGCTCAGCCCCGAACCGCGGTTCGCAGATCATCCGGTACGCCCACAAGGGCGACGTCGTTTCGATCTTCTGCAAGGTCCCCGGCGACAAGGTGAACGGCAATCCCCTCTGGTACCTCCTCACGGACGGCACCTGGGCCTGGGGTCCGGCCGCGCACATCGACAACATCGGTGCCGCGCCACGCTGGTGCTGATGAGCGAAGCGCACAAGGCACCCCATTTGGGTAAGTTCCGGACATGAGCAAGGCCGGTATCACCCTGGCGACGGCGGATCCGCCCACGCCCACCGTCCGCCTCCCCGGGCGCCGCGGCATCGAACTCACCCTGATCGTCCTGGCCGTCGCGCTGTCGGTGTACGGATACTGCGCCGTCGGCCTCGCCAGGAACGGCACCGTCCCGCCCGGCGCCGCCGGTTACGGCGCCGGGCTCGGTGTGCTCGCCCTGGTCGCGCATCTGGCGGTGCGCTGGCGCGCCCCGCACGCCGACCCGCTGCCGCTGCCGATCGGGGTCCTGCTCAACGGCCTCGGCCTGGTGCTGATCTACCGGCTCGACCTGGAGGCACCGGGCGAACCGGCCGCCCCGACCCAACTGGTCTGGTCGGCCCTCGGCGTGGCCCTGTTCACCGCGGTCGTCCTGGTGCTGCGCGACCACCGGGTGCTCCAGCGCTACACCTACGTCTGCGTCACCGCCGCACTCGTCCTGCTGACGGTCCCGATCCTCTTCCCCGCGGTCAACGGGGCCCGGATCTGGATCCGGATCGCCGGATTCTCCATCCAGCCCGGCGAGTTCGCGAAAGTGCTGCTGGCGGTCTTCTTCGCCGCGTATCTCGCCGCGAACCGGAGCGCCCTCACCTACGCCGGCCGCCGCGTCCGGTGGCTGCGACTGCCGACCGGCCGGGTGCTCGGCCCCATCGTCGCCGTCTGGCTGGTCAGTGTGGGCGTCCTGGTCCTGGAACGGGACCTCGGCACCTCGCTGCTGTTCTTCGGCCTGTTCGTGGTGCTGCTCTACGTCGCCACCGGCCGTACCGGCTGGATCGCCGTCGGTCTCCTGCTGGCCTCCCTGGGTGCGGTGGCCGTGGGACGGCTGGAACCGCACGTGCACCACAGGATCGAGACCTGGCTGCACCCGTTCGCCTCCATCGAGGCGGGCGAGGGCCCGAACCAGCTCGCCCAGTCCCTGTTCGCCTTCGCGGAGGGCGGGATCCTCGGCACCGGGCTGGGTCTCGGGCACTCCGTGCTCATCGGCTTCGCGGTCAAGTCCGACTTCATCCTGGCGACGGCCGGTGAGGAGCTGGGCCTGGCCGGGCTGGCGGCGATCTTCCTGCTGTACGGGCTGCTGGTGGAGCGCGGCTACCGGGCGGGGCTCGCCCTGCGCGATCCCTTCGGCCGGCTGCTCGCCGTGGGGCTCGCCTCGATCGTGGCGCTCCAGGTGTTCGTGATCGCGGGCGGGGTGACCGGGCTGATCCCCCTGACCGGCATGGCGATGCCGTTCCTGGCGCAGGGCGGTTCGTCGGTGGTGACCAACTGGACGATCGTGGCGCTGCTGGTCCGGCTGAGCGACTCCGCGCGGCGGCAGGGCGACGGGGGTGCCGCCCGGTGACCCGTCACATCCGGCACGCCGCGCTGTTCTGCGCCCTGCTGCTGGTCGCGCTGCTGGTCAACGCCGCCCGGGTGCAGGTGCTGCACGCCGAGGCCTACCAGGCGAACCCGGCCAACCGCCGGGACGCCATCTCCCGGTACCAGCAGCCGCGCGGCGACATCCTGGTCGCCGACCGCCCGGTCACCGGCTCGCGGGACACCGGGGAGCATCTGCGCTACGAACGGACCTACCGGGACGGGCCGTTGTACGCGCCGGTGACCGGCTTCGCCTCGCAGGAGTACGGCACGACACTGCTGGAGCACACGGAGGACGGGCTGCTGTCCGGCGCCGCCCCGCTGCTCGCGCCCCTGCCGCTGTGGAACGAGTTCACCCGGTCCCGCAACGCGGGCGGCAACGTGGTGACCACCATCGACCCGGCGGCACAGCGCGCGGCGTACGAGGGGCTGCGCTCGCGCAAGGGGGCGGTGGCGGCCGTGGAGCCGTCGACGGGGAGGATCTTGGCGCTGGTGTCGGTCCCGTCGTACGACCCCGCGCTGCTGTCCGGGAACGGCAGGACGGCGCGGGAGGCCTGGGTGCGGCTGAACGCCGACCCGGACCGGCCGATGCTGAACCGGGCCGTGCAGCGGACGTATCCGCCGGGTTCGACGTTCAAGGTGGTCACGGCCGCCGCGGCGCTGGACGCGGGCGTGGTGGGGAACCTGGACGAGCCGACCGACTCCCCCGACCCGTACACCCTCCCCGGGACGACGACCCGGCTGACCAACGGGTCCGGGGGCTGCGAGGACGCCACGCCGCGGGAGGCGTTCGTGTGGTCGTGCAACACGGTGTTCGCCAGGCTGGGCGTGTCCACGGGCGTGGCGCGGATGAAGGCGACGGCCGAGAGCTTCGGTTTCAACGACACGGACGTGCGGATCCCGTTCCGGGTGGCGCCCAGCACCTTCGACACCTCGGTGGACCGGGCGCAGCTCGCGCTGTCGTCGATCGGGCAGTACAACACCCGGGCCACACCGCTGCAGATGGCGATGGTCGCGGCGGCCGTCGCGGGCGGCGGCCAGGTGCGGGAGCCGTATCTGGTGGAGCGGACCACGCGGGCGGGCGGCGGCACCGTGTCGACGGCCGGCTCCCGTCCGGTACGGCGGGCCATGCACCCGGCGACGGCGCTGCGGCTGCGGGAGCTGATGCGGGGTGTCGTGCGGGACGGCACCGGCAAGAAGGCCGCGATCCCCGGTGCCGTGGTCGGCGGCAAGACCGGCACCGCCCAGCACGGGCTGGGCAACTCCGGTACGCCGTACGCCTGGTTCATCTCCTGGGGCCAGGGCGGTGAGGACATGGAGGCCAAGGTGGCCGTGGCGGTGGTGGTCGAGGACGCGGCGGCGAACCGGCGGGAGATCAGCGGGGGCGGAACGGCGGCGCCGATCGCGCGGGCGGTGATGGAGGCGGTGCTGAAGCCGGGGGCCCGGCGGCCCACTGGGTGAGACGGGACTCCCGGAGGGGCATGTTCCCTACCCACCGTTCGGTACATGACCGAGACCGCGTACGAACTCGCCCAGGTGAACGTCGCCCGCCTCAAGGCCCCGCTCGAATCGCCGCAGTTGAAGGACTTCGTCGACGGCCTCGAGCCGGTGAACGCGGACGCCGACGCCGCCGACGGCTTCGTCTGGCGCCTGCAGAGCCACGCCTTTAAGGCAGTGGGGGAGGTTCGAGCGCGTCCAGGAGGCGATGGTCACGCTGTGGTGGGTCCCGAGGGGCCACCGCCCGAGCGTCGCGGAGGCCGAGTCCCGCCTCCTCCATCTGCGCACCCACGGCCCGGCCCCGTACGCCTTCACCCTGCGCACGTCCTTTCCGCCGGGCGGAGCGGAGCCGGTCACCGGCGAGGTGCCGGAGGGGCTGGGCTGCGCGGTCTAGTCAGCGGCTCCGGCCGACGGCGGTGAGGTCGACGTCGACGGGGAACGGCACGGTCAGCTTGAGCCGGTTGTGGAAGATGCCCATGGGTACGTACGACTTGGTCATCGGGTCCAGCTCGTAGACGTAGACCACGGGGAGTCCGTCGTTCTCCTCGACGCGCCAGTAGTGCGGGATGCCCGCAGCCGCGTACTTGCGGGGTTTCACCTCACGGTCCCGCTCCTGCGAGTCCTTGGACACGACCTCGACAGCGAGCACGACGTCCTCCGGCCGGTACCACGTCTGGTCCGGGCCGGAATCAGCGTCCGCCCGGAAGACCAGAACATCGGGTTCCGGCCGGTTGCGCTTGTTGAGCTTGATGGTCATCTCACGGATGACATCCAGCTCATCCGGCACCTGAGCCAGCAGGGCGTTGTCCAGCAAGCGGATGACGCGTGAATGGAAATTGGTCTGCGGCCTCACGAAGACGAGGCTCCCGTCGATCAGCTCCGTGTGCGGAGGCAGGTTGGGAAGCTCGTCGAGGTCGTCCGCCGTCCAGCCGCCCTCCGGCGGACGAGGCCACTGGTAGTCGTCGTCCAGCCCGTAGCCGCGTGCGGCGCTCATGATCGCTCCCATGTGCTGCAGTCCGACCGGCACAGTCAGCGTACCCAGGGCGAACACCGGAACGACGCTCCACAGAGTGACTCCGAGTGCGTGCCGTTGACCCGACCCGTTCGGTAGACCGGTCGTCAGCAACTTCCGCACAAGGGATTGACGAGCTTGCTGACAGGCAGTCTCATAAAGGGTGACCAGCCGGTAACCCGAGACGCCCATGAGGTGGACCCGCCATGACGACCCTGACGGAAGCGGACGCGCTCGACGGCCTGCGGGACGCGCTCGGGCTGCTCAAGGACCGGGAGCAGGTGGCCCAGCGGCTGCTCGACTCCTCCGCCAAGCACTCCTTCGATCCCGACAAGGAGCTGGACTGGGAGGCGCCCTTCGAGGAGGGCAAGTGGTTCTGGCCGCCGGAGCTGGTGTCGCTGTACGACACCCCGATGTGGAAGCGGATGAGCGAGGAGCAGCGCATCCTGCTCTCCCGGCACGAGGCCGCCGCGCTGGCCTCGCTCGGCATCTGGTTCGAGCTGATCCTGATGCAGCTGCTGGTGCGGCACATCTACGACAAGGCCGCCACGAGCGCGCACGTGCGGTACGCCCTCACCGAGATCGAGGACGAGTGCCGGCACTCGAAGATGTTCGCCCGGGTGATCACCCGGGGCGGCACTCCCTGGTACCCGGTGAGCCGGGTCCACCAGAACCTCGGCCGGCTGTTCAAGACGATCTCCACCACTCCCGGCTCCTTCACGGCGACCCTGCTCGGCGAGGAGGTCCTGGACTGGATGCAGCGGCTGACCTTCCCGGACGAGCGGGTCCAGCCGCTGATCCGGGGCGTCACGCGCATCCACGTCGTCGAGGAGGCACGGCACGTGCGCTACGCCCGCGAGGAGCTCCGCCGCCAGATGGTGACCGCCCCGAAGTGGTCGCAGGAGTTCACCCGCGTCACCTCAGGAGAGTTCGCCCGGGTGTTCTCGGTGGCCTTCGTGAACCCCGAGGTGTACACGAACGTCGGTCTCGACCGGCGGGAGGCGGTCGCGCAGGTCAGGGCGAGCGCGCACCGGCGGGACGTGATGCAGCAGGGGTCGAGGCGCCTCACCGACTTCCTCGACGACATCGGCGTGCTGCGCGGGGTCGGACGACGGCTGTGGAAGTCCTCGGGACTGCTGGCGTAGGCGGGCCCGCCGGGCGGGCGGTTACCCTGCGGGCATGACCCCGCAGGCCCCCACCCCCGCCTACCGGCGGCTCAGTGTCGAGGAACGCCGCAGCCAGCTGCTCGAGGCCGCGCTGTCCCTCTTCGCCCACAGCACCCCGGAGGACGTGTCCCTGGACGACGTGGCGGAGGCGGCCGGCGTGTCACGGCCGCTGGTCTACCGGTACTTCCCGGGCGGCAAGCAGCAGCTGTACGAGGCGGCCCTGATGTCCGCCGCCGACGAGCTGCGCCACTGCTTCGACGAGCCGCACGAGGGCCCGCTGCTGCCCCGGCTGTCCCGGGCCCTCGACCGCTACCTCGCCTTCGTGGACCAGCACGACACCGGGTTCAGCGCGCTGCTCCAGGGCGGCAGCGTGGTGGAGACCTCCCGTACGACCGCCATCGTGGACGGCGTGCGCCGGGCCGCCGCCGAGCACATCCTCAGCCACCTGCACGTCGACGAGCCCGGCCCCCGGCTCCGGATGACCATACGGATGTGGATCACCGCCGTGGAGGCGGCCTCGCTGATCTGGCTCGACGAGGGCAAGCAGCCGCCGCTGGAGGAACTGCGGGACTGGCTCGTGGAGCAGTTCGTTGCGGTGCTGGCGGTGACCGCGCGGCGCGACGCGCAGTGCGACGAGCTGGTACGGGCACTGGCCACGGACCTCTGACGGGCCGGGACGGGGGGCCACCCCGGCCGGTTCCGCGCGCGATGGCCGAAACTGGTGACGTGAAGAGACAGGACACCCCCTTCGAGGGCGGGCCCATGGACGGGCGCGTCCTGCCCGTGCTGCTGGGCATCACCGGGCACCCGCCCAAGACGTACCGCATCCCCGTCCCGGCCCCGGACGGCGGCCCGCCCACGGTGCTGGTCTACCGGAGGGTGCCCCGGGGGCAGAGCTCGCGGACCGGGCTGACCCGCGGGTGGAAGTACCTCCACGACCCGACGGGGCAGGCCGGCGGCCGCCCGAGGTGGCCGTGGTCGAAGCCCGCGGCCGGGCCGGACGCCACGCCGAAGGGCAAGCCGGACGACACCGACGGGTGACTCCGTTGCGCCGGACCGCGCACACTCGGCGAGCGGACCGCGCGCACCCGCCGGAAGCTCGCGATGCGGAGCGGACGAGCCGCCCCGCGTCGGAGGTGACGTCGTGTCAGGAATGCTTCTGCGTCTGGTGTGTACGGCGGCGCTGGCGGCCGGGACCGTACTCGCACCCGTGCCCGCGGCGGCCGTCCCGGAACCGGGCGGCGGCGCCGCCGGCTCCGCCGGGCGTCCCGTGGCCGAGCTGCTGACGGAGCTTCAGACCCGGTACCGGGAGGCGGAGAAGGCCACCGAGTCCTACAACGCCACCGAGGAGCGGCTGAAGAAGCAGCGTGCCGAGACCGGGCGGCTCGAGCGCGCCCTCGCACGCACCCGGCTCTCCCTGCGCGACAGCCGGGGCGCGGCCGGACGGCTGGCCCGGCAGCAGTACCAGAGCGTCACCGGCCTCTCCCCGTACGTACGCCTGCTGCTGGCGAGCGATCCGCGGCGCGCGCTCGACCAGGGGCATGTGATCGGCCGGTTGGCGCGGGAGCGGGCGGAGACGGTGGGGCGGCTGACCGGCGACGTGAAGGAGGCCCGCGAACTGGCCCGCCGGGCGCGCAGGGCACTCGCCGACCGGGCGGCCCTCACGGAGCGGAGCAGGAAGCAGCGGGACGAGGTGCGCGAACGGCTCGACGAGATCGAGGAACTGCTCGCCTCGCTCACCGCCGAGCAGCTCGCCGCACTGGCCGAGCTGGAGCGCAGCAGGGTCGACGAGGCACAGGAGGAACTGGTCGCCTCCGGCGCGCTGAGCGGCGGCACGCCCCCTTCCGCGGCCGGTGAACGGGCCGTGCGGTACGCCGTGGAGCAGCTCGGCAAGCCCTACGAGTGGGGAGCAGAGGGGCCGGCGGCGTACGACTGCTCGGGGCTGACCTCCGAGGCGTGGGGCGCGGCCGGGACGCCGGTCCCGCGGACCAGCCAGGAGCAGTGGGCCCGGCTGGAACGGGTGCCGCTGACGGAGCTGCGGCCGGGGGACCTCGTCGTGTACTTCCCGGAGGCCACCCACGTCGCCCTCTACCTCGGCGACGGCATGGTGGTGCAGGCTCCCCGCCCCGGCGCGAGGGTCAAGGTCTCCCCCGTCGCGGCCAACCCGGTGCTCGGCGCCGTACGCCCCGACCCGGCCGGGGAGCCCCTGCGGCGGTACGTGCCGCCGGAGCTCCCCGAAGGGTCGACGGAGGGCTCCGACGCGGGGTACTCCGGCGCCTACGCGCCGGCCGCGCCCGAGACCTCCATCAGGTAGCCCTCGGTCTTCTGCCGGTCGCAGGAGCAAGCCCACGGCCCGAGGCGGACGGCCCAGCAAGTGGACGACCCGTTTGCCGCGTCGCAACCCGGCGGCACCTCACGCCTTCTCCCGGGCGTGTTCTCCTGCGCCCTTTCAGACGGGGCCCTCCGAACGGCCCGAGCCGCCCGGCCCGTCCGGAGGCAGTGGTTGTTGGGTCCAGATGACCTTGCCGTCGGCCGTGTAGCGCGTGCCCCAGCGTTCCGCGAGCTGGGCCATGAGGAAGAGGCCGCGGCCGCCCTCGTCGGTCGTGCGGGCACGCCGCAGGCGCGGAGATGTGCTGCTGCCGTCCGTCACCTCGCAGATCAGCGTGTGATCGCGGATCAGCCGCAGCCGGATGGGAGGACGTCCGTACCGGATGGCGTTGGTGACCAGCTCGCTGACGATCAGCTCGGTGGTGGGCACCTGGTCGACGAGGTCCCACTTCTCGAGCTGGTCGGTGACTGCCGTGCGGAGCCGTGGGACTTCGGCCGGGTCGGCCGACACGTCCCAGTGTTTCGTGCGCTCGGCGTCGAGGGCGCGGGTCCGGGCGACGAGCAGGGCGACGTCGTCGTCGGGACGGGCGGGGAGCAGGGCGTCCAGGACGGCCCCGCAGGTTTCCTCCGGCGAGTCGGCGGGCGGCCGGGTGGCGGCGAGTGCGCGGCGCAGCAGGCCGAGCCGGGTGTCGAGGTCCTGGCCGCGCGACTCGATGAGCCCGTCGGTGTAGAGGACGATCCTGCTGCCCTCGGGCACCTCGGTCTCACAGGGCTCGAAGGGCAGGCCGCCGAGGCCCAGCGGCGGGCCTGCGGGCACGTCGACGAAGTCGACGGTGCCGTCGGGCAGCACGAGCGCGGGCGGGGGGTGGCCGGCCCGGGCGAACGTGCACCGTCGGGACACCGGGTCGTACACCGCGTACAGGCAGGTGGCCCCGATGATCCCGCCATTTCCGCCACTGTCCGCGTCCAGGCGGCCGACCAGGTCGTCGAGGTGGGTGAGGAGCTCCTCGGACGGCAGGTCGAGGGCGGAGAAGTTGTGCACGGCGGTGCGCAGCCGTCCCATGGTGGTGGCGGCGTGCACGCCGTGACCGACGACGTCACCCACGACCAACGCCACCCGGCTGCCGGACAGCGGGATGACGTCGAACCAGTCGCCACCCACCCCGGCCTGTGCGGGCAGGTAGCGGTGCGCGACCTCGACGGCGTCCTGGGCGGGCACGCCCCGCGGGAGGAGACTGCGCTGCACCGCCAGGGCCATGGTGTGCTCGCGGGTGAAGCGGCGCGCATTGTCGATGCAGACCGCGGCCCGGCCGGCCAGCTCGCCGGCGAGCCACAGGTCGTCGTCCTCGAAGGCGGCGAAGCGCTCGGCGCGGTAGAAGCTGACCACACCGAGGATGACGCCGCGGGCCCGCAGCGGCACGGTGATCAGGGAGTGGATTCCGGACTCCAGGACCTTCCGGGTGCGTTCCGGATCGACGGCGATCCAGTCGACGGCCCGGCTCAGGTCCGGCTCCAGCACGGGGCCGGCCGTCTCCAGGCAGCGCGCCTGCGGTGAGGTGGGGAGCCAGTCGACCTTCTCACCGACGTCGTAGAGATGCGAGCCCCCGTGGATGGCCCCGAGCGCCACCCGCCGCAGTCCCTCGCCGATGTCGACGGGTTCCTCGCCGCTCAGCACCGAGCCGGGCAGGTCGACGGCGACGAAGTCGGCGAACCGCGGCACCACGGTCTCCACCAGCTCCTCCGCCGTACGGGTGACGTCGAGGGTCCGGCCGATGCCCGCGCTGGCGTCGTACAGCAGTTCCAGCCGCTTGCGGGCCAGCAGGGCGAGCCGGCCGACTCCCGGCTCACCCAGAAGCAACAGGCCGGCCTGGGTGTGGGGGGCCTGACCGGACGCGGGCGCGGACGGCCCGGCTTCCGGCGGACGGGCCGTCCCCCGGATCTCCGCCTCGGCCTCGTGCCGTCCGGCCTGGCGCCTCCCGGCCCGGTGCATGCCGATCCGGTGCCCGCCCGTCAGCTCCGCCGGACCCGTCGCGGCCGCTGCCGCGGCGGCGGAGCCCCGGGACGGCGTCGTCACCTCGGCCGCCGGGGTACCCGCGCGGGAGGTCTCGGGTCCCGAGGGCGCCGGCACGCGGAACCGGGGGCCGGCGGCGATGGCGGCTTCCACGACGATCCCGGCCTCACCGGACGCGCACACCTCACGACAGAACAGCACCGCGGTCCGGCCACCGGACAGCGTCACCTCCGTGGCCACCCGGTGCGGGGCGGCGATCAACTCCTGGGCCCTCGCCCGGAGGACGGCCTGGTCGATGGGGTCGAGGGGGAGGACGGGACGAACGGAGGCGGTCGGGTCCGCGCCCGGTGCCGGGCCGGGCAGGGGTTCCCCGTACGGTCCGACGGGTTCTCCGGCGGCCCGCCGGGTGCGGAGGAACTCGGCGAGCAGTTCCCGCTCGCGCTTCGAGGACTGCTCGAGCAGCCGCTGTTCGATCTCGTCGGCGGCCTGCTGCGCGAGGGGCAGCATCACCGGATCCGAGTGCCGCCGGAAACTGGTGAGGTCCAGGACCCCCTCGACACGGCCGCTGAGCGGATCACGGATGGGCGCGGCGGCGCACGCGAGCTGCTGCATGCAGTCCGCGAAGTGCTCACGGCCCAGCACGTAGACCGGGCGGCGCTCGGCCAGCGCGGTGCCGAGGGCGTTGGTGCCGGCGCTGGACTCGGGGAAGCCGAAGCCCTGGACGATGTTCGTCGCGTCCAGGTGCCTGTTCAGCTCCGCGTCACCGGCCCGGCGCGACAGCACGCGCGCCTGCGCGTCGGTGAGGATCACGCTCACCGGCGGTCCGTCCAGCACGGCCTCCAGCCGGTCGAGGACCGGTGTCGCGGCGGTCAGCAGCCGTCCGTCCAGGTCGAGGTCCCGCTCGCAGGTGAGGATGAGCTGGTCCGGGACGAGCCCCAGCGACCTGCACCGCTGCCAGGAGGTCAGGATCGGGGTCCTGACGACTCCGGCGACGTCGTCGACCACCTCACCCGCGAGGATCCGCTCGTAGACCTTGGCGAGGTCGCCGCTCTCGTCCCACCCGGCCGTCAACTGGATCACTCCCTTCCCGTACAGACGTACGAGACGAGGTCCAGTATGCAGGATGATCGAACATTTATTGCCCTATTGGGCTAATTGCGACATTCGCCGCATTCACCCCCCCTTCGGGCCTCGGCGCACGGCCGCGGGGACGGCCCCGGCTGCACCAGGGCCGTCCCCGGGCCGTCCGAAGGCGGCCGACGTCGGCGGACGGCGACGGCCGGACCCCGGGTCAGAGGCCGCTCAGGCTCCGGTGACCGAGGCCAGGTAGGCGGCCGTCTTCTCCGGGTCGTAGAGGAAGTTCTCGAAGTCGGCCGGGTTGTTGAAGCCGTTGGCGAAGCGGTCGGCGACCGGCTGGAGCTGTCCGCCGGCGCCGATCAGGTTCAGGACGTGCTCCGGCGGCGGGGCGAGCATGGTGTTCGTCCACTTGGTGACGTGCTGGGCCGTCTCCCAGTAGCGGTCGAAGGTCTGCCGCATCCAGGTCTCGTCGAACTCCTTCTCCCCGTGCTCGAGGATCGAGGCGAGGTAGGAGGCGGCGCACTTGGAGGCCGAGTTGGAACCCTGGCCGGTGATCGGGTCGTTGGCGACGACCACGTCGGCGACGCCGAGGACGAGCCCCCCGGAGGGCAGCCGGCCGACGGGGTTGCGGACGGTGGGGGCGTAGCGGCCCGCGAGGGTGCCGCCGGCGTCGGTCAGTTCGGCCTTGGTGGCCCGGGCGTGTTCCCAGGGGAGGAACGTCTCCATGAGTTCCAGGGTCAGGGAGAGGTGCTCCGCCGGGTCCTTGACGTCCTTGAAGGCGTCCAGCGGGCCACCGGGTATGCCCTCCCAGAACAGGATGTCGGCGCGGCCCGAGGTCGTGTACGTCGGCATGATGAACATCTCGCCGACGCCGGGGACCAGGTTGCAGCGGACCGCCTCGGTGTCCGGGTGCTCCGGACGCGGGCCGAGCCCGTGGACGTAGGCGACGGCCAGGGCGCGCTGCGGCTCGCTGTAGGGGGAGCGCTCCGGATCGCGGGCGAACATCTGGACGAGCTCGCCCTTGCCCGCCGAGACGAGCACGAGGTCGTACGCGCGGGAGAAGTAGTCCAGGTCGCCGACCGCCGCGCCGTGGATGACGAGCTGGCCGCCGCGCTGGGCGAAGGTCTCCATCCATCCGGCCATCTTCACCCGCTGGTCCACCGACTGGGCGAACCCGTCGAGCCGGCCCAGCCAGTCGATGGCGCGCTGCGTCGGACCCGGGTCGAAGGAGCCGGGGGCGGCGACCGAGACGCCGAGTCCTTCGATCTTCGGGGCCTGGGACTCCCAGAAGTTCAGCTGGAGATCGCGCTCGTGCTGCAGGGCCGTATGGAACATGCACTGCGTCGACATGACCCGCCCGGTGCGGATCTCGTCCGCGGTCCGGTTGGACATCAGGGTGACCTCGTACCCGTGCGACTGGAGGCCGAGGGCGAGCTGGAGACCGGACTGGCCGGCTCCGACGACGAGTATCTTCCGCATACGGGGGACGCTCCTAAGGGGACTGCTCAGGGGGACTACTCGGGGGTTTCGTCGAGCGCGTGGCCCACGAGGGACAGGAGGGTCTCGATGACCGAGATCCGGCGGCGCGCATCCATGATCATTACAGGTATGTGCGCGGGGATCGTCAACGCCTCCCGCACGTCCTCGGCGTCGAACCGCTCGCTGCCGTCGAAGTGGTTGACCGCGACGACGTAGGGCAGTCCGCAGCTCTCGAAGTAGTCCAGCGCCGGCCAGCAGTCCTTCAGGCGGCGCGTGTCGGCCAGCACGACGGCGCCGATCGCGCCGCGCACCAGGTCGTCCCACATGAACCAGAACCGCTGCTGACCGGGTGTGCCGAAGACGTAGAGCACCAGGTCGTCGTCGAGCGTGATGCGGCCGAAGTCCATGGCCACGGTGGTGGTCAGCTTGCCCGGCGTGGCGGTGAGGTCGTCGGTCTCCTCACTCGCCTCGGTCATCAGCGCCTCGGTCTGCAGGGGCGTGATCTCCGAGACGGTGGTGACGAGCGTGGTCTTGCCGACCCCGAAGCCGCCCGCCACCACTATCTTCGTGGCGATCGGCGCGCGGGTGCGGTCCGTCTGCCAGGGCAGCAGGGGCTCGTCTGCTTCGACGAGCGGGGAGACGCCGTGAGCGGCGTCAGAGACGACGGAGTCCACTCAGCACCCTTTCCAGCAACGCGCGGTCGGGGCGGCCCGTGCCGTGGCCGGTTCCCGTTCCGTAGACACGGATCTTTCCCTGGTCCGCGAGGTCGCTCAGGAGGACGCGGACCACGCCGAGCGGCATCCTCAGCAGCGCGGCGATCTCGGCCACCGTACGCATACGGCGGCACAGTTCGACGATGGCCCGCATCTCCGGCATGACCCGGGAGGTGAGGCCGCCGTTGGTGAGTTCCCTGCGCTCCTCGGCGGCGTCGAGCGCGGCGGTGCCGGCGGTGGCGCCGACGAACGTCTCGACGAGGAGGACGTGGCCGAAGCGGGTGCGGCCGCCGGTGAGCGAGTACGGGCGGACCCGGGCGGGCTTGCGGTCACCGCCGCGGACCGGGAGATGTTTCCTGGACGTGCTGCTCACGGGCGGCTCCCGGTGGACTCGTTCTCCAGGTTCTTGCGCAGTTCGCTGCGGAGTTCGGGCGTCAGGACATGGCCGGCCCGGCCGACGAACAGGGCCATGTGGTAGGCCACGACACTCATGTCGCAGTCCGCGGCACCGTGCACGCCGAGCAGCGAGCCGTCGCTGATCGACATCACGAAGAGGCTGCCGTCGTCCATCGCGACCATCGTGTGCTTGACCGGGCCGCAGTCCATCAGCTTGGAGGCGCCGACGGTGAGGCTGCCGATGCCGGAGACGACGGTGGCGAGGTCGGCGGCGGAGCCGCGCGGGCCGGAACGCTTCGCGGTCCGCGCGTCGCGGGCCTCGGTGTTGTGGAGGTCGTCGGAGGAGAGGAGCAGCAGCCCGTCGGAGGAGACCACCGCGACGGAGAGGATGCCGGGCACCTCCTCGACGAGGTTGGTCAGCAGCCAGTGCAGGTTGCGGGCCTCACTGCTCAGTCCGAAGGTACTGGACGCGGTCAACTGCTTGCCTCCTCGACGGTGCCCCCCGTGGCTTCTTCGGTCGGTGCGCCGGTGCCGGGCGGGGCCTGGTGGTGTCCGGTGCGTTCGGCGATCTCCGCCTCGACGTCCCTGCGGCCGGCGTCCGCCCCCCGGCGGAACCCGCCGAGCCGCCGGCGCAGTGCCTCGGCGTCCACGGCCCCGGTGCGCGGGCGCGGGGGCGCGGCGGGCGCGGTGATCTTCGGCGTGCGCTTGGGCAGCCCCTTGGCGGTGACGGGCTCCTCGTCCGCGTCCCCGTCCGCGACGCGCGTGTGCTCGTCGCCGTCGCCGCTCCCGGCCACCGGACGACGCGGCAGCGCACCCGGCGGGGGCACGGTGCCGGACGCGTCGGCGCCGGACGGCTGCGCGGCGGCCCCGGGCCCGGCGGCGGCGCGTACGCCGTCGGCTTCCGGGGCCGGCTCGGCGCCGTACGCGTGACCGGCACCCGGGCGCACGGCCTCGGACTCCGTCCGGGCGACGGGCTCGGGTCCGGCGTCTCGGGGGTCGGCGGCTTCCGTGCCGGTCCCGTGGTCGCGGGCGGCTCCCGGACGTACCGACTGCGACGAGGGTGCCGACGGCTCGTCGGCCGCGTCGGGCTGTACGGGGACCAGCAGCTCCATCGTGGTCTCGGCGACCCGCTCGGGCGGCGCGGCCGGAAGCCCTTCGCCGGTGTCCTCCACGGGGTCGTCCGCCGAGGCGTCGGAACGGCTCTGCGCGGGCACGTCGGGGTGGCCCGCGGCGGAATCGTCCGCCCGGTCCCCGGCGGCATCCGCCGCGCGCTCCGCCCCGGACTCCGTCAGCTCCCGCGGGTGGCCGGACTCCGGGGTGCGCGGTGTTGCCCCCGCGGCCGCGTCGCGGCCGCGCACCGCCTTCTCCGCCAGGATGACCAGCGGGTCGTCCGACTCCGTGCGGCCGTGCAGGACGTTGGAGTTGGCCTCGGCGTCCGCGCCCGGGAGGGAGACGGTGCAGGAGGCGCCGGAGACCGGAGTGGGGACCGCGGTGGGGGTGGCGGCGGCCAGCAGGGGGTCGGGGAGAACGACGACCGCGGCGATGCCGCCCTGCTTCTGCTCGCGCAGCTGGACCCGCACGCCGTGCCGGTGGGCGAGCCGGGCCACCACGTACAGGCCGAGACCGAGACCGTCGTCGGCCTCCGCGTCGTACGTGGTCTCCGGGTCGAAGTCGGACAGGCGGGCGTTGAGCCGCTCCAGCCGGTCGTCGGCCATGCCGATGCCCCCGTCCTGGACGGAGAGCATGACCTCGCCGTTCTCCAGCAGCCAGCCGGAGACCTCGACGGGCAGGTCGGGCGGGGAGAACGAGGTGGCGTTCTCCATGAGCTCGGCCAGCAGGTGGGACAGGTCGTCCGCGGCGAACCCGGCGATGTGCGCGTGCGGCGGCAGCGCGGCGATCCGCACCCGCTCGTACCGCTCGATCTCGCTGACGGCCGCCCGTACGACGTCCACCAGCGGCACCGGCCCCGCCGTGTGCCGGCCGTGCTCGGTGCCGGCGAGGACCAGGAGGTTCTCGCTGTGCCGGCGCATGACGGTGGCGAAGTGGTCGAGCTTGAACAGGGTGGCCAGGCGTTCCGGGTCGTCCTCCCGCTCCTCCAGCCCCTCGATGACGCCGAGCTGCCGCTCGACCAGACCGAGGGTGCGCAGGGCGAGGTTGACGAACGTGCCGCCGACGCCGGCGCGCAGGCGCTCCAGCTGGGCCGCGGACTCGGCGAGTTCGGTGCGGAGTTCCTCACGGGCGTCGGCCATCCGCTGCCGCTGGCCGACGAGATGCTTGCGGTCGGCCTCGAGCGTGGCGATCCGCTCGGCGAGCTGGGCGGCGTGCGCGTGCAGGGCGTTGACGGACCGGACGACCTGCGCGAACTCGTCGTTGCGGCCGGTGAAGGTGACCGGCTCCTCCGCGGCGGGGTCCTCGGCCTGCGCGAGGCGGGCGGAACCGCGGCGCAGCACCGACAGGGGACGCGTGAGCGTGCGGGCCATCGCCGTGGCGATACCGACCGCGAGCAGCATCAGGGCGCCGAGGACGGCGATCCGGATCTCCAGCTCGGTGACGTCGTCGTCGCGGAGCTGGGCGAGGTCCTTGGTGCGCTTGTCGAAGAGCGCGGACTCCACGCCGCGCATCGCGTCGATCCGCGCGGTGAGGGCGGCCGCGAGCTTCTTGGTGCCGGTGTCCAGGTCGCCGTCGGAGAGGGACGGCTCGTCGGTGAGGCTCGCGAGGTACTTCTCGGCGGAGTCGACCTCGGGCCCGGTGACCGTGGAGTCGTAGGAGGCGCGGGCGGTCTCGGGCGCGCCGTCGCGGAAGTCGGCGAGGGCGGCGTCGGAGCGCAGCCGGGCCTGGAGCGCGGCGGCGCTCAGCGCGTCGCGCCGCTTGCTGTCGGCGTCCGAGGAGGCGGTGGACGTGGTCGGCAGGCCGGTGACCGGGTCGATCACGGTCTGCGTGGTGCGCGGCACGTTCAGCGCGGCGAGCAGCAGTCCCCGGGTGGCGGCCGCCTGCTGGACGGCGGCGTCCAGCTCGGCGAGCGCATGGGCTCCGGAGCCGGCCCGGGGCGGGGTACGGTCCGCCAGCTGCTCGGAGAGCCGGTGCAGTTGGGAGATGGCGGTGGAGTACGCCTGGTGCGCTTCGAGAGCGCTGCTCTTCCCGGTGAGCGCCGCTCTGCGGACGGCGGCCACGGCGTCGAGCTCGTCGCGCAGCGTCCGGGAGGTGTCGGTGTCGGCACGCAGTTCCTCAACCTGCCGGTCGACCCGGGCGCTGTGCTCCTCGGAGGGCGCCTTGTCCTTGGGGCGGCCGGCCGCGATGTAGGGAACGACCTCGTCGCGCTCGTCGGCGAGGGAGTGGGCGAGGGTGAGGGCGTCCTGGGTCTGCTCGGCGAGGGTCACCAGGTCCTGCGAGTCGCTGAGCTGACCGGAGGCGGCGAGCACGGAGGGCGCCCCGGCCCCGGCGATCGCGGCGGCCACCACGGCCACGGCGACGATGAGCCGGTTGCGCACATGGGTGGGGCGGCCCCTGCCGACGGTGGGCCTCTGCTCCGCGTCCCCCTCGGGGGCCGTCTGCTTGCCTTTGCGACGAGGCCGCGTCTTCTGCACCGGTGCTCGCATTCCTGACTCGTGTACCCGTGGGCCCGGGTGACGCTCCGTCAACGGGTGCGGGCGTTCACCCCGAGCTCCTGACCGCGCTCGGGCAGCGAGGCGCCCCCATCGCTCCCCGACCCTCCCAGTGCCCGTGGACAGTGGATGCGCATCACCTGACCCGCCACTCGAAGGAGTGAACATCGGACGTGAGTTGGGGAGCAAGTTCCACGGGGTTCGACAGCCGCCTTGCGGGGCACGCCGGTTGGACGTCTGCGGCGGGCGGTGGCAGTATTCGCCGCCACGCCTTCCCCGAGGGCTTCAATCCCTCCCAAACCAGGCGTCTGACCTGCACGGCTGCGGGGATCCGGCAACCGTTGCCCGCCTTTCGCGGCCGTTGTGGAGAGCTCGTGCAGACTGGCCGGATGCGTACGGAGCTTGTTTCGGAGCCGGGTGATCCGGGCCGCCCCAACGAGGACTTCGCGAGCGTCGGGCTCCCGGCCTCCGGGCAGGGCGGTTCGCTCGTGGTGCTGGACGGGGTCACCCCGCCGGGTGACGGGGGCGGCTGTCTGCATTCGGTGCCCTGGTTCACCGCACGGCTCGGCGGCGCGCTGACCGAACTGACCGTTTCCCTCCAGGATGTCCCCCTCGCCGAGCTGCTGTCCCGCGCCCTCGCGCGTACCGCCGGGAGCCACGCGACAACCTGTGACCTTTCTCACCCCCGTACGCCTCAGGCAACCGTGGTCCTGGCCCGCTGGTCACCGGCCTCGGTGGAGTACCTGGTGCTGTCGGACTCGGCCCTGCTCGTCGAGGCCCCCGACGGCACGGTCACCGCGCTGCGGGACGACCGGCTGGACCGGCTGCCCCGCTCGGCGCTGGCCAGTCACGCCCTGGTGGACACCACGCTGCGCAACAAGGAGGGCGGCTTCTTCACGGCGGCGGCGGACCCCTCGGTGGCCTCCCGCGCGGTCACCGGTTCACTGCCGCGCGGCGAGGTGCGCGCCCTGGCCGCCCTGACCGACGGTGCGGCGCGCTGGGTGGAGAGGTTCCACGAGGGCGGCTGGGCGGAGTGCCTCACCCTGATCCGCAAGGAGGGGCCGCGGGCCCTGGTGGACCGGGTGCGCACCCTGGAGCGGGCGGACGCGGGCCGGGTGCCGCGGCGCCCGGGCAAGGCGCACGACGACGCGACGGTGGTCTACGTGGAGCTGTCACCCCGGTAGCGGCGCGTGCCGCCCCGGCTCACTTCTCCATCCCCCGGTTCAGCTGGTTCAGCAGCCGGGCCAGCTCCGTGACCTCGGCGGGGTCCCAGTCGGCCAGCCGGCCGGCGTAGCGCGCGCGGCGGGCCTCGCGGACCCTGCGCACCCGTTCGTGCCCCTCCTCGGTGAGGGCGACCAGCCAGGCCCGGCCGTCGGCGGGGTCCGGCTCGCGGCCGACGAGCCCGAGTTCCTCCAGCGCGCGCAGCTGGCGGGACATCGTCGCCTTGCCGACGCCGATGTAGGCGGCGAGCTCGGTGGCCCGCTGCCGGCCGCACTCATCCAGACGGACCAGCAGCCCGTAGGCGGACGGCTCCAGGTCGGGGTGGACCGCGCGGGCCATCTCCCCCTGACTGGCCCGGGCGCGCCGCAGCAGCACCGTCAACTCGCGTTCCAGCGCGAGGAACCCGGGCCGCTCCACATGGGATGCGGGCCCCGGAGAGGCGGCGCGTCCTCCGCCGCCGTTTCCGTCTTCGTGCACGTCTGCCCCTGCCTCGGTTTCCCGTTCTGAAAGCTCCCCGCCAAGTGGCGACGTCGCCGCAGCTCCACCAGTATTTCGCAGGCGTAGACCAACGGCAGCCGGGGGCACCTCCCATGTCTTTCAGGCAGTGGGGGAGGCCGCTCCGTCCGACGCCGTGGTCCACGCGCGCACCTCACCCACCGGGCTATACGTGGCATGCCCACTACATGCGAGGTGGGTCACATTCCGGGTTCGCCCCCACCGACCTTTCGGAGATGCGTCATGCCTGTGCACAGATCCGGCCTCACCCGCATACCCGCGCTCGCGACCGCCGGGGCGGTCCTGCTCGCGGTCCTCTCCCTCCCCCGCGCGGCCGGCGCGGCCGAGTCCGCTCCCACCGTTCCGCCGCGGGGCTCCGCCCACATGGGCATGGGCGTCGTCGCCCACGACGGCAGCGGCGGCGTCCCCACGGCGCGCTCCACCCAGACGGAGGGCGTGGACGTCTCCAGCCACCAGGGCGACGTCGCCTGGCCGACCCTGTTCAAGAGCGGGGTCCGGTGGGCCTACGCCAAGGCCACGGAGGGGACGTACTACACCAACCCGTACCACTCCCAGCAGTACAACGGCGCCTACGACGTCGGCATGGTCCGCGGCGCCTATCACTTCGCGACCCCCGACACCGCGAGCGGCGCCGCCCAGGCCGACTACTTCGTCAGCCGCGGCGGCGGCTGGACCGCCGACGGGCGGACCCTGCCGGGCGTGCTGGACATCGAGTGGAACCCGTACGGCGACGCCTGCTACGGCAAGTCGCAGAGCGCGATGGTGAGCTGGATCCGGGACTTCCTGGACCAGTACCGCGCCCGCACCGGCCGCGACGCCGTCATCTACACGGCCACCAGCTGGTGGAAGCAGTGCACCGGCAACTACGCCGGCTTCGCCTCCACCACTCCGCTCTGGATCGCCCGGTACGCGTCCACGGTGGGCGAACTGCCCGCCGGCTGGGCCACGTACACGATGTGGCAGTACACCTCGACCGGGCCGACCGTCGGGGACCACGACCGCTTCAACGGCACCCTCGACCGGGTGCGGGCCTTCGCCCTCGGCTGACCCGGCGGCCCCGGACGCGGTGAAGGCCCGGGCCTCCGTCACGGGACCCGGGCCTTCCCCTCTCCGGCCGCCCCTGTCACGCGGCGACCGGAACCTCCGGCGCCACGCCGTCCGTCGCCGGGGACAGCGCCAGCTCCAAAACCTGGCGGACGTCGGTGACGGCGTGGACGTCGAGCCTGTCCAGCACCTCCGCCGGGACGTCGTCCAGGTCCGGTTCGTTGCGCTTGGGGATGATCACGGTGGTGATCCCCGCGCGGTGCGCGGCGAGCAGCTTCTGCTTCACCCCGCCGATCGGCAGCACCCGCCCGGTCAGCGAGACCTCACCGGTCATCGCCACGTCGGTGCGGACCAGCCGGCCGGAGAGCAGCGAGGCCAGGGCGGTGGTCATCGTGACGCCCGCGCTCGGCCCGTCCTTGGGCACCGCGCCCGCCGGGAAGTGGATGTGCGCGCCCCGGTCCTTGAGGTCGCCCACCGGCAGCTCCAGCTCGGCCCCGTGACTGCGCAGGAAGCTCAGCGCGATCTGCGCGGACTCCTTCATCACGTCACCCAGCTGGCCGGTCAGGGTGAGACCCGCCGCGCCCGTCTCCGGGTCGGCCAGCGACGCCTCCACGTACAGCACGTCCCCGCCGGCGCCGGTCACCGCGAGGCCGGTGGCGACACCGGGGACGGCGGTGCGGCGCCCGGCCGGGTCCTGGGCGGACTCGGGCACGTGGTGCGGCCGGCCGATCAGGTCCCGCAGGCCGCCCTCGGTCACGGTGAAGGGCAGCTCCCGCTCGCCCAGTTCGTGCTGGGCCGCGACCTTGCGCAGCAGCCGCGCGATGGACCGCTCCAGGGTGCGCACGCCCGCCTCGCGCGTGTACTCGCCGGCCAGCTTGCGCAGCGCGCCCTCGTCGATCGTCACCTCGTCCCGGTCGAGACCGGCGCGCTCCAGCTGACGCGGGAGCAGGTGGTCCCGGGCGATGACGACCTTCTCGTCCTCCGTGTAGCCGTCGAGCCGGACCAGCTCCATTCGGTCGAGCAGGGCCTCCGGGATGGCTTCCAGGACGTTGGCCGTCGCGAGGAACACGACGTCGGACAGGTCGAGCTCGACCTCCAGGTAGTGGTCCCGGAAGGTGTGGTTCTGCGCCGGGTCGAGGACCTCGAGGAGGGCGGCGGCCGGGTCGCCGCGGAAGTCGGAGCCCACCTTGTCGATCTCGTCCAGCAGGACGACCGGGTTCATCGAACCGGCCTCCTTGATCGCCCGCACGATCCGGCCGGGCAGGGCACCGACGTACGTACGGCGGTGGCCGCGGATCTCGGCCTCGTCGCGGACGCCGCCGAGGGCGACGCGGACGAACGTGCGGCCCATCGCGTGGGCGACGGACTCGCCGAGCGAGGTCTTGCCGACGCCGGGCGGGCCCACCAGGGCCAGTACGGCACCGCCGCGCCGCCCGCCGACGACGCCCAGGCCCCGGTCGCCGCGCCGCTTGCGCACCGCCAGGTACTCGGTGATCCGCTCCTTCACGTCCGCCAGGCCCGAGTGCTCGGCGTCCAGCACGGCCCGGGCGCCCCGGATGTCGTAGGCGTCCTCGGTGCGCTCGTTCCACGGCATCTCCAGGACCGTGTCGAGCCAGGTGCGGATCCAGGAGCCCTCGGGCGACTGGTCGGAGGACCGCTCCAGCTTGTCGACCTCCTTGAGCGCGGCCTCGCGGACCTTCTCCGGCAGGCCGGCGGCCTCGACGCGGGCGCGGTAGTCGTCGGACTCCTCGCCCTCCTGTTCGCCGTTCAGCTCGCGCAGTTCCTTGCGGACGGCCTCCAGCTGGCGGCGCAGCAGGAACTCGCGCTGCTGCTTGTCGACGCCTTCCTGGACGTCCTTGGCGATGGTCTCGGCGACGTCCTGCTCGGCGAGGTGGTCGCGCAGCTGCTGGGTGGCGAGCCTGAGCCGGGCCACCGGGTCGGTGGTCTCCAGCAGGGCGACCTTCTGCTCGGTGGTGAGGAAGGGCGAGTAGCCGGAGTTGTCGGCGAGCGCGGAGACGTCGTCGATGGCCTGGACGCGGTCGACGACCTGCCAGGCGCCGCGCTTGCGCAGCCAGGCGGTGGCGAGTGCCTTGTACTCCTTGACCAGTTCGGTCACGTGCCCGGGCAGGGGCTCCGGCACGCTCTCGTCGATGCGGGTGCCCTCCACCCACAGCGCCGCGCCCGGCCCGGTGGTCCCGGCGCCGATCCGCACGCGGCCCCGGCCGCGGATCAGGGCGCCCGGGTCACCGTCGGCCAGCCTGCCGACCTGCTCGACCGTGCCGAGCACGCCGGTACCGGCGTAGGTCCCGTCGACGCGTGGCACCAGGAGCACCCTGGGCTTTCCCGGTTCGTCGCGGGCGGCGGCCTGGGCGGCCTCCACCGCGGCGCGTACCTCGGAATCGCTCAGGTCCAGCGGAACCACCATCCCGGGCAGCACGACCTCGTCGTCGAGCGGCAGCACAGGCAGGGCGAGCGGTGTGGACTCAGCAGCCATGATCTCCCCTTCGGCAGTCAAGTTGAGCTATGCCGACTCAATGCTGGGGAGCCGCCGAATGTTCCCGGGCATACGTTCGCTCTGAGCGATCACCGGCTCCGGGGTGCGGAGGCCAGGAATCCCGTGCGAGGGAAGCTGCCAGGATGAACGCATGTCCACCCCGTACGACATTCCCGAAGCCCCCGAAGTCCTGGACCGCCGCGAGGGACCGTACGGCGAGGTCGTGCTGCGCAGGCACGGTGACCTGCTGCAGATCATCGCCAACGGCTGCTTCCTGATGGACACCTCCGACGGCCGTTCGGAGCGGCGGCTCGTCGACGCCGCCCTGGGCGCCCTCGACGCGCGCGCCGCCGGTCCGCGCGTCCTGATCGGCGGCCTCGGGGTCGGCTTCTCGCTCGCACACGCCGCCGGGCAGTCCCGCTGGGGGCGGATCACCGTGGTGGAGCGCGAACCCGCCGTCGTCGAGTGGCACCGCGCGGGACCGCTGTCCGCGCTCTCCGGCCGGGCGCTCGCCGACCCCCGCGTCCGGATCGTCGAGGCGGATCTCGTCCGTTACCTCCATGAGACGTCCGACACGTTCGACGCGCTGTGTCTCGACATCGACAACGGGCCCGACTGGACCGTCACCGAGGACAACGAAGGCCTCTATTCGCCGGCCGGACTGTCGGCCTGCGCACGGGTGTTGAGTCCGGGCGGGGTGCTCGCGCTCTGGTCCGCCCAGCCGTCCCCGGAATTCGAGGGAACCTTGCGGAATGCCGGGTTCCGACAGGTGCGTACCGAAGAGATCCCCGTTGCCCGGGGCGTTCCGGACGTCGTGCACATCGGCGTCCGCCCTGAATAGCAAAGCCGCGGTGCATCCCCGTACGCTGCTGCCCTGACGCGGATCATTCAAGCGTCAATCGCAGTGATGCGCAGACGACGGATCACCCCACGGATTCCGGAAAAAGCACACCTCAGGGGCGGGCGATGGAGCAGACACACACCTCCCACAACGGCACGGCGACGACCACCCCCGGCGCGCAGCGCCGGGTCCTGGTGGTCGAGGACGACGCGACGATCGTGGACGCCATCGCGACCCGCCTTCGCGCCGAGGGATTCCTGGTGCAAACGGCGGGCGACGGCCCGTCGGCGGTCGACACGGCGGAGGCCTGGCAGCCCGACCTGCTGATCCTCGACATCATGCTGCCGGGCTTCGACGGCCTGGAGGTCTGCCGGCGCGTGCAGGCCCAGCGGCCGGTGCCGGTGCTGATGCTCACCGCGCGGGACGACGAGACCGACATGCTGGTCGGGCTGGGCGTCGGCGCCGACGACTACATGACGAAGCCGTTCTCCATGCGGGAGCTCGCGGCCCGCGTGCACGTGCTGCTGCGCCGCATGGAGCGCGCGGCGCTCGCGGCCACCACACCGCGCAGCGGCATCCTGCGCCTGGGTGAGCTGGAGATCGACCACGCGCAGCGCAGGGTGCGCGTGCGCAGCGAGGACGTCCATCTGACGCCCACCGAGTTCGACCTCCTGGTGTGCCTGGCGAACACGCCCCGCGCGGTGCTCTCGCGCGAGCAGCTGCTGGCCGAGGTCTGGGACTGGGCGGACGCCTCCGGAACCCGGACCGTCGACAGCCACATCAAGGCGCTGCGCCGGAAGATCGGCGCCGAGCGCATCCGCACCGTGCACGGCGTGGGCTACGCCCTGGAGACGCCGACGCCATGAGCGGGGGGCCGGCCGGACGCGGAGGCCCCGGGGGACCACAGCCCTGGGGCGGTGTACGCCCGTTCTCGATCAAGACCAAGCTGGGCGCGCTGGTCGTCGTCTCGGTCCTGATCACCACGGGACTGTCGGTGATCGCGGTGCACACCAAGACGGAACTGCGCTTCATCACGGTCTTCTCGATGATCGCCACACTGCTCATCACGCAGTTCGTGGCGCACTCGCTCACCGCGCCGCTGGACGACATGAACGCCGTGGCCCGGTCCATCTCGCACGGCGACTACACCCGCCGGGTGCGGGAGAACCGCCGGGACGAGCTGGGCGACCTGGCCCAGACGATCAACGTCATGGCCGACGAGCTGGAGGCCCAGGACCGCCAGCGCAAGGAGCTGGTGGCCAACGTCTCGCACGAGCTGCGCACGCCCATCGCGGGCCTGCGCGCGGTGCTGGAGAACATCGTCGACGGCGTCACGCAGGCCGATCCCGAGACGATGCGCACGGCCCTGAAGCAGACCGAGCGGCTCGGGCGCCTCGTGGAGACGCTGCTGGACCTGTCCCGCCTGGACAACGGGGTCGTTCCGCTGAAGAAGCGCCGCTTCGAGGTGTGGCCGTACCTGTCGGGCGTGCTCAAGGAGGCCAACATGGTCGCCTCGGCCCGCGCGGGCATGGCCTCCGGGTCGGGCAGCCACACCCGTACGGACGTCCACCTGCACCTCGACGTCTCGCCGCCGGAACTCGTCGCGCACGCCGACCCGGAGCGCATCCACCAGGTGGTCGCCAACCTCATCGACAACGCGGTCAAGCACAGCCCGCCGCACGGCCGGGTGACGGTCCGGGCGCGGCGCGGGGCCCAGCCGGAGTCGCTGGAGCTGGAGGTGCTGGACGAGGGGCCCGGTATTCCGCGGACCGAATGGCACCGCGTCTTCGAGCGCTTCAACCGCGGCAACGTCAACCGCCCGCACGGTCCGGGCAGCGACGGCGGCACCGGTCTCGGCCTGGCGATCGCCCGCTGGGCCGTCGATCTGCACGGCGGCCGGATCGGAGTGGCCGAATCCGAGCGGGGCTGCCGGATCCTCATCACTCTTCCGGGAGCGTCATCCGTACCAAGTTGACGTAAAGTTCGAAGCGGAGCCGCAAGATCCATCCGTGTTCACGCTGACGGACACGTGTGATCAGGCACAGGCCCGCGCGAGCTGCGCGCCGGGTCCCGGCCGAACGATGCCGCATACCCCCGGAAGAACCGGAACCTCGCTTGTTTCCCGCCATTTCATGCGCCGAAACACGCGAAGATATGTGACTTACACGACGAT
The DNA here is from genome assembly GCF_008312835.1 of Streptomyces marokkonensis. GTDB lineage: Bacteria > Actinomycetota > Actinomycetes > Streptomycetales > Streptomycetaceae > Streptomyces > Streptomyces marokkonensis_A. Next base: position 438,839 of record NZ_VSKS01000002.1, on the reverse strand, counting down.
GAACGGGCCCGGCCTGACCTTCTCGCTCCGGGGGGCGTAGCCTTTATTTCCGCTGTCCATCATCTTGCGAAGCGGAAGAGGGCGGTTGACGCCGTGTCGCCACAGTCCCCCAGTAACTCGAGCATCTCGACCGACACCGACCAAGCGGGTAAGAACCCCGCTGCGGCCTTCGGTGCCAACGAATGGCTCGTCGACGAGATCTACCAGCAGTACCTCCAGGACCCGAACTCGGTGGACCGAGCCTGGTGGGACTTCTTCGCCGACTACAAGCCGGGCGCGCCTGCGACCTCGGCTCCGGCGGGTACCGCGGCCGCGGGGGCCGCGGGAACCTCCACCCCTGCGCAGCCGGCCGCTCCGGCCCAGCCTGCCGCGCCCGCTCCTGCGGCCGCGCAGCCCGCCGCCCAGCCGGCCGCCAAGGCCCCGGCGCAGGCGCCCGCACCGGCGAAGGCCGCCGCTCCCGCCGCGAAGCCGGCCCCCGCCAAGCCCAAGGCGCAGCCCGACGGCGAGGCCAAGGGCGGCCCCGAGCAGGTGACCCTGCGCGGTCCGTCCGCCGCCGTGGCGAAGAACATGGACGCCTCGCTGGAGCTGCCCACGGCCACGTCCGTGCGCGCGGTCCCGGTGAAGCTGCTGTTCGACAACCGCATCGTCATCAACAACCACCTCAAGCGGGCGCGCGGCGGAAAGATCTCCTTCACGCACCTCATCGGGTACGCCATGGTCCAGGCGATCAAGGCGATGCCGTCGATGAACAACTCCTACGCGAAGGTGGACGGCAAGCCCACCCTGGTCAAGCCGGAGCACGTCAACCTCGGTCTCGCCATCGACCTGGTGAAGCCCAACGGCGACCGCCAGCTGGTCGTCGCGGCGATCAAGAAGGCCGAGACGCTGAACTTCTTCGAGTTCTGGCAGGCCTACGAGGACATCGTCCGTCGCGCCCGCGACAACAAGCTGACGATGGACGACTTCACCGGCGTCACGGTCTCGCTGACCAACCCCGGCGGCCTTGGCACCGTCCACTCCGTGCCGCGCCTGATGCCCGGCCAGTCGGTGATCCTGGGCGTCGGCTCGATGGACTACCCGGCGGAGTTCCAGGGCACCAGCCAGGACACCCTGAACAAGCTCGGCATCTCCAAGGTCATGACGCTCACGTCGACCTACGACCACCGGGTGATCCAGGGCGCCGCCTCCGGCGAGTTCCTCCGCCAGGTCGCGAACCTCCTGCTCGGCGAGAACAACTTCTACGACGAGATCTTCGAGGCGCTGCGCATCCCCTACGAGCCGGTCCGCTGGCTCAAGGACATCGACGCGTCCCACGACGACGACGTCACCAAGGCCGCCCGCGTCTTCGAGCTGATCCACTCCTACCGGGTCCGCGGCCACGTCATGGCCGACACCGACCCGCTGGAGTACCGCCAGCGCAAGCACCCCGACCTGGACATCGTCGAGCACGGCCTCACGCTGTGGGACCTGGAGCGCGAGTTCGCCGTCGGCGGCTTCGCGGGCAAGTCCCTGATGAAGCTGCGCGACATCCTGGGCGTCCTGCGCGACTCGTACTGCCGCACCACCGGCGTCGAGTTCATGCACATCCAGGACCCCAAGCAGCGCAAGTGGATCCAGGACCGCATCGAGCGCTCGCACACCAAGCCGGAGCGCGAGGAGCAGCTGCGCATCCTGCGCCGGCTGAACGCGGCGGAGGCCTTCGAGACCTTCCTGCAGACGAAGTACGTCGGCCAGAAGCGCTTCTCCCTGGAGGGCGGCGAGTCCGTCATCCCGCTGCTCGACGCGGTGCTGGACTCGGCCGCCGAGTCCCGCCTGGACGAGGTCGTCATCGGCATGGCCCACCGCGGCCGGCTGAACGTGCTGGCCAACATCGTCGGCAAGTCGTACGCGCAGATCTTCCGCGAGTTCGAGGGCAACCTCGACCCGAAGTCGATGCACGGCTCCGGCGACGTGAAGTACCACCTGGGCGCCGAGGGCACCTTCACCGGCCTGGACGGCGAGCAGATCAAGGTCTCCCTGGTCGCCAACCCCTCGCACCTGGAGGCGGTGGACCCGGTCCTGGAGGGCGTCGCCCGCGCCAAGCAGGACATCATCGGCAAGGGCGGCACGGACTTCACCGTGCTGCCGGTGGCGATCCACGGCGACGCGGCCTTCGCGGGCCAGGGCGTGGTGGCCGAGACCCTGAACATGTCGCAGCTGCGCGGCTACCGCACCGGCGGCACGGTCCACATCGTCATCAACAACCAGGTCGGCTTCACCGCCGCCCCGGAGTCCTCGCGCTCCTCGATGTACGCCACGGACGTGGCGCGGATGATCGAGGCCCCGATCTTCCACGTGAACGGCGACGACCCGGAGGCCGTCGTGCGCGTCGCGCGCCTGGCCTTCGAGTTCCGCCAGGCGTTCAACAAGGACGTGGTGATCGACCTCATCTGCTACCGCCGCCGCGGTCACAACGAGTCGGACAACCCGGCCTTCACCCAGCCGCTGATGTACGACCTGATCGACAAGAAGCGCTCGGTGCGCAAGCTCTACACCGAGTCCCTGATCGGTCGCGGCGACATCACCCTGGAAGAGGCCGAGCAGGCGCTTCAGGACTACCAGGGCCAGCTGGAGAAGGTCTTCACGGAGGTCCGTGAGGCCACCTCGCAGCCGTCCGCCGTGGTGCCGTCCGAGCCGCAGGCCGAGTTCCCGGTCGCCGTGAACACCGCGGTGACCACGGAGGTCGTCAAGCGGATCGCCGAGTCCCAGGTGAACATCCCCGACCACATCACCGTCCACCCGCGTCTGCTGCCGCAGCTGCAGCGCCGTGCGGCGATGGTCGAGGACGGCACGATCGACTGGGGCATGGGCGAGACCCTCGCGTTCGGCTCCCTGCTGCTGGAGGGCGTCCCGGTGCGCCTCGCCGGCCAGGACTCCCAGCGCGGCACCTTCGGCCAGCGCCACGCGGTCATCATCGACCGCAGCACGGGTGAGGAGTACACGCCGCTGCAGTACCTCTCCGAGGACCAGTCGCGGCTGAACGTCTACAACTCCCTGCTGTCCGAGTACGCGGCGATGGGCTTCGAGTACGGCTACTCGCTCGCCCGCCCCGACGCGCTCGTGCTGTGGGAGGCGCAGTTCGGTGACTTCGTCAACGGCGCGCAGACGGTCGTGGACGAGTTCATCTCGTCGGCGGAACAGAAGTGGAGCCAGACCTCCGGTGTGGTCCTGCTTCTCCCCCACGGCTACGAGGGCCAGGGCCCGGACCACTCCTCGGCCCGCCCCGAGCGGTTCCTGCAGCTCTGCGCCCAGAACAACATGACGGTCGCGATGCCGACGTCGCCGTCGAACTACTTCCACCTCCTGCGGTGGCAGGTGCACAACCCGCACCACAAGCCGCTGGTCGTCTTCACGCCGAAGTCGATGCTGCGCCTGAAGGCCGCGGCATCGAAGGCGGAGGAGTTCACGACGGGCCAGTTCCGCCCGGTCATCGGCGACGCCTCGGTCGACCCGGCCGCGGTCAGGAAGGTCGTCTTCACCGCCGGCAAGGTCTACTACGACCTGGAGGCCGAGCGGCGCAAGCGCGGCGTGACGGACACGGCGATCATCCGCATCGAGCGCCTGTACCCGCTGCCGGGTGCGGAGCTCCAGGCGGAGATCAAGAAGTACCCGAACGCCGAGAAGTACCTGTGGGCCCAGGAGGAGCCGGCGAACCAGGGTGCCTGGCCGTTCATCGCGCTCAACCTGATCGACCACCTCGACCTGGCGGTCGGAGCGGACCTCCCGCACGACGAGCGTCTGCGGCGCATCTCGCGCCCGCACGGCTCGTCCCCCGCGGTCGGCTCCGCGAAGCGCCACCAGGCCGAGCAGGAGCAGCTGGTGCGCGAGGTCTTCGAGGCCTGACCGGCAGCCGTACGCACGGGCCGCGCCCCTCTCACGGGGGGTGCGGCCCGCCCGTTTTCCGGCACATATCCTTGTCTCATGTACTTCACGGACCGTGGCATCGAGGAACTGGAGAAGCGGCGCGGCGAGGAGGAGGTCTCCTTCGAGTGGCTGGCCGAGCAGCTGAGGACGTTCGTCGACCTCAACCCCGACTTCGAGGTCCCGGTGGAACGCCTGGCCACCTGGCTGGCCCGCCTGGACGACGAGGACGACGAGTAACCTCCCCCTCCGGCACCCACCCGCATCCGCACCGCTTTCGCATCCGCATCCGCATCCGCATCCGCATCGGCATCGGCATCGGCGGGCAGCGGTGCCGCGTCGACCGCGGGCAGTAGTCGCGTCGACCGCGGGCAATCGTGCCGCAGGGCGGCACGGTTGTGCGCGACGGCACCCCGCAGGCGCCGGGCTGCGCAAACGCCCCCCCGCCGCGCCCCCACACCGGCTCAGCCCGACAGCGCAGGCGAGGCTGCCGCGCCGCCCGCCGCCGCGCTGCCCGGCAACGCCCACGACGGCCGATCACCAGAACGAGTGTCTTGACTTTCCCCTGCCGCGATATATCGTGAATCACGTAAGACGCGATATGGCGCGTCGTCGGGTACGTCCGCTCCCTGGAGGTCGTCACCATGTCCGAGTCGTCCGTCGCGGAGCCCACGAAGCTCACCTTCGACGCCCCCGTTCACGAGCTCCACGTGCGCATCGTCAACGGAACGGTGAACGTGGTGGGGACCGACGAGGGTTCCGCCCGCCTGGAGGTCTCCGAGATAGACGGCCCGCCCCTGGTGGTCACCCAGAGGGACGGCACCCTCACGGTGGCCTACGACGACCTGCCCTGGAAGGGCTTCCTCAAGTGGCTGGACCGCAAGGGCTGGCGCCGCAGCGCGGTGGTCTCCCTGGCCGTCCCGGCACGGACCCGGGTGGAGGTCGGCGTGGTCGGCGCCGGCGCCGTGGTCTCCGGCATCCGGGGCCCCGCCGCGGTGAAGGGCGTCGCGGGTGACACGACCCTGGTCGCCCTCTCCGGCCCGGTCCGCGCGGACACCGTGTCGGGGAACGTGGAGGCCCAGTCCGTCACCGGCGACCTCCGCTTCGCCTCCGTCTCCGGCGACCTCACCGTCGTCGAGGGCTCGGGCTCCTCCGTGCGGGCGGACACGGTCAGCGGCTCCATGATCGTGGACCTCGATCCCGACGGCCCCACCGACGTCAGGCTCACCAGCGTCTCCGGCGAGATCGCCATCCGGCTGCCCTACCCGGCGGACGCCGAGGTCGAGGCCAACACCGCGAGCGGCGCCATCTCCAACGCCTTCGACGACCTCCGGGTGCGGGGCCAGTGGGGCGCCCACAAGCTCACCGGCCGTCTGGGCGCGGGCAGTGGCAAGCTGCGCGCCACCACCGTCTCCGGCTCCATCGCCCTGCTGCGCCGCCCGCCCGGTGAGGACGAGCCGGACCCGCGGGACGCCTCGGGAGACAACGCCGGTACGACCGACAAGAAGGTGCTCTGACATGCCCCCCGTCTTCGCCCACGGACGCCTCCGCCTCTACCTGCTGAAGCTGCTGGACGAGGCGCCGCGTCACGGCTACGAGGTGATCCGCCTCCTCGAGGAACGCTTCCAGGGGCTGTACGCGCCCTCCGCCGGCACGGTGTACCCCCGCCTGGCCAAGCTGGAGGCGGAGGGCCTGGTCACCCACACCACCGAGGGCGGCCGCAAGGTGTACGCCATCACGGACGCCGGCCGCGCCGAACTGGCCGACCGCAGCGGCGAACTGGCCGACCTGGAACTGGAGATCCGGGAGTCGGTCGCCGAACTGGCCGCCGAGATCCGGGCCGACGTCAGCGGCGCGGCGGGGGACCTGCGCCGGGAGATGCGGGCCGCGGCCGGCAAGGCCCGCCAGTCCCGCGGCAACGGCGCGTCCACCGAGGACGAGGGCCTGCTCGGCGACTTCACGGTCTTCGGCGACAACGACGCCTGGCGCGCCGCCAAGGAGGAGATGCGCCGCGCGAAGCAGGAGTGGAAGGAACAGGCCCGGCGCGCCAAGGACGAGAGCCGGCGCTCCCGTGAGGAGGCCCAGCGCGCCCGCCGCCAGGCCAAGGAGGCCCAGGACAGGGCGCAGGAGGAGGTGCAGCGCATCATGCGCCAGGTCCAGGAACAGGTCCAGGACCACTTCGCCCGCGGCGACTGGCCGACGGGACTGCGCGAGGGCCTGGGCGAACTGGCCAAGGGGATGGGTGAGTTCGGCAAGGACTTCGCCTTCGGCCGCACCGGCACGGGATCGGCCGGCAGGGCCTCCGAGCCGTCGTACTCCCAAACCCCCGAGGACTTCCCCGCCGACTACACCCCGGCGTGGGCGCACGAGGACGCCTCGGACTCCACCGGTGATCCGGCCCGCGATCTGGACCGACTGCTGGACCGCTTCCGGGACGACATCCGGGACGCGGCCCGCGACCACGGCGTCACCGCGGACCAGCTCCGCGACGCCCGGCGCCATCTGTCCGCGGCGGCGGCGAACATCGGGGCGATACTGCGCACCCCGAAGCCCTGAGCCGCCGTCAGCCCGCCTTGGCCTCGCCGCCGCTCCCGGGGAGCACCCGGGTCACGGACTCGTACGTCACCCCGTGGTCGGCGAGGACCTCGGCGGGGACGCCGGGGCGTGCGGTGAGGGCGAGCAGGATGTGCTCGTCGCCGATGCGCCGGTCCCGCCGGGCGGTGGCGGCGCGCAGGGCCCCGGTCAGGATGTCCTTGGCTCCCGGCTCGAAGGGACGGTGTCCCGACCGCCGCCCGCCGCCCCGCCGATCGCCGGACAGGGCGCCGGCTCCGTGCACCTCCTCCACCCGGGCCACGATCTCCGGCACATCGATCCCCAGCCCGGCGAGGGCGTCGGTCTCGGCCTTCGTCAGCCCGCCGCGCCGCCGCGCCTGCTCCAGCGCGGCCCTCACCGGCTCACGCCGCCCGGCGAGCCCGAGGGCGCCCAGCACGAAGGAGGCCCGGCTGCCCTCCCGGTCGAGCAGGGCCAGCAGGATGTGCTCGGTGCCGACGCTGCGCGCGCCGGCCTGTTCCGCGTGTGCGACCGCGCCCTTGACCACGTCCCGGGCGTCCTTGGTGAACCGCTCGAACATCAATGCCTCCCGTACTTCTTGTGCACGGCCTGCCTGCTGACCCCGAGCTCGGTGGCGATCTCTTGCCACGACCAGCCCTGATGGCGCGCGTTGCGCACCTGCACGGTCTCCAACTGCTCGAGCAGCCTGCGCAGCGCGGCGACGGCCCGCAGGCCGACGCGTGGATCGCGGTCGCCCGCCCGCTCGGCGAGGTCGGTTGCCTCAGTCATGATGTCAACTTACGTTGACACCGACCGGGTCGTCAACCCTGGTTGACGCAGCGACGGCCGGCCCGGAAACCCGGACCGGCCGTCGGCGGGAACTCCGCTCCTCAGGGACCGGTGAGCACGATCTTCCCGAACTGCACCCCGGACTCCATCCGCTCGAAGCCCTCCCGCGCCCGGTCCATGGGCAGCACCTCGTCGATGACGGGACGTACGCCCGTGGCGGCACAGAAGGAGAGCAGGTCCTCCAGCTCGTCCTTGGTCCCCATCGTCGACCCGACGATCCTGAGCTCCAGGAAGAAGACCCGGGTCAGCTCGGCGTGCGAGGGCCGGTCACCGCTGGTGGCCCCGGAGATGACCACCGTGCCGCCGGGGCGCAGCGACTTCACCGAGTGGGACCAGGTGGCGGCCCCCACGGTCTCGATCACCGCGTCGACGCGCTGCGGCAGCCGCGCACCGGGCTCCACCGCCTCCACCGCGCCGAGCTCCAGCGCCCGCTTGCGCTTGGCCTCGTCCCGGCTGGTGGCGAAGACCCGCAGCCCGGCGGCCCTGCCGAGCACGATGGCGGCGGTCGCGACGCCGCCCCCGGCCCCCTGGACCAGCACGGAGTCACCGGGCCGCACCCCGGCGTTGGTGAACAGCATCCGGTACGCCGTCAGCCAGGCGGTCGGCAGACAGGCGGCCTCCTCGAAGGAGAGCTCCTTCGGCTTGGGCAGGATGTTCCAGGTGGGCACGGACACCTGCTCGGCGAAGGTGCCCTGGTAGCGCTCGGTCAGGATGGACCGGGGCTCCCCGGGCCCCACCCCGTGACCGCTCTGTCCGATCACGGAGTGCAGGACGACCTCGTTGCCGTCCGCGTCGACACCGGCGGCGTCGCAGCCGAGGATCATCGGCAGCTTGTCCTCCGCGAGGCCGACGCCCCGCAGGGACCAGAGGTCATGGTGGTTGAGGGAGGCGGCCTTGACCGTGACGGTGCTCCAGCCGGGCCGGGTCTCGGGAGCGGGACGCTCCCCCAACTCCAGACCGTTCAGCGGCTGGTCGCGGTCGATTCGGGCGGCGTAGACAGCGAACATGACCTTGACGATAGGTTCCCCGCCCCGTCGGGGGAACCAGGGCCCGCTGTGAGACACGCCCTCTTGCCACGCGCCCTCCGGCCGCACGCGGCATTCGCCACCCGTACGGCCCAGCCCCCGGCGAAGAAAAGTGGCCCCGTCCGCACAGGGACGGGGCCAACGGTGAAGCACGCCTCAGCGGCGGGCGACACCCTCCGCCCGGGCGGCCGCGGCCACGGCCGCCGTCACCGCGGGGGCGACCCGCTCGTCGAACGGGGACGGGATGACGTAGTCGGCGGCGAGATCGTCACCGACCACCGAGGCCAGCGCCTCGGCCGCCGCCAGCTTCATCCCCTCGGTGATCCGCGAGGCCCGCACCTGGAGGGCACCCGCGAAGATCCCGGGGAACGCCAGCACGTTGTTGATCTGGTTCGGGAAGTCCGACCGCCCGGTGGCCACGACCGCCGCGTACTTGTGCGCGACCTCCGGGTGCACCTCCGGATCGGGGTTGGCCATGGCGAAGACGAACGCGCCCTCGGCCATCGACGCCACCGCCGACTCCGGCACCGTGCCGCCGGAGACACCGATGAACACATCGGCCCCGGCCAGCGCCGACTCCAGCGTTCCGGAGAGACCGGCCTTGTTCGTGAACGACGCCAGCTCCGCCTTGATCGGCGTGAGGTCCTGGCGGTCGCGCGACACGACGCCCTTGCGGTCGGCCACGGCCACGTCGCCGATGCCGGCCTCGACCAGCATCTTGGCGATCGCGACACCCGCGGCTCCGGCGCCCGAGATCACGGCCCGCAGCTCGCCCAGCGTGCGTCCGCTCAGCCGCGCCGCGTTGCGCAGCGCCGCCAGCGACACGACCGCCGTGCCGTGCTGGTCGTCGTGGAAGACCGGGATGTCCAGCCGTTCCTGCAGCCGCCGCTCGATCTCGAAGCACCGGGGTGCCGAGATGTCCTCCAGGTTCACGCCGCCGAAGGACGGGGCGAGCCGGACCACGGTCTCGACGATCTCGTCGACGTCGGTGCAGGCCAGAGCGATCGGGACGGCGTCCACGCCGCCGAACTGCTTGAAGAGGATGGCCTTGCCCTCCATCACGGGGAGGGAGGCCTCGGGCCCGATGTCGCCGAGCCCGAGCACGGCCGTACCGTCCGTCACGACGGCGACGACCTGGGATTTCCACGTGTAGTCGTGGACGAGGTCCGGCTGCTCGGCGATCGCGCTGCACACCTTCGCGACGCCGGGCGTGTAAGCCAGGGACAGATCGTCCTTGTCGCGGACCGGCACGGTGGCCTGCACAGCCATCTTGCCGCCGCGGTGCAGCGCGAATGCCGGGTCGAAGGAATCCAGGGGCTCTGCCCCGCTCTCCGGTTCCTTGTGACCGTTCCGGCTTTCGCTGTCGCTGCGAGGATTGACAATCTCCGCTGCCACTTGGTTTTACCCCTTAAGTGTTCATGGTTTGAGGGTTGCCACTCCTGGTGAGGGGTGGGCGGGACCGCGCAAGGCCCGGAGGGTTGATGCGTACGGGCCAAACACGACGGGCGCGCCGCACACGCGCCCTGAGCCCCGGATGAGGGGTGTAAAGAACCTTCTTACCGGACGGACGCCGTCGGCGACGAGTCCATAACGCGAAGGTCACATGCCGACACCCTGAACCATCGCCCGATATCAGGACAAGACCTGGGCGAACTCCCAGCAAGCCCACAATCCCACCAAAGGTCACGGTGGCCACGTCCATATCACGGGCGCCACCGAAGATCTTCCCGCCGGAATGGAGGATTCCCGCAGAGTGTCCGGCCACGATGGAGCGGAATGGGCCGGTTCGAGCGCCACCCGTTATCCGATTTTGACATCGCCGCCCCCCTGACTGGCGCAGTCCGAATGGCAAGATGCGGTAATCACACGAGGTCGCGACACTCGAAGGCGTGTGCTCTCGTCGACCCGCGGCGATGCCGCTCAGGCAGTCGCCGGCCCCATCGGCAACTCCACCCATCCGCCGGAGGAACCCACCATGACCGCAAGCACCACCCGTCGTACCACCGCCGCGCGCTCACGGATTGCAGCGGTCGGCGCGATCGCGGTCGCAGGCGCACTGATTCTCACCGGCTGCGGTGACCAGACGGACAAGAGCGGCGACAGCGACACCGCCGGCACGTCCAGCGCCCCGCTCGCCGACAAGCTCCCGGCCGACGTCCGCAAGGCGGGCGTCATCAAGGTGGGCTCCGACATCGCGTACCCGCCGGTCGAGTTCATGAAGGACGGCAAGGCCGTCGGCATCGACCCCGACATCGCGGAAGCCCTCGGCAAGCAGCTCGGTGTGAAGTTCGACTTCCAGAACGGCAAGTTCGACCAGCTCATCGTCGGTCTGCAGTCCAAGCGCTTCAACGTCATCATGTCCGCGATGAACGACACCAAGGACCGCCAGAACGGCATCGACTCCGACACCGGCAAGAAGGCCGGCGACGGCATCGACTTCGTCGACTACTTCACCGCCGGTACGTCGATCCTCGTCCAGAAGGGCAACCCCAAGGGCATCAAGTCCCTGGACGACCTGTGCGGCCAGGTCGTGGCGCTGCAGCGCGGCACCACCTCCGAGGGCATCGCCAACGCCCAGAACAAGAAGTGCACCGACGACGGCAAGCCGGCCATCAAGCTCCAGACCTACGACACCGACCCCGAGGCGCTGCTCCGTCTGAAGCAGGGCGCGTCCGTCGCCGACCTCAACGACTTCCCGGTCGCCGCCTACAACGCCAAGACGTCGGGTGGCGGCAAGGACTTCGAGGTCGTCGGCGAGCAGATCGAGGCCGGCCCGTACGGCATCGGCGTCAGCAAGGACCAGACCCAGCTGCGGGACGCCCTCCAGGCGGCCATGAACGCCATCATCGAGAACGGCGAGTACACGAAGATCCTCGAGAAGTGGAACGTCACGGACGGCGCGGTGACCGAGGCGAAGATCAACGGCGGTTCCTGAACCTCGGCGACACTGAAGGGCAGTCACTGTGACGGACACGGTTGACAAGGCTCCGGCGCCATCGGTGCCGCCGGAGCAGATCAAGGCGATCCCGGTGCGCCACTACGGCCGCTGGGTGGCCGGTGCGGTGGTCATCGCCATCCTGGTGCTGATCGGGATCGCCTTCTCCAACGCGAACATCAACTACGCCATCATCCCCGACTACCTCACGGACGGAACCATTCTGTCCGGCGCCTGGCACACGCTGTACATCTCCGTGCTCGCCATGGTGCTCGGTCTCGTCCTGGGCGTGATCCTCGCGGTCATGCGGATGTCGGCGAACCCGGTCACCAGCGCGGTGGCCTACTTCTACGTCTGGTTCTTCCGCGGCACGCCGGTCCTGGTCCAGCTGCTCATCTGGTACAACATCGCGCTCGTGTTCCCCACCCTCAACCTGGGGTTCTACAAGGACGAGATGAACCAGGTGATGACGCCGTTCCTGGCGGCACTGCTGGGGCTCGGCCTGAACGAGGCCGCGTACATGTCCGAGATCGTCCGCGCGGGCATCCAGTCCGTCGACGAAGGACAGACGGAGGCCTCGCACGCGCTGGGCATGACCCGGGCCAAGACGCTGCGCCGGGTGGTCCTCCCGCAGGCGATGCGGGTGATCGTGCCGCCGACGGGCAACGAGTACATCAACATGCTCAAGACCTCGTCGCTCGCCTACGTGGTGCAGTTCAGTGAACTCATCAAACGGTCCACGGACATCTCCAGCACGTCGCTGGCGGTGGTCGAGATGTACTTCGTGGCGTCGATCTGGTACCTGGCCCTCACCAGCGTCTTCAGCGTCGGCCAGTACTACCTGGAACGCCGCTACGCCCGCGGCGCCACGCGCAGTCTGCCGCCGACGCCATGGCAGCGCCTGAAGAAGAACCTCCGCCTGTTCAACTCGTTCGGCCGCCCGGAGGTGACCCGGTGAGCAAGCTCAGCAAGGACGTCGTGAGCGGCGCGAGCAGTCACCCGATGGTCAAGTCGGAGGGCGTGCACAAGTCCTTCGGCCTCGCGCACATCCTCAAGGGCATCGACCTGGAGGTGAACGCGCGGGAGGTGTTCTGCCTGATCGGCCCGTCCGGTTCCGGCAAGTCCACCTTCCTGCGGTGCATCAACCACCTGGAGAAGATCAGCGCCGGCCGGCTGTCCGTCGACGGCGAACTGGTCGGCTACCGGCAGAAGGGCGACAAGCTCTACGAGCTGAAGGAGAAGGAGGTCGCGGCGCAGCGACGGGACATCGGCATGGTGTTCCAGCGCTTCAACCTCTTCCCCCACATGACGGCGCTGGAGAACGTCATGGAGGCTCCGGTCCAGGTCAAGCGGGAGACCAGGGCCGTGGCCCGGGAGCGCGCGGAGCGGCTGCTGGACCGGGTCGGTCTCGGCGACCGCAGGGGTCACTACCCCGCCCAGCTCTCCGGAGGTCAGCAGCAGCGCGTCGCCATCGCCCGTGCGCTGGCGATGCAGCCCAAGCTGATGCTCTTCGACGAGCCGACGTCGGCCCTCGACCCGGAGCTCGTCGGCGAGGTCCTCGACGTCATGCGCGACCTCGCCGAGGACGGCATGACGATGATCGTCGTCACCCACGAGATGGGCTTCGCCCGGGAGGTGGGCGACTCGCTGGTGTTCATGGACGACGGCGTGGTCGTCGAGTCCGGGCACCCGCGCGAGGTGCTGACCAACCCGCAGCACGACCGCACCAAGTCGTTCCTTTCCAAGGTGCTCTGACCGCGGCCCCGGCACACGGCGGAGGGGCGGTACGGATTGTCCGTACCGCCCCTCGCCCGTGTGCTACTTCAGCGCCAGCAGCAGGGTGTCCGAGGGCGAGCACCAGACCGGCCGTGCCTCGCCGAACCCCTTCTCGCGCAGCACGCGCGCGTGCCAGGCCGCCGACGGCGTGTCGCCCTCGGCGTGCTCGCCGTAGATCTCGAACCGGCGGGCCGCCGGTCCCGCGAGGACCGGGTCCTCGGCGGCGAGCCGCCACCACTCGGCCCAGTCGAGGGCGCCGTCCGCCTTGGCCTGATCCATGCGGGCGTGCCGCTGGGCGCGTTCGGCCGCGTTGATCCGGGGCGTCGTGTCGTCGATCATGTGGTCCGCGTTCATGAAGACACCGCCGTCGCGGACCAGCCCCGCGATGTGCCCGTAGAGGTCGGCGAGGGGTTCCCGGTGCAGCCAGTGCAGGGCCGTCGCGGTCAGGACGGCGTCGTAGGTGTCGTACGGCAGTGCCGCCGGCCACTCGGGATCCTTGAGGTCGGCCGTCACGAAGGTGACCCGCCCGTCCCCCGCGAAGGTGCCTTCGGCGATGGCGAGCAGCGCCGGGTCCAGGTCGACGCCGGTGCTGGTGGCGTCCGGGAACCGGGCGAGCAGCCGGGCGGTGATGCTGCCCGTGCCGCAGGCGAGGTCCAGCACGCGCGGGGCCGTGCCGACGAGGGCCTCGACCATGTCGAGCATGACCCGGAACCGCTCCTCGCGGTCGGGCATGTACCACTCCTGCTGCCGGTCCCAGCTCTCCTGCCAGGCGTGCCAGTCGGCGGCGGCCGTGGTGGTGTGCGCGTCCGTCATCGAGCCCCTCCCTCGTCTCCGTCACGTAATACCCTTGCAGCACGACCGTCTATTACCCGACCGCACGCATGACCATAGAGCCCCTGCGTAAGGACTACAAGTGGAACTGGCCTATTACTCGGATTACGCCGTACGCCTCGTCAACACCGAGGAACCGGCCCGGGGGAAGGACACGCTCACCTCGGTCGAGGCCGTCCGCGACCTGTTCGGCGCGAACCAGTCGGCCGCCCGGCGCGCCACCGACGCCGATGTGACGCGGTTCCGCTCGGTCCGGGCCAGGCTCCGCTCGGTCTTCGACGCGGCGGACGGCGGCGACGAGACGCTCGCCGTCGACCTGCTGAACTCGCTGCTGCTGGAGTTCCCCGTCAGCCCCCAGATCTCCGGCCACGACTTCCGCGACGACGACGGCCGCCCGCTGTGGCACATGCACCTGGCCGACCACCCGTCCAACGCGACCGCCGGCTACGCCGCCATCGCCGCGATGGGGCTCGCCTTCCACCTCACCGAGTACGGCGTGGACCGGCTCGGCCTGTGCGAGGCGTCGCCCTGCCGCAACGCCTACCTGGACACCTCGACCAACCGCTCCCGCCGCTACTGCTCCGACCGCTGCGCCACCCGCGCCAACGTGGCCGCCTACCGCGCGCGCAAACGCCTGGAGGCCGACCGGCCGGAGAGCACGGGCCGCGCCGACGACAGCGCCCAGCCCACCACGGCCAGCGGCGACCGCCGCCCGGAGCCGCGCGGCCGGTAACGGAACCGGACCCGGCCCAGCACCAGCTCGTCGGGGACGACGCCGTAGTCGGTGCTGTCCCCACCGGCGTAGGCGTTGTCCCCCAGCACCCACCAGCCGCCGTCGCGCCGCTCGGCGGCCCGCTTGACGACCAGCAGGTCCTGCTGGAAGGGATGCCGCAGCACGATCACGTCACCGCGTTTGACCCGGGCGCCGTAGTGCACGAGGAGCCGGTCCCCGTGGTGCAGTGTGGGCACCATGGACGGCCCGGTCACCTCGGCCACCCCGAAGGGCAGCGGGACCCTCGCCCGCTCGGCGTCCTGCGACAGCTCCGGCATCTCCCGGCACCTCCCCGGTTCATCCTCCACCAGTCTCAGTCTCACCCCGGACTTTTGTCCTAAGCCCGTGGGGGCACCCGCGAAAAGCCGTCCGCCACGGAGTAATGTCCAGTGTGAGAAGACGATCACGAGGAAGGAAACGCTCCATGCTTTCCCGCCTGTTTGCCCCCAAGGTCAAGGTCAGCGCCCACTGCGACCTGCCCTGCGGCGTGTACGACCCGGCCCAGGCCCGCATCGAGGCGGAGTCGGTGAAGGCCGTCCAGGAGAAGATGGCCGGCAACGACGACCCGCACTTCCAGGCCCGCGCCACGGTCATCAAGGAGCAGCGCGCCGAGCTGGCGAAGCACCATGTCTCCGTGCTGTGGAGCGACTACTTCAAGCCTCCGCACTTCGAGAAGTACCCGGAGCTGCACCAGCTGGTCAACGACACGCTGAAGGCCCTGTCGGCCGCCAAGGCCTCGACGGACCCGGCCACCGGCCAGAAGGCGCTGGACTACATCGCCCAGATCGACAAGATCTTCTGGGAGACCAAGAAGGCCTGACCCTTAGTGCCTTCCGACCTGCGGTTCCTCACGACTCGCAGCGTCCCCCACCCGCACCCGGCCCCACGGCCCGCCACCCACGGCGTGTCCCACGGGCCGGGTGCGGTCACATGCGGCACCCCCTGGCGGAGGTCGCCGGAACTCGTCACCGCTCTGTGCGGGTTCCGCAGGGAGGACCGGGAGGGCCGCCGCGCGCTGGTGCGCGCCTTGGCGGAGGGTGAGCGTCCCACGGGAATCCCGCGGGAGGCCGCGGCGATCCTCACCCGGCACGCGCCGGTCGCCGCGGTGATGTCCGACTTCAACCGCGCGTTCCAGGACCGCAGCAGGCGGACCCCGTACCCGCTGGAGGAGTTACGCCGGCTCGGTGTCACAGCGGACGGACCCTGAGGATTCGGTGGGCGGCCGTGCCGGGCGTGGGATGCTGGGCGGATGGAGCTGGAGGATCTGGTGCGGCTGCGGCGGGCCCGGGACCGGATGGACCGGGAGTACGCCGAGCCGCTCGACGTCACGGAGCTCGCGCGGACCGCGCTGATGTCGCCCGGCCACTTCCAGCGCAGCTTCCGCGCGGCCTACGGGCAGACGCCGTACGCCTACCTCATGACCCGGCGCATCGAGCGCGCCAAGGCGCTGCTGCGGCGGGGCGACCTCACGGTGACGGAGGTGTGTCTGGCAGTCGGCTGCACCTCGCTCGGTTCGTTCAGTTCGCGCTTCACCGAGCTGGTCGGGGAGACGCCGAGCGCCTACCGCGCCCGGTCGCACGTGGAGAGCGCGGTGATCCCGCCGTGCGTGGCACGCACGTACACCCGTCCGGTCCGGGGCCGCACCCGGGTCGATCCGGGCGAAACCTTCTAGCGTGGGCGTATGGACACAGGAACAAACGTGAGACTCGCCCAGTGCTTCATCGCCGTCGACGATCACGACAAGGCGCTGGCCTTCTACCGTGACGTGCTGGGCCTCGAGGTCCGCAACGACGTGGGCTTCGAGGGGATGCGGTGGGTGACGGTCGCCTCGCCGGAGCAGCCGGACGTGGAGATCGTGCTGGAGCCGCCCGCCGCGAACCCGGACGCCTCCCCCGGTGACCGGCAGGCGATGGCGGAGCTGCTGGCCAAGGGCATGCTGCGCGGGGTCAACTTCACCACCACCGACTGCGACGCCCTCTTCGAGCGCGTCCGGGCCGCCGGTGCGGACGTGCTCCAGGAGCCGGTGGACCAGCCGTACGGGGTGCGTGACTGCGCGTTCCGCGACCCGGCGGGGAACATGCTGCGCTTCATGGAACGCCCCGCGCGGTGAGCGTCCGGTGGACGTACGCCTTCATCGACCGGCCCGCCGCCCTCGTCGACCGGGCCGGTGACTTCTGGACGGCCGTCACGGGGACCCGTCTGTCCGAACCGACCGGCGACCACGGGGAGTTCGCGACCCTGACGGCGGACGGGGCCGACGCCTGCGTGGGGATGCAGCGGATCGTCTCGGGCGCGGGCGGTGCGCACCTCGACTTCTCCGTGGACGACATCCCGGGTTTCGCCGCGGCGGCGGTGCGGCTGGGTGGGAGGACGGTGGCCGGGCGCGAAGGGCTGTCCGTGCTGCGGTCGCCCGCGGGGCAGCCGTTCTGCGCGGTGCGCTGGCACGGGGAGTCGGTCCGGCCGCCCATCGTGCACGGCAGCCGGCTGGACCAGGTGTGCATCAACGTTCCACCGTCCCTCTACGACGCCGAGGTCGCCTTCTGGAGCGGGCTGCTGGCCGGCTGGGACTCCGCGCCCGGCTCGCTGCCGGAGTTCCACGTGGTCGGGCCGCCGGCCGGGCTCCCCGTGCGCATCCTGCTCCAGCGGCTGGAGGAGGAACGGCCCGTCTCGGCCCATCCCGACCTGGCGTGCGCCGACATCAGGGCGTCCCGGGCACGGCACGAGGGCCTCGGGGCGGCGTTCGTGGCCGCGTTCGACCACTGGACGGTGATGCGGGACCCGACGGGCGGCATCTACTGTCTGACCGGCCGCGACCCGGAGACGGGCGGGGTGACGCGCCGGCCGGACGGGTCGGCGGTGACGAGGCAGCGGTGACCGCCCGCCGTCCTCGGCGTCCTGCGGTACCGCTCCGCGGCGCGCCGCTAGCGCGTCGTGGCGGCCTGGCCTCCGGCGTCCCCGCGTACCGAGGCGGACTCCGGAGCGCCGGTCCTCCCGGCAGCCCCCGGGGGCGCGGTGCCGGCCGCCCGGTCCGGGTACGTCTCGCACTCCGGGTTGCGGCACGGGCCGTGCACCCATACCGGGACCCACGCACCCAGCGTCTTGTGGCGCCGGACCACCGTCTCCACCGGCTGTCCGCAGGCGGGACAGACCGGTTGTTCGCTGCCCATGTCCTCAGGGTAGGTCCGGTGGCCGTTCAGCGCTTCCTGCTGTACGTCCGCACCATGATGCCGTTGCCGAGCGTGCGCACCGACTCCAGCGCGAACTCCGTGATGGAGAAGCCGGAGGCGAACATCGGCATGCCGGAGCCCTGGACGATGGGATACGTCTTGATGACCAGCTCGTCGATCTCGTCGACCAGCTCACCGGCGAGCTTGGACCCGCCGCACAGGTAGATGTCGTACGCGCTGTCCTCCGCCTTCAGCGCGCGCACCCGGCCGACCAGGTCGTCCGCGATGATCTCGACGTTCGGGTCGGGCGACTCCCCCAGCGTGCGGGAGGCGACGTATTCGCGCAGGTGGGCGTAGGGGCTGGTGATCCCCTCCTTGAGGGCCAGGTCGTAGCTGGCCCGGCCCTGGATGATCGTGTCGAACCGCTTGTTCGGCAGGTCGTCCATGCCGAGCGGGCGCCGGCCATGGGTGGGCAGTGTCTCCGGGTACTCCGTCCTGAAGAACTCGAGGAGCTCCTCGTCGACCAAGGAGACCATGGCCGACGCGTCGCCCTCCGGGTCACCGATGAAGCCGTCGATGGAGCAGGCGATGAAGTACGTGAGCTTTCGCAACGCGGTCTCTTCCCGTAGGCGGCACTCGTCGTGAACAACTCCAGTTGTAGTACTTCAAGCGTAGTGGTTGCAAGCGATTACCGGGACCGGGGTCGAAGTGGGGATCGAGGTTCCGGATGCTGCCGGTGCCTAGCCGCACGGACCCCCACCGCCCGGCCGCTATCCCGCGGGCAGCCCGCGGCCGGCGAGCGCGAGGACCAGGGCCGCGACCATGACGGGGACGACGGCCGCGGTGACCGCCACTCCACGAGGGTGCCGGGCGCCGGCGGGCAGGGGTGCGTGCGGCAACTGCGCCCACTGCCGGGCCGCCTCCCGCTGCTCACCGGCGCGCCGCACGGCGGCCCGGATCCGCAGGACGGCGGCGGCCGTGCCGCCCACGGCCGCCACGGCGCCCGGCATCCACCACGCCGTGGCCACCGTCAGCACCAGGGCGACCGCACCGAGCGTGGCCCAGCCGGTGAGACAGGCGATCGCCGCGGTACGGCGGGACAGCGGCCGGTCGGCCGCCCCTGCTCGCAGGTCGGCGAGGGCCGGCAGGTACCAGACACAGCCGGCGCCGGTCACCGCCGCGCACCCCAGGGCGAGAACGGGCTGCGGCACGGCTCACCTCTCCGTCTCGAGCGCCGCGATCTCCGGGTGGTGCAGATCGAACGCCGGGGACTCGCTGCGGATCTTCGGCAGGGTGAGGAAGTTGTGCCGCGGGGGCGGGCAGGAGGTGGCCCACTCCAGGGAACGGCCGTAGCCCCAGGGGTCGTCGACGCCGACGGGCTTGCCGTACTTGGCCGTCTTCCAGATGTTGTAGAAGAACGGCAGGAGCGACAGGCCGAGCAGGAACGACCCGATGGAGGACAGGGTGTTGAGGGCGGTGAAGCCGTCGGCCGCGAGGTAGTCGGCGTACCGGCGCGGCATGCCCTCGACCCCCAGCCAGTGCTGGACCAGGAAGGTCAGGTGGAAACCGACCGTCAGGGTCCAGAAGGTGATCTTGCCGAGCCGCTCGTCGAGCATCTTGCCGGTGAACTTGGGCCACCAGAAGTGGAAGCCGGCGAACATCGCGTACACCACCGTGCCGAAGACGGTGTAGTGGAAGTGCGCGACGACGAAGTACGTGTCGGAGACGTGGAAGTCCAGCGGGGGCGAGGCCAGGATGACGCCGGTCAGGCCGCCGAAGAGGAAGGTGGTCAGGAAGCCCAGCGTCCACAGCATCGGCGTCTCGAAACTCAGCGAGCCCTTCCACATGGTGCCGATCCAGTTGAAGAACTTCACGCCGGTCGGCACCGCGATCAGCATCGTCATGAAGGCGAAGAACGGCAGCAGCACACCGCCCGTGACGTACATGTGGTGCGCCCACACGGTCACCGAGAGGCCGGCGATCGCGATGGTCGCGCCGATCAGGCCCATGTAGCCGAACATCGGCTTGCGGGAGAAGACCGGGATCACCTCGGAGACGATGCCGAAGAACGGCAGCGCCAGGATGTACACCTCGGGATGGCCGAAGAACCAGAACAGGTGCTGCCAGAGCAGCGCACCGCCGTTGGCCGAGTCGAAGATGTGGCTGCCGAACTTGCGGTCGCACTCCAGCGCGAACAGCGCCGCCGCCAGCACCGGGAACACGATCAGCACGAGCAGCGCCGTGAGCAGCACGTTCCAGGTGAAGATCGGCATGCGGAACATCGTCATACCGGGTGCCCGCATGCAGATGATGGTGGTGATGAAGTTGACCGCGCCCAGGATCGAGCCGAAGCCGGACAGGGCAACGCCCATGATCCACAGGTCGGCGCCGATGCCCGGTGAGTAGACCTCGTTGGACAGCGGCGCGTACAGGAACCAGCCGAAGTCGGCGGCGCCGCCCGGGGTGAGGAAGCCGGCGGCCGCGATCGAGGAGCCGAACAGGAACAGCCAGAAGGCCAGCATGTTCAGCCGCGGGAAGGCCACGTCGGGCGCGCCGATCTGCAGCGGCATGATCCAGTTCGCGAAGCCGGTGAACAGCGGCATCGCGAACATCAGCAGCATGATCGAGCCGTGCATCGTGAACGCCTGGTTGAACTGCTCGTTCGACATGATCTGCAGACCCGGCCTGGCCAGTTCCGCGCGCATCATCAGCGCCATGACCCCGCCGACGACGAAGAACACGAACGCGCTGACCAGGTACAGCGTGCCGATCTTCTTGTGGTCGGTGGTCGTCAGCCAGTCCACCCACGCGGCCCTGCGCACCGCCGGCGCCTCCGCGACGGTTCCCTCGCGAGTCGTGACCGCCGCGTGCGGCACCGGATCCGTCCGGTCGTCCGCCGCGGTTCTCACGTGCTCCATGCGTATCTCATCCACCGGATGTCTTCCTCCCAGCTGTTTCGCGCGCCCCATGATCGGCGGCTGGGAGAGAGGTCCGCATGGGTCGAAGGGTCCCTGTGAGGAGCCCCGGGCAGGGACCAATGGTCCCGGCGTTCAGCCCTCCGCGCCGGTGGCCGGCACCGCTTCCCGCGCGGCGCCCGCGGGCCACACGGCCTCCACGGGGACGCCTCGCGCGCGGGCGCAGGTGACCAGGTGGGCGGTGGCGTCGCGGCCGTCGGAGGGGGAGCCGTCCCAGACGGCCGGCGCGGACTCCACCAGCACCGGCGTGTCCGGGCTCAGGTCGGCGTGGCCCACCACCGCGATGTCCCCGCCCGCCCTGCCGTCGTCGCCCGCCGCACCCATCGCGCTCCCGCCGCCTCGTCGTCCGGCGCGCCCGCCGGACCCCCTCGGGACGGCCGGCGGGCGCCACCCGCGAGCCAGTGATGTCCGCACGGGCGGCGGCGGCCAGGGCCGAACGTCCCTCGGCGGGGACGGCGGCCGGGACATCAGCCCCGCGGGCCGGTCCACGAGGACGTGGGCGTGGTGCGGGGTTCGCGCCACATGGGCCACATGCGCGGACCGTCCGGGAGGGCCAGGGGCTCACCGGCGGCCTCGAAGCCGAGGCGTTCGTACAGCAGGCGGCTGCGCTCGCTGCTCGCCTCGAGATACGCCGCCCGCCCCTGCCGGTCGCAGCGGTCGAGTACGGAACCGATCAGCGCGGTGCCGAGGCCCTCACCCTGGCGGCCGGGGACGACACCGATCATCCACAGGTACTCGTGGGCGCGCCCCGAGGGATGGATGCCGGCCGTGAGCCGGCCGATCAGCTCCACACGCTCGTTGTCCGGGTCGACGGCCCGGCGCATCCTGGCGAAGTCGTCGTCGTCCGTCCGCTCGCCGGCCCGCTGGTCACCGTGGCCGGGGTCGTCCGCCGGTACGGACATCCACAGCGCGCAGGCCGAGCCGTCCTCGGTGAGGTCGACACGTCCCTCGGCGAGGACGATGTCGGTGAAGGCCGCCATGAGCCTGTGGTGGGTCGCACGGCGGTACTCCTCGCCGGGGAAGACCCAGCCACTGACCGGGTCGTCCTGGAACGCCCGGTCCAGGAGCCGGACCACCAGCTCCCGGTCGTCGTCCCCAGCCCTCCGGATCGCCACGCCCATGTCCGCCCCTTCGTCCCAACCGTCCTTGTCCGTACGGAGGTTGAGCCTAACGGGGGACAGCCGGGGAGAGGGCGGGCCCCGCACATCGTGGGGAAGTGCGGGACCCGCCGGGCCGGAGCCGCGGTGCCGTGCGGGGTCAGGAGCCGCACGGCACCGAGTGGGTCCGGGGACACGGGGACGGCGGGCCGTCAGGTGTTGCGCCGGGTCACGAACTCGGCCAGGGTCAGCAGCCCGCCCGCCGCCTCCGGGTCGGGCACCGCGCGGGCCACTTCCTGCATCGCCCGGCCCATCCGGTCGGCGGCCTGGGCCTGCGCCCAGTCACGGCCGCCCGCCCGTTCCACGGTCCGGGCGATGTGCTCCAGGTCCTCCTTCCGGTGCGGGACGGCGTACAGCGCGGCGAGTTCCGCGGCGGCCGGGGTGCCGGAGGTGAGTGCGGCGACCACCGGCAGTGACTTCTTGCGGGCGGCGAGGTCCGCGCCGGCGGGCTTGCCGGTGCGGCGTGGATCGCCCCATATGCCGATCACGTCGTCGATCAGCTGGAACGCCAGCCCGGCCGCCCGGCCGAACGCGTCCATGGCCGCCACGTCCGCGTCGTCGGCGTCCGCGTACAGCGCCCCGATCGCGCAGGCGCAGCCGAGCAGCGCACCGGTCTTGGACTCGGCCATGGCGAGCGTCTCGGCGAGGGTGACGTCACCGGGGGCGCGCCGCTCCATGGCCGTGTCCGCGTGCTGTCCCGCGCACAGTTCGACCACGCAGTCCGCGAGCCGGGCCGCCGCCGCCCGGCCCGCCGGATGGGGGTCCTCCGCGAGCAGCCGCAGGGCGAGCGCCTGGAGGGTGTCCCCCGCGAGGATCGCGTCGGTGTCCCCGAACACCGTCCACGCCGTGGGGCGGTGCCGGCGGGTGGTGTCCCGGTCCATCACGTCGTCGTGCAACAGCGTGAAGTTGTGGACCAGTTCCACGGCCGCCGCGGCCCGGACGGCCGCTGCCCGGGCCGTGGGGCCGCCCACGGCCGAGGCCGCGGCGAGCACCAGCGCGGGGCGGATCGCCTTGCCCGAGCCTCCCCCGGCCGGGCTGCCGTCCGCGTGTTCCCAGCCGAAGTGGTAGAGCGCGATCCGGCGCATCGGGGCGGGCAGGGAGCCGAGGGCCGCCCGCAGCACCGGGTCGACCGCGGCCCGTGCCCGCTCCAGCAGCATCGTCGCCTCGTGTCCGTCACCGTGGCGTGGCTCCGGTACCGCAGGGGTCCCGGTCGCGTACTCCGTCGTGAGCCCCGTCTGCGGCTCCGTGATGGACTCCGTCATCGGCTTCCCCCTGGGTCCGACTCGGTGGAGGAGCGGAGGAAGGGCGCTTCCGCACCCGTCGAGCGCGTACCTCCGAGGTGTACCCGCCCGGACGGGCGGGGACACGGCATGCGGTGCGGGAGCTCGCGGACCGTCATCGCCAGCGGCCGATCTCGACGTTCTCCAGGACGCCGAGCGCGTCCGGTACCAGGACCGCGGCCGAGTAGTAGGCCGTGACCAGGTACTTGACGATGGCCTGTTCGTTGATGCCCATGAACCGCACGGACAGACTCGGCTCGATCTCGTCGGGGATGCCGGCCGCCCGCAGGCCGATGACACCCTGCTCCTCCTCCCCGGTGCGCAGGGCGATGATGGAGGTCGTACGGGCCTGGGTCACCGGGATCTTGTTGCACGGGAAGATGGGCACTCCCCGCCAGGTGGGAATGCGGTTGCCGCCCATGTCGACGGTTTCCGGGACGAGTCCCCGCCTGTTGAGCTCGCGGCCGAACGCGGCGATCGCGCGCGGATGGGCGAGCAGCAGGCGGGTCCCGCGCCGCCTGCTGAGCAGCTCGTCCATGTCGTCGGGGCCCGGTACTCCGTCGTGCGGCTGGATCCGCTGGTCGTACTCGCAGTTGTGCAGCAGACCGAAGTCGCGGTTGTTGACCAGTTCGTGCTCCTGGCGCTCCTTCAGTGCCTCGACGGTCAGCCGGATCTGCTGTTCCGTCTGGTTCATGGGCTGGTTGTAGAGGTCGGCCACGCGGGTGTGGATGCGCAGCACGGTCTGGGCGACGCTGAGTTCGTACTCGCGCGGCCTGGCCTCGTAGTCGACGAAGGTGTGCGGGATGTCCGGCTCACCGCTGTGCCCGGCCGCGAGGTCGATCTCCTTCTCGCCGTACTTGTTGGTGCGCTGCCCGGGGACGGAGAGCCTCCGGCGGAGGTGCTCGCGCAGGGTGTCCGACCGCTCGGCGACCTGCTCGACGGCCTCACGGGGCAGCACCAGCACGGTGCAGGCGGTGAGGGTGCGGGCCGTGTACTCCCAGATGGCGTCCTCGCCCAGCAGGGCCTGCTCGCCGAAGTAGGCTCCGTCGGCGAGGACTCCGAGGGATTCGTCCTCGCCGTAGGGGCCGGTGCCGACCCGCTCCACCCTGCCGTGCGCCAGCAGGTACACCTCGTCGGCCGGGCTGCCGAAGGAGGCGATCACCTGGCCGGCCCCGATCTCCCGCTGCCGGCAGCGGGAGGCGAGCTCGGCCAGCACCTCCTCGTCCTCGTACGACCTGAGCACGGGCAACTCGCCGAGCTCCGCCGGGATGATCTCGACGCGGTCGCCGGTCTTCACGAACGTCATCCGGCCATCACCCACGGCGTACGTCAGCCGGCGGTTGACCCGGTACGTACCGCCCTGCACATCGACCCAGGGCAGCATGCGCAGCAGCCAGCGTGAGCTGATCTCCTGCATCTGCGGCACGGACTTGGTCGTGGTGGCCAGGTTCCGCGCGGCGGCCGTACCGAGGCTCTGCTGCTGCCTGGCCTGCTCCGTGCGGACCTCTTCGCCTACCGACATAGAGAATTGCCCTCCCCAATGGTGATCCACGCCCGGCCGCGCCGGGCATCGCCCTGCGTGATCAAGCGTTCCTCACGCACCGTGTCCGCGCCATTACCCGATCGAGCGGGGTTGGATCTTGAGTCGGCTGGGCACCATGGGGCGCCGTTCGACGGCAGCGCGCCGGAAGGAAGATGTCCGGATCGGCTCGCACAGGGCCCGAACGAGTAGTTGAACTCTCTCCTTTTAGGTATAGGCCCTGTACCAGGCGGCCGCGAACGGCGGCCGTCGTCCGGCACGAAGGAGGGCGGTCATGGCCCCACCCATGTCCGCAAGCGCGTTCCTGCGCGCTCTTAAGGCGGAAGGTCTCAAGGTCGTCGAGGTCGGCGACTGGCGCGACCACAACCGGAACCACAAGGGCCCCTGGGGCCCGGTGCACGGCGTGATGATCCACCACACGGTGACCAAGGGCAGCGCCAGAACGGTGGAGCTGTGCCGCAGGGGCTACGCGGATCTGCCCGGTCCGCTGTGCCACGGGGTCATCACCAAGGACGGCCGGGTACACCTCGTCGGCTACGGCCGGGCCAACCACGCGGGGCTCGGCGACGACGACGTGCTGCGCGCGGTGATCGCCGAGAAGCGGCTGCCCGCGGACAACGAGGCGAACACCGACGGCAACCGCCACTTCTACGGCTTCGAGTGCGAGAACCTGGGCGACGGCGAGGACCCCTGGCCGGCGGCACAGCTGGAGGCGATCGAGCGGGCCGCGGCCGCGGTGTGCCGGCACCACGGCTGGAACGAGCGGTCGGTCATCGGGCACCGCGAGTGGCAGCCGGGGAAGGTGGATCCGCGCGGGTTCTCGATGACCTCGATGAGGAAGCGGATCGGCGACCGGCTGAAGTGAGGCCGCACCGGTGGTGCCGGGCGCCGTGACCGCCTCCGGTGCGGGCGCCGGGGAGGCCGGGCGACAATGACCCCGTGACCAGCTCCGACGACCCCGGCTCCGGCGCCCTCGCGGGCCTGCGTCCCCGGCTGCCGTCGCCGCTGCGGGAGGTCGTGGACGAACGCTTCGAGCGCCGCGGGGTCCGGCTCCTGCTGAAGCGGGACGATCTGATCCACCCGGAACTGATCGGCAACAAGTGGCGCAAGCTCGCTCCGAACCTGGCGCTGGCGGCCGGGCGGACCGTGCTCACCTTCGGCGGCGCGTACTCCAACCATCTGCGGGCCACGGCCGCCGCCGGCCGGCTGCTCGGCCTGCCCACGGTCGGCGTGGTGCGCGGCCAGGAACTGGCCGGCCGCCCGCTCAATCCCTCCCTGGCCCGGTGCGCGGCCGACGGGATGCGGCTGCACTTCGTCGACCGGTCGGCGTACCGCCGCAAGACCGAGCCGGAGACCCTGGCGGCCGTCCTGCGCGCGGCGGACGCCGAGGACGCGTACGTCGTGCCCGAGGGCGGCAGCAACTCCGCCGCCGTGCGCGGGTGCCGGGCCCTCGGCGAGGAACTGGCCGGCCGCGCGGACGTGGCCGCGGTGGCCTGCGGCACCGGCGGCACCCTCGCGGGACTGGCCGCCGGAGCCGGCGGCGGCGTGCGCGCGCTGGGCATACCCGTGCTCAGGGGTGGCTTCCTGACCGACGGGACAAGGGCCCTGCAGACCGAGGCGTTCGGCGGCCCGCGCGGCGACTGGAGCCTCGACGACCGTTTCCACTTCGGCGGCTACGCGCGCACCACACCGGAACTCGAGGCGTTCGCCCAGGATTTCGAGCAGCGTCACGGCGTCCCCGTGGAACGTGTCTATGTCGCCAAATTGCTCTATGCCCTTGTCGCCCTGGCGGAAGAGGGCGCCTTCCCGCGCGGGAGCGCGGTCGCCGCCGTGATCACGGGGCGGCCCTTCCCCGCGTGACACCCTAGGTCGCCTCCCGGTACGCCGCCGCCTCCTCCAGGTCCAGCCGGCGCAGCAGCGTCCGCAGCATCTCGTCGTCGATGTGGCGGGCGTCGCGCAGTCTGACGAACACCTCGCGCTCCTCGCTGATCACCTGCCGGGACAGCCGCCGGTAGGTGTCGTCGACCGATTCCCCGGTGACGGGGTTGACCTGCCCGAGCCGCTCCCAGACGGCGTTGCGGCGGCGCTCCAGGACCGCGCGCAGCCGGTCGGCGAGCGGGGTGGGAAGGGCGTTGCGCTCGTCGGACAGGAGCTCGTCGAGCCGCTGCTCGGCGGCTCTGGAGGCCTGCGCCTGGGCATTGGCCTCCGCCAGGGTCTCGGCCCGCGCGTCGCGTCCGGGGAGTTTCAGCACGCGGATCAGCGGGGGCAGCGTCAGCCCCTGCACGACCAGGGTGCCGATGACGGTGGTGAAGGTCAGGAAGAGCAGCAGGTTGCGGTGCGGGAAGTCCTCGCTGTCCGCGGTGATCGGGATCGAGAAGGCGATGGCCAGCGAGACCACCCCTCTCATCCCGGCCCACGCGATCACGAACGGGCCCTTCCAGCCGGGTCTGCCCTCGCGTTCCCGGATCCTCGCCGAGAGCATCGGCGGCAGCAAGGTCGCCGGGTACACCCAGAGGAACCGGACGACGACGACCACCACGAAGACGACGAGCGCGTACCAGGCGGAGGCGGCGCCCTCGTGTTCGCCGAGCCCTCTGAGGACCACGGGCAGTTGCAGTCCGATCAGCGCGAACACCGCGGACTCCAGGATGAACGCGACCATCCTCCACACCGCCTCCTCCTGGAGCCGGGTGGCGAAGTCGACCTCCCACGCGCGGTGCCCCAGGTAGAGGGCGACGACCACGACGGCGATGACACCGGAGGCGTGCACCTGCTCGGCGGCCGCGTAGGCGACGAACGGGATCAGCAGGGAGAGCGTGTTCTGGAGCAGCGCCTCCCTCACATGTGTGCGCAGCCAGTGCAGCGGCGCCATCAGCACCAGCCCGACCGCGACACCGCCGACCGCCGCGACCAGGAACTCCCCCACTCCCCCGGCCCAGGTCGCGCCCTCGCCGACGGCCGCCGCCAGGGCCACCCGGAACGCGGTGATCGCGGTGGCGTCGTTCAGCAGGGACTCGCCCTGGAGGATGGTGGTGATCCGGGACGGCAGGCCCACCCTGCGGGCCACCGCCGTCGCCGCGACCGCGTCCGGCGGGGCCACCACGGCGCCGAACACCAGCGCCGCCGTCAGGGGCAGGCCCGGCACCAGCAGATACAGGGCCCAGCCGACGGCGAAGGTCGCGAACAGCACGTACCCCACGGACAGCAGTGCCACCGGCCGCAGCTGTGCCCGCAGGTCGAGGTAGGAACTCTCGGTGGCCGCCGTGTGCAGCAGCGGGGGCAGGACGAGCGGCAGCACGATGTGCGGGTCGAGGGTGTACTCGGGCACCCCGGGGAGGTAGCTGACCGCCAGGCCGGCCGCGACCAGCAGCAGGGGCGCCGGCACCGGTGTGCGCCGGGCGGCGGCCGCGACCGCGGCACTGCCCGCCACCAGCAGCAGAAGGTGCATCACTTCCATGTCCGGCCCACCCTCGTTTTTCCGCGCGGTCGCCCACGGGCGCGTCGTAATCTGGCAATCATGAAACAGTGCACGCACGCCGACGCGCTGCCGCACCCGGAACCCGTCCCGCTCGGTGAGACGTGTCCGGAGTGTCTGCGTGACGGTACCGATCCGGTGCAGCTGCGCCTCTGCCTCACCTGCGGCCACGTCGGATGCTGCGACTCCTCGCCGAACCGGCACGCCACGGAGCACTACAAGGAGACCGGCCACCCCGTGATGCGGACCGCCGAGCCCGGCGAGGACTGGCGTTGGTGCTTCGTCGATCACGTACTGGTGTGACCCGAGGCGGCCCCGGTGCCGGACGGTTCGACCGTCTGACGTCTGGGTACGTCAATGCGGCGCGCGCTCTTCCCATTTGGGAGCCGCAGACCCCTAGCCACGGAGCGTATTCATAGTTTTACTATGAGTGACACCAATGCGCCGGGGTCCCGGGGACAGGACCGCTGAGAGCGCGATAGCGTCACCGCTGAACCACCTGGCGCGTTACCCGGGGGCGAACCGGCCCTGAAACGCTTGTACCACCTTGGAGGTGAGGGTGTCCCAGATCGCAGGCGAGCCCGCGACCCAGGACTTCGTGGAAGTCCGGCTGCCGGCCGCGGGTGCCTACCTGTCGGTGCTGCGTACGGCCACGGCCGGCCTCGCGGCCCGTTTGGACTTCACCCTCGACGAGATCGAGGACCTGCGCATCGCGGTCGACGAGGCCTGCGCGATCCTGCTTCAGCAGGCCGTGCCGGGGTCGGTGCTCAGCTGTGTCTTCCGGCTCGTCGACGACTCGCTCGAGGTGACCGTCTCGGCGCCGACCACGGACGGTCACGCCCCCTCGCGGGACACCTTCGCCTGGACCGTCCTGTCCGCGCTCGCGGGCAAGGTCTCCTCGGCCGTGGACGAGGACAAGACCGTTTCGATCAGCCTCTACAAACAGCGCGGCGCGGGACCCGGGCCGGCGTGAGGAGCGAGGACGGGCCGGTGCGGGACGAAGAACGCGGCACAAGGGAGCTGCCGGCCGAGCGCGTGCCGGACGGCATCGACGGCATTCCCGAGCAGGCCCGGCCGCATCCGGAGGACGACTCCACGGAGAACGTCTCCCCGGGCGGCGGGCAGCCCGGCGGTGCCGTGGGGGGCACGCCTCGGGCCGGGCAGGCCGGGGCCGGCCCCCGCCACGGAGGCGCCTCCGCGCGGGCTAAGCCGGCGACGGGGGACGAGGCGAGCGCTCGGGGAAGGGCGACGGGCGGGACGATGAGCGAGCACGAGCGACATGCCGAGGACGAGGCGCCGCGGGCACCCGGCGCGCGGGGCACACCGGGCACATCGGGCACCCACGGCGGGCACGCGCACCACGACCCGCAGGACCGCAGCGGGGCGCGCGCCCTGTTCCTCGAGCTGCGCACGCTGCCGGACGGCACTCCCGAGTACGCGGAGCTGCGCAACCGGCTGGTGCGCATGCACCTGCCGCTCGTCGAGCATCTCGCGCGCCGCTTCCGCAACCGCGGCGAGCCGCTGGACGACCTCACCCAGGTCGCCACCATCGGGCTGATCAAGTCGGTCGACCGCTTCGACCCGGACCGGGGCGTGGAGTTCTCGACCTACGCCACCCCCACGGTCGTCGGCGAGATCAAGCGGCACTTCCGTGACAAGGGCTGGGCGGTGCGGGTGCCGCGCCGGCTCCAGGAGCTGCGACTGGCGCTCACCACGGCCACGGCGGAGCTGTCGCAGCTGCACGGGCGCTCCCCCACGGTGCACGAGCTGGCCGAGAAGCTGGCCATTTCCGAGGAGGAGGTCCTGGAGGGGCTGGAGTCCGCCAACGCCTACTCCACGCTGTCCCTGGACGTCCCCGACACCGACGACGAGTCCCCGGCGGTCGCCGACACCCTCGGCGCCGAGGACGAGGCGCTGGAGGGCGTGGAGTACCGGGAGTCGCTCAAGCCGCTGCTGGAGGATCTGCCGCCGCGCGAGAAGCGGATCCTGCTGCTGCGCTTCTTCGGCAACATGACCCAGTCGCAGATCGCGCAGGAGGTCGGCATCTCGCAGATGCACGTCTCCCGGCTGCTCGCCCGCACCCTGGCCCAGCTGCGGGAGAAGCTGCTCGTCGAGGAGTGACCCGGCGCGGCTCCCGGGAGCTACTTCCCGGCGTTCCCGGGCCCCCGGATGCCGAGGGCCCGGGTCGTCTCGGGGTTGATCAGCAGCACGAGCCCGGTGACGGCCACGACGGCGAGCACGATCCCGGCGGGGATGGCCACACCGTCGGACCGCAGCATGTTGTAGGCCACCGGCAGCGCCATGATCTGCGTGATGACGGCCGGGCCGCGGCTCCAGCCCCGGCGGGCGAACAGCCCCCGGGCGGCGAGCAGCGGCAGCAGGGCCAGCGCGATCAGCGTCACTCCGCCGGTGACGGCCTGCCCGCGGTCGTCCGGTTCGCCGGCGAGTCCGAGGACCAGCAACCACACCCCGCCGGCCACCAGCGCGAGCCCTTCCAGGGCGGCGAGCGCCGCGGCGTACGTCAGGCGGCGCGGGCGGGGGCCGGTGTCGTCCGAGGTGGTGGTGGGGGTCTGCTCACTGCTCACCCCTGAAGGGTAGCCCTCGCGGTCGCGCCTCCCGTGGTGAGGTTCACGCCCCGTCCCCCGTTCCGGTCCGGCCTCGGTCTGGGCCCGGTACCGCTCAGTAGGTACGCTGCACGTCATGCGTGCTCTTCTCGTGGTCAATCCGGCGGCAACCACCACAAGTGCGCGCACGCGCGATGTGCTGATCCACGCCCTCGCCAGCGAGATGAAGCTGGAGGCGGTCACCACCGAGTACCGCGGGCACGGGCGCGACCTGGGCCGGCAGGCCGCGGAGAGCGACGACATCGACCTGGTGGTGGCCCTCGGCGGGGACGGCACGGTCAACGAGGTCGTCAACGGCCTGCTGCACGCGGGGCCCGATCCGGAGCACCTGCCCGGCCTCGCCGTGGTGCCCGGCGGCTCCACCAATGTCTTCGCCCGCGCGCTGGGGCTGCCCAACCAGCCCGTCGAGGCCACCGGCGTCCTGCTGGACGCGCTGCGCGAGGGCCGGGAGCGCACCGTGGGCCTGGGACTGACCTCGGGCACGCCGGGCTCGGAGGACGAGGCCGTGCCGGCCCGCTGGTTCACCTTCAACGCGGGGCTGGGCTTCGACGCCGGGGTCGTCGGCCGGGTGGAGCAGCAGCGGGAGCGCGGCAGGAAGTCCACCCACGCGCTCTACATGCGCCAGGTGGTCCGCCAGCTGCTCGGCGATCCGCACCGCCGGAACGGGGTGATCACGTTCGAGCACCCGGGCGAGGAACCGGTCACCGATCTGGCGCTCTCCATAGTCTCGAACACATCGCCGTGGACGTTTCTCGGCAATCGCCCGATCTACGCGTCACCTAAGGCCTCGTTCGATACCGGCCTGGATCTCTTCGGTCTGAGGCGGCTGTCCACCGCCGCGGTTGCCCGGTATGGCACGCAGTTGCTCACTTCGTCCCCGGAGCGCGGCCCCCGCGGCAACCATGCGGTCTCCCGGCACGATCTGACACGCTTCACCTTGCATTCGAAGGTGCCACTGCCTCTCCAGATGGACGGTGACCACCTGGGGCTGCGAACCAGCGTGACGTTCACAGGCGTACGCCGTGCACTGCGTGTGATTGTGTGAGCAGAAAGGGCCAAAGTCCTTTCACTCGAACGTTTAGGCCAGGATCCACCCCATGGAAGTACGGCTGTGACCTAGTCGACACCGAAGAATCAAAAAAAACTTTTCGGAAGGGGTTGTATCCGCCGCCGAGGTTTGCGAGTCTCTACATGGCGATCGGGACGGCCCGCAACACCGGCCTCCACAGATCACCGGAACCCCTCTTCAAACCCAAGGACCACGCCAGGGAACCTGGCGGTCGGCCCTTCACTTGTTGAGGGATTCGTGAAAGCGTTCACATTCACAAGCACTTGCAGTAATACCAAGGAGAGGTAGCAGCCATGGACTGGCGTCACAACGCCGTTTGCCGCGAGGAAGACCCCGAGCTCTTCTTCCCCATCGGCAACACCGGTCCCGCGCTGCTGCAGATCGAGGAAGCCAAGGCCGTCTGCCGTCGCTGCCCGGTGATCGAGAACTGCCTCCAGTGGGCGCTCGAGTCCGGTCAGGACTCCGGCGTCTGGGGTGGTCTCAGCGAGGACGAGCGTCGTGCGATGAAGCGCCGCGCCGCCCGCAACCGGGCCCGTCAGGCCTCCGCCTGACAACCCCCTGCTGACAGCCTGAGCTTGGCGGCGCGTACGCCTGACGGCACGAATCCGTGGACACCGCGTACGCATCTCCCGCCCCCGAGCCGCAGCGCGCAGTTCCCCCGGAGCACTCGACCCCGCTCGAACAGGGGGACCACGAGGAACGAGCATCAGCCCCGGACCGCTTCCCGGTCCGGGGCCTTTTGCTGCTCCCTACTTGTTCGACTGCACCGGGATGTCCAGGATCACCCGGGTCCCCCGGCCCGGAGCCGGGACCATGTCGAACGTGCCGCCCAACTCGCCCTCCACCAGGGTCCGTACGATCTGCAGGCCGAGGTTGCCCGCGGTGTGCGGGTCGAATCCCTCGGGCAGACCCACGCCGTCGTCCTGCACGGTGACCAGCAGGCGGGCCTCCTTCGAGGTGCCGCCCCGGACCGCGGACACCTCGACGGTGCCGGTCTCGCCCTCGCTGAAGCCGTGCTCCAGGGCGTTCTGCAGGATCTCGGTCAGCACCATCGACAACGGGGTGGCGACCTCGGCGTCGAGTATCCCGAAGCGGCCCGAGCGCCGGCCGGTGACCTTGCCCGGGGAGATCTCCGCGACCATCGCGAGGACGCGGTCGGCGATCTCGTCGAACTCCACCCGCTCGTCCAGGTTCTGGGACAGCGTCTCGTGCACGATCGCGATGGACCCCACCCGCCGCACGGCCTCCTCCAGCGCGGCGCGGCCGCGCTCCGAGCCGATACGGCGGGCCTGGAGGCGCAGCAGCGCCGCCACCGTCTGGAGGTTGTTCTTCACCCGGTGGTGGATCTCCCGGATGGTCGCGTCCTTGGTGATCAACTCGCGTTCGCGGCGGCGAAGTTCCGTGACGTCACGGAGCAGGACAAGCGACCCGATGCGCGTGCCCTTGGGCTTGAGCGGGATCGCCCGGAACTGGATCACCCCGTCGTGCGCCTCGATCTCGAACTCGCGCGGCGCCCAGCCGCTGGCCACCTTGGCCAGCGCCTCGTCCACCGGGCCGCGGGAGGGGGCCAGTTCGGCGGTGGTCCGGCCGAGGTGGTGGCCCACCAGGTCGGCGGCGAGACCCATGCGGTGGTAGGCGGACAGGGCGTTCGGCGAGGCGTACTGGACGATGCCGTCGGCGTCGAGCCGGATCAGCCCGTCGCCGACGCGGGGCGAGGCGTCCATCTCCAGCTGCTGGTTCGCGAACGGGAAGGCACCGGCCGCGATCATCTGGGCCAGATCGGAGGCGCTCTGGAGATAGGTGAGCTCCAGCCGGCTCGGGGTGCGCACGGTGAGCAGGTTGGTGTTGCGCGCGATGACGCCCAGGACGCGCCCCTCGCGCCGTACGGGGATGGACTCGACCCGTACGGGGACCTCCTCGCGCCACTCCGGGTCCCCCTCGCGCACGATGCGGCCCTCGTCCAGGGCCGCGTCCAGCATGGGCCGGCGTCCGCGCGGGACGAGATGGCCGACCATGTCGTCCTGGTACGAGGTGGGGCCGGTGTTGGGCCGCATCTGGGCGACGGAGACATAGCGGGTGCCGTCGCGGGTGGGGACCCACAGGACCAGGTCGGCGAAGGAGAGGTCGGAGAGCAGCTGCCACTCCGAGACCAGCAGATGGAGCCACTCGAGGTCGGTGTCGTCGAGGGCGGTGTGCTGGCGTACGAGTTCGTTCATGGAGGGCACGCCAGCGAGCGTACCCGGGGGTCGGTACCAGCCCGGAAAAACACCCGCGGGCCGCGGCGCCTGAGAGGGACCCTCAACCCTCCCGGCACCGCAGCCCGGAGCAATATCGGCCGTGGGGTGTGCGGTCCCGGTCGGCCGAAGGATGAGGAGCCGGGGCAGTCAGGGCAGAGAGCTCCGGATCCTCGGTCCGCCTTCCTGTGCGGGGAAGGCAGGCTTCTGTGTCCTGCTACGCATTGTGGACTAGACCACTGTCCGTGTAAATGCGTGGAACGCTGTTCTTCGGTGTCTTGTCCGCGTCCGCCCCGAGGCACGGGCGTCCGCCCTGAAGCCTAACCCGTGCGGGTTCCTCCGGGAGCCGGAAGGACCATGGCAATTTCGGCGACCGGCATCCGGTGGCGACGGTTCCGCCTGGGTGGGAGCTCCCCTCTCTGCTAGATTGAGATTGGTCTAAACCACCTGGTCCGCTCGTCGGGGCGCCAGACCCAGTCGACTCCTCCTCAAGATCGGCAGGCCCACCGTGGAAGTTGTCATCGTTGCGGACGCCAAGGCGGGCGGCGAACTCATCGCCGAGGCCATGGCGCGGCTCCTGCGGCGCAAGCCCGATGCCCTGCTGGGCGTCGCCACGGGTTCGACGCCGCTGCCCGTCTACGAGGCGCTGGCGGCCAGGGTGACGTCGGGCGCCGTGGACACCGCGCGGGCGCGGATCGCCCAGCTCGACGAGTACGTGGGGCTGCCGGCCGACCACCCCGAGTCCTACCGTTCGGTGCTCCGCCGCGAGGTGCTGGAGCCGCTCGGGATCGGGATGGACGCCTTCATGGGCCCCGACGGTACGGCCGAGGACGTGCAGGGGGCGTGCGAGGCCTACGACAGGGAGCTCGCCGAGGCCGGCGGCGTGGACCTCCAGCTGCTCGGGATCGGCACGGACGGGCACATCGGCTTCAACGAGCCGTGCTCCTCGCTCGCCTCGCGCACCCGCATCAAGACACTGACCGAGCAGACCCGGGTGGACAACGCGCGCTTCTTCGGCGGCGACATCGACCAGGTCCCGCACCACGTCATCACGCAGGGCATCGGCACCATCCTGGAGGCCCGTCACCTCGTCCTGCTGGCCACCGGCGAGGGCAAGGCGGACGCGGTCGCCGCGACCGTCGAGGGACCGGTGGCGGCGGTGTGCCCGGCCTCCGCGCTCCAGCTGCACCCCCGTGCCACGGTGGTCGTCGACGAGGCCGCGGCCTCCAAGCTGAAGCTCGCCGAGTACTTCCGGCACACCTACGCGCACAAGCCGGAGTGGCAGGGGATCTGACCGCCGGCGGTGGTCTGGACCAGCCCTTGTCCCGGGGGTATACAAAGGGGATCACGGAGCGTGCGGGGCACACCCCGCCCCGCGCCGTGCCACGATGTCAGCCGTGGCCGACGGGGATGTCGGTCGTTTCGGCACCCGGAGCCGGGAAGGCAGAGCATGAGCACCGACGTCAGCAGTGCGGAGAACGAGGGTGGGACTACGGTCCGTACGGCGCGTGTGCCCAAGTACTACCGGCTGAAGAAACATCTGCTCGACATGACCGAGACGGCCCCGCCCGGCACGCCGGTGCCGCCGGAGCGCACCCTGGCCGCGGAGTTCGACACCTCGCGCACCACCGTGCGCCAGGCCCTCCAGGAGCTGGTGGTCGAGGGGCGCCTCGAGCGCATCCAGGGCAAGGGCACGTTCGTCGCCAAACCCAAGGTCTCCCAGGCACTCCAGCTCACCTCGTACACCGAGGACATGCGTGCCCAGGGTCTGGAGCCGACCTCGCAGCTGCTCGACCTGGGCTACGTCACCGCCGACGACCGGCTCGCCGCACTGCTCGACATCACGGCCGGCGGACGGGTGCTGCGCATCGAGCGGCTGCGCATGGCCAACGGCGAGCCGATGGCCATCGAGACGACCCACCTGAGCGCGAAGCGCTTCCCCGCGCTGCGCCGCAGCCTGGCGAAGTACACGTCCCTCTACACCGCCCTCGCCGAGGTGTACGACGTCCATCTCGCGGAGGCCGAGGAGACGATCGAGACGTCGCTGGCCACCCCCCGCGAGGCCGGTCTGCTGGGGACCGACGTGGGCCTGCCGATGCTGATGCTCTCCCGGCACTCGCGGGACCGCGAGGGCCGGCCCGTGGAGTGGGTGCGGTCGGTGTACCGGGGCGACCGGTACAAGTTCGTCGCGCGCCTGAAGCGCCCGCAGGAGTGAGGGGACGCCGTTCCAAACCCCGACGAAACGGGTGGTTGACAAGGTTTTCGTTGCTGTTGCCTCTCAGTTGAGCCGCGCCTGAATACCGCTGTGTCGACAAGGGGTTACGAGCGCGCCGCGCCCTCACCTAGATTTCCCTGCGCATTACCGCCGGTGATCAGTGAGGGGACGGAACCGTCAGATGTCGCAAGCCCCAGAAACCACAGGAGGGCCGGTGGTGACGCCTTTGCGCGTCGTCATCGCCCTCTGTCTCGTCGCACCGTTCGTGGCCATGCTGTGGGTCGGTTCGTACGCGAAGACCGACCCCGTCGTCATCGGCATCCCATTCTTCTACTGGTACCAGATGCTGTGGGTGCTGCTGTCCACCCTGCTGACGATGATCGCCTACAAGCTCTGGCAGCGTGACCAGCGCGCCCGCTCGGCCTCGAAGGGCGGTGCGTCGAAGTGAACGACGGCGTGAACGGCGTGGCACTCGCCGTCTTCATCTTCTTCTTCCTGCTCGTCACGGCGATGGGCTTCATGGCCGCGCGCTGGCGCAAGGCCGAGAACGAGCACAGCCTCGACGAGTGGGGCCTGGGCGGACGGTCCTTCGGGACCTGGGTCACCTGGTTCCTGCTCGGCGGCGACCTGTACACCGCCTACACCTTCGTCGCCGTCCCGGCGGCGATCTACGCGGCGGGCGCGGCCGGCTTCTTCGCGGTGCCGTACACGATCCTGGTGTACCCGCTGATCTTCACCTTCCTGCCCCGCCTGTGGTCGGTGTCGCACAAGCACGGCTATGTCACGACGTCCGACTTCGTGCGCGGCCGGTTCGGCTCGAAGGGCCTGTCGCTGGCCGTCGCGCTCACCGGCATCCTGGCCACGATGCCGTACATCGCGCTCCAGCTGGTCGGCATCCAGGCCGTGCTGGACGTGATGGGCGTCGGCGGTGGCGAGGACACCAACTGGTTCATCAAGGACCTGCCGCTGCTGATCGCCTTCGGTGTGCTGGCGGCGTACACGTACTCGTCGGGTCTGCGGGCCCCCGCGCTGATCGCGTTCGTCAAGGACACGCTGATCTACATCGTGATCGCCGTGGCGATCATCTACATCCCCATCAAGCTGGGCGGCTTCGACGAGATCTTCGCCTCGGCGAGCGAGGCGTACAGCCAGACCAACCCGGCCACGGGCGCTCCGCGCGGGGCGCTGGTACCGGGCGACGCCGGCCAGTGGACGTACGCCACGCTGGCGCTGGGCTCGGCGCTCGCGCTGTTCATGTACCCGCACTCGATCACCGCGACGCTGTCCTCGCGCAGCCGTGAGGTGATCCGCCGCAACACCACGATCCTGCCGCTGTACTCGCTGATGCTGGGCCTGCTGGCGCTGCTCGGCTTCATGGCGATCGCGGCCGGGGTGAAGGTGCAGAACGGCCAGCTGGCGATCCCGCAGCTGTTCGAGAACATGTTCCCGGCCTGGTTCGCGGGCGTGGCCTTCGCGGCGATCGGCATCGGCGCGCTGGTGCCGGCGGCGATCATGTCGATCGCGGCGGCGAACCTGTTCACCCGCAACATCTACAAGGACTTCATCAAGCCGGACGCGACGCCGAAGCAGGAGACCAAGGTCTCCAAGATCGTCTCGCTGCTGGTGAAGGTGGGTGCGCTGGTCTTCGTCCTGACCATGGACAAGACGGTCGCCATCAACTTCCAGCTGCTGGGCGGCATCTGGATCCTGCAGACCTTCCCGGCGCTGGTGGGCGGCCTGTTCACCCGCTGGTTCCACCGCTGGGCGCTGATCGGCGGCTGGGCGGTCGGCATGATCTACGGCACGGTCGCCGCGTACGGGGTGGCCTCGCCGACGCAGAAGCACTTCGGCGGCTCGGCGAAGGAGATCCCGGGCATCGGCGAGATCGGCTACATCGGTCTCACCGCGTTCGTGCTCAACGTCGCGGTCACGGTCGTCCTGACCTTCGTCATGAGGGCCCTGAAGGCCCCCGAGGGCGTCGACCAGACCAAGCCGGAGGACTACACGGCGGACGCGGGCGACCCCGGTGTCCAGGTGGAGCTTCCGCCGGCCACGGCGGGCAGCAGCACCCACTGACACCGCGGACGCGTCGGGCGACGGGCCGCCGGAGGAATCCGGCGGCCCGTCGCCGTACCCGTCCGGCACACGCTCGCCGTACCCGTCCGGCACACGCTGCCCATGGACATCGTCATCCGGCCGGTGCAGCCCGGCGTCGTGCCGGGCCCCGGCCCGACGGCCGGCATGGCGAGGCCGGGCGAGGCGGGGATCCGGATGCCGGCGGTGGCCCGGGCGGGCCGCGGCCGCGGCGCCGGAGAGGCCCTGGTGCGCGCCTGCGTCGACCGGGCGCGGGCGATCGACGGGACGCGAGCGATCGTGCTGTCGAGCCATCGTGCTGTCGAGCCGGCGCACCATGCGTGCCGCCCACCGCGTCCACGGACGGCTGGGCTTCACCCGCACCCCGGAGCGCGACCGGAACCCGCTCCCGGACCTCGACGACATCACGCTCATCGCCTACGCGTTGACGCTCTGACACCAGCGCGACACAACATATGGGACTGCTGGCGGCACCCGGCACAAGATGTATGCTCATGCTCGCTGTCGCCGCAGGGGAATCCGGTGTGAATCCGGAACTGTCCCGCAACGGTGTACCCATGCCCGCCCGAGCCGGGGTGTGCATGGGCGTCAGTCCGAGGACCTGCCGACAGTGCGCCCGGCCGTCCGGTCCGGGTGCCGTGACGTCCGGGCCTCGCGGAATGGGCCGGTGGACGCGACGCCGCGTGCGCTCGTGTGCTGCCCCCTGCCCTCTTCGAGGCCCCCGTGCCGAGCGAGGGAGAGCCCCACGTGACCATCGCGCCAGCCGATCCGGCTTCAGCGATCGACGTGACCGAGGAGAGCGACGGCCCCGGTGCCGTACTGCTGCGGACCCTGACCGAGCTGACCGCCGACCTGCCCGACGCCGATCCCGGCCGGGTCGCCGCCGCCGCGCTGCGCGGCCGGTCCGCGGCCGCCGACCAGGCGGAGCTGCGCGAACTGGCGACCGAGGCGGCGGCCGGGCTCATCTCCGAGGACCCGGCCTACTCCCGGCTCGCCGCCCGGCTGCTGACCATCGGCATCCGCGCCGAGGCCGCCTCCCAGGGCGTCACGTCGTTCACCGGGTCCGTCGCGACCGGGCACCGCGAGGGTCTGATCGCCGACCGGACCGCCGCGTTCGTCCGGCTGCACGCGGACCGGCTCGACGCGCTGATCGACACCCGTGCCGACGACCGCTTCGGATATTTCGGCCTGCGCACCCTGCACAGCCGCTACCTGCTGCGGCACCCGGTCACCCGCAAGGTGGTCGAGACGCCCCAGCACTTCCTGCTGCGGGTCGCCGCCGGTCTCGCCGAGGACGACAGCGCGCGCTCGCTGGACGAGGTCGCCGCGCTGTACGGGCTGATGAGCCGCCTGGACTACCTGCCCTCCTCCCCCACGCTGTTCAACTCCGGTACCCGGCACCCCCAGATGTCGTCGTGCTACCTGCTGGACTCCCCCAAGGACGAGCTCGACTCGATCTACGACCGCTACCACCAGGTCGCCCGCCTCTCCAAGCACGCCGGCGGCATCGGCCTGGCCTACTCCCGCATCCGCTCACGGGGTTCGCTGATCCGCGGCACCAACGGGCACTCCAACGGCATCGTCCCGTTCCTGAAGACGCTGGACGCCTCGGTCGCCGCCGTGAACCAGGGCGGGCGGCGCAAGGGCGCGGCGGCGGTGTACCTGGAGACCTGGCACTCCGACATCGAGGAGTTCCTCGAGCTGCGCGACAACACCGGTGAGGACGCCCGCCGCACGCACAATCTGAACCTCGCGCACTGGGTGCCGGACGAGTTCATGCGCCGGGTGGACGCCGACGGGCCCTGGTCGCTGTTCTCCCCGGCGGACGTACCCGGACTGGTCGACCTGTGGGGCGAGGAGTTCGACGCGGCGTACCGGGCCGCCGAGGCCCGTGGCCTGGCCCGCAAGACCCTCCCGGCGCGCGAGCTGTACGGCCGGATGATGCGCACGCTCGCCCAGACCGGCAACGGCTGGATGACCTTCAAGGACACCGCCAACCGCACCGCCAACCAGACCGCCGAGCCCGGCCACGTCATCCACTCCTCGAACCTCTGCACGGAGATCCTGGAGGTCACCGACGACGGGGAGACGGCGGTCTGCAACCTGGGGTCGGTCAACCTCGGTGCCTTCGTGGACCGGGGGGACGTCGACTGGGAGCGCCTCGACGAGACGGTCCGCACGGCCGTGACGTTCCTCGACCGGGTCGTCGACATCAACTTCTACCCGACCGAGCAGGCGGGCCGCTCCAACGCCCGGTGGCGCCCCGTCGGTCTCGGCGCCATGGGTCTGCAGGACGTCTTCTTCAAGCTGCGGCTGCCCTTCGACTCGCCCGAGGCGAAGGCCCTGTCCACGAGGATCGCCGAGCGGATCATGCTCGCCGCGTACGAGACCTCCGCCGACCTCGCCGAGCGCGACGGGCCGCTCCCGGCCTGGGAGAAGACCCGTACCGCCCGCGGCGTGCTGCACCCCGACCACTACGACGCCGAGCTGTCCTGGCCGGAGCGCTGGGCCGCGCTGCGGACGCGGATCGCGGCCACCGGGATGCGCAACTCGCTGCTGCTGGCGATCGCGCCCACCGCCACCATCGCGTCGATCGCGGGCGTGTACGAGTGCATCGAGCCGCAGGTGTCCAACCTGTTCAAGCGCGAGACGCTGTCCGGGGAGTTCCTCCAGGTCAACTCCTACCTGGTGGACGACCTGAAGCGGCTCGGCGTGTGGGACGCGCGCACCCGCGAGGCGCTGCGCGAGGCCGGCGGCTCGGTGCAGGACTTCGCGTGGATCCCCGAAGAGGCGCGGCGGCTGTACCGCACGGCGTGGGAGATCCCGCAGCGCGCCCTGATCGACATGGCCGCCGCCCGCACCCCGTTCCTGGACCAGGCGCAGTCCCTCAACCTGTTCCTGGAGACGCCGACGATCGGCAAGCTCTCCTCGATGTACGCCTACGCGTGGAAGCAGGGCCTGAAGACCACGTACTACCTGCGCTCCCGCCCGGCGACCCGGATCGCCCGCGCGGCCCGCGCCGCCGTCCCCGTGGAGGCCGCCCCGGACCCCGAAGCGGTCGCCTGCTCCCTTGAGAACCCCGAGTCCTGCGAGGCCTGCCAGTGATGACCGACAAGAACCTGCTCGACCCCGGCTTCGAGCTGACTCTGCGCCCCATGCGCTACCCGGACTTCTACGAGCGCTACCGGGACGCCATCAAGAACACCTGGCACGTGGAGGAGGTGGACCTGCACTCGGACGTCGCCGACCTGGCGAAGCTCACTCCGGAGGAACAGCATCTGATCGGCCGGCTCGTGGCCTTCTTCGCCACGGGTGACTCGATCGTGGCGAACAACCTGGTGCTGACGCTGTACAAGCACATCAACTCCCCGGAGGCGCGGCTGTACCTGTCGCGGCAGCTGTTCGAGGAGGCGGTGCACGTCCAGTTCTACCTGACGCTGCTGGACACCTACCTGCCCGACCCGGACGACCGGGCGGCGGCCTTCGCGGCCGTGGAGAACATCCCCTCCATCCGGGAGAAGGCGGAGTTCTGCTTCCGGTGGATGGACTCGGTGGAGAAGACCGACCGGCTGGAGACGCGGTCCGACCGCCGCCGCTTCCTGCTGAATCTGATCTGCTTCGCGGCGTGCATCGAGGGGCTGTTCTTCTACGGTGCGTTCGCCTACGTCTACTGGTTCCGCGGGCGGGGCCTGCTGCACGGGCTGGCGACCGGCACCAACTGGGTGTTCCGCGACGAGACGATGCACATGTCCTTCGCCTTCGACGTCGTCGACACCGTGCGCAAGGAGGAGCCGGAGCTCTTCGACGAGGAACTCGGGCAGCAGGTCACCGGCATGCTGCGCGAGGCGGTCGAGGCGGAGCTGCAGTTCGCGCGTGACCTGTGCGGCGACGGGCTGCCGGGCATGAACACCGATTCGATGCGGCAGTACCTGGAGTGCGTCGCCGACCAGCGGCTGGTGCGGCTGGGCTTCGCGCCGGTGTACGGCTCGGAGAACCCGTTCTCCTTCATGGAGCTCCAGGGCGTCCAGGAGCTGACGAACTTCTTCGAGCGGCGTCCGTCCGCGTACCAGGTCGCCGTGGAGGGCACGGTCGACCTGGACGAGGACTTCTAGAGCGCCGTGCGCCCCGGTGCCGTCTCACGCCGCCCGTGCGGTGCGGTGGGGGGCGGCACCCCGGGCCGGGCGGGGCCCCGTCGGCGTGGTGCGGTGTCCCGCGGCGGCGCGGGCGGCCTCGGCCCGCCTGATCTGCCGGTCGATCCGCCGGTCGTGCGCGATGCCGATGAGTGCGGGCAGGGTCATGAGGACGAACAGGCCGAGAACGGCGGCCATCGCGATCAGTGCTTCCCTCTGCGTCGTATCCATGACACCACTGTCAGGCCGAATGCTCCTTACCGGCAGTGGCAGGACTGCCGTAGAACCTCGATTTACTGCCAACGGCGGGGCACACTGGACCCATGCTCAGAAACGTGGCCGCCGTCCTGCTCGACGGTGTGAACCCCTTCGAACTCGGCGTCGTCTGCGAGGTCTTCGGCGTCGACCGCAGTGACGACGGGCTGCCGGTCTACGACTTCGCCGTCGCCTCGGCCGACGGCCCCACGCTGCGCTGCAACACCGGCTTCACCCTCCAGGTCGAGCACGGCCTGGAGCGCCTGGAGACGGCGGACCTGATCGCCGTACCGGCCGGTTCCGGCTACGGTTCCCGGGAGTTCCCGCCCGAGCTGCTGGACGCCCTGCGCCGGGCCGTGGAGCGGGGCGCCCGGGTGCTCAGCGTCTGCTCCGGGGTGTTCGTGCTCGCCGCCGCCGGTCTCCTCGACGGCCGGCGGGTCACCTCCCACTGGAAGCACGCGGAGGACCTGCTGAGGCGGTATCCCCATCTGACCGTCGAACCGGACGTGCTCTACGTCGACGAGGACCCGGTGATCACCTCCGCCGGCACCGCAGCCGGGATCGACGCCTGTCTGCATCTGGTGCGCAAGGAGCAGGGCCCGGAGGTCGCCAACAGGATCGCCCGGCGCATGGTGGTGCCCCCGCACCGCGACGGCGGCCAGGCGCAGTACATCGAGCGCCCGCTGCCGCGGTCCGGCGGCGACACCGTCTCCGGGGTGCTGGTGTGGATGGAGCGGCACCTCGACGAGGAGGTCACCGTCGAACAGCTCGCCGCCCGCGCCCACATGTCCCCGCGCACCTTCGCCCGCCGCTTCCAGCAGGAGACCGGCACCACGCCCTACCGCTGGATCCTGCGCCAGCGGGTGCTGCTGGCCCAGCATCTGCTGGAGGCGACGGACGAGACCGTGGACGCGATCGCGGGCCGCACCGGCTTCGGCAACGCGGCGGCACTGCGCCACCACTTCGTGCGCGCCGTGGGAACCACCCCGCACTCCTACCGGCGCACGTTCAGGGGACCGGAGGCCGCCTGAACGCGCGCCGGCGGGCCGTCAGCGGGGCAGCGCCCGCAGCATCAGCCGGCGCGGCCGGAGCGTGATGCCGATCCGGGGCCGGGCGTCGGAGCCGGGCGCGTGCTCGAACCGGTAGGCGGAGGCGACCGCCGCGGTGATGAGCGTGAGCTCGGCCATCGAGAAGTGGTCACTGGGGCATTTGCGGTTGCCCACGCTGAACGGGCTCATCGCGTACCGGGGCACGTCCTTCGCGCGCCCGGGAAGCCAGCGGTCCGGGTCGAACTCGTCGTTCCGCTCGTACGACCGCCCGTCGCGCTGGATGGCGTAAGGGCTGTAGATGAGGTCCGCCCCCTTGGGAATGCGGTATCCGCCGAGTTCCGTGTCGGCCACCGCACGGCGGGTCAATATCCATACGGCCGGATGCAGCCGCAGGGTCTCGGTGACGACATTCGCGGTGTACGTCAGCTTCCGGACGTCCTCGAATGCGACGGGGCGGTCGCCGACGACGGTTTTCACCTCGTCGCG
This sequence comes from Streptomyces marokkonensis, assembly GCF_008312835.1. Lineage (GTDB taxonomy): Bacteria > Actinomycetota > Actinomycetes > Streptomycetales > Streptomycetaceae > Streptomyces > Streptomyces marokkonensis_A. The sequence goes on along the minus strand of NZ_VSKS01000002.1, from coordinate 394,451 downwards.
GATCTTGTCGCCGAGTTCCGGGTACTCGGTGAGAACCAGGAGCAGGGACATGACCGTGGCTCCGACGGTTTCGCTGCCGGGGGTGAGGATGGCGATGACCTGGTCGTGGATCTCCTGTTCCCCGATGGGCTCACCATTGTCGTCCTTCGCCTCCAGCAAAGCCGTCAGCAAATCGTTCGGCTTTTGACCGCTTGCCCGTCGGTCGGCGACGATCTCGTCCACCAGGACGTGCAAATCGGCCAGGGCCCGGTTGAATTCCCGGTTGGCCGGAAGCGGCACCTTGTAGAGCGGTCCGAGGGGCACCACCATGCGCTGGTACATGCCGCTGAACAGCGAGGCGAGGTCGACGCAGATGCGGTCGGCCCGGGCATCCATGTAGCTGCCGCGCATCAGGCAGCGGGCGGCGACCCGGACGGCCACGCGGAAGGACTCCATCGTCACGTCCAGCACCTCGCCGGAGCGCCAGCGCTCCACGAGCGCGTGCGCCTCCTCCGCCATGACCGGCCCGTAGGCGGGGATCGCGTCGAGCCGGAACGCGGGCTGGATGGTGCGGCGCTGGCGCCGGTGCAGCGGGCCGTTGGCGGTGGCCACGCCCTCCTTGCCGAGCAGGTCCTCCAGGGACTCCCACAGCGGTCCGGCGATGATGTAGTCGGGGCTCAGCGCCACCGTCCCGGTGAGGGCGGGAGTGGTGACGGCGTACACCGTCTTCGGTCCGAGCTTCAGGCGCACGACCTCTCCGTGGTCGCGCAGTCGGGACATGAAGGCCAGCGGATCGCGCGCCAGCCTCCAGCCGTGGCCGAGGAAGGGGACGCCTCCGCCGGCCAAGGGCGGCTCGCGCAGTGCGGTCGCCGCGGGCGCTCCGGGGTTCACCGACTCGACGGTCATTTCTCACCTGCCGCTTCGTTGTTGACGTACGGGGGCGTGGACCGGTCGTCCCAGCTGTCGACCCGGTACCGGCCGGACTCGTGGTGGAACCAGTAGACGGAACTGAACCAGTTGCGCATGTTGCCGACGCAGGCGCGCACGGCGGCGCTTGTTTCCTTTCCTCCCACCGTGCCGTCGTCGAGGACGTCGGCGAAGCGTAAGGCGTCCTTTTCCGCGTCCTGGAATTCGCTGATGCATTCCTCGACGCGGCGCCTCACGTCGGCGATCGCCTCTTCGAGTGTCAGCCCTTCATGAGTGACGAGACTGATTCCGAGATTGTGCACCTCGCTTCCCGCTATCTCCTTGGGGAGCGAGCACAGGTCGTTGTACCAGGCGGCGAATTCCTGACTGAGCAGCGCCGCCTTCCGGTAGGCCGGGTTCTTCCGTATCGCGTCCGGGAGTTCGGTGCCCGCGCTCGGTTCGAGGAGATCGGTCCAGATCCAGTGCGCGAAGGTGAGCCGGCGCAGTTCCAGGTATTCCTCGACGGTGGGGACGATGCCCGCCGTGCGGTTGTGGAATTCCCGGTCGTACGCCTCGATCACCGAGTGGAAGTGCCGGGCGAACCGGGCGTTCCACGTGCCCGGCAGGAAGGCGTACAGCCGTCGCACGCTGTCCGCGAGCCCGGCGACCACCGGATCCTCGTGCCCCAGGTGATCGGCGGGGCTGTCGAGGGCCGTGTGCAGCCGGTCCTTCAACCGTCGCCAGGCGGCGGGGCGGCCGTGCACGATGTCGCGGTCGTGCCGGTCGTCCCAGACGAAGAACCACGCGCTGTAGTCCGCGATCGCCTGCAGGACCTCGTCGGGGGCGCCTGTGTAGTAGCCCGCCATAAGGTCGGTGTAGCACAGTCCATCGGCATATTCCTCCACCTTGTCCTCGGGCATGAGCCGCTTTTCGAGCAGCCACGCCCTCGTCCTCTGCTGAAGCCTCGGCCAATACGGGTGGAGTTGCCGGGGAAACGCGGCCTCGATCACCGGAAGAGACAGCGCCGGTGGAACTGCGATGGTGGTCGGTGTCGATGTGGTGCCGTGTGACAAAGCATGCACGAACAATCCCCTCTCAGCCGCCAGTCGGCGTGCGCCCCTCCCCCGAGCCGGGCGCACGCCGCGTATCCACGCACCTCCATTCAGCACCACAACTGACCGTTGTGGGAACGGATTTGCTTCTTTCACTACCTCTGGCCGCGCACACACGAACGGCGCCCGGCCGGAGAGGTGTCCGGGCGGGCGCCGTGTACGAGGAAGCGGAGGATCCCCGTGCGGCTGCGGGGAGCGGTCAGTCGTTGGCGACCACGGGGTAACGCGGCTCGTTCTCGGCCATCTGCCGCAGCGCCGCCTTGCGCTCCCGCTTGGACAGCCGGTCGATGTAGAGGTAGCCGTAGAGGTGATCGGTCTCGTGCTGCAAACACCGTGCGAAGTAGCCCGTGCCGCGTACCCGGACCTGGTTGCCCTTCTCGTCCTGCCCGGTCACCTCGGCGTAGTCGGGACGGGCCAGCGACGCGTACGCGGTGGGCACCGACAGGCAGCCCTCGTTGCTGTCGTCCAGCCGGCGCTGTTCCGCGGGCAGTTCGACCAGCTTCGGGTTGCAGACCACACCGGTGTGCCGCACGCCCTCGTCGTCCGGGCAGTCGTAGACGAAGACCTTCAGGTCGACACCGATCTGGTTGGCGGCCAGGCCCACGCCCTCGGCGGTGCGCTGGCTGGCGAACATGTCGGCGACCAGCTGCTGGAACTCCTCGCCGAAGTCGGTGACGTCCTTGCACTCCTTGTGCAGCACCGGGTTGCCGACCACCGTGATCGGGCGAGAGGTCCCGCGCTCCCGCCAGGCCGCCTCGCGCTCCTCGCAGTCCTCCGTGTCGATGACGTACCCCTCGTCGTCGACGGGGAGCACGCCCGCGTGCTGCTGATCGGTGTCCTGCTGAGCCATGACCGACGTGTGCCTTCCTGGGAAAATCCGGGGGTGATGCTGATACAGGGTACGGCGAACGATCTGCGCGCCCGCCCCTAACAGACCTCTTCCAGGTCCCTCCAGTCCCTGGACTCCGGGCTGTCCGCGACCCACCCGTCCAACAACCCCCGGACCAGCGAAGCCGGCGCGGCAAGACCGCACTCGCGCTCCGGAACCCACAACTGCCCGTCGGTGCGGTGGCCGAGGGGGCCGGGGTGACCCGGCTCGCTGTGGTCGTGCGGGTCCAGGTGCTCGCCGTCGCCCTCGTCGGACGGCATCCGGGACTCCGAGCACATCCGGCACAGCAGCCGTACGGACGACGACCAGTCCTCGGCGGCGAAACCGGCGTCGGAGGCCAGCTGTTCCAGCGCGTCCCGGTCGGCCTCGGACGCGGCCTCCAGCAGCACCACCCAGGTCGGCACCGGCGACGGCGCCCACAACTCGATCTCGTCGAACACCGGGTAGGTGTGCCCGGCCGCGGTGCTGCGCTCGCCGTGCGGCACACCGTCGTGCAGGACGACCTCGCCCCAGCGGCGCCCGGACGACGGCAGCGGAATGGACAGCACCTCGATCCGGGCGGGGTCGAGGCGTCGCCCCCACACGACCTCCGCCTCCCCCTCCGGTGACAGCCGTACGGCCGCACTGCCCAGGTCCATGCCGAGGGGCTCGCCGGAGTCGGTGGCCGGGCCGGGCACCTTGAGCCCGTAGGCCTGCCAGGCCCGCCGGGCCAGGGGCCAGTCCTGCAGGGCGGTGGCGGCGATGCCGACGTTCCACCAGTCGGGAGCCCCGGTGTCCCGGTCGAGCAGCGCCACGGCGCGCAGACCGGCCGTCCGCGCCTGCTCCCAGTCGTGCCGGAACTTGTGCAGCAGCGCGAGGTTGAACCAGGACTCCGACAGCCAGGGTTCCAGATCGGCGGCACGTGTCAGCAGCGCGCCCGCGTCCTCGTACCGGCCGTCGCCGATGAGCGTGAACGCGCGGTCCGTGGCCTGCCGCCAGGAGGCGGAGGGCCGGTGCCGTCCCTTGCCGAAGATCCTCACGATTCCCGCCTGCCAGTTCCGTTCGGTGGGCCGGCTGTACCGATCCGCGCCCCCGGACACCCTCTCCTTCGCATCCAACCACGTACGGCCGCGAGGACGCTCATTACCCATGGGTTACCCAGCCTCGCCCGGGGTCAGACAGCCCTCTTCGTGGCTCTCACCACGACCGGTCTCCGTGTGCACACTCCCCCTCCGTGTTCCGTGACAGCACCCGGGCCAGCGCTTCGACGACCTCCGGCGCGTACGCCCCGGCGGTACCGAGCCGCAGTTCCTCCAGCGCGGTCAGCGCCCCGCCGGGGCCTCCTTCCCTGGACTTCTCCTCGTACGCGTTCACCACGCGGACGATCCGCGCGGCGAGCGGCTGCTCCCGGTGCGGGTCGGCCTGGCGTTCGACGATTCCGGCCACCCGGGGGTCGACGCCGGTCTGGCGCACCACGGCACCGCCGAGCAGCGCGATCCGCCGCTGCTCGGAGACCGGCAGGACGGCGGTGGCGCCCGCGGGGACCGGGTCGACGAGGCTGAGCTGACCGATGTCGTGCATCAGGGCCGCGTACTCCAGCACGGTCAGCTCGGGCTCGGTCAGCCCGAGGTCCCGGCCCACCGCCCGGCTGAGCGCGGCGACCCGGTGGGCGTGCCCGACGGGGGTGTACCCGGCGATCTCGGTGGCCCGCGCGAGGGAGGCGATCGTCTGCCGGTAGGTGGCGCGCACGGCGGCGTACCGCCGGTAGGACAGCTGCGCGAGCAGCAGGGGCACGGAGAAGACGGGCAGTGCCCACAGCCCCACGACCGCGACCCCGAGCGCCATCACGGCGCCGGTGGCGACGACGGCCGCCCCGATGCCGGGCACGGCGCGCAGTTCGTCCCGCAGCGTCGGCAGGAAGGGCCAGCCGGTGCGGGAGTGGGCCAGCGCGGCGGCGAGCACGGCGTCGCACAGCGCGGTGAGGGACAGCAGGGCGAGCAGCAGCAGCGCGTGGGCGGAGCCGTCCCAGCCGTCGAAGGCACCCCGGTTGTACAGGGGCTGGAAGCACACGGCGACGAAGCCGACGGTCAGCACCCGGCGGGCCTGCGGGTCGAGGGCGGGTCCGTCACCTCGCCCGACGTGCGGCACGCTGCCGAGCAGGGACGCGGCGAGCACCACGGTGACGACCTGGGCGGCGCCGTGGTGGGTCTGCCGCCCGGCGGTCTCACCGAGCAGCGCGTACGCCAGCGAGCCCGCGGCGGCGAGCGGCGCGGCCTCCCGGATCCGGGTCCCGTTGCGCCGGGTGAGCTCGCCGACGGTGATGAGCACCCCGAACGCCAGGGCGGCGCCCCGCTCCTCGACACCGTGGTAGAGGGTGCTGCCCAGGGAGCCCGCGGCGAGGACGGCGGCGCACAGGTGCACCACGGTGTGCAGCCGCGGCCTCACCGGCGCGCTCCCGGCCGGCCGGTCACCGGTGCGGCGGGCCCGGGCAAAATAGCGGAGCGGTCGTCGTCGGCGGTCACCGCCGGATGCCAGCCGGCCCGGCCGATCGCGCGGACCAGCGCACCGACCATCCGCGGGTCGAAGTGGGTCCCCGCGCACCGGCGGAGCTCCTCCAGCGCCACCGGAATGGGCCGTGCCCTGCTGTAGGAGCGGGTGGAGGTCATCGCGTCGAACGCGTCGGCGACGGCGACCACCCGCGCGGACTCGGGGATCTGACCGCCCGCCAGCCCGTAGGGGTAGCCCGAGCCGTCGAGCCGCTCGTGGTGGTGCAGCACGGCCGCCCGGGCCTCGCCGAGGAAGGAGATCCCCCGCACCATCTCGTGCCCGTACTCGGGGTGCAGTTCGATCACCCGGCGTTCCTCGGGGGTCAGCGGGCCGTTCTTGGTGAGCAGCCGGGTGGGGACGCCGAGCTTGCCGACGTCGTGCAGGATGCCCGCGAAGCGGAGCACCTCCACCCGCTCGTCGTCGAGCCCGAGTTCCCGCGCGATCATCATGGAGGCCCGTCCGACGCGCTCGCTGTGCCCGCGCGTGTAGCCGTCCTTGATGTCGACGGCCTGGACGAGCGCGCGGATCGTGGCCTGGTGGGCGGCCCGCTCCCGGTGGTACTGGGCGAACGCCCACCACGAGACACCCATCGGCAGCAGCACGAGCAGCGCCGCCACGGGGCCGTAGGCGCTGCGCCACAGCAGCGCCATCATGAGCCCGGCGAGACCGTGCACGGTCAGCGGTGCCAGCGACCTCAGGCACTGCCGCCGCCATGCGGCAAGGGCGGCCGCCTGCCTCCCGCGCGGGCGCACGCCGGACGCCGGCGCCGGGACGCCGCCGTCGAGCAGGGTGAGGACCAGGCAGAACACCAGTACCGCGGCCCCGGCTGTCGCGAGTGCCCCCGGCATGTCGCAGTCCGCCACCGTGTCCGGGCCACCGGCCGCCGCATGGACCCGGCCCGCGGCCCACACGGCGACCACGAGCCGGCCGGCCCGCCAGAGCCTGCGCGCCAGGTACGGACGCTGCTCCACGGGGAGCAGCAGTGCCCCGGGCAGCGCGACCAGCGCCGCGGCGTGCGGCGGCAGCAGAAAGGCCCCGGCGAGCAGGACGGGGTAGAAGGTGGCGCCCGGATGCGGTGCGGCCACGAGGCGCGACCGGGCGAGGCGCTCGCACCCGGCGTACACGGCGGCGAGCAGAACGGCCGGCCACCAGGGGACGCGCAGGTCCGGCGGGATGCCCGGGGACGGGAGTCCCGGCGGGGGGACCGGACAGAGCAGGGCCAGCAGGATGACACCGGCGACATACGCCCGGACCCGCGCCGGTAACGCCTCCATGAGCCCCTCCCCGACCGTGCCCGCCGCACGCGGCCCGCCATCTGCCAGGCTCAGGAGCCTAGGCCGGAGGCGGGGGCCGCGACGGGCCGATAACCGGGGGATTAGCACGTACGAGTGACACCGAGGGCCGCGAGAAGGGGCGGGGTGTCAGGACTCCTGCGGTGTGGCCGGTGAGGTCGTGACGTCCTGCTCGGGCACGGTCTGACCGGAGCGGATCAGGTCGATCCGGCCCATGACCTTGGAGCGCAGGTCACCCGGCACGTCGTCCTGCCCGCAGCAGCGCTTGACCAGCTTCTTCACCGCCTGCTCGAGCCCGTACTTCTCCAGGCACGGCGAACATTCCTCGAAGTGGTGCTCGAACTTCACGCAGTCGGCGTCCGGCATCTCGCGGTCGAGGAACTCGTAGAGATGATCGAGGATTTCGCTGCAATCCGTCTCGTGCGGCTCTCCGCAGCTCATGACCCCGAGCCTTTCGCTTCGTTCGACTCTCCGGCACCGGCCGGGACCAGTCCGCGCTCGCGCGCGTAGTCCTCGAGCATGCCGCGCAGCTGGCGGCGGCCACGGTGCAGCCGGGACATCACGGTACCGATGGGTGTCCCCATGATGTCGGCGATCTCCTTGTAGGCAAAGCCCTCGACATCGGCGAGGTACACCGCGATGCGGAACTCCTCGGGGATCGCCTGCAGTGCTTCCTTGACGTCCGAGTCGGGCAGGTGGTCCAGCGCCTGCGACTCCGCGGAGCGCAGACCCGTGGACATGTGCGACTCGGCGCGCGCGAGCTGCCAGTCCTCGATCTCCTCGGCCGCGCTGCGCTGGGGCTCGCGCTGCTTCTTGCGGTACGAGTTGATGAAGGTGTTGGTGAGGATCCGGTACAGCCACGCCTTGAGGTTGGTGCCTTCGCGGAACTGGTGGAAGGACGCGTACGCCTTGGCGTACGTCTCCTGCACCAGGTCCTCGGCGTCGGCCGGGTTGCGCGTCATGCGCAGCGCGGCCGAGTACATCTGGTCGAGGAACTCGAGCGCGTCCCGCTCGAAGCGCGCGCTGCGCTCCGCGGTCGACTCCGCACCCGTGCTGCCCTGGCCCTCGGGCTGCTCCGCCTGGCCGTGTTCGGTCCCTGCGTCGGTACCGGGAACCGGACCCACCTCCTCCGATGTCGTCGCGAGACCGGAACCGGTCTCACCCGAATCGGAGGATAGACGACGATCCGGTCCGCCCGCCGCCCGAATCGGGGCGGTCTTGGCCGCGTGCAGCACCGTCCAGTCCAGGTCGGCGCGGGCACTGCGGCTCGGGCAGAACATGGAACCCATGCGGCGGACTTCCTCTCCTACGACGGTGGTGCCGTCGACCGGCACATACGCCCCTCCCAACAGCGTGAGCCGCCCGGGCATTCCCGGCGCCTCAGCCGAGCGTGCCGGTCCACCGCACGACGGCGTCCGTGACGACCGCCACGGCCTCCTCCTGCGTGATGCCGGCCCGTTTGGGCACGGCGAAGCCATGATCGCCGTGGGGCACCTCGACCAGTTCGTAGGTCCCCCCGGGGAACTCCCCGGGCCTGCCGAACGGGTCGTTGCCGCCCTGGACGACGAGCGTGGGCACGCCCGCACCCAGCAGTTCGCCGGCCCGGGACTTCTCGGGCCTGCCCGGCGGGTGCAGCGGGAAACTCAGGGCGAGTACGGCGTGGGCGCCGAGTTCCGTGGCGGTGCGGCAGGCGACGCGGGCCCCGGCGCTGCGCCCGCCCGCGATCACCGGAAGGCCCGGCCGGGTCAGCGCGGGCCAGATGCCGCGCCAGCCGGCGTCCAGGGTCTTCGGCGCGGGAGCCACCTTCCTGCCGGCCACCCGCCAGGGCTGTTCGACGAGGGCGACGGTCACACCGTGCGCGGGCAGCACGGCGGCGAGCGCCCGCAGGTCACGGGCCTCGATCCCGCCGCCGGCGCCGTGACTCACCGCGAGGACGAAGCGGGCGCGGCGCCCGGCGCCGTGCCACGTGACGCGGGCGGTGCCGGCGTCCGTCCCGACGCTCTCGGTCGTGTCTGTCGTGTCGGAGGTCACGTCAGAAGAGTGTGCCCTCTTCCGGCGCGGCCAGCTCCTTCAGCAGCTCCGGCCCGTTGTTGCGGACGTTGCTGACGGCCGTGGCGACCGGGTAGGCGCGCATCAGGCCTGCGGGCGGCGGGGCGAGCAGCTCACGCAGCTCGTCGACGTCCGTGCGGGCGGGGTCCAGCCAGGTGTCCCAGCGGTCCGGCGTGAGCATCAGCGGCATGCGCGGGTGGATCTCGGCGAGGGCGTACGGGCCCTCCTCGGGGGACACGGCGAGCGGAGCGGTCTCCGCCTCGGTGGTGAGGACGGAGCACGTCACCCACCAGGCCCGGGGGTGGTCGTCCGGCAGCGTCCTGTCCCGCCAGAACTCGTACAGCCCGGCCATGGCGAACACCGAGCCGTCGGCCGGCGTCACGAAGTAGGGCTGCTTGCGGGGCCGCTTCTTCTTGCCCTCGGCCTCCAGGTCACGCTCCTGCTTGCCGGTGACCCACTCGTAGTAGCCGTCGGCGGGGAGGATGCAGCGCCGGGAGGAGAAGGCACGGCGGTAGGACGGCTTCTCGTGGACGGTCTCGGCGCGGGCGTTGATCATCCGGGCGCCGCCCTCGGGGGTCTTGGACCAGGAGGGCACCAGGCCCCACCTGAGGGTCCGCAGCTGCCGGACCGGGCGGGGGCCGGCCTCGTCCTTGAGGGCACGGTCGAGTACGGCGTAAACCTCCTTGGTCGGTGCCACGTTGTAGTCGGGCTCCAGGGTCTCCTCCGGCTCCCACTTCTCTATCCCGAAGATCCCCGCGAGGTCCTCGGGCCTTCGACTCGCTGCATACCGTCCGCACATACATGCAACACTGCCAGACTCCGTACGCACACAGGGAGCGATCCGAAACGCATGGAAAGCATGGCCAGCACCGCGTCCGCCTCGCTCGCCTCCCTCTGGGACGAGGTCTCCGGCACCCAGCCCGACCCCGATGTGTGGGTGGTCGTCGCCACTCTCGTCGCCGCGGCCGCCGTCGTCGTACCCCACGGGCTGTGGCGGCTGTCCCGCAACGCCATCACCATCGCCCACGAGGGCGGGCACGGCCTGGTGGCCCTGCTCACCGGCCGCACGCTGACGGGGATACGCCTGCACTCCGACACCAGCGGCCTGACCGTCAGCCGGGGCAAGCCGGACGGCATCGGCATGATCCTCACCGCCGCCGCCGGCTACACCGCTCCCCCGCTGCTGGGCCTGGGCGGTGCCGCGCTGCTCGGCGCCGGACGCATCACGCTGCTGCTGTGGCTGGCCACGGTGCTGCTGGTGGCGATGCTGGTGATGATCCGCAACGCCTACGGGGCGCTGTCGGTGCTCGTCACGGGCGGCACGTTCGTCCTGGTGTCCTGGCTGGCCGGGCCGCAGGTGCAGGCGGCGTTCGCGTACGCCGTGGTGTGGTTCCTGCTGCTCGGCGGGGTGCGCCCGGCATTCGAGCTCCAGGCCAAGCGGGCGCGCGGCGGTGCGGGGGACTCGGACGCGGACCAGCTGTCGCGGCTGACCCATGTACCGGCGGGCCTGTGGCTCTTCCTGTTCCACGCGGTGTCGCTGTGCGCGCTGCTGGGCGGCGGCAGGTGGCTGCTGGCCCTGTGAGCCGGCGGCATCCGCGAGCGGGAAACCGCGCGGGCCCCCACCGTCTCACGCGCGGACGACGAACGGCCTCACCACCGCCCTCCTTATAGAGTGGCCCCATGGCCCCGAACCCCACGCACACCGCCCTCTGGCCCGCCCCGCACGCAAGCGGAGCCGTCGACGCGACGGTCCACGTGCCCGGGTCCAAGTCGGTCACCAACCGCGCCCTCGTGCTCGCCGCGCTCGCCTCCGAGCCGGGCTGGCTGCGCCGCCCGCTGCGCTCGCGCGACACGCTGCTGATGGCGGGCGCGCTGCGCGCGATGGGCGTGGAGATCGAGGAGACGGTGTCGTCCAGCTCCTCCGTCGCGGGGGGCCCGCAGACCACCGGCGAGGCCTGGCGGGTGCTCCCCACCGGCCTGCGCGGTCCGGCCACCGTCGACGTCGGCAACGCGGGCACGGTGATGCGGTTCCTGCCCCCGGTGGCCACGCTGGCCGACGGTCCCGTCCGCTTCGACGGCGACCCCCGCTCGTACGAGCGTCCCCTGAACGGAGTCATCGACGCGCTGCGCCGGCTGGGCGCCCGGATCGACGACGACGACCGCGGCGCGCTGCCGATGACGGTGCACGGCGGCGGCGCCCTGGACGGCGGCACGGTGGAGGTCGACGCGTCCTCCTCGTCCCAGTTCGTCAGCGCCCTCCTGCTCTCCGCGCCGCGCTTCAACCAGGGCGTGGAGGTCCGGCACACCGGGGCGACACTGCCGTCCCTGCCGCACATCCGGATGACCGTCGACATGCTCCGCGCGGTGGGCGCCCAGGTGGACACCCCCGAGTCGGGCGGCGAGCCCAACGTCTGGCGGGTCACCCCGGGCGCCCTGCTCGGCCGCGACCTGACCGTCGAGCCCGACCTGTCCAACGCCCAGCCGTTCCTGGCGGCGGCGCTGGTGACCGGCGGCCGGGTCGTCGTCCCGGACTGGCCGGCCCGCACCACCCAGCCGGGTGACCGGCTGCGGGAGATCTTCACCGAGATGGGCGGTTCCTGCGAGCTGACCGAGTACGGGCTCGTCTTCACCGGGTCCGGCTCGGTCCACGGCATCGACGTGGACCTCGGCGAGGTCGGCGAGCTGACGCCGGGCATCGCGGCCGTCGCGGCGCTCGCGGACTCCCCGTCGACCCTGCGGGGCGTGGCCCATCTGCGGCTGCACGAGACGGACCGCCTGGCCGCGCTCACCAAGGAGATCAACGAGCTCGGCGGAGACGTCACCGAGACCGCCGACGGTCTGCACATCCGTCCGCGCCGGCTGCACGGCGGGGTCTTCCACACCTACGAGGACCACCGCATGGCCACCGCCGGTGCGATCATCGGCCTGGCGGTCGAGGGCGTGCAGATCGAGAACGTGGCGACCACGGCGAAGACCCTGCCGGACTTCCCCGAGCTGTGGACCGGGATGCTCGGGGCGTAGGGGTTCACCATGCGCCGCTACGGCAAGCACACCGACGAGGACGACATCCGCTCCCGCCCCAACCGCAAGGGCAACCGGCCGCGCACCCACATCCGGCCCAAGCACGAGGACGCCGCCGAGGGCCTGGTCCTGACCGTGGACCGGGGCCGGCTGACCTGCCTCGTCGATGACCGTGTCGTGCTGGCGATGAAGGCCCGCGAACTGGGCCGCAAGGCGGCCGTGGTCGGCGACCGGGTGGCGATCGTGGGCGACCTGACCGGCAGGAAGGACACCCTCGCGCGGATCGTGCGGATCGAGAAGCGCACGTCGGTGCTGCGCCGTACCGCCGACGACGACGACCCCTACGAGCGGGTGGTCGTGGCCAACGCCGACCAGCTCGCCGTCGTCACCGCCCTCGCCGACCCCGAGCCCCGCCCGCGGCTGATCGACCGCTGTCTGGTCGCGGCCTACGACGGCGGGCTCGAGCCGCTGCTGGTGCTGACCAAGTCGGACCTCGCGCCGGCCGACAAGCTCCTTGAGCTGTACGGCGACCTCGACATCCCGTATGTCGTCACCAGCCGCGCGGAGCTGGAGAGCGGTGAGGCGGCGGACCGGGTGCGGGAGCAACTGGACGGCCGGATCACGGCGTTCGTGGGGCACTCCGGGGTCGGCAAGACGACCCTGGTGAACGCGCTGGTGCCGCTGGAGCGGCGGCGTACGACCGGTCATGTCAACGCGGTGACGGGGCGGGGGCGGCACACCACGACGTCCGCGCTGGCGCTGCCGTTGTCGGGTGCGGACGGCTGGGTGATCGACACTCCGGGTGTGCGCTCCTTCGGACTCGCCCACGTCGACCCGTCCAGAGTCATCAACGCCTTCCCCGATCTGCAGCCGGGCACGGAGGGCTGTCCGCGCGCGTGCAGTCACGACGAGCCGGACTGCGCACTGGACGCCTGGGTGGCGGACGGTCACGCGGACCCGGCGCGGCTGTACTCGCTGCGCCGGCTGCTGGCGACGCGGGAGCACACCGAAGGCGACTGACCTTCGCGTGTTTGTCGTGCCCCGCGGACGGTAAGTGCATAATCGCACCGAGCCGGACACGAACCCGCCGAACCTGGCGAAGCGGTCACTGTACGTGGGGCATTGCGGGAGGACGACACATGGCGTGGCTGCTGGTCATCGTGGCCGGGTTGCTCGAGACCGGCTTCGCCGTGTGCCTGAAGCTGTCGCACGGATTCACCCGGCTGTGGCCGACCATCGCGTTCTGCGCGTTCGCCCTGGGCAGCTTCGGGCTGCTGACGCTGGCGCTGAAGAAGCTGGACGTGGGGCCCGCGTACGCGGTGTGGACGGGCATCGGGGCGGCGGGTACGGCCATCTACGGGATGGTGTTCCTCGGCGATCTGGTGTCGACGCTGAAGATCGTGTCGATCACCTTGGTGATCGTGGGTGTGATCGGACTGCAGCTTTCCGGATCCACCCACTGAGCGCGCGCCGCCCCTAGAACACCGGTTGCCGGTGCAGGGCGCCGCGCACCAGGTCGGCAACACCGTTGTCGGCCGGTGGCGCGGCCACGCAGGACAGGGCGAGGCGGACCACGAGCTCGCAGGACCGGGCCAGCTCCGCGGTGTCGCTCCTCGGGACGCCCGGTCCGGCCAGGACGGCGACGGCACGGTCACGGACGAGCGCCACGAAGTCGGCGGGTGAGGGCAGCGGGCCGTCGGCGCGGCGCTGCGCGGGCACGGCGGAACCGGACGGCACGGCCGAGAGGGCCGGGGCGGGCAGGCGTTCGCCCCAGCAGCCGGTGAGCATGGCGCGGACCAGGGCGTTGTCGCGGGCGCTCGAGGTGGTCCACTCGGCGGTCGCGGTCAGGCGGTCGCGCGGGTCCGAGTGGCCGGTGAGGGCGCGGTCGACGCCGGCCAGGTAGCCGTCGGCCTCCCTGCGCACGAGGGCTCTCGCGAGGCCGTCCTTGCTGCCGAACTCGTTGTACAGCGTCTGCCGGGAGACTCCCGCCGCGGCGGCCACGTCCACCATCCGCACCGCGGACCACGGCCGGCGTGCCAGTGCCGTGCAAGCGGCGTCCAGCAGAGATTCCCGCGCTGCAGGCATCATCGCCTCCCTCGGGGCGAACGGCCGACCCTGCGGTTCAGATTTGACGCGCCCCCGGGCACTGTCAAGGGGTCTCGGGCCCCGCCCCCGCTGGCCCCGCACCGACCTCGGCGGATACCGTTCGTTGCATGCCCGACTACCTCGACGACCTGCGTCTCGCCCACGTCCTCGCGGACGCCGCCGACGCCGCGACGACGGACCGGTTCAAGGCCCTCGACCTCAAGGTGGAGACGAAACCGGACATGACGCCGGTGACCGAGGCGGACAAGGCCGCCGAGGAACTCATCCGCGGCCACCTCCAGCGCGCCCGCCCGAGGGACGCGGTCCTCGGTGAGGAGTACGGGGTGGAGGGCACGGGGCCGCGTCGCTGGGTGATCGATCCGATCGACGGCACCAAGAACTACGTCCGCGGTGTGCCCGTCTGGGCCACGCTGATCTCCCTCATGGAGGCCGGTGAGGGGGGCTTCCAGCCGGTCGTGGGGGTGGTGTCCGCCCCGGCCCTGGGCCGCCGCTGGTGGGCCGCACGGGGGCACGGCGCCTTCGCCGGCCGCAGTCTGTCGTCGGCCTCCCGGCTGCAGGTCTCCCGCGTCTCCGAGCTCTCCGACGCCTCGTTCGCGTACTCCTCGCTCAGCGGCTGGGAGGAACAGGGGCGGCTGGACGGCTTCCTCGACCTGAGCCGCGAGGTGTGGCGCACGCGCGCGTACGGCGACTTCTGGCCGTACATGATGGTCGCCGAGGGGTCGGTCGACCTGTGTGCCGAGCCGGAGCTGTCGCTCTGGGACATGGCGGCCACCGCGATCGTGGTCACGGAGGCCGGCGGCTCGTTCACGGGCCTCGACGGCCGCCCGGGACCGCACAGCGGCAACGCCGCCGCCTCGAACGGTCTGCTGCACGACGAGTTGCTGGGGTACCTCAACCAGCGTTACTGAGCAGCGGGAGATCCGCGTGCGCGCCCCCAACCCGCCGCACGCGCCCTCTTGTTGACCCCCGCTTTGCCTGCCACTCTGGGAGCTCCCCCACTTGTGAACTTGTGAAACCGCGAACGAGCGGGCTCCGCGCCCGTGACCTCGCGTTTTCCCATAGGAGGTGGCTCCATCCATGCTCGTCCGTGACGCAATGAGCACCGTGGTCCTCACCATCGGCCCCGCCCACACCCTCCGACAGGCCGCCGCCCTGATGTCCGCCCGCAGGGTGGGCGCGGCCGTGGTCCTCGACCCCGACGGCACCGGCATCGGCATCCTGACCGAACGGGACGTCCTCAACTCCCTCGGCCTCGGCCAGGATCCGGACGCCGAGCGCGCACACGCCCACACCACCACCGATGTCGTCTTCGCCACCCCGTCCTGGACCCTCGAGGAGGCCGCTGTCGCCATGACCCACGGCGGTTTCCGCCATCTGATCGTCCTCGACCGGGGCGGGCCCGCCGGCATCGTCTCGGTCCGCGACATCATCCGCTGCTGGGCACCGGAGCGTCAGCGGGCGCAGCAGGTACCCGTGTAGGGGCACGCGGAGCGGGCCGGACTCCCGGGGGAGTCCGGCCCGTCGATCGACAAGCGGTCCAGCGCTGGAATCAGCCGCGCAGGGCCTGGACCGCGGCCTCCAGCCGCTTGCCGAAGTCCTCGTCCGCCTGACGGAAGTTGCTGATCGCGCGGTCGGCGATGTCGTCGCGCGTCACCCCCGAGATGGCGTTCGCCAGGTTGTTCACCAGGCGCTCCTTCTCGTCCTCAGACATCAGCCGGTACAGGTTGCCCGCCTGGACGAAGTCGTTGTCCTCGGCGTGGACGGGCGTGACCGTCTCACCGGTGACACCGGTGACCGGCACCGGCTGCCACAGCGGACGGTCCGTCTGGAACGGGCCGCCGAAGCTGTTCGGCTCGTAGTTCTTCGTGCCCTTGTGGCGGCCGTCGTACAGGTAGCCGTCACGGGAGTGGGTGCGCGCCTCCGTGGCGTGCGGACGGTTCACCGGCAGGTGGTCGGCGTTGATGCCGACGCGGTAGCGGTGGGCGTCGCCGTACGCGAAGAGGCGGCCCTGGAGCATCTTGTCCGGGGAGGGACCGATGCCCGGCACGAAGTGGGCGGGGCTGAAGACGGACTGCTCGACCTCGGCGAAGATGTTCTCCGGGTTGCGGTTGAGCTCCAGCTTGCCGAACTCGATCAGCGGGTAGTCCGCGTGCGGCCAGACCTTGGTCAGGTCGAACGGGTTGAAGCGGTAGGTGGCCGCCTCGGCCGCCGGCATCACCTGGACGTAGACGGTCCAGGACGGGAAGTCGCCGCGCTCGATGGCCTCGCGCAGGTCCCGCTGGTGGGAGTCGGGGTCCTTGCCCGCGAGGATCTCGGCCTCCTCGGCGGTCAGGTTCCTGATGCCCTGGTCCGTCTTGAAGTGGTACTTGACCCAGAACGCCTCACCGGCCTCGTTGTTCCACTGGTAGGTGTGCGAACCGAAGCCGTCCATGTGGCGGTACGACGCCGGGATGCCTCGGTCACCGAACAGCCAGGTCACCTGGTGCGTGGACTCGGGCGACAGACCCCAGAAGTCGAAGACGTTGTCCGCCTCCTGCGAACCGGTGTACGGGTCGCGCTTCTGAGTGTGGATGAAGTCCGGGAACTTGATCGCGTCGCGGATGAAGAACACCGGGGTGTTGTTGCCGACGAGGTCGTAGTTGCCCTCCTCGGTGTAGAACTTCACCGCGAAACCGCGCGGGTCGCGCACGGCGTCCGCGGCACCCAGGTTGCCGGCCACCGTCGAGAAGCGCAGGAAGGTCTCCGTCTGCTTGCCGACCTCGGAGAGGAACTTGGCGCGCGTGTACTTCGTGACGTCGGCGGTCACCGTGAAGGTGCCGTACGCACCCGCGCCACGGGCGTGGACCACGCGCTCCGGGATGCGCTCACGGTTGAAGTGGGCCAGCTTCTCCAGGAGGAGCTGGTCCTGCACGAGGACCGGGCCACCGACGCCCGCGGTCTCGCTGTTCTGGTTGTCGGCTACCGGGGCACCGGCCTCCGTAGTAAGCGGTCCCTGCGTCACGTACGCCTCCTGCGACATTTACCGACCAATCTGTTCCTTGGCTAAAGCCGAGCTCGATCCTACAATGGACAATGTCTAAGTCAAGTAAAGCTCCAAAGTCACACCCGTTCGGGACCTGGTCCCCCCTGCTGTTAGGCTGGTGCCTATGAGTGACCTTTTGGAACGGCTCCGCGGACGTGGATGGCGGATGACCGCGCAGCGCCGTGTCGTGGCCGAGGTCCTCGACGGCGAACACGTCCACCTGACGGCCGACGAGGTGCACGCCAGAGCTGTCGCCAAACTGCCCGAGATCTCCCGGGCGACCGTCTACAACACCCTGGGCGAGCTGGTCTCGCTCGGCGAGGTGCTCGAGGTCGCCACGGACAAGCGGGCCAAGCGCTACGACCCCAACGCCCACCGCCCGCACCA
Source organism: Streptomyces marokkonensis (assembly GCF_008312835.1). Lineage (GTDB taxonomy): Bacteria > Actinomycetota > Actinomycetes > Streptomycetales > Streptomycetaceae > Streptomyces > Streptomyces marokkonensis_A. The sequence goes on along the minus strand of NZ_VSKS01000002.1, from coordinate 377,162 downwards.
CCACCTGGTGTGCGCGCGGTGCGGGGCGATCCGCGACGTCCACCCGACCGGGAACCCGCTGGCCGACCTCCCCGACACGGAGCGCTTCGGCTTCTCGGTCTCCGACGTGGAAGTGACCTACCGCGGCGTCTGCCCGAACTGCGCGGCGGCCTAGGCGGCACGACCCGGCTCCGGGGCCCCGGCGCCGCCGGGCCCGCTCCCGGGCCGGGAAACACCGAGGGCCGGAACCCTTTCGGATTCCGGCCCTCGGTTTCAGTAGCGGGGACAGGATTTGAACCTGCGACCTCTGGGTTATGAGCCCAGCGAGCTACCGAGCTGCTCCACCCCGCGGCGATGAACGCAACGTTACGTCAAGACTCGCGAAGGAAGCAAATCCTTTCACCGCGGGCCGCTCGGGCTCCGCGACGCCGGGCCGGGCGACGCGCCCCGGCCGGCCCGGCGCGGGGTCACGCCGACAGCTCCTCGCGCAGCGCGTCCCGCAGCCGCGTGGCCCGCTCCGTCACCGCCGCCGGCCCCAGCGCCGCCGCCCGGTCGGCCCACCGCTGCCCCTCCGCGAGCTCCCCCCGCCGCGCGTACACCAGCGCGAGCCGCAACGCCGCCCGCCCGTGCCCGGCGTCCGCGGCCCGCGTCCACCACACCGCGGCCTCGGGCTCGCTCCCCTCGCGCGCCAGCAGCAGCCCCAGGTTGAACGCCCCGTTCCGCGACCCGGCCTCCGCGGCCTCCCGGTACCACCGCGCCGCCTCGACGACGTCCCCCCGGGCCGCCGCGAGCATGCCGACCCGCACCTGCGCCCGCCGGTGCCCCTGGGAGGCCGCCCGCTCGTACCACTCCTCGCACTCGCTGCGCCGGTTCACCGGTTCCCCCAGCTCGTGCGCGGGCTCCGGCGGCCTGCGGGCGTCCAGCACCGTCGCCAGCCGGTACGCGGCCTCCGCGCTCCCGCCGCCCGCCGCGCACCGCAGGAAGCGCTCCGCCTCGCCCTCCTCGCCGTCGCGCAGCCGCGCCATCCCGACCTGGAGCGCCGCCTCGGTGTGCCCGGCCGCCGCCGCCCGCTCGTACCAGCGCAGCGCGGCGTCGTCCTCGCCCCGGCCGGCGTGCAGGATGCCGAGGTTGAAGGCGGCGTCCACGCTGCCGGCCTCCGCGGCCTTGGAGAACCAGGGCTCCGCACCGGTCTCGTCCCCGGCCCGCAGCAGCAGGATCGCCAGCGCGTTCGCCGCCTCGCGGTGACCGGCGTAGGCGGCCCGGCGGTACCACTGCTCGGCCGGGCCCGTGCGGCCCTGGTCGGCGCAGAGCAGCCCGAGGTTGTAGGCGCCGTTGATGTCGCCGGCGTCCATCGCGGCCCGGTACCAGCGCTCGGCGGTCTGCGTCTCGCCCCGCTCGGCGTGCAGCGCGCCCAGCGCGTTCGCGGCGTTGCCGTCGCCGTCCTGCGCGGCCCGCAGCCACCACACGGCGGCGTTCTCGGTGTCGCCGGCGTCGCGCAGCAGGAAGCCGAGGGCGCACGCGGCCCGGGCCTCTCCGTCCTTGGCGGACGTCAGGTACCAGCGGCCGGCCTCCTTGAGCTCGCCGCGTTTCTCCAGGATCGCCCCGAGGTGCAGCGCGGCCCGGCGGTGCCCGCGCGCGGCGGCCTGCCGGTACCACTGCTCGGCCTCCTCGAGCGCCTTGGCGGCGTCGTCGTCGGATTCCCGGGCGGCCCCGCGGTCCAGCGAGCGGGCCAGCCGGTACGCCGCCTCGCGGTGCCCCCGCTCGGCGGCGGCCCGCATCCAGCGCTCGGCCCGGTCCGTGTCCCCACGGTGTTCCAGCAGGTCGGCGAGGGCGTAGGCGCCGAGGGCGTGGCCCTGCTCGGCGGACTGGCGCAGCCAGTACTCGGCGGCGGGCTCGTCGCCGCGCTCGCGGTGGTGACGGCCGAGCGCGTGGGCCGCCGCGGTGGAGCCGGCGACGGCGGCGATCCGCCACCATCCGGCGGCCTCGTCGGCGTAGCCCCGCTGGTGCAGCAGGACGCCCAGGTTGTTGGCGGCGGCGCGGTCGCCCGCGGCGGTGGCGGCACGCAGATGGGGTTCGGCTCCGTCGAGATCACCGCGGCGCAGCAGCATGGCGCCGAGGACGCTCATCGCCTCGATGTCGCCGGCCTCGGCGGCGAGCCGTCGGCGGAGCTCCTCCGCCGCATCGTCGGCGGCTTCCCCCGCCTGGTCGCGAGGTTCCCCGCGGCGGGAGGACTGCACAAAACGCCCTGTCTCATACAGAGTTGACTTGTCCCCCATAACATCCATCGTCGCACCACCTGCAACCTGGGTACACCTGGTATACCGCAGTCAGTGAGGTCACTACAGCGTTTTGTCGACATGCCCACAGAGAGACAAGTCAAACACACATCGCCCAACTCCCGTCGGCGGCACGGCCGTCGCTCACCCGGGTAGATGCGTTCGCACATCACAAAGGCCCGGATTCCGTGAGGAATCCGGGCCTTTGTGGTCGCTGACTGCGCGACGTCAGTAGCGGGGACAGGATTTGAACCTGCGACCTCTGGGTTATGAGCCCAGCGAGCTACCGAGCTGCTCCACCCCGCGCCGTTGTGTTCCAACCGTAGCACGGCGCGGGGTGGGCTTCTGACCAGCCTGCTCGCTAACTGCTCGGGCTCGCGTCGGGACCGGGACTGCTCTCCCCGCCGCCGGCGCCGCCACCCCCTTCGGCCGACTGCGCCTCCTCGGCCTTGCGGAGTGCGTCCTCCAGGTCCTTCTGCGCCTTGCCGTAGGCCTCCCAGTCGTTGTTCTTCAGGGCTTCCTGGCCGGCCTCGAAGGCCTTCTGGGCGTCGTTCAGAGCCTCCTGGACCGTGGGGTTGTCGGACGTGGGCGGTGGCTCGGTGCCCTCGTCCTCACCCGTTCCCTCGTCCTCGCCCGGTGGCGGCTCGACGGGCGTGCCCTCCCCGCCGAAGACCTTGTCCAGGGCCTCTTCGAGGGTGTCCTCGAACGCGGTCTGGCCTCCGTAGGTCACCAGCACCTTCCGCAGCAGCGGGTACTTCAGTCCGCCACCGCGTACGTAGACCGGCTCCACGTAGAGCAGTCCTCCGTCGAGCGGGACGGCCAGGAGGTTGCCGTACTCGACCTCCGAGTCGCCGCCTCTCAGCAGCCTGATGGACTCGGCGATGTCCTGTTCGGAGTTGAACTGGCTCTGGATCTGCTTGGGTCCGGCGGCGGTGGTGCTCGTCGGCAGTTTCAGCACTCTGATCTTGCCGTAGTCGTCACTGCCCGCCTCGGCGTCGACCGCCATGAACGCGCTGAGGTTGTCGCGTCCGTTCGGGGTGAACGTCGTGGTGAGCGAGAAGGCCTGCTCCTGCTGGTCGGGCATCTTCATGCTCAGGTAGTACGGAGGCACCGCGTCGCCCGTCTTGTTCGTCGGGTCGTCCGGCACCTGCCACACCTCGCTGCCCGAGAGGAACGTCGTGGCGTCCTTCACGTGGTAGCGGGTCAGCAGCTCGCGCTGCACCTTGAACAGGTCCTGCGGGTAGCGCAGATGGGCCATCAGGTCGCCCGAGATCTCGCTCCTCGGCTCCACCGTGTCCGGGAACGCCTTCATCCACGTCTTGAGGACGGGGTCCTTGGTGTCCCACTGGTAGAGCTTGACCTCGCCGCTGTACGCGTCGACGGTCGCCTTCACCGAGTTGCGGATGTAGTTGACCTGGTTCTGCTGGGCCACCACCGCGCGCTGGTCGTTGGTGGCGGTCAGCGAGTCGGCCGTGGTGTCACCGAGCGTCGTCCGCGACGCGTACGGATAGCCGTTGGTGGTCGTGTAGGCGTCGACGATCCACTGGATCCGGCCGTCCACGACCGCGGGGTAGGCGTCGCCGTCGATGGTCAGCCACGGGGCGATCGCCTCGACTCGCTCCTTGGGCGTGCGGTTGTACAGGATCCGCGAACCCTCGCCGATGGCCCCCGAGTACAGGATCTGCGGCTCGCTGAACGCGACCGCGTAGGCGGCCCGGTTGACCGGGTTGGCGAGGTTGACCCCGCTGTCGCCCTGGTAGCTGTACGTCTTCTCGCCACTGTCGTCGGAGTAGTCGATCTCCTTCTGGGGACCGCCGACGATCGAGTACGTGGTCGTCCGCTCGCCGTAGTAGACGCGCTGTTCGTACGAGCCGAGGTCGCCCTTGGACGGCAGGTCGGACTCGGTGAACTCCGGACGGCCGCCGGACGCCACGCTGGTGCCCTTCGCGGCGACGACACCGTATCCGTGGGTGTAGCGGAAGTGATCGTTGATCCAGTTCCGCTTCGGGATGCCGTTGAGGTTCAGCTCGCGCAGACCGATGACCGTGTCCTGGTCCTTGCCGTCCTTGGTGTACCGGTCGACGTCCAGGTTGGTCGGGAACGCGTAGTAGTTCCTGATCTGCTGGAGCTGCTGGAACGTCGGCGAGACGATGTTCGGGTCCATGATCCGGATGCTCGCCGTGTCGGTGACGTCGTCCCGCAGCTGGGTCTTGTCCTCCGTCTGGCCGATGCCCGGGTAGTCGGTGACGTCGGCGTCGTCGATGCCGTAGGCCTCACGCGTGGCCTTGAGGTTCTTCTCGACGTACGGCGCTTCCTTGGCCTGCTCGTTCGGCTGGACCTGGAACTTCTGCACGATCGCCGGGTAGAGGCCGCCGATGAGGATCGCCGACAGGACCATCAGGCCGAAGCCGATCACGGGCAGCTGCCAGGTGCGCCGCCACAGGGTGGCGAAGAACAGCAGCGCGCAGATCACGGCGATGCAGAACAGGATCGTCTTGGCCGGCAGGTAGGCGTTGGCGTCGACGTACCTCAGGCCCGTCCAGCTGTCGGTCGCCTTGAAGTCGCTGGACTTGACGGCGAGGCCGTACCGGTCGAGCCAGTACGCGACCGCCTTCAGGGCGACGAAGATCCCGAGGAGCACCGACAGGTGCCCGGTGGCCGCGGCCGTGGCGCGCGCGCCCGGGCTGGTGATGCGCAGCCCGCCGTACAGGTAGTGGGTGAGCGCGGCGGCGATCAGCGCCAGGATCGTGGCGGCGAAGCCGAAGCCCAGCAGGAACCGGTACCAGGGCAGGTCGAAGGCGTAGAAGGAGACGTCGAGCTTGAACTGCGGGTCCTTCTGGCCGAAGGACACGCCGTTGACCCACATCAGCCAGGTCCGCCACTGGCCCGACGCCGAGGCGCCGGCGATCAGGCCCACCAGAGCGGTGATGCCGAGCAGCAGCCACTTCTTGTACGGGGCGATGCCCATCCGGTACCGGTCGAGGTTCTGCTGCTCCATCGACATGGCGCTCAGCGGCGGCCGCATCCGGTGTGCCAGCCAGATGTTGAAGCCGACCGCCAGGGCCATGAGCAGACCGAAGACGAAGAACAGCCCGATCTTGGTCCACAGGGTCGTCGTGAAGACCGACGAGTAGTTGACCGAGCGATACCACAGCCAGTCGGTCCAGAACCCCGCGAACATGGTGAACACCATGCCGAGGACGGCCAGGACGCCCAGTGTCATGAGCAGGGTCCGGACCCGCCGGGACGGGCGGCCCACTCTGATCCGTGGCCCCGTCGGGCCTCCGCCGCGGTCCGGCATCTGGAAAGCCAAGGTAGGCACCTCGAAGTTCGCTGTTGATTCGTCAGGCCCGCGGTTTCACGGACCGTGAGTGGGCCCCCGTGATCGTGGGCCCACACCTATGCAACTTACCTACGCTTTACTCGGTTCCCGTTTCCGGCCAGGAACGAGAGAGGATTGTGACCATGTCCAACACACCCATGGCCGCCAACCCGCTCACCCGGGCCGTGCTCGAGATCGACGAGTACGCCTCCGGACTCGGCTGGGACCGGCCCGCCCGACTGTTCGCCCTCGTGGACACCGCCCGGCTGCGGGCCGAGCAGCCCTCGCTCGCGGGCCGGCTCGGTCAGGACGGCGAGCAGGAGACCACCGCCTACACCCCGATCGAGCAGGACGAGATTCCAACGGGCAAGCCGCTGGACGAGTTCCTGGGCACCATCGCCTGGCCCGACGCGGTCGCCGGCTGCGCGCTGACCGTGGAGCGGCTGATGCTGCCGCCGTCCGCCGAGGCGCAGGTCCCGAAGAATCTGGACGAGGCCGCGCTGACCAAGTGGGTGGCGGAGCACCCGGAGCGTCAGGAGGTCCGTATGACGGTCGCGGTGCTGCGCGACGGCGCCCGCGAGTCCGCCCTGCGGCTGCGCGACAAGGACTCCCCCACGGAGGTCCTCACCGGTTCCGGCCTGGTGCCGGGCCTGGCTCAGGCGCTGGCGGCGACGTTCGAGGAGTAGCGGCCGCGGGCGGCCGGTCCGGGCCTGCGCCGAGGGCCGGTCAGGACGCGGTGCACTTCGGCAGGTCGGCCGTGTCACCGGAGCGGATGTCCTCCAGGGCGCCCAGGGCGTCGTCGATGGTGTTCACCTTCACCAGGGTGAGACCCTCGGGGACGTCCCTGGCGGCGGACGCGCAGTTGTCGGCGGGCGTGAGGAAGTACTCGGCGCCCTTGCCGCGCGCGCCGACCGTCTTCATCTCGATGCCGCCGATCGGTCCCACCTTGCCGTTGTCGTCTATCGTCCCGGTTCCGGCGACGAACGCGCCGCCGGTCAGGCTGCCCGGGGTGAGCTTGTCGTAGATGCCGAGGGCGAACATCAGACCCGCGCTCGGCCCGCCCACGTCGGCGAGCCGGATGTCGATGCTGAACGGGAAGGTGTGGTCCGTCCCGGCGGAGATCCCGACGATGGCCCGCTTCTCGCCGGCGTCGTCGGAGGCCGCGGTGGTGATCGTGACCTTCTCGGTCTTCGTCGCCGTCCGCTTCTCCTTCTCGGCGGCGGCCTGCTCCTTGGCGGGCACGACCGTGAAGACGACGTCCTCGCCGGGCCTGTGCTCGGTCACCAGTTCGGCGACGTCGGCCGGCTCCTTCACCGCCCTGCCGTCGACGGCCTTGATCACGTCACCCGCGTGCAGCTTGCCCTCGGACGGGGACCCCTTGACGACCGTGGAGACGATCACCCAGGACTTCACCGGGACGTCGAGTTCCTTCAGGGCCGCGACCTTGGCGCTCTCCTGGGACTGGCTGAACTCCTCGGCGTTCTCCTGGGTGGACTGCTCCTCCGTCTTGCCGTTGGGGTAGAGGGTGTCGTGCGGCACGACCTTGTTGTCGTGCGCGAGCCACCCGTAGACGGCCTCCACCAGGTTCATCCGGTAGTCGGCACTGGTGACCCGCACCGTGGTCATGTTGAGGTGACCGTCCGTCGCGTAGGTCTTGCGCCCGTCGATCTGGAGCACCGGCTCGCCGTCGTGCTCGCCCAGCGTGTTCACCGTCGGCCCCGGCGACATCTCCGAATAGGGCACGGGGATGAAGACTCCCGCGCACAGGAGCGCGATCAGCATCAGGGTGGAGGCGAGCATCGTCGCGGTGCGGCGTGGCATGCCTCGACAGTACGGGACGGGCCTGTCGGCGCACCGTCAGGGCCGCCCGGACGGGCGGCCCTGCCCGCGCGCCGCGCCGGGACCCGCGGTCTCAGGTCCTCGAGCGGTCCGAGCGCGGCCTTTCCATGGCCTCACGGAAGCGGGCGTATCCGATGACCTCGGGGCCGTCGCTCCGCACCCTGCGGGTCCGGTTGGCCCAACTGCCCCACAGTCCCGCTCCGATCGCGGCCACAAGCGGAATCAGCAACCAGGCGAGCGCCGCCATGCCGACCTCCCAACCCCATGAGCGTCCGCAACTGACTGATCAGCAGATTAACCATCCGCAGTGACAACGCTCACCTCAGGGGTGGTGTTACGCAACCGGAGGTCCGGGCCTGCCGACAGGAGGGCCCGGGTGCCCTGCCAGGCCCCGTCGCCCGACCACCGCCCCCGAAGACGGCGCTACGCGCCGACCCGCCCTCCCGTCGCCCGACCACCACCCCCCAACGACGGCGCTACGCGCCGACCCATTCCTCTGTCCCGTCCGAGAAGCTCTGGTGCTTCCAGATGGGCACCTCGTGCTTGAGGTCGTCGATCAGCTTCCGGCAGGCCTCGAAGGCCTCTCCCCGGTGCGGACACGACACGCCGACGACCACGGCGAGGTCGCCGACCCCGAGGTCCCCCACACGGTGGACGGCGGCGAGCGCCCGTACGGGGTATTCGGCGGCGACCTTCTCGGCGATCCGCCGCATCTCGTCCTCGGCGCTGGGGTGGCACGAATAGCCGAGCGTGTCGACGTCGGCGCCCCCGTCGTGGTTGCGGACGGTCCCCACGAACAGCGCCGTCCCGCCGGCGGCGTCGTCCCCGACCGCGCGGAGGACCTCGTCCACCGACAGCGGCGTGTCGCGGATCGCGATCAGCTTGATCGGGTCCTGTGCGGCCTGCTCACCGGGATGACCGTGCGTGGGTGCCATGCCCCCATCGTGCCCCACCCCGGCGACGAGGCGGAACAGGGGCATCGACCGGAACGCGCGCGTGCCGGTTCGGACCCTCCTGCAGGAGACGGCTCACGCGTCCCGCCCCTCGGGGCGGTCAGATCCGGCGCCGGGCCTTCCGCGCCCGTCGTACCACCGCCGCCGCGCCCAGCAGGGCCACCGTCGCGCCCGCGGCACCCGCCGCCGTCGCGTCCTTGCGCCCCAGCCGCCGGCCGGCGACCGTGTGCCTGCCGGACACCTCCTCCAGCAGCTCCGCGAGCACTTCCTCGTTGGTGTGCGCGGGCCGCCACCCGGCATCGTGCAGCCGGCTCCCGCTCACCACCCAGGGGTACATCGTGTACGCCAGGTCCCCGGCCGGGGACGGGGTGAGCCCGATCCGGTGCAGCCGGGCCGCCGCGCCGAGCGCGACCGCCGACGGCAGCTCCATCCGCCGGATCCCGCTGAGCTCCTCGACCTCCTCCTGCTCCAGCCATCCGTCGCAGCCGACGGCCAGCTCGCCGTCGACCTTCTCCAGCACGGCGTACTCCAGGGCGCTGCACAGGTCGTCGACGTGGCAGAACTGCCACGCGGGCCGCGATCCGGCCACCACGAGCAGCCGGGGCGACTCGAAGTACCTGGTCAGCGCCGTGTCGGTGCCTCCCACCAGCACGGCGGGGCGGACGACGGTGACGTTGAGGCCGGGGTGGGCGCGCGGTGCCCGGCGCGCCAGCCGCTCGATCTCCAGGAGGTCGCCGACGCCCGTGGCCTCCGCCGTGGCGCGCAGTTCGGCGTCCTCGGACAGCGGCAGCTCGTTGTCCGGCAGCGCCCCGTAGACCATCGTCGAGGTGCACAGCACCACCCGGTGCACCCCGGCGGCCGCCGCGGCCGTCAGCACGGTCTGCGTGCCGCGTACGTTGTAGGCCGTCCGGGCGGCGCCGTCGGTCTCCAGATCGAGGTCGAGCGCCAGATGGACGACCGCGTCCGCCCCCCGGAGCTTCTCCGCGATGGCCGGATCCCGTACGTCCAGGATGTGCCACCGCGCCTCGGCGCACTCGCCGCGCCGCTCGTCGATGGCGATGACCTGCTTGATCTCCTCCGAGGCGGCGAGCCGCTCGGTGAGCAGCGCCCCTACGCCGGACGCGGCTCCGGTGACGGCTACGACGGGCCCGCGCGCCGCAGTCGTCCTGTCGGCGCGCGGCGCCGTCGTCGAGGGGTGGTGGTCGGGTGACGGGTGGGCTGAGTTGTTTCGCGCTGCGCGAACCTGCGGATCTGGGGAACTCACCGGGCGTCTCCAGCGGTTGTCTTCAGTACGAGCGCGACCGACGCGTGCGTACCAGGTGGCATCCATCCTGCCGCAGGCCTCCTGTCGGCGAAGCACCGAGGCCCGAACGGCTTCAGGTGTCTACGCTGGGTGGTGTTGTCGGGCAGCCGTGCCGCCGGAAAGAACCGGTGGCCTTACAAGCCGAGGAATCCCGTGAGTGACACCCCATTCGGATTCGGCCTTCCGCCGGAGGAGCCGGACGACGGCGACGAGGGCAAGAAGAAGGACCCGCAGAGCGGCGGTGGTCAGGGCCCGGCCAACCCGTTCGGATTCGGCACGCCCGGAGCCGGAGGCTTTGGCGGCCCGGGCGCGGACAATCCGTTCGCCGCGATGTTCGGGTCGCTGAACCCCAACGACCTGGGCGCCGCGTTCCAGCAGCTCGGCCAGATGCTCTCCTACGAGGGCGGGCCGGTGAACTGGGACATGGCCAAGCAGATCGCCCGGCAGACGGTCTCCCAGGGCACCGCGGAGGGGTCCAAGGACGCGAGCGTCGGCCCCGCCGACCGCAGGGCCGTGGAGGAAGCCGTCCGCCTGGCCGACCTGTGGCTGGACGACGCCACGTCGCTGCCGTCGGGCGCCAACTCCGCCGTGGCCTGGAGCCGCGCGGAGTGGGTCGAGGCCACCCTTCCGGCGTGGCGGGAGCTGGTCGACCCGGTCGCCGAGCGCGTCGGGAACGCGATGGGCGACGTCCTGCCGGAGGAGATGCAGGCCATGGCCGGCCCGCTGATCGGCATGATGCGCTCCATGGGCGGCGCCATGTTCGGCACGCAGATCGGGCAGGCCGTCGGCGTGCTCGCCGGTGAGGTCGTCGGTTCGTCCGACATCGGCCTGCCGCTGGGCCCGGCGCGCCGCGCCGCGCTGCTGCCGCTCAACATCGAGACCTTCGGCAAGGACCTGGGCGTGCCGCAGGACGAGGTGCGGCTGTACCTCGCCCTGCGCGAGGCCGCCCACCAGCGCCTGTTCGCGCACGTGCCGTGGCTGCGCTCGCACCTCTTCGGCGCGGTCGACGGCTACGCGCGCGGGATCAAGGTCGACACCGGCAAGCTGGAGGACGTCGTCGGCCAGTTCGACCCGCAGAACCCCGAGCAGCTGCAGGAGGCCCTTCAGCAGGGCATGTTCCAGCCGGAGGACACGCCGGAGCAGAAGGCGGCCCTGGCCCGTCTGGAGACGGCGCTGGCCCTCGTCGAGGGCTGGGTGGACGCGGTGGTGCACGCGGCGGCCAAGCCCCGGCTGTCGTCGGCCGACGCGCTCCGCGAGACGCTGCGCCGGCGTCGCGCCTCGGGTGGCCCGGCGGAGCAGACGTTCGCCACGCTGATCGGCCTGGAGCTGCGTCCGCGCCGGCTGCGCGACGCCTCGCGCCTGTGGGCCTCGCTCACCGACGCGCGCGGAGTCGACGGCCGGGACGCCCTGTGGGCGCACCCGGACATGCTGCCGACGGCCACCGACCTGGACGACCCGGACGGTTTCGTGCACCGGGAGCAGATCGACTTCTCCGAGCTGGACAAGATGCTCGGCGAGGCCGCCGACAAGCCCGACCTCAGGAAGAAGGACGAGGGCGAGGGCGAGAACAAGGGCGACGGCACCGAGTGAGCCTGTACGACGACGCGGTCCTCGTGCTCAAGGGGTACGAGGGCCAGCGGGAGCTGCGCCAGGACTATCTGGACCATCTCGCCGCCCATCCGGACGGCATGTGGAAGGCCTGCCACGCCGGGCATGTCACGGCGAGCGCCCTGGTGATCGACCCCGAGCGCGGCCGGGTCCTGCTGACCCTGCACGGGAAGCTGCGCATGTGGCTCCAGATGGGCGGCCACTGCGAGCCCGGCGACGCCTCGCTCGCCGCGGCGGCCCTGCGGGAGGCGACGGAGGAGTCCGGCATCCCGGGCCTGACGCTCCTCGCGGGCGGTCCGGTGCGACTGGACCGGCATGCGATCCCGCCGCCCTGCCACTGCCACTTCGACGTCCAGTACGCGGCCGTGGCCGCGCCGGACGCCGCGCACGCGATCAGTGACGAGTCCCTGGACCTGCGCTGGTTCCCCTACGGCGAGGTCGTGGAGGTGGCCGACGAGTCGGTCGTACGCCTGGTCGAGGCGACCCGGGCGAGACTGGGCGTCTGACGGCACAGGCGAGGGGTGACCGCCGTGGTGGTCACCCCTCGCCCCTGTCCCGCCGCGGCCGGGTCAGCTCCAGACGTTCCCCTGGTTCTGGCCGCGGGCACCCTGCTGCCCCATGCCGTACTGCGCGGCGAGCCCCGAGCCGACCTGGGCGTTCTGCGGCGGCAGCAGCTCGCTGGGCTGGACGAGCGCGAAGCCGCTGCCCATGAAGCTGAGCTCCCAGCCCTCACCGGTGCTGCCGCGGCGCCGCCACACCCCGGAGGAGTGGGTCTGCGCCTGCATCTGCACCCGCAGTGAGGTGGACCAGGCGACGATCGCGTCGGCGTCGCAGTTGACGTACTTGTCCGGCGTCACCTGCATCAGCAGCGGCATGCCGGAGGTCATCAGGGCGACCTTGCCCCGGCCGCTGATGTTGAGCTGGTACTTCCCGGAGCCGGAGATGCCGTACAGGCTGTCGACGGCGATGACCTCGTGGTGCAGCGAGGAGTCCATCGCGAGCACGTAGCTGCTGTCGACCGTCAGCCCGTCCTGCTCCACCTCCATGATGTGGATGCGCTGGGCGAGGTTGGCGAGGTAGACGGTGCCCTGCCCGTGGCAGCGCATCAGGTCGAGTCCCTCACCGGTGTGCGCCCGCGAGCGGGCCTGGCTGTTGCTCTGGAACTCGGCGTCGAACTCGACGAGCCCCTGGTAGGCGACCATCGTGCCCTTGCGGGCGAGGACGTCGTCGTGACCCTCCAGGGCGACCCGGAGCATCTGCTGGTTCTGCAGGCTCCAGCGTTCCTGGGTCTGCTGGTCGTTGAAGGCGAAAAGCGGGCTCTGCATGGTGTGGTTGCTCCCCCTCAGCCCCGGACCCGGAGACGGTCGGTGCTGTCCTCACTGGGCTGGACGACGACGATCCCCTGACCGGAGAAGGCCATCTGGTAGGCCTCGCCGCTGCCGCGGCCGATCAGCGACTGGGCGCGGAAGCTGCGCTTGCCCTTCACCTTGAGGTTCGGGGACCAGGCGACCAGGGCGTCCGGGTCGACGTACGTCTCGTCGTCGCCGCCACCGCAGTCGACGACGATCGGCTTGCCGCGCGAGGTCAGCGCGACCCAGCCCTGGCCGGAGATCTTGGTGTTCCACAGGCCCTGTCCGGCGAACTTCGCCAGGCCCTTGACCCGCTCCACGCCCCACGTCAGATGGGCGTCGAAGGCGAGCAGGTTGGTGGCGTTGACGGAGATGCCGTCGCCGCCCAGGTTGATCACGACGACGTTGGCGCCGTAGTCGGCCAGGTAGAGCAGGCCGTCACCGGAGCACTTCATCAGGGGCGCGCCCTCACCGGTGAGCCAGTCCTTGGCGATCTGGCGGACGGCCGGCGGATTGGGCTCGTACTGGACGAATCCCTCGTAGGCGACCATCGAGCCCACGCGCGCGAGGAGGTCGTTCCCGGTCTGCATGGCGACCTTCAGCATGTGGTTGCCGTGATTCTCCATGCGGGCGGTGACGGGGGCGGGGGCGTAGCCCGCGAGTGGCTGGTTCATGACGGGCTCCCTTCAGATCTCGTACGGCTGGACGACGATGAAGTTGCCTGGTGCGCCCCGGAACTGCAGGTTGACGCTCTCCCCGGTGTCGCCGGGGTAGGAGTTGCGGCGCATCCGCACCTGGCTGGAGACGACCACCTGCGAGGCGGCCGACCAGGCGACCACGGCGTTGCAGTCGGCGAAGGTGGTGGGCGTGACCGGCAGCACCACGGGCGTGCCGTGGGTCTTCACGACGATCGTGCCGGTCCCCTGGAACTGCATCGTGAACAGCGCGCCGCCGGGGATGCCGTGCCCCTCGATGCGGCGGACCTCGTACTGGAGGGTCTCGTCGAAGGCGAGGACGTTCTCCGCGGAGACGCACACGGCGTCGCCCTGGAGCTCGATCGGGTGCAGCATCGTGGAGTTCTCGGCGAAGAACACCTGGCCCTGGCCGGTGCAGCGCATCAGCTGCATCTCCTGGCCGGTGGCGTTGCCCACGACACGGCCGGAGAACCCGGCGCCCTTGTAGCTGAAGTCGACCTTGCCCTGGTAGAGCACCATGCTGCCCTGCCTGGCCAGCACGGCCTGCCCGCCGATGCCGAGGTCGGCGCGGACGAGCTTCTTGTTCTGCTGGGTCCAGCGCTGCCCGGTGGGCGTCTCCTTGAACTGCTGGAGCGCGCCGAGCACGCCGGGGCTCTGCGGCGCGCCCTGGGGAACGCCCTGGGGAGCACCGTAGGGAGCCTGCTGGTGCGGCACCTGTCCGGGCGGGGGCTGCTGTCCGTACCCGGGAGGGGGCGTGGGCCGGCCGTAGCCGGGCGGCGGGGCGGGTGCCTGCGGCGCCTGCGGCTGACCGTAGCCCGGGGGCGGCGGGGCGGGCTGGCCGTACGGCGGCTGCTGGCCGGGCTGGCCGTACGACGCGGGGGCCGGTGCCGGAGGCGGGACCGGGAAGCCGCCGGGCGGCGTGCTCATGGGCGCGACGATGGTCGGTGCGGAGTGCACCGGGGGCGCGGGGGCCGGGGTCGGGGTGGCGCCGGGGGGCGGCGCGAAGCCCTGTGCGGCGGGCTGGGGCGCGGGGGCCGGGGCGGGAGCATGGGCCGGGGCGGGCGCGGAACCGCCGCCGGGGGCACCGAACGCGGGCGGCGCGGCGGCCTGGGCGGGCGGGGCGAAACCGGGCGCGGCCCCGCCCGGCTGCGGCTGCGGGGCGGCCGGCTCTTCCTCGGCCACCTCACCGCCGAAGTTCCGCAGCAGTGCGTCGAGCCCGCCGTCGAACCCCTGTCCGACGGCGGCGAACCGCCACACGTCCTTGAAGTAGAAGTCACCGAGCATCACGGCCCGCTCGGTGGAGAACTCCGAGCCGCTGAAGGGGTACCGGGCCACTTCCTCGCCGCCCGCGACGATACGGATGTATCCGGGACCGACCTGCGACATCTGCCCGGCGCCGTCGAGCGCCGCCGTGAAGGACAGCTTCCTGATCTGCTGCGGGATCCGGTCCAGCGTCACGCGGAAGGACTCCGTGTCCCCGGCCTGGGCACCCAGCAGCTGAATGGACTCCTCGGGGGACTTCGGCTGGTTGTAGAAGATGAAGTACCGGTCGTCCGAGAGCCGTTCCTCGGCGTCGAGACCGAAGCAGCTGATGTCGAAGTTCAGCCCCGGGCCGGAGATCTGCACACCTACGTACAGATCCGTGCCCGCGGTGAGGTCACTGATCCTGGCCTTGTGGCCGCGTTGGAATTCCCTGGCCATGCGTACGACCGTCCCCCATCCCGAATGCGAGTGCGTCGCGCCAGGCTAACGGCAAACGCCGACACCGGATGAAGTCGGTACAGACCCGGTACACAACGCGTACGGGGGCCTACCGTGCGCTCACCTCGGGCGGTTCTCACTCATCGCGCGCACCCGGCACGTGCGGCAGCCGCTCGGCCGCCACCACGCCCTCGAGGTAGCCACGGGCGCGCTCCGTCCTGGGGTAGGCCTCCAGCAGCCGCCAGAAGCGGGGCCCGTGCCCGGGCACCAGCAGATGCGCCAGCTCATGGCAGAGGACGTAGTCGACAACGTAGTCGGGCATGCCCTGCAGCCGGTGCGAGAGACGGATGCTGCCCTCGGACGGGGTGCACGAGCCCCAGCGCGTGTTCTGGTTGGTCACCCAGCGCACGGAGGCGGGCCTGGCCCGCCCGTCGAAGTACTGGCCCGACAGCCGCCGGGCGCGTTCGGCCAGCTCCGTGTCCCCGAGAGCACGCCTGCTCTCCTGGGCGGCCAGCTTGTCGAGCATGACGTTCACCCAGCGCTGCTCCTCCGCCTCGGACATCCGGGCGGGGATGAGCACGACGGTGCGATCGCCCTCGCGGTACGCGGAGACCGTTCTGCGTCGACGGGCGCTCCTGCGGACCTCGATCGCGCTCGCCCGTGAGCCGTTCGTCGGCTGGCTCGTGCTGCGCTGTGACGTTCCGGCGCGGTGCAGTGGGTCGGCGGGCACGCCCCGACGTTACCCGTTGCACACAGGGAAGTCTTGACTCCGGGCGCGGTTCCGTGGCGATCCCACCACCGGGCGCCGGATTTGTACGATGAATCCCGGCGTCTGTGGACAACTTTCGGCGGCCTCCGGCACGTACCGGCATGCTGGCATGCGTCGGCCGAGCCGCGAACGGGCTCGGCCACCCACGGGGACGATCCATCACATACGGGGGCCTGTCATGCATCCGATGGTCAAGCCCGCGCTCAGGCGCGGGTGGCGCGATCTCAACACCGTGCAGTTCGGGATGACGCCGGCGCACGCGCTGACGCTGGGCCCGGTGGACACGGCCACGGGCAGCTTCCTCGAACTGCTCGACGGCACCCGCGGCCTCGGCCTCCTGCGCGAGGAGGGACGGCGCATGGATCTGCCCGAGGGCCATGTCGACCGGCTCGTGCGACGGCTGTCGCGGGCCGGGCTCCTGGACGACTCACGGGGCGGCGGACCGGACGCGGACGCCCTGCGCGAGAGAACCGGGGTCCTGGACCGGCTCCGCGCGGACCTGGCGTCCCTCGCCCTCACCACGTCCGAACCGGGCGAGCCGCTCCGCCGGCTGGCGGCGCGTCGCAGCATGCGGGTGCAGGTGAGAGGCGCGGGCCGGGTGGGCGGGCTGCTCGCGGCGCTGCTGTCCGGAGCCGGGGTGGGCGAGGTTGAGGTGCGTGACGTCGGCCGGGTCGAGCCGTGGGACGTCGCCCCGGGCGGACTGCCAGCCGAGGCCGTCGGCGACCGCCGGGACGAGGCGGCCCGCCGCGTGGTGCGGCGGGCCGCGCCGGACGGACCCCGGCGCCGGACCGCCCGGTCGCCCCTCGACGAGTCCGGCCCCGGTTTCTCCCTGGTGGTCCTCGCCCCGCGGGACGACGTCGCCGTGCACGCGCCCGACCCGTCGGCAGCCGCAACCCTTTTGTCCTCCGGTACACCCCATCTCTACGTGGGGGTGGTGGAGGGAACCGGCGTCGTCGGTCCGCTCGTCCTGCCGGGCGGGACGGGCTGTGCCGGCTGTCTCCAGCAGGACCGCGTCGACCGGGACCCGACCTGGCCGCGACTCGTCGCCCAGTGGCGCTCCGGCCGGCAGCGCAGAGTGGGAGCATGCGATCTGACACTGGCCACGGCGGTGGCGGGACTGGCGGCCGCCCACGCGCTCGCTTTCCTGGACGGCCGGGTCCCGTCCACCGCCGGCGCGCGCTGGGAGGTGTCCGTTCCCGGTCTGCACTGGCATGCGCGGCCCGTGTGGCCTCATCCGGCCTGCCCGTGCGGGGCTGCCGGAAGCCCCGCGGAGCAGGACGCGGGACGGGCCCGGGAGAAAGGTAAGGGAGAACACACCCCCGGGGTCGGGGGGTCGCACGACACAATGGCTGTGCAGGGGCCGTCGGAGGCGTTGCGCCGACAGGCGGACACGGAGCGGCCGGCAGGTACTTGGAGGGCGCATGTCTGATCTTCCCCGGAAGGCGGTCACCCGGACCGCCAAGCTGGCCGCACTCCCGCTCGGCTTCGCCGGGCGGGCGACCTGGGGACTCGGCAAGCGGATCGTGGGCGAGTCCGCGGAGATCGTCGGCCGCGAGCTTCAGCAGCGCACCGCCGAGCAGCTCTTCAAGGTGCTCGGCGAGCTCAAGGGCGGCGCGATGAAGTTCGGCCAGGCCCTGTCGGTCTTCGAGTCGGCCCTTCCGGAGGAGGTCGCCGGTCCCTATCGCGCGGCGCTGACCAAGCTCCAGGAGGCGGCCCCGCCGATGCCGACCCGTACCGTCCACACGGTGCTTCGGGAGCGGCTGGGCGAGGACTGGCAGGGGCTGTTCCTGGAGTTCGAGGACAAGCCCTCCGCGGCGGCCTCGATCGGCCAGGTGCACCGGGCGGTGTGGCACGACGGCCGCGAGGTCGCGGTCAAGGTGCAGTACCCGGGGGCCGGCGAGGCCCTGCTGTCCGATCTGAACCAGCTGAGCCGCTTCGCCCGTCTGCTGGGTCCGCTCATTCCCGGCATGGACGTCAAGCCGCTGATCACCGAGCTCAAGGACCGTGTCTCGGAAGAGCTGGACTACGGCCTGGAGGCCCAGGCCCAGCGGGCCCACGCCGAGGAGTTCGACGGCGATCCCGACGTCGTCGTACCGGACGTGGTGCACCAGTGCGAGCAGGTGCTGGTCACCGAGTGGATGGACGGCATTCCGCTGTCGGAGATCATCTCGGACGGCACCGAGGCACAGCGCGACCGGGCCGGCCAGCTGCTGTCGCGCTTCCTGTTCTCCGGCCCCGCCCGCACCGGTCTGCTGCACGCCGACCCGCATCCGGGCAACTTCCGACTGCTGCCCGGCGGTCCGGAGGGCGAGGACGACTGGCGCCTCGGGGTGCTGGACTTCGGCACCGTCGACCGGCTCCCCGGCGGCCTGCCCGAGCCCATCGGCGAGGCCCTGCGCATGACGCTGGACGGCGAGGCGGAGGCCGTCTACGAGATGCTCTGCACGGAGGGCTTCGTCAAGGAGTCCATAGAGCTGGACCCCGACGCCGTACTCGACTACCTCCTGCCGATCATCGAGCCGGCGCGGGCGGAGGAGTTCACCTTCACCCGCGGCTGGATGCGGAGTCAGGCGGGCCGGATCGCCGATCCCCGCTCCCCCGCCTACCAGCTGGCCAAGCAGCTCAACCTGCCCCCGGCCTATCTCCTGATCCACCGGGTGACCCTGAGCACGATCGGCGTGCTCTGTCAGCTGGGGGCGACGGTGCGGCTGCGGGAGGAACTGGAGGAATGGCTGCCGGCGTTCCTCCCGGAGGATCCGGTGGAGGAGGAGCCGGCCGCGCAGGCGTGAACCGGCAGCGCCACTACCACCACTGCGGGTCCAGGCGTCCCTCGATCGCCCGCAGATGGTCGCGGGAGCACTGCTCGCAGTAGTACCGCGGCGCGCCGTTCTCCACGGAATAGGTCCAGGTCGGCTGCGGGTCCTCGGCGCGGGCGCCGCAGCGGGCACACACCAGCCGCTCCGGCTCCGCCTCGGGGCCGTCGTCGTCACCGCCACCGGAATGACTCGTCACCCGGCGACGATAACCCCGTTCCGGACCGCCCGTCCGGCACAACGCACCGCGGGGGCCGGTCCGTTCGCACGGACCGGCCCCCGCGGGAAGAGCTGGGCCCCCGGCTGTGGGAGGGCGCCGCTTCAGCTGGGATCGGTTACTGCATGACCGCCATGGCGAGCGCGCGGCGGGCGCGCCGGGAGGCGCGCTCGGCCCGGCGCTGCATCCGGCGCGCGGTCACCAGGCGCGCGGCCTGGCGCTCCCGTTGCGCCTCGTGCAGTCGCTCGCGCATTTGCGCACGAGCCAGGGCTTCTGGGATGAGTTGCATTTCTCGGGTCCTGTTCTGGCGCGAGTCGTTCGCACCACTGGTGGTGAAGTCTTCGGTCGCGGAGCCTGCGGGCTCGTGGGTGGACGGCATCATCGGGGCCTGCTTCTGGGGGTCGTGCGTGAGGGGGCGGTCGATCGTTCCTGGGGTGTTCATGCCGTGACCGGGTTCTTGCGCGGGCGGCCACGCGGCCGCTTCCGGGCGACGACAACTCCCTGGACGAACAGCTCGCCACCCCAGACGCCCCAGGGCTCACGCCGCTCCTTGGCGCCGGCGAGGCAGGCCTCGACCAGCGGGCAGGTGCGGCAGAGGGACTTGGCGTACTCGACGTCCGCGGGCGACTCGGCGAAGAAGACCTCCGGGTCGTAGGAGCGGCACGGGACGGGCACGCCGAGGTTCTCGATGGCGTCGTCGAGCGCGGTCAGCGCGGTGAGCGGAGTCAAGGTCGGGTCCTCCGTGGAGCCGGACTTGGGGATCGTGTCGGAAGGCGGTACGGACGGGGCGTGCGCTTCGAGTTGCACGGTTCGTCTTCCTCGTCTGGTCGTTTCCGGCCGGTTGGCCGAGTGGCGGCTGGTACCGGGTTCTTTTCTTGTCCCGAGGCGCTTCGCTCTGCCTCCCCGTTCGGGGAAAACAGAAGGGCCGCGGATCCCGGGTGGGGTTCCGCGGCCCTGAAGGCGCCGGCCTGATCGCATCAGGCTGGATCGCTCCAGGGTTCTGGCCCACGGAAGGCCCACATCAGGTGGTGCTGCGTCGTCTGCTTCCGGAATCCGGCACCGGCCGCGGCAAAGGCATAGGCCTGCGCCTGTGCCACTACTGCTTCCCGTGCCTTGGTCGGTCGCTCATCCCGCTCACGGACGGCAGGAGCCGCGGGAGCAAGGGAGGACACCAGGCGTGCGGCACGGCTGCCGGACAGACCGGTGCCCTGGTTCGAGGCGCCGAGAATGCACAGGGAGACGGCCGAGCGATCGGTCAGTTTGACGACGGAGCTGGTGTTGATGCTGATCACTGGACTCGCCTCCTCTCGGCGTCTCGGGGGACTGGGGTGAGCCAGTCCGCGGATATGCAAGTACAACACGGAATCGCGGCCTTCGAGAAGGCCGCCGTCCCCGTGCCTAAGAACCTATGGGGATTGCCGGGGCATGCGCAAACTATTTTTCCGACGAGTTCGCATCAGTCCGGATCTTGCTCACCGGCAACGTCACGGCCCGCGCAGATGGCCAGAACATCGGCCCCGTAGCGGCCCAGTTTGCGCATCCCCACCCCGGGGATGCGGGCGAGACCGTGCTCGTCGTCGGGGACCGTCTCCGCGATGGCGATCAGTGTCTTGTCGGTGAAGACGCAGAAGGCCGGCTGTCCGCTGCGCCGCGCCTGGTCGGCGCGCCACTCCCGGAGCCGCTCGTACAGACCCTCGTCCATGTCGGAGGGGCAGTCCTCGCAGCGCATCAGCTTCATCTCGCCCGCGTCGGTGAGCGTGCGGCCGCACACCCGGCAGCGGGCGGGGCTGCGCCGGCCGCGTCTCGGGGTGGGCGCGGCCGGGGCCGGTACCGCGGCGGAGGAGCCGCGCTCCACACTTCCCCTTCCCCCCGCACCGCCGCGGCCCGCGGAGGCCGAACCGGGGCGCAGTCCGGTGAGGAAACGGCTGGGGCGGCGGTTCGGCCGGCCGCCGGGCGAGCGGGAGAGCGCCCAGGAGAGATGGAGGCGCGCACGCGCGCGCGTGACACCGACATAGAGGAGGCGGCGCTCCTCCTCGATCTGCTCGTCCGTCTTTGCGTAGGTGATCGGCATCATGCCCTCGGCGACGCCGACCAGGAAGACGACGTCCCACTCCAGGCCCTTGGCCGAGTGCAGCGAGGCGAGCGTGACGCCCTGCACGGTCGGGGCGTGCTGCGCGCCGGCCCGCTCGTCCAGTTCGGCCACGAGGTCGGCGAGCGTGGCGCCGCCCCGGGCGGCGGCGAAGTCCTGGGCGAGATGCACCAGGGCGGCCAGCGACTCCCAGCGCTCCCGGACCGTGCCCGAGCCGGCCGGCGGCTGAGCCGTCCAGCCCTCGCCGGAGAGCACGGCGCGGACCTGCGAGGGCAGGTCGGGGGCGTCGTCGAGGAGCGCGTCGTTGCCGCCGAAGCGGGCCGCGGCACGCAGGGCGACGATCGCCTTGCGCACCTCGGGGCGGTCGAAGAACCGTTCGGCCCCCCGCAGCTGGTAGGGCACCCCGGCGTCGGCGAGGGCCTGCTCGTAGGTCTCGGACTGCGAGTTCGTGCGGAACAGGACGGCGATCTCGCTCGCCGGGACCCCCGCGTCGATCAGCTCACGGATGCGGCGCGCGGCGCCCTCGGCCTCGGCGGGCTCGTCGGTGTACTCGGCGAAGACCGGCTCGGTGCCCGCGGCCCGCTGCGAGATCAGTTCCAGCCGGTGATCGGCGGCGCGGCCGCGGGCCTGGGCGAGCAGCCCGTTCGCCAGACGGACGACCTGGGGGGTCGAACGGTAGTCGCGGACCAGCTTGACGACGGTGGCTCCGGGGTGGCGGATGCGGAAGTCGAGCAGATGGTCGGGGGTTGCTCCCGTGAACGAGTAGATGGTCTGGCTGGCGTCACCGACCACGCACAGGTTCTCCCGGTCACCGAGCCACAGCTCCAGCAGGCGCTGCTGGAGCGGGCTGACGTCCTGGTACTCGTCGACGACGAAGTGCTGGTACTGGGCGCGGACCTGCTCGGCGATGTCGTGCCGGTCCTGGAGGACGGCGACCGTCAGCAGCAGCACGTCCTCGAAGTCGATGACGGCACGCTCCCGCTTGAGGTCCTCGTAGGCGGAGTAGAGCTGGGCGACCTCGGCGGGGTCTCGGGGGGTCTCCCGGCCGGCCTTGGCGGCGGCGGCCGCGTAGTCCGCCGGGACGGTCTGGGTGACCTTGGACCACTCGATCTCGGCCGTGACGTCCCGCAGCTCTCCCCGGTCGAGCCGGATCCGGCAGGCCGCGGCCGCGTCGGCGACGAGCTGGACCTTGCGGTCGACGAGCCGGGGCAGGGAGCCACCGATCGCTTTCGGCCAGAAGTACTGGAGCTGGCGCAGCGCCGCGGAGTGGAAGGTGCGGGCCTGGACCCCGACGGCACCGAGCTGGCGCAGCCGGCCGCGCATCTCCCCGGCGGCCCGGTTGGTGAAGGTGACGGCGAGCACGCTGGAGGGCTGGAGGATCCCGGCGCGCACCCCGTAGGCGATCCGGTGGGTGATCGCCCGGGTCTTGCCCGTACCGGCGCCCGCCAGCACGCACACCGGTCCGTGCAGGGCGGTGGCCACGGCCCGCTGCTCGGGGTCGAGCCCTTCGAGCACCGCGTCGGCCGAGTCCGGTACCCGCGGGAAGAGGGTGGAGTGCGTTGCTGCTGTCACACGGCCATGCTGCCAGGTCGCCGGAGACGGGTGAGCACGTTGTCCACAGGGACGGCCTCGCAGTCGTACTGATGCGGCAGGCATCACATCGGACCGCGGCGGCACCGCCCTCGGGAATGATGGCGCTTTAAAGTACGTTCCCCCACGACGAGGACTTCCCCGAGCCGACGAAGGAGCGCGAGAGGCATGCAGGGCACTGTGACGATGTACAGCACCACGTGGTGCGGCTACTGCCGCCGGCTGAAGAGCCAGATGGACCGTGAGGGCATCGCGTACACCGAGATCAACATCGAGCAGGACCCCGAGTCCGCCGCGTTCGTGGAGAAGGCGAACGGCGGGAACCAGACGGTTCCGACCGTCCTCTTCGCCGACGGCTCGACGCTCACCAACCCGTCGCTGGCGCAGGTGAAGCAGAAGGTCGGCGTCTGAGCGGTACCCCGGAGCGGGGTGGCCGGTCCCTGTCGGAGGGACCGCCACCCCGCTCTTTCGTGCCGTGCGGGCGCCGGGTCAGAAGACGCTGCGGGTCGGCAGCTCCTTGCCGTACCAGCGCTCGATCAGGCGGGCCGCGATCGAGATGCCGTAGGGCGGCAGCACCTCGCCGGACTCGAAGGCGGCGCCGAGCTCGTCGCGGGAGAACCAGCGGGCCTCGTGGATCTCGTCGCCGTCGACGTCGATCTCGGTGGAGGTGGCGCGGGCGACGAAGCCCAGCATGAGGCTGGACGGGAAGGGCCAGGGCTGGCTGGCGATGTACTCGACCTCGCCGACGCCGATGCCGACCTCCTCGTGGACCTCGCGGCGCACCGACTGCTCGATGGACTCGCCGGGCTCGACGAATCCGGCCAGCGTCGAGAAGCGGCCCTCGGGCCAGTGGACCTGGCGGCCGAGCAGGATGCGGTCCCGCTCGTCGACGACGGCCATGATCA
Organism: Streptomyces marokkonensis; assembly: GCF_008312835.1. Lineage (GTDB taxonomy): Bacteria > Actinomycetota > Actinomycetes > Streptomycetales > Streptomycetaceae > Streptomyces > Streptomyces marokkonensis_A. Next base: position 353,754 of record NZ_VSKS01000002.1, on the reverse strand, counting down.
CCGCGGGGTCGGTGCGCGGGTAGTGCTCCGCGCCGCAGGCGGGGCAGCGGCGGATGTGGCCGGCGGCGGCGATGACGGTGCGCTCGCCGCAGCGGGAGCAGAAGCGGTGCAGCCGCTGCCAGTTCTCCAGGGCGACCGCGTGCACCATCAGACCCGCCTCGCGCGGTGACAGGAGCAGCCCCGCCTCGCGCAGGCCCGCCGGGCGGGCGGAGTCGTCCATGCGGCCGGGCAGGGAGTCCTTCTGGAGGGCGAAGTAGCTGACGCCGTCCTCGTCGGTCCCCAGGAAGTAGCGGTGTGCCTCGGTGAGCGGGGCCTCGAAGGACGGGGTCATGACGAGTTCGGTACGCCCGTCCGCCGTCTCGTCGATGAGGACCTGGCCGCCGGAGACCACGAAGCAGCGGGTCGAGGGGTGGCTCCATGCCGCCGCGAGCCATGCCTCGTCGAGCCGGTGGTGGGCGGCGCGGTCGATGCCGCTCGGGGCGGTGAGCGAGATGGGGCGGTCGGCGGTGTGGTCGGTCCAGGTGGTCACGGGTGCTTCCAACTCCCCCGGTGGAACGGATTGGGTCGGCGGGCGGTTCGGCGGGACATGCGGCGGGAGGGACCGGACCCGGCGGAGCGCGGCGGGTCCTTCCAGTGTGCCCCGCGCGGGCGTCGGGTCCGGACGGCGTGGGGCGGTCAGGGGGCGTGCTGCCAGTGCTCGGCGAGGTCGCCCCACAGGTGCGCGCTGGTCTCGACGCCCTTGAGGAGCAGGTCCAGGTCGATCTTCTCGTTGGGGGCGTGCCAGCCGTCGGACGGGACGGAGATGCCGAGGAAGAGGACCGGTGCGCCGAGGACGTCCTGGAGGTCGGCGGCCGGGCCGGAGCCTCCCTCGCGCGTGAACAGGACGGGTCGGTCGAAGGCGCGGCCCATCGCCCGGACCAGGCACTGCAGGGCCGGGTGGTCCAGGGGCGTCAGGCAGGGACGGGTCGCGGGGCTGAAGACGAGTTCGTGGCGGATGCCGTCGGGGACCTGTCCGGGCACCCAGTCGCGGACCGCCTTCGCCACGTGCTCCGGGTCCTGGCCGGCGACCAGCCGGAAGGACAGCTTCACCATGGCGGAGGAGGGGATGATCGTCTTGCTGCCGGGGCCCTGGTAGCCGCCGCCGATGCCGTTGACCTCGGCGGTGGGGCGCGCCCAGACGCGCTCCAGGGTGCTGTATCCGGCCTCGCCCCGGGTGCCGTGCGACGCGGCGGTGCGCAGCCACTGTGCCTCGTCGAAGGGCAGCTCGGCGAAAAGTTCGCGTTCCCGGTCGGTGAGCTCGACGACACCGTCGTAGAAACCGGGGATCGCCACGCGCGCGTGCTCGTCGTGCAGGGCGGCCACCAGGCGGGCGGCGGCGGTGGCCGGGTTGGGCACCGCGCCGCCGAAGGAGCCGGAGTGGATGTCCTGGTCGGGGCCGTACAGCCGGATCTCGCACTCGGCGAGGCCGCGCATGCCGGTGCACACGGTGGGGGTGTCCTCGGACCACATGCCGGTGTCGGACACGATGACGGCGTCGGCGGTGAGCCGGTCCGCGTGCCGTTCGACGAGCTCGCGGAAGTGCGGGGACCCGGATTCCTCCTCGCCCTCGATCAGCAGCTTCAGGTGGACGGCCGGGGTGGTGCGGCCGGTGGCGGCGAGGTGGGCGCGGACGCCGAGGGTGTGGAAGAAGACCTGGCCCTTGTCGTCGGCCGCGCCGCGGGCGTAGAGGCGGTTGTCGCGGACGACGGGTTCGAAGGGCTCGCTGTCCCAGCCGTCCTCGCGGGCGGCGGGCTGGACGTCGTGGTGGCCGTAGACCAGCACGGTGGGCGCCTCGGGGTCGGCGGAGGGCCACTCGGCGTAGACGGCCGGGGCGCCGGGGGTGTGCCAGACCTCGGCGGTGGGGAAGCCGGTCTCCTTGAGTTTCGCGGCGAGCCAGTCGGCGCTGCGGCGCACGTCGGGCGCGTGGTCGGGCTGGGCCGAGACGGACGGGATGCGCAGCCACTCGGTGAGGTCGCCGAGGAAGGCGACACGGTGCTGCTCGATGTACGTACGGACGGCGCTGACGGCACTGTCAACGGGCTGGCTCATGCCGTCGAGCCTATCGGCCCGCGCCGGTGTCCTCGGAGTGCGGTATCTCACCGGACGGCTCCTCGAGCAGCAGCCGTTCCAGCTCCGCGCGTCCGGGCAGGGAGCCGGGGCGGACCACCTCCCCGGTGCGCACGTACAGGAACGCGGCCGTGACGGATTCCGGCGGGACGCCCTGCTGCTCGGCCCAGGCGAGCCGGTAGACGGCGAGCTGGAGCGGGTCGCCGGTGCGGTCGCGTCCGGTCTTCCAGTCGACGATCTCGTACGTCGTCCCGTCCCCGTCGTCCTGCCGGTAGACGGCGTCGATGCGGCCGCGGACGACGCGGCCGGCGATCGTCAGCTGGAAGGGCGCCTCCACGCGGTGGGGCGTCCGGTGGGCGTACTCGGTGCGTTCGAAGGCCTCCTTGAGGGCCTCCAGGTCGCGCTCGTCCTCGATCTCGGCGTCGCTGCCGGGCAGCTCCTCCGGCTCGAGCATGGGCAGCGTCAGTGCCTCGAAGCGAGCCTCGACCCAGGCGTGGAAGCGGGTGCCGCGGCGCGCCGCGGGCTGTGGGGGGCGGGGCATGGGGCGGGCCAGTTCCCGGGCGAAGCCGTCCGGGTCCTCGGCCAGGCGGAGCAGCTGGGAGGCGGTCAGCGTGGCGGGCAGCCGGACCTCGGTGACGCTCGCGCGGGTGCGCAGCAGCTCTCCGCTGAGGGCGTCCAGGTCGCGGTCCCAGGAGGCGACGGTGCGGGCCTCCTCGGGGGTGAGCCGGGGTGCTTCGGGGTGCCGCGGCGGGCGGGACCGCTCCGCGGCGCCGGGGCGTCCGGCGGCCTTGGGTGCCCTCGCCTGGTGCGGGACGGTGGGGCGGTCGGTGGCCCAGGAGTCCCAGTCGTCCGGGTCGGCGTCCGCGAAGGGGCCCTCCCCGGGGAGGGGTTCCTCCTCGTCGGGTGGCGGCGGCCAGTCGGGGTCGTCGTAGGTGTCCGGGTCGTGTACGGCGGTGGCGGTGCCGGCGGCGAGGCCGTCCAGGTGGGCGAGGACGGTCTCGGCGGCCGCCCGGCGGCGGGCGAGGGCGGCGTCGTCCAGGGGCAGGGGCCACACCTGGTCGTCGGTGGCCCGGTGCAGCGCGGGGTTCTCCTCGTCCTCGGCGGGCTCGTCCGCCCACGCCTCGATCTCGCCGTACCCGGCGGCGCAGTGCTCGTGGAGGGCGCGGAGGAAGTCGGAGGGGCCGCGCGGTCTCTTCTGGCTGGGTCCCCACCAGTGCCCGGAGCCGAGCAGGAGGGAGCGGGGGCGGGTGAAGGTGACGTAGCCGAGGCGCAGTTCCTCGGTGTGCTGGTGTTCCTTCATGGCCTCGTGGAAGGACTTCAGGCCCCGGGAGTCCCAGGACGTGACGTCGGGCAGGGTGTCGGCGTCGCCGCGCAGTCCGTGCGGCAGCACCTTGCCCTGAGCGGTCCACTTCTCGCGGCCCTGACTGCTGGGGAAGGTGCCGGTGACCAGGCCGGGTACGGCGACGACGTCCCATTCGAGGCCCTTGGACTTGTGGGCGGTGAGCACCTTGACGGTGTTCTCACCGCCGGGCAGCGCGTTGTCCAGGCCCTTCTCGTACTGGGCGGCGGTGCGCAGGAAGCCGAGGAAGGCGAGCAGGGTGGCCTCGCCGTCGCCGGCGGCGAAGGAGGCGGCGATGTCGAGGAAGTTGGACAGGGTCTCCCGCCGCCGGGCGGCCAGGGCGTGCGGGGACGCGGAGAGTTCGACCTCCAGGCCGGTGACGGCGAGGACGCGGTGCAGGACGTCCATGAGGGGGTCGGCCAGGGAGCGGCGCAGGTCGCGCAGTTCGGCCGCCAGGCGGGCGAAGCGCACGCGCGCGTCGGGGGAGAAGGGCAGGCCGTCGTCACCGCGGCCGTCCAGCGGTGTCTCCAGGAACGTGTCGAGCGCGTCGGCGAGGGAGACCACCTCGGCCGGGTCGACGCCCTCGACGGCTTCGGCGAGCCGCCGGTCGGGGTCGTCGTCGTCCGCGCGCGCGTGGGAGACGAGCCGCCGGGCGCGGCGCCCCAGCAGGGCGAGGTCGCGGGGGCCGATGCGCCAGCGCGGGCCGGTCAGCAGGCGTACCAGGGAGGCGTTGGCCCCGGGGTCCTGGAGGACCTCGCAGACGGCGACGAGGTCGGCGATCTCGGGCAGGTGCAGCAGCCCGGAGAGGCCGACGACCTCGACGGGGACGTCCCGGGCGACCAGGGCGCCCTGGATCTCGGCGAAGTCGCCGGCCGTGCGGCACAGGACGGCGATCTCGCCGGGTGCCTTGCCGGTGCGGACGAGGTGGGCGATGGAGCCGGCGATCCAGTCGATCTCCTCGGCGTGGGTGGGCAGCAGGGCACAGCGGACGGTGCCGTCGCGTTCGGCGCCCGGGGCCGGGCGGAGTGCCTCCACGCCCGCGTGCATGGCGCGCAGCGGCTCGGCGAGGCCGTTGGCGAGGTCGAGCAGGCGGCCTCCGCTGCGGCGGTTCTCGCTGAGGGACTGGCGGGTGGCGGGGCGGCCGTCGGCCTGGGCGAAGTGCTCGGGGAAGTCGTCGAGGTTGGCGACGGAGGCGCCGCGCCAGCCGTAGATCGCCTGGCAGGGGTCGCCGACGGCGGTCACCGGGTGGCCGGTGCCGCCGCCGAACAGTCCCGCCAGCAGGACCCGCTGGGCGACGGATGTGTCCTGGTACTCGTCGAGGAGGACCACGCGGAACTCGTCGCGCAGGACGCGGCCCACCTCGGGGAGGGCGGCGAGCCGGGCGGACAGGGCGATCTGGTCGCCGAAGTCGAGCAGGTCGCGTTCGCGTTTGGCGGCCCGGTAGCGCTGGACGAGTTCGGCGAGTTCCCGGCGCGCGGCGGCCGCCTCGGGGACCTTGCGCAGGTCGGCGTTGGTGAGCCTGGTGTTCTCCAGGGTGCGCAGCAGCCCGGTGTCGTGGGCGCGCAGGTCCTCGGGCGCCACGAGATGTTCGGCGAGCTCCGCGTCGAGGGTGAGGAGGTCGCCGACCAGGTCGGGGAAGGAACGGGTGAGCGCCGGGTAGGGCCCGGGGGCCTCGCGCAGGACGCGTGCGGCGAGCTGGTAGCGGGTGGCGTCGGCGAGCAGCCGGGAGGCCGGTTCGAGGCCGATGCGCAGTCCGTGGTCGGTCAGCAGACGGCCCGCGAAGGCGTGGTACGTGGAGATCACCGGCTCGCCCGGGGGGTTGTCCGGGTCGATGACGTCGGGGTCGGTCACGCCGGCCTTGACCAGCGCCTTGCGGACGCGTTCGGCGAGTTCGGCGGCGGCCTTGTTGGTGAAAGTGAGGCCGAGCACCTGCTCGGGGGCGACCTGTCCGGTGCCGACCAGCCACACCACGCGCGCCGCCATCACGGTCGTCTTGCCCGACCCGGCTCCGGCCACGATGACCTGCGGGGCGGGCGGCGCGGTGATGCAGGCCGTCTGCTCCGGGGTGAACGGGATGCCGAGGAGCTCCTTGAGCTGATCGGGATCGGTGATACGGGCGGGCACACGCAGAATCTAGCGGCGCGCACTGACAGCGAGGGCCGTCAGCGTGCCCCGGGAAGGAAGAAGCACAGGTCGGCGCGGGTGGTGCGATGCGTCACGCCGGTCACTCGACGACGTGCCGGCCCTCGGGCCGGGCGCTGCACGAGGCGCGGAACGAGCAGTGGGCGCAGTGCTGGCCCGCGGTCGGGGTGAACCGTTCGTCGAGGACCTTGCCGGCGGCCGTGGCCAGCAGGTCACCGACCCACTCGCCCTCCGGCGGCTCCTGGGCCTGGACCTTGGGCAGGGTCTCGCCGCCGTCCCGTCGGGCGGCCCCCTGGCGCAGCTGGACGAGCTCGGCACCGCCCGGTTCGGGGCGCACCCCGTCGAAGGCCTCGTCGACGGCGCCCTCGCGGACGGCGAGCTGGTAGACCGCGAGCTGGGGGTGGCGCTCCACCTCCCTGGCGCTGGGCGCCTGCTTGCCGGTCTTGAAGTCGACGACGTACGCGCGTCCCTCGCCGTCGGCCTCGACGCGGTCGAGCTGGCCTCGGATGCGCACCTGGTAGTCGCCCGCTTCGAGGGTGACGTCGAAGTCGTGCTCGCTCGCCACCGGGGTGCGTCCGGCGCGGTCCATGACGTGCCACTTCAGGAAGCGTTCGAGCGCCACGCGCGCGTTCTCCTTCTCCTGCGCCGACTTCCACGGCGCGTCGAAGGCGAGCGCGTTCCACACGGAGTCCAGGCGCTCCATGAGGACGGTGAGATCGGCCGGGGTGTGCCCGGAGGCCACCTCGTCGGCCAGGACGTGCACCACGTTGCCGAAGCCCTGGGCGGCGGTCGCGGGCGCGTCGGCCTTCACCTCGCGGCCGAGGAACCACTGCAGGGCGCAGGTGTTGGCGAGCTGGTCGAGGGCGCTGCCGGAGAGCACGACGGGCTGGTCGCGGCTCCGCAGCGGCACCTTGCTCTCGGTCGGTTCGAACATGCCCCACCAGCGGTAGGGGTGCGCGGACGGCACCAGCGGGCGTCCGTCCTCGTCGGCGAGCGCGGCGAGCCGGGCCAGCCGCTGGGCGGCGGCCTCCCGCAGGGTGTCCGAGACCCGGGGGTCGACCGTCGTGGCGCGCAGTTCGGCGACGAGCGCGGCGACGGACAGGGGGCGGCGGGGGCGCCCGGTGACGTCCCTGGGCTCGACGCCGAGTTCGGCCAGGAAGCGTGAGGGCTGGTCCCCGTCGTCGGCGGGCGCCTTCACGGCCGTCACGACGAGGCGTTCACGCGCGCGCGTGGCGGCGACGTAGAACAGGCGGCGTTCCTCGGCGAGCAGCGCTCCCGGAGTGAGGGGTTCGGCGAGTCCGTCGCGGCCGATGCGGTCGGCCTCCAGCAGGGAACCGCGGCGGCGCAGGTCCGGCCACAGTCCCTCCTGGACCCCGGCCACGACGACCAGGCGCCACTCCAGGCCCTTGGAGCGGTGCGCGGTCATCAGGCGTACGGCGTCGGGGCGGGCGGCCCGCCGGGTGAGGGTGTCGGCGGCGATGTCCTCGGCCTCGATCTCCTCCAGGAAGTTCAGGGCGCCGCGGCCGCCGGTGCGTTCCTCCGCGCGGGCGGCGGTCGCGAACAGGGCGCACACGGCGTCGAGGTCCCGGTCGGCGTTACGGCCGGCCGCGCCGCCGCGCCGGGCGGAGCGCTCCAGGCGCTGGGGCCACGGAGTGCCGTCCCACAGGTCCCACAGGGCCTCCTCGGCCGTACCGCCGCCCGCCAGACGCTCGCGGGCCCGGCGCAGCAGGGCGCCGAGCCTCTGGGCGCCCCGCGCGTGGACGGGGTCGTGCACGGCGAGCCGCTCCGGTTCGGCCAGCGCTCGCGCGAGCAGCTCGTCCGAGGGCGGTGGCAGCGGGTTGCCCGCGGCCCGCTCCTCCTCGCGCAGGGCCCGTCCGAGGCGCCGCAGGTCGGCGGCGTCCATGCCGGCGAGGGGGGAGGCGAGCAGGGTGAGGGCGGTCCCGGTGTCGAGCCAGCACGCTTCCGCGCGAGCGCCGGTCGCCGTGTCCTCGCCTTCCCGCTCTCCCGCCTCCGCCGTGGCCACCGCGCGCAGGGCCGTCAGCAGCGGGGCCACGGCCGGCTCGTGGCGCAGGGGCAGGTCGTCGCCGTCGACGTCCACGGGGACGCCCGCCGAGGTGAGCGCGCGGCGGACGGCGGGGAGGGTGCGGGAGCCGGCCCGCACCAGCACGGCCATGTCGCTCCAGGGGACCCCGTCCTCCAGGTGCGCCCTGCGCAGGATGTCGGCGATGTTGTCCAGCTCCGTGCCGGGCGTCGGGTAGGTGTACACTTCGGCCCGGCCGCCGTCCCGTACGGGAGTCAGCTCCCGGTGGGCGCGGACCTTCTCGGCGGGGAGCCGGGGCAGCGGCATGCGCCGGGTCACCAGCCGGGTGGCCGCCAGCAGGGCGGCACCGGAGCGCCGGGAGGTGCGCAGCACCTCGACCGGGGCCGGGCGGCCGTCCGCGCGGGGGAACGCCTGCGGGAACTCCACGATGCCGCCCACGTCCGCGCCCCGGAAGGCGTAGATCGACTGGTCGGGGTCGCCGAAGGCGACGAGGGTGCGTCCGTCGGCCAGGGCGTGCAGCAGCCGCACCTGGGCGGGGTCGGTGTCCTGGTACTCGTCGACGTAGACGGCGTCGTACCGTCCGGCGAGCCGCACGGCGGTCTCCGGGCGGCGGGCGAGGAGCACCGCGCGGTGGACGAGTTCGGCGTAGTCGAGCACGCCCTGCAGGTCGAGGACGTCGAGGTACTCGGCGAGGAAGGCGGAGGCCGCACGCCAGTCGGGGCGCCCGATGCGGCGGGCGAAGGCGTCCAGGGCGTCGGGGCCGAGGCCCAGTTCGCGGCTGCGGGCGAGCACCGCGCGGACCTCGTCGGCGAAGCCGCGGGTGGTCAGGCAGGCGCGCAGTTCGTCCGGCCAGCGCACATGGGCCAGTCCGAGCCGCTCCAGGTCCACCTGGCCGGCGAGCAGCTCGCGGACGGTGACGTCCTGCTCGGGGCCCGACAGCAGCCGCAGCGGTTCCACGAAGAGGTCGCTGTCCTGGTGGGCGCGGACCAGGGCGTAGCAGAGCGAGTGGAAGGTGGTGGCCTGCGGGGCGTGTGCGGCTCCGATGCGCAGGGCCATGCGGTCACGCAGCTCGACGGCCGCCCTGCGGCTGAACGTCAGCACCAGGATGCGCCCGGGGTCACCGCCGCGGGCGATCCGCGCGGCCACCGACTCGACGAGCGTGGTGGTCTTGCCGGTGCCCGGACCTGCGAGAACGAGCAGCGGGCCGGTCGTGTGCTCAACCACGGAGCGCTGTGCGGCGTCCATCCGAGGGGGATTCGCGCGGGCCGGCGGGGTACGCACCAGTCGATAAGCGCCACGGTTCCCCCGCCGCACCGGGGGGTGCGACAGGCCGCTGGTGGAGGAAGAGGAGCTCACGTGGTTCGCCGGTCCTGGTGGGTGTGCTGTGGGGCTGTTCGCCGCGCGCGGAGGGCGGTGGTCGGGGGGTGAAGGGGGCACGCGCAGCCGACGCTACGCCGGTGAAAAGGACGGAGGCAGGACTTCCGCTTCTTCCCTCCGGACACTCGTGGCGCACATGTCCCTTGCCTCACGAACGTACGTCATGCCACGGATGTGCCCTGTTTCACCCCGGGGGATCACCGGTCACACGGCGGCGCGCGCGATGGCGGAAGCTGTCAGGTGTGACCCTCGGTGTGCTCGCCGCCGTCCCACCGCGCGCGCCCGATGTCGAGGCGCGGCACGTGGCCCTCCGCGGACCGGCTCGCCCCCTTCAGCGGCGTGCCCTCCGCGCGGTAGTGGCCGAGGGCTCTCAGTTCGTGGCCCGGCAGCAGCACACCGTCCGCGCGGACGACGCGCCACCACGGTACGGCTCCCCCGTACAGGGCCATCACGCGCCCGACCTGCCGGGGGCCGCCCTCCCCCAGCCACTCGGCCACGTCCCCGTACGTCATGACACGCCCCGGCGGGATCAGCTCCGCCACCTCGAGAACCCGCTCGGCGTACTCGGGCAGGGCGTCGGGATGCTCCGGGGGGCTGTCGGACGGAAGGCTCTCCTGGCTCATCCGCCCCATCCTGCCCCACCCCACCGACAACGCGACGCGCTCGCGCGCGTGCGCACGGCTCGCCCCGGAGCGGGGCTTCCGGCAGACTGTGCCGCCCCGCTTTTGGACCCTGATGCCCCCTTGTGCCGGATCGGCATGCCACCATCGTGCGGGCGGTGACCGGTGATACGAGATCGAGAAGAGACGATGAAGCAGCAGGGTGCGCACCCCGGGGACACGGAGGGCACCCCTGACGCCTCGTCGCGCCCGGACACCGGGGACTCCCGCTCCACGGACCCCGACACGGCGCACATCGACGAGGTGGAGGGCGACGAGCCCCTGCTCCCCGCGCGGGTGCACCGCCCGTCCGATCTCATGCGGCTCCTGGGCGGCGTACTCGCCGTCGTGCTGCTGCTGGCGATCGCCGCGTTCGCCCACGGGACCACCTCGGGGCTGGAACAGGACATCAACAAGGGCACCGGGCAGGCGCCCGACCTGCTCATCAAGATCGCGGGCCTGGCCTCCAGCATCGCGATCCTCCTGGTTCCGGTCGCCTTCGCCATCGAACGGCTGATCAAACGGGACGGACTGCGAATCGCCGACGGCGTGCTCGCCGCCGTCCTCGCGCACGGTGTGACGCTCGCCACCGACCTGTGGGTGGCACGTGCCGCTCCGGACTCGATCCAGGACGCGCTCACCCAGCCCTCCCCCGGTGACATCCACGCCCTCACCGATCCGGTGCACGGCTATCTGGCACCGGTCATCGCGTACATGACGGCCGTCGGCATGTCCCGCAGACCCCGGTGGCGCGCGGTGCTGTGGGTCGTGCTGCTCCTCGACGCCTTCTCGATGCTCGTCACCGGGTACACGACACCGTTCTCGATCATCCTCACGGTGCTGATCGGCTGGACCGTGGCCTACGGCACCCTCTACGCGGTGGGGTCGCCCAATGTGCGCCCCACCGGACGCACCCTGATGGCGGGCCTGCGCACCGTCGGCTTCCGCCCCGTGACCGCCTCCCGCGACGAGGCGCCGGACGCCTCCGAGACCGGCGACCGCGGGCGCCGGTACTTCGTCACCCTGGAGGACGGTCCGCCGCTGGACGTCACGGTGGTCGACCGCGAGCAGCAGGCGCAGGGGTTCTTCTACCGCGCGTGGCGCAATCTGGCCCTGCGCGGCTTCGCCACCCGCAGGAGTCTGCAGTCCTTGCGCCAGGCGCTGGAGCAGGAGGCGCTGCTGGCGTACGCCGCCATCGCGGCCGGCGCCAACGCGCCCAAGCTGATCGCGACGTCCGAGCTCGGTCCCGACGCGGTGATGCTCGTCTACGAGCACACCGGCGGGCGCACCCTCGACTCGCTGCAGGACGAGGAGATCACCGACGAACTGCTGCGTGACACCTGGCACCAGGTACGGGCCCTGCAGTCCCGCCGCATCGCGCACCGCAGGCTGGTGGGCGACGCCATCCTGGTGGATCGTTCCGGCACGGTGATCCTCACCGATCTGCGCGGCGGTGAGATCGCGGCAGGCGATCTGCTGCTGCGCATGGACGTCTCCCAGCTGCTGGTGACGCTGGGGCTCAGGGTGGGCGCCGAACGCGCGGTGGCCTCCGCGCTGAGCGTCCTCGGACCCGACGCTGTCGCGGACTGCCTGCCGATGCTCCAGCCGATCGCGCTGAGCCGCTCCACGCGCGGCACCCTGCGGAGGCTCGCCCGGGAGCGGGCGGAGCGCGAGCGCGAGGCGGTCCTGGATGCCTCCCGGCACGCCAGGCCGGCGCGCGCGGAGCACGACGCCGACGACACCCGCCACGTGGTGCTCGAGAAGACCGGCAAGAAGGCCGTACGCGCGGAGCAGCGGGCCGAGAAGCGGGCCATCGACGAGGCCCTGGAGGAGGCGCGCGAGGAGGACCTGCTCACCCAGATCCGGCACGAGGTGCTGCGGATCAGGCCGCAGGCCCCGGTCGAGCCGGCCCGCCTGGAGCGGGTGCGCCCGCGGACGCTGATCAGCCTCATCGCCGGCGCGATCGGCGCGTACTTCCTCCTGACGCAGCTCACCCACATCGAGTTCGGCCCGCTGATCTCGAACGCGGAGTGGGGCTGGGTGGCCGCGGCGGTGCTGTTCTCGGCGGCCAGTTACGTCGCGGCGGCGATGGCCCTGCTCGGGTTCGTGCCGGAGCGGGTGCCGTTCCTGCGCACGGTGGCGGCGCAGGTCGCCGGGTCCTTCGTCAAGATCGTCGCGCCGGCCGCGGTGGGCGGCGTCGCCCTGAACACGCGCTTCCTGCAGCGCGCGGGGGTGCGTCCAGGGCTCGCGGTGGCCAGCGTCGGCGCGTCGCAGCTCTTCGGGCTCGGCTGCCACATCCTGATGCTGCTGGCGTTCGGCTATCTGACCGGTACCGAGAAGACGCCCTCCCTCTCGCCGTCCCGCACGGTCATCGGCGGCCTGTTGACGGTGGCGGTGCTGGTGCTCGTGGTGACCTCGGTGCCCTTCCTGCGGAAGTTCGTCGCCACGCGCGTGCGGTCACTCTTCGCGGGCGTCGTGCCGCGCATGCTCGACGTGCTGCAGCGCCCCCAGAAGCTGGTCACCGGCATCGGCGGCATGCTGCTGCTGACGGCCTGCTTCGTGATGTGCCTGGACGCCTCGATCCGGGCGTTCGGCGACGAGACGACCTCGGTCAGCATCGCGAGCGTCGCCGTCGTCTTCCTCGCCGGCAACGCGCTGGGATCGGCGGCGCCGACACCCGGCGGCGTGGGCGCGGTCGAGGCGACCCTGACGGTCGGCCTGATCGCCGTCGGGCTCCCCAAGGAGGTCGCCGCGCCGGCGGTGCTCCTCTTCCGGCTGCTGACGCTGTGGCTGCCGGTGCTGCCGGGATGGCTCGCCTTCAACCACCTCACGCGCAAGGCGGCCCTGTAGGCGGGCAGCCCCGTGGGCGCGGGCAGCCCCGTGGGCGCGGGCCCTCTTACCTCGTACGGCACGCGTCCCGCGCGTCCCGCCCCGGGCAACCCCAGGATGGGAGCATGCCCCGCCCCTTCCGCCTGCGCCCGCGTGCCGCTGCCCTGACCGCCTGTGTCCTGCTGCTGCCCACGCTGCTGGCGGGCTGCGGCGAGGACGCCGAGGACCAGGACCTGACCCGGCAGGAGCTGGACTGGAAGGACTGCCCGGCCCCGTCCGAGGCCCAGGGCGGAGGCGCTCCCCCGTCCCCGCTGCCGGGCGGCGGGGGCGAGTGGAGCTGCGCCACCATGAAGGCGCCGCTGGACTGGGACGACCCCCGGGGCGACACCATCGGCCTCGCGCTGATCCGGGCCGGGTCGAGCGGCCCGTCGAACGAGCGCATCGGCTCCCTGATCTTCAACTTCGGCGGCCCCGGCGGCTCCGGCGTCACCGCACTGCCCGCGTTCGGCGAGCAGTACGCGACCCTGCGGACCCGCTACGACCTCGTGAGCTTCGATCCCCGCGGGGTCGGCCGCAGCGCACCGGTGATCTGCCAGGACGACCGGCGGCTCGACGCGTACCTCCAGCAGGACGCCACCCCGGACGACGGGACCGAGCGCACGGAACTGCTGGAGAGCACCGAAAAGTTCAACGCGGACTGCGAGGAGAATTCCGGACGGATCCTGCCGCATGTGCGCACCACGGACGCCGCCCGTGACCTGGACCTGATGCGTCAGGTCCTCGGTGACGACACGCTGCACTACTTCGGCGTCTCCTACGGCACGGAACTCGGCGGCGTCTACGCCCACCTGTTCCCGGAGAAGGTCGGCCGCGCGGTGTTCGACGCGGTCGTCGACCCCACGCAGACCGCGGAGGAGCGCTCGCTCGGACAGGCACGGGGATTCCAGCTCGCCCTCGACAACTACGCCCGGGACTGCGTCTCCCGGACCGAGGAGTGCCCCGTCGGCGACAGCGCGCAGGACGTGAAGGACCGCATCGCCGAACTGCTCGAGGACCTCGACGGCAGGCCCCTCCCGGGGGTCTTCCCACGGCAACTGACCCAGACCGCGGCGACCGGTGGGATCGTGCAGGCCCTGTACTCACAGCAGTTCTGGGCGTTCCTCACCGACGGTCTCGAGCAGGCGTACGACGGTGACGGAACGATTCTGATGCTGCTGTCCGACGCGATGAACGGGCGCAGCGAGAACGGCGAGTACAGCAACCTCGTCGCCGCCAACGTCTCCATCAACTGCGCCGACGACAAACCCCGCTACGGCCCGGGGCACGTGGAGCGCCGGCTTCCCGCGTTCCGGTCCGCCTCCGAGCTCTTCGGCGACTACATGGCGTGGGGAATGATCAGCTGTGCCGACTGGGCGGTGCCGGGGGCCGCCGACCATCCGGACGTGAGCGCCCCCGGCGCGGCACCGATCCTGGTGATCGGCACCACCGGTGACCCGGCCACCCCGTACGAGGGGGCACGCAGAATGGTGCGGGCCCTCGGTGACGGTGTCGGGGTGGAGCTGACGTACAAGGGGCAGGGGCACGGCGCCTACGGCAGCGGGAACGGATGCGTGCGGGACGCGGTGCACGGCTATCTGCTGGACGGCACGATGCCGGCGGCCGGGACCGTCTGCTCCTGAGCGACCGCCGAGATGGGAGAAACCTGCAGGTCAAAGCGTTGTCCACAGGCTTCCCCGGCGGGCGGCGAAACTGCCTACCATGGCCTGACCGCCATCCGTGGCACAGCGCGGACGGCCAGCGAGGGGGGAATCGGCACATGACCCGTTTCACACGGTGGACGGCCCTGACGGCCGCCGCCGCGCTTCTGACGGCGGGCTGCAGCGGCGCCGGGTCGTCGGGCGACGACTCCGGGGACAACGGCAACGACGGCAAGAGCGGCGGCACAGCGCTCGACTGGGGGGACTGCAAGGCCTCCGGGGACGCCCCCGCACCGGGCGACGACTGGCAGTGCGCCACGCTCCGGGTGCCGCTGGACTGGTCGAAGCCGGAGGGCTCGACGATCGGGCTGGCCCTCATCCGGGCCAAGGCCACGGGAGGCGACCGCCTCGGCTCACTGCTGTTCAACTTCGGAGGCCCGGGTGGCTCGGGTGTCTCCATGATGCCGTCCTACGCGGCCACGGTCTCCGAGCTGCGCGAGCGGTACGACCTGGTCAGCTGGGATCCGCGCGGAGTGGCCGCCAGCGAGGGCGTCCGCTGCCGCGACGACAGGAGCATCCAGGCCGCCGAGGCGTCGGTGGACGGCACCCCCGACACGGCGGCCGAGGAGCAGACGTTCCTGCGGGACGCCGCCGACTTCGGCAAGGGCTGCCAGGAAGGCGCCGGAAAGCTGATGGCCCATGTCTCGACCACCGACACCGCGCGCGACTTGGACCGCATCCGGCAGGTCCTCGGCGACGACAGGCTGAACTACTTCGGCATCTCCTACGGCACGGAACTCGGCGGCGTCTACGCGCACCTGTTCCCGGAGAAGGTCGGCCGGATGACGCTCGACGCGGTGGTCGACCCCACCGCCGACACCGTCGGACACGCCAAGAACCAGGCGCGCGGCTTCCAGACGGCCCTCAACAACTATCTGAGGTCCACCGGCCGGGACCCCGGGCAGGGATCGAGGGAGATCGCGCAGCTGCTGGAGCGGATCGACGCCGAGCCCCTGCCGACGTCCTCCTCCGGACGCGAGCTGACGCAGTCGCTCGCGCTGACCGGCATCGTCCTGCCGCTGTACAGCAAGACCAGCTGGCCGGCGCTGACCAGCGCGCTGCAGGCCGCCGAGGAGGGGGACGGCTCGGAGCTGCTGGCCCTGGCCGACGGCTACAACGAGCGTGACACCTCGGGGCGGTACGGCACCACGACCCACTCCCAGCGGGTCATATCGTGCCTGGACGACAAGCAGCGGCCGACGATCGAGGAGACGAAGAAGCTGCTGCCCGAGTTCGAGGAGATCTCGCCCGTGTTCGGGTCCTTCCTCGGCTGGGACACGGCAGGCTGGTGCCACGAGTGGCCGGTTCCCGGTCAGGTCGACACCCCGGAGGTGAGCGCGCCCGGCGCGGCGCCGGTCCTGGTCGTGGGCAACACCGGCGACCCGGCCACGCCCTACGAGGGCGCCCGGAGGATGGCGGACGAACTGGGCGAGAACGTCGGGGTGGTGCTCACCTGGAAGGGCGAGGGCCACGGTGCGTACGGCAGCGGCAGCGACTGCGTCGACTCCACGGTGAACGCCTACCTGCTGGACGGCAGGGTGCCGGAGGACGGCAAGGTCTGCTCATGACGACGGCGGGGGCTCCGCGCACCCGTGGTGCGCAAAGCCCCCGCCTCGGCTCGGACCGCCGCCGCCGGTCAGTAGACCGGCTTCTCCGGTTCGATCTGGTTGACCCAGCCGATCACGCCGCCGCCCACGTGGACGGCGTCGGCGAAGCCCGCGGACTTCAGGACCGCGAGGACTTCCGCACTGCGGACACCCGTCTTGCAGTTCAAGACGATCTTCTTGTCCTGCGGCAGGCTCTCCAGGGCGTTGCCCATGAGGAACTCGTTCTTGGGGATCAGGCGGGCGCCCGGGATGGAGACGATCTCGAACTCGTTCGGCTCGCGGACGTCGATGAGCTCGATGCTCTCGCCGTCGTCGATCCACTCCTTGAGCTGCTTGGGAGTGATCGTGGAGTCGGCGGCCGCCGCCTGGGCCTCCTCGGACACGACGCCGCAGAAGGCCTCGTAGTCGATGAGCTCGGTGACGGTCGGGTTCTCGCCGCAGATCGCGCAGTCGGGGTCCTTGCGGACCTTGACCTGGCGGTACTGCATCTCCAGGGCGTCGTAGATCATCAGGCGTCCGACGAGGGGCTCACCGATGCCGGCGAGCAGCTTGATGGCCTCGTTGGCCTGGATGGAGCCGATGGACGCGCACAGCACGCCGAGGACGCCGCCCTCGGCGCAGGAGGGAACCATGCCGGGGGGCGGGGGCTCCGGGTAGAGGCAGCGGTAGCAGGGGCCGTGCTCGGACCAGAAGACGGACGCCTGGCCGTCGAAGCGGTAGATCGAGCCCCACACGTACGGCTTGTTCAGCAGCACGCAGGCGTCGTTGACCAGGTAGCGGGTCGCGAAGTTGTCCGTGCCGTCGACGATCAGGTCGTACTGGCTGAAGAGGCCCATCACGTTGTCGGCCTCGAGCCGCTCCTCGTGAAGGACCACGTTCACGTACGGGTTGATGCCCTTGATCGTGTCTCGCGCGGACTCGGCCTTGGGGCGGCCGATGTCGGACTGGCTGTGGATGATCTGGCGCTGCAGGTTCGACTCGTCGACCTCGTCGAACTCCACGATGCCGAGCGTGCCCACGCCCGCCGCGGCCATGTACATCAGCCCCGGGGAACCCAGGCCGCCGGCGCCCACAAAGAGCACCTTGGCGTTCTTCAGCCGCTTCTGCCCGTCCATCCCCACATCGGGGATGATCAGGTGGCGGGAGTACCTGCGGACCTCGTCTACGGTGAGCTCGGGGGCCGGCTCGACCAGGGGTGGCAGCGACACGGGGACTCCGTTGGTCGGTCAATCACTACGGTTGTTCTCCGCTTAACACTGCCATGGCCTTTTTCATTCCGAGACACCCGTCCCGATCCGCGAGACGATGTCGTCCCAGTAGCCGGGCAGGGGTTCCCAGGGGTCGGTGTGGTGTGCGGGCGTGTGATCGGTGAAGTAGATCGTCGCCGCGCCCTGCCAGCGGGCGACGCGCAGGGCCTCGTCCAGATGCGGCCGGGGCACCCCGTGCACGAAGTGGCAGAACCGTTCGGGCGGGTGGTCGGCGGTCCACTCCGCCACCTGCGACCAGCGGTAGTCGCTCCACGTGCCGCAGAAGGTGACCAGTTGGTCGCCGTGCTCGGCGTATTCGGGATACGGATGGGTGCCGTGGCCGAGGACGATGTGGGCGTCGTCATGGATCACCCGGAGCGTGGCCACGGTGCGCCGCACTTCGGGGAGCGCGGCGGGGTCGGCGGGGCAGCGGTCCAGGAGGAAGCCGTCGACCTGGTACCAGTCGAGCAAGCGGTGTGCGTCCGAGATCACCTCGCCGAAGGTGCGCAGGCCGTAGGCGGTGTCCAGGTGACCGAGGACGCGGACACCGGCGTTGCGCAGGCGGCCGGCCGCTGCCAGGCAGTGCGGGTCGGGCTGCACACCGGGGCCGTCGGCCACGTTGAGCACCACCCAGTGCAGAGGGGTGCCCGGGCGGGTGAGCCTGTGCCACTCGGTGGGGGCGAGGAGGGGGTGCGCGAAGCCGGGGATGCCGAAGCCGGTGCGGACGTCCGTGCTCGCCGTGCCCGGTCTGGTGCTGGTCAGATACGACATGCCGCCTCCATCCAGATGTCGGCCAGGGACTCCTCGAGGTTGATGCGGGGGCGCCAGCCGAGGCGGTCCCGGGCGGTGCGTACGTCTGCCTGCTGCCAGGTGCCGCAGCCGTCGGGGTAGGGGAAGGCGGAGGGGCCGGCGGCGGCTGCGGTGGCCGAGGTGTGGTGGTGGTGGTCGGGGTCGGGGCGGGGGTGGCCGATGGAGGGCCGCAGGTGCGGGGTGGGCGGGATGGTGTGCTGGGTGTGGGCGAGGTGGGGGGTGGGGTGGTGCATGCCGGGTGGGGTGTCGAGTTCGTTGAGGGCGCCGCCGTAGCCGGCGACCCGGGCGAGGATCCCGGCGGCGTCGCGGAGGCGGACGGCGCGGCCCGAGCCGATGTTGATGACGCCCTGCGCGGCGGAGAGCGAGGCGGCGTGGACGGCGCGGGCGACGTCGCGGACGTCGATGAAGTCCCGTTGGGCGCCGAGACCGCCGAGCTTCAGCTCGGCGTCACCGGACTGCATGGCACGGCGCATGGCCTCGGCGAGGCGGCCGAGGGGGGAGCCGGCGGGGGTTCCGGGGCCCACAGGTGAGAAGACCCGCAGGACGACGGCGTCCAGGCCGGAGCCGAGGACGAGTTCGGTGGCGGCGAGCTTGCTGACGCCGTACGGGCCGCCGGGGCGGGGGACGGCGTCCTCCGCCGTGGAGGAGCCGGGCTGGCTGGGGCCGTACTCCGAGGCGCAGCCGATCTGTACGAGCCGTGCGCCGCAGCCGCTGCGGCGCAGGGCCTCGCAGACGGTGGCGACGGCGACGGTGTTGTGGCGGGTGAGGTCGCGGGCACCGCCTCGTGTGGCGCCGGCGCAGTTGATCACTACGCCGGGGTGGACGGCGTCGAGGAAGCGGGTGAGGGCGCCGGGGCTGCCGGTGGCGAGGTCGAAGCGGACGTCGGCGTCGTCGCCCCGGCCGAGGGCGGTGAGCTGGACGGCGGGGTCGGCGAGGAGGCGGTCGGCCACGAAGCGGCCGATGTAGCCGTTGGCTCCGATCAGCAGGACTCTCATCGGGCGGCTCCTTCGCTGCGCGGACCTGCTGGGCGGGGGGTCATGTGGGGTTCTCCTTCGGGGGTGGGGTCGGGTGGTGGTCGTATGCCTTCGGCGCCGCTGTCCCTGCGGTGGGGGTGCGCGTAGCGCCTACGGGTGGGGGGTGGGTCGGGGCCGGGGCGGGGGTGTCCGTCCTCGGACTGGCGTGATTCCGTTGCCCGGTGGAGGTGCGGGGCGCCGAGTCGCACCAGCCGCTGCGGGCGCACACCCCCGCCCCGACCCCTCCGCGCAGTACGCGGCCAACGCCGCTCCCGCGGGCCACCGCCGCTTGGGCGGAGCCGCTGCCGCATCCGCGGGCAGAGGCGTGCCTCCACCAGTTGAGCGCCGGGTCGCGAGCACCCCTCGGCTCGCGTCAGCGCGTCCGCGGCTCACCGTGGTTGCTCCGTGGAGACGTGCGCCGAGGCGCGGGACAGTCTGCGGGAGGCGTGGATCAGGAGGACCAGGGCCGCCGCACCGCAGGTGAAGGTGGGGACCGCCGCGGGGCTCCAGGTGGTGGTCAGGGTTTCCACCGGTGTGGACAGGGCGGCGCAGCCGGGGAGGCGGGCCGCGAGGACCGTCGTCAGGGCGGCTGCCTGGGCGAGGACGGTGATCGTGAGGATCACCTTCGGCGCGTGGCTGAAGCCGTGGACCGTCAGGAGGCGGGCCAGGAAGAGCAGGGCGCCCAGGGCGAGCGTCCCGGGGAGCGCGGAGGGCTCGTCGAGGAGCGCGGACGTCACGGCGAGCAGGGCCGCCAGTGCGCCCAGGAACAGGACGAACGTGCCCAGGAGCACGGGGCGTACCGAGGCGGAGAAGTCCTCCAGGCCGCGGCTCGACCCGAGTCGGCGGCGGGCGTGGGTGGTGAAGAGGTGGGTGGTCCACGCGGCCGGCGCGCAGGCGAGGGTGAGGGCGAGGACCGGGGCGACGGCGAGTGGCCAGTGTCCCTCGGCCGTACCGTTGGGCAGGCCGTCCGGGCCGCCGGTGATCGCCGCGTGCAGCAGACCGTCGCCCAGGAGGGCGTAGCCGATGAGCCAGCACGTCCAGGACGTCGTGGCTGGGCGGGTCGTGCGGCCGGGAGTGCTCAGCGGGCCCCGGCGGAGTGCCGCGCGGAGGGCGAGGGTGACGGCGAGGATGCCGGCGGCCGCCGCGTAGAGGCGCGTCTCGCCGTGGGTCTGGCGCAGGGCGATCACCGTCGCCGCGCACAGGGCGCCCGGAAGGAGGGGGAGGAGGAACCATGCGGACCCGTGGAGGGTGTCCGCGCGCCGCGTCGTGGGTGGGGCGGGGGGCGGGGGGTCGGTGTCGCGGGGGACCCGGGCGTAGAGCTCCTCCGCCAGCGAGAAGACGTCGCGGTGACGGAAGCGGGCGGCGGTGCGGTCGGTGATGCCGTGGGCCTCCAGGCCCGCTGCGATCTCCAACGGGTCCACTGCCCGCAGGCACAGGTCGTGGTGGCGGTGCAGGAGTGCCTTGACGGGGTCGGCCGCACCGGGAGTGCTGCGGTTCAGTTCGCCCAGGTCGGTCATCGGGCTGTCTCCGTTGCGGGTACCGGCGTCTCCACGGCCCACGTGGGGACGGCGCGGGGGGTGGGGTCGGTCCAGTGGCCGGGGACGTGGGCCTCGGCGGGAGCGGCGAAGGGCAGGGGGTCGCCGGTGCCGTCGAGGACGAGGCAGCGGACCGGGGTCCGCGCGACGATCTCCAGGTAGATGCGGTGGAAGGCCGAGACGTTCTGGTCGACGGTGAACAACTCGAGAGCGCGGGCGCGTGCGGCGGCGCCGAGGCGTGTACGGCGCTCGGGGTCGCGCAACAGGGAGACGCACGCCTCGGCGAGCGCCCGCGGGTTGCGCGGTGGTACGACGAGACCGGTGCCGCCGATGGCCTCCACCACCGCGCCGACGTCCGTGGAGACGGTGGCGCGTGCGCAGAACATCGCCTCGATCAGACCCGTGGGGAACCCCTCGACGACACTGGACAGGACCGTCACGGCCCCGCCGGCGTAGGCGTCCGCGGGGGTCTCCAGGCCGGGACCGCCCAGTTGCTCGAAGGACACCGGGTTGTCGCCGACGGCGTGCGGGCCGTCGGCCTCGTCCGGGAAGAGGTGTGCGGCGAGTGCTCTGCAGTGGCCGAGGTACGCGGCGCCCTCGGGGCCCGCCGGGCCGCCGATGATCCGCAGACGGGCCTCCGGCTCCTCCGTGCGGATCTCCGCGAAGGCGTGCAGCAGCGAGACCAGGTCCTTGGCGGGCTCCACCCGGCCGACCCAGACGAGGGTGTGCGGGTCCGCGCTCTCCGGGGACTCCCCCACCTCGGCGAAGGGCGCGGCGTCCATGCCCGGGTACACCGTGCGCAGCTTCGCCCGGTCGGCGCCGCAGCGTTCCTGCCAGCGGCGGGCGTGTGTGTTGCCCGGCGTGATGAACGCGGCCCGGCGGTAGGTCTCGGCGGTGAGCCTGCCGTGGAAGGCGGCGAGCAGGGAGCGGACCGCGGGTGGGGAGTCCGGACGGGTGAGGTAGTGCGTCCGCAGGCGGACCCCGTACTCGGTGACGAGGAGGGGCACGCCGAAGAAGTGGTGGGCGAGCAGTCCCGGAAGGGCCGCCACTCCCCCGGCGGCGGCGTGGCACAGGTCCACCGCGCCCAGCCCGTCCTCCTCGTACCAGTCGAGTGAGAGGGGGCGCAGGGCGCGCTCCACATGCGCGGCGACCGCCAGCAGATCCGGGACGCGGGCCTCGCGCGCCGCGCGCCGGGCACCGGGCGCACGACAGGCGCGCTCCAGGGCGCGTACGGCCGTCTCGGAGCGGAGTGCGCCCACCAGGCCGCCTTCCTCGCGGGCGAGTTCGGCGAGGCCCCGGAGCGCGGTGGCGAAACGGTCCGCCTCGGGGGCGGCGGAGTCCGGCGAGGCGCAGAGCACGGCGGCCAGTTCGCCGTAGTGCTCCGAGAAGCGCCGGCGTGCGCGGCGGCCGTACACCACCCCGTCGTCCTCGGCCGCCCACAGCGGCGCGGTACGCACCCGGTTGACCTGGGGCGGCAGCGGGACCCAGCCGGCGTCCTCCTGGGCCTCGCCGCTGCTGAACGCGTAGACGTCGAACTCGTGTCGGTCGAGTCCGCGCACCAGGCGGTCGCACCAGAACCCGCCCTCACCGCTCACATACGGATAGCCACCCTCCGTAAGCAGTCCGATGCGCACGTGTGCACCCCCGATCTCCCGTGTGGGGAGCCGCCGTTGACCCGGCGGCTCGCAGCGGGACGAACGTATGCGGAACAGGTGGTGGCGCGACGGACGGTTGTCCATCGCGCCACCAAAAGGGGTGAACGGGCGTAACTTTCCCGTGCGGGGCGCGTTTCTGGACGCTATGCGATCAGTTGATGATCAGCTGTTGGGGTAGGCCCAGGGGTTCGGGCGGCAGCGGATTCCGTTGTGTTCGAGGAACTTGGTCTGCTGCTGCATCACCGGTGCCAGGTCGCCGTTCTTGTCACAGGTGACGTGGTTGTAGCCCAGCCGGTGGCCGATCTCATGGTTGATCAGCATCTGGCGGTAGGCGTGGATCTCCTCGCCGTAGGTCTCCGAACCCTGCGCCCACCGGTACGCGTTGATCATCACGCGCTCCGTGGCCGCGGAGTCGCAGGAGACGTTGTCCTCGGTGGTGTCCAGGCCGGACTTGGCGCACCAGTCGGCGGTCGTCGCGGGACTGGCGAGGGTGATCACGAAGTCGGCCCGGCCTGAGTGGATGCGCTCGAAGGTGCGGGCGCCGTTGTGCGCCCAGCTGCGGTCGTCGTTGAGCGTCCTGTGCACGGCCTCGGCGAAGAGCTCGCCGTCGAGGCCGAGTCCCTGTTCCACGTCCACGCGGTAGGTGACCTTGTCGCCCTTGCCGGGCGCCTTGTCGATGCCGGGGATCGCCTCGAACGTCCCCGTGCCCGCGCGGGCCGCGCTGAGCGGGAACGTCCGGTCCATCTTCTGCTGGTACGTCAGCGGCTCGGCGGACGGCACGGCGGGCGTCTCCCGGTCGTCACCGCGCGAGGCGGGATCCCGTACGTCGCGGGCCTGCTCACCGGCGGACTGCGTCTGCGCGCCGGCGGCGTCACGCTCGTCGGCGGCCTGCCCGGCCACCACGACGGCCAGCACCGTGGTGACGGCGGCGGCCGCGATGCCGGTGAACGCGCGCCCCTTGCCGCCCTTGCCCTGCGCGGGCTCCCCGGTCGGCGGCTCGTCGGCGTCCGCGGGGGTGCCGGTGACCGGAGCGCTGTTCCAGTCGGTGACGGCGGCGTAGGGGTCGGTGGGGTGCGCGGAGGCCGGCGGGCGCGGTGCGGAGGCGGGCGTGCGCGGGGTGAAGAGGTCGACGTCATCGGCGAAGGCGTCGAGGTAGTCCTCCCGCGGTCCCGCGGGGGGTGCCTGCCGCTGTCGCGGGAAGGGCACGCCCGGCCCGGGTCTCGGCCCCGGCCCGGCCGGAGGCATGCCGCCGTATCCGGCTCCGGCCGTCGTCCGGCCGTTCACCGTCCCCCAGCCGCCCCCGGCCTCCCACTGCTCCGGGTGCTCGCCGCGGGCCTGGGGAACGCCGCGCGCCGGGGTGCCGTCGGCGAACCGGGGAACGCCGTGCGCGGGGGTTCCGTCGGGCAGCCGCGGCACACCGCGCGCCGGAGTCCCGTCGGCGAACCGGGGAACGCCGTGCGGCGGGGTGCCCTCCGGGAGCCATCCGTCCGGGAGGCGCGGCACACCGTGCGCCGGAGTCCCGTCCGGCATGCCGTGTCCGGTCGTCCCGTACAGGGGAGCGCCGTGTGCCGGATTCCCGGACGGGTCCGCGTACGGAACCCCGTACCCCTGGCCCCCGCCCACGGGCGGACGCCCCGGCGGCTGCAGGGCCGGGCCCTGTGCCGGATGGTCCGCGGGCATCCGGTACGGGTCCGGCCGGGTGTCGCCCCGGTCGCCCCCGCGGGCCCCGCGGCCGTCCGGAACGTTCCGTGCTGCGGTCGTGTCCGCGATGTCGCCCCTGGGGGCGGGTCCACGGCGGCTGTGGCGTCCCACGTCGCGCCTCAGCCCCTCGTGTTCTCGGCGGTGGTTCCGCCACCGGTGCCGGCGGGGGAACCCGGAGCGCCCTGCGCGCCCGGTCCCCCAGTATCCCCCTCATCGGCCGAATCCGTTGTATCCATGAGGAGTTCACGGAAGGCGAGGGCCACGGTGTCGGGGTACTCCATCATCGCCACGTGGCCCGCGTCCGGGATGGTCCACAGCCGGGAGTCCCGGAAGGCCCGCGCCGACCGCTGGGCCATGCGGAAGCCGACGAGCTGGTCCCGGCCGCCGTAGACGAGCAGGGTCGGCGCGAGCACCCGCTCGGCCTGGCGCCACAGTCCGTGCTGGCCACCCAGGGTGTACGCGTTGACGAGCCCCCGCGCGGAGCGGGCCATCGCGTCCCAGAAGTAGGGCAGCCGCAGCCGCCGCTCCATCTCCTGCACGGCGTTGTGGAACCCTTCGTGCGACACCCGCCCGGGGTCGCCGTAGCAGAGCTTCAGCACACCGCGGACCCGCTGTTCCGCCGTCCACTCCCGGGTGATGCGGGTGAACAGCAGAGCGACCCCGGGCACCGCCAGCAGCCCCGTGGGGACGGCGGTGCGCTGCACCCGCAGTTCCGGCAGGGCCGGTGACACGAGGGTGAGCGTGCGGACGAGGTCGGGGCGTACGGCGGCGACGCGGGTGGTGACCGCCCCGCCGAGCGAGTTCCCGAAGAGGTGCACGGGGCCGCGGCCGGAGGCGTCGAGATACCGGATCACCGCGCGGGCGTGCGCGGTGAGGGAGTAGTCGCCGTCGTCCGGCGGCGGGGAGTCCCCGAAGCCCGGCAGGTCCACGGCCTCGCTGTCGACGACGTCGTGCAGCAGCGGCATGAGGGCCGACCAGTTCAGCGAGGAACCGCCGAGTCCGTGGACGTAGAGAGCGGGCGGCAGCCCCTCGCGCGCGGGTGGCCTCGACCGTACGGAGAGGGTGACGCCGGGCAGGTGCACCGACCTGAGGCGCTCGCCCTCCGCGACCCTGACGGCCGCCACTTTGGGAAGCACGTTCGCGGGCGGCACGGACGGCAGCTCGGTCGAAGACATGCGGCAATGTTACGAGACGATCACGTGGCGGCTCATGTGTCCGGCGTCACAGGGGGCTCCCCCGCGCGATGCGCACCTGTCACATCGCCGCCGCGGATCGCATAGCGTCCGAATCGGGTGTCTCCTAGGCTCGTACAGAGGGCACCCGCATGTGGCCCCTGCATCCGTCAGGGACGTTCGTAGAAGGGAGCCCAGCCATGGCCGTAGACCCGACCGACCCGGAGACGTTCGAGGACGAGGACGTCCGCGAGGGCCAGGAGTACGACGTCGAGGCGCCCCAGGTCGACGCGGCCGAGCAGCAGGCGGAGGTGCGGCCGGAGGGCGACGACCCGATGACCGGCGTCGACCCCGACCGCGCCAACGAGGCCGACCTGGTGGAACAGGCCCGGGTCGTCTCCCTCGACGAGGACGACTACCGGTGAGGAGTGCGCCGGCCAGGGCACCGTCGTCCGGAGAGGAGGCCGCTCCTTGCCCGCTCTGACAGCTTTTGAAACCGTCCGTACGCCTTTCGGCGCAGCCCGGTCCGTGAAATTCTGCGCTCTCACCGCGCACACCACGGTTACCGAAAAGTACGATGGCGGCGCGGCTCACACCGCACATGGACGACAATGGGAGGCGGCGTGACAGCCATCGAGCAGACAGACGCGGTACGCCCGAGGGGTACACGCCTGCCGCGCCGTGCCCGACGGAACCAGTTGCTGGGTGCCGCTCAGGAAGTCTTCGTCGCGCAGGGTTACCACGCGGCCGCGATGGACGACATCGCCGAACGCGCCGGCGTCAGCAAGCCGGTGCTGTACCAGCACTTCCCGGGCAAGCTGGATCTCTATCTCGCACTGCTGGACCAGCACTGCGAGGCCCTGATCCAGTCGGTGCGCCACGCGCTGGCGTCGACGACGGACAACAAGCAGCGCGTCCGGGCGACCATGGACGCCTATTTCGCGTACGTCGAGGACGACGGCGGCGCGTTCCGCCTGGTCTTCGAGTCGGACCTGACGAACGAGCCCGCCGTGCGCGAGCGCGTCGACAAGGTGACCAACGACTGCGCGGAGGCGATCTGCGACGTCATCGCCGAGGACACCGGGCTGTCGCGGGCGGAGTCGATGCTGCTCGCCTCGGGGCTCGGCGGCCTCGCGCAGGTGGTGGCGCGGTCCTGGCTGCACAGCGACCGCAGCGTGCCGCGTGACCAGGCGGTGCAGTTGCTGACCTCGCTGGCCTGGCGGGGCATCGCCGGATTCCCGTTGCACGGCAACGAGCAGCACCACTGAGCGCGCGGGGCGGACACCGGCGGCCGTTTGTTCCCGTCGGCTGTTCGCTCCTGGCGTTGCAGGGCGCGACGTGTCCGTCCCCTCACCGGGCTAATGTGTGCTGGTACGGCGCGGAACGTCGCGCACTTCACTGACCGTCGGAGGGACATAGCCGTGGAGGTCAAGATCGGCGTGCAGCACGCGCCCCGCGAGATCGTTCTGGAGAGCGGTCAGAGCGCGGAGGAGGTCGAGCGCGTGGTGGCCGAGGCGCTGGCCGGGAAGTCGCAGCTGCTGAGCCTCGTGGACGAGCACGGCCGCAAGATCCTGGTCCCGGCCGACCGTCTCGCGTACGTCGAGATCGGCGAGCCGGCCCCGCGCAAGGTGGGCTTCGGCGCGCTGTAGGCGGCGACCGGACGTCACGGGAAGGCCCGGCGGTTCCAACCGCCGGGCCCTCCCGCGTTCCCGTGTCCTTTCCCCTCTCCCCTCTCCCCTCTCCGCCTGCGTCCCTTCACGGATGGAGCACGGCTACGCCCCGGAGGAGGATTGGATTCCGCAGGTCAGGGGTAAGACGGGCTACGACCGATGTGAGCAGGCCGGCCATGTGGGAGGGACCCCGACATGCTCTTGGAAGCGCTCAGCTCCGCCATCCTCGGCCTGGCTCTGGCGTGGGCGGCGTACCACCGCCTGCCGCATCGTCTTCCCGCCCGCGCCCTGGTGCTGCCGACCGGTGTGGCCGGAGCGCTGTTCGGCGCCTTCGTCATGAACACCGCGCTGGACGCGGGCAACCTGCTGACGATCCTGCTGGGCGCGGTGATCGTGTCCGTGGCCTCGCTGTCGTTGCTGCTGCGCCCGGCGGGAAGACTGCGCCGCCGATCGGCGACCGCCTGACCGGCCGCCGATGGTGGCGCCGCCGGTGAACCGGGCCGGAGCGGTCCGGACTCCCGTCAGGCCGCCAGCCCCAGGGCCGCCATCCGCTTGGTGTGGGCTTCGGTGATCCGGGAGAACATCTTGCCGACCTCGGCGAGGTCGAACCCGTCCGCGACGCCTCCCACGAGCATCGTCGACAGCGCGTCCCGGTCGGCGACCACCCGCTGGGACTGCGACAGCGCCTCACCCATGAGCCGCCGCGCCCACAGTGCGAGCCGCCCGCCCACGCGCGGGT
This sequence comes from Streptomyces marokkonensis, assembly GCF_008312835.1. Classification (GTDB taxonomy): domain Bacteria; phylum Actinomycetota; class Actinomycetes; order Streptomycetales; family Streptomycetaceae; genus Streptomyces; species Streptomyces marokkonensis_A. The sequence continues at coordinate 326,355 of NZ_VSKS01000002.1, read as the reverse complement.
CCGCGTCGATCGCGGCTCGCACCTTTTCCACGGCGAAGCCGCCGTGCCCGGTGTCGTCGAGCACGGCCAGCACCAGCGCCCGGGTGTCGGAGTCCAGACGGGCCGCGACCTCCCGGTAGAAGTCGCTGGCGATGGAGTCGCCGACGTAGGCCTTGACCAGGCCCTCCAGCCAGTCCGAGGGCGCCGTCTGCTTGTGGAAACCGTCGTAGGCGGCGACGAAGGGCTCCATCGCGAGCGTCGGTTCCTCACCGATCTCGGCGAGCCGGTCGCGCAGCCGCTCGAAGTGGTGGAACTCGGCCGAGGCCATCTTCGCCAGCTCGGCCTTGTCCGCCAGCGTGGGCGCCAGCTTGGCGTCCTCCGCGAGCCGCTCGAACGCCGCCAGCTCCCCGTACGCGAGCGCGCCGAGCAGGTCCACGACGGCGGCACGGTACTGGGGGTCGGCGGATGCGGCCGCCCAGTCCATGGCGGCGACGCCGGTGTGTCCGGCGGGGGTCTCGGGGGTGTCCGCGGCGTTGTCAGGCTTGTCAGAGCTCGTCATGAAGCGCACAATAGCCCGCTTGTCAGGCGCCGGAAGTCCCTGGTGAATCAGTGTGACGACGACTACGTGACCAAATCGGCCATGGCGTGTGCGCGGATCCGGGGTATGGTGGTAATGCGCCTGCTGAGCACTCTGACGTACTCGACGGGCCGCATGTATGAGGATGCCCGGTCGGTGGCCCGATCGGCTCCGACCCGACAGCCCTCTCGACCGTACGCCACAGTGCGTACGGAACCCGGAGGGACACCTCAGCGGTACGAACGCTCGAGCGTCGGCAGTGGTCCCGTGTCCTACGGCCCCGCCCGTATGGCAGCCGACGTCCCCGGCACGGTCCCTACACGACCCCCGCGCTCGCCTCGTACCGCGCACACAGAAGAGGCAGCACCCTGACTACGACGTTCCGAGAGCTCGGGATCCTCCCCGAGACCGCCGAGGCCCTGGAAGCCGTCGGCATCATCACCCCCTTCCCCATCCAGGAGATGACGCTCCCCGTGGCCCTGTCGGGCACGGACGTCATCGGCCAGGCCAAGACCGGCACCGGCAAGACGCTCGGCTTCGGCCTTCCGCTCCTCGAGCGCGTCACCGTCCCCGCGGACGTGGAAGCCGGCCGCGCGAAGCCCGAGGACCTCACCGACGCCCCGCAGGCGCTGGTCGTCGTCCCCACGCGCGAGCTGTGCACGCAGGTCACCAACGACCTGCTGACCGCCGGCAAGGTGCGTAACGTGCGCGTCACCGCCATCTACGGCGGCCGGGCCTACGAGCCCCAGGTCGAGGCGCTGAAGAAGGGCGTCGACGTGATCGTCGGCACCCCGGGCCGGCTGCTCGACCTCGCCGGGCAGAAGAAGCTGAACCTGAACCACGTCAGGGCACTCGTCCTCGACGAGGCCGACGAGATGCTCGACCTGGGCTTCCTGCCCGACGTCGAGAAGATCATCAACTTCCTCCCGGCCAAGCGCCAGACCATGCTGTTCTCGGCCACCATGCCGGGCGCCGTGATCGGTCTCGCCCGGCGCTACATGTCGCAGCCGACGCACATCCGCGCCACGGCCCCGGACGACGAGGGCGCGACGGTCGCGAACACCAAGCAGTTCGTCTACCGCGCCCACAACATGGACAAGCCCGAGATGGTCGCGCGGATGCTGCGGGCCGACGGCCGGGGGCTGGTCATGGTCTTCTGCCGCACCAAGCGCACCGCCGCCGACCTCGCCGACCAGCTCAAGCAGCGCGGCTTCGCCTCCGGGGCGGTCCACGGCGACCTCGGCCAGGGCGCGCGCGAACAGGCCCTGCGCGCGTTCCGCAACGGCAAGGTCGACGTCCTCGTCTGCACCGACGTCGCCGCCCGCGGCATCGACGTCGAGGGCGTGACCCACGTCATCAACTACCAGACGCCCGAGGACGAGAAGACGTATCTGCACCGCATCGGCCGCACCGGCCGCGCGGGGGCGAAGGGTACGGCGATCACCCTGGTCGACTGGGACGACATCCCGCGCTGGCAGCTGATCAACAAGGCGCTGGAGCTCGGCCTCGGCGACCCGCAGGAGACGTACTCCACCTCCCCGCACCTGTTCACGGACCTGGGCATCCCCGAGGGCACCAAGGGCATCCTGCCGCGCGCGGACCGCACGCGCGCCGGGCTGGACGCGGAGGAGCTCGAGGACCTGGGCGAGCCGGGCGGCCGTGGGCCCCGCGGGCGCGGTGGCCGGGGCGGGCGCGGTGGCGACCGTCCCGAGGAGCGGGAGACCTCGGCCCGTACGCCGCGGCGCCGCCGCCGCACGCGTGGCGGTACACCGCTGGACGAGGCGGCGCAGCAGCCCGCGAACCCGGCCGCCGAAGGCACCGGTGAGGCGGAGACCGGCACGGCCGCACGCACCCCGCGCCGCCGTCGCCGTATGCGCGGCGGAGTCCCGGCGGGGGCGCCGTCGGCCGCGGTGACCGCGACCGAGCCCGCCGAGGCGGCGGAGTCCGCCGTCGACACGGCCGAGGGCACGGCGGACGCCTCCGGAGCCGCCGCGAAGCCGCGCCGCCGCCGCACCCGCAGGTCCGCGGAGACGGCAGCGGTGGACACGGCGGCCGTCGTCACCCCGTCGCCGGCCGAGGAGACCGCGGTGGCCGTGACGGCCCCCGTCGTCACGGAACCCGAGGCCGCCCCGGTCGCGGAGCCGCGCCGCCGCACCCGCCGGACCGCGGAGACGGCAGCGGTGGACACGGCCGAGGGAACGGACGAGCCGGCCGAGGCGACCGAGCCGAAGCCGCGCCGCACCCGCAAGACCGCCGCGAAGGCCGAGACCCCGGTCGACGCCGCCGAGACGGCCGAGGCGACCGAGGCCAAGCCCCGCCGCACCCGCAAGACCGCCGCGAAGGCGGAGGCCGCGGTCGACGCCGTCGAGGGAACCGCGGAGCCGGCCGAGGCGGCCGAGACCAAGCCGCGCCGCACCCGCAAGACCGCCGCGAAGGCCGAGACCCCGGTCGACGCCGCCGAGACGGCCGAGGCGACCGAGGCCAAGCCCCGCCGCACCCGCAAGGCCACCGCGAAGGCGGAGGCCGCCGTCGACACCGCCGAGGCGGTCGAGGCCAAGCCGCGCCGCCGCACCCGCAAGGCCGCCGAGTCGGACCCGGCCGTCGCCGTCGGCATCCCGGCTCAGACGGCCCCGGAGTCCGAGGCCGAGGAGACCAAGCCGCGCAGGACGCGGAAGGCCGCCGCCAAGAAGGCGGAGCCCGCCGTCGACACCGCCGAGGCCGCGCCGCGCCGCCGCACCCGCAAGGCCGCCGAGATCCCGGCGCAGGCCGCGCAGGAGCCGGAGGCTACCGGGGCCAAGCCGCGCCGGACCCGCAAGGCCGCCCCGGCCGCGCAGGAGCCGGAGGCCGCGGACGAGGCGAAGCCCAGGGCCCGCCGTACCCGCAAGGCCACGGCCGCCGCGGAGCCCGCGGAGGGCTGACGCACCACGCCGACGGCCCGGTCCCACCCCCGTGGGACCGGGCCGTCGGCGTGTCCGTACCCCTTACGCTTCGTTCTGTGACCAGCCGCTCCGCCTCCGCCCCGCCTCCGGGCGCCCGTGTCCGCCGACTTCGCACCTCCCGCGGTGAGTTCGCCGTCGTGGACGTGACGCCGCCCCCCGGGGCCGGGGTGAAGGGGACGGTACTGCTGCTGCCCGGGTACACCGGCAGCAAGGAGGACTTCACGCTGGTGCACGAACCGCTCGCGGCGCGCGGATACCGTACGGTCGCCGTGGACGGGCGGGGGCAGTACGAGTCGGACGGACCCGCCGACGACGAATCGGCCTACGCGCGGGACGAGTTGGCCCGGGACGTGCTCGCGCAGGCGGAGGCGCTCGGTGCGCCCGTGCACCTCGTCGGCCACTCCCTCGGCGGCCAGATCGCCCGTGCCGCCGTCCTCCTGGACCACTCCCCCTTCCGCTCGCTCACGCTCGTCTCCTCCGGGCCCGCACACATCTCCGTCTCCCAGGAGCAGCGGGTGAAGCTGCTGCGGGACGCGCTCGCGGTGATGTCGATGGCGGAGTGCTGGGAGGCGATCCTGGCCATGGGTCCTCCGGAGGAGGTGGGTGGTCCGGCCCGCGGGGTCGGCGGCCAGGAGTTCTTGCGCAGACGCTGGTTGGGCACGCGACCGGCACAACTGCTCGCCACGGGACATCAGTTGTGCACCGAGCCGGACCGGGTCGCCGAACTGGCCGCCGTGCCGCTGCCGTTCCACGTCCTGTCGGGCGAGCGCGACGACACGTGGCCGGTGCCGGACCTCGACGAGATGGCCCGGCGGCTGGGGGCGCACCGCACCGTCGTCGACGGGGCCGAGCATTCGCCCGCCGTCGACCGGCCCGCCCCGACCGCCCGTGCCCTCGCCGACTTCTGGGACGACCCGCGCCCCGGGGAGCCCGCCTAGTACTGCGCCTGCAGATGGTCCCAGAAGCCGTCCCGCAGTGCGCGTCGCAGGTCCGCCTGGCCGCGCAGGGAGTACTGGAGGAGGCCTTCCGCCTCGACCAGCAGGTCCTGGTCGACGGAGCCGGGCAGATAGGGGTGGCCGGGGAGGAGCTCCACCATGGTCTCCCGGCCGCGTGCGGCCAGCCACTTGGCGGCGATCTGCGCGCCGACGAACCGCACGTCCTCGCGGGTGGGCCGGCCGGTGGTGCCCTCGTACGCCGGTGCCGTGCGCCGGGAGACGTAGGGCTTGAAGAAGTCGAGGTCGAGGGTGCGCTGGCTGTCGACCTCCCAGAGCAGCGGCTCGGCCTGGTTGCGGCCCTCCGGGGCCTCGATGCCCCAGAGGTGGACCCGGGCGCCGTACCCCTGGGCCGCCTCGACCGCCGAGACGAGGTCCTCGTCGCCGCCGAGCAGGGCCGCGTCACTGATGGCGCGGTGCCGGGCCAGTGACTCCAGGTCGGTGCGGATGAGGGAGTCGACGCCCTTCTGCTGGTTGTTGGCGTTGAGGTTGCCGAGGCGGACCTTGACGTCCGGGAGTTCGGCGATGGTCTGCTGCTCCGCGGTGTGGATGCGGCGCCTGGCCCCGTCGTACCAGTAGACGCGCAGCAGCCTGCTGTCGGCGAAGATATTGCGGGCCCGGTCGATGAGCGCGTCGATGAGTCCCTCGGCGTCGAGGTCGAAGGCCCGGCGGTCCTCCGTCCCGGCCACGAGCCGCCCCGCGGCGGCGTACAGATAGCCGGCGTCGACGAAGATCGCGTGCGTCGAGGGCGTCTTCGCCACCTCGGCGAGCATGCGCTGAAGCAGCTCGTTCGTGCGGTCGATACGGGCGTGCAGGGCCGCCAGGTCGTCGTTCATCACTTCCATTGTCCCGGTGGTCACGCTATGAACACAACCGGTCCCGATCAGTCCACCTCGAAACCCTTACCGGTCAGTATTTAGTCGATCGAAAAATTTCCTTAGCGTAGGGAATGTTTGCACCGCGCATGCCGTTGAAACCGTCATGGAACACGGGCCCGACTGGCCTGTGCGCCGCCCACCGAGTAGTTCTCCTTCAGGAGGATGACCAGACGAAGGGAGAAGCCCGTGCGCTTCGAAATCATGCGACTCGACGACGTCGACGGCACACCCGTGGACACGACCGTCGTGGACGCCGCCTCCGTCAACCGCATCGTTCAGCAGGCCGCCGCCATCGGGCAGCGCCTCTGGATCCGCCCGGCCGACGCCCCGGCCTCGTAACGCACGTCCGCGGGACGCCGCCCACACGGGCCCGGCCGCCCCGGCACGCATGCTTCGGAGCCCCCGTACCGCCATCGGTACGGGGGCTCCGCGACGTCCGCGAGGATGCCGGGTCAGCCGCCCCGGACGACCTGGGTGACGCCGTTGATGATCTGCTGCACGGCGATCGCGGAGAGCATCATGCCGGCCAGGCGCGTCACCAGGACCACCCCGCCGTCCTTGATGACCCGGATGATCAGCAGCGAGTACCGCATCACCAGCCACAGCACGACGTGGATGGCGAGGATCGCCGACCACACCGAGACCTGCCCGGTGAGCCCGTCGGCCTTCTGCACGGCGAGGATGACCGACACGATCGCACCCGGCCCCGCCAGCAGCGGCATGCCCAGCGGGACCAGGGCGACGTTGACGTCCTTGGTCTGCTTGGGCTCGTCGGTCTTGCCGGTGAGCAGGTCGAGCGCGATCAGCAGCAGGAGCAGCCCGCCCGCGATCATCAGCGCCGGCACCGACACGTGCAGGTAGGCGAGGATCTGGTGGCCGAGCAGCCCGAACACGGTGATCACGCCGCCGGCCACACAGACGGCCTGGAAGGCCATCCGCCTCTGCACCTTGGCGGGCCGGCCCGCGGTCAGGGCGAGGAAGATCGGGGTGATCCCAGGGGGATCCATGATGACAAAAAGGGTCAGGAAGAGAGAGCCGAAGACGGCGACGTCGAGCATGACTGCCTTGCTGGGAACGAAGTGAAAAGGGGTACGGGGTGAGGACGGACCTCAGACTCCGCCGGCCCCGGGCACCGGGAACGCCCCCGTCGCGCGCCGTGTGATCTCGCCGTACACCTCGGGGTCCGTCATGAACTCGCCGAGGACGCAGGTCTTCCTGCTGCCGTGGTAGTCGCTGGACCCGGTGACCAGGAGACCCAGTTCCTTCGCCAGGCCCCGCAGCCGCGCCCGGGTCTCGGGGTCGTGGTCCATGTGGTCGACCTCGATGCCGTCGAGTCCGGCCCCGGCAAGATCGGCGATCGCGGACTCCGGCACGGTCCTGCCCCGCTTGTCCGCGGCGGGGTGCGCGAAGACGGCGACGCCGCCCGCGTTCTTCACCAGCCGCAGGGCTACGAAGGGGTCGGTCTCGTGCTTCTCCATGTACGCGCGGCCTCCGTCGGCCAGCCACTCCTGGGTGAAGGCGTCGCTCACGCTCGGCACGACGCCCAGTTCGACGAGGGCGGTGGCCACGTGCGGCCGGCCCACCGATCCGTCGCCCGCGATCCGCGCGACCTGCTCCCAGGTGACCGGCACGCCCAGCGCGTTCAGCTTGGCGATCATGCCCTTGGCCCGCGGCACCCGGTCGTCCCGGACCAGCTCGCGCTCGGCGAGCAGCGCGGGCTCCTCCGGGTCGAACAGGTAGGCCAGCATGTGCATGCTGACGCCGTCGAGCCGGCAGGAGAGTTCGGCGCCGGTGACCAGGGTGAGTCCCGCCGGCAGCACGGCGAGCGCCTCGGCGTGTCCGCGGGTGGTGTCGTGGTCGGTCAGCGCGATGACGTCGAGACCGGCGGCAGCGGCCTTGCGGACCAGCTCGGCCGGAGTGTCCGTGCCGTCGGACGCGGTGGAGTGGGTGTGCAGGTCGATGCGCACGACGCGTTACTCCAAGCGGTGACGGACGGATGGGGACGCTCCAGGATAACCGGATTTTCCACCGCCCCTGTCACACCCGAAACGGCCGTGCGCCCCCTACCGGCGGTCCCTGGGGCGGCTACGCCTCGAGCAACCGCGGTGACAGCGCCCCGCAGGGCACCAGTTCCACCTCCGCCCCGGCGTCCCGCAGGTCGGTGAGGACCAGCTCGTCGTACATCAGCAGCCCGGACCGCTCCGGCCACACCACCGCCCACAGCCACATGCCGAGCGCCTCGCCCGCGAACACGGCACGGTCGTCCGGCGTCCGGGAGACGTGCCAGAGCGGGGTCGGCCGGCCGGCGGCCAGCACCTTGGCCTGCGGTGGCTTCTCGACGTTCATGTACGGCCCCGGGTCCGGGCCGTCGATGCCCGCGTACCGCGCGCCGAGGCCGACGCCGAGCTCCTCGGCGACCAGGATCAGTTCACCCATTCCGCCGAGCGGTCCCGGACCGGTGCACGCGACGGCCGTCGCCCGGCCCCCGCTGCGGTCGTCGCCAGCGGACGCCACACCCGTGAAGAGCCAGCCCACCGGCAGCGGCCACGGCATCCACACCGGCACCTTCGTGCGGTGCACGACGACTTCGAGGGCTTCGACGCTCGGCGGTATCACGGGCTGCAGCGGGTGCACGGTGCCGTGCACGTCGCACTGCCAGGCATCCGAGAAGAGGCCGGGAGCCCTGACCCGGCCACCGCACTTCGGGCAACTGGGTTCGCCCCTCATAGAGCCCCACGGTCCTAGCTCTGCCGCGCCACGTCAAGGACGATCACCCGGCCGGCGCACTCATCTTGTGGAATCAGCACGATATTCACACCGACGAGTTCCGGCCGGTCGGTCTCAGTCCAGTGGGGCGGACCTGCGGGACGGGTCCCTGAGATCCGTGCCCTGGTTCAGCCAGCGCTCCTGGAGGGCCTGGGCGCCGTGCACGCGCTTCCAGGCGGCCTCGTTCGGGGTCATCGGCAGCAGCGGCAGGAACCGTACGGGGTCCAGGGGGTCGTCGAGCTCCAAGTCCTCCACCAGGCCGCCCGGCTCGGCGACCAGCACGGAGGTGAACGGGGCGCCGGGCCACAGCGGTCCGCCCACGTCGAGCGAGGCGCCGGGGGCCACGACCACACCCTCGACCTGCGGGGACGCGGCGAGCACGGCGAGCGGGCGGAGCACCTTGTCGGTGTCGGCCACACCGGCCCGTACGGACAGCACCAGCTCGACACGCGGGCCCTTGACCGGGTCCGCGACGACCGCCGTGGGGTCGGTCATGGGGTGCGCGGACATGCCGAGGGTGGCGTAGCGCACGATGTCGCCCTCGTGGAAGCGCAGCACCTCGATGCGGTCCGTGCCCAGGAAGGTGACCGCCGCGCGCGCGTCCGGCTCGCCCAGCGCGGTGCGCAGCCGGGCCTCGACCAGAGGAAGAACATCAGCCATGCGGCGAGCATAGAACTCGTCAGTACCGGGCAAAGCAAAGCCTTGACATGCCGGTCGGCTGATACGCTTGGCCGGTGGTTCGGGCCGCACGCAGATAGGGACACCACCCAGGCCGTTGATGCCCTGCGGGAGTCCGATCGTCCCGAACGCCCGTATGACACTCCCCACTCAGGGGAAATCCCCCCAGGGGATGTGGATCGTCCCTCACGAGGGACCGGCCGGAGGAGGTGGGGCTGGCATGGACCGAAGTCGACCGTGCAGTATCACCCGCTCTTCCGCCCGCTGATGTAGCTGCTCCCTGTCTGGCTGCCGCCTTTCGCCTGCGCGTCTTCATCGGAAGAGCACGTCGTTTCGTTCTGCCTGATCTGCCCCCGTAGCTGTATCAGCGACGAAGCTCGCCACCGCGACGGTGCGGTGCTGCCCGCTTTGTGGACGTGCCAAACATCCGCAGTCCAGGACGTCCTCATTCCGGGTTGTTCCACCCGTCGTTCCGGCGCCTTTCGTTGCCTGCCCGCGAAGGAGCCCGCCATGTCGATGATCCGCGACCTGCGCGCCGTGGTCCGTCCCTCCTCCCGTGTCTCGCTGCGCAAGGAGAGCGGCCCGTACGACACCACCCGTGACCCCGCGACGACCACCGCCGTCGTCGACTGCGCCGTCTACCGCGACGGCCGCCGCCTGGTGACCGAGGGCGGCCAGCTCACCCCCCAGGAGGCCATGCGCCTGGTGCGTCGCGACGGGGGCTTCGTGTGGATCGGCCTGCACGAACCGAACGAGGCCGAATTCGCCGGGATCGCCGCGGAGTTCGGGCTCCACCCGCTGGCCGTGGAGGACGCCGTCCAGGCCCACCAGCGGCCCAAGCTGGAGCGCTACGACGACTCCCTGTTCACGGTCTTCAAGACCATCCACTACGTCGACAAGAACCGGCTCACCTCCAGCAGCGAGGTCGTCGAGACCGGCGAGGTGATGTGCTTCACCGGCCGGGACTTCTTCATCACCGTCCGGCACGGCGGCCAGGGCTCCCTGCGCGCCCTCAGGCACCGCCTCCAGGACGACCCCGAACTGCTGGCCAAGGGCCCCTCGGCGGTACTGCACGCCATCGCCGACCATGTGGTGGACGGCTACATCGCGGTGGCCGACGCGGTGCAGGACGACATCGACGAGGTCGAGACGCAGGTGTTCTCGCCGGGCCGCAAGGGCGCCCCGCGCGGTACGGACGCCGGGCAGATCTACCAACTCAAGCGTGAGGTGCTGGAGTTCAAGCGCGCCGTGGCGCCGCTGCTGCGGCCGATGCAGCTGCTCAGCGAGCGGCCGATGCGGTTGGTCGACCCGGAGATCCAGAAGTACTTCCGGGACGTCGCCGACCACGTGGCACGCGTGCAGGAGCAGGTCATCGGCTTCGACGAGCTGCTGAACTCCATCCTCCAGGCCAATCTGGCCCAGGCCTCCGTGGCGCAGAACGAGGACATGCGGAAGATCACCTCGTGGGCCGCGATCATCGCCGTACCGACCATGGTGTGCGGGGTGTACGGGATGAACTTCGACTACATGCCCGAGACGCACTGGAAGTACGGCTATCCGCTGGTCCTGAGTGTCACGGTGGCCATCTGTCTGGGCATCCACCGCACCCTGAAGCGCAACGGCTGGCTCTGACGGCGCACGGGACCCGGCGCGCCCCTGGATAGGCTGGGCACATGACAAGCGAGCTGCTCGACCGGGCCCTCATCGAGGAGGCCACGAAGAAGTCCGGCCTCATCTGGGTGAGGGGTCCCGGTGCTCCGGCCCGCGCGCTGTGGCACGTGTGGCACGACGGGGCCGCGTGCGTGATCGGCGACGGGCCCGGCGAGCAGCCGCTGCCGGGGCTGGCCGGCGGCGGACCGGCCGAGGTGACGGTCCGCAGCAAGGACAAGGGCGGCCGGCTGGTCACCTGGTCCGCGACGGTCGTGGAGCCGGCGCCGGGCTCCGAGGCGTGGGCGGCCGCGGTCGCCGAGCTCAAGGGCAAGCGGCTCAACGCGCCCGACGCCGAGACCATGCCCGAGCGCTGGGCGCGCGAGTGCCGGGTGCTGCGCCTCGAGCCGACGGGAGCGACGTCACCGCTCCCCGACGGTTCCCTGGCCGAGGCCCCGCTGCCGACCCCGGTGACGACGCGGCGGCCCGCCCCGGCCGGACTGCCCCGGCTGCTCCTGAAGGGGAAGCGGCGCCGTGGGTAGCCGGCGCTAGGACGTGGGGAGCTGCTTGCCGTAGTCCAGGGTCTCGTCCTCGGCCGGCTTCTCCAGGGGGAAGTCGGTACCCCAGGCCGAGAACGTGAGGGTGCCCGCCTTCCCGGCCCGCACCAGGCGCACCGGGTAGGGCTTGCCCTCGAGCGAGACGTCCAGGGTGCCGCCGGAGCCCTTGTCGCCGGTGACGCGGATGGTGCGCACGCCCGACTGCTCGTGGTGGCCGTCCGTGGCCAGCTCGCCGTGCAGGGTCAGCAGACCACTGAGCAGCACACTCTTGTCGGTGAAGCCGATGAACTTCCTGTACGAGGGATCGCCCTGCGGCACCTTCACATACTTCTCGGCGAGCTTGCCGGCCGCCGCCGCGTCCGCCTCGCTGTCGCCCTCACCCGCGCCGGCGCCCTGGCCCCAGAACTCGGCACCGGCCTTCAGGTACAGCTCGTCGTCGATCCGCAGCAGGCGAAACGTCTCCCCCTTGGTGGTGACCGAGCCGATGCCGCCCTTCTCCTTCAGCCGCATGTCGAGCGTGTACGTGCGTCCGCTGGTGACCACGGTTCCGTGCAGCCGCACGGCGCCGACCGACCCGGCGGCCTTCTGGGCCCTGTTCTGGATCTGGTCGGCGGGCAGTCGCCCGACACCGTTGGTGCCCTCGTTCGGATCCTCGGAGCATCCCGTGAGCGCCGTCCCCGTCACGAGCAGTGCGCACACGGCGCCGGCCAGCGTGGCCCTGCGGGAACGGCCCTGGGAGATCGGAATCACAGGTGGGCTGCCTCTCTTACGGGGGACCTGAACGGCGTACCGCAGAGTACCGGGGCCGGGGAGGCCGGGCGGAGCCAGTCCGTCCGGAGCGGCCGCGGGCGCACGGCCGATCGGGACGGGCTAGCCTGAAGCCCGTCCGAGCGGGCAATGGGGAGAAACGAACACAGCAGGCAGTACACCGAAAGATCCCGCACGAAAAGGAGCCGCCGCCATGGCAGGGGGCGCACCCCGGTTCTTCGTCTCACACGTCTCCGGTGTCGCCGTCTTCGACCCGGCCGGGGACCAGGTGGGACGCGTGCGCGATCTGGTCGTCATCCTGCGGCCCGGACGCCGCCCGCCGAGGCTGATCGGCCTGGTGGTCGAACTCTCCACCCGGCGCCGCATCTTCCTGCCCATGACCCGGGTGACCGCCGTGCAGTCCGGCCAGGTCATCACGACCGGGGTGCTCAACGTGCGGCGCTTCGAGCAGCGGCCCACGGAGCGGCTCGTCTTCGGCGAGCTCCTCGACCGGCGGGTGACGCTCGTGGACAGCGGCGAGGAGGTCACCGTCCTCGACCTGTCGGTGCATCAGCTGCCCGCCCGCCGCGAGTGGGAGATCGACCGCGTGTTCGTGCGCAAGGGGAAGAAGGGCGGCGCGTTCCGGCGCGGCAAGGGCGAGGCGCTGACCGTCGAGTGGTCCGCGGTCACCGGCTTCTCCCTGGAGGAGCACGGGCAGGGCGCCGAGAACCTGCTCGCCACCTTCGAGCAGCTGCGCCCCGCCGACCTCGCCAACGTCCTGCACCACCTCTCGCCCAAGCGGCGCGCGGAGGTGGCCGCCGCGCTCGACGACGACCGGCTCGCGGACGTCCTGGAGGAGCTGCCGGAGGACGACCAGATCGAGATCCTCGGCAAGCTGAAGGAGGAACGCGCGGCCGACGTGCTGGAGGCCATGGACCCCGACGACGCGGCCGACCTGCTCGGCGAGCTGCCCGAGGAGGACAAGGAACGGCTGCTGAGCCTGATGCAGCCGGGCGACGCGGCCGACATGCGGCGCCTGATGGCGTACGAGGAGCACACGGCGGGCGGCTTGATGACCACGGAGCCCATCGTGCTGCGGCCCGACGCGACCGTCGCGGACGCGCTCGCCCGCATCCGCGAGCCCGACCTCTCGCCCGCGCACGCCGCGCAGATCTACGTCTGCCGCCCGCCCGAGGAGACGCCCACCGGCAAGTACCTGGGCACCGTGCACTTCCAGCGCCTGCTGCGCGATCCCCCGTACACGCTGGTCGGCTCGATCCTGGACACCGATCTGCAGCCCCTGGACCCGGACGCGGCACTGCCCGTGGTCGCCGGGTTCTTCGCCGCGTACGACATGGTGGCGGCGCCCGTGGTCGACGAGGCCGGGTCGCTGCTCGGCGCGGTGACGGTGGACGACGTACTGGACCACATGCTGCCCGACGACTGGCGGGAGACCGAGTTCCACCTCGACGAGGAGGTGGTGCCCGATGGCGGCTGAGCGCGACGGCGTGCGCGAGCGGCTGCCGGCGGGTGCCACGGCCGCCGGCCGGCCGCGCACGCCCCGGCTGGACCAGCCGCGCCCTCCGCGGCGCCGGCTCCTGCCCGAGTGGGACCCGGAGGCCTTCGGGCGGCTCTCGGAGCGCACCGCGCGGTTCCTGGGCACCGGGCGCTTCATCGTCTGGATGACGTTCGTCATCATCCTGTGGGTGCTGTGGAACGTGTCCGCGCCGAAGCATCTGCGCTTCGACGAGTACCCGTTCATCTTCCTGACCCTGATGCTGTCCCTCCAGGCCTCCTACGCCGCCCCGCTGATCCTGCTCGCGCAGAACAGGCAGGACGACCGCGACCGGGTCAACCTGGAGCAGGACCGCAAGCAGAACGAGCGGTCGATCGCGGACACCGAGTACCTGACCCGGGAGATCGCCGCCCTGCGGATCGGGCTCGGGGAGGTCGCCACCCGGGACTGGATCCGTTCCGAGCTCCAGGACATGGTCAAGGAACTGGAGACACACCGGAACGGGCACAAGGAACAGCACGGCTCATTCACGGCGATGCGGGCGGAACGGCCGCCGGGACGTGACGCAGACGACCGCTGACATACTTACCGGCGGGTGTACCCGGCGCCGTACCATCGTCCTTATGGCTACGGAAGACGCGGTGCGCGAAGCACTGGCGACGGTGAACGACCCCGAGATCAACCGGCCCATCACCGAACTCGGCATGGTCAAATCGGTGGAGATCGGCGCGGACGGGGCGGTCGCGGTCACCGTGTACCTGACGGTCTCCGGCTGCCCCATGCGGGACACCATCACGCAGCGCGTGACGGACGCGGTCTCCCGGGTCGAGGGTGTCACCCGGGTCGACGTGACGCTGGACGTCATGAGTGACGAGCAGCGCAAGGAGCTGGCGAACGCCCTGCGCGGCGGCCAGACCGAGCGCGAGGTGCCCTTCGCCAAGCCGGGCAGCCTCACCCGGGTGTACGCGGTCGCGTCCGGCAAGGGCGGCGTCGGCAAGTCGTCGGTGACGGTGAACCTGGCGGCGGCCATGGCGGCCGACGGCCTGAAGGTCGGCGTCGTGGACGCCGACATCTACGGCCACTCGGTGCCGCGCATGCTGGGGGCCGACGGGCGTCCCACCCAGGTCGAGAACATGATCATGCCGCCGTCGGCGAACGGCGTGAAGGTCATCTCCATCGGCATGTTCACCCCGGGCAACGCGCCGGTCGTGTGGCGCGGGCCGATGCTGCACCGCGCGCTCCAGCAGTTCCTCGCGGACGTGTACTGGGGCGACCTGGACGTGCTGCTCCTCGATCTGCCGCCCGGCACGGGCGACATCGCGATCTCCGTGGCCCAGCTGGTGCCGAACGCCGAGATCCTGGTCGTCACCACGCCCCAGCAGGCGGCGGCCGAGGTGGCCGAGCGGGCGGGCTCCATCGCCGTGCAGACGCACCAGAAGATCGTCGGCGTGGTCGAGAACATGTCCGGGCTGCCCTGCCCGCACTGCGGCGAGATGGTCGACGTCTTCGGCACCGGCGGCGGCCAGACGGTCGCCGACGGCCTGACCCGCACGACCGGTACGAACGTCCCGGTGCTCGGTGCCATCCCGATCGACGTCCGGCTGCGCGAGGGCGGCGACGAGGGCAGGCCCGTGGTCCTGTCCGACCCGGACTCCCCGGCGGGCTCGGCGCTCCGCTCGATCGCCGGCAAGCTGGGCGGGCGGCAGCGGGGCCTGTCGGGCATGTCCCTGGGGATCACCCCGCGCAACAAGTTCTGAGGGTCCGCACGCCGAAGGGCGCCGTCCGCGGGGACGGCGCCCTTCGGCACACCCGCTCAGTCCTGGTACGCGGCGATGTCCTTGACCACGGCGAAGCCGAGGCCGTACGCGCTCATGCCCCGGCCGTACGCGCCCACGTGCACGCCCGCCCGCGTGGAACCGGCGAGCACCCAGCCGAACTCGGACTCCCGGTAGTGGAACGGCGTCGGAACCCCGTCCACGGGCAGGGACAGCGTCGACCAGTCCGCGCCCTCCAGGTCGTCGGCGAGGACCCAGGCCGTCTCCGTCTGCTGCTCCAGCCAGTCGTCGCGCAGGGAGTGGTCCATCTGGCCGGGCCAGGTGAAGGACAGCAGCCCCACACCGGCGAGCCAGGCGGCGGAGGAGACCGAGGTGGCCTCCAGCAGACCGGTGCCGTCGGCGCTGCGGCGGACCGGGTTGGCGGCCACCGTCACCACGACCGCGAACTTCTCCTTCGCGTCCCGGTCGGCCCCGGCCGCGTACTCGCTGCGCACCGAGGGCTCGTCGCCGTGCCCGACCGATCCGTGTTCGACGGCTCCGTCGGCCGCCAGTCCGACCTGCATCAGCCAGCGCGGCCCCGTGAAGGCCTCGTCCAGGCCGTACCACGGGAAGGGCGCACGCAGGTAGCCGTCGACCGTACGCCGGGCGGCGGAGGGGACGTGTGGTCCGTCCTCCGCGGCCGGCGCCTGCGCGACTGCCGAACTCGTCGTCTCCATGTGCCCGGACGCCTCCTCGCTCTCGTCGGACCGGGCGGCCCGCCCCCCTACGGGCGTACTCGTCCGTTCCGCACAACAACTCGGCAGCATAGCCACCCCGCGGCCACGGGCCGGGAAACTGCCCGGCAGACGGCTCGCCAGGACGTCCGTATCAGGCCGTACGGAGCCCGGGTGGAGTATGAAACGCGTCACGTGCGCGAGGGCGTACGCCCTCGCGCACACGGCTCAGGTGGCGTCCGCGTCGAAGGGCGGACGGCTGTCGGCCGCCGGGATCTCCGGTTTCTTGGTCATGTCCACGCGGCCGCCGGAGGGGGGCGTGGCGGAGTCCGTCTCGCGGCCGTGGACGGCGTCCGCGACCTCGGCCATCTCCTTCTTCAGGTCGAAGCCGTTACGGATCTCCTTCAGCCCCAGGTCGTCGTTGTCCATCTGCTTGCGGATGAACGTCTTGGGGTTGAGGTCCTCGAACTCGAAGTCCTTGAACTCCGGGCCGAGCTCCTGCCGGATGTCCTGCTTGGCGCTCTCCGAGAAGTCCCGGATCTTCCGGATCGTGCGGGTCACGTCCTGGATGACCTTGGGGAGCTTTTCCGGACCGAAGACGAGCACGGCGAGGACGATGAGCGTCACCAGCTCGAGCGGTCCTATGTCATTGAACACCTGAAGCTCCTCGCGATGCCTTCGGTCCTCGGCCCTCGGTGCCGGCCTGTGGTCTTCCGTGGTCCGGGCCGGGTCCACGGTACCCGGCCATCCCGTACGACCGGTACTGTCCCGGGCGCCCGCGTCCCGCTCAGCCGCCGTCGGAGGAGCCGAGCACCAGCGACACCGTCCGCTCCTTCCCGTCCCGCTCCAGGGTGAGCTCCAGCCGGTCGCCGGGGCGGTGTGCGCGGGTCTTGACGATCAGTTCCTCACCGGAGTGGACGCGCCGGCCGTCGACCTCGGTGATGACGTCGCCGGCCTCGATCCCGGCCTCGGCGCCGGGGCCGCCGGTGCTGACCGGTGGACCGCCGTCGCTTCCCTTGGCGGCGACGCGGGCGCCGTCGCCGCTGTAGTCCATGTCGAGGGTGATGCCGATCACCGGGTGGCTCGCGCTCCCGGTGTTGATCAGCTCCTCGGCGACGCGCTTGCCCTGGTTGATCGGGATGGCGAAGCCGAGCCCTATGGAACCGGCCCGACCGCCGTCCAGGTCGGCACCGCCGTCGGCGGACCGGATGGCCGAGTTGATGCCGATCACCCGGGCCTTGGCGTCGAGCAGGGGGCCGCCGGAGTTGCCGGGGTTGATCGGCGCGTCGGTCTGCAGGGCGTCGACGTACGACACGTCGCTGCCGTCGCCCTTCTCGCCGCCCGCGGTGATGGGCCGCTCGCGGGCGCTGATGATGCCGGAGGTGACGGTGCCGGCCAGGTCGAAGGGGGCGCCGATGGCGACGACGGGGTCTCCGACGCGCACGTTGTCGGAGTTGCCGAGGGGCAGGGGGGCGAGCCCGCGGACGCCCTTCACCTTCACGACGGCGAGGTCGTAGCCGCTGTCCCGGCCGACGACGGTGGCCTCGGCGGTGTCACCGCTGTGGAAGGTGACGGTGATCTCGCCGTCGTCGCCTGCGGGCTCGACGACGTGGTTGTTGGTGAGGATGTGACCGCGCCCGTCGAGCACGAAGCCGGTGCCGGTGCCGGCCTTCCCGGCGCCGCTCACGTGCAGGGTGACGACGCTGGGCAGTGCCTGCGCGGCGATTCCGGCGACGCTGCCCGGGTCCCGCCCGGACGCCTCCTTGCCGGCCTGCGGCAGTTCCACGGTCCCCACCCCGCCGTTGCGCTCCAGGTACGCGCCGACGATCCCGCCGATGCCGCCGGACACGAGGGCGAGCATGAGCGCGCCTGTCAGGAGCACCCGGCGGGCGCCCCCGCGCCGCCGCTTGCCGTCCGCCACCGCGGGCCCGGCCTGCCGCAGCGGGGTGCCCGCCGCGGCCGCCGCCCAGGGGTCGTAGCGCCCCCAGGGGTCGGCGGGCGGGGCGTCCGTGGCGTCGGGGTGCGCCTGGGCGGGGATGGGCGTGGCCGTGGCCGCGGGAGGTGCGACGCTCGCCATCCCGTGCGCGGGAGTGGCCGCCGGGTGCTGCACGGGCGGTGCGGGGGCCCAGGGGCCCGGCTCGCCGTAGGGCGGGGTGCTGTAGGGGTCGGGGTCGTGCAGGGGCCGCGTCCGCCCGCCACCGGGCCCGTGCGGCTCACCCGGGGCAGCAACACCCGGCACGTCGGCGGGCTCGGCGTTCCCCTGGGACCCGGCGGCGTCGGCAGGGGTGCCGGGCGTCGGGGCGGGACCGGACTCCGGAGGGGCGGGCGCGTCGGACCCGCCCGTCCGTCCGGCGGGAACAGCGGGTGCCGGCGCCACGGTCGTCTCCGGCCCGGAGGCGGTGGGCGTGCTCCGCGCGTCGGGGGTGTTCCCGGCGTTTCGGGGGCGGTCGAGTTCGTAGTCGCCCTCGTGGTTGCCCGTGGTGGCCGGTGCGCCGGCCGGGCGGGCCAGTTCGAAGTCCCCGTCGGGTACCTCCGGACGCACGGTCGGCTCCTCCCCCGGTGGGCCCGGCTTCCCGTTGTTCATGCTCTCCCCACAGCTGGACACTGGCTCGGCGCCCGGCCGCATCTGCCTGGGCGCGCCGCCTGGAATCTAATCAGGTTCGCGCGCCCTTGCGCAGTGAACGGGTCAGCGGGCCGTGCTGGTGGGCCTGGGGGTGACGAGACCGGGGGCCCTGAGCCCGGCGGAGGTGGCCCATGCGGTCAGGGTGAGCGGCGGGGCGGATTCCAGCGGGCGTATCAGCGGGGACACCGCCGTGGCACCCCCCTCCGCGGGCGGGGGAACGCCGGGCAGCAGCGGCGCGGAGACCGCCGTCGGAGCGACGGAGGCGCCGCCTCGCGCGCTCTGCCCCGCCATCTGGCTCAGCAGCGGTCCGACGCCACGGCGCCGGGATTCGGGCGCCGTGGCCGGGGCCGCGCCCTGGGTGCGCACCGGCGTCACATTGCTGCCCTTGCCCGAGCCGCGGGCCTCCGGGTCGGCGGGCCCGGTCGCGGTGACGCCGCCCAGGGCGATCGCGGCCAGCGACACCGCTCCGGCGGCGACGAACGCGAACCGCAGTCCGCGCGAGGCCGGCCGGTCGGTCTCGTGACGGCTGACGTCGTGGATGCCGAATTCCCGGCCGGCCACGGCTGCCGCCGGTGCCGTGCCGTGGCGCCGGACGGGCGTGTACGCGAACTCGAAGCGCTCGCCGCGCCTGCTCCCGAAGACCCCGGAGGAGCCGAACCGCCCGGCCGGGCCGCCCGGCAGTCCCCCGCCGCCCAGCGGTGAGCCGTCGCCGAGGTCGCCGCCGGCCGGCAGCCCCTGCAGACGGGCCAGGAAGCTCTCGGACGGCGGCGGCGGGGCCGCCTCCGCGAAGACGTTCTTCAGACGGCGCTGGGCGTCCACCTCCGCCTTGCACTTCGCGCAGGTGGCGACGTGCGCCAGTACGCGCTCACGCGCGTCATGACCGAGCTCCCCGTCCACCAGGGCGGAGAGTCGGTCTCCCAGGTGCTGCTCTGCGAGGTGTCCCTCGGAGGACTTCGGCTGTGAACCGCTCACGCGCTCGCGCCCCCTCCTCCCATTGCGGGAACACGCGGCATGAAGGAGCGGCGGTCCGCGCGCGCCTGGGGCGAACGGTGCGCGAGGGCCTTGCGCAGCTGGGAACGGCCGCGGTGGATCCGGGAACGGACGGTGCCGAGCTTGACGCCCAGGGTGGCCGCGATCTCCTCGTACGACAGACCTTCGATGTCGCACAGGACGACGGCGGCGCGGAACTCGGGGGCGAGGGTGTCGAGGGCCTGCTGGACGTCCGCGTCGAAGTGGGCGTCGTTGAAGACCTGCTGCGGTGAGGGCTCCTTGCTGGCCAGCCGCTCGGCCGCGTCGTCACCGAGCGCGTCGAAGCGGATCCGCTGCTTGCGGCGGACCATGTCCAGGAAGAGGTTGGTGGTGATGCGGTGCAGCCAGCCCTCGAAGGTGCCGGGGGTGTACGTCGACAGGGAGCGGAAGACGCGGACGAAGACCTCCTGCGTGAGGTCCTCGGCGTCGTGCTGGTTGCCGGTGAGGCGGTAGGCGAGCCGGTAGACCCGGCCGCTGTGCATGCTGACGATCTCCTCCCAGGTGGGCGGAGTCCACGCCTGCCCGTCCGCGTCGCTGGAGAAGGTCGCGGTCTGGGCCGGGTCGCCGGCGCGGTGGTGGTCAGCAGCGGTGTCGTTCACGGATTTCGGCCTGCCCGCCGATCCGAGGAAGCGCCGCAGCACTCCTCCGCGATCCACAGGCGCAGCCGCACCTCCCCTATCGGCTCTGGTGGTGTCCAGTGGAGCCCCTACCATAGCCACCTCGCCCGTTAGCTCCGGATAAGCGGTTTTACGAGAATTTGATCTGCGCTGCCACGGCTCGTACGACTGCGTCAGCACTTGCTCGGCGTCCTCGTCCACTGCCTGCCCCCCGTCACGGCACACGCCACTTGCTCACCCCTTTAAACGACCGGTCCCATCTGCGGGTTCCCGACGCCAACGGATACAGTCACGCCCAGGCAACCACGGGGACGGGAGAGGGTCATTACCGCCAACCGGCAGACGAGCTGGGCGTTCGCCGACGCCTATGTCGCCGAGGACGAGGCGCTGCACTGGGCCCGGGACCGGGCCCGTGACGCAGGGCTGCGCTCGGTGTCGCCCGGCACGGGCGCGGCCCTGCGGTTGCTGGCCGCCAGCGTGGACGCCAAGGCGGTCGCGGAGATCGGCACCGGCTGCGGGGTCTCCGGCATCCATCTGCTGCACGGGATGCGGCCGGACGGGGTGCTCACCACGGTCGACCAGGAGCCGGAGCACCAGCAGTCCGCCCGTCAGGCGTTCCGCGACGCCGGTTTCGCGGGCAACCGGGCCCGCTTCATCCCGGGCCGCGCGCTGGACGTGCTGCCGCGCCTCGCGGACGCCGGTTACGACCTCGTCTTCTGCGACGGCGACCGGCAGGAGTATCAGGACTACCTCGCTGAATCGTTGCGCCTGCTGCGCCCCGGAGGCCTGGTCGCCTTCGAAGGGGTGTTCGCGAACGGGCGCACCGTGGACTCCGGTCCGCAGCCCTCGGAGGTGCTGCGGCTGCGGGAGCTGGTGCGGACCGTGCGCGAGAGCCAGGATCTGGTGTCGTCGCTGCTGCCGGTCGGGGACGGGCTCCTCTGCGCGGTCAAGCGGTGAAGCGGCGCTGCGGCGTGCGGTGAAGCGGCGACCGGCTGAGACCGGCTGCGCCCTCTCCCGTACGCAAACAGCCGCCCCGGCACCGCGTGCGGTGCCGGGGCGGCCGAAAGGGTATGGTCGCTTGCGCGTCAGCCGACGACCTTCTTCAGCGCGTCGCCGAGGGCGTCGGCCTCGTCCGGGGTCAGCTCGACGACGAGCCGACCGCCGCCTTCGAGCGGAACGCGCATGACGATGCCCCGCCCCTCCTTGGTCACCTCGAGCGGGCCATCACCCGTCCGCGGCTTCATGGCCGCCATGCTCGTTCCCCTTCCTGAAACCCAGCTCAACCGTCTAGCCGACGGCCCACTGAAGGGCACCTGCGGTCCTTGAAGCAGGACACACGCCACCGGCATCGAACACATTGCTTCCAGGCCATTATCCCGCATCGCAGGACCCGATGACCAACATCAGTTGGCATCGCTTGGGCAACGCGCGCGAGCAAAACCACTCAATTCGGCGATGTGGCTGCGATACTTCGCCGCCGCGCACACCTCCGTGCGCCGGAATCGGACGTGAATTGTTTGACGCAGGTCACACGCGGGCCGTGCTCCGGAGCCGGTGATCTCCGTCATGCTGTCCTGCAGACAGGTGCGTACCCGCCGGTACGCCCCGAGCCGCGACACGGAGGGATACGCCATGGCCGACACCGTGCTCTACGAGGTGAGCGACGGACTCGCGACGATCACGCTGAACCGCCCGGAGGCGATGAACGCGCTGAACGTCGCGGCGAAGGTCGCCCTCCGGGACGCGGTACGGGCCGCCGCTGACGACGACGCCGTGCGGGCCGTGCTGCTGACGGCCGCCGGTGACAGGGCGTTCTGTGTCGGGCAGGACCTCAAGGAGCACATCGGGCTGCTGGCCGCCGACCGGGAGAGCGGTTCGGGGCAGACGATGAGCACGGTGCGCGAGCACTACAACCCGATCGTGAAGGCGATCACCGGGGCCGCGAAGCCGGTGGTCGCGGCGGTGAACGGGGTCGCGGCGGGCGCCGGCTTCGGTTTCGCGCTGGCCGCGGACTACCGGATCGTCGCGGACACGGCGGCGTTCAACACCTCGTTCGCCGGGGTCGCGCTGACCGCGGACTCCGGGATCTCGTGGACACTGCCCCGGGTGATCGGCCCCGGGCGCGCCACCGACCTGCTGCTCTTCCCCCGCAGTGTCTCCGCGCAGGAGGCCTACGAGCTGGGCATCGCGAACCGGCTGGTACCGGCCTCGGAGCTGCGCGCGGAGGCGGAGAAGGTGGCCCGCGCGCTGGCCGAGGGGCCGACGGTGGCGTACGCGGCGCTGAAGGAGTCCGTGGCGTACGGGCTGAGCCACTCGCTTCAGGAGGCGCTGGACAAGGAGGACGAGCTGCAGACCCGGGCGGGCTCCTCCGAGGACCACGCGATCGCGGTGCGGGCGTTCGTGAACAAGGAGAAGCCCAGGTACCTGGGCCGCTGAGCCCCGGCCCGGACGGACGGGCGGGGCGTACGGCTCAGCCGCGCCTCGCCACGCACGTCTCCAGGTGGTCGTTCACCAGACCGCAGGCCTGCATCAGGGCGTACGCCGTGGTGGGGCCGACGAAGCGCAGGCCCCGCTTCTTCAGTCCCTTGGACAGGGCCGTCGACTCCGGGGTCACCGCGGGGACGTCGGCGAGGGTCTTCGGCGCCGGGCGGCCGGCCGGGTCGGGGGCGTGGGACCAGATCAGGGCGTCCAGGTCGCCGGGCGCCCACTCGGCCAGCACGCGCGCGTTGGCCAGCGTCGCGTCGATCTTGGCGCGGTTGCGGATGATGCCGGTGTCGGCGAGCAGGCGCTCGCGGTCGGTGTCGGTGAACTCCGCGACCGCGGCGATCTTGAAGTCGGCGAAGGCGGCACGGAAGCCGGGGCGGCGCCGCAGGATGGTGATCCAGGACAGGCCGGACTGGAACGCCTCCAGGCTGAGGCGCTCGAAGAGGGCGTCGTCGCCGTGGACCGTACGGCCCCACTCCTCGTCGTGGTAGGTCACGTACTCCGCGGTGGACAGGGCCCAGGGGCAGCGCGGGAGGCCGTCCTGACCGGCCGGGGCGTCCGCTTCGTGGCTCACGGCTGCTCGTCCTCCCGGTGCGGGGCGGGCTTGTCCATGGAGAGGTGTGCGGCGGCGGCACGGGCGCCGGCCAGAGCGGATTCCAGGTCGGCGATCCGGGCGTCACGCTCGGCGAGTTCGGCGCCGAGCCGGCCGAGGGCGTCGTCCACGTCCGCCATCCGGTAGCCGCGGGCGGTGAGCGGGAAGCGCAGGCCGTCCACGTCCGCGCGGCTGACCGGGCGGTCCGGCGGGAGGAAGTCCACCAGGCGCTCGGGGGCCGCGTCGGGCAGCGGGCCGTTGTCGCCGCCGCCCACCACGGCGAGGGTCACCGCGGCCACCACGACGGCGAGCGCGACGACCAGGAACAGGAACATAACCATCGCCGGGGCCCCCACGGTCGGTGAGTCGGAGTCGGATGTGTGGCTCCGATCGTGCCATGCGAGTCTGACAGTCGGGGCCACCGGGCGGACGCGGGCGGCCCGGGACGGACGTACGAGAAGAGGTCGCAGGGGATGCTCAGGCTGGGCCAGCGGGAATTCGCACCGCACGAGCGGGTGATCATGGCGATCGTGAACCGGACCCCGGACTCCTTCTACGACCGGGGCGCCACGTTCCGCGACGAGCCCGCGCTCACGCGCGTGGAGCAGGCCGTGGCCGAGGGTGCCGCGATCATCGACATCGGCGGGGTGAAGGCCGGACCGGGCGAGGAGGTCACGGCCGAGGAGGAGGTACGGCGGACGGTCGGCTTCGTCGCCGAGGTGCGGCGGCGCTTCCCGGACGTCGTGATCAGCGTCGACACCTGGCGGCACGAGGTCGGCGAAGCCGTGTGCGAGGCGGGCGCGGACGTGCTGAACGACGCGTGGGGCGGGGTCGACCCGCGGCTCGCGGAGGTCGCCGCGCGGTACGGCGCGGGCCTGGTGTGCACCCACGCGGGCGGCGCGCAGCCGCGGACGCGTCCGCACCGGGTGACGTACGACGACGTCGTGGCCGACATCCTGGACGTGACCGTGGGCCTGGCGGAACGGGCGGTGTCCCTGGGGGTGCCGCGGGAGTCGGTGATGATCGACCCGGGGCACGACTTCGGGAAGAACACGCGGCACAGTCTGGAGGCGACGCGGCGGCTGGGCGAGATGGTCGCCACGGGATGGCCCGTGCTGGTGTCGTTGTCGAACAAGGACTTCGTCGGGGAGACGCTGGACCGCCCGGTCAAGGAGCGGGTGGTGGGGACACTGGCGACGACCGCGGTGTCCGCGTGGCTGGGGGCGCGGGTGTACCGGGTGCACGAGGTCGCCGAGACCCGGCAGGTGCTGGACATGGTGTCGTCCATCGCCGGGGAGCGGGCGCCGGCGGTGGCCCGCAGGGGGCTGGCGTAGGGGGTGGGCGCGGGGAGGGCCGGCGTGGGGTTCTTTCGCCCCGGCCGGCCCTGCAGAAGCGCCTCAGCGGCCCGCCTCCTTGGAGACCAGGGCCACCGCCTCGTCCACGTCGTCCGTGACGTGGAACAGGAGCAGGTCCTTCTCCGCCGCCTTGCCCTGGGCGATGACCGTGTGGCGGAGCCAGTCGACCAGGCCGCCCCAGTAGTCCGTGCCGAACAGGACGATGGGGAACTGGGTGACCTTCTGGGTCTGGACGAGGGTCAGGGCCTCGAACAGTTCGTCCAGGGTGCCGAGGCCGCCCGGCAGGACGACGAAGCCCTGGGCGTACTTCACGAACATCATCTTGCGGACGAAGAAGTAGCGGAAGTTCAGGCCGATGTCGACGTAGGGGTTCAGCCCCTGCTCGAAGGGCAGCTCGATGCCCAGGCCGATCGACATGCCGTCCGCCTCGAGGGCGCCCTTGTTGGCCGCCTCCATGGCGCCGGGGCCGCCGCCGGTGATCACCGCGAAGCCCGCTTGGACCAGGCCCCGGCCGAGCCGGACCCCGGCTTCGTACTCCGGGGAGTCCACCGGTGTGCGCGCCGAGCCGAAGACGCTGATGGCGGCCGGGAGTTCGGCGAGCGCGCCGAAGCCCTCGATGAACTCCGACTGGATGCGCAGCACCCGCCAGGGGTCGGTGTGCACCCAGTCCGAGGGGGCCCGCTCGTCCAGCAGCCGCTGGTCGCTGGTGCTCGCCTGCACCTGTCCCCGCCGGCGGAGGACCGGCCCTTGACGCTTCTCCTCCGGCGGCCGCCGCTTCCCCTCGGGGTTGCCCGTAGCCATGTCCGCTCCCTCCGTGTACCAGGTCGTACCGCCTCAGCGTAGATCTACGCGGGTTACGTACGGGGGACGTCAGCATGTCCACGGGAGCGCGTTCCAAACGCCCTCGCGGTGTGGCGGTGTCAGGCCGTCAGCCAGGACCGCAGCCGCTCCTCCCCCGCGATGATCTTCGCGGTGTCCACGCGCTCGTCCCGCTTGTGCGCCAGATGGGGGTTGCCGGGGCCGTAGTTGACCGCCGGGACGCCCAGCGACGAGAAGCGGGAGACGTCCGTCCAGCCGTACTTGGGCTGCGGGGTGCCGCCCACCGCCTCGATGAAGGCCGCCGCGGCCGGGTGGGACAGGCCGGGGAGCGCGGCGCCGCTGTGGTCGTCGACGGCGAACTCCGTCACTCCGCAGTCCGCGAAGACCTCGCGGACATGGGCCAGGGCCTCCTCCTCCGTGCGGTCCGGGGCGTAGCGGAAGTTCACGGTGACGACGCACTCGTCGGGGATGACGTTGCCGGCCACTCCCCCGGAGATGCCGACCGCGTTCAGTCCTTCGCGGTATTCCAGCCCGTCGATGACCGGGTAGCGGGGCTCGTACGCGGCCAGGCGGGCGAGGATCGGGGCGGCGGCGTGGATCGCGTTGGAGCCCATCCAGCTCCGCGCGGAGTGGGCTCGCTCGCCGCTGGTCTTCAGCAGCACCCGCAGCGTGCCCTGGCAGCCGCCCTCCACCTGGCCGTCGGAGGGTTCCAGCAGCACCGCGAAGTCGCCCTCCAGCCACTCCGGGTGCGCCTCGGAGACGTGCTTGAGGCCGTTGAGGTCGGCGGCGACCTCCTCGTTGTCGTAGAAGACGAACGTGAGGTCGCGGTTCGGGGCCGGGACCGTGGCCGCGATCCGCAGCTGGACGGCCACGCCCGCCTTCATGTCGCAGGTGCCGCAGCCCCACAGCGTGCCGTCGGCGTCGAGCCGGGAGGGGACGTTGTCCGCGATCGGGACCGTGTCGATGTGACCGGCGAGGACCACCCGCTCCGCGCGCCCCAGCCGCGTACGGGCCACGACGTTGTTGCCGTACCGGTCGACCGTGAGGTGCGGCAGGGCGCGCAGCGCGGTCTCGATCGCGTCCGCGAGCGGCTTCTCGGTGCCGCTGACGGAGGGGAAGTCGACGAGCTGCGCGGTCAGGCGCGCGGCGTCCAGCGTGAGGTCAAGCGGGGTGTCGGCCATGCCGACGACCCTAACGCCCCGGCCCGGGACCACTGTCCGCACCCGGCTCACAAGGAACCGTACTCTCCAGTACCTTGTACGCGTGCCAGAGCCGTCCCTTCCTTCCCAGCGCACGCGTCGCGGCCGTCTCATCCGCTGGAGCGCGGGTCTTGTGGTGCTGTCCGCGGTCGCCGGATACGTCGTCGTGCAGTACGACACCGGGGGTACCGGTGGTCCGGGCTGCACGGTCGTGTCCGGCAAGGACGACGGCGCGGCGTACGAGTTCACGCCCGAGCAGGCGGTGAACGCGGCGACGATCACCGCCGTGGGCACGGCCCGCGACCTGCCCGAGCGGGCCGTGACGATCGCGCTGGCGACCGCGCTGCAGGAGTCGGCGCTGCGCAACATCGACTACGGCGACCGCGACTCGCTGGGACTGTTCCAGCAGCGTCCCTCGCAGGGCTGGGGCACGCCGAAGGAGATCATGGACCCGGCGTACGCGGCGGGGAAGTTCTACGAGCACCTGGAGGAGGTACCGGGCTACACCCGGCTGCCGCTCACGGTCGCCGCGCAGCGGGTGCAGCGCAGCGGCTTCCCGCAGGCGTACGCCAAGCACGAACCGGACGCCGCGCTGCTGGCCGCAGCGCTCACCGGGCGCTCGGCGGCGACGCTGACCTGCGAGGGCCGTCCCGCGGCGACCCGGGCGGCGGGTGCGGACGCGGTGCGGGCCGCGCTGGTCCGGGACTTCGGGCGGGACGCGCTGGAGCCGGCCGGCGCGGAGGTGGACGGCCCGGCGTCGTCGGAGGCCCCGGGCGTCCCGGACACCGGCGGTTCCGACGGGCGGACGGTGACGCTCCCGGTCGCCCCCGGGGCCGGGGCCGGGCGGAGTGCCGGGGTGCGGGGCTGGCAGCTGGCCCACTGGGCCGTGGCCAACGCCTCCGAGCTGCACATAAAGCGGGTTTCGTACGCGGGGCGGGAGTGGACCGCCGGGAACACCGACAGCCAGTGGCGGACGGCCGACGGCAAGGGGTCCGCGGACTCGGGTGACGGCGGCGCGGGAGCGGTCCGGATCACCACCGCTCAGTAGTACGGGGGCTCACCCGCAGGCGTTGTACGCGGCCGATAATGCGACGCATTGCCAACTCTTTACGTCGTCACGCCGCAACCTTCCCGGCGGTCGAGCGGTAGTCACTGCGTCCGAGCCCGGCGGTCGACAGCCAGTGGATCGCTCTCCGGGCGGCCGGACACCTCACCGTTCTCTGCCGTCGAAGGAGCACCATGTCCCTCCCCCTGACCCGTCGGATCGCCCGTGCCGCGCTGCTCGTCGCTGCGGGAGCGGCCGCCGGGGTCGGTGCGGCCGGCACCGCGAGCGCGGCTCCGGAGCTGCCCGCCACCCCGAACCTCGGCCTGAGCGCGCTGGACGGCGCGACCGGCGGCGCCGTGGACAACGTGGCCAAGGGTGTCAGCAAGAGCACGCCGGACGCGGGCCAGGTGGCGCCGGCCGCGGGTACGACCGTGAAGAAGGCCGTACCGGTGGTGAAGGAGCTGCCGACGGACTCGCTGGCGAAGGGCGGCGTGCCGGCGGGGAAGAACCTGCCGGTCAAGGGGCTGCCGATCGGCTGAGGCCCGGCCTGCGGCCGGCCGTACGGCGACGGGGTCCGGGGTGTTCCCCGGGCCCCGTCGTTCGCTGTGTACCGGCCTGGCCGTGGGCAGTCGTTCCGCAGCCCGTGGTGCGGGTCAGGTGGTCAGGCGGGTCACCGCGGCCCGGACCCGGTCGTCCGTTGCCGTCAGGGCCACGCGGACGAAGTGGTGGCCTGCCGGGCCGTAGAAGTCGCCGGGGGCCACCAGGATGCCCCGGTCGGCGAGGTGGGCGACCGTGGACCAGCAGGACTCGTCCCTCGTGGCCCACAGGTAGAGGCTGGCCTCGCTGTGTTCGATGCGGAAGCCGTGGGCGAGCAGCGCGTCGCGCAGGGCGGTGCGGCGGGCCGCGTACCGCTCCCGCTGGACACGGACGTGCTCGTCGTCGCCCAGGGCCGCCACCACGGCCGCCTGCGTCGGCGCGGAGGTCATCATCCCGCCGTGCTTGCGGATCTGCAGCAGCGGACCGAGGACCGCCGGGTCACCGGCCAGGAAGGCGGCGCGGTAGCCGGCGAGGTTGGACCGCTTGGAGAGGGAGTGGACCGAGACGATGCCGTCGTGGGAACCGCCGTTGACGTCGGGGTGCAGCACCGAGACCGGGTCGGCCTCCCAGCCGAGCTCGATGTAGCACTCGTCGGAGAGGACGAGGACGCCGTGCTCGCGGGCCCAGGCGACGATCCGGGTGAGTTCCTCCTTGGAGAGCACCCGGCCCGTCGGGTTGGACGGGGAGTTCAGCCAGAGCAGCTTCAGGCCCGTCGGGTCCAGCTCGGTCGGGTCGTCGTAGGCCTCGTACCCGGCGCGGGCGAGACGGGCGCCGACCTCGTACGTCGGGTAGGCCAGGCGCGGGAAGGCGACCTTGTCGCCGGGGCCGAGTCCGAGCTGGGTGGGCAGCCAGGCGACCAGTTCCTTGGAGCCGACGATCGGCAGGACGTGCCGGTGGGTGACCTCACGGGCGCCCAGCCGGCGCTCCACCCAGCGGATGATCGCGTCGCGCAGTTCCGGCGTGCCCCAGACCGTGGGATAGCCCGGCGAGTCCGCCGCGGCGATCAGGGCCTTCTGGATCGGCTCGGGCACCGGGTCGACGGGCGTGCCGACCGAGAGGTCGACGATGCCGTCGGGGTGCGCGGCGGCCGTCTTCTTGTAGGGCTCCAGCTTGTCCCAGGGGAAGGTGGGCAACCGGTCGGAGACTGCGGACACGGGAAGTGGCTCACTTTCTGGTACGGCGAACGCCTCGGACCCGCACGGCGACCGGGACGACCGGGCCGTGCGGGACCAGGGCGGCACGTCGATGCGGGGCCGCTCGCGGGACGGCTACGCCTGCGGCGGCAGCGCGGCGATGAACGGGTGGTCCCGCTCGATCAGCCCCAGCTTGCTGGCGCCGCCGGGCGAGCCGAGCTCGTCGAAGAACTCGACGTTCGCCTTGTAGTAGTCCTTCCACTCCTCGGGAGTGTCGTCCTCGTAGAAGATGGCCTCGACCGGGCAGACCGGTTCACAGGCGCCGCAGTCGACGCATTCGTCCGGGTGGATGTACAAGGACCGCTGGCCCTCGTAGATGCAGTCGACCGGGCACTCCTCGATGCACGCCTTGTCCTTCACGTCGACACAAGGCTGCGCGATGACGTAGGTCACGCTGTCGTTCCTCCTCGATTGGGCGCTGGCGGGCCTCCTCAGGCTCCGCCGCCTGGCGCGCGGGAGCGCGGCGTCGTCGATGCCCGCCCCTAGTATCTCCGTTCCTGGGCATGATCCGAACAGGAGGGGTGAACTGACCTGTGGAAATCTCTGCCGCCGGGCGCCTCGAGGTCCGTATCACCACTGCTGACGTGGGAAAACGGGTCTCGGTACGGAGCTTGATCGAACATGGTCCATCGGGTGAGAAGTTCACCGACACGGTCGGCGTTCTCACATCATGGGACAACGGTGTGCTGCGGATCACAAGGAAGAACGGGGAGAGCGTCCGCGTCGCGGAGTCCTCGCTGGTCGCGGGCAAGGTCGTCCCCTCCGCTCCGGCGCGTCGCCGGGGGCCGGCGGCCTCGTACGGGGAGCTGGCGCGGATCTCCGCGCGGGCGTGGCGGCCCGTGGAGAGCGAGCGGCTCGGCGAGTGGGAGCTGCGGGCTGCGGACGGTTTCACGCGGCGGGCCAACTCCGCGCTGCCGCTCGGTGACCCGGGCGTGCCGCTCGACGAGGCGCTGACGGCCGTACGCGGCTGGTACGCGGCCCGGGGGCTGCCCGCCTACGTCCAGACCGCGACCGGCGCCGAAGGGGCGCAGGAACCGCTGTGCGCGGAGCTGGAACGGCGCGGCTGGGTACGGGAGGTGACCGCCGAGCTGTGGGTGGGCCCGCTGGCGCCGGTCGCCGACCCGGGCGGGGAGCCGTCCGGGGTCGTGCTGTCGCGGGAGGCCGACAAGGCGTGGCTGTCCCGGTACCGGCGCAAAGGCGTGAGCGAGGCGGCCCTGAGGGTCCTGCATTCCGGGCCGTCGGTGTGGTTCGCCACGGTGCCGGGCGGCCCCGGCGCGCCGGCCGCCATAGGGCGGTGCGTCGTGGACGGGCGGTGGGCCGGCTTCGCGGCGGTCGAGGTGGATCCGGCGCGGCGGCGGCGAGGGCTGGCGACCGCCGTGATGGCCGCGCTGGCCCGGCGGGCACTGGACGAGGGAGCCTCGGCCGCCTGGCTCCAGGTGGAGGACGGCAACGCGGGCGCGCGGGCGCTGTACGACCGTATGGGCTTCGCGGCGCATCACGCGTACCACCACTACCGCGCTCCGGAATCGTCGGCCCCGGTAGGTGACGGAGCGCTGTGAGCGGGCACGAACCGGGTATGCGCTCCCCCTACCCCCCGCCGCCCGAGCGGTCCGCGGAACTGCGCCGGCGGTTCGCCGAGGAGGCCCGCTGCGAGCGGCCCGACCTGTCCACCCTGTGCCTGCTGGTGGGCGCCGAGGCGGACGGCACGCTGGACGAGGCGGGCATGGACGCCGTGCAGGTGGAGCTGGACCGGCTGGCGGGCGAGCTGCCCCACCGGCCCGGCTCGCCGCGCGCGTGGGCGCTGGCGCTGCGGGACCTGCTGGGTGAGCGGTACGGATTCCACGGCGTTCCGGACGACTACCAGCGGCTGGAGTCCTCGCTGCTGCACGAGGTGCTGCGGCGGCGGCGCGGGCTGCCGATCCTGCTGTCGGTGGTGTGGATCGAGGTGGCCCGGCGGGCGGGTGCGCCGGTGTACGGGGTGGCGCTGCCGGGGCATTTCGTCGTCGGGTTCGGGGAGCCGGGCGGGGGCGTGGGTGCGGGGCAGGTGCTGGTCGATCCGTTCGACGGGGGGCGGGTGCTGAGCGGGGCCGACGCGGAGCTGCTGGTCGCGGGGGCGACGGGGGCGTCGCTGAACGCGTCGATGCTGACGCCGGCGGGGGTGCTGGACGTCGTCCTGCGCATCCTGAACAACGTGCGGGCGTGGGCGGCGGCCCGGCCGGAGCGGTCGGATGTGGGGTTGTGGGCGGTGGAGCTGTCGCTGCTGTTCCCGTCCCATGCGGCGCGGCTGCGGTACGAGCGGGCGCGGTTGCTGGTGCAGCGGGGGGAGTTCTCGGCGGGGGCCGGGGAGTTGGAGGCGTACGCGGAGGTGGTCTCGGCGGTGGACGAGGCGGCCGGGGAGCGGGTGCGGGGGGAGGCCCTCGCCGCTCGGGCGATGCTGAACTGACCGCTGGTGGGTGCCGGACGGGGGACCGGCCCGCCCGGCGTTGCGAAGTCCCGCCCCCCGGAGGAGCCCCCAGCCGCAACCGGTCGATGACCACCGGCGTCGTCATCACCGGGCTGAACTTCTTCGTGATGCCCGGCGGGATCTTCGTGACCGTCACCGGGATCCTGTGCCTGATCGGCGCCGTGGCCGCCGTCGTCGGCATCGAGCGCCGCTCCCGGGTGGCGGCCGACGGCGCGGAGGCGGCACCGGTGGCCGTCGCCGCCGGCTGAGCGACGGGGCCCGCCGGACAGGAGAGCGGCGCCGCACGGGTCCCTCACGGACTCGTGCGGCGCCGCTCCCGTAGGGGGCCCGGTGGCCCCGTCAGCTGGGGTTCGTCTCGATCACGGCGACGCGGTCGGTCCTGCTCATCAGCGCCTGGCGGAGGGCGACGTAGACGTCCTGGGGGGTGACGGCCGTCTTCTTTCCGTTGCCCCGGGTGATGAGCACGCCGTCGAACGTCTGACCGTACAGCTCCTTCAGGGCGTTCAGGTCGGGCTTGTCGACCAGCTTGCCGCCCACGGCCGTGACGCGGAGGAACTTCCACAGCGACTTCTCGGGGCTCATCTGGATGGAGCGCGCCGGGTCGGTCTGCACGGTCACGATGCCGGACATCGCCGGCTCGGCGTACTCCTTCATCATCCGGTCGACCTCGGCCTTGGAGACCTTCGGCTGCTGGGCCGTCGTCGGGACGTTCACCGCGGCGGAGGCGCCGGTCTCCACCTGGGTGCGGTACGCCTCCGTCACCACGTCGGCCGCCTTGGACACGTCGATGCCCTGGCCCGCCTTGGGATAGACGGGGACGGCCTTGCCGGACTCGAACGCGATCGAGCCCTCGGTCACCGAGCCGGAGCCGCCGGCGGCGCTCTCCAGGGCGACCTGGAGCTTCTCCTCGTCGACGGGCATGACCGGGTCGACGACGCGCTGCTGGCCGAAGAGGGAGCCGATCACGTTGACCGGGTTGTAGTCGCTCGTGGCGGCCGCGCCGACGGTGGCGTCGGCGTCGACCTGCAGGCCGGCGTTGTCCGGCTGCAGCTCGACGGTCCTGCCGTCGACCGACAGCTTCAGCGGCTTGTCCAGCCGGTCGCCGAGGGCGGCGTCCAGCTTCTTCACGGCGTCGTCACGCGTACCGCCGCCGATGTCGACGCCGAGCACGGTGGTGCCCTTGGGCACGTCGGAGCTGTTCATCAGCAGACCGGCGCCGTAGGCGACACCGGCGAGGAAGAGGACACCGCCGCCGAGCAGGACGAGCTTGTTGCGGCCCTTCTTCTTCGGCGCCTTCGAGGAGCTCGCCGGGGGCGGCGAGACCGGCTCGGGCAGCTTGGGGGGCGTGTGCGGCACGCGCCCGCCGGGTCCGGTGCCGGGCGCGTCGAAGGCCGCGCTCGGCGGGACGACGGGGATGCCGCTGGTGACGGTGTGCCCGGAGACGTTGTCGTGGCGGGGACCGTAGCCCGGGG
Organism: Streptomyces marokkonensis; assembly: GCF_008312835.1. Classification (GTDB taxonomy): domain Bacteria; phylum Actinomycetota; class Actinomycetes; order Streptomycetales; family Streptomycetaceae; genus Streptomyces; species Streptomyces marokkonensis_A. The sequence continues at coordinate 293,102 of NZ_VSKS01000002.1, read as the reverse complement.
TGCCCGGTTCGGCGGGCTTCTGGGGGGTGAGGATCGCGGTGTCGTCGCTGAGGCCCGCGCCGGGGGCGCCCTGGGCGCCGGGCCGGTTCTGCTGCGCTCCGACGGGACCGGGACCGGGACCGCCGGAGCTGCCGGGACCGCCGCCGGGGACGGACGGACCGCCGCCGGCCGGCGGGACCATCGGGCCGTCGCCGGTGACGGGACCGCCGGTGGGGCCGGCGGGGCCCTGCGGGCCGTCCGGCCGGTCCTGGCCGCCGTACCCGGGCCGGCCGCCCTGTGCGGGTCCGCCGCCCGGACCCTGCTGCCCGAGGGGACCGCCGGGCCCGTCCTCCGTGAAGTACGGCAGGTCGTCGCGGCCGGGTTCGCCCCCGCGGTCGGCACCCGGGCGGGTGCCGCTGCCCGCGGGCCCGCCGGCCAGCGCCTCGGTCACGTCGAAGGATCCGGTGCCACCGCCGTGCCCGGGGGCCACGGGACCGCCGGTCGCACCGGTCGCGCCGGTGGGTCCGGAACCCGTCGTCCCGCCCGGGCGGGAGCCGCCGGGGGCGCCCATGGAGCCGACCACGCCACCCGGACGTGCGGCGCCGGGCCTCGCCCCACCGGGCGCACCGGCACCCTTCGGAGTCCCGGGGCCCGCCGGGGCCCCGCCGCCGGCACCGGTGCCCGAAGCGCTCGGCGCGCCTGCCCCGTTGGCGGCGGCGCCGCCCGGACCGCCCTTGCCCGCGCCGGACTTGCGCGGTGCGAACCAGTCACTGGCCGGCTTGTCCTCGGCCGCCGGGTCCGCGGACCGGTCGGGCCGGGCGGGAGGCTCGGCCGGCTCGGGGGACGGGGCCGGGGACGGAGCCGGCGCCTCCGCGTCGGTGAGACCCTTGGCCTCCGCGTCCTTGACGGGCTTGCGCACGACGACCGGCGGAATGGGCCGCGATCCGGGGATGTTGATCCGGATCCGGGTCGTCAGCGTGGTCTCGGTCTTGCGGTCCTCCGGTCGCGCGGCCGAACGGCCCGCGCCCGTACCCTCGTCCGGAATCGCCGGGATCCCGTAGGGCGGGGTGCCCGACGGGTAGGCGGCTCCGCCGTGCCCGTTGGGTCCGGAGGACGGAGTGTCAGTTTCACGACTCAAGGCAGGTTCTCCCGGTTGGCTCCGCCGCCCGTCACGACCTCACGGTGGGGGTCCCCCCTTGCTCGGGCGAAGCCGAGAGTTCGAGGGAGGCTCGGCGGCGCGCACCACCTTACTGGCCATATCCGGCCCGTATCCCAGGACCGCTGGCGAAAAGCGCACCCGACCCCCACGCCCATGACACGGCGAAGTGGTACGTCACTTGCCAAGTCGGGCGGGCTCCGCGTCCGGTTGCCGCCCGGCCCCGAGCGTGGCACAGATCACAGCGACCGCGATGCCGCCGAGCAGGAAGAGATACGACCCGGCACCCGCGGCGAACAGGAAGTCTCCCTCCGGGCGGCTGGCCGTGAGCAGGATGACGACGAGCGTCCAGCCCGCGGCGACCACCGCGCCACCGGCCCGGGCGCGCATCACCCGCGACGCCCCGAGGACCAGTCCCGCCTCTCCGGCGAGGGCCAGCAGCAGTCCCCCCGGGAACCACGCGGGCTGGACGAGCGCCCCGGCCACACCGACCACGGCACCGAGCACGAACAGCCCCAGGTAGGCCCCGGCCCGCGCGGCGGAGGGCGGACGCAGCGGCTGCGCCATCACGGGCGCGCGGCCGCCGCTCACGGCGCCTCCCCGACTCCGGCGAACAGGTCGCTCTCCCGGCTCACGGCGCGTTCCCCGCGCACCAACTCGTAGTACTCGGTGGTGAAGAGCGGCTGCGCGAGTTCGTTGGAGAGCACGAAGTACGGCTCCTCGACGGTGATCTGGGTGGCGTGCGCCCGCATGGCGGCGGCCTTGGCGGAGGCGTACGCGGTGCCGTCGATCCCGGTGGTCACCTGTTCGTCGGCGACCACGCCCGGTACGTCGTCCACCGCGCCGGCCTTGTCGAAGGGCAGCCCGGCGAGGTCGTCGTGCAGGCGGGCGAAGGACTCCTCGACGACGGACCGGGGCACGCGGTTCCAGTACACCTTGGGAACGTCCCAGCCCGCCCCGGCGGCGAGCTCGACGGCGCGCATGGCGACGCGGTGGGTCTGGATGTGGTCGGGGTGGCCGTACCCCCCGTTCTCGTCGTACGTGACGAGTACCTGCGGCCGCACCTCGAGGATCACGTCGGCCAGCAGACCGGCGGCCTGGTCGACGTCGGCCTGCCAGAAGCAGCCGGGGTCGTCGTTGTCGGGCAGGCCCATCATCCCGGAGTCGCAGTACCGCCCGGCCCCGCCGAGCAGCCGGAAGTCCGTGACCCCGAGCGCGCGCATCGCTTCCCTGAGCTCACCGAGCCGGTGCCCGCCGAGGGCGGCCCCGCTCAGATGCCGCAGCTCGGGCGGGATGACCTCGCCCCGCTCACCGAGCGTGCAGGTGACCAGCGTCACCTGTGCACCCTCGGCGGCGTACCGGGCCATGGTCGCGCCGTTGTTGATCGACTCGTCGTCCGGGTGGGCGTGCACCAGCATCAGACGCCGGGAGCGCAGTTCCGTCATGGAGTCACCTTATGAGGTCGCCGGCCGCCGCCATCACGCCTGCGGATGCCTGCCGTACGCGCTCGAGGGCCGGCCCGGAACGCCCGTCGGACCGTCAGTCGTCCTGGAGGCGCCGGAACGGCTGGTCCGCCTCCAGGGCGAACGCCAGCTCCAGCAGCGTCCGTTCCGCGCCCGGGCGGCCGGAGAACATGACGCCGATGGGGAGTCCGTCCGGGGTCGTGCTCGCTGCCGGTACCGAGATCGACGGCGTTCCGACGACGTTGTTGACCGGGGTGAACGCGACGTAGGCGAGGATCCGCTCGATCAGGGTGGTGTACGGGACGGCCGGGCTGAGGTGGCCGATCGGTGGCGTGGTGTGGGCGAGGACCGGGGAGAGGATCAGGTCCAGCCCGCGGAACCCGGCCGCGTACGCCTCCCGCGTGCGCTTGAGCCGGCGCAGGACGCCCGGTGTGTTCCTCCAGCTGCCGACGTACATCTCGCGCAGGCCCCGGCTCAACCCGTCCATGCGGCGGCGGTCGAAGTCCGTGCCGAGCGTCCTGCCGGTGACACCGATCAGGAAGGACAGCAGGCCCCAGTACGTGAGGAAGTCGTCGGTGAAGTGCGGGTCGATGGAGAGTTCCACCGGTTCCACGGTGTGGCCGAGCCGCTCCAGGCGCTGTGCCGTCTGCGTGACGGCCGCCCGGGTGTCGTCGTCGGAGCGGACGCCGTTCGGGGAGTCCACCAGGAGGCCGATGCGCAGGCGGCGGTCCGAGGGGCCCTCGACCAGGCCGACGGGCGGCAGTTTCGGGTTGCGCCAGTGCTGTTCCGCGGCGGCGAGGAACGCGGCGCTGTCCCGTACCGAGCGGCTCACCACGCCGTCGGTGACGAGGTCGATGGGGAGCTGGCGGCCCTGCGCGTTCGCCACCACCCGGCCGCGGGTCGGCTTCAGGCCGACGAGTCCGCAGCAGGCGGCCGGGATGCGGATGGAGCCGCCGCCGTCGTTGGCGTGCGCGATCGGCACCGCACCCGCGGCGACGAGGGCCGCGCTGCCGCCCGAGGAACCGCCCGCCGAGTGGCCGGTGTGCCACGGATTGCGGACGGGCTCGGCCCCCTCGTACTCCGTGGTCGGGCTGAACCCGAACTCGGGCAGCCGCGTCTTGCCGAGCACGGTGACACCGGTGCTCAGGAACTGGCGGGTGAAGGGTGCGTGCCGACGGGCGGCCCTGGGCGCGAACGCGGCGCTGCCGTGGCCGGTGGGCAGCCCCTGGTAGTCGGTGTTGTCCTTGACGAAGGTCGGCACCCCGGCGAAGGCGCCGGTCACGGGGCCGTGCGCCGGAATGTCGAGGTGGACCTGCACGGCGTTGAGCCGGGCCTCGACGGCCCTGACCCGGGCCGCCGCGTCGCGGGAGGCCTCCGCGGCGGAGATCTCGCCCCGGCGGATCGCCCGGGCGAGGCCGACCGCGTCGTGGTCGCCGAGGGCGTCGTCCCGGAAGACGTGCACCCTGGTCCGTGCCTCGCTCTGTTCCTCGGAAGTCGTCACCGTCGGCTCCGCCCTGCGCACGTGGATGGTCGCCCGCCATCATTCCTTACCCGCGGGTAACACGCGAGGGGTCGCTCACGGTCTGTTCCCAGTCGATCTCCCACACCCGCACCCGCCCGGCGGAGTCGCCGGCCACGACGTACCGGCCGTCGGGGGTCGGTACGGCCGCCGGCGGGCCGTCCCCCTTCGCCTCCGGCAGCGGGAAGCACCGGCCCGTGCCGACGTTCCACACCTCGATCCCCTCCCGGCCGTCGCACACCGCGAAGCGGCCGTCCCCGGTGAGACGGGCACCGGAGGAGGAGCAGCCGTCGAAGGTCCGCAGGCACTCACCGGTCTCGGTGTCCCACAGGCGCCGGACGCGTTCGCGGTGGTCGCCGCCCGAGAGGGCGCGGCGGCCGTCCGGGCCGAGCCACACCGACCGCACGGCGCGGGTGTGGCCGGTCATGACGCGCAGGCACCGGCCGCTGTCGAGGTCCCACAGGCGGACGTCCCTGTCGTCGCCCCCGGTGACGGCGCGGAATCGGGCAGGGTCCGGGCAGGCGCCCGAGGCCGGCCGCCGGCTCAGAAGTTGATGCTGCCGATCATCCCCGCGATGTTGTTCGTCAGCTCGCTGATCGTGGGCGCCATCGTCGACGAGGCGAGGTAGAAGCCGAGCAGCATGCACACGATGGCGTGCCCTGCCTTCAGTCCCGACTTCTTGATCAGCAGGAAGACGATGATCGCCAGCAGCACCACCGCCGAAATCGAGAGTGCCACGGCGGTTCACCTCCAAGAATCCCAGGGCGCGGGGGTATAGGAATTGGGGGCAGACAGTTCCACACAGCAGCCAGCAGGTTCATACCCACTATGCGCGAACGATCATAACTATCCGTACGTGCGCATCGGTCGGCGCACAGCCGCACAAGGGGGCGCATGGCCAATATGGTCAGGGCATGACGACCGAGGCTGACTCCTTCCCCCGACGGCACGCCCGTACCCTGCGCTTCACGCTCGGCGCGCCGCGTTCGTTCAGCGTGGCTCCCGACGGTTCGCGTGTCGTGTTCCTGCGCTCGGGTTCCGGTACGGACCGGGCCAATTCACTCTGGGTCCTCGACACGGAGGGGGGCGGGGAGCGCGTGGCGGCCGACCCGCGCGCCCTCCTGGGCGGGGCCTCGGAGAACCTCTCCGCCGAGGAACGCGCGCGGCGCGAACGAAGCCGCGAGGGCGGCGCCGGCATCGTCGGCTATGCCACCGACGCGGCCGTCGAGTTGGCGTCTTTCGCCTTGTCAGGGCGGCTGTTCGCAGCAGAGCTGCGGGCCGGGACGGCGCGTGAACTGACCGTGCCGGGGCCGGTGATCGACCCCCGTCCTTCACCCGACGGGCGGCACGTCGCCTACGTCGCCCGTGGTGCGCTGCGGGTGACCGGGGCCGAGGGGGCGGACGACCGCGCGCTCGCTACCCCCGAGGCGGAGAACGTCACGTACGGTCTGGCGGAGTTCGTCGCGGCCGAGGAGATGGGGCGTTCGCGGGGCTTCTGGTGGGCGCCGGAGTCGGACCGGCTGCTGGTGGCGCGCGTGGACGACACGCCGGTGCAGCGGTGGTGGATCTCCGATCCCGCCCACCCGGAACGTGAGCCGGGCCACGTCCGCTACCCGGCGGCGGGCACCCCGAACGCGGACGTCCGGCTGTTCGTGACCGGCCTCGACGGGACGCGCACCGAGGTCTCCTGGGACCGTGCGCGCTATCCGTATCTGGCACATGTGCACTGGTCAGCCGCGGGAGCCCCGCTGCTGCTCGTACAGGCGCGCGACCAGCGCGGCCAGCTGATCCTGGCCGTGGACCCGGACTCCGGGGCGACCCGGATGGTGCACGCCGACGAAGATCCAACTTGGCTGGAACTTTTCCCCGGAGTGCCCTGCTGGAGCCCCTCCGGGCAGCTGGTGCGGATCGCGGACGAAGGGGGCGCGCGACGACTCGCCGTCGGTGAACGACCGCTCACCGGGGCCCAGTTGCACATCCGGGCGGTTCTCGACGTCTCCGTCGACGACGTGCTGGTCTCGGCCTCGGCGGGCGAGGAGGCGGCTGAGGCCGAGATCGGCGAGGTGCACGTGTACCGGGTGAACGAACTGGGCGTGGAGCGCCTCTCGCAGGAGCCCGGCGTGCACTCGGCGGTACGCGCCGGGGGCGTGACCGTGCTCGTCTCCGCGACGCCGGATCGGCCAGGTTCGCGGGCCCAGGTGCTGCGTGACGGGAAACCGACGGCCACTGTCCCCTCGTACGCCGAAGACCCCGGTATGTCCCCCCGCGTGACCCTGACCCAGGGGGGCGCACGCCGCATTCCGTGCGCCGTGCTTATGCCTCGGGACTACGCCGGTGACACCCTTCTGCCGGTGCTCATGGACCCCTATGGCGGTCCGCACGGGCAGCGGGTGGTCGCCGCCCACAACCCGCACCTGACCTCGCAGTGGTTCGCCGACCAGGGGTTCGCGGTGATCGTCGCGGACGGGCGCGGAACGCCGGGCCGCTCGCCCGCCTGGGAGAAGGCCGTCCGGGACGACATCGCGGCGATCGTGGTCCAGGACCAGGTCGACGCGCTCCAGGCGCTCGCCGCCGACTTCCCGCTCGACCTGAACCGGGTCGCCATCCGCGGCTGGTCCTTCGGCGGCTATCTGGCGGCCCTCGCGGCGCTGCGCCGGCCCGACGTCTTCCACGCGGCCGTGGTGGGCGCCCCGGTCACCGATCTGCGCCTCTACGACACCCACTACCAGGAGCGCTACGTCGGCCACCCGGACGAGCAGCCGGACGTCTACCGCCGCAACTCGGTGATCGACGACGCCGGCCTGGTCGACGCCGCCGAACCGCACCGGCCGATGATGGTCATCCACGGGCTGGCGGACGACAACGTGGTCGTCGCACACTCCCTGCGCCTGTCCTCGGCCCTGCTGGCGGCCGGCCGTCCGCACGAGGTGCTGCCGCTGTCCGGCGTCACGCACATGACCCCGCAGGAGGAGGTCGCCGAGAACCTGCTCCGTCTCCAGCTCGACTTCCTCCGGCGCTCGCTGTCCCTGACGAACGGGGACGAACCGCTTTAACACGCCGGCAACTTCACGGAAGCGGTACCGATATACGGACACGGAACGCTGAGCAGCGTACGGCCGTGCGGGTGCCGTGAGCGGGCCGGGGTGCGCCATGTCATCCCGGCCCGCCGCCGTGCCCGTCCGGCACCACGTGCGCCTCCTCGGCGAAGTGGCAGGCGGAGTCGTGGGCCGCCGGGCCCCCGGCCGCGGCGAACCAGGGCGGCACGGCGAGCGCCGGCACCTCCAGCGCACAGCGCTCCCGCGCCTTCCAGCAGCGGGTGCGGAAACGGCAGCCGGAGGGGATGTTCGTGGGTGACGGGACGTCACCGGTGAGGATGATCCGCTCCCGGTGCTCCCGGGCCCGGGGGTCCGGCACGGGGACGGCGGAGAGCAGCGCCTGGGTGTAGGGGTGCGTGGGATGGTCGTAGATCTCGGTGTCCGTGCCCGTCTCCACGATCCGGCCGAGGTACATCACCCCGACCCGGTCCGAGATGTGCCGGACGATCGACAGGTCGTGCGCGATGAAGACGTAGGCGAGGTCGAACTCGCTCTGCAGCCGGTCCATCAGATTGATGACCTGGGCCTGCACCGAGACATCCAGCGCGGAGACCGGCTCGTCGGCGACGATCACCTCGGGCCGCAGCGCCAGGCCCCGCGCGATGCCGATGCGCTGCCGCTGGCCACCGGAGAACTGATGCGGATAGCGGTTGATGTACTCCGGGTTGAGGCCGACGACGTCCAGCAGGTCCTGCACCTTCCGGCGCCGGTCGCCCTTGGGCGCCACCTCGGGGTGGATGTCGTACGGCTCCCCGATGATGTCGCCCACCGTCATACGGGGGTTGAGGGAGGTGTACGGGTCCTGGAAGACCATCTGGATGTTGCGGCGCACGGCCTTGAGCGCGCGCCCGGACAGCCTGGTGATGTCCTCGCCCTTGTAGCGGATCGAACCGGCCGTCGGCCGCTCCAGGTTGACCAGCATCTTCGCGACCGTCGACTTGCCGCAGCCGGACTCGCCGACGATGCCCAGCGTCTCGCCCCGGCCGAGGCGGAAGTCCACGCCGTCGACCGCGCGCACGGCGCCGACCTGCTTGCGGAACACGACCCCCTGGGTGAGCGGGTAGTGCTTGACCAGGTCGCTGACCTCCAGGACCGTCTCAGTCATCCAGGCACTCCCTCCAGAAGTGGCAGGCACTCCCCCGCGTCGCCGAGACCTCGTACAGCGGGGGCTCGTCGGTGCGGCAGACGTCCCGGGCCAGCGGGCAGCGGGGGTGGAAGGCGCAGCCCGGCGGGATGTCCATGAGGTTGGGCGGCAGGCCCTTGATGGCGTAGAGCTCCTGCCCCTTCTGGTCCAGACGCGGGATGGAGTCCAGCAGGCCGCGGGTGTAGGGGTGCGCGGGCGCCTTGTAGATGTCGTGGACGGGCGCCGACTCGACGATCCGGCCCGCGTACATCACGGCGATGCGGTCGGCGACGTCGGCGACCACGCCCAGGTCGTGGGTGATGAGGATGAGACCCATGTGGTACTCGCGCCGGAGTTCCGCGAGCAGTTCCATGACCTGGGCCTGGACGGTGACGTCGAGGGCGGTGGTCGGTTCGTCGGCGATGATCAGGGCGGGCTCGAGGGCCAGCGCCATCGCGATCATGATGCGCTGGCGCATGCCGCCGGAGAACTGGTGCGGGTACTGCCGGACCCGCTCCCGGGCGGCGGGGATGCGCACCCGGTCCATCAGCTCGACGGCCTTGGCCCGCGCGTCCTTCCGCGACATGCCCCGGTGCACGGTGAACATCTCGCCCAGCTGGTCGCCGACGGAGATCACGGGGTTCAGGGACGACAGCGCGTCCTGGAAGATCATCGCCATCTCGGCACCCCGGATCCGCCGGCGTTCGTCCTCCTTCAGCGTCAGCAGGTCGCGCCCCTGGAAGACGACCTCGCCCCCGGTGATCCGGCCGGGCGGCACGTCGAGGATGCCCATGATCGCCTGCGCGGTCACGGACTTGCCGGAGCCGGACTCGCCGAGCACGGCCAGCGTCTCGCCCGCGTCCACGCCGTAGCCGACCCCGTTGACGGCCTTCGCGACCCCGTCCCGGGTGTGGAACTCCACGTGCAGGTCCCGCACTTCGAGCAGCACGGCGGCTCACCTCAGCTTCGGGTCGAGGGCGTCGCGCACCGCGTCGCCGAGCATGATGAACGCCAGGACCGTGACCGCGAGGGCCCCGGAGGGCCACAGCAGCGCGTGCGGGGCGTTGCGGATGTACGGGGAGGCGGCGGAGATGTCGATGCCCCAGGAGACGCTGGGCGGCTTCAGACCGACGCCGAGGTAGGACAGGGTGGCCTCCAGCGCGATGTAGGTCCCGAGCGCGATGGTCGCGACGACGATGACGGGCGCGACGGCGTTCGGCGCGATGTGCCGGAGCATCAGGCGGGAGGTGGAGGCGCCGAGGGCCCGCGCGGCCTGCACGTAGTCGTTCTGCTTGGCGGTGATGACGGAGCCGCGGGCGATGCGGGAGATCTGCGGCCAGCCGAGCAGCACGATGAAGCCGATGACGGGCCAGACGGTGTTGCTGGTGATGACGGAGAGCAGCACCAGTCCGCCGAGGACCACCGGGATGGCGAAGAAGACGTCGGTGATCCGGGACAGGACCGAGTCCCAGACGCCGCCGAAGAACCCGGCGAGCGCGCCCAGGACGCTGCCGAGGACGGCGACGCCGAGGGTGGCGAGGACGCCGACGGCGACGGAGGTGCGGGCGCCGTAGACGGTGCGGGTGTAGACGTCGCAGCCCTGGCCGTCGAAGCCGAAGGGGTGTCCGGACCGGGAGCCCTGCTGGGCCTTGGACAGGTCGCACTTGAGGGGGCTGCCGGAGGCGATCGCCGAGGGCCACAGGGAGATGAAGAGCAGGAAGAGGATGACCAGGGCGGAGACGATGAAGACGGGGTTGCGGCGCAGGTCGCGCCAGGCGTCGGACCACAGGGAGCGGGGCGGTTCCTGCGGTCCGCGTCCGTCCGGGACGCCGGGCCGCTTCTCCAGGGTCTCGGCCTCGTCGACGCCCAGGTCCATGGTGCCGCCCATTCCGGTGCCCGCGATGGCGCGCTCGGGTTCGTGCTGGTGATCAGGCATAGCGGATCCTCGGGTCCAGTACGGCGTAGAGGAGGTCGACGACGAGGTTGGCGACCAGGAACACCAGCACCAGCACGGTGACGAAGCCGACGACGGTCTGCGTGTTCTGCCGGAGGATGCCCTGGTAGAGCTGGTAGCCGACGCCGTGGATGTTGAAGATCCGCTCGGTGACGATGGCGCCGCCCATGAGGAAGCCGATGTCGGCGCCGATGAAGGTGACGACGGGGATCAGGGAGTTGCGCAGCAGGTGCCGGACGACCACCCGGTGCCGCGGCAGGCCCTTGGCGATGGCCGTGCGGACGTAGTCGGAGCGGCGGTTCTCGGCGATGGAGGTGCGGGTCAGCCGGGTGACGTAGGCGAGCGAGACGGAGGCCAGCACCAGGCCGGGCAGGATCAGCTCGTCGAAGGGCGCCTCGGAGGAGACCGAGGGCCGGATCCAGCCCCACTTCACGCCCAGCAGGAGCTGGAGCAGCAGGCCCGTGACGAAGGTGGGCACGGAGATGACGACCAGGGTGAGCAGCAGGACGCCGGTGTCGACGGGGCGGCCCCGGCGCAGTCCGGTGACCACGCCGAGGGTGACGCCGATGACGATCTCGAAGAGGATCGCGATCAGGGTGAGCCGGATGGTGACGGGGAACGCCGTCGACATCAGCTCGGTGACCTCCTGGCCGTTGAAGGCCGTGCCGAAGTCGCCGGTGAAGACGTTGCCCATGTAGGTCAGGTACTGCTGCCACACGGGCTTGTCGAGGCCGAACTCCCGCTCCAGCCGGGCGGCGGTCGCCGGGTCGCACCGGCGCTCGCCGCACAGCCCGGCGATGGGGTCGCCCATCACGTTGACCATGAGGAAGATCAGCAGCGTGGCCCCGATGAAGACCGGGATCATCTGGAGCAGACGCCGGACGACATAGCGTCCCATCGCGGCTCAGCTCACCTTGATCTGTTCGTACACGGGGACGCTGAACGGGTTGAGCTTGACGTCGGACAGCCGCTCGGACCAGCCGGCGCTGCCGTTCTGGTACCAGAGCGGGATGGCGGCCATGTTGTCCCGGACGACCTCCTCGGCCTGCTGGAACAGGCCGACGGCCTTGGCGGTGTCGGCCTCCTGGTTGGCGCGGTCGACGAGGTCGTCGAACTCCCGGTTGGACCACTTGCCGTCGTTGGAGGAGGCGTCGGTGTAGTAGAGCGGCTGGAGGAAGTTCTGGATGAGCGGGTAGTCCATCTGCCAGCCGGCCCGGAAGGGGCCCGTCATCTTCCGGTCGGTGATCTCGTTGCGGAAGTCGGCGAAGGTGCCGACCGGGTTGGCGGTGCAGGCGCGCTCGTCGTCCAGCGCGTTGTTGATGGAGTTGCAGACGGCGTTGACCCACTCGCGGTGGGAGCCGGTGTCCGCGTTGAAGGTGATCGTCACCCTGCCGCCGGGCAGCCCGCCGCCCTCCTCGATGAGCTTCCTGGCCTCGTCGGGCTTGTACTCGCACGCCTCCCCGCACAGGCCCGCCCGGTAGCCGCCGTCCTCGCCGAGGACCGGTGAGGTCCAGTCGGTGGCCGGGGTGCGGGTCTTCTGGAAGATCGTGTCGGTGATCTGCCCCCGGTCGATCGCCATGGACAGGCCCTTGCGGACCTTCTCCGAGCCGGGCTTGTTCCAGGCGTCGTCGTAGAAGGGGAAGGCGAGGGTCTGGATGATGCCGGCGGGGGTGTTGAGGTAGCGGTCGCCGAGGTCGTTCTTCACGTTCTTCAGCTGGGCGGCGGGGACGTCGTCGACCAGGTCGAGGTTGCCGGCCATCAGGTCGGTGTAGGCGGTGTTGTTGTCGGTGTAGACCTTGAGGTCGACGCCGCCGTTCTGCGCCTTGTCCGGGCCGGGGTAGTCGTCCCACCGGCGCAGGGACATCTGCGAGCCGCGCGTGTAGGAGTCGACCAGGTAGGGGCCGTTGCCGACCGGCTTCTTCACCCAGGCGTCGTGGTCGTCGAAGAAGGCGCGGGGCAGCGGGGCGAAGGCGTTGTAGCCGAGGGTGTCGGGGAAGGTCGAGAACTTCTGGGTGAGCTTGACGGTGAAGGTCAGGTCACCGGTGACCTTCAGACCGGACAGGGTGTCGGCGGTCTGCTCGCCCTCCTCGGGGTGGACCTGGTCGTAGCCCTCGATGTAGGCGAAGAAGTACGCGTTGCGCTGGTTGTTCCTGAGGCTCGCGCCGTAGTTCCAGGCGTCGACGAAGGACTGTGCGGTGACCTTCTCCCCGTTGCTGAAGGTCCAGCCGTCCTTGACGGTGACGGTGAAGTTCTGCGAGTCGGAGGTCTCGATCCTCTCGGCGAGCATGTCCTTGGCCTCGCCGGTCTCCGGGTCGTACCGCTTCAGGCCCCGGAAGATCATGTCGAGGACCTTGCCGCCCTGGACCTCGTTGGTGTTCGAGGGCTCCAGCGGGTTCTGCGGGTCGCCCCAGGAGGCGCTCAGCACGGCACCGGCGTCGCTGCCGCCGCCGTCCCCGTCGCCTCCGCAGGCCGTCGCCGCGAGGGCGACCGCCATCGCGCAAGCGGCCCATTTGACGTGCGTGGCTCCGCGCATGGGGTGCCTCCTCGTACGTGCGCCGGTCCTTCACGCCAATATCTGGGCAAAGGGTGCGTCACGCACATGTACGGCACCTGTACGGGGGTGACTCCAGCCGTATGTACGTATGAAGGGCCCCGAACGGGCAAAGGCTGCCGTCCGCCCCCGGGAGGGCGGACGGCAGCCGTCGGTTCCGACGAGGTGTCAGTCCTTGCCGGCCGACTCCTCCAGCGCCTTCAGGGCCGGGTCGAGGACCACGTCCTCGCCGCGGGACTGAGTGGTCGGCTCCTCGGGGAAGTGGCAGGCCGTCAGGTGACCCTCGCGGTTGCCGGAGATCTGCACCAGCGGGGGCTCCTCGGTGGCGCACTTGTCCTGCGCCTTCCAGCAGCGGGTGCGGAAGCGGCAGCCGGACGGCGGCATGATCGGCGAGGGCACGTCGCCGTAGAGGCGGATGCGCTCCCGGTTCTCCGTCTCGTCGTCCATGGCCACCTCGGGCACGGCCGACAGCAGGGCGTGGGTGTACGGGTGCCGGGGCCGGTTGTAGATGGAGTCCCGGTCACCGACCTCGACCACCTTGCCGAGGTACATCACGGCCACGCGCTGCGAGAAGTGCCGGACCACCGCCAGGTCGTGGGCGATGAACAGGAAGGCGATGCCCAGCTCCTCCTGCACCTTCTGCAGCAGGTTGACGACCTGCGCCTGGATGGACACGTCCAGGGCGGAGACCGGCTCGTCCGCGACGATCAGCTTCGGGTTGAGCGCGAGGGCACGGGCGACGCCGATGCGCTGGCGCTGGCCGCCGGAGAACTCGTGCGGGAAGCGGTTGTAGTGCTCGGGGTTGAGGCCGACGAGCTCGAGCAGCTCGCGGACCCTCTTCTCCCGGCCGCCCGCGGGGTTGATCCCGTTGACCTCCATCGGCGACCTGATGATGGTGCCGACGGTCTGCCGCGGGTTCAGCGAGGAGTACGGGTCCTGGAAGATCATCTGGATCTCGGACCGCACGGGCGCAAGCTGCCTGCGCTTGGCGTGCGTGATGTCCTGGCCCGCGTACTCGATCCTTCCGCCGGTCGGCTCCAGGAGCCGGGTGATGAGCCGGCCGGTGGTCGACTTGCCGCAGCCCGACTCACCCACCAGGCCGACGCTCTCGCCGACGCCGACGGTCAGGTCGACGTTGTCGACCGCCTGGACGGCGCCGACCTTCCGCTTGATCGGAAAGCCGCCGTAGATCGGGAAGTGCTTGGTCAGGCCCTCCACCTTCAGCAGCGCCTCGGTGGACGCGCCGGTGGAGCCCTGCTGTGCGGGGAGGGTGAGGTTGTCGCTCATGTCTCGGATCTCTCCCTAGCGCAGCCGGGGCTGGATCGTGTCGATGAATATGGTCTGCTTCTGCTCCGCCGTCAGGTGGCAGGCAGCGGCCCGGCCCTCGCCGAGCGGCGGGCGCTTGGTGCTGCACCGGTTGCCCGGCACCTCGCCGGTGAAGGCGCAGCGCGGGTGGAAGGGGCAGCCGGAGGGCGGGTTCAGCAGGCTGGGCGGCGATCCGGGGATCGGGTTGAGCGCCTGCGAGGTGTCCCCGCCGAGGCGCGGCATCGAGCTGAGCAGGCCCCAGGTGTAGGGGTGCTTGGGCTCGCGCAGCACTTCGCGGACGCTGCCGCGCTCCACGGCCCGCCCCGAATACATCACCAGCAGGTCGTCGGCCATGTCGGAGATGACGCCGAGGTCGTGGGTGATGAAGATGATCGCGGACCCGAACTCCTGCTGGAGGTCCTTGAGCAGGTCGAGGATCTGCGCCTGGACCGTCACGTCCAGGGCCGTGGTCGGCTCGTCGGCGATCAGCAGGTCGGGGTCACAGACCAGCGCCATGGCGATCATGGCGCGCTGGCGCATACCGCCGGAGAACTGGTGCGGGTAGTCGTCCACGCGGGTCTTGGGCTGCGGGATGCCGACCTTGGTCAGCATCTCGATCGCCCGCTCCCGGGCCTCCTTCCTGGAGGCGCCGGTGTGCTTCATGAACGGCTCGGCGATCTGCCGGCCCACCGTGTAGTACGGCGAGAGCGCCGTCAGCGGGTCCTGGAAGATCATCGCGACCTTGTTGCCGCGGAGCTTCTCCATCTCCTTCTCGGGGGCGGTGACCAGGTCCTGCCCCTCGAGGAGGATCTCGCCCTCGACGGTGGCGGTCTTGGGGTTGTGCAGACCGAGAACGGTCAGGTTGGTCACGGACTTGCCGGAGCCCGACTCGCCCACGATGCCGAGGGTCTTGCCGCGCTCGACGTCGAAGGACAGTCCGTCGACCGCCTTGACGATGCCGTCCTCAGTGGAGAACCGCACCCGCAGGTCGCGGACCGAGAGGAAGGAGTCAGGCCCGGTCGGGGCCTTGCCGCCTTCGGTCTTGGTCAGTGTGGTCACGGTGTTTCTCCTAGCTGAGCCGCACGCGCGGGTCGATGTATGCGTACGCGAGGTCGACGATGATGTTCAGGATCAGGATGAAGAACGCCCCGAACAGCATGATGCCCATCGTCAGCGGCAGGTCCTTGGTCAGCGAGGAGTCGACCGCGAGCCGGCCGAGGCCGGGCAGGTCGAAGGTGAACTCCGTGACGACCGCGCCCCCGAGCAGCGCGCTGAGGTCGATGCCGAGGATGGTGACGATCGGGATGAGGGAGCCGCGCCAGGCGTAGCGGAAGAAGACGAACCGCTGCGACATGCCCTTGGCGCGCGCGGTGCGGACGTGCTCCTCCTGCAGTTGCTCGATCATGGTCGAGCGCGACATACGCGTGTACTGGGCGGTGAAGATGGTGGCCATCACGGCCCAGGGGATGAGCAGTCCGAGAGCCCAGGTGGCCGGGTTCTCGGTGAACGGGTGGTACTTGGGGTTCTCCATGATGCCGGTGCTGTACACCAGGATGCCCAGGACGATCGGGCCGAGCAGGTAGATCTGGAACGAGCTGAGCACGATCGAGGCGCCGGAGACGAGCTTGTCGATCACGGTGCCGCGCTTCCAGGCGGCGAGCAGACCCGAGCCGAGGCCCAGGGTCAGGAAGATCACCAGGCCGCCGACGGTCAGCGACAGCGTCAGCGGGAAGCGGTCGACGATGGAGTCCCAGACGAAGTTGCCGCTGTCGAAGGAGACACCCAGGCACGGCGCGGAGCAGTGCCCCTGCGGGAAGTCGCGGCCGGCCACGATGCCCGACATGAACTCCCAGAACTGTGTGGTGATGGGCTTGTCGAGGCCCAGGTTCTCCCGGATCACCGCGAGGTTCTCGGGCGAGCAGTTCTTGCCGCAGGACAGCGCAGCGAAGTCCTGTGGAACCGTATAGAACAGGAAGAACGTGAAGGCGCCGATCAGGAACATGATGACGACGGCGCCGATCAGCCTGCGGATGAGGAACTGAAGCATGGCGGGTGAATGCTCTCTTCGAAACGCGGCGGCAGGGAGGGGGAACCGTCCGCGGGGGTGCGCTCCGCCTGGCGCACACCCCCGCGGTCAGCCGAGCTGACGGTTACGGCTGCTTCAGGAACAGGTCGTTGATGTCGATGTAGCTCGACTCGGTGCTGTACTTGGCGCCACCGATGTTCGATCCGTAGAGCTGGATCTGCTTCGAGTAGTAGACCGGGGCAGCCGGGTTGATCTCCTCCACGATGCGGTGGTGAGCCTGCTCCCAGGTCTTGGCGGCCTCCTCCGGCTCCTGCGCCGAGGCCTTCTTGATCAGGTCGTTGACCTGCTTGTCGTTGATGTGCGAGTAGTTCGACGCACCGTCGGCGACGAGCTCACCGTCGTAGACCGGGGTGATGACCGTGGACGGCGAGGACCAGTCCTGGCCCCAGCCGGTCATGTAGATGTCGTACGGGTTGTCGAGCTTGCCGACCTGCTCGTAGAAGCTGGCCCGGTCGATCTCCTTGGCCTGGACGTCGAAGCCGATCTTGCCCAGGGCGTCCTTGATGATGACCTGCTGGGCCTGGCCACGCGGGGTGTTGGAGTAGGCGTAGGTGAGCTTCGTGCCCTCCTTGACACCCGCCTCCTTCAGCAGCTGCTTGGCCTTCTCGATGTCGCCGTTGGGCTTCTTCAGCTTGCCGAACGGGTCGTACTCGGGGTCGAAGTTCGGCAGCGTCGGGGCGAGCAGACCGCCGGCGACCTCACCGCCGTAGCGGCCACCGTCCGCCTGGACCATGGACTGGTTCGGGATGGCGTAGGTGATCGCGTCGCGGATCTTCTTGTCCTTGACGCGGTCGAGGTTGAAGGTGAGCTGCCACACGTAGGGCTGGTAGCCCTGGATGGTGCGCTTCTTGGCGCCCGCGTCACCGATGACCGTGGACAGCTGCGCCGGGTCGACCGAGTCCGTGAACTGGATGGCGTTCTTGGCCTCGCCCTGGTCGGCGATCAGACGCTTGGTCTGGCTGGGCTGGTCGATCGTCGAGGTGAAGTTGTAACCGTCGACGTACTGGTGGCGCACCGAGTCCGTCTTCGCGTCCCACTGGTCGTTCTTGACCAGCTTCATCGACTTGCCGGCCTTGTACTCGGCGATCTTGTAGGGGCCGAGCGACGCGGGGGCGTCGTCGTACTTCTCCTTCGTGTCCTGCTTCTCGGGCACGATGGCGTAGCCGGCCATGGCCAGAGCCTGCGGGAGGTCCGGACGCGGCTTGTCGAAGTGGAAGACGACCGTCTTGTCGTCCGGGGTCTCCAGCACGGAGTCCGGCAGGTGCTTGCCCTTGTAGGGGCCGTCCGGCAGCGCCTTGCGGTAGTCGTTGCCCGAGAGCCAGGACTGGACGTAGGTCGGGCCGTCGAAGATGACCTTCGAGTACATGCGCTCGATGGTGTGGCGGACGTCGGCGGACGTGATGACGTTGCCGTCCTCGTCCTTGACGCCGTCCTTGAGCGTGTACGTCCAGGTCTTGCCGCCGTCGGAGGACTTGCCGGAGTCGGTGGCGATGTCACCGACGACCGTCAGGTTGCCCTTGTCGTCCTCCTGGTAGTTCGTCAGGCCGCGGTGGACCAGGTTGGCGAACTGGCCGGCGTCGCTCACGTAGATCTGACCCGGGTCCATGTGGGACAGGTCCGACTGCATGTAGACGTTGATGAAACCGCCGGGCTTGGCCCCGGGGACCTCCTCGGCCGGGCCGGTGGAGGCGGCGGCGTCACCGTACGCGACAGGGTCCTGCTGCTCGGCGGCGTCCTTCTGCTTCTTGGAGTCGTCCTTGCCCTTGCTGCCGCCGCCGTTGTCGCCCGAGCAGCCGGTCAGTGCCAGCGAGCCGGCCACGATGGCAACGGCGATAGCGCGCGCGGTGCGCGTTCTGATGGGCTTCATGATGCCGATGCACCTACCTGTCGTTAGTTGTCCACGAGTGCTGCCTGACGGTCCGGTCACCCGGCACGGGGGCGGCAGCTCCCCCACCACCAATGGACGGTTAGCGTCCGGTCTTGGGGTCGAATGCGTCCCGGACGGAGTCTCCGAGAAGGTTGAAGGCGAGAACGAAGGTCACCAGCGCCACGCCCGGGAAGAACATGAACATCGGGTCCTGCTCGTACACGTCGGCGCCGACGGCGAACATCCGGCCCCAGTCGGGGGTCGGCTCGACGAAGCCGACGCCGATGAACGAGAGGAAGGCGATGGTGAGGATCGTGCTCGGGAGGATGTAGGTGGCCTGCACCAGGATCGGGGTGACGATGTTCGGCAGGATCTCCTTGCGCACGATGCGCCAGGGAGAAGCACCGGACACCTTGGCCGCCTCCACGAACTCCCTGTCCGCCAGCGACAGTACGGAACTGCGCACCAGACGGGCCAGGCCCATCCAGCCGAGGAACCACATCACCAGGATGATCGCCACGGCCCGCAGATAGGTGGGGGTCTCATCCGCGGGAGAGACGAACATGGCGGTCACGACGGGCATGAAGGCGATGAAGAACAGCTGCTGCGGGAAGGCCAGGAAGAAGTCCGTGACCCGACCCATCCAGTAGTCCACCCGGCCGCCGAAGTAGCCCATCACCATGCCGATGACCACGCCCGTCACCACACACAGCGTGGTGACGACCACGGCCATGTACAGCGAGGTCCGCATGCCGTACAGCAGCATCGTGAACACGTCACGGCCCAGCTTCGGCTCCACACCGAACCAGAAGTCGCCCGACATGCCGCCGAAGGAACCGGTCGGCATGGCGAAGTCGTCCAGGAGGAAGGGGTAGTCCGGCTCCTGGGCGTACAGCGTGTAAGGGTTCTTCCCGTACAGCTTCGCGATGAGCGGGGCGCAAGCGGCGACCACGAAGAAGAAAATCACTACGCACGCGGAGACGACCCCGGTACGGTCGCGCTTGAAGCGCTGCCACATCAACTGGCCGGGGGAACGACCCTCGGGCTGCTTCTCGCCCTTGGCGACCGCGTTTTCGGTGGTCGCTGCGAGCTCAGGGTCCAAGACAGCCGCGGACCCGGAGTCCTCGGCCTTGATTGGACTGGTCATCGTGTTCGTCCCCCGGGGGGTTGGAGAGTTGAGCGCAGCACAGATACCGGCAGGTTCTGTGGTTTGGGGGAACTTTCGCCAAGACCGTCAACGCGCGTCAAGGGCGGAAGACATAGGGATCTCCCTACCGTCCATATTTTGAGCAAAAATTGCAAAGATTGACACCTGCGCGCGCTTGACACTCTCGTAGACAAACCGGCAATTCGGGCATTTGGGCGCACCTTTTTGTTTACTTGTCCGAAACGTGTTTGAACACACACCGATATCCGAACGAACCTTTCCGCTCCCCGGGGGGCTCCCGGGGCCCGTGAGCTCGCGACGGCGGACGGCGCGACGGGCCCGTACCATGGGGTGAGGCCGTGGCGTGTGTCAGCCCGGCAGGGCCCGCACACCACAGACGCTCGTGCAGGGCATTCCTCAGCACTCCGGGAGTACGCCTTTTATGGCCACGCGCCACGACATCCGCAACGTCGCCATCGTCGCTCACGTCGACCACGGCAAGACCACCATCGTCGACGGCATGCTCAAGCAGGCCGGCGCCTTCGCCGCCCACCAGCTCGACCAGGTCGACGACCGCATGATGGACTCGAACGACCTGGAGCGTGAGAAGGGCATCACGATCCTCGCCAAGAACACGGCGGTGAAGTACCACCCCAAGGACGGCGGGGAGCCCATCACCATCAACATCATCGACACCCCCGGCCACGCCGACTTCGGCGGCGAGGTCGAGCGCGGTCTGTCGATGGTCGACGGCGTGGTGCTGCTGGTGGACGCCTCCGAGGGCCCGCTGCCGCAGACCCGCTTCGTGCTGCGCAAGGCGCTGCAGCAGCGGCTGCCGATCATCCTCTGCATCAACAAGACCGACCGTCCGGACGCCCGGATCGACGAGGTCGTCAACGAGACCTACGACCTCTTCCTCGACCTGGACGCCGACGAGGAGCAGATCGAGTTCCCGATCGTCTACGCCTGCGGCCGGGACGGCGTCGCCTCCCTGACCAAGCCGGAGGACGGCACGGTCCCGGGCGACTCCGACTCGCTGGAGCCGTTCTTCTCCACGATCCTGGAGCACATCCCGGCCCCCACCTACGACGAGGACGCCCCGCTCCAGGCGCACGTCACCAACCTCGACGCCGACAACTTCCTCGGCCGTATCGCCCTGCTGCGCGTCCACCAGGGCGAGCTGAAGAAGGGGCAGACGGTCGCCTGGCTGAAGCGCGACGGGTCCGTCGCCAACGTGCGCATCTCCGAGCTGATGATGACCGAGGCGCTCACCCGCAAGCCCGCCGAGAAGGCCGGCCCCGGTGACATCTGCGCCGTCGCCGGTATCCCGGACATCATGATCGGCGAGACCCTGGCCGACCAGGAGAACCCGGTCCCGCTGCCGCTGATCACGGTGGACGAGCCCGCGATCTCCATGACCATCGGCACCAACACCTCTCCGCTGGTCGGCCGCGGCGCCACCGGCAAGGGCGCGGACAACAAGGCGGCCGTCAAGGACCGCAAGGTCACCGCCCGCCAGGTCAAGGACCGCCTGGACCGCGAGCTGATCGGCAACGTCTCGC
The DNA here is from genome assembly GCF_008312835.1 of Streptomyces marokkonensis. Lineage (GTDB taxonomy): Bacteria > Actinomycetota > Actinomycetes > Streptomycetales > Streptomycetaceae > Streptomyces > Streptomyces marokkonensis_A. The sequence continues at coordinate 272,295 of NZ_VSKS01000002.1, read as the reverse complement.
TCCGCGTCCTGGACACCGACCGCCCCGACGCCTGGGAGGTGCAGGGCCGCGGCGAGCTGGCGCTGGCCATCCTGGTGGAGACCATGCGCCGGGAGGGCTACGAGCTCACCGTCGGCAAGCCCCAGGTCGTCACCAAGGAGGTCGAGGGCAAGACCTACGAGCCGGTCGAGCGCATGACCATCGACGTGCCCGAGGAGCACATGGGCGCGGTCACGCAGCTCATGGGCGTCCGCAAGGGCCGCATGGACAACATGTCCAACCACGGCTCCGGCTGGGTGCGCATGGAGTTCGTGGTGCCCTCCCGCGGTCTGATCGGCTTCCGTACGGAGTTCCTGACCCAGACCCGCGGCACGGGCATCGCCCACTCCATCCACGAGGGGCACGAGCCCTGGTTCGGGACGCTCACGACCCGTAACAACGGTTCCCTGGTCGCCGACCGCTCCGGTGCCGTCACCGCGTTCGCGATGACCAACCTCCAGGAGCGCGGCGTGCTGTTCGTCGAGCCCGGCACCGAGGTGTACGAGGGCATGATCGTCGGAGAGAATTCCCGCTCCGACGACATGGACGTCAACATCACCAAGGAGAAGAAGCTCACGAACATGCGGTCCTCCACGGCCGATGTGACCGAGTCGATCGTGCCCCCGCGCAAGCTGTCGCTGGAGCAGTCCCTGGAGTTCTGCCGTGACGACGAGTGCGTGGAGGTCACCCCGGAGGCGGTCCGCATCCGCAAGGTGAACCTGGACGCCCGCGAGCGCGCCCGCGCCGCGAGCCGCGCCAAGCACGGCTGATCCCGGCCGGCACGGACACGGAAGCGGCCCGCCCCGTCCGGGGTGGGCCGCTTCCGTGTGTGTCCGGGGCGTCAGTCCCCGGACGGCGTCCCGGAGCTCCTGGGGCCCGGTGTGCCCGACGGTCCCTGGGCGGACTTCTTCAGGAACCCCATGTCCTCGTACACCGGTGTGCGGAACCCGAAGGCTCCGGCGTTGGCCAGGTTCCTGCGGGCCGCGGTGAGCTGGGGGCGCTGGTAGAGGGGGATCGAGCCGGCCGCCGCCCAGATGCGGGAGTCGGCCTTGCGGATCAGGGCGTGGCGCTCGGAGTCGTCCAGGGTGCCGATGGCCTGGTCGAAGAGCTGGTCGACCTGGTCGGTGCCGACGCGGGTGTAGTTCTGCTCCACGTTCAGGGAGCCGTCGGCGGCCGGGACCGGCTTGGAGTAGACGGGGCGGGCGTCGGTGGCGGGGAAGGCGGTCGCGGGCCACGAGTAGAGGGCGAGGTCGTATTCGCCGGAGGCGATGTGGTCCTTGAAGTAGCTCTCGTCGTCGACCTTGGAGATGTCCGTGCGGATGCCGATCCGCTCCAGCATCTTCGAGATCCGGCCGGCCACGGTGGCCAGCGTGTCCGAGCCCGGCCCCGAGGGCAGGACGAACCGGAGGGTGAGCGCCTTGCCGTCCTTGGCCACCGGCGCGTTCCCGGCCCGGGCCGGGGCGGCGGTGCCCTCGGGGGCGTAGGCGCCGGGCGCGCTCCCCTGCTGCAGGCGCTGGGCACCGGTGGCGGAGTCGCGCGGGGCCTTGTTGTCGCCGCTGTCCCCGCTCCCGCCGTCCCCGTCGTTGTCGTCGTTCTCGTCGTCCTCACCGACGATGTACGTGCCGTCGTCGCCCTCCGACTCGCTTCCTGAGTCCTCCTCGGAGCCGGCCTCCTCCCCCTCAGCGCCGGCCGCCTCCTCGCCCTCGTCCTTCTTCTTCTCCTCCTTCACCGGGCCGCCCGGCACCCAGCCGGCGTCCGCGAGCAGGGCCCGGGCCTCCTTGGCGTCCTGCTCGCCGAGGGCGCCGCTGCTGTCGGCGTAGGCGGCCTGGCCGGCCAGCGCGAGGTGGCTGCCGACGGGCTCGGCGGGCAGGCCCAGCGGCTTCAGGACGGCCCCGGCGATGTCCTCGCGGTCCAGGGCGCGGGCCACGGCGCGGCGGACCCGCTCGTCGGCGAGGGGGCCGTCGGCGCCGTTGAGGGCGAGCTGGGTGTAGGCGGGCTCGAGTGACTTGCGCACCTCGAAGCCGGTGAGGGCCTTCTGCTGACGGGCGTACTTCGCGGCCTTCTTGCGCAGCTTCCTGCGGGCGGAGAGCTCCTCGTCGGCGGCGTCCTCGTCGGAGCCGTTGGCGACCGCCCAGGAGCGCAGCGCGTCCGCGGCGGAACGGTCGGAGCCGGGGCCCATGAGCGGGCCGCTCTCATTCTGCGGGAGCGCGGCGACGGTGATCCGGCGGGCGGCGGAGGGGTCGATCTCGGCCAGGTCGACGGTGCCGGCGCTGAGCGCGGAGATCCGCTTGTCGCGGGGGACGGCGCGCAGCACGATCTCCGAGAGCTTCGCCGCCTCGCCCCACCAGCGCGTGTTGCGGGTGAGGGTGACCTCGTCCTCCTCGGTGTCGACCTTCTTCACGGTGAAGGGGCCGGCGGTGACCTTCAGTTTCTTGCGCGCCCCGTCGTTGAAGGAGTCGGGCGTGCCCATGACCTCCTTGGGGTAGAGCGGGGTGAACAGCGACCTCCAGTCGGCGTAGGGGCGCCGGAAGGTGACCTTGACCTCGAGGTCGTTCCCGCCCCGCTCGATCTTCTCGATGCGGTCGTAGCCGGCGTTGCGGGCGGTCCAGTAGGCGGTGTCCTTGCCGGACAGGGCGCGCCACTGGGCGGCGAAGTCGGCGGCGCCGATCTCGCGGCCGTCGCTCCAGACGGCCTGCTGGCTGAGCTTGTAGAGGACCACCTGACGGGGCTCGGTGTCGACGATCTCGGCGGACTCCAGGTAGTCGGGGTTGCGGACCGCCCGTCCCCGGCCGTCCATCCGGTACATCGAGGGCAGGACGGCCTGGGCGATCCGGGAGGTGGTGGCGTCGGCGTCCGCCTGGAAGGTGTTCAGGGTGTCCGGGACGGTGTCCACGGCCCAGCGCAGGGTGCCCCCGTCGGCGATCCTGGCCCGGTCGGCGCGCGCGATGTCCGCTCCGGCGAGCGGCTCGCCCGCGGGGTCGTCGTCCGAACCGCATCCGGCCAGCGCGGGCACCGCGAGCATGCCGGCGGTGAGGAGGGCGACCGAGCGCAGAGCCGCGCGCGGACCGACGCCGTCGTGGGACATCTCTGGGTACCTCCGGGAAGCCGCGGGCGTTACGATCACTTTTGGTGGTATTTGGAGCTCATCCGATGTATGCGGCCCACTGAAGAGGAAAGGGTTCGGCAACGCGGGGCGACACGGCGGCCACGGGCGGCAAGCCCACCCGTGCGGCGCAACGCACGGCCCGATGCACCCGTACGCCTCGGCCAATCGATGCACATCCCTTCACAGCGCAAGGTGTGACGCGCAACACTCTCAGGCGCATGAACGTTGCCGCCTTGGGCCAGAGGGACCCGTGGAAGTGAGGGCAAGTCATGTCCGTGCACGACGAACTGGCATCCGTCCAGCGCTGTCTCGACGACCTGATCCGGTCGGTGGGACGCCTGGAGAAGCAGATGGGCAGCGGCGGCCTGGAGATGCGCCGTGTCCGCACCGACACCAATCACCTGCGCGAGAGCGTCGCGCTGCTGCGGGAGACGGCCGCCGCCACCGCGGCCCCGCTGAAGCGCCCCGACCTCGTGACCATCTCCGACACGCCGTACGACCCCTCGCTGTGGGTGGACACGGACGACGAGGGTCTCGGCGCCCGCGACCGGCGCGCCCCCTGACCTCCCGCCGATCGCGGCGCCCCCCTGACCCCTACCGGAGTGGACAAGTGGCCACTGGCACGGAACCCCCTGCCACAGAACCCCATCACCCGAGCGGCGGCGTGAGAACCGGTACGCGCGCCGCGATCGCCGCCCCGCATCTGCGGACCGACCGCTGGTGGCTGGCCCCGGCCGCCACCGCGGCCGGACTGCTCGCCTTCGTCGTCTACTCGACCTGGCGGGCCTTCGCGAACGCCGACTACTACGCGGCGCCGTACGTCTCGCCGTTCTACTCGCCCTGTCTGGCGGAGAACTGCGAGCCGATGAAGGCCGGGCCGAACTGGGAGCTGTTCGGGAGCTGGTGGGGCATCTCACCGGCGATCATCATCCTGATCTTCCCGCTCGGCTTCCGGCTGACCTGCTACTATTACCGCAAGGCCTACTACCGGGGCTTCTGGGCGTCCCCGCCGGCCTGCGCGGTGGCCGAACCGCACGCCAGGTACACCGGGGAGACCCGCTTCCCGCTGATCCTGCAGAACATCCACCGGTACTTCTTCTACGCGGCGATCCTCGTCGCCGGCATCCTCACGTACGACACCGTGCTCGCCTTTCGCGACGAGAACTACCAGTGGGGCCACATGGGCCTCGGCACACTCGTGTTTCTCCTCAACATCGTGCTGATCTGGGCGTACACGATCTCCTGCCACTCCTGCCGCCACATCGTGGGCGGCAAGCTCAAGCATTTCTCCAGGCATCCCGTTCGCTACCGGATGTGGCAGTGGGTGGGCCGGCTGAACGCCCGGCACATGCAGCTCGCCTGGGCGTCGCTGGTGAGCGTGGCGCTCGCCGACTTCTACGTCTACCTGATCGCGTCCGGTGCCTTCGACGATCCGAGGTTGTTCTGATGTCCGTGGTCGACCGGCAGGAGTGGGACGTCGTCGTGGTCGGGGCCGGCGGCGCCGGTCTGCGCGCCGCGATCGAGGCCCGCGAGCGGGGTGCCCGTACGGCCGTGATCTGCAAGTCGCTGTTCGGCAAGGCACACACCGTGATGGCCGAGGGCGGCATCGCGGCGGCGATGGGCAACGTCAACTCCGGGGACGACTGGCAGGTCCACTTCCGCGACACCATGCGCGGCGGCAAGTTCCTCAACCAGTGGCGGATGGCCGAACTGCACGCCCAGGAGGCGCCGCAGCGGGTGTGGGAGCTGGAGACGTGGGGCGCGCTGTTCGACCGGACGAAGGACGGCCGGATCTCGCAGCGCAACTTCGGCGGCCACGAGTACCCGCGCCTGGCGCATGTGGGCGACCGCACGGGTCTTGAGCTGATCCGCACCCTCCAGCAGAAGATCGTCTCGCTCCAGCAGGAGGACTTCCGGGAGACCGGCGACTACGAGTCGCGGCTGAAGGTGTTCCAGGAGTGCACGGTCACCCGGGTGCTGAAGGACGGCGAGCAGGTCAGCGGGGTCTTCGGCTACGAGCGGGAGTCGGGGCGCTTCTTCGTCCTCGAGGCGCCCGCGGTGGTGATCGCGACCGGCGGCATCGGCAAGTCGTTCAAGGTGACGTCGAACTCCTGGGAGTACACGGGCGACGGGCACGCGCTGGCGCTGCTGGCCGGGGCCCCGCTGCTGAACATGGAGTTCGTGCAGTTCCACCCGACCGGGATGGTCTGGCCTCCGTCGGTGAAGGGCATCCTCGTCACCGAGTCGGTGCGCGGGGACGGCGGGGTGCTGCGCAACTCCGAGGGCGAGCGGTTCATGTTCGACTACGTCCCGGACGTCTTCAAGGACAAGTACGCCGAGTCGGAGGAGGAGGGCGACCGCTGGTACGACGACCCGGACCACAACCGGCGCCCGCCCGAGCTGCTCCCCCGCGACGAGGTGGCCCGCGCGATCAACGCCGAGGTGAAGGCGGGCCGCGGCTCCCCGCACGGCGGGGTCTTCCTGGACGTGTCCACGCGGATGCCGGCCGAGGTGATCAAGCGGCGGCTGCCGTCGATGTACCACCAGTTCAAGGAGCTGGCGGACGTCGACATCACGGCGGAGGCGATGGAGGTCGGGCCGACCTGTCACTACGTGATGGGCGGCATCGCCGTCGACTCCGACTCGGCGGCGGCGCGCGGGGTGCCGGGGCTGTTCGCGGCCGGTGAGGTGGCCGGCGGGATGCACGGCTCCAACCGGCTCGGCGGCAACTCGCTGTCCGACCTGCTGGTGTTCGGGCGCCGGGCCGGCCTGCACGCGGCCGAGTACGCGAGCGCCGAGGGGGCCGGGCGGCCCCGCGTGGACGACGTGCAGGTCGACGCGGCCGCCGCGGAGGCCCTGCGCCCGTTCTCCGCGGAGGGCGGGGAACCGGCCGACGGGCCGCCGGAGAACCCGTACACCCTGCACCAGGAACTCCAGCAGACGATGAACGACCTGGTCGGCATCATCCGCCGCGAGCACGAGATGGAGCGGGCCCTGCAGAAGCTCGCCGAGCTGCGGGTACGGGCCCGCCGGGCCGGGGTCGAGGGGCACCGGCAGTTCAACCCGGGCTGGCACCTCGCCCTCGACCTCAGGAACATGCTGCTGGTCAGCGAGTGCGTGGCCCGGGCGGCGCTGGAGCGCACCGAGTCGCGCGGCGGGCACACCCGCGAGGACCACGCCGGAATGGACCGGTCCTGGCGCAACGTCAATCTGCTGTGCGCGCTCACCGACCCCACGGGCGGTCTCGCGGGCACCGACGCGGTGCGCGGCCAGATCGCCCTCACCCGCGAGAGAACCGAACCCATCCGTCCCGACCTGCTCGCCCTCTTCGAGAAGGAGGAGCTGGTCAAGTACCTGGCCGAAGAGGAGCTCTACGAGTGAGCAGCTACGAGGCCCGCTTCAAGGTGTGGCGGGGGGACGTGCGGGGCGGCGGCCTGGAGGACTTCGCGGTCGAGGTGAACGACGGCGAGGTGGTCCTCGACATCATCCACCGCCTCCAGGCCACCCAGACCCCCGACCTCGCCGTGCGCTGGAACTGCAAGGCCGGCAAGTGCGGTTCGTGCTCGGCGGAGATCAACGGTCGGCCCCGGCTGCTGTGCATGACCCGGATGTCGGTGTTCGGGCGGGACGAGACGATCACCGTGACCCCGCTGCGGGCCTTCCCGGTGATCCGGGACCTGGTGACGGACGTCGGCTTCAACTACGCCAAGGCCCGGCAGGTCCCGTCCTTCGTGGCGCCGGAGGGGGTCGGTCCGGGCGAGTACCGGATGATGCAGGAGGACGTGGACCGGTCGCAGGAGTTCCGCAAGTGCATCGAGTGCTTCCTGTGCCAGGACACCTGCCATGTGGTCCGTGACCACGAGGAGAACAAGCCGGCGTTCGCCGGGCCGCGGTTCCTGATGCGGGTCGCGGAACTCGACATGCACCCGCTGGACGCGGCCGAGGAGACCGGCCTGGACCGCAAGGGCACGGCGCAGGACGAACACGGCCTCGGCTACTGCAACATCACCAAGTGCTGCACGGAGGTCTGCCCCGAGGGCATCAGGATCACGGACAACGCGCTGATCCCGCTGAAGGAACGGGCGGTGGACCGCAAGTACGACCCGCTGGTGTGGCTGGGCTCGAAGATCAGGAGGCGTTAGGGCGCAGCCAGCCGTCGCGGTACTCCCGCCAGTTGGTCTCCGTCGCCGCGAAGTCGATGTACGGGGCGACACCGAAGAGCTCCCGGTCGGCGTCCGTGCGGGAGAGGCCGAGGCGGGCGCCGCGGACGGCGGCGGCGACGGTCTCGGCGTGACCCCAGTGGCTGAAGTTGCTCTCGTGGTAGAAGGGCAGGCCCATCAGCAGGTGTGTGGTGGGCGGGGTGACCTCCAGGGCGAGGGACGTCTGCAGGGCGACGTAGCCGCCGTAGGTGCCCTCCAGGGGCTGCGCGGTGTCGTACGACATCACGGCGATCTGGTCGACGCGCCGGGCGACCTGGCCGAAGAACTCCTGCGACCACCACTTGGGGTGTTCGGCGAAGAGGCCCGCGACGGAGTGGAGCGCCGGGAGCGGGTCGATCTGGTGCGCCGCCACGGACAGGTGGGCGCCCTCGGCACGGGTGAGGGCGCGCAGGTCGTCCAGGAGGGTGAGGTAGTCCTTGTCACCGGAGTGCAGGGGCTCCAGGTCGAGGTGGACGCCGTCGTAGCCGGTGTCCAGGACCTGACCGGCGCTGCGGACGACCTCGGCGCGGGTGGCGGCGCGGTCCAGGTGCAGGCCGTCGGGGCCCCCGTTGGCGAGGACGTCGCCGAGGAAGGCCTGGACACGGACGCCGGGCAGCTCGCGGTGCACCGCGTCGATCAGCCAGCGGGCCTTAGGATAGGCGGACTTCGGCAGGGTGCCGTCATGCTCCAGCGGTCCGGAGTGGACGTAGAGGTCGCGGATGCCGGTGTCCTTCAGGCGGCGGGCGAGCGCGGTCGCGTCGGCGTCCTTCTTGCGCCCGTCGACCCAGGCGTGCCCGAGCCAGAGGGCGTCCCTGTCACGCGTGTACGTCCCCTCCGCCGGATCCCCCATGTAGTTCACGCGCAGGGCGGTCCCGGCGGCGAGAAGGGGGACGATCAGGAGAAGCGCGACCACGAGGGCGGCGCGCCGGGCCCGGCGGACCCAGGGGCTGCGTCGCTTCCCCTCGGGCGCGGGTCCGGTGCTCCTCTCCTCGCCGGCTTCCTGTTCCCCCGGCTCCGTGCCCTCCATGCCGCGTTCCCCTCGCCGTCGTTGTTGCCGGGGAGGACGAGGGGAACAGGTGTTCCGGTTGCGCACACGGCGCTCAGAACAGGCTCAGCAGCGCCTCCGCCGGATCGGTGAGACCGGTGTCGGTGCCGGGCAGGGGCAGTTCGAACCAGACCGTCTTGCCCCGGTGCGTACGGCGTGAGCCCCAGGCCGCGCTGAGCAGGCCGACGAGCTGGAGGCCGCGGCCGCCCTCGTCGGTGTCGCGGGCGCGCCGGCGGCGGGGCTGGACCAGGCCGGAGTCCCAGACCTCGCAGACCAGGGTGCGGTCGAGGAGGAGCCGGAGTCTGATCTCTCCCTCGCCGTAGCGCAGGGCGTTGGTGACCAGTTCGCTGACCAGGAGTTCCGTGGTGTCGACCAGCGGCTCCATGTCCCAGCTGAGCAGTTGCGCCCGGGCGTACTCGCGGGCCCGGCCCACGCTGCGGGGCTCGCGGGGCAGGGTCCAGTCGCCGACGGAGTCGGCGGGCAGGCCCTGGACGCGGGCCATCAGCAGGGCGATGTCGTCCTCGCCGTGGTGGGTGTCGAGGGTGTTGAGGACGTGGTCGCAGACGTCCTCCAGGGGGGCGGAGGGATCCGTCAGGGTGCCCACGAAGGCCTGGAGGCCCTCGTCGAGGGGGTGGTCGCGGCTTTCGACCAGGCCGTCCGTGTAGAGCGCGAGCAGGGCGCCCTCGGGCAGTTCGACCTCCACCTCCTCGAACGGCTCCCCGCCGACGCCGAGCGGCATGCCGGGCGGCACGTCCAGCATCAGGGCGGGCTCGCCGGGTTCGACCAGGACGGGCGGCAGGTGGCCCGCGTTGGCGAAGGTGCAGCGCCGGGTCACCGAGTCGTAGACGGCGTACACGCAGGTCGCCAGGTAGACCTCGGAGAGGTCCGCCTCGCGGGGACGGCGGGCGGCTCTGGTGGCCTGCTGGACGCCTCCCGCGAAGGCCTGGGAGGGGCCTCCGGGAGCACCGAGGCCCCGGGCGATCTCGTCCAACTGGGAGAGCACCTCGGCGGGTTCCAGGTCGAGCTGGGCCAGGGTGCGGACGGCGGTGCGCAGTTCACCCATCGCCACGGCCGCGCGCAGCCCGCGCCCCATGACGTCCCCGACGACCAGCGCGGTGCGGTGGCCCGGCAGTTCGATCACGTCGAACCAGTCGCCGCCGACCTCGCTGGGCCGGCCGGTGGCCGCGTTGCCGGGCAGGTAACGGCAGGCGATGTCGAGGCCGGAGGCCTCCGGGTCGCCGGGCGGGAGCAGGGACCGCTGCAGTATCAGCGCCCGTTCGTGCTCACGCCGGTACAGACGGGCGTTGTCGATGCAGACGGCGGCCCGCGCGGCCAGTTCGACCGCGAGCTCACGGTCGCGGTCGCCGAACGGCTCGCTGCCCTTGGTGCGGGCGAACTGGGCGAGGCCCACCACGGTGTCGTGGGCGACCATCGGCACGGCGAGCGTGGACTGCACCAGGCCGCCGTCGTCGCCCGGCACCTTCTGCGGGCGGGCGGTGCGCAGGGCGTCCGCGCAGGCCGAGTTGAACGGGTAGTGGTGGACGGCTCCCAGCTTGACGGGCTCCCCGGTGCCGCTGAACGGCGCGCCGGAGACCGCGCTGGCGAAGGCGACCCTGCGCACCTCCGCGCTGCCGTCGGCGAGCCCCGGAGGGTTCTCGTCACCGGCCAGCAGCCCCTGGTACAGGTCGACGGTGGCCAGGTCGCAGAAGCCGGGGACGACGACGTCGAGGAGTTCGCGGGCGGTGGTCTCCAGGTCGAGGGAGTTGCCGATCCGGGCGCCCGCCTCGTTGAGGAGGGCGAGATTGCGCCGCGCGGCGGCGGCCTCCCGGGCGGCGGCACGGCGGGCGGTGATGTCGGTTCCGAGCCAGGCGATGCCGATGGGCCGCCCGCTGCCGCTGTGCACGCGGTAGAGGTTGACGGACCAGTGGCGGCGCTCGTCCGACCCCGGAACGAAGCCCGTGACGTGCATGTCCGTGATGGAGTCGCCGGACTCCAGCACCCGGCGCAGGGTCGCCGCGACACGCTCGGCCTCCCCGCGCGGCAGATAGTCGTACACGCCCTTGCCGCGGTGGTCGTCGGGGGTGCCGCCGAAGATGGACGCGAACCGCTGGTTGGCGCGGCGTACCCGCAGGTCGGGATCGATCAGCAGGAAGCCGAAGGGAGATTGGCCGAATATGGCCTGCGAGGCGGCGAGGTCGGTCTCGATGCGGCGCAGGGTGCGGACGTCCACGACGATGCAGACGGCGGCCTTCTCCCCCTCCTCCGTCCGCGTCGGCATGACGTAGACCTCGGCGAGGCCCTCCCGGTCGCGCTCGTCCGCCTCCATCGTGGCGGGCAGCCGGAAGGGCACGACCCCGGTCCACTCCCGGCCGTCCAGGATCTCGGCCATCTTGCGCTGGCCCCGCTCCCGCCGGACGGGCTCGATGAACGCCTCGATGGGGTCCATGCCGACGGCGTGGTCCGCGGGGATGCCGAAGATCTGCTCGGCGCGCAGACTCCACTGGTCGACCAGCCCGTCCGGGCCGATGGAGAAGGAGGCGACCTTGATGTAGTCGTACATGGAGCCGGGCGGACTGCTCTGCCACATCGCGTCACCGGACGGGGCGTCGCCGAGGACGAGGCCGTCGGCGGCCTCTCCTCTCGCGCCGCCCGACGGGTCCTCGGACTCCGTGGCCTTCGCTGGTATCTCGCTCACGCGAACCGTCCCCTCCAGCTCACCGCGTCCGGCACCGGTCACCGGGGGCGGCTGCCCGCAGTATCCAGCACTACGGCGCCGCACAACACGGTGTTCACGATCACAGCACGGTCCCGATGCTTTTCGGTCCGCGCCGTGAGAACACTTCCAGTCTTCTAACCAGCGGACACGTCGTCGAACCCCCCTCTTCGACAACCTCCGCCGGGCGGCGCCGGTCACTCGACGGAAGGGCGGGGCGCGTACACCGGTGAACGCCCGTGCGAGACCTCACCGGGGCACCGTGAGTTCGAACCACACGGTCTTTCCGGCCGCCCCGGGGCGGGTGCCCCAGCGGCGGGAGGCGGAGGCCAGCAGCTGCAGTCCGCGCCCGCCCTCGTCCTCCGGCCGCGCGGCGCGTTCGCGCGGGGGGTCGGGGAGCGGGTCGGAGACCTCCACCAGGAGGACTTCGGCGAGGTCGCAGGGGCGAACCAGGCGGACGCCGATGGGGCCGGTGGCGTGCCGCAGGGCGTTCGTGACCAGCTCGCTGACCAGCAGGGCCGCGAGGTCGCCGACGCTGTCGAGGCCCCAGAGCCGCAGCTGGTCGCGGACGGCGGAGCGGGCCGCGCGCACGGCTCCCGGGTCCGCGGAGAACGTCCACGCGGCCCAGTCGCCGTCGGTGTCGGTCACGCGGATCACTTCCCCGCCGCGGGAGTGAGGAAGCCCGGGGAGGACATCCCTCCCTATCCGGCTTCATGCGGTCAAAAGGCCCATACCCGATATCCCGCACCGAGTACCCCGTTCGGCGGCGCATCGTGGCACGAGCGGCGCGGGAAGGCGCCCCACGCTCCGTCATCCCCGCGTCCACGCGCCGCAGTAGCGCTTCACACGCCCTGCCGGGGGCCGAGGTGGGCGAGGGTGTCCCGGACGGCCGGCACGTCGTGCTCGAGCCAGTCGACGTCCCAGATCCGGTCGGGCGTCAGCCAGCGCAGCTCGTCGTGGTCCTCCAGGGGCCGGGGTGCGGCGGATCCGGGGCGCAGGCGCGCGGTCCACACCTGCATCACGTACGGGGTGCGCAGCGGCCACTCGCCCGGGACGCGCTCGCCCGCCTCGGCGTCGACGCCGAGTTCCTCGCGCAACTCCCGTACGACCGCCGCGTCCGGGGTCTCGCCCGGTTCCACCTTGCCGCCGGGCAGCTCCCAGCGCCCGGCCAGTTCGGCGGGCGCGCTCCTGCGGGCGGCGAGCAGCCGCCCTTCGTGCCAGAGGGCCGCACCGACCACCACGATCCGCTCGCTCATGCGCCGGAGCCTACGACAGCGGGTCAGCCGGGCGACGTTCCGTCCCGGGTGATCCGCTCGACCCAGTAGAGCTGTTTGTGTCCGGGCCCGTCGAGGCTGTCCGCGATCCTCTCCGCCTCGGCGCGGGTCGCGTACCTGCCCACCCGGTAGCGATTTCCGTTGTCGTCCTGACGCACGACGAGCCAGGGCAGAGTCACCGTGCCGTCGTTCATCGCTCCCCTCCACTTCCCGCCCGCGGCCTGTGCCGCGCTCCGCCCGGTAAGGAAACCCCAGTCCGCATATGCCCGAGCCTACGCCTTACCTTCACTGAGCGAATACGCCTTTTCACAAAGAGGCACGCAACCAGCCAGTACGCAGGGGGCGCACGGTGGTCAGTGCGCCGTGCGCGAGGGCCGACGCATCCGGTCAGCGGCATACCGCGCGGCGCGCCCCGCTCCGGGGGCGACCTGCGAGAACGGCCAGATTGCTACGGCGGCGGGACGGCGCCGGCCCGCGCGGCACGCCGGAGCGGACCCGGGGGCGGGGGGCGCGGAAAGGAGCGCGAGGGGGCGATGGGGCGGGAGCGGGACGGCCCGGGGGTCCGCCCGGCCGGGACCGCGCTACTTCACCGGGAGGTGGTAGGCGGCCCGGTAGCGGTCGGCGGGGATGACCACGTCCGCCGTCTCGACCGGGCGCCCCGAGGCGAAGTAGGTCCGCTGGATGACCAGGACGACGTGACCGGGGACGCCGCCCAGCAGGACCAGCTCCTCGGCGAGGCCGGGGCGGGCGCCGACCTCCTCGGTGACGTTGTCCACGATCACGTCGATGGCGCGCATGCGCTCGACGACGCCCATGCCGCCGAGCGGGCCCTCCTCGGGGAGCATCACGGGGGTCCGGCCGGTGAGGGCGAGCGGCTCCCAGGAGGTGGAGAGCATCATCGGCTCACCGGCCTCCCGGAAGAGGTACTTGGTGCGCATCACGCGGTCACCGGGCTCGATGCCGAGCCGGCCGGCGACGGCGGCGCCGGCGTCGGTCTGCTCGCTGCTGGACTCCCAGGTGCCGCGGACGCCCACGTCGGCCTGCTCCTGGCGGAAGGGCGTGGCCCCGCGCTCCGGACGGAAGCCGGAGCGGGCCACCCGCCGGGGCACCGGCCGCTCGCGCACGTACGTCCCCGACCCGGAGCGGCCCTCGACGAGCCCCTCCGCCATGAGCACCTTGCGCGCCTCCAGGGCGACCGTGTCCGAGACGCCGTACTCCTCGCGGATCCTCGCCTGCGAGGGGAGGCGGGTGTGCGGTGGCAGCCGGCCGTCGACGATCTTCTTGCGGAGATCACCCGCGACGCGCAGGTACGCCGGCTGCTCACCGAATGTCACGGGCCACTCCCATCAGGTTGTACAGACAGCAACAGCGTGGCAACCGTAGGTTGTACCAGGCAAGCGAAGGCCAGAGAATCACTCGATGTGATGACATCTGCCGGGTGAGGGCTTTACGCAGGCACTTTCTCCCCGCTATGGCGGCCGTCACACCTTCATGTCACCGCTTTCCGGCTCGCGCTCCGCCTCGTCGTCGTACGAGGGCGGGGTGGTGGCCAGGCCCAGAGCCTTGCGTGCGGTGACCGACCTGTGGGGATCGATCAGCTCCCGGCCCTTCTCCTCGTGCCCGTAGTAGGCGCCCACGTCGGCTGCGTCGGCCGCCCTGGCCCATTCCTGGCGCGCCTTCTCCAGACCGTCGGCCAGGTCGGCCACCGGCTGCCTGGCACCGGCCGGCCACTCGTGGGCGCGCAGCAGCCTCGTCTGCTCGGCGAGGGCCTCCTCGACCCGTCCGGCCCACTCCTTGTCGTCGCTCAGGTCCTCGTCGGGGTACTCCGCCCCGGGCGCGTCGCGCAGCGCGGTGTCGAGCACCCGGGCCGCCTTCAGATAGGCCAGCTGGTGCGCGTCCAGCGTGGCCGGGTCCCGGCGCAGCGACCCGGTGAGAGTGGCCTGCGCGTCCCGGTTGCCGAGGACGCAGGTGATCTCGCGGTCACCGAAGTCCCAGCTCTCCCGGGACGGGGTGAGGTAGTAGACGTCCACGTGGCCGGGCAGCGCCCAGGTGTCCATGACGTAGGCGTCCTGGAGCGCGTAGCACCGTTCGTCGGCCGTGTCGGTGAGGCGGGCGTCGCCCGGGAAGGCGCCGTCGGGCACGGTGACGACGGCGAAGACCTCCCCGTCGTGCTCCCGCGCGCAGGGCACCCGGTCGGCGTCCGTGGCCCAGCCCTCGAGACCGCCGGGCGAGTTGAAGCAGTCGCCCTTGCGCAGGCCGAGGACGCTGTCGCCGCGCGTACCGTCCTTGACGCCCTGCCAGACGTCGGCCGCGACCCCGGTGGCGAGCGCCACCGTCCACAGCGCGAGCCCGAGTGACGACAGCACGGATCCGGCGATCGCCATCCCCCGCCCGCGCTCCCCCCGCCGCTTGATCTGCCTCAGGGCGACCAGCCCCAGCACCAGCCCGATGGCCGGCAGGAAGCACAGCACGCCGAGGACCAGGGCGGCGATGGCGACACCGTTGACGACGGCGGGCGGCCGGGGCCCGTCGGGCCCGTACAGCCCGTACGGCGCGAAACCGGGCCGGCCGCCGTAGGGGAACTGCGGCGGCGGGGGGCCGTCCTGGTGCGGGGGCCCGTGGGGCGGAGGTATGGACACGAGGCGCATCGTAGGCGCGGGGTGACGGGCCTCGCCCCCGGGGATCCTTCCCCGGGGGCGAGGGTGTGCCCGTCAGCAGGACGCCGGCCGCGTCAGAACTGCAGGGCCCAGCCGTTGAGCCGGCCGGTGTCGTACCGGGCGTTGTCGCTCACGCGCAGCTTCCAGGTGCCGTTCGCCGGCTCCGCGGAGGCGTTCACGGTGTAGGTGGTGTTGATGTTGTCGGCGCTGCCGCCGGTGCCGTACGACTTCAGCGTGTACGCCGTGCCGTCGGGGGCGATCAGCTGGACCTGGAGGTCGCCGATGTAGGTGTGGGTGATGTCGACCTCGACGGCCAGGTCCGAGGGCGCGTTGCCGGAGACGCCGGAGACGGTGACCGGGGACTCGACGGTGCTGTTGTCGGCGATGGCGTAGTCGGCGGTGTTCTCGAAGCGGTCACCGGGCGGGGTGGTGTCCCCCTCGCCCACGTACAGCAGGCGGTTGGGCGATCCGCTGCCCGGGTTGCCGACGACGCCGGTGGTGGCGGCGGAGGTCAGCGCGGAGGAGACCTGGGCGGGGGTGGCCGAGGGGTTGTCGGCCAGGTGGAGGGCGGCGGCGCCGGCGACGTGCGGGCTCGCCATGGACGTGCCGGAGATGGTGTTGGTGGCCGTGTCGCCGCTGTTCCATGCGGAGGTGATGGAGGAGCCCGGCGCGAAGAGGTCCAGGACGGAGCCGTAGTTGGAGTAGCTGGCGCGGGCGTCGGAGGAGGTGGTGGCGCCGACGGTGATCGCCTCGGTCACCCGGGCCGGGGACTTGGTGGAGGCGTTGGTGGACTCGTTGCCGGCCGCGACGACGAAGGTGACGCCGGAGGCGACGGCGTTGCGGACGGCCGTGTCGAGGGCGGTGTCCGCGCCGCCGCCGAGGGACATGTTGGCGACGGCCGGCTTGACCGCGTTCCGCGCCACCCAGTCGATGCCGGCGACGACCTGCGCGGTGGTGCCGGAGCCGGAGTTGTTCAGCACCCGGACGCCGACGACCTTCGCCTTCTTCGCCACGCCGTAGGAGCCGCCCGCGACCGTGCCGGCGACGTGCGTGCCGTGGCCGTGGCCGTCCTGGGCGGTGTTGTCGTTGTCGATGGCGTCGTAGCCGTAGGAGGCCCGGCCGCCGAAGTCGCTGTGGGTGATGCGGACGCCGGTGTCGATGACGTACGCCGTCACGCCCTGCCCGGCCGAATCCGGGTAGGTGTAGGAGCTGTTGAGCGGGAGGCTGCGCTGGTCGATCCGGTCCAGGCCCCAGGAGGGCGGGCTGGGCTGGGTGCCGGTGACGTGGAAGGTGCGGTTCTGGACCACGGAGGCGACGGCCGGGTCGGCGGCGAGACGCTTCGCCTCGGCCTCGGAGGCCTCGACCTCGTAGCCGTTGAGGGCCTTGGTGTAGGTGCGCTCGATGTCGGCGCCGTACTTCGCGGCCAGGGCGCGGCCCTCGGCGGAGCCGGAGCGGGCCTCGTCGGCCTTCAGGGTCACGATGTAACTGCCGGCGACGGCGTTCGCGGCGCCCGCGTACTGGATGCGGCCTTCAGGAGCGGCCGGGGCCGCGCCCGCGGGGAGAGCGGAGACGAGGCCCGCGACGAGGGCCGCGGTGGTCGCGGCTCCGAGGGTGGCCAGTCTTCGCCGGGGGTGACGCATCACTGCCATGTGAGGGTTCCTCCTCAGTCGGTGGTGCGTGTGCTGTGGGGGGTGGTGCGGTCGACGCACGGGCTGCGCGTGTGGCGCAGCGAACCGGCCACTGACAGGATCATGTCAATACCGATGGCCAAGTCCGCGCTTCAGCCGAAAGATTGAGGGTTCCACAGGATTTGCACAAGGGCCCTGCACGACGTAATGGGCCAGGCCCGTGACGGTAACGGCCCCGTGGGTGGACCGCGGCGCGGCGCCCGGCACGCGACGCGCCCGGCTCACGGCGCGTCACGCCGCAGCCGGCCGCGGTCGCTCCCGCCGGCCCGGCGTGACCGGCGGTCGCGCCACTTGGTGACCAGCCACAGGACGTTGACCCCGCCCAGGGTGACCAGCACCGCCACCGAGTCGGCGTTGCGCGCGGCACCGTGCTCGGGCCCCAGTCCCCGTACGGCTCGGACCAGCAGGGCGATGTCGAGGGGGAGGGTGACGGCGGCCATGAACGTCAGACAGGCCGCCGTCCCGGTCACGAGGACGGCGCTGTAGAGGCGGACGGCCCGGCGCTCGTGCGGGGGCAGCCGGGTGCTCGGGTCACCGGCCCCGGCGGTCTTCGCGGGAGCGCCGGGGCGCAGGGCCGCCACCGCCCGCCGGAACCGGTAGCGGGCGTAGGCGAGTCCGTCGCCGTACAGGTCCCGGCAGCCGGTGAGGTCCTGGAGGACGAAGTACACGTCCGTGCGCGTGAACACCATCAGCTGGAAGGGCAGCGGCAGCAGCGGCAGCAGCAGGGCGGCGGCCGTCAGCCGGTGGGCCGTCGTGCCGGTGTCCGTCACGGCGAGGACCAGGACCAGGGCGGAGGCGACGGACAGGTTGAGGGCGATGCCCGCCAGGTAGGCCGTCAGCCGGTGGCGGCGGGGCGCGAGTTCGATGCCACTGATGTCGGTCTGCATGACGAGGAACTGCAACCGGGTGCCCAGCCGCATCCTCCCCGGCACGCCGGCGGCGCGGGCGGTGACCAGGTGGGCCAGTTCATGGGCCAGCAGCAGCGTCCACCCGGCCGCCGCCCCGCTCAGCAGGACCAGGCTGCCGTGCGGGCTCCACAGCAGGTCGCGGTAGCCGGGGATCAGGCCGGGACGGCGGACGAGGGTGACGACGGCGGCCGTCAGCAGGACCGCGACGAGCACGGGAAGCGCCGGGTGCAGGGCGAACCGGACGTGGCGCGGGCGCAGCCACGGCAGTGAGGCGGGCGGCGGTTCGGGCTCCGGTACCGGACGGTCCCCGATCCGTGCGACGAACCCCAGGGCGGTCAGGTCCCGGACGAAGTCCGCGATCGCGAACTCCTCACCGGTCTCGGTGCGCAGTTCCTCCTCCGTCCGGGCCACGCTCATGCCCCGGCCCAGGAGTTCCACCGCGCGTGCCCCGGCGGCCGGGAGGGCGACGAAGGTCCGGGTCGCCATGCGGCCCACGATCCACTCGTCCCGGTCCCGGCGCACCGCGAGGTCGTGCAGCTGGACGCGGGTCGACGGATCGATGCGGGAAGGGTCCTCGGCCGCGGTGTCCGTCACGAGGCGTTCCCGGAGAACGGGTTCACCGCCGGTTCCGTCCGGCAGGCGGGGCAGTCGGGGCGCCGCTGGGAACGCTGCATGACCGGGTCGCCGGGAACCATGAGGTTGAGGCCGAACCGGCAGCCGGGTTCGATCGGCGGGATGCCGCACAGCAGCGTGATCGCGGCATGGGCGAGCAGGCTGCCGGACAGGCCCGCCGTCACGGCGTTGACCGGATTCCACGGCATGCGGGGCGAGGCGGCGTCCTCGTCCTGGCCGGGCGCGAGCCGCAGATCGCGTCGTTCGATCTCGGCGCTGCGCAGGCACTCCCAGCACGCTCCGCGGCCGGGCGCGAAGACCCCGACGCTCACCAGGGGACCGCGATAGCCCGCTTCGGCCCAGGGCGTGCCGGAGGCCAGACATACCTGGTTGGCCCATCTGCGGATCACGGCCGGGCGGTCGGCGGCGAGGAGCAGCACGTCGTACGCGGCCGGCCGGTCAGGGGAGTCGCCAAGGCCGTCGGGCGCGCCGGCCAGCAGGTCCCCGAGGTCCGCCGGACCGCGTACCTCGCGGCGCTCGCCGGTCACCGCCGTGTCGGAGTTCAGGGCCCGTAACGCGGTCAGCGCCGCGTCGATCTTGGGCGTACCCAGGTCGTCCTCGCGGAAGAGCGTCTGCCGGTTCAGGTTGGACAGCTCGACGACATCCGGTTCGACGCAGTGCAGCCGTCCCACTCCGGAGGCCACCAGGTCCCGTGCGGCGGCGCCGCCGGTACCGCCGACGCCGACCAGCAGGACCCGGGCCCGCCGCAGCCGGAGCTGCGGCTCCCAGGCGCTCTCCCTCGGCCGGAGGTCCATCCAGCGCAGCAGGGTCATGCCCCTGCCGTAGCGCTCGCGTTCCCGCTCGGACAGCTCCGCGGGCGTCGCGGCACCGGCGTCCTCCACGTACCCGGCCGCGGCCAGGTCCGTCATCGCCTGCACGATGTCCGCGGCCGGCAGCCGAAGTCCCGGGTGGCGCCGGGACACCTCGTCGACGACGCCCTCGGCGCCGCGCGTGCCGTCCATGGCCTCGACCAGGGTCCACACCCAGCCGTCGGGATCCCTGACCTCGGCACCGATGCCGTGGACGACGCTGCCGATCCTGATGTGGCCGTCCACGGTCCGGTAGGCCCGGTGCTCCGGCTTGATCCGGGGCCGCCGCATCGAGCGGACCGTTGTGTGCACCGTCATCTTCACGCCAATCTCGACAGTCCCAACTCTCCCGACAACAACGGAGATTGAGACACTGACCCGATAAGCGAACGCTGGCAAGTGCACATCGGCTCCTCGCGCACCCAGCCATCACGGGAGGTAACGGCATGTCGAACAAGATCGAGATCCGTCCGCTGGACAAGAAGGAGACCACCGGCGACAGCGGTGGCAACGGCGGCTCCTGACCGGACGCGCACGATGGACCGCTACCTCACGGTCGCGGACGTCTCCGAGTCGGCGCGGCGGCTGGTCTCCCGGTTCCCGGGGACCTGCCGACTGCGCCGGGTCGGCGCGTCCCGCGAGGGCCGCCCGATCGAGATGCTGTCCGTGGGGCACGGGCCGCACCACGTCCTGGTGGTCGCCCGGCCGCACCCCGACGAGCCGGTCGGCGGCGTGACCGCGCTCGCGCTGGCGGAGCGGGTGGCGGGCGGCGGACGGCCGGCCGCGGCGACCGACCCGGCGCTCGTCACCTGGGACATCGTCCTGTGTCTCGACCCGGACGGCGCGGCTCTCAGCGAGGGCGTCGAGGAGGCGACGGCCGGCCCCGGCCACACCCTGGGGAACTACTACCGCAGCGCCTTCCGCCCGGTCGCGGCGGAACAGCCGGAGTGGGCACCGATCGTGCCGCGGCACCTCCCGGAGAGCCAGGCCCTCTTCGACGTGATCGACGGACTGCGCCCCTTCATCCAGTGCTCCCTGCACAGCGTCGAAGCGGGCGGCAGCTGGACCCAGCTGACCCGGGACCTCCCCGGACTCGCCGTCCCCTTCCGGACGTCAGCCGCGGAACTCTCCATCCCCGTCCAGCACGGC
The DNA here is from genome assembly GCF_008312835.1 of Streptomyces marokkonensis. Classification (GTDB taxonomy): domain Bacteria; phylum Actinomycetota; class Actinomycetes; order Streptomycetales; family Streptomycetaceae; genus Streptomyces; species Streptomyces marokkonensis_A. Next base: position 252,057 of record NZ_VSKS01000002.1, on the reverse strand, counting down.
ACGTTCGACGCCCTGTACTGGGAGAACCCCGGCCCCGGCATCCACGTCCTGCCCCCGCCGGAGAGCACCGGCCGTCTCGCGGCCGGGTCCGAGAACATCGGCCTGTCCACCTGGTGCGCGCCCCAGCGCTACGGCGGTGTCACGGCGATCGTCGAAGTGCCCATGTGGGCCAGCGACATGGCCGGCGACCTGTCCCCGCACCCGGAGGCCGCGCACGTCCTGCGTGATCTGTCCCGGCTGGTGAGGGACGGCGGGGAACAGGTGACCGCGATCTTCGACAAGGCGCGCGGATTCCTGCCCCCGGCCGAGGCCAGCGCGCCCGTACGGGTCCTGGAGTGGATGGCGGACGACCTCTACGACCTGGTCGCCGACTCCTGGGCACCCCTCGCCCGCCAGGCCGCCGACGCTCCGCACCGGCTGACCACGTCCCAGGTCTGCGCCCTGGACGTGGTGGCCCGCCGCCAGCCGCTCCGCGCGGCCGGCCTGCTGCTGCGGCTCCTGGCGGCATCGGACGACGCCGCCGCCCCGGGACTCCACCGCGAGCTGGACGCCCTGTTCACCACGTGGTGCGAGGACTTCGAGAAGTCCCTGCGCCTGCGCTGGGTCCCCGTGCACCACCAGGTGCGGCACCAGTCACGCACGGTCGTGGCCGCGGCGGAGAGCGCGCTGACGTCCGAGCGCGCATCGCGATGAGTTCCGGCCGTGCCGCGGGTCTTCACTGGTGACCGCCGTACGACGCCGTGCGGCACGAGACACACGGGAGACCCTCATGACGACCCCGCCGAAAGACCCGGCCACCGCGCCGCCCGGTCGGCCCCCCGTCGTCGACCTGGCCACCTGGCAGGCGGCCCGGGACGAACTGCTGGTCCGCGAGAAGGCCCACACCCACGAGGGCGACGCCGTCGCCGCCGCCCGCCGCCGGCTGCCGATGGTGGAGTTCGACGGAACGGTCGAGGTCGTCGGGCCCGACGGCCGCGTCCCGTTCCTGGACCTGTTCCAGGGCCGCGACGAGCTCGTGGTCTACAAGCACATGTGGTACGACGGCGCGCCGCACCAGGGCCAGTGCGAGGGCTGCACCACCACGGCCTGGCACCTCAAGGACGCCGTCTACCTCAACGCCCGCGGCGTGTCGTTCGCCTTCCTCACCACCGGCCGCTGGGACGAGGTGGCCTCCTACGTGGCGTTCATGGGCTACACCCAGCCCTGGTACTCGGTGCGCGGCGTGGAGGGGCCGGCCGGCGGGCCCATGGGCTACCTCACCTGCTACCTCCGCGACGGCGACCGCACGTTCCTCACCTACTCCACCACGGGCCGCGGCACCGAACGGGTCAACGGATCCGCCGGCCTCCTCGACATGACGCCGTACGGCCGTGGTGAGGCCTGGGAGGACCACCCCGAGGGCCGCCCCGAGGGGCGCGAGCCGTGCTGGTTCTGGCGCTCGGACGCCGACGGCGCCCCCACCTGGGGCCCGACCAGCCGCCCCGTACCCCAGTGGACCCGCCCCGGCGCCACGCCCGTCGACACCCTCGGCCGCCACGGCCCCCACCACTGACACGCGCCCACGCCGTCGCACGGCACCCGGCCGGGCCCGGGAACCGGCTTGCACCGCGCGTCTTCGGGTACAGCGAGGGGATGAGGATTATCTCCGCAGCATCCGAAACATGACGGAAGCGATGTTTTGGTGACCCGTCTCGACGGCCCCGGTGACGACCGCAATGAGGGACCGGGCGACGCCCCGGACGCCGTCGCGCTGGACATCGCCGACGCTGTGGAGAGTCTGACGAACCTGTGGTCGACGGCCGCTCAGCGGGCAGCCCTGCGCCTGTCCACGCACCAGTTGCGGGCGCTGCTGGTCCTGGAGGCGGCCACGGATCTGAACCTGACCGCGCTCGCCGAGCGGCTGGGCATAGGCCTGCCCACGGCCAGTCGCCTCTGCGACCGGCTGGAGGCGGCGGGGATGCTGGAGCGTTCGCTGCATCCGGAGAGGCGCCGGGAGGTCCGGCTGAGCCTGACCGCGCAGGGACGCCGCGTACTGGACGACGTCGCGGCCCGGCGGGCGAGGGCCCTGGCGGCCGTGCTGGCGGGGATGGAACCGGCGGAGCGGTCGGCGCTGCGCCGCGCCATGAAGGCGTTCCTCGCCGCCCGGAGCGGTGAGCCGCGCCCCCCGGAGGCACCGTGACCGGGCGGGTTCACCCCGCCCCTGGTCCGCCCCCCGCCGCGGTGCCGGCCCTGCCGGTCCAGTCGAGGCACAGGACGGCGGCGTCGGTGGTGAGGTCCGTGCTGCCCGTGTGCTCCATCAGCCCGGCGACGACCGCGCGGGCCGTCTCGTGCGGCGAGGTCCGCCGCGTCGCGCTCAGGACCTGGCGCAGGGCCTGTTCCCCGAAGAGGTCTCCGGCCGCCGAGCTGGTGCCGTGCACCCCGGAGCTGATGCCGACCAGGCGGTCTCCGGGCTCCACCCGGAAGGTCTGCTCCTCGTACGGCGTCTCCTCGAACATCCCCAGAGGGAGCTGTGCGGTCAGCTCGATCCGTTCGATCCCGGCGCCGCGCAGCCGGTAGATCTGGGGTGAGCCCGCGTCGACGGCGCTCACGGTTCCCGTGTCCAGGTCGAAGCGCAGCAGCAGCGTCGAGGCGTACGCCTTGCCGCCGTACTGTGCGTAGACGGCCTGGTCCGCGAGCGCGGCCTGGTCGGCGAGGCCGATGCCGGCCCGGCGGGCGTTGCGCAGGGCGCTGACGGTGAGGCTGGTGAGCAGGGAGGCGTCGATGCCCTGGCCCATGCCGTCGGTGAGGGTGACGGTGAGGTGGTCCGCGCCGGTGGACCAGTCGAAGTTGTCGCCGCCGATCGCGTAGGCGGGTTCCAGGTGGGCTCCGATGGTGTACTCGGGGCGGGCGCAGCCGCGCCCCGGCAGGAGCTGCCACTGCATCTCGGCCGCGAGGGTGAGGCGGCGGGTGCGGCGGGCCTGCAGGTAGAGGTCGGTGTCCCGGCCGGCCGTGGCGACCTCGTGCCCGAGTGCGGTGGCGAACTCACCGAGCCTGAGCACGGTGGCCGGATCCGCGGAGTCGGCGGGGACACGGACGGAGAGGACGCCCAGCCGGTCGCCCCGGACCGTGATGGGCAGGTGGATCAGCTCGGTGGCCGGGTCGGCGGTGATCTCGACCACCGGCTTCTGGGAGGTGAACGCGGTGCCGGCCGGACCGTCGTGGGCGGAGACCGGCTCTCCCGTGTGCGGCAGGTGCGTGACCGGCTGGAGGACCGTGAGGCCGTAGTCGGCCAGGAAGAGGGTGACCTCCCGGGCGCCGAAACCCTCGGTCAGCAGCGCCTCGGCGGTGGCGTGCAGGGCATGGGGCGGCACCGCCCGCAGGCGGCTCTCCACGGACGACTGCCGTCCAGACACATTCACCATATCCGCCCTCTCCCCTTGGAATCTCCACGCTATCGCGGTGCCGGGCCTTCACCGAAGGCGCGGGCAGGACGCGGCACCCCGGTGGGCCGGCCCAGGCGCTCGCCGTGCGCGGGCTGGGGCACCGTTTCCGGCGGGGTGCTGTGGCAGAGCAGGAGACAGACGTCGTCGTCACGCTCGGACGCGCGGACGAGGGGCTCGACCAGCGACTCGGCACACCGGTCCAGGTCCTCCAGGGCGGGCTCGTCCAGCGCGGCCAGGGTCCGCCCGAGCAGCTCGATGCCGGTGTCGATGCCCTGGGAGCGTCGCTCCACCAGGCCGTCGGTGTAGAGCACCAGGGTCGAGCCCGGTTCGAGACCGGTCGTGCGGTCCCGGTACGTGAAGGGGATCGGGACGCCGAGCATGACCCCGGGTTTGCTGCCCAGCACCCGCACGGCGCCCCTGGGAGCCCGGACGACCGCCGGCGGGTGGCCGGCGGAGGCCCACGTCACCCGGTGTTCCCCCGGCCTGAGGCGCGCGATCATCGCGGTGGCGTACAGGTCGGGCTCCTGGTGGCGCAGCATGCGGTGCAGACGCGTGAGGATCTCGGCGGGGCCGGCCCCGTCGACGGCGTACGCGCGGAGCGCGGTGCGCAACTGGCCCATGACCACGGCGGCGTGCAGCCCGTGCCCGGTGACGTCTCCGATGACCGTCAGAAGGCTGCCGTCGGGCTGGAAGAAGGCGTCGTACCAGTCGCCGCCGATGTTGAGTCCCCGGGTGGCGGGCAGGTAGCGGGCGGCCAGGCGCAGGCCGTCGGCGGTGGGCAGGTCGGTGAGCTGGGCACGCTGGAGTGTCTCGGCGGTGTCCCGGTGCTGTTCGTAGCGGAGGGCGTTCTCCAGGGCGATGGCGATCCGGCGGGCCAGTTCGACCAGCATCACGCCGGTGTCCGCGTCGAAGCGGTGGCCGGGTGCCGTGAGGGTCAGCACGCCGAGGGTCCGGCGCACCGTGAGGGGGATGCACAGCACGGGCCGGCCGGGGGAGAGCGCGGAAGGCGGGAGGTCCTCGGTGCCGGGCAGTCCGCCGGGGTGACGTCCGGCGTGCTGGGGACGGCCGGTGCGGGCGGCCGTGACCGCCGCGGCGGAGCGGGCACCGCCGGAGGCCGCCCGGTTCTCGCCGAAGAGCCATACGTCGACCTGGCTCGCGTACCGCGGGACGAGCTGGTCGGACAGGCAGAGCAGGATGTCCTCGTGGTCGAGGGACGCCGTCACGGCCGCGCTGGCGTCGGTGAGGAAGGTCAGCAGCCGCCGGGCCTTCTCCGCCTCACCGCGCGTGGCCCGTTCGGCGTCGAGCAGGTCGCGCTGGACGAGGGCGGCGGCGTCCAGCTCGGCGTGCAGGGCCAGCACGCCCTGGTCGGTCCGGTGCAGTTCCTCGCGGTGGAGGCGGAAGAGTTCCTCCACCTCGTCGAGTCTCCTCAGGACGGCCGCCGTCTCCTCGTCGGCGGCCAGGACGGCGTCGGTCGACGCGGGGTCGTCCGGGTCCGCCGGGTGGGCGAGGCTCCGGGGCACGGGGCCGGGGCAGGAGACGGCGAACCGCGACGGGGAGGTCCGTCCACCCGGCGGGAGGGGCCGCACCACCGCCTGTACCCGCGCGGCCCCGTCCGGACCGGGCGCTTCGACGGTGAGCGTGAGTTCCGCGCCGTCACCGTCGAGGCACTGGCGCAGCCGCTGCGTGAGTGCCGTGAGGAAGCGTGCCCGTTCGACCCCGGGGGCTCCCTGCGCGGCCGTGAGGCGCGCGGCGGCGCTCCGGGCACGGGCGGCGTCGGACGCCGTGGCGATCTTCCGGACATCGGGCGGGATCATGACACCGGTCCCGCACGTGCGCGGGCGAGGACGGCCACCGCGGTGTCGTCGCGCGGAGGGCGGGCCGAGCTGCCGGCGTCCAGCGGTATGGTCGCGGCGACCACCGCCGGATCGTGGGTGGGGAGTCCGGGGCCGTCGGGCGGCGTCCACCGGGCTGGCAGCCCGTCACTGTGCAGGACGAGCACGTTGTCCGGTCCCCACGGCAGGCGCCGTACGGGCACGGTCGCGGGGAACCGGGCGCCGACGATGCCGGGGTGGAGGATCAGGGGCTCCCACGAGGTGCCGGTGTGCGGGACGGCGCCGATGGTGCCGACTCCGGCGAAAGCGAGTTCCGCGCGGTCGGTGTCGAGCTGGGCCACGGCGACGGCGGCGCCACGGGTGGGGCGCAGGGCCGGGTGCATGTGGCGCAGGATGTCGGCGGGTGGCAGATGCGCGGAGCGGCGCAGTTCGTCGGCCGCGGTACCGGACGCGTGGGCGGCCCCCACTCCGTGGCCGAGGCCGTCGGCCGGCATCAGGGTCGGGCGCGGGCCCGAACGTGCCAGGCGCCAGGCGTCGCCCGAGTGCTCGGCGTGGGCGAGCGGGACGTTGATTCCTCCCGCGCGTGGCCCCGGCGGGGCCGTCACCCGGCTGATGCCGGGATCCGGGTCGGTGCGGGCCACCGCGACGGTACCGCGGTGGCTGCCGAACAGGTCGAACGCGCTCGATGTCCGCCGGCAGGTACCCAGGCCGGCGCCGAGCGACGCGTCGCTGGTGGTGTGACCGTCGCGCGTGGCCGCGGTGACGTCGTGGATGCCCGGGCCGTGGTCGAGGGACGCGTGCTGCACCGCCGGCACGGGTTCGCCCTCTCCGGGACGCTCGACGACGTCGATGACGATGCTGCCGCCGCCCGCGTGCTTGAACAGGTTGGCCGCCGGCTCCGTGGCGACCAGGGCGGCGACCGCCGTGCGGTGCGGACCGAGGCGGGCGTGGCCGCCGGCCGCCTCGGCCGCCACGCGGACATCCCGTACACGGGTGGAGTCGTGCACCGGAATGTCCCAGAAGCGTGTCATCACTCCCCCGAACGGGCCGCGGGTACGTCGGCGGTCCAGGCGACGACGGTGACGGTGGTGCCCCGGCCCGGCTCGGTGTCGAGCGCGAATTCGTGCACGAGGCGCCGGGCACCGCCGAGGCCGAGCCCCAGGCCGCCGCCGCTGGTGTATCCGTCGGTCATGGCCAGCTCGACGTCGCGGATCCCGGGACCGCTGTCGACGAAGGACAGCCGCAGCCCCCGGGCCGTGCCCCGCACCACCGGAGTGATCTCCACGTGGCCGCCACCGCCGTGCACCAGGGCGTTGCGGGCCAGTTCGCTGGCCGCGGTGACCAGCTTGGTCTGCTGCACCAGGCCGAAGCCGAGCCCGGCGGCGGCCTGGCGGATCTGCTGCCGCACCCATGCCAGGTCCGCGTCCGAGCCGACCGGCAGGCTCGTCGCGACAGGGGGATCGGAGGCCGGCGTCACGTCCCCCTCCCCCGTCCGTCCGAGGCGGCCGGCCGGTTCCCCGTCAGCAGGTCCATCCCCTGCTCGACGTCGAGTGCGGTGGTCAGCCCGGGCAGGGTGAGGCCCAGCTCGGCCAGCGTGATCGCCACGGCGGGCCGCATGCCGACCACGACGGTGCGGGCCGCCGGCAGACGGGCGTTCGCCGCGATCTCCGCGAGGACCCGTCCCAGGAACGAGTCCACGACGTCCACGCCGGAGATGTCGATGGCCACGCCGATCGCCCCGCTGCGGGCGATGCGGTGGGTGACGTCCTGCTGGAGCCGCTCGGCCGTCCCGTCGTGCGGCTCCCCCTGGAGGGTGACGAGCAGTGTCTCCCCCAGCGCCAGGACCGGCACCGCGGCCGCGCGGCTCGGGTGGGGGGAGCTCACGGGGTACCCGCGCGCGGGGAGACCTCGATGCCCTGCTGGGAGAGGGCGTAGGCCAGGGCGTCCGCCAGGGACGCGCGGGTGAGGACGGAGCCCAGGTCGATGCCGAGGTGCACGATGGTCTGGGCGATGGCCGGGCGGATGCCGGAGACGATGCACTCGGCCCCCATCAGCCGCGCGGCGGCGACCGTCTTCATCAGGTGCTGCGCGACGAGGGAGTCGACGGTGGACACACCGGTGATGTCCAGGATGGCGTAGCGGGCGCTCCGGTCGACGATGCTCTCCAGCAGGGACTCCATGACGACCTGGCTGCGGGCGCTGTCCAGCGTGCCGATCAGCGGCACCGCGACGACGCCCTCCCACAGGCTGATGACCGGGGTGGCCACCTCGAGCAGTTGCTCCCGCTGCCGCGCGATGAGCTCCTCGCCCGAGCTGAGCGCCGTCTGCATCACCACCACGCGCAGCGTGCCCATCAGGACGGTCAGCGCCAGCATGCCCTCGGCCGCCTCCGGGGCGGACGCGTCGGCGGACTCGGCCCGCAGCAGCTCGGCGGCCGGCGCCCGCAGGGCGGCCACCTCGTCCGCGATCTGCGCGGGGCTGGATCCGGTGCGGGTCCGGGACCCGGACATGCGCCCGAGCTGATCGCGCACCCGGTCGAAGCCGGGGGCCGCGATGTCCTCCAGCCTCCCGGTCGACGCCACTTCGGACAGGGCGTCCACGACGGCCTTGCAGGCCTCCACCGCCTCGTCGCGGGACACGGTGAACACGGCGCGGAAGAGCGGGGCGTCGGCCCAGCGCTGAGCGATCTGCTCCCGGCGGCGCTCCAGGAAGGCTCCCAGCCCACGCGCCGCCGACTCGACCGCCTCTTGCTCCGACACCCTCACCGTCTCCTCCCCGCGGGGCCGCCGACCGGCCACGTCCATGAGGCAATTATTGCCACATGGCAAACGTTAGCGCCGACAGTGTGCGGCGAACAACACGGGTCGGCACATCACGCGGGGAGGCCGGCGGTTCCCGCCCGGGTCAGCGGCCGTGCCAGTCGAGACAGACGACGAGGGCGTCGTCGTCGGGGAGGGACTGGCCCCGGTGGCCGGTCAGCTCGCGCAGGACGGCGCGCGGGACCTCGGCGGCCGGCAGCAGCCGGGTGGCCTGGATCGCGCGGGCGAGCGCGGCGTCGCCGTACGCCTCCCCCTTGGGGTCCGCGACCGCGTGCACGCCGTCGCTGACGAAGACGAGCCGGTCGCCGGGCTCGACCCGGAACTCCTGGGTCACGTAGTCGGTCTCCTCGAACATGCCCAGCGGAAGCTGCGCCTCGAAGGTGACCGGCTCGACGGATCCGTTCCGCAGCCGGACCGTCTGCGGGGACCCCGCGTCCACGACGGCGACGCGCCCCGTCTCCAGGTCGAAGTCGAACATCAGCACCGACAGGTAGCAGCGGCCCCGGTAGTGGGCGTAGACCGCCTGATCGGCGAGGGCGGCCTGGTCCTCGATGGCGATCCCGGCACGCCGCGCGTTGCGCAGGGCGTTGATGGCCAGATTGGTCAGCAGGGAGGCCTCTGTGCCCTCCCCCATGCCGTTGGTGACGTAGAGCATCAGATGGTCCGCCGTGACGGACCAGTCGAAGTTGTCGCCGTGGATCGCGTACGCGGGCTCCAGCTGTGCGCCGAGCTCGTACTCGGGGCGCGAGCAGGAACGCGCGGGCAGCAGCTGCCACTGCATCTCGGCGGCCAGGGTGAGCCGGTCCTTGCGGCGCGCCTGCAGATAGACGTCGGTGTCACGCTCGGCGACGACCACTTCGTGGCCGAGCACCTGCGCGATCTCCGCGAGCTCGTTGAGGACGCCTACGGCGCCGTCCTCGTCCGGCAGGGTGACCGACAGCACGCCCAGCCGGTCGCCGCGCACGCTGACCGGGAGGTGCACGCGCACACGGCCGCCGACGGGCTCGACCACCGGTTCCTGGGCGCCGAAAGCCCGGCCCACCACGCTGTTGTGCACGGACACCGGCTCCGCGGTGTACGGGAGCACCGACACGGGCTGGAGCACGGTCAGGCCGTAGTCGGCCATCAACAAGTCGGCGGATTCCGCCGCGTACAGCTCCGCCAGCACGCGACGGGTGGCGTCGAGCAGCTCATGCGGTGCCGCTGTACGCAGCGCCCGCTCGGCGGTCACGAGTCTGTTCACGATGGCAATAACACCAATCCTTCGAAGAGTTCCTCTGTCCTCGCCCGGGCGGTGACGCCGCTCGGGGCCGCATCGGGGCGCTGGACCCACGTGTAGCCGCTGCGAATGGCTAGTACGCTGGCCGCTGTCCCAGTGCCTGCGAGAGTGTGACAGTGGCTGCTTTCCGCCCCCGCCCGGAGCCCGTCGAGGTCGCCCGTGTGACCGCGACGGCGGGAGAGTTGCTGGAAGTCCTGTGGGGCCGCGCCTCGACCGCCCCGGCATCCGCGTCCCAGATGCGCGTGCTGCTCACCCTGGAGCACCAGGACGGCATCAATCTGCGCACGCTCAGCGCCGCCCTCGCCTCAACCCCCCCGTCCACCAGCCGGCTCTGCGACCGGCTGGTCGCCGTCGGCCTGGTCGAGCGGGTGGTCGGCCGGACCGACCGGAGAGAGGTCCGGCTGCACCTCAGCAAGCGGGGCCGCGCGTTCCTCGACGACCTGCGCGCACGCCGGGAGCAGGAACTGCAGTCGGTGCTGACGCTCATGCCCGCGGGGAAGCGGGCGGCTCTGCTGGAAGGGCTGGAGGCGTTCTGCGACGCGGCGGCGCTGCAGATGCACGACGACGGCATGCGGTCGGACGACCGCACCGCCTGAACACGAGGCTGCGCCACCGGGCTCCCCGATGCCGCGGGGCATCGGTGGCCGGTGCGCGGAGGGACGTCCGCCCCACCGGAACATTCCACTACCTTCCCCGTCCGGTACGACACGGCTGCTTTGTTGCCCCAAGGCCATTGTTGCCCCTCGGCAACAGACCCTGGAAGCGTACCCGCTCCGGATACCCCCGATGACAGGGACGATTCCCGGATCGCCCCGTCGCCCCCGGACGCGGCGACGCGGCGCGCACCTGGACCGGAATCCGCCCGAAGCCTCGGGGAAGGGTCTCGGCGGCCGTGACGGCGCAGCCGATCACCTGCTCGGTCACGCCCCCCGTCCGTGGTCGGCACCGTACGCCGCGAAGACCTGCTCGGGAGTCCCGCCCGTACGGAGAAAGCGCGCGTCGAGGACGGCGGCCAGGTCCTCCAGGGCCGTACGCATCACCGACGCGGACAGCCGCACGTCGGGGTGACGCGCGCGCCCGGCCTGACGGGCCAGGTCGGCCGCGTGGCCGAGCTGCCGGGGCAGCGACGTGTTCTCGTCGCCGTCGTAGAAGTAGTACGACTCCGCGTACTGCATGAAGTCGACCGTGGTCACCGAGAGTGCCGAGGCCAGAGCATCCAGGAGCGCGGCTCCCCCGTCCGAGTCGAGGGCCTCCGCGGTGGCCCGGCTCCGCCGTACGTGGGACAGACGCAGGGCCAGAGCCCGCCGGCGGGCCAGGGCCGGGTAGACACCGAGGATCCAGGCCACGGTCGCCGACAGCAGAACGAAGCCCACCAGCGCCTCCACGGGAGCGAGCACCCGCAGCCACCCCGATGTCGGCGCGATGTCTCCCAGGCCCAGCGTGGCGAGGGTGACCAGGGAGACGTACAGGGCGTCCACGGGGCCCGCGTGCTCGCCGGGGACGAGACGCTCGGAGTAGGAGAACCGCTCGGGCATGTGCGGCCAGTAGACGAGGCCCCAGCCGACCGCGACGGTCCCCGCCCACACGGCGACGACCGCGACCATGCCCAGCGGACCGGCCAGACCCGCCGGCCGTCGCCGCGCTCCCAGGCGGGCCGACAGCCGCCACAGTGACATCATGATCAGCCTGCTGAGACCGCCGTGCCGTGTCGGGTGCCACAGCGTGTGGAACACGTCACGGAGGACGAACAGCACCATCACCGCGCCAGCGGCCATCGAAAGCCACGCCATGGCCGCCACCTTTCCCCATGCCGGGGCCGCCGCCCACAGGAACCGCCGGTGCCGGGGCGACGCCGGCCGGTCGCCGGCCACTCCCCACACGTCGTGCCGGCGTCAGAGGAAACCGCGCCGGGCACTGGAGGCCGTGTTCTGGGTAGCGGGTGAGTCTTGGGCGGAGAGTTCCTCGGCCAGTTCCATACAGCGCAGGCGGGCTGGGGAGAAGTCGTAGGGCATCTTGCCGGTGGCTTCGAACACGCTCATGGAGTCAGCCTCCCGCCTGCCAGGGCTGAGGCCGGCCTCGCTCTCGCCGTCATCGGCGGTGGCAGGGTGCGAAGTGTCCCAGGCGTCGAAGAGGTCGTCGTCGTCCTCACCCAGGCCGGACTCCTCGATGGCGGCCTGCAGGGCGCTTTCGAAGGCGTGCCGCTCGACGGCCACTCGAGCCACCCGTGGATCATCGACGGCGACACTGTCGTCGAGTGCCTCCTCGGCGTCATCGATGCGGTCGGAATCCTCCCGCAGAGTGGGATGCGTGGCCAGGACGACGAAGCGGGTGGCCTGGACGGCCGCGCCGAGCGGGCCGAAGATCCGCTCAGTGACCAGCAGACTGTCCAGGTCCCCCTGACGCAGGGAGCCCTCGGGCAGGCTCTTGAGGCGTTCGGTGACGAGGTCGGAGAGCAGGCCCATCCGGCTGCCTTCGGCGCGCATCCGCTGCACGGCGGTCCGTTGCCGCCGCAATTCCGCCTCCTGCTCGGCGAGGGTTTCCTCCAACCGCTCCAGGATTCCCGCGATACCTTCTCCGCTGTCCGCACCGGCGGAAGCGGTGCCGGTGGTGAAGGCGTCACGGATGTCGTCCAGGGCGATCCCGGCATCGGCCATCTTGCGAATCCACAGCAGGCGGATCATGTCCTCGTACCCGTAGCGGCGGCGGTCGTCGCCGCCCCGCTCAGGCTCGGGGAGCAGCCCGATCTCGTGGTAATGGCGAATCGCCCGTGGCGTGCTGCCGGCGAAGGCCGCCGCGTCACCGATCTTGACCTGGCGGGGCGGCACGAAAGACGAACGCATGAGCAGGGACCTTTCCTCAAGGCATCGGGACGTAAGTCCACCGGACCACATGCCGCTACGGAAGGTGCAACCGCATGAACACCGCTCCGCCCAATGCCAGGAACTGCGCCCTTCCTCCGTAACGACCGCAGGGCCGTCCTTTCCTGTCCTGCTGTGGCATCCGCACAACGGCGGGCGAACCGCAACTTCATCGAACCGGGTCGCCACGGCCCGGTGCTGCTTGAGACGGTTGATCCCGCATTCGACCGCGTGCCGGGCCTTGTAGTCCTCGCGGCCGAAGAAGGGCGGACGGCCCCCCCGGCTTCTCCCCGGCGGCGGACTACTTGGCCGCGATGGCGACGGGCAGGACGCCGTCGGCGTTGTAGCGGGCCTCCCAGCGGTCCGCGTACCGCGCGGGCAGGCTGGACAGCCTCCGCTCGGACGGGGCGTTCTCCTGGTGGAGCATGGACATGGCGTGCCTCTTTCCCGGGCACGCCGGCGCGGCAGACGGCCGGCGTGCCCTGTGACGACGGGGCGGGGGCGGGTGCGGGCGGCGCGCAGTGCCGCCCGCGTCCGCGGGGGTGAAGGGAAGCCGAAGGGCGGGCCGGCTCAGCCGGTCCCGGTCATCGCGTCCGACGGGTGCGGGGTCTGCTCGCCGGCGGGGGTGCGGGGCCTGAGGAAGGCCAGTGGCGCGGCGATGACGGTGGCCACCGCCATCACCCCGGCCGTGACGACGGCGTCACCGGTGAACAGACCGCCGGCCACGCCGGTGAACAGGGTCACCAGCAGCGCCCGACCACTCATGCTCAGCGAGGACGCCGCTCCCTGGAGTTCGGGGAACACCTCCAGGGAACGGCCGAAGACGACGGGGTAGACGGCGGCGAAGCCGACGCTGAAGACGGCGAGGGACACGGTGGTGGGCACCGGACCGTCACCGAGGGCGAGGAACAGGGCGACGCCGGCCAGCGTGGCGGCGATGGCGCACGCCACGGTGCGCCCGGGACCGCCGAGGAGCTCCATGATCCTGGTGGCGAAGAGGCTGGTGACCGCGAACGACGCGACGACGACCAGGAGGTTGCCCGCGAACGCCGGCGTGGACAGGCCGAAGGTGTCCGTGTAGAGGAAGGAACTGGCGGCGATGAAGACCATGTAGGCGGCGAACAGCAGGCTGGGGACGAGCGACGCGGCCAGGAACTCCCTGCTGCCCAGCAGCCGTCGGTAGTCGCCGGCCACCTGCCGGGCGCTCACCTTGACCCGCCCGGTCCTGGTCTCGGGCAGGAACAGCGCCATGAGCAGCAGCGACACCAGGGTGACGCCGAAAACCACCGCGTAGTTGCCGCGCCAGCCGAGGGTGCGGTTGACCAGTCCGCCGAGCGCCGGGGCCGCTGTCATGAAAGTGGACATGGCGGCGTTGGTCAGCCCGAACATCTTGAGCAGCTGCTTGCCCTCGTAGACGTCCGCGATGATCACGAAGACGAGCACGACGGAGGTGCTGGCGCCCACGCCCTGCACGAACCGGGACACCAGCAGGAACTCGATGGTGGGTGCCACCGCGCAGCCCAGGGCGCCGGCCAGCATGACGGCGTTGCCGGCCAGCATGACGCCGCGCCGGCCGAACCGGTCGGACAGCGGCCCGTAGGCGAGGGCGCCCAGGCAGTAGCCGAGGAAGTTGTAGGTGACGGTCAGCTGGACCGACGACTCGGACGCGTCCAGCGCCCGGGCGATGTCGGGGAAGCTGGGCACGGACATGTCCAGCTCGATGATGGTGCCGATCAGCGCCACGACGAGCAGCGTGGGCAGGAATCTGTTCTTCTTCATGGCCTCGTGAGGGAAGGACCCGGGGGACGCGGGCGGCCCCCGGGTCCGCGCGAGGGCGCGACGGAGCGGGGGTACGCCGGAGACCGGCCGGGTGAGGTGAAGTGGGCACGTGGAACCGCGCCGTGCCGGAGCGGCAGTGCTCTCGGCAAGGCTCAGCGGTGCGTGGTGAGTCTTCGAATCAGCGGCCACCAGGTGGCCTGCGCGTTGCGCGGCCTGCGGCCCGCCCGCTCGCCACCCGTGGCACGTGACGCCGACTGCAACGTGACCCCTTCTGAAGCGATCCCTGGAAACGAGGTTGTCGTCGCTCATCGTAGGCACACGACCGCCGGTGGTAACAGCTCGTTTTCTCACACCGGACCGCCGATCCGTGACGGCAACTCCTGCGCGAACCGTGCGGGTTGCTCCGGATACGGCATGTGGGAGGCGTCCGGGACGACCACCGTCCGGCCGCAGGGGACGGCCCGGGCGTACGCCTGGCAGGCCCAGGGCGGGACGAACTTGTGCTCTCCTGCCACCGGGCTCCGGACAGCACCGTCCGGCACGGGCACTCTCCTCCCACCCGGCACGAATCCAGCACGGTGCAAAGCCATGGGGCCTGACTCCGAAGAGTCAGACCCCATGTGACCTGCACGTGCGCCGGATCATTGACGTGGTGGTGCACCACCCGTCACACGTTGAAGCGGAACTCCACCACGTCGCCGTCCTGCATGACGTAGTCCTTGCCCTCCATGCGGGCCTTGCCCTTGGCGCGGGCCTCGGCGACCGAGCCGGTCTCGACCAGGTCGGAGAAGGAGATGACCTCGGCCTTGATGAAGCCCTTCTGGAAGTCGGTGTGGATGACACCGGCGGCCTCGGGGGCGGTGGCGCCCTTCTTGATGGTCCAGGCGCGGGACTCCTTGGGGCCGGCCGTGAGGTACGTCTGCAGGCCGAGGGTGCGGAAGCCGACGTGGGCGAGGGTGGCGAGGCCGGGCTCGTCCTGGCCGACGGACTGGAGGAGTTCGAGGGCCTCGTCCTCGTCCAGCTCGGCGAGGTCCGCCTCCAGCTTGGCGTTGAGGAAGATCGCCTCGGCGGGGGCGACCAGGGCGCGCTGCTCGTTCTTGAAGTCCTCGTCGGTCAGCTCGTCCTCGTCGACGTTGAAGACGTAGAGGAAGGGCTTCGTCGTGAGGAGGTGCAGGTCGTGCAGGAGCTCCGCGCGCTCGCTGCCCTGGACGATGCCGTGGGCGAAGAGGGTGTCGCCCTTCTCCAGGATCTCCTTGGCCTCCTCGACCGCCTTGACCTTGGGCGCGATGTCCTTCTTGATCCGCGACTCCTTCTGGAGGCGGGGCAGGACCTTCTCGATGGTCTGCAGGTCGGCGAGGATCAGCTCGGTGTTGATCGTCTCGATGTCGTCCTTCGGCGAGACCTTGCCGTCGACGTGCACGACGTTCTCGTCCTTGAAGGCACGGATGACCTGGCAGATCGCGTCGGACTCGCGGATGTTCGCGAGGAACTTGTTACCCAGGCCCTCACCCTCCGACGCGCCGCGGACGATGCCCGCGATGTCGACGAAGTCGACCGTGGCCGGCAGGACGCGCTGGGAGCCGAAGATCTCCGCCAGCCTGGTCAGGCGGGGGTCGGGGACACCGACCACGCCGACGTTCGGCTCGATCGTGGCGAACGGGTAGTTGGCCGCCAGCACGTCGTTCTTGGTCAGGGCGTTGAACAGGGTCGACTTGCCGACATTCGGCAGACCGACGATTCCGATCGTGAGCGACACGTTGCGACTTCCCGTACGTGAGGATGGGGGCGAGGACCGGCCGGCTGGGCAGCGTGGGCCGATCCACCAGTCTACGGCGTGCCCGTGCCCGCCCCGCCGACGTACCGAACGCCTGGCCGAGCTCCGGTTCCCGGCGTGTCTGACAGACCGTTCGGCACATAAAACGACCTAAGTTGGTCCAGTGGAGCAACACAGGACGCGACCCGCGCAGTACGGACCGCGACGTGACCCGGCATCCGGGCCACCCGCGCAGCCCAGGCCGTCCCGGTCACCCCGGCCGCCGTTGCCTCCGCAGGCGGCACGCGCGGCGGGGGGCGGGGTCGTACGGTCCGCGCGGCCGGCCCGGCCCGGCCGCGCGCCGCAGCGCCGGCCCGCTCACCCGCCCGCGGCCCGGCGGCTGCCCGACCCACGGCTCACCGGACTGGGCGGCGGCCTGTTCTGCGGGCTGGTGATGCTCGCGCTCGGGCTGCTGACCGGGGCGCTGTTCGGGGCCTCCCAGACGGTGTACGGCGTGCTCTTCCTGCCGGTGTGCGCGCTGACCGCGCTGTGGGTGCGCGAGGGGGACCTGCTGATCGCGCCCGTGGTCGTACCGATCGCGTTCGCCGTGGGCCTGGTGCCGGTCGCCGACGGCGGCGGCACCCTCGACCGGCTGACGGGCCTGGTGACGGGCCTGGCCACCCAGGCCGGGTGGCTCTACGGCGGAACGCTCGTCGCGGGTGTGATCGTGCTCGTCCGCAGGGTGCGCCGGGTCCGTGTGCTCAACCGCCGCGTCGCGCGGAGCCGGCCCCGCCCGTAGAGGTCACCCGCTACGCGCCCGTCGCCGCCCGCATCGCCGCGCCCACGATGCCCGCGTTGTTCTGGAGCTGGGCGGGGACGATCTCGGCCTTGATGCCCTCGATGTGGTCCAGGAACTTGTGGGACTTGCGGCTGACGCCGCCGCCGATGATGAACAGCTCCGGCGAGAACAGCATCTCCACGTGGGCCAGGTACGTCCGCACCCGGTGCGCCCACTGCTCCCACGACAGTTCGTGGTCCTCCCTGGCCTTGCTGGAGGCCCGCTTCTCCGCCTCGTGGCCGTGCAGCTCCAGGTGACCCAGCTCGGTGTTGGGGACGAGGACGCCGTCCACGAACACGGCGCTGCCGATACCGGTGCCGAAGGTCAGCAGGATCACCGTGCCCCTGCGGTGGCGTCCGGCGCCGAAGTGCATCTCGGCGACGCCGGCCGCGTCCGCGTCGTTCACCACCGTCACCGGCAGGCCGCCCAGCCGGTCGCCGAGCAGCACGCGCGCGTCGGTGTCGATCCAGCTCTTGTCGACGTTGGCCGCCGTACGGATCGTGGTGCCGCCGGTGACCACTCCGGGGAAGGTGACGCCGACCGGGCCGGTCCAGCCGAAGTGGTCGACGACCTGCTTGACGCCGTCGGCCACCGCGTCCGGCGTGGCGGGGTGCGGGGTGAGGACCTTGCAGCGCTCCTGCGCCAGGTCCCCCTTGTCCAGGTCGACCGGGGCACCCTTGATCCCGGATCCGCCGATGTCCACGCCGAAGATCTGCATGTCCCCACGTTACGACGAACGACGGACCGTCACGAAAGCCGGCCGCCCGGCCGCCACCGCGGCCCCACCGTCACTCCGCGGAATCCGCACCGGTCCCCGTGCCGCCGCGCCCGGCCACCAGGGCGGCGGCCTCGTCGCGCAGATCGCGGCGGAGCTCCTTCGGCAGGGAGAAGATGATCGACTCCTCGGCCGCCTTGACGATCTCGACGTCCTCGAAGCCGCGCCGCGCCAGCCACTCGAGGACCTGCTCGACCAGGATCTCCGGCACGGAGGCGCCCGAGGTGACGCCGACCGTGGAGACGCCCTCCAGCCACGCCTCGTCGATCTCGTCGGCGAAGTCCACCAGGTACGCCGCGCGGGCACCGGCCAGCTTGGCGACCTCCACCAGCCGCTTGGAGTTGGAGGAGTTGCGGGAGCCGACCACGATCACCAGGTCCGCCTCGGCGCCCATCTGCTTGACCGCGAGCTGGCGGTTCTGCGTGGCGTAGCAGATGTCGTCGCTGGGCGGGGAGATCAGCTGGGGGAACTTCTCCTTGAGGGCGTCGACGGTCTCCATGGTCTCGTCGACGGAGAGGGTGGTCTGGGAGAGCCAGACGACCCTGGACGGGTCGCGCACCTCGACCTTCTCCACGTCGCCGGGCCCGTCGACGAGCTGGATGTGGTCGGGGGCCTCGCCGGAGGTGCCGATGACCTCCTCGTGGCCCTCGTGGCCGATCAGGAGGATGTCGTAGTCCTCGTTGGCGAAGCGGACCGCCTCCTTGTGCACCTTGGTCACGAGCGGACAGGTGGCGTCGATGGTGGCGAGCCGGCCGCGCTCGGCCTCCTCGTGGACGACGGGGGCGACGCCGTGCGCGGAGAACATCACGATGTTGCCCGGCGGGACCTCCTCCGTCCGTTCGACGAAGACGGCACCCTTCTTCTCCAGGGTCTGCACGACGTACTTGTTGTGCACGATCTCGTGCCGGACGTAGACGGGGGCCCCGTACTGCTCCAGGGCCTTCTCGACGGCGATCACGGCGCGGTCCACACCCGCGCAGTAGCCACGGGGGGCGGCGAGCAGGACACGGCGGCCAGGCGAAGCGGTCATGCGTCCCATCGTAAGGGCCGCGTCCGAGGGGGCCGGTCACGGTGCGTTGTCGGTGGGGCGCACTACTCTCGCGGCATGGCTGTCAACACGTCTGCGGAAGCTCCCCTCCCGGTCGGGGAGGTGTCGCGGCTCATCGGGGGATGGATCGACCGGCTCGGCGCGGTGTGGGTCGAGGGGCAGATCACCCAGCTGTCACGGCGGCCGGGCGCCGGGGTGGTGTTCCTGACGCTGCGCGACCCGTCCCACGACATCTCCGTGGGCGTGACCTGCTACCGGCAGGTGTTCGACGCCGTGGCGGACGTCGTGAGCGAGGGCGCGCGGGTGGTGGTGCACTGCAAGCCGGAGTGGTACGCGCCGCGCGGGCAGTTGTCGCTCAGGGCCGCCGAGATCAGGCCCGTCGGGGTCGGGGAGCTGCTCGCGCGCCTGGAGCAGCTGAAGAAGGCGCTCGCGCGCGAGGGGCTGTTCGCGCCGGAGCGGAAGAAGCCGCTGCCGTTCCTGCCCCAGCTGATCGGGCTGGTGTGCGGGCGGGCCTCGGCGGCCGAGCGGGACGTGCTGGAGAACGCGCGGCACCGCTGGCCCGCCGTGCGCTTCGAGGTGCGCAACGTCGCCGTGCAGGGGGTGCACGCGGTGCCGCAGGTCGTCCAGGCCGTGAAGGAGCTGGACGCCGTCGACGACGTGGACGTGATCATCGTGGCGCGGGGCGGCGGCAGCGTGGAGGACCTGCTGCCCTTCTCCGACGAGCAGCTGGTGCGGGCGGTGGCGGCGTGCCGTACGCCGGTGGTCTCGGCGATCGGGCACGAGCCGGACAGTCCGCTCCTCGACCACGTCGCCGACCTGCGCGCCTCCACGCCGACCGACGCCGCCAAGAAGGTCGTGCCGGACGTGGGGGAGGAACACGAGCGGGTGCGGATGCTGCGCGACCGCGCGCGGCGCTGCGTCCAGGCGCTGCTGGACCGGGAGGAGCGCGGGCTGGCCCACGCGCTGGCCCGCCCCTCGATACAGGATCCGCACCGGATGATCGAGACCCGGGCCGAGGAGGTCACGGCACTGCTGGAGCGCGGGCGGCGCTGTCTGCGGCACCAGCTGGACCGGGCCGACTCGGAGCTGACGCACACGCACGCGCGCGTGGTGGCCCTGTCCCCCGCCGCGACCCTGAAGCGGGGGTACGCCGTGCTCCAGCGGGCGGACGGGCACGCGGTGCGCGCTCCGGGCGAGGTGGAGGCCGGTGAGGCGTTGCGGGCGCGGGTGTCCGAGGGCGAGTTCACGGTCCGAGTCGATGTTTAGGGTGGGCGGATGACCAGCAAGGCGGAGCAGACAGCGGCGGCGGAGACGGCCGGGGCGCTCGGGTACGAGCAGGCGCGGGACGAGCTGATCGAGGTCGTACGGCGGCTGGAGGCGGGCGGTACGACCCTGGAGGAGTCCCTCGCGCTCTGGGAGCGGGGCGAGGAGCTGGCCAAGGTGTGCCGGCGCTGGCTGGACGGGGCGCGGGCGCGGCTGGACGCGGCGCTCGCGGAGGAGGCCGGGGCAAAGGACGCCGAGGAGGGCTGATCCGTGAACGATCCGTGAAGTGGATCACCACGGTCCGGATTTAGTTGAGAGTTGAACTTTTCGGGCGTACCGTCGAGTCCGCCAACCGGTCCGCGGTCCCCGCGCGGACGCCGGGCCGACGTACCACCCAGAAGGTTCACGCATGTCTCTCGCCCTTGACCCCGCCGCCCAGGACCTGCTGTTCCGCGAGGCGCGCACCGCCAACACGTTCACCGACGAGCCGGTGACCGAAGAGCAGGTGCGGGCGATCTACGACCTGGTCAAGTACGGTCCTACCGCCATGAACCAGTCGCCGCTGCGCGTCACGCTGGTCCGCTCCCCCGAGGCCCGCGAGCGCCTCGTGCGGCACATGGCCGAGGGCAACCGGCCCAAGACGGCCACGGCCCCGCTGGTGGCGATCCTGTCCGCGGACAACGAGTTCCACGAGGAGCTGCCGCAGCTCTTCCCGCACTTCCCGCAGGCCAGGGACGCCGTCTTTAGCGAGCGCCCGGTGCGGGAGAGCGCCGCGGCGCTGAACGCCGCCCTCCAGGCCGCGTACTTCATCATCGGCGTCCGCGCCGCCGGCCTGGCCGCCGGTCCGATGACCGGCGTCGACTTCGAGGGCGTCCGCAAGGAGTTCCTGGACGACGACCACACCCCGCTGATGGTCGTCAACATCGGCCGTCCCGGCCCCGACGCCTGGTACCCGCGCAGCCCGCGCCTGGAGTTCGAGCAGGTCGTCACCACGGTCTGACCGCCGCACACGCGAAGGGACGGGCCCCGTCGGACCGGCCGGTCCGACGGGGCCCGTCCCCCTTTCGGCCGCGCGCGCTCACTCGGTGCGCAGCGCCTCGGCCATCTTCGTCAGCTGCCCGAACGACGCCGTGCCCGTCACGACGGTGGTCGAGCCCTCGGTGCCCTCCAGCACCAGCGCGTCGTAGTGGTCGCCCTCGTAGCGCGTCCACGTCCTGCCGTCGATCCGCTGGGTGGCCCCGGTCTTCGCGGCGCCCTGCGTCTTGTCCTCGATGAACGGCGTCCGCTTGCCCGCGGACTGCTCGACCGCCACGTACTCCCCGTCGGGGGCGTGGAAGCCGAGGTGCCAGGCGTCGGCGTCGGCGCCCTGGAAGCGGACGGAGGTGGGCTTCCACGCCTCGGGCAGTCCCTCGGGCGCGGCCACGGGGTAGGAGGCGGCCCGGCGGGCCGTGAGCAGGTCGACCCGGTAGTCGACCCGCTTGAGGTCGGGTTCACCGTCCTCGTGCGGGATGAACAGCCAGATCACTCCCGCGGCGAGCACGATGAGGGCCAGGGAGAGGATCATGTCCCGGGCCGTTTTCTGCATGCTGCTCGTTCCTGCCACGTCCCCTATCGTCGCAGGTACCCGAAGCGCTCATCCGTGGGGGGCCCTGCTCATTCTGCCTGTCTGGCGATAGAGTCGTGGCCACACCCTCATCCGGCCGTCGTCGTACAGAAAGGTGCGCTCCGATGACCGAACACCATCACTTGCCCTCCGAGCTCGATGTCCCCTCCGAGGCCCCCGACCGCAACCTCGCCCTGGAGCTCGTACGGGTCACCGAGGCAGCGGCGATGGCCGCGGGCCGCTGGGTAGGGCGCGGGGACAAGAACGGCGCCGACGGTGCCGCGGTGCGCGCCATGCGCACCCTCGTCTCCACCGTCTCGATGAACGGCGTCGTCGTCATCGGCGAGGGCGAGAAGGACGAGGCCCCGATGCTCTTCAACGGGGAGCGTGTGGGCGACGGGACCGGCCCCGAGTGCGACATCGCCGTCGACCCGATCGACGGCACCACGCTGACCGCCAAGGGCATGACGAACGCCATCGCGGTGCTGGCCGCCGCCGAGCGCGGCTCGATGTTCGACCCCTCGGCCGTGTTCTACATGGACAAGCTGGTCACCGGCCCCGAGGCCGCCGACTTCGTCGACATCAACGCGCCGGTGAACGTGAACATCCGCCGGGTCGCCAAGGCGAAGCGGGTCACCCCCGAGGACGTCACCGTCGTGATCCTCGACCGGCCGCGGCACGAGGGCATCATCAAGGAGATCCGGGAGACCGGGGCGCGCATCAAGCTGATCTCCGACGGCGACGTGGCCGGCTCCATCCTCGCGCTGCGCGAGGGCACCGGCATCGACCTGCTGCTCGGTGTCGGCGGCACCCCCGAGGGCATCATCTCGGCCTGTGCGGTCAAGTGCCTGGGCGGGACGATCCAGGGCAAGCTGTGGCCCAAGGACGACGAGGAGCGGCAGCGGGCGGTCGACGCGGGGCACGACCTGGACCGGGTGCTGACCACGGAGGACCTGGTCACCGGGGACAACGTGTTCTTCGTGGCGACGGGCATCACCGACGGCGAGTTGCTGCGGGGTGTGCGGTACCGGTCGGAGACGGCCACGACCGACTCCATCGTGATGCGGTCGAAGTCGGGGACGGTGCGCAGGATCGACTCCGAGCACCGGCTGAGCAAGCTGCGCGCCTACAGCGCCATCGACTTCGACCGGGCCAAGTGAAACGTCTCTCCAGCGCCCCTGGGCGAGCTGGCCGGCCCGGCGCGTGAAAAGGCGCCCCCTGTGCGGAGGGGGCGCCTCTTTCGTGCGCGCTGCTAGCCCGCCGCCGCTATGCGGCCCTGGCGGGCGGTCTTCTTGAGTTCCATGTCGCGGCGCCTGCGGCGGGCCAGCACCACGCGGCGCTCGGCGGCGGTGAGGCCGCCCCAGACGCCGTACGGCTCGGGCTGGAGCAGGGCGTGCTCGCGGCACTCGACCATGACCGGGCAGCGGGCGCAGACCCGCTTCGCCGCCTCCTCACGGGAGAGCCGGGCGGCGGTGGGCTCCTTCGACGGCGCGAAGAACAGCCCCGCCTCGTCGCGCCGGCACACCGCCTCGGTGTGCCAGGGGGCGTCCTGGTCCCTCTCCCGCCCTGCCGCAGACTGGGCCGGAACGGCGGCTACCTGCAGGGACGAATGCGGCGGTTGCAGCACGGTCTACTCCTGACGACGGCTTCGCGAGCGAGAGACGATGCAGCAAGGCTTACCCGATGTACGCGCGCCTATGCACTGCGTCCCCGACGGGGCTCCGCTCGTGCCGGGTCAGTGGCCGAGATGCTTGCGCATGCTCCTGTCGACCGTGCGCTGCACCCGGTCGAGGATGTCCGCGACGAACTTGCCGCGCCTGGGCCGCGCCTCGACGCTGCCCAGCACCGCCCAGCCGTCGACGAAGACCACCGGGGCCTCGTCGTCGGTCGCGTCGAGCGTGTCCACCTCGAAGGAACCCAGCACGCCACCGCCCGTGCCGCGCAGCGACACGTTCTCCGGGACGCGGACCTCGACGCTGCCGAAGACGGCGAACGCCTTGATCATGACCTGCTGGTGGTCGAACAGCGCCTCGCTGAGGTCGATCTCGACGCTGCCGAAGATCGCGTACGCGTGGATGCGGCGGCCGGTCCGCCATCGGCCCTTGCGGGCGGCGGCGCTGAACACCGCGACCACGTTGTCATCGGGGTCGACGGGGATCGCGCCCGCGGTGGGCCGGCTGGGGGCGGAGGAGTGGGCCGCGCGCCGCTGGTGGGCTATCGGCAGGTCCCGGACGAACACGTCCAGCTCCCCCACCGTCTTGGCGGCCAGCACGCCCTCGACGCGCTCCGCGTGCTCGTCGGCGGTCAGGCGGCCCTCGGCGAGGGCCTCGCGCAGGAGGTCGGCGATACGGTCCCGGTCGGCGTCGGAGGCGCGCAGCTCGGCGGCCCCCGGTGCCGTGTCCGGCTGCTGGGCGTGCTTCTGAAGGTCCACGGCAGCAGCGTACCCAAACGCGATAGATCGCGACTACCCTCTCGCGCGGACAACTCTCGCAGGGGCGTCTTGCGCGCGGACGTCTCCCGCGCGGACGACTGAGGACAACCTCACAGGTTCACCGCCGACGGCAGGTCCTAGGCTGGTGAGCGCCCGCCAACGGAGGCGGGCGGTCTTCCGTCGAGTGAGGAATGGGCGAGATGCCTGAGTTCGAGTACGCCGATCTGCTCCCCATGGGAGAGGACACCACCCCCTACCGGCTGGTGACCTCCGAAGGTGTCTCCACCTTCGAGGCCGACGGGCGGACGTTCCTCAAGGTGGAGCCGGAGGCGCTGCGCAGGCTCGCCGAGGAGGCCGTCCACGACATCCAGCACTATCTGCGCCCCGCCCACCTGGCGCAGCTGCGCCGGATCATCGACGACCCCGAGGCGTCGGGCAACGACAAGTTCGTCGCCCTGGACCTGCTGAAGAACGCGAACATCGCGGCGGCCGGCGTGCTGCCCATGTGCCAGGACACCGGTACGGCGATCGTCATGGGCAAGCGCGGGCAGAACGTGCTGACGGCGGGCCGCGACGAGGAGGCCCTGTCCCGGGGCATCTACGACGCGTACCAGAACCTGAACCTCCGGTACTCGCAGATGGCTCCGCTCACCATGTGGGAGGAGAAGAACACCGGCTCCAACCTCCCGGCGCAGATCGAGCTGTACGCGACGGACGGCGGCGCGTACAAGTTCCTGTTCATGGCCAAGGGCGGCGGGTCCGCCAACAAGAGCTTCCTGTACCAGGAGACCAAGGCGGTCCTGAACGAGGCCTCCATGATGAAGTTCCTGGAGGAGAAGATCCGTTCGCTCGGTACGGCCGCCTGTCCGCCGTACCACCTGGCGATCGTCGTCGGCGGCACGTCGGCCGAGTACGCGCTGAAGACCGCGAAGTACGCCTCCGCGCACTACCTGGACGAGATTCCCTCCGAGGGGTCGCCGCTCGGGCACGGCTTCCGGGACGAGGAGCTGGAGGAGAAGGTCTTCGAGCTGACGCAGAAGATCGGTATCGGGGCGCAGTTCGGCGGCAAGTACTTCTGCCACGACGTGCGGGTGGTGCGGCTGCCGCGGCACGGGGCCTCGTGCCCGGTCGCGATCGCGGTGTCGTGCTCGGCCGACCGGCAGGCGGTCGCGAAGATCACCACCGAGGGCGTGTTCCTTGAGCAGCTGGAGACGGATCCGGCGCGGTTCCTTCCCGAGACGACGGACGAGCAGCTCGAGTCGGAGGGCGACGTCGTCAGGATCGACCTCAGCCAGCCCATGGACGACATCCTCGCCGAGCTGACCAAGTACCCGGTGAAGACCCGGCTTTCGCTGACCGGGCCGCTGGTCGTGGCGCGTGACATCGCGCACGCCAAGATCAAGGAGCGGCTGGACGCGGGCGAGGAGATGCCGCAGTACCTGAAGGACCACCCGGTGTACTACGCCGGGCCGGCGAAGACCCCGGAGGGGTACGCGTCGGGGTCCTTCGGGCCGACGACGGCCGGGCGCATGGACTCCTACGTGGAGCAGTTCCAGGCGGCGGGCGGGTCCAAGGTGATGCTGGCGAAGGGGAACCGGAGCAAGCAGGTCACGGACGCGTGCGACGCGCACGGCGGGTTCTACCTCGGGTCCATCGGGGGGCCGGCGGCCCGGCTCGCCCAGGACTGCATCAAGAAGGTCGAGGTCGTCGAGTACGAGGAGCTCGGGATGGAGGCGGTCTGGAAGATCGAGGTCGAGGACTTCCCGGCGTTCATCGTCGTGGACGACAAGGGCAACGACTTCTTCCAGGACCCCTCGCCCCAGCAGCCGACGTTCACGTCGATCCCGGTGCGGGGGCCGGGGCAGGCGTAGCCCCCGCGGTGCGGCGGGGCGTTTCCTCCGCCCCCGCCGCCCCTTCCCGTCCCGTCCCCGGGGGCCGCGCCCCCAGCCCCCTTCGGCTCTGGACGGGCCTTGTCCTCACACGCCGGACAGGCTGATTCAGCTCTGTCCGGCGTGTCCGCATAGCGGACTTCGTGTGCTGCTTTCGGACAATCTGGCCTCTGTCCTGCCCTTTCCGTTGACTGGCTCAACCATCGCTGTGAGTCTTCTCGTCGCTCCGACATGCACATGCCATGTCAATCCTGCGTGGCTCACCCCACAGCCACCTCCCGGAGGAGACCCAGGTGAAACGAAGACTCGCCGTCGCGGGCGTCTCGCTCGCTGTCGTGCTCGGCTGCGGAACACTCCCCGCCGTGGCCGCCGGCTCCGTGCCCGCCGCGACCACCGCCGCCGCCGCGCCCACCGCCGCCGCCGCGCCCGACGTCGACGTGAACAAAGTGAAGGCGCATCTCAACGAGCTGAGCGCCATCGCCGGGCGGAACGGCGGGAACCGCCGGTCCACCGGACAGGGGTACCGCGACTCCGTCGCCTATGTGAAGGGCAAGCTCCAGGCCGCCGGTTACACCGTCACCGAGCAGCCGTGCACCTCCGGCTGCACCAGCGGCGCCGGGCCCAATCTGATCGCCGAATGGCCCAAGGGCGACGCCAACAACGTGATCATGTTCGGCGCCCACCTCGACGGCGTCTCCGCCGGGCCCGGCATGAACGACAACGGCTCCGGTTCCGCCGCCCTGCTCGAGAACGCCCTGACGCTGGCGCAGACGAACCCCGCCATGCGCAACCGGGTCCGCTTCGCCTGGTGGACCGACGAGGAGCAGGGCCTCAACGGGTCCGACTTCTACGTCCGTTCGCTGTCCTCGACCGAGCGCGCCAAGATCAAGGCGTACTACAACTTCGACATGGTCGCCTCCACCAACGGCGGCTACTTCATCAACCACATCACCTCGTCCGCCGCCGCCCCGATGAAGGCGTACTGGGACTCACTGGGTCTCCAGCCCGAGGAGAACACCGAGGGCGCCGGGCGCAGCGACGACTACTCCTTCGAGCAGTACGGCATCCCGACCTCCGGGTACGCCATGGGGGCCAGCGCCCGGAAGACCTCCGCGCAGGCCGCCAAGTGGGGCGGGACCGCCGGGTCCGCGTACGACCCCTGCTACCACCGGTCGTGCGACACCCTCACCAACATCAACACCACCGGTCTCGACCGCGCGTCCGACGGCATCGCGTACACCCTCTGGCAGCGCGCCGTGGACACCGGCACCGGCGGCAGCTGCGACACCGCCGGTGTCGTCGGCAACGGCGGGTTCGAGAGCGGGACCTCGCCGTGGACCGGGAACACCGGCACCATCGGCGCCCACTCGGGCCGGCCGGCGCACAGCGGGACCCGGTTCGCCTGGCTCGGCGGCAACGGGTCCACGAGCACCGAGTCGATCAGCCAGACGGTGACCGTTCCGTCCGGGTGCACCCAGGCGTCACTGAGCTACTGGCTGCACATCGACACCGACGAGTCCGGCTCGACCGCCTACGACCGGTTCACCGTCAAGGCCGGCGGCAGCACGCTCGCCACCCTGTCCAACGCCAACGCCGGCAGCGGCTACGTGCAGCGGTCGGTGAATCTGTCGGCGTACGCCGGGCAGACGGTGACCCTGACCTTCACCGCCAGCGAGGACTACAGCCTGCAGACCAGCTTCCTCCTGGACGACGTGACCCTGCAGAGCGGCTGACCGACCCCCCACGGGTGCTCCGCCCCGCCGCGCTCCCCGCGCGGCGGGGCGGACGGCCGCGCCGGGAATACGCTCGTCCCGGGCCGCTGCTGTGCACTTTCGGAGGTACGACGATGACGACCACGGACGACGACCGGCACTACCGCGTCGAGCACGACTCCATGGGGGAGGTGAAGGTACCCGCCGACGCCAAGTGGCGCGCCCAGACCCAGCGCGCCGTGGAGAACTTCCCGGTCTCCGGACAGCGCCTGGAGCGCGCCCACATCGAGGCGCTGGCGCGGGTCAAGGGCGCCGCGGCCAAGGTGAACGCCCGGCTCGGGGTGCTGGACGAGGACATCGCCGAGGCGATCCAGGAGGCGGCCCGCGAGGTCGCCGAGGGGCGGTGGGACGAGCACTTCCCGGTGGACGTGTTCCAGACCGGGTCGGGGACCTCGTCCAACATGAACACCAACGAGGTCATCGCCACGCTCGCCACCGAGCGGCTGGGACGGGACGTGCACCCGAACGACCACGTGAACGCCTCGCAGTCGTCCAACGACGTCTTCCCGTCGTCCCTCCACATCGCCGCGACCGCCGCCGTCACCCGTGATCTGGTCCCGGCCCTCGATCACCTCGCCACGGCCCTGGAGCGCAAGGCCGTGGAGTTCGCCGACGTGGTGAAGTCCGGGCGCACGCACCTGATGGACGCCACGCCCGTGACGCTGGGTCAGGAGTTCGGCGGCTACGCGGCCCAGGTGCGGTACGGGATCGAGCGGCTGAACGCCTCGCTGCCGCGCCTCGCCGAGCTGCCGCTGGGCGGCACCGCCGTCGGCACCGGCATCAACACCCCGCCGGGGTTCTCCGCCGCCGTCATCGAGGAGGTCGCCCGCGCGACCGGACTGCCGCTGACCGAGGCGCGCGACCACTTCGAGGCGCAGGGCGCCCGGGACGGCGTCGTGGAGACCAGCGGGCAGCTGCGGACCGTCGCCGTGGGCCTGACGAAGATCGCCAACGATCTGCGGTGGATGGCGTCGGGCCCCCGCACCGGCCTCGCGGAGATCAGCCTCCCCGATCTCCAGCCCGGCTCCTCGATCATGCCCGGCAAGGTCAACCCGGTGATCCCGGAGGCCGTGCTCATGGTCTGCGCGCAGGTGACCGGCAACGACGCGACCGTGGCCGCCGCGGGCGCCTCCGGCAACTTCGAGCTCAACGTCATGCTCCCGGTCATCGCGAAGAACGTGCTGGAGTCGGTGCGGCTGCTCGCGAACGTCTCCCGGCTGCTCGCCGACCGCACCGTCGACGGCATCGTCGCGCACCGTGAACGGGCCCGGGAGTACGCCGAGTCCTCGCCATCCGTGGTCACCCCGCTCAACAAGTACATCGGCTACGAGGAGGCCGCCAAGGTCGCCAAGAAGTCCCTGGCGGAGCGGAAGACCATCCGGCAGGTGGTCCTCGAGGGCGGCTACGTCGAGCGCGGCGACCTCACCGTCGAGCAGCTCGACGAGGCGCTGGACGTCCTGCGGATGACGCGGCCGTAAAACACGCCGCCCCGGAGGTGAACCGTGACCGGGGCCGCAGCGTCGTATGCCTGGGGCACCTAACATCTGGCCATGGCAGAGGGTGGAGCGACGATGCGCGAGGAAGCGGGCCGGGGCGCCGGCCACTGGGTGCCCGGGACGCAGATCCTGTGGCGTTACCGGGAGAACGGCGGTGCGCGCATCCACATCGCGCGCCCCGTCACGGTCGTGCGCGACGACCCGGAGCTGCTCGCCGTGTGGATGGCGCCCGGGACCGAATGCGTGAAACCGGTGCTCGCCGACGGCACGCCCGTGCACCGCGAGCCGCTCGCCACCCGGTACACCAAGCCGCGCACGGTGCTGCGGGACCGCTGGTCCGGCACCGGTGTGCTGAAGCTGGCCCGGCCCGGCGACCCCTGGTCGGTGTGGCTGTTCTGGGAGCCGGGCTGGCAGTTCAAGAACTGGTACGTGAACCTGGAGGAGCCGCTGGCCCGTTGGGCGGGCGGGGTGGACTCCGAGGACCACTTCCTGGACATCTCCGTGCACCCGGACCGGGCCTGGTACTGGCGTGACGAGGACGAGTTCGCGCAGGCCCGGCGGGACGGGCTGGTGGACCCCGCGCTGGCCGGGAGGGTGCGGGAGGCCGGGCGGGCCGCGGTCGGGGTGATCGGCGCCTGGGGGCCGCCCTTCTCGGACGGCTGGGAGAACTGGCGCCCGGATCCGTCCTGGACGGTACCGTCGCTGCCACAGGACTGGGACCGCACTCCCGCGCATGTGTCCTCGTGAGACCCTTGCTGAGTCCCCGGGCGGGAAACGTAGGATCGTCGTCCGCAAGGGCGCGGGGCAGCAACCACCGGAGCACGCGCCGGGCTTGACCGAACGTCACCGAGGGGCGGCAGGACGTGAGCGAGGGGTACGGAAACACCGGGAGCGGCCGGGAACGGCCGGCCGGCCGCGCAGCAACAACCTCTGACCACACGCGAAATCCGTTCCGGGGGCACGCATTCCGGGTATCGGAGTTTCGGCGGGACGAACCGCGCGCACGGCGTGCGCCGGACGGATGGACTCGACACGCGTGACGGAGCAGCCGACCTCCTTCGAGCGCCCGCAGCCGGGCGTGGACCCCGCGGATCCCCGCGGGGCGCTCCTGCGTACCCCGTCACCGGCCCGCGTGCCGGGCACCGGGGCCGCCTTACCGGTACAGGGCCGCTCCGGCGGTGAGCCGCCCGCGCCGGGGGCCGCGTCCCCTGGGTCGTCGGGTGCCGCCTCACCGGACACCGTGACGCCCGGC
Source organism: Streptomyces marokkonensis (assembly GCF_008312835.1). Lineage (GTDB taxonomy): Bacteria > Actinomycetota > Actinomycetes > Streptomycetales > Streptomycetaceae > Streptomyces > Streptomyces marokkonensis_A. The sequence continues at coordinate 221,948 of NZ_VSKS01000002.1, read as the reverse complement.
GGCACCGGCCAGGACCCCGCGCCCGGACCGGATTCCGAGCACTCCCAGCCGGGCGCCGGACACGGCGGCGAACCGGCCACGCACCGGCCGCGTCCCGCCCCGGAGGGCATCCCGGTGCAGCCGGCCGCGGGACAGGGCATCCCGGCGCAGGCGCCCGAGGGCCAGGAACGCCGCACCGGGCAGGTGACACAGCCCGGGCGGCCGACGCCGATGCGGCGCGACGGTGACCGGCTGCGGTTCGTCGGCGCCGCGACCCGGCGCATCGCCCGCGGCATCGACCTGGACGAGATCGTGATGGGGCTGTGCCGGGCCACCGTGCCCACCTTCTCCGACGCGATCCTGGTCTATCTGCGCGATCCGCTGCCGGTCGGCGACGAGCGGCCCACGGGCCCGCTGGTGCTGCGGCTGCGCCGCAGCGACCGCATCCCGGCGGAGCGGGACACCGAGGGCGGGTTCGCGCCGGTCGCCCAGCCGGAGCCGTCCGAGCTGGACTCGGTCGGCGAGGAGCTGTGCACGGTACGGCCGGGCAGCGCGCTCGCCGAGGTGCTGCGCGGCGTGCGGCCGGTGTTCACGGACGCGCCGGCCGCCCGGGCCGCGCTGCCCGAACTCCTCGGCGAGAACGGCGCGTCGGCCGTCCCGGACGGGCAGCGGGCGATTCTCGCGCCGTTGCGCGGCCGGCGCCGGGTGATCGGCGCGGCGCTGTTCCTGCGCCGTCCGGAACGCATCCCGTTCGAGGCCGACGATCTGCTGGTCGCCGCGCAGCTCGCCACGCACAGCGCCCTCGGCATCGACAAGGCGGTGCTGTACGGGCGGGAGGCGTACATCGCGGACGAGTTGCAGCGCACGATGCTGCCGGAGACCCTGCCGCGCTGCACCGGCGTACGGCTGGCGTCGCGCTATCTGCCGGCCGCGGAGACGGCGCGGGTGGGCGGTGACTGGTACGACGCGATCCCGCTGCCGGGCAGCCGGGTGGCGCTGGTGGTCGGTGACGTGATGGGTCACTCCATGACGTCGGCGGCGATCATGGGCCAGCTGCGCACCACCGCGCAGACCCTGGCCGGTCTCGACCTGCCCCCGCAGGAGGTGCTGCACCACCTCGACGAGCAGGCGCAGCGGCTGGGCGTGGACCGCATGGCGACCTGCCTGTACGCGGTGTACGACCCGGTCTCCCACCGCATCACCATCGCCAACGCCGGCCATCCGCCGCCGATCCTGCTGGAGCTGGGCGGCCGGGCCGAGGTGCTGCGGGTGCCCGCGGGCGCGCCGATCGGCGTGGGCGGGGTGGACTTCGAGGCCGTGGAGCTGGACGCGCCCGCCGGGGCGACGCTGCTGCTCTACACGGACGGCCTGGTGGAGTCCCGGCTGCGGGACGTGTGGACCGGGATCGAGCAGCTGCGCGAGAAGCTCGCCGCGACCGCGCAGCTGACCGGCCCGGACCATCCGCCGCCGCTGGAGGCCCTGTGCGACGAGGTCCTCGACATGCTCGGCCCGGGCGACCGGGACGACGACATCGCGCTGCTCGCCGCCCGCTTCGACGGCATCGCCCCCAGCGACGTGGCGTACTGGTTCCTTGAGCCGGAGGACGCGGCTCCCGGCCGGGCCCGCCGGCTGGCCCGGCGGGCGCTGTCCCGCTGGGGCATGGAGGAGCTCAGCGATTCGGTGGAGCTGCTGGTCAGCGAGGTGGTGACCAACGCCGTGCGCTATGCGACGCGGCCGGTCACGCTGCGGCTGCTGCGCACGGACGTGCTGCGCTGCGAGGTCGGTGACGACGTGCCGCAGCTGCCGCGGCTGCGGCAGGCGCGCGCCACGGACGAGGGCGGGCGCGGGCTGTACCTGGTGAACCGGCTGGCGCGGCGCTGGGGCGCGACCCGGCTGAGCACCGGCAAGGTGGTGTGGTTCGAGCTGAACCACGGCTGAGCCGTCGTACGGCGGGAGGGGCGCCCGGTGCGGTCACCGGGCGCCCCTCGTGCGGTGCGGTCTACTGGTCCTCGCCGAACTGCGGGTCGTCCGGGTCGCCGGGGATCCCGAAGGTCGGCGAGCCCGACGGCGACGTGTTCGTCGGCGGCGGTGACGTCGGCGTCTGGGTCGGCGGCTCGGACGTCGGCGGAGCGGACGAGGTCTCCGGCGGCGCCTCGGTGGTGGGCGCCTCGGTCGTCGGCTCCTGGCTCGGGGGCTGCGAGGGCGTCTGCGTGGCCGACGGCGTCCGGGTGGGCCTGACGGCCGCGCCCTGGTCGGTGTCCAGGTCGAACCTGCTGACCTCGTCCATCACACCGAAGGTGTACGCCGCCCAGATCTCGGCGGGGAAGCCACCGCCGTTGACGCGGTAGTCGACGCCGCCCGCCTCGTACATCGGGACCTGCTTGCCGTTCTTGGCGTCCTCGCCGAACAGGCCGACCGAGGTGACCAGCTCGGGCGTGAAACCGGTGAACCAGGCGGACTTGTTGTTGTCGGACGTACCCGTCTTGCCGGCCACCTGCTGGCTGTCGCGCAGCGGGTTCTCCCGCACGGACCTCCTGGCCGTACCGTCGTCGACCACACCGGTGAGCACGGAGGTCACCGTGTCGGCGGCGGCGCGGCTGATGACCCGGTCGCCGACCGCTTCGGGGAACTCGACGCTGCGGTCCTTGTGCTCGACCGACTTCACGAGGGCCGGGGTGACCTTCTCGCCGTGGTTGGCGAGGGTGGCGTAGACGCCCGCCATCTCCAGCGGGCTGGCGCCCATACTGCCCAGGGTCTGTGCGGGCACGGCCTCCATGCCCTCGGTCTCCATGCCGAGGTCGCCGGCGACCTTCACGACCTCGGGCATGCCGACGTCGATGCCCATCTGGGCGAAGACCGAGTTGACGGACTTGTTCATCGCCTCCTGGACGGTGATGTCGCCGTAGTCGACGTCGTCCTCGTTGGGGGGCGCGAAGCCGACCTTGCGGCCGCCGTCCATGACGGGGCGCTTGCTCGTGCCGTCGTAGATCGTGTCGGCCGTGATCGGCACGCCGTCCTGGGTCTCGGCGGCCTGGTCCACGGCCGCGGCGAGGATGACCGGCTTGAAGGTGGAGGCGGGCTGGTAGTCGTCGCGGGTGGCGTTGTTGGTGAAGTGCTTCACGTAGTCCACGCCGCCGTACATGGCCACGACCTCGCCCGTCTTCGGGTCCACGGACACGGCGCCGGCCTGGACGTCGGCGTCGACGTCGCGCTGGTCCGGGTCGAGCTTGCTGGTCAGCTTGGCCTTGACCGCCTTCTCCAGCGCGGCCTGCTTCTTCTTGTCGATGTTGAGCGTGATGGTGTAGCCGCCGACGTCCAGCAGGGCGTCGGCCTGCTTCATGTCCTCGGCGATGCCCTGGTCGACGAACTGCCGCTTGAGCGCGTTGTCGGCCGCCTCCACCAGGTAACCGGTCTGGCCCTCCATCCCGGGGGCGGCCTTGGGCGCCTTGGGCACGGGGAACTCCATGCCCCGGCGGTCGGCCGCGTCCAGCCACTTCTGCTCGACCATGTTGTCCAGGACGTAGTTCCAGCGCTCCTGGACCAGCTTCTTGCCGGTCTCGCCGGCCACCGCCCAGTCGTACTGGCTCGGTGCCTGGAGCAGCGCGGCGAGGTACGCGCCCTGCTCGACCGTCAGGTCCTCGGCGTCGACGCGGTAGTAGGCCTGTGCGGCGGCCTGGATCCCGTAGGCGCCGCGGCCGTAGTAGCTGGTGTTGATGTATCCGGCGAGGATGTAGTCCTTGGACTTCTCCCGGTCCAGCTTCAAGGAGATGACCACTTCCTTCATCTTGCGGGTGACGGTCTGTTCCTGCGTCAGGTAGTAGTTCTTGACGTACTGCTGGGTGATCGTCGAACCGCCCTGTGCGCCCTTGCCGGACAGCGTGTTGAGCAGGCCGCGCGCGGTGCCCTTGATGTCGACGCCGGAGTCCTTGTAGAACGTCTTGTTCTCGGCGGCGACGAAGGTGCGCTGGACGTCCTTGGGGACCCTGGCCAGGTCGACGATCTCGCGGTTGAAGCCCCTGCGGGCCATGACCGAGCCGTCGCTGTACTTGTAGACGTTGCCCTGCGACTCGGCCTCGGCGTTGCCCTCGGGGATGTCGATCACCATGTAGAGCACGATGAAGGCGCCCATGCCGAGCAGGCAGAGGCCGAAGAACGTGCCGATGATCTTCTTCCAGGTGAAGAGCCGGCGTATGCCGGTGCGGCCGGCCGCGCCCGACGAGCGGTGGCCCGCGGGTGCCCCACGGTGCCCGCCGCGCTGTCGTGCGCGTCTTTCTTCCGCTCGTCCCATACGCCCGTTCCGCTCCGCTTCGTTCATGTGCGCTCGACTGCCACACAGGTTCGCCGCTCAGGTCAGCTCAGAAAGCTAACACCGGGAGCTATGACAAAGGACTGCTGATGCGGTCGTTACGGACGTGACAATCAGCACCCGCCCCGAAGGAAACGACGTGCGGGAGGGGTGCGAGGTTGCCATGAAGGGGTAATCTGTTATCACTTTGCTAGGCAGGCGCTAGCGGCGCGGGATCCGCGCGGACGGCGCCCGGAGAAACGGGGGATCACCCATGTCCACACACGACACCCAGGTCACGGCCGATGTGCCCGAGATGCCGGCCCCACGCGTGCGGGAGTTCGCGGCGCACAGCATCGGCGGCGGCCTTGCGCTGCTGCTCGGACTGGCCGGGCTCCTCATCGGCGCGGCGCTGGTCGTCACCGCCACCGCGGTCACCGGGACCGGTGCCAAGGCGGTGCTGATCATCGGCGGCATCCTGGTCGCGATCGCCGCGTTCCTCGCGATGTGCGGGCTGAACATGGTGGCCCCGGGCGAGGCCCGGGTGGTGCAGCTCTTCGGCCGCTACCGCGGCACGATCCGGCAGGACGGACTGCGCTGGGTGAACCCCTTCACCTCGCGCACCAAGATCTCCACGCGCGTGCGCAACCACGAGACCGCCGTCCTGAAGGTCAACGACGCCTACGGCAACCCGATCGAGCTGGCCGCGGTCGTGGTGTGGCGGGTGGAGGACACCGCGCAGGCCACCTTCGAGGTGGACGACTACATAGAGTTCGTCTCCACCCAGACCGAGGCGGCCGTGCGGCACATCGCCATCGAGTACCCCTACGACGCCCATGACGAGGACGGCCTCTCGCTCCGCGGCAACGCCGAGGAGATCACCGAGAAGCTCGCCGTCGAGCTGCACGCGCGCGTGGACGCGGCCGGTGTGCAGATCATCGAGTCCCGCTTCACGCACCTCGCGTACGCTCCCGAGATCGCCTCGGCGATGCTCCAGCGGCAGCAGGCGGGCGCGGTCGTGGCGGCGCGGCAGCAGATCGTGGAGGGCGCCGTGGGCATGGTCGAGTCGGCGCTGACCCGGATCGCCGAGCAGGACATCGTGGAGCTGGACCCGGAACGGAAGGCGGCGATGGTGTCCAACCTGATGGTGGTGCTGTGCGGTGACCGCTCGGCGCAGCCGGTCCTCAACACCGGGACCCTCTACCAGTGACGGCCCCGTCCGGGGGCCAGGCCCCCCAGGGTCGGCCGCAGCGCAAGCAGGTGCTGCTGCGGCTCGACCCGTCGGTGTACGAGGCGCTGGCGCGCTGGGCGAACGACGAGCTGCGCTCGGCCAACGCGCAGATCGAGTTCCTGCTGCGGCGGGCGCTCGCGGAGGCGGGGCGGCTGCCCGGCGACGCAGGGCCCCTGCCCCGCCGCGGGCGCCCGCCCGGGGGCTCCGCCCCCGGACCCCCGCCGGCCTGAACGGCCTCCTCCCCGGACTCCGGGCGGGCCGATGGCTCTCGGCCTCGGTAGCAGAACCGTGACAATCGACCCTCACCTGCACCTCCGTACACCCCGCCATGAACTGCACACTCCGCGTATACACACGGCGTATACACACTGTGTAGAGTGCTCGGCATGTCCATCGGTCACACCCTCCTGGGGCTCCTGGAGTCCGGCCCGCGTCATGGTTACGACCTGAAGCGGGCCTTCGACGAGAAGTTCGGTCACGACCGGCCGCTGCACTACGGCCAGGTCTACTCGACGATGTCGCGCCTGCTGAAGAACGGGCTCGTCGAAGTCGACGGCATCGAGGCCGGCGGCGGCCCCGAGCGGAAGCGGTACGCGATCACCGAGGCCGGCATCACCGATGTCGAGCGGTGGCTCGCCACCCCGGAGAAGCCGGAGCCGTACCTCCAGTCGACGCTCTACACCAAGGTCGTCCTGGCGCTGCTCACCAGCCGCGACGCCGCCGACATCCTCGACACGCAGCGCTCGGAGCATCTGCGCGGCATGCGGATCCTCACCGACCGCAAGCGCAAGGGCGATCTCGCCGACCAGCTCATCTGCGACCACGCCCTGTTCCACCTCGAGGCCGACCTGCGCTGGCTGGAGCTGACCGCGGCGCGTCTCGACAAGCTCCGTGCGGCGGTGACCCGATGAGCACACCCGTTCCTCCCGGCTCCCTGCTCACCGCCCGGGACCTGCGCAAGGTCTACGGACCGACCACCGCGCTGGACGGTGCCGGCTTCTCCATCCACCCCGGCGAGGTCGTCGCCGTGATGGGCCCCTCCGGCTCGGGCAAGTCGACCCTGCTGCACTGCCTCGCCGGGATCGTCACCCCCGACTCCGGCTCGATCACGTACGACGGGCGCGAGCTGACCACCATGAGCGACGCCGAGCGCAGCGCTCTCCGGCGCTCGGAGTTCGGCTTCGTCTTCCAGTTCGGGCAGCTCGTGCCCGAGCTCACCTGCGTGGAGAACGTCGCCCTGCCGCTGCGGCTGAACGGCACGCCCCGCAAGGAGGCCGAACGGGCCGCGCTCACGTGGATGGAGCGCCTCGAGGTCGACGACGTCCGCACGAAGCGGCCCGGCGAGGTCTCCGGCGGTCAGGGCCAGCGGGTCGCGGTGGCCCGGGCCCTGGTCACCGGTCCGCGGGTGCTGTTCGCCGACGAGCCGACCGGCGCGCTGGACTCCCTCAACGGCGAGCGCGTCATGGAACTGCTCACCGACGCCGCCCGGTCCGCCAACGCCGCCGTCGTCCTCGTCACGCACGAGGCGCGGGTGGCCGCGTACTCCGACCGCGAGATCGTGGTGCGCGACGGCAGGTCCCGGGACATGGAGCGCGCCGTATGAGTGCCGGTCGGTCGAGTGCCGGCCAGTGGGCACGGGATCTCGGGATGGGGACCCGGTTCGCCTTCGCCGGCGGACGCGAGGGCTGGATCAGGGCCCTGCTCACCGCCGTCGGTGTCGGACTGGGGGTGGCGCTGCTGCTGCTCACCACCGCCCTGCCCGGCGCCCTGGCGGAGCGGCACCGGCGGGAGGAGGCGCGTCTCGACTACACCTTCGGCCGGCCGATCGAGCACAGGACCGACGACACCCTGGTCATCGCCAGGACCGACACCGAGTTCGACGACCGGGACGTCCGCGGCCGGCTGCTGGAGGCGGAGGGCGCAAAGGCCCCGCTGCCGCCGGGCCTGCGGGAGTTCCCGGCGGCGGGCGACATGGTGGTCTCCCCCGCGCTGAAGGAACTGCTCGACTCCGGCAGCGGCGCGCTGCTGCGCGAGCGGCTGCCCTACGACATCGTGGGGACGATCGGCGAGCAGGGGCTCATCGGTTCGCAGGAACTCGCCTACTACGCGGGCGGCAGGGACCTCGCGGAGCGGGTCGGCAACTCGGCGGCGGAGCGCATCGACTCCTTCGGCGACCCGAACCCCACGGAGGAGAAGACCGATCCGGTCCTCGTCCTGCTGGTCCTGGTCGTCTTCGTGGTGCTGCTGATGCCGGTCGCCGTGTTCATCGCCGCGGCCGTACGGTTCGGCGGCGAACGGCGCGACCGCAGGCTGGCCGCGCTGCGGCTGGTCGGCTCCGACGGCGCCATGACCCGGCGGATCGCCGCGGGTGAGGCACTCGCCGGGGCACTGCTCGGGCTGGTCTTCGGCACCGGGTTCTTCCTGGCGGGACGCGAGGTCGCCGCGTCGTTCGAGGTGTACGGCATCAGTGTCTTCCCGAGCTATCTGAACCCCTCGCCGCTGCTGGCGCTGCTGGTCGCGGTGGCGGTTCCGGCGGCCGCGGTGCTGGTGACCCTGCTCGCGCTGCGCGGGGTGGTCATCGAACCGCTCGGCGTGGTGCGCACGGCGCGGCCCGCCCGCCGCCGGCTGTGGTGGCGTCTGCTGCTGCCGCTGGCCGGGCTCGGCATGCTGGCCCCCATGATCGGCCAGGGCCGGGAGAACGGGGACTTCAACCAGTACCTCGTCACCGGCGGCGTCATCTCTTTGCTGGTCGGGGTCACCGCGCTGCTGCCGTGGGTGGTGGAGACGGTCGTGGCCCGGCTCGGCTCGGGCAGTGTGTCCTGGCAACTGGCGGTCCGGCGCCTTCAGTTGAGCAGCGGAGCGGCGGCCCGCCTGGTCAACGGCATCGCCGTGGCGGTGGCCGGCGCGATCGCCCTGCAGATGCTGTTCGCCGGCGTCGAGGACACCTACACCGAGGACACGGGCTACGACGTGGCGCGGGCGCAGATGCAGGTGCGCATCCCGGAGGGCGTGAACACCGCCGCGGCCGCCGCGAAGTTCGAGAGGACCGAGGGCGTGCGCGAGGTCTACGCGCTGTCCGAGGGCTACTTCTCGGACCGGCCCTGGGACCAGGAGCCGCAGCGCTCCGCGGAACTGACCGTCGGCGACTGCGCGACCCTGCGCGAGGTGGCGAAGCTGCCCTCGTGCGAGGACGGCGACGTGTTCGCCGTCCGGGGCGGCGAGTACGACACCGACACCCCGTCCCTGAGCAGGCCGGGCCAGAAGCTGTACCTGGAGACGAACGAGGACGGCGAGAGCCGCGACGTCGTCTGGACCGTCCCGGAGAGCCTGCGGCAGGCCGACTCCGTCAAGGACCCGACGGGCACCCTGCGCGGCGGCTTCCTGCTGACCCCGGGCGCGATGCACGCGGCCGTCGGCAGGGCGGTCACCGGGCAGCTGTACGTCTCGGTGGACGACTCGGTGCCCCACGCCCGCGAGTACGTGCGCAACACGGCGTACGCGGTCGACCCGCTGTCCGAGCCGATGACCTGGTACGCCACCGAGCGCAGCAACCGCTACGAGTCCATCCGCACGGGCCTGTTCGTCGGAGCCACGGCCGTACTGGTGCTGATCGGGGCGAGTCTGCTGGTCTCCCAGCTGGAGCAGTTGCGGGAGCGCCGCAAGCTCCTGTCGGCCCTGGTCGCCTTCGGCACCCGGCGGCGGACGCTGAGCCTGTCCGTGCTGTGGCAGACGGCGATCCCGATCGGCCTGGGCCTGCTGCTGGCCTCGGTGGTGGGCATGACCCTGGGCGCGGTCCTGCTGAAGATGACCTCGACACCGGTCGGCGTGGACTGGCCGAGCGTGCTCCGGATGACCGGCATGGGCGCGGGCGTGGTCCTCGCGGTGACCCTGCTGAGCCTGCCCCCGCTGTTGCGCATGATGCGCCCGGACGGGCTGCGCACCGAGTAGGACCGGGACGGACGACGGGGGACGCTCAGCTCCCCAGGATCCGCACCGGCAGGCCCCGCATCGCCTCGCGCAGGGCCACCGCCAGTTGCTCGTACTCCGCCGCCCTCGCCGTGCCCGTGCGCATGGCGAGGGCGATGCGGCGGGTGGGGGCCGGGTCGGTGAAGCAGCCGGTGAGCAGGCGGCCGGCGCGGGTGGTCTCGACGTCGACGGCGGTGCGCGGCAGCAGCGTCACACCGAGGCCGCCCGCCACCAGCTGTACCAGCGTGGACAGTCCGGCCGCCGTGGTGGTCGCCGGGACTCCGGCGCGGCCGGCCTCGCGGCAGATCTCCAGGGCCTGGTCGCGCAGGCAGTGCCCCTCGTCGAGCAGGAGCAGGTTCAGCTCGCGCAGCACCTCGCGGGGAATGCCCTGCCGGCCGCCGAGCCGGTGGCCGAGCGGGGTGACCAGGACGAAGTCCTCGTCGAAGAGGGGCATTTCGGTCACCCCTGGCACCCCGAGGGGCACGGCGAGCAGCAGCAGGTCGAGCCGCCCGCCGGCCAGTCCCTCCAGCAGGTTGGCCGTCTGCTCCTCGTGCACCTGCAGGTCGAGGGCCGGGTAGCGCTCGTGGACCAGCCGCAGGACCGCCGGCAGCAGGTAGGGCGCCACGGTCGGGATGACGCCGAGGCGCAGCGCCCCGGTGAACGGCGCCCGCAGCGCGTCCGCCTCCTCCATCAGCGCACCGACCTCCGCCAGTACGGCCTTGGCGCGGACGGCGAGCCGCACACCGGCCGGTGAGAGCAGCACCTTGCGCGTCGTACGCTCCACCAGGGTGACACCGAGTGTCTCCTCCAGCGCCGACACGGCCCCCGACAGCGCCGGCTGGCTCATCCCTATCGCCGCCGCGGCGTCCCGGAAGTGCAGATGCTCGGCCACCGCGGCGAACGCGCGGAGCTGCGCGAGGCTGGGCTGCCTGCGCCTATTACCCACGGTCACTAATAGGTCCCTCCGATCAACACGACCGAGTGTAGCTATTTCACTAATCAATGCACCCTGTGCCAACATCAACAAGGTCCAACCCATGGGAAACCCCCGCACAATGGGTGTTTCCTCGCTGCAAGGAGAGCCTGTGCTCACTGTCGGTGACAAGTTCCCCGAGTTCGAACTGACCGCCTGCGTCTCGCTGGAGAAGGGCAAGGAGTTCGAGACGATCAACCACAAGACCTACGAGGGCAAGTGGAAGATCGTGTTCGCGTGGCCCAAGGACTTCACCTTCGTGTGCCCGACCGAGATCGCCGCCTTCGGCAAGCTGAACGACGAGTTCGCCGACCGTGACGCCCAGGTCCTCGGTTTCTCCGGCGACTCGGAGTTCGTCCACCACGCCTGGCGCAAGGACCACGACGACCTGCGCGACCTGCCGTTCCCGATGATGGCGGACTCCAAGCACGAGCTGATGCGCGACCTCGGCATCGAGGGCGAGGACGGCTTCGCCAAGCGCGCCGTGTTCATCGTGGACCAGAACAACGAGATCCAGTTCTCCATGGTGACCGCCGGCTCCGTCGGCCGTAACCCCAAGGAGGTCCTGCGGGTCCTGGACGCCCTGCAGACCGACGAGCTCTGCCCGTGCAACTGGAGCAAGGGCGACGAGACCCTCGACCCGGTCGCGCTGCTGGCCGGGGAGTGACCTGACATGTCGCTCGACTCCCTGAAGTCCCGGATACCGGACTACGCCAAGGACCTGAAGCTCAACCTGGGCTCGGTCATCGGCAACTCCGACCTGCCGGCCCAGCAGCTGTGGGGCACGGTGCTGTCGACGGCGATCGCCTCGCGCTCGGCCGTCGTGCTGCGCGAGCTGGAGCCGGAGGCGAAGGCGAACCTGTCGCCGGAGGCGTACACGGCCGCCAAGGCCGCCGCCGCGGTGATGGCGATGAACAACGTCTTCTACCGCACCCGCCACCTGCTGTCGGACCACGAGTACGGCAACCTGCGCGCCGGTCTGCGGATGAACGTCATCGGCAACCCCGGCGTCGACAAGGTCGACTTCGAGTTCTGGTCCTTCGCGGTCTCCGCGATCAACGGCTGCGGCATGTGCCTCGACTCCCACGAGCAGGTGCTGCGCAAGGCCGGCCTGGAGCGCGAGGCCGTCCAGGAGGCCTTCAAGATCGCCGCGGTGATCCAGGCGGTCGCCGCCACGCTCGACGCGGAGGCGGCCCTCGCGGAGTGACACCGCGCGTCCCGTCACGCACAACGGGCCCGTCCACCCCGGCCGGTGGGCGGGCCCGTCGTGCGTGACGGGCGGGCTACTCCTCGCGCGGGGGCCCGGGGCGCTTCTCCTCGTCCGGCGCCGCGGGCTCGGCAGGCACCGGCAGCGGGGCGTCCGGCGCGGACAGGGCGGTGGCGCCCCGGGGCCGGGGGGAATGGCGTACGGCCGTCTCGAGGGAGTACGCGCGCAGATAGCCGACGACGGTGTTGGTGACCGCGACGAGCGGTACGGCGACCACCGCGCCGCCGATGCCGGCCACCATGCCGCCCGAGGCGACCGCCAGCACCACCGCCAGCGGATGGACCCGCACCGCCCGGCCCAGGATGAACGGCTGGAGGATGTGCCCCTCGATCTGCTGCACCGCCAGCACCACCACGAGCGTCATGACGCCCGTGAACACACCCTGGGTGACCAGCGCGACGACCACCGCCAGCGCTCCCGACACCACCGCGCCCACGAGCGGGATGAACGAGAACAGGAAGATGAAGACGGCCAGCGGCACCGCCATCGGCACGTCGAGGAAGTAGATGCCGAGGCCGATGAAGATCGCGTCGATCAGAGCCACGATCAGGGTGCCGCGTACGTACGCCGTCAGCGTCCGCCACGCGGCCGGCCCGGCACCGGCGACACCCGGACGGGCCGCGGCCGGGACGAGCTTGAGCGACCACTGCCAGATCCGCTTGCCGTCGTAGAGCAGGAACAGCGTGCAGAAGACCGCCAGCAGTATGCCGGTGAGCGCCTCGACGACGACCGTCACGCCCTCCAGGCCCGCCGAGGTGATCTGCTCGGTGTTGGCGCCGACCGCCTCACGCAGGTTCTTGGCGATCTCGTTGATCTGCTTGTCGGTGACGTGGAAAGGGCTGTTGAGCAGCCAGTTGCGCAGTTCGTCGATGCCGTCCTGGATCTGGCTGGAGAGGTTGTCGATGTTCTCCATGATCTGCCAGGTCACGAACCAGCCCATGAGGCCGAGCACGACGAACCCGAACAACGCCGTCAGCGCCGTGGCCGGACCGTGCGGCACGCCGATCCGCCTCAGCCGCGCCACCGTCGGCTGGAGCAGCGCGGTGATCAGCAGCGAGGCCGCGAAGGCCAGCACCACGAGCTGTACGGCGCTGATGACCCGCATGAGCACCCAGACCGTGCCGGCCAGCACCAGCAGCCGCCAGCCGGCCTCGGCGGCGACCCGCACCCCCCAAGGCACGGCCTGCGCCGGGTCCGGGCGGAGGGGGACGGCCTCGGAGGCGGCGTACTCGGCAGCCGGCGGCACCTGGTCGGGGCGCGCGGCGGCCTCCCGCCCGGTGTCCTCGTGGTGGAGGTCGTCGGGCCGGCTGTCCCGCGTCACCTCGGCGCGGCGTTCCTCCAGCCGCTTGCTGACCTCGGTCAGTCGGGCCCCGGCACGGCCGAGCCACCCTGGCACTCGCGACATGATCCGTCCTCTTCCCCCGTTTCTCCCCACCACTCCCCCTGGAGTCGTCGGTCAGACCGTACATGGCGACAGCCCCGCACCGTAGGACGGTGCGGGGCTGTGCCGGGGTTGAGCGGTGGCCGGGGGCGGAGCCCCGGTGCCTCTAGTACCAGTGGTTGGCCTGCCAGAAGTTCCAGGCGCCGCAGGGGCTGCCGTAGCGGCCGTCCATGTAGCCGAGGCCCCACTTGATCTGGGTGGCCGGGTTCGTCATCCAGTCGGCTCCGGCGGAGGCCATCTTGGACCCCGGGAGGGCCTGCACCAGGCCGTAGGCGTCGGAGGTGGGATTGTCGGCCCGGTAGTTCCAGCTCGACTCGCGCTCCACGATGTTGCTGAAGCACTGGAACTGGTCCGCGGGGACGATCTGCCGGGCCATCGCCTGGACCTCGGCGACGGTGTAGGACGCCTGGACGGGGAAGCTGGACGCGTCGCGGACCGCGGAACGGCTGGCGGCGGCCTTGGCCTCGGCGCGCTCCTTGGCCTCCTGCTCCGCCTTCTCGGCCGCTTCCTTCTTCTTGGCGACCGCGGTCTCGGCGGCGGCCTTGCGGGCGGCCTCCTCCGCGTCCTTCTTGGCGCTCGCGTCCGCCGCGATGGCCATCGTTTCGGCCTGCTGCGTCAGGGACGCGGTCTGCACCTGGGCCTGCTGGCCCGCGGGGATGTCCGCGAGCAGCGTGGTGCCGCTTGCCGTCGCTTCGACGTCGTTGTTCTGCGCGGTGCTGCCCGAGGCAACGCCGACGACGCTTCCGACAGCGGTGACCGCCGTGGCCGAGGCCACTGCGAATCCCCGGACCGAGATCCGGCTCACACGGTTTCCTTCCAGCATCGCCCGCTTCGGTGACCCTCGCGGACGCAATCGTGCCCCTGGCACTGGCCTCCCCAACTACGGGTCACGGAAGGCGCGGGCCCGGTGGGCAACTCCCACGAGGGGAGCGCCGCGTGATGCTCGGGCGGCATACGACGACGCTATGGAGTTGGAACGGGGTCCTGCTGTGGTTCTGCACCGCTGGGGGTACAGCTGTGTCGTATGCGGGGCCTGACAGGAGTGAGACTCTGCCGTAACCCGACGGGGCAAGGCAATTCTCCGTTGCGTGTGAAAGCTCACATCCCGTTTGCTCCCGGGGATTCCCGGAAATCGGTACACGCGCCGACGCCGCCCGGCTAGGCTCTACACCTTTCCGGACGGCGCCAATTACTGCGCAATCGACCCTTGTTGGAGAACGAGGGTCAGATCTGACCGTCTTCGAGCATTTCGGTCACAAGGGCAGCGATCTGGGACCTCTCGGACCGCGTCAGTGTGACGTGCGCGAACAGCGGATGCCCCTTCAGTTTCTCGACGACGGCGACCACACCGTCGTACCGCCCGACCCGCAGATTGTCCCGCTGGGCGACATCATGGGTCAGAACGACCCGCGAATTGGCCCCGATCCGGGACAGAACGGTCAGCAGGACGTTCCGTTCCAGCGACTGCGCCTCGTCCACGATCACGAACGCGTCGTGCAGCGAGCGGCCCCGGATGTGGGTGAGCGGCAGGACCTCCAGCATGCCGCGCGCGGTGACCTCCTCGATGACTTCCCGGCTGGTGACCGCCGACAGCGTGTCGAACACCGCCTGCGCCCAGGGGCTCATCTTCTCCGCCTCGGAACCGGGCAGATAGCCCAGTTCCTGCCCGCCCACCGCGTACAGCGGACGGAAGACCATCACCTTCTGGTGCTGCCGGCGCTCCAGGACCGCCTCGAGGCCCGCGCACAGCGCCAGCGCCGACTTGCCGGTGCCGGCCCGGCCGCCCATGGACACGATCCCGACGTCCGGGTCGAGGAGCAGGTCGAGCGCGATCCGCTGCTCGGCGCTGCGGCCCTTGATGCCGAACGCCTCCCGGTCGCCGCGCACCAGCCGGACGTTGCCGTCGGCGGTGACCCGCCCGAGCGCCTTGCCGCGCTCGGACTGGATGGTCAGACCGGTGTGCACGGGGAGCCCGGACGCTTCGGGCACATGCACGCGCCCCTCCTCGAAGAGGATGTCCACCTGCTCGCCCGGCAGGGTCAGTTCGGACATTCCGGTCCAGCCGGAGGAGTCCGTGATGGCGAGCTCCGCGCGGTACTCCTCGGCGAGGAGACCGACGGAGGACGCCTTGATCCTGAGCGGAAGGTCCTTCGACACGACGGTGACGTCGAACCCCTCGGCCTGCAGATTGCGGGCGACCGCGAGGATGCGGGAGTCGTTGTCCCCCAGGCGGTAGCCGCTGGGCAGCACGCTGGGGTCCGAGTGGTTGAGCTCGACCCGCACGGTTCCGCCGAGGTCCCCGGTCGGAATGGGGGCGTCGAGGCGGCCGTACCGCACCCGGTAGTCGTCCAGCAGACGGAGTGCCTGCCGGGCGAAATAGCCGAGTTCGGGATGGTTCCGCTTGGCCTCCAGTTCCGTCACCACGACGACGGGGAGCACGACCTCGTGCTCGTCGAAGCGGCTCAGGGCATTGGGGTCGGCCAGCAGGACGCTGGTGTCGAGAACATAGGTGCGCCGGTCTGGCTTGTGGCGCTTTGCGCTGGTCACCACGGAAGGACGTACCCCCTCGGATGAGGTCGGGGAGCGACGGAGCGGAGCTGGACCGGTCGACGGCCCCCGTGCACGGCGGGCCGGGAACCGGCCCTCCGCTGCTTCGTCCGTGCCGTGACCGCACGGTCGGGCTGCTGCAACAGGGCCTCCCGGGCGGACGGCTTCCGTGCCGCCCGCTGAGATCCGACACCCGTGGTTCGGGTGTCGACCTGCCTGGCTTATTCCCTCGAACGAGCACGGCCATGCCACGGCATATGACGGCGTGCCGGTGAACAGTGTGTGACCAGCGGTGCGGGAGGCGCGGGGACGGGCGCGTCAGCCGCCGTAGCGCCGGTGTCGGGCGGCATAGTCGCGCAGCGCCCGCAGGAAGTCGACCTTGCGGAAGGCCGGCCAGAAGACCTCGCAGAAGTAGTACTCCGAATGCGCGGTCTGCCAGAGCATGAATCCGGACAGCCGCTGCTCGCCACTGGTGCGGATCACGAGGTCCGGGTCGGGCTGGGCGCGGGTGTAGAGGTGACGCCCGATCATGTCGACGTCGACGGCCTCGGCGAGCTCCTCCATCGAGGTGCCCTTCTCGTGGGCGTCGACGAGCATGGACCGCACCGCGTCGGCGATCTCCTGACGGCCGCCGTATCCGATGGCCACGTTGACCACTATCCCGGTGACGTGCGCGGTGGCCTCCTCGGCCTCCTTCAGGGTGGTCTGCATCCCGGACGGCAGCAGATCGGGCGTGCCGACGTGATGGACCCGCCAGCGCCCGTCGGCGGCGAGGGTGCGCACGACGTCCTCGATGATGCCGAGCAGCGGGACGAGTTCCTCCTTCGGCCGGTCGAAGTTGTCCGTCGACAGCAGCCAGAGGGTGACGACCTCGACGTCCGTCTCACTGCACCAGCCGAGGAACTCCTCGATCTTGTCCGCGCCGGCCCGGTGACCGTGGACGGTGCTGGAACCCGCGGCCTTCGCCCAGCGGCGGTTGCCATCCATGATGACGCCGATGTGCTTGGGCACCTGAGCGGTGTCCAGGTGGCCTTCCACCCGGCGTGCGTACAGCCTGACCAGCAGGCTCCGCAGCTTGTCGCGCAGGTTCACGTGATCGTCAGCCCCTCCGTACGGATCGGACAGGCGCGGCACCCCGCCGCGTCGCGCGGCATGCGGCCCGGTCTCGGCCACGGGCGGCCCCTGTCCGTATGGCGGTCCCCGAAGGCGAAGCGTACCCCCGCCGGGGCGGGGGTCCCCAAAGTCCGCCGTGGTGCGTTTGTCAGCTGTATTGCGGCGGCACGCCGTTTGCGCGCGGCCGCCGGAACCACTGTCCCGCGGAGCCCTGGCTGAGCAGGACGACGACGGCGACGGCGGTGCCGAGCGGCAGGATCCCCAGCGGGACGCCCTGCGCCGTCGCGCTGAGCGCCAGCAGGATCTGCACGGATGCCAGCACGATGGAGGCGATGCGGACGCCGTTGCCCGCCCTGGGGTACCGGAACGCCAGGACGAACAGCACGACGGTCATCAGATAGGTGCTGAAGAACCGCCCCGCCGGCTCGGCCCCCACGGCGACGCCGACCAGGACGGTGAGCAGGACGCCGAGCCCGAACGTCGCGAAGATCACGATCTGGGCGGCGCGCACGGGGCCCGGCATGGCCGGGGGCCGGGACGGGTCGTAGTACGGCGGGGCGCCGGTCCAGCCGTGGGGGTGGGCACCGGGCTGGGGATAGGTCCCGGGCTGGGGATAGGTCCCGGGCTGGGGCGGCTGGGGTGCCGGCGGGGAGCCGTAAGGGCCGGGCGGCTGACCGTACGGGCCGTACGCGGCGGGGGAACCGTACGGGCCCGGCTGCCCGGGCCCGCCCGGGGGCTGCTGAGGTGGTGTCGGCTGTTCGTTCGACATGCGTGGACTCTAGCCAGGGGGCGTCGGGGACGGCACAGCCCGGGCGGCATGAAAAAACGGGCCGGTCCGTGGGGGGGAGACGGACCGGCCCGAGGGGGGGTTCCCACCATAACCCTTCGTAAGTGATGCTGCGCGCATCGGCGGGCCACAACTACTCTCCGGAATCGTCCGGCGACGCCCCGATGGCTTCGGAAAGCGCCGTCCAAGGGCTTCACATGGCCGAAACGCAGCCAAATCCTGCGAAAAACCTAGGCTTGGGGGGACTGTGTGCAGGATGTGGCACCGCCACCCCCTCGTCAGGGCCACTCTTCCGGTCGTCCCCCTGACGGGTGACCCCGGCGGCGCCGCCCGCTTGACCCGGCGGCGGCACCCGGGGCGCCCGGGCCGGGCACCGCGCAGCCCCCTCCACCGCGCGGTGCCACCCCGCGCAGCTTTGCTTACGCGAATTACCTTGGTCCGAACTTACGCGAGAGTGCCGCTCCGGGGCCAGCCGCACCCGGTAACGATGCGGAAACCCGCCGGACGCCCCCGGTGGCCGGGGTCCTCACGGTGTCCGCGATCCCCGTCGCATCTCGAAGAGGTGCCGGCTGCTGTGCGCCACGAACGAGCCCTCGGCCTCGATCCGCTCGTGCAGCGCCCGCAGCCGCGGCCGGTACGCGTCGACGGTGAAGTCCGGAACCATCCAGACCACCTTGCGCAGGAAGTGCACGACGGCGGCGATGTCGTGGAACTCCATGCGCAGGCGTTCGGCCCGCACGTCGACGGTCTCCAGCCCGGCGGCCTCGGCGGCGCGCCGCTCACGGTCGGGGTGGCGCGCCTCCCACTGCTCCCCCGGCCGCGGTCCGAGGAAGAACTCGACGAGCTCCCGGGCGCTGCCGGGTCCCACGTGCTGCGCGAAGTACGTACCGCCGGGCCGGAGCACGCGCGCGATCTCGTCCCAGTGCGCCCGCACGGGGTGCCGGCTGACGACCAGGTCGAAGGTCTCGTCGGCGAACGGCAGCGGCGCGTCCTCGGGACAGGCGACGACGGCGACGCCGCGGGGCCGCAGCAGCGCCGTGGCTCTCGCGACGTTGGGCGGCCAGACCTCGGTGGCGGCGGTGAGCGCCGGGCGCCGGCCGGCCCGCGCGAGGGCGAAGTCCAGGACCTCCCCTCCCCCGGTCTGGACGTCGAGCGCCGCACCGGCACCGCTCAGCCGCCCGGCCAGCGTGCCGGCGTACCCCCACGAGGGCCGGGCCTCGGTGGCCCGCCCCTCGAACCAGGAGAAGTCCCATCCCTCGGTCGGTACGGAGGCGCCTTCGGCGAGGAGCTCCTCGAATGCGCGCGTGCGCTCGTCGGACATGCACTCGTCGGACATGCACCGACCATGCCCGAACGCGGCACCGCCTGTCGCTCGTTTATCGGCTCGCCACGGCACGAGGGCGCGCTACGGCACCAGGGGCCGCACGTCCTCCGCCACGAACCGCACGAAGCCCTCGGGGTCGGGCTCGTCGCCGGTCGGCTGGAGGACCACCGAGTCGGCCCCGGCGTCCGCCAGCCGCCGCACCGCCCCGGCGACGGCGGCGGCGTCCCCGGCCACCCCGAGACCTGCCTCTCCGGCGACCCCCTCGGCGACCAGTTCGGCCCGCAGCCGCTCGTCGGCTCCCTTCCCCGTGGCGGCGAGCAGATAGACGACGACCCTGTGGGGTGTGCCGGTGCGTCCCGCCGCGGCCCGCCCCTCCTCGGCGAGCCGGCGCGCACGCCGTACCCCGTCCGGGGAGGTGCTGGCGGTGAGGATGGTCCCGTCGGCGGCCTCACCCGTGAGCCGCACGGTGCGGGGCCCGGTGGCGCCGGCGAGTACCTCGACCGGGCCCTGTGGCGGCCAGTCGAGGGCGACGTCGTCGAGCATGACGTACCGCCCCTCGGTCGTGACCCGCTCCCCGCCCAGCAGGGCGCGCAGCGCGAGGAGATGCTCCCGCAGCAGCGTGACCGGCGACTCGACGCGCGCCCCGACCTGCCCCATCCAGTCCTGCACCCCGTGCCCGACCCCGAGGATCGCGCGGCCGGGGAACATCCGGTGCAGACTCGCGGCCTCCATCGCGGTGACGGCAACGTTCCGCAACGGCACGGGAAGCAGTCCGACCCCGACCCGCACCCGCTCGGTCCAGGCCAGCGCGGCGGCGCCGGTCGAGATCCCGCCCTCCCGGAAACAGTCCTCCCACAACCAGAGTTCCTCGAGACCGGACTCGTCCGCGGTCCGCGCGACGGCGCGAAGCCGCTCGGGGGCGAGCTGGGGACGGAAGACTGCGCCAAGTGTGGTCATGGGAACTTCCTACCCGAGCTCAGCGGTTGACCGCCTGGATTTCCTGGACCACGACGTCCTGTGTGGCGCCGAACTCGCCGTCGGGGAGGTCGCCGCCGGCGCCGCCGGTGCCCGTCCAGTGGATCTCCCAGGTGACCGTGGCCTGGAGCGGGAACGTGCCGTCGCCCGAGGAACGCAGGTACTTCACCCCGCACGGTGGCGCCTCGTCCGCCTTGCCCTTCGCGTACGGCTGCCCGATACGGCCGCCGTCCAGCGCGCAGACGCCCGAGGCCGGGTAGGTCTCGGCGTCCGGGGTGCCCGGCTCGATCTTCAGCGAGACGGGTTCCGCCGTGGCGGTCGCCTGGATGCCGATCTCCGGGACGGACGCGGTGACCGAGACCGGCTTGAACTCCGCGCCGTCCAGCCACGCCCAGGTCGGAAGGTTCACCTTGGTCGCCTCCGCGGGGGCGAGCGTGACCTCGGTGCCCGGGACGCGGATCTCCGCGTAGGCGAGTTCGGCGAGGATCTCCGGTGTGACCGCGTTCTCGATGTCGGCGGGCGGGGCCTCGCCCTCGTCCACCCAGAAGTAGTCCCTGGTGCAGGAGTCCCAGCCGGGCGGGAAGCTCTCGTTGACGTACGAGCCCCACCAGTAGCCCTTGCCGGACTTGTCCTTGTTGAAGTCCTTCTTCGGGTCGTCCGGGTTCGTGTACTTCTCCCGCTGCTTGGCGTCCCACTCGTGGCCCGTCGACCCGGCCTCCCAGATGGGCTCCAGGTAGTCCTGCAACTGCTCGGGCGTGTACTTGGGGGCGTACCAGCAGGCGGGCGGGGTCCACGACGTGGAGGACGTCAGCGCACCCGCGGAGCCACCGGTGCCGTTCTTCGAACGGTCGAAGACAACCCCGCCGACGGTCACGGAAACGGTACCGTCGGCACCGGTCTCGGCACGTTGCTCCGTGTCACCGTTGTTTCCGTACTTGCCCCGGTCGGCGAAGGCTGCCTGGGAAGCGAAGACGCAGGCACATGCGACCGCGAGGACCGTCGCCGTCCTGCCCGCGTTTCTTACGGCTGGCACTCCTTGGCCCCCCTCTTCGAGACGATGTCGGTGGTCTGCCAGACACCTTCGGCGTTCTTGGTCAGCGCGGTGTTGTACAGCACGTAACTGTCCGAGCTCGCAGCCGACTTGTCGACCTTGCCGGTCTTCCTGTTCTTGATGTGCGACTTGGTCTCGTCGGAGCAGTAGGTGACATAGGCCTTCTTTTCACCGCTCAGCGTTGCCTTGCGGTTGAAGTACCGCGTCACGCCGGCCCAGGTGTCATTGCCGTCGATGTAGCGCTGTGCGTACGCGATCGACGAGCTGAGTGCCTTCTCGGCGTTGTAGAAGCCGAGCGCCTGCGTGTCCGTGGTGCCCTTCAAGATCGCCTCGTCGACGGCATTGACGCTGAGGGCGCTGTCGGCGAGAACGGCGTCCTTCGCCGGATCGCCCGTCTTCCCTCCCTCGAAGACGTTCTTCGCGTCCGCAGGGAAGGTGATCTTCGGCCGTTCCTCGGAGGCCGGCGGAGTGGTTGCGGGGGGCGACTTCTTGCCGTCCGTGTCGGCGCCGGCGATCTCGTCGCCGGCCTTGGCGGGGGCGTCGTCGCTTCCGCAGGCGGACAGCGTCAACGCCGCTGTGGCGGTCAGCGCGAGCGCTGCGAGCAGGGTGGGGCGGCGGTTCACGGTCGGCTCCCGGTGGGGCAAGGCTTCTCCTGAGCGAACCCAAGTTATCCAGCGCACGCGGCACGGCACCAGAGTGAAGGGTGTCAACTCCTGCTACAACACGGTCACATCGGGGAGCGGCCGGTCCGTGATCAGCGCGGTGAGGATCAGCGGGGCGTCGCCGTCGGACTGGTTGAGGGAGACGGCGGCCAGGCGGCCGCCCGGGTCGGGCACCGGACCCCAGAGGGTCAGGTCACCGTTGCAGTCCTTGGCGACGAGGGTGCGGAAGGGTTCCGCGGCCGGACGCCGCAGCAGGGCCGGACCCATGGTCACCGTCCGGTGCGGCCCCCAGCGGCGGTCCAGTTCCGACACCAGCGCGGCCAGGTTCGCCTCCGCCGCCGCCTCCGCGTCGTTCCATTCGCGGCCGTACACGCCCGTGAGCGCTTCGCTCTCCCACAAAGGGAGGAGCAGGAACCCCTCACCCCGGGTCGACGTCCACTCGCCGGTGCCGGGCTCCCCCTCGTCGGCCGCCGGACCGGACGCCGGGAGGGGGACGGACAGGGCGGCCTCGATGTCGGACACCGCCCGGTGCGTGTCGAAGGGTTCACCCGCGCGGGCTGTCACAGCGCGGGCCTGTTCATCGGGCGGGGCAGCGGCTCCAGTGCGCCGGACTTCCTGAGGGTCTCGTACGCCTCGACGACGGCCGCGGTGTCCCCGGGGGACGTGATGGCGAGGAGCAGGCCCTCGGTGGGCAGTTCGACGCGGTCGGCCGTCAGGTCGGCGGGGACGCGCGCGGCCCGGCCCGCGGACAGGTAGCCGATCCAGCCGACCGACGGCGTGCCGATCCTGAAGCCGGCCTCCTCCTTCAGGGCGGAGGTGACCGCCCGGTCGCTCACGTCGCCGTAGTCCGGCTGCCAGGCCTCCGCCACCACGGTGAGGAGCGCGGCGTCGGGAAGTGACGCCTCGTCGGGGGAGGTGATCGTGGCGACCAGCGACTGGAGCAGGGAGTCCGGGGTGCCGCCCGCCAGCCCGGCGATCTCCACCTTCCAGCCGGCGGCGGGGCTGTCGGCGAGCAGCCGCAGTGACGTGCCGTTGGCCGCCGCCCAGGGGTCCGCCTCCCGGGCCGTGCGCAACGCGCCGCGCAGCGACGACTCGTCCGACCGGACCGTCTCTGCGGGCCCGGCCGCGGGGACGGTACGCCACTCCCAGGACGGCGCGCCGGCCGTCTCCCCCGGACCGCCCGCCGCCTCCGGCAGCAGCAACGCGAACCGGTCCAGCGTCGTGCTCCACCGTGCGGCGAGTTCCTCCGCCGACTCCTGCCGGGGGCCCCAGAAGCCCCGCACCACGCGTCGCATGTCCCGTCCCTCTTCTCTCGCCTCTCGCCCACATCCGCCGCCGCGACCACCTTAGGGCCGCGGTCCGGCCGGCGCCCCGTCAGTCGAACGCCTCGGGCCGCCTGTCGCCGGCGACCCGCTCCGGCGCGGTGTGGACGACCTCGATGTCCAGGCCCGCGTCCTCGAAGGCGTCGCGGGCCGCGTCGGCGACCTCCTGGTTGGAGAAGTGCCACTCGATGTCCTTGCCGTTCGCCGCGCTCGCCTGCCTGCGCGCCTCGGTCAGCAGCCGTTCCCGGCCGGACGGGGTGAGTTCCGTGCGGTCGGCGGCCAGGAAGCTGTCGTAGCCGTTCTTGGCCTCGAGGTAGGTCTGGCGGGAGGAGTCCCAGCCGTCGAACTCGACGTCCGGTACGTCGGGGTCGGGGTGCGGGACGACGTACTCGTGACCGCGCTGCGTACCGGTGACCTGTTCCTGGTAGCGCAGCCACGACTCGTTGCGCCAGTTGGGGCTGGGGTTGCGGTCGCGGCTCGCCCAGAAGCCGTCGCCGTCGTCCGCGTCGCCGTACGTGCGGCTCGCGAGGTCGTCGGCCCAGTCCGGCGGGTTGTAGTTGCGCGGGTCGCTCGTGTCGCCGTGCTCCGGCTCGGGGTACTGCTTCCTGTTCGCCAGCGCCTCCCGGGCGCGGTCCGGTTCCGCGGCGCGCTTGCGTTCCAGGTAGGCCTGGCGCTCCGCGGCGCGCGCCTCCTCGGCCTGCTGCCTGGCCTCCTCGTCGCAGCCCCCTTCGGCCAGCACGACGTAGGGGCTGCGCGCGACGGGGCCGACGGCGAGCACGGTGGTGCCCGTGCCGGGTCCGCCGCTCGTGCCCGGGTGCGGGCCCTCGCCGTACGGGATCCCCCGCGCGGGCGCGGAGATGGTGCAGCCGGTGCGGCGCGCCGCGTCCTCCGCCTCGTCCGCCGCCTCGTCGGCGCGCCGGACGGCGTCGTCCAGCGCGTCGAGGTCGCCCGCCTCGGCCGCGCGCCGCGCGTCCTGGGCGGCCTCTGTGGCGTCGTCGACGACCTTGCTCAGCCGGCCGAGCGAGCCGATCTTCTCGGCGATCTTCGCTTCGCCGTAACCGGGGATGAAGAGGGAGCCGACGTTCCAGACGACCGTGGTGACGGCGCGGGTCTCGTTGCCGCTGTTCCACTGGTCCACGACGTCGTCGCCGATGAACGAGTCGAACAGGACGGTCCCGCCGGTGCCGAGCGAGGCTCCGCCCCAGTCCAGGACCGCGCCGAGGTAGTCGCCGTCGTCCCACTTCTCGCGGGCGTCGGCGGTGTCGTTCCACCAGTCGTCACCGAGGGACCGGCCGTAGTCCATCAGGCCGTTCCAGGTGTCGACGGGGTTGGTCACCACGTCCCAGATGCCGGTGAGGTCACCCCAGATGCCGTCGACGAACAGCCCCTCGCCGACCTGCTTGAGCTGGTCGCCGGCGCATCCGAAGAAGGCGCCGAAGCCGGAGAAGCACCCCTCGTCGCCCCCGTCGCCCCCGTCCTCGGTCCCGCCGTCGGCGGTGGGGTCCTCGTACGGCGGCTCGTCGATCTCGTCCTCGGCGGCCACCGGGTCCACGACGGAGGGGTCGTCCGCCGTATCGGCGGGCGGGTCGTCGGGGTCCGTGCCGCCGCCGTCGCCGTCGCCGTCGCCGGAGCCCGGGTCGCCGGGGTCCCGGTTGCCGGGGTCCTGGTTGCCGGGGTCCTGGTTGCCGGGGCCCGTGCCGTCCGCGTCACCCGGGCCGTCCGCGTCGCCCCCGGAATTCCCCGTACCGCCGGTCGTCGCGTCCCCGGTGCCGTTCCCGGTGCCGCCGCCGTCGCCGTCCTCCGCCGTGACCTGGCCGTCACCGCCGTCACCGGGCGCGGGACAGGCCGCACCGGTGACGCGGCACACCTGCGCCTGGATGCCGGTGAGGAGCTGCCCGCCCAGGCCGCTGACGACGAGGGCGGTGACGATCGCCGCGACGACCGCGACCAGGCCCGCGTACTCCACCGCCGTCTGTCCGTCGTCGCGGCGCCAGCGGATCATCCGGGGCAGCGAGAAAGGGCGGCGCTCCCGCCGCTCCGGTTCGGCGAGCCGGTACCAGTCGCGGCTCTCCGGACGGGTCAGGAGGTACAGGACGAGGAGGGGGAGCAGCAGCTGGGTGAAGCCGCGGGCCGATCCGTCGGCGAGGTTGGACACCGAGCCGAGGACCAGCCATGCCTGGACGACGACGAGCCCGAGCCGGACGCGGGCTCCGCCCCGCCAGGCGCGGCGGGCCAGCCACCAGCCGGCCACACCCGGAGCGGCGGCGTAGGCCACCTGGGCGAGCAGTGTGCCGTCCACCGCGTCGAGCGACGCCGCGGTCAGCAGGAGGCCCAGGCCACCGAGCGCGGTGAGCGCGAACAGCGCGTGCACCAGCAGCAGGGCCCGGGACAGGGGCCGCGGCATGTCCCGCCGCCCTCCCCCGTATCCGGGCGCACGCACCGCCCCGGACTCCGCTCCTCCCCCGTTCGAGGCCATGCCCGCCCCTCCTCAAGTCCCCCGGTTCGCACCCGTGTTTGGTTCACGGCAGGCCCCGAGGGTAGGAAGGGGCGGTCGGTCGGGGCATGGGCCCGTGGGCCCAAAACCGCACCCAATCCCGCCCGTTCACCACGGGGGCCCATGGGACTCACGGGCGCTGTCGGTGCGGCCCACCGGGGTCCGGGTCACGGTCGTCGCCTACGGGACGGGCTGACGCACCGGAGCCGGCCGGGGATACGTTCACCGGAGACGGTTCGCGATGGTTCGGTGGGCGAAGGGGTCGGTCCGTGATGGGGCGCTGGCGGGACGGGCGTGGGCAGTTGACCGTGCGGGGGGACGCCGGGGAGCGCCCGGCCGTGCACGTTCCCCTGGAGGTCGCCACCTCCTACCGGGCCCGCACGAAGGGGCTGCTGGGGCGGGACTCCCTCGACGGGGCACTGCTGCTGTCGCCCGCCAACAGCGTCCACACGTTCCGTATGCGCATGCCCATCGACGTCGCCTACCTCGACAGGCGGCTCCGGGTCATCTCCGTACGCACCATGCCGCCCGGGCGGCTCGGCCTGCCGCGCGTCAGGGCCCGTCATGTGATCGAGGCGGAGGCAGGGGCGATGGCAGGGTGGGGGCTTCGGGTCGGGGCGCGGGTGGAAGTGGTGTGGGAAGGGGCCACGGCCACGGAGGGGCGAGAGGGCTGACGGGCTGCGGAAGCCCCTGGCCGGCGTGTCTGCCAGGGGCTTCCCCTTCGGCCCCATGCGGTCAGCTGTCCGTGCGTGGGAAGGAGATCTCCACCCTCCGGTTCTTCTTGCGGCCGGCCTCGGTGGAGTTGTCGGCGATCGGGTACTGCTCGCCGTAGCCCCTGACCTCGTAGGTGACGTTCGAGTCGCTCAGCTCCTGGACGAGGACGCCGTGCACGGCGTTGGCACGCTTGCGGGACAGGACGTCGCCGTGGGCGGAGGAGCCCAGGTTGTCCGTGAAGCCGAAGACGCGGATCCTCGTGGCGTTCTGGGTCTTGATCTCGTCCGCGATGGCGGCGATACGGGACTTCGCCGCCGCACCGAGCTTGGCGCTGTCCTTGCCGAACAGCACCTCGGCCTGGAGGGCGAACTTCACGTCGGAGTTGGTGTCCTCGCGGCGTTCGTCACCGCTCTGGTCTTCGACGACCTGTTTGATGTCCAGCACCTTGGGCTCGGCGAGGGTGGCGCCGTCGGGGAGCTTGAGATCGGGGTCGTTGGCGTCGAGCTCCACGGGGGCCGAGGCGCTGGCTTCGGTGCCTGGGGGAATGCTGGGGCCGTCTTCGGCGTGGGCCACTCCCGAGCTGACAGCCAGGAGAGCGACGACGGTTCCGATGAGGATCGAGCGAGTATGCGTCATCTTCTGCCTCACCCAGAGATCTGGATGGTGCCGCTGGCGAAGGTGGGCAGTTGGAAGGCAACCTCGGTGGTCCCCGTTGGGGGCGATGGAAACTGCATGAATACAGGAATTGACGCGCCGGCTTTGATCCTCGGCATATTCGTCGTGGTCAGAGGGCGTCCATCCGTGTCCCGCAATACGTAGTAGCGCTTCTTGCTCTTCGAGTCGACGAGCGTGGCCCCGCCGAGCGACGACCCGTGCCTGATGATCTCCGTCTCGTCACCCGCGGTTCGGACTGAAACACGTACGGAGTCAGCGCCGTCATTCTTCAGCTCACCACTCACCGTGACGAAACCGCCCGCGTCCCTAGTAGCGGAGGTGATCTTGAGCATCAGACCGTCCTCGCCCTTGAGTTCTGCCAGGGCCTCGTCGGCGCCTTCCTGAGCACTCGGGTCGGACCCGCCACCGTTTTTGGGAGCAGAGGCCGACGTCTGCGGCTTTTTGTCTTCGTCACCGCCACCCCCGCACCCGGCCACGCTGGTGGCCAGTGCAGCCGCAGCGGTCAGCACGACCATCCCCCTGCGGGCCTTCGTAGTGAACCGCATGCTCATGCCTCTGCTTCCTTCATCACTCGTCGTTCGCTTGTCAGTCGGCCAGGTGGACGTCGAAAAGTTCTTCCGGTTTCGGGAGCAGTTCCTTGGGACCCTTTGGGTCCAGTTTCCACTCCTTGCCCTCACAGAAGAGCAGAGGCAGGATGCCCTCCTCTGGATCCGCTGTTGGGATCTCGAACTCACAACGCGGCTCGATCACGGCGGTGGCTTCCTCCTGGGACTTCTTGTCCTCCGTGCCAGGCACGACGGAGTCACCCACGGTGTCATTCGTTTCAACCACCACCGTGTAGCCGAGCAGCCCGTCAGGAAGGCAACTCAGCACAACGGCATCGTTCTGTGCCGCGAGTTGGTCCGCCCGCCAGCATGAAGGGCCCAGCCCGTCCGCGTTGCCGCCGAAGATCGCCCGCCACTTGACCGGATCGAGGAGGTTCTCTATCCACGCGCCAGCAAGCTGCTCGCGTCTGTCCTGAGCTGCCGCGAGGGCGGCTGCGTCAGCGGCCGTCTGTGCGTCGTTGCGGTTCGCCGCTGCCTGGCCCACCGCGAAGTAGGCGAACGCGAGAAAGAGCAGGCCCCCCACCACCGTGATGTAGATGGGGAAAGCCTGCCCTGCGTCACTGCAGCGAAGACGCCGAATCAGCCGGTGACCTCGTCGATCTGCTCCACAATGGCGTCGTAGATCGACTGCCCGATGTCCGTACCCGTGATCGCCAGCACGATGGCCACGACCACCGCGATGATGCCCAGGTACTCGACCGCGGTCTGGCCCTTGTCGTTGCGGGCGGCGCGGGAGTGGAGGTAGCTGACAGTCGTGTTGATCCAGTTGCTCATGGTGGTCCCCTCCGGCTGACGCGGTGGCGGCGCCCTTCGCGGGGCCGCTTTCGACACGAGCACCGTACGGTCGGGCGCCCCGTGCGTCAGAGGGCCCCAGGGCCCAATCCCGGGCCCAATCGCAGGCCCACTTCCTCGTCCCCCCTGCCGTCACCGGACGTCACCCCACCCCTCGACCCGGACCCGGTGCCGTACCGAGCCACTTCGCCGCGGCCTCGGAGCGGCTCGTGCTGTGGAGCTTCGCGAAGATGCGGTTGATGTGGTTCTTGACGGTCTTCTCGCTGATGAAGCACGTGGCGGCGATCTGCTGGTTGCTCATGCCGGATGCGATGAGGTCCATGATCTCCGCCTCCCTCGCGCTCAGTTGGAACCTCGACCTGTCGGGCGCGGCCGGGCGGCCGCTCGTCCACCCAGACGACGACTGTGCCACATCCGGTTGCAGATGCGAAAGGTTTTCCACAGAAGTAGGTGGAGGTGGCGCGTGCGGCAGGCCGAGTCCGTTCTGCAGAGGGCCGGTTGTGTGCGCCGCGCCCAGCCCTTCCGGCAACGACCGCCCCGGACCGGACTCCTGTCGCAGTTGCGCGAGCAACGCCCCCGCCGCCGTCGGCGTGAAGTGCGGCCGGCCCTCCTTGATGTCGCGTACCGCCGACACCAGTTGGTCCGCCGTGAACTCGCCGTGGACCAGGTAGCCGCCCGCTCCCCTGCGCAGCGCCTCCTGGACGATCTCCGATTCCCTGCTGTACGTCAGCATCACGACCGGGGCGATCCCCACCAGGTACGGAAGGGCCGAGATGCCGTCCACGCCCGGCATGCGGACGTCCAGGAGGACCACGTCGGGGCGGTGGGCGCGGGCCGCCTCGTAGGCTTCCCTGCCGTCCGCCGCCTCCGCCACGACCGTGATGTCCGCACGGCCGGTGAGCAGGGCGGTCAGGCCGGCGCGGACCACCGGGTTGTCGTCCGCCACCACCACGCGGAGGGGGGACGGCGGCGGAACGTGTCCGAAGGGGTTCGGCAGTGTGTTCATGGGGTGGTGGCCTCCGTGGGGGTTGTCGGTGTCACCGCCGCGAGCGGGAGTTCCAGGCGGACCTCCGTGCCCCGGGCGCGGGTGCCCCGGCCTATGCGGATGCGGGCGCCGACCGAGGCCGCCCGCTCGACCATGCCGACCAGGCCGAAGTGGCCCGCTCTGCGCAGGTGCTCGAGGTCCGTGCCCGGTGGGAGGCCCGTGCCGTCGTCGTAGACGCTGATGCGGAGCAGATCGCCGTGGACACCGGCGTGGACGTCGACCCGGGTCGGTTCGGCGTGGCGGTGGGCGTTCTCCATGGCCTCCGAGGCGATGGTGAGGAGCTGGCGTGCCACCGCGGGGGGAACGGGCGGGACGGTGTCCTCGCCGGTCGGGCTGTAGGACGCCGGCAGGCCCGTGCGCCTGCTGAAGTCCTTCGTGCGGGCGGCGAGTTCCACCAGGACGTCCGTGCCCTGGTCCGGGTCCGACTCCCTGCGCAGGTCGGCCAGGAGTTCACGGGACTCGGCGGCGGCCCTGCGGGCCGACCGGGCCACCAGTTCCGCCTGCTGTCGCACCCGGGCCGGGTCCATGCGGGGGGCGCCCGCCGAGCCGGCCAGGCCGTCGGCCGCCAGGGCCACTCCGTGCAGGGTCTTGGCCACCGAGTCGTGCATCTCGCGGGCGAGTCGCGCCCGTTCCGCGCCGACCGCCTCCGTGACCGCCAGGCGGGCCCGGACCGTCGTCAGGGCCTGGGTCGCCGCGCCGAGGCGGAGCATCAGGTTGCGCAGGCTCGAGCCGACCGCGCCCGCGATCACACACAGGCCGGGCAGGAGCAGCGTCTGCGCCAGGTCCGCGTGCGGGTCCTCCAGGGTCGCGTAGACCAGCAGGAGGATCAGGCCCTGGAGGGAGGCGAAGACCGCGGCACCGCGCCAGCCGTAGACCAGGCCGGCGAGCAGGGGCGTGCAGACGCTGACGTAGGCGAGGGTGGTGTCCGGGCCCGCCGAGACCAGGAGCAGGGCTCCGAAGAGCATGTCCACGGCCAGCAGGGTCGGGTGGCGCAGGAGGAGGGGGCCGAAGCGTTCCCAGTCGCGGAAGAGGACGTAGGACGCCATGAAGGTGACCACCACGGCCATGGCGACCAGTCGGGTGCCCCAGCCCGGGCCCGCGTTGAGGAGTGCGGCGGGGGACGCCAGCGCGATCATCGCCAGGCGGAAGCCGAATGCCTGCCGGCACAGTGCCTGGAGTGCGTTGACCTGGATCTGCACGTCCGGTGCGGGGGCGGGGTGTGGGGGGTGCGTCCCGCCTTCGGCGGGACGGGGGCCCGCATCACCCGTGCGGGACGCGTCGTCGGCTGCGGGTGGCCCCTGTCGGGGCTCGGCGCCGTCGGCGGCTGCCGGTTCCCAGCCCGGGGGCAGTGCCGGGGTCACCGAGGTCACCGGGACGTCCGGGGCGCCCGTCCTGGCGTAGGGCGGGAGGACCGTGCCGGCCGGCGGTGTGGTGATCTCCGACGGCTTGGCCGGGCGGCGGAGCAGCCTCGTGCGTTCCCTGGTCGTCGTCATCGCGTCCGGCCCCGTCCTACTCGCCCGTGATCGAGCCGAAGTCGGTGCCGGAGCCGAGGATCAGGCCGGCGCCGAGGAGGATCATCGTGGCCGGGACCATGAACGTGGTGATCATCATGGTGGCCTTGGGGACCGCGCGGGCCGCCTTCCGGCGGGCGTTCTGCGCGTCCGTGCGGCGCATGTCCTTGGCCAGCGACACCAGCGTGTCGACGATCGGCGCGCCCAGCTCCTCCCCCTGCTGCAACGCCGTGACGAACATCGCCACCTGCTCGGAGTCGTTGCGGCGGCGCAGTTCCGCGAACGCCTGCCTGCGGCTCATGCCCAGGTCCATCTGGCGCAGGGTGATGCGAAGTTCGTCCGCCCACGGGCCCTCGTACTTCGACGAGACCCGGTCCAGGGCCTGCCGGAAGCCCAGGCCCGCGCTCACCACCACCGCCAGGACGTCCAGGAAGTCCGGCAGCGTCCGCTCGATGACGTCCTTGCGGATGCGGATCGCCGACCAGATGCCGACCTCCGTCCAGAACGCGCCGAACGCGAGCAGCAGCAGGGCCACGAAGAGCTGGCCACGCATGAGGAAGACCAGGAAGCC
This sequence comes from Streptomyces marokkonensis, assembly GCF_008312835.1. Lineage (GTDB taxonomy): Bacteria > Actinomycetota > Actinomycetes > Streptomycetales > Streptomycetaceae > Streptomyces > Streptomyces marokkonensis_A. Next base: position 190,618 of record NZ_VSKS01000002.1, on the reverse strand, counting down.
GACGCCGCCCAGGGCGCCGTAGACCGCGCGGCGGGCGGCGTAGCGGTCGATGGTGAGGCCGCCGGGGTTGCCCGCCAGGTCGATCTTGCGGCGGTACTTGGCGACCTGCTTGGGGCCCATGGCGCGCAGCACGGCGGGGGCGTAGCGCATGCCCATGCGGTCGACGAGGGAGTCGACCGCGCCGGTGCGGGTGGAGCCGACCTCCAGCGCGAGCATCAGGTCGCCGGGGAGTTTCGCCTCGGCCCGGTACATGCGGATGCCGGCGAAGACCCCCCAGACGCCGAGGGCCATCAGCAGGGCGAGCAGAAGTCCCATGTCAGTCAGCCTCCTCGCCGGTCAGACGTCGATGCGGGACAGTCGGCGGATGAGGACGAAGCCGACGGCGTACAGCCCGAAGGCGATGATCACCGCGGCCTGGCCGGCCGGGGAGCCGGTCATGCGTTCCAGGGCGCCGTCCTTCACGCCGTTCATCAGGAACAGCGAGCCGACGCCGAGGACGGGGACGGCGTACGACGTCATGCTGACCTGGGAGAGCTGTGTACGGACCTCCCGCCGGGTCTCCTTGCGCTCCTCCAGCGTCTCCGTGAGGTTGCGCAGGGCGCTCACCACCTGGCCGCCCGCCCGGTTGGACAGCACCAGCGTGGTGACCAGGACGACCAGTTCGCGGGAGGGGAGGCGGTCGGCGAGTTCGCCGAGGGCGTCGTCCATGGACGCGCCCACCGCCAACTGGTTGGCGACCTTGGACAGTTCCTCGCCCGCGGGCGCCTCCAGTTCCTCCGCCGCCATGCCGATGGCCGTGCGGAGCGCCAGGCCGGCCTGGGTGGCGTTGGCGAGGATGCGGGCGAGCTCCGGGAGCTGGTTGATGAACTTCTCGATGCGTTTCTGGCGCTGCCAGTTGAGGAACTGGAGCGCCGCCCAGACGCCGAGCAGGCCGGCGATCGGGCCGAAGAACGGGGCGAGGGTCGCCTGGCCGACGAGCCAGAGGCCGGCGACGCCGGCGAGCATGGCGGCGAAGAACTCGCCGGGGGTGATGTCCAGGCCGGTGGCCAGCAGGCGCAGTTCCAGCCTGCGGCCGGGCTTGGTGCGGCGCAGGCGGCGGTCCAGGGCCGGGAAGTGACGCCGCCGGCCGGCGACGGGGATCTGGCCGGTGGCCGACAGGCGGTCCACCAGTGCCTGGCGCTGTGCCCTGCCGGAGGCGTAGGAATGCACGCCGACGACCGCGAGGACGCAGGTCAGCAGTGTGACGCCGGTGGTCAGCGTGATCAGGTTCTGCAGATCCATGGGGTCGGTTCCTACCTGGCTTCTCTGGTGGCGAGCTGGTCGGCGGAGTGGGCGATGCCGAACGCCTGCGGGATGGGCTGGCTCGCCATGTAGAGGCGGTCGGCGGTGCGGCGCGGGAGGGGGTGGTGGTCGAAGGCGCCGTGGACGCGGCCGTCCGCGGTCATCGGCCGCGCGTTGAACCGGGCGACCGTGGCCAGCCGGTAGGGCTCCCCGCCGTGGCTCTCCAGCAGGGCGATCTCGGTGATGCGGCGGGCGCCGTCGGCGAAGCGGGTGAGCTGGACGATCACGTCGACGGCGCTGTTGATCTGGTCGTGCAGGGCGACGAAGGGGATCTCGACGTCGGACATGGACGCGAGGGTCTGCAGGCGCATCAGCGCGTCCTCGGCGCTGTTGGCGTGGACGGTGGCGAGGGAGCCGTCGTGGCCCGTCGACATCGCCTGGAGCATGTCCAGCGACTCGCCACCCCGGACCTCACCGACGACGATGCGGTCGGGGCGCATGCGCAGGGAGTTGCGGACGAGGTCGCGGATGGTGACCTGGCCCTTGCCCTCGACGTTCGGCGGGCGGGACTCGAGCCGGATGACGTGCGGCTGCTGGAGCTGGAGTTCGGCGGAGTCCTCGATGGTGATGATGCGCTCGCCCTCGGGGATCAGGCCGGAGAGGGCGTTGAGGAGCGTCGTCTTCCCGGTGCCGGTCGCGCCCGACACGATGATGTTGAAGCGCGCCTGCACCAGTCCCGCGAGCAGGTACAGCATGTGTTCGTCGAGCGAGCCGAGGCCGATGAGTTCCTGGAGGGTGAAGGAGCGCGGGAAGCGGCGGATGGTGAGGGTGGCGCCGGTCAGGGACAGCGGCGGGATGATGACGTTGACGCGTTCGCCGGAGGGGAGCCGGGCGTCGACCATGGGGTTGGACTCGTCGACGCGGCGGTTCACCGTGGAGACGATGCGTTCGATCGTCTGCATGAGCTGGTCGTTGGAGGCGAACCGCATGGGGAGCTGCTCCACCCGGCCGCCGCGCTCGACGAAGATCGCGTCGGGGCCGTTCACCATGATCTCGGTGATCGACGCGTCCTCGAGGAGCGGCTCCAGGATGCCGAGGCCCAGCGCCTCGTCGACGACGCGGCGGATCAGCTGGGACCGTTCGACGGTCGACAGGACCGGGCCCTCGCGGCTGATGATGTGGCCGAGGACGCGTTCCAGCCGGGCCCGGCGCTCGGCCGCGGCCAGCGAGCTCATCTCCGCGAGGTCGATCTCCTCGAGGAGCTTGGCGCGGTAGGAGGCGACCAGATGGCCGTCCTCGCCCCGTCCGGCCGTCTCCTCGGGGGAGTTGATGCGTGCCCGCAGGCTCATGGGTCGCGTGCTCCTCGTTCGTCCGTGTCGCGCGTTCTCGTCGGTCCTCGGGGCCGGTCAGTGGTCCATCGGCATCGTGGCGCTCTTGCTCGCGGGGCCGAAGTCCCAGCCGGGGACGATCGACGGGATGTCGACCGTGGCGGTGACGGTGACCTCGTCGCCGCCCTGCGCCACCCCGCAGTCGGTGCCGTCCGCCAGCCAGGCGCTGACGGCTGCCGTGCAGGCGCCCTGGGCACCCTGGTCCAGCGAGGCGCTGCGCGCTCCCGCCCGCGCGGCGGTGCCCGCCTGCTGGGCGGTGTAGGCGATCAGGCCGAGCTGTACGGCGGCCATGGCGACGACGAGGAGTACGGGGAGGAAGCCCAGGTACTCGAGCGCCGCCTGGCCGCGGTCGCGGTCCCGCCGGTTCGCGAGGTGCCGGCCGCGCCGGTACGGCATGTCAGTCCACCTCTTCCTCGACCGCGCCCGCGTGGCCCTCGACGTCGAAGGGGAAGGAGACCGTGCCGGGGAAGAGGAGGGGGACGTCAAGCGTCACGTCGGCGGTGACGAAGCCGCCCGCCGTCGCACAGTTCACCGTCGCTCCCCCCGCCCACGCTCCCGGCAGCTTGTCGAGACCGGCCTCCTGGCAGGCGCCCTGGCGCGCGCCCGGTGCCGCCGCCGTGGCCGCCCGTACGGCCTCGTCCGCAGCATTCCCCGCGAGCGTGAAGGTGTACCCCACCAGCACGAGCTGCCACAGCACCACCAGCGTCACCAGGATCGTCGGGGTCATGCCGAGGAACTCGACGGTGACCTGGCCCCGGTCCCGGTGACGGCGTAAGTCCGTCATGGTCGTCCCCCTCGTCCGCCTCATCCCCCGCCGTCCTTCCGCCGCCGGAAGTTCACCGACCCCCGGTCGCCGCGCGGTCTGCCGCCCTTGTGGGCGCCCTCGGCGGCCTTGACCAGGCCGAGTTCGCCGGCCAGGCCCCACAGGGCCTGCTTCACCGTGCTCCTGCTCTCGAGTTCGTGGACGCGGCCGGCGTCCACGACGCCCTGGAGTTCCTTGAAGTGGGCGGGGACCGTGGTGGCCGCCACCGTCGTGCCGGTGATCTTCTGGATGAGCGGGGGCTGGATCTCCGTGGACCGGGTGTGCCGGTTGACGACGATCGTGGTCTCCTCCGCCTTGCGGATCTGCAGCCGGTCCCACATCCGCACGGCCCGCTTGGCCCCCCGCACGGCGATCACGTCGGGGGTGGTGACCAGCAGGGCCCGGTCGGCCATCTCGACCGCCGCCGCGCCTGCCCCGCCGAGCTGGGCGCCGCAGTCGATGACGACGACCTCGTAGCGGGAGCGCAGGGCGCTGACGATCTGGCGGGTGGCGCGGTCGGTGACGTCCTCGCCGCGTTCGCCCTCGGCGGGGGCGAGCAGCAGGGCGACGCCGGTGTCGTGGCGGAAGACGGCGTCGGCCAGGACGCGTGGGGAGATGTCGCCCACCGCGGCGAGGTCGACGACGGACCGCCGGAACTGGACGTCCAGGTAGGAGGCGACGTCGCCGGTCTGGAGGTCCATGTCGACCAGGGCGGCGGGGCGGCCGGACGCCTGGGCGGCGAGGGCCAGCTGGATGGCGGTCAGGGTCGCGCCCACGCCGCCCTTCGATCCGCTGACGGTGACGACGGTGCCGCCGACGCCGGTGAACACGTCGCCGCCCGCGCCCAGATGGCGGCGCACGCCGAACGACCACTGGGCGACGGCCTGGACGCGGCTGGCGAGTTCCTCGTAGCTGAGGGGGAGGGCGACCAGTCCGCGGGCGCCGTAGTCCATGGCGGCCTGGAAGAGGCCGGGGCTCGCGTCGGAGGTGACGAGGATGACGCCGACGGACGGGAAGCGCAGGGCGACCTCGCGGATCAGCTCCAGGGCGGGGACGGGGCCGATCCGCTCGTGCACGACCACCACCTCGGGCAGTTCGTCGACGGACTCGGCGGCCAGGCGCGCGAGGGTGTCGATGAGCTGGGTGGAGTCGGCCACCGGGGCCACCGGCTCGGCGTCCGGGAGCTGGCTGAGCAGTGTGGTGATGGACCGGACCGCGTCCGCGTCGCCGACTGCCGGGAGGATCCTGGTGGGCATGCGGGCCTCTCACTTGTCCTTCGCGAGTTCGTACGTCCGGTCCTTCTCGGGGACGGCGGTGTCGCCTCCGGGCGCGACCAGCGCGAGCCGGACCCGCTGGGCGAACGACTCGGCGTAGGTGATGCGCTGGGCGTCGATGGCGGACAGCGCGAAGGTGATCGGGACGGCGTCGGTGGTCTCCCGGCCGCGGTCGTTCTCGTCCGGCTGGAGCGCGGTGAGCCGTCCCACGTCCAGGACCTTGGCGTTCGTCACGATGACCCTGGACTGGGCGGGATCGCCCTCGCGCTCGCCCTCGAAGGTGGCGTAGACGTTGACCGACGAGCCGGGGGTGATCTTGCCGGCGACACCGGTGGCCGCGTCGATCATGATGGCGACCTCCTGCTGCCCCGGCTGGAGGGCGGGCTGGTCCACGATCATGTCGCTCTGCAGCAGGGAGCCCTCCCGCAGGGTGGTCACGGCGATCTTGCCCCGGATGTCGCCGAGGTCGGTGACGGCGTTCTCCGACAGCCACCGCTCGGGCATCTCGATCTTCTCGAACTGGTCCGTGCCGAGCGCGGTGTAGGGCGCGATGTCGGACTTCAGCCGGTACGCGGTGACCTCGGGGCCGACCTTGGACTTCACGTCGCTGATGACGGAGAGCACGCCGGCGAACGCGCCGAGGGCGCACAGGACCGACAGGAGCAGGAGTATCACGCCGCGGCGCTGACGGGAGTTCATGAACCGTACAACCTCATCGGGGATATCGGTCGAGCGGGATCGGGCGGGCTGGTGCGGTGGGCGGACGGATCAGGTGCGCCGGGCTGGAACCGGTGTGCCCTCGGGGGCGGGTGGTACGGCCGAGCAGAACACGCACCGGTCGCCGATGACGTCGATGCCGCACCAGTGGCAGGTGCCGCGTCGCACGGAGGTGACCAGCTGGTACAGGACGGACAGGTCGGGCAGGTAGGTGCAGAACTCGATGATCTTCCCGGTCCCCCACCAGCCCGGGGACGCGGCGGGCAGCGGCGTCTCGCGCAGGCCCTGCACGTTCCAGGCCGGGGCCAGGGTCGCCCCGACCCAGTCCGACTGGAGCTGGCCCTTGGCGACCAGCATCCAGGTGCCGAACTCGGGTCCGTCGAGGGTGGCTTCCGGGCCGAGGCGGACGAGCTGCGGCTGGGGGTGGGCGAGTACGGCGAACTGGCTGCCGGGCATCCAGGACTTGGCGTGCTGCTTCAGGTTCACGGGGACGCGGTCGAGCCGGGCCACGGAGCCGAGCAGCGCCCCGGAGTGGATGTAGTGGATCAGCAGGCGGCCGGCCGAGGCGAGGACGCCGGGGCTGAGGTCGCAGGAGGCGAGCTGGCGCAACTGGCGCGCCAGGACGGCCAGTCCGAGCGGCGGCAGATCGGGGCGGAAGAGCGCTATCCGGTCGCTCTCCAGGAGGGAGCGCAGGGTGTGCAGCCGCCGCTGGACGGCGGTGGGGGCGGCCCGGGAGCAGACGACGATGACGTGGCCGTGCTGCTCGATGAGCATCTGCAGTTCGGTCACGGCCTGTTCGAGCGGGCGGGTGTCGATGTCGCGCAGCACGACGGCAGGCAGGGTTCGTTCGTCCTGCGCCGGCAGCGCCATGTCGGCGCCGGTCACGGCAATGGCAGTTGGCACGCGCGGCTCCCCGTTCTCCCCATGCCCGGCAGCCCACCGGGCCTCACTGACGATGACCCTGGTGACTTCACTGCGTGACTACGTGAGCACTGTAACCGCGGGTCCATGACCGGAGAACAGCGTTTGTGTAGCTGAACAGCAACTACTGGTACACAAGGTGCATCAAACCGGGGCAGGTTGAGCATCTCGCCGGTCTCGATCCGGACCCAGTGGTGTGGGTCCTGTGCACCGACTTGACGCCGGACCCCGCCCCGGGTCCCAGGACCCACGCTTCCCCCCGGGCGGCGGGCCTACTCCCCGCCGGGCAGCGGCATTTCCGGTCTGGACCTATTGACAAGATTATTGGTCTGGACCACCTTGGTCCTCCAACGGTGGCCACCGTCGCTCCCCCCTCCCCGACTCCCCCACCGGAGGCCCCAGTGGACCGCGCAGCACGAACGTCCGGCCGCAGACGCGTCTGGGCCGGAGCCCTCGTCTCCGCCCTCGCCCTCGCCCTGCCCCTCGCCGGCGCCGGCCAGGCGTCCGCGGCGGACGTCAACAACGTCAGGAACGCAGGCTTCGAGGCGGGCCTGAGCAACTGGACCTGCTCGGCTAACAGCGGCAGCACCGTCTCCTCCCCGGTGCACGGCGGGACGGCCGCCCTCAGGGCCACCCCGGCCGGGCAGGACAACGCCCGCTGCACCCAGACGGTCGCGGTGAGGCCCGACTCGACCTACAAGCTCAGCGGCTGGGTGCAGGGCGGGTACGCCTACCTGGGCGTGACCGGCACCGGCACGACCGACGTGTCCACCTGGACCCCGGACTCCGGCAGCTGGAAGCAGCTGTCGACGAGCTTCACCACCGGCTCCTCCACCACCTCGGTGACGGTCTACACCCACGGCTGGTACGGCCAGGCGGCGTACCACGTGGACGACCTGTCGGTGTTCGGCCCCGACGGGGGCGGCGGCGGTGACCCGGAGCCCACGATCCCGGGCACCCCGGGCGGGCTCGGCGTCTCCGGGACGACGTCCTCGTCGGTGTCACTGGCGTGGAACCCGGTGTCGGGCGCGACGGGCTACACCGTCTACCGCGACGGCACGAAGGTGACGGCCGTGACCGGCACCTCGGCGACCGTGACCGGGCTCGCGGCCTCGACGTCGTACTCCTTCCAGGTCGCGGCGACCAACGCGGCGGGCGAGTCGCCGAAGTCGGCGGCGGTGTCGGCGCGGACGAACGAGGGCGGCGGCGGGGGCGGCGACCTGCCCCGGCACGCGGTGACCGGCTACTGGCAGAACTTCGACAACGGCGCGGCCGTCCAGAAGATCTCGGACGTCCCCTCCCACTACGACATCATCGCGGTCGCCTTCGCCGACGCCACCGGCACTCCGGGCGCCGTCACCTTCAACCTGGACTCGGCGGGTCTGGACGGCTACACCGTGGACCAGTTCAAGTCGGACATCCGGGCCAAGCAGGCGGCCGGGAAGAAAGTCATCATCTCGGTCGGCGGCGAGAAGGGCACCGTCTCGGTGAACGACTCCGCCTCCGCTGCGAACTTCGCCGACTCGGTGTACGCGCTGATGCGGGAGTACGGCTTCGACGGCGTCGACATCGACCTGGAGAACGGCCTCAACGCGACGTACATGACGCAGGCGCTGCGCTCGCTGTCGGCGAAGGCGGGCCCGTCGATGATCCTGACGATGGCCCCGCAGACCATCGACATGCAGTCGACGTCCAACTCCTACTTCCGGACCGCTCTGAACGTGAAGGACATCCTCACGGTCGTCAACATGCAGTACTACAACAGTGGTTCCATGCTGGGCTGCGACGGCAAGGTCTACAGCCAGGGCTCGGTGGACTTCCTCACCGCGCTCGCCTGCATCCAGCTCGAGGGCGGCCTCGACCCGTCCCAGGTGGGCCTGGGCCTGCCGGCCTCGACCCGGGGTGCGGGCAGCGGCTACGTCTCCCCGTCCGTGGTGAACAACGCGCTGGACTGCCTGACCAGGGGCACCAACTGCGGCACCTTCAAGCCGTCCCGGACCTACCCGTCCCTGCGGGGCGCGATGACCTGGTCCACCAACTGGGACGCCACCGCGGGCAACGCCTGGTCGAACGCGGTCGGCCCGCACGTGCACGCCCTGCCGTAACCGCGGCCGCTCCCCCGCCCCTCGGCCCCGCCCACAGCACCGTGGGCGGGGCCCCTTCCGTCCGCCGGGCCGCCGCCCCGAAGTCCGTGTGAAACATTTTCCCCGCCCCACCGCATCAATGAGGTGAAGGCAGCGGGCGGCAGGACGGACACGGGGGCGCGGCGCATGAGGCAGGGGCGGGCGGACGAGTACGCCGAGTTCGCGGCGGCGCGGGCTGGCCACTTGTACCGGTCCGCGTGTCTGCTCACCGCGGGGGACACGCATCTGGCCGAGGATCTCGTGCAGGAGACCTTCGGGCGGCTGTACGTCCGCTGGGGACGTGTCTGCCGGGTCGGGAATCCCGCCGGGTACGCGCAGACCGTGCTCACCCGGACGTTCCTCGCCCACCAGCGGCGGCGCAGCAGCCGTGAGCGGGCGACGGACGTGTTCCCCGACCTGCCGGGTGCCGCCGACGGGGACGCGCCCCTGCGGCTGACCCTGATGGCCGCGCTCGCCCGGCTGCCCGCCAAGGACCGGGCCGTCATCGTTCTGCGGTACTGGGAGGACCGCTCGGTCGAGGAGACCGCCGACGTGCTGAACGTCAGCTCGGCGGCCGTGCGGACGCGGTGTGTCCGTGCGCTCGGCCGGCTGCGGGAGCTGCTGGGCGAGGATCTCGCGGAGTACTCCAGACCCTGACGCCGGCCGCCCCGCCCCTCAGGACCCGATCACTCACACCTTGCCGAAAGGGTGGCTCGTCATGCCCGGAAGTCAGCACCACGACCCCTTCGAGGACCGGCTCGCCGCCGCTCTGCGCGACACCGGCGACGGCTTCGACGCCGACCCGGCCGCCCTCGCCGCCGGGGGAAGGGTCCGCGGGCGGCGGGCCCTGCTGCTGCGGCGGACGGCCCTGCTCGGGGGCGCGGCCGGTATCGCCCTCGTCGGGGTGGGCGGGGCGCTGCTCGTGCCGGGCGGTGACTCCTCCGGCCCCCAGCGGTCGTCCGCCGCCGCGGGGCCGGCCGCGTCCGCGTCCGCCACCGCCGCCGCGTCCTTCTCCGGTGACGACCTCCTGCGCACCCTCAAGGTGCTGCTTCCCGAGGGTGAGTTCAGCGAGGAGGCGGCGCAGGGCACGGAGACCCGGACGCCCCCGTTCGCGCGTGTCGTGTACGACGACGGCAAGGGCGCGGCGGCCATCGGCATCAGCCTGCGCCGGGTGGAGCCCGGCAGCCAGGAGGTCCGCGAGCTGACGCGGTGCCCGGACAGGGCGCTCGTACCGTACGACGACTGCACCTCCGGCCGGCTGCCCGACGGCTCACTGCTCATGCTGTACCGGGGCTACGAGTACCCCGACCGGCGCGAGGACACGAAGCGGTGGACCGCCGAGCTGGTGACGGCCGAGGGGCAGCACGTCTCGCTGAGCGAGTGGAACGCCGCGGCGGAGAAGGGGGCCCCGGTCACCCGCGCGGAACCTCCGCTGTCGTTGGAGGAGTTGAAGGGCGTCGTCACCGCCGGTGCGTGGCGGCGCGTCGTGGACGCCATGCCGGAGGACCGGAAGCCGCCGGCCACGGGCACCCCGGACGCCCCGCCGCCGCGGGCCGCGGGCGACTCGATCGGCACGACGCTCGCCGGCCTGCTGCCGGAAGGGCTCACCGTGGTGGACCGGGGCGGTCAGGAGACCGAGTACGCCTATGTCGTCGTCGACGACGGCAAGGGCAGGAGCCTCGTCCAGATCAATGTGCAGCCCGACATGTCCGATGTCGCGGACCAGCTCTACGGCGAGGCCGAGACCCTCGCCGACGGCACCCTGGTCGCCACGCGGCAGGGGCCGGGCGAGAAGGGCGCCGAGGGCGTCGTGATGTGGACCGCCGACACCATGCGGCCCGGCGGGTTCCGTGTGGTGATCAGCGCCTTCAACACCGGGGCCCAGCATCAGGACGCCACCCGCGGCGCACCCGCGCTGACCGTGGGTCAGCTGAGGGAGATCGCGCTCAGCCCGGAGTGGGAGGCACTGCGGTAGGACCACCGGCCGCCCGTCAGAAGAACTCCGACCAGGGCTGGTCCCAGACCTGCTTGACGCACAGCACCAGGAACAGCAGGCCCGCGAGGGCGAGCATGGTGTTGGAGAGCGGCCCGTTGCGCCACTCGCGGGGTGTGCGGGCGGAGTTGAGGAGCCACAGCAGCGTCAGGGCCAGGAACGGCATGAAGGCGGCGCCCAGGACGCCGTAGATGATGATCAGGCGGAAGGGCTGGCCCTGGAAGAGCAGGACCATGGGCGGGAAGGTGAGCCAGAGGAGGTAGGCGCGGAAGGCCCAGGAGCGTTCGCGGCGCCCGGAGGCCAGTGCGTCGCCCCGCGCCTCCCGCTCGCCGCGCTGCCGGGCCAGGAAGTCGGCGAACATCAGGCTCACACCGTGCCAGACACCGATCAGGGAGGTGAAGGAGGTGGCGAAGAAGCCGATCAGGAACAGCTTGCCGGTCGCGGTGCCGTACTGCTCCTCCAGGATGCCGCCGAGCTGGACCAGGCCCTTGTCTCCGCTCGCGATCGCGATGTTCGCCGAGTGCAGCAGCTCGGCGCCGACGAAGAGCATCGCGACGACGAAGATGCCGGTGGTGGCGTAGGCGACGCGGTTGTCCAGCCGCATGATCCTCATCCAGCCGGTGCCGGTCCAGCCCTTGGCGTTGACCCAGTAGCCGTACGCCGCCAGCGTGATGGTGCCGCCGACACCGCCGATCAGGCCGAGGGTGTTGAGGACCGAGTCCTTCTCGTCCGGGAGGACCGGCAGGAGGCCGGCGAAGGCGTCCGAGAGGTGGGGCGTCACCCGGATCGCCAGGTAGACGGTCACCACGAACATGACGCCGACCAGGACCGTCATGACCTTCTCGAAGACGGCGTACTTGTTGAACCAGACGAACACCAGGCCGACCAGACCGCAGGCGATGCCCCACCACTCGAGGTCCATCACGTCCGGGAACAGCGCCTGGAGCGGCAGCGCGCTGGACGACATCGCCGCCGCGCCGTAGACGAAGCCCCAGATCACGGCGTAGACGGCGAAGAACCACGTGGTCCAGCGGCCGAGGCTCGCCCAGCCGTCGAACAGCGTGCGGCCGGTGGACAGGTGCCACCGGCCGCACGCCTCGGCGAGGGAGATCTTCACCAGGCAGCCGACGACCGCGGCCCACAGCAGCGTGTAGCCGAAGTTGCTGCCGGCGATGAGTGTGGCCACGAGGTCGCCGGCGCCCACACCGGTCGCGGCGACGACGATGCCGGGGCCGATGTACCGCCAACTGGACTTGCGCGGGTCGGGACCGGGCACGCTCGCCGTCCCGGTGTCCTGGATGTTTCCCGTGGTGTCCGCCATGGGGTCAAGAAAGCGGACGGCCGCCCGTCGGACAAGAGGGCGTGCCGGGATCTTCACGGGATGCGCCCGGTCCGGCCGCCGACCGGAAACTGTGACTTGACCTGATCATGCCATCCCCCGAGGATGACCGCACCGCACCACGCACGTCGCCATGGACAACCCCCACCTCCCACAAGGAGACTTCATGCGACTCCGCCCACGCGGCAGACGCTCCGCCGCGCTCGCCACCCTCCTCGCCCTCGCCCTGGCGGCACCCCTGTCGATGACGGCCTCCCAGGCCGGTGCCGACAGCGCCGGCCGGCCGGCCCCCTCGGCCGACGACATCCGCCAGTACGAGATCCACCAGCACACCACTCCCGTGACCCGTACGGCCATCCAGCGCTCCGGGGTCACCGTGGACGAGGCGGACGAGGAGACCGTGGTGGTCTCCGGACGCGCCGACCAGATCAGCGCGCTGCGCCGGCAGGGCTACGAGGTCACGCCGCTGGGCGCGGCACCGGACCGCTCCTCGGCCGCCGACGGCGTGCGGCTGTACGACTTCCCCTCGGCCGACTCCCGGTACCACAACTACGCCGAGATGAACGCGGAGATCGACCAGCGGCTGTCGGCGTACCCGTCCATCATGAGCAAGCGGGTGATCGGCAAGTCCTACCAGGGCCGGGACATCGTCGCCATCAAGATCAGCGACAACGTGGCCACGGACGAGAACGAGCCCGAGGTCCTCTTCACCCACCACCAGCACGCCCGCGAACACCTCACCGTGGAGATGGCCCTGTACCTGCTGCGCGAACTCGGCGCGGGGTACGGCAGCGACTCCCGGATCAGGAACATGGTCGACGGACGGGAGATCTGGATCATCCCGGACCTCAACCCGGACGGCGGCGAGTACGACATCGCCTCGGGCTCCTACCGCTCCTGGCGCAAGAACCGCCAGCCCAACTCCGGTTCGTCGTACGTCGGGACCGACCTGAACCGCAACTGGGACTACCGCTGGGGCTGCTGCGGCGGCTCCTCGGGCTCCAAGTCCTCCGACACCTACCGGGGTTCCGCCCCGGAGTCCGCGCCCGAGGTGAAGGTCGTCGCCGACTTCGTGCGCAGCCGGGTCGTGGGCGGGGTGCAGCAGATCAAGGCGGGCATCGACTTCCACACCTACAGCGAGCTCGTGCTGTGGCCGTTCGGCTACACCTACTCCGACACCACCACCGGGATGACGGCCGACGACCACGCCGCGTTCAAGGCCGTCGGCCAGAAGATGGCCGCGAGCAACGGGTACACACCCCAGCAGTCCAGCGACCTGTACATCACGGACGGGTCGATCGACGACTACCTCTGGGGTACGCACAAGATCTTCGGCTACACCTTCGAGATGTACCCGAGGTCGTCCTCGGGCGGCGGCTTCTACCCGCCCGACGAGGTCATCGAGCGGGAGACGTCCCGCAACCGGGACGCCGTGCTCCAGCTCCTGGAGAACGCGGACTGCATGTACCGCTCCATCGGGAAGGCGGGGCAGTACTGCGGCTAGGTTCTGCGTGAGGCGGCGGGGACACCGCTCGACGGCGTCCCTGCCGCCTCGACGTCATGCGGCGGACGGAGGCGCGACAACCGGGGGATTGAGGCGGGCGAAGCCCTCCTGGCGCTGGTAGGGGAAGTACGGGTAGGGCGCCGTCCTGCCGCTCGCCGCGTCGAGTCTCGCCATCTGGCCGGGTGTGAGCGTCCAGCCGACGGCACCGAGGTTCTGGCGAAGCTGGTCCTCGTCGCGGGCCCCGATGATGACGGAGGAGACGGTCGGCCGCTGCAGCAGCCAGTTGAGGGCGATCTGCGGAATGCTCCTGCCGGTCTCCTGCGCGATCTCGTCGAGGGTGTCGACCACGCGGTAGAGGTGTTCGTCCTCGACCGGCGGGCCGTGGTCCGCGGTGCGGTGCAGTCGGCTGTTGGCCGGCAGCGGCCGCCCGCGGCGGACCTTACCGGTGAGCCGTCCCCAGCCGAGGGGGCTCCAGACGAGGGCTCCGAGGCCCTGATCGAGCCCGAGGGGCATCAGCTCCCATTCGTAGTCGCGGCCGACGAGGGAGTAGTAGACCTGATGGGCGGCATAGCGCGGGTGACCGTATCTCTCCGCGATCGAGAGGGACTTCATCGCCTGCCAGCCGGAGAAGTTGGAGATGCCGAGGTAGCGGACCTTCCCCGCGCGCACGAGATCGTCGAGGGCGGACAGGACTTCCTCGATCGGCGTACCGGCGTCGAAGGCGTGCAACTGGAACAGGTCGATGTAGTCGGTGCCGAGCCGGCGCAGGGCGTCCTCACATGCGGTGATCAGGCGCGAGCGGGAGGAGCCCGCATCACCTGGGCCGTCGCCCATCGGCAGGCCCGTCTTGGTGGACACGATCACCTGGCCCCTGCGGCCTTTGATCGCTTCGCCCAGCACCTCCTCGGAGGCCCCGCCGGAATAGACGTCGGCGGTGTCGAACATCGTGATCCCGGCGTCGAGGCAGATGTCCACGAGACGGCGTGCCTCCCGCGCATCGGTGGTGCCCCAGGCGCCGAACAGCGGTCCCTGTCCGCCGAAGGTGCCGGCGCCGAAGCTCAGTGCGGGGACCTTGAGGCCGGATGCACCCAGCCGCCTGTATTCCATGGCTGTTCCTCTCCCGTCGTCCGCCCCCGACTAATGGGCTTGGAGTTCCGTTAGTATGGACCCCAACGTAGCAGCTATGAGTGATTAACGAAACTGGAGTCCCGTTATGGGGTTTGAGGGTGCGGATCCGGGGACCGTCCGCCCTGGAGGGCGCACGGCGCGGGTACGGGCGTCGGTGCTGCGAGCGGCTGGGGACGCCTTGGCGGAGCATGGTTTCGCCCACCTGGACCTCGCCGACGTCGCGCGCCGTGCCGGGGTGGGCAGGACCACCGTCTACCGCCGCTGGGGAACGGTGACCGGCCTGGTGGCCGATCTGCTGCTGGACATGGCCGAGCAGTCGCTGCCACGGCAGGAGACCGGTTCGCTGCTCGGCGACCTCAAGGCCAACGCCCGGCTCGTGCAGCGCACCTTGGCCGACCCGCGGCAAGGAGCGCTGTTCAAGGCAGTGATCGCCGCCGCCACCTGCGAGGCGAAGACGGCCGAGGCCCTGCACCGCTTCTACGACATCCGCGTCAGGGAGTGGGCACCCTGCGTCCAGCAGGCCGTCGACCGGGGCGAGGTCCCCGAGGGCACCGATGTCCACGAGGTCATCCGTGCTGTCTCCGCCCCGCTCTACTACCGCCTGCTGACCACCGGCGACCGTCTCGACGAAGCCGCCGCGGACCGAGCCGCCGAGGCCGCCGCGGCCGCGGCGCGTGCGGGAGCGTACGTGCGGGCGGCGGGCGAGGTGACCGGGACGCGCCTGTCCGATCAGTGATCACTGATGCCGGGTGGGACCGGACCGCGCCGCTGATGCCGGCCGGTCCGGTCCCACCCGGCCGCGCTCAGGACGGCTGGTCCCCGGCGTCCTCGGGCGACCCGGCGGCGGTGTCCTCCGCGGACGTGGCGCCGTCCTCCTCGAAGTACTCGTCCAGGACCGCGTCCAGTGCCGAGTCCCACTCGGCGAAGCGGCTCCTGGACGGGGCCTCGATCTCGAGGGGGTACCAGCGGCGCTCGGTGGTGTGGACGGTGACCGTGTAGCGCTTGCCGAAGCGGGCGGTCTCCGTCTCCACCGCGCCGATCTCGTCCCAGCGGAACTCGCACTCCTGGTCGTCCAGGCGCAGACGGACACCGCTGTGGTCGGCGACGATTCTGGCCCGGCGGTCGGACGCCTCGAAGACCGGGCCGTCGACGACGGGCCGCGGGTCCTCCTCGGAGGGCTCGGAGTCCTCCTGCGGGTCCTTCGACTTCCCGGAGTCGTCCACGGCCTCGGCGACCCCGGCGCTCTCCTCACCGGGCTCCGTCCCGGGTGCCGTGTCGTCCTCGGGCTCGTCCGTCCCGGTCTTGGCGTCCTCCCCCCGGGCGGACGCGGGCGAGGTGAGCCCGGGGATGAATGCCGGGTCGAATCCGGCGCCTTCCAGGGGCTGGCTGCTCGAACCTATGCGCTGCTCCACACCGCAGGAGTATGGTCGACAAACCTGTGCCGGACACAGCCAGCCCCCAACTTCGTTATCAGACGCCTACACAGGCACCCCGGCTCACACGACCAGGCTGAGTGCCGCGGCGACCGCGAACCCGGCCACGGACAGCACGCTCTCCAGCACCGTCCACGTCCTGAGCGTGTCCCGCTCGCTGATGCCGAAGTACTTGGCGACCATCCAGAACCCTCCGTCGTTGACGTGCGAGGCGAAGATGGAACCCGCCGAGATGGCCATGATGACGAGCGCCACGAACGCCTGGGAGTGGTCCCCCTCGGCCAGCAGCGGGGCCACGATGCCCGCCGTCGTCACGATCGCCACCGTCGCCGAGCCCTGCGCGACCCGCAGTACCACGGAGATCAGGTAGGACAGCACGATCACCGGGAGGCCGACGTCGTTGAAGGTGTCGGACAGCGCCTGGGCGACCCCGCTGGCCTTGAGGACGGCGCCGAAGACGCCGCCCGCGCCGACCACCAGCAGGATGTTGCCGACCGGCTTCAGCGAGGACGTGGAGACCGTCTCCAGTGACCTGCGGGACCAGCCGCGCCGGATGCCCAGCAGGTAGTACGCGAGGAACAGGGCGAGGGTGAGCGCCACGAACGGGTGGCCGAAGAACTCGATCACCGAGCGGAGGGTGGAGGGGTCCAGGGCGATCGAGGAGAAGGTCGCCGCGAGGATGAGCAGCAGCGGCGTACCGATGATGCCGAGGACCGTGCCGAGCGGCACCGGCGTCTCCCGCGGTTCGGCCCCGGAGGCGCGCTGCTCGGCGACGACGGCGTCCTTGGCCTCCTGCGCGGCCTCGACCATGTCCTGCGGCACGGGGACGAAGATCCGCTTGCCGATCCAGGCGGAGTAGACCCAGGCGGCGACGACGGCCGGCAGACCGCAGACGACGCCCATCAGGATGACCCAGCCCAGGTCGACGTGGAGCAGTCCCGCGGCGGCCACCGGACCCGGGTGCGGGGGCAGGAAGGCGTGGGTGACGGAGAGGCCGGCGAGCAGGGGGAGGCAGTAGAGGAGGATCGACTTGCCGGAGCGCTTGGCGGCGGCGTACACGATCGGCGCGAGGACGAAGATGCCGACGTCGAAGAAGACCGGGACGCCGAAGATCAGACCGGTGAGACCCATGGCGAGCGGGGCGCGCCTCTCGCCGAACATGCCGAGCAGCCGGCCCGCCAGCACCTCGGCCCCGCCGCTGACTTCGAGGATCGCGCCGAGCATGGTGCCCAGGCCGATGATGATCGCGACATGGCCGAGGATGCCGCCCATGCCGGACTCGATGGTGGACACCGCGTCCGAACGCTGGACGGTGCCGAAGAGTTCGGTGACCGACAGGCCGGCCATCAGGCCGACGGCTATGGAGACGCCGAGCAGGGCGACGAAGGGCTGGAGCCGGACCTTGATGATCAGGAAGAGCAGGAGCGCGATGCCGATGGCGGCGACGGTCAGCAGACCCGCCGTGCCGTCGACGAGGAGGAGCAGTCCTCCGGTGTGCGGTGGTGTCTCCGCGGGTGCGGAGGCGGCGAGCGGGAGGGACGGATGGGACATGCGGGGGTCCTCTGGGTAAGTGCATGCGGCTTTCGGGCAGGGGGGATCGCGGCACGGCGTCCCAGGGGTGCGGGACACCGTGCCGGGAGGGCGTACGGCGGTGAGGGGACGGGCGCGGGTCAGCCGAGGACGGCGAGCGCGTCGATCTCGACGAGGAGCCCGGCGGGGAGACCGACGTAGACGGTCGTGCGGGCGGCGGGCGGCTGGGTGAGGCCCTGCTCCTCGAAGTAGGCGTTGTAGATCTCGTTCATCTCCGCGAAGTGGTCCACGTCGGTGAGGTAGACGCGGATCATCATCACGTCGTCCCAGCCCGCGCCGCCCTCTTCGAGGATCGCCTTGACGTTGGCGAGGGTCTGGAGGGTCTGCTCGCGCAGGGTCGGCCCGGCGGGGGTGGGGGCCCTGCCCTCCTCGTGCGGGAGGAAGCCGACCTGGCCGGCGACCTGGAGGATGTCGCCCTTGCGGACGCCGTGGGAGAACTTCGCGGGCGGGGTGGTGTGGGTCGCCGGGGTCAGCGCGACTTTCTCGGTCATGCGGGTGTTTCCTTCACTTCAGTTCTGCCGGGTTCCGGCCGGAGTACTCGCCGCTGATCGTGTCCGCCGTACGGCGCACCAGCGGGAGCAGGGTGAGGAGTTCGTCCGCGGTGACGACGACGTTCGGCGCGGACACCGACATCGCGGCGACCACCCGGCCGTCGGCGCCGCGGATCGGCGCGGCGACGCAGTTGATGGACTCCTCGTGGCCGCCGAGGTCGGTGGCCCAGCCCTGTTCGCGCACCTTGGCCAGTTCCTGGAGGAACGCGGTGGCGTTGGGTGTCGAACGGGACGTGTACATGGGGTAGTCGAGCTTCTCCGCGAGGGCGCGGCGCTCGTGCTCGGGCAGGTCGGCGAGGAGGAGCTTGGCCACGGCCGCGACGGTGATGGCGACGGGCTTGCCGATCCGCGAGTACATGCGTACCGGGTAACGGCTCTCCACCTTGTCGATGTAGAGGACCTCGTTCTCCTCGTACACGGCGAGGTGGACGGTGTGTCCGCAGCTCTCGTTGAGGCGTACGAGGTGGGCGTGGGCGATCTCGCGGACGTCGAGGTTCTCCATCGCCTCCTGGGCGAGGGCGAAGAGACGCGCGCCGAGGCGGTAGCGCTGGTCGGACTGGCGGTAGACCATGCCGTGCTCGTGGAGCGTGCGCAGGAGGCGCAGGGCCGTGGACTTGTGCACGCCGAGGCGGTCGGCGACCTGTCCGAGGTCGGCGGGGCCCTCCGCGAGCAGCGGAAGGATGCTCAGGGCGCGGTCTACGGTCTGGCTCATGGGGTGCGTACCTCCTCGTCGGCCTCTGCGTCGGCCTGTGTCCAGCCGGGGCCGAGTCGCAGTCTCCCCCACGCGGTGTCGTCGAGGGCGGCGAGGCGGTCCGCGTGGGCTCGGGTGGGGGGCGGGGCGAGGTCGCCGGGGGTGGTGAGGGCGGCGGCCGCCATGAGGTGGCCGTGACGGAGGCGGTCCCGCACGGGCAGGCCGCGGAGGGCCGCGGAGAGAAAGCCGGCGGCGAAGGCGTCGCCGGCCCCGGTGGGTGCGACCACGTCGACTTCCAGGGCGGGTTCGTGTGCCGGTGCCGGGTGGGGGGGTGTCGCACGGCCCGGCGCTTGCGGGGTCCCGTCGCGCCCGCCCGCCCCCACTCTCGACTTCGCTCGAGCGGGGGGACCCCCATCGCCCTGGGGGCACCTCCCGGGCCCTTTCGGGCTCTGGGGGAGGCACGACTGCCCGCGGCTGGTGTCAGTGCTGCCCGCAGGTGGGCGGCAGAAGGCCGTGGCTCCGCGTGCACCCTGCTTCACCACCAGGGTGTCCGGTTCGGGCAGGGCTTCCCGGATCGGCGAGGGGCCGCCCGTGATGCCCCAGACCTCCTCCGCCTCGTCCTCTCCCACGAAGACGATGTCCGCGCCGCGGGCCAGGTCCAGCAGGATCTCCGGGCCGTGGGTGTCGCGCCACAGGCCCGGGCGGTGGTTCACGTCGAAGGAGATCAAGGGGCGGCCGGGGCGGGGGGCGGTCAGCTCCCGCAGCAGGTCCAGGCAGCCGGCGGAGAGCGCCGCCGTGATGCCGGACAGGTGCAGGACGCGTCCGGCGCGTACGGCGTCCAGGTCCACGCCGTCCGGCGACATCGCGGACGCCGCCGAGCCCGCCCGGTAGTAGGCGACCTCGTGGGCGTCGGTGGAGCGGTCGCCGGCCGTGCGGAAGTAGATGCCGGTGGGGCGGTCCGGGTCGCGGCGGACGCACGACACGTCGACGCCGTATCCGCCGATCGTTTCGACGAGGTGGTCGCCGAAGCCGTCGGCGCCGACCCTGCTGATCCACCGGGTGGTGTGGCCCGCCGCCGCGAGCACGCACGCCACGTTGGACTCCGCGCCGCCGATGCCGCGGTCGAAGGACGGGACGTCGGCGAGGCGGCCCGGCCGGGAGGGCAGGAACGTCACCATGGACTCGCCGAGCGCGACGACGTCCACGACGTCGGGGGCGTTGCAGGGTCCGGTGACGGTCACGATGGCGGGGCTCCTCGTCTGCGGCGGGGCGGAAGCGGTGTCCGTTGACCCCGCGTGGCCGAGATGTTAGACAGCGGTAAGCGATATACGCAATGAGTGTTGCAAATAGTGCAACACGCCCGATCAGGGAGGTTCCCCGATGGTCTCCGGCACCGACGCTCTCGTCCGTCTCACCGAGGAACGGGTCGACCACCGCTTCAAGGGCCTCCCGCCGGACGCCGAAGGGCTGACCGTCGGTGAGCTGGCCGCCCAGCGCCGCAACCTCTTCACCGGCGGCTTCACCACCCCCGTGCTCGCGCTGTCCGCCGAGCGCCTGGAGCACAACCTGAGGCTGATGGAGACGTACGCCGCCCGGCACGGGCTCGCCTTCGCCCCGCACGGCAAGACCTCCATGGCCCCGCAGCTCTTCCACCGCCAGGTCGAGCACGGCGCGTGGGGCATCACCCTGGCCGTCCCCCATCAGGTGCGGGTGGCGCGGGCCTTCGGCATCCAGCGCGTCTTCCTGGCCAACGAACTGGTGGACGCGGCGGCCCTGCGGTGGATCGCGGACGAGCTGAACTCCGATCCCGCCTTCCGTTTCGTCTGCTACGTCGACTCCGTGCGCGGGGTCGAGCTGATGGACGCGGCACTGGGCGGCGCCTCCCGGCCCGTGGACGTGGTCGTCGAACTCGCCGCGGGCGAGGATGCGCGCACCGGTGTCCGGACGGAGGCGGAGTGCGCCGCCGTCGCCGACGCGGTGGCCGGCGCGCGGTCGCTGCGACTGGTCGGGGTCGCCGGCTACGAGGGCGAGGTGCCGCGGGCGGACCCGGAGCGGGTGCACGCCTGGCTGCGGCGGCTGGTGTCCCTCGCCGTGGACTTCGACCACGCGGGGCGGTTCGCGGGGCTCGACGAGATCGTGGTGAGCGCGGGCGGCAGCGCCTGGTTCGACGCGGTGGCGGACGTCTTCGCCGGGATCCCGGAGCTTTCCGCGCCCGTCCTGAAGCTGCTGCGCTCGGGGGCGTACGTCTCGCACGACGACGGCCATTACCACAAGCTGACCCCCTTCAACCGGGTCCCGGAGGAGGGCGCGCTGGAACCGGCGTTCCGGCTGTGGACGCAGGTGGTGTCCCGGCCGTCCGCCGGGCAGGCGTTCACCAACGCGGGCAAACGGGACGCCGCCTACGACCTCGATCTGCCGTTCGCCCAGGTGGTCCGCCGGGACGGCGGCGAGCGCCCGGCCACCGGGATCACGGTGACCGGCCTGTCCGACCAGCACGCGTGGCTGCGCACCACCGGAGAGGCCAGTCTCGAGGTGGGAGACTGGGTGGGGTTCGGGTTGTCCCACCCCTGCACGTCCTTCGACAAGTGGGTGCTCATCCCCGTGGCGGAGGCGGACGGCACGGTCGTCGACTACGTCCGTACGTTCTTCTAGGAGGCCGGCACATGGAAGAGCTCGTCATCCGGGACGCGGACGTCGTGGACGGCTCCGGCGACTGGTCGTACCGCGCGGACGTGGTCGTGGACGGCGGCCGCGTCGTCTCCATCGTGAAGGAGGCGGCGGACGCCGGCTGTCAGCGCCCCGAGGCCCGCCGTGAACTGGACGCCGAGGGGCTGGTGCTGGCCCCTGGCTTCATCGACATGCACGCCCACAGCGATCTGGCGCTGCTGCGCGACCCCGACCACAGCGCCAAGGCCGCGCAGGGCGTCACCCTCGAAGTCCTGGGTCAGGACGGGCTGTCGTACGCGCCGGTCGACGACCGGACGCTCGGCGAGGTGCGCCGGGCGATCGCCGGCTGGAACGGCTCCGGCGACGACGTCGACTTCGACTGGCGGTCGGTGGGCGAGTACCTGGACCGCCTCGACGGGGGCATCGCGGTCAACGCCGCGTACCTGATCCCGCAGGGCACGGTCCGCGCGCTCGCCGTCGGCTGGGACGACCGGGAGGCCACGCCCCAAGAGCTCGACCGGATGCGGCAGCTGGTCGCGGAGGGCATGGAGCAGGGCGCGGTCGGCATGTCCTCGGGGCTGACGTACACGCCCGGGATGTACGCCAAGGACGCCGAACTCACCGAGCTGTGCCGGGTGGTGGCGTCGTACGGCGGCTACTACTGCCCGCACCACCGCTCCTACGGCGCCGGGGCGCTTCAGGCGTACGCGGAGATGGTGGCGCTGACCCGGGAGGCGGACTGTCCGCTGCATCTCGCGCACGCCACGATGAACTTCGGCGTGAACAGGGGCCGCGCGCCCGAGCTGCTGTCCCTCCTGGACGAGGCGCTGGACGCCGGTGCCGACATCACGCTCGACACCTATCCCTACACCCCGGGCTGCACCACCCTCGTGGCGCTGCTGCCGAGCTGGGCGAGCGAGGGCGGTCCGGAGGAGATCCTGCGGCGGCTCGCGGACGAGGGGACGGCCGAGCGGATCCGCCACCATCTGGAGGTCACCGGCTCGGACGGCTGCCACGGCGTGCCCGTGGAGTGGGAGACCATCGAGATCTCGGGCGTCGGCGATCCGGCGCTGGGCGAGTACGTCGGCCGGACGGTCCTCGACTCGGCGCGTGAGCGCGGCGAGTCGCCCTGGGCCGTCGCGCGCGGGCTGCTGCTGAAGGACCGGCTCGCCCCGACGATCCTCCAGCACGTCGGTCACGAGGAGAACGTACGGGCGATCATGCGGCACCGGGTGCACACCGGCGGCTCCGACGGCATCCTGCAGGGCGCCAAACCGCACCCGCGCGCGTACGGCACGTTCCCGCACTACCTCGGGCACTACGTGCGGGAGCTGGGGGTGCTGTCGCTGGAGGAGTGCGTCGCCCACCTGACCTCGCGCCCGGCCGCGCGGCTGCGGCTGCCGGACCGGGGGCTGGTCCGCGAGGGCTACAAGGCGGACCTGGTGCTCTTCGACCCGCGGACGGTGGCCGCCGGTTCCACCTTCGCCGAGCCCCGTACGCTGCCCACGGGCATCCCGTACGTGCTGGTCGACGGGCGGTTCGTCATCGAGGACGGGCGGCGCACGGACGTACTGGCGGGACGGGCGGTCCGCGGGACTCCCCGCTGACCGCCCGCCCTCCACGGTCTACGGCTTGGGGACGGCGCAGCCGCTCGCGCTCAGCTCGAGCCTGTTGTCCACGCCGAAGCAGGCGGGGAACAGATGGGTCTGCTGGGCGTAGTTGATGCCCTGGCGGACCGTGACGGCGCCGTTCTCGTCGACCTCGCACGGGTTGTTGACCGTGCAGCGCTCGCCGTCCTCGTTGCCGGTGTTGTTGACGGCGACCACCTGGCCGGTGGCGCTGTCGACGACCGGTGAACCGGAGGTGCCGCCGATGGTGTTGCAGGCGGAGGTGTAACGGACCGAGTCCTTCCAGGTCCAGTCGCCCTCCTTCATGCGGTAGGCGAACCCGTCGATGGAGCAGTTGTAGATCCGCTTCCAGTAGCCGGACACCACGCTGATGGCCGTGCCGGCCGCCGGCCGGGCGTCGCTCAGCGTCAGCGCGTCGATGCCGTAGGCGCTCTTGATCTGCGCGTACGTCGTGCCGAGCCGGTAGATCGCGGCGTCCGTGTCGGTCATGGTCGCGTACACGAGCCGGTTGGCGCGCAGGGTGGCGACCTTGGATCCGGATGAGTTGAGCAGGCCGAAGCTGCGGCTGGACGCCCGGTCGACGAGGACCTGGCCGGGCGCGGGGAAGCCCGTCTCCAGGCAGTGGCCGTTGGTGAGCACGAGCGCCGGGTCGTCGGCCGCCGAGTCGGGCATGCGGACGACGGAACCGGAGCAGTTGCTGAGCGAGACCGTGCCCGCGAAGTTCACCGCGCCGGCTTTGGGCGCGGTGAGTCCGGACAGGGTGTCCGCCGCGGTCCCGACCGTGTCGTTGACGAGGTCCGTCAACGTGGCCGGGACCGCGCCCGTGGTCGTGTCCGCGCCCGTGGGGGAAGGCGCGGCGGCGACCGCGGGGGTCACGCCCGCCCCGGCGAGGGCCAGGGCACAGAGCGCGACGACGAGAGGTTTTCTCATGGGGGTCCCCTCAATGCGGCGTCGGGCGGCCGGAGGACCTCCGGCCGCCCACGTATTTGTCATGCGCATTGTCAGCATGGGGACGCCGAGGGGGCAAGGTCGTGTTTCCGGCCGGTAACGTCACCGGGCGGCAGGGTCCCGCACAGGGGCGTCACCCGCACCGGCCGGGCTCCGGGCATGCGCGACCGCCGGACCGGCCGGCACCGGGCCCGGGCGCCCGCGTCCACCTGGCCCGCTTCGGCTCCCTGACCTCGGTCCGGGCGCCCGCTCCCGGCCCCCGGACCGGCGCCACCCGGCGCGAAGGAAACCAACCGGCCCCCACCGGGCACCGGCCCGCGAAGCCACGCCCGACCGCGGCCGTGTCTACCGGGACTTCTTTGGTCCCTGACCCCGGCCCGGCCGGTCGTCGGCGTCGCCCGGACCAGGGTCGCCCGGCGCGGTGGAGGCGGTGGGGGTCGCCGCGGGGAGGCTCGGTGCGGAGGTGGTGGAGGCGGCGGGCGCGGACGTCGCCGCGTCGGCCTCCCGGTCCTCGCCGGAGCCGCTCGCACTCGGGGATGCGGATCCGGCCGACGGACCGCCGCTCGCGTCAGGCCCCCCGGCCGGTGCGGACGCGTCCGTCTCCGAGGACGGCACGTCGGACTGCCCGCTGGTCACCCCCTCGCGGTCGCCCCGCTCCCCGGCACCTTTGGACGGCGAACCCGAGAAGGCGAAACCGGCGATCAGCGCCGCCACGGACACGGCACCCACCGCCGACACGGCCGCCACCGCGCGGCGAGCGCGCGGCGGCGCGGGGGCCCTGCGACGGCCCCGCCCGCCGGACCCGGGGCGCGGGGAGCCGCCGCCCGGCCGGTCCGGACCGTCACCCGCCGCATGCCCGTCGCCGGGGTGCGGCACCTCCCCCGGTGCGGTCGGCACGCCACCGGCCGGCCCGGGCGGACCCGGTTCACCGACCGCGACGGGCGGCAGTTCGCGCGTCTCGTCGTACGCGTTCTGCCAGCCGTGCGCGGCCGCCGGGTCGGCGTAGGCGTCGTACGCCGGGGGCGGGGCGGTCTGCGGAAGGTAGACGCTCGGCTGACCCTGGGGAACCGACGCGCCGTTCCCTCCATCGGCGTACCGGGATGCGCTGGACATGGCCGCGCATTGTAGAGAGGTCAGGACCCCTGAGGACAGCGAGCGGACATACCCGCGGAAACCGCCGCGTCTCACGTGGCGGAAAACACGGCCCGAAGGGCCATACCGGGCCGTAAGCTCCCAGCATGCAGGTGATCCAGTCGACCAAGCTCGCCAACGTCTGTTACGAGATCCGGGGCCCGGTGCTCGAGGAGGCGATGCGGCTGGAAGCGGCCGGTCACCGCATCCTCAAGCTGAACACCGGGAACCCGGCGGCGTTCGGCTTCGAGTGCCCGCCCGAGATCTTGGAGGACATCCTCCGCAACGTGTCGTCGGCGCACGGCTACGGCGACGCCAAGGGCCTGCTGGCGGCGCGCCGGGCGGTGGTCATGCACAACCAGACCCTCGGCATCGAGACCGACGTCGAGCACGTCTTCATCGGCAACGGCGTCTCCGAACTGATCGTGATGGCGATGCAGGCACTGCTGGACGACGGCGACGAGGTGCTCGTCCCCGCGCCCGACTACCCGCTGTGGACGGCGGCCGTCTCGCTCTCCGGCGGTACGGCGGTGCACTACCGCTGCGACGAGCAGTCCGACTGGATGCCGGACCTCGCCGACGTGGAGCGCAAGGTCACCGACCGCACCAAGGCGATCGTCATCATCAACCCGAACAACCCGACCGGCGCGGTCTACGACGAGGCGGTCGTCAAGGGCCTGACGGACATCGCCCGCCGCCACAACCTGCTGGTCTGCTCGGACGAGATCTACGACAAGATCCTCTACGACGACGCGGAGCACATCCCGACCGCCTCGGTCGCCCCCGACCTGCTCACCCTCACCTTCAACGGCATGTCGAAGGCGTACCGCGTGGCCGGCTACCGGGTGGGCTGGATGTCGATCTCGGGACCGCGCGCCCACGCCGACTCCTACATCGAGGGCCTGACGATCCTGGCGAACATGCGGCTGTGCGCGAACATGCCGGGCCAGCACGGCGTGGTCGCGGCGCTCAGCGGCCGCCAGACGATCAACGACCTGGTCCTGCCCGGCGGGCGGCTGCGCGAGCAGCGGGACACTGCGTACGAACTGCTGACCCAGATCCCGGGCGTGAGCTGTGTGAAGCCGAAGGGGGCGCTGTACCTCTTCCCCCGCCTCGACCCCGACGTGTTCAAGATCAAGGACGACCGGCGGATGGTCCTGGACCTGCTGCGCCGCGAGAAGATCATGGTCGTCCAGGGCACCGGCTTCAACTGGCCGGAACCGGACCACTTCCGGGTGGTCACCCTGCCGTCGGTCACCGACCTGCGGGACGCGGTGGGCCGGATCGGCCGCTTCCTGGACGGTTACGGCCAGCCCTGACAACCGGTACCGATCGTCCGATCTTGAGAACGACTCAACTTTAGACGAGATCTAAGCTAGGATGGCTTCCTGCCAGTACCCAGGAGGCCATCCATGTACGAACCGATACGTGCCAAGTCGGTGCACAGCACGATGGCCGGCACCCCCCACGACTTCCCCCACCGTTCCCGCGAGGAGGAGCTGGACATCCAGCTCGCGGGCCATCTCGCCGCACTGCTCGCCGTCACCGACGAACTGCGCGCGGCGGCCCCCTCGGCCGAACTGGACACCGCGGCCGAGCGGCTCACCGAGCAGGTCGCCCGCCTGCGGGGAGGACGTACGCCGGCCCGCATGCCGGCGGCCACGACGGGCCGCAAGGCGACCGCGGCGGCCCTGCACCGGCGCGCTCATGCCCTCGCGGGCCGCGCCCTGGTCGTCGCCGCGTCCCGCGCCGACACGGCGGTGGCGATCCTCGCCGCCGAACGGATGGACGCCCACGCCGCGGCCCAGCAGCCGAGCGCCCTCGCGTCCCACTGAGCCCTTCCGGGCTCCCTCGAACGGCCCCGGTCCGCGCGCACCCGCAGCGACGCGCGGACCGGGCGCCCTCAGCCCGCCGCCGCCCCTGATCACGACCGTCGGCGTGCCGCCACCCCACCCGCCGTGATCAGCGCCCGTCCTGATCAACACCCGTCGTGATCAGCGCCCGACGTGATCAGCTCCCGCCCGCGGCCGACTCACCGGCGGGCAGCTCGCCCGCGCAGGTGGCGCGCCCGAACTCACCCATGGCCGTGGCCCGCTGGACGTGCTTGCCGCGGATCGCGAGCGTGCAGGACACCTGCCCGCCCTTCTCCCCGAGGACGACGGCCACCGTGGGCCTCTTGCCGAGCGGCACCTGCACGGTGCGCTTCCAGGGCAGCTCGGCGTCCCGGACGACGGTGGCCGTGCCGTCCTCGTCCCGGCCCAGGAAGGAGATCTCGGCCGCGCCGTCGCCGGTGACCTCGTAGGTCACGGCTGCGGTCGGCGCCGTGGACTTCTCCGGTTCGTCCTCGGTGTCGAGCAGGCCGTAGCCGACGAGGCCGGCGCAGGCGAGCAGCAGGACGGCGGCGATCACCACACCGGCCCGGCCGCCGCTGCCCTCACCCTCGCCCTCACTCTTCTGCGCGCCGTCCACCACGGCGCTTTGCGCGTCCTCCCCCGCGCCATTCTCTGCGCCGCTTTTCACGCCGTTTTCCGCGCAGGGGTCTGTGTCTTTCGAGGATTCATTGACTGACATGCTCGGGCTCGGCTTTCAGTGGTCCGGATCAATGCGGCATGCAACTGAGGTGGAACCGGGCGGTTATACACCATCCGGAGCGGGCCACGCGAGCGACAAGACAAAAAGGGGCGTACCGACCGCGTTTCCGCGCTTCAACGTCCCCAAATGTCCGCTCGCTTGACAGGGCATCAGCTCACTGGCCAATAATCCGGCCGCCGCGCCCCGCGACCGGTGTTTCACCTGCTCGCGAGGTGCTGCACAGCTATGCACAAAGCCGTGCGGGACTGTCCGCGACGGCTCGTTCGGCGCGCCCGTTTCGCGTTCGGCGGGGTGGGCCGCCGATGTCGAAAGGTATGCACGTGAAGGTGCCGTACAGGAGATATCTCTCCTGTCTGGTGGCCGCGGCGATTGCGGGCACACTCCTGCCGCAAGTCGCTTATGCGGCCCCGCCGTCCGAGCCCGAAAAGGGCGAGGACAAGGGGTTTTTCGATACGGTCTCCGGCTGGTTCGCGGAGGACGGAGAGGAGAGCCCGGAGCCGCCGTCGTACGGCGACCGGCCCGTGGCCGACCGGCAGAAACTGGCCAAGGGGAAGAACGCCCCAAAGGCGGAACGGGTCAAGGAACTCACCTCCCGCCGCACCCCGTCGGCCCGCTTCTGGCAGCTGTCCGACGGCCGCGTCGAAGCGGAGCTGACGGCCACCCCGACCGCGTACAGGGACCCGTCCTCGAAGGCGTGGAAGGCGATCGACACCCGGGTGACGGGGACGAAGGCCAAGGGCTTCGATTTCGCCAACACGACCAACACCGGCCGCAGCTGGTTCGGGTCGGACCCGGACCGGCTGCTGCGGTTCGAGACGGCGGACGGGGGTCAGTCGGTCACCCTCGGCCTGCAGGGGGCACGCGGCTCCCTGAAGCCGGAGGCCAAGGGCGACACGGTCACCTACAAGGACGCGGTCGGCGGCGCGGACCTGGCCTACCAGGTCGGTCCGGGCCGGGTGAAGGAGGACATCACCCTCGCCGAGCGGCCCGCCGGCCCGGTGACGTACACCTTCACCTTGGACACCGAGGGCCTGACGCCGAAGGCGCGCAAGGACGGCTCGATCGCGTTCTTCGGTGAGCTGCCGAACACGCCGGTGCTGGTGATACCGGCGCCGTACATGACGGACGCGAGGAAGTCGGCGTCGTCGCCGTACGGGTACGCGTACAGCGCCGACGTCACGCAGAAGCTCGTCCGCGACGGTGACGGCTGGAAGCTGACGGTCACGCCGGACGCGAAGTGGCTGGCGGCGAAGGAGCGGCAGTACCCGGTCGTCATCGACCCGACGATCACGATCGCGCCGTCGCCGTCGGGTTCGCAGGACACCATGGTCCTGTCGGACCAGCCGGGCGTGAACTTCAACTCGTCCTGGAAGCTGGCGGTGGGCAAGACCACGTCCACCGCCAACGCGCGTTCCCTGCTGAAGTTCCCGCTGGACGAGATCCCGGCCGGGGTGAAGGTCGACGGCGCCCGGCTGGGCGTCTACTTCGACCAGTCGCACACCACCAACGGCAACGACGTCACCATCGAGGCCCACCGCGCGACCGGCGCCTGGGACGAGGCGACGGCCACTTGGTCGAACACGTCCGGCCTGGTCGGTGAGCTGTCCGGCACCAGCGTGCAGGTCGACGACGGTGACGCGGGCACCACGGCCGCGACCGGCTCCTGGCCCACGTCCGGCTCGACGCTGACGCAGTACGCGATCGGCCAGGACTACCGCTACAACAAGGACGCGGTCGCCGGCGACACGTACACCTGGCAGCCGAAGGTCACCGACACCGCCACCTACCGCGTCGACGTGCACTACGTCGCGGCCACCGACCGGGCGACGAACGCCCCGTACACGGTGACGCACCGCGACGGCACGCAGACGTTCACCGTCGACCAGTCGGCCGGCACCAACGGCGTCTGGACGTCGCTGAACGGCGGCGGGCAGCTGCCGTTCACCAAGGGCACGGTCGGCAAGATCGTCCTCGGCGACGGTCCCGCGTCGACGTCGACCGCGGTGCTCGCGGACGCCGTGCGCCTGGTGAACCCGGCCCAGATCGTCAAGAACACGGGCGAGTACAACCAGTGGCACGAGTTCCCGGTCGCCGACACGGTGCAGAAGTGGGTGAGCGGCACCGCCGCCAACCACGGCTTCGTGCTGGCGGCGAAGGACGAGTCGTCCACCGGCCCGCTCGGCGGCCCCCGCTACGAGGCCGGTGACGGCTCCTACGGCGGCGAGACGTCCAGCATCCCCCGGCTGACGGTGACCT
This sequence comes from Streptomyces marokkonensis, assembly GCF_008312835.1. Lineage (GTDB taxonomy): Bacteria > Actinomycetota > Actinomycetes > Streptomycetales > Streptomycetaceae > Streptomyces > Streptomyces marokkonensis_A. The sequence goes on along the minus strand of NZ_VSKS01000002.1, from coordinate 160,661 downwards.
ACGGCAAGGTCGGCACGGCGCTGAACTCCCCGACCGTGGTGCACTCCACGGGCCCGGAGCTGTCGTGGAAGGCGTACGCCAACACCAGCGGTGACACCGGCCAGGACATCGTGGAGTACCAGCTGCACCGCTCCACGCAGCAGGCGTTCACGCCGTCGGCGGCGACCCTGATCGCGCCGATCAGCTCGTCGGCCACCACGTACACGGACACCACCGCGGTTCCGACCCCGGACTCGGCGGCCAACGAGATCGGGAAGTCGTACTACTACCAGATCGCGGTGAAGACCAAGAGCGGGGAACTGCTCGGGTCGCCGACCCGCGTCGTCGGTATCCCGAAGGCCGGCCGGACGATGAAGATCATCCAGGGCAGCCAGGGCGGCGTCACCGACACCACGCTCTCCTCCGCGCAGCCGTCCACCAACCAGGACACCATCCAGTCCTGGGGCGTGGGCCAGAAGTGGCTGAGCGTCGGCAACAACTCCGGCACCTACGGCACGACCCGCGCGGTGCTGAAGTTCCCCACCACCGGTATCCCGTCGACCGCCACGGTGATCAACAACCGCATGTTCATGTGGGGCGCGGAGACCACCACCGGCACCGACGGGGCGCTCTACGAACTCCACGCCCTGACGCGGGACTTCAACGAGACCCAGGCCACGTGGAACAACGCCACCTCCACCACCGCCTGGAGCAGCGCCGGCGGTGACATGTCCCCGGCCGTCTCCAGCACCGTCGGCCAGGTGGCGGACGTCGGCCGCCGCGAGTGGGACGCCACCAGCCTCATGCAGAGCTGGATCGACGATCCCACCGGCAACAAGGGCGTCGCCGTCAAGCTGAAGGACGAGTCGTCCGCCGGGCCGCAGGAGCGCACCCTGTTCCTGTCCGCCGAGGCGGCCGACCCCCAGCTGCGTCCGTACATGCAGGTCATCTACGTCGACTCCACCACGGAGGACACGTACTACGCCCCGCAGACGCCGTCCCGGATGACCCCGAACACCACGTACACGGTGGACTTCACGGTCACCAACACCACCTCCGCGGAGTGGGTGGCGGGCGAGCGGGAGCTGTCCTACACCTGGAAGCTGCCCGACGGCACGGACGTCACCACCGGCGGCAACCAGCTCGCCACCCCGATCCCGAGGCTGCTGCCCGGCCAGTCGGCCACGATCCAGGCGAAGGTCGCCACACCCGTCAACTCGGATTCGGGCAACAAGCGCGGCGAGTACGTGCTCGGCTGGGACGTCCGCAAGACCGCCGACGGCAGCTGGCTGTCGGCCGGCACCGGCGGCATCCCGTCGCTGAAGCAGAGCGTGGCGGTCGAGGACCCGACCTCCAACCAGCTCGGCCTGGAGAAGTTCTACTCCTACACCGGCAAGAACACCGGCGCCGGCTCGACGGTGATGAACAACCTGTCCTCCGGCAACAGCGTGTGGTCGTACAACGCGTTCTCCAACCCCGGACGCGGTCTGACGACGTTCGCGCGCTTCTCCTACAACTCACTCGACACCAGTGACACGGTCTCGGGCGCGGGCTGGTCGGCGCAGCTGGCAGGCCCCATCCGCCTGGGCGCGCCGCTGGACTTCCACCCCAACCCGAACCCGACCGAGGTCCGCCTGCCGGACGGCGACGGCACCACGCACGTCTTCCACAAGCAGGCCGACGGCACCTTCAAGGCCCCGGCGGGCGTCCACTACCGGCTGTCGATGAAGGACGGCCTGGACTGCAAGCCCACCACGGACCCGGTCCCGGACGCCTGGACGATGCTGCGCCCGGACGGCACCCGCTTCCTCTTCGGCTGCGACGGCTACCTGACCTCGGTGGTCGACAAGAACGGCAACACGCAGACGTACACGTACGAGGAACGCAGGTCCAACAACAAGCCGACCAAGTTCCTCAAGTACATCACCGACCCCGCGGGCCGGAAGTCGCTGCGCGTCGGCTACTACCTCAAGGGCGACGCGACGTACTCGTACGTCAACGACAGCGGGGCCCTGGTCTCGGGCACCAACCTCACCAACTCCAAGATCTACGACCACGTGGCGTCCATGACGGACATCTCGGGCCGCAAGATCTCCTTCTACTACACCGACAAGGGCCTGCTCGGCCGCATGGTCGACGGCAACGGCTCCGACCAGCCGAAGACCTTCACGTTCACCTACGACGCCACCCAGGGCAACAAGAACGTCAAGCTGGTCACCGTCACCGACCCGCGCGGCAACGGCACCGACCTGGCGTACTACGCCCCGCAGAACGGCGACGACCCCAAGTACCACTGGTGGACGAAGACCGTCACCGACCGCCTCGACGGGAACACCGGCTACACGTACGCGGCGAACACCGCGAACCCCAAGTTCACGGACACCACCGTGACGGACGCCGAGTCCCACGCGACGAAGTACGTCACCGACGACTACGGCCGGCCCGTCCAGACCACCAACGCCAAGTCCCAGACCACCAAGATGAGCTGGGACGCGGACAACAACGTCACCTACCTGGAGGAGGCCAACGGCGCCAAGACCGCGTACTGCTACGACCAGAAGACCGGCTACCCGCTCTGGTCGCGTGACGCCGAGAACAACAAGACGGGCGTGCCCGACCAGGCGACCGCCTGTGTGACGGACACCTCCAAGTGGCCGGCCGACGCGGCGACGTACGCGTACCAGACCCGCGCCGACGGCTACGCCGCCGACCTGTGGCGCAAGAGCTCCCCCGAGGGCCGCGCCTGGCAGTTCGGCTATGACGCCTTCGGCAACCTGAAGACGGTCACCGACCCCAAGGGCGTGGCGACTGCTACGGCGGGCGACTACACGACGTCGTACGAGTACGACTCCTACGGCCAGCTCACCAAGGCCGTCGACGCCAACGGCAACCCGACGACGTACAGCGCTTTCGGCCCGACCGGCTACCCGGAGACGATCACCGACGCCCTGACCCACTCCACGAAGTTCGTCTACGACGAGCGCGGCCAGGTGACCAAGGTCATCGACGCCGAGGAGAAGGTGACCACACAGACGTACGACGCCTTCGGCCGTCCGCTGGTCAGCACGGTACCGAAGGAGCAGGACAAGAATGACCTGATCACCACTCCCGCTCCGGAGTACGACGCCAACGACAACATCACCACGTCCACGGCGCCCAACGGAGCGGTCTCGACCGCGGTGTACGACGACGCGGACCAGGTCACAACGGCGACCGCGCCCAAGGACTCCACCACCTCGGAAGAGCGGAAGAACACCTACACCTACGACAAGGTCGGCAACGTCAAAACCGTGGTGGAGCCCAAGGGCACACTGACCACGGCCGACACCACCGACTACGTCACGACGAACCACTACGACGAGATCTACCAGCTCACCTCCGTGGTCAACGCGGACGGCGACAGGATCAGTTACGAGTACGACAACGTCGGCAACGCCACCAAGGTCATCGACCCGAAGAAGAACGCCACGGTCGACACGGCCGACTACACCACCAAGACCGTCTACGACCTGAACCACCGGGTCACCGCGGTCACGGACGCGGCGGGCAACACCACCAAGCGGGCCTACTCCAAGGACTCCCTGGTCACCTCGACCACGGACGCGGAGAACAACACCACGCTCATCGACTACGACAAGCGCGGCAAGACCACCGAGGTCAAGGTCCCGCACAGCGGCACCACCACGATCACCTACCGCACGACCCGGTACGAGTACGACGAGGTCGGCAATACCACGAAGGTGATCAACCCGCGGGCCGTCGAGGCCGGCACAACGACGGCGTTCACCACCCGCACCGAGTACGACGCGCTGAACCGGCCCGTCAAGCAGTACCAGCCCTACGACCCGGCGGACACCCGCCACAACGACCCGAACGTCTACACCGAGACGGTGTACGACAAGGTCGGCCGGGTAGCGACGACCTCGCTGCCACCCTCCGAGGGTCAGACAGTCCGCAACACCACCGCCTACGACTACTTCGACAACGGCTGGGTGAGGTCGTCCACGGACCCGTGGGACATCGCCACCACCTACGACTACAACGACCTGGGCCAGCAGACGGCCCGCACGCTGACGTCGGCGGGCGGTTCCTCCAACCGCACGATGACGTGGTCGTACTACCCCGACGGCAAGCTCAAGTCCCGCTCCGACGACGGTGTCCCGGTGGGCAAGTCGGTGGTCCTGGTGGACAACTCCGACACCCAGCACATCACTGCCACGGGCACGTGGGCCGAGGGAGACATCACCGGCCAGCAGGGCTACGACCACCGAACTCACGCCGCAGGCACGGGCACGGACGCCTTCACGTGGACGCTGAACATCCCCGAGGACGGCACGTACACCGCGTACGTGAAGTACCCGGAGGTGACCGGCGCCGCCACAGCCGCCACGTACACGCTCACCCACGGCACGACCACCGAACCGGCGGTCACCAGGGACCAGACGGCCGGTACTGGGACCTGGGTCAGCCTCGGCAACTACGCCCTCAAGCAGGGCGTGGACACCGAGCTGAAGCTGGAGCAGAACAGCACCGGCACGGTGGTGGCCGACGCGGTCAAGCTGGTCCGTGACAACTCCGCCGACACCGACAACGAGAAGAAGACCTTCACCTACGCCTACGACGCCAACGGCAACCTGACGTCGATCGACGACACCTCCTCCGGGGCCCAGATCGACACCTACACCGTCGCCTACACGGGTCTCAACCAGGTCCGGAATGTCGCGGAGTCGCTGTCCGGCACGGAGAAGAAGGCCACGTCGTACACGTACGACGCCAACGGCCAGCCGGAAACGGTCACCCACCCGACCCAGCACTCCACGTACACCTACGACCTGCGCGAACTGGTCAAGACGGTGTCGGTCGGCAAGACGGCGACGGACACCGATCCGAAGGTGACGTCGTACACCTACACCGACCGCGGCCAGAAGCTGAAGGAGACCAAGGCCAACGACAACACCGTCGACTACACCTACTACCTCGACGGCGCACTGAAGTCGACAGTCGAGAAGAAGGCCGACGGCACCACGCTGGTCGCGTCCCACACCTACGCCTACGACCCCAACGGCAACAAGGCGCAGGACGTCGCGAAGAAGATGAACGCCGACAACCACACGGCGTACCTCGACTCCACGACCGACTACTCCTACGACCCGGCCAACCGGCTCACCAAGTCGGTTAAGACGGGCAATGGCGCCGGCACGGAAACCTACGTCCACGACGACAACGCCAACGTCATCAGTCAGACGGTCAAGGGCACCAGCACCACATACCACTACGACCGCAACCGGCTGCTGACCGCGACGACATCCGGCGTCACGGCCGACTACAACTACGACCCCTTCGGCCGCCAGCAGTCGGTGACATCGCAGGGCAAGGTCATCTCCCGCAGCGTGTACGACGGCTTCGACCACGTCGTGGAGTCCCAGAAGATGGACGACACCGGCGCGATGAAGTCCACCACGTACACCTTCGACCCCCTGGACCGCACCGCCTCGAAGACAGCGGACGGCAAGACCACCGACTTCACCTACCTCGGCCTGTCCGGCGAAGTGCTGAACGAAGAGGTCGCCGGCGAGCTCACCAAGTCGTACCAGTACAGCCCCTGGGGCAAACGCCTGTCGCAGATCAAGCACAACACGGACGGCACGACCGAGGACGGCTACTACAGCTACAACAGCCACACCGACGTCGAAACCCTGACGGACGACAACGGCGACACGAAGGCCACCTACGGCTACACCGCCTACGGCGCCAACGACGAGTCCGAGTTCACCGGCATCGACAAGCCCGACACCACCGACGCCACCAAGGAGGACTACAACCCCTACCGCTACAACTCCAAGCGCTGGGACGCCCAGTCCGGCACCTACGACATGGGCTTCCGTGACTACAACCCGGGCCTCAACCGCTTCACCACCCGGGACATGTACAACGGCGCCCTCGCCGACGTGAGCCTGGGCAACGATCCCTATACCGGTAACCGGTACGCCTTCACCGGCGGCAACCCCGTCAGCCGTATCGAACTCGACGGACACGACTGGTGCGACTGGTGCTCCGACACGCTGGACGCCACGGGTGACTGGTTCTCGGAGAATTCCGACACTCTGCAAGACATCGGCTGGGACCTTCTCGAGACCGGGGCAGGGGCCGGAGGCACTGTACTCGGCGTCGCAGCTGTGGTCGTCGGCGCGGGTGAGTGCGTCGTCGGTGGCATTCCAACGCTCGGCGCCTCATGTGCACTCGGCGCGGCCACCGCCACGGCGGGCGGGGCCCTCGCTATGGAATCGGCGGGCGTCTTCGGCTCAGGTCTTCAGAACCTCTTCGATGACATCGCCAACCTCCGTAGCGCCGACAGCGGATCCTCCGGAGGATTCTCGGCATCCAGTGGCGAGATCGCGTACAACAGCGACGATCTGAGCAGGGCGGCGTTCAATGCACGTGTGAAATCGGGAGTCGGTGACGGTCGGAACGTTGCCGCAGCCTGGGTTGAGGGCCTTGATGCGCCGGTGATTGGTTTCAGCAAGGGCAAGGTCAACGGCAAAGAGTATCACTCGGAAGATGACATCCTGGCCCAGCTCACGGCCATGAAAATCGATCCGAGTAAGATTAGAGCGCTATACAGCGAACGACAGCCCTGCCCCGACAAATGTGACCCCATGTTGGCAAAGACGCTGGAAAATGGGACGCCGGTCTCCTGGTCTGTCCCATGGCACACCAAGACGACGGAATTGGGACTCTTGATGAATCAGCAGTCGAACGAGATGCTGAGCGAGATGATCAGGCGGGCAAAGGGGTACTAGCGGACCCCCTGATCGGATCGTGACATCCTAGGGCCCGGCAACAGGAGGAGAATCCCGTTGCCGGGTCCCCGATTCCAGCATAGAAGGAGATCTCACATGGTCGACCACATGAGCGAAGAAACCCTTCGCGGCATCCGCGAATTGGCTGAACTCACTACAATGACACTGAAGTCCCACGGCTTTTCCCCGGCATTTGGGGAATTTGGTGGATTTTCCGTGGAGATTGATGCAGGCGACGATGAAGCCGGAGGAGTTTACATTGCATGGAAACTTCCAAACTTGATCTCCTCGAAAGTAAAAGAACTAATCCGGTCACAAGAGTTGCAGTCTCCATTTCTCGCACGGGTTGCCCAGCACTCGTCTGACATGCAGAAGATGCTCGCGGACTCCCTACAACTGAGCGGATTCCTCATCGAAGTTGCGGACGATATGCGCCCGTTTGGAATCCGAGTGATCCGCCAAGAACATCGATGACCTTAGAGCTCGTAACACGATCTTGGTGAGTGTGGTCGGGTTATGGCGTTCGTGACGGTGACGGAAAACTCCGACATGGCCAACGAGACCGAGGTGGCCCGAGAGGCCTGGTCGTGGGTGCGGAAGGCCCGCGAGCTCGCGGAGGCCCGCCCTGAGCTGATCGCCTGGGGTGGAGACGCGAGCGCCGACCTTCTCTGCTGGGATGCCTCGGGCGAGGACCCGGGCAGGTGGCCCGTCCTGGTGTACGACAGGGACGACGGTCGGAGAGCCATCCGCTCCGGTAACGGGACTGGTAATCAACGACATCCCCGCTCCGACCGCGTGCATGAAGAAATACCGATCCATTGTTCAGTGGATCTCTTCCTCCAGTGACGCTCGATTCGTCGAGGCGATGCGTGAAGGCATCGGTTCCGTCGGCATGTGGGACGAGGGGCCAATCGTGCGCGTGAACGGCCCGCTCGCGATTTTCGATGCGGCTCTTCCTGGGATTGAGGCTAGTACCGACGAACTTCTGTTCGTGGAGATCGAGCCCACGGCCTACCGGGTGCGGACCGCGGACATCGAGTCGGACACCGGCACCTGTGCGCGAGTCCATAGGCTGGATCCCGTAACCGAAATTTCCACCGCAATCTAGGGTTCGCGCCCGCTTTCCGAGTGACGGCATTCAAGCCTTTCGGCACTGCGCAGTGCGAGTTTGAGCAGACGTTCCGGCCGGGCCGCTCGGTCCACGGCAGTTGAGCAGAGACAGACAGGGAGGGATGTTCGTGCAGTCACAATGCGCGGGCCGTAGGATGAAAGTCGCCGCCTGGGTGCTGGTCCCGCTGGGGTTGGTGGTGTTGCTGGGAGCCACTGGTGGGTTCGTAGGCACCGGTGGTCTGGACCGGGAGCACATCACCGTCGCGGGCGATGCGATGCGGCCCACGTACCATCCGGGCGATCGGCTGGCCATCGAGCGGATCGACGAAGGAGAGATACGCCGGGGTGATGTCCTTCTCGTCACTGTGCCCGGCCGGTACAGGGGCGCGCCGGTCCTGCAGCGGGTGATCGGACTGGGCGGTGACCACGTGGAGTCCCGCGACGGTATGCGGGTCACGGTGAACGGCAAGCGGATCGACGAGCCCTACGTGATGCGTGACCCGCTCGGTTCGACAGGCTCACCGTACGACGTGACCGTGCCGGAGGGGCGCTTGTTCCTGCTGGGCGACAACCGGCCCAATGCGAATGACTCGCGCTACTTCCTCGATGAGCAGTCGGGCAGCGTCGCGGTCTCCGGGGTGCGCGGCCGCGTACAGGAGAAGCCGGCCTCCACCATGGCGCCGCTGCTCCTGGGGGCCTTCGGCGCCATGCTGACGCTGGTCGGGGTCGGGCTGGGAATCGGCGGGTTCATCGCCGGGCAGCGCCCCGGAGCACGGATGCGGTAGTACCACCAGGAGCTGGCCCCACTCGAAGGACGGCGCGGTAGAACGGTTTTGGCCACGTGGGGTGCGCCGACGGCGGCTCGCCGTCGGCGCACCCCACGTCAGTAACGTGTGCATGATGGAACGACACATGACAACTGGGCACCACAAGCCGGTCCTGTGGCTGCGATGTCTGCTCACCGCCGGACTGTACGCCGTCGCGTTCAGCATGCTGGCCCTGAGCCTGCCCGCCGTGGGCGCCGAGAACACGCCGACGTCGGACGCCGACACAGCGGCCGGTTCCTTCTTCTGCCTCGTGCTTTCCACGCTCTTCCTCGCCGCCGCGGCCGGGGTGTCGTTCAGATGGAAGTCCGTACGGCTGCTGTGCCTCGTCCACCTGGCCCTCATCGTGATCGTCTGGACGCAGGTCCCGAGCCCGTTCTGAGGGCGTCCACCATGGCATGCGAGATGACCGGCCAGGCCGCACATGGTGGCATCACCTGCTCGCGACACCGCGACTTCACCGGCAGGGACAGCTCACCCCTCGCGGCGTGCACGACGGCTTTGAACCGGAAATCGAGAGATGAACCCTTCGGACAGTGAATTCGTGCGGAAGAGCATCTGGGAACACGTCCCGGAGGCCCGCCCTTTTGTAACCGAGCTTGAGGAGGAGGAACTGGAACTCACGAACGGCGAGTGTTCCGATCCCGGCATGTATTCCATGCTGAGTTACGGTTTCATGCACCCTGTGTTCCGACCAGCGCTGGAAAAATCGACGAAGGAGACCATCGTCCACTGCGCCCGTCTGATAGAGGCGCTCCTTGGATCGGGACGACCCCAGGTCATCGAACTCGTCAGCATTCGCGTCACGGATCATCTGCTGGGTTTTCCCGAGCTCTGGGAGCGCTTCGCGGGCTATGCGGGCCCTCACATGCGGTTCGAGGCAGATCTGCGGCGCGAGTACTACCGCTGACATTCAGGCGTCGTCGGGCTCGTGCGGGAAAAGGCTCCCGCAGATCTCCGTCCGGCTCGGACGTGGGCAGTCGCCACCCTGTCTGTCACCGTCGCCTGGAAAGATGTTGACCGTCTCAGTTCCTTCCGAAGGCCTCGACTGAGGGCAGCACCGACGGCAACTGCCACAGTTCCAGGGACCCGCTGATCAGGTCCGCCAGGAACTGAACGGCCCCTCCCATGTAGTGCCACCAGCCACCGTTACGGGAGGCCACGGTGACAGTCCACGCGTCGGGGCCGGCCTCACTGGTGGTCCACAGAAAGTAGTCGCCCTGGTTCGACGTGGCCCAGGGCAGCAGTCCCCCAGGAGCAGGGAACGGAGCCAGGGGGACGGCCGTCTCGGCGTCCTCGCACCACTCGGCGAGGATCTCAAGATCCTCCGGGTCTTCGGCCCAGGCCTTGTCCCGCCTGGGCGGCGGGAAGCCGACGCACAGGAAGTCACCGAAGACCACCATGGACGGGTAGGTCTCAGCGAGCAGCCCTGTAGTCCGAAGGCAGCGCCACGCCCAGGCATTCCTCCACCTGGGTCCAGTCGATGCCGGCGGGGGCCGTACGCCGGAATCGCGCAAGCTCGGGTGCAGCCCGTTCCAGGGCTGCAAGCGCCGAGGCAGGGTCGGTCAGTCGACGATGAGGCACCTGAGTGCCAATGAGAGCGTCCACACGGACAAGGGTCCACCCCTCACCGGTATCCACCTAAACTCAGGTGGCTACGGCGCGCTCGCTGGGTAAGGTCGGGCGATGCCCGAGCTGAAGCGGCTGCACGCCGGTTACGCCCCGGCGGTCCTGGCTTTCGAGCTGGCGAACCGCGCCTACTTCGCCGTCTCGGTCCCCGACCGCGGCGACGAGTTCTTCGACCGGTTCACGGCCCGTTTCGACGCCTTGCTGGCCGAGCAGGAAGCGGGCATCTGCGCCTTCCACGTGCTCGTCGCCGAGGACGGCTCGGTCCTCGGCAGATTCAACCTGATGGACATCGAGGACCGCACCGCGGACCTCGGCTACCGGGTCGCCCAGCGTGTCGCCGGTCGTGGCGTGGCGACCGCGACCGTCCGGGAGCTGTGCCGGCTGGCGGCGGCCCAGTACGGGCTGCGCACCCTGCGGGCGGCCACCACCCTCCGGAATGCCGCGTCGCAGAAGGTGCTGACCAAGGCCGGGTTCGTCCCTGTCGGTCCGGCCGACCCGGCCCACCTCAGTGGTGAGCCAGGCACCTGGTACCAGCGCGACCTGGTGCTCCGGCCGGACCGTGCGAAGGTGCGGAGAGACCGGCTGAGGGAAGAGGACGACCACCGCTGATCACCGGTGTCCAACGACCTCTCGCCGCATGGAGGCCGGGCCCACTTGTCCCCCGCCGTCCGCTATCCGAGCGTGAGCATCGCCTCGGTGACCGCGCCGGCCGCCGTATCGGGGATCGCCGTGGCGGCCTCCTCGAGGACGAGCAGCCGTGCCCCGGGGATCTCGCGCGCCATCGCCTCGCCGTTGCCGACGGGGAAGAACCGGTCGCGGCGGCCGTGGACGACGAGCGTGGGCAGCTTGATCTCGGGCAGGCGCTCGCGCCAGCGGGGTGTGCAGTCCAGCCTGGAGAACACCATGCCCAGCTGGTTGGCCATCTGGACCGCGGGTGCGGTGCCGGGCGTGCGGTCCCAGATGCGCGCGGCGACCGCGCGTGCGGCGACGGGGTCGTCGCCGAGGATCTCCGCCCCGGCGGCAGCGAAGTCCGCGACCGCCTCGCGGTCGCTCCAGTCGGGCATCGGGTGCGCGAACAGCCGGCCCATCGTCTCCTGGTCGTGGTCGGGGAGGTCGTCGTCGGACGGGCCGGGCGCGACCGCGCGGGTGCCGACCAGCGTGAGCGCCGAGAAGGCGTCCGGGTGGTCGAGCGCGGCGACCTGGGCGACCATCCCGCCGACGCCGATCCCGGCGAGGTGGGCGGGCCGGCCGCCGAGCGCGTCGGCGAGGGCCGCCGCGTCGGCGGCGAGGTCGCGCAGGGTGTAGACGGGCGCCTCCGGGTCGCGCGTCGTCGACGCGCCGCTGTCCCGCAGGTCGTAGCGCACGGCGCGGCGCCCGCCGGCGGCGATGCGCTCGCACAGCGCGTCGGGCCAGGAGAGCATCGTCGTCCCGCCCGCGAGCAGGACGAGCGGCGCGTCGTCGTCACCGAACGACTCGACGCCCAAGGTGACCTCGTTGGCTTTGACGGTGGTGGTGTGACCAGTCATGACAGAGCAGACTCCGTCCGCCGCCCGGATTCATCGCTCACGCGCCGGACGATCGGAGCACCGTCCGGCGGCTGCCCCGCTCCATGTCAGTGGGCGGCCCTAGGATCACGCCGGATCCATGACAGAGGGGGACGACCGTGGGCGCCAGTGGGTGGGAGTACGTCACCACGTACGAAGGCAGCGCCGAGAAGTCGCTGACGGCTTTGCACCGCCAAGTCTTCGACGAGTACTACGGCCACGACGACGTGTACGGCTGTCTGGACGACCTCTGGGCCGACGAAGAGTTCATGGGTGAGGAGGGAACGCACTCCATCCTCGACATCCAGCGTGTCGTCCGCTCCACTGCGGTGCCGACACCGCTCGACGTCGAGGACTACGGGACACTGCGTCCCCTGACGGAGGAACGCGTCCTGCACCACTTCGGCACCGTCCGGCCGACGCCGGTTCGGTTCGCGGAACTCCTCGACCACGCCCGCACGGCCGACCGGCTCCCTCCCGATCCCGAGGAGACGCTGCTGGACGAGTGCCGTATGCGGTGGACGGGCGTGTACGTCCTCCTCTACGCCGATGACCAGCCCGAGCCGACCCACCTGGGCATCTTCGGATACTCGGGCGACTGAGCCGTCCCTCGCCCCCATCGCTTCCCCGTCCTCAACAACCGACCGACCGGAGTACACCGTTGTCCTCGATACATGAACTCGCGACCTGGGAGCCGCTGCTGCGGCTGGTGCGGGATGCCAACGCGGAACAGCTCGCCGCGCCGGGTGGTTGCTTCACGGGGCAGATCACTCTCGGCAGTTGGACCCTGCCCGCGCCGCAGCCGCACCCGATGCCGGGGCGAGCCCTTCAGGTGGCGGACATGGAGGACCAGTTCACCGCCGTGGAACGGGTACAGGACGCCCTCAGGGCCGACGGGGCGAGCAGCGTTTCGTACATGGTCGAGTCGGCACCGGACGGGAAGACACGGCTTCATGTCGTCGACTTGGGCCCTGCCGTGGAGCACGGCGTCGTCAGCCCCTTCGTGGGTGCCCTGCTCCTGGTCGAGGGTGCCGTGCCCGAGCCCTGGCGGCGCCTGCCCGATGATGTGCCGGGGGCCACACCTGCGCCGTCTGCGGACCCGGCGCTGCTGGAGCGGACCCTTCGGGAGCGGCTGCCCGACGCCATCGGGGCCACCGAGGAGGAGATCGCCGCGGCGGAGGCGCGTCTCGGTGTCGCGCTGCCCGACGAGCTCAAGGCGCTCTACCGGGTGACCCGGGCGCGGTGGGAGGACTGGGGTGGCGACTACGCGGCGGCGGAGCGCGTCGCTGACGCCGTCGGCTGCGAGCTCTTCTCTCTGGATTCGCTGTACATCGCGGACGCGGCCTCCCGTCCCTGCCCTTGGCAGTTCGCTGCCGACGACGCCGCCGTCACCGCGCCGGACGCCGCCGTGCAGGGCCTCGTCGGTTCACCCGGCTGGATCGCCTTCGGCGACAACGGCGGCGGCGACCGGCTGGCCATCGACCTGACGCCCGGCCCGGGCGGACACACCGGGCAGGTCATCGTGATCGACCACGAGCGGACCATCGGTGCCGGACTTCGCGCCGACTCCCTCACCGACATGGTGATCAACCGACCCAGCGGCTGGCACCAGAACCGTGACGCGGACAGCCCGCCGGTGGTGGCCCGGGTGAACATCCGCGCCCTGCGGAGTGTGGAGGCCGCCGCCCGTCCCGAGCTGGAGGTGCTCGGCATCGGCGTGTGGGAGGGCGAGCCGCTCAGCCTCGCCCCGGTCGTCGGACTTCCCCGCCTGCGGACCCTCACCGTCTACCCGGGTACGCTCGCCGATCCCCTGGAGATCGCCGGGCTGACGGGTCTGGAGTACCTGAGCCTCGGACCCGAGGACTGGCGCGTCCTGCTCGACGCCGGTGCCGTCCCCCGGAGCCTGTCGGCGGCCCACATCGAGGTGCGGGGCGAACAGCACCCGCTGCCGATCCTCGACCTCGCCAACGAACTCCTCGCCCTGTGGGACCGCCCCCTCATCGGCCGGACCGTACTGGACGCCGGCCGGTGAGCGAGGACGGACTGGAGGTACCGGCCAGGAGTGGCCGCGCTGCTTCTGCGGCGAGCGGATGGCGCTGTTCTTCCAACTGGATCTGCTGGACGACATCGAGTTCTTCGGCGGAGAACACCTGTCGGTCTTCCACTGCGCGCACCACCACGACGCGTCCGACCCGATCACGGCCGACGGCCGCCTCGTGCCCCGGTTCTGGGAGGCTCCGCAGCCGCCGTTCCCGGGCTCGTTCTGGCGGGTGCTGCTCCAGCGTGACCCGGGGATACCGGAGGCGGATCCCGAACCGGCCGTGCGGGCTCTTCCCCTGACCCTGCGGCCCTTCGTGGACGCGCACGCGCCGTTCGACGTGCATTTCAAGGTGGGGGGCACTGCGGCCTGGGCGCAGGAGCCCGAGTACTACCGGTGCGCGTGCGGCGCGGAGATGGCGTTCGTCTGCCAGGTACCGGGGCACCTGGAGTTCGGCGTCCGCCCCGGGGCCCCGGTGCAGCCCTACAGCATCCGGGACGACGCCTACCTCCTGTTCCTCGGCAACGAGGTCTACCTGCTCGCCTGCCCGAAGCGTTGCGACCCGGCGGCCGTCTTCCCGGCGAACCAGCACTGACCCCGCATCACTTGAGGGAGGCGACGAACGACGTCCAGGCCGGGGCCGTGAGGGTGAGGACCGGGCCGTGGGGGACCTTGGAGTCACGGACGGGGACGACGGCGGTGTGGGCGTCGCAGACTTCGAGGCAGTCGCCGCCGTCGCCGTTGCTGTAGGTGCTCTTGCGCCAGCGGGCGGCGCCGGGGAAGGCTTCGGCTACCTCCAGACAGTCGCCGCCTGTTCCATTGCTGTAGCTGCTCTTGCGCCAGACGGCGGTGCTCAAGTCATTCGCATTGCTTGCCATTTCGCACATCCTCAGCAGCTTGCTCGATAAGGGCCAGGGACGCCTCGGGGGGCAGTGCGGCGGCCCTGAGCAGATCGTACGACTTGCGGTACTCCTCTACGAGTGCCGGATCGTCGATGGTGTCCCCACTGTGCTGTGACTCCAAGTAGACCAACGGTGGAGCGTCCGGGAAGGTCATGACCTTGGCCATGCCCATCATGAGCGGGTGGGGCCCACAGTTCCACGGAAGAATCTGGGGAACGATCCGGCGGCGGCGCGCCAGCGCAGCCACGTGCTCCAGTTGCTCGGCCGTCAGCTCCGGAGGAAGGACAGGCTGCCGCAGGAGCACCTCGGACAGGATCGCCCAGTACATCGGCGTCTTGTGGTTGTCCTCGAAAAGGCGGGCCCGTGCCAGTCGGGCGCTGACCTTTTCCTCCACTTCCTCGTCCTGCGCCAGCGGCATGGCCGCCTGGACGAGCGCCCGGGCATAGGCATCCGTCTGGAGCAGGCCGGGAATCAAGGTCGGGCACCACTCCTCGATGGACTTGGCGTGCTTCTCCGCCTCCAGCACCCGCTCGAAATAGCTCGCGTGCCCCCGCCGCTTCGCCCGCCGCACGTCCTCGCACCGGCGCCGGAAGAAGCCGTCCGTGCCGAGCACCTTGTCCACGTGCTCGGCGAGTTCCGCCGGCATCCGGCGCGTCCCCCGCTCGATCTCGCTGAGGTGGCTCGGGCCGTAGAAGCTGCCCTCGACCAACTGCTGGAGAGTGAGCCCCGCCTCCTCCCGTTTCCAGCGCAGTTCGCTGCCGTAGAAGGTCGGGACGCCGGTCGAACCGTCGATGTCCTTGCGCTGCCCCATCGTTCACCGTCCATGGGTTGCCGTTACCGCCCGCTCCCCCGTCCCGCACCACATACGTGCAGTTCAGGGCCGGGATGCCGAAGGTCTGTCACGCTACGCCGACGGGCGGCACAGTGTGAGCGGTTCGTCACACAGCGCACTGGAAGGTGTGAACCCCCATGCACAGCCCCACCGAAGCCGACGCCTGCGCCGAGGAGTTGCGGGCGGCGCTCGCCGCGCACGGCATCACGCTGCCGTCCCTCGGCGTCGACCTCCCGACCTTCGCCTCCCGTTGCCCCGTCCGGCCGCTGATCGCCCTCGGCAACTGCAACCTGCTCACCGCCCAGGCCCTCACCGCCGCCCTCCGCAAGGGGGCCGCGTGATGCGACCGGCCACGACGCTGGAACTGCTCGCGACACCGGCCGAGGTGTCCGGCGTACGGCGTGCCCTGCGTGCGTACGGCGCCGACGTCCAGCTCTGCGCGAGCGAGCTCGTCACGAACGTGGTCCAGCACCTCGGGGAGGGCGTCCCCGTCACCGTCCGGGTGTGGTGCGACGACGGCGGGCGCACGCGCCTGGAGGTGACCGATCCCGACCCGCGTGCGCTGCCCGTCCTGCGGGCATCGGTGGGCGCCGACGAGGAGTCGGGGCGGGGGCTCGCGCTGCTGGACGCGCTGGCGTCGAGGTGGGGCGTGGCGCACGGGCCCGGCGGCAAGACCGTGTGGTGCGAGCTGGGGGCCGGGCCGGATGGTGGTGCGGTGCCCGTGGTGTCCGCCGGAGGGCTCTGTCGTACGGCTACCGCGGGCCGTGACCCGCGGTAGCCGTCCCTCATGCCTCGATGCGGGAAAGGGTCAGCCGCCCAGGACCGAGCCGAACTCGGCGTCCGGGGCGGTGAGGCCGAGGTCCTGCGCGCTGAACGAGGTCGCGCCGGTCGTCGTCAGGCCGGTCGCCGAGCCGCGCAGCACCCAGTCGGCGCCGTCGCGTACCGACCCGGCGAGGACGTCCTCGCCCTTCGCCGCGATCGTGACGTCAGCGGCACCATCGCCGTCAAGGTCGGCGATGTCCACGGCGGAGCCGAACCAGTCGTCCGTCTCCGCCGTGCCGGGCACGCCGTCGCTGGCCTGGTGGACCACCTGGGCGTCGGTTTCGGTGAGGCCGGCGGCCGAGCCCCGCAGCAGGACCGCCGCGCCGGTGCCCGCCACGCCGCGGACCGTCGCGCCGGGTGCCCCGGCCACCACGTCGGCGTAGCCGTCGCCCGTGACGTCGCCGACCGCGACGGACGCGCCGACGTTGTCACCGGCCCGGCTGCCGCCCGGGGCGTCGAGTGTGGCGGTGCGGTGGGCGCCGAGGCCGTCCGCGCTGCCGTAGCGGACGTGGACGAAGCCCGCGGCGTCCGAGTACTCGCCCGTGGTGGTCGCCGACGCGGGGACGTGGCCGGTGACGAGGTCGGCGTAGCCGTCGCCGTCGACGTCCCCGGCGGCCGTGGAGACGGTGGGCGCCTCGTTCGCACCGGAGGCGTCGGCGCCCGGGTCCGGCAGCCAGGCCTCCTGCAGGCCGCTGTCGCTCCACGTGTAGACGGCGGTGTGCTGGCAGCCGCCCGCCGTCCCGCCGCAGTTCTCCGGCCCGGTGACGACGAGCTGGGCGCGTCCGGCACCGGTGAAGTCGGCGGCGGTGAGGGTGCGCGGCTGTATGTAGGCGTTGTAGTTGTAGAAGCGCGCAGCGTCGGTGGGCGCCGTGCGGCCCGCCAGGTCGTCGTACGCCCACAGGTTGGTGCGGCTGAGCGTGGCGATCTGCGGGACGCCGTCGCCGTCCAGGTCGGCGACGACGACCTTCTTGCCGTAGTCCTTCTCGGAGGACCACTCGCTGGTGGCGTACGGGCTGGCGATCGAGATGCCGTCGCCGGTCAGGCCGTCCGGGCCGCCCCACAGCACGGTGAGCGTGCCGTAGCTGCTGCTGTACGGCACCGAGTCGCCCGGCGCGCCGATGACGAGATCGGCGTAACCGTCGGCGTCCAGGTCGCCGCTTGCGTGCGTGGCACCGAACAGGTGGTGGGAGCGGACGTCGCCGGGGACGCCCGCGGAGTTCTGGGTGAAGGTGGCCGAGCGGTCGGGCGAGACGCCGTCCGCGGAGCCGTACAGGACGGTGACCGAACCGGCGTCGACGTGACCGTCGACGGGCGCGTGGGGTGTGGCCACGACGAGGTCGGCGACGCCGTCGCCGTTGAAGTCGTCGGGCACGGAGGTGGCCGCGCTCGCTGTGGGGGCGAGGGTCAGGGACAGGCCCGCGGCCGCCGTGGCGACGGCCAGGGCGACGGCCAGGGTGCGTGTGCGCAAGAGTGCTCCAGTCTCGGGGACAGAGGTGAGGCGTGGGGGGCCGCACGCATGACCGTCGCGGTGGGGCGAGGGTTGTGCCCCGAGCGGCAGGGAACGCGGATCCTCGACGAACAACCACGGCTCGTCCACCTGTGGTTCACATGTCACCGGGGACCGTGACGCCAGGTCCTTCCACGTCGACTTGCAGGAGGTGTGTCAGAGGTGTGTCAGTGGCGTCCGTTTGAATGACGGCCATGGATGCGGTGGAGGAGCTTCTCGCGGACGTGCACCGGCTGACCGCCCAGGGCGCGGGTACGCCGGTGTGCGGGACGCGCGGGCATCCGGCGGGGCACGTGTGCCTGGTGCCGCCGGCGGAGGTCGGTTTCGGGGAGGTGCGCGAGGCGATCGGCTCGCGGTTCGGGGAGCCGCGCGGCCTCGCCACGGGCGGCACCGTCGACCCGGCCGCGAGCGTGCGGACCGGGTCGCCGCTCCTGGTGCCGTTCGGGGAGCGGGTCGTCGAGATGCGGGCGTGGGCGTACGGGGACCGGTGGATCGGCTGCGGTACGGCGCGGGCCGATGACGGCGTCGGTGACGTGCGGCTCGTGGTGCTCGTCGCCGAGCGGGAGGACCCGGCGGCGGGCCTGCCGGAACCGGCGTCCTGGGTGGACGGGATCGTCGCCGTCACCGGGTGGGACACGAACCGGGCGCGGACCGTGGACTGGGCGGCGGTCGAGGCCCGGCTCGGGACCGGGCTGCCGGGCGACTACAAGCGGCTCGCCGAGATCTTCGGCGGGGCGGGCGCCTTCGACGGGTACCTGCAACTCCAGGTGCCCGACGCGCCCTTCGACAGCTCGGACATCGTGCGGCACACCGAGTGGCTCGGTGAGTGGGCCCGTACGCGGGGCAGCGACCTGTGGGAGCCGTACCCGGTGTTTCCGGCTCCCGGCGGGCTGCTGCAGTGGGCGAGCACCGAGCAGGCGCACGGGTTCTACTGGCTCACCGGGGACCCCGACCCGGACCGGTGGCCCGTGCTGGCGAAGGAGGACGTCCCCGACTCGTGGGAGCGGTTCGACGGCACGACCGGGGAGTTCGTCCACCGCCTGCTCACCGACCCGGACCACCCGTTCTCGACGGCCCGCTGGTTCGACGTCCACTGGTACCAGGACTACGGCTCACCGTCCCCTGACCACGACCGGCCGTGACGGCGGAGGACCGGTTCCAGGTAGGACACGTGCGGGCCGGTGAGAGGGGCCAGGTCGGCGGGTGTGCGGACGAGGGCGAGCCGGTCGAGTTCCGGGGTCCGGCCGAGGGCGTGTTCGGTCGCCGTGAGGGTGGCGTGGCGGTCGTGCAGCCATGCCGCCGGGCGGGGCGGGGCCTGGAACAGGACGCCGACGCTGCCGTTCGCTCCCCGGGTGACCTGCCAGGGTGTGAGGCCGTCGGCGGGGGTGTCGGCACCGGTCTCCTCGGCCAGTTCCCGGGCCGCGTGGCGGCGCAGGGCGGCCAGGTCGAGGGTTTCGCCGTCCGGCGGGGGCTCGACCGAGCCGCCCGGGAGCTGCCAGCGGCCGGGGGAGGCCGTCCAGGACGCCATCCGCCCCACCAGCAGTCGCCCGTCGTCCGCCGGCTGCGCGACCGACACGAACAGGGACGGCAGCCCTGCGGACGCGCCGGGCAGCCTGCGCAGGACGTAGAAGCGGTAGGTCGCCCGGGCCCAGGTCAGGACAAGGCCGCCACGTGCGTCGTGCTCCAGACCCGTGCACCCGGCCACCGGCCCGTCGAACAGGGTCGGGTTGGCCCGGACCGCCGCGTCCCAGGCGTCGTCCATGGCGCGACGCTCCTTGGGCGACAGCCGAGGTGGCAGCGCTTCGACCAGCCGCAGCCGGTCGGCGGCGAAAAGATCCATGCCGGGACCGTATCGGGACCGTTGTCAGTGGAGGGGCCTAGGATCGCGCAGCGCGCAGTGATCAGGAGCTGCGGCCGACCGACCCACCGGAGAAAACCACATGAGGAACCCCGTGGCGGTGACGCTTTCCGACATCCGAGGCCTGCTGGGTGAGCCCCGGTTCAACTGGGACGACCCGGCTCCGTGGGACGACCTGGAGCGGGAGCTCGGTGTCGCGTTCCCCGGGGACTTCCGGGAGATCGTGGACGCCTACGGATCGGTCGAGATCAACGGGCAGTTGTATCTGAAGCACCCCGCGCGGCACCTGCTGCACAGTCTGAGCGACAACGTCAGGGACGATCTCGAGCTCTGGCGGGAGGAGGACATGGCGGAGTTCCTGCCAGGTCCGGTGGGCGGCGGCCCCGGGGAGCTGATACCGGTGGCGACGGCCACGACGGGTGAGGCGGTCTTCCTGTGCGTTCCCGAGGGCCCTTCGTCGCCCTGGCGCGTCGTGGTCCAGGAGTTCGACAGTCCGGCCTGGACCCGCTACGAGATGACGTTCGGTGAGTGGCTGCTGGACTATCTCAAGGGGCGGGACGTCACGTTGTGCGTGCGGAACCGGGCGCCTGACGGGCCGTTCTGGGAATTCCTGCCCTAGGAGTCCCGTCACCGCGTGCGGCTGAGGTCATGCCGCGTCGGGGTCGGTGCCGACGGCACCGGCCGAGCGAAGCGAACGCCCGAGGTGTTCGGCGAGGCGGTCGGCGAAGCCGCGCAGGCCGGTGGTGTCGTCGCCGTCGCCGAGCCCTTCCGTCTGGCTGTCGCCCAGGGCGACGTAGCGCGCGTATGCCGCGTCAGTGCTGGACATGGGCCTTCTGTCTCTCCCGCAGGACCGCGATGGTGTGTTCGCACCAGTCGCGGTTGCCCTCTTCGAAGGCCAGGCCGCGCAGGCAGGTCAGGTACGGGCCGATGCGGTGGCCGTGGCGCAGAAATTCCCCCTCCGTACGGTCGCCGCGCATGCTGCGCAGCATCTTGCCGAAGAGGTCGATCTTGGCCCGGGCAAAGGCGGCGCGTTCGGAGAGCTGCGCCATCAGGGCCTCGGTGTCGACGTAGTCGGCGGCCTGGACCTTGACGAGCAGGTCGTCGCGGATGAAGGAGGGCTTCGCCGCTGCGGCCGTGAACTCCTCCAGCTCCGCCAGCCCGGCGTCGGTCAGATGGAACAGGCGCTTGTTGGGCCGGGCCTCCTGGATCACCTCCCGGCCCGCGATGAGCCTGCCCTTCTCCAGGCGGGTCAGCTCGGCGTAGAGCTGCTGCGGCTGGGCGTACCAGAAGTTCGCCACACCCAGGTCGAACGCCTTGGTCAGCTGGTAGCCGCTGAGCTCTCCTTCGAGCAGTGCCGCCAGCACGGCGTGCCGTAGCGCCATCGGGTCGCCTCCTTGCATGCCTCTGTCGCCAACACCCAACCCATGATAGTCATGAAAGTGACTAGTCTTATTCATGACTATGGAGAGGGAGCAAGCCATGACCGCTGCCGACCGCTTCCGTGCTGCCGTGGACCGCCGTGACCTCGCGGCACTGGACGACCTGTTCACGGAGGACATCCGCCTCTACAGCCCGGTGAAGTTCACTCCCTTCGAGGGCAAGCCGATGGTGCTGGGCCTCTTCGGAGTCCTGCTGCGCACGTTCGAGGACTTCCGCTACATCGGCCACTACACCGGCACCGCGCAGACCAGCACCGACAGCACGTCCGCCGCCTCGGCAGTGCTGCTCTTCCGTGCCAGGGTGGGCGGCAAGGAGATCCACGGCATCGACCTGCTGCACTTCGATGACGACGGCCGGATCAAAGAGTTCACCGTCATGGTCCGCCCTCAGTCCGCCGTCCACGCCCTCGGCGAAGCGGTCCTTGCCGGGCTGGTCGCGGACGGCCTCGTGCCGGCGCCCTCCGGTCAGTAGCCGCCTCCCGTAGGCCCCTGGCGGAGGCTCCTGGAAGCCGGCACACCGCCTACCGCCGACTGGTTGCCCCGCTCATGGCGAAAACGGCGTCTTGGTGGCGGCCCCGCCTGCTAAATTGGGCGCGCTGTGCGTTCCCGCGAACCGAGGAGGTGAGTCCGATCCACGCTGTGACAGGTCGGGGCTCCCTCCCGTGCGCGGCCTAGGGAGTGCCCGCAGAGGCATCCCGAAAGGCTCGAAACGCTATGCGCTTCACCTCTCGCACGTCGTCCGACGGCGTGTCCGAGCAGCTCTTCACCCTCGGTGAGATCCCCGGCGTGCTGTGGACGCCGGAAGGCGCCACCGGCCCGCGCCCCCTCATCCTGATCGGGCACGGTGGGGGCCACCACAAGAAGGCCCCCGACGTCCTGTTCCACGCCCGTCGCTACGTGGCCGACTGCGGTTTCGCGGTGGTGGCGGTCGACGTGCCCGCCCACGGCGACCGGCCGAAGGACGAGGGGCTGGACCGGATCGCCACCGAGAACCAGGCCCGCGTGGCGGCCGGCGAGGAGCTGGCGCCGCTGATCGCCGAGTTCCAGGCGCTCGTCGCCCGCCGGACCGTCCCGGAGTGGCGGGCGGTCCTGGACGCCGTCCAGGAGGTCGACCACGTCGGCCCCGGCCCGGTGGGCTACTGGGGCGTGTCGCTGGGCTGCGGCCTCGGCGTCCCCTTCGTCGCCGAGGAACCGCGGGTCAGGGCGGCGGTGCTGGGCCTGGGCGGGGCGCACGCCACGGCCGACGCCGCCGCGCGGATCACCGTGCCGGTGGAGTTCCTGGTCCAGTGGGACGACGAACGGGTACCGCGCTCCCAGAGCCTGGCCCTGTTCGACGCCTTCGCCTCCGCCGAGAAGACCCTGCACGCCAACCCCGGCAGGCACGCCGAGATCCCGGCCCACGAACTGGACAGCAGCGTCCGGTTCTTCACCCGCCACCTCACCTGACGCCATCGGACGACGGCCCCGGACATGACTCGCGTCGGCCCGGAGGGCCCGGGCCGACGCGAGTGACTCCGGACGGTACGTCCCCGAGGACGACGGGTCAGCGGGTGACGTACACCGTCGCCGACGCCGTCGCGCCCTCGTGCAGGTCGTCACCCTGCCAGCTCACCCGGTAGGTGGTCTCCCGCCGGGTGCGCGGGATGTCGTTGACGGTGAAGGTGCCGTCCGCGGCGACCGTCACCGACGACAGGGTGCCGGTGCCGAGCCGGTCGGTGCGCTCCACCTTCAGCACCGCGCGGTCCGGCAGCGCCTTGCCCTGGGCGGTGAAGGTGCCGGTGATCTCGACGCCGGTGCTCATCGAGGCCTCCGCCGGGGCGGTCAGCGCGATCGAGGCGGGGGCCTTGCCGACGGACACGGTGTGGGTGACGTCGGTGGCCGGGCGGTGGGTGAGGTCGCCGAGGTAGGAGACGGTGTAGGTGGCGTCGCCGACCAGGCCGGGCTCGTCGAGGACGGTGTAGGAGCCGTCCTCCTTGACGGTGAAGGTGCCCAGGTCATGGGTGCCGTTCGCGTCCGTGCGGGTCGCCGTGACCTTCATCGGTTCGGCGGGCGCCGGTCCGTCGTACTCCAGCCGGCCCCGCACCGACAGCGGCTCGCCCGCGACGGCCTGGGCGGGGCTGTGCGTCAGCGTCCCGCCGAGTCGGACGTCGTACTGGACGGCCGGGGGCTGGACGATGTGCAGCCAGTACTGGCCGGCGGCGGTGCCGGCCCTGCCGGCGGTGACGGCGAAGAGGCGGGAGCCGTCGGCCGACCACTCCATGCCGCGCGGGACGACCCGGTCGCCGTCGAGGCTGCCCTCGAAGACGAACTCCAGCGGCGGCGTGGAGTCGGCCGGATCGGCGGGCTGCACCAGCAGGTCCGGGGTCGAGCCGGTCGCCGAGGCGCCGCGCGCGATGTACTTGCCGTCGCCGCTGAAGGCGACCGCGCTGGCGGCGGCGCCGGACGGCAGCGCCCGGTAGCCGGCCGGCGCGTCGGACAGGTCGCCGGCGTTCAGCAGCCGGGTGCCGAAGGCCGCGTCGGCCACGGCGACCTTGGTGCCGTCCGCGGAGAACGCCATGTCCTTGAAGTCCAGGGCGCCCTTGCCCTCGCTGTCGGCGAAGCGGCGCGCGGCATTGCGGACGAGGCTGTCGCCGCTGGTGTCGAACACCGTGACGAAGGGGTTGGGCGCGCTCGCGTTGCGCGGCTGGCCCATGAGCATCCTGTTGCCGGGGCCGGACTCGAGCTGGAGGTCGCCGTAGTCGTTCCAGCCGGTGCGCTGATGAACCCCGTTGACGACGGCGTCCACGTAGGTGCTGGAGGTGGCGCACTCCCCGGCGTACTGCGCGTACGGCGTCGTGAAGTACAACTGGCCACCGGAGAGGGCGACATCGCGGCCGCACGTGTCGGTGTAGGTGTTGGCGACGGGGGTCTGCTGGTAGGTGGTGGTGTCGATGGCGTCGATGCGGTCGCGCATCCCGACGTACACCTTGCTGCCGTCGTCGCTGACCGCCAGGCCGGAGACGTGTTTCTGGTTGGTGAGGATCGTGGTGAGCCGCTCACCGGCGAAGCTGTAGACGGCGATGGTGCCGGAGTTGGTGGCGTAGCCGGTGTTGCTGTCGGCGACGAAGACCTGCCGGTGGACGTTGTCGACGGCCAGCGCCGAGAACGAGGACATCGGCAGCTTGATGACGGCGTCGGAAGCCGCCGCATGCGCCGCGGGCGCGGCGGCGACGGTGAGTCCGGTCCCGGCGAGTGCGGCGGTGAGGACGGTGACCGCGAGGCGTCCGGGACGGTGTGCTGTATTCAACTGTGCCCCCCACAGGCTGTTTTGAGGCCCCACGCGACACGTGAGACACCCGTGAAGGACATGGAACAGCCGTGAAGATCGGATGAGCAAGGAGAACACGCGGGGCATGCGCACGCCAGGAACGCGGCGAGCACGACATGGCGAGGGCCTGCCGTCCTCTCCTCCGCCGGGGCGGGCGGAGGGGACGACGGCAGGCCCAGGAGCCCGCACGCCGTTGTGCGGGCCTCGCCGGTGTGTTCCGCGGCCGGCCGGATCGTGACGATCGCTGGTCAGGGCATCCTCATCCCGACCGGCCGCGGGGTCCGAGCGGGCGGTCAGCCCAGGCGCTTCACCAGCGCGTGGTACTGGTCCCACAGCTCCTTGGGCGTGTGGTCGCCGAAGGTGTTCAGGTGGTCGGGGACCAGGGCGGCCTCCTCGCGCCACACGTCCTTGTCGACGGTGAGCAGGAAGTCCAGGTCGGCGTCGGAGAGGTCCAGGCCGTCGGTGTCCAGGGCGGCCTTGGCCGGGAGGATGCCGATCGGGGTCTCGACGCCCTCCGCCTTGCCCTCCAGGCGCTCCACGATCCACTTCAGGACGCGGGAGTTCTCGCCGAAGCCGGGCCAGACGAACGCGCCCTCGTCGTTCTTGCGGAACCAGTTGACGTAGTAGATCTTCGGCAGCTTGGACTGGTCCTTGTCCTTGGCCACGTCGATCCAGTGCGCCATGTAGTCGCCCATGTTGTAGCCGCAGAACGGCAGCATGGCGAAGGGGTCGCGGCGCAGCTCGCCGACCTTGCCCTCGGCGGCGGCGGTCTTCTCACTGGCCACGTTGGCGCCGAGGAAGACGCCGTGGTTCCAGTCGAAGGACTCCGTCACCAGCGGTACGGCGCTGGCACGGCGTCCGCCGAAGAGGATGGCGGAGATCGGCACGCCCTTGGGGTCCTCCCACTCCGGCGCGATGATCGGGCACTGCGCGGCGGGGGTGGTGAAGCGGGCGTTGGGGTGGGCGGCAGGGGTGCCGGACTCGGGGGTCCAGTCGTTGCCCTTCCAGTCCGTGAGGTGGGCCGGGGTCTCCTCGGTCATGCCCTCCCACCAGACGTCGCCGTCGTCGGTGAGGGCGACGTTGGTGAAGACGGAATTGCCCCACAGGGTCTTCATGGCGTTGGCGTTGGTGTGCTCGCCGGTGCCGGGCGCGACGCCGAAGAAGCCGGCCTCGGGGTTGATGGCGTAGAGGCGGCCGTCCTCGCCGAAGCGCATCCAGGCGATGTCGTCGCCGATCGTCTCGACCGTCCAGCCGGAGATCGTGGGCTCCAGCATGGCGAGGTTGGTCTTGCCGCAGGCGGACGGGAAGGCGGCGGCGACGTACTTGCTCTCGCCCTGCGGGGGCGTGAGCTTGAGGATGAGCATGTGCTCGGCCAGCCAGCCCTCGTCGCGGGCCATGACGGAGGCGATGCGCAGGGCGTAGCACTTCTTGCCGAGCAGGGCGTTGCCGCCGTAGCCGGAGCCGTAGGACCAGATCTCGCGGTCCTCGGGGAAGTGGGAGATGTACTTGGTCTGGTTGCAGGGCCAGGGGACGTCCTCCTGGCCGGGCTCCAGCGGGGCGCCGACCGAGTGGACGGCCTTGACGAAGAAGCCGTCGGAGCCGAGCTCGTCCAGGACCGGCCGGCCCATCCGGGTCATGGTGCGCATGGAGACGGCGACGTACGCGGAGTCGGTGATCTCGACGCCGATGGCGGACAGCGGCGAGCCGACCGGGCCCATGCAGAAGGGCACGACGTACATGGTGCGGCCCCTCATCGAGCCGCGGAAGACGCCCTTCTCGCCCTGGAAGATGTCCCGCATCTCGGCGGGGGCCTTCCAGTGGTTGGTCGGGCCGGCGTCCTCCTCCTTCTCGGAGCAGATGAAGGTCCGGTCCTCGACGCGGGCGACGTCGGTGGGGTCGGAGGCCGCGTAGTAGGAGTTCGGGCGCTTGATCGGGTCGAGCTTCTTGAAGGTGCCCTTGGCGACGAGCTCCTCGCACAGGCGCTCGTACTCGGCCTCTGAGCCGTCGCACCAGACCACGTTGTCCGGCTGCGTCAGGTCTGCGATGTCGTTGACCCAGGAGATCAGTCCCTGGTGGGTGGTGGGGACGCCGGGTACCGCGATGTCGCGCGCCACGTTTGCTCCTAAATGAGGGGTTTTTTGTTGGAGGCCCCGTGGGGGCTGCGACCCGGATGCTTCAAGCTGTGATCTTTGGCGCTCATCCGGTGTCGACCGCACTCATTTGATCATCCGACGCGAGCGCCCATCTGTCCAGAGGGCCGCACAGGTGAGCAACGTGACGCTGACCACGGTCTTTCCCGCGGCTTTACGCGCACGTTGAGTAGAACTGACGATTTCTTTGCGTGACACTTCCGCGCGGTGGCGTGAGATGATGGCCACTCCGGAAGGTCAATTCGTCACCACGACGCGTAACTTACGGCTCCGTAGGTACGATGCGAGACATGACTGCGTTCGCCCCCGACGCCTCCGCGAACCCGCCGGCCGACGGCCCCGGACCGGTGGCGACCTCCCTGCCGCATCCCGTCAAGCCCAAGCTCCGCGGCTGGCTGCACCTCGGCATGTTCCCCGCCGCCCTGGTCGCCGGACTGGTGCTCACCGCCTTCGCCGACTCGGCCCGGGGGCGCCTCGCCTGCGGGGTCTACGCCTTCACGGCCTGCCTGCTGTTCGGCGTGAGCGCGCTGTACCACCGGGGCAACTGGAGCCCCCGCATGGACAGGGTGCTGCGCCGCCTCGACCACGCCAACATCTTCCTGATCATCGCGGGCACCTACACCCCGCTGACCATCCTGCTGCTGCCCCGCTCCACGGGGCAGTGGCTGCTGTGGGGCATCTGGGCGGCGGCCGCCGCCGGCATAGCCTTCCGGGTCTTCTGGGTCGGCGCGCCGCGCTGGCTCTACACGCCCTGCTACATCGCGATGGGCTGGGCGGCCGTCTTCTTCCTCCCGGACTTCATGCGCACCGGCGGCGTCGCCGTGCTGGTCCTGGTGGTCGTCGGCGGCCTGCTCTACAGCGCGGGCGGGATCATCTACGGCATCAAGAAGCCCAACCCGTCCCCGCGCTGGTTCGGCTTCCACGAGGTCTTCCACTCGTTCACCCTGGCCGCCTTCATCGCCCACTACGTGGGGATCTCCCTGGTGGCCTACTAGCACGCCCGAGAGGCGTCCAGCGCACCACCGGCCGCGGCTTCGGCGCCGCGGCCTTTTTCATGCCCGCACAATCTTGACAGTGGGCAGCTTTCGAAAGTCACTTTTATTTCATGGCCACTGTCACGATGCGGAACGCCGCGCACGCCGACCCCGCCGCTGGTGGGCCCCGGGACGCCGATCGGGACATGGCCGCCCCGGAGGCCGATGCACGACAATGACCGTCATGACGGCCGCACGATCCCCCCTCACCCCCGCCGATCCGCCGCGCCCCGGTCTCCGCGAACGGAAGAAGATCAAGACCCGCGAGGCGATCCGCACGGCGACCTACTCGCTGATCGAGGAGCAGGGGTACGAGGCCACGACGGTCGAGCAGATCGCCGAGAGGGCCGAGGTGTCGCCGTCGACCGTCTTCCGGTACTTCCCGGCCAAGGAGGACATCGTCCTCACGGACGAGTACGACCAGCCGCTGCTCGCGGAGCTCACCGCACGACCCGCCGACGAACCCTGGCTGGACTCGGTCCGGTACGTGATGCGCAGGGCCATCGGCCTCGCGATGGCCGAACAGCCGGACGTCACGCTGCTGCGGGCCCGGCTGATGCTGGAGGTGCCCGCGGTGCGCTCACGGATGACGGAGAGCCTGTCGGAGACCGGACGGCTGCTCGCGGAGGCGATCGCCGTCCGCACCGGCCTCGACGCGGACGGCCTGGAGGTGCGGGTGCACACCATGTCCCTGATGGGCGGCCTGCTGGAGGTGTCGAAGTACTGGGCCGAGCGCGGCCACAGGGACGACGTCGCCGATCTCGTCGACCAGGCCCTCGACGTCTTCGAGCACGGCCTGCCCACCGCGAAATCCCGGGGCGGCGGGCCCCGGACATGACATCCTTGGCCGGGTGAACGGTCCCGAGATCCACGTCGAGTTCGATCCCGAGCTGCTGGTCTTCGTACCCCAGGCGCGGCCCACGGGCGCCACGAAGACCACCACCGACGGCGTCTCCAGCCTCGGCCACGTCGTCGAGTCCCTCGGCGTCCCCCAGACCGAGGTGGGCACGCTGCTCGTGGACGGCCGCGAGGTGCCGGCCGGCCACGTCCCGGCCGCGGGCGAGTCGGTGACCGTGCGGGCCGTCGCGCATCCGCAGCGGGTGCCGGGCGCGCCGCTGCGGTTCCTGCTCGACGTGCACCTCGGCACGCTGGCGCGCCGGCTGCGGCTGCTGGGCGTGGACACGGCGTACGAGTCGACCGACATCGGTGATCCGGCACTGGCCGCCCGGTCGGCGGCGGAGCAGCGGGTGATGCTCAGCCGGGACCGGGGGCTGCTGCGGCGGCGGGAGCTGTGGGCGGGGGCGTTCGTCTACAGCACGCGGCCGGAGGTGCAACTGACGTACGTGCTGGACCGGTTCGATCCCGAGCTGCGCCCGTGGACCCGGTGCACCGCCTGCAACGGGCTGCTGCGCCGGGCCACCAAGGACGAGGTCGCCGACCAGTTGCGGGGTGGCACGCACCGCAACTACGACGTGTTCGCGCAGTGTTCCGACTGCGGGCGCGCGTACTGGAAGGGGGCGCATCATGAGCAACTGGTCGCCATTGTGGAGCGGGCGGTTGCTTCGCGCTCCTCGCGGGGGTGAGGGGTCGCTCCGCCGGGAAGCGCCGTGGGGGGTGAGCGCCGTGGGGGGGGTGAGCGCAGTGGGGAACTGCGGGCCGTTGTGGCTGGTCGCGCCCACGCGGCGGAGCCGCACATCGTTACGGCCCCGCCGCCCCTTCGGGGGCGCCCTCAGCGCACCCTCAGATCCTTCTTGCCGCAGGCGATGCCGTCGCGGTTTCTGTCCAGCTTCAGCGGGTCGTCCTTGCCGTTGACCTTCAGGCGGCCGTAGTCGTGGTCCTTCAGCCACGTGCAGCGGGCGAGCGTGGTCGGCTTCACGTCCGCCGGGAAGGCCGTCGGTACGCAGACGTTGGCGGAGCCGTAGTGGCGGTCGCAGCCCGAGACGGTCGGGGCGACCGGCTGTGACGCGCGCTTCCTGCCCGGCTCGGTCACCTTGCCCGCCGGGGCGTCCGCGAAGTCGTGGACGTGGGCGGAGGCGTCCTGGGCGGTGAGGGCCGCCGGGCCCCGGAGGTGCACCCACTTCGCCACCGAGGGAACCCCGTTGGCATCGACCGCGAAGAGCATGTACCAGCCGGGCGGGGCCAGGTTGGGGTTGCTCGTCACGTTCAGGTCGACGGTGTTGCCGTCGACGGACAGCGGCAGGTCCACGAACCGCTGGTTCGGGTCCGAGGAGTGGGTCACGGCGGCCGGGCGGATCAGCTCCGCCTTGGCGATGGGCCGGTCGACGGTGATCCGCTGGGTGTCGCCGTAGTTCCACTCGGTGTCGATGACCGAGGTGATCGCCGGCCGCTCCCCCTTGAAGAGGTAGGGCGGGCTGTAGACCGACACGTTGTGGTTCCAGGAGCCGTTGCCCGGGTTGTCGCCGGTGGTCATCACGCGGCCGTCGGGCAGCAGGAACGCCGAGGAGTGGTAGCCGCGCGCCTCCGGGTCGACCGCCACCGGGTCGAAGGTCTCCGAGGCCGGGTCGAAGACCGACGTCTCGAACACCGGGTTGGCTCGGTTGTGCAGCGCGCCGCCGGTCTCCAGCACCTTGCCGTCGGGCAGCAGGACGGCGGAGAGGTACATCTTGCCCTGGTCGCCGGTCTGCGGCACCGGGCCGTTGCCGTGGTCGACGGTGCCCTGCGGGATCGGCGGGCCGGCGACGTAGGACGGGTTCGGCTGCTTGAGGTCGATGATGTCGGTGAGCCGGTTCGCGTCCGGGTTGGAGTCGATGTTGCCGCCGCCGAGGGTGAGGACCTTCTGGTCCTGCGCCGGGGGCAGCAGCACGCTCGCCGACTGGTCCCGCTCGTCCTTGCTCTGCAGGCCCGGGACCTGGGTGATGGTGTTGGCGTCGTAGTCGTAGATCGCGGAGCCGGTGCCCGGGATGTTGTTGCCGAAGACGTGGCTGCCGGAGTAGAAGAGGCGGCCGTCCTGCATCAGGATCATCGACGGGTACAGACCCCAGTACGACCAGGTCTGGTTGACCTTCCAGGTGGGCAGCCACCGCTGTTCGGCGTCCGACCACCGCTCGGCGGTGACCGAGCCGGTGGAGTCCTCGCGCAGACCGCCGAAGCTGATCACGTCGCCGTTGCCGAGGATCGTCGCCGACGGGTACCAGTGGCCGTCGTTCATGTCGTTGGTCTTCGTGTACGACTCGGTCTCCGGGTCGAAGACGTACGAGTCCTTGTAGCCCTGGTAGCCGATGGTGCCGTCGGCGGACGGGTAGCCCTTGTTGCCGCTCATGATCAGGACCCGGCCGTCCTCGAGCTGGACGTGCCCGGCGCAGAACATGTCGTCCGGGGTCGGGATGACCTTGTAGGTGCCGCTCGAAGGGTCGTAGACGGCGCTGGTGAAGGTGCCCGCCTCGAACAGCTCCGGGTCGTTGCCGGAGCCGGCGATCAGCAGCACCTTGCCGCCCGGCAGGACCACGGAGTGCATGGAGCGGACGGGGTTCTGCGCGGGCAGGACCTCCCAGCTGCCGTCGGCGCACTCCTGGGCGGTGCCCGTGCAGCCGGGTTCCGGGACCGGCTCGGCGACCTGTTCCATCGTGTAGTCGTCGGTGGTGGCGGAGCCGGTGCCGTAGACGGACACGCCCCAGGAGATGCGGTCGGTGCCGGCGGGGACCTCGGGGGTGCGGACGGTGGCCTCGGTCCAGGCCGCCTGCATGTCGAGGGTCTTGAGGTCGGTCCAGTACTGCCAGCCGGCCGTGGTGTCGTGCCGGAACAGGGTGACGGCCGCGTCCGGGGTGGTCGTCCTGTACCAGAGCCCGAGGTCGTACTGCCTGCCCGGCGTCACCACGGGCGCGCAGTCGGCGGACTCGGTGATCAGGGCCTTGCGGTCGCCGTCGACGCGGCGGGTCAGTTCCACCTTCATCGCCTTGTCGCCGGTGTGCGCGTCGGCGGTGGTGGTGAAGGTGAAGTCGTTGTCGCCCCAGCCGGACTTCTCCCAGCAGTACGGCATGTCGCCGGTGCCGGCGGTCTCGAAGCCCGGGTTCTTGATGAGGTTGGCCGCCGAGGCGGGTTGCGGGGCGGTCAGGAGGAGGCCGGTGGTGAGGGCACCGACGGCCAGCAGGGCCGTGGTGCGTCTGGACGCCGGCGGTTTTCCGGGTGTTCTCATGCGGTGCTCCTTGCCGTACGGCTCCTGCTCGGGAGGTACACCAGCGCTTCGGTCCCCACGAAGCGCAGGACGAAGGTGATCACGAGCGCCAGCGCGGTGGCGGGCAGTGCCGCCATGCCGAACTGGCCGACCAGCAGCGCGATCAGCGGCAGGCGCAGCACCAGGTCGGCGTTGGCGAGCAGCGCGAACCGCGCGGTGCGGTCGGCCCAGTGCCGGTGCCGCCGCCGCTCGCGGAACAGCAGTTTCTCGATCAGCAGGAAGTTCCAGGCCACGCCGAACTGGTTGGCGACGATCTCGGCGGGCAGATAGTGCAGCCCGGCCTCGGTCAGCGCCCACAGCGCGGCCAGGTTGGGTACGAAGCCGGTGAGCCCGATCAGTCCGAAGACGACCATACGGGCGAGGGGGGACCGCGTGCGCAGCCCGGCGAGGTGCCGCAGGAAGCGCATTCCCTCCTTCGCGGTCGACTTGGACTCGCCGGCGAAGCGCTCCTGGAAGACGAACGGCACCTCGGTGACCGTGCGGGGGCGGCTGCGGACGGCGAGTTCGAGGAGGATCTTGTACCCGAGGGGCTGGAGGACGTCGGCGGTGACGGCGCCGCGGCGGATGGCGAAGAAGCCGCTCATGGGGTCGCTGATGCCGTGCAGCCGGCGCGGGAAGAGAGACTTGGTCAGCCAGGTCGCCCCGCGCGAGACGGCCACCCGGTAGCTGCCGGCGAGCCCGGCCCGGCTGCCGCCCTTGATGTACCGGGACGCGACGACGAGCCCGGCGTTCGCCCGCTCCCCCGTCGCCACCAGCTCCGGGACCAGGGACGGCGGATGCTGGCAGTCGCCGTCCATGACGACGACCCAGTCGGACGAGGCGGCCCTGATGCCCTCGACGACCGCGCCGCCGAGCCCGCCGACGGCTTCCTCGCGGTGCAGGACGGTGACCGGGAAGGGGCAGTCCTGGGCCGCCTCCCGGATGACGTCGGGGGTGTCGTCGGTGGAATCGTCCACGAAGACGACCTCGCAGGGCAGCCGGGCGGGCACCGACTCGGTGATCTGGTGCAGCAACTGCCGCACGTTGGCGGACTCGTTGAAGGTGGGCACGACGATGGTGACGGCGCCGGGCTCCGGCACCTCCACCGGGTCGAGCGCGGGATCGCCCAACTCGCCGGGGACAATGGACTCCTGGCTCATCGGGTGCCTCCGGCGGTCTCGACCTGGCGGATCTCGATACGGTCCTCACCGGTGCCGAACACGGCGACCGGCTTCGAGTGCTCGATGGCCTGCCTGACGTTGGGCAGGTCCTTCGCGTCGCGCCGTACCGTCGGTGAGGCGACCACGTAGTCGATGTCCCGCCAGCCGTTCGGCATGGTGTCGGTCACCGCGGGGTCGAGGTCGGCCTTGTAGAACCAGATGACGCCGAGGCCGGGCCGGTACCCGGCGTGCACCAGGTCCAGCCACATGGCGTCGTCGACCAGCACCCGGGTGCCCGCCGGGTCTGCCACCTCGGTGGCCATCCACGTCGAGGCCGCCTCGTAGGGGGCGTTGGCCTCGGTGGTGACGGCGGTGCGGGCGCCGTCGTACCAGCGGGGCACGACGTAGGCGGTGGCGGCGAGGGCGAGGACACCGGCGAGGGTGTACCGGGCCCAGGTCAGCGGCCGTGACTCGGTCGCGGAGCGCCGTCGGCGCAGCACGGCGTGGGCGACGCTGGCCGTGCCGCCGGCCAGGACGAGGGCGAGGAAGGGCAGCGCCTGGATGATGTACATGGCGGGCAGGTAGCCGTCCGGGCGCAGGGCCAGCGCGGCCAGGATCGCGACGGTGAGGGCCGGGCCGGCCAGTGCGCGGGCGGTGACCGACCAACGCCAGGTGGCGATCAGCAGCAGGGCGCCCGCGAGGCCGCCGAGGGGCAGGATGCGGTCGTAGTACAGCCAGGACTGGAGCACGCCCCAGGAGCCGGAGCCCTCGTCGAGGACGAAGCCGGAGCCCGGCCGGGTCATCTGGTACGCGACGCCGTCCCACAGGGAGACGTGTCCGCTGCCCGGGAACAGCTCGCCCTTGAGCAGGGCGAACAGCGGGTAGGAGAACCCGATCAGCGCGCAGGCCGTGACGGCGCCGGTCAGCGCGAACTTGCGGGTGTCCTTGTGGCTGTGGCGCCAGGCGGTGACGAACAGGGCGGGCAGGACGACCAGCATCGTCTCCTTGGTGAGGACGCCGACGGCGGCGGCGATGCCCGCGCCGAAGTGGTGCCACAGGTGGCGGCTCGGGGAGGCGGCGAGGGTGAAGGCGAGCAGCGTCCACATCACCGCGAGGTTGTCGAGGAAGATCTCGCGCTGCAGGACGACGGACAACGGGGAGAGCCCGAAGATCACCATGCCGAGCCCGGCCGCCCAGCGGGGCAGGGCGAGGCGGCGCCCGAGGACGTAGACCAGGACCGCGCTGATGCCGCTGATCAGCAGCATCACGCCGCGCATGGTGCCGACGGTCATCGACTCGGGGCTGATCATCGCCGGTATCCAGGTCAGGACGGCGAGCTGGATCCAGCCGAGCGGCGGGTGGTCGTACCAGTAGGTGTAGTGGGCGAGGCCCCGGCCCTCCTGGACGGCCCAGGCCTGGGCGAGGTAGGTGCCCTCGTCGTCGCTGAGGGTCGGGTAGTCGGCGATGTTCCAGCCCTGGACGACGAGGATCGCGACCAGGAGGCCACCGCAGAGGAGGAGGTCGGAACGGGAGGAGCGGAGCCGGCTCGGTGGCGGCGTCCGGCCCGCCGGACCGGTGGTGGGCACGGGTCGGCGCTGCGCGGGGACCTTCGGGCCGGTCACCGCGGGAAGGGTGGAGGTCACGCGGGAACGTCCTCTCGGGTCGCGGCGTCACGGGTCACGGCGGAGGCGTCCCGAGACGCCGCGGGCGCGTCGATGTGCGCGCCGACGTGCGTGGTCAGCTCCCAGTCGTTGCGGCCGCGCTGCTCGCGCCACACCGCGCGGAGCGCGGCACCGGCCAGGAGCACCTGGTAGAAGGGGCCGCCCACGACGAGCTTGAGGTAGTGGACGAACCGGACGCGCAGCCCGTACTGCTTGCCGAAGTCGTGCAGCCCGACCACCTCGAAGACGAAGGTGACGAGGGCGGTGACGGCCGGCAGGAAGGTGATGAAGGCGATGGAGACGGGCACGTCGAGGAAGAGCGCGACCGCCACGTTCAGCGGGATGATCAGGCCGGTGAACGCCTGGAGGAAGGGAGTCATCAGCGTGTAGCGGGCGAGCATCCGCTGCCCGAACGCGGGCAGTTGCTTCCAGTCCTTCTTCCGGTACACCTGCAGGAAGCCCTGGTTCCAGCGGGTGCGCTGTTTCAGCAGCGACATCAGCGAGCCCGGGGTCTCCTCGCGGGTCACCATGTCGGAGTCGTAGGCGACGACGACCTTCTTGCCGACGCTGGAGAGCCGGACGCCCAGATCGCAGTCCTCGGCGAGGCAGTCGGGGTCCCAGCCGTCCGCTTCCCGCAGCACGTCGGTGCGGACGAAGACCGTGTTGCCGCCGAGCGGAATGAACCCTTTCTGCGCGTGCAGGTGGAGCCGCGAGCGGAACCAGAAGAAGTACTCCAGGCAGTTGCGCAGGCTGTACCAGCTGGAGTGGAAGTTGATCAGCTGCACCCCGCCCTGGACCACGTCGGCTCCGGTGGAGCGGAAGGCGTGGTCGACGTGGGCGAGGAGTTCCGGGTGGACCTGGTCCTCGGCGTCGAAGACCCCGACGACGTCGCCGCGGCAGTGCGGCAGCGCCGTGTTCATGGCCTTCGGTTTGTTCTTCTTCTCGTGGGTGTCGACGACCACCCGGACCCGTGGGTCCCGGCCGGCCGCCGCCTCGGCCACGGCGGTGGTCTCGGGATCGTCGTGGCCGACGATCACGATGATCTCGAAGTCGGTGTGGCTCGACTCGAGCAGCCGCTGGATGGTGTGGTCGAGCACCGCCTGTTCGTGGCGGGCCGGCAGCAACAGCGAGAACGACCGATGCTCGCCGCCGTCCGGGCTGCTGAACCGGGTGGAGGCCAGCACCTCGGGCGTACGCCAGGCGTGCATCTGCCACCACAAAGTGAACGCGGCCATCCAGAACAAGGCCAGCGAAACGACAGCAATGAAGACAGACGTGAGCAAACAGATCCCCCCAGATCCCGAAACCCCCGCGACGTGACGGCGCGTCACTCGAATGGCGCCCCATCCGTCACGTCACCGTGCAGAGATTAAGGGGGAATTGTGAAACGTGGGGGCACTTCCGATAAAGACCCTGTTGCGGAACGGTGCGGCGCCGCAACGGAGTTGACCGGAATCAGACGGGCTTCGACCGGATCCTCATGCTTCCGCGCAGCCCAACGCGCCTGGTGCAGCCGTCTGTTCAGCCGCCCAGTGCCGCGCGCAACCGGTCGGGATCGGTCGTCGGTGCGTCGCACGTGAAGTTACGGCAGACATAGGCGGCCGGTTCACCGCCGACGAGGGGACGGTCGGCGAGCAGCGGGAACTCGTCACTCCCCTCGGTCCCGACGGCGACCACCGCGCCGGGGGCGGCGCCCCGGAGCGCCGTACGGTGCAGGGCCGCGGTCGCCGGGTCGCCGGGCGCCGGGCCGACCACCGCGATCTCCCGCGGGCCGTCCAGCACCGCCTCGGCGACCGCGAGCCCCCACCCGATGAACCGCGGCACCCGCGGACCGAGCGCCTTCACCACCCCCAACGCCCGTTCGGCCGCGAGACGATGGGGCTCGGAGCCGGTGTGCGCGGCATAGCTCAGCAGCGCGCCCGCCGCCGCCGTCCAGCCGGACGGCGCGGCGTTGTCGGTCGGGTCCTGTGGGCGCCGGATCAGCCGTTCCGCGTCCGACGCCGTGTCGTACAGCGCACCCGACGCGTCGTCGGTGAAACGCGCCAGGATGTGGTCGACCAGCAGCCCGGCGAACTCCAGCCACACCCCCTCCCCGGTCACCGACGCGAGCGCCAGGAAGCCCTCGGCGACATCGGCGTAGTCCTCCAGCACCCCCGCGTTGGCACCGACGTGCCCGTCCTTGCTGGTACGGGCGATACGGGCCTGCTCGTCGAGGTGCAGCCGCACCAGCAGGTCCCCGGCGGCGACGGCCGCCTCCGTCAGGTCGGGCCGGTCGAAGTAGGCCCCGGTCTCGGCGAGCGCCGCGATCGCCAGACCGTTCCAGGCGGCGACCACCTTGTCGTCCCGGCCGGGGGCGGGCCGCGCGGAGCGCGCCGCGAGCAGCCGCTCCCTGATGCCGCCGATCCGCCCCGCGTCGAACACCTCGTCCCGCTGCGGAAGCTGCAGCACCGAGGCGCCCTCCTCGAAGGTGCCCTCCTCGGTCACCCCGAAGTACCGCGCGGCCAGTTCCGCGTCCTCCTCACCGAGGACCTCGCGCAGCTGCGCGGTCGTCCACACGTAGTAGGCACCCTCCACGTGCTTCCCGGTACCGTCGTCGCTGTCCGCGTCCAGCGCCGACGCGAACCCGCCCTCCGGTGTGCGCAGCTCCCGGACCATGAAGTCGGCGGTCTCCAGCGCCACCCGGCGCGCGAGTTCCGACCCCGTGGACCGCCACAGGTGCGCGTAGACGCGGCACAGCAGCGCGTTGTCGTACAGCATCTTCTCGAAGTGCGGCACCACCCAGTCCCGGTCCACGGAGTACCGCGCGAAGCCCCCGCCGAGCTGGTCGTAGATCCCGCCGCGCGCCATCCGCTCGCACGTGTCCCGCGCCATCTGCAGCGCGCCCTCGGCGCCGGTGCGGGCGTGGTGCCGCAGCAGGAACTCGATCACCATGGACGGCGGGAACTTCGGCGCCCCGCCGAACCCGCCGCGCTGCGGGTCGTACTCGCGGGTCAGCCCGAGCAGCGCCTGTGCGAGCTCCTGCTCACCGGGCACCCGGTCGTCGCCGTAGGACAGCTCCCGGTCGGCCAGGTCCCGGGTGATCTTCCCGGCGACCTCGCCGACCTCGTCCCGCCGCTCGTCCCACGCCTGGTGCACGCCCTGGAGCACCTGCCGGAACGACGGCATGCCGTGCCGGGGCGCGGGCGGGAAGTACGTACCGAAGTAGAACGGCTCGGCGTCCGGCGTGAGGAACACGGTCATGGGCCACCCGCCGTGCCCGGTCGCCGCCTGCACCGCCTCCATGTAGACGGCGTCGACGTCGGGCCGCTCCTCGCGGTCGACCTTGACGCTGACGAAGTGCGCGTTCATGACGTCGGCGGTGTCCCGGTCCTCGAAGGACTCGTGCGCCATCACATGGCACCAGTGGCAGCTGGAGTAGCCGACGCTCAGCAGCACCGGCACCTGACGCCGTCGTGCCTCGTCGAAGGCCTCCCGGGACCACGGCCACCAGTCGACCGGGTTGTCGGCGTGCTGGAGCAGGTACGGGGACGTCTCGTGGGCCAGTCGGTTCGGCATGGTGTCCATCCTGCCGCAGTACCCGCCCCGGAGCCCGGCAGCACACAGCCGGGCGATCCGGCCCTCTCCCCACGGCGGCCCCCGCACGACACACTTGTGACCAGGGAACGCGGCCGGAACCGGCCGACGCCGCCGGAGGGGGACATCACATGCGGGACAGTCACCGGGCTGATGCCGAGCGGCTGTTGGCGCGGGCCGTGGAGGAGGAGGTGCGCCGGTCGGGCGGACGCACGGACGGGAAGGTGCTGCTCGCACGGGCCCGCGGGGCACTGGACGCGATGGCGGAGACGGCGGCCGAGGAGTACGGGGCGTACACGCGTGCCCTGGACGAGGCGGAGGCCGGCCGGCTCACCTTCCGCCAGCGCTACGCCCGCGAGGGCGCCGGGACACCGCTGCTGGTGGCCGGGGTGGCGGGGCTCGCGGCCGTGGCCGCCGACATGGCGCTCGGCACGGGCACCGGGACGGCGCTGGGCGCGGGCGTGACCGTCGGCGTCGTCGGCGCGGCGGCGACCGTGGTGAAGGTGGCCGGCGTCCATGTGCCCGCCGCCCATCACCGGGCCGGCACGGTGAGCCAGCCGGGCGGGCCGGAACAGCTGCGGCTGCAGTGGCTGACGGCACTGGAGGTGCGCGGGATCCGCCCGTTCCTGGACCAGCAGCGGGTGCTGGCCGCGTCCACGGGGCCGAAGAAGGCGGGACCGCGGCTGCGCGGCACGGACAAGAGCGCGGCGGCCCGCGGACGCAGCGTGCTGGAGCAGTCCTTCGGGCAACTCCCCGAACCGCTGGGCCCGTTCGCCGGCCGACGGCAGGAAATGGCGCGGATCAGGCAGTGGGTGCAGGCGGCCCGCGCCAGTACCGAGACCCAGCCGACGGTGGTGGTGCTGCACGGGGCGTCCGGCAGCGGCCGCACGACGCTCGCGGTGCGCGCCGCGCACGAGCTGAAGGACCACTTCCGCGGCGCCTGCGTCGTCGACCTGCGCGGCGACAGCCCGGGTGAGTCCCCGCTGTCCACCCGGGACGCGCTGCTGCATCTGCTGAACCGGCTCGGCGCCCCGCGCGAACAACTGCTGTTCCGTGAGCGGTCGTCCCCGGACCAGCAGGTCAGACGACTGGGCGAGCTGTACCACCAGCACCTGACCGGGATGCCCGTCACGGTCGTGCTGGACGACGCCTCCGATCCGCAGCAGGTCCGCACGCTGATCCCGGAGCGTTCCGACAGCCTGGTCCTGGTCACCTCCCGGGCACCCCTCGGGCTGCCCGACGACCTGCCGGCCCGGGTCCACCAGCTGCCGGTGGAGCCCCTGGACGCCGCCGGTGCGGAGGAGCTGCTCACCGCCGCCGCGCAGGACTCCTCGGGGCCGTACGACGCCGAGTCCGCCGAGCGGGTGCGGGAGCTGTGCGGGGGCCTGCCCCTGGCGCTGCGGGTCGCCGGGGCGGCCCTGGGTCCGCGTTCGCCGCTCGCGCTCGCCACCGACCTGGGCGCCTACGGGCCCGTCGAGCCGGTCGAGCGCGCCCTGTGGCTGCGCTACACCGACCAGCCCGAGACCCTGCGCCGGCTGCTGCGCCGGCTGGCACTGGCCGGCCGGGCCTCCCTGGGTGCCGCCGCTGTGGCGGCGCTCCTCGCCACCGACGAGGCCGAGGCGACCCGGCACCTGGCCGCGCTGGACCGCGCCGGGCTGATCGACCGCGTACGGCACAGCCGCTACCGGCTGCACGACCTCGTCCGCGCGTTCGCGCTGGCCCGGCTCCTCGACGAGGAGGACCCGGCCGAGCGCACGGCCGCGCAGGAACGGCTGATCGTGAACTACGCCGAGCTCGCGGACTCGGTGCTGCGGCTGGTCGACGGCAACATGTCGACCCGCTCGGACCGCTTCGGCCCGTACGGCTTCACCTCGCTGGACGAGGCACTGCGCTGGCTGGACGACGAGTCGAGCTTCATCACGGCGGCGCTGCGGCACGCGGAGGGCGTGGACCGGGGAGCGGTGCTGAACCTGCTCGGCGCGCTGTGCGACTACTGCCTGCTGCGCGGCGACCTCTACCGCCTCGGCGAGATCAACGAGCTGGCGCAGGCCGTGGACGAGGGGCTGCTGGTGCGCTCCGTGCAGTGGCGCACCGGCATCGCGGCGCGGCAGCTCGGCGAGCTGGACACGGCGCGGGCCACACTGACGTCGGTGGTGGACCTGTACCGGGAGGCGCAGCACGACGCGGGCGCGGCGCGGGCGCTGACCTCGCTCGGCATCACGCTGCACCACCAGGGCAACCTGACGGAGGCGTCGGCGAGGCTGCGGGAGTCGCTGGATCTGCAGTCCGCGCCCGAGCTGGCCACGGACCGCGCCTGGACGATGCACGCGCTGGCGGCGGTGGAACGGGACCGCGCCCGGCTGGCCGAGGCCCTGGACCTGCTCACCGAGTCGCTGGTGCTGCACCGCGCGGGCGAGTCCCTGCACGGGCAGGCGTGGGCGCACTTCCAGCTGGGGCAGCTGAACCTGCGGATGGGTGACGTGCCGCGCGCGGAGAGCGAACTGCGCACGGCCCTTGACCTGTACGGCCGTACGCGCGACGCCCGTGGTGAGGCGTGGGCGCTGACGGAGCTGGCGCGGGCCCGGCTGGTGGACGGTGACGCCTCGCCGGCGGTGGAGGACCTGCGCCGGGCCGCCGCCCGGCACCGTGACAACGAGGACGCGCGGGGTGAGGCCTGGACGCTGTACTACCTGGGCCAGGCCCTGGAGGAGACCGGTGACCTGGACCGCGCGGTACGCGAGCTGGAACGGGCCCGCACGATGTTCTCCCGGATGCGCGACGTCTACGGACTGGCCTGCGCCCGGCACCACTCGGCTCGGGTGACCCGGGACCAGCGGGCGGCCCGGACGGGGTCGCTGCGCAACTCCGGCTTCGCCCGCCAGCTGCTGGTGGACGCCCGCGCCGACTTCCAGCGGATCGGGGTGGCGCACGGCGAGGCGTGGACCTGCCTGGAGCTGGCGGTCGTCGACGCGGGCAACGCGCGCACGCAGCAGGCCCTCGCCCTGTGCGACGAGGCGGTGACCCTGTTCGGGTCGTACGGCGACCGGCGCGGCGAGGACTGGGCCCGCTTCCTGCGCTGCACGCTGCTGCCGTACGCGGCGCCGGGCGGCACGGAGGTCGGTACGGCGGTGGCCCAGGAGGAGCTGTCCCGGCTGGGCCGGGCCACCCACCCCGCCCGCGACGGCAAGCTGACCGACTGCGTGGAGGCCTACCAGCTCCTCCTGGAACGGGGCGTCACCCTGGAGTCCGGCTGGCAGGCCTGGCACCTCGGCATGGTCCCCAGCCGCAACGCCCGAGAGATCATGGGAGTAACGGTGCCGTCAAAGCCGTAACGGCGAGCAGCCGCGTGTCACCGCGGCTGCGGGCAGTCGTGCCTCCCCCGGTGCCTTGAAGGCCTGGGAGGTGCCCCCAGGGCGGCACGGGTGGGCGATGGGGGTACCTCCCGCTCGAGCGAAGCCGAGAGTGGGGGAGGCACCCCGCGGGCGCCGGGCTGCGCCACCACCCCCCGGCCCACACCAGCGCCGGGTGCCCAGCTCACACCGCCCAGCAGCGCTCAGCGGTCAGGCGGACTTCTTACCCCCGTCGGCCACGACGCTCCCCGTCTCGCCCCCGGTCTCCTCGGACTCCACGAAGTTCACCCGCCCCATGTGCCGGTTCATCGACTTCATCAGGCCCCACACCGCCAGAGCCATCACCGCGAACACGATGAACCCGAGGACGCCGGGAGTCACCTTGTCCTCGTC
The DNA here is from genome assembly GCF_008312835.1 of Streptomyces marokkonensis. Lineage (GTDB taxonomy): Bacteria > Actinomycetota > Actinomycetes > Streptomycetales > Streptomycetaceae > Streptomyces > Streptomyces marokkonensis_A. Next base: position 118,578 of record NZ_VSKS01000002.1, on the reverse strand, counting down.
GAGCTCCTTGGCCAGGGGCACCAGGTGGGTCATTGCCAGGCTTGCGCTTGCGCTCATGTCAGGCATTGTCCCGGATGCCCGCGAAGAGGTCGTCCTCGGGGAGGGAGGTATCGACGAGCGACTTCGCGAGCTCGTACTCCTCCGTCGGCCAGACCTTCTTCTGGAGGTCCATCGGCACCCGGAACCACCCCCCGTCCGGATCGATCTGCGTGGCGTGCGCGATCAGCGCCTTGTCGCGGATCTCGAAGAAGTCGGCGCACGGCACGTGCGTGGTGAGCGTGCGCTCCTTGCGCTCGAACTCGCTCCAGCGCTTGAGCCAGTCCCCGTACGGCGACTCCAGGCCCCGGTCCAGCATGGCCTGGTGCAGCGCCTCGGTGCGGGGGCGGTTGAAGCCCTGGTTGTAGTACACCTTCAGCGGCTGGTACGCCGGACCGAACTCGTCCTCCGGGTACTTCCCGGCGTCCGCCGCACCCTCGAACGCCACCATCGTGATCTTGTGGGTCATGATGTGGTCGGGGTGCGGGTACCCGCCGTTCTCGTCGTACGTGGTGATCACCTGGGGACGGAACGCGCGGATCTTGCGCACCAGCTCACCGGCCGCCTTGTCGACGTCCTCCAGGGCGAAGCAGCCCTCCGGCAGCGGCGGCAGCGGGTCGCCCTCGGGCAGGCCGGAGTCGACGAAGCCGAGCCACTCCTGCTTCACGCCGAGGATCTCGCGGGCCTCGTCCATCTCCTTCTTGCGTACCTCGTGGATGTTCTCCTCGATGTACGCGTCGCCCTGCAGTTTCGGGTTGAGGATGGAGCCGCGCTCCCCGCCCGTGCAGGTCACCACCAGCACGTCCACCCCCTCGGACACGTACTTCGCCATGGTGGCCGCGCCCTTGCTCGACTCGTCGTCGGGGTGGGCGTGGACGGCCATCAGTCGCAGCTGGTCAGTCAAGACTCAATCCTCAAGTCGTTAGGCGCCCTGTGTGCGGCGGCGCAGTCGCAGGCTTCTATAGTGACCGAATCGGGGGACGAAAAATTCCGGAGTTCCGCTCCGGAAACCGCCACGGGGACGCGGGTCCCTTCCTGCCGAGGAGACGATCATGAGTACGTCGAGCACGCGGCTGCCCGAGGGCCGTTACGGCCGCTCCTCGGACCAGCGTGCCGACCGCACCCTCAAGGTCGTCGGCGCCGTGCTGTCGGTGCTGCTGCTCGGGCTGATCGGCTGGTTCGGCTACCACTACGTGGCGCAGAACGAGATCAGCGCCGAGGTGATCGGCTTCGACATCTCCGACGACGCGGTGAAGGTGCACCTCGAGGTGCACAAGGACGCGGGCGTCGCCGGGTACTGCACGGTGCGCTCCCAGGCCGAGGACGGCGCCGAGGTGGGCCGCGCCGATTTCCGCTTCGACAAGGACGCCACGCGCATCGACGAGGTCGTCACCCTGCGCACGACCTCCCCGGGCACCACCGCCGAGCTGGTCGGCTGCCACGCGGGATGATGTGGCGGGGAATACCCGGCCACTGACCTGCGCTGACATGAGTCTGGTGGCTTATGTCCTCCCCCTGCGGGCACTGAATTGTTAGGCTCGTGGTTTCGCCCGTCCCTGGAGGACCATCCTTCTGGGTAGGGCGATGCTTTGTATTTCCCAGTACCTACGAGGAGCACCTGTGACCCAGACCAGCGAGTCCGTCACCTGGCTGACCCAGGAGGCGTACAACAAGCTCAAGGACGAGCTTGAGTACCTTACTGGTCCCGCGCGCACGGAGATCGCCGCCAAGATCGCCGCCGCGCGTGAGGAGGGCGACCTGCGGGAGAACGGCGGGTACCACGCGGCCAAGGAGGAGCAGGGCAAGCAGGAGCTCCGTGTGCGCCAGCTCACCCAGCTCCTCGAGAACGCCAAGGTCGGCGAGGCCCCGGCGGCCGACGGCGCCGTGGCGCCCGGCATGGTCGTGACGATCGCCTTCGACGGCGACGAGGACGACACGCTGACGTTCCTGCTCGCCTCGCGTGAGTACGCGAGCGCCGACGTCGAGACCTACTCGCCGCAGTCCCCGCTCGGCTCCGGCGTGATGGGCCACAAGGTCGGCGACGACGCGGAGTACGAGCTGCCCAACGGCAAGAAGGCCTCCGTGAAGATCCTCAAGGCCGAGCCGTACAACGGCTGACCCGCTCCCCGCGATGTCCCGACGAAACCCCCGGCACCCTGTGCGGCGCCGGGGGTTTCGTCATGCCGCGGCCGAGCGGTACTTGCGCACGGCGAGCGTGCGGAAGAACGCGATGATCAGGACCGAGTAGATCAGCGAGGCCCACACCGCGTGCTGCATCGGCCAGGCGTCCGAGGTGGAGACACCGGGGTTGCCGAAGAGTTCGCGGCAGGCCTGGACGGTGGCGCTGAACGGGTTCCAGTCGGCGATGTGGCGCAGCCAGGGCGTCATGTTGCCGGAGTCCACGAACGCGTTCGACACGAACGTGACCGGGAAGAGCCAGACCAGTCCGCCGGAGGTGGCCGCCTCCGGGGTGCGGACCGACAGGCCGATGACCGCGCCGATCCAGGTGAAGGCGTACCCGGTCAGGAGCAGCAGCGCGAACGCGCCGAGCACCTCGCCGGCGCTGGTGTGGGTGCGCCAGCCGACCAGGAGGGCGACCACGGCGAGCACGAGCAGGGTGAGCGCCGTCTGCACCAGGTCGGCGAGGGTGCGGCCGGTGAGCACCGCGCCGCGCGCCATCGGCAGGGAGCGGAAGCGGTCGATGAGCCCCTTGTGCATGTCCTCGGCGATGCCCGCACCGGCTCCGGCGGTGGCGAAGGTGACGGTCTGGGCGAAGATCCCGGCCATCAGGAACTCGCGGTAGACCTCCGGGCTGGTGCTGCCGGCGATGTCCATGGAGCCGCCGAAGACGTACGAGAACAGCACGACGAACATGATCGGCTGGATGAGCCCGAAGATGACCACTTCGGGGATGCGGGCCATGCGGATCAGGTTGCGTTTGGCGACGACCAGGGAGTCGCGGATCGACTGGCCGACGGGGTTGCCGGGTGGCGCGACCCGCACGGCGTCGGTGACGGCACTCATGTCAGGGCCTCCTTGCCGGGGCGGTACCGCTGGGGGGCTTCTCGGTGTCCCGCGCGCCGTCGTCGGCCGCGGCCTCGGCGACATGACCGGTGAGGGAGAGGAAGACGTCGTCCAGGGTGGGGCGGCGCAGGCCGATGTCGTCGATCTCGATGCCGTCGGTGTCGAGCTCGCGGATGATCTCGGCGAGGAGCTTCGCCCCGCCGGAGACCGGTGTGGTGATCTTGCGCATGTGCTCCTCGACCGAGGTGTCGCCCTGACCGGGGCCGCGCAGGCTGTACTTGTCGAGGAGGGCGGAGGCGGCCGGGATGTGCTCGCGGTCGTGCACCACGACCTCGACCCGTTCCCCACCGGTGCGGGCCTTGAGCTGGTCGGAGGTGCCCTGGGCGATGACCCGGCCGTGGTCGACGACCGCGATGTCGTGCGCCAGGTGGTCGGCCTCCTCCAGGTACTGGGTGGTGAGCAGCAGCGTCGTGCCCCCGGAGACGAGCTGCTTGATCACCTCCCACAGCTGCTGGCGGTTGCGCGGGTCCAGGCCGGTCGTCGGCTCGTCCATGAACATCACCGGCGGTGACACGACCAGGGCCGCCGCGAGGTCGAGCCGGCGGCGCATGCCTCCGGAGTAGGTCTTCGCGGTGCGGTCGGCGGCGTCCGCGAGGTTGAACTGTTCCAGCAGTTCGTCCGCGCGGGCCTTCGCGGCCTTCGCCTTCATCTGGTAGAGCTGCCCGACCATCTGCAGGTTCTCGCGGCCGGTCAGATACTCGTCGACGGCGGCGAACTGGCCGGACAGGCCGATGGACCGGCGCACGGCGTCGGGGTGCCTCAGCACGTCGATGCCCGCGACGACGGCCTTGCCGCTGTCGGGCCGCAGCAGGGTGGTGAGGCAGCGGACGGTGGTGGTCTTGCCCGCGCCGTTCGGCCCGAGCAGGCCCAGGACGGTTCCCTCGGGGACCTCGAGGTCGACGCCGTCCAGTGCCCTCACGTCACCGAAGGTCTTCACCAGACCTTCGGCATAGATGGCGCCTGGCATATGAGTCTCCACGTCGTCGTGATTTCTCCGGAAAGCCTAGGTTTGCGCGCGGTGATGTGCTGAGATTTTTTTGCCCGGCACCGCAGCGGAACACGACTGCCGGACAGTGACGTGAGACTCACCATAACGCGATGTATCGCGTCCCTCAATGGAATGACACGAAGGAGTGACACCCCCTCCGGGCATCAGTCCATGACCGTGTATCCCGCCGCGCGCAGGGCCTGTTCGACCTCGGCGCAGTGCGCCGGGCCCTTCGTCTCCAGGTGCAGCTCGACCTCCGCCTCCGTGAGCCCGAGCCGTGGATCGGTCCGTACGTGACTCACGTCGAGAACGTTCGCATCGACCACTGACAACGCCCCCAGAAGCGAGGCGAGGGCGCCCGGCCGGTCCGTCAGACGCAGCCGTACGGCCAGGTAGCGGCCCTGCGCCGCCATGCCGTGCCGCAGCACCCGCTCCATCAGCACCGGGTCCACGTTGCCGCCGGACAGCACCGCGACGACCGGCCCCTCGAAGGCCCCGGGACGGCTCAGCAGCGCCGCGACCGGACTCGCCCCGGCCGGCTCGACGACCAGTTTGGCCCGCTCCAGACACAGCAGCAGCGCGGCCGACAGCTCGTCCTCGGTGACCGTGCACACCTCGTCCACCAGCTCGCCGACGATCCCGAACGGCACGTCACCGGGCCGCCCCACCTTGATCCCGTCGGCCATCGTCACCGGGTTGCGCACCGCCACCGGCCGGCCGGCCGCCAGCGACGGCGGATACGCCGCCGCGCCCGCCGCCTGCACACCGACGATCCGCACATCGGGCCGCAGCGCCTTCACCGCGACCGCGATCCCCGCGGCCAGCCCGCCCCCGCCGACACCGACGACGATCGTGCGCACCTCCGGGCACTGCTCCAGGATCTCCAGACCCACCGTGCCCTGGCCCGCGATGATGTCCGGGTGGTCGAAGGGGTGGATGAACACCGCGCCCGTCTCGTGCGCGTACTCCACCGCCGCGGCCAGCGTCTCGTCGACCACCTGGCCGTGCAGGCGCACCTCGGCGCCGTACTCCCGGGTCGCGCTGATCTTCGGCAACGGGGCGCCCTTCGGCATGAACACCGTGGAGCGCACCCCGAGCAGCGACGACGCCAGCGCCACGCCCTGCGCGTGGTTGCCGGCGCTCGCCGCGACGACACCGGCGGCCCGCTCCTCGGGCAGCAGCCCGGCGATCCGGACGTACGCGCCGCGCAGCTTGAACGACCCCGTCCGCTGGAGGTTCTCGCACTTCAGGTGCACCGGTGCGCCCACCCGCTGGGAGAGGTGCCTGCTGCCCTCCATCGCGGTGGTCCGCGCCACGCCGGAGAGCATCTTCTGCGCGCCGCGCACATCGTCGAGAGTGACGGCCCGCAGGGAACCGGCCGTGCTGTAGCTCATGGCTCCAGCATCGCAGTCCACGAGAGGCGGCGACCGGTGTGACCAACCCGCGGACTCCGCTTTGCGCAGCGCCGGTACGGCTCGCCCCCCGGCCGCGTACCCTGTCCCCCAATTAGCAGCCCTCCACGAAGTGAGCCTCCGGCCATGCCCACAACACCTGAAATGTCGATGGACATGACGACGGACCTGACAGCCGTCGGTGACACCGGTCTTCTCGACACGCTGCAGCACGAGGTGGCGCTGTTCGCCCGCCGTGCCGAACAGACGCGGCTCGGCGGGGTCGGCCAGGTGCGCCACTCGATGGACCGCGCCGCGTACCTGCTGCTCAACCGCCTCGACAAGGAAGGCCCGATGGGCGTCAAGGCGCTCGCCGGGAGCATGGGCATCGACTCCTCGACGGTCACCCGTCAGGTGGCCCCGCTCGTGGACACCGGACTGGTCAAGCGGACCTCGCACCCCGAGGACGGCCGTGCGGTCGTGCTCCAGCTGTCCCCGCGCGGGCAGGCGCGGCTGGAGGAAGTGCGCTCCTCGCGGCGTCAGTTGATGGCCGAGCTGACACAGGACTGGGCGCCGGAGGAGCGGGAGGCGTTCTGTGCGCTCCTCACGCGCTTCAACGGTGCGCTGTCCTCTCGGATGTCCGTTCAGGACCGTACGGACTCCTGACCTCCGGGGGCTGCGCCCCCGGCCCCCCTTCGGCCCTGGACGGCCTCGTCCTCCAACGCCGGACGGGCTCATTCAGCCCCTCTGGCGTCTGAGAAGGGCCGGCGGGGGCGGAACAACTCGCCGTCGGGCGTGCGCGACTCTTGACCGCGGGGTGCGCACTGACCTGATATGAGGGAGAAGCCCCGACGGGGAGGTGCGGTTGCGACCACGGCACGCGTCCGAGAACGCCCTCCGCGCCCGCGAGTTCGAGGCGTACGTCGCGGGCGCGGGCGGACGGCTGCTGCACACCGCGACCCTGCTCACCGCGGAGCCGCGGGACGCCAACCCGCGCGCGCGGCGCCTGCTGGCCCTGTCACTGGCCCACACGTACGCGTGCTGGGACCGCCTGCACGGCGAGGACCCCTACGACCACACCCGCCAGCACCTGGCGACCCGGTTCGCGCGCGGCGCGTGGCACCAGCACGGCGGACTCCTCCGCTCCCGCCCCCGCCCCGGCGGTCCGCTCGCCGGACTGAGCCCGCAGGAACGTCTGGTCCTGGTGCTGCGGCTCCGCGAGGGCATCGCCGAGGAACAGACGGCGGCGCTGCTCGGTCTGCCCGCGGAGCGCGTGCGAGCCGTCTTCAACCGCGCGATGGCGACCGTGCTGCGCCCACCCGGGCCCCCCGCGCCCGCGGTGGGAGGCGCCCGGGCGGTGCCGTCATGAGACGGGAGCCGGTATGGCGGCGATGAGACGTGAGGCGACCGTACGGCGGCTGCTGGAGCAGTCGCCGCCGCCCGTGCCGCCCGACCTGCACGCGGACGCCGTGCGGCGCGGGGCCCGCATCCTGCGGCGCAGGACGCTCGCCCGCCGCGTGCTGTGGCTGCTGCTGCTGGCGACGACCGTGGCGTTCACGGTGTGGGCGCTGACCTCCCGCCCCTGGGTGGAGCCGCCCTCGGAGACGACCCCACCCCTGACGGGCTGGTGAACGGATCTACCGGCCGAGCGCCTGCTGGAGGTCCTCGAGCAGGTCGTCGACGTTCTCGATGCCCACGGACAGGCGCACCAGGTCGGCGGGGACCTCGAGCGCGGAACCGGCCGCCGACGCGTGCGTCATCCGCCCCGGGTGCTCGATCAGGGACTCGACGCCGCCCAGCGACTCGCCGAGCGTGAACACCCGGGCCCGGTCGCAGACCTCGACGGCCGCCTCCTCACCGCCCTCCACGCGGAAGGAGACCATCCCGCCGAAGGCACGCATCTGCTTGGCGGCGACCTCGTGCCCCGGGTGCTCCGGCAGTCCCGGGTACAGGACGCTCGTCACGCGCGCGTGGCGGCTGAGCATGTCGGCGATCTTCGTCGCGTTCTCGCTGTGCCGGTCCATGCGCACCGAGAGCGTCTTGGTGCCGCGCAGCACCAGCCAGGAGTCGAAGGGGCCGGCGACCGCGCCCATCGCGTTCTGGTGGTACGCCAGCTCCTCGCCCAGGTCCGCGTCACCGGTGATCAGGGCGCCGCCGACGACGTCCGAGTGGCCGCCCATGTACTTGGTCAGGGAGTGCACGACGACGTCCGCGCCGAGCGCGAGCGGCTGCTGGAGGTACGGAGTGGCGAAGGTGTTGTCGACGACCAGCCGGGCGCCGGCGTCCCCGGCGACCTGGGCGACGGCGGCGATGTCGGTGATGCCGAGCAGCGGGTTGGAGGGGGTCTCCACCCAGACGACCTTGGTCTTCGGGGTGAGGGCGGCCCGCACCGCGGCCGGGTCGGAGGTGTCGGCCACCGACCACTCCACGCCCCAGCGGGCGACGACCTTGGCGAAGAGACGGAACGTGCCGCCGTACGCGTCGTTCGGGATCACCACGTGGTCACCGGGGCTGAGCAGCGTACGCAACAGGCAGTCCTCGGCCGCCAGTCCGGACGCGAACGCGAGGCCGCGGCGGCCGCCCTCCAGGGCGGCGAGGTTCTCCTCCAGCGCGGTCCTGGTCGGATTGGCGCTGCGGCTGTACTCGTAGCCGCCGCGCAGGCCGCCGACGCCGTCCTGCTTGTAGGTGGACACCTGATAGATCGGCGGGACGACCGCGCCCGTCAGGGGGTCGGCGGTGTTGCCCGCGTGAATCGCGAGTGTCTCGAAGTGCTGACTGATATGCCTGTCACTCATGGGCACCGAGCGTAGTGCGCGGGCGGGGCGGATGACGGGCGCGGGCGGCCGCGCGGGCCTCGTGGGACGGCTGCCGGGGAGTTTTCCACAGGGGCAGGGCACAGGGTTGGCCAATTGTCGGCGCGGTCTGGTTCGCTTGTGACATGGAGATTCTCTGGGTCCTGATCGCGCTCGTCATGCTCGGCTTCGTGGTGCTGCCGTTCCTCAGGCGCCGGCGCGGCGCGGTGGGACTGGTCCCGCCCGGCCACCCGGACGCGGCGGACCCGGCCACCTACGGCTTCGCCCGCGAGGAGGAGCTGGACATCCGCATGCCCGGCCCCGACGGGGACCTGATGGACGTGCTGGACCTGGTGCAGCGCACCCAGGACTACCGCGCGGCGCTGCAGTTGCTGGCCGGCACCGGCGCCGAGGGCGAACTGCGCTGGCAGCGCGTCCAGGCCTTCGCGGGCGCGGCCTCACTGGAGCTGGCCCAGCGGCCCGGCGGGGTGGGCGGGACGCCGGGCGGGCAGTGGCTGCGCGTGTGGCGGACCGAGGCGCCCAAGGACGCGGGCGGCGCCGCGGTGTACGCCGAGTTCCTGGTCCAGCAGGCATGGCGGACGGCCGCGCCCGGGACGGACGAGTTCCGGATCATCATGGAGGAGGCGAAGGCGGCGTGCGGCGAGGCGGCGCTGCTGGCTCCGGGTGACCCGGTCCCGTACATCGTGGAACTCTCGGTGGCCCGTGGACTCGGCTACTCCCAGCAGGACTTCGAGCAGGTCTGGCTGAAGATCCTGGACCGCGCCCCGGCCCACATGGGCGCGCATCTGGCCGCGCTGCACTACTGGTGCGAGAAGTGGCACGGCTCGCGGCAGCAGGCGTACTCCTTCGCGGAGGCCGCGGCGGCGCGGGCACCCCAGGGGTCCCTCCTCGCCGCGATGCCGCTCTTCGCGGTGTTCGAGCATCTCCCCGAGGTGACCCTGGTCGCCGGTTTCTACCAGAGCGAGGTCGTCAGCAAGGCGATCCACGGCGCGCTGCACGCGGTGCACTCGGCCCGTCCCGACGACCCGATGCTGGCGCACGTGCGGCATCTGCTGGTCTTCTTCCTGGTCCGCGCGGAGCGCTGGGCGGAGGCCATGAGCCAGCTGATACACATCGACGGCCACGTGGGCGCGGTGCCCTGGACCCTGTCCGCCGATCCCGCCGGCGAGTTCGCGGTCTACCGCGCCCTGGCGGTCGCCGGCTACGAGGCCAACGGCGGCAGCCCGGCCACGCTGCCGCACTGACCGCCGCGTACGGGTCCCCGGCCACGGGCGGAGGGCGTCGGCGGCCGGGACGCGCCGCCCGTGGTCAGATCGTCGACGTGTCGATCACGAAGCGGTAGCGGACGTCGCTGGCCAGGACGCGCTCGTACGCCTCGTTGATCTCGGCGGCGCCGATCAGTTCGATCTCCGCGCCGATGCCGTGTTCGGCGCAGAAGTCCAGCATCTCCTGGGTCTCGGCGATGCCGCCGATCATGGAACCGGCGAGGGTCCTGCCGCCGCCGATCACCGAGAAGAGGTTGAGGGAGACGGGCTCCTCGGGAGCACCGACGTTCGCCAGCGTGCCCTCCGTCCTCAGCAGGGACAGGTAGGCGTCCAGGTCCAGCGGGGCCGACACGGTCGACACGATCAGGTCGAAGGTGCCCCGCAAGGCCTCGAAGGTCTTCGGGTCGGCGGTGGCGTGGTAGTGGTCGGCGCCCAGCTTCAGGCCGTCGTCCTTCTTGCGCAGGGACTGCGACAGCACCGTCACCTCCGCACCCAGCGCGTGCGCGATCTTGACGCCCATGTGGCCGAGGCCGCCCATGCCGAGGATCGCGACCTTCTTGCCGGGGCCGGCGCCCCAGCGCTTCAGCGGGGAGTAGGTGGTGATGCCGGCGCACAGCAGGGGCGCGGCGACGTCGAGGGCCAGGCCGTCGGGGATGCGGACGACGTAGTTCTCGTCGACGACGATCGTCTGCGCGTAGCCGCCGTAGGTGGGCTCGCCGTTCTTGTCGAGGGCGTTGTAGGTGCCGACCATGCCGCCGGTGCAGTACTGCTCCCGGCCGGCCCTGCAGTTGTCGCACTCGCGGCAGGAGTCGACCATGCAGCCGACGCCGACGCGGTCACCGACCGCGTACTTCGTGACGCCGGGGCCGACCTCGGACACCACACCGGCGATCTCGTGGCCGGGGACCATCGGGAAGATCGCCTCGCCCCAGCCCTCACGGACCTGGTGGATGTCGGAATGGCAGATTCCGGCGAACTTGATGTCGATCAGGACGTCGTGCTCGCCCACCTCGCGCCGCTCGACGGTGGTCCGCTCCAGCGGAGCCTTGGCGGCGGGCGCGGCGTACGCAGCAACAGTGGTCATGCCGGGGTTCTCCTCGTGAGGTCGTGCGCCCGGCTGCCTTCGGTCCGGCCGGGCACGGCCTCCAGCCTGCGGCAACGGCCGTGGCGTACCCAGCCCACGGCTTTTCCTACGTTGGCTGTGCGTACTACTGGCGGGGACAGGATGGTGTGCGTACGACCGGGAATACTGGACACATGGACGAGCAGTACACCGACCCGGCCGGCCCCGCGAGCGGCGGCCTCGACCCGCGCGCGGGACTCAGCGAGTTCCTGCGGACCCGGCGGGCCCGGCTGAAGCCGGAGGACGTCGGCCTGCCGGACTTCGGCCGCCACCGCCGGGTCCCGGGCCTGCGCCGCGAGGAGCTGGCGCAGCTCGCCGGGGTGTCCGTGGCGTACTACACGCGGCTGGAGCAGGGCAACGGGCGGAACGTGTCGGCGGAGGTGCTGGACTCGATCGCGCGCGCCCTGCGCCTCACCGACGCCGAGCGCGCCCACCTGACGCATCTGGCGAAGCCGAAGCGGCACAGGAGGAAGCAGGCGCCCCGTACCCAGCAGACGCGCGCGGCGCTGCGGCAGCTGCTGGACTCGATGGACACGGTCCCGGCGTACGTGGTGGGCCGGCGCTCGGAGATCCTCGCCTGGAACCGGATGGCCGCGGCGCTCTTCGGCGACTGGGGCCGGATGCCGGCGCAGGAGCGGAACTGGGCCAGGCTGGTGTTCCTGAACCCGGACTACCGGGAGCTGTTCGTGGAGTGGGACCAGAAGGCGTCCGACATGGTCGCCTATCTGCGCATGGACGCGGGCTGCCATCCGGACGACCCTCAGCTGTCCGCGCTGGTCGGTGAGCTCTCCGTCAAAAGCGAGCAGTTCAGGAGGCTGTGGGCCGCGCACGACGTGAAGGAGAAGAGCCACGGCGTCAAGCGGGTGAGGCATCCGCTGGTCGGTGAGCTGACGCTGCTGTGGGAGTCGTTCCGCCCGGCCGGCGAGACCGAGCAGTCTTTGGTCACCTACTTCGCGGAGCCGGGTTCCCCGTCGGCGGAGGCGCTGCGGCTGCTGGCCAGCTGGGGCGCGGACGCGAGGCGGTCGGAGGCGGACGCCGCGACTCCGTGAGAGGGAAGGTTCCCGGACGACGGGACGGCCCGCCGGAAGCACTGCTTCCGGCGGGCCGTCCGCTCACGGTCTACTTGCCGTAGTAGGCGTTGTAGATCGAGATCGTCGACTTGTTGCCCTTCTTGTCGGCGATCTTGGCGTGGAAGGAGATGGCCTTCCCCTTCGCCGGGTTCTTGACGGTGATCTTCCCCTTCTTGACCGTGGTCTTCTTCCAGGTCTTGCCGTAGTCGTAGGACACGTACACCGACAGGGACTTGAGGTTCTTGCCCTTGGCGGCGCCCTCCACGGAGACCGGGACGCCGACCTTCTTGCCGGCCGTCACCTTGCTGTCCAGACCCGTGGCCGCGAGGAAGCGGACCGTGGAGGCCGGCAGCTGCTTGAGGTCGGCGGTCTTCTTGGAGCGGAAGGTCCAGCTCGCGTCGATCCGCGTCGACGCGGCGGCGACCTTGGCGCTCCGCTTGACCGAGGTGGTCAGCTTGTAGGAGGCGTCGGCGGACGGAACCTTGAACTCCCCGTCACCGAACAGCGGGTCGTCGTTCGAGCCGACCTTCTTGCCGTTGCGGTGGAGGCTGGTGGTGACCGAGGTGAACAGCGACGAGCCGGCGTGGCCCTTGCCGTCGGCGAACAGCGGAACCATCCCGGAGATGGTGTTGCCGTCCCGGAAGAGGCCGTACTCGGAGGTGAGGCGCGGCCCGAAGACGGCCGTGTTCACGGTCTCCTTGTACGTCCTGCCGGCCTTGTAGGCCTTTCCGTAGCCGATGAGGTACCCGGCGTCGGAGACCGGCCAGCCCTCGGCGTCGACACCGCTCTGCTGCTCGAAGTCGAGGTCCCACTTCACCCCGCCCGTGGCGGACAGGTGCAGCGTGCGGGTGCCGGGCAGGCTCTGCGCGTAGCCGAACGAGGAGGCGCCGCCGCTCTGGGGCAGCATGCCGAAGGCACTGACGACGCCCTTCTTGCCGCTCGCCGCCGCGCCCATGCCCACCTTCACCGTGGCGAGGTCGCCCGCCTTGTGGTGCCGGGTGTAGCCGGTGGCGAGCTTCTTCACCTTGGCGCCGGTGACGGTGTTGTACTGCTCCTTGGTGCCCTTGCTGAAGTGGGCGTCCCACTGCTGGAACAGCGAGCCGTCGGTGATCTGCGGCCCGAGGTGGGCGGAGCGGAAGTTGTCGTACGACTCCAGCCACCAGCCGAAGGCGTGGATGCTGTCCTTGGTCTCGACGGTGTAGTCGGCCGAGGCGAACTCGGGCTTGGCGCCCTTGTCCGGCACGGTGATGTTCACCGGCTTGGCCTTGCGGGCGTCCAGCGTGATCGTCGTGCTCTTGTTGACGTCCAGCTTCGGCTGGGCGAGCCAGTCGGCGCCCTCGTACTTCTCCGGGTCGGAGCCGACGAGGACGCCGGTGTCCAGGACGTAGCCGCCCTTGGGTACGCGGACGGTGACGGTGCCGTCGGCGTCGTAGGGCTGGTACCACTGGCCGGCACCCAGGCCGGACATGCCGGTCAGACCGGCGACGTAGTTGCCGGCCGGCTTGCCCGCGCGGTCGAGGAACTTCAGCGTCACGTCGTACGACTCGACCTCGCGCTGCACCGCGGCGCCCGTGCGCACGGTCTGCCCGCCGCCCGTCGCGACCACGTACGCCGAGTAGGCGCCGTCGACCGTGCCGCCGAGCCGGGTGTCGACGGTGACGTCCACGGAGGCCTTGCCGCCCGCCGGGACCGTGACCGTGGTGGCGCCCAGCTCGAAGAAGCCGGCCGGGGCCGCCTTGCCCTTGGGGTTCGTGGCGGTCGACGTCAGCTTCAGGGTGACGTCCTCGGTACCGAGGTTGCGGTAGGTGAGCGCCTCGGTGACCGGCTTGTCGTCGGTGTGCGGCCACTGCTGGACGCCGAAGCTCAGCGACACCGGTTCGGCGATGACGGTCTGCTTGACGGCCTTGTCGACCTGGACGCGGCCCGAACCCTGCTGGAACGGGGTGTACTTGCCGCCCTTGGTGGAGCCGGTGAGCGCGCCCTTCAGCTCCGCGTGGGTCCATTCCGGGTGCTGCTGCTTCAGCAGCGCGGCCGCGCCCGCGACGTGCGGGGTCGCCATCGACGTACCGGAGATGGTCATGTACCCGGCCGGCTTCTCGCCGACCTCCTTGGCGATGTCGTTGCCCTTCGCCGAGGCGGCCGTGATGTCGACGCCGGGCGCGGTGACGTCCGGCTTGATGGCGCCGTCACCGGTGCGGGGACCGGTGGAGGAGAAGTCGGCGAGCGCGTCCTTGCCGTCGACGGCGCCGACGGTGAGGGCGGCGTCCGCGCTGCCGGGCGAACCGATCGACTGCGGGCCCTCGTTGCCGGCCGCGATGGCGAACAGGACGCCCTTCTCGGCGGAGAGCTTGTTGACCGCCGCCTCCAGCGGGTCGACCTCGGGCGTGTCCATGCCGCCCAGGCTCATGTTGATGACGTCGGCGCCCTGCGCGGCCGCCCACTCCATCCCGGCGAGGATGCCGGAGTCGTCCCCGAAGCCGGAGTCGTCGAGGACCTTGCCGTTGAGGACCTTGGCCCCGGGCGCGACACCCTTGTACTTGCCCTTGGACTTGGCTCCCGTACCGGCAGCGATGGACGCGACGTGGGTGCCGTGGCCGACCTTGTCGCCGGCGGTGGCCGCGGAGGTGAAGTTCTTGGACGCGGTCACCTGGCCCTTGAGGTCCGGGTGCGTGGCGTCGACGCCGGTGTCCAGGACGGCGATCCTGACGCCCTTGCCGTCGTAGCCGGCCGCCCAGGCCTTGGGGGTGCCGATCTGCGCCACGGACGTGTCGAGAGAGGCCTTGCGGACCCCGTCCAGCCACACGTGGGCGACACCGGAGGCGGTCTTCTCGCCGTTGGTGACGGCGTCCCACAGCTCGGACGCGTCCTCGTGCGGGGTCTGCACCGCGTCCGCGTTCAGGGACTTCAGCGTCCGGCGGACCGTGCCCGCGTCACGGACGTCGGCCTTGGCGGCCTTCGCGCCGCCCCGGTAGCCGACGATGACCTTCAGGCCCCGCTTCTGGGAGCCGCGGGTCACGGACTTGTTCAACTCGGTGACGTCGAAGAGCCGCTGGTCCAGTTTGCCGCTCGCGATCATCCGGGCGGCGTCCACCGGCAGCACGAGGGTGTGCCCGCCGGTTCTGCGGATCTGGACGGGTATGTGCTCCCGGCCCTCGGCCGGCTCCAGCCCGACCACGCGGCCCTTGGCGTCGACCGCGACCCGGTCACCCGTGATCAGAGTGATCCGGTGCTTGGCCTTCGGCGAGGACACCCCCGCCGAGGAGCCGGCGGCCGCGCGCTCCCCGTTCGCCGACGCCGGGCCGGCCATGCCCGCCGCGAGCGCCACGGCGGTCGCCGTGGCGATCGTGGCCGCGCACGCTCTCTTGACTTGTCTGCGCAAGGTTCCCCCTAGCGAAGTCGCCGGGCGAGGAAAGGGTCACCCGGCCGGGGGTGGTCTCGTACGCATGCGCGCACCCCCCGGGTCACGCAGTATGCCGGGGGGTGATCAAGCGCCTCAACCAGTACGGGCGGGGTACCGAAGTCGCCGGGTGACTGTAACGCCACCGCCGTAACTCCGTTACGAAACCGCCGGGTTGACACCGCTCAGGCGTCCGCCGCCCGTTCGGGGCGCGGGTGCCGCGGGGGACGGCCGATGCCCTCGCCCCTCCCGGAGGAGGGGACGAGGGCATCGGTCACGTGGGGTGTGGTCGCTCCGTGTCCGGAGGGTGGCGTCAGACGGCCGAACCCGCCTTCCACTGCTCCCAGCTCATGTTCCAGCCGTTGAGGCCGTTGTCCGGGGCGATGGTCTTGTCGCCGGTGTTCTGGACGACGACCACGTCACCGACGATCGAGTTGTCGTAGAACCAGGAACCGGGCGTGTTCGGGTCGCCGGCGCCCTTGGCGTCGGCCAGGCCGACGCAGCCGTGGCTGGTGTTGACGCTGCCGAAGATGGACTTGGCGCCCCAGTAGTTGCCGTGGATGAAGGTGCCGGAGGTGCTCAGGCGCATGGCGTGCGGCACGTCCTTGATGTCGTACTCGCCCTTGCCGTCGTCGTCGGTGAAGCCGACGGTCGCGCCGTTCATCCGGGTCTCCTTGAACTTCTCGGAGATCACCATCTGGCCCTCGTACGTCTTGTTCTCGGGCGCCCCGGCGGAGATCGGGATCGTGCGGACGGTCTTGCCGTCCTGCGTGACCTTCATCTGCTTGGTCTTGGCGTCGACGTAGGAGACCTGGTTGCGGCCGATCTTGAAGGTGACCGTCTTCTGCTGGACGCCGTAGACACCCTCGGCGCCCTCGACACCGTCGAGCGCCAGCTTCAGGGTGACGGTGGCGCCCTCCTGCCAGTACTCGTCGGGCCGGCAGTCCATGCGGTTGGCGTTGAACCAGTGGCAGGCGACCTCCTGGCCACTGGTGGTGGAGACGGTGACGCCCTTCTGGACGGCGGCCTTGTTGGTGATCGCCTTGTCGAAGTTGATCGACACCGGCATGCCGACGCCGACCGTGGTGCCGTCGTCCGGGGTGAAGTTGCCGATGAAGCTGTTGGCCTGGGAGACCGTGGTGAACGACGCGTTCTCGTGGGCGGCGAGGCCCTCGGAGTCCTCGGCGGTGGCCGTCACCTTGTAGGTGGTGGCGCGCTCCAACTGGGTGCTGGGCTTCCAGCTCTTCTTGTCGGCCGATATCTCACCCGCGACGGCGGTGCCGTCGGCGGTGGTCATCTTCACCTCGGTGAGCGTGCCCTTGCTCACGGTCACGGCGGCGGAGTTGTTGATGGAGGCGTTGGTGGAGCCGTCCTTGGGCGTGATCTTGATCTGCGCCTCGGACGACTTCTTGGCCGCCGCCTCGTCCACCTGGGCCTGGGAGGTGTCCTTGCCGTCGCCGCCCGAGCCGCTGTCGTCACCGCCGGAACACGCCGAGAGCACCAGCACTCCGCCGAGCAGAGCGGACGCGGCCGCCAGACCCCTGCGCCGCTTACCGTCCGTCATCACACGCTTCTCCATCGTTGCCGAATCCCAACCCCACGAGTCCCCGGCACGCAGCCGAGAGACCTCGTCCACAATCTTCAACGCTACGACCGGGTGATCCGGTTCCCCACGGCCCGGGGGTGTGGGGCTCACCACGTCCGCCGGGGCGGACGGTGAAAACGGCGGCCCGTGCGCCACTTGAGACGTCGTGAACCGGGCGGCGGTTGCCGCCCGGGGTCACGATTTCCCCAAGACGCCTCAGCCCGCCCGGCCCGCTTCGTCCTCGTCGGCCGCGTCGTAGGACTCCTCGCCGTCCTCCTCGTCGAGGTCCCACTCCGGCGAGTCCGGGTCGTAGTCGATCTGTTCACTGCTCCAGGAGGCCTGCAGGAGATCGACTCCCGGTACCCCGCCGACCAGGCCGACCGGGTCCACGAGATACGCGAGCGCCTCCGCGGTGTCCTCCGTCACAACGCTCTCGGCGTGTACCCGCTCCTCGGCGGGCATATCGCCCTCGTCCGTGATCCTGCGCAGCGCGGCCTTGGTCAACGCGTCCTCGTCGTCGACCTCGAGGACGAGCTCGACGCGAAGCCGTACAAACCGTGATGTCTCTGGAGTGCTCATCCATGGAGCCTACGGCTACGGGCTCCCGTGACTTTCCCGTGACCCGCGCCATTCACTACCATCGCCCCACACGGCCAATTCGCCAGCGCCACAAGGGGATCGATATTCCGTGTCATCCGCGCTCCGTCCGTTGCTGACCGCCACCGCCGCGGGCACCCTGCTGTGCGCCCTGTGGTTCGTCCCGTCCGCGAACGCGTCGTCGGACACCCCGGCGGGGGACGCGCCTTCGGCGAGCCCGTCCGCCCAGGTCACCGAGCAGGCGAGAGCCGTGTCCGGCACCACGTCGGCGTCGCTGGAGAGCACCGGCCAGGAGGTCCGCCTCGCGGACACCGGCAGCTTCGACAGCACCCCGTACATCATCGGCGGCACGGCCTCCCTCGCCCTCGGCGCCGGCTTCGTCGTCTATTCGGTACGCCGGGAGCGGCTGGACTTCTGACGAGACCGGCGCACGCCGAGGCCCCGCGGCGGCCTGCCCGCGGGGCCCGGCCGGGTCAGCGCAGCGGCCCGGTGACCCTCTCCACGGCTGCGACCAGCCGCCCGTCCCGCACGAACGCGTCCGCCGCCTCGAGGTCGGGCGCCAGGTAGCGGTCCGGTCCGGGGCCGCCCACGCCCGCTTCCCGTGCGGCCTCGATGACGGCCCGCGTCGCCGGCGCCGGGGTCAGGCCCTCGCGCAGTTCGACGGCCCGCGTCGCGGCGTACAGCTCCACGGCGACGACCCGGGTGAGGTTGTCGACGGCGGTCCGCAGTTTGCGCGCCGCCGACCAGCCCATGGAGACGTGGTCCTCCTGCATCGCGGAGGACGGGATCGAGTCCGCCGACGCGGGTACGGCGAGCCGCTTCAACTCGCTGACCAGGGCGGCCTGCGTGTACTGAGCGATCATCAGCCCGGAGTCGACGCCGGCGTCGTCGGCGAGGAACGGCGGCAGTCCGTGGCTGCGGTTCTTGTCGAGCAGCCGGTCGGTGCGGCGCTCGGCGATGGAGGCGAGGTCGGCCACGGCGATGGCGAGGAAGTCCAGTACGTAGGCGACCGGCGCACCGTGGAAGTTGCCGTTGGACTCCACCCGTCCGTCCGGGAGCACCACGGGATTGTCGACGGCGGCGGCGAGTTCGCGTTCGGCGACCAGCCGGGCGTGGTCCAGGGTGTCCCGTCCGGCGCCGGCGACCTGCGGGGCGCAGCGCACCGAGTAGGCGTCCTGCACCCGGGGGGCGTCGTCCTGGTGATGCCCCGTCAGCCCCGAATCCTTCAGTACCGCGAGCATGTTGGCGGCGCTGGCGGCCTGGCCCGGGTGCGGGCGGATGGCGTGCAGCTCGGGGGCGAGCACCTTGGCGGTGCCGAGGAGCGCCTCCAGGCTGAGGGCGGCCGTGACGTCGGCGGACTTGTAGAGGAGGTCCAGGTCGGCGAGGGCCATGACCAGCATGCCGAGCATGCCGTCGGTGCCGTTGAGGAGGGCGAGCCCTTCCTTCTCGCGCAGTTCGACGGGCCGGATGCCGTGCTCGGCGAGGAGGTCACCGGCAGGACCCACGGTCCCGTCGGGACCCTCCGCCTCCCCCTCGCCCATCAGGGTGAGGGCGCAGTGGGACAGCGGGGCGAGGTCGCCGGAGCAGCCGAGGGAGCCGTACTCGTGGACCACCGGGGTGATCCCGGCGTTCAGTACGTCGGCCATCGTCCGCGCGACCTCGGGCCGGACCCCGGTGCGCCCGGAGCAGACGGTCTTCAGCCGGAGGAACATCAGGGCCCGGACCACTTCCCGCTCCACGCGGGGGCCCATGCCGGCGGCGTGCGAGCGGACGATGTTGCGCTGCAGCTGAGCGCGCAGCTCCGGGCTGATGTGCCGGGTCGCCAGGGCGCCGAAGCCGGTGCTCACCCCGTAGACGGGGTCCGGCTTGGCGGCCAGGGCGTCCACGATCTCGCGGGACGCGGTGAGGGCGGCCACCGCCTCCGCGGACAGTTCGACGCGGGCACCGGCGCGCGCCACGGCGAGCACGTCGGACGCGGTCACGCCGGACGTCCCCACCACCACAGTGTGCATAGTCATATTCAGGAGCGTACGCAGTGAATTCGTTGATGTCACCCCCGGACAGGGCCCTCACCCCTTACCCGTGCGTCACAGGCGCCCCCTACGGGGAGTGCCGCCCACGGAACCGGCGCCGCTCCCCGTCCGCCGCCCGCGACGGCTCGTCCGCGAGCCGTACGACCGGATCCTCCGGTCCGGCCCGCCCGGCCACCACGGGATGACCGGCCCGCTCGGCCTTGGCGCGGTACTGCGCCGCGTCGGCCAGCCGGAACAGCCGCCTGGCGGAGTGCACCGGCCCGATGGGGTCCTCGGTGGACGCCACCCCGCAGGCGACCCCGTCCCCGATGCCCAGCTCCACGGCCCGCCGGCACACCTCGTCGGCCGCCTTGACGACCTCGTCGGCCGACGGCCCCACCGCCAGCAGACAGAACTCGTCCCCGCCCAGCCGCGCCGCCAGGGCGCCGGGCAGCATGGCCCCGCACAGCGACAGCACAGTCCCGAAGCGCTCCAGCAGCCGGTCCCCCACGGCGTGCCCCAGCGTGTCGTTGACCCGCTTCAGCCCGTTCAGATCGCACACCACCAGACTGACGACGACCCCGTCCCGCCGGTGCCGCTCGATCGCCTCGTCGAGCCGGGCATCCACGGCACGCCGGTTGGCCAGCCCGGTCAGCGCGTCCGTGAAGGCCAGCCGCCGCGCCTCCTCCAGCCGCTCGGTCTGCGCGAGCCCGGCGGCCACCACGGCGGCCAGGACCGTCGCGAAGTCCGCGTCACCCCGCCCGAAGACGGGCACACCCGCCGGCCGGGCCACGTACAGCTCGCCCCACGCCCGCCCGTGCAGCACGATCGGCGCGACCACACAGCAGCCGCGCCCCCGCCGCCTGAGCGCCGCGACCCGCTGGTGGCAGTACCCGGACCGCCCCGTCGAGGTGCCCTCGGCGGTCTCCACCCACGCGTCGGGCTCACCGCCCCCCGCCCACCGCTCGTGCAGGAATTCGGTGATCTCGGCGAACTGGTGCACCGGATAGGACTCGTCGTCGGGGAACTCCTCCTCGCCCTCGGCCAGCTCCCCGACGTTCACCAGCACCCGCAGCCGCCCGAGCTCCCGCTCCCACACCGACAGCGCGGCGAAGCTCCCGCCCAGCGCCCGGCAGGCCCCGCCGGCCGCGGCCCACCAGGACTCCCGCGAACTGTGCGCGGCGGCCATGCCCTGAGCCAGCGCCACGACGGCCGCCAGCCGGCTCTCCTCACCCATTCCCCCAGACTAGGGAGATTCGTGACCAACCGGGACATCAAGGATGTGAACGAGGCGGCACCCGGCTACTCCCCGGGCCACTGAGGCCTGCGCTTCTCGTTGAACGCGGCGACCCCCTCCGCCCGGTCCCCCGAGAACGCCACCGAGCGCCAGGCGGCATCCTCGACCTCGAGCCCGGCGGACAGATCAAGCCCGTGCCCCAGCCGCAACGCCCGCTTGGCCGCGCGCAGCCCCACCGGGGAGTTCGCGGCGATCCGGGACGCCATGGCGAGGGCCTCCTCCCGGTCCCGCCCCTCCTCCACCAGCTCGTCGACCAGACCCAGCTCCCGGGCCTCCCCGGCCTCCACCCGACGCGCCGTGAAGATCAGCTCGGCGGCCCGGGCCGCCCCCACCCGCCGGGGCAGCAACTGCGTACCGCCCCCGCCCGGGATCACCCCGACGGACACCTCGGGCAGCCCCATGACCGCCGTGCGGTCGGCGACGATCACATCGCACGACAGGGCCAGCTCGAACCCGCCCCCCAGGGCGAACCCGTGAACGGCCGCCACCGTCGGCACCGGCAGTTCGAGCACCCCGGTGTACGCCCCGCGCGCCACGGGACGCTGGCGCACCAGGTCGGCGTCGCTGAAGGAATTGCGCTCCTTCAGATCGGCACCCACGCAGAACGCCCGCTCGTGCGACGAGGTCAGCACGACGGCCCGCACCGCGCGGTCCTCCCCCAGCGCCGCACAGGCCCCGGCGATGGACCGGGCCATCCCGGTCGACACGGCGTTCATGGCCTTGGGCCGGTCGAGGACGAGCTCCGCGACATGTCCCCGCTCGTGCCGGCGCACCAGCACGAACTCCCCGAACCGTTCCTCACTCATGACACCCTCCGGTTAACGCGGGTTAACATCACTCGCCCCGATCATCGCAGCCGGCGCCCGCCCGGAAAAGGGCGCACGCCCGGGTTCCCCCGTCACCTCCCGCCCACCCGTTCGAGTGACATCCGGCGACTCCGGGCCCCGCTCCCCACGGCAGCGCGTAGCGTGCGCACACCGCGGCGCGTCGGGGGCGCGTGGCAGGGGAGGAAGCGATGACACCGAAGAGACCGCCGGCGCAGTCCGCGCCGCACACCGCCGAGCCGCCCGCCCGCACGGGTTTCCTCCCCCGTATCAGGGGCCGTCACCGCAAGCCCCGCCCCCGCAAGGTGCTGCTGGCCGCGGGCGGCCTGGCCCTGGCCGCGGGCGCCGTGAGCCTGGTCCGCCTGACCTCGGCGCCCGACGGCGGAGGGGACATCGGCGTGGAGGCAGGCCCGCACCCCACCCCGCCCGCGGGCACCACACGCTCCGGCACACCCCCTCCGAACACGACGGCCCCCGAGGCCAGCCCGTCCTCCCCCAAGGCCCTGGGCGGCAAGAACGAGACACCCCTCGCCCCGCCCGAGCCGTCGTCCGCGCCCCGAACCCCCACGGCCGTCCCGGAAACGACGCGTACGACAAGCCCCACCCCGCCCGCGCCCTCGACGAGCGGCCCACCCGGCACACCCCGCGCCCCCGGCCCCCCACCACCGGAGCACCGGGAGCCGCCCCCGCACCGACCGGAGAAACCCGCCCCCACACCAGAACCCACACCCGAGCCCGACCCGGGCCTGTGCGTACCGGTCATCGGCCTGTGCGTGGGCGGCGGATCACCCGACTAGAAAGAGGACGGAGCCCCGTTCCGGCGGGTGAGCAGCCAGGGCTCCACCACACCGAGCCCGCGCACCGGCCGCTGCCACATCGGCTGGAGCGCGAACCGGTACGTCGGCGGCTCCTCGCCCTCCTTCTCCGCCGCGGCCACCGCCTCGGCCGCCGCGGCCTCGGAGGCGGGCGCGTCACCGGTACGGATCAGTTCCTCGGCGAACGCGGTGTCGACGAGCACGGCGTCACGGGGAGCTATGGAGGTGAGCCGGGAGGCCAGGTTCACGGTCGTACCGAACACATCACCCATCCGGGTGGTCACCGTGCCGAACGCCATGCCGACCCGCAGCTCAGGCATGGTCTCGTCGTTCGCCATGGTCTCGATCAGCCGCATCGCGATCTCGGCGGCGGTACCCGCGTCGTCGGCGGCGTACAGCACCTCGTCACCCAGCGTCTTGATGAGCCGCCCGCCCCGCGCCGCGACCAGATCGGCGGCCGTGGTCTCGAAGGCCTCGACGAGCTCGCCGAGCTCCTCCTCCTCCATCCGCCGGGTCAGCCGGGTGAACCCCACGAGGTCCGCGAAGGCGACGGCCAGCCGCCGGTCGACCATCTCCTCGTCGTCGGCCCCCTGCACGACCCGCCCCGCCGAGGCGGCGAGCTGCCGCCGCCAGACGTACACCAGGAACTCCTCCAGCTCGGGGAGGAGCAGTTCGACGATCGGATAGGTGACCTCGGTACGGGTCATTCCCGGTTCGGGCGGCTCGGTCAGCCCCTCCAGGAACGAATCGATCTGCCATTCGGCCAGCCGTGCGGTGGTCTGCCCGGTGGACCGTGCCACCTGCACCGCCATGGC
Source organism: Streptomyces marokkonensis (assembly GCF_008312835.1). GTDB lineage: Bacteria > Actinomycetota > Actinomycetes > Streptomycetales > Streptomycetaceae > Streptomyces > Streptomyces marokkonensis_A. Next base: position 95,466 of record NZ_VSKS01000002.1, on the reverse strand, counting down.
CTCGCTGAGCAGCCCCGCCTCCACCAGACCGGCGAGCCGGCGCAGCGCGAGTACGTCCGCCTCGGTGAGGGCCTTGGCCTGTCCCACGTCGGCGAAACCCATGGCCCGCCAGAAGCGGGTGGCCAGCTCCATGGTGACGCCGGCGCTGCGGGCGGCCTGGAACGGCGTGTAGCGGCGCTCGGCGCCCAGAATGAGCTGCTCGAGGCGCAGAGCAAGCGGATCCTCGCCGGCGCCCTGCGCGTCCGTTCCGGAACCCGAGTCGTCGACGGTCACGCGTTGCTGCCCTTCCGATCTGCCATGGCCATGTTTCGACCGGGCTCAACTCTACGGCAGGTGTGCGCCAGCTCACTCCGTTAGGTTGAGCCGAGGGGTGGGACCGCAGCCCGGTGCTTGCAGGGTGCCCCGTGCGGGTGCCGGCCGGGGGGTGTCCGCGCAGCCCGGCGCCTGCAGGGTGCTCCGCGTCGATGTGGTCCGGGCGAGTTTGCGCAGCCCGGCGCCAACGGGGTGCCGTCGCGCCCACCCGTGCCGCCCCAGCGGCACGACTGCCCGCGGAGAGGCGGCACGCAGAGGGGTACGGGGCGGCGCGACTGCCCGCGGAGAGCGGCGGCACGCAGAGGGGTACGGGGCGGCGCGACTGCCCGCGGAAGCGGTGGCGGTGGCGGCCTGCAGCCGCGTATGGCGCGTGCCGCGTGTGGCGCGTGCCGCGTGTGGCGGTGGGCGGCGCGCAGGCGCGTACGGCGCGGAGGGGACGGGGCGGGGGTGTGCGCCCGCAGCGGCTGGTGCGAGTCAGCGCCCCGCACCTCCACCGGGCAACCCGGTCGCGCCAGTCCGAGGACGTACACTCCCGACCCGGCCCCGACCCACCCACAACCCGTAGGCGCCACGCCCACCCCCACCGGACCGAAAGCTGCGCCGCAGGCATCCCGTCACGTGGCCGGCCGCAGGTGGACGATGTCACCCGCGCCCACCGGCTCCCGCACCCCCGACTCCGTGGCCAGCACCAGCCGCCCGTCACCGTCCACCGCGACGGCCTCCCCCACCAGTGCCCGGTCCCCCGGCAGCTCCGCCCGCACCATCCGCCCGAGCGTCGCGCACCCCGCCGCGTACGTCTCCTGCAAGCCGCACGCACCCGCGTCCCCACCCGCGGCCCGCCACCGCCCGTACCACTCCTCCAGCGACCGCAGCATCCCCCGCAACAGCGGATCCCGGTCCGTGCTCACCGCCCCCGCCAACGCCAACGACCCCGCCGTCGGCACCGGCAGCTCATCCGCCCGCAGGCTGACGTTGATCCCGACCCCGACCACCACGCCACCCTCCCCGGCGCCCTCCGCCAGGATCCCCCCGGCCTTGCGCTCGGCTCCCCCCACCGTCACCAGCACGTCGTTCGGCCACTTCAGCGCCGTATCGACCCCCGCCGCCCGCGACAGCCCCGTGGCCACCGCGACCCCCGTCAGCAGCGGCAGCCACCCCCACCGGTCCACCGGCACCTCCCGCGGCGTGAGCAGCACGGAGAAGAACAGCCCGGACCGGGCCGGCGCACTCCACTGCCGGTCCAGCCGCCCCCGCCCGGCGGTCTGCTCCTCGGCGACGAGCACGGCTCCCTCCCCCGCCTCCCCGGCCGCCGCCCGCGCCACCAGATCGGAATTCGTCGACCCCGTCCGCTGCACCACGTCCACCCGCGACCACAGCGCCCCCTCCCGCACCAGCCCGCGCCTCAACGCGCCCACGTTGAGCGGCGGCCGGTCCAGGTCGGACCAACGGTTCCGGTACGGCTCTGAAGCATCTCGCGGCGTCATGCAAGCCACCCTAGGTGTGGTAAACGCCGCACTGCCGAAGCGAAGGCCCCCCACTACGCTACGGATGAGTAACCGTCCCCCCTTTTGAGCAGGCAGGGAGCCGCATCCCGATGTCCGAGCCGGAAGAGCAGCAGCCTGACATCCACACCACCGCGGGCAAGCTCGCGGATCTTCAGCGTCGTATCGAAGAGGCGACGCACGCCGGCTCCGCACGCGCCGTCGAAAAGCAGCATGCCAAGGGCAAGCTGACGGCCCGTGAGCGGATCGACCTCCTGCTCGACGAGGGTTCCTTCGTCGAACTGGACGAGTTCGCCCGGCACCGCTCCACCAACTTCGGCCTCGACGCCAACCGCCCCTACGGCGACGGCGTCGTCACGGGCTACGGCACCGTCGACGGCCGCCCGGTCGCCGTGTTCTCCCAGGACTTCACCGTCTTCGGCGGAGCCCTCGGCGAGGTCTACGGCCAGAAGATCGTCAAGGTCATGGACTTCGCGCTGAAGACCGGCTGCCCGGTCATCGGCATCAACGACTCCGGCGGCGCCCGCATCCAGGAGGGCGTCGCCTCCCTCGGCGCGTACGGCGAGATCTTCCGCCGCAACACCCACGCCTCCGGCGTGATCCCGCAGATCAGCCTGGTCGTCGGCCCGTGCGCGGGCGGCGCGGTGTACTCCCCCGCGATCACCGACTTCACGATCATGGTCGACCAGACCAGCCACATGTTCATCACCGGCCCCGACGTCATCAAGACGGTCACCGGCGAGGACGTCGGCTTCGAGGAACTGGGCGGCGCCCGCACCCACAACGCGACCTCCGGCGTGGCCCACCACATGGCCGGCGACGAGAAGGACGCGATCGAGTACGTCAAGCAGCTCCTCTCCTACCTCCCGTCCAACAACCTCTCCGACCCCCCGGCCTTCCCGGAGGAGGCGGACCTGACGATCACCGACGAGGACCGCGAACTCGACACGATCGTCCCGGACTCGGCGAACCAGCCCTACGACATGCACACCGTCATCGAGCACGTCCTCGACGACGGCGAGTTCTTCGAGACGCAGCCGCTGTACGCGCCGAACATCCTCACGGGGTACGGCCGGGTCGAGGGCCACCCCGTCGGCATCGTCGCCAACCAGCCGATGCAGTTCGCCGGCTGCCTGGACATCACCGCGTCCGAGAAGGCGGCCCGCTTCGTGCGGACCTGCGACGCCTTCAACATCCCGGTCATCACGTTCGTCGACGTCCCCGGCTTCCTGCCGGGCGTGGACCAGGAGCACGACGGCATCATCCGCCGCGGCGCCAAGCTGATCTTCGCGTACGCCGAGGCCACCGTCCCGCTGATCACCGTGATCACCCGCAAGGCGTTCGGCGGCGCGTACGACGTCATGGGCTCCAAGCACCTGGGCGCCGACCTCAACCTGGCCTGGCCGACGGCCCAGATCGCGGTGATGGGCGCGCAGGGCGCCGTCAACATCCTGCACCGCCGCACCATCGCCGAGTCGGGGGATCCCGACGAGGCCCGTGCCCGGCTGATGCGGGAGTACGAGGATGCCCTCCTCAACCCCTACGTCGCGGCCGAGCGCGGATACGTCGACGCGGTGATCATGCCGTCCGACACTCGCCGCCACATCGTCCGCGGTCTGCGCCAGCTGCGCACCAAGCGCGAGAGCCTGCCCCCGAAGAAGCACGGCAACATCCCCCTGTAAGGAGCCGCTGTGATCAAGGTCGTACGGGGCAACCCGACCCCGGAGGAGCTGGCCGCCGCACTGGCGGTGGTCCGGGCCCGCGCCGCGGCGGCGTCCGCCGTGCCGTCCGGCGCGCCCGCACCCCGCGACTCCTGGTCCGACCCGTCCCGCATCGCCGCCCACCGCCTGCCCCAGCCGGGGCCGGCGTCGTGGTCGCGGACGTACTGGCCGGGCGCGTGACGACGACGGGCCGTACCCCCGGGTGCGGCCCGTCGCCCGCCACTCCGCGCGAGCCCTACCGGGCCTTCGCGGGACCGCCGCGGCCCTCGCGAGCCCTCGCGAGCCCAGGCCTTCGCGAACCCTCCCGGGCCTTCACGGGACCCCGCGGCCCTCGCGGGGCTCCCGCGCGCCGGCCAAGTTGAGTACGCGTACTCAGGCGCTTTCCCCCAGCTCAGCGCCACGCTGGTGGCATGCTGTGGTCCGACCCCGAGAACGAGCCGCCGAAGGAACTGCGGGACACGCAGGACATGCTGCGGCGGCTGGGCGTTCTCATGGCGCTGGCCATGGTGCTCGCGATGCTCGTGATCGGCGTGAGGTGAGGCATCCGGGCGACGTCGATACGCTGACCGCATGACAGATCAGCCGCGCCGCCGCCTCGTGCTCGCCTCCCAGTCCCCCGCCCGGCTCGGACTGCTCCGCCAGGCCGGACTGGCCCCCGAGGTGATCGTCAGCGGGGTCGACGAGGACGCCGTCACCGCCCCCACCCCCGCCGAACTGGCGCTCGCCCTGGCCGAGGCCAAGGCCTCCGTCGTCGCCGCGAAGCCGGAGGTCAAGGGTGCGCTGGTGATCGGCTGCGACTCGGTCCTGGAGCTGGACGGCCACGCCCTCGGCAAGCCCGCGGACACCGAGGAGGCCACCGCGCGCTGGAAGGCCATGCGGGGCCGCGCGGGCACCCTCCAGACCGGCCACTGCGTCTACGACACCCTCAGCGGAAGGTACGCCTCCGCCACCGCCTCCACCGTCGTCCGCTTCGGTGACCCCACCGACGAGGAGATCGCCGCCTACGTCGCCTCCGGCGAGCCGCTCCACGTCGCCGGGGCGTTCACCCTGGACGGCCGGTCGGCGCCGTTCATCGACGGCATCGACGGCGACCACGGCAATGTGATCGGCATCAGCCTGCCCCTGGTACGCCGTCTGCTGGCGGATCTGGGCGTCGGCATCACGGAACTGTGGGCGCCGCCGGAGGGGTGACCGGGGAGCGGCCGCTTCCGGTGCCGCTCGGGCCGTCCGTGCGGCCAGGTCCGTCCGTGTGACCGTCCGTGCGGTCCTGACCGTCCGTGCCGCCGGTGCCGCCCTCGGGAGCGGTGCCGGCGGACTCGCCTGAACGGCCGTCGTACGTCATCAGGAGCAACACGATGAGTCCGAGTGCGACCACCATGGTCAGGAACGCGGTCCAGCCGATCAGCCCCCACGCGAACGCGCCCAGCAGCCCGTGCACCACCGCGGCGCTGATCAGCAGCACCCGGCCGAGGCCGGCCGGAGCCCGGTCACGCAGCGCGACCAGCAGGGCCACCAGGCCGCACAGCGCGAAGTAGAGCCCGAAGACGACCCCGCCGATCTTCGAGGACACCGACATCATGTGCGGGTCGAGACCGGCGAGCGACATGTCCTGCCGGTCGACGACGACGCCCAGGAACCAGTTCACCGCCGCGATGCCGAGCGCCTCGGCGAACAGCACGAGCGCCACGACCCACGCCACCGGTCTGCGCACCACCGGCCCCCACCCACTTTCGAGCACGACTGCGGTTACCCCAGGTATGTTCGGGGCCGACGCGAAGGCTACTAACGGGTAAACGTCGGTACAAGGGTTCCGTGAAGGGCAAAGAATCATTGGGCCATTCGTAGGGACTCCACAAAGAAACAGAGTGGGCCGCAGCACGCCCTTACAGAGACCTTGACCACACAGGACGGCTAGGGTTTCCGGGAGGAGTCCTGCGTATCGCGGTGCGACAAGGGATTTCGCGGGTCGAGCGAGCCTCGTATCACGCTCCGTGTGGGCAAGCTCACCTCAGGGGACGGGTCGAAGTGCCGTGTCGGCAGTCCCTAAACTCGGCTTGTTTCAAGGAGGGAGCCTCAATCGTGCGCAAGGTGCTCATCGCCAACCGTGGCGAAATCGCTGTCCGCGTTGCCCGGGCCTGCCGGGATGCCGGAATCGCGAGCGTTGCCGTCTACGCCGACCCGGACCGGGACGCTCTGCATGTCCGCGCCGCGGATGAGGCGTTCGCCCTGGGCGGTGACACTCCGGCCACCAGTTACCTCGACATCGACAAGGTGCTGAAGGCCGCGCGTGAGTCGGGTGCCGACGCCGTCCACCCGGGCTACGGCTTCCTCTCGGAGAACGCCGAGTTCGCCCAGGCGGTGCTGGACGCGGGCCTGATCTGGATCGGCCCGCCGCCGCAGGCCATCCGCGACCTCGGCGACAAGGTCGCCGCCCGGCACATCGCCCAGCGCGCGGGTGCGCCGCTGGTCGCGGGTACACCCGATCCGGTGAGCGGCGCGGACGAGGTCGTCGCCTTCGCCGAGGAGCACGGGCTGCCGATCGCCATCAAGGCGGCGTTCGGTGGCGGCGGGCGTGGTCTGAAGGTCGCCCGGACGCTGGAGGAAGTGCCGGAGCTGTACGACTCGGCCGTGCGTGAGGCCGTGGCGGCGTTCGGGCGGGGCGAGTGCTTCGTCGAGCGCTACCTGGACAAGCCGCGGCACGTCGAGACGCAGTGTCTGGCGGACCGTCACGGGAACGTGGTCGTCGTGTCCACCCGTGACTGCTCGCTCCAGCGCCGGCACCAGAAGCTGGTCGAGGAGGCTCCGGCGCCGTTCCTGTCCGACGCGCAGGTCGCCGAGCTGTACTCGGCGTCCAAGGCCATCCTCAAGGAGGCCGGTTACGTCGGTGCCGGCACCGTGGAGTTCCTGGTCGGTCTCGACGGGACGATCTCGTTCCTCGAGGTCAACACGCGTCTTCAGGTGGAGCACCCGGTGACCGAGGAGGTCGCCGGTATCGACCTGGTGCGGGAGATGTTCCGCATCGCGGACGGTGAGGAGCTGGGGTACGACGACCCGGTGCTGCGGGGTCACTCGTTCGAGTTCCGCATCAACGGTGAGGACCCGGGGCGCAACTTCCTGCCCGCTCCCGGCACGGTCACGACGTTCGCCCCGCCGTCGGGTCCCGGTGTGCGGCTGGACGCGGGTGTCGAGTCCGGCTCGGTGATCGGTCCGGCGTGGGACTCGCTGCTGGCGAAGCTGATCGTCACCGGCCGCACCCGTAAGGAGGCGCTCGAGCGGGCCGCCCGTGCGCTGGAGGAGTTCCAGGTCGAGGGCATGGCCACGGCGATCCCGTTCCACCGTGCGGTGGTGAAGGATCCGGCGTTCGCTCCCGAGCTCACCGGTTCGGCCGATCCGTTCACGGTGCACACCCGGTGGATCGAGACGGAGTTCGTCAACGAGATCAAGCCCTTCGCCGCCGCGGTGGACGTGGAGGCCGAGGAGGACGCGGGCCGCGAGACGGTGGTCGTCGAGGTCGGCGGCAAGCGGCTGGAGGTCTCGCTTCCGGCGTCGCTGGGCATGTCCCTGGCCCGTACGGGTCTGGCGGCGGGCGCCAAGCCGAAGCGGCGGGCGGCGAAGAAGTCCGGTCCGGTCGCTTCGGGCGACACCCTGGCCTCTCCGATGCAGGGCACGATCGTGAAGATCGCCGTGGAGGAGGGGCAGGAGGTCAAGGAGGGCGACCTGGTCGTCGTCCTGGAGGCCATGAAGATGGAGCAGCCCATCAACGCGCACCGGTCGGGCACGGTCAAGGGCCTGAGCGCGGAGGTGGGGGCGTCGGTCACGTCCGGCGCGGCGATCTGCGAGATCAAGGACTGACCGGAGTCCTGCGACGTTCCTGGCGCCCGGCCGGGGTCCCTCACGGGGCCCGGCCGGGCGCGGGTGTGTATGGGGGGTGCCTGCGGCGCCGCTGCACCTCCGGTGGGGGTGGGCGTAGCGCCTACGGGTGGTGGGTGGGTCGGGGCCGGGTCGGGGGTGTACGTCCTCGGACTGGCGCGACCGGGTTGCCTGGTGGAGGTGCGGGGCGCTGACTCGCACCAGCCGCTGCGGGCGCACACCCCCGCCCCGTCCCCTCCTCGCCGTACGCGCCTGCGCGCCGCCCACCGCCACACGCGGCACGCGCCATACGCGGCTGCAGGGCGCCACCGCCGCCGCTTCCGCGGGAGTCGTGCCTCCCCCAGTGCCTTGAGGGCCTGGGAGGTGCCCCTACGGGCGATGGGGGTCCCCCCGCTCGAGCGAAGTCGAGAGTGGGGGAGGAGCCGAGAGTGGGGGAGGGTGGGCGTGACGGCACCCCGTTGGCGCCGAGCTGCGCAAACTCGCCCGGCCCACCCCACCGGCGGTGCTCAGCGTCTCCGCAGGTCGGCGACCCGTGCCCGCTCGGCCGTCGGCTCCGCCGCCCCCAGCGCCACAGCCGTACGCAGTCCGGGCCCCTGCCGCCGAGGCCCGGGAAGCGGCACATCCCGGCGCTGGCGGGCCGACGGCGGCCCTTCACCCCCCGCGCCCGCGGAACCTCCCGGCGCCCCCGCGACAGCGATCTGCACGCCCTGGTCCGCCAGCGCCTGCAACTCCGTCCCCGCACGGTCGTCGTGCGCGGGCGGCTCGTCCGTCACCAGCCGCGTGATCAGATCCGTCGGCACCGTCTGGAACATGGTGTCCGTCCCGAGCTTCGTGTGGTCCGCGAGGACCACCACCTCCGCCGCGGCCTGCACCAGCGCCCGGTCGACGGACGCCGACAGCATGTTGGACGTGGACAGCCCCCGCTCGGCGGTCAGGCCGCTGCCGGAGAGGAAGGCCCTGGACACCCGCAGGCCCTGGAGGGACTGTTCGGCACCACTGCCGACGAGGGCGTAGTTCGAACCGCGGAGCGTACCGCCGGTCATCACGACCTCCACCCGGTTGGCGTGGGCCAATGCCTGGGCCACCAGCAGGGAGTTGGTGACGACCGTCAACCCGGGCACCCGGGCGAGCCGGCGGGCCAGCTCCTGCGTGGTGGTACCCGCGCCGACCACGATGGCCTCGCCCTCTTCCACGAAGTTCGCGGCGAGGTCGGCGATGGCGGTCTTCTCGGCGGTCGCGAGATGAGACTTCTGCGGAAAACCGGACTCTCGCGTGAAACCGCCCGGAAGTACCGCACCGCCGTGCCGGCGGTCGAGGAGTCCTTCTGCCTCCAGCGCGCGCACGTCCCGCCGTACGGTCACTTCGGAGGTCTGGACGACGCGGGCGAGCTCACGGAGCGACACGGCCCCGTTGGCTCGCACCATTTCGAGGATCAATTGGCGACGTTCTGCAGCGAACACGAAACTGACAGTAACGCCAGCGACCGTCTGGTTTCAGCAGTTTGCGCTGAATAGCAGAAGTTGTTCGCACAGCCCCTTACCAAGTGGTATAGGACCTGGGGCCGTCAGGCCTCCGCGCCTGCCTTCCGCGTGTGCAACTGCCGTGCCACCTCGGCGATCGAGCCCGACAGCGAGGGGTACACCGTGAAGGCGTTGGCGATCTGCTCGACGGTCAGATTGTTGTCGACCGCGATCGAGATGGGGTGGATGAGTTCCGACGCGCGCGGCGCCACGACCACACCGCCGACCACGATGCCGGTGCCCGGCCGGCAGAAGATCTTGACGAAACCGTCGCGGATGCCCTGCATCTTCGCGCGCGGGTTGCGCAGCAGCGGCAGCTTCACCACCCGTGCGTCGATCTTGCCGCCGTCGACATCGGCCTGGGAGTAGCCGACGGTGGCGATCTCGGGGTCGGTGAAGACGTTCGACGAGACGGTCTTGAGGTTCAGCGGTGCCACCGCGTCGCCCAGGAAGTGGTACATGGCGATGCGGCCCTGCATCGCCGCCACCGAGGCGAGCGCGAAGACGCCCGTCACGTCACCGGCGGCGTACACGCCGGGGGCCGTGGTCCGCGAGACCTTGTCGGTCCAGATGTGGCCCGACTCCCGGAGCCTGACCCCTGCCTCGTCCAGGCCCATGCCCGCGGAGTTCGGGATGGCGCCCACGGCCATCAGACAGTGCGACCCGGTGATGACCCGCCCGTCGTCGAGGGTCACCTCGACCCGGTCCCCGACCCGCTTCGCGGACTGGGCTCGGGAGCGCGCCATGACGTTCATGCCGCGGCGGCGGAAGACGTCCTCCAGCACGGCGGCCGCGTCCGGGTCCTCGCCCGGCAGCACCCGGTCGCGCGAGGACACGAGCGTCACCTTGGATCCCAGGGCCTGGTAGGCACCGGCGAACTCGGCGCCCGTGACACCCGATCCGACCACGATGAGCTCCTCGGGGAGCTCGTTCAGGTCGTACACCTGGGTCCAGTTCAGGATCCGCTCGCCGTCCGGCCGGGCATCCGGGAGTTCGCGCGGGTGGCCGCCGGTCGCGATGAGCACGGCGTCCGCGGTGAGCGTCTCCTCGCTCCCGTCGGCGGCGCGGACCACGACCTTGCGCGACCCGTCGAGCGCCTGCATGCCCTCCAGCCGGCCGCGCCCGCGGAGCACCCGCGCGCCGGCCCGGGTCACCGAGGCGGTGATGTCGTGCGACTGGGCGAGGGCGAGGCGCTTCACACGCCGGTTGACCTTCCCCAGGTCCACGCCGACCACCCGGGCGGCCTGCTCCAGGGGCGGGGTGTCGTCGGCGACGATGATCCCCAGTTCCTCGTACGACGAGTCGAAGGTGGTCATCACCTCGGCCGTGGCGATCAGGGTCTTGGACGGCACGCAGTCGGTCAGCACCGACGCCCCGCCCAGGCCGTCGCAGTCGACGACGGTCACCTCCGCGCCGAGCTGCGCGGCGACCAGCGCCGCTTCGTATCCGCCGGGTCCGCCACCGATGATCACGATCCGAGTCACGTACTCCATTGTCCCGCACACTTCACCGTGCGACCGCCCGGGGGGCCGGGCCGTGGCCCCGCTGTTACCGGAGGGGCGCACGTTCCGGCTGCCGTACCCTTCCCCCATGTCGCTCTACGCCGCGTACGCCGGCAACCTCGACGCGCGGCTGATGTCCCGCCGCGCACCGCACTCGCCGCTGCGCGCCACCGGCTGGCTGAACGGGTGGCGGCTGACGTTCGGGGGCGAGCACATGGGCTGGGAGGGCGCGCTCGCGACCCTCGTCGAGGACCCGATCTCCCAGGTCTTCGTGTCCCTCTACGACATCGCCCCGATGGACGAGGAGTCCCTCGACCGCTGGGAAGGGGCGGGCGGCCTGGACCTCTACCGGCGCACGCGGGTCCGCGCCCACACCCTGGACGGCGAGGAGCCCGCCTGGACGTACGTCCTGAACAGCTACGAGGGCGGCCTCCCCTCGGCCCGCTACCTGGGCGAAATCGCCGACGCCGCCGAGTCCGCGGGCGCGCCCCACGACTACGTGATGGAGCTGCGCAAACGCCCCTGCTGAGGGCACCCCGCCGGAAACGACAAGACAACGATCGCCATCCCGTCCCCTCAGACATCTACGCGCGTAGGCGAAGACCGGCTACCCTCAACGGCGTGAACGCTTCTCTTCTTCCGGACGACATCCAGGGCGACCCGTACGCCGCAGCCGACGCCGCAGCCGTGCGCCTGCGCGAACTCACGGGCGCCGAGACCCACGACGTCGCCCTCGTGATGGGCTCCGGCTGGGCCCCGGCCGTGGACGCCCTCGGCACCCCCGAGGCCGAGTTCCAGGTCACCGAGCTGCCCGGCTTCCCGCCGCCGGCGGTCGAGGGCCACGGAGGCAAGATCCGCTCGTACCGCGTCGGCGCGAAGCGCGCCCTGGTCTTCCTGGGCCGTACGCACTACTACGAGGGCCGGGGTGTCGCGGCCGTCGCCCACGGCGTCCGTACGGCGGTGGCCGCGGGCGCCAAGACCATCGTCCTGACCAACGGCTGCGGCGGCCTGCGCGAGGGCATGCGCCCCGGGCAGCCGGTCCTGATCAGCGACCACATCAACCTCACGGCCACGTCGCCGATCGTCGGCGCCAACTTCGTCGACCTCACCGACCTCTACTCGCCGCGTCTGCGGGCGCTGTGCAAGGAGATCGACGCGAGCCTGGAGGAGGGCGTCTACGCGCAGTTCCCCGGGCCGCACTACGAGACTCCGGCGGAGATCCGGATGGCTCGGGTGATCGGGGCGGACCTGGTCGGCATGTCGACGGTTCTCGAGGCGATCGCCGCGCGGGAGGCGGGAGCCGAGGTGCTGGGGATCTCGCTGGTCACGAACCTCGCCGCGGGCATGACGGGCGAGCCGCTCAACCACGAGGAAGTCCTCCAGGCGGGCCGTGACTCCGCTACGCGGATGGGTTCGCTGCTGGCGCGGGTGCTCGGTCGCCTCTAGGCGGCCAGCCGAACGTGGACGGCTGTCCCACCCGTACCGGTGCCGTTGCCGGCCGGGGACCGCATCCGCCCGCCCGGCACCCCGGGCACCCGGCGTGGGTGCCGTCGCGCCCACCCGTGCCGCGGCACATGGCGACCGGCCAGGCGCGTGCAGCGCGTGGCGTGCGTGGCCACCGGCATCCGCACGTGTGGCTACCGGCAGCCGCGCGCATGGCGACCGGCATCCGCACGTGTGGCGACCGGCAGCCGCGCGTGGTGTGTGGCATGTGTGGTGGTGGGCGTGGCGCGGGCGCGTACGGCGGAAAGGGGACGGGGCGGGGGTGTCCGCCCGCAGTGGCTGGCGCGTCCGCGCCCCCGCCTCTTCAGCAAACGCAGTCGCGCCAGTCCGAGGACGGACACCCCCGACCCGGCCCCGACCCACCCACCACCCCCGGGCGCTACGCGCACCCCACCCCACAGACCGCTGCGCCGCAGGCATACGACCCCCACCCGACTCAACGAGAGGCTGACCGACCGTGCAAGACGACGCCCTCATCGCACAGGCCCAGGCGTGGCTCGCCGAGGACCCCGACCCGGACACCCGCGAGGAACTCGCCCGCCTCATCGACGCCGGCGACCACGCCGAGCTCACCGCACGCTTCAGCGGCACCCTCCAGTTCGGCACCGCCGGCCTCCGCGGCGAACTCGGCGCCGGCCCCCTGCGCATGAACCGCTCCGTGGTCATCCGCGCCGCCGCCGGCCTCGCCGCGTACCTCAAGAAGCAGGGCCACACCGACGGCCTCGTCGTCATCGGCTACGACGCCCGCCACAAGTCGCAGACGTTCGCGCAGGACACCGCCGCCGTCATGACCGGCGCCGGCCTCAGGGCGGCCGTACTGAACCGCCCCCTCCCCACCCCCGTCCTCGCCTTCGCCATAAGGCACCTCGGCGCGGTCGCCGGCGTGGAGGTCACCGCCAGCCACAACCCGCCCCGCGACAACGGCTACAAGGTGTACCTCGGCGACGGCTCACAGATCGTCCCCCCGGCCGACGCGGAGATCGCCGCCGAGATCGACGCCGTGGCCTCGCTCACCACGGTCCCCCGCCCCACGGAAGGCTGGGAGACCCTCGACGACACCGTCCTGGACGCCTACCTCGCCCGCACCACGCACGTCCTGGCGGAGAACTCCCCCCGCACGGCCCGCACCGTCTACACGGCCATGCACGGCGTCGGCAAGGACACCCTCCTCGCCGCCTTCGAACGGGCCGGCTTCCCCGCCCCGGCCCTGGTCACCGAGCAGGCGGACCCGGACCCGGAGTTCCCGACCGTCGCGTTCCCCAACCCGGAGGAACCCGGCGCGATGGACCTCGCCTTCGCGAAGGCCCGCGAGACGGGCCCCGACCTGGTCATCGCCAACGACCCCGACGCCGACCGCTGTGCCGCCGCCGTCTGGGACGGTGCCGACTGGCGCATGCTGCGCGGCGACGAGGTCGGCGCCCTGCTCGCCGCCCACCTGGTCCGCCGCGGAGCGACCGGCACGTTCGCGGAGTCGATCGTGTCGTCGAGCCTCCTCGGCCGCATCGCCGAGAAGGCCGGCCTCCCCTACGAGGAGACCCTGACCGGATTCAAGTGGATCGCGAGGGTCGAGGGCCTGCGCTACGGCTACGAGGAGGCCCTCGGCTACTGCGTCGACCCGGACGGCGTACGCGACAAGGACGGCATCACGGCGGCGCTGCTCCTCACGGAACTGGCCTCCGAGCTCAAGGAGGACGGCCGTACCCTCCTCGACCTGCTCGACGACCTCGCCGTGGAGCACGGCCTGCACGCCACCGACCAGCTCTCGGTCCGGGTGAAGGACCTCGGCCTCATCGCCTCCGCGATGCGCCGCCTGCGCGAACAGCCGCCCACGGAGCTGGCCGGCCTGCGCGTCACCAGGGCCGAGGACCTCACCGAGGGCACGGAGAAGCTCCCGCCCACGGACGGCCTCCGCTACACCCTGGAAGGCGCGCGGGTCATCGTCCGCCCCAGCGGCACGGAACCGAAGCTGAAGTGCTACCTCGAGGTGGTGGTCCCGGTCGCGGCCAGGGCCGGCCTCCCCGAGGCCCGCACGCGGGCGACGGCGCTCCTCGGGAGGATCAAGCAGGACCTGTCCGAGGCAGCCGGCATCTGAGCAGAACCCACGCGGGGCGCACCCGCCCCGCGTGGCCCACTCCCGCGTCACCCGGCCCCCGCCGCCTCACTCACCCCACGGCCAGCAGAACCGCCAGCAACACAGCCCCGGCCACGGCCGGCCCGGCGATCTCGTAGGCCCATCGCACGGTCACCTCGCCCTGCGCCGCCTCGGCCTCCTGCCGCCGCTCGTGCAGCTCGCGCATCTCGGCCATGGCCCGGTCGCTCTCGGCCTGCCGAGGCGCCGCGGGAACGCCCCCGGGACCGAACCCGCGGCCGCCCCCGCGACCCCCGCGGCTGCCGCCCCCGGCCCCGGCCCTCCCGCCGTCACCACGAGCGGCCTGCGCCGCCACCCGCGCCTCGTGCCGGGCCGCCTTGCTGCGGGCCCGCAGGGAGACCGGCAGGGCCCACAGCTGGTACTTGGTGCCGGAGTCGTCGACGACCTCGTTGGAGAACCCGGACCGCAGCGAGGCGACCTGCCCCCAGGGCAGCACGATCACGCGGAACGGGTTGCGGACGCGCAGCCGGTCGTCGTTCACGTAGACGGCGGGGCGCACGGTGTAGGCGACGACCAGCGGGACGAGCAGGAGCATCGTGGCGAGGGCGAGCCAGGGGGTGCGGCCCTCTCCGGCGACCACGGCGTCGATGCCGAGCCAGCCGATGATGGCGAGCAGCAGCACACCGCCGACGATGCCCGCGGGCGAGCGGTAGATGCGGTCCTGGTACTGGGGCGCCGCGGGCCCGGAGGGCTTCGAGGGCTCCGGGTCAGGCGACTGGTGCTCGGGGGTCGTCATGCTCCCGATTCTGCACGACGCCCCCGGAGACCTCGTACGCGGTGGAGACCGCGCACCGCGAGCGGCCGCGGGCCCACGAGATGCCTCCCGGGGCTGTACAGCCGCTACGCGCGTAGATATGCTCGTCTGGTGACCATGCCCACCACTGCACCGAACGCTCTCAGCGACGTCACCGCGTCCGACAGCACACTGCGCCGCTTCCTCCACGGGCTGCCCGGCGTCGACGCGGTCGGCCTGGAGGCGCGTGCCGCTTCCCTCGGCACCCGCTCGATCAAGACGACCGCGAAGGCGTACGCCATCGACCTCGCCATCTCGATGGTCGACCTGACGACGCTGGAAGGCGCGGACACCCCGGGCAAGGTCCGGGCACTCGGCGCGAAGGCGGTCCGTCCCGACCCGACCGACCGCACCACCCCCTCCACGGCGGCGGTCTGCGTGTACCCCGACATGGTGGCCACGGCGAAGGAGGCCGTCGCCGGCTCCGACGTCAAGGTCGCCTCCGTCGCCACCGCCTTCCCGGCCGGCCGCGCCCCGATCGCCGTCAAGCTGGCGGACGTCCGCGAGGCCGTCGCCGCCGGTGCGGACGAGATCGACATGGTCATCGACCGCGGGGCGTTCCTCGCGGGGCACTACATGAAGGTGTACGACGAGATCACCGCCGTGAAGGAGGCCTGCGGGACGAACGCCCGCCTCAAGGTCATCTTCGAGACCGGCGAGCTCTCGACGTACGACAACATCCGCCGGGCGAGCTGGCTCGGCATGCTGGCCGGGGCCGACTTCATCAAGACCTCGACCGGCAAGGTCGCCGTCAACGCGACCCCCGCGAACACCCTCCTCATGCTGGAGGCGGTCCGCGACTTCCGCGCCCAGACGGGCGTCCAGGTCGGTGTGAAGCCGGCCGGCGGCATCCGCACGTCGAAGGACGCCATCAAGTTCCTGGTCCTGGTCAACGAGACCGTGGGCGAGGACTGGCTGGACAACCACTGGTTCCGCTTCGGCGCCTCCTCGCTGCTGAACGACCTGCTGATGCAGCGCCAGAAGCTGGCCACCGGCCGCTACTCCGGCCCCGACTACGTGACGGTGGACTGATCCCCATGACCACGGAAAAGACCATGGACAAGCGGTCATCCGCATTCGAGTACGCACCGGCGCCCGAGTCCCGCTCGGTCGTCGACATCGCCCCGTCGTACGGCCTGTTCATCGACGGCGAGTTCACCGAGGCCGCCGACGGCAAGGTCTTCAAGACCGTCTCCCCCTCCACCGAGGAGGTCCTCTCCGAGGTCGCCGAGGCCGGGGAGGCGGACGTCGACCGCGCGGTGAAGGCCGCCCGCAAGGCGTTCGAGAAGTGGTCGGCGCTTCCGGGCTCCGAGCGCGCGAAGTACCTGTTCCGCATCGCCCGGATCATCCAGGAGCGCAGCCGCGAGCTCGCCGTCCTGGAAACCCTCGACAACGGCAAGCCGATCAAGGAGACCCGTGACGCGGACCTCCCCCTGGTCGCCGCGCACTTCTTCTACTACGCGGGCTGGGCGGACAAGCTCGACCACGCCGGCTACGGCGCGAACCCGTGCCCCCTCGGTGTGGCGGGCCAGGTCATCCCCTGGAACTTCCCGCTCCTGATGCTGGCGTGGAAGATCGCCCCGGCGCTCGCGACCGGCAACACGGTCGTCCTGAAGCCCGCCGAGACGACCCCGCTCTCCGCGCTGTTCTTCGCGGACATCTGCCGTCAGGCGGGCCTGCCCAAGGGCGTCGTCAACATCCTCACCGGCGACGGCCGCGCCGGAGCCGCGCTGATCGCCCACCCGGACGTCAACAAGGTCGCCTTCACCGGTTCGACCGCCGTCGGCAAGCAGATCGCGCGCACGGTCGCGGGCACCCGCAAGAAGGTCACCCTCGAACTGGGCGGCAAGGGCGCCAACATCGTCTTCGACGACGCCCCGATCGACCAGGCCGTCGAGGGCATCGTCAACGGCATCTTCTTCAACCAGGGCCAGGTCTGCTGCGCGGGCAGCCGCCTCCTGGTCCAGGAGTCGATCCACGACGAACTCCTCGACTCCCTCAAGCGGCGCCTCACCACCCTCCGCCTCGGCGACC
Organism: Streptomyces marokkonensis; assembly: GCF_008312835.1. Classification (GTDB taxonomy): domain Bacteria; phylum Actinomycetota; class Actinomycetes; order Streptomycetales; family Streptomycetaceae; genus Streptomyces; species Streptomyces marokkonensis_A. The sequence continues at coordinate 78,560 of NZ_VSKS01000002.1, read as the reverse complement.
CGCTGGACAAGAACACCGACATCGGCGCGATCAACTCCGCCGAGCAGCTGGCCCGGATCACCGCGCTGGCCGACCGGGGCGAGGCGGAGGGCGCCGAGCGCTGGTCCCCGGCCTGCGAACTCCCGGAGAACGGCTACTGGTTCGCGCCGACGCTGTTCACGAAGGTCACCCAGGCGCACACGGTCGCCCGTGACGAGATCTTCGGCCCGGTGCTGTCGGTGCTGACCTTCCGTACCCCCGACGAGGCGGTCGCCAAGGCCAACAACACCCCGTACGGCCTGTCGGCGGGCATCTGGACGGAGAAGGGTTCGCGCATCCTGGCGGTCGCGAACAAGCTCCGCGCGGGCGTGATCTGGTCCAACACGTTCAACAAGTTCGACCCGACGTCGCCGTTCGGCGGCTACAAGGAGTCGGGCTTCGGCCGCGAGGGCGGCCGCCACGGCCTGGAGGCGTACCTCGATGTCTGACGCACGACTTTCCGTACTGAAGACCTACAAGCTGTACGTCGGCGGGAAGTTCCCGCGTTCCGAGAGCGGCCGGGTGTACGAGGTGACGGACTCCAAGAACAACTGGCTGGCCAACGCCCCGCTCTCGTCCCGCAAGGACGCCCGTGACGCGGTCGTCGCCGCACGGAAGGCGTTCGGCGGCTGGTCCGGCGCGACGGCGTACAACCGCGGCCAGATCCTCTACCGGATCGCGGAGATGCTCGAAGGCCGCCGTGACCAGTACGTCGCGGAGGTCGCCGGCGCCGAGGGGCTGTCGAAGTCCAAGGCGGGCCTCCAGGTGGACGCGGCGATCGACCGCTGGGTCTGGTACGCGGGCTGGACCGACAAGATCGCCCAGGTGGTCGGCGGCGGCAACCCGGTGGCGGGCCCGTTCTTCAACCTGTCCTCGCCCGAACCGACGGGCGTGGTCGCCGTGCTGGCCCCGCAGGAGTCGTCCTTCCTGGGCCTGGTCTCGGTGGTCGCCCCGGTGATCGCGACGGGCAACACGGCGGTCGTGGTGGCGTCCGAGCGGTCCCCCCTCCCCGCCCTGTCCCTCGGCGAGGTGCTGGCCACCTCCGACCTGCCGGGCGGCGTGGTCAACATCCTCTCCGGCCGTACGGCGGAGATCGCCGCCCCGCTGGCCGCCCACCAGGACGTCAACGCGATCGACCTGGCGGGCGCCGACGAGGCGCTGGCGAAGGAGCTGGAGATCGCGGCCGCGGACAACCTCAAGCGGGTTCTCCGTCCACAGCCTGTGGACGACTGGTCGGCGACTCCCGGCACCGAGCGCATGACGGCGTTCCTGGAGACCAAGACGGTGTGGCACCCGACGGGTTCCCTGGGCGCGTCGGGCTCCGCCTACTGAGCGGCGCCCCACCCACAGCCGGAGCGCCGTGTCCCTCCTCCGTCCGGGAGGGGCACGGCGCTCCGGCGCCGCGCACCCGCCCGGTCAGCTCCTCAGCAGGTCCGTCGCCTGTCCGGCCCCCGGGATGCTGTCGACCGACGGCGCCTGGGCGACCGGACCGGTCACCTCCCGGGAGTCCACCGCCCGGAAGTCGGCGACCTGCGTGCTGACGCCGTTGTCGAGCGGGTCGACGCCCGTGCCGGCGAGCGGGTTGGGCTTGAGGTCCGCGACCGTACCCACGACCTGGCCGGCATCGCCGAGGGGCGCCTCGGAGTCCGCGGCCGCCGCCGTGGCCGCGCCGGCGCCGAGGGCCACGCCCGCGGTCGCGAGGGCCGCCAGGACGCGTCGGGCGGTCGGCGTCGTGGGTGCCTTGTGTCGGGCCATCGCTGTGCCACCTCTTGCTTCGCTGAGTGATCGGGTCGACGCGAAGCGTAGTTGAGATGTGACGCGCGCTTCAAAGCCGCACCTCGGGGTCGTGGGCCACCCGAACGATGCCTCACACTGGTGTCCCGTGAGTTCCCAGTCGCCCATATCCGCGCGAGTCGTGCTGCTCTGCGGCCCCTCCGGCTCCGGCAAGTCCCTTCTCGCGGCCCGCTCCGGCCTCCCGGTGCTGCGTCTCGACGACTTCTACAAGGAGGGCGACGACCCGACCCTCCCCCTCGTCGCGGGCACCTCGGACATCGACTGGGACGACCCCGGCTCCTGGGACGCGGACACCGCCGTCGCCGCGATCGAGCGGCTGTGCCGGACGCGTCGTACCCAGGTCCCCGTCTACGACATCTCACTGAGCGCCCGTACGGGCGAGGGGACCGTCGACATCGGCGGGACCCCGCTGTTCATCGCGGAGGGGATCTTCGCCGCGGAGATCGTCGACCGCTGCCGCGAACGAGGGCTGCTGGCCGACGCGCTGTGCCTGAGCCGCGGTCCGGTGCGGACGTTCCGGCGGCGCTTCCTGCGGGACCTCAGGGAGGGCCGCAAGTCGGTGCCGTTCCTGCTGCGCCGCGGCTGGCGGCTGATGCGGCTGGAGCGGGCGATCGTCGCCCGCCAGACGGCGCTGGGCGCGTACGCGTGCGACCGGGACGAAGCACTGGGCCGCCTCGCCGCCGCGGCGGTCTCCGGACGTACGGCGACGGGTGCCGGTGCGACGTCGGGTACGAGCACCAGCACCGGCGCGCCGGCCTAGCGGGAGGCGCGTACGCGGTGACCCGCGCGCACGAGCCACACGCACACGAAAGGCGGGACTGGGCGGGCCCCCCGGCCCCTCCAGTCCCGCTGTTTCGCACTCCCCCGTGATCCCCCGTGATCCCCCCGGATCCCAGGGGTCCCCCGTGACCCCCTTGTGCTTCCCCCTCTTGTTCCCCCGGATCCCCCGATCCCCCTTGCCGCGACGACGTCCCCCGGCGTCCCCGCGGTTCCCCCGTTCCCCCTGCCTTCAGGCGACGAGCTCCCCGAAGGTGTCCTCCTCGTCACGGCCGAAGCTGAGGACCTCGTCCTCGCGCAGCCGGCGGAGCGACCGCCAGATGCTGGACTTCACCGTGCCGACGCTGATGCCGAGGATGTCCGCGATCTCCGGGTCCGTGCGGCCCTCGTAGTAGCGCAGGACCAGCATGGTGCGCTGGAGTTCCGGCAGCCGGGCCAACGCCTGCCACAGGACGGCGCGCAGCTCGGTGCCGCGCATCGCGTCCGTGTCACCGGCCGTCTCCGGCAGTTCCTCGGTCGGGTATTCGTTCAGCTTGCGGCGGCGCCACGCGCTGATGTGCAGGTTGGTCATGGTGCGGCGGAGGTATCCGCCGACCGCCGCCTTGTCGCTGATCCGGTCCCACGCCCGGTAGGTCGAGAACAGCGCGCTCTGCAGCAGGTCCTCGGCCTCGAAACGGTCGCCGGTCAGGTGGTAGGCGGTGGCGTACAGGGAGGCGCGGCGCTCCTGGACGTAGGCGGTGAACGCCGCTTCGGCGTCCGCCGTCCGCTCCGGAGTACGCCGCTCCCCCGAGGCCTCCCCGTACGCGTTCCCCCCGCTGGTGTCCCCCGTGGACGCGTCAACCACCGTCATGATCGCGGTGTGCTGACGTCCGGTGCCGCGAGCGCACCCCCGCATGCCCGCCGCACCGGACTTCTCGGAACCCCGGTGCACGTCGTGCAGACGCGTGATCACTGCGCTGGAGCTGGTGCCGTGCAGCGTGTTCATCTCGCGCCCCCCGTCGTGGACTTCCGGTGTTTCGTCCTGCTGTTGTGCTTGTGCCGAGAAGCTTGCCGGGGGACCTTCATGGCCGTGTCAGCCGACTGTCACAGACGTGTCACAGGGGTCGGCCACGGCGGGACCACAGATCCTTCACAGATGTCCGTGCACGTAGCGGCACGTATGCGGGCCCAATGGGCATCTGCCGCCCACGGGTCGAACAGGAAGCCCTCCATGGGCCAGAATGAGCCCGTGCCTTCCCTGTTGCTGATCGAGGACGACGACGCCATCCGCACGGCCCTGGAGCTCTCCCTGACGCGCCAGGGCCACCGGGTCGCGACCGCTGCCAGTGGTGAGGACGGTCTGAAGCTGCTGCGTGAGCAGCGCCCGGATCTGATCGTGCTGGACGTGATGCTGCCCGGCATCGACGGGTTCGAGGTGTGCCGTCGCATCCGGCGCACGGACCAGTTGCCGATCATCCTGCTGACCGCGCGCAACGACGACATCGACGTGGTGGTCGGGCTGGAGTCCGGCGCCGACGACTACGTCGTCAAGCCCGTGCAGGGCCGGGTGCTGGACGCCCGTATCCGGGCGGTGCTGCGGCGCGGGGAGCGGGAGTCCAGCGACTCGGCGACCTTCGGCAGCCTGGTCATCGACCGTTCGGCGATGACGGTGACGAAGAACGGCGAGGACCTCCAGCTGACGCCGACCGAGCTGCGGCTGCTGCTCGAGCTGAGCCGGCGGCCGGGCCAGGCGCTGTCCCGGCAGCAGTTGCTGCGGCTGGTGTGGGAGCACGACTACCTGGGCGACTCGCGTCTGGTGGACGCCTGTGTCCAGCGGCTGCGTGCCAAGGTCGAGGACGTGCCGTCGTCCCCGACGCTGATCCGTACCGTGCGCGGTGTCGGCTACCGGCTGGATCCGCCTCAGTGACACACGAGCACCAAGGGGGGCCTCGCGGCTGGTCCGCGGCGCGCAGGGGAGTCTGGTCACGGCTGCGGTTCACCAGCCTGCGGCTGCGGCTGGTCGTGGTGTTCGGGCTGGTCGCGCTCACCGCCGCGGTGTCCGCGTCCGGCATCGCCTACTGGCTGAACCGCGAGTCCGTGCTGACCCGCACCCAGGACGCGGTGCTGCGCGACTTCGAGCGGGAGATGCAGAACCGGGCGGGCGCGCTGCCCGAGCACCCGACGCAGGACGAACTGCAGCGCACCGCGGGACAGATGGCGACCAGCAGTCAGCGCTTCACCGTGCTGCTGGTCGCGGAGGACCCGGACGGGCGGACGGTGTACGGCAGTTCGGGCGGGCTGAACGGCTTCTCACTGAAGGACGTGCCGCGCTCGCTGCGGGACGCGGTCACCGAGCGGCAGGAGATCACGTCCGGTAACAAGTACCCGCACCGTCTGTACTGGCAGCGGACCGTGGACGACGACACGCCGTACCTGGTGGCGGGGACGCGGGTGATCGGCGGCGGGCCGACGGGCTACATGCTGAAGTCGCTGGAGCCGGAGGCCAAGGACCTCAACTCGCTGGCCTGGTCGCTGGGGATCGCCACGGCCCTCGCGCTGATCGGTTCCGCGCTGCTCGCGCACGCCGCCGCGACGACGGTGCTGAAGCCGGTGCAGCGGCTGGGAGTGGCCGCGCGGCGGCTCGGCGAGGGGAAGCTGGACACCCGGCTCAGGGTGTCGGGCACCGATGAACTCGCCGATCTCTCCCGTACGTTCAACAAGGCGGCCGAGGCGCTGGAGAAGCGGGTGGCCGACATGGCCGCGCGGGACGAGGCGTCACGCCGGTTCGTGGCGGACATGAGCCATGAGCTGCGTACGCCGCTGACCGCGATCACGGCGGTGACCGAGGTCCTTGAGGAGGAGCTCGAGTTCGAGGGCGGCGGCATCGACCCGATGATCGAGCCCGCCGTCCGGCTGGTGGTGAGCGAGACCCGGCGGCTGAACGACCTGGTGGAGAACCTGATGGAGGTGACCCGCTTCGACGCGGGCACCGCCCGTCTGGTCCTCGACGACGTCGACGTCGCCGACCAGATCACCGCCTGCATCGACGCGCGTGCCTGGCTGGACGCGGTCGACCTGGACGCCGAGCGCGGCATCCACGCGCGGATCGATCCGCGCCGGCTGGACGTGATCCTGGCCAATCTCGTCGGCAACGCGCTCAAGCACGGCGGTTCGCCGGTGCGGGTGGCGGTGCGGGAGTCCGTGGCGGAGGGCGCGGAGGACGCCGGGGACGGGGGCACGGTGGTCATCGAGGTGCGCGACCACGGGCCGGGCATCCCGGAGGAGGTCCTGCCGCACGTCTTCGACCGTTTCTACAAGGCGAGTGCCTCCCGGCCGCGTTCCGAGGGCAGTGGCCTGGGGCTGTCCATCGCGCTGGAGAACGCCCACATCCACGGCGGCGAGATCACCGCGGCCAACTCTCCCGAGGGCGGCGCCGTCTTCACGCTGCGGCTGCCGCGGGACGTCTCCGCGCGCGGCTCCTCGGAGAAGGCCGGTGACGCCGGGGACGAAGGCGCCGGGGAGGACGCCTGATGGACGGACGACGGATGGCGGTGCGGCGTGCGGCCGTACGGGGCGCACGGGGGCTGCTGGCCGTCGGGGCGCTCGGGGCGCTGCTGACGGGGTGCGGGATCCGGGCCACGGAGGTGCCGACCGACTTCGGTCCGGCGCCCTCACGGGTGCGCTGCTCGCTGGCCGAGCCTGAGGTGTCGACGCAGGCCGTGCGCGGGCTGCCGGTGCAGGTGTTCCTGCTGTGCGGGTCGTCCCTGGTGGCGGTGGACCGGACGGTACGGGTGCCGGACGGGGCGGCGGACGCGCGGCGGGTGCTGGTGGCGCAGGGGCTGCTGGACGAGCTGTCCGAGGAGCCGTCGGACGCCGAGCGGGAGGCCGGGTACACCACGCGCGTGCGGCGCGGGACGACCGTGAGCGGTCCGCGGCCGGGCGACCCGGAGGACACGCTGCGGCTGAGCACCGCGCCGGGGAGCCTGCCCTCCTCCGCGCTGGCGCAGGTCGTGTGCACCTTCTCCGACTCGGCGGCGGCCGAGGGCGACGGCTCGGTGATCCTGGGCGGACCGGAGGACAGCCGGCCGCGCCGCTACAAGTGCACCGGCGAGGTCCGGTCCCGTCCGGCCGACGAGGAGCCGCCCTCCTCGGAGGTCACGGAGGGCTGATCCGCGGGGCGGGCCGGGCGTCTCCGCGGACTGTGGCGCAGGCCTCACCCGGTGAACGGGTGACATCCCGGAACCGATCGTGCCGAACGCCGCGTCTAGGGGGTCGTGCAGCGTCAAGGCTTCATCGGCGGCACCGCCGCATTCCGCATCCGGGTGACAGGAGGACTCCTCCTGGCCGCGCATCTCGCGTTCGTCGCCTGGTACACGCTGCGCCCGCTGGACGTCCCCTGGGTGATGCCCGCGAATCTGCGGCCGTTCGACGGCATCCGGGCGGATTTCGCGCTGGGGTGGGTGACGGGGGTCCGCCGGGCCGCTGAGGCGATGGCGCTGCTGGCGCCGCTGGGCGTGCTGCTCCCGATGGCCGGTGGGCGCCTGGCCGTGTCACGGCTGGGTTCGCTGATCCGCACCATGACCGCGACCGCGCTGGTCTCGCTGGCCGTGGAGATGCTGCAGACGGCGGTGCCGGGGCAGGTCGTGGACGTCGACTCGCTGCTGCTGAACACGGCGGGCGCGGCGCTCGCGCACGCGGCCGTGGTGCCCGCGGGCCGTGCCTGGCTGCGCCGCAGGACGGCGTGGCTGCCCGCCGGAGCCCCTCTTCCGGAGGAGCCGGCTCAGGGTAGGACCCCGACGATTCCCAGGGTCGGGATCGCCCCGTGGAGCGACGCTTTGCCCCCTTCGTCTCCGTAACGTGGAGTGCATGGAGGCAGCCGGTCGGGAGGCCTCCCACCGCTCACGAAGGAGTCGTCATGAGCCGCCTCGCCCGCCCCACCAACGACCGGATGATCGGCGGAGTGTGCGCCGCGCTGGCCCGGCGCTTCGGCACCTCCGCGAACACGATGCGGGTGATTTTCCTGGCGTCGTGCCTGCTGCCGGGCCCGCAGTTCCTGCTGTACATCGCCCTGTGGATCCTGTTGCCCTCGGAGGACAAGGCACGGACGGCCTGGTAACCGCCCCCCGGAACCATCTCCCCGCGAGTACGCCGATGGGGCGCACCCCGACATCGGGGTGCGCCCCATCGGCCGTGTGCGCCTGGCGGTCAGCCGCCGAGCGGAACGCCGTTGACGTTGAGGCCCTGGGCGGGCACCGCGTGCAGCGGCAGACCGCCGAGCAGACCGGCGCCCGGAACCTGGGGGCCCGCCTTCTCGGCCACGGGCTGCACGGTCGCCATGCCGGTGCCGGCCAGCTCCTGCCCCGTCGCCAGCGCCCCGGACGGGCCCGGCACCGCACCGGACAGCCGCTCGGCCGGAACGGCCTGGGTGACGGTGTCCAGCGACGGAACGGCGTCCGGGACGGCCGGGGCCGCGTTGGCGACGCCCGCACCGGCGACGGCGAAGGCGGCACCGAGAGCGGCGGCACCGAGGGTCTTGGCAGCAGACTGCTTCATGAAAATGTGTCCTCGAAATGGGATACGGGGATGTGAGCGGTGCTGTGACCGTAAACACGCGGCACCACCCGCCGCAAACATCGAAATGCGGACGGATTGTGAACACCGCTGGTTTCCTCGTTTCCCGAGAAGGCCGCGTTCAGCCCTCCGTGGCCACGGAACCGCTGGTGGAGGCGGTTTGCCGGAACAGCCATTCGGATTTCAGCTCGGCGTATCCGGGCTTGATGACGTCATTGATCATGGCCAGTCGTTCATCGAAAGGAATGAACGCTGATTTCATCGCATTGACGGAGAACCACTGCATGTCGTCGAGCGTGTAACCGAAGGCCCCGACCAGGTGCTCGAATTCCCGGCTCATGCTCGTGTGGGACATGAGGCGGTTGTCGGTGTTCACGGTGGCCCGGAAGTGCAGCCGGCGCAGCAGACCGATGGGGTGCTCGGCGTACGAGGCGGCGGCCCCGGTCTGGAGGTTGGAGCTCGGGCACAGCTCCAGCGGGATGCGCTTGTCCCGGACGTAGGAGGCGAGCCGGCCGAGCTCGACGGTGCCGTCGTCGTGGACCTGGATGTCGTCGATGATGCGCACCCCGTGCCCGAGCCGGTCGGCGCCGCACCACTGGAGGGCCTGCCAGATGGACGGCAGCCCGAACGCCTCACCGGCGTGGATGGTGAAGTGGTTGTTCTCCCGCTTCAGGTACTCGAAGGCGTCGAGGTGCCGGGTGGGCGGGTAGCCGGCCTCGGCGCCCGCGATGTCGAAGCCGACGACGCCCAGGTCCCGGTAGCGGTTGGCGAGTTCGGCGATCTCCAGGGCGCGGGCGGCGTGCCGCATCGCGGTGAGCAGGGCACCGACCCGGATGCGGTGGCCGTTCTCCTTCGCGCGCCGCTCCCCCTGCCGGAACCCCTCGTTGACCGCCTCGACGACCTCCTCGAGGCTCAGCCCGCCTTCGAGGTGCTGTTCGGGGGCGTAGCGCACCTCGGCATAGACGACGCCGTCCCCTGCGAGGTCCTCGGCGCACTCGGCGGCGACCCGGACGAGCGCGTCGCGGGTCTGCATGACGCCGACGGTGTGCGAGAACGTCTCCAGGTACCGCTCCAGGGAACCCGAGTCGGCGGCCTGGTGGAACCAGAGGGCGAGCTTGTCGGGGTCGGTGTCGGGGAGACCGGTGTAGCCGGTCTCACGGGCCAGGTCGACGACGGTGCCGGGGCGCAGCCCGCCGTCGAGGTGGTCGTGCAGCAGAACCTTGGGCGCCCGGCGGATCTGGTCCGCGGTCGGGGTGTTCGCGATGGTCTGGCTCGTCATCTCCGCACTCTAACTCCTACGCGCGTAGATCACTCGGTGCGCGAATCCGTCGATACGTAACGGTGACCGCACGGACGGGTCGCGTACACCGACGCTTCTGAGAATGTTCTGTCATGGCACAGCAAGCGACGCCGGTTCGCACGGCCCGGCTGGGGAGGGCGCTCGGCCCGGAGCCGACGGCGGTGAGCGGTGTGGTGCTGCTGCTCCCGGGCGGCGAGGAGGTCTCCAGCCGCCGGCCGTCCCCCCTGTGGGCGGCCGCCTCCGTACGGGGCCTCGGCCGCCGTCTCACCCGCGCGGGAAGGGAGCAGAGCCTCGCCGCCCACGTCGTCCACTACCGCTGGCGGGGCTGGAACGGCAGCGAGGCGCATCTCGCGCACGACGCCACCTGGGCCGCCGACGAGGCCGTACGACGCTACGGGGACGTCCCCGTCTGCCTGGTCGGCCTCGGCATGGGCGGCAGGGCCGCGCTCCGCGCGGGGGGCCACGAGGCCGTCAACTCCGTGCTGGCGCTGGCACCCTGGCTGCCGGAGGAGGACGTGGCGGCACCACCCGAACCGGTGAAACAGCTCGCCGGCCGGCGCGTGCTGATCGTGCACGGCACCAATGACGCGCGGACCGACCCCGAGCTGTCGTTCCGGCTGGCGGCGCGGGCGAAGAAGGCGAACCGGGACGTGTGCCGGTTCGAGGTCCATTCGGACGGGCACGGATTGAGCCAGTACCGGGACGAAGTGATGGCGCTGGCCGAGGACTTCGTGATGGGGGCGCTGTTCGGGCGGGCGTTCTCGCGTCCCGTGCAGGACGCCCTGGCGGCGCCTCCGCCGCTGGGGTTGCGGATGCCGCTCGCGGCGGGGTTCGGCAGGTCACTGCGGCGGCGGTAGCGCCGTTGGGGTGGTTTGCCGGCCTGCGACTGCGCGGGTCGTCGGTGGCCGGCCGCGCCCACGCGGCGGAGCCGGGCATCGATACGGCCCCGCGCCCCTGGGGCGCCGGCCCCTGCGCCGGCAGCCGGTCATGCCCTCTCAAGTCGGCAGCAAGGTGCCCCTCTTACTGAGCAGGAACTTCTTGAAGGCGGCCACCGGGGGTGTGTCCGGACGGCCGGCGAGCCAGGCCACACCGATCTCTCGTGCCGCCCTGGGAGCCGTCACCGTCAGCTCCACCACCCCGGGGCGGGGGAACGGGGGCGGGGGAAGGAGGGCCACGCCCAGGCCCGCGGCGACCAGTCCGCGCAGGGTCTCGGCCTCCTCGCCCTCGAAGGCGATACGCGGTTTGAAGCCCGCCTGGGCGCAGAGGTCGTCGGTGATGCGGCGCAGGCCGTAGCCGGGTTCCAGGGTCACGAACGTCTCGTCGGCGGCCTCGGCCAGGCGGATGCGGCGGCGGCCGGCGAGGCGGTGGTCGACGGGGACGACCAGGCGCAGCTTCTGCTCGTCGAGGCGGCGGGCGACGAGGTCGGGGGCGTCGGGCACCGGGGAGGTCAGGCACAGGTCGAGTTCGCCCGCGCGGAGGCCCTCCAGCATGGCCTCACCGTAGTTCTGGACGAGGCTGAACCGGATGCGCGGGTGGTCGGCACGGAAGGCGTGCAGCAGGCCGGGCACGGTCTCGGCGCCCATGGTGTGCAGGAAGCCGAAGGCGACCTTGCCGGTGGCGGGGTCGGCGTCGGCGCGCACCTCCTCCGCGGCGCGTCCGATCTCGGCGAGGGCGCGTTCGACGGAGGTGAGGAAGGTGCGGCCGGCGGGGGTCAGGGAGACCGTGCGGCCGTGGCGGGCGAACAGCTCGACGCCCAGGTCCTGTTCCAGGCGGACCATCGCGCGGGAGAGGGTGGACTGCGGTACCTGCATCTCCTGGGCGGCGCGCGTGACGTGCTCGGTGCGGGCGACGCCGGCGAAGTGCGCGAGGCGGGGGGCGAGCAGTCTCGACATGTCGTCCGTGTCTCGTGTGTCACTGCTCTGTGACAGCCGGTTCCGTGACCTCCGCTGATGCTCCATGGGAACGATTATGGCGATTCCGTGCATTGGACGGATGAGCGGGGCCGTCCCTACCTTCGAGGCATGAATCCCGCCAGTACCGGGGCGTCCACCAGCGTGGGCGCCGTCGCATCCGTTCCCTCCGCCCAGCCGCCCGTCTCCGGGTCCCGGATGTCCCCGGGCGGGCCCGGTTACCGCCGGATGAGTCTCGCCCTGTTCCTCGCGGGTGTCGCGACGTTCGCGCTGCTGTACTCCACCCAGGCCCTGCTGCCGCTGGTCTCCGGTGACTTCGCGGTGAGCGCGAGCGACGCGAGCTGGACGGTGTCGGCGGCGACCGGTGGCCTGGCGCTGTTCGTGCTGCCGATGAGCGCGTTGTCGGAGCGCTACGGACGGCGCACGGTCATGACGGTCTCCCTGGCTGTCGCCGTGACGGTGGGGCTGCTGGTGCCCTTCGCCCCGTCGCTGGGCGTGCTGGTGGCGCTGCGGGCGCTGCAGGGCGCGGCGCTGGCCGGACTGCCCGCCTCGGCGACGGCGTATCTCGCGGAGGAGGTCACGCCCAAGGCGCTGGTGACGGCGATCGGGCTGTTCGTGGCCGGCAACAGCGTCGGCGGGATGAGCGGCCGGGTGATCACCGGCTGGGTGGCGCAGGAGTGGGGCTGGCGGGTCGCCGTCGGGGTGATCGGGGTGATCGCGGTCGCGTGCGCGGTGGCCTTCCGGCTGCTGCTGCCGGCGCCGAAGCACTTCCGGCCGGGTTCGCTGCGGCCGCGCGTGCTGGCCGGCACGGTCCGGGGCCATCTGGCGAACCCCCTGCTGCGGCGGCTGTTCGCGATCGGCGCGCTGTTCATGACGGTGTTCGGCGGTGTGTACACGGTCGTCGGGTACCGGCTGACAGAGGCGCCGTTCTCGCTGCCGCAGGGCATCGCCGGCTCGGTCTTCCTGGTCTATCTGGTGGGCACGGTCTCGGCTTCGGCGGCGGGGCGGCTGGTGGGCCGGCTGGGACGCCGGGGGGCGCTGTACGCGGGCGGCGGGACCACGGCGGCGGGCCTGCTGCTGTCGCTGGCGGAGTCGCTGCCGCTGGTGCTGCTGGGGCTGGTGCTGATCACCGCGGGGTTCTTCGCGGGGCACGCGGTGGCGTCGTCGGCGGTGGGGAAGACCGCGGACGTGGGTCGGGCGCAGGCGGCCGCGCTCTACCAGTCCGCCTACTACGTCGGCTCCAGCGCGGGGAGCACGGTGGGTGCGCTGGCCTTCCACGCCGGTGGGTGGGCCGGGACGGTGGGGGTCGGCCTGGTGGCCGTGGCCGGGGTCGCGGCGATCACCCTGGCCGGTACGCGCGCGGCGGCGCGGGCGGCCGTGGTCCGGCCGGCCTGACGTCCCGCGCCCCGCCGCCCCTTCCCGACCCCGGGGGCGTGCCCCCGGACCCCCGCTCCTCGAACGCCGGAGGGGCTTGCAACCAGCCCGTCCTGCGCTTGAGGACGAGGCCCGTCGAGGGCCGGAAGGGGGGTCTGGGGGCGCAGCCTCCAGGGCCGGGACGGGAAGGGGCGGCGGGGCGGAAGAACTCCTGCCCCACCGTGCTGACCTGGGCGTTCGCCCGCTCGAGGGGCCGTTGTCAGTGGGCTGCGGTAGCTTCCGGAGTGGTGGGTGCGATAGTGCGCCACGAAGACGCCACATGGGGTGGGTGGACGATGACGAACGGCACGGCGACGACGACCGACCTGGACGCCAGGCTGGAGGAGTACCGGGTCGAACTGACCGGGTACTGCTACCGGATGCTCGGCTCGTCCTTCGAGGCGGAGGACGCGGTGCAGGACACCATGATCCGCGCCTGGCGCAGCTACGACAGGTTCGAGGGCCGCTCCAGCCTGCGCTCCTGGCTGTACCGCATCGCGACCAACGTGTGCCTGGACATGCTGACGGCGGGCAACAAGCGGGCCCGGCCGATGGATCTCACCGAGTCCACACCGCTGGCGCGGGCCGCGCTGGCGCCCCGCCCGGACAACACGTGGCTGGAGCCGATGCCCGACTCCCGGGTGCTGCCCACGCCCGCCGACCCGGCGGAGGCCGCGGTCGCCAAGGAGTCGGTGCGGCTCGCCTTCATGGCCGCGCTCCAGCAGCTGCCGGCCAAGCAGCGTGCGGTGCTCATCCTGCGCGAGGTGCTGGCCTGGAAGGCGAGCGAGGTCGCCGAGCTGCTGGGCACGTCGGTCGCGTCGGTCAACAGCGCGCTCCAGCGGGCCCGGGCGACGCTCGCCGAGCGGCGTCAGCCCGGCGCCGAGGCGTCGGTGTCCGACCCGCTCGACGAGGAGCAGCGGAAACTGCTCGAGCGCTACGTGGCGGCGTTCGAGGGGTACGACATGTCGGCGCTGACCGCGCTGCTCCACGAGGACGCCATCATGACGATGCCGCCGTTCGACCTGTGGCTGACCGGCGCCGACGACATCACGGGTTTCATGACGACGCTCGGCTCCCCCTGCGCGAACTCCCGGCTGGTGCCGGTGGAGGTCAACGGGCTGCCGGGGTTCGCGCAGTACAAGCCCGACCCGGAGGCCGGCGGGTTCACGCCGTGGGCGGTGCAGGTGCTGGAGATCTCAGACGGCCGGATCACCGGGTTCCACTGCTTCCTGGACACCAAGCGGTGGTTCCCGCTGTTCGGGCTGCCCCTCCATCTCGAAGCGGAGGCCGACGAGGTCGAGCAGGGCGCATAGCGCCGCGGAGGGGTCGCGCAGCCGTATCCGGCCCCCGGCGCGGCGGGCCGTGAGCTGGAGCCGCGCGAGCAGGTTCACGGCGGCGAGCCCGGGTGGCCCCAGTCCGCCGACGTCGCAGACGACGACCCCGCCCGTCCCGCCGCCGTCCAGGAGTGCCCGCAGCGCGTCGCACGGCCCGCTCACCTCGTCCCGGGTGAGAGGGCCGCTGATCACGAGTACGGGCGGTGTCATGGCGTCCACAACCGGTAGACCGGCCGGGGTCGCGTAATTCATCGCGCGGGGCGCCGCGAGGATCACATTGACCCGGGCGCGACCTGCCCCGGAGGGTTGGCCGCATGTGCCGCAGATCCGCTCAGCCCCTGGTGTCCGGTGCCGCCCACCGCCGCGAGGAGCCGCCGTGCAGGGGGTGCTGAGCGGGTTCCTGGTGATCGCCGTCGTCATCGGCGTCGGCTATGTCATCGGCCGCCGGGGGCACCTCGGCGCTCAGGGCCGCGACGTCCTGACGAGGCTGGCGTTCCACGTGGCGTCGCCGGCCCTGCTGTTCACCACCCTGGCCGGGGCCGACCTGTCGGTGGTCTTCTCGGACCGGCTGCTGGTCACCGCGCTGAGCACGGCGGCGGTGGCGGGCGTCTTCGTCGCGGTGGGTGCCGTACGCGGCTGGGGTGTCGGCCGCACCACCATCGGCGCCCTGTGCTCCAGCTACGTCAACTCCGGCAACCTCGGCATTCCGATCGCCGTATACGTCCTGGGCGACGCCTCGCTCGTGGCGCCGGTGCTGCTGTTCCAGCTGGTCGGGGTCACGCCGGTGGCGCTGACAATCCTGGACCTGTCGACGGCGGGCGAGAAGCAGGCGTTGTGGCGGCGGCTGCTCACGCCGCTGCGGAACCCGATCGCGCTGGGGTCGCTGGCGGGGGTGGCGGTGTCGGCGGCCGGTGTGGAGATACCCGGGCCGGTCCTGGACCCGGTGGTCCTGATAGGCAACATGGCGGTTCCGGCCGTGCTGCTCGCGTTCGGCATCTCGCTGCGCGGCAGCACGCTGCCGCTGCGGGGCGGGGACCGGGGTGCCGTCCTCCTCGCCGTGGCGCTGAAGGCGGTGGGCCAGCCGCTGGTCGCCTGGGCGCTGGCGGTGGGTGTCTTCGGGCTGCGCGGGGCGCATCTGCTGGACGTGGTGGTGACCTCGGCCCTCCCGGCCGCGCAGAACCTGTTCACCTATGCGAGCAGCTATCGCGTGGGCGAGCGGCTGGCCCGGGAGGCGATCCTGGTGTCGACGGTGCTGTCGGTGCCGGTGCTGGTGGCCGTGGCGGCCCTGCTGGGGTGACGGCGGGTGGGACCGGCGGCGGGCCGCCGGTCCCACCCGGACGGCCTGTCAGGCGATGCGTTCCAGTACCACGGGGGTCGCCGTGAACTCCGTGCCCTCCGGGGCGACGTCGTACGAGCCCTCGACCGCCTGGAGGGCGTAGTCGAAGCGGTCCGGGGTGTCCGTGTGGAGGGTGAGGAGGGGCTGGCCCTCGGTCACCCGGTCGCCGGGCCTGGCGTGGAGTTCGACGCCCGCGCCCGCCTGCACCGGGTCCTCCTTGCGGGCGCGGCCCGCGCCGAGGCGCCAGGCGGCGACGCCGATGCCGTAGGCGTCGAGGCGGGTCAGGACGCCCGAGGCCGGGGCGTTCACCACGTGCCGCTCACGGGCCACCGGCAGCTCCGCGTCCGGGTCGCCGCCCTGGGCCGCGATCATGCGGCGCCAGACGTCCATCGCGGAGCCGTCGGCGAGGGCCTTGGCCGGGTCGGCGTCCTTCAGGCCGGCCGCGTCGAGCATCTCGCGGGCGAGGGCGAGGGTCAGCTCGACGACGTCCGCCGGGCCGCCGCCGGCCAGGACCTCGACGGACTCGCGGACCTCGAGCGCGTTGCCCGCGGTCAGGCCGAGCGGGGTGGACATGTCGGTCAGGAGGGCGACCGTCCGCACGCCCGAGTCGGTGCCCAGGCCGACCATGGTGCGGGCCAGTTCGCGGGCGTCGTCGAGCGTCTTCATGAAGGCGCCCGTGCCGACCTTCACGTCCAGCACCAGGGAGCCGGTGCCCTCCGCGATCTTCTTCGACATGATCGAGGAGGCGATCAGCGGGATCGCCTCGACCGTGCCGGTCACGTCGCGGAGCGCGTAGAGCTTCTTGTCGGCGGGGGCCAGCCCGTCGCCGGCCGCGCAGATCACCGCGCCGGTGCCGTCCAGCACGGACAGCATCTCCTCGTTGGAGAGCAGGGCGCGCCAGCCGGGGATGGACTCCAGCTTGTCGAGCGTGCCGCCGGTGTGGCCGAGGCCGCGGCCGGACAGCTGCGGGACAGCCGCGCCGCAGGCCGCGACGAGGGGGGCCAGCGGGAGGGTGATCTTGTCGCCGACGCCTCCGGTGGAGTGCTTGTCGGCGGTCGGGCGGGACAGGGACGAGAAGTCCATGCGCTCACCGGAGGCGATCATCGCGGCCGTCCAGCGGGCGATCTCGCTCCGGTTCATGCCGTTGAGCAGGATCGCCATGGCGAGGGCCGACATCTGCTCGTCGGCCACCTCCCCGCGGGTGTACGCGTCGATCACCCAGTCGATCTGCTCGTCGCTGAGTTCGCCGCGGTCCCGCTTGGTGCGGATGACGGAGATGGCGTCCATGGCCATGGCCGGGGTTCCTTCCGGGGTGCGAAGGGCGCGGCCCCTCCGGTCGACGACCGCCGACGGTGCCGTCGGTCGTCCGGAGGGGCCGCACGGGAGTTACTTGGTGAGGTGCTGCGGGCCGAAGGCCTGGGGCAGCATCTCCGACAGCGGCAGGATTCCCGCCGGGGTCTCGAGGAGCAGTCCGGACCCGCCGAACTCGTACAGCAGCTGGCGGCAGCGGCCGCACGGGACGAGGATCTCGCCCCGGCCGTCCACACAGGTGAAGTGGGTGAGGCGGCCGCCTCCGGTGCGGTGCAGCTCCGAGACCATGCCGCACTCGGCGCACAGGCCGAGACCGTACGACGCGTTCTCGACGTTGCAGCCGGAGACCGTGCGCCCGTCGTCGACCAGGGCCGCGACGCCGACCGGGTACCCCGAGTAGGGGACGTAGGCGTGGGTCATGGCCTCCCGGGCGACGGCGCGCAGCGCCTCCCAGTCGACGTCGGCCGCGGTCACTTGCCCTGCCCCTTCCGGTAGGGCATGCCGTTGGCCCTGGGCATGCGCAGCCGCTGGGCGGAGAGGGCGAGGACGACGAGGGTGATGACGTACGGCGTGGCGGCGACGACCTGGTTGGGGACCTCGTTGGTGCCGGCGTACCAGGCGAAGACGAGGGCGCCGACGACCAGGGTGATCGCCGCGTGGACGTACTTCTTGCGGATGACCAGGTAGATCGCGCCGATGAGCAGCAGCAGCGCGCCGAGCAGCAGCAGGGCGTGCACGTTGGCGGAGCCGCCGCGCAGGTTGAGGCTGTCGGTGTAGCCGAAGAGGCCGGCGCCGATGGCGAGACCGCCCGGCATCCAGTTGCCGAAGATCATCGCGGCGAGGCCGATGAAGCCGCGTCCGCTGACCTGGCCCTCCAGGTAGAAGGGGTTGGCCACGATGGAGAGGAAGACACCGCCGAGGCCGGCCAGGCCGCCGGAGATGATCACGGCGAGGTACTTGTACTTGTAGACGTTCACGCCGAGGGACTCGGCGGCGATCGGGTTCTCGCCGCAGGAGCGCAGCCGCAGGCCGAACGGCGTGCGCCACAGGATCCACCAGGTGGCGGGGACGAGCGCGACGGCGATCAGGGTCAGCCAGGAGACGTTGGTGACCAGTCCGCCGAGCAGGCCCGCGATGTCGGAGACGAAGAACCAGCCCTTGTCGTTGAGGTCCCTCAGTCCGTCGGACAGTCCGGGCACGGTGAAGTTGCCGAGGGACTCGACCGCCGGGGACTGCTTGGCGGAGCCGCCCTGGTGGCCCACGAAGGCCAGCGGGGCGAGGTAGCGGGTGGCGCCGAGGGCGAGGATGTTGATCGCCACACCGGAGACGATGTGGTTGACGTTGAAGGTGACGGTGACGATCGCGTGCAGCAGGCCGCCGAGCGCGCCGCCGAGGAGGCCGACCAGGACGCCGGTCCACGGGCCCCACTGGAATCCGGCCCAGGCGCCGAACCAGGTGCCCAGGATCATCATGCCTTCGAGGCCGATGTTGACGACGCCCGCGCGCTCGGCCCACAGGCCGCCGAGACCGGCGAGGCCGATCGGGACGGCGAGCTGGAGCGCGGTGGACATCTGGCTGACGTTGGTGATGCCGTCGGCGCCCGTGATCAGGCGCACGATCGAGGTCAGGGCCAGGGCTCCGGCGATGACCAGGAGCAGGACGGGCCAGGACAGACGGCGGCCGGCCTTCGGTGCGTGCTCCAGCGACGGCTGGTTGACGTCGGTCGCTGTGGTCGGTGCGGTCATCGGCCGGCCACCTCCTTCGTGGTGTTGTTGTCGGCGTCCGGGCCCCCGAGAACATGGCCCGCGGCGAGTTCCGCGCCGACCCGGCGCTGCTGGCGGCGCAGGCCCCATTCGCGGACGGCCTCGTAGGAGACCACGACGGAGAGGACGATCAGGCCCTGCATGATGACCGCGATCTCCTTGTCGTAGCCGTGGAAGTCCAGCTCGGGCGAGGCCTTGTCGAGCCAGGCCCACAGGAGGGCGGCGAAGGCGATGCCGACCGGGCTGTTGCGGCCGAGCAGGGCGATGCCGATGCCGAGGAAGCCGATGCCGGTGGGGAAGCTGAGGTTGTAGGTGTGCGCGTCGCCGAGCAGGATCGGCAGGCCCGCGAGACCGGCGATGGCGCCGGAGAGCAGCATGGCGGTGAGCACCATGCGCTTGGGGTCGACGCCGCTGGCCGCGGCGGCGGACTCCGAGGCGCCGGAGGCGCGCAGGTCGAAGCCGAAGCGGGTGCGGTTGAGGACGATCCAGTAGCCGATGCCGAGCAGGACGGCGAGGATCACCAGGCCGTAGATCTCGCCGGCCGCGCCCATGTCGATGCCGGGGATCCAGCCGGACTCGTACATCTCGCCGGTGGTGTTGTTGTTGCCGACCTTGACGCCGAAGACGGTGGGCAGCCACATGTAGCCGATGACGGAGGTCGCGATCGCGTTGAGCATGATCGTCGCGACGACCTCGCTGACCCCCCGGGTGACCTTGAGGACACCGGCGACGCCGGCCCAGAAGGCGCCGGTGAACACGGCGGTGAGGAGCAGCAGCGGGATCTGCAGGACGGCCGGCAGGTTCATGTGGGCGCCGACGCTGGCGGCCATCATGGCGCCGAGCTGGTACTGGCCGTCGACGCCGATGTTGAACAGGTTCATCCGGAAGCCGATGGCCACCGCGAGGGCCGCGATGTAGTACATCGAGGCCTGGTTGATGATCAGCACCTGGATGTCGGCGAAACCGGCCTGCTCGAACATCAGGGCGAACGGCTCGACCGGGTTCTTGCCGGAGGCGAGCAGCACGACGGCGCTCAGCACGAAGGCCACGGCGAGCGCGATGACCGGTCCGGCCACCGCGAGGAGCACGCGCTCCTTGTCGAACTTCTTCATCAGCGGGCCTCGTCTTCCTCGGACTCGGGGGACCGGGACGCGCCGGCCGAGGTCTCGGGGGTCTCTTCCTGTTCGAGGTGTCCGGAGACGGCGCCGGTCATGGCGGTGCCCAGTGCCTCGGGGGTGATGGTGGCCGGGTCGGCGTCCGCGACCAGCTTCCCGTCGTAGATCACCCGGAGGGTGTCGGACAGGCCGATCAGCTCGTCCAGGTCGGCGGAGATCAGCAGCACGGCCAGGCCCTCGCGGCGGGCCTCGCGGATGTGGTCCCAGATGGCGGCCTGGGCGCCGACGTCCACGCCGCGGGTGGGGTGGGCGGCGATCAGGAAGCGCGGCTTGTGGGTCATCTCGCGGCCGACGATCAGCTTCTGCTGGTTGCCGCCGGAGAGGGAGGCCGCGGTGACGTCGATGCCGGGGGTGCGGACGTCGTACTCCTCGACGATCCGGCGGGTGTCCTCCTGGGCGGCCTTCGGGTCCAGCCAGACGCCCTTGGCGTTGGGCCGTTCGGTGACGTGGCCGAGGATGCGGTTCTCCCAGAGGGGGGACTCCAGGAGCAGGCCGTGGCGGTGCCGGTCCTCGGGGATGTAGCCGATGCCCTGCTCGCGGCGCCTGCGGGTGGGCCAGGCGGTGATCTCCTCGTCGGCCAGCCGGATGACGCCGGAGTCGGCGGACTTCAGGCCGATGAGGGCGTCGACCAGTTCGGTCTGGCCGTTGCCCTCGACGCCCGCGATGCCGAGGACCTCGCCCTCGTGGATGGTGAAGGTGATGTCGTCGAGCAGGACCTTGCCGCCGGCGGCCGTCAGCCGCAGCTTGTCGACGGTGATGACGGGGCGGTCGGTGACCGTGGACTCGGCCGTCTCGGGGGTGGGCAGTTCGCTGCCGACCATCATCTCGGCGAGCTGGCGCGCGGTGGTCTCGGCGGGGACGGCGGTGCCGACGGTCGTGCCGCGACGGATGACGGTGATGTCGTCGGCCACCGAGAGGACCTCGCCCAGCTTGTGGGAGATGAAGATGACCGACAGGCCCTCGGCCTTGAGCTCGCGCAGGTTGTCGAAGAGCGCGTCGACCTCCTGCGGCACGAGGACCGCGGTGGGCTCGTCGAGGATCAGGGTGGTGGCGCCGCGGTAGAGGACCTTGAGGATCTCCACGCGCTGGCGGGCGGCGACGCCGAGGTCCTCGACCAGGACGTCGGGGCGGACGCCGAGGCCGTAGCGCTCGGAGAGCTCCTTGATCTTGCGGCGGGCCCCGGCGCCGATGCCGTGGAGCTTCTCGCTGCCGAGGACGACGTTCTCGAGGACGGTGAGGTTGTCGGCGAGCATGAAGTGCTGGTGCACCATGCCGATGCCGCGCGCGATGGCGTCGGCGGGGGACGAGAAGCTCACCTTCTCGCCGCCGACCGCGATGGTGCCCTCGTCCGGCTTCTGCATGCCGTAGAGGATCTTCATCAGGGTCGACTTGCCGGCACCGTTCTCCCCGACGAGGGCGTGGACGGTGCCCTTGCGGACCGTGAGGTGGATGTCGTGGTTGGCGACGACGCCGGGGAAGCGCTTGGTGATCCCGGCGAGCTCGACGGCGGTCACCGAATCGTTGACCGCCGCTCCGGCCGGAGGGCTGCTGGACGCGTTGATGACGCACTCTCCTGGGGACGGGGGCCGTCTACGCGCGTAGCGCCCCTACGGCATACAAAGGGGTGGCGCCCCTGACCGACGGGGTACGGAGAGCCCGGCTCCCCGTACCCCGTCCAGCGGTCGCGACCCCGCGGCCCTCTGAGGACACCCCCTCAGAGGGTTGCTCAGCTGGACTTGACCTTGATCTCGCCGCTGATGATCTTCTCCTTGGCCGTCTTGATGGCTTCCTGGAGCTCGGCGTCGTCCGCGAACTTCGGGTTGGAGTTCGACAGGCTCACCTCACCCGTCTTCAGATCGCCCTTGACGATACCGGTCGCGGGCTTGCCGTCCTCGACCGACTTCGCCAGGTTGTACACCGCCTTGGCGACGTCCTTCATCGCCGAGGTGAGGATCGAGTCCTTGTACTTGGCAAGAGCTTCCTGCTGGTACTGGTCGGAGTCGACGCCGATCGCCCACACCTTGTTGGCGGCGGCGGCCTCGATGACGCCCTGTCCGGACAGACCGGCGGCCGCGTACACGACGTCGGCCTTCTTCTCGATCTGGCCCTCGGCGGCGGACTTGCCCTTGTCCGGGCTGGAGAAGCCGCCCTCCTCCGCGGTCTGGGTCAGGAACTGCGAGATGACCTTGACCTTCGGGTCGGTGTCCTTGACGCCCTGCTCGAAGCCCGCGCGGAACTTGTGGATCAGCGGGATGTCCACGCCGCCCACGAAACCGACGACGTCGGTCTTGGTGCTCTCGGCGGCGGCGACGCCGGCCAGGTAGGAGGCCTGCTCCTCGGAGAAGACCAGGTCGGCCACGTTGCCGGCCTCGACCGTGGCGTCGTCGACGATGCCGAAGGTGGTGTCCGGGAACTTCTCCGCGGCACCCTTCACGGCGGAGGCGTACGCGTAGCCGACACCGATGACCGGGTTGTAGCCCTGCTTCGCCAGCGAGACCAGGCGCTGTTCCTTGTCGGCGTCCGTCTCACCGTCGGTGGGCTCGACGTCGGCGGTCTCGTAGCCGAACTCCTTCTTCGCCTGCTCCAGGCCGGCGTACGCGGCGTCGTTGAAGGACTGGTCGCCCTTGCCGCCGACGTCGTAGGCGATGGCCAGGCCCTTGTCGCCCTTCGCGTCGGAGGAGCTCGAGGAGGTCGAGGTGCCGCCGCAGGCGGAGAGGGCGAGGGCCAGGGAGGCGGTCGCTGCGCCTGCGACCGTGATCCGGGAAATCCGGCGCATGTGTGGTGCTCCTAGTCGTACAAAGCGCCGGGACGGTTCAGCTACGGCGCTGGCTTTGCCGCAGATTAACGCGCGTAGACCTGCCTGAAAACCCCTTCTGTCCACCTTGTTATCCGGCCGTGCCCAACACGGTTCCCAGCCGTGGTCGGGGCTGGCCGATCGCGAACGGAGGGTGGCGGTGGGTGAGCGGACCCGGGAACGCCGAAGCGGGCGGGCGCCGGAGGGCGCCCGCCCGCTTCGTACGGATGTCCCGTACCGCGAACTACTCCGTCTTGACCGTGATGGAGCCGCCGATGATGCCTTCCTTGGCCTTGGCCACGGCGTCCGTCAGACCGGGGACCTCGGCCATCTTCGGGTTGCTCTCCGAGAGGCCGACGCCGTTCACCTTGAGGTCGAAGACCTGGGTGCCGGTCAGCGGCTTCTCGTCCTCCACCGACTTGGCCAGGGCGTACACCGCGCCGCCGACGTCCTTCAGGGCGGAGGTGAGGATGTAGTCCTTGTACGCGGCGAGGGCCTCCTGCTGGTACTGGTCGGAGTCGACGCCGATCGCCCAGACCTTGGCCTTCGCGGCGGCCTCGATGACGCCCTGACCGGACAGTCCGGCCGCCTGGTAGACGACGTCGGCCTTCTTCTCGATCTGGCCCTCGGCGGCGGCCTTGCCCTTGTCCGGGCTGGAGAAGCCGCCCTCCTCGGCGGTCTGCGTCAGGTACTGCGAGACCACCTTCACCTTGGCGTCGGTGTCCTGCACGCCCTGCTTGTAGCCGGCCTCGAACTTGTGGATCAGCGGGATGTCCACACCACCGATGAAGCCGACCGTGTCGGTCTTGGTGGCCTTCGCGGCGGCGACACCGGCGAGGTAGGAGGCCTGCTCCTCGGCGAAGACGAGGGAGGCGACGTTCTCGCCCTCGACCACGGAGTCGACGATGCCGAACGTGGTCTTCGGGTACTTGGCGGCCACGGCCTTCATGGCGGGGCCGTAGGCGAAGCCGACGCCGATGACCGGGTTGTAGCCCTGGCGGGCCAGCGAGGCCAGGCGCTGCTCCTTGTCCGCGTCGGTCTCGCCCTCGGTGGGCTCCACGTCGGCGGTCTTGTAGCCGAACTCGTCCTTGGCCTTGGTCAGGCCGGCGAAGGCGGCGTCGTTGAAGGACTGGTCGCCCTTGCCGCCGATGTCGTAGGCGATGGCGAGACCGAGGTCTTCCTTGGAGCCGCCGCTGTCGCCGTTGTCACTGCTGGTGCCGCCGCAGGCGGTGGCGGCGAGTGCGAGCGAGGCGACCCCCACCGCTACGCGGGTCAGTTTGGATATCCGACGCATCTCAAGCTCCCCATTCTCCAAAGCCCCGCAGCGGGTGCTCGGTTCGGCGCACATTAACGCGCGTAGACACTCCTGGGAACGGGGTTCCGCGGGGCCGTTATCCATTCGTGCCGATGGCCGGTTACGTCCTTGTGAACCAGAGGGCCGTAGGGGACCGAAACGGGCGGTCGGCATGACGCGCGTGCCTGCACGCGCCCCACGCTGCCCCGCCCCCGCCCGGCACGCAAGCGGAGCGGGGGCGGGAGGGGCCTCAGCGGAGCGCGTCCAGGAGGGCGGCGGCGGTGAAGAGCTCCACGCCCACGGTGATCGCGTGCTCGTCCACGTCGAAGTCGCCCTGGTGCAGGTCGCGCACGGTGCGCTCGCCGGGCGTGCGGACGCCGAGGCGGGCCATGGCGCCGGGGACGCGCTCGAGGTACCAGGAGAAGTCCTCGCCGCCGAGGCTCTGCTGGGTGTCCTCGACGGACTCCACTCCGCGCCGGGCGATCATGGCGTCGCGCAGCAGTTCGGTGACCCCCGCCTCGTTGACCACGGGCGGGACGCCGCGCACGTAGTTGATCTCCGACTTGGCGCGGTGCAGGTTGGCCACCTCGTCGATGGCCGCGACCACGATGTCGGGGGCCTGCCGCCAGGCCTCCAGGTCCAGGCAGCGCACGGTGCCGGACAGCTCGGCGTGCTGCGGGATGACGTTGGGCGCGTGGCCCGACTCGATCCTGCCCCAGGTCACGGCGAGTCCGCTGCGGCTGTCGATCCGCCGGCCGACCAGGGCGGGCACGTCGGTGACGACGCGGGCGGCGGCGGTGACCAGGTCGGTGGTCAGGTGCGGCCGGGCGGTGTGACCGCCGGGGCCGTCGAGGGCGATCTCCAGCCGGTCGCAGGCGGAGGTGATGGGGCCCTGGCGCAGCCCGATCCTGCCGGCGTCGACGCGGGGGTCGCAGTGCACGGCGATGATCCGGGCGATGCCGTCGAGCGCGCCGTCCGCGATGGCGTCGGCGGCGCCCCCGGGCAGCACCTCCTCGGCGGGCTGGAAGATCAGCCGGACGGGGCGGGGCAGCAGGCCCTGGCGGTGCAGTTCGGCGAGGACGAGGCCGGTGCCCAGCACCACGGTGGTGTGCACGTCGTGGCCGCAGGCGTGGGCACGGTCGGGCACGGTGGAGCGGTAGGGGCACTCGGTCTTCATGTCGGGGATGGGCAGGCCGTCGATGTCGGCGCGCATGGCCAGCATCGCCGAGTCGGTGCCACCGTCGGTTCCGATGTCGCAGATCACGCCGGTCCCGCTGGACAGTACGCGCGGCCGGAGGCCGGCCCGCTCCAGACGTTCCTTGATCGCGGCGGTGGTGCGGAACTCCTGGTTGCCGAGCTCCGGGTGCATGTGCAGGTCGCGCCGGAACGCGACCAGCTCGGCACGCAGGGCCTCGGGCAACGCTCCGGGGAGCACCGCTCCGCCGGGGAGGTCGACCTCGGACTCCAGTGACATCAGTGGCTTCACCCTTTGAAGAGTAGGGCGCCGACGCCCGTTACTGACCCCCGATCAAGAAAAATCAGCCCGTCAGGCGAAGAAAAGTCGGCTGCCCTACGCATAGCTGTCGATCCGGATGGGTAAACTCGCCGCCCTTTTGCGGGATGAAGGCCCCCTGACCTGCCGGACCATGACATGTGTCACAGCCGTGTCATGCTCCGGCACCCATCCGCCTCCTTCACGGATACCACGCTCGGCCCAGCCCACGCGGACCGGTTCATCTGGCGGACAGCCGGGGCGGGTCGGGGCGGGTCGGGCGGCCGGTTCAGCACCCGAGACCGCAGGGCCTGGCCGGCGCCACCACCGCCGGGAGCCGGTGGACGTCCCGCGCCGAGTCCGTCACCCCGGACAGGAAGCCCCGCGCGCGCGGGGAGGCCGTCCTGGTCAGCCAGGCCGGGTCTATGTCGCAGACCGTGACGCGGACGTCCGTGCCGGTCAGGGCGAGGGGGAGGGTGTGGACGACCGTGGACGGGAAGCTGAGCACGGTGCGGCCGATGGGGCCGCGGCGGGCGACCAGCTCCAGCGGGAGTTCGGGGCGGACGATCTCCAGGCCCGTCTCGACCGCCAGCCGGTGGAGCTTCTCCGCGCTCTCGCGGCGGTGCGCGAAGTAGCGCCGGGCGCCGTGGGTCCTCGCCAGGGACCGCACGGCCTCCAGATAGGCGTCGCCGTCCACCACGCCGGTCTCCACCAGCGACGTGCCCACCAGGTCCGCGCCCTGGGTGATGCGGGGCGGGCCGAAGCGGTCCCGGGTCCAGGCGAAGGTGTGGGCGCTGACGGTGACTCCGGGCGGCGTGTCCTCCATGGGCATCGAGGTGAAGACCTCCACCGCGCGTCTCCCGCCCGGGGTGAGCCGGCGCCGGGCGGCGGCGGACACGGGGGCGAGGAGGAGGTCGCGGGGGCCGGGGCGGCCGCCCTTGCGGTGCCAGCGCACCAGCCGCTCGCCGCGGGCCAGCTGCCCGACGAACTCCATGGTCGCCGTGCCGTCGTCGACCACGACGACGTCCCGCGCCCGGGTGATCGTCAGCAGCAGCTGGACGTAGCGCGAGAAGGGGTCGCCGAGGACGACACGGGTGGCCCGGCGGAGCGGCCCGGACAGTCCGCCGACCGTCCGCAGCGGGGCGCCCGCTCCCCCGCGTGCCTCCTCCCAGCGGACCTCGTGCCCCTCCTCGCGGGCCAGCTCCGCCATCCGGCGCAGCTGGCCGCGGGTCATCGGGTCCACCGGGGACAGCACCACGAGGGTGAGCCCCACGCCGGGCGCGTGCGCGTGCGCCCACTCCAGCACGTTGAGCAGCTGTACCGGGCTCTCGACGAAGGCGAGAGTGCGGGGGCCGGGCCGGCCGGCGCGGGGGCTCATCGACGTACGACCGTTCCCGTCGTCGTGGTGGGGGTGGGGTGGGGTGGACCGGGTCCGGGTCAGACGGACAGCGGTTCGCCCGCGGCCGTGGCGATCTCCGCCTCGGCCACCACGCCGGCGACGCGGCGCAGCTTCTTCATCGGGCCCAGCTCGGACTCGTAGACCTTCTTCACGCCGTCGCCGAGGGACGCCTCGATGGTGCGGATGTCGCGGACCAGCCGGGTCAGGCCCTGCGGCTCCACGGAGGCGGCCTGGTCGGAGCCCCACATGGCGCGGTCGAGGGTGATGTGGCGCTCGACGAACGCGGCACCGAGGGCGACGGCGGCGAGGGTGGTCTGCAGGCCGGTCTCGTGGCCGGAGTAGCCGATCGGGACGTTCGGGAACTCCTTCTCCAGCGTGTTGATCACGCGGAGGTTCAGCTCCTCGGCCTTCGCGGGGTACGTCGAAGTGGCGTGGCACATCAGGATGTTGTCCGAGCCCAGGACCTCGACCGCGTGGCGGATCTGGCGCGGGGTGGACATACCGGTCGAGAGGATGACCGCGCGGCCGGTGGAGCGCAGGGCGCGCAGCAGCTCGTCGTCGGTGAGGGACGCGGACGCGACCTTGTGGGCCGGGACGTCGAACTTCTCCAGGAAGGCGACGGCCTCGGTGTCCCACGGGGAGGCGAACCAGTCGATGCCCTTCTCCTTGCAGTACTCGTCGATCCGGCGGTACTCGTCCTCGCCGAACTCCACGCGGTGGCGGTAGTCGATGTAGGTCATCCGGCCCCAGGGAGTGTCGCGCTCGATGTCCCACTGGTCACGCGGGGTGCAGATCTCCGGGGTGCGCTTCTGGAACTTGACGGCGTCACAGCCGGCCTCGGCGGCCACGTCGATGAGCTTGAAGGCGTTCTCCAGCTCACCGTTGTGGTTGATGCCGATCTCGCCGCAGATGTAGACCGGGCGCCCGGGGCCGACCTCGCGCGAACCGAAGGAGCGGAGACGGGAGTTGGTGCTCATGGCAGAGATGTCCTTACTTGGTGAGGGAGTCGAGAGAGGGGCCGAGGATCCAGCTGGCGATCTCTCGGATGGCGCCGTCGCCACCGGGGACGGTGGTGACCGCGCGTGCGGCGCCGCGTACGACGTCGTGGGCGCTCGCGACCGCCACGGGCCAGCCGACGAGGGCGAAGCACGGGAGGTCGTTGACGTCGTTGCCGACGTAGAGCACGCGCTCCGGCGCGATGCCCTGCTCCTCGCACCACTGCTTCAGTGCGAGGTCCTTGCGGTCGACGCCGTGCAGCACGGGGATGCGGAGCTTGCGTGCGCGGGCGGCGACGACCGGGTTCTGTTCCGTGGACAGGACCAGCATCTTCAGGCCGCTCCGGCGGAGGGCCGCGATGCCGAGTCCGTCGCCGCGGTGCACGGCGACGAACTCCTGTCCACCGGAGTCGATCAGCACCCGGTCGTCGGTCTGGGTGCCGTCGAAGTCGAGGACGACCGCGTCGACGTCGTTCGCGGTCGGGAGGGCTCCGGGGAGGTCCGCGTCGAAGAGCGGCGCGAGGGCCCGGGCCCGGTCGAGGTCGTGCGGGTCGTCGATCTCCAGGACGCGGGCCGGGTCGGTGCGTACGAGCTCGGTGCGGCCGAAGAAGCGGTGCCGCTGCTCGCGGAAGCCCGCGGCGTCCATGGCGTAGGCGGCGCCGGTCTCCAGGAAGTCCTGGGGGCGGTCCTGGCGGCGGGGGCGGAAGGACTTGTCGTGGTTGACGCCGTGGCCGCCCCCGGTCTCCCGGTCGTCGGCGTCGCGCCAGACGAAGCCGTGGAACGGGGCGACGGTCACCGCCGTGTCGGCGTCCCCGTGGGCGACCGCGGCGGCCACGGCGTCGACGTCCTCGCGGACCAGGAAGGGGCTGGTGCACTGGACGAGCAGCACCACGTCCACCGGCGCGCCGTGCAGGGCCTCGTGGGCGTCCATGGCGTGCAGGACGGCCGCCTCGGAGGTCGCGGTGTCGCCGGCGATGGCGGCGGGCCGCAGGACGACCTCGGCGCCGGCCTGTCGCGCGGCCGCCGCGATGGCCTGGTCGTCGGTGGAGACGACCACGTCCGTGACGTTCCGCGCGGCCCGGCACTCGCGCACGGCGCGCACCACCAGGGGTACGCCGCCGACGGGGGCGAGGTTCTTGGCGGGCACGCCCTTGGAGCCGCCGCGTGCGGGGATCACGGCGAGCACCCGGCGCACCACCGGTGGGTTGGACATGGGATCAGCTCCTCGAGCGGGGTTCGGGGCGGCGGCCCGGGCGGTCACAGGTCGCCCATCCGGCGGATCACCGGGGCCACGCGCTGCACGCCGTGCCGGTAGGCCCCGCGCGCCGCCCGGCGCACGATCTGCCGGACCGGTCCGGGCTCCTTGCCGGCGGCGGGTGCGCCGGGCAGCGGCGTGCCGTCCGGGCCGAGGTGGTGGCGGGCGAGGATGCCGGGCAGATAGCCGGGCGCGGTGACCGGTGTGTAGTACGGGGTCAGGGGCGGGAGTCCGCCGGGGCGGCCGAGCAGGTCGGTGATGCGTGCGCGTGCGGTGTCGAAGGCCGTCTCGTACGCCCCGTCCGTGGCGACCCCCTGCCGTGCCACCCACCGGGCGTCGGGCTCCGGGCGGTGTCCTCCGTCGAGCTGGTCCCAGGAGGCGAGGCAGCCGGAGCCGATGAAGTGGTGGTTGCCGAGCGCCTCCCGGATGCCGAGGTCGGTCAGGACCGCGGTGGGGATGCGGCGGTGCAGCGACTCCAGGGCGGCCGTGGAGCTGACCGTGACGAGCAGGTCGGTCCGGTCCAGGACCTCGCCCATGTGCCCGTAGACCAGACGGAAGTTGGCGGGGAGGTCGAGCCGCTGGGACAGCTTCTGGTAGGGCAGTTCCTCGATGTGCGTGGTGTGTTCGCCGGGCTTGGAGCGCAGCTTCAGCAGCACCTCGCGCTCCGGGTGGAGGCGGGCGTGCCGCACCAGCCGGTCCAGCAGGTACGCGCGGTCCCTGCGGCTGTCCGGCACGGAGGGCTGGGCGGCGAACACGACCGTGTAGGGCTCGTGTGCGCCGGTGTGGGCGGCCCCGCCGAGGAACGGCAGCGCGACCTCGGTCACCGCGCCGGCGTCGGCGCCCACTCCCTCGTACACGGCGCGGAAACGGTCCGCGTCCTGGCGGGAGTTGGCGAGCACCAGGTCGGCGCCGTGGCGCAGCAGCAGGCCGTCGGCGAGCTTCTCGTAGACGACACCGACGTATCCGGTGACGACGACGGGCCGGTGGGGCCGGTCCTCCCAGGCCCGCTTCAGCCCGTGCAGCACGGCCTGCACGCCCCCGCCGACCAGGGCGAGCACGAGGACGTCGTACGGCTCCTCCCGCATCGCGCGCAGGAACTCGACCGCGGTGACCTCCCGGAGGGAGTCCGCGCGGACCCCCACCTCGCCGAGCTGGCGGGGTGTGGGCGTGGCGCGGCCCCGCAGGAGAAATCCGTCCATGCGGATGTCCCGCGGCGTGACGCGGTTCGCGGTGAGCGCGCCCCATTTCCAGCGGGTGTCGGAATCCGCGAGGACCGCCACCCTGAGGGGCTTCGTTGCACTTGCTGGCACGCCGAAGACGCTAGGAAGCGAATTCTAGGTATGGCCCAACCGCGAATCAACGAAAAGTTAACAACACCCCACCGCAAGCCGAACCGGCCCGCGAGAACGCGGCACGTAGGCGTGATACACCGTACCGACACACGGAGTTCACCGCCCGTACGGTCATCGGAAAGTTGCCGATCCGGGCGGGACTCCTAGAGTTTTGCGAGTGCCGAAGCTTTCGCTGATCGTCCCGTTCCACAATGTCCGGCAATACGCCCCGGACACCCTCAGAAGTCTGCGCGCGAACGCCCGGGAGGACTTCGAGTTCATTCTGGTCGACGACCATTCCCAGGACGGGACACGGGCGATTCTCGAGCGCGCGGCCGAGGAACTCTCCGAGGTCGCCCGGGTCCGCCTCATCCGCCATGACAGCAACCGCGGGGTCGCCACCGCGCGCAACACCGGGCTGGACGCGGCGGGCGGCGAGTACCTGGCCTTCCTGGACGCCGGCGACTGGCTGGCCCCGGGCCATCTGTCCCGCCTGGTGGCGGCCGCCGAAAGGCTGGGCTGCGACTTCGTCCGCACGGACATGGTGCAGGTCACCGACCGCGCACGGACCGTGCGCCGGGTGCCGGTGGGCCTGCGCGGCGAGGTGCTTGACCCGCGGGACGCGATCCTGCCCGCGGACCGGACGACCTCGGTGGACTACGTGTACGTCTGGGCCGGCATCCATCACCGGCGGCTGCTGGAGCGGGGCCTGCTGCACTTCACCGAGGGGCTGCACACGGCGGAGGACCGGCCGTGGGCCTGGAGGCTGCACCGGGAGGCGGAGTCGTTCGCCGTGACCGACCTGCTGGGTGTGTTCTACCGGCGCGGCGTCGCCTCCTCCTTGACCCGGACCGGTGATGCCCGCCAACTCGACTTCATCCGCGCCTTCGACCAGGTCGTCGAGGAGACGTCGGCGGACCGGGACGCCGGCCGGCTGCTGCCCAAGGCGGTGCGGACGTACTGCGCGGTCATCGCCCACCACCTGGCCGAGGAGGACAAGTTCGAGCCCGCCGTGGCCAGGCGGCTGCGGTCGATGAGTGCGGCGGCGCTCCGGCGGATGCCGCAGGACGTGCTCGACGGCGTACTGGACACCATGGACCTGCGACGCTCCGCCCGGCTGCGGCGGCTTCGGCGCCGGCCCGGCACGGGGAAGGGGGCCGCCTGATGTCCCGCACCACTCAGATCTTCTGCGCCTCGACGCCGTACGGCGTCGCCACGCTGGCGGCCGCGGTCGAGTCCGGCTGCTTCGCGCGGGCGGAGCGGCGGCTGCTGCTGTACTGCGACGCTTCCGCGGTCCCGGAGGCCGCGCCGGCGCCCGAGGAGATACCGGGCTTCGCGCCGCTGCGCGCCCACTTCGACGAGGTGCTCTCCTGGAACGAGGCCGTCCGGCCCTTCCACCCGGCGGCCTGGACACCCCGCGGCGACGACGTCCCGCTCCTGGAGCGGCATCTGCGGCTGCTGTGGGGGCTCGGCGACGACCGCGTGGAACTGGTGCTGGAGTCCCCGGACGTTCCTCCGGCCCTGGCGGTGGCCCAGGTGTTCACCGGGGCCCCGGTGCACGTCCACGCCGGCGGGACGGCGGGCTACGGTCCCACGCGGGGCAAGCTCGACCCGCTGATCGGCACGCGCGTGCGGCAGGTGCTCCACCTGGACCTGGTGCCGGGTCTGACGCCGATGCTGCTGGCCGAGTTCGGCGTGCCGGCGCGGGTGGTGCCGACGGACGCCTTCCTGAGGGTGGTCGGGGACATGTCCGCGGCCGTGGACGGGTTGCCGCAGGTGCCGGACGGCGCGGCGCTGCTGGTCGGCCAGTGCCTGTCCGCGCTCGGCATCCCCTCCCCCGCGGAGGAGGACGACCTGCACGTGCGGATGCTGCGGTCAGCGGCCGGACGCGGGCACCGCGCGGTGGTGTTCGCGCCGCACCCCGCCGCCGCGGTCCGGCACGGCCGCGCGCTGCGGACCGAGGCGGAGCGGCTCGGGGTGGACCTCACCGTCCTGGACGTCCCCGTGCTCGCCGAGGTGCTGTTCGAGAGGTTCCGGCCGGCGCTGGTCGTCGGCTGCTCCTCGACCGCGCTGTTCACGGCGTCCGCGTTCTACGGTCTGCCGGTCGCCCGCGTGGGCACCGGGCGCCTCCTCGAGCGGCTGACGCCGTACCAGAACGGCCACCGGGTCCCGGCCGTCCTCGCGGACGCGCTGCTGCCGGGCCCGGAGCCCGGGAGCGCGGAGGCGCTCGCGGCCGGTGAGCCGGCCGACCTGGTCACCGCGCTCGGCTTCACCATGCAGCCGCACCTGCGCCCGTCCCTGCGCCCGGCCGCGGAGCGGTACCTGGCACGGCACGCGGGCCACCCGCGCACCCGGCGCTGGTTCCGGCGCAAGCGGCTCACCTCGCTCGGGCTGCCCGGCGGCATCCCGAAGCGGCTGGCGTTCCTGCCGCGCAACGCCACCGCGCGCCGGGTGGTGCGGCGGGCGCGGGCGCTGAAGAAGGCCGTGGGGGGTTAGTCGTGCCGGCTGGACTCCGAGGTGGCGTCCTGGAAGGGCCCACGGCCGGTGGCGTCGGCGGACGGGGCGTGTTCGAGGATCACGTGCCGACCGGACAGGTCCAGGGCGGGGCCGGGCAGCGGTATCCGCACCGGCCGGGCAGCGCCGGCCCCGGCCCGGCCGCCGAGGCCCAGGCCCGACCCCCAGCCCCACAGACCGCCCCGGGTGTCGATGGCGAGTCCCGTGAGTCCCAGGGCGGCGATCCGGCGGATCTCGGGGAGACCGGTCACGCAGACCGGCTTCGCGGAGGTGTGGTCCGAGGTGCGGCCGTCGCCCAGCGCGCCGCCCGCTCCACGGCCCCAGGCCCGCACCACACCGTCCCGGTCCAGGGCGTAGGCCACGTTCTCGCCGCCCGCCACCTGGACCACGTCCGTCAGCCCGGGCACGAGCACCGGGCGGCCGGACTGGCCGCCGCGCGGCTCGGCCCCCAGCAGGCCGTAGGCGTTGTTCCCCCACGCGCAAACCCGCCCGTCCCCCTTGACCGCGACCACGGCACCGCCCGCCGAGGCCACGTCGACGACACCCCTCACACCGTCGATCGTGGTGAGCCGCGTGCCGTCGGTCCCGCCGAGGACGTCGGTGAGGTTGATGCCCCATCCCCGTACCCGGCCGTCGGAACGCAGGGCGAAGGCGTTGAGGGAGCCGGGCCCCATCGAGACGACGTCCCCCAGGCCGGGGACGCGTCGCGGGGTCGCCACGCCGTCGTACCCCTCCCGCTTCCCACCGTTGACCAAGAACCGGTCCGACCCCCAGGCCGTCACGGTGCCGTCCCGCCGTACGACGTAGAACGTCGGCCCGCTGCCGTGGACCTCGCGCGCGTCGTCGATGCCCGGCACCTGCCGCGGCTCGGCCTGGTAGTGGCGCT
Organism: Streptomyces marokkonensis; assembly: GCF_008312835.1. GTDB lineage: Bacteria > Actinomycetota > Actinomycetes > Streptomycetales > Streptomycetaceae > Streptomyces > Streptomyces marokkonensis_A. The sequence continues at coordinate 44,919 of NZ_VSKS01000002.1, read as the reverse complement.
CGGTGTGGCCCTGCCCGAGGGAGCCGCCGACGTTGGTGCCGTAGGACCACACGGTGCCGTCGGCGCGTACCGCGACCGTGGTGAAACGGCCGTCCGCGACCGAGACGACGTCGGTCCAGCCGGGCACCGGTCCGGCCTGGATGCCGCCGGCCGGGGCGCCGGCCATCGGGAACCAGGCCCAGGCGAAGCCCGGCTGCGCCTGGCGCGGCGCGGGCCGCGCGGGGGGCCCGTCCGGGCACCGGGGCGCGCCGAGGACCGCGCGGTCGGCCTCGCCGCATCCGGCCGCACCGAGCACGGCGCCCGCGACCAGCACCCGCAGCCACGATTTCCGGGCCATACGACACTCCGCTCGTGCCGGGAAGGACCCGGGCGCATCCGACGGGCGGTGGGGGGCTCCCTCACCGGCCACCACCATGCCGGGGGCGGATCCCGCGCGGCAGGGCGGATGTACTCACCCGCGCCGGGGCCGGGACCCCGGACGCGCGGGTACGGGCGCGGGGCGTGGAGCCGGGGCGGCCTGAGTACGAACGCCCGGCACGCGGCGGACTGTTCGAGGGGGACTGTTCACCCGTTGTCCACGCGGATGCCACCGGCCGACCGCCGTGCTGGGGCACATTCGGCCTCCGATCGGAGGACGGTGGAAGGCATGACGAACCCCCTGGCGGGATTGTTCACGGCTCGGCAGAAGGAAACCGCCAGGCGGGAGCTGTACGCCCGGGGTCTGCGCCTGTGCGGTGAGCATCTCGCGGCCCGAGGCGACCGGTCCGCTCCCCGCGACGCCCGCCTCACCCGGGCGATCGGTGTCCTCGCCGCCTCCCTCGACGCTCCGTCGGCCGATCCCTTCGACGCCCTGCTCCAGGTCGGCGAGTACGCCCTGGAGGCCGGCGGCGACGGGCTGGAGCTCGCCCTGGGGGTCGCCGGGACGGCGACCGGGATCCGGCAGCGGTCCAAGGGCGCGTGGCGGCTGCGCGGCCTGGCGCTCGACGGGCTCGGGCGCGACGACGAGGCGCTGGAGTGCTACGGCCGCTGCCTGGCGCTGCAGCAGGAGGGCGCCCCGGCCGGGGCGGTGGCCCGCCGGGCCGGCACCCTGCGGCGGCGCCGCGAGTGCCTGGAGGAGGCCGCCGCGCTCTTCCCCGGGTCCGGCGCCGCGCTGCGCGACCCGACCGGCCGACCGACCGCCGCCGTGGCACAGGAGTTCGCCGGCCACGTCCGTGCGCGGGTGGCCGAGCACGGCCCGGACGACCCCGCCGTACGCCGCCTGCTGGAGCTGTACGGCACCTACCGGCGGCTCGTCGAGCGGTCCGTGATGCCCGATCCGCTGCTCGGCGGGAGCACGCCGATCGGTGTCGGCGGGCTGCGGAAGCTGGTCGCGGGGCGGACGGTGTGCCTGGTCTCGAACGCCGGGGAGGTCGCCGGGAGCACGCTGGGCGCGGAGATCGACGCCTACGACCTGGTCGTGCGCTGCGACGCGTTCCGGATCCGCGCGGAGGGCACCGGGGAGCGCACCGGCCTGCACGCCGTCTCGCTGCGCGGCGACGCCCCGTGGGAGGGGCCCGCCTGGTCGCAGCGGGCCGGTGTCCGGCTGGTGTTCGGCGACCCGGCCGGGGCGTGGCGCCGCGCGACGCGGGAGCGGCTCGTCGCCGGGGCGCAGGAGCATGTCGGCGACGCCACGCTGCGGCGGCCCCTGAGCGACCCGGCGCTGCTGGGAGAGGACCGCTGGGGGCCCGGGGCCGGCACGGCCTTCACCGTGCTGCGGCTGCTGGACTTCCTGGACGTCAGCCCCCGCCTGGACCTCATCGGCTTCGACAAGCCGGGCCGGCTGCGGCCGGCGGAGGCCGAATGGGTCATGGACCGCGCGACACACGTCGACGACAGCAAGATGAGGATCGCCCTGCGATGACCCACTCCTCCTCCGCGGACGACCGGAGCGCCGTCACCGGCAGACGCCGGATCGCCTTCGCCGTGCACACCGACGGCGACCGCCTGCCCGGCCTGGCCACGCTGGTCCGCAGCCTGGCGCTGACCAACCCGGGCGTGTGCGAGGACGTCGTGGTGCTGCACCCCGGGCTGCCGGACTCCGCGTTCGACGCGCTGCGCCGGCTGCACCCGCGCGTGGTCACCCGCCGCGCGGACCGCCGTACGGACGTCTTCCGGCTGGAGGGCTACGACACCGTCGTCGCCCTCTCCCCCGGCATGGTGGTGCTGGGGGACATCGGCGCGCTGCTGCGGATGCGGCACGGGGTGGGCGCCGTACCGCAGGTGCTGTGGGACGGGCGGGGCGAGGAGCGGCGTACGGTCCTGCCGGACGGGCTGCTGGTCGTGCAGCGCGCCGACGTGGACGACGCCGTGGTGGCGCGGCTCGACGGCGACGGCGACTGGGGCGCGGTGCTGGAGGGCGTCCTGACGCCCCTCGACGCGCGGTACGACTTCCTCACCCGCCGGCTGTACGACGACGCGCCGGTGCCCGAGCGGGTCGCCGTGCTGCGCTTCCCCGGGCCGGACGACGAGCCCGGGTACGGTCCGGCCGCCGAGGCGCGGAGCCGTTTCGAGATGGGCGACGAGGAGTTCCGGGCCGCGTACTGCGCCCTGCCCGGTGACAAACACCCCGACCTGCTGGCGCACCTCGCGCCGCCCCTGCTCCGGGCGCGTCCCTCCCTCGGCCTGGCCCGTACGGTCGCCGACGTGTACCGCGGGCAGGGCCGTTACGACGAGGCCGTCGACGTCCTCGCCCCGGTGGTGGGGGACCGGCTGGACGCGCCGCGCTGCCAGGAGACCCTGGGCGTCTGCCTGATGGCGCTGTCGCGCTACGCGGAGGCCGAGGCGCGGCTGCTGCTGGCGGCGGCGTCCCCCGACGTGGCGCCGCGTGCCTTCGCCCAGCTCGCGCGGCTGGCGTGGCTGTGCGGACGCGAGGCGGACGCGCACGCCTACGCCCGGGCGGGGCTGGAGGCCGACCCCACCGACTCCGGGTGTCACGGCTGGTACGTCCGTACCCGTGCGGAGGACCGCCCGGAGGCGGAGCCGGTGGCACCCGGGGAGCAGCTGGCCCACGTGGCGCTGTTCGCCGAGGGGCAGGAGAACGCCGGCGACAAGGTGCTGCCCGAGGCCGTGCGCCTGTGCTTCGGCACCGACACCGGCCCGCGCCGCTGGTACAAGCAGCCGGTGCACCGGCTGGTCGACGAGGCGGCGCTGGAGGAACTGAACGCGCGGCGCGGGGTCGTGGTGGGCGGCGGCGGGCTCTTCCTGCCGGACACCTCCCCCAACGGCAACAGCCACTGGCAGTGGAACGTCCCGGACGACGCGCTGTCCCGGCTGACCGCGCCGCTGGCCGTGTTCGCGGTCGGCTACAACGTGTTCGACGGGCAGCTCTACCGTCGCGGCCGGTTCGCCGAGAGCCTGCGGGTCCTCGTCGAGCGGTCCGCGTTCTTCGGGCTGCGCAACCACGGCTCGATCGACCGCGTCCGCGAACTGCTCCCCGCTCAGCTGCGCGACCGGGTGCGCTACCAGCCCTGCCCGACCACGGTGGCCCGCCACCTCGTCCCCGGGTGGCTCGACCCGGTGGAGCGGGACGACACCGTGCTCGTCAACTGCGCGTACGACCGCGCCGGTCTGCGCTTCGGCCACGACTACGGCGGCTTCCTCGCCCAGATGGCCACCGCGCTGCGCGGTCTGCGCGACCGGGCCGACGTACGGTACGCGGCGCACATGCCCGCCGACGAGAGGTTCGTGCACGACCTGCGGCGGGAGCACGGGCTGAGTCTGCCCGTGGAGCAGCTGTACGACATGGACAACGACGGGATCCGTGCGCTCTTCCGCCGGTCGCGGCTGGTGATCGGGATGCGCGGGCACGCCGGGATGATCCCCTTCGGCTGCGGCACCCCGATCCTCAGCCTCGTCTCCCATCCGAAGCTCGCCTACTTCCTGTCCGACATCGGCCGCGAGGAGTGGGGGCTGTCCGTGCACGACCGGGACCTCGGCTCCCGGCTCCTGGAGCGGGCCGCGGCGGTCCTCGACGACCACCCGGCCGCCGTGGCGGACGTGCACGACGCGCAGAAGTACCTGTGGGAGACCACGCGGTCCAACCTCGACGAACTCGGGGAGACCTTCGGCCGGACCTGAGTCACCGCATCACCGCCGCTTCGAGCCTTCGAAAGAGAGAACCACGTGCCGAAACTGTCCGTCGTCGTCCCGATGCACAACGTGGAGGCGTTCGCGGAGAGCACCCTGCGCAGTCTCGCCGCCAACGCGCACCCGGACTACGAGTTCCTGCTCGTCGACGACTGTTCCACGGACGCCACGCCCTGGGTGATCGACCGCTGGGCGGAGAAACTCCCGGGCGCGCGGGTGATCCGGCACGAGACGAACAGGGGCATCGCCCAGGCCCGCAACACCGGCATCGACGCGGCCGACGGGGAGTTCCTCACGTTCCTCGACGGCGACGACTGGTACGGCCCCCGCCACCTCGCCGGGATGGTGCGGGCGATGGAGGAGCTGGGCTGCGACTTCGCCCGCACCGATCACGTCCAGGCCACCGGCACCGAGCGGGTGATCAAGCGGCCCCCGGCCAGGCTGCGCAACGCGGTGATGGATCCGCGGGACGGGATCACGCCCGTCGACACGGAGACGATGGTCGACTACCCGTTCGTCTGGGCGGGGATCTACCGCCGGCACCTCTTCGCCGACGGCGGCATGCGCTTCGTCACCGAACTGCGCACCGCCGAGGACCGGTTGTGGATCTGGCGGCTGCACCTGAAGGCCCGGACGTACGCGTCCCTGGGACTGCACGGGGTGTTCTACCGGCGCGGCGTCGCGACCTCCCTCACCCAGATCAAGGACTCCCGTCAGCTCGACTTCATCCCGGCGTACGACCTGCTGCTGCGGGACCTGCGCGACGACCCGGAGACCGACCGCTTCCTCCTCAAGGCCGTACGCACCTACTGCGCCATGATCGCCTTCCACGTCGGCAAGGCGGACGAGTACGAGCCCTCGGCGGCCCAGCGGCTGCGGCGTGAGGCGCGGGACGCGCTGCACCGGATGCCCCAGCAGGCGCTGGAGGAGACCCTCGCCACCATCGACAGCACCCGGAGCAGGCTGCTCAGCCGCCTGCGTGACGGGCGGAAGGCTGCCTGACCCATGCACCGTACGACCCAGATCTTCCAGGTTTCGACCCTCTACGGTGCGGCCACCCTGGCCGCGGCGCTGGACGCGGGACTGTTCGGCCCGCGCGAGGAGGCCCGGCGCGTCCTGCTGGTCTCCAACAACGCCGCCGTACCGGAGACCGCGCTGCGCCTGGACGAGATGCACGGCTACGGCCCGCTGGCGGGCCGCTTCGACACGGTGGTGAGCTGGAACGAGGCGATCAGCCCGTACCACCCGAGCACCTGGGGTCCGCGCGGCAACGACACGGTGCTGTGGCAGCGGGCCTTCCGTCTGCTGTGGGGCGTCGACGAACGCGAGACGGTGGAGCTCGCCGTCGAGTCGATCCAGGTCAACCCCGCCCGCGCGCTGGTGGCGATCTTCTCCGAGTCCGCCGTCGACGTGTACGCCGACGGTCTGATGAGCTACGGACCGACCCGGGAGAAGCTGCCGCTGACCCTCGCGCGCCGCATCCGGCGGCTGCTCCACCTCGATCTGATCCCGGGCCTGCGGCCGCTGCTGCTGTCCGAGTACGGAGTCGAACCGGTCATCGTGCCGGACGGGGCGTTCCGGGGCGTGCTGGACGAGATCTCCGGGGACGCCGCGGACGACCCGCGGCTCGCGCCCGTGCTCGACGAGGCGCCGACCGCCGTGCTCCTCGGCCAGTACCTGGCGGCGATCAACATCCTGAGCGCGCGGGAGGAGGAGGACCTCCACGTCCGCATGCTCACCGGGGCCGTGCGCGCCGGGCACCGGTCCGTGGTGTTCAAGCCCCACCCGACCGCCCCCGCCGGCTACTCGGCGGCGCTGAGCAAGGCGGCGGCGGACGCGGGCGTGCGGCTCACCGTGCTGGACGCGCCGCTGCTGGCCGAGACGCTGTACCAGCACTGCCGTCCCGAGCTCGTCGTGGGCTGCTTCTCGACGGCCATGGTGACCGCGTCCGCCTACTACGACGTGCCCGTCGCCCGGGTCGGGACCGATCTGGTGATGGGCCGCCTCAAGCCCTACCCGAACAGCAACCGGGTGCCGCTGGCCGTGATCGACCACCTGGTGCCGGACCTGGAGCGGGGGGAGACCCCGGCTGTCGTCGGCCCGGCCCCGGACACCCTGTCCCCGCTGGTCCGGTCGATCGGCTTCTGCATGCAGCCGAAGACGTACGCGAGCCTGCGGGAGCCGACGGCGGACTGGCTCCGCGCCCACCTGGCGGACACGCCCGGCCACTACTTCCCCGAGCTGCGCCTGGCCGAGCTGTCCCTCCCGGGCAGCACCCCCCGCACCCGCGCCAGGATCCAGGCCGCCCGTGCGAAGCGTGTGATGGGCAGGGCGGTGCGTCGTGGCACCCGCAAGGGGTGACGCGCGTGCCGCCAACCGAGACGCGCCGGCCACGGAGGTGCCACCCGCTCTTCAACTCCCGTACACCGCACCATCCCAGAGTGACGCGGTGCCCAACGACATCGCCGTACGCCTGCCCCAGCAGAAGGGCAGTGCCGGCTCCCTCCAGGGAGAGCCCGCCCCCGCCGCGCGGGAACACCGCTTCGACATCGACCTGATGCGGCTGATCTGCTCGGCAACCATCATGGTGGGCCACGTGGGTGCCCAGTTCATCCGCTCCACCGGCAACGACCCGGCGGGCGGCTCCGGCTCCTACTGGGCGGGACACGTCGCCGAGGCGATCAACCCCTTCGCCGTCCCCCTGTACTTCGCCATCGCCGGCTGGGCGGTCCTCGTCGGCGCACCCCCGCGCGACAGCGCACGCATGTGGCAGCGGATCGTCCGCAACACCGTCCCGCTCTTCGTGTGGACGGCGGTCTACCTGCTCTGGGCCTGGCTGCGCGACCGCAACGACCGCCCCATGACGGAGCTGGCGACGGACTCCCTGTTCGGCTCCGTCCAGCCCGCCTACCACCTGTGGTTCATGTACAACTACATCCCGATCATCGCGCTGCTCGCCTTCGCGATGCTGATCAAGGCGGGGAGGCGGCCCTGGGGCCTGGGCGCGGCACTGCTGGGCATCGCGGTCCTGCCCAGCGTGCTGACCACGATCACCGAGGTGACGGGCCGCGACATGCCCGCGTCGGCCTGGGGATTCGGCACCTACTCGCTGGTCTACGCGGTGGGCGGCGCGCTGCTGTTCGCCCTGCCGGCCGGGGCCGTGCGGTGGCGGTGGCCGCTGTTCGTGCTGCTGCCGCTCACCATGGCCGGGGCGCTCTGGTACAACACGCAGATCCACTACGTGATGCCCAACGCGCACCTGTTCGTCGCCGCCATGAGCGTCTGCGTCCTGCTCCTGGTCAGCAGGATCCGGGTGCCGGAGAAGTGGCGGCCCCTGCTGAAGAAGCTGGCCGGTGCCGCGCTGGGCGCGTACATGGTGCATGTGCTGTTCGTCGAGGAGATCGCCGCTCCCCTGGTGTCGCCGGATCTGAGCGGACCGGCGGCGGGACTGCTCCTGACCGGCCTGCTGGCCGCGGTCATGGTGCTGTCGTTCGCCACCAGCCTGCTGTGGGGGAAGCTGAACCTGCGCCGCCTGCTCGGCTGACCGGGCGGTCCCGCCGCACGGCCCGTCGCCCCGGCGCCATGGGGAGTTCGCCAGGTGTTCGGGTTCCGCTCGACTCCCCATCCCTTCCCCGCCGGCGGCGCCCGCCTAGCCTGTCCTCAACCCGTGAGCCACACCACTCCCACCGCGCTCTTCCGACGGATTGAGGTCTCCGGATCCATGAACACCCGCTCCCTGCTCACCACGTCCGTGTCCCGACGGCTGCTGCGCCCGGTCGCCGACCTCGTCGACCAGCGCATCGAGCGGCGGATGCGCGCCGCGGACGCCGCGGGCAGAGAGCGACTCCGCGACCTCGCCGAGACGGTGAAGCGTCAGCAGCTCACCCTCGATCTGCTGCTCGGCTCCTCCGGGCGCGGTCTGTCCCGGGTCGTGAGCCCGGGTCCGCTGAGCCGCCTGCACGACGAGGTGGCGGAGCTGGCCGGGGACCGGGAGGCCGCCGTCCGCAATGTCGCGGCCGCCTACCGGCTGCTGGTCGGTCTCGAATCGCTCGGGGCCGGCCGGATCGCCGGCGGGACCATGAACATCTGCGGCAAGCTCGGCACGATCCCCCTGCTGGACCCGCCGAACGACGAGGTCCTCGAGATCGGCACGCTCTACGGCATGTTCTCCGCCGGGCTGGTCCGGATGCTGGAGCGCGACGGGCGCAGCCCGAGCGTGACGATCGTCGACCCGTTCGCCGGTGTACAGCTCCAGCCCGGTACGCCGCGGCGCTCGGACCCCTCCGGCACCCCGGTCGACGAGCGGGCCGTCCGCACCAATCTCGCCCTGGCCGGTCCCGCGGGCGTGGCCGCCCGGATCCAGCGGGGCTTCTCCGAGGACCCCGGCACCCGCGCGGCCGTCTCGGACCGCCGCTACGGCGTGATCGTCGTCGACGGCGACCACTCGGCGGAGGGTGTCGCCAAGGACCTGCAGTGGGCGGAGGAGATCGCCGCCCCGGGCGGGATCGTCGTACTCGACGACTTCGGCGACCCCAAGTGGCCCGGCATCGAGGAGGCGCTGGACAAGCACCTCGCGGGCGACACCCGCCTCACCTGGCTCGGCAAGGCGTCACTGTCGGCGTTCCTGCGCGCCTCCTGAACCTCGGCGCACCCCGCGGGGTCAGGCGCTCGCCAGGGACAGCTTGGCCGCGAAGCCCAGGAACAGGGCACCGGCCGCCGAGGTCGCACCGGCCGCCAGCCGCCGCCTGCGGCGGAACGCGTCGGCCAGGCGGGTGCCGCCGAAGATCAGCAGCGACAGGTACAGGAAGCTGGCCGTCTGGAGCAGCGCGCCCAGGACGACGAAGGAGAGCGCGGGATAGGCGTACCCGGGGTCGACGAACTGCACGAAGAAGGAGATCAGGAAGAGGATCGCCTTCGGGTTGAGCAGCGACACCACCAGGGCGCGGCGGTAGGGGCGCTCCTCCGCGGGCGCGAGCGCGGGCACCTCGGCCGGTGCCGGCCCGCCCGGCGTCTTCCACATGTGCCACGCCGAACGCAGCATGCCGTACGCCATCCACGCCAGGTATCCGGCGCCGGCGTACTTCACCACCAGGAACAGCAGCGGCGTGGTGCTGAGCACCGAGGCCGCGCCGAGCGCCGCCAGCGTCATCAGGACGGCGTCCCCGGTGAAGACGCCGGCCACCGCCGCGTAGCCGGTACGGACGCCCTTGCGGGCCGCGACGGAGAGGACGTAGAGCGAGTTGGGCCCCGGCAGCAGGATGATGAGGACGAGCCCCGCCAGGTAGGTGGGAAGGTCGATGACGCCGAACATGGAGGGAGTGTCGCACGAGGGTGCGACACTCCCGCCAGGGGTATCTCAGCCCGCGAGAAGGTGACTCAGAACGCGTCGGTCGGCACGTACGTGCCCCAGACCTCCCGCAGCGCGTTGCACACCTCGCCCACCGTCGCCCTGGCCTTCAGGGCGTCCTTCATCGGGTACAGGACGTTGTCCTCGCCCTCGGCCGCCTTCTTCAGTGCGGCGAGGGCGGAGCCGACCGCCTGCTGGTCGCGCTCCGCGCGGAGTTTCGCCAGGCGGTCGGCCTGCTGGGCCTCGATGGCGGGGTCGACGCGCAGGGGCTCGTACGGCTCCTCCTCGTCGAGCTGGAAGCGGTTGACGCCGACCACGACGCGCTCGCCTGAGTCGGTCTCCTGGGCGATGCGGTAGGCGCTGCGCTCGATCTCGTTCTTCTGGAAGCCGTGCTCGATGGCGTTGACCGCGCCGCCGAGGTCCTCGACCTTCCGCATCAGCTCGACGGCCGCCGCCTCGACGTCGTCGGTCATCTTCTCGATGACGTAGGAGCCCGCGAACGGGTCGACGGTCGCCGTCACGTCCGTCTCGTAGGCGAGGACCTGCTGGGTGCGCAGCGCGAGGCGGGCGGACTTGTCGGTCGGGAGGGCGATCGCCTCGTCGAAGGAGTTGGTGTGCAGCGACTGGGTGCCGCCGAGCACCGCGCCCAGGCCCTGGACGGCGACGCGCACCAGGTTCACCTCGGGCTGCTGGGCCGTCAGCTGCACCCCGGCCGTCTGCGTGTGGAAGCGCAGCATCAGCGACTTGGGGTTCTTCGCGCCGAACTCCTCCTTCATCACCCGGGCCCAGATCCTGCGGGCCGCGCGGAACTTGGCGACCTCCTCCAGGATCGTCGTCCGGGCCACGAAGAAGAAGGACAGGCGGGGGGCGAAGTCGTCCACGTCCATGCCGGCCGCGACCGCCGTGCGGACGTACTCGATGCCGTCGGCGAGGGTGAACGCGATCTCCTGCGCGGGGGACGCGCCCGCCTCGGCCATGTGGTAGCCGGAGATCGAGATCGTGTTCCACTTCGGGATCTCGGCCCTGCAGTACTTGAAGATGTCGGCGATCAGCCGGAGGGAGGGCTTCGGCGGGAAGATGTACGTGCCCCGCGCGATGTACTCCTTCAGCACGTCGTTCTGGATCGTGCCGGTGAGCTTGTCGGCGCCGACGCCCTGCTCCTCCGCGACGAGTTGGTACAGGAGCAGCAGGAGGGCGGCGGGGGCGTTGATCGTCATCGACGTGGAGACCTTGTCCAGCGGGATCCCGTTGAACAGCACCCGCATGTCGTCGATCGAGTCGATGGCGACGCCCACCTTGCCGACCTCGCCGGAGGCGATCGGGGCGTCGGAGTCGTGGCCCATCTGGGTGGGCAGGTCGAAGGCGACCGACAGGCCCATCGTGCCGTTGGCGATCAGCTGCTGGTAGCGGGCGTTGGACTCGGTCGCCGTGCCGAAACCGGCGTACTGGCGCATGGTCCAGGGCCGGCCCGTGTACATGGTCGGGTACACGCCCCGGGTGAAGGGGTACGTCCCCGGCTCGCCCAGCTTCTCGGCCGGGTCCCAGCCCTCGAGAGCGTCCGGCCCGTAGACCGGTTCGATGGGCAGTCCACTCTCGGTGGATCGGGCACTGCCCGACTCGCGCGCCATGGTGTGATGCCTCCCGCTGAGCGGCGTTGCTCGCCCAGTACCCGTCGGTTGTCGTGGTGCCGGTACAGGCCGACCTGCGACGGACTGTAGCGGTGCGCGTGCGGCCCGGTGCAGGGGGGCACGCTGGGACCTTCCTCACAGCCGTGATGGGGCCTCGCTCACAGCGTCCACCTCGGCGGTCGTCCTGCCGGTCACTCACCACCATGCCCCTTTGTTCGGCGGCGGTCACGTCCGGGGAAAATCTCTAGTGAGATCCGGGCGCGGGCCGCTGAGACGACGGGGGGCTGTGGTGCGTAGTACGGGCATGGGGAGGAAGGGGACCGGCGGTCTCGCGGCGCTCACCGCCCTCGCGGCGTGTGCCGCCGGCTGCACGGTGCAGCCCTCCGGCGCGGACGGGGAGCGCCGGCCGCCGGTGCGGATCGAGGTGCCGGGCCGGACGCCGTCCCCGCCGGCGTCCCGGGCTCCGGACGGCGCCGGGAGCGCGTCCCCTTCCGGCGCCCCGTCGGCGCGGCGGGCGCCGCGCGTGCTGTGGTCCCCCGGTGACTCCGGGCGGGACGTGCGCGAACTCCAGGCCCGGCTGCGGCAGGTCGCCTGGATCTTCCACGGGCCCACGGGAACGTACGACGACCTGACGGTGGAGGCGGTCCGGGGCTTCCAGGGCAAGCGCGGACTGCCGAGGACCGGGGTGACCGACACCGTCACCTGGCGGCGGCTGCTCGCCATGACGCGCGAGCCGGGCACGTGGGAGCTGTACCTGATGGGGGGTCAGCCGGCCGACGCGCCCGACCCGCGCTGCCGTTCCGGCCGGGTGCTGTGCATCAGCAAGTCGACCCGCACCCTGCGCTGGATGATCGACGGCCGCACGGTGTCGACGATGCCGGTGCGCTTCGGCTCCGCGTACACACCGACCCGTGAGGGTGTCTTCCGCGTCTACTGGAAGTCCCGGCACCACGTGTCCACGCTCTACGACTCCCCCATGCCGTACGCCATGTTCTTCAGCGGCGGCCAGGCCGTGCACTTCTCTGCCGACTTCGCCGCGCGGGGATACGCCGGTGCCTCGCACGGCTGCGTAAACGTAGGGGACGAGGGGGCGATCGCCCGGCTGTACGGGCAGGTGCGCGACGGCGACAAGGTCGTCGTGCACTGGTGAGATGGGGCGCGGGCGGGACCGGGGGAACGTGTCCCGCCCGCGCCGGGTGCACGAGCCGCGGGTACGGGGGGAACCCCGGCTCCGTGCGACGGCCGATGACCAGTCGGCTCACTCATTACTGCGTCACGGGGGCCAGAAGTGTCACACCCGTCGGCGAGAAATTTTCAGCGGCCGACGAAAAGGCAGGTCAGGGCCGGTTTCCGGGTGCGTTTCCGTGGTCTGGCTGTCCGCTCCCGCCCTTGTCGGCACCGCGGTCCCTGCCCTGCCCCTGACCCTCGCTGCCTCCGCTGCCGTTGCCCTTGCCGTCGTCCCCGCCCTGGTCCTTGCCGGTGCCCTCGCCGGTGCCGTTCCCGGCCCCGGAACCGGTGTCGTCCGTGTCCTTCGCTTCCCCCGTGCGCTCGGCACCCCCCGCGCCGTTCGTGTCCTTGGTGTCCTTCGTGTCCTCCGCGGACAGCGCGTGCGCGCAGTACCCGCCGACCCGGGAGGGGCCGCCCGCCGCGTTCTCGAGGAGGCGCTTGCGCTCGCCGTTCAGCTGCTTGCCCTCGCGCCAGGCGCGGCAGGCCGACGCGATCAGCTTCCCGCCGCGTCCCGAACGGGCCGCGGGGTCACCGGCGTCCGGGCCGGGTTTCCCCGGCGCGTCGGCGTCCCCGTCGCCCCGGGCGTCCGACCCGTCCTCGCCCCGGCCGGCGGCGCTCTCCGAGTGCGCTCCCCCGGGCGTGGCTCCGCCGTCCCCCGGCGGGGACGACGGCAGAGGGCGCTCGGGATGCGTGGCGGTGGCGGTGACGGAGGCCGCGGGGCCGGAGCGGGTCTCGTCGGACGGCGTGGGCAGGACTCCCGCGCCGGCCAGGACCGCGGCGCCACCGACCATGCCGGCGACCAGCGCGGCGGCCAGACCGAGGCGCAGGGGCCGCCAAGGTCGGGGTCCGTCCGCGGTTCCGGAACGATCACCGCGGGCGGCACCGACACGGACCGGACCGGGGCCGGAGGCCTTCGTCCCGGCGTGGTGAGCAGTGTCCCGGTCCGCGCCGGCCCGCACCTGGCGTTCGGCCCGCGACGCGCGGAAGGCGGCCAGCGCGGCCGCCTCACCGGGGAGTTCCCCGTCGGCCGAGGGAGGCGGGCCGGAGAGCGCGCGGAGCGTTCCGGCGAGCCGTTCGGCCTGGTCACGGGTGGCGGGGTCGGCAGCTTCGGGTGGCTCTCCGTTCAGCAAGCGCTCCGCGGTCCCGCGGTCCAGCCACCTGTCCTGCTCGTCGGCCATCACATGTCCTTCTGCGTCCGCGTTCGCATCTGCGTCACACTCGCGGACCTCACCGTACGACGGCGTGGTTCTCTCTGGGGCGGAAGGGCGTCCAGCACCCCGGCGGATTCCGGATCGTCACCGAGCAGCTCCGCCAGCCGCTTCAGGCCCCGGTGGGCGGCCGTCCGCACGGCGCCGGGACGCTTGCCCAGCGTCTCGGCGGCGGACTTGGCGTCGAGGCCCACCACCACGCGCAGGACGACGGCCTCGGCCTGGTCCTGCGGCAGCCGGGAGATGAGGGAGAACGCGCCGTCGGTGGCCAGCGCCTCGATCGCCTCGCCCGCCGTGTCGGACTCGGCGGCCCGCCCCGTGAGCTCGGTCTCGTCGCCGCCGATCGCGGGGCGGCGTCCGCGCATGCGTATGTGGTCCAGCGCGCGGTTGCGGGCTATGCGGGCGGCCCAGCCGCGGAACCGGTCCGCGTCACCGGTGAACCTCTCCAGGTCACGGGCGATCTGCAGCCACGCCTCGGACGTCACGTCCTCGGCGTCGGGCTCGCCGACCAGTGTCCTGACGTATCCCAGCAGCCGCGGGTGCACGGCGCGGTACACCGTGCGGAACGCGGTCTCGTCCCCGTCCTGTGCCGCACGCACCGCGGCGGTCAGCTCCGCGTCGTCCCCCAGCACCGCGCGCGCCCTTCTGCGCCTCAGCCGGCGCCGCTCTCGCGGACCGGGTTGCTCGCCGTCGTGGTTGCTCAATTGGTGATTGCGGTCTCGAGGCCGCGGGCGGTTCGTGGTCATGTGTCCGCCGCAGCCTGGCGCGAAAGGCACGTTACGGCCTGAATCCTCTCCCCGTCCATGTCCGTCCAAGATGCAACTGACCCGTGACACAGGATGGTGTGACAAAAAACGCACCCCTGGCGCTGTAGAGAGTACGGGTCGCCGCGCGGCCCGTGCCGCGCGACGGCCGGGGCCTCTCCTGTGGGGGGTGGCGGCCTCGGCCGTTGCCTCGGCGGCAGCGGCGCGGGCGGGCGTTCGTCCGTCCCTCCCGTCAACAGGCTCCATGGGGCGTGCGTTACGGGTTCTGGGCGCCCTGTTTGGCGGGCTTGCCCGCGCTTCCGTCCGAACCGCTGCCGGCACCGCCGGAGCCGGCGGCCGGGTTCTCAGGGTTCTCCGCGTTGTCGGCGTTGTCGGCGTTGTCCGCGCCGTCCGCAGGGCCGACGCCGCTGCCCGCGTTGCCGTCCGCGTTGTCCGGGACGGTGTCACCCGCCTTGCCCGGGGAGCCGTTCCCGGCCCCGTCCGTCCCGCCGGTGTTCTTGTTCTCCGGCGTCCCGGTGCTCCCGGGCCGCGCCGTGTCCCGTTCCAGCTGCCCGGCACAGTAGGCGTCGACGTGCGCCGCGCCGCCCGCGGCCTCCGTCAGCCGCTTCCAGGCCGTCGCGTCCAGCGCTTCACCGCGCCCCTCGACCTGCTCGTAGGCACGGCAGCGGGCCTCGGTGTCCCGGGCCGTGCCGGGGCGGTCCGGGTCCGGCCGGTCCGAGCCGGCGCCCGGACCGGCGGACTTCGGGGTGGCGGGGGCGGTGGCGCCGGACGGCGCGCGGGTGCCCTTGCCGTCCTCCGCCGGTCCGTCCGTCGAGGAGCCCGTCACGCCGATCCCGGCGACCGCGACCCCGCTCAGGGTGAGGCCGGCGACCAGCGCGGAGAGCGTAGCCCTGAGCGAGTGGCTGCCGAACCGCCACCGACGGGCCCGCCAGTCGTCCCGGCGCCGGGTGCGCGCGCCATGCGCCCCCGACTCACGGGCGGCCAGGAACGCGGCGACGGCCCGCTCCTCGGCCCCGGCGTCCACGCCGCCGCGGATCAGCGCGGCGGCCAGCAGGGCCTCCAGTTCGGCCGTGTCGACGGCACGCCGCCCGCCGAGGACGGGAGCCGGACGGCCCTGCGCGGCCGCCGTGCCCTCAGGGTGCACACGCCGGCGGCCGCCCTGCCCGCCGTCGCTCTGCCGTTCACCCATGTGCGTTCCCGTCCCTGCTCGATCCACTCGATTCACGCGGCGCGCCGCGCCCGTGCGGCGTGCCCGCGTGGGCGGCTCCGCCCGGACCGACGGATACGTTCCGCGTGTCCGGCCTGTTCAGCGCCCGGCCCCCGGGGGCCGCCGTGGGCCGCCGGGACCGGACGGTCCGGGCCGGGCGTCGCCGCGCCGCCCGCCGTCCCGGCCCACGTTCATGTCGAATCACCCAGCGTCCGCGACGCCTTATCCGTCACACTTTCGACGCCGAGCTGCTTGGCCAGCCGTTTCAGACCCCGGTACGCGGCCGTCCGTACCGCGCCCGGCCGCTTGCCGAGGACGCGGGCGGCGGCGGGGCCGTCGAGACCGACCACCACCCGCAGCAGCACGGCCTCGGCCTGGTCCCGCGGCAGCCCGCCGACCAGTTCGAGGGCGTGCTCGGTGGACATGGACTCCATGGCCTGGTCGTAGGTGCTCTGCGGTCCGGGCAGGTCCAGCACGTCCTGTTCCAGCGCCGACGCCCGCGGCCGTACGCGCTGCCGGCGCAGGTGGTCCAGCGCCCGGTGCCGGGCGATGGTCGCCGTCCAGCCCCGGAAGCCGGCCCCGTCGCCCTGGAACCTCCCCAGGTCGCGGGCTATCTCCAGCCAGGCGTCCGACATCACGTCCTCGGCGTCGTCCCCGACCAGCCCGCGCACGTACGCGAGCAGTCCGGGCTGCACGAGGCGGTAGGCCACCGCGAAGGCGGCCTCGTCCCCCCTCTGGGCCCGCGCGACGGCCGCGCCCAGCTCCCCGTCGTACGCCTGCGTGCGGCGGGATTCCCCTCCGTGGCCCAAGAACTGTCCTCGTCCGTACCGAGCGGGTAGCGCATCGCTATCGCTTGGCGTGAGCACGTCCGACGGCGCCCACACCCCCACGGTCATCAGCGTCCGGCGCCACGAAAGTGTCACAGCCCGTCAGACACCGCGTGCGCGGCGTACGGGCCGGCCGGCGCCGCTGACCTGCCGTCAGGGAACGGCGGGACCGCCCAGATAGGAGCCGTCCCGCTCGTAGGGCCAGGCGTTGGCGGCACAGCCGTCCAGCCCCTTGATCTGCTGCATCATCGCGGGGGCCGGGCGTCCCGGTCCGGGGCAGCCCTCGTGGCCGTGTCCGATGCGGTGGCCGACCTCGTGGTTGACGATCAGCGCGCGGTACTCGCCGATCGGCCCGTCGAACTGAGGCGAGCCCAGCACCCACCGCTTGAGGTTGACCACCACGTCCGTGCCCACACTGCAGTTCACCTCACCGCGGGTCAGCAGGCCGGCCGCGCCGCAGATGCGGTCGGTCGTGCCGGGTGTGGCGATCTTCACGACGAAGTCGTACGGACCGGAGCCGACGAGCCGGAAGGCGTTCACACCGTCCCGGGTCCAGCCCCGGCGGTCGGCCAGGACCGCGGAGATCTCGGCGGCGGCCGCGCTCGCCGGGACGTCGATGCCGTCCTCGACCAGCACCATGTAGCGCCGGACGCGGCCGCCGGTGCCGACGACCGTTCCGTCGGCCCGCGCGGTGGTGAAGGTGCCGGGGCCGGTGGCGGGGACGGCGGTCCGCCCGGGCGATGCCGGGGCGGAGGCGGACGGACCGGGGGACGGGGGCGCGGAGGACGCGGAGGGCGAGGGGGAGGGGGAGGGCTCGGGGCTGTCCGAGGGGCGCGGCTCGGGGGCCGTGCCGGTCGCGAGGGCGTTGCCCTCCAGCATGTCCCCGGCGGCCGCGGCCGCGTCGTCCGGAATGGCGCCCCGCCGGTCCTGGTAGTACGCCACGGCGGCTCCCGAGGCGACCATCACGGCCGCGAAGGCCAGCCCGGCCGGTACGGTCCGCGTCCAGCGTCGCCCCCCGGCCCGTGACCGGCCCCGCGGGGAGCCGCGTCCCGGTCCGCTCCCGCGCCGGTCTCCGCTCCCGCGCCGGTCTCCGTCCCCGCGCCCCTTCCCGCGCCCTCGTCGTTCCCCGCGTCCGTCACGCTTCCCCACGACGGGAATCCCCCCATGTCTCTGTGTTCGTGTCGTCAGGCGGCGGTCCGGCCGGCCCGGCCGTGCAGCACCAGGTAGAAGGTCTGCAGCGACTCCTGCCGGCCCGCCTCGAACCGGTTGTGCACCTTGCCGACCGGGTTCCAGATGCGGCCGTCCGGCATCCGGACCCCGACCGGCTGGCCGAAGTACGCGCGCTGCCCTTCGTCGAGGTCCACCCACACTCCGCCCGCGCGGCGCACCAGTACCTCACCGACGTACGCGCCGAGCGCGAGCAGCGTTCCGCGCACCCGCTCGCGGTCCGCCCCGCCCTTGCGCAGGCCGTCGACCAGGGCGTCCACCACGCGCAGGCTGGCCACGGAGTAGTCCAGCGGCAGCCTGCTGCGGGCGGTCGCCCGGGCGACGAAGGCCGCCGCGTACGGGCGCATCTGTGACGCGCCCGGCACTCGCTCGTCCGCCCCCTCCATGGGACACCGCCCCTCCGCTCGCTCTGCCGGGCAACCCGGGACGGGTCCCCCCGGCAGACCAAGCGGGCGCGGCGCCGCGATCATCACGGGTCACGGACGTGGCGATCACCACACGGTCAACTCACAGTCCCTCTACAACTTTTCGACCTCCCGTACGTCCGTGAAGGCGGCCGGGGAATGCGCGGGTCCCGTGACCAGGACTGTGACGTTTGGCCAGCGCTTGGCGCTGTGTGAGTGCCACCTGTGGGACAGGTGGTGTCCATGTTCCTTGTCTAGGGGTGGGGTAGTTGAGTCCTCGCAGGACCCATGCGTACAAGCCGCTCAGCCTGAAACGGCGTGCGTGGCTGACCGTCGGAGCCGTCGTGCTCAGTGGCGCGGGCGTCGTCACGTACGCGGTGGCCGAGCAGTCGTCCGCACCGGCCGAGACCGCGGAGAAGCCGCGCGAGCCGAGCATCCACACACTGAGGCTGGAGGACCGGGGTGCCGGCCGCCGCGGTCTCGACCGGCAGACCACCGACCGCTTCAGCGCGGTGCTCGTGACCTGGGACAACCCCGAGGCGGAGGCCAAGGGCACGCCCGAGGTGCGCACCCGGGACCTGGAGACGGGCAAGTGGTCCGGCTGGCAGGAACTGGAGAACGAGGAGAACCAGGCCGACGGCGCGGAGGGCGAGCGGGCGGCGACCCGCGGCGGCACGGCCTCGGTGTGGACCGGTGACGCCGACGGCGTCGAGGTCCGGGTGGTGAAGGACGACGGCACCCAGGCGGGCGGCCAGCCGGCCGGCATGGACGTCAAGCTGCTCGACCCCGGCACGGACCCCGAGGGCGCCCCGGCGGTGGCCGGCATGGACCCGGTCGCGTTCACGGCGGAGACCACGGCCCCGGTGACGCCCGCGCCGACTCAGACGCAGACCACCGAGCCGCCGTCGTCGCCGCCGGCGACGGAGACGGCCACGGACACCGCGTCCCCGGCGCCGAGCGGATCCCCGTCGGAGACCGCCACGGAGACCGCGTCGCCCTCCCCGACGCCCACCGTCCCCGAGCCCCGCCCCTCGACGGTCGTGAAGCCGCCCGTCATCACGCAGGCCGAGTGGGGCGCGTCCACCGACTACGACGGCACGCCGAGCTACGGCACCGAGATCAAGGCCGCCGTCGTCCACCACACCGGTGTCGACAGCGACAACGCCGTGTCCTGCGCCGACTCGCGCGCCCGGATGCGCTCCATCCAGCAGGAGCACTTCGCACGCGGCTACTACGACATCGGCTACAACTTCGTCGTCGACCGCTGCGGCCAGATCTTCGAGGGCCGCAGCGGCGGCATGGACCTGCCGGTGGTCGGCGCCCACGACGTCGGCTTCAACACCGACACGCTCGGCATCTCGTACATCGGCAACTTCGAGAGCGCGCACCCGAGCCGGGCCGCGATGGACTCCATCGCGCGCGTCGTCGCCTGGAAGTTCGGGATGTACGGCATCGACCCGACCGGCAGGGTCACGCTGACCTCCGGCACGGACGCCGGGGTCAGCGGCAACAAGATCGACAAGGGTGAGTCGGTCACCCTGCCGCGGGTCTTCGGCCACCGGGACACCAACTACACGGCCTGCCCGGGCCTCAACCTGTACCCGAAGCTGTCGCGGATCGCCGCGCTCGCGAAGACGCCGGGCATCTCGCACGCCCTGGCCACCTCGGACCACAACCGGGACGGCCTCGCCGACCTGGTAGCGGGCACCCCGAAGGCCCTCAGCGGCGCCGGCAGCGTCACCGTGGTCCCCGGTGGGGTCGAAGGACCGGTCTCCGGTGCCGCCAGGACCCTCTCGCAGAACAGCACCGGCGTGTCCGGCAACAACGAGAACGGTGACGCCTTCGGCACCTCCACCGCCTGGGGCGACGTCAACGGCGACGGCCACGCCGACCTCGCGATCGGCGCCCCCGGCGAGGACCACACCTACACCGACCGCGGCTCGGTCGTGGTGATGTACGGCCCGGCGCTGAACACCGGTTTCGGGTACACCACGTCGGGTGTCACCGGCTCCGGCGCGAAGCTCGGCAGCACGGTCGCCGTCGGCGACTTCAACGGCGACGGCAAGGCGGACGTGTTCGCGGCCGGCTCCGGCAACGGCGGGAACTGGAACGCCCGTCACACCGGCGGCGCCACCAAGTACGGCACGCTCACCGGCTCCACGGGATCCCTCGCCCACCTGGACGCCGCGAGCGGCGACTTCAACCGGGACGGCTACGCGGACGTCGCCCTCAACTACCGCGACACCGGCGGCACCGGCCGCGTCGTCCGCTTCGCGGGCTCCGCGTCCGGCCTGGCCAAGGTGGGCGTCATCTCGGTCAAGGGCGGGCGCTCCATCACCGCGGGCGACTTCGACAACAACGGGTACGACGACATCGTCATCGGCCAGCCGTACACCGCCGAGTCCGGCAGCGCGTCCGGCGGGCAGATCACCATGCTGCTGGGCACGTCCAGCGGGTTCACCACCACCGGCATGAGGACGATCCACCAGAACACCTCGGGTGTCCCCGGCGGCGGTGAGGCCGGCGACGCGCTGGGCATCTCGGTCTCGGCCGGCGACTTCAACGGCGACGGCTACGCGGACGTCCTGGCCGGCTCCCTCGGTGAGGACCTCACCCGCGACGGCGTCAACCGCAAGGACGCGGGCAGCGCGATCCTCTTCCGGGGCGGTTCGTCCGGCATCACCGGATCCGGCTCGCTGTTCATCTCCCAGGACACCTCCGGCGTCCCCGGTGCCACGGAGTCCGGTGACCGGTTCGGCTCCGCGGTCTCCCTGACGGACCTGTCCGGCTACGGCCGCGCGGACCTGACGTTCGGCGCCGAGGGCGAGGACACGTGGGACGGCGCGGTCCTGTACCTCCCGAGCAACGGCTCAGGACTCGGTTACAGCTCCACGGTCTTCTACGGCAGGGGCACGTTCGGCCTGGCGGCGGACCTGCGGCTGGGCCAGACGCTGACACCGTGACACCGTGACGACGACGGACGGGGCCCCGCGCGACCCGCGCGGGACCCCGTCCGCTCCGTGTCCGCCCCGGTTACCGGCCGGCCGGCGCGTGAAGACGTCACACCGCGCACGGCCGGACGGCGCCGGGCGGTCACGGGTGCGGTCCCCCGCCGGTGGCGTCACGGCACAGCAGGCGCAGGGAACCGTCGTGGGTGTAGCAGCGCCGGGCCTCGTCGATCGGGTCCCAGAGGCGGCCGTCGGGGGTGCGGACCCAGTGGTCGCCGCCGGAGGACCACCACTCCCCTCCGGTCTGACGCACGATCACCTCGCCCGCGTACGCGCCGAATCCGCGCAGCACCAGCTCCACGGCGGCGTACGGCGCCGCCTCGCCGCGTATGTCCTCGATCATCCGGTCGACGCTCCACAGACTGCGCGCCGAGTAGTCGAGGCGCAGCCGTGCCCCTTCGCGCATCGCCGCCACCGCGTCCGCCGCCCAGCGGGCCGGCTTCGTCGCCGCCGAGGGCCTGGTCTCCTGCTGTGTCGTCACAGTCGTCGCAGTCGTCACATCCTCAAGAGCGCTGCGGCGAAGGGTTTCGTCACCCGGGTTCCGGAAGGTTCCCGCAACGGGCGCGGGACCGCCCCGGGACGGTCACATGACCCGCCGTACCCGGCGGCCCCGTGGACGTGCCGGGCCGGCCGGGGGTGTCAGCCGTCCCTGCGGCTGCGGCGGGACACCGCGGCGCGCAGCACCCGCCGTCCCTCCGTCGACACCTCCAGCGCACCGCGCAGCCCCGCCGGGCCGTGGGCGGAGAGGAGTTCCAGCACGGTGATCTGGCGGCGCAGTTCGGCGGCGAGGAGCGGTGACAGGCCCTCCGCGGCGCCCTCCCGGCACTCGTCGGCCGGGCCGGTTCCCCCGGCGCCGGCGCCGTCCAGCAGCCGGTGGATCCGCAGCGCGGCGAGGGAGCAGCCGTCGGCCCATTCCCGCAGCCCCGCGGCGGACCGCTCCGCGGGGGCGGTGACGAGCATCCGGTGCGCGAGCACCACGGCCTCGTCCGCGTCGCCCGCCGCGGCGTCCAGCTTGCCGCGCGTCTGCTCCAGCCGTTCGGTCCAGTCGGCGGGGGCGGCGTCCGCCGCGAGGCTCGCCCACAGCGGGCGCAGCACCTCGTCGTCGCCGCCCAGCAACGGCACGCACCGGTCCAAACAAGCCAACCCGCTCACGGCCAGCCCGCGCTCGTCGGCCTGTGCGATCAGTTCCACCAGGCTCATCCACGCCTCCCACTGCGGGTCGTCACAGGCCCCGGACGAGGCCCTTCACGGGCCTCATCCCCTACGGAGCCCGCATCTCCCCTTACTGCGTGCGACGGGCCCGGAGTGTCACTGGGGCACCACGCCGAGCCGGTCGAGAAGACGGAAGAAGAGATTTTCGGCCATCGGATCGGGGGCGGACCTCAGCACCTCGGCCACCTCGTCGGCGGACACGGTGTGGCCCGCCTCCTCGGCCCAGAAAACGGCGCGCTCGGCGGCGTCGGCGGGCTCCAGGAAGTAGTCGTCCACGGTCAGCCCCTCCCGCTGCCCGTCGAGGTACCCGGCCATGGCGTCCCGCGCCAGGCACGTCGTCCACGCCCCGCTCTCCGGCGACGCCGCCTCCACCACCACGCAGTCGCTGTCCATGACGTATCCGAAGAGCGCGGGCGCACCGGTCTCCCGGGCCAGGTCGTTCATGTTCCCGATGTCGCCCTCGCCGCCCGGGTACTCCCACACCTGCCATCCGTCCGGCGCCGAGGTGCGCAGGGTCATGCCCCCGGCCGCACCGGCCAGCGCGTCCAGTTCGGCGAGCGGCCGCTCCCCGCGGCCCACGACGAAATACCCCCAGTAGCCCATGTGCCGGTGTTCCCCCCGTGTGTCGGTTCGGATCACGAAAACACCACCACAGTCGTACGGAGGTCCGCAGGCTTATGCGGCAATCCGTCTGCGGACGGCAGGGCGCGGCGGTCAGCCCAGTTCGTCCGCCAGCTTCCGGAACTCCGCCCAGGACAGTTCGGGTTCGTCGGGGTCCCACAGCTTCTGCACGGTCGCCCGCAGCGGCATGCGGATGCCTGCCGCCACCTGCTCCTGGGTCTGGGAGCGGGGCAGGTCGCCCCAGACGGCGAACGACCCGCCGAGTATCTGTCGGTCGTACCGCTCCGGGACGGCGGTGGTGCCGCGCAGCACCCGCGGCGTCCACTGCTCGTAGATCCGTTCCCCCGTCGGGTAGACGAAGGTCAGGGGCTCGCCGAGCACGTAGTAGAGGAACTCGTCGTTGTGGTTGACGACCTCGCGGCCCTCGCCGAGGTACTCGGCCGGCTGCCGGGCGCCGATCTCCTTGCCGGTCCAGTAGGCGACCTGGATGTCCTTCGCGGCCCGCACCGACCCGTCCCGGAAGAATCCGTCGTTCCAGGCGCGGGGCGTGCGGCCGAGGGCGCGGACGGTGGCGGCCCGGTCGTTGAGCCACCCGGTGGCCAGGTCCTCCACGGTCGCGCCGGAGCCGTACTTCTCCCGCGCGGCGGCGGCCAGGTCCGGGAACGACGCCTCGGGGTCGTTCACCACCAGCGCCTGGTACTCGTCGCCGCCGAGGTGCCACTGTCCGCCGGGGAAGAGCCCGGCGTACTCCTTCAGCAGATCGTCGACGATCCGGGCGGACCGGGGTTCGGAGATGTCGATCGCGCCGCGCACGGCACCGCCGCCCGCGTCGCGGAGCTGGAGGTCCGGGTGGGCGGCGAGGACCGCGCCGAGGTGCCCGGGCGAGTCGATCTCGGGCACGACGGTGATGTGCCGGCTCTCCGCGAGGCCGACGATCCTCTTGACCTGCGCCTTGGTCAGGTGGTCCGCGGACACGATCTCCGGGTGCGTGTCGGACTCGATGCGGAAGCCCTGGTCGTCGGAGAAGTGCAGGCCGATCTCGTTGAACTTCAGGTCGCCGAGCTCACGGATCCGGTCCTCGATCCAGTCGGCGTCGTAGTGCTTGCGCGCGATGTCAAGCATCAGCCCGCGCCGCTGCTTGGCGGGTTCGTCACGCACCACGCCCTCGGGGGCGGCGCCGGTGCCCTTCACCGCCTGCTTGAGGGTGCGGGTGCCGTAGAACACGCCCGCCTCCGCGGGGGCGGTGACGGTCACCCGCCCCCCGCGCACGGTCATCGTGTACGACTCGGGGTTCGCGCCGGCGTCGCGGTTCAGCTCCAGCCGGAGGTCCCCGTCCCGCTCGTCGTCCTCCCCGCCCGCGTACGTCAGTCCCAGCTCCCCCGCTATCAGCCGGCCCTCGTCGGCCAGCACCGGATCGGCCACGACCACCCGGTGGTCACGCGCCGGGCGCCACCCCGGGCCGCGCTCCGCCGTGTGCGCGCGGACGGCGGGTATGGTGCGCGGCGCCTTCGACAGGGGGAAGAGGCGGCTGGGGCTCGGACGGGGACTCGCTCCGGGCGTCGTCCCGGCGGCCTCGTCCGCACCGCCGGGGCTCTCCGCGGAGGACGCCGCCGGCCCGGCGGACGCGCCGTCGTCGCCGGAGGTGGCCCACAGGCCGAGGCTCACACCGGACGCGGCCACCAGCGCTCCCCCGGCGACGGCCGCGACCAGCACCCGTCGCTCGCTCACCGCCCCCGCCGCCGAGCGCCGCCTGTGCTGCCTGTGCCGCTTGTGCTGCCTGTGCTGACTCACCCCGCCAACGTACGGCCCATTCGGGTGAGGGGTGTCGACGAGCCGTTCTCAAACTCTGCCGTACGGGTGAATCAGGGGTACCGATCGGACACCTCTCGGACTCACTCGATAACGTGACGTCACAACTCTCACAGCATCTTCCACCGACACACACGCGACGCCCACGAGGACCCACGCTGCCTGCGCACCGTCTCCCAGACCTCCCCGGCCGAGTCGCCATACCCGGACAGTCCCGCGGCGTGCCCGGCACCACGTCCCCGCTCGAGCGGTTCAACACCGCCCCCGCCCAGGACGCCGAGCGCGCCCTCCTGGCCTGTCTGCACAGCCCGCGCTGGGCCCTGCTCCTCGCCGGCCACCGCCCGTATCCCGACGTGGCGTCCCTCCTGGCGGCCTCGGACGAGGCGACGTACGACCTCTCCCCCGAGGAGCTCGCCGAGGCCCTCTCCGCCGAGGCGCTCCCCTCCCTCCCCGAGGACACCTACACGGCCGCCCACACGGCCCTGAACGCGGCCCACGCGGCGTACGAGGCGAAGTTCGGCCACGTGTTCGTGATCTGCCTGGACGGGGTCCCCGAGGACGAGGTCCTGGACCGGGTCCTGGAGGACATCCGGTCACGATTGGCGAACGATCCGGAGGACGAGCGAGCGGTGGCCGCCGAGCAGCTCCGGCTCCTCGCCAGGGAGCGGCTGGCCCAGACCCTGGGGGCGCGGGGAACTTCGCGACCGGTCACCAACGGGCCCGCACCCGGCAAACACGACAAAGTCCCGCCCCGGTAGCCCGGCCCGCACTCCTTTGAGTGCAACTTTGATCACACCGGCAGGCCCCCCGTGAGCGCCGCAGACACACGTCGCTACCATGCTGGGGGCCGGTGGACCGTACCCGGCCGGGCCCGACCGACAAGGAAAGCCGGCGCGGCCCCAATCCCCGCTCCCGGAGGAAATTTCCGTGCCGGCTGGAACGCTGTACCGCGGCCGGGAAGGAATGTGGTCCTGGGTGGCTCACCGAGTCACCGGCGTCCTCATCTTCTTCTTCCTGTTCGTTCACGTGCTGGACACCGCTCTCGTGCGGGTGTCCCCCGAGGCCTACGACACCGTCGTGGCCACGTACAAGACGCCGATCGTCGCGCTGCTGGAGTACGGCCTCGTCGCCGCCATCCTCTTCCACGCGCTCAACGGCCTGCGTGTCATCGCCGTCGACTTCTGGGTCAAGGGCGCCCGCTACCAGAAGCAGATGCTCTGGACCGTCGTCGCCCTGTGGCTCGTGCTGATGATCGGGGCGATCTACCCCGTGCTCGGCCACGCCGCTCGTGAACTGTTCGGGAGCTGACACCCATGTCCACGACTGACACCACCGCCTCGGGCATCGGCCCCGTCGAGGGCGACTCGCTCTACTCCGTCGACAACCCGGCACCGGTCATCGAGCCCCCGCGCAAGCGGACCAAGAAGACCCCGAAGTCCACCCGGGGCAACTTCGAGCTGGCCGCCTGGCTGTTCATGCGCCTGTCCGGCGTCGTCCTGGTCGTCCTGGTCATCGGCCACCTGCTGATCCAGCTGGTGCTCGACGGCGGCGTCTCCAAGATCGGCTTCGCCTTCGTGGCCGGCCGCTGGGCCTCGCCGTTCTGGCAGGTCTGGGACCTGCTGATGCTGTGGCTCGCGATGCTGCACGGCGCCAACGGCCTGCGCACGGTCATCAACGACTACGCGGAGCGGCCGAACACCCGGCTGTGGCTCAAGGGCCTGCTCTACACCGCCACGGTGTTCACCATCCTGCTGGGCACGCTGGTGATCTTCACCTTCGACCCGAACATCCGCTAGGCACGGGGCTGCGAGAATCATGAAGATCCACAAGTACGACACCGTCATCGTCGGCGCCGGTGGCGCCGGTATGCGGGCCGCCATCGAGGCGACCAAGCGCAGCCGCACCGCCGTGCTGACCAAGCTCTACCCCACCCGTTCCCACACGGGCGCCGCGCAGGGCGGCATGGCCGCCGCGCTGGCCAACGTGGAGGAGGACAACTGGGAGTGGCACACCTTCGACACGGTCAAGGGCGGTGACTACCTGGTCGACCAGGACGCCGCCGAGATCCTGGCGAAGGAGGCCATCGACTCCGTCCTCGACCTGGAGAAGATGGGCCTGCCGTTCAACCGGACCCCGAACGGCACGATCGACCAGCGCCGCTTCGGCGGTCACAGCCGCAACCACGGCGAGGCCCCGGTCCGCCGCTCCTGCTACGCGGCGGACCGCACCGGCCACATGATCCTCCAGACGCTGTACCAGAACTGCGTCAAGGAGGGCGTGGAGTTCTTCAACGAGTTCTACGTCCTGGACCAGCTGATCACCGAGGTCGGCGGCGTCAAGCGGTCGGCCGGCGTCGTCGCGTACGAGCTGGCCACCGGCGAGATCCACATCTTCCAGGCGAAGGCCGTGATCTACGCCTCCGGCGGCACCGGCAAGTTCTTCAAGGTGACGTCCAACGCGCACACGCTGACCGGTGACGGCCAGGCCGCCGTGTACCGGCGCGGGCTGCCGCTGGAGGACATGGAGTTCTTCCAGTTCCACCCGACCGGCATCTGGCGCATGGGCATCCTGCTGACGGAGGGCGCCCGCGGTGAGGGCGGCATCCTGCGCAACAAGGACGGCGAGCGCTTCATGGAGAAGTACGCGCCGGTCATGAAGGACCTCGCCTCGCGTGACGTCGTCTCGCGCTCCATCTACACGGAGATCCGCGAGGGCCGCGGCTGCGGTCCCGAGGGCGACCACGTCTTCCTGGACCTCACGCACCTCCCGCCGGAGCAGCTGGACGCCAAGCTGCCCGACATCACGGAGTTCGCGCGGACCTACCTCGGCATCGAGCCCTACACGGACCCGATCCCGATCCAGCCCACCGCCCACTACGCCATGGGCGGCATCCCGACCAACGTCCAGGGCGAGGTCCTGGCGGACAACACCACCGTCGTCCCCGGCCTGTACGCGGCCGGCGAGGTCGCGTGCGTGTCCGTGCACGGCGCCAACCGGCTGGGCACGAACTCGCTGCTGGACATCAACGTGTTCGGCAAGCGGGCGGGCATCGCCGCGGCGGAGTACTCGCAGACCGCCGACTTCGTGGAGCTGCCGGAGAACCCGGAGTCCCTCGTCGTCGAGCAGATCGAGCGCCTGCGCTCCTCCACCGGCAACGAGCGGGTGGCCGAGCTCCGCCGCGAGCTGCAGGAGACCATGGACGCCAACGTCATGGTGTTCCGCACCGAGCAGACGATCAAGACGGCGGTCGAGAAGATCGCCGAGCTGCGCGAGCGCTACAAGAACGTCGCCATCCAGGACAAGGGCAAGCGGTTCAACACCGACCTCCTCGAGGCCGTCGAGCTGGGCAACCTGCTCGACCTGGCCGAGGTCATGGCCGTCTCCGCGCTGGCCCGCAAGGAGTCCCGCGGCGGTCACTACCGCGAGGACTACCCGAACCGCGACGACGTCAACTTCATGCGCCACACCATGGCCTACCGCGAGGTCGGCGCCGACGGCACCGAGACCGTCCGTCTGGACTACAAGCCGGTCGTCCAGACCCGCTACCAGCCGATGGAGCGTAAGTACTGATGGCTACCCCTGTTCTGGACAAGGCGGACGCGGCCGGTTCCCCCGAGCCCGGTTTCGCCGACTCCCCCTACATCACCGTCACCTTCCGGATCCGCCGGTTCAACCCGGAGGTCTCGGCCGAGGCGACCTGGGAAGACTTCCAGCTGGAGATCGACCCCAAGGAACGCGTCCTCGACGGTCTGCACAAGATCAAGTGGGATCTGGACGGCACGCTGACCTTCCGCCGCTCCTGCGCCCACGGCATCTGCGGTTCCGACGCCATGCGGATCAACGGCAAGAACCGCCTGGCGTGCAAGACGCTGATCAAGGACATCAGCCCCGAGAAGCCGATCACGATCGAGGCCATCAAGGGCCTCACGGTCCTCAAGGACCTGGTCGTGGACATGGAGCCGTTCTTCCAGGCGTACCGGGACGTGATGCCCTTCCTGATCACGAAGGACACCAACGAGCCGACGCGCGAGCGCCTGCAGTCCGCCGAGGACCGTGAGCGCTTCGACGACACGACCAAGTGCATCCTGTGCGCCGCGTGCACCACGTCGTGCCCGGTGTTCTGGAACGACGGCCAGTACTTCGGCCCGGCCGCCATCGTCAACGCGCACCGCTTCATCTTCGACTCGCGTGACGAGGCCGGCGAGCAGCGCCTGGAGATCCTCAACGACCGCGACGGCGTCTGGCGCTGCCGCACGACCTTCAACTGCACGGACGCCTGCCCGCGCGGTATCGAGGTCACGAAGGCGATCGCGGAAGTGAAGCGCGCGCTGATCACGCGCCGCTACTGAGGTACGTCGCCGTACGTCCGTGAGGGCCCCGTCTCCGCTGGAGACGGGGCCCTCCGGCATCTGCCGCGGCCCGTCGAGCGCCCCCTGGCCGAGATCCTCCGCGCCGGGCGGCCCCGCAAGGCCGGCTGAGCCGCGCGCCGGGCACCCCCGCCGAGCTGCGACGCCGGTACCTGCAGCGCGCCGGAGGGCACCCGCCCCGGGCGTTAGGCTCCCATCGTGCCCGCGAAGAACGACGGCCCCGACGACGGCGCCACCCTCAGCAAGTCCGAGCAGACCCGCGCCCTGATCCTCCAGACGGCCATGCGGCTGTTCCAGGAACGCGGCTACGACAAGACGACCATGCGGGCCATCGCCAAGGAGGCCGGGGTCTCCGTCGGCAACGCGTACTACTACTTCGAGGGCAAGGAACACCTGATCCAGGGCTTCTACGACCGGATCGCCGCCGAGCACCAGGTGGCGACCCGGGAGATCCTCGCCCGGGAGACCGACCTGGAGGCCCGCCTCGCGGGCGTGCTGAAGGCATGGCTGGACATCGCCGCGCCGTACCACGAGTTCGCGGTGCAGTTCTTCAAGAACGCCGCCGACCCGGACAGCCCGCTCAGCCCCTTCTCCCCGGAGTCGGAGCACGCGCGCGCGGAGGCGATCAGCGTGCACCGGGCGGTGCTCGCCGGGACGAAGACCAAGGTCCCCGAGGAACTGCGCGACATCCTGCCCGAACTGATGTGGCTGTCGCAGATGGGGCTGTGCCTGTACTGGATCTTCGACCGCACCGAGGGCCGCGAGCGCAGCTACCGGCTCGCCGAGCGCGGTGCCCGGCTCACCGCGCGGGGCATCGCCCTGGCCCGCTTCCGGGTGCTGCGGCCGCTGGTCCGCGAGGTGCACGAACTGTTCACGGACTTCCTGCCGGGGATGACGAAGGCGCTTCCCGACCCCGCGAAGAAGGCGGCGCCCACGGGGACGGGGGCACCCGTCGACGGCGACGGGCGCCCCGGCACCGTCAGTTGACGGCGTCCACCCCGCCGGGGGTGAGTTCCACGTCGTGCACCAGCGGTCCGTCCGTCACGGTCACGTGCGCCGCCCGGGAGCCGTGCGCAGCCGCCGTGACCGCGAGCAGGTAGGTGCCCGGGGCCGGGACGGAGACGATGTACGCGCCGTCGGCGAGGGAGACGACGCGGTCCAGTTGGCGGCCGCCGGACGTCATGAGCGTGACCGCCGCGCCCTCGACGGGCTCGCCGTCGGCGGTGCGGACGAAACCGTGGACGACGGAGGACGGGCCGCCGCGCTGGGCGGGGATCGCCGAGGGTGCCCCGGGGCCGGACTGCGGACCGTCCTCCCCGGGTTCGACCGCCAGCTGCGGCAGCCGCTTGTCCAGGGCGGCCGGCAGCCACCAGTTGGCCCGGCCGAGCAGGTGCATCACCGCCGGGACCAGCGCGGTGCGGACGGCGCCGGGCGAGGGTCTGTCGGTCACCGTGACGCTGCCGGCGCACCCGGTACGGTGCCCGGCACCGCCCCCGACACCCGAGGCCGCCCACACAGCCTGACGGCAGCCGCCCCTCGCAGCCGCGGGCAGTCGTGCCTCCCCCGTGCCCTGTGGGCCCGCGAGGTGTCCCCGGGCGGCACCGGCGGGCGCTGGGGGCGCCCCCTGCGGGAGGCACCCCGCAAGCGCAGGTGAGACGACCCGCCCCCGGCCCGCCCCGGCGCCCCGCCCTCAGGCCTGCCGCGAAGCCAGCTCGATCACCGTGACGTCCGACGGCGCACCCACCCGGGTGGGCGGCCCCCACGCACCGGCACCCCGGCTGACGTACAACTGCGTGTCCCCGTAGCGGTCCAGCCCCGCCAGCGTCGGATTCGCGCCACGGGCGATCAGATTCCCGGGCCACAGCTGCCCGCCATGCGTATGACCCGACAACTGCAGGTCCACCCCATGGTCCACGGCCTCATGGATCTGCACAGGCTGATGTGCCAGCAGCACACACGCCCGCTCCCGATCACGGTCCCCCAGCGCCCGCGCGAAGTCCGGCCCCTGCCCCTCGTCCTCACCGGCCACGTCGTTGACCCCCGCCAGATCGAAGTGGGGCAACTCCGTCCGCGCGTTCTCCAGCGGATTCAGCCCGAGCCGCCGCACCTCCTCGACCCACTGCTCGGCACCGGAGAAGTACTCGTGGTTGCCGGTGACGAAGAAGGATCCGTGACGCGCCCTCAGCTGCGCCAGCGGAGCCGCGGCCGGCCCCAGATCCTTCACACTGCCGTCCACCAGGTCCCCGACGACCGCGATGAGGTCCGGCTGGGTCGAGTTGATCGTGTCGACGACCTTCTGCGCGAAGCCCCGCCCGAGCACCGGCCCCAGATGGACGTCGCTGACGACCGCGATCCGGAAACCGTGGGCCGCGCGGGGCAGCCTGGCCAGCGGCACGGTGACCCGCTTCACGCCCGGCCCGCGCAGCACCCCGTACGTTCCGTGGCCGACGGTCCCCACGGCCGCCGCGGCGGCGGCCCCTGCGACCACACGGGAGACGAACAGCCGCCGGGAAGGCCCGGAGGACGAGGCGGGGACGCCCGGGCCGTCCGGGTCGGCGGGGCCGCCGCCGGCCCCGTCCCCGCCCGCTCCGGCACCCTGCGCACGGGACCCCGCGGGTCCCGCCCCCTGTCCGGCCGGTATCGGCTCCGGCTTCGCCGGGGCGGTCGCCGCCTCCGCCGTCCTCGCCCGCCGCTCCAGGACCCGGCGCAGCACCGGCCGCACCAGCTCACCCGCGAGCACCCCCAGCAGCAGGTACAGGGACAGCGCCAGCCACAGGAACCCCGGCCAGGCCAGCACCTGCTGGAGCCAGAAGGGCGCACCGGCGTTCTCGGCGACGAGAGCGCCGACGGCCAGCGCCCAGCCCCCGGCGATCACCACCGCACCCGCGCGGCGCACCGCGCCCGGGCCCCGCGTGGTGTCCCGGAACAGACGCCGCCACACGTACCAGTTGCCCGTGACCAGGACGGCCAGAACCAGCAGCGCGATGAGTACGAAGACGATGGCCACGGTGCGGAGTTCCCCTGCTTTCCGTTACGACGCCGTTCGTGACGTCCGGCTCAGTGCGCGCAGTCCGCGCAACCCGATGCCGCCGATGACCGTCCCCAATACGAAGGAGACGACGGCGAGCGTCAGATGAACGAAGAAGTAGGCCGTCGGATTCCCGTCATCGAACGCGAGCCCGCTGCTGTCCTTGACCAGGTTCCTGACGAAAGTGATCCAGATGACCCAGCTCCACACCCCGAAGGCGAGCAGGAACCAGGAGACGGGGCGGCTGAGTTTCACCGAAACAGACCTTTCGTCGCAGCGCCGGGCTCCCGCGGCCGGCCGGGGGTCCGGGGTGTGTCCCCCGGATGAGCACGGCATGCCTCCAGTATCACCGGCCACTGTCCGGTTCCTTGCCCGGGGTGGGGAGCGGGGCGGGACTTCCGCAGATGTGGCATGTACGTTTCCGACCGTGCCCGCACCCAAGAACACCGTCCGGCGCTCGCTGCTGGTCGCTTCCGCCGTCCTGCTGTCCACCGCGCTGACCGCGCCCGTCGCACTGGCGGCACCCAAGCCGTCGACGACCCCGTCGGCCACTCCCCCGGCGACGATGTCGACGGTGGGCGGCGCCCGGCTCGGGCAGCCGGGGACCCAGGTCAACCTGGCGGGCGGGGTCCCGGTGCTGCCGAAGGGGCTGTCGGCCCGGTCCTGGATCGTCGCCGACGCCGAGTCGGGCGAGGTGCTCGCCGCGCACAACGCGCACTGGCGGCTGGCCCCGGCGAGCACGCTGAAGATGCTGTTCGCCGACACGCTGCTGCCGAAGTGGCCCAGGACGACGGAGCACAAGGTGCAGGTCTCCGACCTGGCCGGTGTCGGGGCCGGTTCCAGCATGGTCGGGATCAAGGAGGAAGAGACCTACACGGTCCACGACCTGTGGCTGGGCGTGTTCCTTCGCTCCGGCAACGACGCGGTGCATGTGCTGTCGGCGATGAACGGGGGTGTCGAGAACACCGTCGACGAGATGAACGAGCACGCCGAGGAGCTCCAGGCCCTCGACACGTACGTGGTCAGCCCGGACGGCTACGACGCCGAGAGGCAGGTGTCGTCGGCGTACGACCTGACGCTGATCGCCCGCTCGGGGCTGCAGAAGAAGGACTTCCGGGAGTACGCCTCGACGGTGCGGGCGAAGTTCCCGGGCGGGACGAAGAAGAACAAGAAGGGCAAGAAGGTCCGCGGGTCCTTCGAGATCCAGAACACCAACCGGCTGCTGAGCGGTGACTCCGACGTGCCCGTCTACCAGGGCATAGCGGGTGTGAAGAACGGCAACACCACCAACGCCGGCGCCACCTTCACCGGCGTCGCCGAGCAGGGCGGCAAGGTGCTGCTGGTCACCGTGATGAACCCGCAGAAGGACGAGTCGAACGAGGTCTACAAGGAGACCGCACGACTGTTCGACTGGGGCTTCAAGGCAGCCGGCAAGGTCGAGCCGGTCGGTGAGCTGGTGCCGCCGAGGAGCGCCGCCCGGGCCGGTGCCCGGCCGGGTCCGTCCGCCTCCCCGTCGGAGGCGGGGGAGGCCGGTGGCGCCGCGGCAGGGTCGAAGCCGGTGGCGAGCGCCCCGACGGGCGGCGGCACCGACGGCATGGGTATCGCGCTGGGCATCGCGGGCGGATTGCTGGTGCTGCTCGCGGGCGGTGCGTACCTGGTCAGCCGGCGCTGGCCGCTGCCGGACCTGGTGCGCCGCCGCTCGCGTCCGTGACCTCGGGCACCTCGTCCAGTTTGCTCTGCGTCGCCGTCCAGGCGGCGCAGAACAGGACCAGCTTCGAGGTGAAGTTGATCCACAGCAGCAGGGCCACCGGAACGCCGAACGCGCCGTACATGCTCTTCGCGGCGACTCCCTGCATATAGCCGCTGAGCAGCAGTTTCAGCAGTTCGAAGCCGATCGCGCCGGTGAGCGCGGCGACGGTCAGCCGGTGCCGGGTGGGTTCGACGCCGGGCAGCAGGGTGAGGACGTACAGCAGGAGCAGGAAGTCGGCGCCCACGGCGACGGCGAACGCCGCGACGTGCAGCACGATCCCGCCCCAGCCGCCCTTCTCCAGCCCGATGGCGTCGCTGATCCGGCCGACCAGCGCGGAGGCGACGGCGGAGGCGACGAGGGTGACCAGGAGCGCGCCGCCGAGCCCGACGAGGATGCCCGCGTCCTTGCCCTTGCGCAGGACGGGGTTCTCCTCCTCGTCGGGCAGTTCCCACACCGCGCGCAGGCAGTCGCGCATGGCTCCGGCCCAGCTGATGCCGGTGAACAGCAGGACGGCACCGGCGATGAGGCCGACGGTGCCGGCGTTCTGCACCAGGTCCTCGACGTTCAGCTGGTCGGAGATGCCGGGCACCTGGTCGGTGATGCTGTCCTGGAGGGTGTCCTGCCGGTCCTGGCTGAGCGTGGCGGCGCCGATCACCGCCACCACGGTGAGCAGCGGGAACAGCGCGACGAAGCTCCTGAACGTCATCGCGGCGGCCAGCCGCGTCCAGTGCACGCGGTCCAGACGTTCGTACGACCGCCACGCGTGCGTGAGCATCAGGCGCGCCACCCACGGCCCCACACCCGGGAGCTTTTTCAGCCAGTCCATGACCCGACTCTGCCCGCATCGCGGAAGACCAATGTCCGGGTGCCCCAGAACCGGACAATGGTGGCCAGTGCCATGCCGATCACCGCGCCGGACACGGTGTCCGCGCGTTGCGAGGTGAGGCCGAGCCCGTAGTGGCTGACGGCCAGGCAGAGCAGTTGCACGGCGGCGCCTGCGAGGTTGACCGCGAAGAACACCGCGTAGGGGCGCGCGCCGCGCACGCGTGTGCCGCGGTAGGTGCCGTAGGCGTTGCCGGCGTAGGCGACCGTGCAGCCGGCGACGAAGGAGAGGGCCTTGGCGGTGAGCGGGCCGCATCCGGCGGGGCCGCGCAGATATGTGAAGAGGGCCAGGTCGACGGCGTAGGCGAGCAGACCGGCGGTGGCGAAACCGAGGAGCTCCCGCCGGTGCCGGAGCAGACGGGCTCTCACCAGTCCGCCACCGCCGCGGCGTACATCGCCACCCACACCACGCCGATGAGGGCGAGCGCGCGGTCGCCCAGCACCACGTCCTCGGGTTCGCCGGCGGTCCCGCGGTCGGCGAAGACGGCGTAGCGGAGGACGGCGAGGACGAAGGCGACCACGGACAGCTGCCGCCAGGGCAGCACGCTGGTGTGCGGCACCCCTCCCTCCTCCAGGGCCCACAGGCAGTAGCCGAGGACGGCGACACCGGCGGCGAGCTGCCAGACGAAGCGGAGGTAGCCGGTGGTGTACTCGGTGAGCAGCGCGCGCGTGGCGCCCGCCGTGCCGGCCATCCGCACGGCCTCGGAGTAGCGCTTGGCCGCGACCATGAACAGCGCTCCGAACCCGGTCGTGATCAGGAACCAGCGCGACAGCGGGATGCCGAGGGCGAGCCCGCCGATCACCGCGCGCATCACGAAGCCGGTGGTGACGACGACGAGGTCGACGACGAGGACGTGCTTGAGGCTGAGGCAGTACGCCAGTTGCATGCCGAGGTAGGCGGTCAGCAGCGCGGCGACCTCCGGTGGGCACAGCCGGGCCGCGACGACCGGTGCGAGGACACCGAGGGTGATCCCGGCGGCGTAGGCGACCGGGACGGGGACCTGGCCGGCGGCGACCGGGCGGCGGCACTTGGTGGGGTGGGCGCGGTCGGCCGCGGCGTCGCGCGCGTCGTTGACCAGGTAGACGGCGGCGGCGCAGGCGGTGAACAGGACGAACACCAGGGCGAGTCGGGTCAGCGCGTGGGCGGAGAACAGTTGGCCGGCGGCGGCCGGGGCGGCGATCACCAAAACGTTCTTGACCCACTGCTTGGGCCGTGCGGTTCTGAGCAGGCCCTTGAGGAGGCCGCCCCTGCCGGACGGTGCGGCCTGCCGTCGGCCGGAGCGCTCGCGCAGCAGGGTCACGCGGGGCCTCCCGTCATCCAGCGGGTGCCGAGCCGGGCCGTCAGCGCGCCGAGGGCGGCGCCCGCCGCCACGTCCGAGGGGTAGTGGACGCCGGCCACCAGGCGGGAGACGCACACGGCGGCGGCCAGCGGCGGCACCGCGCGGGCGCCCAGCGCGCCGAAGGCGACGGCGGCGGCCGCGGCGGAGGTGGCGTGCGAGCTGGGGAAGGAGTGCCGGCCGGCCGTGCCGACGAGCGGTTCGACATGGGCGGGGCGGGGGCGGCGCACGACCCGCTTGACGCCCATGCTGACGGCGTGGGCGCCGGCGGTGAGCACGGTGCCGCGCAGCCAGGCGCCGCGCCGGGGGCGGTCCGCGACGGCTCCGGCGAGTCCCGCCGCGAGCCACAGCGCCCCGTGCTCCCCCGCCCAGGACAGGGCCCGCGCGGTGGCACCCACGCGCGGGTCCGTGCCGCACGCCCTGAGCGCGGCGACGATCCGGTGGTCGAGGGCGTGGAGACCGCGGGGGTGCGGGAGGTCGTGGTGGTCGTCCATGTGGACCCACTGTTCACCCCCGGCGGGCCGGAATTCCGCCACTATTGAGCGACATCCCATTAATCACCCATTTCGGGGACGAGGGTGACGTTTCAAATCCAATGAGTCACACAGGGGCGATACGGTCGCCGTCATGCCCGCCGACACCGTTTCCGTCACGGGGTGGGGCCGCACGGCTCCCACCGCCGCCCGGCTGATCCGCCCACGGACGTACGAGGAGGCCGCCCTGGCCGTCCGGGAGTGCGGCCCCCGCGGGGGCATCGCGCGGGGCCTGGGACGGGCGTACGGGGACGCGGCGCAGAACGCGGGCGGCGCGGTGCTCGACATGACGGGCCTGGACCGGGTCCACGCGATCGACGCCGACGGCGGCACGGTGCTGTGCGACGCGGGCGTGTCCCTGCACCGCCTGATGGAGGTGCTGCTGCCGCTCGGCTGGTTCGTGCCGGTGACGCCCGGCACCCGCTACGTGACCGTCGGGGGGGCGATCGGCGCCGACATCCACGGCAAGAACCACCACGTGTCCGGCTCCTTCTCCCGCCACGTGCTGTCCTTCGAACTGCTCACCGCCGACGGGCGGGTCGGCACGGTCGTGCCGGGCACGCCGCTGTTCGAGGCGACCGCGGGCGGCATGGGCCTGACCGGGGTGGTCCTCACCGCGACGATCCGGCTCCAGCCGGTCGAGACCTCCCTGATGTCGGTCGACACCGAACGCGCGACCGATCTCGACGACCTGATGGCCCGTCTCACCGGCACCGACCACCGCTACCGGTACTCGGTCGCCTGGATCGATCTGCTGGCCCGGGGCCGCGCCACCGGCCGCGCGGTGCTCACACGGGGCGACCACGCGCCCCTGGACGCGCTGCCCCGCGGCACCCGCGCGCGCGGGGAGCCCCTGTCCTTCCGCACCTCGCGTCTCCCGGCCGCCCCCGCCTTCGTCCCCGAGGGCCTGCTCAGCCGCACCACCGTGGGGCTGTTCAACGAGCTCTGGTACCGCAAGGCGCCCCGTGCCCGGACCGGGCAGCTCCAGCGGATCCCGGCCTTCTTCCACCCCCTGGACGGCGTGCCGCACTGGAACCGGGTCTACGGGCGGGGCGGCTTCGTGCAGTACCAGTTCGTCGTCGGGCACGGGCGGGAGGACACCCTGCGCCGGATCGTGCGCCGGATCTCCGCACGGCGCTGCCCGTCCTTCCTGGCCGTCCTCAAACGCTTCGGTGAGGCCGATCCGGGCTGGCTTTCCTTCCCCGTGCCGGGCTGGACCCTGGCCCTGGACGTCCCCGCGTCGCTGCCCGGACTCAGCGGCTTCCTCGACGAGCTCGACGAGGAGGTGGCCGGCGCGGGCGGGCGCGTCTACCTCGCCAAGGACTCCCGGCTGCGCCCGGAGCTGCTCGCGGCCATGTACCC
The DNA here is from genome assembly GCF_008312835.1 of Streptomyces marokkonensis. Taxonomy (GTDB): domain Bacteria; phylum Actinomycetota; class Actinomycetes; order Streptomycetales; family Streptomycetaceae; genus Streptomyces; species Streptomyces marokkonensis_A. Next base: position 7,046 of record NZ_VSKS01000002.1, on the reverse strand, counting down.
CCGCCTGGACGACTTCCGCGCGCTGCGCGCCGAACTGGACCCGCGCGGGGTGTTCACCTCCGACCTGTCCCGCAGGCTCCACCTCTGAAACCGTCGACCCCAGCCCCCTGAGGAGCTGTCGTGAAGGACGCCTTCGGCCTCCCCCAGTCCCTGCTCGTCCTCGGCGGTACGTCCGAGATCGCGCTGGCCACCGCGCGGCGGCTGATCGCCCGCCGCACCCGCGCGGTGTGGCTGGCCGGCCGCCCCTCCCCGGGCCTGGACGAGGCCGCCGGGCAGCTGCGCGGTCTCGGCGCCGAGGTGCGCACCGTCGCCTTCGACGCGCTCGACCCCGCCGCCCACGAGGACACGCTCGGCAAGGTCTTCGCCGAGGGCGACATCGACATGGTGCTGCTCGCCTTCGGCACCCTGGGCGACCAGGCGCACGACGAGCGGGACCCGGGAGCCGCGGTACGGGTCGCGCAGACCAACTACACCGGCGCGGTCTCGGCGGGCCTGGTGTGCGCGGGCGCGCTCCAGGCGCAGGGGCACGGCTCGCTGGTGGTGCTGTCCTCGGTCGCGGGCGAGCGGGCCCGCCGCGCGAACTTCATCTACGGCTCCAGCAAGGCCGGCCTGGACGCCTTCGCCCAGGGCCTCGGCGACGCGCTGTACGGCACGGGCGTGCACGTCATGGTCGTACGCCCCGGCTTCGTCCGTACGCGGATGACGGCCGGGCTGCCCGAGGCGCCGCTGGCCACCACCCCGGAGGCGGTCGCGGCGGCCGTGGAGCTGGGGCTGCGGCGCCGCGCGGAGACGGTCTGGGTGCCGGGGGCGCTGCGGATGGTGATGTCGGCGCTGCGGCACCTGCCGCGCGGGGTGTTCCGGCGGCTGCCGGTCTGAGCCCCGGCGCGGGTGTTCAGTGGGCGGAGACGGATCCCAGGTCCACGCTGCCGGCCTGCGGGGGCACCACCACGGAACCGAACGGGAACTCGCGCAGCTTGCGCCACACCCCGTCGGCCCCCTGCTCGTAGAGGGCGAAGCCCGTGCACGGCCACTCGGCCTCGTAGCCGGCGAGCTCCTCGAAGGCGCGGTCCATGGCCGCCTCCTCGATGCCGTGCGCCACGGTGACGTGCGGGTGGTACGGGAACTGCAGCTCGCGGGCGACCGGCCCGGAGGCGTCGCGGATGTGCTTCTGCAGCCAGGCGCAGGCCTCACCGCCCTCGACGACCCGGACGTACACCACCGGCGACAGCGGACGGAACGTGCCGGTGCCCGACAGCCGCATCGGGAACGGCCGGCCCGCCGTGGCGACCTCGCTCAGGTGCGCCTCGACGGCGGGCACGTCGCGGTCCTCGAGCTCGGTCGGCGGCAGCAGGGTGACGTGGGTGGGGATGCCGTGAGCCGCGGCGTCGCCGAAGCCCGCGCGCAGCTGCTGAAGCCGGCTGCCGTGAGGCTCCGGGACCGCGATCGACACACCGATCGTTACGGTCCCCACGTCGTCTCCTGTCGTAGTGGTGGTGAAGCGCGGTGGTGAAACTGCGGTGAGCACCCGGTGACCGCCGAAACGGTCACCCGGATATCGACTGTACGACCACGACCCGGATGCGGGCAGGCGCAACCGGAGTGATGTGCAGCGCTGTGCGGTGGTACGGATCGCGCCGTGTGCCGGTTCAGCGCCGGTTCAGTGCTTGGCGGGCAGGAAACCCACCCGTTCGTACGCCTGCGCAAGGGTCTCCGCGGCGACGGCACGCGCCTTCTCCGCGCCCTTGGCCAGGACCGAGTCAAGCGTCTCGGGGTCGTCCAGGTACTGCTGGGTGCGCTCCTTGAACGGGGTGACGAAGTCGACCACGACCTCGGCGAGGTCCGTCTTGAGCGCACCGTAGCCCTTGCCGGCGTACTTCTGCTCCAGTGCGGGGATGTCCGCTCCGGTGAGGGTCGAATAGATCGTGAGGAGATTGCTCACACCGGGCTTCTCCACGACGTCGTAGCGGATCACCGTGTCGGTGTCGGTGACCGCGCTCTTCACCTTCTTGGCGGTGGTCCTCGGCTCGTCCAGGAGGTTGATGAGGCCCTTCGGCGTGGACGCCGACTTGCTCATCTTGATCGACGGGTCCTGGAGGTCGTAGATCTTCGCCGTCTCCTTGAGGATGTACGGCTTCGGCTTGGTGAACGTCTCGCCGAACCGGCCGTTGAACCGCTCGGCCAGGTCGCGGGTGAGCTCGATGTGCTGGCGCTGGTCCTCGCCCACCGGCACCTCGTCCGCCTGGTAGAGCAGGATGTCCGCGACCTGGAGGATCGGGTACGTGAACAGGCCGACGGAGGCGCTGTCGGCGCCCTGCCGGGCGGACTTGTCCTTGAACTGGGTCATCCGGGAGGCCTCGCCGAAGCCGGTGAGGCAGTTCATCACCCAGGCGAGCTGGGCGTGCTCGGGCACATGGCTCTGCACGAAGAGCGTGCAGCGGTCCGGGTCCAGTCCGGCGGCCAGCAACTGGGCGGCCGCGAGGCGGGTGTTGGCGCGCAGCTCCTTCGGGTCCTGCGGAAGCGTGATCGCGTGCAGGTCGACGACCATGTAGAACGCGTCGTGGGTCTCCTGCAGGGCCACCCACTGGCGGACGGCACCGAGGTAGTTGCCGAGGTGGAACGAGCCTGCGGTGGGCTGGATTCCGGAGAGCACGCGAGGACGATGCTGCATGGCGAAGCCATTCCCCTGAGGGTGGTGGTGGGAGACGGGCGGGCGGTCAGGAGCCATGCCCTCATTCTCTCAGGTCCCGCCGAGCGGTCCGGAACCGACCGGAAACAGGTGGGAACCGATCCGAGCCCGGCGGTGTAACAAGGGTGTGAGGACGCGGGAGGGGGGCCGCATCGTCGATGAGGCCGCGGTGATCGCACGCGTACGCGCCGGGGAGCCGGAGGCGTACGCGGAGCTGGTGCGGGCCCATACGGGCATCGCGCTCAGGGCGGCCGCCGCGCTCGGTGCGGGGGCGGACGCGGAGGACGTGGTGCAGCAGGCGTTCGTGAAGGCGTACTGCGCGCTGGGCCGGTTCCGGGACGGGACGGCGTTCCGGCCGTGGCTGCTGTCGATCGTGGCCAACGAGACGAGGAACACCGTGCGCGCGGCGGTGCGGAGAAGCACCCTCGCCGGCCGTGAGGCGGCGTTCGTGGAGGCGGAGCCCGTGATACCGGAATCGGCCGATCCGGCGGTGGCGACGCTGGAGACGGAGCGCCGCGGGGCGCTGGTGGCCGCCCTGGAGAAGCTGAGCGAGGAGCACCGGCTCGTCGTCACCTACCGCTATCTGCTGGAGATGGACGAGCGGGAGACCGCCCAGGCCCTGGGCTGGCCGCGGGGCACGGTGAAGTCCCGGCTGAACCGCGCCCTGCGCAAGCTGGAGCGCCTGCTGCCGGACTTCCGGCCCCGGGAAGGGGGTGAGAGGTGTGGGTGAGCGCCACGACGGCGAGGCCGAGCGGCTGCGGGAGGAGCTGCGGGCCCTCGGCCGGTCCCTGGACGGGCCGGGCGGGGCCGCGGGGTCCGAGTCGATGGTCGAGCGGGTGCTGGGGCAGATACTCGCCGAGCGGGTGCCGGTTCCGGTCGCCGAGCCGACGGGCGCCCGGGCGCGGCTGCTGACGGTGCGGCGCTGGGCGCGGGCGCGCCGGCGGAAGCTGGTCGCGGCGGTGTGCGGGCTGCTGACGGTGCTGGCGCTGACGCCCCCCGTGCGGGCCGCGGTGACCGACTGGTTCGCCTTCGGAGGGGTCGAGGTGCGGTACGACCCGTCGGCGGTGCCCTCTTCGGGGGCAGAGGTGCCCGGCTGCGGGCGGTCGGTGCCGCTCGGTGAGGCGGAACGGCGGGCCGGGTTCACGCCGCTGGTGCCGAAGGCGCTGGGGCTTCCGGACGCGGTGACGGTGAGCGGGCTGCCGCGGGGACGGTCCCAGGTGAGCCTGTGCTGGCGGGAGAAGGGGCGCACGATCCGGCTGGACGAGTTCCCGGGCCGCCTGGACATCACCTTCGTCAAGAGCGTGCGCGAGCAGCCGGAGTGGGCGTCGCTGGGCGAGGAGGGCACGGAGGACCGGGGTGCGGAGCCGGTTCTGTGGTTCCCGCGGCCGCATGTGCTGACCTTCTGGATGGTCGACACGGACGGGCACCGGTTCACCCGGGCGGAGCGCACGGCGGGGCCGACGCTGCTGTGGGGTCACAGGGGTGCGGTGGACGGTCAGGGGGCGGCGGCGGACGGTGTGACGCTGCGGCTGGAGGGGGTGGCGTCCAAGGCGCGGGCGCTGGAGATCGCGGCGACGGCCGAGGAATCGGGCGGGTGACGGCTGGGCCTCGCCGGCGGATGTCGCGGAATCGAGGTGGACCGGTGGGGAACCTGGGCGGTCCGGGCGGTGTACCAGAAGTGACAGGCGGCTCGTGCGCGGGCCGCACGGGGATCGACCGGCCGAGTGGGGGCCCGGATGCGCGGATGGAAGGGCAGTGTCCGACAACTGACGGCGAGTGCGGGGGCCTTGGCGGCCGCGCTGGCCCTGATGATGTGGGGAGCGTCGCCGGCCGTCGCCGGGGGGCCGACGAGCGTGCTGGTGGTCTCGCCGGAGAGCCGGGAGACGGCCTCGCTGTTCTACTCCGACGCGGAGTACGGCCGGCTGGAGAGACTGCTCGGCCCGGTCGGCGAAGGCACCCGTGAGAGGCCGCCGGAAGCCGTCTCGGGATCGGCCCGGCTGATCAATGTGACATGGATGGTGCACGACGTGACGCCTTGGCGCGTGGACCGGGTCTTCGTGGGGCTCCCGAACGATGACGTATGGATACACACGGCGTCGCACGTCCCTGAGTCGCCGAACGGGTTCTGGCACCGTGCCGATAACCCTTCGGATGTGTACAAGTTCCTGTTCGAGTTGGGCGTCATGGGCACGACGACAGCCCCGGCACCGGCATCCGGGGTGTACCCGGCACCGTGGGAGACGGCGCAGGCCGGCCCGGCGACCGACGAAGGTACGGCCGCAGCGGCATCCGAGACCCGCGCTGCGCCGGCCGACTCCACCGACTGGTGGTGGGTGATACCGGGGGTGGTGGCCGGAGCGGCGCTGGCCCTGCTGCTGCGCCCGCATGTGGCACGGCTGATCCACCGGCGGAAGGACGACCCCGGTCCGCGGCAGGAACTGCTGGACGTCTGACGACGGCGCACGGCGGCCCGGTGCGCAACCGGACCGCCGTGCGTCGCTCGCGAGGGGACGCCTCAGCCGAGGTCGATCTCCGGGTACAGCGGGAAGCCGGCGACCAGGTCGGTGGCGCGGCGGGAGATCTCGTCGGCGACCTTCGCGTCGAGGACGTGGGAGGCCTTGGACGGGGCGCCGGACTTGGTGGTGCCGGGCTCCGTGGTGGTGAGGACGCGGTCGATGAGGCCGGCGACCTCGTCCATCTCGGCGGTGCCCAGGCCGCGGGTGGTCAGCGCGGGGGTGCCGATGCGGATGCCGGAGGTGTACCAGGCTCCGTTGGGGTCGGCGGGGATGGCGTTGCGGTTGGTCACGATGCCCGACTCGAGCAGCGCGGCCTCGGCCTGGCGGCCGGTGAGGCCGTAGGAGGTGGCGACGTCGATCAGGTTGAGGTGGTTGTCGGTGCCGCCGGTGACCAGGGCGGCACCGCGGCGCATCAGTCCCTCGGCGAGGGCGCGGGAGTTGTCGACGATGCGCTGGGCGTAGTCCTGGAAGGCGGGCCGGCGGGCCTCGGCGAGGGCGACGGCCTTGGCGGCCATGACGTGCGGGAGCGGGCCGCCGAGGACCATCGGGCAGCCGCGGTCGACCTGGTCCTTGAGGGAGTCGTCGCACAGCACCATGCCGCCGCGCGGGCCGCGCAGCGACTTGTGGGTGGTGGTGGTGACGATCTGGGCGTGCGGGACCGGGTCGAAGTCGCCGGTGAGGACCTTGCCCGCGACGAGACCGGCGAAGTGCGCCATGTCGACCATGAGCGTGGCGCCGACCTCGTCGGCGATCTCGCGCATGATCCGGAAGTTCACCAGACGGGGGTAGGCGGAGTAGCCGGCGACGATGATCAGCGGCTTGAACTCACGGGCGGAGGTGCGCAGGGCCTCGTAGTCGATCAGGCCGGTGGCCGGGTCGGTGCCGTAGGAGCGCTGGTCGAACATCTTGCCGGAGATGTTCGGGCGGAAGCCGTGGGTGAGGTGGCCGCCGGCGTCCAGGGACATGCCGAGCATGCGCTGGTTGCCGAAGGCCTGGCGGAGTTCGGCCCAGTCGGCCTCGGAGAGGTCGTTGACCTGGCGGGCGCCGGCCTTCTCCAGGAAGGGGGCCTCGACGCGGTCGGCGAGGACGGACCAGAAGGCGACGAGGTTGGCGTCGATGCCGGAGTGCGGCTGGACGTAGGCGTGTCGGGCGCCGAAGAGTTCCTTGGCGTGCTCGGCGGCGAGCGACTCGACGGTGTCGACATTGCGGCAGCCGGCGTAGAAGCGGCGTCCGACGGTGCCCTCGGCGTACTTGTCGCTGAACCAGTTGCCCATCGCGAGGAGGGTGGCCGGGGAGGCGTAGTTCTCCGAGGCGATCAGCTTGAGCATCTCGCGCTGGTCGGCGACCTCCTGGCCGATGGCGTCGGCGACGCGCGGCTCGACGGCGCGGATCACGTCGAGGGCGGCGCGGAAGGCGGTGGAAGCGGTGGAGAGGGGCTCGGCAGACATGAGGGACCTCCGGACGTGGCGTTCAGCGTTCACGGTACGGCCCAGGCGCACGGCACATTTCCGGTCCCTGCGGGTCACGGTTCCGGGGGCCGCTTCCTGATGGTTGCTCCATCCCAGCGCGCCAGTCACGGCCCACGGTCAGGTTACCGGCTGGCACGAAGTGCCATGGGGAGGCGTCCATCATGCGGGCGACAGCAGGGGCCCTAGATGTGTTGTTCCGACAGGTTGGTGACGCGGCTGGCGGGTGTGTGGCCGTCGATGCCGGTGTGGGGTCGGTGCGTTCGACCTTGCCGTTGGTCTGCGGTCGCCACGGCCGGGTCCAGCGCGGCTGGATCCCCAGATTCCGGCAGGTGTCGCGCCAGGTGTTCTTCGTGTAAGCCCAGGCGTTGTCGGTCA
>NZ_VSKS01000019.1 GCF_008312835.1 Streptomyces marokkonensis | reverse complement strand
TTGGGCGCGGCGTAGAAGGCGCAGAACTTGCACGCCGTGACGCACACGTTCGTGTAGTTGATGTTCCGCTCGATGATGTACGTCGCGATGTGCTCGGTCCCGGCGTACCGGCGCCTGCGGACCGCGTCGGCGGCGGCGCCCAGCGCGTGCAGCGGGGCGTCCCGGTAGAGGTCGAGGGCCTCCTCGGGGGTGATCCGTCCACCGGCGGCGGCACGGTCGAGGACGGGCTGAAGGTCGGCCTTCTCGGTCACCGGCGTCCCTTTCGTCAGGGGTGTGGACGGTCTGCGGACGGACCGATCCAGCGTACGTCAGCGGCATCCGGCGGCTGACGTCAGGCCGCGTACGCGCCGATCAGCAGGCCGGCGAAGGCGCCGCCGATCAGGAACGGGCCGAACGGGATGGCCGTCTTGCGTCCCGCCCGCCGCGCGACGACCAGCGCACCCCCGTACAGCGCCCCGAGGAGGAACCCGGCGAGCGTGCCGAGCATCACGGTCGGCCAGCCGTACCAGCCGAGGACGGCGCCCGCGCCGAGCGCCAGCTTCACATCGCCGAAGCCCATGCCGCCGGGGTTGATGAGGAACAGCACGAAGTAGCCGGCGCCGAGCGCGAGCGCGCCCAGCAGGGCCGTCGTCCACTCCCCCGCGTGCTCGGGGACGAGCGCGGCCGGGCCGAGCAGGGCGAGGGCGGCCCCGGCGAAGGGCAGGGTGAGCGGGTCGGGCAGCCGCTGCACCCGGAAGTCGACCACCGCGAGCAGCACGCCGACGGGCGCGAGCAGCAGCCACACCGCCAGCTCGGGCCGGGTCCCGGTGGCCGCGGCGAGGGCGGCGCAGACCAGGGCGGTGACGACGGCGGGAGCGGTGCCCGGCCCGTACGGCGGTCCCGCGCACGGTCCGCACCGCGCGGGGCCGAGCCAGCCGTTCACCGGATGACCCGCCGGGCACGCCGCGCGCCACTCCTCCCCCGACGGGGCGGAGAACCGGTAGGCCGCGCGGGGCAGCACCGCGCCGGCCGCCGCGCCCCACAGCGCGGCGACGGCGATCAGCGAGACGTACAGGCCGTCGCTCATCGCGCCGGGCCGCTCAGCCGGCCGCCGCGACGGCGTCGCGCCAGGTCGGCAGCAGCTCGTCGAGCAGCGCCTCGGTGCGCGGCGGCAGCCCGCGGGCGCCGCTGCGGCCGATCAGGTCGGCGGCGAGGGCGGTGAGCCGCTCCAGGTCGTCGAGGGCGTGGGTGGCGCGCAGCAGCTCGTTCCACAGCCGCTCGTCGGCCGGGGCGGTGCGCAGCGCGGCGTCGATCGCCTCGATGGCCTTCTCCGCGCGGTTCTTCTCCATGTGGAACTCGGCGAGCGCGAGCCCGGTGTCCGCGACGAGCAGCGGGAGCTGGGCGTCGACGATCTCGTGGGTGAGCCAGCGGTAGCGGCCCTCGGGCCGGCCGGCGAGCAGCGGCCCGCGCACCAGCACCAGCGCGTCGGTGAGCAGCCGGCCGCGCACGGCCCGGCTGTCGACGCCCCTGCCCTGGGTGGCCTCGTGGTACAGGGACCGCAGCACGTCCAGGTCGGAGACGACGGACCGGGCGAGGGTGAGCCGCCCCGTGTCGTCCGTGCCGAGGCGGGGTGTGCCGTCGGGGTCGGTGCCGAGCCAGGCGCGCAGCCGCTCCACGAGCGCCTCGCGCACGTCGTCGGTGACGCCGCGCGGCCACAGGGCGGAGGACAGCACGCGCGGGTGCACGCCCTCGCGGTGCAGGAGCAGCAGCGCGAGCGCCTCGTGGAGCAGTGCGCTGCGCTCGTCGTCCGGGGTGTCGAGACCGATGATCTCGTACGGCCCGACCATGCGCGCGTACACGGCGGGCCGGCCCTGTTCGCTGATGTCGACGAGGAACGGCGGCGTGTGGTCCGGTCCGTCGGGGCCGCGCTCGGGGTCGGCCTGGACGAACAGCTCGACGACCGCCCGCTGCTGGGCGGCGGGCAGGAGCTGGGCGTCGAGTTCGAGGCCGAGGAGGGGGGCGAGCAGGCGGCCGTCGCCGGTGATCTCCATCTCCCAGGCGGCGCCCGGAAGTTCGCCGCTGCCGGTGCCGACGAGGTAGCCGATGCCGAGCCGGCCTGCGTCCGCGGCGAGTTCGGCGAGCGTGACGGCGTCCTCGGCGGACGGCTCGGCGGCGAGCAGGACCAGGTGCGGGGCCCAACGGGTGTGCCGGGCGGGCCCGGTGCGTCCGGTGAGCACGGAGTCGTGCCCGGCCGCGCCCAGGGCACCCCGCCGCTGCCGCGTCTCGGCCTCCATGGTCTCGATCAGCGCCTCGACGTCGTCGAGGTGGCGCAGCCGGCTGGGCGCGAGGGGGGTCAGGTCGGCACCGAATCCGACGAGGGTGATGGTCATGCGGTCGGACCAGCCGTTGGTGGCCAGTTCGGCGGCGACGGAGGCGAACACGGCGGCGCGGTCGGCCTCGTCGCCGCGCAGGGTGACGAGGCCGGGAACGGACTCCAGGTTGAGCAGCAGCCGGGAGCCGTCCATCGTGCCGAGGCTGACGAGGCCCGGGTAGGGGGCGGCGGTGTCGCTGTCCTCGTACTGCTCGGCGTCGTCCTTGGCGAGCACCCAGAACGTCTCGTCCTGCCCGAGCTGCCAGGGCGTCGGCGGCTTGCCGGACGGCTGGGCGAGCTGGAGGTGCAGGTCGCCGTTGCCGAACCAGGCCGCGTAGACGGTGGGCAGCGGCCGGGAGTCCGCGGCGAGGGACGCGGCGAGCCCGCGCAGCGACCGGTCGAGCAGCCGTACGCCCTCGGGGTCGGCGCCGACCAGCAGCGCGTCCTGCACGTCCAGGGCGTCCCCGGCCGGCGTGGGCGGCTCCATCCCGCGCCGTCCGCCGATGCCGGCGATCGCCGACTGCCACAGCGCCTGCCGGCGCCGGTGCCCGAGGGCGCCGAGGAGGCCGGCGGCGAGAAGGGGCGCGGCGAGGAGCGCTTCGGGCAGACCGAAGGCGGAGGAGTCGTGGGCGGGGGTGGCGTGCTGCCGCTCCCGCTGGTGACCGGCGTTGCCGTTCGCGGGCGCGGGGGCGGGCCGCTGCTCGGGCACGGAGACGTCGGCGGCACCGCTGCCGCCACCGCCCTGTGCGTGGTCCCCGGTCCGGGCGTAGTCGTGGATCTGCTGCCGCACCTCGGGCGAGACCTCGGGCGCCTCGTCGGGCATCTCCACGAGCTCGCCGCCACGCGCGTCGGCGGGCATTTCCATGATCCAGCCGGGCCGGATCAGGCTGGCCTCGGACAGCCGGGAACCGTCGGGCTGGGCGCGGTCCTTGTTGAGCTCGAAGATCTCCTTGTACCGGCGGCCGTCTCCGAGGTGCCGCTCGGCGACCTCCCAGAGGGAGTCGTGGTGCCGGCCCTCGGGCGGCTGGATCCGGTAGAACTTCGTGTCGCCGCGCTGCTTGGCGCCGCTGCCCGCCGCTTCGGCGTGCGACGCCTGCTCGGCGAGGGCGGCCGCGGCACCGGCGGCCTGCTCCTGCTGCTGGGCGAAGAGGCCGGGGGTCTGCTGGGCGGCGGCCGCGGCGGGCCGCTGGTTGCCGTCGAGGCTCTGCCCGAGCTGGCTCAGCCCGGGAGTGAAGCTCGCCGCGGTCGCGCTCACGAGCAGCAGGGCGGCGACGAGTTGACGGGCGAGCAGCTGACTGGGCCCGGCCCCTGGCACCCGCCCCGGCACACCGACGCCCGACAGCGCGGCCTTCATCTCCACGAGCACACAGGCGGTGAACTGCGCCCAGGCGAGCCAGACGACGAAGGTGAGGATGCCCAGGAACGTCGAGACGGAGATGTCCTGCTTGAGCCACTCCATCGGCTCGAAGGTGTCCGGGAACGGCCGGCCCGCGGTCACGGCCAGCGCGAACGGCACACCGACGACCAGCGCGAGCAGCGCCACGAAGGCGAGGAACGCCTTGACGACGTCCCCGAACGACCGCCGCCGCACCCGCACCGGCTGCGGCGTCCGGTTCCGGGGGGTGGCGGAGCCCGCGTCCGTCGAGGTTGACGAGCTGGAACTGCGGCGTCGCGACATGGCGGGTGTCCTGGATCGTGGGAGGAGGGCCTACTGGGACTACGGAGATCCTATTGACTCCCATGGCCGCAGTCGAAGGTCTCCTCCCATGGCCGCAGTCGAAGGCCTCCTCCCGCCGCGACGTCCCCGACGGCACGACGCGGCGGGGGCGGGCCGGGGCCCGCACGCCCGACGGGCCCCGGACACAGCGCACGGCTGCGTCCGGGGCCCGTCCTCACCGCTGCTCGGCGCGCGCCGGCCGTGCGGCTCAGACCATCGTGGTGTGCGCGTGGCCGTTCACCGCGGCGGCACCGGGCGTCACCGAGGCGCCGAGACCGGCGCAGACGGAGAGCGGGCCGGCCTCCACGTGGAGACCCGCGCCGGCGGCACCGGCGGACGCGGTGACGGCGAGGCCGGCCGCGACGTCGACGCCACCGGCGAGGCCGCCGGACACCTGGTCCAGGTCCGCGTCGGAGAGCTCGGCAGTGTCGACCTGGGGGACGAGGTTCATGTCAGGTCTTTCCCTTCATTGCAGCGAATCAGAGCGGCGAGGCCCGCCCGAGATCCGGAGTTGGGGGAATCCGTGCACGTCACCGGGGAGCCGCTCACCGATCCAAGCACGCGGCCGAACGGCCGGCCAGCGACGCACGGTCGACGCGCACTCCCGCGGCACCGCCGCGTCCACGAGTGTGGGGATGCGGTCACGGAATCGGCCTCCGCCTTCACGCAACCCACCGGCCACGGGAGCCTGCCGGTGACACACCCAGCACGCCGGGACCGATCCGCGCGCTCCGTCCCTTTCCCGTGCGGCCCCGCGGTGAACGTCGTGCAGGTCCGTGGAAGGTTCGGCGACGGCGCCGGCCGCGGCCTCAGCCGACCTCGTTCTCGGCCACCGCCTGCCCGTGCACCACCACGTCCCCGCCGTAGAACATGCCCGTGAAGACCGGCGCGTACGTCAACTGCACGTCGACCTCCACCGCTTCGGCACTGGCCGCCACGCAGTGCGTCGCCGCGATGTCCGGGCCGGACATGCCCATCTCGCGGGCGAAGGCCTTCACCCGGGCGTCGCAGTTCTCGTAGTTGATCGGCGCCGGGCCGCCCTCGTTGTCGTAGAGGGCCTCGCGGTCGATGTCCTGGGCGGCGTAACGGGCGGCCTGTTCCGCGATGTCGGCGGCGCGTTCCCGTTTCGAGACGGACATGCCGCCGTCGATGACGAAGGCCGTCAGGGACAGGAAGACGAGGGCGAAGACGATGACCGCGCCGGCGCCCGAGCCGCGGTCGTCCAGCCGCGTGCGGCGGTCCCACAGCAGGCTCCGCATACGTGCCGCTCTCACGCCGTCCTCCGGTACGGGTCCAGCGGGGAGCTGAAGCTCGCGGTCAGGGTCGTGGGGACGTCCAGGCCCAGCATGGCGAGGCCCCGGACCTCGCAGCTCACCTCGACCGTGAAGATGGTGTCCGGCTCGAAGCCCTGGCTGGTCTGTACGACGGTCACCGGACCCGAGCAGACGTCCGCGAGGTTCGCCTCGGCCGCCGCCCTCGCCTCGGCCATCGCCGTGGCGTGGTCCTTCTGGATCGAGCCGGCGCGGGCCGCGTCGCGCGCCGCGCCGTCCAGCGCGCCGCGTCCGTCCACCAGTTGCCCGAAGGCCACCAGGACCAGGATGAACAGGATCATCACCGGCGCGAGGACGACCACCTCGACGGTGGACAGTCCCCGGTCGTCGTGCGACCGCGCCCGTCCGCGGAAGACGGAGAGGTCCATCTAGTTCTCCCCCTCCTGCACGAACCGCTCCACCGGCCCCATCGACTGCGCGTGCACCGTCAGGTCAAGGCCGGGGAACACCGTCGGGACGCGTGCCGTGATCTCCACGCCCACCGTGTTCTGCTCCGGCTGGAGCATCGTCACGTCGGGAGCCAGCACCAGCTGCGGGCCCAGCTGCCGGATGTAGCTGTCCACCACGTCCCGCGCCTCACCCCGCCAGCCGCCCGGCTGGTCGTGCGCGGTCGCACGCGCCTTGCGCGCGCCCGCCTGCGCCGCCGCCTGGGCGACGTGATCGGCGAAGAAGTACAGCGCGAACTGCACCGTCGCGAAGATCATGAAGAAGAGTACGGGCGTGAGCAGCACGAACTCGATCGCGGTCATGCCGGACTCGCCGCGGGCGGAGGCGGCCTCCACCCTTCGGCGTACCCAGCGACGTACACGCACCGGCATCCCCGTGGACGTTGAGAAGGTGTGGGTGGTCAGCAGGTCTTGCCCGCGTCCGCGCCCTTGATGCAGTCGCCGACCTTGTTGGCGCCGTCGCTCAGCGCGGTGTTGATGATGGCGGCCACGACGCCGACGATCGCCACGACGACCGCCGAGATGATGACCCACTCCACCGCGGAGGCACCGCGGTCCAGTTCGCCGGAGCGGGCACGCTCCACGCGCCCGCGCACGAAGGTGACCAGGAAGTCCACGGCGGGGATGCCGGTGTGGAAGGTACGTCCGTTCATGACGCGTTGTCCTCTCGAATTCGGTTCACGGAAGCTCTGACGTACGGCTCGGGGGTCACGGTTCTCACACCTGGAACACCCGCATCGCCGCCGGGAAGATCAGGAACACGAGGAACCCCGCGCACAGCAGCAGCTGCGCCACGAGCATCGACTGGGACTTCTCACCCGCGCTGCCCTCGATCTCGGCGAGTTCGCGGTGCCGCATGGTCTCGGCGCGGGAGGCGAGGGACTCGCGCACCTTCGCACCGTCGTCCGCGACGAGCGCCAGGGACGCGGAGAGGTCCTTCAGCTCCTCCACGCCCAGCTCCTCCCCCAGCTGACCCAGCGCCTGCCACTGGCTGAGGCCGGTGATCCGGGCGTCGGCGAGGGCGTTGCGGATGCGCCGTGTCGCCCAGCCGTCGGACACCTCGGCCGCCGCCATCAGCGCCTCCGGCAGACCCCGGCCGCCGGCCAGGCTCATCGACACCAGGTCCAGGTACGCGCCGATGACCCGGCGCAGGTCGCGCCGCTTCTCGGCGGCGTCCCGGCGGACCTCCAGGTCGGGCAGGAAGAAGAACAGCGCCGCGCACACCAGGGCCAGCCACACCGGAACGACCGGGCTCTCGCTGAACCCGAGCTGCCAGACGATGGCGAACAGGAACGGACCGAAGAACAGGCCCGTCACGGCCAGCAGCACCTTCGTCGCCAGGAACTTCTCCCAGCTGCGCTCCAGTACCGCCAGGTCCGCGCGCAGGCTGCGCTGCTCCCATCCCTGCTGCAGATAGAACTCGGCGACGCGCGAACCCACTTCGGCCCTCAGAGAGCCCAGGCGGCCGGTGTCCCGCGGCGCGCGTGCCGACTCGTACGCCGTTCCGCGCGCCCGCATCGCGTCGATCCGGGCGACCTGGGAGATCGCGCTGCGCCTGGTGGGCATCAACGCGCGGACCAGGACGTAGATCCCCAGTCCGATGACCGCGCCGACGACCACCGGCATCGTCAGTTCGCCGTTCACCGGCGTACCCCCTCGTCCTGCTGGAGCGGCGCCTGCGGCCGGTCCGCCGCGGCGCCGGGGGTGCGCGGCCGCACGAACTGCACCGCCGGCTCGTCGCGCACCAGGAAGCGTTCGGGCGTCTCGATGGTGGACAGCTTCCGCAGCCACCAGAAACCGAGGGCGAACAGGCTGCAGACACAGGCGAGTACGAGCTGCCCCACCGCGGTGCCGTACGGCTCGACGAAGTCCCGGTTGAAGATGGACAGTCCGAGTACGAACGCGATCGACACGGCGACGACGATCTGCACCGAGCGCCGGGTGGAGGCGCGCTGCGCCATCACGCGCTGCCGCATGTCGACCTCCTCGCGCGCCGACTTGGCGAGCGCGCCGAGGACCTGCCGCAGACCGGGTCCGCGCAGCCGGGCGTTGAGGATGAGCGCGGCGACGATGATGTCGGCGGAGGCGTCGTCGATCTCGTCGGCGAGGTGCTGGAGCGCCTCGGGCAGCGGGGTGCGGGCGCGCAGCCGGTCGACGAGCGCGTCGAGGTGCGGGCGCAGCACGGGCGCCGCGGCGCGCGCGGAGGCCGGGATGGCCTGCTCCAGGCCCACCGCGCCGGCGATGGTGTCGCGCAGCGACTCCGTCCAGGAGGCCAGCGCCTCCACGCGCCGCATCGCGGCCCGTTCCTCCCCGGCCCCGCCGAAGAGCCGGTCCCAGAAGAAGACGAGGACGGCGGCGGCGACACCGGCCACCGCCCAGCGGGTCAGCAGCAGCACGACGAGGCCGACGATCGCGGCGAGGGAGCCGCGCTGCCCGGCGAACCGGATCAGCTCGTTCGCCCGCTCGCTCGCCTTCTGCTTCTCGTGCTCGGGCCTGGCGGGCAGCCCCCGTACGGCGACGATCAGCAGTGCCAGTCCGCCGCCGACGGCGACACCGCAGGCGAGCGCGTACAGGACCGTGGTGGAGAACAGCCCGCCCATGGAGCCGAGCGAGCCGAACGCGGCGAGGTCGGTGGTCGCGGGGTTCATCGCCTCACCCCCACGTTCCGCTGGGCCGGTAGCCGTAGGCCATCAGTTCCTCCAGGCAGGCTATGGGGGCGTGCGGCACGACCCGGCCGTCGGGAGTCTCGGCGAACACCTCGCTGGACAGCACCCGGCCGTCGACGCCGTTGACCTCGCGGACGGAGGTGACCATGCGCTGCAGGCGGCCGCCGCTCTGGTATTCGTTGCGCCGCTGGATGAAGACGACGAAGTTCACCGCGCCGGCGATCAGCATCTGGCTGGCCTCGATGGGCAGCCGTTCCGTCGCCTGCAGGGCGTAGGTGGAGATGCGGTTGAACACCTCGCTGGAGCTGTTGGCGTGGATCGTGGACAGCGAGCCGTCGTTGCCCTGGGACATCGCGTTCAGCATGGTCACGATCTCGTCGCCGAGCACCTCACCGACGATGACGCGGGAGGGGTTCATGCGCAGCGAGCGGCGCACCAGCTCCGCCATCGAGATGGCGCCCTGCCCCTCGGAGTTGGGCAGCCGCTCCTCGAACGCCACGACGTTGGGGTGGAGGTCGGGAAAGGTGTCGAGCCCGAGCTCGAGGGCCCGCTCCACGGTGATGAGCCGCTCCTGGGGCGGGATCTCGTTGGCGAGGGCGCGCAGCAGCGTGGTCTTTCCGGCGTTCGTCGCGCCCGCGATCATGATGTTCCTGCGGGCCCGGACCGCGCAGGCGAGGAAGTGGCCGAGTTCGGGCGTCAGCGTCCCGTTGCCGACGAGGTCGGAGATGAACACCTTGCCCATGCGGGCCCGGCGGATGGACAGCGCGGGCCGCCGCGCCACGTCCATCACGGCCGACAGACGTGAACCGTCCGGCAGCCGCAGGTCGAGCTGGGGGTTGGCGGAGTCGAAGGGCCGGGACGACAGTCCGGAGTACGCGCCCAGCACCTGGATCAGCTCGATGAGCTCCTCGTCCGTCTCGGCGACGGGCTCGCCCCGCACCTCGCGCCCGTCCGAGTAGCCGACGAACACCTGGTCGCAGCCGTTGATGTCGATGTTCTCGACCTCGGGGTCGTCGAGCAGCGGCTGGAGGCGGCCGACACCGAACAGCGCCGCGTGCACGGCGGCCGCGTACTGCTCCTCGGTCTCGGCGTCCAGCGGCGTGCGTCCCGCGTTGATCTCGGCGCGGGCGTGCTCCTCCAGGATCTGGGCTATGACGGCACGGGCGTACTGCCGCTCGTCCTCGGTGGACATCGGCGTGACGCCGTTGACCTGGTCGAGGCGGCGCTGTTCGGCGATCCGGTCGCCGGCGTCCTGACGGAACCGCTTGACCAGCTGATGGTCGACAGCGGTCATCGCCCGGCCCCGTGGCCCTGGGGCGCCTGCCGGTCCTGGGCGGCCCAGGCGGCCCCGTACTGCTGGTACACGTCGGCGGTCACCTTGCGCGCGGAGCGGATCAGCAGCGACTTGTCGAGCCGCCCGCGCCTGCGCCCGGCCAGCTGCTCGGCGCCGGCCGGGTCGTCGGCGAGGGTGCCGACCACCCGGGCGCCGGTCTGCGCGTGCACGAGCATGTCGTTGACCTGGGAGGCGAGCTTGGCGGCGTTGCCCGTGTCGGCGACGAGGACGACGCCGATCACCGGGTTGCCGAGGCTCGCCGCACCGCGCGGCCCCCCGTGCAGCTTGGCGGCGAGCGTGGCGGCCCGGTCGCGCACGCGGGCGAGCGCCTCCGGCTCGGTGCGCGAGACGAGCAGCAGGAGGGAGGCGTGCGGGAACAGCTCCACGGCCGGGGTGTCCCCGCTGATCCGCCCGCAGTCGGCGATGACGTCGGCGGGCGCGTGCGGGGAGTCGGCGAGCGAGGCGAAGGCGTGCCCGAGCGTCGGCCACAGCCCGGCGAGCCCGGCGGCCTGCTCGGCGATCCCGAGCCCGACGAGCACTTCGAGACCGCCGCTCAACGGCTGGACGTGGTCCCAGAGCTGGTCGGGGACGAGTCCGCGGCGCGCGGTCGCGGCGATGGACAGCATCCCGGTGTTCGGGTTGAGCGGCCCGCCGTGCGCGGCGGCACTGCGGTAGACGAGGTCACCGCCCGCCGGGTCGGTCTCGGCGAGCAGCACCCGCCGCGGCCAGACCGCCGCGAGGGCGACGGCCGCGGTGGTGACGCCGGGGGAACCCTTGTCGGCGGCGAGGGCGATGAGGGCCATGGCTTGTCGGCTGCCTTCTAGTTGCCGGGAATCAGTACGACGGCGACCTCACCGGCGGACGCGGCCTGGGTCAGCGCAGCGGCCTGGGAGGCCTGCACGGTCAGCTCGACCGGAAGGCTGGTGCTGCTCACGACGTCGTCGCTGCTCCGCTTGACGTCGGCGACCACGGCACGCTCGACGAGCAGGGAGTTGCCCGCACCCGCGGAGCCGGCTTCCTCGTCACCGTCACCGGTGGCGCGGCCGCCGACGCGGTACACGGCGACATGGTCACCGGCCTTGATGTTGGGCGGGTACTGGCCGTCCTTGAGGGAGACACCGACGGTCGCCTCGCCCTGCTCGAGACCGCTGCTCTTGGCGAACATCTCCCCGACGAGCACGGTGCCCTTGTACAGGGTCGACTTCGCCTGGAGCTTCATGAGGCCGTGCCGCTGTTCCCAGGGGACGAAGTTGGCGCTGGAGTCCTCGTTCACCATCACGGAGGTGATCTTGCCGTCCGTGATGGCCTCGCCCGC
This sequence comes from Streptomyces marokkonensis, assembly GCF_008312835.1. Lineage (GTDB taxonomy): Bacteria > Actinomycetota > Actinomycetes > Streptomycetales > Streptomycetaceae > Streptomyces > Streptomyces marokkonensis_A. The sequence goes on along the minus strand of NZ_VSKS01000019.1, from coordinate 152,318 downwards.
CGGGACGGTGTCCGTGAGCTTGATGACCTCGATCCGCTCCCCCGCCCGCAGCACGAGTGTCGTGACGCCCAGCGCGCCGACGAGGATCAGCAGCACCGCGAGCGCGGCCAGCGCCGGTTTGCGCTCGCGAGGCGGAGTGGGAAGCCGGTCACCGACCGCCGGTCCGGCCGGCGCCGCGGAACGGCCGGCGCCCGCCCCCGCACGCTCTTGGATCTTCACGCAACCGCTCCCCGTACACCCAAGACGATGTCTGCCAAGTTCCCTGAAATTCCGGACACTTCATCCCCGTCCGCTCGCACGCAGACATGCGGGACGCGCCGGACTTACCGGCCCGGCCTGGGCGGATATCCAAAGCCGAGGTGAGTGTCAAGCCATCGCACCGTATCAGCCACGCATAAGCCCCTCAAGGCGGAACGGACCTCACGCGCCCCACCCCGCACACCGTTGCAGTCTTGCAATTCAACTGTTGAACAACCCAGTTGGGACAAGCAGCTCACCTGTGCGCGAGTGAACGGCCACAGCGCGGGCCGGCCGGGAGACCTGATCGAGCGATGGTGGCGGCAAGGGCCCGCGGGTCGACTGCCACCCGAGGGTGTGAACACGGCGGCCCGACGGGCCGGCCACGTCGGCCGGGGCCGTCATTTCGCCTGTTTCGTTGGATAGTTCGCGTTGGTGAAACCGATAAACCCACGGATATCGTCAGTGCACTGGAAACGTTACGTCTCACGGGGAGCTCACTGTGAAGCGCCGCACTTTGCCCGTTGCTGCCGCGTTCGCCGCCGCCGCAACCTTGCTGCTGACGGCCTGCGGAGGCGGGGACGACAAGTCCGGTGACAGCGACAAGATCGCCGGCGCCGACCAGGGGGCGGAGAAGCCGAGCGCATCGGCGGAGCCCCCGGGAGCACCGGCAGAGGACAAGCCGGACGGCGTGGACGTGTCCCTGCCCGCGGACATCGACCTGGTCTTCGACTGGGAGAAGCCCAAGGACGAGAACGAGGCGGCCGCCATGGACGACGCGGCCAACTTCTTCCGGGCCATCTACCGGGGCGTCGACAAGCGCACGACCGAGGACGCCGCCCTGGTCGCCTACTCCACAGGCGATGGCTCGAAGTACGCGAGGACGCAGATCGACGTCAGGCTCGAAGGCGGCTGGACGGCGACCGGCACCCGGCGCCACTACCAGGCAACCACCCGCTCCGCGCCGAACGGCAACTCAGTGGAAGTCGCCTTCTGCGTGGACTCGAGCAAGTTCTACTCCAAAGAGGTCAAGACCGGAAAGGTCCTGAAGGGCACGCCCAGCATCACGGACTTCGATTACTTCAAGATCATCATGGTCAAACTCCCCACCGGAGACGGCCTGTGGCAGGCGTCCAAGGTGTACGTCGAGGGGAAGGCGGCGAAGTGCCAGTGACCAGGTCACGGCGTACGACCCTCAGCACAGGCGCGGCCGCCCTGACACTGGCTCTAGGCGTCGCCCTCGCGGAACCGGCCCACGCGGGAGAGCAGCCGAGCAACACCCAGGGCTCCGCCACGGAGCAATCGGGCGGCAGTGACGGTACCGGCATCTACGCCGCCGCCCGGATCACGTACTCCGGATCCGTAGCCAAGAACGGCGGCACGGGCAACGTGACGTCCGCGGATGTCAACTGGACGCCGCCGCCCTGCTGGTACGCCCCCTACCTCGGCGCCAAGGACTTCAAGAAGAAGATGTCCGAGGACATCGAGGGCCAGATGAACGCGCCCGGCATGGGCGGCCACGCAGGCGCGGCGCTCGGCGAGTTGCAGCGGCACTACGAGGACGAGTACGGCTGGACCGACACCCCCGGCTACAAGGACTACAACGTCGACAAGGACGGCGAGGGGATGTTCTGGGCCGCCGTCGAGAACCCCGACGAACCCGACATCCTCAAGCGGAGTTCCTGCAACGACCTCCCCTTCTGGGTCGAGAACGGCGAGGCCCCGCCGCCCCAGTACGAAGAGGCCATCACCCCGGAGATCCTCGCCGCCCTCGCCTACCAGCACATGCAGTTGCCCGACACCGAGGTCAGCATCAGGCCCGAGGAAACCACCAAGGTGAATCTGCCGACCTGGGCGTGGCTCGACAAGGCCGTCTTCGACGAGGTCCAGGCCACGGCGGCCATCAACGCCCCAGGCTTCGCCCTCCAGGCCACGACGACCGCCAAGCCGGTGTCCCTCAAACTGGAGCCGGGCACCGACGACGCCGAGACGTACCCGGCCTCCGGCGAGTGCACGATCAACGCCGACGGCTCCATCGGCGAGCCGTACGCCCGGGGCAAGGCCGACGACACTCCACCCTGCGGCCTCAAGTACCTCCGCTCATCCGGCAACGGGACCTTCGATCTCCAGGCCACCATCACCTGGGAGATCGCCTGGACCGGCACCGGCGGCGCGGGCGGCGACCTGCCCGACGGCACCTTCGGCGCCACTCAGGAGGTCACCGTCCAGGAAATCCAGTCGGTCAACAGATGAGGGGCCGACTGTGTTCGCTGCGGCGAAACCACGAACCCCACCGATACCGTCATTGCCCTTGATTGCACATCCGTCCCACGGGGAGTCACTGTGAAGCGCCGCTCTTTGCCCGTTGCTGTCGCGTTCGCCACCACGGCGACCCTGCTGCTGACCGCGTGCGGCGGAGGGGAGGAGACGTCCAGGCCGGACGACGAGATCGCCGGGGCGGACACGGGGGCTTCCAAGAGCGCCGCGTCACCCAGCACCGGGTCGGCCGGCTCCGTCGAGCGGCCGAAGATCAGCCTCCCCAGTGACGTCAAGAACGTCTTCGAACAGTGGAAGACCGGAGACCCGTCCAAGGACGCGCTTCTCGAGGATGTGACACAACGCATCAACGCGACCGACGCGGCGATCGTCGCGGAGGATTCCGACTCCGAGGCCCTGCGCTTCTACTACAAGGGCGAGGCGCTGGCCGGAGCCGCCACGTGGGTGCAGCGCTACGTGGACGACGGCAAGTCCATCACCGGCACGGTGCGCTTCTACAACCCCGACCTGGTGATGGTCGACAAGGACACGGCTGCTCTCGCCTACTGTGCGGACGAGACCAAGGCTTCGGACAAGGATCGCAAGACCGGCAAGGCGGACAAGATTTCCGTGAGCAGGGACTCGTACGTCGCGTACAACACCCGCGTCGAGAAGGACGAGAACGGGGTGTGGCAGACCACCAGCCTCCTCTCGGACCGGGGGAACGCCAAGTGCGCCTCGTGACCTCTCGCACGAGGCGGGCCGCTGTGGCGGCGACTGCCGCGGTCCTGGCACTGGTCCCCGGCACCGCGTTCGCGGAACGGGGCGGCGGCAGCTCCCAGGGAAGCTCGACGGAGACGAGCGGCGGGCGTGACGGCAGCAGCCTCGTCTCCAGGGTCGTCTACCGCGGATCCACCGCCGGCACCCAGGGCGGCGACGGCGGCGGCAGCCTGAAGCCCGTGGGTGACTGGACACCCCCCGCCTGCTGGTACGAACCCCGGTCCGCCGAGGAGTTCCGTACGTACGTGGAGAACATGTACGACGAGACCGTGAGCACCCCCGGCCAGCACAGCTACGCCAAGAGCGCGGTCGGCATGTTCCGGAACGACTACAAGGACGGCACGTACGAGAACTACAACCTCGACAAGAAGGACGAGGGCAACTGGTGGGTCGCCGTCCGTGACGAGGACCGCATGATGGAGCCCGAGGCCCAGGCCTGCGACAGGCTGCCCTTCTGGGTCCAGAACGGCGACCCCGTCCCCGTCGCCGAGGCGATCACCCCCGAAGTCCTCGCGGAACTCGCCTACAGCCGCATCGAACTGCCCGCGACCGAGGTGACCCTCGCCCCCGAGCAGACGACCAAGGTGAACCTGCCCACGTGGGCCTGGCTGGACAAGGCCAGGTTCAAGGAGGTCTCGGTCACCGCCGCGATCGACGCGGGCGCTCTCGGCATCCAGGCCACCACGACCGCCAAGCCCGTCTCCCTGAAGCTGGAGCCCGGTACACCGGACGCCGAGACGTACCCGGCCTCCGGCGAGTGCACGATCAACGCCGACGGCTCCATCGGCGAGCCGTACGCCCGGGGCAAGGCCGACGACACTCCGCCCTGCGGCCTCAAGTACCTCCGCTCATCCGGCAACGGGACCTTCGATCTCCAGGCCGCCATCACCTGGGAGATCGCCTGGACCGGCACCGGCGGCGCGGGCGGCGACCTGCCCGACGGCACCTTCGGCAACGACCAGGCAGTCACGGTCCAGGAGATCCAGTCCGTCAACCGGTGAGCCCAGCAGCCGCGACTCAAGGAGGCTGACGCCCTCCGTTGTGTCTCCCGGACGTCAGAGAAAGGTGCACCGGTTCAGAAAGCGCCCTGGTATCGACACCAAAGCACCAGGCATCGTCAGGTTCCGTGTGTACACGGCCTCCAGCACAACGGCGAGACCGATGTCCAGGGCGTCCGCCGACCCCGAGCACGTCCCGCACAAGGTGCGCGGGTTGTTCCAGCTCGAACGCCTCATGAGCACGCCCGCGCCCGGACGGGCGAGTTCATGGCTGCGCTTGCCACCGGCCTGGACGTACGTGTACGAGCGCCCGGCGACCTGGATGCGCAGGCCACGCCGCTGGCGGCTCGTCCCGTAGACGTTCCGGGAAAGGACCGCCGGGTCCCAGTCCACCCGCAGTTCCCCTCGGGCCAGGAGAGGACGCCGCAGGTACCGCAGCCCGAGGTAGGTGACGAGTGGGAAACTGTTACCCCCGACTGCCACCTCGCAGTACTCCGAGGGGTAGTCATTGTGCTCCGTGGGGAAGGCCAGCTCGATACGGCCGAGGCCGTCCACCTGACCGGCCCATGAGAACACCTCACCTCGGCGCCCTCGAATGGACGCCCTTCGATGAAGCTCAAAAAGCACCCCGCTCAAACCTTGACCCCTTCCTCGTTCTTCGGGCGAAAGCCGACAGTAGAGCAATGGTGATAGGCGGGCCGCCGGGCGCTGAAGATCCATGTGGTCGGGTTGCGCAAGTCGGGGAGATTCCGGTCCGCAACCGAGGCATGGTGGCCCCTCTCATATGCTGCAGCAGCGATGACGTGAACGACTCACGTGCCGTCGCCGGGAATGTCAGCGAACGGGGAGGATGTCGGCTGTGGGGCCCACAGATGCGGACGATGCCGCCGAGTTGAGGAAGCGGGCCGAGCGGTTGCGGGAGTGTGCGCGTGAGGCACGGGCGCTGGCGCGCAGGCTGGGTCCCTATCTCGACGACGCTGTGAAGAAGGCCGTTCCCCGCGCCGCCTCCCGGGCGGGCAACGGGGCGGACGCCATCTGGCAGGGCCCGTTCGCCGACGAGTGCACAGCCCTGTTGCAGCAACGGCAGCGCACGCTGAACGGCATGGGCGGCGCCCTGCTGGCCGACGCGACCCGGTGGGCGAACGAGGCCGACGAACTGGACCGGCAGGCCAAGGAGAAGGACAAGGCCAAGACCGGCACCGGGACGGGCGGCAGCTGATGGGCTTCCGAGGGTTCGACGCCTCCAGGCTCACCGCGCTCGCCGGCGACCTCGACAGGCTCGCCGTTAACGCGGGCAAGCTGCACAGCCAGTTGGCCGCCGTTCTGACCTCCGCCCAGCAGAACCTGCCGTCGGGACAGAGCGCCTCCCGCGACCCCGACCTGCAGGCCCTGGTCGGCGACGTGGTTCCCCTGCCCTCGTTCTTCGGCGGCCGCAGCCGGCTGCCCGGCTCCCTGACGGGCGAGCTCGGCGACATGCAGTCGTCAATGAAACGCCGGATCAGGCAGTTGGAGGGCATACAGGAGCTGGCCCGCAACGGATACCCCGTCGCCGATGGCAACGTGTTCCTCGACGAGAAGGCTCCCGACGCCAAGAAGATCGATGATGCCCTGCGCGGCCTGCGGGCGCTCGACGGCAAGGACTTCGGGACCAACGGCAACCGTGACGACCTGGAAGAGGTCTCGGGCAGGCTCGACGGACTGACGGCAGCCGAGCTCGACGCCCTCATGTCCAAGGCGTCACCCGAGGAACTCGCCTTCTACAACGAGCTCATCACCGACACGGGTGACTCCGGCTGGAACCCGTTCGACGAGAACGGCCTGCCCGAGGACAGGCGCCGGGCCACGCTCAGCCTGATGCTGTCGAAGATCAGCCCGCAGAACATTCCCCGGTTCCAGGCCGCCTTTCCCGGGATGCAGCCGACGTTCACCAACACCGGCGCGTACGAGCAGGGTGGCAACAACCAGAACGGCCAGACCAACAGCGGCATCCACTGGGCGCCGCCCGGCGACCCTCTGTTCGTGAACGGTGTCTCGGCCGACGACGTCAACCAGAACCAGTTCGGTGACTGCTGGTACGTCGCCTCACTGGCCGGACTGGCGCAGAAGAACCCCCGGTTCGTCCAGGAAGGCATCAAGGAGAACCCGAACGGCACGGTCAGCGTCCGCGTCTGGGACAAGGAGGGCAACCACCACTGGGTCACCATGTCCGCCGATCTGCCCACCGACCAGAACGGCAATCCCATCAGCACCTACGGCAACGGCGAGTCCTGGCCCGCGTACTACGAGAAGGCCTTCGCGATGGCCTACTCGGAGGACGGCGACAACGAGCGCGGCTACGGCGGCATCGAGGGCGACGACCCGAAGAAGTCCGCCCCCTATCTCACCGGCCAGGAGGGCGAGGACCTGACGACGGGCGGCTTTCTCGGCATCGGCGAGGACGAGGACAAGAACCTGGACTCCCTGAAGAGGGCGTTCGAATCGGGCAAGGTCGTCACCGTCTCCACTCCGGCCGACGAGAGCCTGGACAAGGACCACCCCAAGGAATGGGGCAGCACCTACCACAGCAACCACGCCTACTACGTCCGCGGCTTCACCGACGACGGCAAGGTCATCCTCGCCAATCCCTGGGGAACCTCCGGCTATCCGCCGATCACCGTGACGCAGGAGCAGTTCGACAAGTACTTCCAGGCGCCGGAGGCGTTCGATGTCCCGTGACGACGCACAGGTGAAATACCCGTTCGAGTTCGACGGGCGATGGGTGCTGCGCTACCACATTCCTTACACCGTCGAGCACGACGGCTCCACCCATCGGATCGTCGCGACGATCTTCGCCCGGCCATCGGTGCACGGCCGGATCCAGATCAACCGCGACGGGCAGCTCATCGCCGAGTACGACGAGCTGGTGCCCGGAAGCCTGGTGGAGATCACCGGGGACGCGTGGCGGGTGGCGGAGATCGAGTACCGGACCCGCGTCGTGCTGGAACGCGTCACGGATGACACGAAGGAGGAGACCGGGTGCACAGGCCGGTGAGTAGGTACCACGTCGCAGGCTCCGTGTTGGCGGTGCTCGTGCTGGCCGGGTGCGGATCGTCCGCCGGTGAGGGCGGCGGGGGCTCGACGACGGCTCCGGAGACGACACGGACGGCGGCCGAGGACAGGGGTCCGGTGTGTGCGGGCGAGGCGCCTCAGGACGGGGTGCACGTCCTGCGCGGTGGCGGCTTCCTGCTGCCGGGCGGCGGGGGCGTGCAGTACGCCGGGGCCCGCGCCGACGGCACCACCCGCGAGGCGGTCCTCCGTGACGGTGCCCGCTACGAGGCCGGCCGGCGCGAGTGGACCGTGCGGCCCGGGTCGCGGGTCACCGTCTCCGGCCGCGCCTACACCGTCCGGCAGATTTGCTCCTACCGCGTCGTACTCGAACCGAGGGCCGCCGGGGACAAGGCCGCACTCGCGGCGCCGCCCGAGTCCATGGAGCCGGAGGGCGGCGCGGGGGACGCCCCCCTGTGCTTCACCACCGACCGGGGTGTGCGGGCGTCCGCGGCGGCCGGATTCCCGGCGAAGGGCGAGGAGCTGTCGCTCCTCGGCAACGGCGGAGTACAGCGCTTCCCCACGGGCCTGTCCCTCACCGTCTCGTACCTCGACACGGACGCGGGCACGGCGGGCATCGCCGGGAACTGCGCGGCGGTCACGGTGGCGGCGTACGAGGACGTACGGGTCGGCGATCCGGTGGAGTTCGCGGGCGTGCTGTTCGAGGTCTCCGCGATCACCGAGCAGTCGGTGCGGCTCACGCGTACGAGCGCATAGCCTCCCGGCCGGACCCGCCCGCAGGCGTTCTGCGTCAGGCTCCGTTGTGGTACGAGCGGGCAACCGCTCTTGGCACCCCCCGTACCTTCCGCCGGTCGCGAGTCGAGGAGAACTGCCTGGGCACCCGACCCCTGCAGCGCGCCTTCCAGCTTTTCGGTGGGAATCGCGACCCACGACTGCTCCTCACCCATCGCGTCCACCAGGCCGGCCACTGTGGAAAAGGCGAGCGCGACGAGTCGCGTCCCACCAGACTCGGCTTCCAGAGGGAGGAGCAACACGTCGACCGTGCCCTCCAGACGAGGCGTACCGTCGTCGTCCCTCGACACATCCGTCATGGTGGGAACCACAAGGACGTCCGGGGCTTCTTGAACAGACTGGGCCGCATGCGTCCGGGCAGGCTACGAGGAGGCCTGGGCGTGGGGCAATCGACGATGCCCGGCGTCCGCTACTTCTTCTTGTCCTGCGCGTCCTTGGCGTCCTGCGTGCACTGCTGCGCCTCGTCACGCAGGGCCTTGGCGACGGTTCCGCACTTGGTCTGCCAGCCCCGCAGCTTGCCCCGGACGTCGTCCGCGTTGGGGCCCGCCCAGGACTTCATTCCGGTCGTGCTGTGGTTCTTGGCGGTGTCGACCAGTGAGTCGATGTGGTCGGCCAGCGATCGCAACTGACCGGCCCGCTGGTTGAGTTCCTGTATGTCAGGATTTGCCATGGCAGCCTCCCCCGCTGTCTCGACGGCCAGGATACGGTCGCACCCGCGGGAGCCCCGTTCGGGGGCCCTTCCCCCAGTCCGGCCCGGATGAACACGAGTTGTTCACCTGATCATTCCAACCTCCCTTGTGCCGGGCGGGAACTGGCCGTGGTGCGATAGCGTCCACTGTTGCAAACGGATAGTCCGCTTGTTCCTGATGACACGGGGAGGATCGCCATGGATCGCGGTGCAGATCTCACACGGCTCCGGGAGTTGTCGAAGACGTACGCCCGGAAGGCGCACGACCTGCAGATCCTGATCAAGGACCTGCAGTCGGCCACGGCAGACAGCTCCGGCTACTGGAAGGGCCCGAAGGCCGACCGCTTCCGGGACGACTGGCGCGATGTGAAGCCGACCTTCGAGAAGTGGGTCGACACGCTGAACGAGGCCAGCAAGTCCGCGAACACCAGCGCCGACAACATCGAGCGCGCCACCTGATTCCACGGCGGATCGCGCGGAGTGCACAGCCGGCCGGGGCGCCGGGGCCACGACCCTCAGCGGTCGGCCCGGGCGCCCCGGCGGCGTTCGTACGGGGCCCGGGCGTCAGACGCTCCGCTGGTAGGAACGCGCCTGGGCCGCGGACACCTTCTCGGGCTCGTCCCGGATGGCCGCGTCGACGATCGGCAGCAGTCCGCCCACCTGCTCGCCCAGTTTGCGGTGGCGTCCGGCCACCTCGCGGTGCCAGGCACGCGCGTTCTTCCCGACCCACACCTTGTCGCCGCCGATGTCCTCGGCCGGCCTCTTGAGGGTCCTGCCGAGGCTTTCCACCTCCTTGGCCAGGTCATTGCGCAGTTTCTGCAGATCGGCCCTTCTGGGATTCGGGACGCTCGATTCGGACTCCACCATTAGTATTACCTTCCGAATTTCATGTCGCGCTCGGAATTGCTCCCGCTGTCGGCGTTCCATAATCTAGGCCAATGGCTTCCAGCGGTATGCCCGAGAGCGAACCCGAATACCTCGTCCTCCCCACGATGAACGGTTCCCCGCTCGCCGACGACACCGTCGAAGTGACCCTCGTCCCCGTCACCGGGGCGGGCGGCCGGGACCAGCTCGTCGCACTCGCGTTCACCTCGGTCTCCCTGCTGGTCGAGGCGATGGGGGAGGAACAGCCGTGGGTGGTCCTCCCGGCGGGTGAGGTCGATGAGGCGCTGCTGGGATCCGGCGCCGAAGCGGTACTGGTCGATCCCCGGCTTGCCGTCGGCGCGGATTAGGAATCGCGTGATGGTCGACCCGAACTTCTCCGGCATCCACCCGGAAAACCTGCTGAGGACCATCAAGGACCTGGAATCGGGCAGCAAGGCGTTGCACAGCGCGAAAACCGTCTACCTCTCCAGGTTCCGTGCGCTCGGTCTGGACACGGCACATCTGAACGAGATCGGGAGGATCGCCGGCTGGGTGGACGACGAACTCCCCATGCTGCGCCGTAGGCAGGCCCTGGCGGCGGCCATGGAGAAGGACCGAGAGGGGTTCAGGGGCGGAACCGGGACCATGGTGCGGGTGCGTGAGCCCGTTTTGGGGATCGGCGAGGCGAGGGCGGAGGGCGGGGCACTCGCCGAGGAGATCAACGAGGCGGCGGAGCTCGGACCGGGTGCGGCAGGCGCGGAATTCCACCGGATCGCGGCGGTGCTGGCCGCGCACAGGGGGGACCCGGATTTCGCCTCGGCGTTCTACGCGAAGATCGATCCGGCGTTGCTGAAGGTGCTGCCGGTGACCGTCGCCGCCGCGAAGGCTCCGACGGCGGAGGCCGACGCGAAGCTCTTCGGCCACGCCTTCACCACCGCGGTCGACACGGATCCCCCGGCTCCCGGCTTCGCCAAGGCGGTCGCCCTCTTCCACGGTGACATCGGCGAGGACGAGCCGACGGCCGTGTTCAACAGGGCGCTCATGCAGGGCGACGACGCCGAGCTGTGGGCCGTCGCGTGGAAGCACACGAAGATCGCGGTGAAGAAGCTCGGCGATCCGGCGGACACGTGGTCCGACACGGCGGGCCTGCTGGCGTCCGTCATCGGCATGCAGGCGAAGTACGCCGGGCACTTCTGGGAACGGTCGCAGAGGTTGTCCGACGAGGCGAGCCGGCTGTATCAGCGGCGCGTCAACAGTATGTCGGCGGAAGAGCGACGGAAGTTCAAGAAGGACACCAGGCGGGCCGCCCGCGCCGCCCGGAAGTCCGCCCGGGATGCGGAGCGCGTCCTCGCCAGGTTCGGCATGGGGTCGTTCTCGCGGTTGATGGAATTCTCCGTGGCGGACGGTGGCAGCTGGCTGATCGGCAAGGTCCCCGGTCTCGCCCCGCCGAACTCGACCACGCTGTTCGGCCGCGCACTCCACACGGGCGGCAAGCTGCCGCTGGTCGGCACGGTGCTCACCGTCGGTGCGATCGGTTGGGACATCGGCCACGGCGAGGAGAAAGACGTGGCCGTCGCAGCCAACGTGGGTGGGATGGCTGCCGGATCCGGTATGACCGCAAGCACGATGGCCTTCGTAGCATCGGCTGGAGGTCCGGTCGGGTGGGGCATTGCAGCCGGCGTCGTGGTCGGATTCGGCGTGGGTTACGGAGTCTCCTATGCCCTCAAGACTCCAACCGGCAAGCAAGCCGTCAACGCAGTGACCGACACAGTCAAGGATGCGGGCACAGCAGTCAGTGACGCCGCGTCCCGTGTCAAGTCCTCGTTTGGCGGGTGGTTCTCTTGAATCGGAGCAGCGCGGGTGAGGACCAGCAGCGCTTCGCGAAAGGGTTTTCAGAAGGCCCGCGCCCGGTGACACCCACCCCTCGCATGATCTGGGGTGTCCTCGGCGGGTCCCTGCTCTGCCTCGGGCTGGCGCTGTTCTTCTGGCTACCGTCGCAATCCCTGGTCCACGATCTGCGTGCGGACGGAGTCACAGTTGTCGCCACAGTGACTGGAGTCGACAACAAGCCCCGCTACGTGCGAGTCCGGCTTCTCCAAGGCGCTCGATCTGGAACGGAGACGGAACTTTGGGACTACGCGGGCATGCTCCCTGACGCGCATTCTGGCGACTCGATGATGGTCACGTATGACCCCAAGGACCCGTCACGCGTTCTTCTGCATAGCTGGGTCGTCGATCCGCCGACAAACTTGCCCGCGTTTGGCGCCTCGGCCCTCGCCGCCCTCTTCCTGGCAGGGGCACTCATCGGTGCCGTTCGTCGTCGGCGGCTGCTCCGTGCCGGCGTTACCCGTTCGTCACCGCCTGCACAGGCATGAACGACCCACCCGTCACGAACAGCCCGCTCCCCGCTGCTCCTCCGCCGCTGTTGGACGGCAGGCGGATGCCGAAGAGTTCGCCTTCCGAGGGGCTCTGCGGGGTCAGCAGCAGGCCGTTGCGGGACTTGCGGGCCTCTACGGCGAAGCCACGGTACTGGCCCGAGAGGCTGTCGGTGGCGCCGGCCGCGACGAGGCCGATGCCGCCGTCGGCGCCCTTGCGGACGACGGTTTCCAGGGCCTCGTCGAGGCGGGTGTCGTAGAGGAGTTCCGCGTCGTCGACGATCACGACGTAGGAGCCGCCGGACGCCTTGTCCACCAGTTCGTCCAGGTCGTCCTCGCGGCTGTCGGCGTTCAGCAGGCCCAGGACGCCGTCCCGGCCCTCCAGCTCGCGCAGCGGTGAGCGGCGCGGGGCGACCAGCACCACGGGTGTGCCGGAGCGCAGCAGCGTCTCCGTGGCGGCGACCAGGAGGGTGGACCGGCCGGACTTGGGCGGGCCCGCGATGACGAAGCCGGGGCCGTTCTCCTCCAGGTCGATGCCGACGGGCCGGAGTTCGTCGCCGCCGACGCCGATGAGCGCCCAGAGCGGGGACGGCGGTGTGAAGTCCGGGTCGAGGGCGAGAGCCTCCGGCACCGTGATGCGCGAGGGCAGTGCGTCCACCCGCATGGGCCGCCGTCCGGCCGGTACCCGGCCGTACCGGGCCGCCGCCTCCTCGGCGATCTCGCGCAGCGCGCGCACCTGCGCCTGGCCGGCGGGGTCGTCCGTGAGCAGGCCGATCTGGGTCTCGTCCACGCCCGTGTCGGTGAGGCGCAGGGCGCGTCCCGGAGGCATGTTCTTGGGGACCTCGCGGGGCTGGAGCCCGGCCGTGGAGTAGTCGTTCGGGTCGGCGAAGCGCAGCACCAGGCGGTCGGCGAAGGCGGACGAGACGTGGCCGCTCAGGCCGCTGCGGTCGGCGGTCATGACGACCTTGAGGCCGACCGCGGAACCCTCGCGGAAGATGCGCTGGGCGGCCTCGAGCAGCTGGCCGTAGTTGTAGGCCTCGAAGGCGGAGGCGAAGCCCTCCCAGCTGTCCAGCAGGAGCACCATCCAGGGAAGGCGGTCCTCCGGGGCGGCCGTCGCGCGCTGTTCGGCGGCGCTGGACGCGCCTTCCATGGCGAGGAGTTGCTGCCGCCGGGCGATCTCCGCCAGCAGGCGCTCGATGAGGCGCCGGACCCGGTCCGGCTCGTCGCGGGTCACCACGGCACCGACGTGCGGCAGCCGCATCAGCGGCAGCAGCGCGTTGGAGCCGCAGTCGATGCCGTAGAGGTGGACGTCGTGCGGGGAGGTGCTGCGGGCGAGCGAGCCCGCCAGCGTCCGCAGGGCGGTGGAGCGGCCGGAGCGGGCACCGCCGAGCAGCATGGTGTGCTCACCGTGCACCAGGTCCAGGGACAGCGGCGTGCGGGACTGCTTGGCCGGCAGGTCGATCAGGCCGTACGGGACGGGAGCCACGTCCGCCGGACCGGTCTCCGCCGACTGCTTGCCGTACGCGACGAGTTCGTCGAGGGTGACGTGCTCGGACAGGGGCGGCAGCCAGGGGCTGCGCTGTTCGCCGAAGCCCATGCGCCGGGCGCCGTCGCGCACCGCGTCGACGAGGACGGCGAGGTCGGTGACCATGGTGCCGTCGTCCTCGGCCTCGGCCCGCTTGGGCAGCGGACGGCCGTAGGCGCTCAGGGGCAGCGGCAGCAGTGTCGCCTTCGGGCCGGTGCCGCCCGTGGCGGGACGGCGGCCACCGATGCGCGCCGACTGCACCCCGACCAGGGACTGCGCCCCGGAGCGGACGTACATGCGGCCCGGTGTGGACTTGGCGATGGCGCCCGAGTCCGGCGCCTCGATGACGTCGATGGACTCCGAGGCGTCCGTCACGCGCAGCGCGATCCGCAGGTTGGTGTTGGCGCGGATGTCCGCGCTGACCACACCGGCCGGCCGCTGGGTGGCCAGGACCAGGTGCACGCCGAGGGAGCGGCCCCGGCGGGCGATGTCGACCAGGCCCGCGATGAAGTCGGGGAGTTCGGCGACCAGCGAGGCGAACTCGTCGATCACCAGGACCAGTCGGGGCATCGGCTCCAGCTCGGGCCGGAGCTTGCGGGTGTCGTTGTAGTCCTCGATGTCCTTGGCGGCGGCGTCGAAGAGGATCTTCTCGCGGCGGTGCAGTTCGGCGGCGAGCGAGGCGAGGGCCCGCTCGGTGAGGTGGGCGTCCAGGTCGCTGACCATGCCGACCGTGTGCGGCAGCCGGGCGCAGTCCATGAAGGCGCTGCCGCCCTTGTAGTCGATGAGCACGTAGTTGAGCGCGTCGGGCCGGTTGGCGACGGCCAGCGAGGTGATGATCGTCTGCAGCAGTTCCGACTTGCCCGCGCCGGTGGTGCCCGCGACCAGGGCGTGCGGCCCGTCCCGGCGGATGTCGAGGACGAAGGGGCCGTCCGCGGCGATGCCGACGGGGGCCGCCGTGGTGGAGCCGCCCGCCCGCCAGATCCGCTCGATGTCCGTCCCGGCCGGGTCCGGCATGCCGAGCAGGGTCAGCAGCCGGGCGGAGGTCGGCAGGGCACTGCCCGCGTCGTCCCGGCTGACGTCGCGGACGGGGGCGAGGGAGCGCGAGAGCAGCTCGCACCACTCCGGCGTGACCTGGTCGGCCAGGACCTCCCCGGCGGCCTCGAGCCCGTGGCCGCGGACCCGGACGTGGTGCGCGGCGTCGGGGGACCAGGCGACGACGGCCTTGCACTCCTCCGGCAGCAGACGCTCGTCCTCGTCGACGCAGAGGGCGAGGATGCCGTACTGGGGTCCTTCGGCGAGCAGTTGCGGCACACCGGGTACGCGGCGCAGCAGCCGGGCCCCGTCGAGGACGAGCAGGACGTCGGGGTCCGGGTACAGCTGTCCCGTCATGGTGTGCTGCTCGCGGGAGGCCTTGCGCCGGGCCAGTTCGTTCAGCAGCTCGTTGACGCGGCGGGTGACTCCCTCGGAGTCGAAGCCGACCAGCGCGACACAGTCCTGGCCCTGGTCGGGACCGGCGTGGGGCAGCCAGTGCGCCCAGTGCCAGTCGGCGCCGGCGTTCGGGGTGGACACGAGGGTCACGAGGGAGAGGTCCCGCGGGCTGTGCAGCACCGCGGCCTGGACGGCGAGCCAGCGGGCGGTGGCCAGGGCGCGGCCCCGGTCCCCGGCGACACCGACCACGCCGAGCTCGGCGAAGGGGAGGGTGACGGGTACGTCCGGCAGGACGGGCGGCTCCGGGCGCTCCTCCTCGTACAGGGAGCCGCCGCGGCCCAGGACGAGTTCGACGTCGGACGGCAGATGGCCGGTGCCGACCCTCAGCTGCAGGGCGTCCGGGTCGGTGAGCCGGCGCTCCCACAGACGGCGGCGCGGTCCAGTGGCGAACAGCAGGATCTCGGCCGGGTCGGGGCTGTCCGCGCGGCGGGCGCGCTGCTCCTCCTTGGCGAGGACGGCGAGTTCCGCCTCGTGGGCGGCGAGGTCCTTCTTGTACTGCTTGACCGAGGTCTTGTGCTTCTTCTTGCCCTCGCGGTTCTCGCTGAGCCACTGGGCGGCCATCATCATCGGGCTCATCAGGCAGAACAGCAGCATGTAGATCTGCTGGGTGAGGAAGTACATGCCGATGCCGAACAGCATGGGCATGAACGCCAGGATGAACTGGAAGCGCGCCCGGTCGCCCTTGGTGGGCGGTACGGGCACCACGAGCCGGCGCCGGGGCCGCAGGGGGGACAGGCGGGGCGGGCGGTTGTAGGCGAGGCCGCCCTCGCTCATCGCGGACAGGTGGGCGTCGGGTTCGGCCACCCGGTCCAGGACGAGCAGCGAGTCGCCGACGCGGACGACACCGCCGAGCGGCCAGGGCGTGCCGGACGTGACCGGCTCGTCGTCGAGCAGCACCTCGGCGCCGTTCTCGGGGGCGAGCGTGGTGCCGCCCTTCATGTCGACCGTGAGGCGGAGGGCGACCGGCGGCAGCGAGGTGTCCGTCAGGGGCAGCGAACAGGTGGGCGCGGAACCGGCGGTGGCCGCCCCGATCCCCAGCCGGACCACCCGCCCGGAGGCGGGGCCGCCGGCCACTCTCAGCTCGTACTGTCCCACCGGTTCGCCCCGGCGCAGCAGCGGGCCCACCGAGTCGTCGACCGACACCCGCATGCCGTCCTGCAGGACGGCCGTCGCCGGCGCGGCCGGATCGCAGCGCTCGCCGTCGGCCCACAGGAACGGCACCCCCGGGCCCGCCCCGTGACCGTACGGGGAGAACCCCGACGCGCCGGGCAGGGCGACCACGTTGGCGGGCACGCCGGCCGGGTGACCGGGCTGCCCGAGGGCGCTCGCCAGTGCCTGCGCCACATCGGCCGCGGTGGCGGTGTCGTCCGTGGTGACGACGACGTCCTGCGGCTCACCGCCCTCCCGTACGACCGTGACCAGCATCTGCATGGCGGTTCATCCTCCCCGTCGGCCCCTGCGGCCAGGTTCGTTGCTTCAGCTGACGAGGACCGGTCGCGGTCCCCGCCGCGGCCGGCGCCTCGTCCCGGCGCCGGGCGTCGGACGGCCGGCGGCGCGAAGATCTCGCCGACGGGACACATTAGTGAGTGCCGGGCGTCGGACGGCTACCGGGAGGAGCGGCGAACGCCCTACCCGACCTTCGACAGACGGGCCTTCGGGCGTCCGGAGGGTTTGCTGTCCGACTCGTACACGAGGTCGTCGCCGACGGGGGTGAGACGGACCGTGTGGGCGGCCTGGTTGCAGACGTCACGGTTGGTCTTCGCGCCGACGGAGGTCGTGACGAGCTGCTTCTCCGTGACCTGTTTCAGGGTGAGGACGTCGTCGCAGACGCCGCCGAAGATGTCCGTGTGCCGGAGGGTGCCCACCCGCTCGCCCACCTTCGCCTGGTGGAGCGTCACCCGGAACGTGCCGAGCGGGATGGCGATCGTCTCGCGGGAGTTGGCCTGCCCCTCCCAGGTGCCGAGGTAGCCGGCGGGGACGGTGAGGGGCGCCTGCGGCGTCTTGGCCTCGTCACCGGAACCCGCCTTGTCGCGGGTGGAGTTGCCCGGCAGCAGGTCGAGCACGAACACGGAGCCGACGGTCACGGCGGCCAACGCGCCCGCGACGGCGAGGGCGACGGTACAGCTCACGCGCCGGCCCCTGCCGCTGGGGCCGGGGGAGGCCGTGGCGGCGACGGAGACGGAGAGCTTGCCGGGGCGGGGGGATGCCGTGGGCTGGGTGGGCGGGTGAGGGCCCGCGTGCGGCGGCGCGGACGGGTGCGCGGGCGAACTCACCTGCGGCGGAACGGAGTCCGGACCGGCCGTGGTCCGGCCGGTGGGTGTGTCGAGCGGTTCGGGAAGGACGGCCGCACCCGGCCCCCGCGGCGTCGGCATGACCGGGGGCGGGCCGAAGGCGCCGGCCGACGCCGTGCCGGCTGCCGGGCCGCCGGCGTGCGACGGACCACCGTGCCCACCACTCACCGCCCCCGCAGCGGGCCACGGGCCGAAGGCGCCGGCCGCCGCACCGCCCGCCGGGGCATCGGCCCTCGACGGACCACCGTGCCCACCGCTCACCGCCCCCGCCGTCGGCCCCGCGGCCCCCGACGGGTCGCCCGGCTCCCGGGGGACGCCCTCCGAGGTCTCGCCCACCGAGGGCCTGCTGAACCCCACCGGCCCCGACGGCCCCTCCCCCGTCGCGTCCAGGTTCAGCAGTCGCACCGCGCCCCTGCTGACCTGCTCGACCAGGGGCCCGGGCAGCCACCCGCCCGCCACCAGGCGGGCCGCGCCGCCCTCCGGGGCGAGACGGCGGGCCACCTCGGCGGGGGCCGGGCGGGCGGACGGATCCTTGTCCAGGCAGGCCTCGGCCAGTTCGCGCAGCTCGCCGTCCACCGCGCCCAGCTCGGGCGGCTCGTGCACGACCTTGTACAGCAGCGCCGCCGAGGAGTCTCCGGGGAAGGGCGGCCGGCCGGTCGCCGCGTACGCCAGGACCGCGCCGAGGGAGAAGACGTCCGCCGCGCCCGTCACGCCCTTGCCGAGGATCTGCTCGGGGGACATGTAGCCGGGTGAGCCGATCGAGACGCCGGTGGAGGTCAGGGAGGCCGTGCCGTCCACGGCGCGGGCGATGCCGAAGTCGATCAGCAGGGGGCCGTCGAGGGTGAGCAGGACGTTGGACGGCTTCACGTCCCGGTGCACCAGGCCCAGCTCGTGCACGGCCGTCAGCGCCTCGGCCAGACCCGCGCCCAGGGTCCGTACGGTGTGCTCGGGCAGGGGTCCGGCGTCCGTGACCGCCGCCGCGAGGGAGGGGCCCGCCGCGTAGGCGGTGGCGACCCACGGGACCCGGGCCTCGGGGTCGGCGTCCAGGACGGACGCCGTCCAGGCGCCGCCGACCCGGCGCGCGGCGTCGACCTCGCGGCGGAACCGGGCGCGGAACTCCTCGTCCAGCGCGAAGTGCGGATGCACGATCTTCACCGCGACGGTGCGGCCCCCGGCGCTGCGGCCCAGGTAGACCCGGCCCATCCCGCCGGAGCCGAGCCGGCCGAGCAGCCGGTAGGGCCCCACGACCGTGGGTTCGTCCGCATCGAGCGGCCGCATGGCGTCCACCCCTCCCCCGTCACGCCCCTACGCCGGAGCCCTCCAGCAGGGTAGTGCGCCGGCCGCGCCGCCCGCCCGGGGTCACGGCCGCAGCAGTTCCACCGTGACGTCCGCGGGGAACCCCGTCGTCGGTCCCACCCGGCGGGCGAACTCCGCGACCGCCGCGAGCTGCGGGGCGCCGAAGCTGAAGTCGAGGGTGGTGAAGTACTGGGCCAGCGTCCGCTCGTCGAAGTCCTCCCAGCGGGCCGCCTGCTCGGCGACCTTGCCGACCTCCTCCAGGGAGAGGTTGCGGGAGGCGAGGAAGGCCTCGTGCACCTTGCGCGTGATGACCGGCTCGCGCTCGGCGTACTCGCGCCGGGCCGCCCAGACGGCGAAGACGAAGGGCAGGCCCGTCCACTGCTTCCACAGGGCGCCCAGGTCGTGTACGTCGAGGCCGTAGCGGGGGCCGTCGAGCATGTTCGCGCGCAGGGCCGCGTCCCCGATGAGGACGGCCGCCTCGGCCTCCCGCATCATCAGGCCAAGGTCGGGCGGGCAGGTGTAGTAGTCGGGCCGTACGCCGTACCGCTCGGCGAGGAGGAGCTGGGCGAGGCGCACGGAGGTGCGGGAGGTCGACCCGAGGGCGACCCGGGCACCGTCCAGCCGCTCCAGCGGGACCTGCGAGACGATCACGCAGGACATCACCGGGCCGTCGCAGCCGACGGCGATGTCGGGGAAGGCGACGAGCCGGTCCGCGTGCCTGAGGTACTCGACCAGGGTGATGGGCCCGATGTCGAGGTCGCCCTGCACCAGCTGCTCGCTGAGCTTCTCGGGGGTGTCCTTCGTCAGCTCGAAGTCGAGGAGCGTGCCCGTTCTCGCGAGCCCCCAGTACAGGGGCAGGCAGTTCAGGAACTGGATGTGGCCGACGCGCGGCCGGGTGCGAGGATTGTCCACATCGTGAGGCTAGTCCTCGGCCGGAGCGGAAGGACCTCCGCCCCCTCGTACAACATTGAACGACCGGACGGGTGTGCCGCGAGGGGCATGCAAACATTCGGGTGACGTGATCTTGGCCTCTCTTGCATTCGGGCGCCCGCGTGCTAGGCTTCTTCGCAAGTTGCAGTTTGGTTTCCCTTGCAGTACAGAGCCTGCGGAGCATGTGACCGCGGGCTCTCGTCGTTCTCAGACGGATGCAGTTGTGCGGAATTGGTCTTCACACTTGCTGGTTCTGGAGCAGGGCAACCCTTTGGGCCCAAGGAGGGCTTATGGCTACCGGAACCGTGAAGTGGTTCAACGCCGAAAAGGGCTTTGGTTTCATCGCCCAGGAAGGCGGCGGCCCCGACGTCTTCGTCCACTACTCCGCGATCAACGCGAGCGGCTTCCGCTCCCTCGAGGAGAACCAGCAGGTGTCCTTCGACGTCACGCAGGGTCCGAAGGGCCCGCAGGCGGAGAACGTCACCCCGGTCTGATCCTCCGATCCGGGAACGACTAGCAGTACCCAAGGAGCCCCGCGCCGTCAGGCGACGGGGCTCCTGCCTTTTCGGCACCCCGTTGAATTCCCGGCGAATTCTTCGCATACGCGCGGCACGTTCCGCGCGAATTCCGCGCCGGGCTCCATCACCGTATGAATGGGGCACATCGCCGCGACAGGGCAGCATTCCCCTCTCCCGGTCCCGCATTCACCCGTCCGGTCCCCGGAATGCGCGCATGCGGGTAGGGTCACCGCCCATGACCGCCGCCGACGCCGATCACGTAGCCGCCACCCGCACCTTCTACGACGCCGTCGCCGAGGACTACGCGGCCCTGTTCCGTGACCAGCTCACGGTGAGGCCGCTGGACCGGGCGCTGCTGGCCGGTTTCGCCGAGCTGGTGGGGGAGGACGGCCGGGTGGCCGACCTGGGGTGCGGCCCCGGTGTGGTGACCGCACACCTCGCCTCCCTCGGCCTCTCCGTCTTCGGCCTCGACCTGTCGGAGGGGATGCTCGCGATCGCCCGCCGCGAGCACCCCGGCCTGCGTTTCGAGCACGGCTCGATGCGGTGGCTGGACCTCCCCGGCGGGAGCCTGGAGGGCGTGGTCTCCTGGTACTCCACCATCCACACCCCGCTGGACGAGCTGCCCGCCGTCTACGCCGAGTTCCGCCGGGTCCTGGCGCCCGGGGGCCACCTGCTGCTCGCGTTCCAGTGCGGCGACGAACCCCGCCGCCACGAGCACCCCTGGGGCCACCCGGTCACCCTCGACTTCCGCCGCATGCGTCCGGAACGCGTCGCCGCGCTCCTGGAGGCGGCCGGTTTCACCCTCGTCCAGCAGACGGTGCGCGCGGCCGACACGGACCAGGGCGAGTCGACCCCCCAGGCGCTCCTGATCGCCCGCGCGACGGAGTGACCTACCCGCCGTACAGCCCCTCCACCTCTTCCGCGAAGTCCCGCAGGATCTCCGCGCGCCGCAGCTTCATCGACGGGGTCAGGTGGCCCGCCTCCTCGGTGAAGTCCACCGGGAGGACGGTGAAGCGGCGGATCGACTCCGGGCGGGAGAGCATCTTGTTCGCCTCGTCGACGGCGCGCCCGAGGACCGCCAGCAGCTCCTCGTCGTCCGCCAGGAGTTTCGCGGGGACCGGGTGCCTGCCGTTCATGCGGCGCCAGTGGGTGATGCCGTCGGGGTCCAGGGTGATCAGGGCGGAGACGTAGGGGCGGTTGTCGCCCACCACCATGACCTGGGAGATCAGCGGGTGTGAACGCAGCCAGTTCTCCAGCGGCGCCGGGGCGACGCTCTTGCCGCCCGCGGTGATGATCAGCTCCTTCTTGCGGCCCGTGATGGTGAGATAGCCCTCGTCGTCCAGTTCGCCGAGGTCGCCCGTGGGGAGCCAGCCGTCGGGGGCCGCGGGGACGACCCCGCCCGCCTGGGGGTCCCAGTAGCCGCGCAGCACGTGGTCTCCCCCGACCAGGATCTCGCCGTCCGCCGCGATCCGGATCCGCGTGCCGGGCAGCGGCCAGCCCACCGTGCCGAGGCGGGGTTTCAGCGGCGGGGTCACCGTCGAGGCGCCCGTGGTCTCCGTCAGGCCGTAGCCCTCGAAGATCTCGATGCCGGCACCGGCGTAGAACGCGGCGAGACGGCGGCCGAGCGGGGAGCCGCCGCAGATGGCGTAGCGGACCCTGCCGCCCATGGCGTTGCGCAGCTTGCGGTAGACGAGCGGGTCGTAGAGGGCGCGCGCCGCCTTCAGCGAGCGGGACGGGCCGGGGCCCGCGCCGGTCTGCCGGGCCTCGAGGGCCTCGCCGTAGCGGCGGGCCACCGACACCGCGCGGTCGAAGGTGGAGAGCCGCCCGCCCGACTCCGCCTTCGCGCGGGCGGTGTTGAAGACCTTCTCCAGCATGTACGGGATGGCCAGCAGGCAGGTGGGCCGGAAGCTCGCCAGGTCCGGCAGCAGGTCCTCGGCCGCCAGGCTCGGCGCGTGTCCGAGGCGCACCCGGGCGCGCACGCAGGCGACGGCGACCATGCGGCCGAAGACGTGGGACATCGGCAGGAAGAGAAGCACGGAGGCCTCTTCGCCGGTCCGGGCCCTGAAGACGGGGTAGAGCAGCTCGATCGCGTTGTCCACCTCGGCGAAGAAGTTGCCGTGGGTGAGGGCGCAGCCCTTGGGGCGGCCGGTCGTGCCCGAGGTGTAGACGAGGGTGGCGAGGGTGTCGGGGACCAGCATGCCCCGGCGCACCTCCACCTCGGCGTCCGGGAGGTGGGCTCCCGCTTCCGCCAGGGCGTCGACATGGCCCTTGTCCATGGTCCACACCCGTCGCAGGTCGGGCAGGTGCGGCAGCTCGGGGCCGAGGGCGGCGGCCTGGGCCGCGGTCTCCGTGATCACGGCGACCGCGCCGGAGTCGTGCAGGATCCAGCGGGCCTGGAAGACGGACGAGGTGGGGTAGAGGGGGACGGTGACCAGTCCGGCCGCCCAGGCGGCGAAGTCCAGGACCGTCCACTCGTAGACGGTGCGGGCCATGACGGCGATCCGGTCGCCCGGCGCCAGGCCCTCGGCGATCAGTCCCTTCGCGACGGCCATGACCTCGGCGGCGAACCGCCGCGCCGTCACGTCACGCCAGCTGCCGTCCGCCGTCCTGCGGCTGAGGACCACCGCGTCCGGCGCCGCGCCCGCGTTGTCGAACGGCAGGTCGGCGAGCGATCCGTGCCGCACCTGCTTCGCGAACGGCGGTACGGACGCTTCCCGTACGACTCCGTCCAGCCGCCGGGTCTCGGGCTCGACGAGGACCGGTGCTCCGTAGACGTCGTCGTCGAGAGCGGTGGAGGAATGCGCGGTGGACACGGGCGGCTCCTGGGGCGTGCAGCGGAACTGCGTGATGCCACGACGTACGTGCCTCGCACGCCGAGGCGCTCACCAGTGGGTCCCGCGAGGGGACGGCCACCGGTCGGTGCCGGGATCGTACGGGCCCGACGTGGCGGGTCTGTGCGGGTACGGGAAGGGTCCCGGGCCGGGCATGTGCAATGTCGGGGGCCGCGTGAGGGTCACTCACGTCAGCACCGCTGTCGGTTCACGGCCGTTCCAGGATCGCCGTCACGCCCTGTCCGCCCGCCGCGCAGACGGAGATCAGCCCCCGGCCGGGGGCGTCCCGTTCGGCGAGCAGGGTGGCCAGCGTCGCGACGATGCGGGCGCCCGTGGCGGCGAAGGGGTGGCCGGTGGCCAGGGACGAGCCGGCCACGTTCAGCCGTGCGCGGTCGACGGGCGCCAGACCTCGCTTCTCCCAGGCGGCCAGGGTGGCCAGCACCTGGGAGGCGAACGCCTCGTGGACCTCGACCAGGTCGAAGTCCGCCATGCCAAGACCGGCCCGCTCCAGCATGCGCGGGACCGCGTACGCCGGTGCCATCAGCAGGCCGTCCTCGCCGTCGGCGACGTCCCCGCGCACGAAGTCCACGGCGGCACTCTCGTGGGCGGTGAGGTACGCGAGCGGTTCCAGGCCCCGCTCCCGGGCCCACTCCTCGCTCGCCAGCAGCACCAGCGCCGCGCCGTCCGTGAGCGGGGTCGAATTGCCCGCCGTCATGGTCGGGCCGGGGTGCTCCAGGCCGAACACCGGCTTCAGGGCGGCGAGTTTCTCCACCGTCGAGCCGGGGCGCAGGTTCTGGTCGCGGGCCAGGCCCCGGAAGGGCACCACCAGGTCCTTCAGCAGGCCGCGTTCGTAGGCCGCCGCCAGCCGCTGGTGACTGGCCGCCGCGAGTTCGTCCTGGGCCTCGCGGGTGATGCCCCAGGCGCGGGCGGTGACCGCGGCGTGCTCGCCCATGGACAGGCCGGTGCGCGGCTCGGCGTTGCGCGGGATGTCGGGGACGAGGTGGCGGGGACGTACCTTCGCCAGCGCCTTGAGGCGGGCGGCCGTCGACGTCGCGCGCCGCGCCTCCAGCAGCACCTTGCGCAGGTCGTCGTTGACGCCGAGGGGCGCGTCGCTCGCGGTGTCGGCGCCGCCGGCGATCGCGGCCTCCGTCTGGCCGAGCGCGATCTTGTTGGCGGCGGCGACGACGGCCTGCAGTCCGGTGCCGCAGGCCTGCTGGATGTCGTAGGCGGGGGTGCGGGCGTCGAGCGCCGAGCCGAGGACCGTCTCGCGGGCGAGGTTGAAGTCACGGCTGTGCTTGAGGACCGCTCCGGCGACGAACTCCCCCACCGCGCCCGGCCCCTGCAGGCCGTACCGCTCGACGAGGCCGTCCAGCGCGGCGGTGAGCATCTCCTGGTTGGAGGCGGTGGCGTAGGGGCCGTCGGAGCGGGCGAACGGGACACGGGCGCCGCCGACGACCGCGACGCGCCGGACGGCAGTCGGCTTCAGGGTGCTCATCTCGACCTGCTCCTCACCGGTGACATAAGATTACCTCCGGTAACCTTACTCCAGAGTAAGCACGGAGGAGCCTCCATGGCCGACCGCTACCTGAGCTTCACCGGCACCGCGCCCGGCCGCTTCCTGACGCGCCGCCTGGGCCTCCCCCGGCCCGCCCCGCTGCGCCGCTGGTCAGCCGCCCGGCCGGAGCTGGACGGCGGCCTGCTCCACCTCACCGCCGGCACGTCCGGCCTCGGCCTCGCCCCCGTACTCGCCCGCACCGGACCCGGCCCGGACGAGACCACGGGCCGGCCCGCCGCCGTCGTCCTGGACGCGACCGGGATACGGGACGCCGAAGGGCTCGCCGAGGTGCACGCGGCCCTGCACCCCGTCGTGCGGTCGGTCGCCGCGAGCGGCCGGATCGTGGTGCTCGGCGCCCCGATCGACCCCGCCGACCACCACCAGGCCGCCGCACAGCAGGCGTTGGAGGGCTTCACCCGCTCCCTCGGCAAGGAGACCGGCCGGGGCATCACCGTGAACCTGGTCCGGCTCACCGACGCCCGCGCCGCCGAGTCCACCCTCCGCTTCCTGCTCTCGCCCAAGTCGGCCTACGTCAGCGGCCAGGTGATCGAGGTCGGCCCCCACGCCACCGCCGGCCCGCACGACGCGGACCGTCCCCTCGCCGGCCGCACCGCCCTGGTGACCGGTGCCGCGCGCGGCATCGGCGAGGCGGTCGCCGAGACCCTGGCCCGGGACGGTGCCACGGTGGTCGTCCTCGACGTGCCGCAGGCCGAGCAGGACGCCCGCCGCGTCGCCGAACGGCTCGGCGGCAGCGCGCTCCCCCTCGACATCACCGCCGCCGACGCGGGCGCCCGGATCGCCGAGGCCCTCCCCGACGGCATCGACGTACTCGTCCACAACGCGGGCATCACCCGTGACCGGCGGCTGGCCAACATGCCCGCCGAGCGCTGGGCCCCGGTCCTGGAGGTGAACCTGGCGAGCGTGCTGCGCACGACCGACGCGCTGCTCGCCGCCGGCGTCCTGAGACGCGGCGGCCGGATCGTCGCCACCGCCTCCATCGCGGGCATCGCCGGGAACGCCGGCCAGACCAACTACGGGGCGAGCAAGGCCGGGATCACCGGGATGGTCCGCTCCCTCGCCCCGCACGCGCTCGCCGGGCACGGCGTGACGGTCAACGCGGTCGCACCCGGGTTCATCGAGACGAAGATGACGGCCGCCGTTCCGCTGTTCATCCGCGAGGCGGGGCGCCGGATGAACTCCCTCGCCCAGGGCGGACTGCCCGTCGACGTCGCCGAGACCACCGCCTGGCTCGCCCACCCGGCCTCCGGCGCGGTGAACGGCCAGGTCGTACGGGTCTGCGGCCAGAGTCTGCTGGGGGCGTGAGCGCTCCATGACCTCCGCACCCGTGCCCACGCGCGAACTCCCCCAGGCCCCCGCCCTCGCACCGCTCCTGGCCCGCGGCGCCCTGCTGTCGCCCTTCAAACGGCCCCGCCCCGGCGCCGCTCACCCCCGCACCCGGCTGGTCCTGCCCGGCCTGCGCGTCGATCCCGCCCGGCTGACCGCCTACGAGCGGGTGTGCGGCTTCCCGACCGGTGAGGACGCCCTGCCGGTGACGTATCCGCACGTCCTGGGCTTCCCGCTGGCCATGCGGCTGATGAGCGGGCGGGACTTCCCCCTGCCGCTCCTCGGCCTCGTCCACACGTCGATACGGATCACCCGGCACCGGGCGACCCCGTCCGCAGGCCTCTATGACCTGACGGTGCACGTCGACGGACTGGCCCCGCACCGGCGCGGCACCGAGGCCGCCGTGGTGACACGGATGCGGGCCGGCGGGGACGTCGTGTGGGAGTCGCGGAGCACCTATCTGGCCCGGCACCGGACCACCGCCCCGGATGCGCCGAAGGACGCGGAGGAGAACCTCCCGCCCCTGCCCGCCGTCGCGGAGTGGCGCCTCGCAGGCGACGTCGGCCGGCGCTACGGCGCCACGTCCGGCGACCGCAACCCGATCCACCTCCACCCGCTCACCGCCCGGCTCTTCGGCTTCCCGCGCGCCATCGCGCACGGCATGTGGACCGTGGCCCGCTGCCTCGCCGCGCACGGCACCCCCGACGCGACGGAGATACGGGCCGCCTTCAGGTCACCGGTCCTCCTGCCGGGGACGGTGACCTACGCGGCGGAGGGCGGGCGCTTCGAGCTGCGCGGCACCGGCGGCCGGGTTCACCTGACCGGGGAGGTCCGCCCGGCCTGAGCCTCGCCGGCACCGGCTTCGTCGTCGGGCGGCGTCCAGTGGCGGCCCTCCATCAGGTCACCCAGCCCCGCCCAGGCGAAGTTCATCAGGGTGGCCGCCGACTGCCGGGCCGTGACACCGGGCGTGGCGTTGGCCCAGTCGGCGAGTGACTCGGCGGCACCGACCAGGGCCTCCGCGAGCCCGGACACCTCACGCGCGGGGAGATCCGGGTCCCGGTGGGCCTCCCGGGCGGCCTCCAGGATCAACTGCGTCACGAAGGCCACGATCTCCGTGCGCATCGCGGCCACCTCCGCGGCGAACACCTCGCCGTGCGTGCGGGCCTGGAGGTGCAGGACGGCCCAGCCGTCGGGGTGCCGGGCGGTGTGCGTGAAGAACGCCGCCAGACCCGACCAGAGCTGGCGGTCCGCGGGCAGTCCCGGCCGGGCACCGGCGCGGACCGCCTCGGTGAGGGCCTTCGCCTCCCGCCGGATGCAGGCGGTGAAGAGGTCCTCCTTGGAGTTGAGGTACAGGTACACCAACGGCTTGGACACGCCCGCCAGTTCGGCGATCTCGTCCATCGACGCGGCCATGTACCCCCGTTGACCGAAGGTCCGTACGGCTGCGTCCAGCATCTGCTGTTCACGGACCGCACGCGGCATCCGCTTCGTCTTCACGGCACCCATACGGCTTAGCGTACGGGCCCGCTCCGCATGCTCCGTCCGCCCTCGGACACACCGCCGCCCGCGGCGCCCCGGAGGGCGGCGCGGGCGGGGTCCGGCCGGCGGATCAGGCGGCGACGGCCACCTTCCGGGGCTCGTCGACCGGGGAGGCGTGGACGGAGTCGTACGCCTCCCGGTCGAGCAGCCCTTCGCGCGCGGAGACGACGACCGGGACCAGAGCCTGTCCGGCCACGTTGGTCGCGGTGCGGATCATGTCCAGGATCGGGTCGATGGCCAGGAGCAGGCCCACGCCCTCCATCGGCAGGCCGAGGGTGGACAGGGTGAGGGTCAGCATGACCGTCGCGCCGGTGAGGCCGGCCGTGGCGGCGGAGCCCACGACCGAGACGAACGCGATCAGCAGGTAGTCCCCGACGCCGAGCCGGATGTCGAAGATCTGGGCGACGAAGATCGCGGCGATGGCCGGGTAGATCGCGGCGCAGCCGTCCATCTTGGTCGTCGCGCCGAACGGGACGGCGAAGCTCGCGTACTCCTTCGGCACGCCGAGGCGCTCGGTGACCTTCTGGGTCAGCGGCATGGTGCCGACGGAGGAGCGGGAGACGAAGGCCAGCTGGATCGCGGGCCAGGCCCCCTTGAAGAACTGCACGGGGTTGACCTTGGCGACGGTCGCCAGCAGCGCCGGGTAGACGCCGAAGAGGACGAGGAGGCAGCCGGCGTAGATGTCGGCGGTGAAGGTGGCGTACTTGCCGATCAGGTCCCAGCCGTAGGTGGCGATGGCGTTGCCGATGAGGCCGACGGTGCCGAGCGGGGCGAGGCGGATGACCCACCACAGGGCCTTCTGGAGGAGTTCGAGGACGGACTCGCTCAGGGTGAGGATCGGCTGGGCCTTCTCGCCGAGCTGGAGGGCGGCGACACCGGCGACGGCCGCCATGAAGACGATCTGCAGGACGTTCAGTTCGGTGAACGGCGTGATGACGTCGGTCGGCACGATGCCGGTGAGGAAGTCGATCCAGGAGCCGGTGTTCTCCGGCTCGGCGCCGTCCGCCGGGGTGAGGCCGGTGCCCGCGCCGGGGTTGGTGACCAGGCCGATGACCAGGCCGATCGCCACCGCGATCAAGGACGTGATCATGAACCAGAGGAGGGTCCGCGAGGCCAGCCGGGCCGCGTTGTTGACCTTCCGCAGGTTGGTGATGGAGACGAGGATCGCGAAGAAGACGAGCGGGGCGACGGCGAGCTTCAGCAGGCCGATGAAGGTGCCGCCGACCTTCTCCAGGGTGGTGACCAGCCAGGACAGGTCCTGGCTGCGGGCGAGCCAGCCGAGCAGGACGCCCAGGACGAGGCCGGCGAGTATCTGGGCCCAGAAGGGCGCGCGCGGGGGCAGCTTGGACTGCGTGTTCGTGGACACGGACATGCTCCGTTGTGATCCGTCTGTGGGGACGCGTGAGGAAGGTGACGTGGGACTCGGGTGGCGCGGAACGTCAGGGACGACAGTTCGCGGAGGTGACCCGGCAGAGGTCCACGTGCAGGCGCGCCACGAGCGGAACACTCCGGGGCGTGGGGAACACGGCTGCTGACTTCACCCGGAGACCGTAACACCTGAACTTTGAGATCCTCAAAGCCTTACTTTGAGAGGCAGGGGTGCGGATCCATCCGTACAACGCAAAGCGCCCCGGGTTTCCTGGGGTTTCGGAAACCGGGGCGCCCGAAGCGCGGTGCGCGGGTGTGACGGACGTTACGAGGTCTGGCCCTGCGCCTGCCCCTGCGAGCGGGCGGTGTCGTCGCCCGTGTCCTCCATGGTGCGGTTGGCCTCGAGGTTGGCCTTGACCCGGTCCACCCGCCGCACGATCCGCTCGGAGGCCCGGTCCCGCTCCTTGCGGAGGACCACGAAGCTGATCGGCGCCGAGAGCACCAGCGCGAGCAGCACGATCCACAGACCGTTGGAGTCGCCCAGGCCGCGCGGGGCGAGGCCGGAGTGGACGAGACCCCAGACGACCACGAGGCAGCCCACGAAGACCCCGAGGCGCATCAGCGTGTAGCGGAGCATCTCATCCACTCTTCCATGCGTACGGTCAGAACACCCCAAAGGGACAACGTCCAGTGAAGCACGGCCGGTCAAGGATCTTTCAGCGGGGTACGGGCCTCAGGTCAGCGGCAGCAGCAGGAGGACGTCGTCCCGGTCGTCGCCGGGGGCCACGCGGATCGCCCCCGGGATCCGGCCGACCTCCTTGTAGCCGCAGGAGGCGTAGAAGCGCTCCAGTCCGAGTCCGCCGCGGCAGGAGAGCCGGATCGCCTCGATGCCGTCGAGGGTGCGGGCCGCCCGCTCGGCGGCGGCCATCAGGTCACGGCCGCAGCCCTTGCCCTGGTGGCGGGGGTGGACCATCACCGTGTAGAGCCAGAGCCAGTGGGTCATCAGGTGGTGGGTGTTGAACGTGAGGAACGCCGTCGCGGCCACCCGGCCCTCCTCGTCGTGCCCGACGAGCAGACGTGAGCGCTCCTCCGCCATCGACACGAACTGCCGCACCAGTTGGGGGCGGATCTCGTCCCGCGTCACCGGCGGCACGAAGCCGACCGCCCCGCCCGCGTCGGTGACGTCGGCCCACAGGTCGAGGATGCCGTCGCGGAGTTCGGGGGTGACGACGGGATCGAACGTGAAGGTAAGGGGCATGCGGGAATGCTAGCCCTTACTTCAGGGGGTGCACAGCCGTTTTCGGGTCGGCCACCAGCCCCCGGTACGCCGCCTCCCGGCCGTCGGCCCGCAGCACCGCGGGCGTCGGAGTTCACGGCGCCGAAGACCGGGCGAAGGCCGGGGGCCAGGGGGCGGGAACCCTCTGGCGGGGCAGGAGGGGCGGAGCCCCGTCCTCACACGCGCATCGGCTGGGGGGACTCCCGACGCGCCGGGTCAGGGCCGTCGTACTCGCGGATGATCTCGTAGCGGGTGTTGCGCTCCACCGGCCGGAACCCGGCGTCCCGGATCAGGTCCAGCAGATCCTCACGCGTCAGCTTGTTCGGCGTACCGAAGTCGTCCGCGTCGTGCGTGATCTTGTACTCGACGACCGACCCGTCCATGTCGTCCGCCCCGTGCTGCAGCGCGAGCTGCGCCGTCTGCACGCCGTGCATCACCCAGAACACCTTGACGTGCGGCACGTTGTCGAACAGCAGCCGCGACACCGCGAACGTCTTGAGCGCCTCCGCCCCCGTCGCCATCTGCGTCCGCGCCTGGAGCCGGTTGCGGACCTTGCCGTCCTTCATGTCCACGAAGTCGTGCTGGTAGCGCAGCGGGATGAAGACCTGGAAGCCGCCGGTCTCGTCCTGCAGCTCACGCAGCCGCAGCACGTGGTCCACGCGGTGGCGGGGCTCCTCGATGTGCCCGTACAGCATGGTGCACGGGGTCTTCAGCCCCTTCCCGTGCGCCAGGCGGTGGATGCGCGACCAGTCCTCCCAGTGGGTGCGGTGGTCGACGATGTGCTGCCGCACCTCCCAGTCGAAGATCTCCGCACCGCCGCCGGTCAGGGACTCGAGGCCCGCGTCGATGAGCTCGTCGAGGATCTCGGAGGCGGACAGGCCCGAGATGGTCTCGAAGTGGTGGATCTCGGTGGCGGTGAACGCCTTGAGCGAGACGTCCGGCAGCGCGGCCTTCAGCTCCCGCAGCGACCGCGGGTAGTAGCGCCACGGCAGGTTCGGGTGCAGCCCGTTGACGATGTGCAGCTCGGTCAGGTTCTCCGACTCCATCGCCGTGGCGAGCTTCACCGCCTCCTCGATGCGCATCGTGTACGCGTCCTTCTCCCCCGGCTTGCGCTGGAAGGAGCAGTAGGCGCAGGAGGCGGTGCACACGTTCGTCATGTTGAGGTGGCGGTTGACGTTGAAGTGCACGACGTCGCCGTTCAGCCGCGTCCGCACCTCGTGCGCCAGCCCGCCCAGCCAGGCAAGGTCGTCCGACTCGTACAGCGCGATGCCGTCCTCACGGGTCAGGCGTTCGCCCGCCCGGACCTTCTCCTCCAGCTCGCGCTTGAGCCCGACGTCCATGCCGATCCCTCTTTCCCTCGACCTCTTCAGGCAGACCCCGTCAACCGTACGCCCCGGTCAGCCGGCCTCTTCGGGCAGCTCACCCACGCGGTTCTCCCACTTCGTGGAGAGCACGATCGTGGTGCGGGTCCGGGAGACGCCCTTGGTGCCGGACAGCCGGCGGATGATCTTCTCCAGGCCGTCCACGTCGGTCGCCCGCACCTTGAGCATGAACGAGTCGTCACCGGCGATGAACCAGCAGTCCTCGATCTCCGTGAGGTCCTTCAGCCGCTGCGCCACGTCCTCGTGGTCGGCGGCGTCGGAGAGCGAGATGCCGATCAGGGCGGTGACGCCGAGGCCGAGCGAGGCGGCGTCCACGGTGGCGCGGTAGCCGGTGATGACACCGGCCGCCTCCAGCCGGTTGATGCGGTCGGTGACGCTGGGTCCCGACAGGCCGACGAGGCGCCCCAGCTCCGCGTAGGAGGCCCGGCCGTTCTCTCTGAGGGCCTGGATGAGCTGCCTGTCCACCGCGTCCATTCGAATCGAAGCCTTCCCCTGAAGAGGTACGAAAGTGTCTGAAAAGGGTGGTGCCGTGTCGTGGTCCGAAGGTGTGGCGGCCCGCTCAGTCGGTACGGGAGCCGCCGCCGAGTTCGCCCTTCCAGCGGCGGTAGAGCCGGTGCTCGACGCCCGCCGCGTCGAGTACGCGTCCGGCGACGAAGTCCACCAGGTCCTGGATGTGCGTCGCGCCCGCGTAGAAGGCCGGCGAGGCGGGCACCACGACCGCGCCCGCGTCGTCCAGCGTCACCAGGTGCCGCAGCATCTGGCCGTTCAGCGGGGTCTCCCGCACGGCCACCACCAGCGTGCGCCCCTCCTTCAGGGTCACGCTCGCCGCCCGCTGCAACAGGTCCTTGGACAGCCCGAGCGCCACCCCGGCCACACAGGCCGTGGAGGCGGGCACGATCAGCATGCCCTTGCTCGGATACGACCCCGAGGACGGCCCGGCCGCGAGGTCACCGGCGGCCCAGTACCGTACGTCGTCGAGGTCGGCGGTGAAGGTGTCCGGCTTTCCGTCCGCCCCCCGGGACAGCCATTCCCGCAGGTCGTCCCGCCAGTGGGCGTCACGGAAGGAGATCTGGGTCTCGTCCAGGAGGGTGAGCCGCGAGGCCCGGCTGACGACGAGGTCGACGCTCTCGCCGGCGGCGAGCAGCGCACGCAGCACCGAGGCGGCATACGGAGTGCCGGAGGCCCCGGAGACCCCTACGATCCAAGGCGTACGCCGCGTGTCTCCTGGCTTGACTGGGTTCACGACACCGAGCCTATCCGGAGCCACAGGGTGGGAACCGGCCAAGGGGGGCCGTACGTTCTCCTAAGAGAACGGGCCGACGGCGGGGGGTGGACGATGTCGGGTACACATCCCGAGTGGTCGCGGGGCGACCGGGCCCGGACCGCGGCCAAGCTGATGGCGGGCTGGGCGGCGCTGCTGTGGCTGCTCGAAGTGGTCGACGTGGCCACCGGTCACGCCCTGGACGACTTCGGCATCGTGCCGCGCACCCCTTCCGAGCTGGCCGACGTCCTGCCGGCCGCCTTCGTGCACTTCGGATTCGCCCATGTGGCCGCCAACACCGTGCCGTTGCTGGTGCTCGGCTTCCTGGCGGCGCTCGGCGGCATACGCCGGTTCCTCGCCGTCTGCGCGCTGATCGTCGTGGCCGACGGTCTGGGTGTGTGGCTGCTGTCCCCGGCGCACACCAACACCGCGGGCGCCTCCGGCCTGATCTTCGGCCTCTTCGGTTTCCTGCTGGTCAGCGGCTTCGTCGAGCGCCGTCCGCTCGGGGTCCTGGCCGGTGTGCTGGTGGCCGCGGTCTGGGGCGGCTCGATCCTGGCGGGCCTCGCCCCCACGCAGTCCGGCGTCAGCTGGCAGGGCCACCTGATCGGCCTGGTGGCGGGCGTGGCGGCGGCGTTCGTCTTCCGCCGCCGCCGCCACGCACCGGGAGCTGCCGCTGTAGCGCGCTAGGGAGTGAGCCCCCGCACCAGCAGGTCCAGCAGCGCGCACACGAACAGGGCGATGCCGATGAAGCCGTTGACGCTGAAGAACGCCCTGTTCAGGCGGGAAAGGTCGGTCGGGCGGACGATGGTGTGCTCGTAGACGAAGGCCGCGGCGACGATCACCAGCCCCAGCCAGAAGAAGGCACCGGCGTCGGTGAGCAGGGCGTACCAGACGAGGAGGGCCGTGGTCACGGCGTGGCAGACGCGGGCGCCCCGAACGGCGGCCGGGATGCCGAAGCGGGCCGGGACCGACCTCACGCCGGTCTCGCGGTCGGTGTCGACGTCCTGGCAGGCGTAGATCAGGTCGAAGCCGCCGATCCAGATGCCGACCGCCAGACCGAGGACCACCGCCTCCCACGACCACGACCCGGTGACGGCCAGCCAGCCGCCGACCGGGCCCATGGCCTGGGCGAGACCGAGGATGGCCTGCGGGAAGTCGGTGAACCGCTTGCCGTACGGGTACACCACCATCGGGATCACGGCGACGGGCGCGAGGGCGAGGCACAGCGGGTTGAGCAGGGCCGCCGCGCCCAGGAAGACGACGAGGGCGATCAGGGCGCCGGTCCAGGCGTGCCTGACCGACATCGCGCCGGTGACCAGCTCGCGGTGCGCGGTGCGCGGGTTGCGGGCGTCGATCTCGCGGTCGATGATCCGGTTGGCGGCCATCGCGAAGGTCCGCAGCCCGACCATGGCGAGGGTGACCAGCAGCAGCCGTCCCCAGTGGATGTTCGCGTCCCACTCGTACATCGCGGTGAGCGCGGCGATGTAGGCGAAGGGCAGCGCGAACACCGAGTGCTCGATCATGACGAGGCGCAGGAACGCCTTGGTGCGTCCCGGCCGCGACGCCGGGCCGGAACCCACGACCCCGTCGGCGGTGGTCATCATGCGAGGCTCCCGAGGAACGTGTCGAGGTCGGCGAGCAGCGCGGCGACGGGCAGCGGGCCCGTCTCCACGGTCAGCGGCTTGTCGGCGTCGTCGGGCGGGGTGACCTGGGCGGTGAAGGCGCAGGTGCCGGCATCGGCCGGACGGGCCTCCAGGCGCAGCACCGAGCCGCCGTCGACCGTGAACGGCTCGCCCGCGGTGGTGAGCCCGTCGCGCAGTCGCCGCGCGAAGTCGGCGGGTTCCGCGTCGCGTACGCCGGGCAGCTCGAAGCCGTCGCCGTCGCCGCCCCGCTCGAAGAGCACCGCCCAGGTGTCACCGGGACCGGCGAGCTCCTCGGGCGTGACCCCCGCCTCCTCGGCGGCCCGGCGCACCCCCTCGTCGTCCGGGTCGAGCTCGGGGCGCACGAGGGCCACGTAGTCGGTGTCGGTTCCGATGAAGAGTGCCGGGCCGCCGACGGCGAGGGGACTCACAGTCCGTACTCCTTCCAGCGGCGGTCGACCTTCGCCGCCGTCTCGGGGTCGGACTCCACCATGTCGGGCCAGCCCCCGTCGCGCGTGTACCCCTCCTCGGGCCACTTCCTCGTCGCGTCGATGCCCGCCTTGCCACCCCAGAACTGCTGGTAGGAGGCGTGGTCGAGATGGTCGACGGGGCCTTCGACGACGGTGAGGTCACGGGCGTAGTCGGTGTTTCCGAGGGCCCGCCAGGAGACCTCGTGCAGGTCGTGGACGTCGCAGTCGGAGTCGACGACCACGATCAGCTTGGTCAACGACATCATGTGGGCGCCCCAGATGGCGTGCATCACCTTCTGGGCGTGTTTGGGGTACTTCTTGTCGATCGAGACGATCGCGCAGTTGTGGAAGCCGCCGGACTCGGGCAGGTGGTAGTCCACGATGTCCGGCACGATGATCTTCAGCAGCGGCAGGAAGAAGCGCTCGGTCGCCCGCCCCAGCGGCCCGTCCTCGGTCGGCGGCCGCCCGACGACGATCGACTGGAGCAGCGGGCGCTTCCGCATCGTCACGCAGTCGATCCTCAGGGCGGGGAAGGGCTCCTGCGGGGTGTAGAAGCCGGTGTGGTCCCCGAACGGCCCCTCGGGGAGCATCTCGCCGGGCTCCAGCCAGCCCTCGATCACGACCTCGGCCTGCGCCGGGACCTGGAGCGGGACGGTCTTGCAGTCGACCATCTCGATCCGCTTGCCCTGCACGAAACCGGCGAACAGGTACTCGTCGATGTCACCGGGCAGCGGCGCGGTGGACGCGTACGTCACCGCCGGCGGGCAGCCGAAGGCGATGGCGACCGGCAGGCGCTCGCCGCGCCGGGCGGCCACCTGGTAGTGGTTCCGGCTGTCCTTGTGGATCTGCCAGTGCATGCCGATGGTGCGCTTGTCGTGGCGCTGGAGCCGGTACAGGCCCAGGTTCCGGACCCCCGTCTCCGGGTCCTTGGTGTGGGTCAGCCCCAGGTTGAAGAAGGAGCCGCCGTCCTTGGACCAGGTGAACAGCGCCGGGAGCTGTTCGAGGTCCACGTCGTCGCCGGTGAGCACGACCTCGTGCACGGGCGCGTCCCCGGACTTCACCTTCTTCGGCGGTACGTGCGTCATCGCGCCGAGCTTCCCGAACGCCTCACGCACGCCGACGAAGCCCTGCGGCAGCTCCGGCCGGAGCAGTCCGCCGATCCTGTCGGAGATGTCCGCGTACGACTTCAGCCCGAGCGCCTTCAGCAGGCGGCGGTCGGTGCCGTACACGTTCATCGCGAGGGGCATGCTCGAACCGCGCACGTTCTCGAAGAGCAGGGCGGGACCGCCGGCCTTGTTCACCCGGTCGACGATCTCACCGACCTCCAGGTACGGGTCGACTTCGGCCTTGATGCGCTTGAGGTCGCCCTCGCGCTCCAGCGCCCTGAGCAGGGAGCGAAGATCGTCGTAAGCCATGCGGTCAAGTATCCCCGAGCGGTTACCCTGGCCCTGTACCACCCACCGCTTTCGCTGGAGAGGCCCCATGCTGCGGGTGCTGATGTTCCTCGTGCCACTGGCACTGAGCGTGTACGCGTTCATCGACTGCATCAGCACGAAGGACGAGGACGTGCGGCACATTCCCAAGCCGCTGTGGGCGATCCTCGTGCTGCTCTTCCCGCTCGTCGGCTCGATCTCCTGGCTCATCGCCGGCAAGAAGCGGCACCCCGCGGGGTCGGGCGGCGGCTCCATCGGCTCCGCCTGGAACCGCGGCGGCGCCCGCCGCCAGTGGGTGGCACCGGACGACAACCCGGAGTTCCTGAAGTCCCTGAACGAGGACAAGGACAAGGACAAGGACGACAAGCCGGGGGACGGCGAGCGCGGCGGAGCCGGCTGACCGCCCCCGCGCGTCAGCTCCTGGCCCAGCCCTGGCCGGCCGAACCGTCGCACTCCCGCACCATGATCATGCCGCCCGGCCGGGCGTGGTCCAGACACCTGCCGGTCTTCGTGAGGACCACGGTGCCGTCCGGGCCGAGCCGCCACTCCTGGGCGTCGTCCGCGCCGCAGGACGCGCTGTGCATCGCTCCGTAGGCGGACAGGCAGTTGCCGGACGTCCGGTGCACGATCCGGTAGGTGCCGGACGAGACGCTCCGCAGGCTCCAGCCGGCCGCGGCGGCGGCGCAGTCGCCCATGGAGACGTTGCCGTAGCCGGCGTTCTTGGAGGCGGTGAGGCACAGACCGCTCTCCGCGTTGCGCAAGGTGGAGCCGCCCGTCGACGGGGCCTTGGTCACCGTGCCCGTGCCCGTGCCCGTGTCCGGGCCGGAGCCCTCCCCGCCGCCGGTGCCGCCCTTCGCGCCCGCGTCGTCCGGGTCCGGGGCGGCGCCTTCCGCCCCTGCCGCACTCGGCGACTCCGGGGATCCGGATGATCCGGACTTCTCCGCGCTCTTCGAGGAGGACGCGCCGGCGGACGGCGACGTCTTCGCGGCCCCGCCGGCCGTCCCGGAGGGCGTCGCGGTGGCGGAGGTCGTGACCGACGCGGAGGGAGTGGGCCCCGCCGCGTCGCCGGTGTCGAAGGTGTACGGCAGCAGCGTGAAGGCGAGGGTGGTGCCCGTCGCGACGACGACCGGGACGACCACGGGGATCACCCGGGTCCTGCGGTCACGCTTCTCCCGCGCCGGCCCGGACGCCCCGGGCACCCGCGGCTCCTCAGGCTTCGCCGGTTCTTCCGGTGCCTGCGGTGCATGCCGGGCCTCCGGTACGTCCGGTACGTCCGGTACGTCCGGGACCGTCGGCGTCCGCTCCGCGAAGGCGGCCCGTTCGGTCAGCCGCGCGGTGACCGGCTCAGGCCACAGGGGCGGGGTGAACGGACCGTGCCGGTCCGCGAGTCCGACGAGTTCGGTGGCGGTGGGCCGGCCCTCGTAGTCCTTGTCGAGGCAGGCCTCGACGACCTCGGCGAGTTCCGGGTCCAGGGCGCGTACGGCGTCGAGGTCGGGTTCCTCGTGCACGATCCGGTACAGCACGGCGTGTCCGGACTCGTCACCGAAGGGCGGCCGGCCGCTCGCCGCGTACGCGAGGACCGAGCCGAGCGCGAAGATGTCGACGGCGCCGGTCGACCTGCGTGCTCCCGAGGCCTGTTCGGGGGACATGTAGGCGGGAGTGCCCACCACCATGCCGGTGCGGGTGAGCTGGCTCTGCTCGGCGGCACGGGCCACGCCGAAGTCGATGAGGGTGAGGCCGTCGAGGGTGAGCATGACGTTGGACGGCTTGATGTCCCGGTGCACCATGTCCAGCGCGTGGACCGCGGCGAGCCCCGCGGCGGCCTCGCGCAGCAGCAGCCACAGGGCGTCGGCGGGCAGCGGCCCCTCGTGGGCCTCGAGGGCCTCGCGCAGGGTGAGACCGGGGACGTAGGCGGTGGCGAACCACGGTGGCCTGGCGGTGCGGTCGCCCGCGAGCAGCGGGGCGGTGGCGTGCTCGGGTAAGCGGGCCAGGTTGTCCAGCTCGTGGCCGAAGCGGCGCAGGAAGTCCTTGTCCTCGGCGACGACCGACGGCAGCAGCTGCTTGACGGCGGCGTACCGCCCCTCGTGCACACCGAGATAGACACGGCCCATGCCGCCGGCACCGAGCCGTCCGACGAGCGGGATCGGTCCGATCCGCCGCGGGTCCTCGTCCTCCAGCGGCTCGGCACCGCTTCCGCCCAGCTCGATCACGCCTGCCCCGTTGTCGTGTGCTGTCATCGCGTCACCGGTGGCGCCCCGCCCGTTCCCTCCCGCGACGGGCGGGACGCACGTCGGCACGGATCAGTCTGGAACAGCGCGAGCTAGAATTGGAAGGGGATTCTAGAAATTCACTCCAGAAAAACCGGGAAGGTACAGCGACCCTGCGATGAGCCCGAAGCAGCACCGTGGTGAGGTCACCGCCGAGCAGCTCCTCGACGCGGCGCTGCGCGTCTACGGGGAGTCGGGCGAGCAGGGCCTCACCGTCAGCGCGGTGACCGGCGCGAGCGGCGTCAGTCCGGGCAGCCTCTACCACCATTTCGGCAGCATGGACGGCCTGGTGACCGCCCTGCTGATGCGCTGGCTGGAGCGACTGCTGGTCGAGATGGTCAGGGCGCTGGAACAGTCGGACTCCGCCCGCACCGGCATCCAGGCCCTCGTGCGGACGTATCTGGCCTTCATCCGGGATCACCGGGACGCGGGTCTGCTCCTGCACTCCTCCCGCGCGGACGAACTCGGGATGCACCAGGCGAAGCAGCTCCGTGACGCCCAGGAGGCCCGGCTGACACCGCTGCCGGCGTGGGTGAGCCGGCACGTCGAGTCGGGCGAGGTCGCGCCCCTGCCGGTGTCCGTGCTGGAGTCCCTGATCCTGGGCCCGGTCATCGGCGTCAGCCGCCGCTGGCTGACCCTCGGCGACGTCGACCTCGACGAGGCGGCGGACATCCTGCCGGACCGGATCTGGCGCTCGGTCGGCGCGGAACCGCGGTGAGCCGGAGGCCGGGCCGACCCGGTCGTGTCACTCTCCTGGAAGGACGTACCCATGGCTGTCCCCACCGGCGGCGCGACGACGACCGCCGGGTCAGCGCAGGCGGGACGACGACAGGATGGAGAGCAGGTGGGCCGGGACCATCACCCACGTGATGACGGCGAGCGCGCCCAGGGCCCAGCGGGTCGGGTCGATGCCGCCGGTGACCGTGTCGGCGACGGCCGCGACGAGGAGGACCAGGGACGCCTCGATGCCGTTGGTGACGCGGTGGATCTTGAACGCCGCCGCGATGCGGCGGACCGTCGCGACGCCCTGTGAGCGCGGGCGGGTCGACTCGTCGTCGGCGACCGTCAGGCCGCGGCGGGCCCGGGCCACGTCGACCAGGTCGGTGGACGCCTTGAGCAGGACGACACCGAGTGCGGTGGCGATGCCGACCGACAGCCAGCCGCCGGCGCCCGACTCGGCGGCGCGGTAGCCGGCGCCCGCCATGAGCGCCGCGTCCGCGAGATAGGCGCCGAGCCGGTCGACGTAGATGCCGGCCGCGCTGTTCTGGCCCTTCCAGCGGGCGACCTCGCCGTCCACGCAGTCGAAGAGCAGGAACAGCTGCATGAGGATCACGGCGAGCACCGCGCCGGTCAGGCCCGGGATCATCAGCGCGGCGCCGGAGGCCACTCCGCACACCACCATGGTCCAGGTCAGCTGGTCCGGCGTGACCGGGGTGCGCACCAGATGGCGGGTGGTGCGCAGGGAGATCCTCCGCATGTAGAGCCGGCCGGCCCAGTGCTCGCCGTTGCGGCTCTCCATCTTGGCCTGCGGCTGGCAGACCTCCCGCAGCTCCTCCAGTACCGGAGCACCCATGTCTGTTCCTCCCAGGCCCAACTGCCGTCCGTGCGGCGGTGATCGGGTCAGCGTACAGAGGCGGTGCGGCGCGCCCGACGCGGGCCGCCGGCAGGGCACACTGGCCGCATGGAGTCGATCGATCCGGTGACCGCCCGTGCCTGGCTCGCCACCGCTGTCGAAGAGGCCCGCGCCGGTCTCGCCGAGGGCGGCGTTCCCGTCGGCGCCGCGCTGTACGGCGCCGACGGGACCCTGCTCGGCCGGGGCCGCAACCGCCGTGTCCAGGACGGCGATCCGTCGGCGCACGCGGAGACCGCCGCCTTCCGCGCGGCGGGACGGCAGCGGTCGTACCGCGGCACGACGATGGTGACGACCTTGTCCCCGTGCTGGTACTGCTCGGGCCTGGTCCGGCAGTTCGGCATCTCCCGGGTGGTGATCGGCGAGGCGGCCACCTTCCACGGCGGTCACGACTGGCTGGCCGGGCACGGCGTGGAGATCGTGCTGCTGGACGATCCGGAGTGCGCGGCGATGATGCGGGAGTTCACCGCCCGTCGTCCCCAGCTGTGGAACGAGGACATCGGCCGGTAGCCGGCCGATCGCCGCCGGCCGCGGTCAGGTGCCGGTGAGGGAGACCCTTCCCGCGTGCAGGCGTCCGTCGCCGCCGTCGAAGTACACCCGGTCGCCGTCGACGGCCGCGGTGGGGTCGCCGGTGGACAGACGCGTCTCGGCCGAGGCCCCGGTACGGGCGTCCACGGCGTGGAGTGCGCCGGCTTTGGTGCTGAAGAGTGCCGAGCCGTCCAGCAAGCCGTGCAGCTCGGGTTCGCGTTCGGTGGGCTCGGTCCAGAGCGGCCTTCCGGAGTCGGCGGCGACCGCGTTCACGGCCCCCGATTCGTAGTCGCTGGTGGCGCCGCCGACCCCGCCGTAGACGACGCCGTCGGAGACCACGAGCGGTTCGAGCCACTCCTTCACGCCCTCGACGTCCGGTTCGCTGGTCCACAGCTTCGTGCCCCGCCGGGCGTCGACGGCGTGGAGGACACTGCGGCTGTCACCGAAGTAGACCGTGCCGTCCGACACCGTGATGGCCGTCAACTCGCCCGCGTAGTGCCGGCTCGCGCTCGCCTGGTACCGCCACAACTGGTCCCCCGTGCCCGCGTCCCAGGCGTGGAAGTAGGAGCCGCCCGGCTCCCGGACCCCGCCGTAGAGCACCCCGTCCACCACCGCGAGGGCGTCGGACAGGCCGTGCTCGACCGGCCGGGTCCACTCCAGCCGCCCGGTGGCGGCGTCCAGTGCCGACACGGCGTACGTGCCGTAGCGTTCGTCGTCCTCGGGCAGGTCGTACATGCTGTTCACGTAGACCGTTCCCCCGGCCACGACGACCCGCAGGTAGAGGTCGAACTTCGTTCCGGGCGCCGTGTGCGCCCCGGCGCCCACGCTCCACACCCGCCTGCCGCCGTCCAGGCCGACGGCGTGCACCGCGCCGCTGTCCCTGCCGTAGGCCACCACCAGTCCGTCGCTCACGCCGACGAGGTCCGCCCCGCGCAGTTCGTCGTACGTCCACACGACATCACCGTCGGCGGCGTCCAGGGCCTGCACCGCGCCGTCCTCGCCCTCGACGACCACCTTGCCGTCGGCGACCACCGGTCTGCCGGTGAACTCCTGCTCACGGGACCACAGTTCCCGCACCGCCGGCTGTTTCGCAGCGGCCGTGGGACTGCCCGTGCTCTCGGTGCCGCCGCCCCCGCCCGACGAGCCGGAGAAGGCACGGGGCAGGAGCAGGCCCGCCACCACGGCCAGGGTGACGAGGGTGCCCGCCGCAGCGAGGACCGCCGTACGCCGTCGTCGGGCCGACCCGCGCAGCCGGGCGGCGAACGAGCGCCCCGCCGGCGGCGCGCCGAGCCGCGCGGTGGCGACGGCGGTCGGCGGCGTCGACGTGACCGTCGGCAGATCCGCGTCCGCCGGTTCCGGGGCGGTCTCCTCCGGCAGCGGAGCCGCGCGCAGCGCGGTGATGCCGGCCGCGACAGGCGCGGGCAGCCAGGTGTCAGGGGTGAACGTGCCCCGGGTACCGTCCGCCCCCTCCCACCGGCCCAGTTCCTCGATGAGTTCCGGCACCCCGGGCCGCTGCCCGGGGTCCTTGGCCAGGCACCGGGCGACCACGCCTACGAGTCCGTCCGGCAGGCCCGCCAGGTCGGGATCCTCGTGCACGACCCGGTAGCTGACGCCGTACGCGTGCCCGCCCCCGAACGCGCCGGTCCCGGTGGCCGCGTACACCAGCAGCGCGCCCAGCGCGAACACGTCGCCGGCGGGCCCCACCTCACGGCCGACCAGTTGCTCGGGCGGAAGGTAGCCGGGACTGCCGACCACCGCGCCCGTGGTGGTCAGCTTGGTGTCGTCGGCGGCCACCGAGATCCCGAAGTCGATCACCCGGGGGCCGTCGGGCGCCAGCAGCACGTTCGACGGCTTCAGATCGCGGTGCACCACGTCGACCCGGTGGATCGCCTCCAGCGCCTCCGCCAGCCCGGACGCCAGGGCCCGCAGCGACCGCTCGGGCCAGACGCCGTGCGTGTCGACCGCCGTGCCCAGCGGGACACCAGGCACGTGGGCGGTGGCCAGCCACGGCAGGTCCGCTTCCGGATCGGCGTCGACCACGGGCGCGGTGAACGGGCCCGTCACCCGCCGTGCCGCCGCCACCTCCCGCCCGAACCGCGCGCGGAAGGCGGGGTCCTCGGCCAGTTCCTCGTGGACCACCTTCACCGCGGTGGCCCGCCCGCCCGGCGACCGGGCCAGGTACACCCGGCCCATCCCGCCCGAGCCGAGCCTCCCGACGATCCGGTACGGGCCGACCCGCTCGGGGTCCCCCGCCTCCAGCGGTCCGAACGCCTGCACTCCGCCCCTCCTCCGTTGTCCCTGTCGTGTGCGAGATGCGGATCAGGTCGCGACCCGGTAGGCGGTCAGCCGGCCGTCACGCTCGACGCAGACGGTGTTCCCGACGATCGCGTAGTCCGCGTCAGGGTCCGCGACCAGTGTTTCCTTCCATCGGGGTCTGCCGCTGCGGGCGTCGAGCGAGCTCAGGTCC
This sequence comes from Streptomyces marokkonensis, assembly GCF_008312835.1. Lineage (GTDB taxonomy): Bacteria > Actinomycetota > Actinomycetes > Streptomycetales > Streptomycetaceae > Streptomyces > Streptomyces marokkonensis_A. Next base: position 109,244 of record NZ_VSKS01000019.1, on the reverse strand, counting down.
CCTTCCGAGTCGTAGACGTGGACGGCGCCGTCCGCCACCGTCAGGGCCTCCACCTCGTCGGCCTTCTGCTTGCGCTGCCACAGCGTCCGGCCGGTGCCAGCGTCGAAGGCGGACACATAGCCGTCGTTCTCGAAGTACACGACTCCGTCGGCCACGTCGGGCGCCCCCGCTCCCCCGCCGAGCCTGCCGTCCCACAGGTCTCCCTCGAAGGTGCGGCGCCACACCTCGTCGCCCGACTCCGCGTCGACGGCGTACAGGGCGCCGTCCTGGGTGCCGAAGTAGACCGTGCCGTCCGCCACCACGGGGTCGGTCTCCGCATCGCTCGCGGCCTGGTGCGTCCACTTCTGCTTGCGGGTACGGGTGTCGACGGCGATCAGCTTCCTCCCGCTGTGGACCAGCAGAGTGTCCTCGGTGACGGTGATGTCGCCGTCCGCGTTGACGCCGTACCCGTAGTCCCACAGCTCCTCCCCCGTACGTGTGTCGAGGACGTAGAACCACGCGGTCATGTGCGCGTAGGCGGCGTCGCCCACGACGACGGGAGAGGCGTGGAAGGAGTCGTCCATGTATCTCCAGCGATATGCGCCGCTGTCCGCGTCCAGCGCGAACAAGTGGTCGCTGCTGCCGTAGTAGAGCAGGCCACCCGCGAGGCCGGTGACCCGGATGCCGTTGCCCACGGTGTCGCGCAGATACTCACTGTCCTGGCGGATTTCGGCGACCTCGACCTCACGCCCCCAGCGCTTCGTTCCGTCGGTGACGTCCAGGGCGGTGATCTCGTGGCGGTCCTCGTTCTGGAGATAGACCATCTCGCCCGAGTGCACGGCCATCCTCTGTCCCTCGGCCAGCGTGCGGGACCACAGCTCCTTCAGACGCGGCGGCTCGGACGGCGGGGCGTCGGCCTCTCCCGAGGTGACCCTCCACAGGACGGTGCCGGTCACGGTGACGGCCAGTGCGGTCGCCACGGCGAGGGCAGTCCGCAGGCGGCGGCGACGGTCACGGGGCGGTGCGGCGACGGTCGGGGGCCGCGGCGGCCCGTCCCCCGCCCGGGACAGGGGCTCGGTCGGCACCTCGGCCCTCAGCCGGGTGGCCGAGTCGACCACCGGGCCGGGCATCCAGCCGACCGTGGCGACGCTCCCGTCCGGTGCCGGAGCGCCCCGGCCCGCAAGCCGGTCGTCGTCGGCGGGGTCCGGCCGGCCCAGTTCGTCCAGCAGCCACGACACCGTGGGCCGCTCCGCCGGGTCCTTCGCCAGGCACCGGGCCACCACGCCCGCGAGGGCGGGCGGCAGGCCCCTCAGGTCGGGGTCCTCGTGCACGACCCGGTAGTTGACCGCGTGGGACGCGCCGCCGCCGAACGGGCCGACGCCCGCGGCCGCGTACGCCAGTACCGCCCCCAGCGCGAACACGTCACCGGCCGGTCCGGAGCGCTCGTGGCGCAACTGCTCGGGAGGGATGAAACCGGGCGTGCCGATCACCGTCCCGGCCTCGGTGAGCGCGGTGTCGCCGGCCGCCGCCGAGATGCCGAAGTCGATCAGCCGGGGGCCGTCCGGTGCCAGCAGGACGTTCGACGGCTTCAGGTCGCGGTGCACCAGGTCCGCCGCGTGCACGGCTCCGAGCGCCTCGGCCAGAGCGGCGCCCAGGCCGCGTACCGCCTGCTCCCGCCACACCCCGTGCCGGGCCACCGCGTCCTGGAGGGACGGTCCGGGGACGTACTCCGTGGCCAGCCAGGCCGGGTTGCCCTCCGGGTCGGCGTCGACCACCGCGGCGGTGAAGAAGCCCGTCACCCGCCGTGCCGCCGCCACCTCGCGCACGAAGCGGCGCCGGAACCCCTCGTCCCGCAGCAGCGTCTCCCGCACCACCTTCACGGCCACCGCACGCCCGCCGGGCGAGCGGCCCAGGTACACCCGGCCCATGCCGCCCTGGCCCAGCCGGGCCAGCAGCCGGTACGGCCCCACCCTGACCGGATCCCCCGCCGTCAACGGCACCGACGCCACCGTTCCGACCCCCCTGCCCGCTGTCCCGTCCGCCCGTCACCTCAACGGACCTTCCCTGCACCGGACTCCGTGCGGCACTCCCACGGTTCCCACTCGGCGCCCCCGCCACCACAGCTTCGGCGAACTCTCCCCGGAAATCTCACGTCCCCGTTGGGCACACGAAAAGCCGGCCCCCGTGACCCGAGTCGCGGGAACCGGCCTTCGTGGTGGGTGGGTTCAGAAGCCCACGGACCGCAGCGCGCCCAGGCCGACGTCGGCGTAGGAGTGCTTGCCGGAGACGAAGATGTTGACCCCGTAGTAGTTGAACAGCCAGCAGCCGAAGGCCGCCAGCGCCAGGTACGCGGCCTTGCGGCCCTTCCAGCCGGCGGTGGCGCGGGCGTGCAGGTAGCCGGCGTAGGCGACCCAGGTGATGAAGGACCAGGTCTCCTTGGGGTCCCAGCCCCAGTAGCGGCCCCAGGCGTCACCGGCCCAGATGGCGCCCGCGATGATCGTGAACGTCCACAGCGGGAAGACGGCCGCGTTGACGCGGTAGGCGAACTTGTCCAGCGAGGAGGAGGCGGGCAGCCGCTCCAGAACCGAGGTCGCGAAGCTGCCGGGCTTGCCGCCGTTCACGAGCTTGCTCTCGTACGAGTCCTTGAACAGGTACATGACCGTGGTGATCGCGCCGACGTAGAAGACCGCGCCGCACAGGATCGCCGTGGAGACGTGGATGTACAGCCAGTACGAGTGGAGGGCGGGGACCAGCTGGTCGCTCTCGGTGTACAGCACGGTGACGGCGAGACCGAGATCGAGGAGGACCGAGGTGGTCAGGAACAGGCCGATCCAGCGCACGTTCTTCTTCAGCGCCAGCAGCAGGAGGTACACGCCGACCGCGGTGGTGGAGAAGGTGATGTTGAACTCGTACATGTTGCCCCACGGCGCCCGCTCCACGGACAGCGCGCGGGTGAGCACACCGCCGAACGCGAGGAGGAACGCGAGCACGGTGAGGGAGACGGCGATACGCCCGTAGAGGTCGCCCTTCTCGTCCCCGCCGTGCGCTCCGGGCCCGTCGGGCACGTCACGGGAGCCGGCCGCGGCCCGTACGACGACCTTCGGCCGCTCCAGTACGGCGGTGCCGCCGGCCTTGTTGACGGTGACGGCCGGTGCCGTCTTCGCCGTGGCCGCCTTCGGGGTGAGGGCCGCGGCCGTACGGCCGACCTTGCTGCGGCTGCCGAAGAGCCACTCCGCGATGTACGCGAAGAAGGCGAGGGTGTAGATCGCCATCGCGGAGTAGATCAGTACGTTGCTGATCTCCGCGAGGTTCTCGTTGGTCGCGGCGGCGAGAGTCACTGCTGCTCAGCCCCTTCGGCAGATACGGCTTCAGGATCGGTGGGTCGGGATGTCTTCGAGGACGTCTCGTCGGGGTCGTCGGGGTCCGGCGCGCCCGGCGCCTTGTCGTAGAGGAGGCCGGCAAGGTCGCCGAGTTCCTCGGGCACCTTCGCGGACTCGCTGCGGCCGAGGCCGGCCATCTCGACGACGGTCACGCCGTCGGCGCCGCGCACCGCGCGCACCCACACGCGGCGGCGCTGGACGAACAGGGAGGCGGCGAGGCCGCCGATCGCGGCGACGGCACCGCCGAGCGCCCAGCCGCCGCCCGGCTCCTGGACGATCTGGTAGCCGGCCCACTCCCTGACGTCCTTCTCGAAGGTGACCGAGCCGGCGCCGTTCGGGAGCGTCATGGTCTCGCCGGGCGTGAGCAGCTTCTTGAACAGCTCGCCCTTGGCGTCCTTGAACTCCTTCATCTTGGTCTTGTCCATCTGGTACACGCTCTGCGGAATGCCGGAGTCGGCCTTCAGGTCGCCGTGGTAGGCGGACAGCGCGAGCACCGGATAGTCCAGCGCGGGGAACTGGGAGAGCATCGTGCCGCTGGCGGAGCCGCCGAAGGTGGGCACGAAGAAGGCGTTGAAGCCGAGCTGTTCCTTCTTGCCCTCGGGGTTGCGGTAGCCGTCGAGGACCTTGACCACGCCGGAGGACGTGACGTTGGCGTCGAGCGGCAGCAGCGGCACGGCGTCCTGGAAGACGATCCTGCCCTTGCCGTCGCGAACGGTGACGACGGGCGCGTAGCCGTGGCTGACGAGGTAGACCTTGGCGTCGCCGATCTCGAGGGGCTTGTTCACCTTGATGACGGCCGTCTTCTCCTCGCCCCGGGCTCCCGCGGCGTAGGTGACCTCGGACTGGTACGTGCGCGGGGTGCCCTTGTTCGGGCCGGTGCGCTCGTAGGTGCCGGTGAACTCCTTCACGTCGAAGCTGAACGGCTCCAGGTCGTCGACGGAGAAGAGGCTGCCCGACTTGAAGTCGTCGTACATCGGGAGCGCGTTGGAGAAACCGTCGCCCTCGACGATCAGCTTGTTGCCCTCGGACTTGAACAGCTGGCCCCAGGCGAAGGCGATCAGCATCACGATCAGCGCGACGTGGAAGAGGAGGTTGCCGACCTCGCGCAGATAGCCCTTCTCGGCCGCGACGGCGTCACCGACGACGTGGGCGCGGAAGCGGCGCTTCCGCAGCAGGGCGAGGGCGGCCTCGCGGACCTCCTCGGGTTCGGCCCCGGTGCGCCAGGTGGTGTGGGCGGGCAGCCGGGTCAGCCGGCGGGGGGCGCCCGGCGGGCGGCCGCGCAGCTGGCCCACGAACTGCCAGGTGCGGGGCACGATGCAGCCGACGAGGGAGATGAACAGCAGGATGTAGATCGCCGAGAACCACACCGAGCTGTAGACGTCGAAGAGGCCGAGCTTGTCGTAGAGCGGCGCGAGGACGTCGTGCTTCTCGCGGAAGTCGGCGACCTTCGTCTCGTCGATGCCGGTCTGCGGGATGAGCGAGCCGGGGATCGCGCCGAGCGACAGCAGCAGCAGGAGCAGCAGCGCGACCCGCATGGAGGTGAGCTGCCGCCAGAACCAGCGGGCCCAGCCGATCACGCCGAGGGAGGGCAGGCCCGGCAGCTCCTCCTTGGGGGCGGTGGACAGCTGGGAGCCGGCGGCGCCCAGGTCCTGGTCGTCACCGGCCGTCGTGGTGTTGTCGGTCGTGGTGTTGTCCGTCGTGGTGTCGCTCATCGGGTCAGATCCCCACCGTGAAGCCGTTGGACCAGGTCTGCATCTCCGCCACGAGGCTGTCCCACACGCCGGTCAGCAGCAGCACACCGGTCACGATCATCATCGTGCCGCCGACGCGCAGGACCCAGACGTAGTGCCGCTTGACCCAGCCGAAGGCGCCCAGCGCCTTGCGGAAGGCCACGGCGGCGAGGACGAAGGGGACACCCAGCCCCAGACAGTACGCGACGGTCAGTACGGCGCCGCGTCCGGCGCTCTCCTGCTGGGCGGAGAGGGTCAGTACGGAGGCGAGGGTGGGGCCGATGCAGGGGGTCCAGCCGATGCCGAAGAGGGCGCCGAGGACGGGCGCGCCGGCCAGCCCGGTCGCGGGCCGCTTGTGGAAGCGGAACTCGCGCTGGGTGAGCCAGGGCATCAGGCCCATGAAGAAGACGCCCATGAGGATCATGAAGACGCCGAGCACCTTGGACAGGACGCCCGACTGTTCCTGGAGGGTCTGTCCGAAGTAGCCGAAGAAGGCGCCGCCGGAGACGAACACGACGGTGAAACCGAGGACGAACAGGGACGCCCCGGCGACCATCCGGCCGCGCCGGGCCTCGGCCAGGTCGGTCCCGGAGACACCGGTGACGTAGGAGAGGTAGCCGGGGACCAGCGGCAGGACGCAGGGCGAGAAGAAGGAGACGAGCCCGCCGAGCACGGCGATGGGCAGGGCGACCAGCAGGGCGCCGTTGAGCACGGTGCCGTTGTAGCCCGTCTCGGCGGCGAGCGTGTGGAGGGCCGTCACGTCACTTCTCCGCGACGACCGGCTCGAGCATCTTCCGCAGCCGTTCCTCGTCGAGCGCGGCCAGCGAGCGGGCCGCGACCTTCCCTTCCCGGTCCAGGACCAGCGTCGAGGGGACGGCCTGCGGGTTGAGCGTGCCCTTCTCGAAGCGGAGCATCAGCTTGCCCGTGGGGTCGTACAGGCTCGGGTAGGGGATGCCGAAGTCCTTCTCGAAGGCGAGGGCGGGCGTGGTGCTGCCGTCCCGGGTGTTGATGCCGACGAACTGCACGTCCTTGTCGGCGTAGTCCCCGGCCACCTTGGCGAAGTGCTTGGCCTCCGCGCGGCACGGGTTGCACCAGGAGCCCCAGACGTTGAGGACGACGACCTTGCCCCGGTAGTCGGCGACGTCGAGCCGCTTGCCCTCGAGGGTCTCCCCGGACAGGTCGGGCGCGGCGACGCGCTTGCCCTCGGCGACCGTGGAGATGCCGTCGGTCCCGGTGACGAAGTTGGTGTTGCCGCCCCCGCCGGACGTGCCGCCGGATCCGCACGCGGTGACGAGCAGCGCGGCCGCGGCGGCACCGGCGGCCAGCGCGGCGCGACGGCGGACGCGAGGGGCGCTGGTGGCGCGGTGCGAGCTCTGCGGGGCTCGGTTCGAGCGCTGGGGGGCGCGGCTGGCGGCACTCATGTGAAAAGTTTCGCATGCCCGTTCCGGGGATCTTGCGCACCCCCCTGCGCGCTCCGTCGCGGGCGGAAACCCGCATGTCAGACGGGGTCGCCGGTGCCCGTTCCTGAGGTGCCTGCGGTGTCCTTCGTGAACGTCCGCCAGCCACCGGCCGGTTCCTGCCCGACGTCCAGGGTGCGGAGTTTGTCCAGGACCTCGGGCCGCTGCACGTCCAGCCAGTCGGTGAACTGCCGGAAGGAGACGAGCCTCACGTCGCCGCCCTTCTCCTTCTCCCGTGCGATGTGCTTGAGCGCCTGCTCCACGGCGTCCATGTAGATGCCGCCGTTCCACTGCTCGAAGTGGTTGCCGACGAAGAAGGGCGCCCGGTTCGTCTCGTATGCCCGCTTGAAGCCCGATATGTATGCTCCGGCGGCCTGTTCGCGCCAGCGCGGGTAGTTGTGGGCGGGCGCTCTGGTCGTGTTGAGGGACTGGTTGGCGAGCATGTTGTAGTCCATCGACAGGACCTCGAAGGAGCGTCCCGGGAACGGTATCTGCTGGAGCGGGAGGTCCCACAGACCCTGCTTCTTCGCCGGCCAGACCTGCCGTCCGCCGGGCGAGGAGGCGTCGTAGCGCCAGCCGAGGTCGCGGGCGGTGGGCAGCAGCCTGTCCTGGCCGAGCAGACAGGGCGTACGGCCGCCGACGAGCTCCTTGTCGTAGTCGAACGGCAGGGGTTCCAGGTCGGTCCAGCCGGAGTTGGTCCGCCACTCCTTCACGAACGACGTGGCCTGCTCGATCTCGCTGCGCCACTGCTGCGGCGTCCAGTTGCCGACGCTGCCGGAGCCGGCGCAGAAGTGGCCGTTGAAGTGCGTGCCGATCTCGTGGCCCTCGAGCCAGGCCCGGCGGACGTTCTTCAGCGTGTCCTTGATGTGCCCGTCGGTGAGGTAGCCGATGTCGGAGGCGCCGCGCGGGTTGTTCGGCGGGTCGTAGAGCCGCTTCTTCGACTCGGGGAGCAGGTACACGCCCGAGAGGAAGAAGGTCATGGACGCGCCGTGCTCCACGGCGAGGTCCAGGAAGCGCGGGAAGAGCCCGTTGCCGACCTCCCCGGCCCCGTCCCAGGAGAAGACCACGAACTGCGGGGGCGTCTGGCCCGGCTCCAGCGGCACCGGTTCGTCCGGCTGGTGGGGCTGCCTGCCGGTGAACGAGGTGGAACCGTCACCGATCGGACGGGCCGTCCTCGTCGGCTTCGGCGTCGCGGACCGGCCGGCATCCCCCGAACGGGAACCACCCGCGGGGGCCGGACCGTCCGAGCCCGTGGAGCCGCCGCAGCCGGCGAGCGAGACGGCGGCAGCGGCACCCGCGCCGAGCCCGAGCATTCCCCTGCGGGAGAGAGCACGCATGGCGTCCCCCTTCGTCACGTCCTCTGGTGGTCACCCATTCAGAGGACGCGACGCAGCGGAGGGTTCCCGCCACATGCGGAGGTTTCGCAAGGATGCTCTGCAGGGGCGTCACCTTCCCGCCCCATGGGCGTTACGCCCCGAAGGCCTTGCCCTTGCCCTTCACCGGCTTGGCGCCGGCCAGCAGATGCGCGGGGACGAGATCGCGGGCCGGCTCGCTGTAGCCGACGGAGACGATCCTGTCCCCCCGGTAGGTGAACGTGGTCAGCGAGGCGAGCGTGCACTGCCGCTTGCGCGGGTCGTGCCACAGCCTCCGCTTCTCGACGTAGGACCGCACGATCCAGATCGGCAGCTGGTGGCTGACCAGCACCGCCTCGTGTCCGCGCGCCGCGTCCCTGGCCGCGTTCAGCGCGCCCATCATGCGGATGACCTGCTCGACGTACGGCTCGCCCCAGGACGGCTTGAACGGGTTGACGACGTGTTTCCAGTTGGCCGGGCGGCGCAGCGCGCCGTCGCCGATGCCGAACGTCTTGCCCTGGAAGACGTTCTCCGCCTCGATCAGCCGCTCGTCGGTGACGATGTCCAGGCCCTGCCCCTTGGCGAGGGGCTCGGCCGTCTCCTGCGCCCGCTCCAGCGGGGAGGCGCCGACGTGGACGATGTCGCGGGGGGCGAGGTGCTCGGCCACCCGGTCGGCCATGCGGCGGCCCAGCTCGGAGAGGTGGTAGCCGGCCAAACGGCCGTACAGGATCCCGTCGGGGTTGGCGACCTCGCCGTGCCGCATCAGGTGGACGACGGTGATGTCCTCCTTCTTCTCCGGGGTGCTCACGCGGTCGCCTCCGCTGCCGCTCGGGCCGCCGCCGGGAGGGCGTCGGCGATGCGCGCCACGGCCCGCTCGTCGTGGGCCGTGGACACGAACCAGGACTCGAAGGACGACGGCGGCAGATAGACGCCGTTCTCGAGGAGCGAGTGGAAGAACGCGGTGAAGCGGAACGACTCCTGCGCCTTGGCGTCCTCGTAGTTCCGCACCGGGCGGTCGGTGAAGAACACGGAGAACATGTTGGAGGCGTTCTGCAGCGTGTGCGCCACGCCCTCCTTGGTCAGCGCCTCGGTGACGAGCGACTGGATCCGCGCGGAGACGGCGTTCACCTTCTCGTACGCCGCCTCGTCGAGCAGCCGCAGCTGGGCGAGCCCGGCGGCGGTGGCGACGGGGTTGCCGGAGAGGGTGCCGGCCTGGTAGACGGGACCGGCGGGGGCGAGGTGCGCCATGACGTCGGCGCGTCCGCCGAAGGCCGCGGCCGGGAAGCCGCCGCCCATCACCTTGCCGAAGGTCATCAGGTCGGGCCGCACCCCGTCGACGCCGTACCACCCCGCACGACTGGTCCTGAACCCCGTCATCACCTCGTCGGAGATGTACAGCGCGCCGTTCGCGGCGCACGCGTCCCTGAGCCCCTGGTTGAAGCCGGGCAGCGGCGGTACGACGCCCATGTTGCCCGGCGAGGCCTCGGTGATCACGCAGGCGATCTCACCGGGGTGCGCGGCGAACGCGGCGTGCACGGCGTCGAGGTCGTTGTACGGCAGCACGATGGTGTCGCCGGCCTGCGCCCCGGTGACGCCGGGCGTGTCGGGGAGCGCGAACGTGGCCACCCCGGATCCGGCGGAGGCGAGCAGCGAGTCGACGTGGCCGTGGTAGCAGCCGGCGAACTTGACCACCTTGGTGCGCTGCGTGAAGCCGCGCGCGAGCCGGATGGCCGACATGGTGGCCTCGGTCCCGCTGGAGACGAGCCGCACCTGCTCCAGCGGCTCGATCCGCGCGACCATCTCCTCGGCGAGCGCGACCTCGCCCTCACCGGGCGTGCCGAAGGACGTCCCGCGGGCGACGGCCTCCTGCACGGCGGCGATCACCTCGGGGTGCGCGTGCCCGAGGATCATCGGACCCCACGAGCAGACGAGGTCGACGTACTCCCGCCCGTCGGCGTCGGTCAGCCAGGGCCCGCTCCCGGACACCATGAACCGGGGCGTGCCGCCGACGGCGCGGAAGGCGCGCACCGGTGAGTTCACACCACCGGGGGTGACGGCCGCGGCACGATCGAACAGCGCCTGCGAGGCGGGGGCTTCGTACGAATATGGCAGTTCGCTCATGACCTGCGACTTCTCCGACCTTCTCCGACGTCCCGGCCGCTCGCCGGGCTGCGGGTGCGTATGACCTGTTCAAGGGTAGGCCAGGGGCGGCCGAGGGCCTCCGGCGCCCGATCACGGCCCCCGATCCGCCGTGATCTGCGAAACTGGCGTCTGATACACACAGCTCACACGGCCCGGACGGCCTGAGGCTGCGAAGGACCCGCGGACACAATGTTTCACCGCACGTTTCGGCGGGCGGCCGTGGGGGAGGTCACTGACACGATGATCGGGTTGCGCGGCGGGGGCCACGCGTCCTAGAAAAAGCAGTCGGGTGGAGATATGCATCGCGGTGGCGGACTGGGCGAGGGGACTGATGACCTGGGTCCTCGACGTGCCCGGCGGGGAAGGCACCGACGCGAGGCGGAGGACACGGATGAGACGCGCCGGGCACACGGCGAGCCGGAGCGGATCGGCCCTCTGAGCGGGGCGGCGAGCAGGAATGGTGGTCGGGTGGGGGTGACGTACAAGTACTTCGGCGCGCCGGACGGCGCCACCGCGGCCCGCGTCCCGATCTCGATGCGCCCCGAGGAGCTCGGCGGCGACGAGCTCGGCATGAACGGCATGTTCACCAAGATCAAGCCGGAGACCATGGCCGCCATGGTCCTCACCGGCATCGAGGGCGTCCCCCTGCACAAGGTCCCGCCCCTGGAACTGGTCGTCCTGCACCCCGACTACGCGGTCGTGAAGCTCCCCATGACGGTCGTCGACCCCTTGCGCGGCATAGGCGAGGAAGCGGTCGGCGCGGCGGCGTTCATCTGGTCGACGGTCCCGGACCGGGGCGGCCCGCGGGACGCGTTCAACGTGTACCAGCTGCTGCACGAGTGGCAGGACTTCAGCCACCGGCTGCACGAGGCGGGGCATCAGGCGTACTGCCTGGTGTGGCCCTGACCCGGGGCTCCCGGGGGTTCGGGCGACCCGGCGACTCGGCCTCCGCGTCCCGCGGCCGCCCCCCGGTCCGGCGGGCGGTGCCGGGAGCCGTCCACGGAGTGGTGAGCGCGGCGGCCAGGGAGACAGCGGCGAGGACCGCGAAGAGGGGGCCGTAGCCGCCGAGTTGACCCGCGAGTGCCGCTCCGGCGAACGGGGCGAGGGCGGCGGCCGTGGTCGCCGGAGCCGCGAGCAGTCCGGAGAGCCTGCCGTAGTGGGCGGCGCCCCAGCGGTCGGTGACGGCGGTGGCCTGCAGCAGGGTGAGATTGCCCCGGACCGCGCCGGCCACGATCGCCACGGTGACCAGCAGGGCGTACGGGCCCGGTACGGCGGCGAAGGCCGCGGTGGTGAGGCCGCCGAGGACGATCAGGACGGCCGTGCGGGCCGTGACGCCGGTGCGGCGGGCCAGCGAGGCGTACAGCGTGCGGCCGAGGGTCTGGCCGGCGCCGCCGAGTCCGAGGGCCCAGGCGGCCTGATGGGCGGTGTAGCCCCGTTCCAGGAGCAGCGGGACGAGGGCGACGACAACGGCGTACATGGCGAAGGCCGACAGCGTGAAGGCGGCGGCGAGCAGGAGGAACGGCCTGCTGCGCCTGACGTCGGCGGCGCCGTCGGTCGCGTGCGCGGGACCGGCCGGGGCGTCGGGCCAGGGGGCGCGCAGCGCGAGGGCGTGGGCGGGGACGGTGACGACGGCGAGGACGGCGGCGAGCACCAGGTAGGTGTGGCGCCAGGACAGGTGGTCGGCGAGCAGGGCCGTCAGCGGGGCGAAGACGGTGGAGGCCAGGCCGCCCGCGAGGGTGACGGCGGTCAGGGCCCGGATGGGGTGGGGTGCCCACCATCGGGTGAGGGCGGCGAAGGCCGGCTGGTAGAAGGTCGCCGCCATGGCGAGTCCGGCGAGCGTCCAGCCGGCGAAGAACAGGGGCAGGCCGGGGGCCGTCGCGACCACCAGCAGGCTGACGGCGCCGAGGGCCGAGCCGATCGTCATGACGGCGCGCGGGCCGCGCCGGTCGAGGATGCGCCCGACGCGGATTCCGGCGAGCGCGGAGACGACGAGACCGAGCGAGAACGCCGCCGTGGTCGTTCCGGCCGACCAGCCGGTGGCGGCGGTGATCCGCGGGTTGAGGACGGGGAAGGCGTAGTACACGATGCCCCAGCTCACGAGCTGCGTCAGGCAGAGGGCGGGCAGGGCGGCGCGGGGCCGCGACCGGTCCCCCGATCCGGTCGCGGCCCCGTCCTCGCGGGTGCCGAGGTCGGTCACGAGCCGCAGCAGCCGCCCGCCGGGGCCTCGTCGGCCGCCGCGCCCGCTGCCGTGGGCGCGCCGAGCTGGACGAGCTGCGGTGCGGGTGCGCAGCAGCCACCGCCGTCGGCCTGCTCGGCGCCGGGGGTGTCGAACAGGCCCGCGCCGCCGCAGACTCCGGTCTCCGGGAGGGTGAGTTCGACGCGGTCGGCGGCGTCGAGGTCGCCGGCGATCGCGGCGACGACGGAGCGGACCTGCTCGTAGCCGGTCATGGCGAGGAAGGTGGGGGCGCGGCCGTAGGACTTCATGCCGGTCAGGTAGAAGTCCCGCTCGGGGTGAGCCAGTTCGCGGTGGCCGTGGGGGTACACGGTGCCGCAGGAGTGCTGGTTGGGGTCGATCAGCGGGGCGAGGTCGGCCGGGGCCTGGAGGCGCTCGTCGAGGTTCAGGCGGATCTCGGAGAGGAAGGACAGGTCGGGGCGGAACCCGGTCAGCACGATCACCTCGTCCACCGGCTCCAGACGCCGGCCGTCCTCGCCCACCAGGACGAGGCGTCCGTCGTCGTCGCGTGCGAACTCCTCGGTGCGGAAGCCCGTGACGGCGTCGGCGTGGCCGTCGTCGACGGCGGCCTTCGCGGCGAGGCCGAGCGCGCCGCGGGCGGGCAGCTGGTCGGCGGTGCCGCCGCCGAAGGTGGAGCCGGAGATGCCCCGCCGCAGGATCCACACCGCGTGCGTGCCGCCGCCGTCCCCGGACTCGGCCAGCTCGGCGAGGTAGGCGAGCGCGGTGAAGGCGGAGGCGCCCGAGCCGATGACGGCCGTGCGCCTGCCCGCGTACCGGGCTCGGACCGCGGGGTCCTTGAGGTCGGGGACGCGGTAGGTGATGCGGTCGGCCGCCGCCTTCTCGCCGAGCGCGGGCAGGCCGCTGCCCCCGGCCGGGGACGGGGTGGTCCAGGTGCCGGAGGCGTCGATCACCGCGCGGGCGAGGATCCGCTCCTCCCGGCCGCCGGCGTGGGCGGCGTGCACGACGAAGGGCTGGGCCTCGCGGTCGGCGTCCACGACCCGGTCGCGCCCGGCCCGGGAGACGCCGGTGACCGTGACGCCGGTGCGGACCCTGTCGCCGAGGACGTCGGCGAGCGGCTGGAGGTACCGCTCCGCCCAGTCACCGCCGGACGGGTATGTCCCGGGGTCGGGCCTGGTCCAGCCGGTGGGGGCGAGCAGCTTCTCGGCGGCCGGGTCGACGACCTCGCCCCAGGTGGAGAACAGCCGCACGTGGCTCCACTCACGCACGGCCGCGCCGGCACGTGCGCCCGCCTCCAGAACGAGGGGTTCGATGCCGCGGGCGACGAGGTGGGCGGCGGCGGCGAGTCCGGTGGGCCCGGCTCCGATGACGACGACGGGCAGCTGCGGGATGCTCATGGTGCTCGGTCTCCTCTGTGGGCGAAGGGGTCAGCGTGCGTGGCTGAAGGCGGCCGGCCGGGTCTGCCGGCGGAGTTCGGCCGCTCGGGTGGCGCTGTCGCTGACCTGGGCGCAGCCGTCGCAGAAGCTGACGCCGGCCAGGTGGCGGGCGGTGCGGCGGGCCCGGACCCCGGTGAGCACGGTACGGAGGGCGGTCGTCACGACGACTCCTTGCTTCGATGCTTGTCGATACGCTGGAGCTTGCCACCCGTATCGACGAGTGTCAACATAGACGCATGTCGAAATCAGAGGTCGTGGAGCTGCCCGTCCTGCAGGGGGGCGACGTCGTGCCGTGCTGCCCGCCGATCACGGCCGGGGAGCTGTCCCAGGCGGACGCGGAGAAGATGGCCGGCATGTTCAAGGCACTGTCGGACCCGGTGCGTCTGCGGCTGTTCTCCAAGATCGCCTCTCACCCGGGCGGCGAGGCGTGCGTGTGCGACATCGCCGACGTCGGCGTCTCGCAGCCGACCGTCTCCCACCACCTCAAGAAGCTGCGCGAGGCCGGACTGCTCACCTCCGAGCGGCGCGGCACCTGGGTCTACTACCAGGTCGCCCCGTCCGTGGTCGCGGCCATGGCCGCCATGCTCGACCTGCGCGGCTGACCGCCGGCCCGGCCCGGCCGGCGGTCAGCCGCCGCGGCCGGGCGGGCAGCAGCGCAGCAGGTAATCCCTGAGCGCGTCCAGACGGCGGGCCATGGTGGCGCCGTCGGCGCGGTAGAAGACCTGCTTGCCCTCCTTCCGGGAGAGGACCAGGCCGCCGCGGCGCAGCAGGCTCAGATGCTCGGACACCGTCGACGGCTTGAGACCGCAACGCTCGGCGATCTCCCCGACGGTCAGCTCGCGACTGCCCGCGAACTGCCGCAGGAGCAGTTGGCGGGTCTCGCTCGCGAGGGCCTTGAGGAAGTCGGCCGTCGCCGGGTCGACCCCCTCGCCCGCACCACCGCTCGCCGCGCCCTCCGCCGGTCCCACGCTCATATTTCGTCACTTCCCGAAACGACGACACGTACAGGAGAAGATTCTCATGGAGCACCACGCCGACCTCATCGTCATCGGCGCCGGCCAGTCCGGTCTGGCCACCGCCGCCCTCGCACCGCGCCACGGCTTCGGCCGCACCCTCGTCCTGGAGACCGCCGATCAGGCCGGCGGGTCCTGGCCGCGCTACTACGACAGCCTCACCCTGTTCTCCCCCGCCCGGTACTCCTCTCTGCCCGGCCTGCGCTTCCCCGGCGACGGCGACCGCTACCCGGCCAGGGACGAGGTGGTCGACTACCTGCGCGCCTACGCCCGCCGGCTCGACGCCGACATCCGCACCTCCACCACGGTCACCTCGGTGCTGCCCCGCGACGGCGTCTGGGTGGTGCGCGCGGACAGCGGTGCCGAGTTCACGGCGCGTGCGGTCGTGGCCGCGACCGGCGCCTTCCGCGGCCCGTACACGCCGGACGTGCCCGGGCAGGACGAGTTCGCCGGGCAGTCGCTGCACGCCGCCGGCTACCGCGGACCCGAGCCGTTCACCGGCCGGCGAGTCGTGGTCGTGGGCGGCGGCAACTCGGCCGTCCAGATCGCCGCCGAGCTCGGCGCGATCGCCGAGACCACGCTGGCCAGCCGCCGGCCGATCGGCTGGATGAGGCAGCGCCCGCTGGGCCGGGACATTCACTGGTGGCTCCGGCGCACCGGGTTCGACATCGCTCCGCTGAGCCGGCTGCTGGAGAAGGCGCCGGTGTCCGTCCTCGACGACGGGCGCTACCGCACCGCTCTCGACACCCACGGCGTCGAGCGGCGCGAGATGTTCGCCCGTCTCACGCGGGACGGCGTCGTATGGGCCGACGGCGCCGAGGAACCGGTCGACACGATCATGTGGGCCACCGGATACCGCTTCACGCACCCCTACCTGAACGGGAGCGGTGCCCTGGACGCCGGCGGCCGGCCCCGGCACCACGGCGGTGTCGCCGACGTTCCCGGGCTCGGGTTCGCCGGCATCGAGTTCCAGCGCAGCTTCTCCTCCAACACCCTGCGGGGCGTGGGGCGCGACGCCGCGCACGTGCTGTCCCGGCTCGGCCGCTCGCGCTGACTCGTCAGACGTCCAGCCGGCGTGCGATCCGGTGGGCGGCCTCGCGGGCGGGGCGGCCCACGCCGATGAGGGTGGCGGAGGCGGGGCCGGTCCAGTCGCCGTAGCCGAGCAGGTGCAGGCGGGGTTCACCGACGGCCTCCGTCCCGGCGGTCTCGACGTGGCCGCGCGGGCCGCGCAGTCCCAGCGGGGCGAGGTGGGCCAGGGCGGGCCGGAAGCCGGTGCACCAGATGATCGCGTCCGCGTCCGACCGGCTTCCGTCGGCCCACCGGACGCCGGTGGCGGTGAGCCGGCGGAACATCGGGTGGGCCCGCAGGAGTCCGGCGTCGCGGGCGGCGCGGACGGGCGGGACGGCGACGACGTCGCCGAGTGAGGCGACTCCGCCGGTGTCGCCGCGGCCCTCGTCGAGGGCGCGGCGGCGGGCGGTGGCGACGTCGAACAGGACGCGGCCGTCGATGTCGTCGGGGAGGAAGCGGGGTGGACGCTGCGTCACCCACGTCGTCTCGGCACGGCCGTCCAGAGCGAGGTCGGCGGCGATCTGGGCGCCGGAATTCCCGCCGCCGACCACGAGAACGCGTTGTCCGGCGAAGTCGGCCGGGCGGCGGTAGTCCACGGTGTGCGTCTGCCCGCCGGTGAAGTCGCCCCTGCCCGGAACGGCGGGGACGAAGGGCCGCGACCAGGTGCCGGTGGCACTGACGACTGCCCGGGCCCGCCAGGTGCCGGAGTCGGCCTCCACCCGGAGCCGGTCCCCGTCACGGTGCACGGCGCCGACCCGGGTGCCGTGCTGGACGGGCAGGTCGTAGCGCTTCTCGTAGTCGGTGAGGTAGTCCACCACGTGCCCGGCGTCCGGGTAGGTCTCACCGGGCTGGGCGGGCATGAGCCGGCCCGGCAGGGAGGAGTGGTCGGCCGGGGAGAAGAGGTGCAGCGAGTCCCACATGTGCTGCCAGGACCCGCCCGGGGCCGGATCGGCGTCGAGAATCGTGAAGTCCAGGCTCCGGCGGCGCAGGTGGTAGCCGGCGGCGAGCCCTGCCTGGCCGCCGCCGACCACCACCACGTCCACGTGCCGCGTCACGGGGCCGTGGTCACCGCGTCGGTGGTGAACTTCTTGCGCCAGGCGAGCGCGACGTAGACCAGGCCGATCAGCACCGGGACTTCGATGAGCGGTCCGACGACGCCGGACAGGGCCTGACCGGAGGTGACGCCGAAGGTGGCGATGGCGACGGCGATGGCCAGCTCGAAGTTGTTGCCCGCCGCGGTGAAGGCCAGCGTGGTGGTGCGGTCGTAGGCGAGCCCCAGGCCCTTTCCGAGGAGGAAGGTTCCGAAGAACATGACCGCGAAGTAGACCAGCAGCGGCAGGGCGATCCGGGCGACGTCCAGTGGCTGAGAGGTGATGGTCCTGCCCTGCAGGGCGAAGAGGACGACGATCGTGAACAGCAGCCCGTACAGCGCCCACGGCCCGATCTTCGGCAGGAAGCGCTGCTCGTAGGACTCGCGGCCCATCCTCTTCTCACCGATCCGGCGGGTCAGGAAGCCCGCCAGCAGCGGGACGCCGAGGAAGATGACCACGTTCAGGGCGATCTCCCACATCGAGATGTCCAGGTGCTCGCCGTCGCCCAGGCCGAGCCAGCCGGGCAGCAGGTCGAGGTAGAACCAGCCCAGCAGACCGAACGCCAGAACCTGGAACACCGAGTTCAGCGCGACGAGCACGGCCGCGGCCTCGCGGTCGCCGCAGGCGAGATCGTTCCAGATGATCACCATGGCGATGCAGCGGGCCAGGCCGACGATGATCAGCCCGGTGCGGTACTCGGGCAGGTCCGGCAGGAAGATCCACGCCAGGGCGAACATGACCGCGGGTCCGAGGATCCAGTTGACGACCAGGGAGGAGATCATCAGCTTCCGGTCCCCGGTGACGGCGTCCAGCCTGTCGTAGCGGACCTTCGCCAGGACCGGATACATCATGATCAGGAGGCCGAGCCCGATCGGCAGGGAGATGCCGCCGATCTCCACCTTCGCCAGCGTGTCGTTCAGCCCCGGGACAACCCGTCCGAGCCCGAGACCGACGGCCATGGCGATGAGGATCCACACCGCCAGGTAGCGGTCGAGGGTGGAGAGCTTCTTGACGATCGAGTCGTCCCCGGCCCGGGCGGAGGCGGTGGTGGGCTCGGTGGCGGTCACGGGCAGGCCCTCTTGTTCTCGGCGGCGGTACGGGCGGACTCGGCCAGGTCGGCGAACTGCCCGGCGAGCTGGGCGATGACGTCGGGGCGCAGCTTGTAGTAGGTGAAGCGCCCGCACGGCTCGGTCTCGACGACCCCGGCCTCGCGCAGGACTCTCAGATGGTTGGAGAGGTTGGTCTGCCGGGCACCGGTCTCCTCGACGAGGTGGGTGGTGCACAGCGTCTCGCGGGCGAGCAGGGTCACGATCCGGAGCCTGAGCGGGTCGGCCAGCACCCGGATCAGGTCAGCGTCGACTGACGTCATCATGAGCTGATAATGTCACATCACCCGGTACTGATACCAGCCGGGGCTGACCTATGGGCCCGTCGAAAGGGTCTTCCCATGTCCGTCGTCCCCTCGCCCGCCCTGCCCGACGAGCGCCTCGCCGCCGGCGCGGCCCGCCTCGCCACCCGGCACGCCGGCCGCTTCGCGGTGGAGACCGTGCAGCGCCTGCTCACCGACTCCTACCGGCGTCTGGCCGCCACCGCCCAGGTCACCGCTCACCTGGTGGTACTGGCCGAGCGTTTCGCCGCTGAGCGCCTCGACGCTCTCGCCCACGTCTCCGGCGTACCGGGCGCCGGGGTGCCGCGGGTGCTGTTCGTGTGCAGCCACAACGCGGGCCGCTCCCAGCTCGCCGCCGCGCTGCTGAGGCATCGGGCGGCCGGCCGGGTCACCGTCTCCTCCGCGGGGACCCACCCGGGGCCCCGTGTCGAGCCGCACATCGCGCACGTCCTCACCGAGGCCGGCGCCGATCCGGCCGGGGCGTTTCCCAAGCCGCTGACCGACGAGGTCGTGCGGGCCGCCGACATCGTGATCACCATGGGGTGCGGGGACGCCTGCCCGGTCGTGTCCGGCCGTCGCTACCTGGACTGGCCGGTGGCCGACCCCGAAGGCGCCCCCCTCGCGGTCGTCCGCCGCATCCGCGACGACATCGACCACCGGATCAGCGACCTCCTCGCCGGCCTGCCGCGCACCTGAAACCCCGCACCACCTGCCACCACTCCGTGAAGGAAGTACGCATGTCCTCCGCTCCGCTCGCCTCCGTGCTCTTCGTCTGCGTCCACAACGCCGGCCGTTCCCAGATGGCCGCCGGCTTCCTCCAGCACCTCGCGGGCGACCGCGTCGAGGTCCGCTCCGCCGGCTCCGTCCCGGGCGACCGGGTCAACCCGGCCGCCGTGGAGGCGATGAAGGAGGTCGGTGTCGACATCGCCGGCGCCAGGCCGAAGGTCCTGACCACCGAGGCCGTCCAGGCGTCCGACTACGTCATCACCATGGGCTGCGGCGACGCCTGCCCGATCTTCCCCGGCAAGAAGTACCTCGACTGGGCCCTGGAGGACCCGGCCGGCAAGGGCGTCGACGCCGTCCGTCCCATCCGCGACGAGATCAGGACTCGCATCGAGGCCCTCATCGCCGAGATCGACGCGAAGCAGGAGGCCTGAGCCGGGACCTGCCCCCGGGACCATCCCACGGGACCTGAGCCGGGACCTGACCACGGGAGCGGACGGCTGAGCACGCCCTCGCCCTCACCGGCCGCACACGTCGCGCCGGACGGCGGCCGACGGGTGTACGTCCGCGGCGTCGCTCACCCCGCCGCGGCGCATGCCTCCGCCTCGGCCAGGTACCGCGCCACCGGGCCCAGGGTCAGCATGCCGCTGGCGGCGCCGGCGTGTTCGGCGCGGGCGTCGCGCAGGGCGGCCACGGCGCGGGCGGCGATGTCACGCTCGCCGAGGCGCACGGCGGCGCGGGCGGTCAGGCACCACAGTGCCTCCTGCATGTGGTCGGGCGGTGGCCCGGGCACCGCGGCGAGGGCGGCACGGGCCTGTTCGGCCTGGCCCCGGTCGAGCAGGAGGAGGGGCCGCGCCCAGGGCCCGTACGGGCCCCAGTCGAGGTGGGGGTCGGTGGGCGCGGGCCGGTCGTGCAGCAGGCGCAGCCCCAGGAGGGCGAGCGGGAGCAGGCCGCGGTGCAGCCCCGGCATTCCGGCCGTCCGGAGGGCGTCGTCGGCGGCGCGGTAGTGCGCCGCGGCCGTGGCGGCGGTCGGTCCTCCGGGTTCGGTGCTGCGGGCGGCCGCGGCCCGGGCGCGGAACCAGCCGGTGAGGACGGGGACGAGGGGCGCCTCGGTGGTGGCGGCGAGCTGCTCGGCGGCCGCGGCGTGCGACGCCGCGGTGTCCAGGTCGCCGAGGGACGAGGCGGATTGCAGGCGGACGAGCCGGCCGAGCACGGCGAAGTTCGGCAGCTCGTGCCGGGTGGCCAGGCCGAGGATCTCGGCGCCGGTCCTGTCCCGTACCGCCGCGAGTCCGGGGCGGGTGAAGGACTGCAGGAACACCCCGTTGAGGGCGAACGCCAGCAGGGCGGGATCGGCCAGGTCCCGTGCCAGCGCCTCGGCCTGCCGTGCCGCCTGTCGCGCGCGCTCCAGCCCGGGCCCGGACAGATCGGCGCTGCGGCTCTCGACGGCGACCGTGGCCAGCAGGCGGGCGGTCAGGTCGGCGGGGCCGTCGGGGCCGAGTGCGGTGAGCGTGCGCTCGGCGGCCGCGACGACGGCGCGGGACTGCTCGGGGTCGTCGGCCCGGCTCCACAGGGCGGGCACGTCGTAGGCGCCGATGATCCGCGCGGTGAGGGAGAGGTCGCCCGTGCGTTCCGCCGCCACGACGGCGGCGAGGCGGTCGCGCCGCGCGTGGACGAGGGCGTCGCCACCCGCCAGTGCGAGGGTGCGGGCCAGATCCACGGTGGTGCGCGGGCCGAGCCGGACACCGGGGCCGGTCCACGCGGTACGTGTGCCCTCGAGGGACATGGATCCGGTGAGGATGTCCGTCTCCAGGCGCCGGAGGTCGGCGCCGGGGTCGAGCCCGAGCTGATCGGCGAGCATCGCGCGGGCGCGGCGGAGGGTGGCCAGCGCGTCGGCCCGGCGGCCCGCGCGGTGGAGTGCGCGGGCGAGGAGCGCCCAGGCGGGCTCGCGCCACGGGTGTTCGGCGACGTGGGCGCCCAGTTCGGCGACCAGGTCGGCCCCTTCCCCGGAGTCGAGGAGGATACGGGCGCGCAGTTCCACCCCCTCCCCTCTCAACTCCTCCAGTCGGGTGCGCTCGCGCCGCGCCCACGCGGAGCCGGTCACATCGGCGTAGGCGGGTCCGCGCCAGGCCGCGAGTGCCGCGCCGAGGCCGGTGACGGCGTCGGGGTTGCGGCGGGCGCGGGCCAGGGCGTCCTGGAAACGATGAACGTCCACGTCCTCGCGCGGGAGGCGCAGCGCGTAGCCAGGACCCTCGGTGACCAGGACGCGCGGCGGAGTGCGGGGCGGCCGGCCGGGTTCCAGGGCGCGGCGCAGTGCGGCGACGAACGTGCGCAGCGCGCCCACGGCGCGGGCCGGCGGATCGGGCCACAGATCGTCGACCAGGGTGTCGGTGGTGACCATCCGTCCCTCGGCGGCGACGAGCCGGGCGAGCACCTCGCGATGGCGTGGCCCGCCCAGGCCGACCGGGCTGCCGTCGTCGTGGAAGGCCCGCACGGCACCGAGCACGTCGATTCGCATGTCCCCATCCTCGGCGCCGGGGGCCGGTCGCGCCCAGCCGTACTGATCGGCTGCTGATCGCCGTCGCCCAGGCTGATCCGGTCAGTCCCCCACCAGGAAAGTCGGCCTTCCCATGACGCTCACCCTTCCCGGCTTCGACCACACCCGCCTGCCCGGTGCGGACGGCGTGGAGCTGGCCGCCGCCGTCGGCGGCAGCGGCAGCCCGGTCGTGCTGTTGCACGGCTTCCCCCAGACGCACCTGATGTGGCGACACGTCGCCGGGCGGCTCGCCGGCGAACACACGGTGATCTGTCCCGACCTGCGGGGCTACGGTGCCAGCGACAAGCCTGCCGCCACCGGTGCCGAGGTGTACGCCAAGCGCACCATGGCCGCCGACGTCGTGGCCCTGGCGGCGGCGCTCGGCCACGAGCGCTTCGCCCTCGTCGGCCACGACCGGGGCGCCCTGGTCGCCTTCCGGGCGGGGCTCGACCACCCCGGGACCGTCACGCACCTGGGCATCCTCGACATCGTGCCGACGCTCGACATGTGGAACGTCCTGCACGGCGTCCCGGCGGCGGTCGGCTACCACCTCTTCCTCATGGCGCAGCCCCCGGGCCTGCCGGAGGCGATGATCGCGGGCAGTGCGGACGCGTTCTTCGGCTCGTTCCTCGACGCCTGGTCCGGCGACCCGGCCGCCGTGCCGCAGGAGGTGCGTGCCGAGTACCTGCGGGCGAGCGCCGCGGCGGTGACGTCGATCGTCGCCGACTACCGGGCCTCGGCGGGCATCGACGTCGCGCACGACCAGGCGGACCTGGACGCCGGGTCGCAGCTGGCCATGCCCGTGACGGTCGTCCAGCAGGACTGGGGCGCGCGGCTGGGCTACGACGCCGCCGGGGTGTGGAAGGCGTGGGCGCCGGACCTGGACCACCGGCTGACCCGGGCGGGGCACTTCATGGCCGAGGAGGCACCCGGCGAGATCACGGCGGCGATCCGGGACCTGCTGGCCCGCTGAGCCGTCCGCCACGCAGGTGCTACAGGTGCCGTTCTCCGGTCGCGGCCCCGCCGTCGCGCGTGCCCCGGTCGCTCACGAGCCGCGGCAGCCGCCCGCCGGAGCCTCGTCGGCGGCCGCGCCAGCTGCCGTGGGCGCGCCGGGCCGGACGGGCTGCGGCTCGGGCGCCGCGCGGCGGCAGCCAGCGCCGGCCTGCTCGGCGCCGGGGTGTCGAAGGCGTGACCCCGGGAGCGGGCGGCGGAGCACGCGCGATCGGCGGAATCGGGCCGTCGCGCCTGCCGCTCCCGCACGGAGTCCGTACGATATGCGCGTGACCAGGAGCATCCGATCGAGCAGCCGCCCGGCGCCCGGGCGGCTGCTCGTGCTGCTGGTGATGACGGTGCTGACCGGCGTCCTGGGCATGCACGGTCTCGTCCCCGCAGGAGTGCCGGCGGCGCAGACGAGTGCCGGTCACCACAGGGCGACGGCCGCGGCGGAGGATGTTCCGCACGCGAGCGGGGGCTGTTCGCACACGGACGGCGGACCGAGTCACCTCGAGCACGCCGACGGGACGTGTGCGGCCGCCGGAGTCGGTTCGGCGTACACGCCCCCCGCGCTGACCGGCACCACCCTGCCGACGGCTCCCCCGGCCGCTTCGCCCGCCGCGGCGTCGGCGGGGGCGCCCCATGACGGCCGGGCCCCGCCCGACCTGTCCGAACTGCAACTCCTGCGGATATAGAGCAGCCCGCCCGGCCCCTGTGCCCGGTGTTCTCCGGTGCCGGGTGCCGCGCTTCCGCGTGCTCCGACATCCGTTCCAGCTCGCGCGCCGGGAACGGCGCGCGTCGAGGAGTTGCACCACCATGATCCGCAAGCATTCACTCGTCCGCCGCAGTGCCACGGTCGTCGCCGCGGGTGCGGCAGCGCTCGTCCTGGCCGCCTGCGGCGGCGGGGACAGCGACAGCGCGGCAGGGCACGGCGGCCACAACGCCGCCGCCTCCGCGTCCGCCCCGGCGTCGCAGGGACAGCACAACGCCGCCGACGTCGCCTTCGCGAAGGGCATGATCCCCCACCACCGCCAGGCCGTCGAGATGGCCGGTCTCGCACCCGAGCGGGCGCAGTCGGCCGAGGTGAAGTCACTCGCCGCGGACATCAAGAAGGCGCAGGACCCGGAGATCGAGACGCTCTCCGGCTGGCTCACGTCGTGGGGCGAGGAGGTGCCCGCCGAGGGCGCCATGGACCACTCCTCGCACGGCATGGACGACATGGGCGGCATGATGACGGACGAGGAGATGACCGGGCTCGAGAACGCCTCGGGCAAGGCGTTCGACACCGCCTTCATGGAGCTGATGATCAAGCACCACGAGGGGGCGGTCGCGATGGCGAAGGCCGAGCAGGCCGACGGCGCCCACGGACCGGCCAAGAAGATGGCCGGAGACATCATCACCTCGCAGAACGCGGAGATCGAGCAGATGAAGAAGCTGCTCGGCAAGGACTGACCGCAAACGCGTCGGCACGGGGCGGGCACCACCGGTGCCCGCCCCGTGGCACATCCACCCAGCCTTCCGGAATACCCCCCAGGGGTATATGGTTCCGGGGTGTGGGGCCGCACGGGTCCTCGCGGGACGTCGATTGGGGATGAGCGTCATGGACCACGGCACGCACCACACCGGTACCGCGCACGACCACACGGCCCACGCGGGAGGCCACGACCACGGCGGTCACCCGAACGGCGGTCACGCGCACGGCGCGACCTGGGCGACGGCGATGAAGGCGACGCTGCACTGCCTGACCGGGTGCGCCATCGGCGAGATCCTCGGCATGGTCATCGGCACCGCCCTGATGTGGGGCAACGTGGCGACGATGGTCCTGGCCATCACCCTGGCCTTCGTCTTCGGCTACTCCTTCACCCTCTTCGCGGTGGTGCGCGCCGGACTGTCCCTGAAGGCCGCGGTCAAGGTGGCACTGGCCGCCGACACCGTCTCCATCGCGGTGATGGAACTGGTCGACAACGCGATCATCGCGCTGACCCCCGGAGCGCTGGACGCGCACCTGACCGACGGACTGTTCTGGTACGCGCTGCTCGGCGGCTTCGCCGTGGCCTTCGCGATCACCACACCGGTCAACAAGTGGATGATCGGCCGGGGCAGGGGCCACGCCGTCGTCCACGCCTACCACTGACCCGCGCGGTGCCGCCGCCGTCTCAGCCCAGGGCTGCGAGCAGGTCGTTGCACGCCTGCTCGCAGCGCCGGCACGCCTCGGCGCAGACCCGGCAGTGCTCGTGCATGTCCGCGTGGCGGGCGCACTCGTCACCGCACGCCTTGCAGACGGTGACGCACGCCCGCAGGACGGCCCGGGTGACATTGGCGTCGTAGCCCGTGTGCCGGGACAGCACCGAAGCCGTGGCGTTGCAGACGTCGGCGCAGTCCATGTCGGTGCGGACGCACTTGGTCAGGTCGGCGACCGTGTCCTCCGAGAGGCAGGCGTCCGCGCACGCGGTACACGCCTGGGCACACGCGATGCACTCCTCGATGCACCTGGCCATGGCTTCCCGGTCCACCCCGCCCAGGTCGGCCGGGTAGGTGCGGAGCATGTCGTTGACGGTGGTGGTCATGGCGCGGTTCCTCCTCCGCTGTCGGGGCAGGACACCGGGCGGCGCCGGTGCCTCCGGACCTGCCGGGTGCACCGCGTCACGCGCCGCAAACGGACGCCGTCCGGGGAGGGACCCTCTAGCCGGTCGGCCGTTCGCGTCCCCAGGCGGCCAGGGGTTCGAGCGCGTCGTTGAGGCGCTTGCCGTCCTCGGTCAGCGAGTACTCGACACGGGGCGGCACCTCGTCGTAGGAGACGCGGCGTACGACGCCGTCCGCTTCCATCTCGCGCAGGTGGGAGGCGAGGACCTTCTCGGTGACTCCCGGGAGCAGGCGGCGCAGCTCGCCGAAGCGGCGGTGGGGATGCTCGTGGAGCGCCCAGAGGATGAGCACCTTCCACTTGCCGCCGATCACCTCCATCGCGGTGTCGATCCCGCAGACGTGTCCGTCCGGCGCGCCCGGCCGGTTCAGTGTCGTCATGCCCCACCCCTCCGACCTGCTCGCTCACCCCGGGGTAACCACCCACTCCGAAGTACGTACTTGATCGCCTCCGGGCCTGCTCCCAGCCTAGTCGGCATGGCACAGAACACCGTTGAGAAGACGTCCGTCACCCTGCTGGGCCTCGGCGCGATGGGCAGCGCGCTGGCCCGTACCTGGCTCGCCGCCGGCCACCCGCTCACCGTCTGGAACCGCACCCCGGCCCGCTCCGCACCGCTCGCCGCCGAGGGGGCGAGGGTCGCGGACAGCGCCGCCGACGCGGTCGCGGCGAGCACGCTGGTCGTCGTCTGTCTGCTGGACGACGCCTCGGTCGAGGAGACGCTGGCCGGCACCGACCTGGCCGGCAGGGACCTGGTCAACCTGACCACCAGTACCCCGGCCGAGGCCCGTGCCCGCGCCGAGTGGGCCCGCGAGCGCGGCGCCCGTTACCTGGACGGCGGCATCATGGCCGTCCCACCGATGATCGGCGTCCCCGGGGCCGGCGGCTACGTCTTCTACAGCGGCTCGGGGGAACTGTTCGAGCGGCACCGGGAGACGCTGCGCGTGCCGGCCGGGACCACCTACGTCGGCGAGGACGCGGGGTTCGCGGCCCTGCACGACGTGGCCCTGCTCAGCGCCATGTACGGGATGTTCGCCGGGGCCGCGCACGCCTTCGCCCTGATCCGCAAGGAGGACATCGACCCCGCGTCCCTCGCCCCGCTGCTCGCCGACTGGCTCGTCGCGATGGCCCCGGCCGTCCACCAGACCGCCGACCAGCTGCGCAGCGGGGACTACACCAAGGGGGTCGTCTCCAGCCTCGCCATGCAGGTGGCCGGCACCCCGACCTTCCTGAGGACCGCCGAGCAGCAGGGCGTCAGCCCGGAACTGCTCAGCCCTTACTTCGCGTTGATGCGCCGCCGTCTGGCCGAGGGCAGCGGCGAGGAGGACCTGACGGGTGTGATCGACCTACTCGTGCGCTGACCGGCGCGGCCCGGGAGCCGCGCGGACGTGCGGCAGCCGCTCCGCCTCCTCCAGCAGCTCCATCAGGGCCGCCCGGGCACGGGCCACACGGGAGCGGACCGTGCCCACCGGGCAGTCGCTGAGCGCGGCCGCCTCCGCGTAGGGCAGGCCGACCAGCTGGGTGAGCACGAACGCCTCCCGCCGCTCGTCCGGCAGTGTGGCCAGCAGGTCCAGCAGGGCGACGCCGTCGTCGAAGCCGGGCAGACCGCCCGGCTGGGACCGCTCGACGGCGGCCTGCCAGTCCGGCGCCTCGGAGAGCCGGGGCCGGGCGGCGCTGTACCGGTAGCTGTCGACGACGGCGCGGCGGGCGATGGACAGCAGCCAGACGCGGGCGGAGGAACGGCCCTCGAACCGGTGCAGGCTGCCGAGTGCGCGCAGGAAGGTGTCCTGGGCGAGGTCGTCCACGGCCTGGAGGTCGCCGCAGAGGTGGGTGACGTAGCGCAGGACGTCGCGGTGCAGGGCGCGTACGAACTGCTCGCCCGCGTCCGTGTCCCCGCTCCGGGCGGCCAGCGCCCAGGCGGTTACCGGCTCGTCGGCCGACGGGTCGCGTCCGGTCCTGGTGGGTGGGCCGGGCAGGTCGGAAGTGATCACCTGGTGTCCTTCTCGGGATCCGTGCTCCGGACCGGGGCGCGCTCGGGCGCGGGCGGTCCGGTGATGTGGGGAGGCGGCCCTACGACACGCGGGCGCGGCAGGCGCGAGGTGCGCGGCGGACCCGAGGCGCACGGGCAGACCCGAGGCGCACGGGCAGACACGAGGCGCGCGGCGTGCGTGATGTGCGCGGTGTCCTCGGCGTGCGCGAGTGCGCTGCGGCGCCGGTGCGGGCGTACGGCCGGAGCTCGAGGCGCACAGGGGCGGCCTCGAGGAGTCGGCTGTCGTCAGACGACAGCGGCCCCCACGGGCGGACCCCGGGACGTGATCGCGTGGACGAGAAGGGCGAGGCCCGGCACACGGTCCGAGCGGGGGCGGCCCGGGCGGGCCGGGGGAAGGGCCGGGACGACGGGGAGGGCGAACAGCGACCGCAGGGGCGCCGCGAGCCATCCGGCCACGGACCGCAGGATGCGGAAGGCGGCCCTCTCTCCGTAGGCCAGCCACAGCCCGGTCAGGAGCGCGGCCAGCAGGTGGGCGGCGAGCATGCCGAACGACGACGAGTCGCCGCCGCCGCTCATGGCGTGCCCCGTGTGGTCCCCGCCCATGTGGCTCAGGGGATGCGCGGTCGCGTGCCCCATGTGCAGGGAACCGGTATGCACGGCGTCCATATGCAGGGAACCCATGTCCACGGCATCCATGGGCCGGGGGTCCCCGTGCCGCGGCCCCATGTCGTGCCCGCCCATGGAGGCGCGCGCCCCGGCAGCCGGCTGGGCTAGCGAGAACGCCGAGTGCAGCGCCGTCTGTGCGGCGACCGCGACGGCCACGACCGCCGGGAGCCCGCGTTCCCGGCCGGCCAGGCACCATCCGACGGTTCCCGTCGCGGCGGCACCGGCGCCCAGCGTCCACGCGGGCACGTCGCTGCCGGACATCATGACGTGGCCCAGGGCGGCGAGCAGCACACAGACGGCCGCGAACACCGCGGCCCGTACCGTGCGGGAGCACCACCCAGCAGTCATGGCGCCTCATCCTCGCATCCGGCCGCGGCCCGACACAGGCGGATCGTGATTCCGCCCCCGCCGTCCGGCCTCCCGCGCGTCGCGCGTGGCCGTGCCGCCACCGCGCCGCCCCGACCGGTCAGTTTTCGAGAAGCGGTGGCGCACGGGTCGCCCCTACCGTCGAGGGCATGAACTCCATCGACTCCGTCACCCTGGAGGTGGCCGACCCGACGGCCGCCGCACGCTTCTACTCCGACGCCTTCGCACTGGACGGGTCGCGGGTCCGCGTGCGCGGCGCCGAGGCCCCCACGAGCGGCTTCCGCGGCTTCACGCTCTCGCTGGTGGTGTCCCAGCCGGGCAACGTCGACGCGCTCCACGCCGCCGCCCTCGACGCCGGCGCCACCAGCCTGAAGCCCGCCGAGAAGTCGCTGTGGGGCTACGGCGGCGTGGTCCGGGCCCCGGACGGCACGATCTGGCAGCTGGCGACGTCGTCGAAGAAGGACACCGGACCGGTCACCCGGGACGTCGACGAGATCGTGCTCCTGCTGGGCGTCGAGGACGTCAAGGCCGGCAAGCAGTTCTACGTCGAGCGGGGCCTCACCGTCGGCAAGGCCTTCGGCGGCAAGTACGTCGAGTTCGCCACCGGTCCCGACACCGTCAAGCTGTCGCTGTACAAGCGCCGCGCCCTGGCCAAGGTGGCGGGCGTCTCCGCCGAGGGCACGGGATCGCACCGGCTCACGGTCTCCAGCCCCGTCGGCCCGTTCACCGACCCGGACGGCTTCGTCTGGGAGGCCGCGGGTCAGTAGCCGAACACCTGGGTCCACGTCCAGTCGCTGTCGGTGACTCCGACGCCGAGCGTCTTGAGCGAGCAGTTGAGGATGTTCGCGCGGTGGCCCGGTGAGTTCATCCAGGCGTCCATGACGCTCGCGGCGGAACTCTGGCCCTGGGCTATGTTCTCGGCGCCGGGGCTCGGGTGGCCCTGCGCCTTGGCCCGGTCCACGAAGCTGCTGCCGTTCTGGCCGGTGTGGGAGAAGTAGTTGTTGGCGGACATGTCCTCGCTGTGCAGCTGGGCCGCCCTGGCGAGGCGGTCGTCGAGTCGCACGGGGCCGCACCCCGCTTTGGAGCGCTCCGTGTTGGTGAGGCTCAGGACCTGGGCCGCGGGGCCCCCGGCGGGGGGTGCGGCCGGCGGGTCCGGCTCCGGCCGCAGCGTCGGCTTCGCGGGCGCGGACGTGCGTGCGGGTGCGGACTTCGCCGTGGACTTCTCCGGGCGGGGCGTGGCGGAGGGCTTCGGCTTGCGGGACGTGCCGGCCGACGGTGAGGGCGAGGCGGAGGGGGAAGAGGAGGAGGCCGCGGCGGAGGGGGCGGACGCGGCGGCGGTCGGCGGGGTGGATCCCGAGCCGTCCCCGGACGCCGCCCGCACCCGGTCCGCGTCGCCGTCCGGCGTCAGGATGGCTATTCCGGATATCGCGCCGCCGGTGACCAGCAGGACCGCCGCCACGGCCGCGACGATCCTGCCCCGCCGCCTCCGTTCACGGCCGCGCGCGCGAAGGCCCGTACGGTGGCCCACCACCGTGCCCGGTTCGGGGGACACCGGTCCCGCGTGGTTCTCGTACGCCGTTCCCCGGCCGTCCGGCGCGTCGCCGGGGCCCGCCTGCACACCGCTGCCCCGGTCCGCCCGCACCTCGCCGGGGCCGGCCGGCGCGCCGGCCGGTTCGCCCCACGCTCCGCTCCCGGCTGCCGGGGCCTCACCCGGCCCGCCCGCCCCCGTGAACCCCGCCGGCCCCTCGGACATCCCCCCGGGGCCGCCCGGTCCGGGCACCGTGCCCGGCCCGTCGAACCCCGCCCAGGGACCCGTCGCCTCCCCGGCGAAGGACACCGGCGCCGCGTCCGCCGTTCCCGCGCCGAAGGCGGTGAACAGGGCGGACGCCGCGAGCAGGCTCGCTCCCACCGGGACCAGGCCCAGGCCGACCAGCAGACCCTCGGCCGGAACCAGGCCCGACTGCAGGCCCGCGCAGACCGTGCAGTCCCGGGCGTGCCGGGCGATGCGCTTGCGCCACAGGGCCGAGGGGACGGCATCCCAGGACGCGACCACGTCGTCGAGGAGCACACAGCGCGGCTGGGCGGCCAGCGCCCGCACCACCAGCCGGGCCGTCTCCAGCTGCGCCTTCATCCGCTGCACGCGCACCGCCGTGTGCTGCGGCGACAGCTCCATCGCGGCCGCCACCTCCGGCCGCGTCAGCTCGCCCGCCGCCTCCAGCCACCACAGCGACAGCAGGGCCTGGTCGTCGGGGTCCAGCCAGCGGGTGGCCTCCGCGGCCTCGCGCCGCTGACCCTCGAGGCCGAGCCGCACGATCGTCAGGTCCACGAAGTCGGCGCCCGGGTCGGCGACGTCGTAGGCGTCGTGCAGCGCCGAACTGGCGGGCGCCGTACGGTGGTCGCGCCAGTGGTGGCGGAGCTGGTTCATGGTGATGGCGACCAGCCAGGACCGGAAGCCGGCGGGGTCCTTCAGCGAGCCGAGCGCGGCGAGGGCGCGGAGCATGGTCTCCTGCACCACGTCGTCGACGTCCGGGTGCCCGTTCAGGGCCCGGCCCACGATGTTGTAGACCAACGGGAGGTGGGCGGCGACGAGTTCGTCCTGGGCGCGCATGTCGCCACGCTGTGCCGCCTCGACCGTCTCCCTGCCGGGTCCGCTGCTCGCTGCCACGCTCGTCCACGCTCCTTCTCGGTCCTGGACCGTCCTGTCCTGGCCCTGTCACAACAGGAGAGCCACCGCCCCGGGCCGGATAACGGAAACCGGGAAACGAAAACCCTGGATCGGGAATCGGAACCGCGCGGGCGTCATTCCAGCACGTGGCGCAGGTACGCCCCCGGGTCGGCGAGGTAGCGGCGCCAGTGGTCGACCAGGGCGAGGTCCTGCCAGGTGGTGCGGCGCATGCCGTGCTCGCCGACCTCGATGATGTCCGCGCCGGGCAGCGCGGTCAGCAGGGGCGAGTGGGTGGCGCAGATGACCTGCGCGCCGGCGCCCGCCAACTGGTCGATGTGGCCGATCAGTTCGAGGCAGGAGGAGAAGGACAGGGCCGCTTCGGGCTCGTCCAGGACGTACAGGCCGGGTCGCAGGAACTTGTCCCGGAACGCCGCGAGGAAGCCCTCGCCGTGGCTGCGCGCGTCGGGGTCGAGGCCCTCCCGGCCGAGGGCGTCGAGAGCCGTCTCGGCGCGCAGGAAGAAGCCCTGGCGGGCCGACCAGGAGGCGAGCATCCGGCGACCGCGGGGGGCCGCGTCGAAGCGCACGTGTTCACCGAGGACGGACTTGGCGCGGTGGCTGGCGTAGCGCCATTCGTGGGAGCCGCCCCAGGAGTCCAGGCCGAAGCCCTCGGCGAGGGCCTCGACCAGGGTGGACTTGCCCGAGCCGTTCTCCCCGACCACGAAGGTCACCGGGGCGGTGAATCGCAGTCCGTCGCCCAGGAGTTCGCGGACGCAGGGGACCGACCAGGGCCACTCCCCCTCGTCGTACGAGCCCACGTGTGCGTACGCACGTTCGATGATCACGGGCCCGAGTCTGCCACGGCGGAGGGTCCGGGGTCAGCTCCCCGCGCGGTACGCCGGCGGTGATCAGCCCCTCACTTGGTGCCGACGGTCCGCAGCACCGTCAGCACCAGCGCCCGCGCGGCCCGCACCGTCTCCCGCAGGGAGACGTGCTCGCGCGCGCCGTGTGCGACCGCGATGTCCCCGGGGCCGTACTGCAGCGTCGGGATTCCGGCGCCGGTGTAGTGCCGCAGGTCGCTGCCGTACGTGGCCCCGCGCAGCCGCGGCCGCGGGCCGCCGGTCGCGTCGGCATGCGCCGTCCCGACCGTGTCCGCGAGGGCGTGCCCCTCGGGCAGCCGGCCGCTCGCGAACTGCCCGCCCGGCCAGCTCACCGTCGCCGGATGGTCCCGCAGCCAGGGGTCGGCGGCACACGCGTCGGCCACGCACCGCTCCAGCGCGGCGCGCGCGTCGGCCGGGTCCTCGCCGAGGCGTACGCCGAACCGGCCCTCGGCGACCAGCAGATCGGGCACGCTGCTCGCCCAGTCCCCGGCGCGCAGGGTGCCCACCGACAGGCCGTAGGGGATGGGGTACTCGGCGAGCAGCGGGTCGGGGTCCCGGTTCCGTTCGGTCTCCAGCGCGGCCAGCGCCCGGTGCAGCGGCAGGTACGCGTCGACGGCGCTGACCCCCTGCTCCCGCGCGCTGCCGTGCGCCGCCCTGCCGGGCACGGCGATGCGGAACGTCAGCGCGCCCGCGTTGGCCGTGATCAGCGTGCCGGCGGTGGGTTCGGCGATGACGCAGGCGTCGCCGCGGTGGCCGCGCCGCAGGGTGCCGAAGGCGCCGAGGCCGCCGTCCTCCTCGCCGACGACGAAGTGCGCGGCGACCCGGCCGCGCAGCCGGACCCCGGACGTCCGTATCGCGGCCAGCGCGGCCAGGTGCGCCGCGAGCCCGGCCTTCATGTCGCAGGCCCCGCGCCCGTGCACCAGGTCCCCGGTCACCCGGGGCACGAACGGATCCCCGTCCCATGCGCCGAGGTCACCGGGTGGTACGACGTCGACGTGGCCCTGGAGGATCAGCGTGGGCCCGTCGCCGCCGTCGGGGGTGGTGCCGACCAGTCCCCATGCCTCGTCCCGGGGCGCCTCCGTCCCCGGGAAGCCGGGGTCGGCGCGCAGCGCGGGCAGATCCAGCGGCCACAGGTCGACGTCCATCCCGAGCCACTCCAACCGCCCGGCCAGCTGGTGCTGGAGCTGCGACTCGGCGGCGCTCCCGGTCACGCTCGGCACGGATATCAGCTCCAGCAGCGTCCGCCCCAGCGCCGCCTCGTCCACCGCCGCCAGCGCGGCGGCCTCCTCGTCGGTGAGCATGCCGCCCCTCCCCTCGCCGGGGAACGGCACGGCGCCGCCCCCGCCCGCATACCTGCGCACCCGGACACCCGATTACGCCTGCCACCAGCCACCAACCACCCCCGGCCACCCAACCGTCCAGCCGCCCAGCCGCGGGCAACCGTGCCTTCCCCTGTGCCCTGAAGGCCTGGAAGCCCAGGGCTGCACGGGTCGGCGCTGGGAGTCCCCCCTCTGGGGGAGACACCCCGCAAGCGCCGGGCCGCGCGCCCCACCCCCGCCCCGCACCAGCACGCACCGCGCACAACCGCCCAACCGCTCACCACCGGCCGCCAAGGCATCCCCGGTCACGCGACCGCCCAGTCGCGGGCAATCGCGCCTTCCCCTGTGCCCTGAAGGCCTGGAAGCCCAGGGCTGCACGGGTCGGCGCGACGAAACGCCGCCGACGCCGGGCCGCGCCCGACCGGCCAACCCGGCCCCCGGCCCCCGGCCCCCGGCCTCCGGCCCCCGGAACGCCCCTCACCCGTCCGGCGGCCGCACGCCCCCGCCTCCCACCGTGAACCCGGTCACCGTCCCCCCGCCCTCCCGCCGGTAGGCGTACGGCGCACCGCCGTGGGCCAGCGCGACCTCCCGGACGATGGAGAGACCGAGCCCCGACCCCGGCAGGGAACGCGCGTCGGCGGCGCGGTAGAAGCGGTCGAAGACGCGGGTCAGGTCGTCGTCGGCGATGCCCGGACCCCGGTCGCGCACCTCCACCCGCACCGTGCCCGGGCGGGCCGGTCCCGCGACGCGGATCTCGACGGGGGCGCCGCCGTCCCGGTCGAACTTGACCGCGTTCTCGACCAGGTTGGACAGCGCCCGCGTGAGCATCCCGGGCCGTCCGTGGGTCGTGGTGTCGCCGCTCGCGCGCACCACGATCTGCCGCCCGGTGCGCCGCCTGGCCAGTCCCGCCACGTCCTCGGCGACGTCCGCGAGGTCGACCCGGCGCGGCGGCTCGGTGTCGGACTGCCCGGCCGCGAGGTCGACGAGCTCGTTGACGAGGTCGGTCAGTTCGCGGGCCTCCTGCGTGAGGTCGGCGACGAGTTCCTCACGGGTGCCGGGCGGCAGCTCGTCGATGCGGCGCAGCAGCGAGATGTTGGTGCGCAGCGAGGTGAGGGGCGTCCGCAGCTCGTGCCCGGCGTCCTGGACCAGCCGGCGCTGGTCCTCCTCGGACTGGGCGAGCCGGCCCAGCATCCGGTCGAAGGCGCGGCCGAGGCGTCCCACCTCGTCGTACCCGGCGACGGGCACCTGGATGCCGAGCCGCCGGGTGCGGGCGACGGCCTCGGCGGTGTTGGTGAGGACGACCAGGCGGCGGGTGATGCGGCGGGCCAGCCACCAGCCGAACAGCCCGGCCCCGACGACCACCGCCGCCATCAGGATCAGCGTGCGCCGCTGGAGCGCCCGCAGCAGGTCCTCGGTGTTGCTGAACTCCTGCGCGACCTGCACCGCGCCCCGGCTGCCGCCGAGCGAGACGGTCGCGACCCGGTAGACGTCGCTGCCGACGTCGACGTCCGCGTGCACGGCCACCCGTCCGGCCGTGGCGGCACCGGCGATCCGGCGGTCCGCGTCGACCACCGGCAGCCCGGGGTCACCCGGGTCGAAGACGCCGCCGTCCGGGCCGAGCACCTGCACGTCGGTCCGCGCGGGCCGCACCAGGTCGTGGCCGGGCGCGGCGGAGGAGAAGTCGTGCGGCGTCATCCGGTTCTCCCGGACCTCGCCGCGCAGGTCCTGCACGACCTCGTCGAAAACGGACTGCTGGTCCACGCGCACCAGCCGGGCGGCGGCGTTGTACGACAGGATGCCGACCAGCACGGTGACCGTGGCGGTGACCGCCGCGAACGCCACCGCGAACGTGGTCCCCAGCGACAGCAGCCGCAGCCGCCGGCGCGCGGCCGGCGACCCGTGCACACCGCCCGCGGTCACTCAGCCCTCCCGCAGCACGTAACCCACCCCGCGCACCGTGTGGATCAGCTGTGGCGCGCCGGGCTCGTCGAGCTTGCGGCGCAGATAGCCGACGTAGACGGCGAGGTTCTTGGAACCGGGGCCGAAGTCGTAGCCCCAGATGCGGTCGTAGATGGTGGCGTGCTCCAGGACGACGCCCGCGTTGCGGATCAGCAGTTCCAGCAGCTCGAACTCGGTGCGGGTCAGCTCCAGCTCCCGCCCGCCGCGCCAGGCCCGGCGGGCCTGCGGGTCCATGCGCAGCCCGGCCGCCTCGAGGAACCGTCCGGGGGGACCCGGCGTCGGCCCCTCCGCGGGCTCGGGTGCCGGCTCGGGCGGCGGCACGGGGGCCGCCCGCCGCAGCAGGGCGCGCAGCCGGGCGAAGACCTCCTCGACGTCGAACGGCTTGACGACGTAGTCGTCGGCGCCCGCGTCCAGTCCGGCGATCCGGTCGGCGGTCTCCACCAGCGCCGTCAGCATCAGCACCGGTGTGCGGTCGCCCTCGGCGCGCAGCACCCGGCACACCTGGAGCCCGTCGATGCCGGGCATCATCACGTCGAGCACCAGGACGTCGGGCCGGCTGCGGTGGGCCTGCGCGAGGGCCTCGACACCGTCGGCGACGGCCGTGACCCGGTAGCCCTCCAGGGTCAGGGCGCGCTCCAGCGCGTTGCGGATGGCGCGGTCGTCTTCGGCGAGCAGAACGGTGTGCGGCACGCGCCCAGTGTGCCAACCGCCCGGGTCCCCCGGCCCCGGCGGACGGCACCGGGGCCGGCTTCTTACCCGTATCTCACCCGGCGGGCCGCAGCGCGGCGAGCCGCTCCTCGAACGGGGTGACGTCCTCGAAGGAGTCCCGCCGGGGCAGCGGACGGGCGGTGGACAGCCCCGCCATCAGCGCCGCCAGCTCCCCGGCAGCCCGCTCGATACGCCCGTCGAGACCCTCGGCGCCCCAGTCCTCGGAGGCGGCGTAGACGCCGGTCGGGACGACGACGGCCCTGAGGTGGGAGAAGAGCGGGCGCAGCGCGTGGTCCAGCACCAGCGAGTGCCGTGCCGTACCGCCGGTCGCGGCGATCAGCACCGGCTTCCCGGCGAGGGCGTCGGGGTCGGTGACGCCGAGCGCGTCGAAGAACGACTTGAACAGCCCGCTGTACGACGCCGAGAACACTGGCGTGACCACGATCAGCCCGTCGGCGCCCGCGACCGCCTCGAAGGCGTCGGACAGCGCCCGGCCCGGGAAGCCGCTGGTGAAGGTGTGCGCGATCGCCACGGCGAGGTCGCGCAGCTCGATCACCTCGACGTCGGCGGGCCCGGGTTCCGGGGCGGTCGCGGCCGGGGCGGCGACGGCGGCCAGCCGGTCACCGAGCAGCCGCGTGGAGGACGGCACGCTCAGTCCGGCCGATACGACGACGATCCTCATGCCCGCGCTCCTTCCTGCTTCCTGGCGCCGGCCAGCAGCGAAGGGTGGGTCGGCGCGTCCGGCACGCCGGCCGGGCGGTCCTTCGCGAACTCCTCGCGCAGCACCGGCACGACCTCCTCGCCGAGCAGGTCGAGCTGCTCCAGCACGGTCTTCAGCGGCAGGCCCGCGTGGTCCATCAGGAACAGCTGGCGCTGGTAGTCGCCGGCGTACTCGCGGAACGACAGCGTCTTCTCGATGACCTGCTGCGGGGAGCCCACGGTCAGCGGGGTCTGCGCGGTGAACTCCTCCAGCGAGGGCCCGTGCCCGTAGACCGGCGCGTTGTCGAAGTAGGGGCGGAACTCGCGCACCGCGTCCTGCGAGTTCTTCCGCATGAACACCTGACCGCCCAGGCCGACGATCGCCTGCTCGGGCGTGCCGTGCCCGTAGTGGGCGTACCGGGCCCGGTAGAGCTCGACCATGCGCTTGGTGTGGTCGGCCGGCCAGAAGATGTTGTTGTGGAAGAAGCCGTCGCCGTAGTACGCGGCCTGCTCGGCGATCTCCGGCGAGCGGATGGAGCCGTGCCAGACGAACGGCGGGACGCCGTCCAGGGGACGGGGCGTGGAGGTGAAGCCCTGCAGCGGGGTGCGGAACTTGCCCTCCCAGTCGACGACGTCCTCGCGCCACAGCCGGTGCAGGAGGGCGTAGTTCTCGACGGCGAGGTTGATGCCCTGGCGGATGTCCTGGCCGAACCAGGGATAGACCGGGCCGGTGTTCCCGCGGCCCATCATCAGGTCCATCCGGCCGTCGGCCAGGTGCTGGAGCATCGCGAAGTCCTCGGCGATCTTCACCGGGTCGTTGGTGGTGATCAGGGTGGTGGAGGTGGAGAGGACCAGCCGCTCGGTGCGGGCCGCGATGTAGCCGAGCATGGTGGTCGGCGAGGACGGCACGAACGGCGGGTTGTGGTGCTCACCGGTCGCGAAGACGTCCAGGCCCACCTCCTCGGCCTTCAGCGCGATGGCGACCATGGCCTTGATCCGCTCACGCTCGGTCGGAGTGCGCCCCGTGGTCGGGTCGGGAGTGACATCCCCGACGCTGAAGATCCCGAACTGCATGGCCGCTCACCCTCCAGGTTGTTTATGGTTCAACTATACCCCTGGAACGACGCCCCGCCCTCTCCTATTCCACCCCCGGCCGGACGCCTACGGCACCAGCACCAGCCGCCCCCGCACCCCGCCCTCCGCCAGCCGCGCGTGCGCCTTCACCACGTCGGCCAGCGGATACGTCTCCGCGACCCGGAGCGTCAGCACCCCCTCGTCCACCAGCCGCACCAGCTCCGCCAGCCGGGCCCCGTCGGCGGCCACCTCGACCGCGGCCACCCGCACCCCGCGCTCCGGCGCCGGCTCCACGTGCGGGATCACACCGGCGTAGGCACCCCCGTCCCGCACCCACGCGAGCGCCCGCTCCCCGAGTACCGCCGCGTCCAGCACGGCGTCGAAGCTCCGCGCCCGCACCGCGCCGCCCGTGAAGCGCGCGGCACCGAGCGAGCGCACGAGCTCCTCGTCGTCCTCCCGGGCCAGGGCGGTGACGGCGATCCCCCGGTGCGCGGCGAGCTGGACGGCGTACCCGCCGACCGCACCCGCGGCGCCCGTCACCAGCAGCGACCCGCCCTCGGGCACCGCCAGCAGATCCAGGGCCTGCGCCGCCGTCAGCGCGTTCAGCGGCAGCGTCGCCGCGTGCGCCGCGCCGGCCGTCCGCGGTGCCCGCGCGACCGCGTCCGCCGGGACCACCACGTACTCGGCGTGCGCCCCCAGCGGCTTCACCATGCCGTGATCGAGCGCGACCACCGCGTCCCCCGCACTCCACGCCGTCGCCGGCCCGGCCGCGTCGACCGTCCCCGCGACGTCCCAGCCGAGCCCGATCACCTGGCCCGCACCGCCGAAGACGCCCTCCCGCACCGCCGCGTCCACCGGGTTCAGCGCCGAGGCCGCGACCTTGATCCGCACCTGGCCGGCCCCCGGCTCCGGCACCTCCGACTCCACGACCCGCACGGCCTCGGGCCCGCCGAACGACGTCACCACCGCAGCACGCATGACGAAACTCCCTGTTCGTGACTGTTTCCGCGGTTTCCCCGCGGCTGACCACAACCCTAGGGAGAGCTACTATCGATCAGTAAGTAGTTACCTGAGAGTGCGTTTGTCTCCCGGAGGTGAGCCATGGCGACCACGACGGCGGCCCAGCGGCGCGAACAGGCACGCGTCGAGTACGACGCGTTCCTCAAGAACTGCCCCACCAACCAGCTCCTGGACCGCATCAGCGACAAGTGGGTCGGCCTGGTCGTCAGCGCCCTCGCCGCCGGCCCCATGCGCTACAGCGACCTCGGCCGCAAGATCGCCGGCGTCAGCCCCAAGATGCTCACCCAGACCCTGCGCTCACTGGAACGCGACGGCCTCCTCACCCGCACGGTGACCCCGTCCGTCCCCGTCCGCGTCGACTACGAACTCACCCCGCTCGGCGCCAGCCTCAGCGGGCTCCTCAGCGCCGTGAAGGACTGGGCGGAGACCCACTTCGACGAGGTGCACCGGGCCCGGGAAGCCCACGACGCCGAGACCGCCTAACCCTCCGGGACCTCCCCCGACCGCAGCCGGGCCGCCTGCTCCGCGCTGAACTCCGTCGTGCGCCTCATGTGGTCGATGAACAGGGCCAGCCCGGAGTCGTCCAGGTCGTCGAAGAGCGCGAACCAGCCGCCGCCGAGGCGCTCCCACACCCGCCCGAACTCCTCGGCCCGCTCCGGCACCACCGCCACCAGCACCAGCCGCCGGTCCCCCGCGTCCCGCTCCCGCACCACGTACCCCGCCCGCTCCAGCCGGTCCACCAGCCGCGTCGCCGAGCCGGTCGTCAGCCCCGTCAGCTCCGCGACCCGGCCCGTGGTCACCGGGCCGCCCTCCAGCGTCAGCAGGTTCAGGCACTGCAGATCGGTGGGGTGCAGACCCAGGTGGTCGGAGAGCGCCTGGTTGAACAGGGCGTGGGCCGCCATGTAGCGCCGGGACACCACGGCCAGCTCCGCCAGCAGCCCTGCCCGCACGGTCTCCGGCATGCGCAGCTCCTCTCCGCTCCTGCGGATGTATCCCACCCACGGCCCGTGCCAGGCGCCGTCCATCAGGTGACGTACCCGGATGCGAAGCTGCACGCATGCTGATCGCCCGCTCCGCCGCCCTGTTCGTCCTCGCCGCGCTCCTCGAGATCGGCGGCGCCTGGCTGGTCTGGCAGGGCGTGCGCGAACACCGCGGCTGGATGTGGGCGGCCGGCGGCGTCCTCGCCCTCGGCGCCTACGGCTTCGTCGCCACCTTCCAGCCCGACGCCCACTTCGGCCGCGTCCTCGCCGCGTACGGCGGCATCTTCGTCGCCGGCTCGATCCTGTGGGGCGTGGTCGCCGACGGCTACCGCCCGGACCGCTGGGACATCACCGGCGCCCTGGTCTGCCTCGCCGGAATGGCCGTGATCATGTGGGCCCCGCGCAACGGCTGACGCCCCCGCCGTCACCCCATCGGCCCCCGCTTATGCTGACCGGGCACGGCGGGGAGTGCGCGTCGTGCCCGATCCGCCCCGATCGCCGAGGAGCAGCCCATGGCCACCGCCGCACCGCCCGCCGCGTCCCGCATCGCCGTCGTCACGGGCGCGAGCAGCGGAATCGGGGCCGCCACGGCACGCCGGCTCGCCGAGGCCGGATACCGCGTCGTCCTCACCGCACGGCGCAAGGACCGCATCGAGGCGCTCGCCGAGGAGCTCACCGCCGCCGGCCACGCCGCCACGGCCTACCCCCTCGACGTCACCGACCGCGCCGCCGTCGACGAGTTCGCCACCGCCTTCAGGACCGTCGGCGTCCTCGTCAACAACGCGGGCGGCGCACTCGGCGCGGACCCGGTCGCCACCAGCGACCCGGACCACTGGCGCACCATGTACGAGACCAACGTCCTCGGCACCCTCCACCTCACCCAGGCCCTGCTCCCCAAGCTGGACGCGAGCGGCGACGGCACGGTCGTCATCGTCTCCTCCACCGCCGGCCACGCCACCTACGAGGGCGGCGCGGGCTACGTCGCCGCCAAGCACGGCGCCCACGTCCTCGCCGAGACCCTGCGCCTGGAGATCGTCGGCCGTCCGGTGCGCGTCATCGAGATCGCGCCCGGCATGGTCAGGACGGAGGAGTTCGCCCTCACCCGCTTCGGCGGCGACACGGAGAAGGCCGCCAGGGTCTACCAGGGCGTCGCCGAGCCCCTCACCGCGGACGACGTGGCCGACACCATCACCTGGGCGGTGACCCGCCCGCCCCACGTCAACATCGACCTGCTGGTCGTCCGCCCGCGCGCCCAGGCGTCCAACACCAAGGTCCACCGGGAGCCCTGATGCCCGACGCCGAACAGCGCCGCCTGGCCCTGGAGAAGAAGCGCGAACGCTACGTCTGGTACTACCTCGCCTACTTCCTCTTCGGCATCCACATCGTGGCCTTCGTCATGATCTACGCGGTGACCCACGCGAAGTAGCACGAACCGGAAAACGGATCGCGCGATACCCGGGCTGCGCGCTGCACAGACCCGAGACTTCGGCGGCACCGCGGCCTGAGCCGTGCCAGAGCTCGTCCGCACTGCGCTACGCCGCCCATCAGAAGCCGAGCGGCCAGGTGACCGGAGACGCGCCTTGCCCGCCCTATGGGAACACCGGCCCCTACCTGCTGCAAGCCGACGGCGACACGGTCAACTGTGAGCGCATCGGCGCTCATTCCGAGCTGTGCCCCTCCATCCCGGCGGCTGGGGCTTTCCTGCCCACTGACTCGCGCACCAGCCATCTCGGAACGATTCGCCATCAACTGCAGTAACTCACAGGGGTGAAAGACATCGATCGCACGGCCGGGAGATGAACACCCGACCTAGGCTCGCGTCACCACGTCAGACATGACGGCCCTCGTCCGGGATGCCGGTCCCGCCCGAGGGCCTGACCGAAAAGGCAGGATGAGCTTCCTCATGGCTGCATGCGAGCCTACCGCTCACCGCTTCATGGACCTCATGGTTCCCGAGTACGCGTATATGTTCGGGTTCTTACAGGCGGACGGTCACCTGGAAAGAGGGCCTGGCCGCAAAGGGCGCCTGACCGTCGAGATCAATGTCCGCGACGTCGAGATCCTGCGCGAGTTTCAACGGCTGACCCCGTACTACAGCAGTGTCACAGAGCGTACGCGGTCGACAAACTTCGCCGAGACACACACCTCGGCCACCTGGACCTTGTGCGCCCTGGCCGCCAGAAGCCAGATCAACGAACTGGTTCTCCCCTACGGGCGGAAGTCCCAGACCATCGAACCGCCGCGGGAGCCTTTCTCCGCGCGCGACCACGTGCGTGGATTGATCGACGCGGACGGCTCCGTGGGCATCACGAAAGTGGGATTTCCCTTCGTCTCCGTGACAACCTCGAGTGAAGCAATCGGCGCTTACATCTGTTCGTACGCGCAGCGGCTCACGGGGACGGAGCGCACCCTAAAGCGCAACACGCCGCGACGGCATCTACAACATCCTCTACACAAAGGAAAACGGCCAGATGCTGGCCGCAGACCTGTACTACCCCGGATCGCTGTCCCTGGCGCGCAAGCAGGCCGCTGCCAGTGCGCTGAGCGATTGGGTCAGGCCGGCCGACATGAGGATCGCCCCCCAGCGCAAGCGCTGGACAGAAGAAGAGGACCGTGTCTTGCTGCGCCTGAACAGCGACACGGACGCCGCCTCGGTGCTTGGCCGCACGGAGAAAAGTTGCCTCATCCGCCGGTGGCGCCTACGAAACGGTTCGGCGCCGAGCACAACGAGTCAATGATCGACCGCGGGGCCCTGGGTCTCAGGGCCCCGCGCTTCAACCCTTCACGCACACGAACTGCTTCAGCTTCGCCACGACCTCGACGAGATCACGCTGCTGCTCCATCACCTGGTCGATGTTCTTGTACGCGCCCGGAATCTCGTCCAGTACACCGGAGTCCTTCCGGCACTCCACTCCACTCGTCTGCTGCTCCAGGTCCCGCACGGTGAACCGCCGCTTCGCCGCGTTCCGGCTCATCCGCCGACCCGCCCCGTGGGAAGCCGAGTTGAACGCCTTCTCGCTACCGAGCCCCTTGACGATGTACGAGCTGGTACCCATGGACCCCGGGATGATCCCGTACTCACCGGCACCCGCGCGGATGGCTCCCTTGCGGGTCACGAGCAGATCCATGCCCTCGTACCGCTCCTCCGCCACGTAGTTGTGGTGGCAGGAGATCTCCGGCTCAAAGGTGGGTCCGGCCTTCTTGAACTCCTTGCGGATCACGTCCTTCAGGAGCGCCATCATGATCGAGCGGTTGTACTTCGCGTACTCCTGCGCCCAGAACAGGTCGTTGCGGTACGCCGCCATCTGCGGGGTGTCCGCCACGAAGACGGCGAGGTCGCGGTCGACCAGGTTCTGGTTGTGCGGGAGCTTCTGCGCGATGCCGATGTGATGCTCGGCGAGCTCCTTGCCGATGTTCCGGGAACCGGAATGCAGGGTGAGCCACACAGATCCGGCACTATCGAACAAAAGTTCGATGTAGTGATTCCCTCCGCCGAGCGTCCCCATCTGCTTCGTGGCGCGTTCCTCGCGGAACTTGACCGCGTCCGCCACCCCGCCGAACCGGGACCAGAAGTCGTCCCAGCCGCCCGTCGCGAAACCGTGCAGCCGGCCGGGGTCCACCGGGTCGTCGTGCATGCCCCGGCCCACCGGAATGACCTGCTCGATCTTCGAGCGCAGCCGCGAGAGGTCACCGGGCAGGTCGTTCGCCGTCAGGGACGTCTTCACCGCCGACATCCCGCAGCCGATGTCGACCCCCACCGCCGCCGGGCACACCGCACCGCGCATCGCGATGACCGACCCGACCGTCGCGCCCTTGCCGTAGTGCACGTCCGGCATCACGGCCAGGCCCTTGATCCACGGCAGGGTGGCGACGTTCCGCAGTTGCTGGAGGGCGCCCTCCTCCACCGTCGCCGGGTCCGTCCACATGCGGATCGGCACCTTCGCG
The DNA here is from genome assembly GCF_008312835.1 of Streptomyces marokkonensis. Classification (GTDB taxonomy): domain Bacteria; phylum Actinomycetota; class Actinomycetes; order Streptomycetales; family Streptomycetaceae; genus Streptomyces; species Streptomyces marokkonensis_A. Next base: position 65,862 of record NZ_VSKS01000019.1, on the reverse strand, counting down.
CCGGGCACTTCCACGTACGACACAACGTCCCCATTCCCCCGGAAAACCAACAGAAGTCTCTAAGTGCAAAACCGGCGCCAAGGTCGACGAAAAGGGATGACGGACCGGCGTCCACGGCAGTGCGTGCGATACACATTGTCTGCGAAGAGCGCCCCCCTGCGGCAAGCGATTAACCAGCGGGGACACTGGGAGGACCCGGCGGGCACCGTCCCGCGTCCACCGTCGAGAGGAGCCCGACCGTGCAGCGGAAGGCGTACGTACCCGGCGTCGCCGCGCTCCTGGCGGCCGTGCTGGCCGGCTGCACCGGCAGTCCGGACGACGGCGGCCGGTCGGACAACTCCAACCCGGGCAGCGCCGGTACGGCGACCCAGGCGGCCCAGCCCGGACGGTACGCCACGCTCCCGGAACCCTGCGGCGTGGTCGACGGCGCGACGCTCGACCAACTCCTGCCCGGGATCGGGGAGATGACCGACGAGGCGCAGCGCGAGAAGGCGTACGCGGGCGAGGCGACCCTCACCTACGACACCGACCGCAAGGTGGGCTGCCGTTGGAAGGTGGAGTCGGCCGCGGCGACCGACCACCTGCTGGTCGACTTCGAGCGGGTCGTCTCCTACGACAACGCCGTCAGCGACGACGCCCGGGCCGGGCAGCTCTTCGCGACGAAGCGGTCGGCGGCGCGGCTCCCGGAGCCGACGGTGACGACCACGGAGTCCGGCACGCCCTCCATCAGCCCGTCCGGGGAAGCGAGTTCGACGCCGTCCTCCTCGGCGTCGTCGTCCTCCGCCTCGCCCTCCGCCGGCCCGACCGACCTCCAGCCGCGTCTTCTGGAGGATCTGGGCGACGAGGCGTTCCTCGACGACGAGCTGGACAGCTCCGGTTCGACCGCCCAGCAGCGCACGGTGACTGTGGCGTTCCGCACGTCCAATGTGATCGTGACCGTCGAGTACGCGGAGCAGCCGATGACCGTCGGTGCCGTGCCGGACAGCAAGGAAATGCAGGACAGGGCACGGAAACTGGCTTCCGAGCTGGCCGATTCGCTGAGCGGCTGAGCACCGTTCGCGTCCCCTTCGTCCCCCTGTCCGAAGCGGGTGAAGAAGGACCGCACGGGTGGCTCAACGCGTACCGTGACCCCTCGGACCCCGTTCCGACCGCAGGGAACACGAGCGTCATGAGTGAAGGAACCATGCAGCGACGAGCACAGCGAGACCCAGCTGACCAGCGAGCGAAGCGTCTCACCCGCGTCCTTGTCTGCGCGGCCGCCGTCCCGGTGATGCTGATCGCCGCCGGCTGCTCCTCGGACTCCGGCTCCGACGACGGCAAGGACAAGAGCGCCGGCGCCTCTGCGTCGACGTCCGCGAGCCCGTCCCCGACCGTGCAGGCGGCGGCGTACAAGAAGCTCCCCGAGGTGTGCGGGGTGCTGTCGAAGAAGACGCTGGAGGATCTGGCACCGAAGGCGAAGTCCGGCAAGGAGGGCAGCTCGGACGACCTCTCCACGCGTGCCAGCTGCTCCTGGAGCAGCCTCGACAACAACGGTGTGAAGGGTTCGCAGTTCCGCTGGCTGAACGTGTCGCTGCTGCGCTTCGATTCGGACACCACCCGTGGCCCGGGCGACAAGCTGGCCAAGGAGTACTACGACAAGCAGGTGCGGGACGCCCAGTCGGCGGAGGGCGCTAAGGGCACCGAGGTGGAGCCGTTCACCGGGACCGGTGACGAGGCGACGACGGTGCGCTACGACCTGAAGAAGAAGGAAGGCACCTTCAAGCAGCAGACGGTGGTGGCACGCGTCGAGAACGTGGTCGTCACCCTCGACTACAACGGTGCGGGTCTGGCCGGTGACAAGACGCCGGACGCCGACGGCCTGCTGAAGGACGCGCAGAAGGCGGCCAAGGAGGCGGTGGCCTCGGTGACGGAGGCGAACAGCGCCGGTGCGGCGGACAGTTCGCCGTCCGCGTCCGCGTCGGGCAAGGCGTCGGACAAGGCGTCGCCGTCGGCCTCGAAGTCGTCCTCCGGCAAGGACTGAACCCTCTGAATCAGAACCGGCCACCCGTCTCCCGCACACATGTGCCACTCTGTTGCGCGCAACAACACGCATCGGGAGGGGAGTACGGGTGGCCGGGCCACTGCAGCTGACACGGATGCACCGGGTTCTCATCGGCGTGGTCGTCACCGGTGCGGTCGTCATCGCCGGGATCGGCTTCGCGGGTTCGTACGCGGCTGTCCGTGAGCTCGCCCTGCAAAAGGGCTTCGGTGACTTCAGTTACGTCTTTCCGATCGGTATCGACGCCGGTATCTGTGTCCTGCTCGCGCTGGACCTGCTGCTGACCTGGATCCGCATCCCGTTCCCGCTGCTGCGGCAGACGGCGTGGCTGCTGACGGCGGCGACGATCGCCTTCAACGGCGCGGCGGCGTGGCCTGATCCGCTCGGTGTGGGCATGCACGGCGTGATCCCGGTGCTGTTCGTGGTCTCCGTGGAGGCGGCCCGGCACGCGATCGGGCGGATCGCCGACATCACCGCCGACAAGCACATGGAGGGTGTCCGCCTCACCCGCTGGCTGCTCTCGCCCGGCCCGACGTTCCTGCTGTGGCGGCGGATGAAGCTGTGGGAGCTGCGTTCCTACGAGCAGGTGATCAAGCTGGAGCAGGAGCGCCTGGTGTACCAGGCCCGTCTCCGCTCCCGCTACGGCCGCGCCTGGCGCCGCAAGGCCCCGGTCGAGTCCCTGATGCCGCTGCGCCTCGCCAAGTACGGCGTCCCCCTGGCCGACACGGCCCCGGCGGGCCTGGCGGCGGCGGGCATAGAGCCCGCGCTGCTCCCCCCGGCGCCCGGGACCGCGGAGATTCCCGCGGGCGGCCGCGCCGACACGGGTGCGGGCGGTCGTGCCGCCGGGGCCCGGGCGGGCTCGGCGCCCGTGCCTCCCGGCGACCAGCGGCTTGAACTCGAGGGCCATCAGAACCCGGAGTACCGGGAAGAGGCCGCGGGCAATCCGTGGCTGCACGCCCGCGACCCGCAGACCGTCGAGTACCACGGCGGTTACGACCCCACCTACGACCCCGACGAGGAGTACGCCCGCTGGTACGCGGAACAGCGGCACGCCGAGCAGTACCAGGACGAGTACCAGGAGGAGCCGCCCCTTCCGGAGCCCTCTCCGGAGGAGACCGGCAGCTTCCCCATTCCCGTGGTCCCGGGCGGCCGCACGCGCGAGCTGGGCGAGGGCGGCGGCACCCCTGCCTCCGGCCCGGACGAGGAGGCGTACTACCAGGTGTTCCGTGAGTCGATAAAGAGCGGGAACGGAGCGCCCACCCCGCGCGGGTTCCTCGCCGACGTCGAGGCGACGTACGGTGTCGCCCTCGACGAGGCCGAGGCCAAGCGCATGGTGAACCGGTTCTCCAACCGCCTGAACGCGGAGCTGACGGACGAGCACATCGCCTAGCGCGTACGAGAAGGGGGCGCCCGGTGATCACCGGGCGCCCCCTTCTCGTACGGCCTGGGCCTACTCCCCGAGCAGCGCCCGCACCCGCTCCTGGCCCACGGCCAGCAGCAGCGTGGGCAGCCGCGGTCCCGTGTCCCGTCCCACCAGCAGGTGGTACAGCAGCGCGAAGAAGGACCGCTGGGCGGTCTTGATCTCCGCCGGCAGCTCCTTGGGCGTGGCGTCGGCCGAGAAGCCGGCCTGGACCTTGGGCACGCCGTAGACGAGGTGGGTGAGCCCGTCCAGCGACCAGTTGTCCGCGAGCCCGTCGAGCAGCAGCCGCAGCGACTGCCGCGCCCGCTCGTCGAGCGACTTCAGCAGGTCGGCGTCGGGTTCGGCGCGGACGATGGTGCGCTGGTCGGCGGGGACGTGGGTGTTGATCCACGCCTCGGCCTTGTCGTACCGCGGCCGGGCCTCGTCCAGCGAGCCCAGCGGGTCGGAGGGGTCCAGCTCGCTGAGGATCCGCAGGGCCTGGTCCTCGTGACCGGCGGTGATGTCGGCCACCGAGGCCAGCGTGCGGTACGGCAGCGGGCGGGGGGTCCTCGGCAGCTCGCCGCTCGCCGTGCGCACCGCGCGGGAGTGCGCGGCGGCGTCGGCGGGCAGGGCCGAACCGTCGGCGACCTTGACGTCGAGCCGGTCCCACTCGTCGTACAGGCGCTGGATCTCCTGGTCGAAGGCGATCTTGAAGGACTGGTTGGGCCGGCGCCGGGCGTACAGCCAGCGCAGCAGCTGCGGCTCCATGATCTGCAGCGCGTCGGCCGGGGTCGGCACGCCGCCCCGGGACGACGACATCTTCGCCATGCCGCTGATGCCGACGAAGGCGTACATCGGCCCGATCGGCTGCTTGCCGCCGAAGATGCCGACGATCTGCCCGCCGACCTGGAAGGAGGATCCCGGCGAGGAGTGGTCGACGCCGCTCGGCTCGAAGATCACGCCCTCGTAGGCCCACCGCATGGGCCAGTCGACCTTCCAGACGAGCTTGCCGCGGTTGAACTCGTTCAGCCGGACGGTCTCCGAGAAGCCGCACGCGGTGCAGGCGTAGGTCAGCTCGGTGGAGTCGTCGTCGTACGCGGTGACCGTCGTCAGGTCCTTCTCGCAGTTGCCGCAGTACGGCTTGTACGGGAAGTACCCGGCGGAGCCGGAGCTGCCGTCGTCCTCGGCGGCGGCGCCGGAGCCCTCGGCGGCCTCCAGCTCGGCCTCGTCGGCCGGCTTCTGCTGCTGCTTCTTCGCGGGGGCCTTCTTGGTGCGGTACTGGTCGAGGATCGCGTCGATGTCGCCGCGGTGCCTCATGGCGTGCAGGATCTGCTCGCGGTAGACACCGGAGGTGTACTGCTCGGTCTGGCTGATCCCGTCGAACTCCACGCCCAGCTCGGCCAGCGACTCGGTCATCGCGGCCTTGAAGTGCTCGGCCCAGTTCGGGTGCGCCGAGCCCTTGGGGGCGGGGACGGAGGTCAGCGGCTTGCCGATGTGCTCGGCCCACGACTCGTCCACGCCGGCGACTCCGGCCGGGACCTTGCGGTAGCGGTCGTAGTCGTCCCAGGAGATCAGGTGCCGGACCTGGTGGCCGCGGCGGCGGATCTCGTCGGCGACGAGGTGCGGGGTCATGACCTCGCGGAGGTTGCCCAGGTGGATCGGTCCGGAGGGGGAGAGTCCGGACGCGACGACAACAGGTTTGCCCGCGGCCCGGCGCTCCGACTCCTCGATGACCTCATCCGCGAAACGGGAGACCCAGTCGGTGGTCTCGGTGCTCTGAGCCACGATCGGCACGTCCTTCTTTCTGCTCGGGCAGCCGGTACGGTCGCACGGCTGACCGCCCCATTCTCCCAGGACGGCCCGCATCCGCGAAAACCGCTTTTCACCGCGTGGGATACTCGGCTTTCGTAGTAGCCCACGAACCCGAGCAGAACGGCAGCCTCCATGGCCTCGGTCACGTCCCTCACCGACTCCGTCCAGCAGCAGCTCGCGTCCGCCCTCTCGGCCACCCGGCCGGAGGCCGCCGGCGCCGACCCGCTGCTGCGACGTAGTGACCGGGCGGACTTCCAGGCCAACGGGATCCTCGCGCTGGCCAAGAAGACGAAGGCGAACCCGCGGGAGCTGGCGGCCGAGGTCGTCTCGCGCATCACGACCGGTGACCTGATCGAGGACGTCGAGGTCTCCGGCCCCGGCTTCCTCAACATCACCGTCGCCGACCGGGCGATCACCGGGAACCTCGCCGCGCGGCTCGCGGACGGCGAGCGCCTCGGCGTGCCGCTGAAGGAGGACGCGGGCGTCACGGTCGTCGACTACGCCCAGCCGAACGTGGCGAAGGAGATGCACGTCGGTCACCTGCGGTCTGCGGTGATCGGCGACGCCCTGCGCGGCATGCTCGACTTCACCGGCGAGAAGACGATCGGCCGGCACCACATCGGCGACTGGGGCACCCAGTTCGGCATGCTCATCCAGTACCTGCTGGAGCACCCGGGCGAGCTGGCGCCGGCGTCGGAGGTCGACGGCGAGCAGGCCATGTCGAACCTGAACCGGGTCTACAAGGCCTCGCGGGTGCTCTTTGACTCCGACGACGACTTCAAGGAGCGGGCCCGCAAGCGGGTCGTCGCCCTGCAGTCCGGTGACAAGGAGACGCTGGAGCTGTGGCAGCAGTTCGTGGACGAGTCGAAGGTCTACTTCTACTCCGTCTTCGAGAAGCTGGACATGGAGATCCGCGACGAGGAGATCGTCGGCGAGTCGGCGTACAACGAGGGCATGCCCGAGACCGCCCGCCTCCTGGAGGAGATGGGCGTCGCGGTGCGCTCCGAGGGCGCGCTCGTGGTGTTCTTCGACGACATCCGCGGCAAGGACGACCAGCCGGTCCCGCTGATCGTTCAGAAGGCCGACGGTGGCTTCGGCTACGCGGCCTCCGACCTCACGGCGATCCGCAACCGCGTCGTGGACCTGCACGCGACCACGCTGCTGTACGTCGTCGACGTGCGCCAGTCGCTGCACTTCAGGATGGTCTTCGAGACGGCCCGCCGGGCCGGCTGGCTGAACGACGACGTCACCGCGCACAACATGGGCTACGGCACGGTGCTCGGCGCGGACGGCAAGCCGTTCAAGACGCGTGAGGGCGAGACCGTACGCCTCGAGGACCTGCTGGACGAGGCGGTGCAGCGGGCCGCGGAGGTCGTGCGGGAGAAGGCGCGGGACCTCACCGAGGACGAGATCCGGGAGCGGGCCGCGCAGGTCGGCATCGGCGCCGTGAAGTACGCGGACCTGTCGACGTCGCCGAGCCGCGACTACAAGTTCGACCTGGACCAGATGGTGTCGCTGAACGGCGACACGTCGGTGTACCTGCAGTACGCCTACGCCCGCATCCAGTCCATCCTCCGCAAGGCCGGAGACGTACGCCCGTCCGCCCACCCGGAGCTGGACCTGCACCCGGCGGAGCGCGCGCTGGGCCTGCATGTGGACGCGTTCGGGGACACGGTCTTCGAGGCCGCCGCGGAGTACGCCCCGCACAAGCTGGCGGCGTACCTGTACCAGCTGGCGTCGCTGTACACGTCGTTCTACGACAAGTGCCCGGTCCTCAAGGCCGACACCCCGGAGCAGGTGGCCAACCGCCTCTTCCTCTGCGACATGACGGCCCGCACCCTGACCAAGGGCATGGGCCTCCTGGGCATCCGGACGCCCGAACGCCTCTGACCACACGCCCGGCTCGGACGAGCAGAAGTCCCGCAAGATCTCTCTTGCGGGACTTCACGCCTACTTGGATCGGCAGACGGGCCCGGCACACATCCGCGATGGCGTCCGATCCTGTCCCAGGCCGTAGACGGCTTCGGGGTCAGTGGTGCTTCCATTCCTCCTGGGGAACGGGTCCTTCGCAGATGTCACCACAACGGTCGGCCCAATGACGGGCGACGAAAACCGGGCGACTCAGCACAACGTCGTCAACGCGCTGTGCTCGGACGACGATACCGAGGACATTGCAGGAGAAATCCCAGTCCTGGTTGTAGGTGACCATCCGATCATGCACCTCCAGATACCGTCCGAACTGCTCCTCGAGTTCAGACGGCACGCGACCCACGAGACGCATTTCCTCCAGTGTCACCTGGGGCCCACTGCGCGCATCCACCGCAACGCCGGCCAGCGCGCCGGATGCGTCGTAATACGTCGTCACGACGGACGAGGGGGCAAGAGGTTTCGCGTCAAGGGAATCGAACTCCACGCTGCCACCCAGACCAGGCGCGGCACTTGTTGCGACACCCCGTACGGCGACTCCGTGCAGGGCTCTTTCCGCCTCCTCACGGCTCATCCCAAAGCGAAGAGGACCTACGTTCTCCAAAGGAATAACGGTCCACTGGACCCGATCGGCCTCACTGAGCGCTCCGCAAAGCACGGTCACAATGATCGCCTTCCCTTCCCCAAAGGACGATATTGTAGCGCGTCGAGTACAGGCCGACCGGATCCCCCTGGCCACTACCTTCGGCGTCTCGCAGCCTGTCCCACGATAGGCCCGGTATTCTGCAGGACTCCCGCTTCGTCGCGATACCAGACGACCATGGTCCGCCCGGATTCGAGAATATGCGGGAGAATGTTGACGCAGCCCGCACCGCCCCGGCCACCACAAACGTACGTGTTGTTGATGGCCACGTTGGCGAAATCGACCCCGTTGTCATTCATCCACAGCGCGATCTTCGGCTCCGCATGGGTCGCGGAGTTCCATGTGGCATTGCGACCACTGGCCCGCTGGAGCATCGCATTGGCACGGGCCGAATTCGCGTCCACACCGCTGCTGAACTCCGGACCGATCACGTTGCCGTCATTGTCGAGCGGCACGCCGGTTGTGACGTGTCTGCCGTTCAGGCCGTCGATGGCCTCGCCGATCCTGGCTTCGTTGCAGTTGTGCGCCAGGACGGACGCGGCACCAGCCACGACGTAGTAGGTGTGTACGTCGCTGACGGTGAGGTTGTGAACGCCGGCCTGCTGTGCCGTCCGACGCTCGATGGCGGTGATCTGAACGTAGGTGCCCGAGCTGGTCTGCAGCCACGCACCGGTCCGGAGGTCGGTGGCCTTGACCCAGGCACGCAGCTCGGGGACCCAGAAGGGGTGGCCGTCGGTCGCCGTGATCTCGGCGGTCTTGGTGCCCTTCTTGCCGTCCGTGTCGATGGTGACCTTGACCAGGTGCTTCAGGCCCTTGCCCTTGATCTCGGCGGTGACCGTCTCGATCCGGGTCTCACCCGTCTTCGGGTCGGTGGCGACGACCTTGTCGCCCACCTCGACCTTCTCGATCGGCTTCGTCGAACCGTCGGCCATCAGCACCTTGGTGCCGGGGACGAAGCTGTTGCACGTCCCCCCGCTGCCGCCACCGTCGGCCTTGCCGGACCCCCCGCTGCCGCTCGATCCGCCGCTGCTCTTTGAGGAGCCGCCGGAGCTGCCGCCCGGCTTGGAGCCGCCGCCCTTGCCGGCGCCGCCCGAGCCCTTGCCGGCGGAGGACGCCTTCGGGGCCGCCTTGGCCTGGGCCTGCTTCTGGACGGGGTTGCCGGTCTTCTTGGTTCTCTGGGCCGCTTGGTCGGCGATTCTCTTCGCCCGTTCGGCGGCCTTCTTCTTGGCTCTCTGCGCGGCCTCCTTCTTGGCCTTCTCGATCGCCGCCTTCTTGGCGGCCAGCGCCGCCGCCTCCGCGGCCTTCGCCTTCTTCAGGACGGCCTCTGCCAGCTTCTTCGCCTTGTTGAAGGCCTTGACCGCGCTGATCGTCCGCTCGACCGCCTTGATGACCTTGGGGATCTTGCCGAGCTTGGTCCACGGGATCGCGCCGACGACGAGGCCCACGCAGGACCACATGTCACCGCCGAAGCAGGCCATCGCGTCGTTGATGCCGATGAAGTCCCTCAGCGTTTGCCAGGCCACGGCGAGGATCACCGAGGTCAGGGACTTGTTCATGGTGGCGTGCGCCGCGGCGACCTGTGCCGCCGACAGGCCCGCGCCCTGGAGGGCCGCCGCCCGCTCGGACGCGGTCAGCGAGATGGCCAGACCCGACGGGTCGGACATCGTCACCGGGTTGTTGTGCGCGTAGGCGTACCCGTTCGACTGGAGCGGGTCGTTCAGGTCCAGCACCGGGTCGACGGACAGGAAGCGTCCGACCACCGGGTCGTACAGACGCGCCCCCAGCGGCACGAAGCCCGAGGAGTCGTCACGGGGCGCCCCGAGGAACCCCGTGTGGGTCTGGAGGTTGACGCCGACCGTGTCGGCGCCGCGCTGGTTGCCGAACGGGTCCTGCTTGCGGATGCGGACCGGGTTGTCGGCCCGGAGCCCGACCTCCACGAAGGTGCTGCCCTGGTGGTCGCCGGCGAGGGCGACCAGCTGGTCCCCGCTGTTGCCGTAGGCGTACCGCATGACCGCGCCGCCGGGGGCGGAGTAGGTGCGCTGGGTGTTGATCAGCACACCGCCCTGCCCGATGGTGACCTCGGCCTCGCCCAGGTGCAGCGTGGCCTGCTTGCCCTTGATCGTCAGCAGGCGCGAGCCGTCGGGCCCGTAGAGGTGACGGGTGTCGTTCTGCGCCGCCCACTGCTGCTCGGCCTTGGCGGCGTCGCAGGTGGCCAGCACGATCGGTGTCGAGTTCGCCGAGTCGGCGCCCTGCACCGTCAGGCACAGGCCCGACGCGACGTGCGTGAGCTGGCCGGCGGCGTTGCGCTTCAGCTCCTGCGCGGCCGAACCGTCGCACTTCTGGAGCTGGACGGCCGAGCCCGCCGTGTTCGCGGCCGGCTGCACGCACCAGGTGTCGTAGACGTTGAGCGTGCCCCGGTCGGGGTCGGTCTGCGTGGCACCCGGTGACGGGGAGAAGCGCCAGCTCTGCGCGGGGGAGGTGTTGCAGGAGTACAGCTGGATCTTCCGGCCCGCGGTCGCCAGACCGCCCGAGAGGTCCAGGCACTTGTCGGCCAGACCCACGTACGGGGTCTTGCCGCCGGCGCCGGCGCCCTTGATCCGGTCGATCTTGCCGTCGTAGGTCCAGGTCAGCTCCTGCTTGTCGCCGTTGTCCAGCGAGGTGACCGACTTGGTCTCACCGGTCAGCTCGTACAGCCGCTCGGCCTCCGCGGTGACCTGCGCCCCGGCCGGGGTGGTGTAGGCCTTGGACACCTTGGTCAGCGTGTGCGGCTGGCTGCCGTCGGCCTTGCCGTAGGAGTAGGTGCTCACCGCGTCCTTGGCGGTGGCGCCGGTGAGGTCCTTCTCGGTCAGCTTCGTGCGGTTGCCCAGCAGGTCGTACTCGTACTCCTGCCAGTAGCCGGACTGGTCCGCGCCGGCGGCCACGTTGAGGGTGCCGTCGGTCTTGACCGGTCCCGCGCACGAGGTCTGGTCCTTCGCGGTCCAGGCCTTCTTCAGCTGGCCCAGCGGGTCGTAGGTGAAGCACTGCCGTTCCGCGATCTTGGTGGAGTGCTCCTGGATCGCGGTGACGTTGCCGGCCGGGTCGTAGGTGTAGCTGCGGTTGGAGACCAGGTTGCCGCCGACCACGGAGGTGTCGCCGGTCTGCTCGCGGTAGACCGACTGCTCCTGCAGCTCACCGCTGGACTCGTCGTACAGGGCCTGGGTCCACACCCGGTACGGCTGGGCACCGAGGGTGGAGCGCAGGACCTGGCCGTAGACGTCGTAGACGGTCTCCGCGCCGTACCAGTCCTTGCCGGAGACGGAGAGCGGCTTGCCGTCCTCGTTGTAGCGGACGACGAGCTTCTCGGCGTCGAACTTGCCGACGGGCGGCAGGGACGCCGACTTCAGCATGCCCTGGTCGTTGTACTCGTAGCCGTACGTGTACGACCTCGGCAGGCCCCAGCCGGTCGACAGCGACTGCGGCAGGGTCAGGGTGGTGGAGGTCGGGTCGTAGTCCTTGGTGTAGCCGTCGACCTGCTGGGTGAAGGCCTCGCCGTCGGTGTAGCGGACGGCGGTGGCCGGCATGCCCTTGCCGCCGGGGGCGCTGTCGTAGAAGTACTTCGACAGCAGTGTCCCGGTGGAGGTGTTCAGGCGCTGCTCGGTCGGCCGCGACAGGACGTCGTAGCCGTTCCACACCGTGACACCGCGGGCGTTCGTCGTGGTCAGCGGGCGGTCGCGGTCGTCGTACGACGTGCGTGTGGTGCCCGAGTCGGGGTCGGTGGACGTGAGCTGGCGGCCGCGGTGGTCGTAGGTCCACGACCACGGGTGGGCCGTGTCGGCGGAGCTGGTGGCCGTCACCAGCCGGCCGCCGTTGTCGTAGGCGTACCGCGTCGAGGTGAAGCCGCCCGGCGCCTCGGGGTTGAAGGTGTCGGTGCGGACGGTGCGGCCGAGGGCGTCGGTGTAGACGCGGTAGGAGGAGGCGCCGGCCGGGTGGACGACCTTGGACCAGTCCTCGCCGTACTCGTACCGGGTGGCCCGCTCCGGGACCGGCTGGGAGGACGACTCGCCCGTCAGCGGGTCCTTGACCTTCAGGACCGGCGTCTCCTGCACCACGCGGCCGAGGCCGTCGTAGGTGTAGCGGGTGATGTTGGGGACGGCCGTGTCCGCGAGCGGCTGGAACAGCACGCCCGGGGTCGCCTCGTCGGTGTAGTAGGCGTTGTAGGTCTGCCAGACCTCACCGGAGCTGTTGTAGAGCGTGTCGGTGATCAGGTGTCCGCGTCCGCCGTCGGCCTCCTCCTGCGTCTGCCGCTCGCGGCCGAGGCCGTCGTAGAGGGTGACGGACTTCTCGACGCGGTCCTGGAAGCCTCGCGAGTACGTAGTGACGTACGGCGGCTTGTGGTCCGACTTCGCCGGGTCGTCCGGGTCGTACTCGGGGACGGTGTAGACCGCCCGGAAGTCCGGCACGGCGGAGGACGACGGGGTGCGGCCCGGTGCCCAGGCCTCCTGCAGGCGGCCGAGCGGGTCGTACGTGGCCTCGCTGACGTGGCCGTTGGCGTCGGTGGTCGTCAGCGTGGTCGCGCGGCCCGGCTCCAGTTCCTGGACCTCGGTGTGGCCGAGCGCGTTGGTCGTGGTGACCTTGAAGACCTGCCCGGTGGCGGGGGAGTAGGTGATCGTCCCGGAGTTGCCGTCCGGGTCGGTCTGCTCGACGACGCGGCCGACGGCGTCGAACGCAGTGGTGCCGTCGCTCTGGAAGCCGGTGCCGGAGCCGTTCAGCGACCAGGACGCGGTGGCCAGGCCGCGGGTGGTGGAGCCGAGCGCCGTGCCGTACGCCTGCCCGTCGTACGCGGTGCGCGTGGCGCCGCTCAGCGTGGACAGGTCGGCGAAGTCGGCGGCGGCGCACGTCGTCGGCGAGACGAGGGCCTGCTTGGTCAGGCCGATGATGTTCTTGCCGGTGTGGTGGACGTACTCGAGTTTCGTGCAGGACTCGTCGCCGGACTTGCCGGTGTCGCCCAGCGACTCGACCTGGGTGGGCAGCCCGTGGGTCGGCTCGTACGTCGTCTTCGTCCTGACGACCCGCTCGATGCGGGTGTCGTCACCGGTGCCGGAGGACTTGGTGTACGCGATCTCCTCGGGTTCGGTGACCCGCCAGGCGCGCAGCGGGGACAGCCCGTCGTCGCGGACGCGTCTGGCCAGCTCGGTCACGGCCGGGACGGTCACACTCCGGGACAGCCAGTCCGTGTCGGCGGCGTCGGCGCTCGCGTAGGTCAGTTCCTCGGCGATGCGGCCGGCGAACGCCTCGTGGTCCTTGGCTATCTCGGTGCCGGTGATGTCGTTGACCAGGACGGTGTCGCCCATGCCGCGGAAGAAGCGGGTGACAGCCTTCGACCGCTTGGCTCCGATGGCCGGATCGTCCTGGTCGGGGCCCGTGATCACCGTGGTCTGCTCGAACCCGGCGAAGTTCGAGTAGGTCCTGGTGGCCTTCTTGGTGAACTCGGCCTCGGCCAGCTTCCAGCCGGCGTTCTTGTAGGCGTAGGACGTCTTCGTCGCGAACGCCCCGTCCACGTTGGGCAGTTCCTCGATCGACTGCACCACGTACTTGTGGAACCAGTCGATGTCCTGGACCTCGGGGTCCGGGTGCCAGAACGACGGGTAGCACAGCCGCGTGTTGGATTTCAGCGCGGTGGTGTCGGACTTGCCGGGCAGGTCGGTGCCGGTGGCGCAGTCGCCCGCGGCGGGTTTGTAGGTGACGACGGTCTCGCCGCCGTACTCGTTGATGACGCGCGCGATGCGCAGCCGGGAGAAGCCGGGCCGCGGGTCGGTGGAGCCGCGCATCACCCGGTTCGGCATGTCCTCGGCGTTGGACTCGAAGCGGACCGCGTTCAGGGTGACGCTGTCGTCCGTGGAGCCGTTGCGGGCGTAGCCGGTGCGCTGGACGGACTCCAGCCACAGGGCGGTGTTCGGGCCGGTCCTCAGGACCGGGAAGCTCTGGGTGAGGGCGTACCTGTCCACCACCTGGCGGGCGCTGGTGTCGGTGCGGCGCTGCGCGGAGGTCTGGATCTCCGTCAGGCGCTTGCGGGACCAGAACGTCGGCCCGGCGTTCCAGCACTTCCTGGTGTAGGTCGAGGTGACGGCCTGGCAGTTCAGGTCGGCCGGGGTGTCGTACCAGATGCGGTACTTGCCCGGGTCCTTGTCCGTGAAGTTCGCGTCCGTGCAGGTCAGCGAACCTTCGGTGAAGCAGCGCTCGGCGACGGTGAAGCCGACCCGGGCCGGGGCGGTCGCGGAGAAGATGCTGTCCTTGCGCTGGCCGTAGTAGATGTGGGAGAGGTAGCCGCCACGGTCGTAGACCACGGGCGCCTTGAAGTTGAAGTTCCGCGCGTAGTGGTTCTTCTCCTTCTTCCACCACAGCGACATGGCGTTGCCGTGGATGTCCTCGACGTAGTCGAGGTTCCACCGCCAGCCCTGGGTGCACCACGAGCCCGGCCAGTCGCCGGCCTTGTAGCAGTCCTCGCCGGAGTGGTTGCCGTACACGGGGACGGTCAGCACGGAGTCGGTGACGGGGTCGTCCGCCGACCAGCCCGGCAGCTTGTGCCGGCCGAAGTGGTAGCGGGTGCCGTCCCGGGTGGTGACCACCCAGTACTCGCCGTCCTTGGCCCCGTTGCCCGTGGTGTTGTCGCGGATCCGCTCGATGGTGGAGCCGTCGCCGTTGGCGGTGAACCACGTGTTCCGGGTGTCGTCCCAGACCAGTTCCGTGGTCGTCCCGCCCAGCGACAGGGTGGCGTTGTCCGAGCCCCAGCACAGGTCGGCGGTGCGGTGCGTGGCGTTGTTCGACCCGGACTTCTTGGAGTCCTCGCGGCAGTTGGCGTAGGTGCGGGTGATCGAGCCGGGGTTGTAGTCCCAGCCGTCGCCGATCCACGAGGCCTGGTTGTTCGTCGCCGACGTGCGGCCGTCCACCGACTGCGAGGAGTAGCCGAGGGCCACCTTCGGCATCAGGCCGCCCGCGGTCTCCGGGACCTGGACCGCGTAGCTGTACGTGAAGGCGCCCGAGGAGGCGCCGGCCGACCAGGAGCCTGAGGACAGCAGCGGGGTGGCGCTGTAGTCGCCTGAGGCCGAGGCGCCGGTGTCCATGGCACCGATCACCTGCGGGCCGGAGGCGTCCACGGCCTGGAGCGCGTCGCTCCCCGTGAACGAGGCGGTCCGCACCGAGGCACCCGACGCCGACGAGTCCGGCGCGGTCGTGTCACCCAGCAGGTTCGCGACCGGGACCGACCCGGTGAGGATCTTGCGGGTCGGCGCCTTCGCCGCGGCCTTGGACCTGGTCGGCGCCTTCTTCGCGGGCACCACCTCGACCGAGCTGGGCAGCCGCTCCACCGTGTCCTCGGCGGCGGCCTTGACCGACATGGTCGTCGTACCGCCCTCGGCGGCGCAGTCGCCGCTGTCGGGCGAGGTCAGCACGCAGTCCGGCAGCAGCACCAGGCCGAAACGTTCCGCCGCCTGCGGGCCGTAGAGGTCCGCGAAGCCGGTGGTGTCGACGGCGAGCGCGACCTGCGCGGCCGGGTCCGCGTCGGCCGGCGGGGTGACCTGCATGATCAGGCCGGAGACGCCCGCGTCCTGGGACGCCGCCGGCGCCGCCAGGTCGACCTGCCACTGACCGTCGATGGCGGCCGGGTCGGTGCCCTCGGGCACCCCGATTGCGACCGGCAGGCCGTTGGACAGGGGGACCGTGCTGCCCGGCGCGGTGGTCGCGTCCAGCGTCGCCGTGCCCGTGCCGTCCGTCCAGGGCGTCACCGCCACCGGCTCGTAGGGGGTGACGGGGACCTCGGGCGCGGTGGTGAGGTTCTTCTCGGCCTCCTCGTCCCCGTCGACCGGGACATCCTCCGGCAGGTCGGGAAGGTCGACCCCCTCGCGGTTCATGCCTGGGCCGGGAATCGCCCACGCGTCCGCGCCGAGGCTGGTCACCGTCAGCGTCGAGGACAACAGAAGGACGGTCGCCAGGCGGCTGTGCCGTCGGCGCCGTCGTTGTGACTCCGTCAAGGCCAGGCGTCCCCGCCCCAGCCATGACAGCGGACGTTGAGCACGCATACGCGTCGTCGACTCCCACCAGGCAAGCGAACAAGAGGCACGTGCCTGATCAGGCGCATGCGTGCCCGCACCCTCTGACATGCACGGGGCATATTTCAAGATCGCTGTCGACACCGGACAGGAGACTCACGTGATCTGCGTCACGCGACATAGACGGTCAGGGCACCCATGTGACGATCAATGCGAAACGACACGGACATGCGCGTCTATCCACTGATGGCCGGTAATCAAATCGAACAACCACGACATGTCCGATCGGCGGCCATGGGCCGGCCGAAGCTCCATCACGGCCTTATAAATTCTTCACACGTGGACGAGTCGTGCGGATCGTGTGATCGTGTCGGCGCTCATGCCCCGCGGCCTGCCGACCGGGGCTGTCTGTGCTGTCCGCATTCGCCTGGTCCACACGGGAGTAACCGCAGCCGTGTCCGCGCCGCCTCGTTTTCTCAGCCCGTTCGTGCGCACGCGCACCCGGCTGACACTCAGCCTCGGCCTCCTCGTGGCCACCCTGACCGCAGCCCTGCTTCCCTGGTGGCTGCCCGACGAACCCTCGACGTCCCGCGCGGACAAGGCGACCGACACCCGGCAGGCCGCGACCGGCCCCCGTGACGAGGCCGCCGCCCAGGCGGAGGCCCGGCGCACCGGCAAGCAGGTCGTCGTCGACACCGCCACCACGCCCACCTCCATGACCTGGGCCCGGCCCGACGGCCAGATGCGCACGCAGATGTCGGCGACCCCCGTGCGGGCGAAGAACGCCGAGGGCGAGTGGGCCGCGATCGACACCCGCCTGCGCCGCACCGACGCCGCCGACGGCCTCGGCGTCCGCCCGGCCAACCCGGCGGCCCCGGTGCGCTTCGCCGACGGCACGCCGGGCAAGGACCGCGCCGACCGCTCCTTCGCCCGCGGACCGCTGACGGACGCCCAGGCGGACGGGAGCGTCCTGGCCGAGATGGAGGTGGCCGGCCACACCCTCACCTACACCTGGCCCGGCACCCTGCCCGAACCGGTCCTCGACGGCCCCCGCGCCCTCTACCCCGAGGTACTGCCCGGTGTCGACCTGCTCCTCGTCGCCCGCGAGGAGGGCGGGTTCGCACAGCTCCTCATCGTGAAGACCAAGGAGGCCGCGCGGAACAAGGCCCTCGCCACCGTCTCCTACGGGCTGCGCTCCGACACGGCCGTCTTCCAGCACGACGAGAGTGCCGGGCGCGTCCTGATCCTCGGCGAGGACGGCACGGAGATCGGCTCGGTCCCCACCCCGTTCGCCTGGGACTCCAGCGGCCGCGACCCCGAACTCCCCGGGCCGCAGGCCGCGCCGCGGACCTCGGTCGCCACGCCCGCCGACGTGCTGCAGCTGTCCGGCCTGAGCGGCATCGAGCCGGGCGCCCACAGCGCCCCCCTCCCCCTGCGCCTGACCGGTGACAGGACCGGCACCGCCCGGCTCGAACTGGACGTGGCCGGAACGGGTCTGCTCACCGACCCGGACGTGACGTTCCCGCTGTACGTCGACCCGACCGCCACCACCGGCTGGGCGGCGTGGACGACGGCCTACAAGCCGTACCCGAACACCAGCTTCTGGAACGGCACCAACTTCAGCTCCGGCACCTCCGACGCCCGCGTCGGCCACGAGGACAGCACCGGCGGCACCGGCCGCTCGTTCTGGCGGATGAAGTTCAACAGCGGCATCAAGGGCGCGACGGTCAGCTCCGCCTACTTCAAGGTGCTCAACAACCACTCCTGGTCCTGCACCGACCGCCAGTTCCAGCTCTGGCTGACCGGCGGCATCTCGACTGGCACGACGTGGAACAAGCAGCCGAGCTGGTCCAGCGAGATCCAGCGCAAGTCGTTCGCGCACGGCTGGTCCTCCAGCTCCTGCCCCGACGCCTACGAGTCGTTCACGGTGACGAGCGCCGCCCAGAAGGGCGCGGACGGCGGCTGGTCGAGCATCACCTTCGGCATGCGCGCCACCAGCGAGACCGACACCCAGACCTGGCGCAAGTTCCGCGCCACCTCGGCGACGCTGGAGGTCAACTACAACCGCCCGCCGAACGAGCCGACGGGTGGCAAGTCCTCCCCGGGCGGTAACTGCGTCGTCGGCACGGGCGTGACGGTCGGCAAGAAGGACATCACCCTGACGGCGACCGCCACCGACCCCGACGACAACCTGAGCAAGCTGCGCTTCCGCTTCTGGAAGAACGGTGACACCACCACCCGCAAGGAATACCTGGTCACCCCGAACAGCTACGGCACCGCCACCCAGCTCGTCCCGGTCGCCTTCCCCCTGACCGACAAGACGACCTACGCCTGGGACGTGCGCGCCGAGGACTCCGGCGGTCTGGTCTCCACGTTCTTCCCGCCGGGCACCTCGCCCTGCGTCGTCACCGTCGACGGCAGCGGACCGCCACAGCCCGAGATCGACAGCACGGACTTCCCCAGCGCGACCTCCGACGGCGCGACCTGGACCAAGGTCAAGTTCGGCTCGACCGGCTCGGTCACCTTCACCTCGCCGGGCGCGACGAAGTTCAAGTACGCGTTCGAGAGCGTGGGGTACAAGGAGGTCCCCGCCGACTCCAACGGCGTCGCGACCGTCCCGGACCTGCGGCCGGAGCACGCCGGACCCACCCGGCTGAACGTCTACGCCTACGACCAGTACGGCAACCCGAGCGTCCGCTCCGACTACAACATGTACGTCCCGCCGCGGGACAAGGCCGACGGGCCCGGCGACACCGGCGGCGACGACATCCCCGACATCCTCATCGTCAACTCCAGCGGCAACCTGTACACCTGCCCCGGAGCCCCCGACGGCGAGCTGTACATGTGCATGGGCTCCTCCTACACGGTGGACGACGCCGGCGAGACGCAGCTCCACCCGGCCGGCCACTGGTACGACCCCGGCACGGGCAAGGCGGCCCTGATCACGCACTACGACGACGCCTACCCGGGCGACGGCGCCACCGACCTGTTCGCCGTCTCCCCCGACGGCGGGTTCTGGCTCTACCCCGGTGACGGCTACGGCAGTTTCGACGTGGACGAGCGGCTGAGGATCCGGCTGCCCTCCAACGCCCCCGACCCCTCGACCTGGACCCAGATCAAGGCCGTCGGCGACATCACCGGTGACAAGCACCCCGACCTCGTCCTGCGGGCCGGCGCCGCGTTCTGGACGCTGTCCGGCTACACCGGCGCGAGCTTCGAGACCGCCACGCTGATGAACTCCGACGCCTGGGCCCGCCGCGACATCGTCAACGTCGCCGACATCAACGGCGACACGACACCCGACCTGCTGTGGCGCAACCTGGACAACGGCAACATGTACGTCCGCCACGGCAAGCCCGGCCCCGACGGCGGCGTCGACCTCGAGTCGATCAAGCTGGCGGCCAACTCCCTGAACGGGGACGTCTCCTACGGCACCAGCTGGACCGAGGCGAACGTCTCGACGGCACTCGGCATCCCCGACGTCAACGGCGACGGCATCCCCGACATCTGGGCCCGGTTCGGCTCCGACGGCCAGACCCGCGTCTACCACCCCTCCCGGACCAACACGAACTCACCCGTCAAGATCGTGCTGTCGACGGACTGGAGCACCCTGAAGGCCCTCGGCTGACCCGTCCGCCGACGAGCACCCCGGCACCGAGCCCCGGCAGCCCCGCGTGGGAGGCCGGGGCTCGGCCGCGTCCGCGGGCACCGGCCGCTGCTGTCGGCGGCGAGTGCCGCTTACCCGGGCAGAGCCTCCCACCCGGCGGGCTCATCGACGGGACGGCCGGTGCCCGTGCGCGCGGCCCGTCCTCTCCCCCGACGGGAGGACGGGCCGCGGCGTTCTCCGGCTCAGGCGCAGTAGTTGACGCTGTTGAAGTCCGAGAACGCGGCCTTGGTCCTCGATCCGGCGACCCCGTCGACGGCGAGCCCGTAGTCGAAGAGGTTCAGGTAGCGCTGCAGCGCCTTGATCGTGTTGGTCCCGACGATTCCGTCGACGGTGCCGGCGTTGTAGCCCAGGTCGTTGAACTTCCTCTGCGCGGCCTTCCAGCTGCCGGTGCCGAGCTGCCCGTCGATGGCTCCGGGGTGGTAACCGGTGTCGCGCAGCCAGCACTGCCAGTACTTGGCCCGGGTCGTGCTCAGGCCGAGGTTGTTCACCGCGAGCGGCGCGACCTCGGCGGCCGCGACCGCCCGGGTGTCCTGGGCGGGTGCCGCGCTGCCGGTGCCCGCTGCCGCCAGGCTTCCGGCGGCGATCCCCACGGCGGTCGTGAGACCGACGAAGGCCCTCGTCGTGGCTCGCATGGTGTTTCCCCCTTCGGATGGACGGCGCCGGCCGCACCGGCCGGCTCGCCATCGAGACTGGGGGACCCGGCCCGGCACGCGCCACAGTTGCCGCGGAAGTGACGTCACCGTGGGACGTCCCAGGCGTTGACCTGCGGTGACACGGACCGCCGGTACGGCGCGGCGGGACGGGTACGGCGGGCGGTGGCCGATTCGGTACGGGTGCGGGAACCTCCCGCCCCGGCGGGCCGTGGATGCTGTTGGAGAATGCGGCGGGGGACGGGACCACGGACGCGAGTGGGGGAAGGCATGTCGCGTTGGAAGGAGCTGCCCGCGGAACTCGACCCACGGGTGCGGCGGCTGGTGGTGTGCTTACGGCGGGCCAAGGACCACAGCGGGCTGAGCATGCGTCAGCTCGCGGCGAAGACGGGATACAGCGCGTCGTCGTGGGAGCGGTACCTCGGCGGCAGGTCGCTGCCGCCCCGGGAGGCCGTCGAGGCGCTCGCCTCGGTCACCGGCGAGGACCCGGTCCGCCTGCTGGCGCTGCGGGACGTCGCGGCGGCGGCGCGGACGGGAGAGCACGCCACGTCGGAGGCCCGGCCGGGGACGGCGGCCGGGGAGACCGTGGCGGGGACGGCGGCCGGGGAGACCGTGGACGTGCCGGTGCCGGAGGAGTCCGGACGCCGCGGCGGTTCCTTCCGGACGGCGGTCGCCGCGAGTGTCGTGGCCCTGGTCCTGGCGGCCTCCTCCCTGGTCCTGGTCACCCGGCTCACCGGGGACGACGAGGGACGGGCCCAGCCACCGCCGGTGTCGTCGGCCGCGCCCGCCGGGGCCGCGTCCGGGCCGTCGGCCCCCTCCTACACCTGCCGGGTCGAGCGGATCGACGGCCGCTGGTACGCGGGCCTCAGCCGGACCGGGGAGGCGATCCTGCTGAACGGCCACGCCGGGAAGGCGGTCGCCGAGGCGCAGTGCCTGCTGCACAGGGCGGGTTACCCACCGGGCGACATCGACGGCATCTACGGCCCGCTGACCGAACGGGCCGTCAAACGCCTGCAGAAGCGGGCCGGTCTGGTCGTCGACGGCATCGTCGGCCCGCACACCTGGAAGGTCCTGCGGGGATGACCGCGTCTCCGGAGCGCGCGGAACTGACCGCCGCACTGCGGGCCCTGCGGCAGCGCACCGGTCTGAGCCTGACAGGACTGGAGGAGCGCACGCCGTTCAGCAGGTCCTCCTGGGGCCGCTACCTCAAGGGCGAGACGCTGCCGCCCCGCGAGGCCGTGCGGGAGCTGTGCCGGCTGGCGGGCGAGCGGGACGGGCGCTGCCTGGCGCTGTGGGAGATCGCGGAGGCGGCGGACAGCGGACGCGCCGCGCACGCCCCGCCGGACGAAGCCGCCGCACCGCCCCCGGTCACTCCCCCGCCCGCGCCGCCACCCGATGGAGCGAACCGGTTTCGGCCGTGGCGTCTCACGGCGGTGATCACGGCCGTACTGGCCGTGCTGGCCGGGGGCGTGACGGCGGCCGTCCTGCTGGGGCCGGACCGGCCCGCCGAGACGGTCCGCGCGGCCCCGTCCTCCAGGACCGCCCTGCCGCCGCCCCGCTGCCGGGGCGCCTCCTGCGAGGGCAGGGACCCGATGAACATGCTCTGCGGCAACGGCCCGGACACCCTCGGTTCGTACCGCACGACCGCCGGAGCCCGTCTCGAGCTGCGGCACAGCAGGCGGTGCGGGACGAGCTGGGCCCGCATGTGGGCCACCACGGTGGGCGACCGCATCGAGATGACCGCGGCCGGCCCGACCCGCTCCGCCGAAGTGGCGGACGCCCTGGACGCGAAGGCCTACCTGTACACGCCCATGACGGTGACGGCGCCGGGCACGGTCGTACGGGCCTGCTTCCACCGCGCGGGGAAGCGGGAGCGGGAGTGCTTCGAGGCGACCGTACGCTGACCCGCGCGGCGGCGCCCCGCGACGGCGCACCTCAGTCGCGCAGGCCCGCGCCCAGCTTCCGCAGCCCCTCCGCGATCTCCTGAGGTGTCTGCGTCACGAAGCACAGTCGCAGGGTCGCGTGGTCCGGGTCGGTGGCGTGGAAGGGGGCGCCGGGGACGTACGCCACGTCGTGGCGCACCACCTGCGGGAGCAGTGCCGTGGTGTCGTACGCCTCCGGCAGCCGGGCCCAGAGGAACATGCCGCCCTCGGGCCGGTTCCAGGTCGAGCCGTCCGGCAGCGCGGCGGGGAGTCCGGCGAGCATGGCGTCGCGCCGTTCGCCGTAGACGCCGGCGACGCGCCGGACGTGGGCGTCCAGGTCGTTGTCCGCCAGGTAGCGGGCCGCGGCGAGCTGGTTGACGGTGGGGGTGTGCAGGTCGGCGGCCTGCTTGGCGACGGCGCAGGCGCGGCGCAGTACGGCGGGGGCGCGCAGCCAGCCGAGGCGCAGACCGGGGGCCATGACCTTGGAGAAGCTGCCGAGCAGCACGGTGCGGTCCTCGGCGCCGGGGTGGGCGGCGATCCACGGCACCCGTTCGCCCTCGTAGCGCAGTTCGCCGTAGGGGTCGTCCTCGACGATCCACAGTCCGCGCCGGGCGGCGACCCGGGCCACCGCGGCCCGTCGCGCGGCGGGCAGGGTGCGGCCGGTGGGGTTCTGGAAGGTGGGCACGGTGTAGAGCAGCTTGGGGCGTTCGCGCGCCACCAGTTCGTCCAGCGCGTCCGGGTCGAGGCCGTCCTCGTCGCCGGGGACGGCCACGACGCGCGCCCCGGCCAGCCCGAAGGCCTGGAGTGCGGCGAGGTAGCAGGGGTTCTCGACGAGGACCGTGTCGCCGGGTTCCAGCAGCACCGTGGCGAGGAGGGAGAGGGCCTGCTGGGAGCCGGTGGTGACGAGCAGGTCGTCGGGGACGGTGGGCAGGCCGCGGGCCGCCGTGCGGGCGGCGAGCGCGGCCCGCAGCGCGGGTTCGCCCTCCGTCGTGGAGTACTGCAGCGCCCGCGCCGGTGTCCCGTCGAGCACCGCCCGGTACGCCGCCGCGATGCCCTCGGCGTCGAACAGCTCCGGCGCCGGCAGCCCGCCCGCGAAGTTGATCACCTCGGGGCGGGCGGTGACGGCCAGGATGTCCCGTACGGGTGAGCCCCCGACGGTGCGGGCCCGCGCGGCGAGCGGCGGCGTGGGGGCGAGGGGTCGGACGGGCTCGATGACGGTCATGGCACGGCTCCTCGGGCTGTGGTGACGACGCGTGCCCCCGCAGCCTAGGAAACCGCGTGTCCTCTACACGCAGCTTTCCGCGATCCGGACACCCGGCCGGCGCTAGTCGACCTTCGTCGTCCCCTCCGGCACCCACGTCTCGCCGCCGAGCGGGAACTCGTACGACGGACGCCCGTTGTTGCCGCTGGTGCGGAAGGGGCGGCCCTCGTCGTCCACGGTGAGCGTGCCGCTGCGGGAGCCGCTGGACCACTTCAGCTCCAGGTACCAGCTCACGTCGTACGCGGAGGCGTCGGCGGTGATGTAGTAGACCTCGGGGTCGGACTCGCTCACCTTGAACGGGAAGTCGCGGTGCCCCGACTGCGGCGTCAGGCCGGGCCGCGCCGCGTCCAGGGCGACCGTGAAGGCACGCGTCGGCACGCCACCGCCGCAGCCGACGCCGGGGTAGCCCATGGCGTAGTCGTTCCAGGCGAGCGGCGCACGCTTGCCGGCGACCCGCACGGTGAGCCCTTCCACGACCACCGTCTCCGCACCGGTCCCCTGCACGGTGAGCCGCACGTACTGCTCCCCCGACGACACGGCGCGCTCCGCTGCGACCCACGCCGTCGCGTCGTCCTCGATCGGCGGCGGGTGCACCTCGCCCGGCGCCTTGTCGATCAGGTACCGCTGCGAGCAGGGGCTCTCCCAGACGTACGGGTCGGTGCGCACGGTGAGCGGCACGGCACCGTCCCCGGGCGGGGTGCCCGGCGGGGCGGCGGCCCCGGCGGCCGGCGGGCTGCTCGCGTTCCCGCCCTTGGCGTCGGGGGAACCGGACGCGGACGCCGACGCGGACCTGGACGCGGACGCGGACGCGGAGGGTGTGGCGGAGGGCGACGGCGAGGAGGTGACGTCCCCGCCCCCGACGGTCGCGGCCCCGGCCGGTCCCCGCCGGCCGTCGCCGCCCGTCCCGCCCTCCGGCAGGCTCACGGCGAGCGTGACCCCGGCCAGCACGACGGCGACGGCCGTCCCCGCCAGGACGGCGGTACGGGTACGGCGCCGGGGACGAGGGCCGGGACGGGGTGCGCCGGCCCCTTCCGCCTGCGGCACCCCGATCACCGGAACGTCGGCCTCCGGGACCTCGGTCGCCGGGCTCTCGGCCGGGACCGCGGTCACCGGACCACCGGCGCCCTCCGCGCCCGGATCGGCACGCTCCTCGGGGGCCGGTGCCGTCGGCGTCACCGCGGGCTCGGACCTGCGCCCCCGCGCCGCGTCCGCCAGCACCCACCGCCGGTGCAGTTCGACCAGTTCGCCGGGGCCCGCCTTGCACAGCCGGGCCAGCCGTTCCACCGGTGCGTAGTCCGTGGGCACCGCGTCCCCGTTGCAGTACCGGTGCAGGGTCGACGTACTCATGTGGAGCCGCTTGGCGAGGACCCCGTAGCTCAGCCCCGACCGGTCCTTCAACTCCCGCAGGAGCGCGGCGAACTCCGCCGCGGGCGTGCCTTCCGACACCGTTCTCCCTCCCCCCTGTCCCATTCCGCCGTTCCAGGGAGCGGTCGTTCTCCCAGGTCACAGCGGTATGAGCGTTCCAGCGTCCCGGATCCTCCGTCGGATGTGGCGGCCGGGACGGGTCACACCACACGCTCTGGTCATCCAAGCACGCCGCTCCCGGCAACCGGTCGGGCGGCCACGCCGAACCCGTACCGAAGACAAGGAATTCGCCATGCGTACGTCTCGCCTCCGCCTGCTCGCCGCCGCCGGAATCACCCTCGCCACGCTCTCCCTGACGGCCTGCCAGGACGGTACGGGCACCAAGGACGAGGGCGCGTCCCAGCCGAACGCGACGGCGTCCGCGGACACGCCCACGAACGCGCCGGAGGGCGACGCAGGCTCGAACGAGCCCTCCCGGAGCGGCGCGGACAAGGGCAGCGGGAAGGACGACGGCAAGGGCGGCGGCAAGGACACGCACCAGGGCACGGACCAGAGCACGGACCGGGCCACGGACCGGGGCGCCGGCACGTCGGGCGGTTCAGGCGACCCGCAGGCCCGCGTCGCCTGCAACGGCTCCAACACCACCGTCACCGCCCGGCCGGTCCCCCGCCCCCTCAACCACATGCTGATCACGGTCAGGAACACCGGTTCGAAGCCCTGCGACCTCACCTACTACCCGGTGCTCCGCTTCGACGAGATGCAGTGGGTGCCGCAGCCGGTCGAGGCCTCGAAGCCGCAGGCCGTGGTCGGCATCGACCCGGGCGAGTCGGCGTACGCGGGTGTCCTCCTGTCGGCCGCCGACGGCAGCGGCGACGGCGGCACCACCGGCCGCACCCTCACCGTCGGCTTCCAGGGCCGCACCCCGAACAGCAGCGGGGGCCCGGCCGCGACCCCGTCCCTGCCGGCCAAGGGCGTGTACTACGACAGCAGCCTGACGGTGACGTACTGGCAGCAGTCGATGGACGACGCCCTGACGTACTGAGCGGGATCAGCGGTCGAGCTTCTGGGCCACTTCGGTGGCCCAGTAGGTGAGGATGTTGCGCGCGCCGGCCCGCTTGATGCCGGTCAGCGTCTCGAGGATCGCCCGGTCCCGGTCGATCCAGCCCTTCTCGGCGGCGGCCTCGATCATCGAGTACTCACCGGAGATCTGGTACGCCGCCACGGGCACGTCCACCGTGTCCGCGACCCGCGCGAGAATGTCCAGATACGGGCCCGCCGGCTTCACCATCACCATGTCGGCGCCCTCCTCCAGGTCGAGCGCCAGCTCGCGCATCGACTCACGGAGGTTCGCCGGGTCCTGCTGGTACGTCTTGCGGTCGCCCTGGAGCGAGGAGGCGACGGCCTCCCGGAAGGGCCCGTAGAAGGCCGAGGCGTACTTGGCGGTGTAGGCGAGGATCGCCACGTCCTCCCGCCCGATCTGGTCGAGCGCGTCGCGGACGACGCCGATCTGACCGTCCATCATCCCGCTGGGCCCGACCACGTGCGCGCCCGCGTCGGCCTGTACCTGCGCCATCTCGGCGTACCGCTCGAGCGTGGCGTCGTTGTCGACGCGGCCGTGCTCGTCCAGCACGCCGCAGTGCCCGTGGTCGGTGGTCTCGTCGAGACACAGGTCGGACATGACGAGCAGGTCGTCCCCGACCTCGGCCCGCACGTCGCGCAGGGCGACCTGGAGGATCCCGTCCGGGTCGGTTCCCGGCGTGCCGAGGGCGTCCTTCTTCGACTCCTCCGGCACACCGAACAGCATGATCCCGGAGATACCGGCCGCCACGGCCTGGGCCGCCGCCTTCTTCAGGCTGTCCCGCGTGTGCTGGACGACACCGGGCATCGCCGCGATGGGCACCGGCTCGGCCGCGCCCTCGCGTACGAAGGCGGGGAGGATGAAGTCGGCGGGGTGCAGCCTGGTCTCGGCGACCATGCGCCGCATGGCGGGGGTGGTCCGCAGACGCCGCGGCCGCGTGCCGGGGAAGGATCCGTACGTCGTCATACCACCTACGCTACGCCCGCCCCACGAGTGCCTTTACCGACGCCCAGTCGGCGGCCGGGACCCACCGTGCGTGAGTACCGTTCTCCCTGCCGCGATCACGCCACCGAGGGGAACGACACCGTGCACAGTGCCGCCGTTACGGCCGAGGGCGACCGCATCCGCTGGGTCGAGCTGCCGGGCCGGGACCCGGCGCGGGTGTACGTCCACGGCCTGGGGGCCACCTCCCCCGCCTACTTCACGGAGACCGCCGTCCACCCGCTCCTCGCGGGCCACCGCTCCCTCCTCGTCGACCTGCTCGGCCACGGCCACAGCGACCGCCCCACCTCGTTCGCGTACACCCTCGAGGACCACGCCGACGCGCTCGCCGCCGCCCTGCGCGCCGCGGACGTCACCGGCGCGGAGTTCGTGGCCCACAGCATGGGCGGCTCGGTCGCCGTCGTGCTCGCCGCCCGCCACCCCGGGCTGGTCTCCCGCCTGGTCCTGGTCGACGCCAACCTCGACCCGCTGCCCCGCGTCCCCGGCGCGGCCGGCAGCAGCGGCATCGCCGCGTACACGGAGGAGGAGTTCGTGTCCGGCGCCTGGCGCGAGGTCCGCGACCGCGCGGGCGCGCACTGGTGGTCGACGATGCGCCTGGCGGGCCTGGAGGCCCTGCACCGCAGCGCCACCCACCTGGTCCGCGGCACCACCCCGACGATGCGCGAACTCCTGCTCGCCCTGCCGGTCCCCCGCACGTTCCTCTTCCCCGCGGCGGACGGCGCGTTCCCCGGATCCGCCGAACTCGTCGCCTCAGGTGTCTTGTTGACCGCGATCCCCGACTGCGGACACAACATCATGCTGGACAACCCCGAGGCGTTCGCCCGAGCCGTGGCCGAGGCCCTCGACAAGCTCTGATCTCGCTCAAGATCCTCACCCAGCTCCCGACCAGCGGATACGTTCGCCGCGACCGGCATCTCCGCCGTCTCGTCCGCGTGCAGCAAGTGAGGTGAGTGCAATGACGATCGAGCACGTCGCCGTGATCGCCCTGGCGGTCGAAGTGGTGATCATGGTGCTGGCCCGGGTCGGCACGGAGCGGCGCCACTGGAACCACGCCAAGGGGCGCGGACCCGCCCCGCTGAAGAGGGACGACATCACCCTCGCGTCGGGGACGCTGTACGCGATCGCCGCGGTCGCGATGGTGGCGGGTGCCGTCGCCGCGCCGGCCGAGCCGACCCTCGGGGCGGTCGGTACGTTCGCCCTGTTCGGCATTCTGCTCCCGGCGTTCGCCGCCAACGCCGTGCTCGTGCTGTCGACGCGGGGCAACCCCGGAGCGGTCACCGCGGGGCGGCGCGGCCTCGCCTTCGCGGTCGCCGCGGGCGGCGGCCTGTTGTCGGTCGGCCTGGTCTGACGTCGAGGCCGCAGTCCGTGGCTTTGGACCGGTCAAGCCGGCATCCTTTGGCTCTGCCCTTCGGTCCATGAGCGCAGCAGGCTGAGGGAACCGTCGATCTCGCGGAGGGTTCCCTTGAGTCTCGCGTTCCTGCTGACCACCCTCGTGGTGGTGGTCACCCCCGGCACCGGTGTGGTGTACACCCTCGCCGCCGGACTGTCCCACGGCCGCCGGGCGAGCGTGGTGGCCGCGCTCGGCTGCACGCTCGGCGTCGTACCGCACCTGGTGGCGACGATCACCGGCCTCGCCGCGCTGCTGCACACCAGCGCCGTCGCCTACGGGGTGGTGAAGTACCTCGGTGCCGGCTACCTGCTGTACATGGCGTGGGCGACGCTGCGCGACAAGGACGCGTTGACCGTCGAGACGGACGCCGAGCCGCGCCCGGTGCTCCGCGTGATCTCCTCCGGGGTGCTCCTCAACCTGCTGAACCCCAAACTGACCATGTTCTTCGTCGCGTTCCTCCCCCAGTTCGTCCCCACCGGCACGCCCGGCTCCACCGGCCTCATGCTGCGGCTCGGCGCGGTCTTCATGGCTCTGACCTTCGTCGTCTTCGCCGCGTACGGCATGGGCGCCGCGGCCGTGCGCGACCGCCTGGCGTCCCGGCCCCGGATCACGACCGGCCTGCGCCGGGTGTTCGCCGTCTGCTTCGTGGGTCTGAGCGCACGGATGGCGGTGGCGTGACATGCGTTTCCGGCACGCCGACGCGATCTGGTCCGACCACCCCCGCCTCGCCGCGGGCGCGCTCCACGCCACCGGCGTCGGCCCGGTGGCCGACGTCGGCCCGCGCGTCGCGGAGTACACCGCCCGCGCCCGGGCCCGGCTGGCCGGCGCCTCCGAGGGCCGGTTCCCCGAAGTCCTGGCCTGGCGGCGGGTCTTCGCCTCCATGGGGCTGAAGCCGACGCAGTACCGGTGCGCCTCGGAGTCGCTGCTGCGGCGGCTCCGCAAGGAAGGAACGCTGCCACGCATCCACCCGGTGGTCGACCTGTGCAACGCGGTCTCCGTGGCGTACGCCGTCCCGGTCGCGGTGCTCGACGCCGACCGCGTCACCGGCCCGCTGCTCGAGGTGCGTCACGCCCGCGGTGACGAGGAGTACACGACCTTCGGCGGCGCCACCGAGCACCCGGCCCCCGGCGAGGTGACGTACGCCGACTCCGCCGGACGGGCGCACGCCCGCCGCTGGACCAACCGGCAGAGCGGCCACTCCGCGGTCGGCGAGCACACCCGCCGGATCCTCGTGGTGGCGGAGGCCGTGCACGACGGCGGCGCGGACACCGTCGCGGAGGTGCTGGACACGATCGCCCGGGACCTCACCGCGCACTGGGGGACCACCCCGGCGACGGCCCTTCTCACCGCCTCCACCCGGGAGTTCGCACTCGGCGACGAGCCGCCGTCCGGCGCTCGGACGCCGTAGCGGCACGTGGCACCATGGGCGCGGTGAGCGAGGGAGAAGTGGTGACGGGCGGTACGGCGTCGGGCGCCGCCCCTCCGGCGCACGGCTCCGACTTCCTGCAGCTGCGTGCCGAAGACGCGCCCCCCGGCGGCAAGGCGGACTGGCTGGCACAGCGGCTGCGGCAGGCGATCACCGACCGCCGGCTGACCGTGGGCAGCAGACTGCCGTCCACCCGGGTACTCGCCGCGGAGCTGCGCGTCTCCCGGGGCGTGGTCACCGAGGCGTACCGGCGGCTCGCCGAGGACGGTCATGTCGAGGGGCGCCGGCGCGGCGGCACGGTGGTGGTCGCGGCACCCCCCGTCGTCCCGCGGGCGCCCTCCGCGTCCGGGCCGCCCCGGCGCACCGCCCCGGCCCACGGGCCCGTGCCGCGGTCCCCCTTCGACGGTGAGCCCGGCGACGACGTCTTCGACGTACTGCGCGCCGCCGACGCCCGCATCGACCTCACCCCCGGCCGGCCCGACCTCTCCGCGTTCCCCCGGACGGCCTGGCTGCGCGCCGAACGGGCCGTGCTCGCCGAGCTGTCCGCGGCGGACCTCGGGTACGGCGACCCCCGCGGCGCCCCGCGGCTGCGCCGTGCCGTCGCCGACTGGCTGGCGCGCAGCCGCGGCATCCGGGTGGAGCCGGACGGGATCCTGATCGTCGCCGGCACCGCGCAGGCGCTCACCCTGCTGAGCCCCGTGCTGCTGGCCGACGGCGTCACCGGTGTCGCGGTGGAGGACCCCAGCTCGCTCGGCACCCGTCAGCATCTGCGGCACGGGGGCCTGGCCACCCCACCGGTACCGGTCGACGACAACGGCGTACGCGTCGACGCGCTGCGCGCCACCGGCGCCCGGGCGGTCCTGCTCACGCCCGCCCACCAGTTCCCGACCGGTGTCGTCACCAGCGGCGAGCGCCGCCGCGAGCTGCTGCGCTGGGCCGCGGACGGCGGGCTGATCGTGGAGGACGACTACGACGCCGAGCACCGTTACGACCGGCCGCCCGTGCCCGCGCTGCGCTCACTGCTCGCCGACCGGCTGTGCTACACGGGCAGCGTGTCCAAACTGCTCGCCCCAGCGCTGCGCATCGGCTGGATGATCCCTCCGCCCCGCCACCTGGACGCACTGACCCACGCGAAACGCGTCACCGATCTGGGCAACGCCGTACTGCCGCAGCTGATCCTGGCCCGGCTGATGGAGACAGGGCAGCTGGAGCGGCACCTGCGCCTGCTGCGCGCCCGCCACATCCGCCGCCGGAACGCGATGATCGACGCCGTCACCGCGCATCTGCCGGGCGCGGTCGTCCACGGCGCGGCGGCCGGCCTGCACCTGACGGTCACCTACGCGCAGGACGTACCCGACACCGAACTCGCCGCCGCCGCACTCGCCCACGGCGTGAAGTGCCAGCCCTTGTCCTGGCACCGCCAGCTCCCCGGCCCGCCGGGCCTGGTCCTCGGCTACGCGGCCGACCCGCCCGGAGCCATCACCGAGGGCGTGACGACCCTCGGCCGGGCCCTGCGCGAGCTGTCCTGACGTCCCGAGGGCCGGGACCTTGGGCCGGGGATCAAGCCGCGCACGCGACCTCGCCGGCTGCTGTCGGCCCGGACCGGCAGTCGCGGCAACGGCCGGGTGCCGGGGCACGGAACACCCGGTCGCAGCCGTCGCAGTCCTGGAAGGGGTACGGGCCACGGGCGCCGGCCGTGGGCGGTGGGGGCGCCGGGAGCGCGGGAAGCGGTGGAGGCAGCAGCTCACGCAGCCGGTAGGCGATCACACCGGCCGGGTGCTTCATCACCGCTGGGAGATCGGCGGTCAGGGTGCGGTGCACGGCGGCGGGGGTGGCGCCCCGGTCGAACCAGTCGATGACACTCGGGGCCAGCCTGTTCACGTCGCGCAGGGACAGGATGAGGCGGGCGTCGGTGCGGCGCAGGCCCGCGAGGAGCGTGACCGCCTCCTCGAACCGCGGTTCACGGCGGGCAGGTTCGCGCGGCGGGCGTGCGGTCGCGCACTCCACGGGGACGGGCGCCGGCACCTCGGGATCCTCGACGACCTCCGGCTCAGCGGGGGCTTGGTCGTCCTCCTTGGGCGCTTCCCGCGGTTCGCCGCCCACCCCGGCGGACGTCCGGCCCGTGCCACCGCGGCCGACCGCACGCACGGGCCGGGGGAGGGTCGGCAGGGCTGCCCGCGCGGCCTGCGGCGTGTGGTGGGCATACGTACGCGTCACCAGGCGGCCCGACTCCGTGTGCTCGCGGACCCGCTCCAGATACCCGTGCGCCTCCAACTCCCGCAGCGCGGAGGCGATCCGCTCCCGCCCCTCGGGGAAGCGCTCGGCGAGGCTGCGGATGTCGACCGGGGTACTCTCGGGCAACGAGAAGATGTGGGTGGCCAGTCCGATCGCGGTCAGCGACAACTCACGATGCTGGGCAAGGTGGTTACCGACGACCACGTACTGCCCGGACTGGTACGTGCGTACGTGTGTGACACCGGAGGGTGTGGCGGATCGTCGAACACCCTGAATCGGGCGCGGGGCAGGGCTAGGCTTCGTCTCAGCCATGGGGAAGGCTTCGCTTCCTTGTTGGTCAGGCCCTCGCCTCGGGAGTGCTAGTCCCGGCGGGGGCCGACATGTGTACGGGCTTGTGGGAGCGCCGAGTTGCTTCGGCCGCTCTCGTCCCGAGACTGCCCGCCCGAACCACCGCCGCGCCAGCCAGTTCGACTCGTTTCACCCGCCCGAGTGACCTACGCGAGGTTTGGTTGGGTTGGTTGGTTTTTACCCTTGGTACTTAGGTCTTTTACCGCCCGCAGCCCCGGCCCGCGCACCACCGCGTCCCGTACAGCCGGTCTCCGGCCCCGGGCCCGTCGGCAAGCACCCTGTCAGTACCGGCGGTTACGGTGCGCGGGTGAACCGGATGACCGATGACGACCGCGCCCTTCCCCCCGCCCTGGCCGACCTGGCCCGTACGGAGATCGACTACGCCGACGGCCAGGGAATCGACTTCGAGCCCTACGACGCCTTCGAGTCGGCCGGGGAGACCACCGACTGGCTGCGCCAGTGGACGGGGAACCCCGAACTCGACGGTGACGCCTACCGGGTGTTCGGGCAGGACGGAACCGGCGGCCTCGCGGCCCTCCGGTACGGGCGGCCGGGCCGCCCCCTCACCGAGCAGCCCGTGGTCTTCATGGGTTCGGAGGGCGAGAGCGGCGTGGTGGCCGGGAACCTCTCCGACTTCCTGTGGATGCTGGCCGACGGCTGCGGCCCCTTGGAGGCCGTGCTGTACGAGGACCGCGAGCCGCGCCCCGACGCGACCCTCACCGCCCTCGCCGAACGCCACGCGACGACCCCCGGACGATCGGCCCGCGCCGTCATCGCCGAGGCCCGCGCCGAGTTCCCGACCTTCACCGCGGACATCGACGCTCTCTGCCGCTGAGCCGCGCCGCGCGCCCCCCATCCGGGTGAACGGCACATGCACACACCAGAGCGAGCACCTAGCGTGACATGCGGAAACTCTCCGCACTCGCACCCCTGGAGCTCTGTGTGCAGAAACTCCCGATACGACACCCGAAGGCATCACGCCGGCACCGTCGCATAGCCGTGACGGCCGTCAGCGGCATCGCGGCCGGCTGCACGGTTCTCTGCCCCGCGACCACGGCCCTCGCCCAGCCCGCGACGACCACCACCCCGGCCCCCACCGCACTGACCGCCCCGGCGCCGACCCCGGCCAAGGACGCGGCGAACGACGGCGAGGACGTCCGCACCGTCACCGACGGCGACACCCTGTGGTCCATGGCGGAGGAGATCTACGGGTCCGGAGCCAAGTGGCCCGACCTCTACCGCGCCAGCCGGGACGGCATCGAGAAGGCCGCGCGGGCCCACGGCTACCCGTCGGACGACGACGGGCACCGGATCTTCGCCGGAACGGCGATCCACACTCCCGCCCGCCGGCCGGCGGGCGCCACCACCCCGGACCGGAAGGCCGACCCGCACGTCGCCCGGTTCCAGCGCCAGGTGGCACAGTCCGGCTACGTGTCCCAGCCGGGATCCGAGGCCGTGTTCGACCTGAACCGCAGGTACTGCGAGGGCGTCCTGTTCAGCGGCATGTGGCCCAACCCGCAGTCGCCGTACATCATCACGAACCTCCCCGAGGTACCGGGGCAGACGGCCAACACCAACCCGCCCGTGACCTGGCGCCTGCGCGAGGACGAGGCCGTGGTCCTGATCGGGACGACACCGCCGCCGGAGGCCTACTTCTCCTTCGACCTCACGATGGTGAGGGGGTCCCTGCAGACCGGTCCGGTCCTGTGGCCCGCGGTCGGCGACCCCGTCAACAGGGGAACCGTGAAAACGGCCGGCCCCACCCCCTTCGGGCAGCCGTTCGCCCTCGTGATCACGGGGCACGAGCGCACGCGGGCCGAGGTGCACGAGATACTGGCCGCCTCCGGGCTCGGCGGCGCGATCAACGACGCGACCGTTCCCCCGGCCATGTTCCGCCTGGGCCTCGGCAAGGAAGCCGACCAGTTCCTGCTCGGCATCCGTACGGCCGCGCCCGAGCCCGGCTTCGAGAAGGCGCTCGACGCGTACCGCGACGCGCCCCCGCTCCAGGTCCTGCGGGTACGGCCGAAGGGCACCTCCGCCGACCAGACGAAACCGGTGTACGACCCGGCCCCGCTGCCCGTGCCCCGGCTGCGCGTCGCCGGGACCGGGGCCACCGAACTCGACCTCAACCCCGCGCTGCAGAAGCTGCGGCAGCGGATCATCGACGCCCACCCGGGTTTCCAGGCACGTGACGTGGCGATGGAGCGCGGCTTCGAGCAGTCGTACCCGGGGCTGCAGTCCAACAAGGTGATCGATCC
This sequence comes from Streptomyces marokkonensis, assembly GCF_008312835.1. Classification (GTDB taxonomy): domain Bacteria; phylum Actinomycetota; class Actinomycetes; order Streptomycetales; family Streptomycetaceae; genus Streptomyces; species Streptomyces marokkonensis_A. The sequence continues at coordinate 31,418 of NZ_VSKS01000019.1, read as the reverse complement.
CCCCACGCCCGGGATCGGCGCGCTGTCCAACGACGCCGACGACCCGCTGAGCCCGAGCTTCAGCCTGCCCGACGGCTCCTTCGTCGTCGCCTACGGCGCCAACCACGTGGCCACCCGGCAGGCGAGCTACTCCAGCATCTCGCTCTACGCCGACGAGGAGGCCGCCGTCTCGGTGACCGCCAGGAACCACCGCGACCTGCGGGGCAGCGCGCGCGACTACCTCGCCGACAGCCCGGACGCGGACAAGCTCTACGCCTGGACCTTCAGCCGGGCCGGCGACGCGGGACCGACCGGCCCGCACGTCACCGAGCTTCCGTCCGCCGGCACCGACTTCTGCGCGCAGTACGGCGCCGACAGGACCGTCGACATGAGCCGCATGCAGGCGGTGGCACGCGCCTACATGCAGCCCGAGACCCTCACCCACCCGGCCCTGTCCTCACTCCTCCTGGACCGCCTGCTGGTCTTCACGCCCAAGTCGAAGTCCGAGTAGGAATCAGCCCCGGAGGTACAGAGCCGTCAGCGGAAAACGTATGAGGCGGAGCGCCCCAGGAAGGGACGCTCCGCCTCATACGATCGACCGGCTGAGGCCGGACTCATCGGCCGAGATCCAGCTCCGCCCACACGGTCTTGCACGGCACCGGACCTGTTCGCACGCCCCAGCGGTCGGCCAGTTCACCGACCAGGAGCAGGCCGTATCCGGATTCGCCGGGCTCCGCCCCGCCGGCCGCCCGCTTCTGCGGGGGCAGTTGATTGCCCCGGGGGTCGGTAACCTCGATGCGAAGGGTGCGGGGCGCCGTGACGGTGAGACCGAGCCGGAAGCCGCGCCCTGCCACACGCCCGTGCAGGACGGCGTTGGCCGCGAGTTCCGCGACGACCACCCGGGCCGGGTCCAACGGCACTCCCCAGGCTTCCAGTTGCTCGGCGGCCAGCAGACGGGCCAGCCGTGCACCCCGGCGGGTGGCGGAGAGCGGCACGGAGTACTGGTGGAGCGGGGTGCGCGATACGACGGTTTCCTGATTCACATCACCCAGAGTCGTGAGGCATACACCTCTCGTGAAGGCTGGCGGCCCGTGCGGCCGACGGCTGTCCGTGAGGTGCCCGGTCTCGTCCGGGCTGCCCGGTGGGGCAGGTCGACGGGCCTCCCCTCAGGGCGTCGGCAGCGGCAGGCAGGGCATCCGCGGGTGCCGCAGGTGCTGCCCGCCGTCGTGGACGCACAGGGTGAAGGTCTCCGGTTCCGGCCGCCCGGCCGCGTCGTGGACGTCGATGACCCGCTCGACGCTCTCCCACAGCCTGACCGGACCGCCCTCCCGCACCCGCCAACCGCTGCCGCCGTCCGGGGCCAGTGTGGCGGCCGACCCGCTGACCACGTCGACCAGGTGCACGACGTCGCCGACGGTCGTCAGTTGCGCACCGGGCACCGCGCTCTGCACGAGGAAGCGCAAGTGGAAAGCCTCCTCGGTCGCGGCGGTGATCCGCTGGGGACCGTGCCGGGCGACCCGCGCCTCCCCCGGCAGCTCCGCCGCCCAGTGGGCGGGGTTGCCGAAGGCCGGCGCCGCGTGCGTACGCGCTGACATGAAGGAGACCGTGCCGCCCAGCAGACGCCCCTCGGCGGTGCCGTCCCCGGCGACGGTGAGCAGGACACGGGCGTACCCGTAGAGCCAGCCTGAGAGCGTCAGCAGGATCTTTCCGCCCGGCCGGGTCTGGGCGACGAGGGCCGGGGGCACGGCACGGAAGGAGCAGGCCGCGACGATCCGGTCGAACGGGGCCTCGGGCCAGTACCCGTACAGCCCGTCCGCGACCGCGAGGGCGGGTGCGTAACCGCAGCCGTGCAGCGCGCTCGCGGCCCGCTCCAGCCGGTGCGGGTCCACCTCGATGCTCGTCACACCGGCCGATCCGAGGCGTTCGCAGGCGAGCGCGGTCGAGTACCCCGTCCCCGTGCCGATCTCCAGCACCGTGTGCCCCTCCCGGACGTCGGCATCGGCCCACATCCGCACCACGAGCGACGGCAGGGTGGAGGACGAGGTCGGGGCCCCTCCGTGCCGCTCGGCCGGGTGCTCCCAGTCGGGTTCGTCACCGTCGAACTGCGTGATGAGCGTGGTGTCGGAGTACGCGGCGGCCAGCCAGCGCCCGTGGTCGAGCGCGGCGGTGACCGGCTGCCACACGGTGAGCCCCTGCTCGTCGCGCTCCTCGGCGGGCAGGTAGAAGCCGGGCACGAACCGGTGCCGGGGTACCGCCTCCACCGCCGCCCGCCAAGCCGGATCGTCCAGCGCCCCGCGTGCGGCGAGGCCCTCCGCCATGACGGCGCGCAGCCGCGCGGCATCGGTGTCGAGGTCGACGGGCAGCGTCATGAACGGCCCTTCCTTTCCACGGTGAGAAGGCCGGCGAATGCCTCGGTGATGTCCTCGGCGTCGGGAAGCCAGCCCCACTGTCCGTTCGGGTTGCACTCGATCGCCGTCCAGTGTTCCGGGTCGTCCCCGTCACCGGTGAGCGCGAAGTCGAAGCAGCCGAAGACCAGACCGAACGAGGCCAGGTAGGAGTGCAGCGCCGCCTCGACGGACGGCGGCACGGTGATCGGGGCGTGGACCAGGGCGCCCCAGTCACCCCGGCGCCAGTCCAGCGCGCCGTCGGGTGCGGCGACCTGCTGGGCGAAGACACGACGGCCGACCACGGTGACGCGTACGTCACCGGTCTTGGGGATCTCGGCCTGGAACAGGTGGGCGGTCACGGTGAGCGTTTCGTCGAAGTTCTCCGGGTCGACCCGCTGGGTCCAGATCGCTCCGGTGCGCCCGTCGTCACCGGCGGGCAGGCCGCGGAACGTCTTGCAGACGACGGGGCCGTAGGCGGAGGCGAACTCCTCGGCGTCCTTGCGGTCATTGGTGATCAACGTCGGAGGAATCCTCAGCCCGAGCCGGGCGAACCTCCGGAGTTGGGCAGGCTTGGACTCCGCACGGGCCACCACGGCCGGGTGGTTGACGTACCGGGCGCCGGACAGGGCGTTCAGGACGCCGCCGAGCCCGTGCCGCGCCTCGGCGGCGGCGAAGTCCCGCTGCTGCCGGGGCAGATGCATGAACCGGGCACCGTACGGAGTGGGACGGCGGTAGTACACCGCCGCCACTTGCCCCGTCTCCACCTCCCGGCTCGCCGTACGCAGCCACCCGCTCCACGCCGGACGCTCCGCGTCGAGGCGGAAACCGAACGTCAGGGCGGGCCCGATGTCGGCGGGATCGACGCGGACGACGGGCACCTCACGCTCGTTCAGCGCGGCGACGACCCGGTCCGCGGTGACGTCCTCCAGCGCGGTGACGACCAGGACGGTGGAAGCCATCGGTCAGTCCGATTCGTAGTCGGTGGTGCTGTCGTCCTGTGTCTGGGGCTGTGGACCGTTCCCGTCGCCTCCCCCGGACACGGAAGCGGTACCGGTCGTCCTCGACGTCCCGTGCTTGCCCATCTCGACCCTCCGCCCGGCGGAGTCGGTGTAGCGGGCGGTCTGCGTGACGGGGTCGAGCGTCACCGTCGCGTAAGGCGGCGGCACGACCGGCAGCCGGTCGGTGACCAGGCGCAGCGCCCAGGGGGTTTCGAGGGCGAGTGTCGTCATGGGGTGGTGTCCCTTCTCTTTCCGCGATGCGGAGTTCCCAATTCTCGCCACCCAGTGTGCTCACACATGTGCACACTGCGAATACCGGCAGGTCGTACGGCCGACGGCTGTACGCCAGGTGTCCGGCTTCTGTCCGCCCTGCCCGGGGTGACCGGACGCGGGCGGCCGGAGTTGGTCCGGGGAAGGGCGCGCGACGGGAGGCGGCGAACATGAGCGGGTGGGAAGCGGGGCTGGACGACGAAGAGGCCGGGGCCGTGATGCGCACGGTCACACGGCAGTTGAAGCTGTGGCGAGAGGCGGCCGGCCTCACCCAGGCGGAGTTCGGGGCGGCGATCAAGTACGGGGAGGAGACGGTCTCCTGTGTGGAGCGGGGACGACGGATTCCCCGGCCCGAGTACTTGGACGCCGCGGACGAGGTCCTGGGCGCGGGCGGCAAGATCTCCGCGATGAAGAAGGACGTGGCGGAGGTCCGGTACCCGAAGAAGGTGCGGGACGTAAAGCGGCTGGAGGCGGAGGCCGTCGAGATCTGCTCCTACAGCAACTCCGTCATCGACGGCTTGCTGCAGACCGAGGCATACGCACGGGCTGTGTTCAGCTCTCGGCGACCACCCTTCTCAGAGGAGGAGCTGGAGCAGCAGGTGGCTGCGCGTACAGCTCGCCAAGAGATCATCAGCGGCGGCACCTCGCTGCCCGTTTTCAGTTTCGTGCAATGCGAGTCGACGTTGCGACGCCCCTACGGGGGCAGAATGGTGATGCGCGAGCAGCTCGAACGATTGTTGCAGTTGGGCAAGCTGCGGAGCGTTGACATCCAGGTCATGCCTCTTGGACGTGAGGGGAACGCCGGGGTCGATGGCCCGTTCCGAGTCCTTCGACTCAAGGATGGAACCACTGTGGGATCCAACGAAGTTCAGCTCACCAGCCGTGCGATTGTCGACCCGAAACTCGTTCAGATCCTTGAGATCCGCTACGGGACCATCCGCTCTCAGGCTCTCACCCCCGAGGAGTCTCTGGCCTTCATCGAAAGAATGCTGGGAGAACCGTGAGCTTCAAGCCTGCCTTTGAGAACGGGACAGCACTCATGTGGATAAAAAGCAGCTACAGCACGGATGACAGCCCGTCCTGCGTCGAAGTGGCCTGGAAGAAGAGCAGCTACAGCGGCGCTGATACTCCCTCCTGCGTCGAGGTGGCCACCGTCCCCGACCACATCCTCGTCCGTGACTCCAAGAACCCGGACGGCCCCCGCCTCGCCCTCACTCCCACCACCTGGGCAACCTTCCTGTTGTACGCCTCCAAACACTGAACAATGACGGAGTAGATGCACGTGGCCCGCACCCGTGTACACGGGTGCGGGCCACGCCTGCATGTCAGTCGGCGACCGGGTCCGCGGCCTCCTCTGCCGAGGTCTCTCCCCGTGTCTGCCGCAAGGTCTCTGCGATCGCGGCAAACTCCTCCAGCGCGGCCTGGAGGTCCTCGACGATCTCGGCGGCCAGCACCTCAGGCGCGGGCAGGTTGTCAGCGTCGTCGAGGCTGGGGTCGCGGAGCCAGGTGATGTCGAGGTTGGCCTTGTCGCGGGCGATCAGTTCCTCATACGTGTACGCCTTGAAGCGCTCCGTCTCGACGCGCTTGGAACGGTCCTCGTCGGGGCGGTAGCACTGCACGAAGTCTTCGAGGTGGGCCCGGGTGAGCGGGTTCTGCTTGAGAGTGAAGTGCTGGGCGGTACGGAAGTCGTAGACCCACAGCTTCTCGGTCCACGCCTGCTCGGGCCGGGCCGGCTTGCGTTCAAAGAACAGCACGTTGGCCTTGACGCCGCCCGCGTAGAAAATGCCAGTGGGCAGGCGCAGCAGCGTGTGGACGTCGTACTCCTTCAGCAGGCGTCGGCGGATGGTCTCACCCGCGCCGCCTTCGAAGAGGACGTTGTCCGGGACGACGACCGCAGCCCGGCCGTGGATCTCCAGCAGCGAGGCGATGTGCTGGACGAAGTTGAGCTGCTTGTTGGTCGTGGTGACCCAGAAGTCACGGCGCTCGTAGGCGATCGCCTCACGGGCGGCGGAGCCGTCGTCGCCGTACACGGTGATCGACGACTTCTTACCGAAGGGCGGGTTCGCCAGGACCAGGCTCGCGCGCTTGGTGGGCGGGGCGATGAGGGCGTCACGGTCATGGACGAGGGTGGGCCCGGTGGGCTGGCCGATGCCGTGCAGGAAGAGGTTCATCGCGGCGAGACGCGCGGTGTTCCTGACCAGCTCGGTGCCCCAGATACCGCCGCTGCTGAGGTGCTTGCGCTGCTCGGGAGTGAGCCGGGTGCCGTACTCGTGGAGGATGTGCTCGGCGGCGGCGAGCAGGAAGCCGCCGGTTCCGCTGGCAGGGTCGGTGATCGTATCGTCCGGGGTGGGGCGGACGCAGTCGATGATGGCCTGGATCAACGGACGCGGGGTGAAGTACTGACCGGCGCCCGACTTGATGTCCTCCGCACCACGGGAGAGCAGTTCCTCGTAGGCGTCGCCTTTGATGTCGGTCTTCTGACCGGACCAGCTCTCCTTGTCGATCAGGTCCTTGACCAGGCGCTTGAGCTTGGCGGGGTCGTGGATGCGGTTACGGGCCCCGTTGAAGATCAGGTGGAAGGTCGTGCCCTTGCGCTGGGCTCCCAGGTCTTCGAGGAGCTGCGTGTAGGCGGCTTCGAGCTCGGCACCGTCGTTGTTCAGCAGCTCGGGCCAGCCGCGCCCCTCCCAGACCGACCCCTCGGGCATGATCTGCTCGCGGAACATCGGCGGGCGGGACTGCGCCTCGTGCGCCATCTTGAGGAACACGAGAAGCGTCAACTGCTCGACGTAGTCGATGGTGGAGACACCGTCGTCCCGGAGGACATGACAGTAACTCCACAGCTTGTCGACGAGCCGACGGGCCTCGGTCGTGGTCACGAGGGCATCTCCAGATCAAGGGTGGGCTGAGTGGCGGAGGCGAGGGCGGGGACGTCTGCTCGGGATGGCGGAGGTACATCCAATGCCGAGGCAGGATCCACAGCACGCTTCAGCTGTGCAGGTGCCCGGCGCGGACTTCGGCGTCGAGACTTGGTTGCTCCGGCTACCTCGCGCTCAGCACAGATTCGATCGAGCAAGGAACCGGCGGATTCGTCAGCAGGGTCTTGTGGGATCAAATGGCCAGCGAAGGCTTCCGCAAGGAGGGAACGGCGTAGCTTTTCTGAGTTGCGTTCACTCCTCATAACCTCCTCCTCTAGACGTGAGATCATCAATTCCCAGTTTTCGTATGTCCGCACCCGTTCCCGCTGCTCATCGAGCGACGGCAGCCAGATCGGAACCTTTTTTAGGTCCTTGCCAGCGATGCCAGCCTGCCCAGCGGTCGTCTTAACCGCCGCCTGCATAACGTGCCGCGCTGAGCCACCGGTGCAAGCCATGGCTACGAATTTAGGGTCCGCAGCACTTCGGCGAAGCTGCACACGGATGAGCTTGTCGGGGTAGGTAAGGGCACCCGCGCCTTCAGGCACAACAGCGCAAGCACCAACATAAGCTGGATTACCGTTGTAACGGGTGAACAGCAGGTCACCTTGATCCAGGAGATACCCGTCCTCGGCAACGCGTCTTTCATCCATAGCGCTGTAGCGCAAGTCGGACAGATCCAACCGCATCGGACGCACAGCGCCAATACGGAGGATGGGAACGCCATCCGGTTCGAGGCCAGGACGAGACACATACATTCCATTGCGCACCGTGCTTGCAAGGTCGCCCAGTTGGTGCTTCTCCCAACCAACTCCCGATGGGGCGGTGAGGTCCGCGAGGACCTTACGCCGCAGGCCTGCTGCCTTGGCAAGGGCTCCGCGTACAGTCCCGACCCCCGAGACAAGACGAGAAAGTTGTTCGTCCAGAGCGCCAACGATGCGTTGTTGCTCGGCTAGAGGCGGCAACGGGCACTCAATGTCTGCGAGGGCCCCCTGAGAGATGTTCCGCATCGAGTCCTTCGTACCAGTGGCGCGTTCAGAGATCTCGCCTCGAACGCCTGGAGACGAGAGAAAGTACGCTAGCCACTCCCGGTCTACCCCCTTCGCCGGGATGAGGCGAAGACTTTTGTCGCTGAGGAGCAGTCTTGGACGGCAATTGCGCACTAGCACAGACGCTCCCACATAAGCCGCCGTGTTCGCCCGACTCAGCAGAATATCTCCCGGCCGAATCTCATAATCGGGGTTAAACGAGAAACCGGCAGGCACAGCCTTGTTCTCATCCTCGCCGAATTCTCCCCAGGTCATGGCACTGACCTTGATGACACCCCACTCCTCGGACGTGGCCGGGCGAGGTTCACACTTGTAGGACTTACCCGCTTCGATACGGTCCAGGATGTCGCCGAGCCGAACACGCGCCCACCCCTTCGGCAGCTCCGAAGGAATACCACCCTCGCTCACGCGCCCAACTCCCGTCCCAGCTCATCCAAAATCTCAGCCCCCCGATCCGCCCCGAACTCCCGAAGGAACCCGTCCACACCCCCGCGCTCGATGAAGGGTACGTCCTTCAAATGCTCGGGCTCGATCGCCGCATCCGTCGCTATCACGTCGACCATGCGGTCCAGCCACCACACCTGGTCCTCCGTGAAGGACGCCCCCGCCTGATCCTGCCGGGCCCGCCACGCCACGTACCGTTCCTCCACCAGCGCCCGGTACGGCCGTACCTCCTCCTCCAGCCCCAGCTCGTACCGCAGCAGCCCGATCAGGTCCACCACACCCGCAGCCCCCCGCGGATGCCGAGCCGCCTTCCCGAGCTGCACGTACGCGTCGTACAGCCGCCCCGGAGTCCACTGGAACGGGGGACGCTCGATCTTCCGGGCGAGGTCCTTCAGCCGCCGGTAGACCTCCTTCGGATCACGCCGCTCGCTGAACGCGATGGTGAAAGCGGCGATCTCGTCCCGGTGGTCGTCGAGGTACTGCTTCCAGGAGGTCACCCGCCGCACCGCCAGCTCATCCGCCGTGATGCCGCGTGCCTCCTTCACCTCGTCCACGCTCACCTCGTCTATGACGATGTCGTGGGCGCGGCGCATGGACATCAGCCGGTCCCGCAGCTCGCGGTTGGAGGCGATCGGCTTCAGCGCGTCCAGCATGTCCTGCCGTACCTGCGCCTGCCCACCGATCCGCCGGGCCCGCTCCTGCTGGTCAGGGTCGACGGACCGGACCAGCCCGCCCACGATCTCCCGCAACGGCCGGCCGGCCAGCTCCTCGACCTCCTCCCGCTCCTCGGGCGTGAGCTGCCGGTCGAGCCGTGCCAGACGTCCCGCGAGCGTGGCGACCTCGTCCTCGGTCATCGCGAGCCCCGCAGTCTTGGCCATCAGCCGCTCTAGCGGGATCTTCCGCTCGGAGACCCGGACCAGCGGGCGCGCGTCCACGCGCGGGGAGTCCGTGACGCCCACCGCGTCGACGATGACGAACCGCTCCTTGACCTCCGCGTCCGGCGTGACCGCTTGGAACTCCGCCGGGTCGATGGTCCGCGAGCCACGCCCCTTCATCTGCTCGAAGTAGGCCCAGCTCTTGACGTCCCGCAGGAAGAACACGCACTCCAGCGGCGGAATGTCGGTCCCCGTGGCGATCATGTCGACGGTCACCGCGATGCGCAGCTCGGGGCTGTTGCGGAACGCCTTGATCAGCTCGGCCGGCCGCTTCGCCGCGTGGGTGATCTTCCGGCAGAAGTCGTCGCTCTCCGCGAAGACCTGCCGCACCATCTGCACGATCTCGTCGGCATGGTTGTCGTCCACGGCGAAGATCAGCGTCTTGGGCACGTGCGTGCGCGCCCGCTGCGTCTCCCCCTCCCCCACCGGTGGGAAGATCTCCGTGAACAGGTGCTGGCGGAACGTCTCGACGACGAGCTTCAGCTGACCCTTGCTGATGACCTGACGCCCCAGCTGGGACGCCTTCCACTCCAGGTCCTCCTCCAGCTCCTGGTACCGCTCGCGGCGCGTCTTGCGTTCCCGCATCGGGACGACCGTCTCCGCCGGGATCGTCCCGCCGTTCTCCCCCAGCTCCGTGCGGATGCGAAAGACGTCGAAGTCGACGTTGACGCCGTCGGCGACGGCCTGCTCGTACGGGTACTCGCTGACCAGGTTCTGGAAGAAGAAGCCGAAGGTCTGCTTGACCGGGGTGGCGGTCAGGCCCACCAGGTGAGCGTCGAAATACTCCAGCACCGCGCGCCACTTGCCGTAGATGGAGCGGTGGCACTCGTCGACGACGATCAGGTCGAACGCCTCGGGCGGCAGGTCCGGGTTGTAGCCGACCTCCACCGGCTCGTCGACCAGGTCGTAGCGGTCCAGGGCCGCGTCCTCGCGGTCGGCGCTCGGCACCTCGCGGCCCGTCAGCGCCAGCCACAGCCGCTGCACCGTGGACACCACCACGTGCGCCGAGCCCAGCACGGTGTCACCGGCGAGCCGCTGCACGACGTACAGCTCGGTGAACTTGCGGCCGTCGTCCGGGGTGTCGAAGTTCTCGAACTCGGTGGCGGCCTGGCTGCCGAGGTTGTTGCGGTCGACCAGAAACAGGATGCGCTTGGCGCCCGCGTGCTTGAGCAGCCGGTAGCTCTCGCTGACCACCGTGTACGTCTTGCCGGCGCCGGTCGCCATCTGGATCAGGGCGCGCGGGTCGTCCTTGGCGAGGGAGCGTTCCAAGCCGTTGATGGCGGTCACCTGGGCCGGGCGCAGGTCCTCCGGGTCGAGGAAAGCCTCCGGCAGACGGCGCATCCGGGCCCGCAGGGTCGGCGCGCTGTGGTCGGCCTCGGCCTCCTCCACCCAGCGGGCGATCGTGTCCGGCCGGTGCACGGCGAAGACCTCGCGGGTGCGCGGGGACGGGTCGAGCGCGTTGTGGAAGCGGACGGTGTTGCCGTCGGCGACATACCGGAAGGGCAGGCTGGCCCGCCAGGCGCTGAGCTGCTGGCTGCGGGTGAGGCCGGTGGCGTAACGGGAGGCCTGCTCCATGGCGGCCTCAAGATCGGCGCCCTCCCGCTTGGCCTCTATAACGCCGACCAGTCGCTGGTCGACGTAGAGGAGGTAGTCGGCGCGACCGACGGCGGTGGAGACCTCCCGGACGGCAACTCCCTTGTCCGCGAAGAGGTTCTTGGCGCTGTCGTCCTGGACGGCCCAGCCCGCCTTCTCCAGGACGCGGTCCAGCTCGGCGCGGACCTGCGCCTCGCTCATCGGCGGGCGGGCGGCCTTCTGCGCCTGCGCGATGAACTCGTCGCGCCGCGAGGCCCCGTCCAGCGGGCGGGCGGCCGAACGGGACTCCATCGCCGGAGCCGTCAGCTCGGTGATCTTCTCGCTCAGCTCGGCGATCAGGTCGTGCAGCGCCGCCCTCTCGGCCTCGGCACGGGCCAGTTCCGCCTCGGCCTGCTCGCGGGCGGCCTGCTCGCGTTCCAGGCGGCTCTGCTTGCCGTCGTAGCTGAGCCGGGCCTCTTCCAACCTCCTTCGGTAGGCATCGAGTTCGGTGCGCAGCTGCTCCAGCTCGCGCTGGTCGGCGACGGACTCGGGCGCGGGCGCGGCGGAGGGCGGTGCGGGTGCCAGGAACACCCTGTGTGTGTTGTCGTTCTGGTCGAGGGAGCGGTGCAGCCAGTCACCGAGGCGGAAGCACAGCTCCACGGACTGGAGCGCCTCACGGACGTTGGCGTAGTACTCGTGCACCGCCCGGTTGCCCGTCGTACGGATCGCCTCGAACCAGGCGCGCACCTGCGGGACGAGGACGTCAGCCCTGGCGAGCGCGTTGATCCGGTCGACCTGCCGGGGCCCCGGCACGGTGACGCCGAGGAGCGTGACCAGGTGCCGGGCCATGATCTCGCCGAAGAGGCGAGTCTTCACCATGGCGGCGTGGGGGTCGGTGTGGACGTACGACTCGGCGGAACAGCCCAGCGTCACCAGTAAAGGCTCGTGCCGCAGCAGGTGACCGAAGTTCGACGAGCCCGCCGCCAACCGTGCGACCTGCTCGTCATCCCCGCCGGACGGACCCCCAACCACCGCCGTCACCATGCGCTTCCCCCCAGCTTCCTGATCGTCCTGTCGTGAGCAAAGCCTTGCAGGATGACACGAACACGGTTCCACGGCAAGGGAATCGAAAGGATGGCTGGGATGACTCACGCCACCTGGCCGTAGCCGTCCACTGCGGCAGGGGCGTCGCCGCGCACTGACACCGCGACCGCCCCCGGCGGCATCTACGACAGCGGACCGCGCCATGCGGTGAGCAGCAGCGTGTTGGCCGCTCGCGGCCCCTGCCGGGCGGGCAGGAGGTCGCTGCTGATCCGGGTGAATCCGGCCTCGTCCAGGAGTTTGGTCCACACGTGCTCCTGGAGCACCCAGCGGCGCATCGTGGCCGACTCCCCGTCCGGGGTTTTGGCCGGAATGTCGGCGTGCTCCACGTCGGGCTGTGCGGGCGCCCCGCTGAGATAGTGGGCGAGGGTGGAGAACACCAGCCGTCCGCCCCGCCGCAGCGCGGACGCCGCCGCCGGCAGCAGTTGGCGTGGCTCGGTGAAGTCGACCGCGCCGAACATGCTGTAGAGCACGTCGTACGTGCCGGGCGCCGCCTGCAAGTGCTCCACGACATCCGACCGCTCCAGCTGCAGGCGCGGCGCGAGATGGCCGTACAGGTCCGTTGCCATGGCGTGCTGGGCGGGTGAGGCGTCGACGGCGACGACCCGGGCGGGCCGGTGGTGGACGGCCAGGTGGGCCGCGTGCCGGGCGGCGCCCGCGCCGAGGTCGGCGACGCACAGTCCGGACAGGTCACCGAGGATCTCCGGACCGGGCCCGCAGTCCTGACCCCAGGCCCACCGGAACGTCTCGGGTACGGTCCGGTCGGTGGCGTGTCGGGTGCGGCCGTAGTGGTGCCACAGGTCTGCAGAGGTGGGGGCTGTCACTCGCCCCATGGTGGCGGGCCCAGCCTCCGGGCGGGCCGGTTCGCGGGAATCTCAACCGGACGTGCCCTGGACTCCGGCGACCGGCCGAAGTCCAGGGCACCCGGGCGGCTCAGTGGGAGTCGCTGCCAGGGTGGCACGGGCTGCACTTGGCGGCGTCCTGCCACAGCGGCAGGTCGACATCCCAGCCGTCGGCCGCGACCCTGTGCGCAGTCTTCATCACGGAGCCGTCGTTCTTGAAGTCGACCTCGGGTACGTGGTGCAGGAAGCCCGCCGTTGAAGCGGTCGCACAGCTCGGCGTACGCCATGGTGTCCAGGATGATCGTATGGACGCCGATGTCGACGAGGGAGCTCGGCGCCAGGCCCAGCTTGTCGCCCCGGTGGTTCATCGCGGTCAGCAGGTAGGCGTAGCCCTGCCCCAGCACTCGGGCCGCCATGACCGAGTCGTACGGGTAGTCCCGCACGAGGAGACCGACCTGCTTGTTCCACAGGGCGTCCGGCACTACCTCCCGCGCGGAGCGGATCGGGCCGGTCGCCGGGCCGGCAGCCGGGATGGGTGCAGCGGCGCTGGTTGCCATGGTGCCTCCGATGGACGGCGCCCCGCGGATCGGGGCGATGCACCCAGGGCACCGCACCGGCCACGCCAGATGTAATCAACTCTCGCCGCTCGCATGGCGTTTGCACGATGTGAAAGCGGTCTCGACGCGGCCCGTGCAGCGCCTCTACCGTGGGACGCCCCCGGTAGTGCGGCGTGGGAGGGTCCGGTGTTCGTTGACCCGCTCTGGAAAAGCACGAGAGCACGCGAGTTAGCCGCCCAACGCCGCCCCGGCGCACTGATCCGGCTCGGCCGCGAACACCGAGCGTGGACACTGGCCGTGCTCGGCGGTCGCATCGGCTGCTCACCGGCCACCGTCTCACGACTCGAGCGCAGTGCGCGGGTAGTCGACTTGGCCTTGGTGCACCGTGCCGCGCTGGAAGTCGGCGTGCCCCGACACATACTGGTGGCTTCTCTCGCGCCGCCGTCCCCCGCAGTTCCGGCGGCCACTAGAGTGACGGCCAGTCAGCGTGACGCCGAGGAGGACCCCATGCGCCGCCGTACGCTGCTCACCGCCACGGCGACCGCTGGACCGGTCGCCCTGCTGACAGGCCTGGACGACGCGCTCGCCAACACTCCGGCCCCCGTCGGCACCGGGCCCCTGGACGCTCGTCTGTCCTCCGCCCGGGCCCTGTACGACCAGGGCAGGCACAGTCAGCTCCTCGCCGCGCTGCCCGCCCTCATCGCCGACGGGCACAGCGCATCCGCGTCCCGGCAGAGCCTCGACCAGGCCCGACTCTCCTCGGTCTACAGCCTCGCCTCCGCTGTGCTCATCAAGCTCGGCTCCTACGACCGCGCCCGCCTCACCGCCGACCGCGCCCGTACCTGGGCCGAAGTCTCAGGATCACCCCTCGCCGCGGCGGCCGCCGCGAGGGAACTGGCGATCGTGCTGCGCCACCAGGACCGCCACGCCGACGCTCAACGGCTCATGACATCGGCGGCCGCCACCGTCGAGGCCACCGGGCTGCGCACGGAGCCAGCAGCGGCTGCCTACGCGCAGATGCTGTGCACCCTCGCCTACACCGCCGCCCGGGGCGGGGAGCGCGCCGACGCGCTGGCTATGACCGAGGAAGCCCGCCGAGCCGCCTGTCGGCTCCCCGGCACCGCCCCGGCAGGCCGCCTGTTCCCGATCAGCCCAGCCGCCGTCGACCTGTACGCGGTCGGCGTGCACTGGGCCCTCGGCGACGCGGGCGCCGCCCTGGACGCGGGGAAGAACCTGCGCGCCGACCAGTTCTCGACCGCCGAACGCAAGGCCCGCATGGGCACCGACATGGCACGCGCCTGGTGGGCATGGAATCGACCCGCACAGACGGCCCGCGCCCTGCTCGACGCCTACCGGGCCAGTCCTGGGGAAGTACGCGACCGGCCGGCGATCCGCAGCATCGTCGACGAGCTCGCCGAGCGGCACCCGCGGACCACGGGTGTACGGGAACTCCACACCGCCGTGACCCGAGCCTGAACAGGTGCTGCACGACACAGTGTCCGCTTGCCGGATGTCCGGAGGCTGTTGCCCATCTCCCAAACCCGCTGCAGCACCTCGGCGTGACGCGGTGCACGGGGTGCCGCAGTGGTGACGTCGGAGGCCGGACGAGAGGAGGCGCCCCCGAAGGGGCGCCTCACCTCACGTCGTCGACCGGCGCCTCCGCGCCCCCGGACGGCGTTCGCTCGGCCGTGTCACCGGGTCGCCCGCGTCCAGCGCGGCCGCGCGGCGGCGCGTCCCGAAGTCGGCCAGGGCCTCCGCCAGCTTGTGGACCGACGGCTCGGGAGCCATCACGTCGACGCGCAGGCCGTGCTCCTCGGCCGTCTTCGCCGTCGCCGGACCGATGCAGGCGATGACCGTCACGTTGTGCGGCTTGCCCGCGATGCCGACCAGGTTCCGCACCGTCGACGACGACGTGAACAGCACCGCGTCGAAGCCACCGCCCTTGATCGCCTCGCGGGTCTCCGCCGGAGGCGGCGAGGCGCGCACGGTCCGGTACGCCGTGACGTCGTCCACCTCCCAGCCCAGCTCGATGAGGCCCGCGACCAGGGTCTCCGTGGCGATGTCGGCGCGGGGCAGGAAGACACGGTCGATCGGGTCGAAGACCGGGTCGTACGGCGGCCAGTCCTCCAGCAGCCCCGCCGCCGACTGCTCACCGCTCGGCACCAGGTCCGGCTTCACGCCGAAGGCGATCAGCGCGTTCGCCGTCTGCTCGCCCACCGCGGCGACCTTGATGCCGGCGAAGGCACGCGCGTCGAGCCCGTACTCCTCGAACTTCTCCCGCACCGCCTTGACCGCGTTGACCGACGTGAACGCGATCCACTCGTAGCGGCCCGTCACCAGGCCCTTGACCGCCCGCTCCATCTGCTGGGGCGTGCGCGGCGGCTCGACGGCGATCGTCGGCACCTCGTGCGGCACGGCCCCGTACGACCGCAGCTGGTCGGAGAGCGACGCCGCCTGCTCCTTCGTCCGCGGCACGAGCACCTTCCAGCCGAACAGCGGCTTGGACTCGAACCACGCCAGCCGGTCGCGCTGGGCGGCGGCGGAACGCTCACCGACCACGGCTATGACCGGCCGGGCGCCCTCCGGGGAGGGCAGCACCTTCGCCTGCTTCAGCGTCTGCGCGATCGTGCCGAGCGTCGCCGTCCAGGTGCGCTGCCGGGTCGTCGTACCGCCGACGGTGACCGTCATCGGGGTATCGGGCTTACGTCCGGCGGACACCAGTTCGCCCGCGGCGGCGGCCACGGAGTCGAGCGTGGTGGAGACGACCACCGTGCCGTCCGACGCCCCGACCTCCGTCCAGCACCGGTCGGTTGCCGTACGCGCGTCGACGAACCGCACGTCCGCGCCCTCGGCGTCACGCAGCGGCACACCGGCGTACGCGGGCACGCCGACCGCCGTCGCGACACCGGGGACGACCTCGAACGGCACCCCGGCCGAGGCGCACGCCAGCATCTCGTCGGCGGCGTACGCGTCGAGCCCGGGATCGCCGGACACCGCACGCACGACCCGCCTGCCGCCCCGCGCGGCCTCCATGACAAGATGTGCGGCATCCCTCATCGCGGGGACACCGGCGGGGGTTGACGCGCCGTCAACAACCGTCAGCTGGGGCGTGCCCGTGCCCGGAACCGAGGCATCGGCCTCCGTGTGCACCTCGGCGACGCCCTGCCTGGCGTGCGTGCGCACGACGTCGAGCACGTCCTGCTCGGCGACGAGGACGTCCGCGTTCGCCAGCGCCTCGACGGCGCGCAGGGTCAGCAGTCCCGGATCCCCGGGTCCGGCACCGAGGAAGGTGACGTGCCCGTGTTCCGGAGGGGCGGGAAAGGTGGTGGGGCTCAATGTGCTCGCTCCCCCATAAGACCGGCCGCGCCCTGCGCGAGCATCTCGGTGGCGAGTTCGCGGCCGAGTGCCATCGCCGCCTCGTGCGTCTCGGGCACGGGACCGGTGGTGGACAGCTGCACCAGGGTGGCACCGTCGGTCGAGCCGACGACGCCGCGCAGGCGCATTTCCTTGACAGTCTGCCCGTCGGTGAGAAGGTCGGCCAGCGCCCCCACGGGTGCGCTGCAACCGGCCTCCAGGGCGGCGAGCAGTGACCGCTCGGCCGTCACGGCGGCCCGCGTGAACGGGTCGTCGAGTTCGGCGAGCGCGGCGATCAGGTCCGCGTTGTCCGCGGTGGTCTCGACCGCCAGTGCCCCCTGGCCGGGAGCGGGCAGAACCGTGTCGACCGACAGGAAGTCGGTCACCTCGTCGCTGCGTCCGACCCGGTTCAGCCCGGCGGCGGCCAGCACCACGGCATCCAGGTCGCCCTGGTGGACGTATCCGATGCGGGTGTCGACGTTGCCCCGGATCGGGACGGTCTCGATGTCCATGCCGTGGCTGCGCGCGTACGCGTTCAGCTGCGCCATGCGGCGCGGCGAACCGGTGCCGATGCGGGCGCCGCGCGGCAGATCGGTGAGCTTCAGCGCGTCGCGCGTGACCAGCACGTCGCGCGGGTCCTCGCGCACCGGTATGGCCGCCACGACCAGTTCGTCGGGCTGTGTGGTCGGCAGGTCCTTCAGCGAGTGCACCGCGAAGTCCACCTCGCCGCGCGCCAGCGCCTCCCGCAGCGCGGCCACGAACACACCCGTGCCGCCGATCTGCGCGAGGTGCTCGCGCGAGACGTCGCCGTACGTGGTGATCTCGACGAGCTCGACGGGCCGTCCGGTCACCTGGCTCACGGCATCCGCCACCTGCCCGGACTGGGCCATGGCGAGCTTGCTCCGCCTGGTCCCCAGCCTCAGTGCCTTCTCAGTCATCCCGGCCCTCGGTTCTCTGCGTTCTTCTCGGTGCTTTCCTCGGCGCGGGAGACGGAGGCCACCGTCTCGGGGTCGAGGTCGAACAGGGTGCGCAGCGCGTCGGCGTACCCGGCGCCGCCGGGCTCGGCCGCGAGCTGCTTGACCCGTACCGTCGGGGCGTGCAGCAGCTTGTCGACCACCCGCCGCACGGTCTGGGTGATCTCCGCGCGGTGTTTGTCGTCCAGGCCGGGAAGCCGCCCCTCCAGACGGGCGATCTCTCCGGCCACCACATCGGCCGCCATGCTGCGCAGGGCCACGACGGTCGGCGTGATGTGCGCCGCCCGCTGTGCCGCCCCGAACGCGGCGACCTCGTCGGAGACGATACGCCGGACCTGGTCCACATCGGCAGCCATCGGAGCGTCCGCGGACGCCTCGGCGAGCGATTCGATGTCGACCAGCCGGACACCGGCCAGCCGGTGCGCCGCCGCGTCGATGTCGCGCGGCATCGCGAGGTCCAGCAGGAAGAGCACGGGCTCCGGGCGCGGCGGTTCGGCCACGGGCTCCGGGCGGCGCCGCTCGGGGATCCGGCCGACCGTGGACGCCGTCGCGGCCAGCGCGCCGATCAGTTCGGCGTCCGCCTCCGGGCCGCCGCGGCCGGTGCGGCGGCGGTCGACGGTCGTGCCCGCGGCCCACGCGGCGTGCTGCTCCAGCGTCGCCGCGTCCATGCCGGCGACGGCGGCCTCACCCATCACGGAGAAACCGGGCCGTACGGCGGACAGGTCGAGCGGGCAGCCCTCCTCGGTGCCCACGGAGGTGGGCGGCAGGGGAGCCGCCGACGCCTCGTCGTCGAGGTCGACGACCGGCGGTTCCTCGCCGGTACGGCTCTCGACGCCCGCCGCGACCGCGTCGGCCGTGAGGACGAGCCCCGTCGCGCCGGTGCAGGAGACGACGACGTCTGCACGTGTCAGCTCGAACGGCACCGAGGTCATCGGTACCGCGCGGGCCAGCACGTTCGTGTCGTCGCCCTCGGTGAGGATCTGGGCGAGGCGCTCGGCGCGGTCAGGGGTGCGGTTGGCGACGACGATCTCGGCGACACCGGCCCGCGCGAGGGTGGCCGCGGCCAGCGAGGACATCGAGCCGGCGCCTATGACCAGGGCCTTCTTGCCGCGGACCCAGCCCTCGACGGGCGCGCCGAGGGACAGCTGCTCCAGGCCGAAGGTGACCAGCGACTGCCCGGCGCGGTCGATCCCGGTCTCGGAGTGGGCGCGCTTGCCGACCCGGAGCGCCTGCTGGAACAGGTCGTTCAGCAGCCGTCCGGCGGTGTGCGTCTCCTGCGCGCGGGCCAGCGAGTCCTTGATCTGACCGAGGATCTGCCCCTCGCCCACGACCATCGAGTCCAGCCCGCAGGCCACCGAGAACAGGTGGTGGACGGCCCGGTCCTCGTAGTGCACATAAAGATAAGGAGTGAGCTCCTCCAGGCCGACCCCGCTGTGCTGGGCGAGCAGCGTGGACAGCTCGGCGACACCGGCGTGGAACTTGTCCACGTCGGCGTACAGCTCGATGCGGTTGCAGGTGGCGAGGACCGCGCTCTCGGTGGCGGGCTCCGCGGCGACCGTGTCCTGCAGCAGCTTGGTCTGCGCGTCCACGCCCAGCGAGGCCCGCTCCAGCACGCTGACCGGCGCGCTGCGGTGACTCAGTCCGACGACGAGGAGACTCATGCGGGCATCACGGCGGGTACGTCCCCGTCGGGCCCCTGGTCGGTGGCGGACTGCTTGCGCGGGGCGGCCGGGACGGCGGCGGTGTCGGCCGCGGCCTCCTCACCGGCCTTGCGCTGCTCGTGGAAGGCGAGGATCTGCAGCTCGATGGAGAGGTCCACCTTGCGCACGTCGACGCCGTCCGGCACGGACAGCACGGTCGGCGCGAAGTTCAGGATGGAGGTGACCCCGGCGGCCACGAGCCGGTCGCAGACCTGCTGGGCGGCACCGGCGGGGGTCGCGATCACGCCGATCGACACGCCGTTGTCCCGGATGATCGACTCGAGCTCGTCGGTGTGCTGCACCGGGATGCCGGCGACGGGCCGTCCCGCCATCGCGGGGTCGGCGTCGATCAGCGCGGCGACCCGGAACCCGCGGGAGGCGAACCCGCCGTAGTTGGCCAGGGCGGCGCCGAGGTTGCCGATCCCTACGATCACAACCGGCCAGTCCTGGGTCAGGCCGAGTTCACGGGAGATCTGGTACACGAGATACTCGACGTCGTAGCCGACCCCCCTGGTCCCGTAGGAGCCCAGGTAGGAGAAGTCCTTGCGCAGCTTCGCGGAGTTGACCCCCGCGGCGGCCGCCAGCTCCTCCGAGGAGACCGTGGGCACCGAGCGCTCCGAGAGCGCGGTGAGGGCGCGGAGGTACAGCGGAAGGCGGGCGACGGTGGCCTCGGGAATCCCTCGGCTACGGGTCGCCGGTCGGTGAGTTCGGCCAGTTGCCACGGTGCTCCTGCGGGTAGAGCGGGGCTTCAGGCGGTCATACGTCCCCGGACCGCCCCGTCGAATGCAGGCTATGTCTTTGTGAACGCGTGCACAAAGATTGTGTCCGATTTGCCCGGCCAACGTGACCGGGGTCACGCGCCCCCGGCGCACTCGGATGGAACCGGCGTGCGAGCACCACCGTTCCTTTGCTTCTGGGGGCAAAACCGCACACTCTCCTCTGTCAATCCCGCCCCCGAGACCACGTCACCATCGATCCTAAGCGACTTTCCAGCCACTTTGTACTGGCTGGTCAGTCACCGAGCGCCTTGCGGAGACGGTCCTCGTTCACCCGCCAGAACGTGTGCTGACTGCCGTCGACCAGGACCACGGGAATCTGCTCCCAGTACCGGTCGTGCAGCTCCCGGTCCTGGGTGATGTCCTTCTGCTCCCACGGAACACCGAGCTCCCCGCACACCTTCTCCACCACCACCTGCGCGTCGTCGCACAGATGACAGCCGGGCTTGCGGACGAGAGTGACGAGCCGGTCCCGCGGGGCGGCCGGAGTGTTGCGGCGGAAGAGAGGGCTCATACGGGCCATTGTCGCGCGCGCCTTAACGCCGCCGCCCCGGGAAGTTCACGACGTTCGAACCTCGTGGCTCCGGAACCACCGGACGGACTGGCTATGCTCACGCCATGGCCGCTCTCGGATGGCTCACTCCCCGTAGGCGCTCCGCCACGGCGCGGAGCGTGTTGGCAGGCGAGGCCTCGGCGGAGGCAGCACGCAAGTCCACCCAGGACCTTGCCGAACGCGAACCCCAGTTCCCGGTACCCGGCGACGAACGGGCCGCCGCGTTCTTCGACCTGGACAACACCGTGATGCAGGGCGCGGCCCTGTTCCACTTCGGCCGGGGACTGTACAAGCGGAAGTTCTTCGAGACGCGCGAGCTGGCGCGGTTCGCCTGGCAGCAGGCGTGGTTCCGGCTGGCCGGGGTGGAGGACCCCGAGCACATGCAGGAGGCCCGCGACTCGGCGCTCTCCATCGTCCAGGGCCACCGCGTCGCCGAGCTGCAGTCCATCGGCGAGGAGATCTACGACGAGTACATGGCCGAGCGGATCTGGCCGGGTACCCGGGCGCTGGCCCAGGCGCACCTCGACGCCGGGCAGCGGGTGTGGCTGGTCACGGCGGCACCGGTGGAGATCGCCCAGGTGATCGCCCGCCGGCTGGGGCTGACCGGGGCGCTGGGCACGGTCGCCGAGTCGGTCGACGGCGTGTACACGGGCAAACTCGTGGGTGAGCCCCTGCACGGACCGGCCAAGGCGGAGGCGGTGCGCGCGCTGGCCCTCGCGGAGGAGCTGGACCTGAGCCGCTGCGCGGCGTACAGCGACTCGCACAACGACATCCCGATGCTGTCGCTGGTCGGCCACCCCTACGCGATCAACCCCGACTCCAAGCTCCGCAAGCACGCCCGCCGCATGGACTGGCGCCTGCGCGACTACCGCACCGGCCGCAAGGCGGCCAAGGTCGGCATCCCCGCGGCGGCGGGCGTCGGCGCGGTGGCCGGCGGCACGGCAGCCGCCATCGCCCTCCACCGCAAACGCCGCTGACGGTCACACCGCCCCCAGCCGCATACAGCCCGCGCCGACGCGGCCGCGTAGCAGCGATACCGACGCAGCCGCGGGCAGCCGTGCCTCCTCAGTGCCTTGAAGGCCCAGCCGCCACCCCGGGTCACCCGGTCAACCCCGCGCACCCCCACCGCCCCCGACGAAACCCCCCACCCCGCACCCGACACACCGAATCCAACTCCCGTACCCCACAACGCCCCTGTCCAGTCACGTTGGCTGCACACGGCCACAATTCGCCCCCCTCCCACCCCAAATACGAAACCTTTCGATCAACAACCGGTCACCACATCACCCTCGAACGCGCGTCAACCGGTTACAGAAGCGACGTAATCGACGATTTGAGCAACTCGGTGTAGCAGAGCCTGCACGAAGCGTTATTCTCCTCAGACGCAATCCGGTACCAACCCGTCGCTACGACGGGTGAACGGTCCCGCACTGCACGTACTACGTACTGCACGTGATGGAAGCTCTGCCTCTGGGAGTCCCGTGTACCCACACGTCGGGGTTGACGCCTCGGGCCTGGCTACGCTGCGCGCAACAGTCGCGACAGCCCGAGACATGTTGCGCGGCGTCGTCCCCACCGCGCACACCGTCCCCGCATTCGCCACCGCCCCCGCCGGCCCCTGCTACGCCCTCGCGGAAGGCACCGCCGCCGTCGGCAGACGGGGGCGCCCCGCCGCCACCACCCGCCGCCCCGCCGCCGACAGCGACAGTGCCCGGATGATGGACCTCGTGGAGCGCGCCCAGGCCGGCGAGGCCGAGGCGTTCGGACGGCTCTACGACCAGTACAGCGACACCGTGTACCGGTACATCTACTACCGCGTCGGCGGGAAGGCGACCGCGGAGGACCTCACCAGCGAGACGTTCCTGCGGGCGCTGCGCCGCATCGGCACCTTCACCTGGCAGGGGCGCGACTTCGGCGCCTGGCTGGTGACCATCGCCCGCAACCTCGTCGCCGACCACTTCAAGTCCAGCCGCTTCCGTCTCGAGGTCACCACCGGCGAGATGCTCGACGCCAACGAGGTCGAGCGCTCCCCCGAGGATTCCGTCCTTGAGTCCCTGTCCAACGCCGCCCTCCTCGATGCCGTACGACGTCTCAACCCCCAACAGCAGGAATGCGTCACGCTCCGGTTCCTGCAGGGTCTGTCCGTCGCCGAGACCGCCCGGGTCATGGGCAAGAACGAGGGCGCCATCAAGACCCTGCAGTACCGGGCCGTCCGCACCCTCGCCCGGCTGCTCCCGGAAGACGCCCGCTGACCCGAACACCCCGGCCGACCGGAACACGCTCCGCGACATCCAACTCACGGTACGTGAAACCCGGTTGGCTTCCTCATTCGGCCACCGGGCGTCCGTAACCCAAGTGCCGCGCCGCTCGTTGTGCGGGATACAGGCTCCCTGTGGTCACCCCCTGACCGACTACGATCACCCGATCGTGTGACCTTGGTCGGCGCGAGGAACCCTCAGGACCCCCTGGGGAGTCGACCGTCATGACGAGAGGAGGTGCCGTCAGTGATCGCGAACGTATCGGCGCACCGGCGGGCGAACGCCTTCGCCCAGGCCCTGGAGGAAGAGTCCGACCGGGGCACGGCGGCCGAGCAGTCCGAAGGTTCGGCACCGGCCCCGGCCGCCGCGGAGCGCGAGCAGACACGGCTGCTCGCGCTGGCGTCCGGACTCGGCGCGCTGCCCGGACCCGAACTCGACCCCGAGGTCAAGGTCGTCCAGCGGGCCCAGCTGGTGGCCGCGTTCGAGGCCATGCTCCAGGAGGGCACCGCGGCGGGCGAGGCGGCGGATCAGGCCGTACCCGGACAGCGTTCACGCCGCGCCCGGAGCACACACCGGGCGACCCCGCTGGGCAAACTGCGACCACGCTCGCGGCTGGCCAAAGGGCTCACCGCGGGCGGACTCACCGTCGGTGTCGCCGCCGGCGCCCTCGGCGGAGTCGCCGCCGCCAGCTCCGACGCCCTGCCCGGCGACTCCCTCTACGGACTCAAACGCGGTATCGAGGACGTCAAACTCGGCTTCGCCGACGGGAGCGACGAGCGCGGCCGGGTCCACCTCGACCACGCCTCCACCCGCCTCGGCGAAGCCCGCCGGCTGATGGAGCGCGCCCGCAGCGGCCCCCTCGACCACGAGTCCCTCGGCGAGGTCCGCCGCGCCCTGTCCGGCATGCGGCACGACGCCTCCGAGGGCCACCGGCTGCTGCGCGAGGCGTACGAGCGGGACCCGGACTCACTGGGCCCCATGCAGGCGCTCTCCTCCTTCTCCCACACACACCGCGAGGCCTGGGGCACGCTGCGCGACAGGCTGCCGGTGCAGCTGGGAGACGTCAGTGAGCAGGTCTCGTCGGTGTTCGACGCCATAGACCAGGACGTCGCCCCGCTGCAGTCCCTGCTCCCGCAGCCCCCGACCGACAAGGTCGGCGACGGGACACGGCACAGTGGCTCCGAGTCGGCGCCCGGCGACCCGTCCGAGGCTCACCCCTCGCGGTCCCCCGGCAGCGGCGACGGCACCTCCGGGGAGAGCGGTTCCCGCGACGCCGCGCCGTCCGGATCCGCCGACGCCGACCGTGAGGACGACGGCCTGCTCGGCGGAAACACCGGCGGACTGCTCGACCCGCCCAAGGAGAGCGGCGGCCTCGCGACGACACCGCCGCCCACGGGCGACATCACCGGATCCCCCGCCCCCGACGTCACTCTCCCGCCTCTCCTCCCCGGCCTGCTCCCGGGTCTGGGCATCGACGCGGAGGACGCGGAATAGACCTGGCGGCGCCCCTCCCACGAGGGGCGCCCCGGCCCGTACGACACCGTCAGAAGAACACCGACCGCCGCTGCACCAGCAGCTTGGCCCCTCCTGTCCGCTGCCCTCGCACTGCTTCGCAGGCTTCGGACCGCCGCACCGGACTCCGTCCGTCGACTCACCATCCGGGCCCGTAGGGCACCCTCAGAAGAACACCGACCGCCGCTGCACCAGCAGCTTGTACAACGTGTGCTGGATCTGCTCCCTGACCTGGTCGGTCAAGTTGAACATCAGCATCGGGTCCTCCGCCGCCTCCGGCGGATAGCCGTCCGTCGGAATCGGCTCCCCGAACTGGATGGTCCACTTCGTGGGGAGCGGAACCGCCCCCAGCGGCCCGAGCCACGGAAACGTGGGCGTCAGCGGAAAGTACGGGAAGCCCAGCAGCCGGGCCAGCGTCTTCGCATTGCCGATCATCGGGTAGATCTCCTCCGCCCCCACGATCGAGCACGGGATGATCGGCGCGCGCTGCCGCAGCGCAGTGGAGACGAACCCGCCCCGCCCGAAGCGCTGCAGCTTGTACCGCTCGCCGAAGGGCTTCCCGATGCCCTTGAACCCCTCCGGCATCACCCCCACCAGCTCACCCTGGGCGAGCAGGCGTTCGGCGTCCTCGGCGCAGGCCAGGGTGTGCCCGAGCTTCCGGGCGAGCTCGTTGACCACCGGCAGCACGAACACCAGGTCCGCCGCGAGCAGCCGCAGATGACGGTCGGCCGGATGATGGTCGTGCACGGCGACCTGCATCATCAGACCGTCCACCGGCACCGTCCCGGAGTGGTTGGCGACGATCAGGGCACCCCCCTCCGACGGGATGTTCTCGATGCCCTTCACCTCGACCCGGAAGTACTTCTCGTACACCGGACGCAGCAGCGACATCAGGACCTGGTCGGTGAGCTCCTCGTCGTACCCGAAGTCGTCGACCTCGTAGTCCCCGGTGAGGCGGCGGCGCAGAAAGGCCAGACCGCTCGCCACCCGCCGCTCCAGGCCGCCGACGCCGTCACCGGAGCCGTCGCCGGCCTGCTCCTGGGGCTGGGGCTGCTCGTCCTCACCGGTCACCGGATCATCTTCGCGCACGGACGCCACACCCGGCAGCGGCTGAACCTCCCCCACCGCCGCGGCCTGGGCGGCGCCCTGGCGCCGGCCCCCCGGACTTCGGCGGCGCGCCGGGCGCTGAGCGGCACCGCCGCGGGAGCGGTGGTCGTCGTCGAACGGAATGACCTTGGCGTCCGCCATCGTTGCTGCGCTCCTCAGTTGGCGCTCTGCGTCGGGGAGTGACCGCTGCCCGGGAGGGGCAGCGCGGCGATCCGGTCGACGGCCCCCGCCAGGGCCTCCGGCGGAAGCAGCCCGGGACCACGACTGCGCACGAAGTCCGCAAACGTTTCAGCAGTCGAGTACTTCGGGGTGAAACCCAGCGTCTCCCGCATCTGGTCCGTCGCCACCACCCGCCCGTGAGTGAGCAACCGGATCTGCTCGGGCGAGAAATCCGTCATCCCCAGCGTACGCACCAGCGAACCCGCCCAGGTGACCGCGGGAAGCAGCAGCGGCACCGTCGGCCGGCCCAGCCGCCGCGAACACTGCGACAGCAGCAGCACGCCGTCGCCCGCGATGTTGAAGGTGCCGCTGTTGAGCGTGCCGCGCCTCGGTTCGTGGGAGCCGATCCGCAGCACCTCGATGACGTCGTCCTCGTGCACGAACTGCAGCCTGGGGTCGTAGCCGAGCACGGTCGGCAGCACCGGCAGCGAGAAATACGAGGCGAGCGGGCTGTCCGCGGCCGGGCCCAGGATGTTGGCGAACCTGAGCACGCACACGGCCACGTCCGGACGGCGGCGCGCGAAGCCGCGCACATAGCCCTCGACCTCGACCGTGTCCTTCGCGAAGCCGCCGCTGGGCAGCGACTTGGGCGGGGTCGTCTCGGTGAAGACCGCGGGATCGCGCGGCGCCGAACCGTAGACGTTCGTACTGGACTTCACGACCAGCCGTTTGATGCTCGGGGACTTCTGGCAGGCACCCAGCAGCTGCATGGTGCCGATGACGTTGGTCTCCTTGAGCGAGGTCCGGCTGCCGCTGCCGAGCGGCGTGCCCGTGACGTCCAGGTGGACGACCGTGTCGGCACCCGTCTCGGCGACGACCCGCGCGATGGTCGGCTGCCGGATGTCCGCCTGGACGAAGTCGGCGCCGCCCAGGTGGTGCTCGGGCGGGACCGCGTCCACGCCGACGACCCGGTCCACCTCGGGATCCCGCAGGATCCGCCGGACGAAACGGCCCCCCAGCTGACGGGCCACCCCGGTCACGAGCACGACCTTTCCCAAGATCAGCGCCTTCCTCTCGCCCTGCTCCCGACGGCCAACCTATCGGGTCGCCGTCGCTCTGTGGTACCGGCCGGATGCTTGAAGTGACGACATCCCCGGACGTACGAACGGCGCCCCGGACCGTGCGAATGACAGTGGCCCCCCACCGGACTGCGGTGGGGGGCCACTGGACACGCTGTCGCGCTGCCGCTTACTTCTTGTTGCGACGCTGAACGCGCGTGCGCTTGAGCAGCTTGCGGTGCTTCTTCTTGGCCATCCGCTTGCGCCGCTTCTTGATAACAGAGCCCACGACTACCCTCGCTCACTTCTCATCACTCGGTGTTTGGGCGCCATGGGCCCACACGACCTACGAGGGGCTAGCCTACCCGCCCGAGCGCTGAGGTCGTAATCGAGGTGACCGGGGAGGCCCACGAGTGCCCGGTACGGGACTCCCCGGCACGCCGTCAGGCCGAGTCCACCCCCACGTAGCTCTCGCGGAGGTACTCGTGAACCGCTTGCTCCGGGACGCGGAAGGACCGCCCCACCCGGATCGCGGGCAGATGACCACTGTGCACCAGCCGGTACACGGTCATCTTCGACACTCGCATCACCGAGGCGACTTCCGCCACGGTAAGGAACTGAACCTCGTTCAGAGGCCTTTCGCCAGCTGCAGCCATGACACACCTGAACCTTCCGCACTCGACGGCCACCGGCTTCCCCTTCCGGTGACTCTTCGTCGTTGCGTGCTCACTCCCCAATGTAGGGGCGGGTGATGCGAGTGGGGAAGAGGTGCACCCATCGGCGGCCTACTGTGACAGACACGCTCGATTGAGTACGTAGCGGGTCAGCGGCAGGTAGTAATCGGACCGCACGCCGTCATCAAGTGGAACGACGACGGTTACGGCCCCCTCGGCCTCCCCGACGAACGGGGCCGGGTCGTTCACATCCGCCAGTCCGAGGGTCTCGAACCCCAGCTGACCTGCTCCGCAGACCCAGCCGTGGTCTCCGATCACCACCTCGGGAAGCGGCCCGCCGGCGTCGGCCGCCGCGGCGAGCGCGATCCGAACCGGGAGGGGGGAGTGCGTGTGTGCGCCCGGCTCACAACCGGGGCGTTCCGAGGTCGCGCCCCGGACGAGCCCGACTCCTCGTACGTAGTCGAGGTTGTACGTGCGTAGACCGAACCGGGTCGTTATGTCGACACGGCGACCCTGCGCCGGGGTGAGGACGGTACATCCCGCCGACGACAAGCCGTCTGCCAGAGCGGCGTAGAAACCGAGCAGCCGCTGCGGGTGACCGGTCCCGAGAAGGACCGGAGCACGGCGCCGGGCGGCGGCCGCCAGCCGTTCCGCCCAGACGTCCAGGGCCGCCAGGGTGCGCCCGGGGTCGATCACATCATGGCCGAAGGTGTACCCGGGATCGGCCGAAACCCCGCACCTGTCCGCCATCAACGCGATCAGGTCCCGCTCGCCCCATACCCCTTCGGGATCCAACCCGATCAGCAGACGCGGATCCCCCGCGGCGAACAGCCGGTAACTCCGCAGGCTCTCCTCCCGGGTGGTGCCCACCACCCCGGCGAGCCGGGCCGCCAGCAGATGCGCGCGAAGGCCGTCGGTGGTCACCACGCGATGGTGCGGGATACCCGGACGGGGCGCGGCCGGAACGGCGCGAACACCGCACGGTTGGCCTAACGGACCCGTGCGCCGGGCGGCTACGGCAGCAGCCCCCGAAGCGGGAACACCGCGCGCCGCGCCGCGAGGATCGCCTGGTCCAGACGGTCCGCCGGGTCGTACCCCTCGTCCCAGGCCGCCCAGGAGACCGGCCACCGCCCGTCCGTCATCCGCCGGGGCGCCGGCTGCCGGGTCCGGGCGTAGACCTCCTGCCGCCACCCCTCGGGGATCATCGTCGTGGGCTCCACGGGCCGCTCCGCCGCGATGCCCACCAGATGGGTCCAGGACCGCGGCACTACCTCCACCACCGCGTATCCACCACCGCCCAGCGCCACCCACCGCCCGTCGGCGTACGTGTGCGCCAGCTCATGACACGCCACCTGCACCGCCCGCTGCGCGTCCAGCGACACCGCCAGGTGTGCCAGCGGATCCTCGAAATGCGTATCGGCCCCGTGCTGCGTCACCAGCACCTGCGGCCGGAAGTCCGCGATCAGCTCCGGCACGACGGAGTGGAACGCCCGCAGCCAGCCCCCGTCCCCGGTCCCGGCCGGCAGGGCGACGTTGACCGCGCTGCCCTCCGCGCGGCCGGCTCCCGTCTCCTCCGGCCACCCGGTCTGCGGGAACAGCGTCCGCGGGTGCTCGTGCAGCGAGATCGTCAGCACGCGCGGGTCCTCCCAGAACGCAGCCTGCACCCCGTCCCCGTGGTGCACGTCGACATCGACGTACGCGACCCGCTCGGCGCCCAGCTCCAGCAGCCGGGCGATGGCCAGCGAGGCGTCGTTGTACACGCAGAAGCCGGAGGCGGCTCCCGGCATCGCATGGTGCAGCCCGCCCGCGAAGTTCACCGCGTGCAGCGCCTCCCCGCGCCACACCGCCTCCGCCGCACCCACCGACTGGCCCGCGATCAGCGCCGACACCTCGTGCATCCCGGCGAACGCGGGATCGTCCATGGTGCCCAGCCCGTACGACTGGTCCGCCGTCGCCGGATCGGCCGACGCGGCCCGCACCGCCTCGATGTAGTCCTCCCGGTGGACGAGCCGCAGCGTCGACTCCCCGGCCGCCTTCGCGGCGACCACCTCCACCTCACGGTCGAGCCCGAAGGCACCGACCAGACTCCTGGTCAGCGCGAGCCGGACCGGGTCCATCGGATGGTCCCGGCCGAAGTCATAGCCCGTTACTGCCTCGTCCCACATCAGCTGTGTGCGGCCGCTCATGACCGCCACCGTATCGGTCCGGTTGAGGCGCGAACGACCGGGCGCACACCAGCGTCACCAGGACCAACACCATCGGCACAAGCATCGCCCCGCGATAGCTCCAGACATCACCGAGCGCCCCCACCAACGGAGAACCGATCAGAAAACCCACGTAATTGAAGACGTTCAGCCGAGCGACGGCCGCGTCCGAAGCCCCCGGCCCGCCCCTCTCGTCCGCACGCCGCCCCGCCGCGGCGAACGTCTGCGGCACCAGCACGCACAGCCCCAGTCCCAGCAGCGTGAACCCCAGCATCCCCACCCACGCCCCGGGCGCCCCGGCCACCACGGCGAACCCCACCGCGGCCACCAGCGCCCCGGCCCGAACCACCGCCACGGCCCCGAACCGCCGGACCCCCACGTCCCCGATCGTCCGTCCCAGCAGCGTGGTGACCATGTAGACGTTGTACGGGACGGTCGCCAGCTGCTCCGAACCCCCCAGCACGTCCTGGAGGTACTTCGCGCTCCAGTTGGAGACCGTGGAGTCCCCGATGTACGCCACGGTCATCACCAGACACAGCGGCACCATCCACGTGAGGCCGACGGCCGCGCCCTCGCCCTTGCTCGTCTCCGCGGGCGGCCGGTCGCCGCCGTCGACGTACCACCGGCTCCCGGCCAGCGCGGCGGGCAGCAGCACCGAGACCACCGGCAGATAGGACACCCACAGCGCCAGCTCCCAGTGCGCCCCGGCCCACGCGAGCGACGCCCCGGCGATCCCGCCCAGGCTGTACGCGGCATGGAAACTGAGCATGATGCTGCGTCCGTAGGCGCGCTGGAGACTCACCCCGAGCATGTTCATGGACGCGTCCAGCGCCCCGACCGCGAGCCCGAAGGCGGCCAGTGCCCCGGCGAGGACAGCCATGTGCTCGCCCGCCCCGACCCCCAGCAGCGCCAGCAGCACCACCGGCTGCGACCAGCGCAGCACCCGGCTGGGCGGAACCCGCCTCACCAGCCGCTCCGTCGTCACGCTGCCGATGCCGGCCAGGATCGGGACGGCGGCGAGGAAGACGGGCAGCAGCGCGTCGGAGACCGCGTACCGGTCCTGGATGGCCGGAATCCGCGTCACGAGCAGAGCGAAGGCGACGCCCTGCACGAGGAAGCCGAACGCCAGCGAGACCCTGCCGCGCCGCAGCACATCAGTCATGGCGGCGAGCGTAGGGCTCGGGGGTACTGGTGGGTAGATCCGGTCAAAGATGAATCACGTTCAGTTTCGTGAGAGCAGGCTGCCCAACTCCCGCATGTCGTCGAAGAGTCGCGTGGCACCGATGAGCCTCTCGGCAGGCGTCATCGCGGTGAACCCGTACACGTCCATCCCGGCCGCGACCGCGGCCCGCACGCCCAGCGGACTGTCCTCGACGACCACGCACCGCTCCGGCACCACACCCATCCGCTCGGCCGCGTACAGGAACAGATCGGGTGCCGGCTTCCCGCGGCCCACATCCTGCGAGCTGAAGATCCGCCCGTCGTCGAACCACCGCTCGAGTCCTGTCGTGCGATGCCCCACCCTGATCCGTTCATGACTCCCGGACGAGGCAACGCAGTACGGCACCCCGTCCGCGGCCAGCTTCTCCAGTACCTCCATGGCGCCGACGACCGGCTTCAGCTCCCGCTCGAAGGCGGCGAAGACCCGGCCGTGGAACACCTCGTCGAAGTCCGCCGGCAGCCGCTGCCCGGTCCGCTCCTCTACGAGATCGTGCACGCGGTGCATGGCGGAGCCCATGTAGTCACGGATGGAGTCCTCGTACGACGTCGGGTGCCCGAGTTCGGTGAGGTAGGCGGCCAGGAGCCGATTGGAGATCGGCTCGCTGTCGACGAGCACGCCGTCGTTGTCGAAGATGACGAGGTCATAGCGCATGTCTCGACCCTAAACGCAGAAAACCCCGCACCGATACGGTGCGGGGTTTTCCTCAATATTTGTTCGGCGGCGTCCTACTCTCCCACAGGGTCCCCCCTGCAGTACCATCGGCGCTGTAAGGCTTAGCTTCCGGGTTCGGAATGTAACCGGGCGTTTCCCCTACGCTATGA
>NZ_VSKS01000018.1 GCF_008312835.1 Streptomyces marokkonensis | reverse complement strand
ACGAGGGCCTCCTGGCGGTCGGGCGTAGATGTCGCAATCCACACCGAACCCAGAAGGCCCTCACCCGTTCAAGCACCCAGCATGCGTGTCACCAACGTCCCGGAACAGCACACCTAGAGGATCACGTGGGGCAGGAAGCGGGCGTACTCGTCCGTCACCAGCCCCGAGGACTCACGGATGCCGAGGCCCGCCGACTCGTTGTCCACCACCCAGGTGCCGAGGACGACGTGGTTGCCGTCGAAGTCGGGAAGGGGGGCGAGCTGCTGGTAGCAGCAGGGTTCGTCACGGAGCACGGGGGCGGCACCCGCCTCGTGGAGGGTCACGCCGGCGCCTTCACGGCCCAGCAGCGGCTTGGCGACATAGCCGGTGGTGTCCGCCAGCTCCCGGGGACCGTCGAGGTAGGCGGGCAGCAGATGGGGGTGACCGGGGTGGAGCTCCCAGAGGATCGCCAGCAGGGCCTTGTTGCTGAGGAGCATCTTCCACGCGGGTTCGATCCACAGGGTGGAGCCGGTGCCGCCGCCGTTGTCGAGGGTGTCGAGGACGTGGTCGGCGAAGCGGTCGGTGGTCAGCCACTCCCAGGGGTACAGCTTGAAGATGCTGCGGATGAACCGGAGCCTGTTGTCGACGAAGCGGCGGGAGAGGCGGTCCCAGCCGATCTCCTCCATGGAGATCCAGTCGGTCTCCAGGCCGGCCTGCTCGGCGGTCTCCTTGAGGTAGGCGACGGTCATGAGGTCCTCGCCGAGTTCGTCGGCGGAGGAATGGGCGAAGTACAGGGGGCTGCCCGGCGGGAGGAGGGCGGCCTGCTTCCGCCACGCGTCGATGAGGCGTTCGTGGAGGGAGTTCCACTGGTCGGCGCCGGGGAAGCGCTCCTCCATCCAGAACCACTGGGGCGAGGCGGCCTCGACCAGGGACGTGGGAGTGTCGGCGTTGTACTCCAGCAGCTTCGCGGGCCCCGTCCCGTCGTAGCGGAGGTCGAAGCGGCCGTAGACGGAGGGGAGTTCGGCGCGCCGGCGCCAGGCCTCGGCGACCGCGCGGGCGATCCGCGGGTCGGTGATGCCGAGGTCGGCGAACCGGTCGGCGGTGACGATGTGCTCGGCCGCCGCGAGGCACATGCGGTGCAGTTCCTCGACGACCTCCTCCAGCGCCTCGACCTCGTCCAGGCCGAAGACGTAGTAGGCGCTCTCGTCCCAGTAGGGGCGCAGGGAGCCGTCGGGGTAGCGGGTGAGGGGGTAGATGAGCCCCTGTTCCTCGACCGTCTCCTGCCAGCCGGGGCGGGGCTCGATGGTGCGCCGTTCCATGAGCCGCTCAGCCGCCGCCGCTGCCGGAGCCCGAGCAGCCGAAGCCGCCCCGGTCGACGGCCTCGCTGCGGCTGAAGGTGCCGTCCTCGGCGTAACCGGCGCGGACGTCGGCGTCGTAGTACCAGTCGGCGTCGCCGGTACGGGACGCGCCGCCCTTGCCGCGGGAGCCGGAGGACGAGGACGTGCAGTTCTTGTCGGCGACGACCTTGTAGCCGTTGAGGTAGTCGTAGCTGTCCCGGTCCACGCACCGCCGGTCCGGATCCGACCCGCACGAGGTCAGCGCCGCCGCGAGAACCCCCATGCCGCCCAGTACCACCGTGCTGGACCGCACCCGCCGCCGTGACTCCGCCATGACTCCCCCTCGTGCCGCTTCCACTGTCCGCCGGGCCCTCGGTTCACTCCCCGGCTCGCGGCGGACAGCCTAGAGACCGGCCGGACGGCACGCACAGGAGCCCCCCGCTCCCGCGTTCCGGCCCGCCGCCGTTTCGCCCCCTTTCAGGGCGTCTGGACCGCTTCCGCGGGTCGTCGCGGGCGGACCCGCCGCGCGGTCCCGGGGCGCCGCCGCCGGTCCTCGTCTCATCTCCGCCAGAACAGGTGGTGCGTCATGCCGCTCGGGCTCGGCACGACCTCGAGGTGGAACCGGTCGAGCAGTTCGTCGGGCGACTCCCAGAGGCGGAGACCGGAGCCGAGCTCCACCGGCGAGACCGCCACGTGCATCGTGTCGACCAGGTCGGCGTCGAGGAACTGCCGGACGGTCGTGACCCCGCCGCCGAGCCGGACGTCCTTGCCGCCCGCCGCCTCCCGCGCCCGTTCCAGGACGGCGGCCGGGCTGCCGTCGACGAAGTGGAACGTGGTGTCGGAGAGCGTGATCGGGGGGCGCGGGTGGTGGGTCATCACGAACACGGGCGTGTGGAACGGGGGCTCGTCACCCCACCAGCCGCGCCACTCGTGGTCGCGCCAGGGCCCGCGCTGGGGGCCGAACTTGTTGCGGCCCATGATCTCGGCACCGATGTTGCGTGCGAAGTCCCGGGTGAAGTAGTCGTCGAGACCGCGGCTGCCTCCGGGGTCGGTGCGCATGGGCCAGCTCGCGGTGGCGCCGGCCCAGGCGAACAGCCTTTCGGGACGGACGTGGCCGAACGGGCTCTCCAGGCTCTGGTGCTCACCGGCACCGATCCCGTCACTCGAGACGCAGAAGTTCATGACTCTCAGGAGCTGATCCATCTCTCCTCCTCATCGGACCCTGGCGCGTCCCTCGCGTGCGACGCGCTCCACACAAGGGCGTCGAACGGGACGCGGCCGGATCGACAGTGGCCCGGAAGTTCTTTCCGGCGTCCCGCGGCCGCGTCCTACGGCAGCGCCCTGCACAGCGCCTCGAGGGTGCCCGTCCAGGCGTGGTCCGGCGGGGTCGCGTAGCCGACCACCAGGGCGTCCCCCGGGGTCGGGTCGGCGGCTGGATGGCGGAAGCGGGAGAGGCCGAGGACGGCGAGGCCCTGCCAGGTGGCGGCCTGCACCACGGACTGCTCGGTGCCGGGCGGGAGTCGCAGGACGGCGTGCAGGCCGGCCGCGATGCCGGTCACGCGGACGTCCGGTGCCCGTTCGGCGAGGGCCCGCACGAGGGCGTCGCGGCGGCGGCGGTAGCGCAGGCGGGCGGCGCGGACGTGACGGTCGTAGGCGCCGGAGGTGAGGAACTCGGCGAGGGCGAGCTGTTCGACGACGCCGACCGGGCGGCCACCGCCCACGTCGACGACGTCCGCGACCAGCGAGGGCGGCACGACCATCCAGCCCAGGCGGAGGCCCGGGGCGAGGGACTTGCTGGCCGTGCCCAGGTAGACGACGTGGTCGGGGTCGAGGTCCTGGAGCGCGCCGACGGGCTGGCGGTCGTAGCGGAACTCGCCGTCGTAGTCGTCCTCCAGGATCAGTCCGCCCGTGCGGCGGGCCCAGTCGACCACGGCGGCACGGCGCTCGGGGCGCAGGGCCCCGCCCAGGGGGAACTGGTGGGCGGGGCTGAGCAGCACCGCGTCCGCGTCGCCCGGGTCCTGGGCGCGGGTGCCGGAGGAGTCGAAGGGGAGCGGCGTGGTCCGCAGCCCGGCACGGGTCGCCAGGTCCCAGTGGACGTCCAGGCCGTGGGACTCCACGGCGAGGGTCCGGGCGCCGCGGGCCCGCAGGATCTCGCAGAGGAGGTGCAGGCCGTGGGAGAAGCCGGCGCACACGACGAGGCGTTCGGGGTCGGCGCGCACGCCCCGGACACGCGCCAGGTAGTCCGCGAGCGCGACGCGCAGTTCGGGGCGGCCACGCGGGTCGCCGTAGCCGAAGGCGTCGTGCGGGGCGGTGGCGAGGGCGCGGCGGGTGGCCTTGAGCCATTCGGCGCGGGGGAAGGAGGCGAGGTCGGGCGTGCCGGGGACGAGGCTGTACGGGAGCCGGCCCGGGACCCTGCGGGGAGTGGAAGGGGCGGCCGGCGGGCCGGGGACCGCGCGGTCGGCGACGCGGGTGCCGGAGCCCTGCCGGGCGGTGAGCCAGCCCTCGGCGACCAGGTCGGCGTACGCGTCGGCGACGGTGTTGCGGGCGATGCCCAGGTCCGCGGCGAGGGTGCGGGAGGAGGGCAGCCGGGTGCCCGCGGAGAGCCGGCCGGTGCGGACGGCCTCGCGCAGGGCGTCGGTCAGACCGCGGCGCAGGCCGGGGCCGGCCGGGTCGAGATGGAGGTCGATGCCCTGCAGGTCGCCTCGTGAAGTGGCCCAGCGTTCCGCCATGGAAATGGACCATACTCCTGGGCTGCCCCGCTCCTAGGGTCGAGGCATGAGCGACATCGAGACGACCACGACGTACGCCGCCGAGCTGCCCGTCCGGCTGGACTGGGCCCTGCACGCCCCCGAGGTCTACAAGGCGATGGTCCGGCTGGACTCCGCCGCCAGGAAGGGCCTGGACCCCAAGCTCTTCGAGCTGGTGAAGATCCGCGCCTCCCAGATCAACCACTGTGCCTTCTGCCTGGACATGCACACCAGGGACGCGCTCGCGGCGGGCGAGAGCGTCGAGCGGATCGTGCAGCTCAGTGCCTGGGAGGAGTCACGGCACTTCTACACGGAGAAGGAGCTCGCGGCGCTCGAGCTGACGGAGGCCGTCACCGTGCTGACGGACGGGTTCGTGCCCGACGAGGTGTACGAGCGTGCCGCCAAGCGGTTCGACGAGGCGGAGCTGTCCCAGCTGATCGCCGCGATCACGGTGATCAACGCCTGGAACCGGTTCGGTGTGACGTGCCGCCGGACC
Source organism: Streptomyces marokkonensis (assembly GCF_008312835.1). GTDB lineage: Bacteria > Actinomycetota > Actinomycetes > Streptomycetales > Streptomycetaceae > Streptomyces > Streptomyces marokkonensis_A. The sequence continues at coordinate 165,143 of NZ_VSKS01000018.1, read as the reverse complement.
CCGGGCCACTACCAGCCGGGACAGCGCGGGTGACGCGGCTCGCATGACCCGTCCCGACGCCGGTGTCCGCACCGCGCCGCGGGTGGTGTGCGGGTGTGCGGTGGCCCCGGGGCGAGTCCGCCGACCGGCCGTCAGCCGGGTCGAGGACACGTTGGCCGGGGCCCCTCGCCCGCCCGGCTCGGCGAGCTCGGGGCCCCGGGTCACACGCGGGCCGGGACTCCGGCAGCGCGCGCCCGGGGCGCCGGCGGAGAGCGCCGGCCCGCGGTGACGGGGCCGTGGGTCAGGGCAGCCACTTCTGCCAGACGTCCTGGTTGGCCTCGACCCACTTCTTGGCCGCCGCCTCCGAGCTCATCTTCTCGTCCGCGATCATCGCGGCGACCTCGTTCTGCTGCTCGGCGGTCCAGTTGAAGTTCTTCAGGAACTTGGCCGCGTCGCCGCCGTCCTTGGCGAACTCCGCGTTGAAGTACTTCTGCAGCGGGGTCTGGGCGTAGGCGCAGTCGACCTTCTCGGGTTCGGCGTCGCAGCCCTCCTTGTACTCGGGCAGCTTCACCTCGACCAGGTCGAGCTGGGCGTTCAGCCACTGCGGCGTCCACCAGTAGGTGATGAAGGGCTTCTTGGCCTTGTAGTCCTCCTTCATCTGGGTGATCTGGGCGGCCTCGGAGCCCGCGTAGACCGTCTTGTAGTCCAGGTCGAGGTTCTTGATGATCGCGTCGTCGTTGGTGGTGTACGACGGCGAACCCTCCAGGAGCTGGCCCTTGTCGCCGCTCTCGGCGGTCTTGAAGAGGTCCTTGTACTTGTTGAGGTTCTTCCAGTCCGTGATGTCCGGGTGCTTGTCGGCCAGGTACTTGGGCACGAACCAGCCGATGTGGCCGACGACGCCGAGGTCGCCGCCCGCGACGACGGACTTCTTGTCCTCGACGTACAGGTCGACCTTCTTGGGCGCGCCGCCCCAGTCCTCCAGGATGGCGTCGACCTTGCCGCTGTTGAGGGCGTCGAAGGCGACCGACTCGTCGAGCTGGGTGAGCTCGGCCTCGGTGTCCAGTTCCTTCTCGAGGATGTACTTGGCGACGGCGGCGTTGGCCTCCGCGCCGACCCACGACGGTACGGCGATGGTGACCGAGTCGGAGGAGCCCTTCGACGACGACGAGCCGGTGTCGGCGGCGCCGCAGGCGCTCAGGCCGGTGATGCCGAGGACGACGACGGCGGCGGCACGGGAGAGGTGCTTTCTGCTGCTGCGGGGCTTCGGGTTCATCAGGCGCATTGCGGATTCTCTCGTTTCGGTTGTGCGGGTGTTGGCTGCGGTCGGGTGTGGGGGCGGGGCCGCGGCCCCGCGCGGGCGCCGGGGCCGGCGTCAGCCCGGGCCGGCTTTCGCCTGGGTGCGCTGGGTCGTGCGGTCCAGGACGAGGCCGAGGAACACGATCGCCACGCCCGCGGTCAGGCCGGTGCCCAGAGCGCTCTTCTGGAGGCCGTAGACGACGTCGTAGCCGAGGGCGCCGGAGCCGACGAAGCCGCCGACGATGACCATGGCGAGGACCAGGACGACGCCCTGGTTGAGGGCGAGCATCAGCGCGGGGCGGGCCAGCGGCACCTGGACCTGGTAAATCTGCTGAAACGTGCTCGCGCCCAGGGAGCGGGACGCCTCCAGCGCCGCGGGGTCCACCTGGCGCAGGCCCTGCACGGTGATCCGGACGACGGCGGGCAGCGCGTAGAGCACGGCTGCGGCGACGGCGGCGGAGCGGCCCACGTTGAACAGGGCCACCACCGGAATCAGGTAGATGAACTGCGGCAGGGTCTGCATGGTGTCCAGCAAGGGCCGCAGCAGGCGTTCCACCACCGGCACCCGGGCTGCGACCACGCCGATGAGAAAGCCGAGGAGGAGGGTGACGACGACGCCCGCGATGGCCTGGGACAGGGTGTCGAGAGAGGCGTTCCACACGTCGATGACGCCGACACCGGCCATGGCCGCGGCGGCCGTGACCATCGCGCCCCAGCCGCCCGCGAGCAGGCCGAGGACGGCGGCGACCAGCACCAGGAGCCACCAGGGGGTGGCCGTCAGGCCGTCACGGAGCGGGTCGAGCACCCACATGGTGAAGCCGTCGGCCCAGGTGCGGGTGCCGCCCAGGACGGGCACGCCCGCGGCCAGGTGGCTGGTGAACCAGTCCACGGCCTCGTTGACCGGCTGGGAGATGTCCACGGTCCACGGCTCGGGCCACTCCTCGATGAGCAGCGCGGCGCCCACCGCGGACACCACTGCCCACACGCCGGCCGTCAGGCTCCAGCCGCGCCGGCCGTGCAGCAGCCGGACGGCGGAGGAGCCGGAGCCCTCGCCGAGGCGGTCACCGGCGGCGGCGGTGGTGCGGTCCAGCCAGACGGCCAGCAGCACGATCGGGATGCCGGCGGCGAGGGCCTTGCCGACGTCGACGGTGGACAGGGCCTGGAAGACCTCCTCGCCGAGGCCGCCGGCGCCGATCACGGAGGCGATGGTGACCATGGACAGGGCCATCATGATCGTCTGGTTGAGGCCGAGCAGGATCTCCTTGCGGGCCAACGGCAGACGTGCTGTCAGCAGACGCTGCCATCCGGTCGCGCCCAGCGACTGGGCGGCCTCCATCGCGCCGGGGTCGGCGCCGCGCAGGCCGAGCGCGGTGAGCCGGGCCATGGGCGGGGCGGCGTAGATGATCGTGGCGATCAGGGCGGAGGGCACGCCGATGCCGAAGAGCAGCACCAGCGGCAGCAGGTAGGCGAACGCCGGCATGATCTGCATGGTGTCCAGCACCGGGCGCAGGATCCTCTGGAAGCGGTCCGACAGGCCGCCGCCCAGGCCGAGCAGGCCCCCGATGACCGCGGACACGGTGACCGCGACCGCCATGAGGGCGAGAGTCTCCATGGTGGCTTCCCACATGCCGAGCATGCCGCACGCGGCGAAAGCACCCAGCGTGACGCCGGCGAGCGTGAGTCCGCGCCGGCTCTGCAGGCCGCCGACGCGCCAGGAGAGCAGGAGCGCGCCCAGCGTCACGGGGAACCAGCCGAGGTCCACCAGCAGGCTCGTCATCCAGCTGACGGAGCTGTCGGACCAGTTGCTCAGATGGAGCAGGAAGTAGAGGAAGACCGGGTTGGTGTCCCGGTTGCGCACAACCCAGCCGTAGGCGTCGTCCAGCGGCGTCTTGACGTCGGCGGTCAGTGCGGACGGCCAGGCCCCGCTGCCCCACAGGGCTGCGGCGACCGGGACGAGCACGACGGCGACGACGACCAGCGGAAGGAGTCGGCGCAGCAGCGGGTGCGCCGGCCGCGAGCGGGCCGGTCCCGGCGCCTGCCGCTTGGCCGGCTGCGTGGGCGGGGAGGGCGGAGCCGGGGTGGTGACGGCGCTCATGTGCTCCGCCCCCGTCCGTTCCCGGTGAGCGCTACCGTGGCGTGGCTCTCGACGTCGGCGCTCATCGGGCGGCCTCCTTCACCGGGCCGGCGTCGATTCCGGCGACGACCCGCAGGAGGTCGGCGTGGTCGACCCGTCCCAGACAGCGGCCGTCCTCCACGACGCAGGCGGCCCGGCCCGTGCGGGCGACGACCTCGATGGCGCCGGAGACGACGGTGCCGGGGGCGAGGGCCCCCGGGTGGTCGGGGCCGCCGCAGTCACCGGGGCGCATCGCGCGGCGAACGGTCATGACCTGTTCGCGCGGGACGTCGCGGACGAACGCGCGGACGTAGTCGTCGGCGGGTGAGCCCACGATCTCCTCGGGCGTGCCCAGCTGGACCACGCGGCCGTCGCGCATCAGGGCGATCCGGTCGCCGAGCTTCAGGGCTTCCTGGAGGTCGTGGGTGATGAAGACCATCGTGCGGCCCTCCTCGCGGTGCAGCCGGATCACCTCCTCCTGCATGTCGCGCCGGATCAGCGGGTCCAGCGCGCTGAACGGCTCGTCGAAGAGCAGGACCTCGGGGTCGACGGCGAGTGCGCGGGCCAGTCCGACGCGCTGGCGCTGACCGCCGGAGAGCTGCGCGGGCCGGCGCTGCTCCAGGCCCTCCAGGCCGACCTTGGCGACGACCTCGGCGGCCCGCTCGCGGCGTTCCGCCTTGCCCATGCCCTGGATCTCCAGGCCGTAGGCGACGTTGTCGAGGACGGTGCGGTGCGGCAGCAGGCCGAAGTGCTGGAAGACCATGGCGGCGCGGTGCCGGCGCAGTTCGCGCAGCCGTGCCCTGTCCATGGCGCGGACGTCCTCGCCGTCGATGACGATGGTGCCGGCGGTCGGCTCGATCAGCCGGGTCAGGCAGCGCACCAGCGTGGACTTGCCGGAGCCGGACAGGCCCATGACGACGAAGACCTCGCCCTTGCGGACGTCGAAGCTCACATCGCGCACGGCGGCCGTGCAGCCGGTGCGGGAGCGCAGTCCGGCCGGGTCGAGGGCGGCGAGGTCCGGGTCGCCGGGGACGCGGTCGGCCTTGGGGCCGAAGACCTTCCACAGCCCGTCGACGGAGAAGACGGGGGTGTCGGTGGCGGGAGTGCCGGTGGCGCCGGTCATCACGCGGCACCGCCGATCAGGTCGGCGGCCCGCTCGCCGACCATGAGGACGCCGATCATCGGGTTGACGGCGGTCATGGTCGGGAAGACGGAGGCGTCCGCGATCCGGATGCCCTCCAGGCCCCGGACGCGCAACTCGGGATCGACGACGGCCTGTTCGTCGCCGGCGGCGCCCATCCTGCAGGTGCCCGCCGGGTGGTAGACGGTGTGGGCGGCCCTGCGGGCGTACTCGCTGAGCTCCTCGTCACCGGTGACGTCCGGGCCGGGGGCCACCTCGCGCTTGAGCCAGTGGGCGAGCGGCTCGGTCTTCGCGATCTCGCGGGCGATGCGGATGCCGTCGACGAGGGTGCGGCCGTCGTAGTCGTCCTCGTCGGTGAAGTAGCGGAAGTCGAGGGCGGGCTTGACCTCCGGGTCGGCGCTGGTGAGGTAGAGCCGGCCGCGGCTCTTCGGCTTGGGGATGTTCGGGGTCATGGAGACGCCGAACTCCGGCCGTTGGTAGCCCAGTCGCTCCGGATTGTCCGTGAACGGGATCTGGTAGAAGTGGAACATCAGGTCCGGGCCCGCGTGGCCGGGGTCGCGGCGCACGAACAGTCCGGCGTCGGAGTCCATCGCGGAGTTCTCCGGGATGGGTCCGTGCGTCTCCCAGACGATCACCGACTCGGGGTGGTCGAGCAGGTTCTCGCCGACGCCCGGCAGGTCGAGCGCCACGGGGATGCCGAGCGCCTCGAGGTCGGCCCCGGGACCGATGCCGGAGTGCAGCAGCAGCCGGGGCGAGTCGACGGCGCCGGCGCACAGCACGACCTCGTTCCGGGCCCTGACCAGGAGCTCCTCGCCGTCCTTGGTGCGCACGCGGACGCCCTCGGCGCGGGTGCCGTTCAGCTCCAGCCGGTACGCCCAGGTCTCCAGCATGAGCGTGAGGTTGGGGCGCTCGTCCATCACCGGGTGGAGGTAGGCCACCGACGCCGACGAACGCTTGTTGTCCTCGGGGTGGTAGGCCAGGTCGAAGAAGCCGACGCCCTCGGAGAACGGCTTCCTGTTGAAGCCCTCGACCCGCGGGACGTCGAGGGCCGCCTGCGCGGCGTCGACGAAGTCGCGGGCGATGGCGTTCCGGTCCTTCTCGTCGACCGGGACGATGTTGTTCCTGAGGCGGGCGTAGTACGCCTCCATCCGCACCGCGCCCCAGCCCTCGGCGCCGGCCGCCTCCCACTCGTCCCAGTCGGACGGCAGCGGCTTGAAGGCGATGAGCGTGTTGTGCGAGGAGCAGCCGCCGAGGACACGGGCGCGGCTGTGCCGGATGTGCGAATTGCCGCGCGGCTGCTCGGTGGTGGGGTAGTCGTAGTCCAGTTCGCCGCCGAGCAGGCCCATCCAGCGGCGCAGGGTCAGCACGTCGTCGCGGCCGACGTCGCTGGGGCCGCCCTCGATGACGGCGACGGTCACGTCCGGGTTCTCCGACAGCCGGGAGGCGATGACGGATCCGGCCGTGCCGCCGCCTATGACGACGTAGTCGAATTCGGGTGTGCGTTCGGGGGTGTGAGGGGTCATCTGGGTGGTACTCCTCCGGGGACTCGGGACAGGTGGGTGGTTCGCGGTGCGACGACGGGAGCGGCGGTGCGGGGGACACCGCCCGGCGGTCTGCGGCTCAGCCCGCGAACCAGCGCACCGGCTTGGGCGCCAGGTTCTGGTAGACGTGCTTGGTCTCGCGGTACTCGGCGAGACCGGCCGGGCCGAGCTCGCGGCCCACTCCGCTCCGGCCGAAGCCGCCCCACTCCGCCTGCGGGAGGTAGGGGTGGAAGTCGTTGATCCACACGGTGCCGTGGCGCAGCCGTCCGGCCACGCGCCGGGCGCGGCCCGCGTCGGCCGTCCACACGGCGCCGGCCAGCCCGTACTCGGTGTCGTTGGCGAGGGCGACGGCCTCGTCCTCGGTGCGGAACGTCTCGACGGTGAGGACCGGTCCGAAGACCTCCTCGCGCACCACGCGCATCTCGCGGTGGCAGCGGTCGAGGACGGTCGGCTCGTAGAAGTAGCCGCCCTCGGGACGCTCGGCGGACGGCTCGGGCCGCTTGCCGCCGGAGCGCAGCACCGCGCCCTCCCTGAGCGCGGACTCGACGTACGCCTCGACCTTCGCGCGCTGCTGTGCGGAGACCAGCGGCCCGCACTCGACGCCGTCCTCGGTGCCCCGGCCGAGCCTGATCCGCTCGGCGCGGCGGGCGAGTTCGGCGACGAAGCGGTCCCGGACCGACTCCTCGACGATGAGCCGCGCGCCCGCGGAACAGACCTGGCCGCTGTGGATGAAGGCCGCGTTGAGGGCCTGGTCGACGGCGGTGTCGAAGCTCTCGTCGGTGGCACAGGCGTCGGCGAAGACGACGTTGGGGTTCTTGCCGCCGAGTTCGAGGGCCACCTTCTTCACGCCCGGCGCGGCGGCCTGGGCGACCTTCGTGCCGCTGACCAGGCCGCCGGTGAAGGAGACCAGGTCGACGTCGGGGTGCTCGGCCAGCCGGGCGCCGACGGTGTGGCCGGGGCCGGTGACGATGTTGGCGACCCCGGCGGGCAGTCCGGCCTCGGTCAGCAGGTCGATGAGGGCGACGGTGGTGAGCGGGGTGATCTCGCTGGGCTTGACCACGAAGGTGTTGCCGGCCGCGAGGGCCGGGGCGATCTTCCAGCTGGCCTGCAGCAGCGGGTAGTTCCAGGGGGTGATCAGGGCGCAGACGCCGACGGGCTCGTGCACGACGACGCTGTGGATGTCGGGCGAGCCCGCGTCGACGACCCGTCCGGGCGCCTCCCCGGCGACCAGGTCGGCGAAGTAGCGGAAGGCGTCGGCGACGCAGTCGATGTCGACGCGGCCCTCCTCGAGGGTCTTGCCCGCGTCCCGGCTCTCCAGCAGACCGAGCTCCTCCCGGTCCCGCAGCAGCAGTCCGGCGACGCGGCGCAGCAGCGCGGCCCGTTCGGCGACGGGCGTGTGCGGCCACGGGCCCTCGTCGAAGGCCCGGCGGGCGGCGGCAACCGCGAGGTCGGTGTCCTTCTCGTCGCCCTCCGCGACCAGGGCGAACGGCAGGGCGTCCGCGGGGTCGAGGATCTCGCGGGTGGCGCCGGAGACGGCGGCCCGCCATGCGCCGTCCGCGTGGATGGTGCCGCGCGCCCGAAGTTCTGTGCTGTCCGCCATGATCGGTGATTGCCTTCCGTTCCTGTTCATTCCGTGCATCACACATGTGTCATCCACGGGACCGGGTGCTCCTGCCCTGGCGCCCCTGATGCATGCCCAATCCATGGCCTGAAGTGCGCCGAGTCACTGAATCCAAGGAGAAAGCGGGAGAAATCGTCCAACCTGTCGGCGAGCGGCCACGCGGTGTGCGGGCCGTCGCGATCGGCACCGATGACAGACGGCCATCCTTTGACTAAGGTCAAAGAACTATGGAGCCAGTGCCGACGGAGCAGGTGGCGGACTTCCGCCGCTTCAACCGCTACTTCACGCGCCGCATCGGCGCCCTCAACGACCACTACCTCGGCCAGGACCGGCCGCTCGGCGAGGCCCGGCTGCTGTTCGAGATCGCGGAGCACGAAGGCCCGGACGGTGTGTCCTTGCGCGAACTGAGGGGCCGGCTCGGTCTGGACGCCGGGTACCTGAGCCGGATGACGAAGACCCTGCAGACCCAGGGCATGGTCCGGCTGAGCGTGCACCCGGGGGACAACCGGCTGCGCACGGTCCGGCTGACCCCGGCCGGGCGCGTCGAGGTCGCGGAGCAGAACCGCCGCGCCGACTCACTCGCCGCCGGAGTGCTGGAGGGACTGGACACGGAGCAGCGGTCGCGGCTCACCGAGGCGCTGGCGACCGCCCGGCGCCTGCTGCGGCTGGCGGCGATCACCGTCGAGCACGTCGACGGACACGCCCCGGACGCCCGTGCCTGCCTCGACGCCTACGCCGACGATCTCGACGCGCGCTTCCCCGAGGGCTTCGACCGGGCGGACCTGGTGGATCCCGAGGAGGTGTCGGGGGACGCGGGGGCGTTCTTCGTCGCGTACGAGGAGGGCCGCCCGGTGGGCTGCGGGGCGCTGCGGCGGCACGCCGCAGGGATCGGCGAGATCCGGCACGTCTGGGTCCACGCCGACGCCCGCCGCCTCGGCCTGGCGCGCCGCGTCCTCGACGCGCTGGAGGCGGAGGCGCTGCGCCGCGACTGGACCGTCGTACGACTCGACACGCACGCGGCGCTCACCGAGGCACAGGCGATGTACCGGGCGGCGGGGTACACCGAGATCCCGGCCTACGCCGAGCACGTGTACGCCGATCACTGGTTCGAGAAGCGGCTGTCCCGCTGAACGCGGCGGACCCCGCACCGGCGGAACCGGTACGGGGCCCGTGGGCCTGCGTTCGCGGGATCAGATGAGGCCGAGTCCGCGGACCGCCTCGCGCTCCTCCTCGAGCTCCTTGACGGAGGCGTCGATCCGGGCGCGGGAGAAGTCGTTGATCTCCAGACCCTGCACGATCTCGTACGCGCCGTCCTTCACGGTGACCGGGAAGGAGGAGATCAGGCCCTCCGGGACGCCGTAGGAGCCGTCCGACGGGATGCCCATGGAGACCCAGTCGCCCTCGTCGGTGCCGTTGACCCAGGTGTGCACGTGGTCGATGGCGGCGTTGGCGGCGGAGGCGGCCGACGAGGCGCCACGGGCCTCGATGATCGCGGCGCCGCGCTTGGCGACGGTCGGGATGAAGTCCTCGGCCAGCCACTTCTCGTCGCCCACGACCTCGGCGGCGTTCTTGCCGGCGACGGTGGCGTGGAAGATGTCCGGGTACTGGGTGGCGGAGTGGTTGCCCCAGATCGTCAGCTTCTTGATCTCGGAGACCGGGACGCCGGTCTTCTTCGACAGCTGGGTCAGCGCGCGGTTGTGGTCCAGGCGCGTCATGGCGGTGAACCGCTCGGCGGGTACGTCCGGCGCGGCGGCCTGGGCGATCAGGGCGTTGGTGTTGGCCGGGTTGCCGACGACCAGGACGCGGATGTCGTCCGCGGCGTGGGCGTTGATGGCCTGGCCCTGCGGCTTGAAGATGCCGCCGTTGGCCTCGAGGAGGTCACCGCGCTCCATGCCCTTGGTACGCGGGCGGGCGCCCACGAGGAGGCCGACGTTGGCGCCGTCGAACGCCACGTTCGGGTCGTCCGTGATGTCGATGCCCTGCAGGAGCGGGAACGCGCAGTCGTCCAGCTCCATGGCCGTGCCCTCGGCGGCCTTCAGCGCCGGGGTGATCTCCAGCAGGCGCAGCTTGACCGGCACGTCCGCGCCGAGCAGCTGGCCGGAGGCGATGCGGAAGAGCAGGGCGTAACCGATCTGGCCGGCCGCGCCGGTGACGGTGACGTTCACGGGAGTGCGGGTCATGGCGTTCTCCGTATGACAGCTGGCGGTGGGGCGGTCCCTGCCCCGGGGTGCGGGATCCCGCTCCGGCTCGTGACCGGCGTCCACCACGATGATCGATCACCGGTTCGCATGATCGATCTCTTGGCGTCAAGAGAGATCCAGCGGTCAGGCTATCGCGCATCCGCGACCGCGGATCGCCGGGCTCCCTGTGGCCCGCCCCACAGAGTGACCGTGCGCGTACTCGGACATCCGGGAGGCGGTGTCCGGGAGGGCGGGAAGGGGGCGGCCGCTCCGTCCGGGAGAGGTTGGGGCGGGGCGGCCGCCGTCGGGGACCGACCGTGCCGGGCTCCCGTGGGGGGTACTTTTCGCCTGCCCGTCTTTCCCGCCCCCATTCACGTCCCCACGAAACCCCCACACACATGCGCCCGTACGGCCCACAGGAGCGGCGTTCCGGCCGGAGCGGCGGGGGCGTCCTACTCGGTGCAGCCCTTCTCGCCGGACGCGGCCAGGGTCACGCAGGCCTTGACGTCCGCCGCGCTCTTGACCGGCACCATCATGGTGTAGGTGACCGTGTCGCCCGCCGCGGAGATGGTGTCGTTCTGCTTCGACGTCCCCGAGGTGATCTCGACCGTGTCGCCCTGGGTGGCCTGGGTGATGCGGCCCCAGGCGGCGCCGCAGGTCTTGCTGTAGCGGACCTCCACCGTGGTGGTGCCGACGGTCGCGGTCTCCGCCGTGGTGACGAGGTCGCCGCTGCACCCCATGACCTCCGCGTCCTTGCCGTCACAGCTCTCGCCGCTGCACTCCACGCCCGGGGGCAGGTTCGCGTCGGTGGTGACGGTGGGCGACGGGGACTTCTGCGTCTCGTCCTTCTTGTCGCCCTCGGTCCCGGTGACGTAGAACGCGGCGGCGACCACCACCAGCGCCCCCACCGCGCCCGCGACGAACGTCGACGTCCGCCGCTTGCCCCCGGACCGGCCGGAGCCGCCGCCCGAGCGGCCGTGACCGGACGCGCCCCGGGGCGGTGCGCCGTGCGCGCCGGGCGTGTGCCCGCCGGCGGCCGGTGCCGCGGCACCGGGGCCGCGCCGGCCGGACTCCGGCGACCCGGGCCCGGAGACCCCCCAGGAGTTCCCGCCGGACGAGCCGGTCCGCCCGTCGCCCTCCCGTACGCCGTCGATGGCGTCGCGCACGTCCGAGGCGGTCGGCTGCGGCGGCACGCTCGGCGCGACACCGGCCGGCCCCGCGACACCGGGACGGACCGCGGCCCCGCCCTTACGGGACCTGCCGCCCGACGACGGCCCGGACAGCTCGCTGAGCGCGGCACGCGCCTGCGAGATCCGGATCGCCTCCATCGTCATGTCGTGACGCATCTCCGAACGGCTCCAGGCGCGCTCGGCGAGCTCCCACATGGTGGTGAGGTGCGTCGGGTTGGTCCCGGTGACCTCGGCCAGCGCCACGATCGCGCCCTTGGGCGCGAGCAGCCGGCCGTTCAGGTAACGCTCCCAGGACGTCTTGCTGTAGCCCGTGCGGTCGGAGACCGACGCGACGCTCAGGCCGCTGCGGTCCACGACCCGCCTGAGCTGGCTCGTGAACTCCCTGATCTGCGGATCGAGTTCCTCGGGCAAGGCCTTCCAACGAGGCATTGCTTCCCCCCTCTTCCCCCCGGTTCGTGCTGGTTCTTCCCTCGCGCATGGTGCCCTCTGCCGAGTCCCCGTTCTGGCTACCCACAGGGATGCCACCAGGCAGGGTCTCAGTTCCCGGGGTGGGGGCGCACGGGAGCATCAGGGCCGCAGGCGCGCAACGTCGCACGCCTGCCTGCTCGCGCTCCAGTGTCCCATCGGTCGCCCCCTCGACCGAACAGAACCCGGAACAAGTGAGCGGAACATCCCGCGGCGTCCTGATTGTCCACACCGGTCCCGCCGTCCCACCACTTCGTCGTACATCCCCGAACTTGTCAATACATCGACAGAGACCGACACACATTTGTCGCGGACACGTCGCGGTCGCATCGCGGGCTTGTACGGGGATTCCGGAGCACGTAGCGGAACGGTCACTTCCGTGCCACAGCGGCAGGACAGCCGTTGATCAGGCGCTTCTCCGTGCAGGAGTGTGGTGCGCGGCGGCGGCCCGTCCTCTCACGGGGGTGTGGACGGGCCTCCGCTCACGGTGCTTCCCCTCCGGCTCAACCGCTGATCGTGAAGTGCAGCAGGTCCGCCAGGAACGGGATCTTCAGCTTCGGCTCCGGCTGGACCATCAGCGCCAGCATCACGATGCCCAGGCCCAGCCCGGAGTACGTGACGATGTCCGTGAAGCGGGAGCGCACCGCGAGCATGCCCACGTCCGGCACCAGCCAGCGCAGCAGGGCCCCGGCCACCAGGGCCACGCCCACCAGGAGCGTGCCGAGCCGGAACTGGTCCAGCGCGGTCACCAGCAGCCCCAGCCCGACCGTGAGCAGCACGGCGAGGATCGGCCACTGGCGGGCGGGCGCGGGCGCGTCACCGGGCGCCGCCCTGCCCCCGCCCTCGGGACGCGCGGTGTCCCGGGTGAACAGCGGGAACCTGCGGGTGGCGCGCCGCGGCCGGCCTTCGGCGTCGGGCGCGCTGACGGGATCACGGACCGTGATGTCCTCGGGCCGCTCCCGCGCCGCCGGGGCGTCGGAGACGTTCCGCTCAGCCGACACTGCGCTCCGCCGCCTCGACCACGTTGACCAGGAGCTGGGCCCGCGTCATCGGCCCGACACCGCCGGGGTTCGGAGCGACCCAGCCCGCCACCTCGGCCACGCCCGGGTGGACGTCGCCCACGATCTTGCCCTCGGCGCTGCGCGAGACACCGACGTCGAGGACGGCCGCGCCCGGCTTGACGTCCTCGGGGCGGATCAGATGGGCGCTGCCCGCGGCCGCCACGATGATGTCCGCGCGACGGAGATGGGCCGGCAGATCACGCGTGCCGGTGTGGCACTGGGTCACGGTGGCGTTCTCGCTGCGCCGGGTCAGCAGCAGCGGCATCGGGCGGCCGATGGTCACTCCGCGCCCGACGACCACGACCTCGGCGCCCTTGATCTCCACGCCGTGGCGGCGCAGCAGGGTGATGATGCCGTTGGGGGTGCAGGGCAGGGGGGCCGGCTCGTTGAGCACGAGGCGGCCGAGGTTCATCGGGTGGAGGCCGTCGGCGTCCTTCTCCGGGTCCATCAGTTCGAGGATGCGGTTCTCGTCGATGCCCTTGGGCAGCGGGAGCTGGACGATGTAACCGGTGCAGGCGGGGTCCTCGTTGAGCTCCCGGACGACCGCCTCGATCTCCTCCTGCGTGGCCGTGCCCGGCAGTTCACGCTGGATGGAGGCGATGCCCACCTGGGCACAGTCACGGTGCTTGCCTGCGACGTACTTCTGGCTGCCGGGGTCGTCCCCGACGAGGATCGTGCCGAGGCCGGGCGTGACGCCCTTCTCCTTCAGCGCCGCCACGCGGGCGGTCAGATCGGACTTGATCTCGGCTGCGGTGGCCTTGCCATCGAGAATCTGGGCGGTCATGGCCCCATCCTCGCGGATGACCGGTCCCCTGTTCCAATCCGCCCGCATTCCGGTCCGTCGCGGGGCCCGCGGCCCGCGGCCGGACCTCTTCCACCCGAATCCGCCCAAGATCAGTGATGTTGCACTTGCACAACACATACGGCGTACGGCTGGACAAGGAAAGGAACGGTCAAGAACGATGAGTGGCACAGTGCCGCGGGCAGAACCGGGGGGACGGACCGCATCTGTGAACCTTCCTCCGCGCCGGCCCTCGCGTCGTCCCCGCACCTGAAGCGCAACGGAGGAAGAACCGCCATGAGTTTCGGCGACCCGAACAACCCCTACGGGCAGCCGCCCCAGCAGCCCCCGGCCGGACCCGGCTACGGCTACCCCCAGCAGCCCGGCGTCCCGCAGCAGGGCTACGGCTACCCCGCGGCCCCGCCGGTGTCCCAGCCGTACGGCGGCGGTTACGCCCCCACGCAGATGCCCGGCCTCACGCGTGCCGCGCAGATCCTGCTCGCGGTCATCGCCGTGGCGCACGTCATCATCGCGGCGGCGTACGGCAAGGCGCTCGCCGACTGGGACATGACGATGCTCGAGGCCGGCATCACCGGTGACGCCGAGGCCGAGCGCTACGCCGACCTGGGCAAGGGCGTCGTCGTCTTCTTCCTCGGCCTGGCCGCCGTGTTCGCGATCCTCGGCCTGGTGCTGCTGCTGCAGTACGCCAAGGGCGGCAACGGCGTCCGCGTCTGCTCGATCGTGTACGCCTCGTTCGCGATCGTCAGCGGCATCTTCTCGCTGGCCCTCTACGGCCTCGGCCTGGTCATCATGATCGTCTCGATCCTGGTGATCGTCTTCGCGGCGAAGCGGACCAGCGCGGAATGGTTCAGGCGACCGCGGTACTGAATCACCGGCGCGGAACCGCTGGACGTCCGCGCCGTCTCACGCCCAGGGGCCGTGTCCCACCTTCGGTGGTGGGACACGGCCCCTGGGCGTGACGTCAGCCGACAACCGCCAGCCGTCAGCGGTCAGCGGTCAGCGGTCAGTGGAAGAAGTGGCGCGTGCCCGTGAAGTACATCGTCACGCCCGCCTTCTTCGCGGCCTCGACGACGAGTTCGTCGCGGACCGAACCGCCGGGCTGGACCACGGCCTTCACCCCGGCCCCGGTGAGGATCTCCAGGCCGTCGGGGAACGGGAAGAACGCGTCGGAGGCGGCGTAGGACCCTCGCGCGCGCTCGGCGCCGGCGCGCTCCACCGCCAGCTTCGCGGAGTCGACGCGGTTGACCTGGCCCATGCCGACGCCGACGGAGGCGCCGTCCTTGGCGAGCAGGATGGCGTTGGACTTCACCGCGCGGCAGGCCCTCCAGGCGAAGGCGAGGTCGGCCAGCTCCGCCTCGGAGAGGGCCTCGCCGGTGGCCAGCGTCCAGGTCGCCGGGTCGTCGCCCTCGGCCTGGAGGCGGTCGGTGACCTGGAGGAGGGCGCCACCGTCGATCGGCTTGACCTCGACCGGGGCGGACGGGGCCTCGGGGGCGCGCAGGACGCGGATGTTCTTCTTCTTGGTGAGGGCGTCGAGGGCCCCCTCCTCGTAGTCCGGCGCGACGATGACCTCGGTGAAGATCTCCGCGACCTGCTCGGCCATCTCCCTGGACACCGGACGGTTGACCGCGATGACACCGCCGAACGCCGACAGCGGGTCGCAGGCGTGCGCCTTGCGGTGCGCCTCCGCGACGTCCGCGCCGACCGCGATGCCGCACGGGTTGGCGTGCTTGATGATCGCGACGGCCGGGGCGTCGTGGTCGTACGCGGCACGCAGGGCGGCGTCCGTGTCGGTGTAGTTGTTGTACGACATCTCCTTGCCGTGCAGCTGCTCGGCCTCGGCGAGGCCGCCCGTCCCCGACACGTACAGGGCGGCCGGCTGGTGCGGGTTCTCGCCGTAGCGGAGGGTGTTCTTGCGCTCCCAGGTCGCGCCGAGGAAGTCCGGGAACCGCCCCGCGGCGGAGCCGCTGTCGGCCGCAGCGTCCACCGGCGCGTAGGACGAGGCGAACCACGAGGCGACCGCCACGTCGTACGTGGCCGTGTGCTGGAAGGCCTCCGCGGCGAGGCGCTTGCGGGTGGTCAGGTCGAAGCCGCCGTCGCGGACGGCCGCAAGGACGTCGGCGTACCGCGCCGGGCTGGTGACGACCGCGACGGACGGGTGGTTCTTGGCGGCGGCGCGCACCATGGAGGGGCCACCGATGTCGATCTGCTCCACGCACTCGTCGGGCGTGGCGCCGGAGGCGACGGTCTCGCGGAACGGGTAGAGGTTGACGACGACGAGGTCGAACGGCTCCACACCCAGCTCGGTCAGCTGCTGCCGGTGGTCCTCCAGGCGCAGGTCGGCGAGGATGCCGGCGTGGACCTTCGGGTGCAGGGTCTTGACGCGGCCGTCCAGGCACTCGGGGAAGCCGGTGAGCTCCTCGACCTTGGTGACGGGGACGCCCGCGGCGGCGATCTTCGCGGCGGTGGACCCGGTGGAGACGAGCTCCACGCCGGCCTCGTGCAGGCCGCGCGCGAGGTCCTCGAGGCCGGTCTTGTCGTAGACGCTGACGAGCGCCCGTCGGATGGCCCGCTTGTTGCTCTCGGCGGTCACTGGATAACTACCTTTCGTCCCTCAATGCGATAGCCGTTGCGGGCGAGCCGCCCCACGACCTCGACGAGCAGCCTTCGCTCGACTTCCTTGATGCGCTCGTGCAGAGCGCTCTCGTCGTCCTCGTCCCGTACCTCCACCACGCCCTGCGCGATGATCGGCCCGGTGTCGACGCCGTCGTCGACGAAGTGGACGGTGCAGCCGGTGACCCTGGCGCCGTACGCGAGCGCGTCCCGTACGCCGTGGGCCCCGGGGAAACTGGGCAGCAGGGCGGGGTGGGTGTTGACGAACCGCCCGCCGAAGCGCGCGAGGAACTCCTTCCCCACGATCTTCATGAACCCGGCGGACACCACGAGGTCGGGCTCGTGGGCGGCGACGGCCTCGGCGAGCGCCGCGTCCCACGCCTCGCGGGTCGGGTGGTCCTTGACCCTGCACACGAAGGTCGGCAGCCCGGCGCGCTCGGCGCGGGCCAGTCCCTCGATGCCCTCGCGGTCGGCGCCGACGGCCACGATCTCGGCGCCGTACGCCTCGGCGCCGGTGGCGGCGATCTCGTCGAGGAGCGCCTGCAGATTGGTGCCGGATCCGGAGACCAGCACGACGAGACGCCTGGCGCGCTCGGCCACGGGCTTGGCGGCCACGGTGGGGCCCTTTCTCGGGAGCGTCTGTACGGTCGGCGGCACAGCGCTTGTACATTCATACGAATGCTTCGTGGTCCCGGATACGGGGAAGCCTACGAAGCGGCCGACCGTCAGCAACGATACCGGCACACCGGGCGGCCCCCGGGGGACGGGGGCGTGGCCGGAAGGTAGCGTCTGGGACGAGCCGGTCCCCGAAAGCCGGTCCGGGAACGCTGGGGGCGCGTGGGAACGCCGCCCGCGCACCGAGCGTTCACAGGATGACGGACCCGGGCCTGGAGAGCTGACGGGAACGCACCAGCTCACAGCTCAGTCGTAGTCGATACGTCGTGCGAGGCGGTTGCGCCGGACCACGCCGTGCTTCATTAAGGGGAAGACGCTCACTTGACGCCGTACCGCAGCCTGCGACTCCTCACGTTCCCCCAGCAGTCGGCCCAGGGAGGGGAGCGTGGCGCCGTGCTGCTGCGGGAGCGCCCCTCCTCCCCGCCCGACGCGCCCCAGGGCCGGGGCAGCGGCGACGACCGGCGCCGCGACTCGGAGGGCTCCGGGGGTACGCAGGGCTCCCAGGACGACAACCCGTTCGCACCGCCGCCGGAGGGGACTCCCGACCGGCCGTGGCAGCCGAGGCACCCCTCGGGCGGGGAGGGCGGCCGCTCTCCCTGGGGCCGGAACTGGAGCGACCGCCAGCCCGGCCGCTCCCCCGGCGGCTTCGGCGAGCGCCCGCGCGGCCCCGAGGGGCAGGGCGGCGGCTCCCAGAGCCCCGGACCGCGCTGGGACCCCACGGACCCGGCCCAGCGCAGGGCGCGGTACGCCCTGCTGTCCGGCATGTGGGCCTTCTTCTTCGCCCTGTTCAGCTGGCCGTACGTCGCGCTGCTGCTGGGTGCGCTCGCCCTGTACTGGGGCATCAGCGCCCTGCGCGCCAAGCCCCGTGCGCAGGACCCGGACTCCCCGGCGCCCGAGCAGAAGGGCCGCCCGCAGACCACGGCAGCGGTGAGCGGTCTGGTCACCGCGTCCCTGGCGCTCGCGCTGGTCGCCGCGTCCTTCGCCGCCCAGCTCGTGTACAGCGACTACTACACCTGCACCAACGACGCCCTCACCCAGGAGGCGCGCCAGGGCTGCAGCGACCTCCTGCCGGAGGAGCTCCGCGGCCTGCTGGACGAGGGGTAGTGGCCGTGCAGACCCGGTCCGTGCCGGCCTAGCGCTCGTCGGCGCGATCACGGACGTGGTCCAGGTCGTCGCCGCCGGGGAGCGGGTACGGCTCGCCGGCCCCGGACGCGGCGGGCACCCCGGGTGCCGTCGCCGGTGGCCCGGGTTCGGCGGACGGGGCGGGGCTCCGGTGCGGAGCTCCGTCGCGGGCGACGTCCAGGATGTCGTGGTCGAGGAGCAGGTACGGCTCGCCCGGGTCGTCCTCCGGGATCGCGGGCGCCGGTTGCCGTCGCGCGCGTCCGGCGGCCGTTGTCCCCCGGCCGCCCCCCGCGCCGAAGCGGAAGGAACGGGACCGCCGGCCGCCCGGGTGGCCGGCGCGCGGAAGTCGTGGGCCCGGGCTGCCGGGTCCCGGGATCCGTGCCGGCGGGGCGCCGGCCAGCGGGCGGGCCCGCCAGGCCCGTACCGCCAGCGACGTCGCGACCGCCGTGAACGCGAGCCACACCAGTGTCGCCGCCCCCACCTGCCACCACACCGGGCCGAACCGGGAGAGCGCCGCCACTCCCAGCGGACCGCCCGCGAGCGCGGCGAGCACCGACAGCAGGGCCCCGCACAGCACGGCCGCCAGCACCGCCGCGCCCGCGGTCCGGCCGGGCGTCCAGACGGGGGCCGGCGCCCGCCCGCTGATCGTGGCGCCCCGGCCCACGTACCACCCCGCCACCACCCCGGCCGCCACCGGAACCGCCGCGGCCGCCCAGTTCACCGGCGTACCCTCTCCCGCGTCCGGTACCGCCGCGAGCAGGGGGAACGGCGGCAGTGGTGGGGCCGGCGCGGAGGCGAGCGGAGTCACCGGGGTGGCGTCGCCGAGCAGGAAGCCGGGGCCGAGGGCGTAGGCCGCCGCCCACACCGCGGCGTTCGGCGCCAGCGCGACGCAGAGCAGCAGCACGGCCACCCAGCCCGACCAGCCCTCGGTCAGTCGCAGGAGCGCCGCCCGGGTCTCCCCGCCGTGCCACCCCAGTGACACCGCGAGGAGCAGCGCCCCGCCGCCCACCAGGACCGTCGCCCCGGCCGTCGCGGCCCGCGCCGCGACCCCGGGCCGGCCGTCCGGCCCGAGGACCAGATGGCGCAGGCCCCTCGGCAGCACCCGGCCCAGCACCCGCTCCAGGGGGCCGCTCGGACGGCCGTACGCCGACCACACTCCCGTCCCCGCGGCCAGCACGGCGAGCAGCGGCACGCACACCCCCGTCCACCCCCACGCGGGCCGCAGCGCACCGCCGGCGGCGTAGAGCGCGGTGGGCGCGCCGACGGCGAGGTAGCCGAGGACGACGCCCGCCAGCGCCGTCCGGCCGGGGACCAGCGGGGCCTCGTCACCCGCGTCCGCGTCGGCCGCGTCGCGGGCCGCGCGGTGCAGCAGCCAGACCGGCAGCGCGAGCAGCAGCAGCGGGGGGACGCCCATCGGGGCGGGGACGCCGGAGAGGGTGTCGGCGCGGACCAGTTCGGCGCCGTGCGCCAGCAGCCACATCGCGGCCGCGATGTGCAGGGCGCCGCCGGGTCCGCTGTCGGGGTAGGGCGAGCTGATCCACAGCAGCATCACGAGCACGGTGAACGCCGCGAGTCCGAGCCCGGCCGCGAGGGCGCCGCCGAGGAAGCCGGAGGCCAGCCCGGGCGAGCGGTCACGCATCCGGGTGAGCAGGGCGGACGGCGTCGAACGGCGAGCGGTCATCTGGATCACGCCCGCCATGCTCCCAACGACACGCGCTTTCCCGGTGTAACGCGCGAAGCCCGGCTGTGTCGCTCAATATACGTTTATGTACTTTTCTGTACGGAGGGGCGCCCGGTGACGCGGAGCCCTGCCACCCCGCTTCCTCCGCCCAAGGAACGCCGACGCCTGCGCGAGGCGGGCTCGCTGACGCGGGCTCAGCTCGCCGAGCGGGTCGGCGTACGGCCCGGGACCGTGCGTGCGTGGGAGTGCGGCCGCAGCACGCCGCGCGGCCGGAACCGGGAGGCGTACGCGAGGCTGCTGGCCGGTCTGGCCGAGCCCGTGGGGAAGGCCGCCGGGGCATCCGTACTCGGTCGTCGGCAGGAGGAGGACGCCGCGGTGGTGACGGTGTGTCCGGACGGGCCGGGCGACCCCGCGGCGGTCGCGCCGGAACCCTCCGCGTTCGCGCAGGCGCCCCCGCCGGCCGCCGAGGAGAGCCCCGGCCTGACGCCCGCTCAGGCCTTCGACGCCCTGTACTCCTTCTGCGCCCCGGCGCTCGTCCGGCAGACGTATCTGCTCAGCGGCCGCCGCGACCTCGCCCGCGAGTCCGTGGAGCGCGCCTTCCAGCTGGCCTGGGACCGCTGGCCCGAGGTGGCCCGGGACCCGGACCCGGCCGGGTGGGTGCGCGCGGCGGCGTACGAGTGGGCGCTGTCCCCGTGGCACCGGTTCCGCCGCCGCCACCGGCAGCCCGAACCGCCGCCCCCCGACGAGGAGGACCGCGCGCTCCTGGAGACGCTGCTGCGTCTGCCGCCGCCGTACCGCCGCACGCTTCTGCTGTACGACGGGGTCGGCCTCGACCTGCCGGAGACGGCCGCGGAGACGGAGGCCAGCACCCGGGCGACGGCCGGCCGGCTGACGCACGCGCGGGAGACCGTCGCCGCCCGGCTGCCGGAGCTGTCGGATCCGCGGGAGCTGCACCAGCGGCTCGCCGAGCTGGCGTCCACCGGACGGCTGCGGGCGGCCGAGCCGCCGGCGGTGCGCGGCGGCAGCGAGCGCCGGGCGCGTTTCCGGACCCGGGCGGCCATCGCCTTCACGGTCGCCCTGATCGGCACCACGGGCCTCACCCTGCACACGGCGCCCACCCGCTACGAGCCGCCGGTGCCGCCGGGCGGGACGGTGCGGGGTGTACCGCCGCGGATGGCGCCCGGCCCCCTGTCGGAGGACGAGCGGGAGCTGCGCGCCCGTCTGCGGGAGGAGCTGCCGGGGGGAACGGAACGGCTGCTGCCGCAGGCGCGGTGACCCGGCGCGGCGACGACGGTGGGCCCGTCCCCCCTTGCGGGGAACGGGCCCACCCGTGCCGTGCTCCGTGCGAGTGACTCAGCCGGCGAGGATCGCGCGCGCCAGCTTCGCCGTCTCGGTCGGCGTCTTGCCGACCTTGACGCCGGCGGCCTCGAGGGCCTCCTTCTTCGCGGCGGCCGTGCCGGAGGAACCGGAGACGATGGCGCCGGCGTGGCCCATGGTCTTGCCCTCGGGCGCGGTGAAGCCCGCGACGTAGCCGACGACCGGCTTCTTCACGTTCTCCTTGATGTAGGCCGCGGCCCGCTCCTCGGCGTCGCCGCCGATCTCACCGATCATCACGATCAGGTCGGTGTCGGGGTCGGCCTCGAACGCGGCGAGCGCGTCGATGTGCGTGGTGCCGATGACCGGGTCGCCGCCGATGCCCACGGCGGAGGAGAAGCCGATGTCACGCAGCTCGTACATCATCTGGTACGTCAGCGTGCCGGACTTCGAGACCAGGCCGATGCGGCCCGGCTTGGTGATGTCGCCCGGGATGATGCCGGCGTTCGACTGGCCGGGGCTGATCAGACCCGGGCAGTTGGGGCCGATGATCCGGGTCTTGTTGCCCTTCTCCACGGCGTACGCGTAGAAGGCGGCGGAGTCGTGCACCGCGATGCCCTCGGTGATGACGACCGCGAGCGGGATCTCGGCGTCGATGGCCTCGACGACGGCGGCCTTGGCGAAGGCCGGCGGCACGAAGAGGACGGACACGTTGGCGCCCGTCTTCTCCATCGCCTCGGCGACCGTGCCGAAGACCGGGATCTCGTTGCCGTCGATGTCGACCGACGTGCCCGCCTTGCGGGGGTTCACGCCACCGACGATGTTCGTGCCGTCGGCCAGCATGAGCTTGGTGTGCTTCATGCCCGTGGCACCGGTCATGCCCTGGACGATGACCTTGGAGTCCTTGTTGAGGAAGATAGCCATGGCTGTCTGAGTCCCTCTTCCTTACTTCGCAGCCGCGAGCTCGGCGGCCTTGTCGGCCGCGCCGTCCATGGTGTCCACGCGCTGCACCAGCGGGTGGTTGGCGTCGGAGAGGATCTTGCGACCCAGCTCGGCGTTGTTGCCGTCGAGACGGACGACCAGGGGCTTGGTGACTTCCTCGCCCCTGTCCGCGAGCAGCTGCAGCGCCTGCACGATGCCGTTGGCGACCTCGTCGCAGGCGGTGATGCCGCCGAAGACGTTGACGAAGACGGACTTGACGTCCGGGTCGCCGAGGATGATCTCCAGGCCGTTCGCCATGACGGCGGCGGAGGCGCCGCCGCCGATGTCGAGGAAGTTGGCGGGCTTGACGCCGCCGTGCGCCTCACCGGCGTAGGCGACGACGTCCAGGGTGCTCATGACGAGACCCGCGCCGTTGCCGATGATGCCGACCTCGCCGTCGAGCTTGACGTAGTTGAGGTTCTTCTCCTTGGCGGCGGCCTCGAGCGGGTTGGCCGCGGCCTTGTCCTGGAGGGCCTCGTGGTCGGGGTGACGGAACTCGGCGTTGTCGTCCAGGGTCACCTTGCCGTCGAGGGCGATGACGTCACCGGAGGCGACCTTGGCCAGCGGGTTGACCTCGACGAGGAGCGCGTCCTCGGCGACGAAGGTCTTCCACAGGGTGACCAGGATGTCGGCGACCTTGTCGGCGACCTCGGCCGGGAAGTTCGCGGCCTCGACGATCTCGCGCGCCTTGGCGGGGGTCACACCCTCGTTGGCGTCGATCGGGGTCTTGGCGACGGCCTCCGGACGGGTGGCCGCCACCTCCTCGATCTCCACGCCGCCCTCGACGGAGGCGATGGAGAGGAAGGTGCGGTTGGCACGGTCGAGGAGGAAGGAGACGTAGTACTCCTCCAGGATCTCCGGGGCCGTCTCGGCGATCATCACCTTGTGGACCGTGTGGCCCTTGATGTCCATGCCGAGGATGTCCGTCGCGCGGGCGACGGCCTCGTCCGGGGTCGCGGCGAGCTTGACGCCGCCGGCCTTGCCGCGGCCACCGACCTTCACCTGGGCCTTGACGACGGACTTGCCACCGAGACGCTCGGTGGCTGCGCGGGCCGCCTCAGGCGTGTCGATGACTTCACCGGCCAGCACCGGTACATCGTGCTTGGCGAAGAGGTCCCTCGCCTGGTACTCGAACAGGTCCACGCGCTTCCGTCCCTATCAGTGATCTCGCGGTTCGTTGGATGCGTGGGCGTGCCGCGAAGGGCAACGTGACGTCCGCTGTGTCACAAGGGAGGCGCACACGGTGTCCGAGCGCGCGGCATGTCCGTCTCGCAGGTTATCGCCGCATGGGTGACCTCTCTAAATCGCGGGTCACACGTGAGCGGTGATACCTGTCACATGATGCCGCGTTCTCTGGCACGGCGTGCCTGGGGTGAGGGGCCTCACCGGGCTGGGGTTGACCCGGTGAGGCCCGTGCGAACAACCCGGAGGGCGCTGGACGCCCTGTGGTCCTGGGTTGCGGGGTGGACCGGCCCTCACCCCAATGAGGGCCGGCCGCCCCTCCGCGAGGGTGCGGCCGGACGAGCCGACGGCTTTCGGCTGTCCGGGGCGTGATGCCCCGCGGAGTCCTTCGTCACCCGCGAGCCAGAAGCGGGTGGGGAGGCGGGTGCGCGCAATGGAGGACGTCGTGGAGGGCGGTCCGCGCCGGTTCCCGCCGGGGCGGGAGGGACGGGTCCGCGCGGGCCCGCCCGCTCCGCCGTCGCGCGCATACGTCCGCTGCGAGGCGGGGCGCCGCCCTAGGCGGGTGAGACCGGGACGTCCCGGCAACGGTCCCGTGTCCCGGCCGTCTCGGCGGGCGCGGCGGGGCCGGGCACGAGCCGGGGCGCGGGACGGTGAAACGCGGGGACGGCGCACGCGTCACCGTGCCGCGGTGTGCCGTGGTCCGTCACCGAGCCGGTGCCCGTGGCGCCGTCCGGCCGGCCACCGGCCGGCGCGTACGGAGCGAGGACAGGTCCGGCGGGTACGTCGACACGGGCGACGGCGCCGCGTCCGCGGCCGCCCTGGTCTCCGGGGCGGCCGTGCGTCCCGCTGCCGACGCCGGTGAGCCGCGGACCGTGCAGGGCGGGGTCCGCGGCGCGGGCCGGGCCGTCCGGGACTCCGGAGGAGGTGCCCGGGGTACCGGCGGCCTCCGCGGCACTCGGGGCTCCCGGGGCTCCCGGGGCTCCCGGAGTGGGCACGGCGGGCACGGCGGGTGCCGGGGAGGACGGCTGATCCGGGCCGGGGACGGCCGGCTCGGGAAGGGTCTGCGCCGGGGCCTCGGGCAGCACCGGGACGTCCGGCAGCGGCACGGGCTGCTCCGGGCCGGGTGGGGCGGGGAGAGCAGGCAGCGCGGGCAGTGCCCCGGATGCCTCGTCCAGCCCGCCGGTCACCGTGCCCACCAGCTCCCCGGCCGGCCGCACGACCCGCTCCTCCACGGACCGGACCGCGGTCCCGGTCAGCGGACGGACCGGGTCGGCCGCCTCCGGGCGCGGCACGGTGAGGGCGTCGACGAGCGACCCGGGAGCGTTCCCCCCGGACGGGGTGCGCGGGCCGGTCGCCACCGGGGCCCCCGCGGCGGAGCTCTCCCGCACCGGCACGCCGTCCGCCGCCTGCGCCCGCTCCCCGCACAGCACACCGAGCACGAACACCGCGCCCACCAGCAGCGCCAGCTGGACCGCACGCCGCCCGGCCGCCGCGCGCAGCGCGCGCGGAGCGGCCCCGGACACGGCGGGGGACCAGGTCACGACGGGATTCCTCCCGGACGGCGGGGCGTGTGGGGACGCTGTACGTATCCGAATCGAACAGCGCCGATCCTCGCACGCGACTCCTGAGGGTGCGCAAGTCCGCTGTTACCGATGGTCAGTCATGTCTGTTCTCATCGGCCGGAATCCGTCCCTGTCACCCCGCGTCCGGTACCGGCAACGGCCGCCTCTCGATCGCCGCCGCCATCACCTCGGGGAACAGATCGGGCGTGCAGGCGAACGCCGGCGTGCCCAGGGCGGCAAGCGCCGCCGCGTGCTCCCTGTCGTAGGCCGGCGCCCCCTCGTCGGACAGCGCGAGCAGCGTCACGAACTGCACCCCCGACGCCTTCATCGCCGCCACCCGCTTGAGCATCTCGTCGCGTATCCCCCCTTCGTAGAGGTCGCTGATCAGCACCACCACCGTCTCCGCCGGGCGGGTGATCCGCGACTGGCAGTACGCGAGCGCCCGGTTGATGTCCGTGCCGCCGCCGAGCCGGGTGCCGAAGAGCACGTCGACGGGATCGTCGAGCTGGTCGGTGAGGTCGACGACCGCCGTGTCGAACACGACGAGCCGTGTGCTGATCGACCGCATCGACGCGAGCACCGCCCCGAACACCGACGCGTGGACGACGGACGCCGCCATCGACCCGGACTGGTCGACGCAGAGGACCACCTCCTTCTTCACCGACTGCGAGGCGTGCCCGTAGCCGACGAGCCGCTCGGGCACGACCGTCCGGTACTCCGGGAGGTAGTGCTTGAGGTTGGCCGCGATCGTGCGGTTCCAGTCGATGTCGTGGTGGCGCGGCCGGCTGACGCGGGCGCTGCGGTCGAGCGCGCCGGTGAGGGTGGCCCGGGTGCGGGTGGCGAGCCGCTTCTCCAGGTCCTCGACGACCTTGCGCACGACGGCCCGTGCCGTCTGCTTGGTCGTCTCCGGCATCGCCTCGTTCAGCGACAGCAGGGTGCCGACGAGGTGGACGTCGGCCTCGACCGCCTCCAGCATCTCCGGTTCCAGCAGGAGGGTGGCGAGGCCGAGCCGGTCGATGGCGTCGCGCTGCATGACCTGGACGACCGGGGAGGGGAAGTAGGTCCGGATGTCCCCGAGCCAGCGGGCCACCGACGGCGCCGACGCCCCGAGCCCCGCCGAGCGGTCGCGTCCCGGCCGCGGCCCGTCCCCCTTGCCGTAGAGCGCGGCGAGCGCCCCGTCCATCGCGGCGTCCCGCCCGGACAGCGCGCGGCCCGTCCCGTCGGCCGCGTCCCCGCCGAGCACGAGGCGCCATCTGCGCAGCCGCTCCCGCGCCGGGTCCGTCGTCGCGGTGGTCATGCGTGCCTCCCCGTGCGGTCGCGTGTCCGTCATCCCGTCACCCCCGCCGGTACGCCCGCTCCCTCGTCGTCGTCCCCGTCCGGCCCCAGCAGCAGCCGCACGACCGGCAGCACGGCGTCGGCGCGCGCGGTGTCGAGGCCGGACGCGAAGCCGGGCAGGCCGGAGGCCACCGCCGCGCTCCCGCGCGTCCCGGGCCCGCGCCGGACCAGCTCGCCGAGGGTGCGCCGCACCCCCGGTTCGTAGGCCGAGAACGTCCGCCGCAGCAGCGGCAGTACGTCCGTGAACGCCTCCGCCGGTACACCCGTCAGCCACGCGTCGACCAGCCCGAGCAGCCGCTCGTCGTGGACCAGGAGCAGCCCGCCGCCGGAGCCCTGGCCGACGAACCCCTCGATCCACGCGGCCGCGTCCGCCGGGGGTGTGCCCGGCGACAGTACGAGCCCCATGAGCCGCGCCGCCTCGTCCCGCGCCAGCTCACCGTCGTCCAGCAGCAGCCGCACGGACCGGCCCCGTAGGACGCCGGGCACGGTGTCCCGGGCGGACAGCGCCCGCAGCACCGACTGCCAGCGGGCGCGCAGCCGCCCGTGGCCCGGCGCGGGGGCGTCGCCGAGGAGACCCACCGCGCCGTGCACCGCGTCGACATGGCTCCGCATCTCCTCGGCGGCGTCCGCGTCGAGGGCGGTGCAGGCCGGGGGCAGTCCGACGAAGACCCGCTCGGCGAGACCGGCGGCGAGACCTGCCAGGGCCTCGGTGTCCGTGCCGCGCACGTCGCCGTAGCGCAGCGAGCGGACCAGGGCGGGCAGGGCCTGGGCGAGGTGGCCGACGTCCGTGTCGAGGGCCGCGCGGTCGGCGAGGATCCGCATCACCGCGGGCAGCGCCTCGGACAGCCCGGCCAGCAGGCAGTGCTCGGCGAGGCCGGTGACCTCGGCGAGGCCCCGCGCGGAGACGGCGTCCGCCTCCGCCCTGGCGGTCGCGGCGGCGAGCACGGTCGTCCCCCACACCCCGGCCTCGGCGACCCGCACGGACAGCTCCGGCTCCCAGCGCAGCCGCCAGGTCTCCCGGAAGGTCCCCGTGCTGCCGCGCGACACGGCCGGCTCGCCCCACCCGATGCCGAGCAGCCGCAGCCGGTGCAGCAGTCGGCTGCGCTCCGCGTCGGTCTCCCTGCGCAGGTCGAGCTCCAGCTCCCGCTCGGCCGCCTCCGGTCTGAGCCGCAGCCGGCGCTGGATCCGCGCGAGGTCACGCTGCAACGGCACGGCGGGCGCCGTGGCCGGTACCTCCCCCAGGACGTCACCGACGACCAGCCGGTCGTGCACCAGCGCCAGCGGCACGTCGGAGCCCTCGCACATCACCGCCCGCACCGCGTCGGTCGTCTCGCTCAGCCCGGGCAGCGGACGTCCGCGCATCGCCGCGAGGGTCTCCGCCAGCCGCACGGCCTCGATCACGTGCGCGGACGACACGATCCTGTCCTCGGCCCGCAGCAGTCGCGCCACCTTGGTCAGCCACCGCTCCACCGGCCGGTCCCGAGCATCGAACAGATGTCCGTACCAGCCCGGGGAGTCGATGCCCGCGCCGTAGCCGCTCACCCGGGAGAGCCTGCGGTTGGTCCAGGGCACCCAGGTCATGTCGGTCCTCACCCTGGGCAGCCCCTTCAGCAGGGCCCGGTCGGCGGCGACGGTGGCCTTCCGCCGCAGCGCCGGCACGTGCCAGGCCCCGCACACCACGGCCACGCCCTCCCCGAACTCCCGCTGTGCCGCGCGGATCCGCAGCCGCATGTGGGCCTCGCGCACCAGGTCCCGCTCGTGCCCCCCGCTGCCGTACTCCTCCCGCAGCACGGTCATGGCCTCCTCGAGCGCGGTGAACGGCGCGACCGGGTCCCCCTTCCCGACGCCCCGGTGCTCGACGACGTCCTCCCACCACCGCTCGGCATCGTCGTACCCGGCGGCCCCGGCCAGCACCCCCAGCGGATCGACCCGCACATCGCCCGCCGGCCCGGCTCCCTCACCCGGCGCCGCGCCGGGGCGCTCGTCCCGCGTGCCCGGGGCCGCGGCTCCCGGGCCGCGGCCCCCCTCCGCCGAGCCGGTCGCGGGCTCGCTCCCCTCACCGCCTTCCCCGTCGCCCCCGTCCCCCCTCTCCCAGGCCAGCGTGTGCGTGGCCGGCAGGTCGATGAAGCGGGCCGGGACCTCGTGCTCCAGCGCCCAGCGGATCGCGACCCACTCCGGGGAGAACTCGGCCAGCGGCCAGAAGGCCGAACGGCCGGGCTCGTCCACCGCGTGGGCGAGCAGCGCGACCGGCGGCCGCATGTCCTCCTCGCCGGCGAGCGGGATCAGCGCGTCCGCCTCCGGCGGGCCCTCGATCAGCACGACGCCCGGCCGGGCGTCCTCCAGCACGGCCCGCACCGCCCGCGCCGACCCCGGCCCGTGATGCCGCACCCCGAGCAGCAGCGGACCCGGCGCGTCCCCCTTCACCCCGCTCACGCACCGGCCTCCCGGCAGGCCCGGTAGAAGTCCTTCCAGCCGTCGCGCTCGCGGACGACGGTCTCCAGGTACTCCTGCCAGACGACACGGTCCGCCGCCGGGTCGCGGACGACCGCGCCGAGGATGCCCGCTGCGACGTCCCCGGCCCGCAGCACGCCGTCGCCGAAGTGGGCGGCCAGCGCCAGCCCGCCCGTGACGACGGAGATCGCCTCGGCGGTCGACAGCGTGCCGCTGGGCGACTTGAGCCTGGTCCGGCCGTCGGCCGTGACCCCGTCGCGCAGTTCACGGAAGACGGTGACGACCCGGCGGATCTCGTCGATGCCGTCGGGCACGGCCGGAAGGTCGAGGGAGCGGCCGATCTGGTCGACCCGGCGCGCGACGATGTCGACCTCCGCCTCGGGGGTCTCCGGGAGCGGCAGCACCACGGTGTTGAACCTGCGGCGCAGGGCGCTGGACAGGTCGTTGACCCCGCGGTCGCGGTCGTTGGCCGTGGCGATCAGGTTGAAGCCGCGGACCGCCTGCACCTCCTGGCCCAGCTCCGGTATCGGCAGTGTCTTCTCCGACAGGATCGTGATCAGCGAGTCCTGGACGTCGGCCGGGATGCGGGTCAGCTCCTCCACGCGGGCCGTCATGCCCTCCGCCATCGCCCGCATCACCGGGCTGGGCACGAGGGCGTCCCGGCTGGGGCCGTGGGCGAGCAGCCGTGCGTAGTTCCAGCCGTAGCGGATGGCCTCTTCGGGTGTGCCGGCGGTGCCCTGCACCAGCAGCGTCGAGTCGCCGCTGACCGCCGCGGCCAGGTGCTCGGAGACCCAGGTCTTCGCCGTGCCGGGCACCCCGAGCAGCAGCAGGGCTCGGTCGGTGGCGAGGGTGGTCACCGCGACCTCGACGATCCGGCGCGGACCGACGTACTTGGGCGTGATCACCGTGCCGTCCGGCAGGGTGCCGCCGAGCAGGTAGGTGGCAACGGCCCACGGCGACAGCCGCCAGCGGGCGGGGCGCGGACGGTCGTCCCGCGCCGCCAGCGCGGCGAGTTCGGCGGCGAAGGCGTCCTCGGCGTGCGGCCGCAGCGTCTGCGTCGTGGCCGTCGTCGTGTTCGCGGGCGCGGAGCCGTCCCGCATCGGGTCGACGGGCGTCGGTCCAACAGACACAGTCATGGCTTCAGTCCCCCTCCAGCTCGGCCGGTTCGGATCTGCCACCAACCGTGCACCACACCACTGACAATCGATCCGACCTGCACGAACGGGCACTCCGGGCCGATTGTCAGTGCCGGGACCTACTGTCGGTGTCATGACTCAGCAGGGGGTGCGCTGGACCGCGGAGCAGGTGCTGGCACTGGCGCCTGACGCCGCGTCACGCAAAGCGGGGAGCAAACTCGGCGCGGCCGGGCCGTGGTCGGAGGCCGGCAGTTCCGGCGAGGGGACGGTGTGGGGGCTGTGCGGGGGCAGCGGGAGCACGCCGTACCGGACGGCCGTCGACCTCACGGAGGCCTCCGGGCCCGCGTACACGTGCGGTTGTCCGGGCCGTGGAGGTCCCTGCGAGCACGCGCTCGGTCTGCTGCTGCTCTGGGCGGGCGGGGAGGATGCGGTGCCGCGGGCGGAGGCGCCGGAGTGGGCCGAGCGGTGGATCGCGGGCCGGCGCACGGCCGCGGAAGAGGAGGGGGCCGGGGACGCCGCGGGTTCCCCGCCGGCACCGGCGGATCCGGAGGCGGTGCGGCGCCGGGCGGAGCGCCGGGCCGAGCGGGTCACCGCGGGCGCGGTGGAGCTGGAGCAGCGCCTGGCGGATCTGCTCCGCGGCGGCCTGGCGTCGGCCGAGCAGTCCGGGTACGGCCTGTGGGAGGAGACCGCGGCCCGCATGGTGGACGCCCAGGCGCAGGGGCTGGCCACCCGGGTGCGGGAGCTGGGGGCGCTCCCCGACACCGGGCCGGGCCGGCCGGTGCGGCTGCTGGAGGAGTGCGCGCTGCTGCACCTCCTGGCCCGGGGCTGGCTGCGCCGGGAGCGGCTGCCGCAGGGGCTCGCCGCGACGGTCCGTTCCCGGATCGGCCTGTCCGCTCCGGCGGAGGGCCCGCCGGTGCGGGACCGCTGGCTCGTCCTCGCCCAGTACGACACGGCGGACAGCCGCCTGACGACCCGCCGCATCTGGCTGTACGGCACCGGCTCGGGGCGTACGGCGCTGCTACTGTCCTACGGTGCTGCGGGCCGGGCGCCTGAGCTCGCGCTGCCGGTCGGGCTGGTCCTGGACGCGGAGGTGTCCGCGTACCCGGGGGCGGCACAGGTGCGGGTGGCCCTGGGGGACCGGTTCGCGCCGCCCGCGCCGACGGCGGTGCGCCCACCGGGCTCGACGACGGGCCGGGCGGCCGCCCGCTACGGCGAGGCGCTGCGCGACGACCCGTGGCTGGACTCGGTGCCGGTGACGCTGGAGCGGGTGATACCGGCGCGGGCCGGTGACGGCTGGCAGCTGGCCGACGCCGACGAGGACGCGGCCCTGCCGCTCACCCCGGCCGCGTGCGCCCGCCCCGGTCTGTGGCGCCTGGTCGCCCTGTCGGGCGGCGCCCCGGTCAGGGTCTTCGGCGAGTGCGGCCACCAGGGATTCACCCCTTTGGCGGCATGGCCGCGGGGCCCCGGAGAGGCGGTGGCGCTGTGCTGAGCAGCGCGTTCCCCGCCGCCCCCGCCCACCCCATGAATCTTTCGGACATCACTGGACACTCGGTGCACCTGAGTCTTCGGCCGTTCCGGGACACCCGTCGGAAAGGAAGCTCATGAGCAGGACGACCGTCGCCGTGGACGCGTCCCTCCCCGACTGGGAGGACCTGGTGACCACGGCCCTGCTGGGCACGGACCGGCGCACACCGGCGGGGGTCGCGCCCGGTCCGCGGGCGCCGTCGGCCCTGCTGGACGCGGTGGCCGTGGCGACGGTACGGCGACGGGCCGGGCTGCGGCCCGCGCGGGCCGCGGAGCGTCCGCCGCCCGCTCCCGAGGACCCGCGCCCTCCGCTGCCGCCCGCGGCCGCGCGCCGGCTCGCGATGCTGCTCGCCGACCGCCCCGGCACCTCCGGCGGCGGACGCCGGGGCACGGCACCGGATCTCATGGAGCTGCTGCCCCAGTGGCTGGCCGCGGCGAACGCCCGGGATTTCGCGCCGCCGCCCGCGGTGCTGCCCGCCCTGCTCGACGCCGCGCGGGGGCGCACGGACCTGCGACCGGCGGCACTGCGGTTCGCCGGGCCGCGCGCCCTGTGGCTGGCCCGGCTCAACCCGGACTGGCGGTTCGCCCTGCGTTCCGCACCGGGCGGCGGGACGGCCGTGCCCGGCCTCCACGACACGGACGGGACACGGCGGCTCTGGGAGGAGGGCCTCTTCGCGGAGCGGGTCGCTCTCCTCGCCGCCCTGCGCTCCCGCGAGCCCGCCGCCGCACGCCGTCTTCTCGATTCGACCTGGGCCACGGAGCGGGCCGAGGACCGGCTGATGTTCCTGGACTCGCTGCGCACCGGTCTGAGCCCGGACGACGAGTCCTTCCTGGAGCGGGCCCTGGCCGACCGCAGCCGCAACGTACGGGCGACCGCGGCGGAGTTGCTGTCGGCGCTGCCCGGCTCCGCCCTGGCGGGACGGATGGCGGTCAGAGCCGGTGCCTGTGTGGCCGTGGACCACACACGGGACGTACCGACGATCGCCGTGGAGGCACCGCACGAGTGCGACGCGGGCATGGAACGCGACGGTGTGGTGGCCAAGGCCCCGGCGGGCCGGGGCGAACGGTCGTGGTGGCTGGGCCAGTTGGTGGAGGCGGCGCCCCTCGGCGGCTGGTCGCGGCGGCTCGGCGGGCGCACCCCGCAGGAGATCGTGGCGTTGCCGGTGGCGGACGACTGGCAGGGCGAACTGCACGCGGCCTGGTGCCGGGCGGCGGTGCGGCAGCGGGACGCGGCGTGGTCCCGGGCGCTGCTCGGGAACCCCTCCGCACCGGAGGCGGGCGGTCCGGGGGCGGTGTCCCTCGCCGAACGCGCCCGGCTGCTCGGCACGCTGGACGCCGCCGAACGGGCGGAGTGGGTCGCCGGTTTCATCGACACGCACGGCCTGTCCGAGGCGTTCCAGCTGCTCGGGGTGTGCGCCGTGCCCTGGGCTGCGCCGGTCGGGCGGGCGGTGGTCGACGCGCTCGACATCGCGCGTGACGCAGGGAGTTATCCATGGAGTTTCAGCGGAGTCATGGGCCTGGCCGAACGCTGCCTGGACCCGTCCGAGGCCGGCCGCCTCGACGCGCTCCTGGCGATACCGGACGAGCCGGAGAACGCCTCACCGGGCGCCGGGGGCTACTGGTCGGAGGCGTTCCAGCGGCTGGTCACCACACTGCGCCTGCGCGCGGCCATGCTGGCGGAGCTGTCCCCGCCCGCTCCCTGACCCGGTCCGCTCCCGCCGCCTCGCCCGCCGGTGCCGGGGGCGCGCCGCCCGTGGACGACTCGGGACCCGGGCTCCCGGCCGGGACGCCCGCGGGGGCCGGCCCGGCAGGGTGTCGCGGGGACGCGTGTCCGGGGCCGGTGGCGGTCCCGGACGGCGGCGTCCGCCGTCCTCACCACCCCGACCCGGGTCCGCCCCCGCGCGTCGGGGCGGACCGGCCGCCCGCCGAGAACGGCCGGTTACGCCTCCGCGGTCTGGCGGGCGTTCGCGCGGACCCAGTCCACGATCGACGCCGTGGTCGCGCCCGGGGTGAAGATCTCCGCGACGCCCTTCTCCTTCAGCGGGGCGATGTCCGCCTCGGGGATGATGCCGCCGCCGAACACCAGGATGTCCGCGGCGTCCCGCTGCTCGAGCAGCTCGATGACCGCCGCGAAGAGCGTGTTGTGCGCCCCGGAGAGGATGGAGAGACCGATCGCGTCGGCGTCCTCCTGGATCGCGGTGTCGACGATCTGCTCGGGGGTCTGGTGAAGCCCGGTGTAGATCACCTCCATACCGGCGTCGCGCAGCGCCCGCGCGATCACCTTGGCCCCGCGATCGTGGCCGTCGAGCCCCGGCTTGGCCACCACCACGCGGATCGGACCGGCTGCCACACCCATCACTGCCTCCATGAAGCGACTACATCCATCCGTATCGACAAGTACCGCACACATCGCACGGACACCCCGGCCCGGACCGGCCCGAGAAGTGAACGAACGTTATCTCCAGCATCCCGCAACCGGCAGTTTCGCGGTGCGCAGGGAGGGGGAAATCACACGGTGGGACACGTTCACCGCGCAGCGTTCCCGGGCCCCGGGGCCCGCACACCGCGTGCTCGTGCGACACACGTGCATCGGTGGGACCATGCGCATAAGGGATTCGTACCGAGGCCGACGCACCACCGCGCCCCCTCCACGCACCGCACGCGCGTACCGTCGGCCGCTCTCGGAGCGACATCCCATGAGGGCACCCGGGGGACGAGGCCGTCCTTCCGCGTGCCGACAGGAGGTCGGCCATGAAGGTCACCGAGGCAGCTCTTCCGTTCCTGCCCCTCTGCCGGCGTCTTCTGCCGACGCGGCTGGCGGATCTCTCCGTGGCCCTGCTGAAGGCGACCGCCCTGGAGCTGGCGATCCTGGCGGGCCACCTGCTGCTCTATCCGGCCGGGATCGTCCAGGAGCGGCGAGACCAGTGCCGCCCCATGCTGCCCGCGCCGGACGGCGCCGCACAGCTTCCGGCGGAGGCCAAACCCCCGGTCGTCCTGCTGCACGGCTTCATCGACAACCGCTCGGTCTTCGTGCTGCTGCGCCGCAGCCTGTCCCAGCACGGCAGGCATCAGATCGAGTCGCTGAACTACTCCCCGCTGACCTGCGACATCCGCATCGCCGCCGAACTGCTCGGCCGGCACATAGAGCAAGTGTGCGAACGCACGGGCAGCCGCCAGGTGGACGTGGTCGGGCACAGCCTCGGGGGACTGATCGCGCGGTACTACGTGCAGCGACTGGGCGGTGACACCCGCGTGCGGACGCTCGTCACGCTCGGCACGCCGCACTCCGGTACGCGCGTCGCGCCCCTGGCCAACGCGCACCCCATCGTGCGCCAGATGCGCCCCGGCTCACCGGTGCTCGAGGAGCTCGCGCTGCCCTCGCCCGGCTGCCGCACCCACTTCGTCGCCTTCTGGAGCGACCTCGACCACATCATGGACCCGCTGGAGACGGCCTGCATCGAGCACCCGGACCTGACCGCGGTGAACGTGCGGGTGAGCGGCGTCGGCCACCTCGCCCTGCCCGTGCACCCGGCCGTGGCGACCGGCATACGGCAGGCCCTGGACACGGCACACCCCGGGGAGCCGTCCACCGGCCGGGCGCACGGCCTGACGGTGGCATAGGAGCGGCACGGCACGACACGCCCGGCACCCGTCCCCCGTGGCACGACGATCACGGCGTCCACATACGAACAACAACGGTCCGACACGGCCGACTTACGGCCGCCGACGCATCCACAATCTCGAACAGACTTCGAACAAAGAGCCAAGACCGCGCCCGCCGTCCCCCAAAACACGACCGAATGCCCGTTTCCTGCGCGCGCGAAACCTGGGGAAGATTGTCGTGCCCGCGTACCGCCGGGTACAGTCGCCGCACTGCTCTGGCAGCCCCTGTTGTCGAGGCGAAAGAGAAGTTGGTGAACGACCGTCACCCGTCGGGGACCATGGCCCCGGCTCCGGCTTCCGACGCCGCCTCGGCGCCCTACGCGCCGTACGGCACCCAGGAAGCCCCGTACGGCGACTTCACCACGTACGGCGCCCACGACGCCAATGGTTTTGCCGCCACGCACTACGGCACCGGCGGCCACACCACCACCGGAACCTTCGCCACCGACCCCCTCTTCGGGGACCTCCCGGGCGGCGGCCAGGACACGGGGGCGTACGACAGCGGGCAGTGGACCACGGTCGGCCAGGAAACCGGGCAGTACGACGCGTACGCGGCCCAGCATCCCGCCCCGTACGACACCGGCGATTACGACGCGACCGCCTGGACCACCGGCCACCAGCCGATGACGGTGATCCCGACGCAGGGCACCTCGCCCGAGACCAGTGGTCAGTGGGACGCCGGCGCCTGGCTCCAGCCCGACCAGGCAGAGAGCCCCGCGGACGGGACGCAGCACTGGGACTGGGGCACGCAGACCTTCGACAGCGGTGCCTACGACGCCACGCAGTGGAACTCCGACGGCGGCGACACCGCGGCCGGGTCCGCCGGCTCCGACGGTTACGAGCCGCAGACCGAGTCCTTCGGCCAGGACACCTACGCCGGCCAGGACACGTACGAGCAGGACACGTACGACCAGGAGGCGTACGAGCCCCCCGCCGCCGACGCGCCGGCCCACGGCGAACCGGCCGACACCGGTGAACTGCCCGCGGTCTCCCTGCTCGACGACCAGGAGGAGGTCCTCCCCGTCCCGGCGCCCCGCGCGGCCTCGCGCGCCGGGTCCCGCTCCCGCCGCCGTACGCCCCCCAAACGCTCCGCGCTGCTGACGGTGGCCGTTCCTTCCGCGTGTGTGATGGGCGTGGCCGGCATCGCCGCGGCCTCGGTCGGCAACCTGACCGAGGACGGCGGCCAGGAGACCACGACGACCGCGGCCGACGTCCAGCCGGTGAAACCGTCCGCCGCCAACGTCAAGCTGGACACCCAGCTCGAGAGCCTCGCCGCCGGCGCCGACGACTTCGCCGACCGGGCCAGCCGCACCCAGGAGCGCATCGACCTCAAGGCGCAGCAGGAGGCCGAGCGCAAGCGGGCGGCGGAGGAGGCGGCCCGCAAGGAGCGGCTGCGCCCCAAGTTCGCCCTTCCCGTCACACAGCACGGACTCAGCGCCTACTACGGCCAGTCCGGCATCAACTGGATGTCCGTCCACACCGGCATCGACTTCCCCGTCTCGTACGGCGCTCCGGTGCTGGCCGCGACCGACGGCACCGTCCGTACGCAGTACAACTCCGCCTACGGCAACATGATGATCGTGACGGCCAAGGACG
The DNA here is from genome assembly GCF_008312835.1 of Streptomyces marokkonensis. GTDB lineage: Bacteria > Actinomycetota > Actinomycetes > Streptomycetales > Streptomycetaceae > Streptomyces > Streptomyces marokkonensis_A. The sequence continues at coordinate 128,922 of NZ_VSKS01000018.1, read as the reverse complement.
GCACGGAGACGTGGTACTGCCACCTCTCCAGCTACCAGGTCCCCGCCGGTTCGACCGTGAAGGCCGGCGACCAGATCGCGTTCTCCGGGAACTCGGGCAACTCGACCGGCCCGCACCTGCACTTCGAGGTGCGCCCCGGCGGCGGCGCGGCGATCGACCCGCTCGCCTGGTTCCGCAGCCACGGCCTCGACCCGTCGTAGGACCTCCCCCGACGGGTCGCGGCCCGCGACTACAGCTTCTCGACCGGCGCGTACCGCAGCAGCAGCCGCTTGGGCTTGGTGTCCCCGAAGTCGATCGTCGCCTCCGCGTTCGCCCCCGTGCCCTTCACGGCGACCACGGTGCCGAGGCCGAACTGGTCGTGCGTGACACGGTCCCCGACCGCCAGTGACACCACGGGCTTCTCCGCCGTCCGCCGGGTGGCGAAGCCGGAGGCTCCCGACGCCGACGAGCGGGAGCGGGACGACGACAGCGAGGCCGCCACACCCGACGCCGGACCGGAGGGCACGGGCGCGCTCGAGCCCGTCCGCTTCCACTCCAGGTGGGCGGCCGGGATCTCCTCCAGGAACCGCGAGGGCGGGTTGTACGACGGCTGGCCCCACGCGCTGCGCAGCGTCGACCGGGTGAGGTACAGCCGCTCCCGCGCGCGTGTGATGCCGACGTACGCCAGTCGCCGCTCCTCCTCCAGCTCCTTGGTCTGGCCGAGGGCGCGCATGTGCGGGAAGACGCCGTCCTCCATGCCGGTCAGGAAGACGACCGGGAACTCCAGGCCCTTGGCGGTGTGCAGGGTCATGAGGGTGATGACGCCGGAGCCGTCCTCCTCCTCGTCGGGGATCTGGTCGGAGTCGGCGACCAGGGCGACCTGCTCCAGGAAGTCGGACAGCGCGACCGACTCGCCGTCGCCGCGCTCCTGCTCGAACTCCAGGGCGACGGCCGCGAGTTCCTGGAGGTTCTCGATGCGGGTCTCGTCCTGCGGGTCGGTGGACGCCTGCAACTCGGCCAGGTAGCCGGTGCGTTCGAGGATCGCCTCGAGGACCGTCGCCGGGCCCGCTCCGGACTCCACGACCGTGCGGAGGTCCTCCATCAGCGTGTTGAACCGCTTCACGGCGTTCGACGAGCGGGCGGCCATGCCGTACGCCTCGTCGACGCGCTTCAGCGCCTGCGGGAAGCTGATCTTCTCCCGCTGGGCGAGCGCGTCGATCATGGCTTCCGCGCGGTCGCCGATGCCCCGCTTCGGGACGTTGAGGATGCGGCGCAGCGGCACCGCGTCCTCGGGGTTGGCGAGCACCCGCAGATAGGCCAGGACGTCCCTGACCTCCTTGCGCTCGTAGAAGCGGACGCCGCCGACCACCTTGTAGGGCAGGCCGACGCGGATGAAGATCTCCTCGAAGACACGGGACTGGGCGTTGGTGCGGTAGAAGACGGCGACATCGCCCGCCTTGGCCTCGCCCGCGTCCGTGAGGCGGTCTATCTCGTCGGCGACGAACTGCGCCTCGTCGTGCTCGGTGTCGGCGACGTACCCGGTGATCCGCGCGCCGGAGCCGGCGTTGGTCCACAGGTTCTTCGGGCGGCGCGACTCGTTGCGCTCGATGACGGCGTTGGCGGCGCTCAGAATGGTCTGGGTGGAGCGGTAGTTCTGCTCCAGCAGGATCGTCGTCGCGTCCGGGTAGTCCTCCTCGAACTGGAGGATGTTGCGGATCGTCGCGCCGCGGAACGCGTAGATCGACTGGTCGGCGTCGCCCACCACGCACAGCTCGGCGGGTGGGACCTCGGCCTCCGGCGGTACGTCGACGGGGTGCTCGACGGTGCCGACCAGCTCGCGGACCAGGGCGTACTGAGCGTGGTTGGTGTCCTGGTACTCGTCGACCAGGACGTGCCGGAAGCGGCGGCGGTAGTGCTCGGCGACGTCCGGGAAGGCGCGGAGCAGATTGACCGTCGTCATGATCAGGTCGTCGAAGTCCAGCGCGTTCGCCTCGCGCAGCCGGGACTGGTACAGCGCGTAGGCCTGGGCGAGGGTCTTCTCGAAGCCGTCGGATGCCTGGGCGGCGAAGTCCTCCTCGTCGATCAGCTCGTTCTTCAGGTTGCTGATCCTGGCGCTGAAGGACTTCGGCGGGAAGCGCTTGGGGTCGAGGTCCAGGTCGCGGCAGACCAGGGCCATCAGGCGCTTGGAGTCGGCGGCGTCGTAGATCGAGAACGACGACGTGAAGCCGAGCTTCTTGCTCTCGCGGCGCAGGATGCGCACACACGCGCTGTGGAACGTCATGACCCACATGGCGCCCGCGCGCGGGCCGACGAGCTGCTCGACGCGCTCCCTCATCTCACCCGCGGCCTTGTTGGTGAAGGTGATCGCGAGGATCTGGCCCGGGTGGACGTTCCGCTCGGCCAGCAGGTGGGCGATGCGGTGGGTGAGCACGCGGGTCTTGCCGGAACCGGCGCCGGCCACGATGAGCAGCGGGGAGCCGGAGTGCACGACGGCGGCGCGCTGGTTGTCGTTCAGCCCCTCCAGCAGCGCGGCGGCGTCCATCACCGGACGCGGTGCCCCGTCGCGGTAGTAGGAGTCCCTTTCCGGCGGCACGTCGAACTTCCCGCCGAACAGATCGTCCGGAACGGTCTCCGGAGCATGATCGTCCTCGGGTGGCGGCGGGGGCTCGTCCGCGGGGCCCCGCTGGGCCTGGAGGTCCGCCAGGAAGCTGTCGTCAAAGAGGCTGCTCATCGCTCTCCGAGTCTAGGGTGCCCCACCGACAACCCGGGCCCGCCCCGGGAACATCCCCCGGTTTCCGCCCCGCCCGGGCACCGGGACCCGGCCACCGCACGAACGGGCACCCTCCAGGACCGCCGCCTCACCCTGAGTGACCCACTGCATAAGGTCACAAAAATGTATCGGGCATATCGCCCATCAACCTTCACAGGGGCCACACCAGTTGGCTACGGTGCGGGCGGGCCGCACGACCCCCACCGGCGAACGTCGCCGGGCCGCGCGGCCCCCGCCGAGTCCGTCACTGCCCCCGCGGCAGCCGGAGCCGGGGACCCACCGAATCCCTGGGGTGAGTCGGCCCACTCCCTCACGGAGCGGCCGTAGGGCAACCCTTCCGAACCACCCGCCCGAACCCGACAGCTAACCCGGTAGGCGGAGCACTGGAAGGAGTCGCCTCCCTTGGCGTCGCACCGCAAGTCGCGCACCCCCGGCACCCGCGTGGCAGGCATACGGACCCCGGCCCTCGCCACGGCCGCCCTGACCTCCGTCGCCCTGCTCTCCCAGACGGCGGGCGCCGTCCCCACGGACGACGACAAGCCGAGCCTGGAGGAGGTCGAGAAGAAGGTCGGCGACCTCTACCGCCAGGCGGAGTCGGCGACCGAGAAGTACAACGCCGCCAAGGAGAAGACCGCCAAGCAGCGCAAGCGCGTCGACACCCTCCTCGACGACGTGGCCAAGCGCACCCAGAAGCTCAACGACGCGCGCGAGGAGCTGGGTTCCTTCGCCGCCGCGCAGTACCGGACCGGTGCGGGCGTCCCCGACACCGCGACCTTCCTGCTCGCGGACACACCGCAGGACGTCTTCGACCAGCGCCAGGTGATGGACCGGATGACCGGCCGCCAGAAGGTGGCGGTCGACGACTACGTCACCCAGCAGTCCGAGACGATGAAGAAGCGCCAGGAGGCCACCGAGAGCCTCGAGACGCTCACCGAGTCGCAGGGCGACCTGAAGACGGCCAAGGCCACCGTCCAGAAGAAGCTCGCCGACGCGCGCGAGCTGATGTCGAAGCTGACCGCCGAGGAGAAGGCGCGGCTCGCGGCGATCGAGAAGGAGAAGCAGGAGGAGGCCGCCCGCAAGGCCGCCGAGCTCGCCCGGCAGCAGGCGGAGCAGGAGGCGGCCCGGGAGGCGGCCCAGCAGGAGGCCGCGCAACAGGAGGCCGCGCAACAGGACAGCGGCAGCACGGGCACGACCGAGTCCTCCGGTTCGGTCACCTCACCGTCGACGTCGACGGACTCCTCGTACGCCACCAAGGCCGAGAAGGCCCTCGCCTTCGCCCGCGCGCAGATCGGAAAGCCGTACGTCTGGGGCGCCACCGGCCCGGGCTCCTACGACTGCTCCGGCCTCACCCAGGCCGCCTGGAAGGCCGCCGGCGTCACCATCCCGCGCACCACCTACGACCAGGTGGGCGCGGGCACGACGGTCTCCGTCTCCCAGGCCCAGCCCGGTGACCTGGTCTTCTTCTACGACGACGTCACGCATGTGGGCATCTACGTCGGCAACGGCATGATGATCCACGCCCCGAAGCCCGGCACCTACGTCCGCGAGGAGTCGATCTTCTACGACGGCGAGTCCTCGATCCACAGCGTGGTGCGCCCCGCCTGACCCGCCCGGCGGCCGGAGCCGTCGGGCGTGTCCTTCAGCGGAGATCAGGTCCACAGCACGGCGATGAAGATGTTCGTCACGGTCAGCAGGCCGACCAGGCCGAACAGGCCTTTGTCCACCTTCTCGTCGTCCCGCTTCACGTAGACCAGACCGAGGATCACGATCAGCAGGGCCAGCTTCACGCCGATCTTGACGTTGTCGACGGAGTAGTCCTGCGCCTGGTTCAGGCCGACCAGGACCACACCGGTGACCAGCATCGTCAGGGCACCGTGCAGCATCGCGGGGACGAAACGCGCGGTGCCCGCGCCCATCGCCTTCATCTGGGTGAGGAAGCCCCCGAGGAGCGACGCGATTCCGATGATGTGCAGACCGACGAAGATGTGGATGAGTACGTCCATGAGGCCGGAGCCTAGCCACCCCCGCCTCGTAGCATTCCGGCGCCCTCGTCCTGTCCTCATCCCTCGCTTCGGTCATCACCCGGAGTGAAGACGGCGAAGCCTGAACGGGATGCCGGTCACCATCGGTCACCCGATGGTCCGCCCACGCCACTTCCGCACAACCCGTCACCCGGGCCGTGCGGCGCGCCCTAGCGTCCTCCACCAGGTGACCGGCTCTCCATCGCCGCCCGGGCCAGGGGCGGCGGCCGGACACCACCGCCGAAGAGGTCCGGCGGCGGTCGGCTCCCCCTGTGCACCCGCCGCCGGACCGCCCGGACGGCAGTCCGCTCGCGGCGGTCGTGGACAAGGACGGGAGTCAGGTGGCAGCGCACCGCAGGTCCCGACAGCGCGCGGTTTGGGGCCGCACGGCCCGCACGGCCGCCACCATCGCCCTAGCCGGCGCGGCCACCGCGACCGGCTTCGACGGGCCGGCGCACGCCGAGCCCCGGCCGACGCCGGAGCGGGTCGGAGCCGATGTCGACAGGCTCCACCGGCAGGCCGAGGCCGCCACCGAGAAGTACAACGGCGCGAAGGAGAAGGCGGAGTCCGCCCAGCAGCGGCTGCGCTCCCTGCAGGACGAGTCGGCCCGCAGGAGGGCCCGGCTCAACGCCGCCCGGGACGCCCTTGGTTCGGTCGCGGCGGCGCAGTACCGCAGCGGCGGGCTGGACCCCGCCCTGCGCCTCGTCCTGTCCGAGGACCCGGACGGCTATCTGGACGGCACCGCTCTCGCCGAACGCGCGGGCACCCGCCACAAGGCGGAAGTAGGGCGCGTACGGACACAGCTCCAGGAGATCGAGCAGTTGCGCGGAGCGGCCCGCATCGAGGCGAAGTCGCTGACGTCCCACCGGGCCGAGATGCGACGGCACAAGAAGACGGTCACCGGCAAGCTGACGGCCGCCCGCCGCCTGCTGTCCCGTCTGACACCCGAGCAGCGCGCGGACCGCGCCGCCGGCACCCCACGCCCCTCCGGGGCCCCCGCCTCCGTCACCTCCAGGGCCCCCGGCGCACGCGCCGCTGAGGCCGTCGCCTACGCCTACCGGAAGATCGGCAGCCCTTACGTCTGGGGCGCGACCGGCCCGGACGCCTTCGACTGCTCGGGCCTCGTCCAGGCCGCCTACCGCTCCGCCGGTGTCTCCCTGCCGCGCACGACCTATGCCCAGATCAACGCCGGCCGCCGTGTCGCCCGCTCCGCACTGCTCCCCGGCGACCTGGTCTTCTTCTACTCCGGCATCAGCCACGTCGGCATCTACGTCGGCGACGGCCGGATGATCCACGCCCCGAATCCCTCGGCACCGGTGCGCCTGGCCCCCCTCGACGAGATGCCGTTCGCGGGGGCGACTCGGGTGAGCTGAGCGGTACCCCCTCGGGGCAGGTCACACCAGTCGCCGCGCCGTCGCCCAGCGGGTCAGTTCGTGGCGGTTGGACAGCTGGAGCTTGCGCAGCACCGCCGAGACATGCGACTCGACCGTCTTCACCGAGATGAACAGCTGCTTGGCTATCTCCTTGTACGCGTACCCGCGGGCGATCAGCCGCAGCACCTCCCGCTCGCGCTGGGTGAGGCGGTCCAGGTCCTCGTCGACCGGCGGGGCGTCGGTCGAGGCGAAGGCGTCCAGCACGAAGCCGGCCAGTCGCGGCGAGAAGACCGCGTCGCCCTCCTGGACCCGGAAGATCGAGTCGACCAGGTCGGTCCCGGTGATCGTCTTGGTGACGTAGCCCCGGGCACCTCCCCGGATCACCCCGATCACGTCCTCCGCAGCGTCCGACACGGACAGGGCGAGGAAACGGACCGGCTGCTCGGTGTCGCCCATCAACGGCGCGCAGCGGCGCAGCACTTCCACACCTCCGCCACCGGGCAGGTGCACGTCGAGCAGGACCACCTCCGGCCGGGTCGCGGTGATGACCGTGACCGCCTGGTCGACGTCGGCGGCCTCGCCGACCACCTCGACACCCGTCTGCTCGGTCTGCCCGATCTCGGCCTGGACCCCCGTGCGGAACATGCGGTGGTCGTCGACGAGAACAACCCGGACATGCCGCCCGGCGGTGCCGCCGGCCGGCTCCGCGGCCTGGGCCCCCTGTGCCGCTCCCGCCGCTGCGTTCGCCTCGGTCGGCTCGCTCATGACGTCTTCTCCGCCCTCTCCATCTCCAGCTCGACCTCCGTGCCGCCGTCCGGCACCGCGCGCAGCCGCGCCGTGCCGCCGTTGCGCTCCATGCGGCCGATGATCGATTCCCTGACGCCCATCCGGTCGGCGGGTATCGAGTCCGGGTCGAAGCCCGGACCGCGGTCCCGGACGGACACGAAGACCGTCTTCCCCTCGACTTCGGCGTAGACCTGAACCGCGCCTCCCTCGCCACCGTACTTGGCGGCGTTGACCATTGCTTCCCGCGCGGCCTGCATCTGTGCGCCGATTCTCTCGTCGAGCGGGCAGTCGCCGACGACGACGACCTCGAGGGGGACGCCGTGCTTGTCCTCGACCTCGGCGGCATTGCGCTTCACGGCCTCGGCGAGGGTGGTGGGCTCCTCGTCCTCGTCCTTGCCGTTGCCCTCCGGTTTGTAGAGCCAGGCGCGCAGGTCGCGCTCCTGGGCACGGGCCAGCCGGCGCACCTCGCCCGCGTTGTCCGCGTTGCGCTGGATCAGGGTGAGGGTGTGCAGCACCGAGTCGTGGACATGGGCGGCGACCTCCGCGCGCTCCTGCGCCCGGATGCGCATCAGGCGCTCCTCGGAGAGGTCCTGCGTCATGCGGACGAGGTAGGGGCCGGCGAGGAGCGCTATGCCCACGAGGACCGCGAGGGCCGCCTGGAGCACCGACCCGAGGTGGCTGCCGGAACCCCGCAGGACGAAGATGCCCGAGGCGCCCGCCGTCACCAGCAGCACACCGGCCACGGCCCGCAGCAGCGTGACCGTGCGGCGGCGCCGGCCGACCTCCATCCAGCGGGCCCGGCGCGCGTTGTCCGCCTGCCGCCACACCAGGGCGACACCGGCACCGACCAGGACGGTCGGCCAGAGGTAGGCCCGGGTCCCGTTGCTCAGGTTCACGTTGCCCACGAAGATCATGGCCACCACGACCATGAGGAGCAGGGCGACGATCTGCCCCTTGTCCGGTCTGCGGGTCACGAGCCGGCGCCGGCCGTCCGGCGAGGTCTCGGTCGTCACCAGCGAGGGCGGCTTCTGCGCGTCCACGCCGCCGACGCCGAGCGGTACGAAGAACCAGAACGCGGCGTACAGCAGGGCGCCGAGACCGTCGGCCATGAACAGACCGACGAAGACCAGACGTACCCAGATCACGGGCAGCCCGAGGTGTCCGGCCAGCCCCCGCGCCACACCACCGAGCCAGCGTCCGTCACTGCTGCGGTAGAGCTTGCGCGGCGGCCGCGGCCCGGCGAGTGGCGCTGCTGCGGCTTCCGACATGCCAACGATGGTCACACGCCCGAACTGCCGGAGCATCAGGGTCGGGCCCGGAGACTCCCCTGATCTCCACGCCCCGGGCCTTTCGAACGCTCCCCCGGCCCCCTCAGGGACCGATATCAGGGTCCGGCCAGGGTCATGCTGACTGCCGCCACGGCGACTCGCCCGTCACCATGGACCCATGACCGATCACCAGCACGCCGCGACGGGTCCGGGACCCGGCTCCGGCCCGGGCGCGCCCGGGAAGGAGGGGGCGACCGCCGCGCAGCCGAAGCCGACCGGCGACACCGATCCCGCGGAGGCGGGCGAGCGCTTCCGGCGCGACCGCCGGCACCAGATGCTCGGCGGGGTGTGCGCGGGGCTCGGCCGGCAGTGCGACATGGACCCGGTGATCTTCCGGATCACGCTCGCGGTCCTGTCCGCCACCGGCGGCATCGGCCTCATCTTCTACGGCTTCGCCTGGCTCTTCGTCCCCTACGACGACGAGGAGGAGAACGAGATCCGCCGGCTGCTGACCGGCCGGGTCGACGGCCACACCCTGACGGCCGTGCTGTTCGCCCTGGTCGGCTGCGGCGTCTTCCTCACCATGCTGAGCAACGACGGAGTGCTGAGCTTCGCCGTCATACTCTCCCTGCTGCTCGCCGGCGCCGGGTACTGGTCGCGGCGGCGCGGCACCCCCAGCCCCGACCACATCGCCGCCCAGGCCGTCGCCGACGCACCTCCCGAGCCGCAGGCGCCGCCCGCACCCACCGCCTTCCCCTCCTGGTGGCGCGACCCCATCGTCAAGGACGGCACCCATGTCGGCGGCACGGGCTATCTGTGGGGCCCCCGGGACTCCCGCGACCTGGACATCGCCGCCGCCGTCAACATCAGCCTCGACTCCCGCACCGGCGTCCGCGACAGGACGTACGCACCCCTCCAGCGGCCGCCGAAGCCGCGCGGCCCCCGCGCGATAGGCGGCTGGATCTTCCTTCTTGCCCTGCTCGCGGCCGGTCTCGGCACCGGTCTGACGTGGGAGGCACACCCTCTCGGCACCAGCCTGCAGACCGGTCTCGCCTGCGCGCTCGCCGTCTTCGGCATCGGCGTGGCCGTCAGCGCGTTCCTCGGGCGCACCGGTGCGGGATCGATCATCCTGGCGGTCATCACGGCGGGCCTGCTCGCCGGCGCGACGGCCGTGCCCGAGGACATCGGCACCGACTGGACACGCACGACGTGGGAGCCCACCTCGGTCGCGCAGCTACGTCCGGTCTACGACCTGGGCGCGGGCGAGGGCGAACTGGACCTGTCCGCGATACGCGTCCCCGGGAACGACACCGTCTCGACCCGGGCCGATGTCGGCCTCGGCCGGATCCACGTGATCGTGCCCCGGGACGTGACCGTGAAGCTGAGCATCGACGTGGGCGTGGGCGACATCCAGTTGCCGGGTGACGAGCAGAAGGACGTGGACGTGGCCCCGGGCAAGCACAAGGAGGTGACCCTGGAACCGCCCCCCGGCGCCAAGGAGGCGGGCACGCTCGACCTCGAGCTCCAGGTCGGGGCGGGACAGGCGGAGGTGAGCCGTGCTACGTCATGAGTTCCAGCCCGGCAGGCTGGTCGCGGGCACGTTCCTCACCCTCGCCGCGGTGATCTACGCCGGCGACGCGGGCGGCGCCTGGGAAACCCCGTGGTTCGTGGTGATCCCGGTTGTCATGGGCGGCCTCTGCCTGGCCGGCGCGGTGGGTTTCCTGACCGGCCGCATACGCGGCCGCCGCGAGAGGGCGCGCTCCACGGCATGACGAGAACCTACCGGTACTCCCCCGTCCGCCGCCGTCGCCGTGCCCGAAGGGCGGCGTCCACGGACAGCAGCGGAGCGCCCGCCAGCACCAGGGGGATCCAGCCCATGAGGTACGGGAGGTCGTTGCCGTAATAGTAGGGATCGGCGGCCCAGCTCACGGTCAGCCACAGGCTGAGGGAGATCAGCGCACCGCCGAGGGCGGCCAGCCGGGTGAGCAGACCGAGCAAAACACCGATCCCGACGGCCAACTCCCCCACGGCGATGGCGTAACCGAAGGCGACGGGGCTTTCCAGCGCCATGTCGACCAGCGCGGGGATGGCGGAGGAGTCCCGGACTCCGCGCATCATGTCGCCGATGGAACCGGCACCAGAGTCCTTCATGAAGGCGCTGTCCGTGAGTTTGTCCAGGCCGGCGTAGATGAAGGTGATCCCGAGGAAGATCCGCAGGGGCACGAGGGCGTAGCGGGTGGCGGTGTCCCGCCAGTCCCTGTCGCCGTCGAGGTGCGGGGAGTGCGTGTGCGCGCGCATACCGTGGGTCATCGCTGTGTGCCGCCCTTCACTGCCGTGCCGGGGCCTCCTCAACAGACCATACGTACGACGATTGGCCGGGGCTCAACCCTGTGCGCGGGCTTTTCTTCGGCGGGTTCGGCGCGCAGCACCGCCCGAGCGGCACGACTGCCCGCGGGAAGGCGGCGCGGCAGTGGCCGCGTACGGCGCGGAGGGGACGGGGCGGGGGTGTGCGCCCGCAGCGGCTGGTGCGAGTCGGCGCCCCGCACCTCCACCGAGAGGCCCGGTCGCGCCAGTCCGAGGACGTACACCCCCGACCCGGCCCCGACCCACCCCCCACCCGTAGGCGCTACGCGCACTCCCACCGCAGGGACAGCCGCAGCCATCGGCCCTACTCCGTCACGTCGATCGTGTACCGGTTCGTCTCCACGCCCGCTGCCGTGACCACCTGGACATCCACCCGGCCCGGCTCCACCTCCGCCGGCACCGGCACCGTCAGCAGCGCGTCCGTCGGGTTGTCGAACCCGCCCGTGACCGGCACCAGCGGCACATGCACGTTCACCGCCCCCACCCGCACCACCATCCGCGACAACCGGTCAGCCCCCTGCGCCCCCACCGGCACGAACCCGGCCCCCCGGATCTCGATGTCGTCACCGGTGCGGATCGGCGCGTCCAGATCGCCCGCCTCCCGCGCCCGCACCACCGACAGGATCACCGGACGCCCGCCCTCCGCGTACTTCCCCGCGAGATAGGTCCCCGCCGACACCAGCACCACCACCGCCAGCCCCCACGGCAGATCCGGCAACTGATCCGGCCGCCGGGCCAGCCGCACCGCCGCGAACGCCAGAGCGACACCGCTGATCACGACGTACTGGATGTCGGCGAAACTCCCCCGCCCCGCATCGTCGGTCAGCAGATCCGCCGCCCTGGGCCGGTGCGCACGCACCTTCTGCAGCCGCTGCCCCTGCACTCGCAGCCCGACGACCCGCCGCACCAGTACAGCGATCCCGCAGACCACGGCCAGCACGGTCACCACGCCCGCGGCGCGGGCCAGTTCGAGCCCGTCGATCAGCGCATCCCGCTCCCGGTTCCCCGAGGCGGCCGCCAACTGCCCCACCAGAACGAGCACCGCGAACGCCAGGAACAGCACCCAGCACGCAGCCACCGCACGGGACGTGGAGAGCCGGTTGTCCTCCCCGATCACCGGCGCCAGCGCACCACCACGGGTCCGGTGGAACCACGACGCGGCGGTCAGTGCCCCGGCCACCACCAGCGCGGCCAGCAGCCCGGCGGTGCGCGCGACGGTCCACCCCGCGCCGATCGCCGTGAGCGCCTGACCGAGGAGCAGCAGCACCACCGCCGCCCAGACCACCACCGCGGTCCGCTGCCACAGGCGTTCCAGCCACGCCGCGCCCTCGGCCCGCCCCCGCTCGGCGACGGCCTCCGCGGCCTGGGTCAGTTCCTCCGACACCCACTGCCGGGAGGCGGACGCGGAGTGGGCCACCGCGGCAGGCACCCCCTGCCCGGCCGCGAACTCGTCGCGCTTCAGCAGGAACGCGGCGACCGCGCGCCGATGCCCCTCACGCGCCCCGTGCGGACAGTCCCCGCAGGTGCAGCCGCCCTCGTGCGGGCCCGCGTGCGCGCCGCCCTGTCTCGCCTCCTGCACCGCCACGCCCGCAGCCCGCCTTCCCCACCGTCAACCACCACGACACCACCACGTTCACCGCCGAGGACCCCCACGCAAGCCCCCCGTGACGACAGCGAATTGTGCCCTACCGCACACGCTTCCCGTCCGGCAGGCCCGGTCCGTGCGGGTGAATTCCAAGGCGTCGAGTTGACCGCCCACGCTCAGCTCAGCAGATCCGGCTCACTCCGGGTGATCTCCTGCCACATCGGCTGGTAGTTGATCCACGCCACGAGGTCGCCGCCGAGCTGCTCCCGCGTGGCGACCGCCTGCCGGTGGTCGATGAGGACGGGCCTGCCCGCGGCCCTCGCGGCGAGCTGCACCTGGCAGGACCGCTCCATCGTCACGAACCACCAGGCCGCCGCGTCGACCGAGTCCCCCACGGTGAGCAGCCCGTGGTTGCGCAGCACCAGCGCCTTGCGGGAGCCGAGCACCCCGGCGATCCGCCGCCCCTCCTCGGCGTCGACGGTGACGCCGCTGTAGGCGTCGTAGAGGGCGTGGTCCTCGTAGAAGGCGCAGCTCTCCTGCGTAATGGGGTCCAGCAGGTCGCCGAGGGCGGCGAGGGCGCGCCCGTGCACGGAGTGGCAGTGGGCGACGGCGACGACGTCGGGCCGGGCCGCGTGCACCTGGGCGTGCACGGTGAACGCGGCCTGGTTGACGTGGTGGCCGCCCTCGACGACCTGGCCGTCCCGGTTGGCGAGGACCAGGTCGCTCACGGTGACGTGCCGGAACGGCATGCCGAACGGGTTGACCCAGAAGCAGTCGCTGAACTCCGGGTCGCGTGCGGTGATGTGCCCCGAGACACCGTCCTCGAAGCCGAGCCGCCCGAACAGCCGCAGCGCGCCCGCGAGCCGTTCCTTGCGGTGCCGGCGCTCGTCCTCGACCGACTCGTGCATGGGCGGCATGGCGAAGCGCAGCTTGTCGGTGGGCAGCGGCAGGGGCGGCGTGGGCCCGTGCATGAGTCCTCCCGCGGGGGGTTGTGTACGGGGCGGAAGTTACCGGCGGGGCGCGCCGGACGACAGCTCTGTTCCGTAACGCCGGACAGCGGACACAGTCCGGGTACCCGGCACAGGCACCCGGCACAGACCAGCTACCCGGCACAGGCGCCCGGCTCAGACCAGGTACCCGGCACAGGCACCCGGCACCGTCCGGTACCCGGCGCGAATACCCGACACAACATGTCCGGTATCCGCGCCACACTGTGCGCATGAGCACACACACCGGCACGAACTGGGGCGCTTTCACCGCGGCCGAACCCGAGCTGGCGAAGACCGTCGAGGAGCGCTTCGCCGCGTACACCCACCACGTCCTCGCCACCCTGCGCAGGGACGGTTCACCGCGCACCACCGGCCTGGAGGTCCGCTTCCTCGACGGGGAGCTCTGGTTCGGCATGATGCCGGACTCGCTCAAGGCGCTCGACCTGCGCCGCGACCCGCGCTTCGCGCTCCAGGCGAACCCGGGCGAGGGGACCGGCATGGGCGGCGGCGACGTCCGGATCAGCGGCCGGGCGGTCGAGATCCCCGGCGAGGACGAGGGAACCCGCGCCAGGTACGCCGAAGAGGTGGAACCGCCGGAGCCGTTCCACCTCTTCCGCACCGAGCTGACGGAGGTCGTACGGACCTTCGTCGAGGACGAGAAGTACCTCGTCGTCCAGGTCTGGAAGCCCGGAGAGCCGGTGCGCACGCTCAAGCGGACGTGACCGGCCGGGACTTACGCGACTACTCCCACTCGATGGTCCCCGGCGGCTTCGAGGTGACGTCGAGGACGACCCGGTTGACGTCCCGCACCTCGTTGGTGATGCGGGTCGAGATCTTCGCGAGGACGTCGTACGGCAGCCGCGACCAGTCGGCGGTCATGGCGTCCTCGCTGGAGACCGGGCGCAGCACGATCGGGTGACCGTAGGTGCGGCCGTCGCCCTGGACACCCACGGACCGCACGTCCGCGAGCAGGACGACCGGGCACTGCCAGATGTCCCGGTCGAGCCCGGCGGCGGTCAGCTCCTCACGGGCGATGGCGTCGGCCTCGCGGAGCAGGTCGAGCCGCTCCTTGGTGACCTCGCCGACGATCCGGATGCCGAGGCCGGGCCCGGGGAACGGCTGGCGCTGGACGATCTCCTCCGGCAGGCCGAGCTCCTGGCCGACCATGCGGACCTCGTCCTTGAACAGCTTGCGCAGCGGCTCGATGAGCTGGAACTCGAGGTCCTCGGGCAGCCCGCCCACGTTGTGGTGGGACTTGATGTTGGCGGTGCCGGTGCCACCGCCGGACTCGACGACGTCCGGGTAGAGGGTGCCCTGGACGAGGAACTCCACCGCCGGGCCCTCGTCCGCGATGATCTCGGCCTGGGCCTGCTCGAAGACCCGGATGAACTCCCGGCCGATGATCTTCCGCTTCTCCTCGGGGTCGGAGACGCCCTTGAGCGCGGTGAGGAACCTCTCCTCCGCGTCCACGACCTTCAGCTGGACGCCGGTCGCGGCGACGAAGTCCTTCTCGACCTGCTCGGTCTCGCCCTTGCGCATCAGGCCGTGGTCGACGTACACGCAGGTCAGCTGGGAGCCGATGGCCTTCTGTACGAGGGCCGCGGCGACCGCGGAGTCCACACCGCCGGACAGACCGCAGATGGCGCGCCTGTCGCCGACCTGCTCGCGGATCGCGGCGACCTGCTCCTCGATCACGTTGCCCGTGGTCCAGTCCGGGGTGAGGCCCGCGCCCCGGTACAGGAAGTGCTCCAGCACCTGCTGCCCGTGCGTGGAGTGCATCACCTCGGGGTGGTACTGGACGCCGTAGAGCTTCTTGTCGTCGTTCTCGAACGCGGCGACCGGGACCACGTCCGTGGAGGCCGTGACGGTGAAGCCCTCGGGGGCGGCGGAGCAGGCGTCGCCGTGCGACATCCAGACGGCCTGCTCGTCCGGGGTGCCCTCGAAGAGGGTGGAGGAGCTCCTGGAGACGTGCAGATCCGTACGGCCGTACTCACGGGCCCCGGTGTTGTCCACCTGGCCGCCCAGGCTCTGGGCCATGAGCTGGAATCCGTAGCACATGCCGAAGACGGGGACGCCGGCCTCGAAGATCTGCCGGTCGAGGCGGGGGGCGCCCTCCTCGTACACGGACGAGGGGCCGCCGGAGAGGATGATCGCCGCCGGGTTCTTGGCGAGCATCTCCGCGACCGGCATGGTGCTCGGCACGATCTCGCTGTAGACCCGCGCCTCGCGGACGCGACGGGCGATGAGCTGGGCGTACTGCGCGCCGAAGTCGACGACCAGAACGGTGTCGGGCGCGTGGGCAGCGGGAGTCGCTGATGACACGAGGTGCCTTCCGGCGGTGGGGCGGGGGTCTTGTGCCTCCCGATTCTACCGAGGTGGCGGCGGGGCACGTCCCGGGCCGGGGAACAGCGACCGGCGACGCCGCCGTCTCACCATGCGGCCGGCATTGGACAGCCGCGGCGGGCCGGGCATACTGGGCCCATGCTCACGCACCCGGCCTTCCTCTTTACCTATGGCAACCGGCCCACCGGCTGCCATGGTCGTGCTGCTTGAGCAACTGACAAGCGACTTCCCAGGCGCCCCGGGCCGACAAGGTCCGGGGCGCCTGGCGTTTTTCCGGACCTCGCCGCTCCGGGGCACCGCATCCACTCACTCACCGAGGAGCCCCGGCATGACCGCCACCACGACGGAGCCGACCAGCACGGAGCCGACCGAGAGGACCGGCGCCCGTACGACCGAGGCCGCCGAGCTGATCACCGGCGCCCGCGAGCGGATCGACGCGCTCGACGACCGGATCATCGGCCTCGTGCAGGAACGGATGGCCGTGTCGGCCGTCATCCAGAAGGAACGGATCGCCTCCGGCGGCCGGCGCGTGAACCTCTCCCGCGAGATGGAGATCCTCGCCACCTACCGGGACGCCCTGGGCAGGCCCGGCACCGCGCTGGCGATGACCTTGCTGGAGCTGTGCCGGGGCAGGATCTGAGTCCGCGTTCCCGGTACAGACGTACGCGCCGTCTCTCACCCGTCCGGCGCGTGACCGGAGTCCCGGCCGCTTCGTTGGTACCGGTGTCCGTGCCGGCCACGCGTGGCTCACCGGAGCGATGAGGCATACGGCTCGCGTCGTACGTCGTGGGACCTCGCTCCGGGCAAGTGACCGGGCGGCAGGGGACAGCCGGCCCGGTCACCCGCGAGAAGGCCGGCCCCGGGGACGCCCGGGGCCGGCCCGGCGGGACCGCACCGGACCCCGACCGCACCGGACCGCTCGGACGCTGGTCACGACACCGCAGTCGGCGGCGACCAGGAACTCCTTCGTCCCTCCGGTGCCGCCCCGATCCGCGCGGCCGGGACGCCACCCACGGCCTTGGCCTCGGGCAGCCGGACGGCGTCCGCACCCGACTCCCACCGCGCTCCCACCACGCTCCGGACGCGGCTGCGGCGCGAGGCGCGGCCGTCCAGGCTTTCGGCGGCCGAGCGGACGACAGAGATCACCACCACCCGCCAGTAGTGATCCACCTCACATAAAAATTCTGTGAGATCCAGGACAACCATTCACAGGCTTCATCGATCAAACCACCGGAACCAAGGGCCACACCCGCGTCCTCGCACGCGGCGGCCTCCCGCACTCGTTGGTGCCGCGGCCACGCGGCACACCGGACTTCCCGAGGTCTTCATGAAGCTTCGCCGTGCCATGGCCGCAGCGGTCGCAACGGCAGCGATAGCCCCGGTCGCCCTGCTCTCGGCTCCGGCCGCGTACGCGACCGACCCCACGCCCACCGTGTCCGCGACGGAGTCCGCGACCGGTGACGACACGACCGGCACCTCTCCCTCGCCGTCCGCAACCGAGTCGACCGGTTCGGCCGAGCCGACCAAGGAGACCGAGCCGACGAAGGAGACCGAGCCCGGCTCCACCGAGAGCGAGTCCTCCCCGTCCACGTCCGCCTCGCCGTCCGCGTCCACCTCGCCGTCGACGAGCGCACCCGCCCCGAGCGCCAGTGAGAGCGCCCCGGCGGAGGAGGACCCCGAGCTCTGCGTCGACGAGGAGGGCAACAGCACGGCCGAGCTCAGCTTCGACCTGAAGAGCGGTCTGGCGGGCCTGCCCGACACGATCGTCGCCGGCAGCGGCTGGAAGGCGTTCTCGTTCAACGTCTCCAACCACGGCGACGAGGAGATCAAGAACATCAAGCCGCTGATCGGCGTCGCGGCCATCGGCTGGAACGAGAAGGACTACTCCGGTCAGATCACCGTCCAGGTGTTCGACAAGGCCTCCGGGAAGTGGACCACGCTCGCGGACACCGCGGGTGAGGGCGGCACGTTCGCCGCGTTCTCGCTCGGCGCCGGCCAGTCGGTCTCGTACCAGCTGCGGCTCAGCGTCAGCGGCAAGGTGCCGGACGCGCTCGGCCTCACCGGCGGCCTCGCCGAGTACGCGGACGCCGACGGCTGCTGGCTCGCCGACGACCCCAACGGCTGGATCTACTTCTTCGACATCCTGGCCGCCGGCTCCGACGCCGGTGAGCCGAACGACGCCAAGCCGCAGACCGGCGGCATGGCCGAGCTCGACGAGGTCAGCGACGTGAAGGTCACCGGCAGCCTCGCCGAGACCGGCTCGAGCTCCGCTCTGCCGATCATCGGCCTGGTCGGCGGTGCCGCCGTCGTGGCCGGTGCCGGTGCGGTGTTCGTGGTGCGCCGCCGCAAGGCCGGTGCCCAGGCGTAACACCGCCTCGCCGCGCCGTCCGCGCGGCAGCACCCAGGACAAGGGAAAAGGACCTGAGCTCGGAGGGGGGCACAGGTCCTTTTTCCTTTTCCTCTTCTTCCTCTTTCCCTGTTCCCTTGTCCTCCCCGCGCCGGCTACTTCTTCGGCGGCACCGCGGGAATCCCCAGGAACGGCAGCCTCAGCGCGCCGAACGCGTCCGCCGGGACCGCCGGGGACTTCGGCTCCACCGGCTGGAGCCGCCGGTACGACTCGCCCTGCTGCGGACGCGGATCGGCCTCGCCCTTGTTGGGCCAGTACGACATCGCCCGCTCGGCCTGTGCCGTGATGGTCAGGGAGGGGTTCACGCCGAGGTTCGCCGAGACCGCCGCCCCGTCGACGACCGAGATGCCGGGGTGGCCGTACAGACGGTGGTACGGGTCGATCACGCCGGTCTCGCGGGAGCCGCCGATCGGGCAGCCGCCCAGGAAGTGGGCGGTCAGCGGCATGCCCGTCAGCTCGCCCACGTTCGAGCCCGCGAAGCCGTTGATCTCGGCCGCCAGCGCGGAGGCGCCGTCCGTGGCCGCCTTGATCTGCTTGGGGTTGGCGGCGCCGTGGCCCTGCCGTGCGGTGAGCAGCCCGCGGCCGGCCCCGGACGGCTTGAGGTACGTCGTCAGCGAGTTGTCCAGCGACTGCATCACCAGACCGATGATGGTCCGCTCCGACCAGCGGCGGTTGGACAGCGAACGCATCAGCAGCCACGGATGCCGCGCCACGTTGCCCAGCCAGCCCAGTACGCGTGCCGCACCCGAACCGCCGCCCGCGTACGGGACCTGGAGGATGGACAGCCCGCCCATCGAGTTGGAGCCCCTGCCGTAGCGGACCGGCTCGATGTGGGTGTTCTCGTCGGGGTGGATGGAGGACGTGATGGCCACACCGCGGGTGAAGTCGGCCTTCGGCGAACCGGTGGCCTTGCGGTAGCGCCGGTTGTCGGTCTGCGCGCCGACGAGGGCCTCGGAGTTGGTCCGGGTCAGCTCGCCCAGCCTGTCCGAGAGGTGCGGCAGCTGACCGCCGGCCCGCATCCGGTGCAGCAGCGTCTGGGTGCCGTAGGTGCCGGCGGCCAGCACCACCCGGCGGGCGCGGAAGGTACGGCCCCTGCCCTTGCGGCGGTTGTCGGTGGGGAGCGTGGCGACGGCGTACCCGCCCTGCGCGTCCTCCGTCACCGACACCGCCGTCGTCATGGGGTGCACGACCGCGCCCGCCTTCTCGGCGAGGTGGAGGTAGTTCTCGTTGAGGGTGTTCTTCGCGCCGTGCCGGCATCCGGTCATGCACTCGCCGCACTCGGCACAGGCCCGGCGCGACGGACCGGCCCCGCCGAAGTAGGGGTCGGGCACCTCCTGCCCGGGCTCGGCGGTCACCTTGCCGTCGGCGTCCTCGCCGTCGCCGAAGAAGACACCGACCGGGGCCATGTGGAAGGTGTCGCCCACGCCCATCCGTTCGGCCGCCGCCTTCAGATGCACGTCCGAGGGGGTCATCGTGGGGTTGAGCCGCACGCCGAGCATGCGCCGCGCCTGGTCGTAGTAGGGCTTCAACTCCTCCTGCCAGTCGGTGATGTGCCCCCACTGCGGGTCGTCGAAGAACGGCTTGGGCGGTACGTAGAGGGTGTTGGCGTAGTTGAGGGAGCCGCCGCCGACACCCGCGCCGGCCAGGACCATGACGTTGCCCAGCAGGTGGATGCGCTGGATGCCGTACATGCCGAGCCTCGGCGCCCACAGGTAGTTCTTCAGGTCCCAGGAGTTCTTCGGCAGGGTCTCGCGGGTGAAGCGGCGGCCGGCCTCCAGGACGCCGACGGTGTATCCCTTCTCCGTCAGGCGGAGCGCCGAGACGGAGCCGCCGAAGCCGGAGCCGACGACGAGGACGTCGTAGTCGTATTCCTCCTGAGGCACGGGTGTCTCCTCTGTGAGTTTCGCGTGCGGGTGATCCGTGGTTTCTCGCGCGGTTCCTCGCGCCCCTGAGTCGGTCACCTGAACCGGAACGCCTTCATCAGGCGCAAGCTGCTGCTCATGAAACGGGCGTACGTCTCGTCGTCCATGCCCAGCGAGGGGGCCATCGGCAGCAACCGCTGGTGGGCGACCGTCTGGGCCTCGGTGTACTTGAGGATGCCCTCGGAGCCGTGCCGGCGGCCGAGACCGGAGTCCTTCATGCCGCCCATCGGCGACTGGACACTGCCGTAGGCGGGCGCGTACCCCTCGTTGATGTTCACGGTGCCGGTGCGCAGCCGGGCGGCGATCTCGCGGCCTCGCCGGGCGTCCTTCGTCCAGACGGAGGAGTTCAGGCCGTACGGGGTGGAGTTGGCACGTTCGACCGCCTCGTCGTCGGACGAGAAGCGGTAGACGGAGACGACCGGGCCGAAGGTCTCCTCGGAGCAGACGCTCATGGGGGCCTCGACCCCGTCGAGGATGGTCGGCTCGAAGAAGTAGGGGCCGATGTCCGGGCGGGCCGTGCCGCCCGCGAGGACGGTGGCGCCCTTGGCGACGGCGTCCTCGACGTGCCGGGTGACGGCGTCCAGCTGGCGCTGCCCGACCAGCGAGCCCATGTCGGCGCCGTAGGCGAGGGAGGTGCCGAGGCGGAGCGCCTTGGTGCGGGCGGCGAAGCGCTCCAGGAAGGCGTCGGCGACCGACTCGTGGACGTACAGCCGCTCGATGGAGATGCACAGCTGGCCCGCGCTGGAGAAGCAGGCGCGGACGGCGCCCGCGGCGGCCTTGTCGAGGTCGGCGTCCTCCAGCACCAGCATGGCGTTCTTGCCGCCGAGTTCGAGGGAGACGCCGACCAGCCGGGCGGCGGCGCCCTGGGCGACCTCGCGGCCGGTGCGGGTGGAGCCGGTGAAGGAGACGTAGTCGGCGTGCCGGACGACCTCGGGGCCGACGACCGGGCCCTCGCCGAGGACGACCTGGAAGACGTCGGCGGGCAGTCCGGCCTCGATCAGCAGGTCACGGGCCCACAGCGCGGTCAGGCAGGTCTCCGTGTCGGGCTTCATCACGACCGCGTTGCCCGCGACGAACGCCGGGAGCGCGTCTCCGACGGAGAGTTCGAGGGGGTAGTTCCAGGGCGCGATCTGGCCCACGACACCGCGCGGGTGGCGCAGCTCGGTGACCTTCGTCAGGGTCGGCATGGCGCCCGCGTGCCGCTTGGGCCGCAGGTAGGCGGCCGCCCGGCGGCCGTAGTGGCGGGCCGCGACGGCGACGGCCTGTACTTCCTCGTGGGCGTGCAGCCGGGCCTTGCCGGTCTCCAGCTGGATCAGGTCGAGCACCTCGGCCTGGCGCTCCAGCACCAGGTCGTGGAAGCGGAGCAGGACGGCGGCGCGCTGCCGTACCGGGGTCTGCGCCCAGACGGCCTGGGCGGCGCGGGCCGCCTCGAACGCCCGGGCCACGTCCTCGGGGGCCGACTCGGGCAGGTCGGCCAGCTTCTCCCCGGTGAACGGCGTGTGGTTGGCGGTCCGGCCGGAGCCGGCCACGCCCTTGGTGAGCTGGGCGACCAGCTCCGGCGTGACCACGTCGGCGGCGGTGCGGGCGCCCTCCGGGGCGGGGGCGAGGGGGTTGGTGCCGGTGGATTCCCGGGTCTGCGCGTCCGTCATGAGGCGCAGGGTATGCCCGGGCGAACACTTTGTGTACCCGTCGGTAACAGATTCCCGCACGGCTCACACAATGCCAGTGAACGCTGGCAACAAACCCCCTGATCAGGGCGTTGACGATCGGACCGGCGCGAGTCGGCCACGGTTCGGTCTCGGGTCGGCCCAGGCGCTCCGGAGCACCGCCGGGGGCGGGCCCCATGGGCGCGGGTCAGAGCTCGTGGATGTCCCAGGACTCGAAGACCGTGCGGGCGATCTCCCGGCCGTCCTCGGCGAAGTAGCCCTTGCCCGGGTAGACGACCCACAGCCGGTACATGTCGCCGTCCTTGTTCCGGTAGTACATGACCTGCGCCTCGCGCACCAGCGCCGGGGTGGTGGTCGTCGTGTAGACGATGGTGTTCGTGGCCGCGTCGTGCTCCTTGTACGTCGTCTCGCGCGGCTGCCCCTGGGGCGCCGGCGAGTCGGCGATGCCCCAGCCGTACTCGCCGTCCTTGAGCTCGTTCCAGTGTGCGAACGCCCGCTCCGACGCCGAGGCCTCGAGTTCGCCGTTCTCGTCCTCGGCCTTGAGGTCGCGGTCGGTCTCGACACGCACCATCCCGCTCGGGTCGGTGAAGGAGACGACCGTCCCGTCCGAGTCGTCGGCGGGTTTGTCCTTCACGAAGTTCTCCGGCACCGCGAGCGCCACGCCCGGCCGGTCCCCGAGGTCGTGCTTCTTCCAGCCGTCGGGCAGGGGGCCCGCGAAGGGGTCCGCGACCACGAGGTACGCCGCCACCGCTGCCGCGACCACCGCGGCGCCCAGCCCGATCAGCGTCCTGCGGCCGACGCGGATGCCCTTGCCGCGGGGGTCGGGGGCGGGGAACCGGGTCACCTGCGTGGGCTGCGGCGCGGGCGGGTGGGCGGCCGCTTCCAGTACGGCGCGGACCCGGGCGGCGTTCGGCCGGCGCGCCGGGTCCTTCTGCAGCAGGGCGGTGATGACGTCGGCCAGCGGTCCGTGGGCGGAGGCGGGCGGCGCCGGCGTCGCGTTGAGCACGGACTGGAGGGTGGCGGGGGTGTTGCTGCGGCGGAACGGCGAGACGCCCTCCGTCGCCGCGTACAGCACCACGCCGAGCGACCACAGGTCGGAGGCGGGGCCGGGGCGCTGGCCCAGCACCCGTTCCGGGGCGATGTACTCGGGCGAGCCGACGAAGCCGCCGGTGTCGGTCAGATTGGTCTCGCCCTCGATCTGGGCGATGCCGAAGTCGGTGAGGACGACCCGGTCGTGCCGGCCGAGCAGCACGTTGTCCGGCTTCACGTCCCGGTGCAGGATGCCCGCAGCGTGGGCGGCCTCCAGCGCGCCGAGCACTTCCAGGCCGACCCTGGCCGCCTCGCGTGCGGAGAGGGTGCCCTCGTCCTGCAGCACGGCGCCCAGCGAACGGCCCTGGACCAGCTCCATCACGATCCACGGCCGGCCGTCGACCACCGCGACGTCATGGACGTCGACCACCGCGGGGTGGTCGAGCCGGGCGGCCGCGCGGGCCTCGCGACGCATCCGCTCGAAGGCGTTGGAACGTTCGCGTTCGGGAAGGTGGTCCGGGACGCGGGGCTCCTTGACGGCGACTTCGCGGTCCACCGTCTCGTCCTTGGCCCGCCACACCGTGCCCATGCCGCCGTGGCCGAGCTTGGCGAGCAGCCGGTAGCGTCCGGCGATCAGCCGCCCGGCGCCCGGGTCCGTCACGGGTGCCCGCTGCGGGACCACGCGGGTCGGCGCCGCGTACGGGTTGCCGGGGTGTGGCACCCCGGCGGGGGGATGCGGGTTCGGCGGTTGCAGACCAAAACTGGTCGGTTCGTCGGCCCCGTTGCGGGCTCCCCCGTTGCTGCTCATGGTTCATCCATATCGCGCGGGACCCTCGCGTATCCACTGCGAACGCCCACCGGTCACAGACCCGTGACCCTCACCGGCACTTATCTCCCTTTTATTGCTCTTTGAGGCCCGGCTTCACTGCTCTTCGAGGCTTGGCCCAGGTGAGGACCCCGACACCGTGGGCGTGGCCGTCGTCGGGGTGGCCGCCGTGGAGCGGGCGTCCGACGGCAGCGTCCGCCGGGGGCTGGTGGTCGTGGGGACGGACGCGGGCGGCCGGGGCCCGGGGGCCGTCTCACCGACGGGTGTCTCCGGCGCCGAGCTGGTCGGCGTACCGCCCCCGTCGCCGTCCCGGTCCTGCAGCAGCAGCGCCGCGGCCGACACCCCCGCCCCCGCCATCGCGGCGACCGCCAGCGCGGCCACCAGCACACCCTTCGTGGGCTGCCGCCGGACGGGGCGCTCCCCGGCGGAGCCCGGCGCGACCGTCTCCGTCCGCCGTGCCGGGAACCGGCGGCGCAGCGGGATCCGGTCGGACGGCAACGGCTCCAGCGGCGCCGACTCCGGCGTGCGGCCCGTCGCGAGGAACGCGCTCAGCATCCGCTCGGCCCGGTCCGCGTCCAGCCGGCGGTCCGGGTCGCGTTCCAGCAGTCCGCGGACCACGGGAAGGATCGGCCCGGCCTCGGCGGGCGGCCGGATCTCGTCGACCACGACCGCGTGCAGGATCCCGCTGAGGGAGTCGCGCCGGAACGGCGACTCGCCGCTGAGCGCCGTGCACAGCAGCGCGCCCAGCGACCACAGGTCGGCCTCCGGTCCCGTCCGGGCGCCGGACATCCGCTCGGGCGCGGTGTATTCGGGGGAACCCACGAAGGAGCCGGTCTCGGTGAGCGTGGTCGAGCCGGACACCTGGGCGATGCCGAAGTCGGTGAGGACGACCCGCTCGGTGTCGTCCTCCAGCAGGACGTTGGCGGGCTTGAGGTCGCGGTGCAGCACACCGGCCGTGTGCGCGGCGCGCAGCGCGCCGAGCAGGTCGACGCCGATCCGCGCGGCCTCCGCGGCGTCGACCGGGCCCCGTGCGGCGATGCGGTCGGCGAGCGAGGGCCCCTCGATCAGCTCCAGGACGATGTACGGGCGTTCGTCGTCCTCGACGACGTCGTGGACGACGATGATGTTCGGGTGGCTCAACTGGGCCAGGGCGCGCGCCTCGCGCAGGGTGCGGTCACGCTGCCGCCGGGCCTCGGCCGCGGAGAGCGTCTCGTCGAACGGGAGTTCCTTGACGGCGACGCCCCGTCCGAGCAGTTGGTCGGTGGCCCGCCAGACCACGCCCATGCCGCCGCGCCCGATCATCGACTCCAGACGGTAACGGCCCGCGACGACGCGGGCATTGTGCCGTTCGGCCCCGTTCTCCGGCTCCCCCTCGGTCACCATGGGCCCATCATGCCCCACCGGATGTGTCCCCTCCGGTACGGCGATTCGGCCAAGCGGAGCGCATACGACCACGCCACGGGCGTCAGGGCTCGCGCCACCCCTGCAGGATCGTCCGGAACTGTTCGCGGGTCGTGTCCCAGTCGGCGGCCGGGGAGGCCATGTAGAGGGCGTACTCGACGCCGTCGCGCGAGATGTACATCTGGTCGACCGCCCGGTACGGGCCCGGGAACTCCGTGTCCTTGGCCAGCGCCGTCCAGCCGTACTCGAGCCGCGCGCCGTCGCGGTCGCGGTAGGTCAGGCGCTGCAGGCCCAGCCGCCGGTAGTCGACCAGACGCCCGCCGATCTGCTGGTCCAGATCGCTCAGGTGCTCGTACGGGTCGTCGAAGTCGGGAGAGTCGTCGGCCGCGATCCGCAGGAAGTGCTTCCCGCCGTCGGGCGTGTAGTCGACCTGCCGGGTCTCCTCGTCGAAGACCACGCGCTCCCAGTCCTCGCCGGGCAGGACGACGGTGAAGCCGAAGGGGTCGGTGCGGCGCACCCAGCCCTCGGGGAGGCCGCCCGTCGGCTCGGTCCCGCCCGTCTTCGTCGCGCCGGGTGCCGGAGCGGGCGCGGATGTCCCGGAGGGGCCCGCCGTGGTGCGACCGCGGTCCCACTGCTGGAGCACGACCGCGGTTCCCCCGCCGACGATCGCGGCCAGCGCGACGACGAGGGCGATCACCCGCACACGTGCTTTCCTGCGCGGCGCGACGGCCGCCGGCCCGTACGGTGGTTGAACGGCCGTGGGACCGCCGGACCGCGGGTGCGGAGCCCCCGTGGCCGTGGGGGCCGCCCGCGGACCGGTGTGGGGTGGCAGCGGCACATGGGCGTCGACGGCCCGGGTCGGCACGTACTCCTGCGCCGCGTGCGGCCGGCGCCCCTCCGCCGCCTCGGCGAGCATCTGCTCGGCCCGGGACGCGTCGGGCCGGTCGGCCGGATCCTTGCGCAGGAGCGCGCTGATGACGGGTTCGAGCGGGCCGGCGTGCCGCAGCTCGTCGGCCTCCTCCTCGACGACGGCCTGCATGGTGGTCAGCGGCGAGGTGCGGCGGAACGGCGAGCGGCCCTCCACGGCCGTGTACAGCGTCGCGCCGAGGGCCCACAGGTCGGAGGAGGGGCCGGGGTCGTGGCCGCGGACCCGTTCGGGCGCCAGGTAGTCGACCGAGCCGACGACCTCGCCGGTGCGGGTGATGGCCGAGTCGCCGTCGATCTGCGCTATGCCGAAGTCGGTGAGCAGCACCCGGCCGTCGCGGGCGAGGAGAACGTTTCCGGGTTTGACGTCGCGGTGCAGCACGCCGGCGGTGTGCGCGGCGCGCAGCGCGCGCAGCACCCACAGGCCGATACGGGCGGCCTCGCGGGGCTCGACGCGTTCGCGCTCCTTCATCGCGTCGGCGAGGGAGTGGCCCTCGACCAGCTCCATCACGATCCACGGACGGCCGTCGTGCTCCAGCACGTCGTGCACCGTGACGACGGCGGAGTGGTTGATCCGCGCGGCCGCCCGCGCCTCCGCGCGGGTGCGCGCCAGCAGCCTGGCCCCTTCGCTGTCGGAGACGTAGAGCGCCGCGGTCAGTTCCTTGACGGCGACGGAACGGTGCAGCACCTCGTCGTGGGCGCGCCACACCCGGCCCATGCCACCGCTCCCGATGGAGTCGCCGAGCCGGTAGCGGCCCGCGACGAGCGAGCCCTGCATCTGATTCACGTTGCCCCGCAATGGTCTTGACAGGGTCAGAGTAAGTACCCCGGCCCTTCCTGGGAACCGACGGGGTGCCATGGAGACCGCACTGTGATGGATGTCGCTGTGGGGGCCGCGAGTCAACCAAAACGCCTGCGTGCGCGTACCGGTGGACCGCGGCGGGGCGGGCGGCGCCCGCGGTTCACCCCGTGAACCGGTAGGTCGCCGCCGCCTGCTCGAAGACCCGTGTCACCTCGTCCCGTTCGGCCTCCGGTCCCCGCACCTGCACCACGTGGTAACGGCCGTCGATCAGCGCGGCGAGATTGCGGACGTACAGCTCGCCCGCGTCGCCGGTCCAGGTGAACTGACCCTCGGCCATGGTCCGTCCGCCCACCTCGATGCTCTTCAGGCCGGTGGAGGTGGCCCAGCTGGAGTCGCGGTAGGGCTGGAGCTCCGGCTCGTCGTCGCGCTGGTAGGCCATGGGGTCGCTGCCGAACCGGCCGGCGCTGTCCCGGCCCGGCACGACGATGAGCTCGAAGTCACCGCGGGCGTAGACGACCTGGCCGCTGCCGTTCTTCGCGGTGCGCTGCCAGTCCTCGGCGACGGCGACCCGGAAGCCCTCCGGGTCCTTGCGCAGGGTGAAGCCGTCGGCGACCTCGGGGCCGGTGGTCTGCGTCTCGCTGGAGGGGGCGGACTCCTCGGGGCCGTCCCCGGGGCTGTCCTCAGGCGCCGGCGCGTCCTTGTCCGTTCCCGGCTCGCTCGGAGCGGCGCCGACCTCGCCGGCGGCGCCGGTGCGGTCGGCCGCCCCGGTCTTCTCCTCACCGGACTTCGGCATGAACAGCATGGCGTAGGCGATCGCCGCCGCCATGGCGAGCAGTACCAGCAGGAGCAGCGTGCGGCCGAGCCTGCGCGGCGACCCGGTCTCCGGTTTGGCCCGCTTGTGCCGTCCGTGGTGCGCCGGGAGCGCGGCGCGCCGCCTGCGCACCAGCTCGCCCCGGCGGCGTATGACCGGCAGCCGGCTCGTGTCGGTGGCGGGCGGTGCCGCTATGACGTGCACGCCGGCCTCGGGCTCGGGCGCCGACCGCACCAGCGAACGCAGCCAGCCGCGCAGTTCCTCGAAGTCGGGCCGCTCGGTGGGGTCCTGACGCAGCAGCGACTCCACGACCGGCCGGAGCGGCCCGCACTCCTCGGCGAACGCGGGCGGCTCGGCGCACACCATCTGCACCAGTTCGGCCGTCGACTCCTCGGGGTAGGGCGCGTGCCCCTGCACGGCGCGGAACAGCAGCGAGCCCAGCGCCCACAGGTCGGTGGCGGGCCCGATCGGCGCGGCCAGCTGCCAGTTCTCGTGCACGGGACCGGCCTGCTCGGGCGCCCATCGCTCGGTCACCGGTCCGACGACGGCCATCCGTGCCTGCCGCGCCCGCTCGGCGGCCAGCGCGGTGGTCGGGCCCCGGCGCGCGGGGGTGTGGGCCACCAGGTCGTCCCAGCGCGCGGGCGGGGCGGCCGCGCCGGGACCGCCGGGTGTCTCCAGGGCGCCGGGTCCCGTGGGGGCGGTGCGTCCGCTTCCGCCGGGGACGGCCGGTGCGCCGCCGGTGGCGGTCCAGGGTGTGGTTCCGGGACGGCCGCTGGCGCCGACGCCGTAGGGGTCGGCTATCTGTCCCGGCGGGACCGCGCCGGGCGCCGGTCCGTCGCCCTCGGCGGTGGGCAGGGCGCCGGGCAGGGCCGTACGGCCGCTCTGCTGGGCCTCCTGCACCCGGGCGGCGGCACGGGCGCCCGCCCGGTACGCGGCGATCGCCCCCGCACGGGCCGCCCGCACGTCGCCCGCGCCGTCGAGGGCCCTCGGGGCCGCGGCGGGGGTGAGGCCGTTCGCCGTGTCCGCCGCGGCGCCGGGCAGCCGGCCGGCCCGTGCCTCGATGGCGGCCCGGCGCGCGGCGTCGGGATCGGGGCCGGTGTCGGCGGTGAACCCGGGCGGCCAGGAGGGGCCGCGCCCCGGGCCGGGCGTTCCCGGCGGCGCCTGCGCCGCCGGTCCCGGTGCCCCGGGTGCTCCCGCGTCCTGCCCCGGTCCGGTGTCCTGTTCCGGCACCGGGTCGTAGCCGCACAGCGCCTCCTCGGCGGCGCCGACGGCGAGACCGGTCAGCATCACCCGGCCGTCGTCGCAGACGAGCACCGTGCGCGTGGTGATGTTGCGGTGCACCCAGCCGTGGGAGTGCAGCACCCGCAAGGCCGTCAGGACGTCGGAGGCGACCTCCGCGGCCCGGTACGGGGACAGCGGCTCCTCGGCGAGCAGTGCGGCCAGCGGTCGCGCGGCGACGAGTTCACTGACTATCCACAGCGAACCGCCCTCCGCGAACACGTCGAACACCTGGTCAAGGCGCGGGTGGTCGGGGATGGCGGCCGCCGACTGCGCGGCCTCGACCGCGCGCCGCACCACCGGGTCGGTGGGCCGCCGCATGCCGGTCCGCGCCGCTCCCGGCCGGGTGTTCCCACGCCGCGCGCCACCGTCACGGGCGGTGAAGCCGTCGGGCAGCCCCTCGGCGTCGAGCACTTCGGCCTCGACGACCTCCGGCAGCGGAACCTGCCTGACCAGGACCTCCTGCCCGCTGTAGGTGTCGAAGGCGCGGGTCTCGGTCAGTTCGTACTCGTCGGAGGGCGGCAGCGGCAGGCGGTAGCGGTCGGCGAGAACCCGTCCCGCATAGTCGTCCACGTTGCCTCCCCCGGCACTACGGTCGGTCAGTTCCGTTCGCGCAGCAGGCCGTTCCGGCTGCGTACGGTCCGCAAGCATTCACGATACGTGCCGGAGGCAACCCGCAGAGAGGGGATGCCACATCTGACTCCCCATTCCGGGAACCGCTCATGCTCAGGACTTCGGCCGGAACGTCCCGGTCAGCGTCCGCCAGGTGTCCTTGCGCTGCTCACTGCCCCACTTGTCGGCCTTGGCCGTGTACATCAGTCCGTACCCGAGCCGGTCGCCGACGACGGTCCCCCGGTCGATGGACCGGTACGTGGTGCCGCCCTCCACGTAGGTGAACTCCCAGTCGGCCGTGTTCCAGCCCCGGTATTCCACCGCCTCGATACGGATCCGCTTGTACTGAGCGCGCACCATGGCGCGCTCCTGGTTCTTCCAGTCCGCGACCGGGTCGTCCTTCGGCGTGGTCGTCCAGCCGATCAGCAGCTTCTGCCCGTCGGGCCCGGTGAACCGGTCACCGGCGGCCCCCGACGACTGGAACTTCCACCCGTCGGGCAGTCCGATCGAATACCCCTGGTTCCCCTTGTACGTCTCCTTCGCGGACGCGCCCGCGCCGCTCCCGGCCGAGTCCCCCGATCCGCCGGACCCCGCGCCCGGGGTCTTCGTCGCCCGGCCCGAGTCCGTTTCCTTCTCCGCCGGTCCGGTCGTCCTGCCGTCGGTGCGGGTGCCGTCGCTCTCGTCGCTCTTGGGGTCCGCGCTGGGGGTCCGACCGGCGACGGTACGGTCGCCGCCGCCGCCCTTGGCCCCTTGGCCGCCCTCGTCGTCACCGCCGAGCACCAGAGCCAGTACGGTGCCGAGCACGGCGAGGACCACGACCACCGCGATGACGGCCAGCGTCCGCCGCGGCACCACGTCGGTGAGCGACGCCCGCGGCACGGGCCGGGCCGGCAGGTCCGGCGGCGTCATCACCGGCCACCCCGAACTGCGGCCGCCGGAGGCCGGCTCCTGCCGCGCGCTCCCCGGTGCTCCCGCACCGGACGCCGACGCGGGGCCCTTGGCGGAGGCGGGCGCCGCCGCGCCGGACTGTGCCCCGGACGTCCCTGCCGCCGTCCCCGCCGCCGTCCCCGAGGAGTCGGCGGCAGCGCTCGGCGCAGACGCGTCGCTTCCGGTGCCGGACTTGGCGCGGGCCGCCGCCGCTGCACCGGCCGATCCCGCCGCCACCGCGGCCTTCCGCACGGAACGCAGCGCGCCCCGCAGCTTCTCGCCGGCCTCCTCGCCGCGCTTGCCCCTGGCGTCATGCTCGCCGGGCTGCTCGGGCAGCGGCACGACCTTCGTCGCGTCCGCCGGCTCCGGGCCGGCCTCCTTGGGCTCGGGCGCGTTGACGACCGCGTTGAGCATGGCCCGGGCGTCGCGGTCGCCGAGCCGCTGCGCGGGATCCTTGGTGAGCAGCCCGTAGATGACGTCCCTGAGCGGTCCCGCGTTCTTCGGCTCCTCCAGCGGTTCGGTCATCACCGCCGTGAGCGTCGCGATCGCGGAGCCCTTGTCGTACGGCGGGGTGCCCTCCACCGCCGCGTACAGCAGCCCGCCGAGCGACCAGAGGTCGGCCGCCGGCCCGGGCTTGTGCCCGCGCGCCCGCTCCGGGGAGATGTAGGAGGGAGCGCCGACCAGCATCCCGGTCGACGTGATGGACGGGTCGCCCTCGACCTGGGCGATGCCGAAGTCGGTGAGCACGACCCGGCCGTCCTCGGCGATCAGCACGTTCGACGGCTTCACGTCGCGGTGCAGGATGCCCTCGCGGTGCGCGGAACGCAGCACGTCGAGGACGGCGAGCCCGACCTCGGCGGCTCGCCGCGGCTCCAGCAGACCGTCCTCCCGGATGGCCTCGGCGAGCGACTTGCCCTCGACGAGCTCCATCACGATCCAGGGCCGGTCGTCCTCCTGCACCACGTCGTAGACGGTCACGGCGCTGGTGTTGCGGATCCGCGCGATCGCCTTGGCCTCACGCAGCGTTCGCGTGATGAGGCGCCGCTTCTCGTCCTCGTCGATGCTCGACGGGAAACGGAGCTCCTTGACGGCGACGGTTCTTCCCAGGGTCTCGTCCTGGGCACGCCACACCGTCCCCATGCCGCCGCGGCCGAGCACGTCTCCCAGCCGGTACCGCCCGGCGAGGAGACGTGCGCTCTTGTCCTGACGGGATGTCCCCGCCCGCTCCGCCTCCGACATGCGTCCCCTCATGCAACCCGCCCTATCAGAGCCTTCATTGTCCCTCACCCGACAAGTGCTCGACGCCCAGGGTGCCTCTGGCCGCGCCCCGGGCCCGGCGCCCGCGGAACCCGGGTGAGGGCCGGGTTCCGCCACCTTGCATGATGGGCCCCCGACGAGGGAGGACCCGGGATGCCGCCGCTTCGAACCCTACTGGCCGTTCCCGTGTCCCTGGCCCTGCTCGCCCTGGCGCCGGCCACCTCCCCGACCTCCGCGGCCCCGTCCGCGGACGCGCTCCTTCCGCTGCTGGTCACGCGGGGTGGCGCTCCCTCAGCGGCCCTGCTGGCCCTGGAGGGAACCGGCCTCCGCTACGCCGATGCCGGCCCGGGCATCGAGCGTGCCGACCACTTCCGCGCCGGCAGCATCACGAAGACGTTCGTCGCCACGGTCGTCCTGCAACTGGCCGAGGAGGAACGCCTGTCCCTGTCCGACACCGTGGAGGAACATCTGCCCGGCCTGGTACGGGGAGCAGGCAACCACGGCCGCGCGCTGACCCTGCGTTCCCTGCTCACCCACACCAGCGGACTCCCCGACTTCGCCGCGGACACCCGGGGCGCCCTCCCGGTGACGCCCCTTCACGCCGTACGCATCGCACTCACCCATCCCCCGGCCGACCGCGGCCGCTTCGCCTACTCGAACACCAACTACGTCCTGCTCGGCCTGATCGTCGAACAGGTCACCGGCCGCTCCTACGCCGACGAGACCGAGCGCCGCGTCATCACTCCGCTGGGTCTGACGGGCACCTCCTTCCCGGGCTCCCGCACCTCTCTGCCCCGGCCGCACGGCCGCTCCTACGCCGCCGACGGAACCGACGTCACCCGGCTCGACCCGCGGGTGGCCGGTGCCGCGGGCGAACTGGTGACCACGCTCGCCGATCTGGACCGCTTCTACTCGGCCCTGCTCGGCGGTGAACTGCTGCCCCCGCGCCGGCTGCGCGAGATGCTCGACACCCGCACCGCACACGGCTCGTACGGCATGGGCCTGTTTCCCGTGACGCTTCCGTGCGGCACCACGGTGTGGGGGCACAACGGGCGCATCGCCGGCAGCTACGTGCGCACCGCAGCCACTGTCGACGGCCGGCGTGTCCTCACCCTCCGGGTGAACACGGACGCGGTGGCGGATCCCGGTCTCGAGTCCGCGGTGCTCGCGGCCGAGTTCTGCCCTCGCACCAGGTAGAACGGCCGGGCTCCGAACGGAGATCCCGGCTTCCGCCCCCCGTTCGAGTGATTCGGGACGGCTACAGCGGCACGATGTCCGGTGCGCCCAGCCGCGCCGCGTCCGCCGTCAGATCGTCGGGCTGCCGCTGCGATTCCCGTTCGGCCTCGACCCGCTTCTCGTAGTGCTGCACCTCGCGCTCGATCTGGCCCTTGTCCCAGCCCAGCACCGGCGCCATCAGCTCGGCGGCCTCCCGTGCGCTGCGCGTGCCCCGGTCGAAGGTCTCGATCGAGATGCGGGTGCGCCGGGTCAGCACGTCGTCCAGGTGCCGGGCCCCTTCGTGCGAGGCGGCATAGGTGATCTCGGCGCGCAGATAGTCGTCGGCCGCCTGCAACGGCTCGCCCAGCGAGGAATCGGAGGCGATGAGGTCCAGGACCTCCTCCGCCAGCGCGCCGTACCGCTGCAGCAGGTGCTCGACCCGCACCGGGTGCAGTCCCGTGCGCGCGGCCGTCCGCGCCCGCCCGTTCCACAGGGCGTGGTAGCCCTCGGCGCCCACCAGCGGCGTGTCCTCGGTGACGCAGTCGGCGACGCGCATGTCGAGTCCGTGCACCGCCGCGTCCACCGCGTCCTTGGCCATCACCCGGTACGTCGTGTACTTGCCGCCCGCCACCACGACCAGCCCCGGCACGGGATGGGCCACGGTGTGCTCGCGGGACAGCTTGCTCGTGGCGTCGGACTCGCCGGCGAGCAGCGGCCGAAGGCCGGCGTACACGCCTTCCACGTCGTCCCGCGTCAGCGGCACCGCGAGCACCGAGTTCACCCGCTCGAGCAGGTAGTCGATGTCCGCGCTGGACGCGGCCGGGTGGGCCTTGTCGAGGTCCCAGTCGGTGTCCGTGGTGCCGACGATCCAGTGCCGGCCCCAGGGTATGACGAACAGGACGGACTTCTCGGTGCGCAGGATGAGCCCGGTCGTGGAGTGGATGCGGTCCTTGGGGACGACCAGGTGGATGCCCTTGGAGGCCCTGACGTGGAACTGCCCCCGCTCACCGACCATCGCCTGCGTGTCGTCGGTCCACACGCCGGTGGCGTTGACGACCTGCTTGGCGCGGACCTCGTACTCGCCGCCGCCCTCCACGTCCCGCACCCGGGCGCCGACGACGCGCTCGCCCTCGCGCAGGAACCCCGTCACCCGGGCGCGGTTGGCGGTCCTCGCGCCGTACGCCGCGGCCGTGCGGACGAGGTTCACCACGAACCGGGCGTCGTCCATCTGGGCGTCGTAGTACTGCAGCGCTCCGGTCAGCGCGTCCTTCTTCAAGCAGGGGGCCACGCGCAGGGCGTGACGGCGGCTCAGGTGGCGGTGCACGGGCAGGCCCCGTCCGTGCCCGTGGGTCATGGCCATGGTGTCGTAGAGCGCGACCCCCGCTCCGGCGTACAGCCGCTCCCAGCCCTTGTGCTGCAACGGGTACAGGAAGGGCACCGGCCGCACGAGGTGCGGGGCGAGCTTCTCCAGCAGCAGGCCGCGCTCCTTGAGCGCCTCCCGGACGAGCGCGAAGTCGAGCATCTCCAGATAGCGCAGGCCGCCGTGGATCAGCTTGCTGGACCGGCTGGAGGTGCCCGACGCCCAGTCCCGCGCCTCGACCAGGCCTGTGGACAGGCCGCGGGTCACGGCGTCGAGGGCCGTGCCCGCGCCGACCACGCCGCCGCCCACCACCAGCACGTCCAGTTCGTGCTCCGCCATGGATGCGAGTGATTCGACGCGCTGCGCCGGTCCCAGTGTCGCTGTCCTCACCGCTGCCTCCCGCTCATCGGTCGCATCGGCCGCACCCGTCGGGCGAAGCCCGGTCTCCCACCCTCATGCCCAAATTCTGACCGGCTTGCCCGACTTCAGCCACACGCGCCCCCAGCCTGTGGACAACGCCTGCGGAACGACTCACCGAAAATCAACCGATCAATCCCGCATATCGGTCATATTTACTCCTAGTCTGACATTGCGCTCGCCTGTCCAGTCCACAGCGCTTGCGTACCTGTCGCACTCCGGTTATTGGGAAGGACGGCCCACGCCATGCCCGCAGATCTCGCCGTCATCGGACTCGGCCCGTACGGACTGCCCCTGGCCCAGGCCGCCGTCGCCGCCGGTATCCCCACCATCGGTTACCGGACCGGCCCCGAGGCGGGCTCCCTCAGCGCCGCCGAACAGCGCCGCATGCTCGCGCAGGGCTTCCGCACGACCACCAACCCCACCGAGCTCGGCCGGGTGCGCACCGCCGTCATCTGCGCCCCGACCCCGCGCGGGGCGGACGGCGGGCTGGATCTCGGCCAGGTCGAGACGGCCGCCCGCACCCTCGCCGCGCGACTGCGCCCGCGCACCACGGTGATCCTGGAGTCCCCCGTGCCCCCGGGCACGACGGAGGGACCCCTGCTGCGCCTGCTCGAGTCGGGTTCGGGTCTGCGCGCGGGGCGCGACTTCCACCTCGCCCACT
The DNA here is from genome assembly GCF_008312835.1 of Streptomyces marokkonensis. GTDB lineage: Bacteria > Actinomycetota > Actinomycetes > Streptomycetales > Streptomycetaceae > Streptomyces > Streptomyces marokkonensis_A. The sequence continues at coordinate 93,925 of NZ_VSKS01000018.1, read as the reverse complement.
CCCCCAGCCGCGTCGACCCCGGCAACCGCGACTTCACCCCCGCCAACACCCCGAAGGTCATCGGGGGCCTCACCCCCGCCTGCACGGAGTCGGCCGCCGCCTTCTACGGCCGGATCACCGACAAGGTGGTGCGCGCGCGTGGCCCGCGCGAGGCCGAGACCGTGCAGCTCCTGGAGACCAACTTCCGGCACGTCAACATCGCCCTCGTCAACGAGATGGCCGCCCTCTGCCACGACCTGGGCATCGACCTGTGGGACGTCCTGCGCTGCGCGGAGACCAAACCGTTCGGCTTCCACGCCTTCCGCCCCGGCCCCGGCGTCGGCGGCCACGCCGTCCCCCAGGACCTGACCGCCCACGCGGGCCGCACGCTGCGCATGGCGGAACTGGCCCAGGAGGTCAACAGCCGCATGCCGCGCTACGTCGTGCAGCGCGCCGCCGCGCTCCTCAACGAGCACGGCAAGTCCGCGCGCGGCGCACGCGTGCTGCTCCTCGGAGTCACCTACAAGGCCGACCTGGCCGACCAGCAGGGCAGCCCCGCGCACGAGATCGCGGTCCGCCTGATGGAGCTGGGCGCCTCCGTCAGCTACCACGACCCGCACGTACCGTCCTGGAACGTCCTCGACCGCCCCGTCCCCCGCGCGGACTCCCTCTACGAGGCAGCCGCGGAGGCCGACCTGACGATCCTGCTCCAGCAGCACCGCACCTACGACCTCCAGGGCCTGTCGGTGAAGGCCCAGCTGCTGCTGGACACGCGGGGGGCGACGCCCACGGGGGCGGCGCACCGGTTGTGAGGAGGGGGCGCGCGGGCGCCGTCCATGCCACAGGGGTTGGTGGTGGGCGGGGCATTGCGCGGGTACGGTAGAAAACAGGCGGAGCCTGCCGCAGCGGGTACTGCGGCAGGCCCCTGAAAGTGAACGGAGTGTCCACCCCTAGCTCTCCTGGGGGTGGCCGCTCACTTTCCGTGAATCCACAAGATGCACCTCCTCCGGAACTTCACCATCCGCAGACGGATCCGGTCCCAGGCGGTGGGCTTGCGGTGACGGCCCATGGCGCGCCCCCTTCCACGATGCCGCCATCAGCCCGGTAGGCGGTCCGCCTGGAATTCGGGCCGGGCCCCGAGGGCCGGGGTCCCGAAACGATCTCCTTGGAAGGGGGCGCCCCAGAGAACTGGGTCGCCGGGCACAGACGTTGCCGACCGGATTCACTCCGTCGGCACGGATTTACCCCGAAGGCAACCGCGCGCCCCCTGAGCACCACGCGCGCCCCGGACATGCGAAAGGGGCCGGTCACCTCACCAGGTGACCGGCCCCTTTCGTGCCGTACAGAAGCCCGCGAGCCCTACCGCCGGTGCTGCGAGTCCGCCACCGTCACCTCGACGCGCTGGAACTCCTTCAGCTCGCTGTAGCCGGTGGTGGCCATCGCGCGGCGCAGGGCGCCGAAGAGGTTCATCGAGCCGTCGGGCGTGTGGGACGGGCCGGTGAGGATCTCCTCCAGCGTGCCCACCGTGCCGAGGTCGACCTTCTGCCCGCGCGGCAGCTCCTCGTTGACGGCCTCCATGCCCCAGTGGTTGCCCCGGCCCGGACCGTCCGTCGCGCGGGCCAGCGGGGAGCCCATCATGACCGCGTCCGCGCCGCAGGCGATCGCCTTGGGCAGATCTCCGGACCAGCCGACACCGCCGTCCGCGATGACGTGCACGTACCGGCCGCCGGACTCGTCCATGTAGTCCCGGCGGGCGGCGGCCACGTCGGCGACCGCGGTGGCCATCGGCACCTGGATGCCCAGCACGTTGCGCGTGGTGTGCGCGGCGCCGCCGCCGAAGCCGACCAGGACGCCCGCCGCGCCGGTGCGCATGAGGTGCAGGGCCGCCGTGTAGGTGGCGCAGCCGCCGACGATCACCGGGACGTCGAGCTCGTAGATGAACTGCTTCAGGTTCAGCGGCTCGTGCGAGCCGGAGACGTGCTCCGCCGAGACCGTCGTACCGCGGATGACGAAGATGTCCACACCCGCGTCGACGACGGCCTTGGAGAACTGGGCGGTGCGCTGCGGGGAGAGCGCGGCGGCGGTGACCACGCCCGAGTCGCGCACCTCCTTGATGCGCTGCCCGATCAGCTCCTCCCTGATGGGAGCGGCGTAGATCTCCTGGAGGCGACGGGTGGCCGCCTCGGCGGGCAGGCCCACGATCTCGTCCAGCAGCGGCTGCGGGTCCTCGTGGCGCGTCCACAGACCCTCGAGGTTCAGCACGCCGAGGCCGCCGAGCTCACCGATGCGGATCGCCGTGGCCGGCGAGACGACCGAGTCCATGGGAGCGGCCAGGAACGGCAGCTCGAAGCGGTAGGCGTCGATCTGCCAGGCGATCGAGACCTCCTTCGGGTCCCGCGTACGGCGGCTGGGGACGACGGCGATGTCGTCGAAGGCGTACGCCCGGCGGCCGCGCTTGCCGCGCCCGATCTCGATCTCAGTCACGTCTGTGGCCTTTCCCTGATGCGTTGCAGCGCCTCCCAGTATCCCCGACGACCACGGCGCCCACCGCCCCGGACGTACGGCGAGGGCGGCCCCGGATGGTCCGGAGCCGCCCTCGCCGAAGCCCGCGCGTCTACTGGCGGCTGTAGTTCGGTGCCTCGACCGTCATCTGGATGTCGTGCGGGTGGCTCTCCTTGAGGCCCGCGGAGGTGATCCGCACGAAGCGCCCGTTGTCCTGGAGCTCGGGCACGGTGCGGCCGCCGACGTAGAACATCGACTGGCGCAGGCCGCCGACCAGCTGGTGGACGACCGAGGAGAGCGGGCCGCGGTAGGGCACCTGGCCCTCGATGCCCTCGGGAACGAGCTGCTCGTCGGAGGCGACGCCCTCCTGGAAGTACCGGTCCTTGGAGAACGACCTCCGGTCGCCGCGAGTCTGCATGGCACCGAGCGAGCCCATGCCGCGGTACGACTTGAACTGCTTGCCGTTGATGAACATCAGCTCGCCCGGGGACTCCTCGCAGCCGGCCAGCAGCGAGCCGAGCATCACCGTGTCGGCGCCCGCCACGAGGGCCTTGGCGATGTCGCCGGAGTACTGCAGACCGCCGTCGCCGATGACCGGGACACCGGCCTCCCTGGCGGCCAGCGCGGCCTCGTAGATCGCCGTGACCTGCGGGACGCCGACGCCGGCGACGACACGGGTGGTGCAGATGGAGCCGGGGCCGACACCGACCTTGATGCCGTCGCAGCCCGCGTCGACGAGGGCCTTGGCGCCGTCGCGCGTGGCGATGTTGCCGCCGATGACGTCGACGCCGGAGGAGTTCGACTTGATCTTGGCGACCATGTCGCCGACCAGCCGGGAGTGGCCGTGCGCGGTGTCGACGACGATGAAGTCGACGCCCGCCTCGATCAGGGCCTGGGCGCGCTCGAACGCGTCACCGGCGACACCGACCGCGGCGCCGACCAGGAGACGCCCCTCGGCGTCCTTGGCGGCGTTGGGGTACTGCTCGGCCTTCACGAAGTCCTTGACCGTGATCAGGCCCTTGAGGATGCCCTGGTCGTCGACCAGCGGAAGCTTCTCGATCTTGTGGCGGCGCAGCAGCTGCATGGCGTCCGGGCCGGAGATGCCGACCTTGCCGGTGACCAGCGGCATCGGCGTCATGACCTCGCGCACCTGGCGGGAGCGGTCGGTCTCGAAGGCCATGTCACGGTTGGTGACGATGCCGAGCAGCTTCTTGTTGCCGTCGGTGACCGGTACGCCGCTGATGCGGAACTTCGCGCACAGGGCGTCGGCCTCGGCGAGCGTGGCGTCCGGGTGGATGGTGATGGGGTCGGTGACCATGCCGGACTCGGAGCGCTTCACCAGGTCGACCTGGTTGGCCTGGTCCTCGATGGACAGGTTGCGGTGCAGGACGCCGACGCCGCCCTGACGGGCCATCGCGATCGCCATGCGGGACTCGGTCACCTTGTCCATGGCGGCGGACAGCAGCGGGATGTTGACCCGCACGTTCCGGGAGACGTACGAGGCGGTGTCGATCTCGTCGGGTGCCATGTCCGACGGGCCCGGCAGCAGCAGCACGTCGTCGTAGGTCAGCCCGAGTGTCGCGAATTTTCCGGGCACTCCGTCGACGTTGGCAGTCATGACACCTTCCCCAAATGGCCTTGATCGGTGCGGATGTCCATGCTAACGGGAAGCGCGGGTGTCTCATTCCACGGTTCCGCACGGCTCCCGGCTTCGTATGTTCGTACGGGAACGGCTGATCGTCCGTTCATGGGCCGAAGGGGCGGCGCGACGGCGGGGGTTACTGCTCCGCCAGGGCACGCAGCCGGCTCAGCGCGCGGTGCTGGGCCACCCGGACGGCCCCGGGTGACATTCCCAACATCTGACCGGTCTCCTCCGCCGTGAGCCCCACCGCGATGCGCAGCAGGATCAGTTCCCGCTGGTTCTCGGGCAGGCTGGCCAGCAGCTTCTTGGCCCATTCGGCATCGCTGCTGAGCAGGGCGCGCTCCTCGGGGCCGAGGGAGTCGTCGGGGCGCTCGGGCATCTCGTCGGAGGGCACGGCGGTCGAACCGGGGTGCCGCATCGCCGCGCGCTGGAGGTCGGCGACCTTGTGGGAGGCGATGGCGAAGATGAACGCCTCGAAGGGCCGGCCGGTGTCCTTGTAGCGGGGCAGTGCGAGCAGCACCGCGACGCAGACCTCCTGGGCGAGGTCCTCGACGAAGTGCCGGGCGTCGCCGGGCAGCCGGGACAGACGGGTGCGGCAGTAGCGCAGGGCCAGGGGGTGGACGTGGGCGAGCAGATCGTGCGTGGCCTGCTCGTCTCCGTCGACCGCGCGATGGACGAGCGCACCGATCGCCCCATGGGCAGTGCCCGCCTCGTCGTCGCGCATCGGTCCATGGTGCCTTGCGGACGTCGGGTCCGCGGCACCGTGTCCCTGGTTGTGCACCGAAGCGTTATGAGCAGGTGCGCCGGAACTCATACCCTGCGCCCTCCCCTTCCGCTCGACCGACTCGTCCCCGAGGAACTCCACACCTCAAGGATGCGTCATCCGCGGCGAAACAAGCAGCGGGCGTCCTCCGGCCACCGCGGACGCCCTGGTGGGCCGGGGTTTCGGTGCGGTTCGCGCGAGGTCCCCGTCGGGCATCGGAACCTGGCGTCCGCCCCCGCACGGCGCCGCCGGCGGGCCCGGCGCCCCGCGCTGCCGGAAACCGGACGCGCCCGCCGCACCGCGCGGGGTGCCCGTACGTCGCCCGGACACCCGCGGCGCCGGCCCCATGGCGACACGCGCGCGTGTCGCCGGCGTGGGAAGCGCCACGTGCGGGCGGCACCGGGACATCTACCGTGCCGTAGGGCAGGGGCAGCCCCGCATTCGCGCCGCCCAGCGAGCGAGGCGCCGCACTCCCGTCACCGTGCTCACGAAAACCCACCCGGGCACCGGCAGCCACCCGGGCATACGCAGCGCGCAACGGGGGCAGCATCCGGTTGTCCACTCCGCCGTGCCCGAGTGGACCCCGGGCACCCGCAGCACACATCGCCCCGCCCCACGCGCACGACACCCACGCGCCCGCGCCACCACCCGAGCCTCGGCACCCGCGCACACGCGTCGCCGGGTGCCGCGCGGCATGTACCCGCACCGTGGCGCGCCGCGCGGAGAACACCCGCGTCACCGCGCGCCCCTGGCACCCACGCGTTCCCGGCGCCCCTCGTGACGCGGTCCCGGGCGGGGGCGTCCGTGTGCCCCCGTTCACCGGCCCGCGCTCGATGTCGTACGCCGCATCCGGCCCGGTCCGAAGGACGGGCCCTAGCGCACGAGGCCCCACCGGAACCCGAGCGCCACCGCGTGGGCCCGGTCCGAGGCGCCGAGCTTCTTGAAGAGCCGACGCGCGTGCGTCTTGACCGTGTCCTCGGAGAGGAACAGCTCGCGGCCGATCTCGGCGTTCGAGCGGCCGTGGCTCATGCCTTCGAGTACCTGGATCTCACGCGCCGTGAGCGTGGGCGCCGCGCCCATCTCGGCCGAGCGCAGCCGGCGCGGGGCCAGCCGCCAGGTCGGGTCGGCGAGCGCCTGCGTGACCGTGGCGCGCAGTTCCGCGCGCGAGGCGTCCTTGTGCAGATAGCCGCGCGCGCCGGCGGCCACCGCGAGCGCCACACCGTCGAGGTCCTCGGCGACGGTGAGCATGATGATGCGCGCTCCCGGGTCGGCGGACAGCAGCCGGCGGACCGTCTCGACGCCGCCCAGGCCGGGCATGCGTACGTCCATCAGAATCAGATCCGAGCGGTCGGCACCCCAGCGGCGGAGGACTTCCTCGCCGTTGGCCGCCGTCGTCACGCGCTCGACGCCGGGCACGGTCGCGACCGCGCGGCGGAGCGCCTCTCGGGCAAGCGGGGAGTCGTCGCAGACGAGGACGGAAGTCATGGCCGCCCTCCGCAGCTGATGCGCGTCACCTTGAGCCTCCAGGCTGGTACGAAATCGTCACCTGTGCGGTCGACCGTCTCGGACGCCGGCCCGAGCGCTTGTTCTTTCAACCGCCTCGCACTCTCAACGACGGTCACTCGAAAGGGTTACGGGGCCGTCTGCAGTCTTCGGCACTCTACGTGAGGAGGCGTTCACGGTGCAGACATGCGCGACGGACCTTCGAACTTTCACCACACCCATGCCCCATTCAGACCCTTTTCTTCCCCTTTGATGGTGTCCGGGGCTAGATTCGCAATGAGTCATATTTTCATCTCCTTGGATCGTAGTTGTACGGTCGTGGACACCGGATCCGCCCAGAACGGCTACAAGGGGTCACGCAATGGCAGATTTCTCCCGCCTTCCCGGACCGAACGCGGACCTGTGGGACTGGCAGCTCCTGGCCGCCTGCCGCGGGGTGGACAGCTCGCTCTTCTTCCACCCCGAGGGTGAGCGTGGTGCGGCTCGAAGCGCTCGCGAGAACTCGGCCAAAGAGGTCTGCATGAGGTGCCCGGTGCGCGCCGAGTGCGCCGCACACGCGCTGGCGGTTCGCGAGCCGTACGGCGTGTGGGGCGGGCTGACCGAGGACGAGCGCGAAGAGCTGATGGGGCGGGCGCGCAACCGGCTGGTGTCGGCATCGGCCGGTGGCGGACACACCACCGCCTCGAACAACTGAAGGAACGTTTCTTCAAAAAACATCGGGCACGCACGCGTGCCCTTGTTCTGTGCCCAGGTGTTCTGTCACCTGTTCTGTCACCGGGTGTTCTGTCCCCGGGCCGCGGCAGCCGCCAGCTTCTCCAGCGTCGCGGTGACCGCGGGCACCTGAGCGAGGTCCGGGAGGGTGAGCGCGACGATCTCCCGCCGCACGGCGGGCTCCAGTGCCACGGTGCGCACACCTCGGGGCCGTACGGACTCGATGGCCAGCTGGGGCAGGACCGCGACCCCGAGTCCGGCGCCCACCAGACCGGCGACCGCAGGGTAGTCGTCGGTCGCGAAGTCGATGCGCGGCGAGAAGCCGGCCGCCTCGCACACCTCCACCAACTGCCCCCTGCAGCGCGGGCAACCGGCGATCCAGGGCTCGTCGGCGAGTTCGCCGATGGCGACGGACTCCGCGCGGGCCAGCCGGTGCCGTTCGGGCACGAGCCCCACCAGCCGGTCCGACAGCAGCGGCCGCACGACGAGGTCGTCCCATTCCTCGGCGCCGGCCGCCCCCTCGTACCGGAAGGCGAGGGCCACGTCGCAGTCGCCCTCACGCAGCATCTCCACGGACCGGGGCGGTTCGGCCTCCTCCAGGGAGACGCGGGTGCCCGGGTGGGCGTCGCGCAGGGCGGCGAGGGCCGTCGGGACGAGCGTGGAGCTGCCGCTGGGGAAGGAGACGAGCCGGACCCGGCCCGCGCGCAGCCCGGCGATCGCGGCGACCTCCTCCTCGGCCGCGGTGAGCCCGGCGATGATTCCCGCGGCGTGCCGCACCAGCGCCTCGCCCGCCTGGGTCAGGCGCATCTCGCGCCCGGTGCGGATGAGCAGGGGCGTACCGACGGACGCCTCCAGGGACTTCATCTGCTGACTGACGGCCGGCTGGGTGCAGCCCAGTTCGCGGGCCGCCGCGGAGAAGGAACCGGTGGTGGCGACGGCGCGCAGCACGCGGAGGTGACGGGCTTCTATCACCCTTCCAGGATAACCAGGGATAAGCCGTCCTTTGATCGGCCGGGGGAAAATGCGTCGACGCTTTGATGCCGGTCGCCTACCGTGCGACGCATGAAGCTTCTGTCTGTGAACCTGGGGCAGCCCAGGGCCGTGCCCTACACGGACCAGCGCGAGGGCGTGACCGGCATCGACAAGCGGCCTGCCGACGGACCGGTGCGGGTGGCCGCGCCGGGGCCGAAGGGGCTCGGCGCGAGCGGTCTGGAGGGGGACGCCGTGTGCGAGACGCGGCATCACGGCGGGGACGACCAGGCGGTCTACGCCGTGGCCCGCGAGGACCTCGACGAGTGGGAGCGCGCCCTGGGGCGCCCGCTGGCGAACGGCTCGTTCGGCGAGAACCTCACCACGGAGGGCATCGACGTGTCCGGCGCGCTGATCGGTGAGCGCTGGGCCGTCGGGCCCGAGGTGGTCCTGGAGATCACCTCCGGGCGCATTCCCTGCCGCACCTTCCAGGGCCATCTGGGTGAGAAGGGCTGGGTGAAGCGGTTCACGGAGCGGGGCGCGCCGGGGGCGTACCTGCGCGTGGTCCGGCCCGGTGAGATACGCGCGGGCGACGCGGTACGGATCCTGCACCGGCCCGACCACGAGGTGACGGTGGCGCTGCAGTTCCGCGCGGTGACGACCGAGCGGACGCTGCTGCCCCGGCTCCTGGCGGCCGGGGAGGCACTGCATCCGGAGGCGATCGCGGCCGCGCGGACGTACGTGGAGAAGTACGGAGCGCGGCCGACGGCCTGACGGTCCGCCACTGGACCGGCACCGGACCGGCACGGGACCGGCACGGGACCGGCACTGAGCGGACGGCTCCCCTCCGGGTAACTACTCTTGCGTCATGACAACGGCTCTGATTACGGGATCGACGGCTGGGATCGGTGCCGCGTTCGCGCGGCGGCTGGCGGCCGACGGACATGACCTGGTGCTGGTGGCCCGCGACACGCGCCGGCTGCACGAACAGGCCACCGAGTTGCACGACCGCCACGGCATCGAGGCGGAGGTGCTGACCGCCGACCTGGCGGAGGACAAGGGCATCGAGTCGGTGGCCGACCGCCTCGGTGACCGCAAGAACCCCGTCGACCTGCTGATCAACAACGCCGGGTTCGGCAACAAGGGCCGTTACCTCGAGGTCCCCATGGCCGACGAACTGAGGATGCTCAAGGTGCACTGCGAGGCGGTGCTCCGGCTGACGTCCGCGGCGGTGGAGGCGATGCGGGAGCGCGGGCGCGGAGGCGTCGTGAACGTCGCCTCGACCGCCGCGTTCGTGCCGCGCGGGACGTACGGGGCGTCCAAGGCGTGGGTCGTGCAGTTCACCCAGGGCGCGGCGGTGGACCTGGCGGGCCACGGCGTACGCCTGATGGCGCTGTGCCCCGGCTTCGTGCGCACCGAGTTCCACGAGCGGGCCGGGATGGGCACGGACAACATCCCCAACTGGATGTGGCTGGACGCGGACAAGGTCGCCTCGGCGGCGCTGGCGGACCTGGCGCGGGGCAGGACGGTGTCGATCCCGGACCCCCGGTACAAGGCGCTGATGGGAGCGGCGAAGCTGGTCCCGCGGGGGCTGCTGGGCGGGCTCTCGTCGCGGACGGGACGGAAGTACGGCCCCACCCGGTAGCTGCGCGGGGGCGGAGGCGCGGCCACAGCGGGACGTGGCCCGCCGTCCGGAGGAAAATGGGTGCTGACAGGACCAACCCGGACGCAGGGGGGCCGGAGGCGACGTCATGACCTTCGTACAGCTCATCGACTGCAGGACGAGCCGGTTCGAGGAGATGGACCGGCTCATGGACCGGTGGGTCGAGCAGACCAAGGGGAAGCGGACGGCGACGCACGCGGTGGTCGGCAAGGACCGCTCGGACGCGTCGCACGTCGTCGAGATCGTGGAGTTCCCGTCGTACGAGGAGGCGATGCGGAACTCGCGGCTCCCGGAGACCGACAGGATCTTCCGGGACATGGTGGCGCTCTGCGAGGAGACGCCGACCTTCACGGACCTGGACGTGGTGCGCGACGCGCAGCTGAACACGGACACGGCGCGGCGCTTCTTCGAGGTGGCGGTCACCTCGGACGACCTGTCCCCCCTGACGGGCCTGGTCGAGGAGCACTACCACGGCCACGATCCGGCCAACGAGCAGGACGTGCTCGGTCTGGACCACCTCCGGCGCGACCTGGACGAGTGGCGCGGCGGCTTCGACTTCACCTTCCGTGTCGAGGACCAGATCGCCGAGGGCGACCGGGTGTGCACCCGGTGGAACTGGAAGGCCACCCACAGGGCCGACTTCCTCGGCATCCCGGCGACGGGGAAGGACGTCTCCATGACGGGCACGACCATCTTCCGCTTCGGCGACAACGGCAAGATCGTCGAGGGCTGGTGGGAGTACGACCGGCTGGGGCTGATGGCGCGGCTGGGTGCGCTGGAACCCGCGGACCTCTGACCCGTCGAGGCTCCGCCGGTCAACCGACGCGGGCGGCGATGGTGCGCGCACACACCAGGGACTCGGTGTGTGTGGTGTCCACCTCCAGGTCGTAGAACACCCCCTCGTGCACCACGTCCGCCTGCAGCGCGGCCATCCCCCGCACCCGGTCCCCCCGCGCGACCTCCCGGGCCGCGGCGACCGAACTCTCGCACCTGACGCCGACCCAGAGCACGTCCACCCCGTCGAGAGCCTTCTGCCACCGCTGCTGGGAGGCGGCCCCGCCGAGGAACACGTCGTCGACGACGATCCTGGCGCCCGCGCGGGCCATCGACACGACGCCCTCCGTCCAGGCCGCCTCCAGTGCCCGGAACTCCGCCCCGACACTCACCGTGCCGTCCGCCGCGACGCCGAGCCCGGCGTCCGACTCCCGCAGCCTCGCCGGGAGCGCGTCGACGAACGAGTCGACCCCGAACGCCAGCCAGGGATCCGGCAGTACGGACTGCAGACACCGCACGATCCCGGACTTCCCGGAGCTGGACCCGCCATTGAGGATGATCATCCGCGTCGTCACGGCGCCACAGTAGGACGCCTCACGCCCCGCACGCAGTGAATTACGTGCGCACGGTGCTGTGGGGGAGGGTCAGTGCCGAGTCCGCGTGAAGGGTGATGCGTACCGGTGTGAACATGGTGGCGTCCGCCGGCGGGTCCCCGGTGCCGGGGTTGCGGGCGTAGCGCGGATGGGCACCTCCGCTGATCTGCCAGCGTATGCGGTGACCGGCGGCGAAGCGGTGGGCGGTGGCGCTCATCTCCACGGTGACCTGCGAGGGTGCGTCTCCGGCCGTCCGGATCCGGCCCAGCCCGTCGCAGACGTTGACGGAGCGGCCCGCCGCGTCCACGTCGCACAGGCGGGCGAAGATGTCGGCGTGCCCGGTGTCCGTCGAGATGCTCAGCCGCGCGGAGACCGGGCCCACGATGTCCACGGGTTCGGTCAGTGGCGGGCCGGTGAACGTCAGGACGTCGGCCCGGGCTTCCAGGGCGCCGTTGTCGCGTGGGCCGGCGCCGCGGGAGAGCAGAGGACCGCCGAGGGACGGGGTGGGGTCGGCCGGGTCGTAGCGGAACGTCGTGAGCGGCACGGAGTCCGTGGCGGCCTGCCGGGTGAGATGCCCGTCCGCGGTGGGATACCAGGGGGTGGCGGCGGTGGCCGGCGGCCAGTCGTCGAGGTCGCGCCAGGCGTTCTCGCCGCCGATGTGCACGCGCACCGCAAGTTGGAGCGGAGCCGTCGGTTTTCGGGCCCGTCGTCTCCTGGCCCGTCCTGTGCGGCGACGGACTTGCTGATTCCGCCGAGCCGACGACAGCTGCACGCCTGGTGGAGCCGCAGAACACAGAATCGGGTCCGGGAACGCGCGGTGCAGCGACCATGCCGAGCTGCGCCGGAAGAGTGAGGGTGCGGGTCACCTAGTCCCGGGCGTCACCGTCTGCGCCCAGCGGTTGAGCGTCTCGCTCTCGTCGTCGTACGTGAGCCAGGTGCCGTCGCCGAGCGGGCGTACGTAGCTGTCGACGGGGCCCGTCGGATACGTGACCACCCCGCGTATGCGCAGTGTGTGGGCGTCGAGGAGCCAGTGGCGGGCCCGTTCCAGCTCCTCGTCGGACTCGACCGTCGAAGCGATGACGGTATCGGCGTCGACGAAGCCGCAGCCGTAGTCCCAGCAGGTCTCGTCCTCTTCGTCGGCCGACTCGGGCTCCTGCTCGGCGATCACCGTGCCGTCCAGGGCGTGCAGGCGCAGGTCCGCTCCGTAGTGCTCGACCGTCAGGAAGCCGGGATGTCCCGCGTGGACGTCCGTCAGGATGCGGTCCAGGCCCTCGTTCACGTCCCAGCCGGTCAGCTTCTCGCCGTCCCGGCGCGCCCAGTGCAGCAGGATGCCGTCCTGACCCATGCCGATGCACAGTCCCATGTGCACACCATCCGGGTGGGAGAGGTGGTGCGAACCGGCCGCCGCGCTGTCCACCAGCGGCAGCCAGGCCAACTCCCGTCCGTCGCGGGCGTCCAGGACCACCCAGCGCTCCTGCCATTCGCCCGGCGCCGGTTCCGCGACGACGTGCGCCCACACGAGCCGGCCGTCGTCCGAGACCCGGCAGGAGCCGTGTTCCAGACCCCGGCACACCTGCTGCTCGTCCCCCGTGTGCGGATGACCGAGCTCCGGGCCCCAGCAGCCGTGCCGGTACTCCCACACCGTCTCCCCGCCCGCGCCCACGGCCCGTACCGCGCGCTGCCCCGAGAACACCGCGAACGCGCCGTCAGGGCTCACCGAGTGGACGCCGTAGTCCCACCCTGGCCAGGGAAGGGGGAAGACGACCGATGGCGCGCGCTCCCCCGCGAACAGCCCGCGGAGGTCGTAGACCTCCAGCTCGTGCCCGTTCCGGAGGAGGGCGCGGCACGAACCGTCCCCACGGCTCTCCAGTGCGAAGCCGTTGACCAGTGCGCGTCCACCCGGCAGCCTCACCGAATCGCGCAGTTGTGCGGTGATCGACATGGGCAGAAGGTATCGGGCCCCACTGACAGGGCCGACCGCCCTTCGTGCCACCGGTGACGCCGTTCCGGCCGAGGTGGCATACGCGACGGACCCCGTGTCCGGTGCGCGCCGGCACGTGGGGGCAAGACGTGCCCTTCGGGCATGAGTGAGGGGCGGTGGGGAGCGGCGCAAACGGCTTCCCACCGCACCTCGTTCGACTCAGACGCCTGCGGCCATCCGCACGAACGCCGTCCACTGGGCGGACGGCACATTGAGGACCGCCACGTCCGGGCACTTGGAGTCGCGGATCAGTACGGCCGTACCGGCGTCCGCGACCTCAACGCAATCACCGCCGTTTCCCGCGCTGTAGCTGCTCTTGAACCAGCGCAGTTCGCCAGCGGCAGGTGCGGGGCTGCCTGTCTTCATGGCTCTCCCAACAGCTTCTGGATGAAGGCCAGCGACTCCCGGGGAGTCAACGCCTGCGCCGCGAGGATTCTGTACGTCGCCTCCAACGGGCTGACCTTCTTCGGGTCCGCGTACAGGGCACTTGTGTCCTGCACCTCCATGTAAGCCATCCTGCGCTGACCGGCGAGATGGATCAATGTGAAGGGGCCCGCCAGTCCCGCGTGCTCGTCGCGCCGCGTCGGCATGACCTGCAACTCCACGTTGCGCTCGTGCCCGTAAGCAGCAGTTGTTCCAGTTGGCCCCGCAGCACCTCCGGGCCTCCGAGAGGTCGCTGCAGAACATGCTCCTCGATGACGAAGCTCAGCAACGGAGCAGGCCGACGTGCGAAAAGGTTTCGGCGTTCCATCCGCGCCGTCACGCCCTGCTCGATCGTCTCCTCGTCCAACAGCGGACGCCACATGCGGAAGACCGCGCGTGCGTATTCCTCCGTCTGCAAGATGCCCTTGACCACGTGGTCTGAGTAGGCGTGCAACTCGACCGCCTGTCCCTCCAGCTCCGCGTACCGCCGGAAGAACCCCGGATACCGAGCCTTAGCCACCTCCCCCTTCATGGCCACCAACACCCCCCGACCGCCCACCTCCCGATCCACCGCGTCCACCAGCTCCGGCCGGGGAATCCGCCGCCCCTGCTCCACCGCCGCGATCTGCGCCTCGCCGTACCCGACCCGCTCGCCCAACTGCGCCTGCGTCAGCCCCGCGGCCTCCCGCAGCAGCTTCATCTGGCGGCCGAAGCAGCGCAGGAACTCCCCGTTGGAGTCGGCGCCCGTGCCGCCCTCCACGCCCGCGCCCGAGTCCGCTCCCGACTCCATCGCACCCGCCCCCTCAGCGCATCCGTCCACCGGTCACCCGTGCTCGCACCGTAGGACGGACGCACTCCAACCATCCCCGACATCGGACAAGTTCCGGCTTACGGGTGAACCCCCGGCCTACCATTCCGGCAAGGAACCGGCACCGGAATCCCGAAGGGGTGCTCGTGGCGCAACTTGTCCGGCAGCAGCGTGTGAACGCGGATGTGGGGTATCACGCCTTCGCGCTTCAGGAGTCCGACGACGGTGAACTGCCGATGCCGTTTCCGGACGACTACGAGTCCGGCGTGTTCCTGAACGGGTTCCCCGGGCGCCTCGATTTCTACAGCGGTGGCCACACCCATACCGCCACGCTCATCGTGGAGGTGTGGGACGGACCGCCTCCCGAGCAGGACCCCTCGGCCTGGGACGAACAGGGCGAGGCCGAGTTCGAGTCGACCAGCGGAGAGGTGGCAGTCTGGTCGGGGAGCGTGGGGCGTACGGAGACCTTCGCGCTGGGCTCTCCGGGTTCGTGGCACGTGCGGGCGCACTGCGTCGGCCGTGCCGAGGCCGCCGCCCTGTCGGAGGGTGAGGGCACGGGGCACGACGTGGAGAGGTATCTCGTGCAGTTCTGGCCTGCCAAGCCGTGACCGCGGCACGGACGGGGCGGGCCGGATGCCGTCCCGCCCGTCCGCCCGCCGTCGGGGTCAGGAACGGATCTTCACGAGGAACCCGTCGTCCATCCCGTCGATGATGCGGTTCTTCGCGTAGAAGCTGCGCAGGATGTTGCCGCCCGCCAGGTTCTCAGCCGCGGGGATCGGCTTCACAGAAAAGTTGAACTTCTTCGCTTCCGAGTCGTGGTCCGCCTCCGCGGCACCCTCGTAGGTGGTGGCGAAGGGGTACTCGTCGCACTCGAGCTTGCCGCCCTGGGTGTAATTGGCGCCCCAGTAGCGCTTGCACTGCTTGACCGCCGCCTTGCGGTTGTCGTCCTTGCGGGTCTTGTTCACCAGCCGGTGCAACGGATCCTTCGCACTCTGGCCCGGCACCTTCTTGGCCGACATGTACGGCTTGGTGTCCTGCGGGACGGTGAACGCCGTCTTGATGTGCTGGGCCACGCCCCGCTCCTCGGCCCCCGCCTTGGCGCTGTAGGTGAGCGTGGGCACGTAGCTGAAGGTGGCCGCCCCCTTCTTGGCAGGAGTGCCGCCGCCGGTGGAGTTGGCCAGGTACGACGCGGCATCCCAGCGCGGGGCGAGCATGAACAGCTTGCCGCCCAGAGCACCGCTCAGCTTCCAGGGCGCGGGCGGGGTGTAGCTGATGGCCGGTTCGTACACCGCGAAGAGGAGGTCGGCGGATCCGCTGCCCTGTCCGGGCTTGGCGGTCACCGTGTCCTTGAACGTCCGCTGCGCCTTGAGCTGGGTGAACGTCTTCGTCCCCGGCATGCTCCCGCCGCGGGTGTAGCGCGCACCGGACGGCCAGCTCTGCGGGATGTCGGCCTTCGTCGTGATCGGCATGGCGGCCGCGCCGGTGGTGCCCGCGGTGGTGAAGTCGGTGAAGTAGTACTGGAAGGTGATGGTGCGGCTGTTCTTGGCGATGGTGCCGACCGCACGCACGTTGAACATGCTGGTGCCGACCGGCTGGCCGTTGCGTGTCCACGTCTGGAGGAAGGACGCCCCGTTGCACACCGCGAAGCGGGACTTGACGTAGAACTTCTTGTCGCTGCCCAGGCCCTTGACGCATTCGTCGTACGTCATCGTCCGCGCGGGCTCCGGCGCCGTGGCCGTCGGACCCAGGGCGGCGCGCTGCTGTACCCCTGTGGTGGCGTCCGCCGGCGGTGATCCGGACGGGCGTCGGGACAGCGGGGCGGACGAGGCCGCCGGGCCCACCGTCTCCTGCGCCAGCGCCGCCCCCGGCTCCGCCGCCGTGGCCGTTCGGCGAAGACGTTCCCTGCCCTCTGCGCTTTGCAGTTCCTCCAGTGACGGTATTGCCGCACCGGCGGGCAGCACGTAGGACTCCACCCGCAGATCCGCCCTCGTGTCCGCGCCGGCCGTGGAGGGCGCCGCCATCGGCAGGACGGCGGCCGCCGCTGTCACGGCCAGCATCTGTATGCCGGTACGTCTGAACGATTCCCGCTGCATTCGGTCAAGCCCCCGGTTCTCGGACGGTGCCGGGCCTGTTGCCCGCCACCGGGTCGATCACCAGATCTATCGAATAAATGATCGATATTGGGCTTCAGGAGGGTGGATTGACGTGATCGCAGCAGTAGTTGGCTGGACCGCCATGGTTCGGCGGGTCGAACAGCGAGCTTCGATCTCTTCACTCAACGCGTCCACACACGTACGCTCCGTGCGGTACCGTCACAACAAATCGGCCCCCGCGACGGGTGCAACCGTCCGCGAGGGCCTGGACCACCAGTGGAAGTTAGGGCTCCCACCGTGATTTACCGGCACCATATCGCGCCCCCTCGCGCCTTCTCCCAGTTCTCCCACGACCTCATTCGGCACCCCCGGCTGTCCTCCGATGCCGTGCGGCTGCTGACCTGGCAGCTCTCCCTCCCCGACGGGGCGCGAGAGTCGTTGTCGCGCACCGCCGAGCGCGCCCGCATCGGGGCGTGCGCCTTCACGCGGGCCAAGCGGCAGCTCAAGGAGGAGGGCTTCGTGCACGAGCGGCGGCTCCAGGGGCCCGGCGGTCACTGGGTGACCCAACAGCTCGTCTCCAACGTGCCGTTGAGCGCCACCGAGGCCGCGAAGATCCTCGCCCGGTTGCCCGTCCACACACCCTCCGCCGACGCGTCACCGCAGGTCGCTCCGAGTCCCCGCATTCCGACCGTCGGCATTCCGACCCCTCCGCTCACCGACGGTCATCCGAGGAAAGACCCCGGGGAAAACACCTCCCACCGTCCCGCCGAGCCGGAGCGGCAGCCGGACCCGGCCCCGGAGCC
Source organism: Streptomyces marokkonensis (assembly GCF_008312835.1). Classification (GTDB taxonomy): domain Bacteria; phylum Actinomycetota; class Actinomycetes; order Streptomycetales; family Streptomycetaceae; genus Streptomyces; species Streptomyces marokkonensis_A. The sequence continues at coordinate 76,718 of NZ_VSKS01000018.1, read as the reverse complement.
CGAGCCCGACCCGGAGACGACCGAGGCCCCCGAAGCCGCCCGCGCCCTCGTCGCCGCCCTCCCTCACCTCTCCCCCGACCTGCGCCGCATCCCCCGGGGCATGCACGACGAACTGGCCCGCCTCGTCTCCCGCTGGCTCGCGGTCGGCCACACCCCCGCCGCTGTCCGCACCCACATCCTGCGCGGCCTCCCCGACGACGGCACCCCCGTCCACCGCCCCGGCGGCCTCCTGCGCTACCTCCTCCGCGACGTGCCGCCCGAGTCCACCCCGACCGGCAACGGCGCCCCGACCGCCGAACGGTCCACCCCCGCACGCTCGTCCAGCCGCCTCGCCGCCCTCCGCGAATGCGAGGGCGACCACGTACAGGCGACCCTCTTCAGGCCGACCGGCGACGAAACCCTCTGTCGCCATTGCCTCGGCTCATCGCCGTCCCGGACCGTCCACCATCGGCTCCTTCGCGGGGCGCCGGGCGAAAGGGACTCATCCGAGCAGGACAACCGGGCCGCCTCACCCTCACCAGCCGTAGGGAGCCGAACCTCAACCGCCTGGTACTGAACAAGCCGCTCGCAACCGCATCTGGTACGGCCCTTCGCCTGCCACGCATACGGAATACCGCTTCACCCGGCATCAACAGCCGGCAGAAGGGGCGTCACGACAAGACGGAACCTGGATCACCAAGGACCTCGGCTACGCCGGACTCGACCGGCTCACCGGCAACCTCCTCATCGCCGCGTACGCCCTGCTCGACGACCGCGCCTGGGTGCTGCGGGGCGGCCCGGATCCATGACCACGCTCAAGACCTCGGGCGTGAAGATCAACATCACGGAGTTCGACCGCAGCAAGGCGTGGTGAGCGGGCGGATGCCGGGCGGCTAGTCGCCGCCTCCGCCTCCGCCGCCGTCGCCCCCGCCGCCTCCGTCGCCCCCTCCGCCTCCGCCTCCGTCGCCGCCGTCGCCGCCGTCGCTGCCCCAGCCGTCGCCACCGCCGGGTTCGTTGTCGTCGCGGCCCCTGCCGAGGTTGCTGAACCAGGGGGCGTCCCAGATGACCTCGCCGGTGTCCCGGCGGGAGCCGACGGCGCGGAACCTGGCCAGGCCCGTGGTGTCGCCCAGGCCGAAGGACACGGCGACCGCGTGGGCCATCACGGCGTCCAGGGGGTCGGGGCTCTCGTGGTGGACGCCGGCCAGCGGCAGCAGCACGGTGCCGGGGGCGGGGGCCGGTCTGCGGGGCGGACGGGTCAGCAGGGCGACCCGGGTGTCGTCGCGCAGGAGCCATGAGCTCACCGCGTTCCCGCGGCGCAGGGTCCACCGCCGGTCGGGCAGGCTGATCTCGACCTTGCTCTTGGACTTGCGGACCTTCCTCCGCAGCTCGAGCCGTGCGGTGACGTCACCCACGGTCAGCACCAGGCCGCGCGCCCGGTCGGCGGAGTCGGCGAGGTAGCCGTGCGGTGCCCTGAGGCGGACGGCCGGAGCGTGCGGGCCCCAGACGTCCACGCGCACCGAGCGCCGGTCCACGGCGACGGTCACCGGTCCGGCGGGGCCGGGTGCATACCGGCGCGCGATCCACAGCGGTACGCCCTCCACCCCGGCGCGCGCGGCCACCTGCTCGGGTCCGCCGCATCTGCGGACCGCCAGTTCGCCCAGCGCGCGGGCGAACTCCGCGGCCTGACGTGTCTTCACGGGTGTGCTGGTTCCGGTCGCACGGGTGACCGGCACGACGCCGCGGTCCTGGGGCAGTGCGGACAGGGGGCGTTCGCTGCCGCCTCCGCCGAGCCAACGGCCCCGCAGGAACGCTTCGGCCATGGCGCCGAGGTTCAGCTCGTCGAGCGGGGTGGTTCTGCCGCCCCTGCGCAGCCCGCCCTCGGTGAGTTCCACGGTCCGCGCCAACGGGTTCCGGGAGCGTTCCCCGTAGAGCACCTGATTCATCCCGACCCCCTGTTGCTGCGACTGCCGTGTGGAGAGACCTCGACGGCCCCGGCGCGGTTCCCTGAGCGACCGTACGTCCTTGCGCACGGCGAGGGCCCGGCTCCCCGTCCGGGCGGACGGGGAGCCGGGCCCTCACTCGGGTTCCGGCGACTGGCGTCGTCAGTGGGCGTGGCCGTGGCCGTGACCACCGGCGGCGGCCGGCTCTTCCTCTTCCTTCTTCTCGACGACCAGGGTCTCGGTCGTCAGGAGGAGGGAGGCGATGGAGGCGGCGTTCTCCAGGGCGGAGCGGGTCACCTTGACCGGGTCGATGACGCCGGCCTTGACCAGGTCGCCGTACTCGCCGGTGGCGGCGTTGTAGCCGCTGCCCTTCTCGAGCTCGGCGACCTTGGAGACGATGACGTAGCCCTCGAGGCCGGCGTTCTCGGCGATCCAGCGCAGCGGCTCGACGGCGGCCTTGCGGACCACGGCGACACCGGTGGCCTCGTCGCCGGTCTTGCCGAGGTTGCCCTCGAGGACCTTGACGGCGTGGACCAGCGCGGAGCCACCACCGGAGACGATGCCCTCCTCGACCGCGGCGCGGGTCGCGGAGATGGCGTCCTCCAGACGGTGCTTCTTCTCCTTCAGCTCCACCTCGGTGGCGGCGCCGACCTTGATCACGCACACGCCGCCGGCCAGCTTCGCGAGTCGCTCCTGGAGCTTCTCGCGGTCCCAGTCGGAGTCGGTGGTCTCGATCTCGGCCTTGATCTGGCCGACGCGACCCTCGACGTCCTCCTTCTTGCCGCCGCCGTCGACGAGCGTGGTGTCGTCCTTGGTGACGGTGACGCGGCGGGCGGAGCCGAGCACGTCCAGGCCGACCTGGTCGAGCTTGAGGCCGACCTCCTCGGAGACGACCGTGGCGCCGGTGAGGACGGCCATGTCCTGCAGCATCGCCTTGCGGCGGTCACCGAAGCCCGGGGCCTTGACCGCGACCGCGTTGAAGGTGCCGCGGATCTTGTTCACGACCAGGGTCGACAGGGCCTCGCCCTCGACGTCCTCGGCGATGATCAGCAGCGGCTTGGAGGAGTTGGCCTGGATGACCTTCTCCAGCAGCGGCAGCAGGTCCGCGATCGCGGAGATCTTGCCCTGGGTGATGAGGATGTACGGGTCGTCGAGGACGGCCTCCATGCGCTCCTGGTCCGTCACGAAGTACGGAGACAGGTAGCCCTTGTCGAAGGCCATGCCCTCGGTGAAGTCCAGCTCCAGACCGAAGGTGTTGGACTCCTCGACGGTGATGACACCGTCCTTGCCGACCTTGTCCATCGCCTCGGCGATGAGCTCGCCGACCTGCTGGTCCTGGGCGGACAGCGCGGCGACGGCGGCGATGTCGGACTTCTCGTCGATCGGGCGGGCCGAGGCGAGCAGGTCCTCGGAGACCGCGGCGACGGCGGCGTCGATGCCCTTCTTCAGGGCGGCCGGGGAGGCACCGGCGGCGACGTTCCTCAGGCCCTCGCGGACCAGCGCCTGGGCCAGGACGGTGGCGGTGGTGGTGCCGTCACCGGCGATGTCGTTGGTCTTGGTCGCCACCTCCTTCACCAGCTGGGCGCCGAGGTTCTCGTACGGGTCCTCGATCTCCACCTCGCGGGCGATCGTGACACCGTCGTTGGTGATGGTGGGGGCGCCGAACTTCTTGTCGATGACGACGTTGCGGCCCTTCGGGCCGATCGTCACCTTCACCGTGTCGGCAAGCTTGTTGACGCCGCGCTCGAGGGCGCGACGGGCGTCCTCGTCGAACTTCAGGATCTTCGCCATGGCAGCGGGAGCCCTCTCGGAATTCTGGGGTGAAATCACTGCGCCCCCGGTCACCCGGCTCCTTGTCGGATGCTGGGGCCAGGGGCGCAGTGTTCGAGCAAAAGTGCTTGCTTCGAGGCCGGGTCGTCCGGGGTGTCCCCCCGGGTTCCCCTTACTTCTCGATGATCGCGAGGACGTCGCGAGCCGAGAGGACGAGGTACTCCTCGCCGTTGTACTTGACCTCGGTGCCGCCGTACTTGCTGTACAGAACGACGTCGCCGACCTTCACGTCGAGCTCGACGCGCTTGCCGTCCTCGATGCGGCCCGGACCGATGGCCAGGACGACGCCCTCCTGGGGCTTCTCCTTGGCGGTGTCCGGAATGACCAGGCCCGAAGCCGTGGTCTGCTCGGCGTCGAGCGGCTGGACCACGATGCGGTCCTCGAGCGGCTTGATGGCAACCTTGGAGCTGGCGGTCGTCACGATCCGACCTCCCCCTTCGGAGATCTCACGGGGTTAACTGTCTGAGGTGGCGACCAGGTGGATCCGTCGTCGCGGGTGCCGGACCTGCCCGTCGCGTGTGTTGGCACTCTCCAGGGGGGAGTGCCAGACCTGAGACTATGACCGCGATTAGCACTCGGTCAAGCTGAGTGCCAATTGCCGTGCGGCGCGTCGGCGGGGTGGGTGGGTTTTCAGCACGGTTCCGTGCAGCTCGCGGTGTTGCGGTGACCGTCTCCGGGGGCTGCCGCCCCCGGGCCCCCGCTTCGGCCCTGAACGGGCCTCGTCCTCAAACGCCGGACGGGCTGTGAGGTGAGCGGTGCTCGCCAGGAGTCCTCGACGGGCTGTGAGGCGAGCCGTACCCGCCAGGAGCCCTCGACGGGGTGGAAGGCGAGCCGTGCCCATCAGGAACTGACGCGCTCGAAGGTGAGCGCCGGTGTCCGTCGGGAGCCGGTGGCGGGCCGGAAAATGAGCGGCCGTGCCCGCCGGGAGCCGCCGACGGGCCGATGCGCCCGACGTAGTCCTCCAGGCGCCCTACCCTCAGCCCTCGCTCCTCCAGCTCCCCCAGCAGCCGTGCCGTCCGTTCCGCCAGCGACAGGGACGGCGCCTCGCCCGACGGTACGGAGACGATGTCGCCGGGGTTCAGCCGGCGGGGGCCGCGGGTGTAGGTGAGATGGCCGTCGGGCTCCAGGGTGGCCCGCCACAGGATCACCGCCGCGATGCCGCAGTCGGCGGCGGCGCGCAGGGTGGTGGTGTCGTACGTGCCGTAGGGCGGGCGGAAGAGGCGGGGGCGGATGCCGAAGCGGGACGTGAGTTTGCGCTGCTGGCCGCAGATCTCGGCGCGCTGACCGGCGTACGGCAGACCGCGCAGGGCCGGATGGTCGAGGGTGTGGTTCTGCAGGCTCGCGCCGACCGCGCGCAGGCGGGCGAAGTGGGCGTATCCGGGGCCCACGACGCTGTCCGTGAGGAACATGCTGACGGGGAGCCGGCGCTCGCGCACCAGGTCGATGAACCGGGGGTCGCGTTCGGCGCCGTCGTCGTAGGTGAGGAAGACGACCCTGTCGCCGGTCGGGACGTGGTCGGCGACGGGCGGCAGGGGCGCGGAGGCACTGCCGGGCGCTGTCGCCCCGGCACGTGCGGACAGCCGCCCCGTCCCGTCCGGCGGGGCGCACCCGGTGATCACGGCCAGCAGGAGGGTGCTCGTCAGGAGGGTCCTCAGGGCCCTCCCGCGGCTCACAGGTAGTCCTCCAGCCGCGCCACCGCGTAGCCCTCGGCCGTGACCTTGTCCAGGAAGCGGCGGACCATGTCCGGCATCGTGCCCTTCCAGTCCCCGCGGCCGCGGAAGTGGGTGAGGACGATGTCCCCGGGGTGCAGCGAGCGGTCCCACTCGCGGTACTCCCAGCGGTCGACGAAGACCTCCTCGTTCCAGAGGGGGACGTGGGTGATCCCGCAGGACTTCGCGGCGCGCAGGGTGTCCCCGTCGTAGTTGCCGTAGGGCGGGCGGAAGAGGGCGGGGCGCGTGCCGTAGCGCTTCTCGATGACCTTCTGCATGCCGCAGATCTCGCGCCTCTGGCCGGCCCCGGACAGGCCCGGCAGATAGGGGTGGTGGAGGGTGTGGTTGTGCAGGCCGACGCCTTGGTCCCGCATCCTCGCGAAGTAGCCGTAGTCCTCCTTGACCAGGTAGTCGCTGAGGAAGGCGCTGTAGGGGATCCGCAGGTCGCTCATCATCCGCAGGAAGGCCGGGTCCTTCTCCTCGCCGTCGTCGATGGTGAGGAAGACGACCTTCTCCTTGGTCGGGACGGTGGTGAAGACCGGCGGGAGACCCAGCCGGCGGTGGCCGTCGACCTCGAAGCCGTCGCGGGTGGTGATCCTCGGCTTCTTCCCGGGGGGTGACGGGGCGGTCAGGGGCACGCGCTTGAGGCCCCAGCGTTTCGCGGCGGCGACCCGCGCGGCGTGCGCGGCGCGCAGTTTGTCGGCGTAGGAGTCGAGCGCGCGGGCCGGGGGCGCCTGGAGGGGCTGCTGGCCGCCTGCCGGTTCGACCTTCGTGCCGCCCTGTCCGCAGCCCGAGGCGATGGTGGCGAGAGCGAGTACGGCGAGGCCGGTCCGGACACCACACCGCGGCTGCTTTTTATCGTTTTGTCCTACTTCTCGCATGGGGCCGCATCCTCGCAGCCGGAGGGTCCTGACCCGCCCCGACACCGCGGCCGGAGGCGTACCGTCCACCGACTGGCCCACAATGACCCGGTGAACGACCTCGCCCCGCTCCTGACCCCCGAAGGCCGCGCCCTCCTCGACGAGGTGCGCGACACCGACCCGGCGCACGAACTCGCCGTCGCGACCCGGCTGCGCCGCGAGCACCCCGCCGCACTGGTGTCGGCGGCGCTCGGCCAGGCGCGGCTGCGGCAGCGGGCGGTGGCGAAGTTCGGCGCCGAGGACGCGCGACGCATGTTTTTCACGCCTAACGGGGTGGAGCAGTCGACCCGCGCGAGCGTGGCGACGTACCGGGCCGAGTGCCTCCGGGCGGCCGGGGTGCGGTCCGTCGCCGACCTGTGCTGCGGGATCGGCGGCGACGCGATCGCGTTCGCCCGCGCCGGGATCCGGGTGCTGGCCGTCGACCGGGATCCGCTGACCTGCGAGGCGGCCCGCGCCAACGCCGACGCGCTCGGTCTCGCCGACCTGATCGAGGTGCGCGAGGCCGACGTGACGGAGGTGGACACGGCCGGACACGACGCCGTGTTCGTCGACCCCGCCCGGCGTTCCTCCGGACGCGGCCGGATCTTCGACCCGGAGGCCTACTCCCCTCCCCTGTCCTGGGCCGTGTCCGCCGCACTCGGGGCACCGCTCGGCCTGCTGAAGATCGCTCCCGGCATCCCGCACGAGGCGATCCCCGCCGAGGCGACGGCCGAGTGGGTCTCGGACGGCGGGGACGTGAAGGAGGCCGTGCTGTGGTTCGGCCCGGACGTGACGCCGGGGGCCCGGCGGGCGACGCTGCTGCCCGCCCTGGCCGGCATCCACGTGACCCCCGGCACCATGCTCCCGGACCCCGCGGTCCGGCCGGTCGGGAGGTACCTGTACGAGCCGGACGGCGCCGTCATCCGCGCCCACCTGGTCGCCGAGGTGGCCGAGGAGGTCGACGGCGGGCTGATCGACCCGACCATCGCCTACGTCACCTCCGACGAGGCGCACCGCACGCCGTACGCCACCGCCTACGAGATCACCGACACGCTCCCCTTCAACGTCAAGAAGCTGAAGGCGCTGCTGCGGGAGCGCGGGGTCGGCACCCTGACCGTCAAGAAGCGCGGATCGGCGGTCGAGCCGGAGGAACTGCGCCGCAGGGTCCTGCCCAAGCCGCACGGCGCCGGGTCCGTCACGGTGTTCCTGACCCGTGCCGACGGCGCGCCGACGATGCTGCTGGGGCACCCGGTGCGCTGATCAGGCGCCGCCGCGGGCCGCGCGGCGCAGCAGCAGCTCCTTCTCGCGTGCGTTGCGGGTCAGCGACGCCGCCCGCTCGAACTCCGCCCTGGCCTCCTCGCGGCGGCCGAGGCGGGCCAGCAGGTCGCCGCGGACGCTGGGCAGCAGGTGGTAGTTCCGCAGCGCCGGCACGTCGGTCAGGGCGTCGACGAGGGGCAGCGCCGCCGCGGGGCCCTCGGCCATGGAGACGGCGACCGCGCGGTTGAGTTCGACGACCGGGGAGGGGGCCCGGGCGGCGAGGAGGGAGTACAGGGTGGCGATGCGGGGCCAGTCGGTCTCCTCGTAGCGGTACGCGTGGGCGTGGCAGGCGGCGATGGCCGCCTGGAGCGCGTACGGGCCCGGGGCGCCGGCGGCGGTGGCCTCGGCGCGGGTGAGGGCGGTGACACCGCGGGCGATGAGCAGGCGGTTCCAGCGGGCGCGGTTCTGGTCCCTCAGCAGCACCGGCTCGCCGTCCGGACCGGTGCGGGCGGCGGCGCGGGAGGCCTGGAACTCCAACAGCGCGGTGAGCCCGTGCACCTCGGGCTCCCTGGGCATCAGCCCGGACAGGACGCGGGCCAGCCGCAGCGCGTCCTCGCACAGGGCCGGGCGCAGCCAGTCGTCGCCGGCCGTGGCGGAGTACCCCTCGTTGAAGATCAGGTAGATGACGTCGAGGACCGAACCGAGGCGGGCCCCGCGGTCCGGGCCGTAGGGCACCTCGAAGGCGACGTTCCTGGTCGCCAGGGTGCGTTTGGCGCGCACGATCCGCTGCGCGACCGTCGCCTCGGGCACGAGGAAGGCGCGGGCGATCTCGGCCGTGGTGAGGCCGCCGAGCAGACGCAGGGTGAGGGCGGTCCGGGCCTCGGCGGACAGCACCGGGTGGCAGGTGGTGAAGACGAGGCGGAGGAGGTCGTCGTCGATGTCGTCGGGGCCGGCGGGCTCCTCCGGCGGGGCCGCCACCGCAGACTGGTCCCGGCCGATCTCGGCCAGCTTGCGGGCGTAGGTCTCGCGGCGGCGGACGAGGTCGACGGCGCGGTTGCGGGCGGTGGTCATGAGCCAGGCGCCCGGGTTGTCCGGCACCCCGCGCTCCGGCCACTGCTCCAGCGCGGCGACGAGGGCGTCCTGCGCGAGTTCCTCGGCGATGCCGACGTCCCGCACGATGCGGGTGACGCCTGCGATGACCCGCGGGAACTCCATGCGGAAGACGGTCTCGACGGTCCGGGCCGTGTCACGGGGTCCGGCGGTGGGCTGTGGTGTCACAGCCCACCATCAGACACCCGTACGGCGGCGGAACCAAGGAAGGATCTCCGGTGGGCGGGGGCCGGTCAGCCCTGCACGACCTCCCGCACCTCACAGGTCACCGTCCAGTACGGCTCGTGCACCTTCAGGAACCGCTTGGTCCACTCGACGGCCTCGGCCAGGTCCTTGGCCTGCATCATGGCGTAGCCGCCGATGACCTCCTTGGACTCGGTGAACGGCCCGTCGGTCACGGACAGTTCGCCGCCCTCGTAGTGCACGCGGGTGCCCTGGGCGGTCGGCGTCAGCCCGCCGGTGTCCAGCAGGACCCCGGCCTTGGTCATCTCCTCGATCAGCTCGCCCATCCGCTGCATCAGCTCCGGGCTGGGGCCGCCTTCGGGGGCGTTGTTCTCATCGATCCGGATCATGGAGAGATAGCGCGGCATGGTGGCTCCTCGGGTCGTGCGGACCGGGTCGTTCCCGGTCTCTCACCCCTGCGTCGAACGGGAGACACGGGAATCGACACCGGTGCCGGAATCCTTTCCGAGTCTCTCCTCCCTCGCGGTCCGGCGCCCACCGCTCACCTCAGCGAGGCCCACAGCTCCTCCGCGTCCGGCTCGTCGGCCACCAGGCGGTTGGGGTCCCAGGGCGCGGGCAGCACCGGCATGGTCACGGTCGTGACGCCGGCGGACGTCAGGCCCCGCACGCTCCGGCCGAAACGGGTCAGCTCACCGAGCGAGTCCAGTCCGGTGTCGGTGGTGAGGCTCCCGGTGAGGGCGTCGGCGACCTCGTACAGCCTGGCGGGGCTCGTCAGCAGGTCCTGCCGCGCGATCTGCTCCAGGAGTGCCTTCACCAGGTGCTGCTGGAGCTCGATCCGGCCGAGGTCGCTGCCGTCGCCGACGTCGTAGCGGGTGCGGGCCAGGGCGAGGGCGTCCGTGCCGTCGAGGCGGTGGGTCCCGGCCTCCAGCGTGAGGTGGCTCCGGTCGTCGTCGATGTCCGCCTCCGTGGTGACGGTGACGCCGCCGAGCGCGTCGACCAGGCGGGCGAAGCCGGAGAAGTCGATCTCGATGTAGTGGTCCATGCGGACGTCGGTGAACGACTCGACGGTCTTCACCGCGCACACCGGCCCGCCCACCTCGTAGGCGCTGTTGAACATCGCGCCGGACACCGGCCGCGTCGAACCCCCGTCGGGCAGCGGGCAGGAGGGCCGGTCGACGAGCGTGTCGCGCGGGATGCTGACCACCGTCGCGGCGGTCCGTCCGGCGTCGAGGTGGACGACCATGGCGGTGTCGGAGCGGGCGCCGCCGCTCTCCCCGCCGCCGAGCGCCTGGTTCTCCTCGCCGCTGCGCGAGTCCGAGCCGAGCACCAGGATGTTCAGGGAGCCGGCCGGCAGGGGCGGGGCGGTGGCGGACGGGTCCTCGGTGGTCACCGGTCCGGCGGGACGGTCGTCGCCCAGGGCGCTGTTGATGTCGACGCCGCGGATGTTGTCGTTGAGCTGCCAGTACGCCCAGCCGGCCGCTCCGGCGCCCAGCACGAGCAGGCCCGCGAGCGAGAACCCGGTGATCTTCAGGACCCGCGTCCGCCGGCCGGTGCGTATGCCCGCGCCCCCGGCGTCGTCCCCGTCGTTCCCGGTACCGCCGTCCCCTGCCCCGCCGCTGTCCTGATGTCCCGTCACGAGCAGGAACATAAGTCCGAATTATGACGAGCAACGACTCCCGGACAGTTTTCTTGTGAAATTCTAAGACTTCCCCAGGTCTTCCCAGGGCCTTCCCCAGGGCCTTCCTCAGGCCCGAAACTTTCGGACCCCTCAGGCCCCGGCCGGCGCGGCCGTGCTGCTCCGCACCACCAGACTCGTCGCCAGCTCCACGCGGGTCGCCGCCGGCGCGTCCGCGCCCTTGCCGAGGTCGAGGACCAGCCTGGCCGCCGCCTCCGCCATCTCCGTCAGCGGCTGCCGTACGGTCGTCAGCGGCGGACCCACCCAGCGGGCCACCGGCAGGTCGTCGAACCCGACCACGCTCAGGTCCTCCGGGATCCGCAGGCCCAGCTCGCGCGCGGCCTCGTACAGCCCGAGCGCCTGGAGGTCGTTGCCGGCGAAGACGGCGGTGGGCCGGTCCTCGCGGCGCAGCAGGGCGAGGCCCTGCCGGTAGCCGGCGTCGTGGTGGAAGTCGCCGGTCACGATCAGTGCCGGGTCCACCGGGAGTCCGGCGGTCTCCAGGGCGGCCCGGTAGCCGTCGACGCGGGCGCGGCTGCACATCATCCGCGAGGGACCGCTGATCGCGCCGATCCGGGTGTGGCCCAGCTCGACCAGGTGCCGGGTGGCGGCGAGCCCGCCCTGCCAGTTGGTCGCGCCGATGGAGGGCACGTCGGTGCCCGGGTCGCCGGCCGGGTCCATCACCACGAACGGGATGGAACGGCTGGTCAGCAGGGCCCGCCCGGACTCGTCGAGGCCGGACAGCACGAGGATCACGCCGTGCGGGCGGCGGGCGGCGACCTGGTCGGCCCAGGTCCGTCCCGGCGTGAGCCGCCCCGCGCTCTCGGAGAGCACGACGCTCAGCCCCGCGTCCCTGGCCACGTTCTCCACGCCCCGGATGACCTCCATCGCCCAGGCGCTCTCCAGTTCGTGGAACACCAGGTCGATCAGGGGCGAGCGGGTGGCCTCGGCACGGCGGCGCCGGTAGCCGTGGACGCGCAGCAGCTCCTCGACCCGGCTGCGGGTGCCGGGAGCGACATCGGCGCGACCGTTGAGGACCTTCGAAACAGTCGGCGCGGAGACGCCGGCCTCGCGGGCGATCTCGGCGAGCGTCGCGGTCTGCGCGCTGCGCCCTTGCGTCCGGGTTTCAGCGGGCTGCGGGGAAGTCATGGCGGCGATCGTATCCCCGCCGGAGCGCCTGACGAAGACCTCGGAGCCACACGGCATCCCGGAAGATTCGGTTGAACCCCCGAAAGATTCGCCGTCGACAGGGTGAGGTCAGACGCTCCCGAGCGACTCGAACCGCCACCGGTGTACCGGACGGGTGATCAGCTCCCCGTCCGGTTCCGGGAGTTCGGGCAGGTCCGCGTCGTACGGGGCGTCCCACCAGGTGATGACCAGGACGCGGTCCTGCGGGGCGCGGAAGGTCTCGCGGCGCAGGGGGCGGCCGGGGAGTTCGCGGACGGCTTCCCCGGCCCACGCCAGCAGGTCCGCGCCCCCGCCGGGGACCGCCCTGGCCTCCCACATCAGCGCGACCGTCATGAGTACAGGTTCCCCCCGGCGGTCTCGTGAGCGTGGGAGTGCGCGGTGCCGGGGACGTGGGGGTCGGTGACCGGGAGGGAGGAGTCGGCCGACAGGTCCCAGTCGGAGGCCGGGCGGCCCCGGGCGACCATCTCCGCGCCCAGCGCGGCGACCATCGCGCCGTTGTCCGTGCACAGCTTGGGGCGGGGCACGCGCAACCGGATGCCGGCCGCCTCGCAGCGCTCCTGGGCCAGGGCCCGCAGCCGGGAGTTGGCGGCCACCCCACCGCCGATCATCAGATGGTCGACGCCCTCGTCCTTGCAGGCCCGTACGGCCTTGCGGGTGAGGACGTCCACGACCGCCTCCTGGAAGGACGCCGACACGTCGCGCACCGGGACCTCCTCGCCCGCCGCCCGCCTGGCCTCGATCCAGCGGGCCACGGCCGTCTTCAGCCCGGAGAAGGAGAAGTCGTACGCCGGGTCGCGGGGGCCGGTCAGTCCGCGCGGGAACGCGATCGCGTCCGGGTCGCCCTCGCGGGCGTAGCGGTCGATGACCGGTCCGCCGGGGAAGCCCAGGTTCAGCACGCGCGCGATCTTGTCGAAGGCCTCGCCGGCCGCGTCGTCGATGGTCGCGCCGAGGGGGCGGACGTCGGAGGTGATGTCCGTGGACAGCAGGAGGGAGGAGTGCCCGCCGGAGACCAGGAGGGCCATCGTCGGCTCGGGCAGGGCGCCGTGCTCCAGCTGGTCGACGCAGATGTGGGAGGCGAGGTGGTTGACCCCGTAGAGCGGCTTGCCGAGGGCGTAGGCGTACGCCTTGGCCGCCGTGACGCCGACCAGCAGGGCGCCGGCGAGTCCTGGGCCGGCGGTGACGGCGATGCCGTCGAGGTCGCGGGCGCTCACGCCCGCCTCCTTCAGCGCGCGTTCGATGGTGGGGACCATCGCCTCCAGGTGGGCGCGGCTCGCCACCTCCGGGACGACGCCGCCGAAGCGGGCGTGCTCGTCGACGCTGGAGGCGACGGCGTCCGCCAGCAGGGTGGTCCCGCGCACGATGCCGACACCGGTCTCGTCGCAGGAGGTCTCGATCCCCAGTACCAGGGGTTCGTCAGCCATGGATCTCGGTTCCTTGTACGCCGTTCCCGGAAGTCCCCGGGTTCACAGAGGTGGACGGGTCGGTCAGCCGCATCACCAGGGCGTCCACGTTCCCCGGCTGGTAGTAGCCGCGCCTGACACCGATGACCTCGAAGCCGAAGCGCTCGTAGAGCTTCTGGGCGCGGACGTTGTCCACCCGGCACTCCAGCATCACGTCGGTGCACTCGAAGGCGGTCGCCGCCCGCAGCAGCTCGGTCAGCAGCCGCGAGCCCAGGCCCGTTCCCCAGTGGTCCCGGGTGACGGCGATGGTCTGGATGTCGGCGCTCGCGGTGGGCCCCTCGTCGGACTCCGCGCCGGAGGTGGTCAGGCCCGCGTAGCCGACGATCCGGTCGCCCTCCTCGGCGACGACGTAGCGCCGGGTGGCCCCGGGCCCGCGCGCGTGGGCCAGCTCGGACCAGAACATCCCGCGCGACCAGGCGTCCTCGGGAAACAGGTCCCGCTCCAGCTCCAGTACGGAGTCGATGTCCCACCAGCGCATCTCGCGCAGCACGGCCGTCTCGGTTCCCGTCACTTGGGGGTGACCACCTTGTAGTTCTTGGGGACCTGGGCATCGGGCCGGCGCAGGTACAGCGGCCGCGGCGCGGGCAGTTCCCGGCCCGCCGCGAGCCGCTCCGCGGCCAGCCGGGCCAGGGCGGCGGCGGTCACGTGCTCGGGCTCGTGGGCCTTGGGGAAGGTGTCCGGGTAGAGCAGGGCGCCGGCGCCGACCGCGGGCAGGCCCGCGACCTGGCCGGCGATGTCGGCGGGCCGGTCCACGGCGGGCTCGGTGAGGCGGGTGCGGGAGTCGGCGTAGCGGGCCCAGTAGACCTCCTTGCGGCGGGCGTCGGTCGCCACGACGAAGGGGCCCTCCAGGTCGGCCGCGTAGGCCAGGCCGTCCAGCGTGCACAGACCGTGCACGGGCACGCCGAGCGCGAGCCCGAAGGTGTCCGCGGTCATCAGGCCGACCCGCAGCCCGGTGTACGGGCCGGGGCCGACGCCGACGACGATGCCGGTGACGGCGTCCAGCCGCAGGCCTGCCTCGGCGAGGACCCGGTCGATCGCCGGGAGCAGCAGCTCGCCGTGCCGGCGGGCGTCCACCTGGCTCGACGAGGCGATGACGTCGTGGCCGTCGTGCAGCGCGACGGTGACGGCGGGGGTGGCGGTATCCAGAGCGAGCAAGAGCACGCAAACAGCCTACGGCTCCCGCGCCCCGGCCACGGCCGCACGGGCCGGACGGTCACGGACTGCTACGGTCACGTCGACGTACGCACATGACGGGGTATAGCGGTACAGATCAGGACAGAGGTGACGGTGGTGGCAGGCACCAGCTCGGTGATCGTGGCGGGGCTGACCGCGGCCGCCCTCGCGACGGTCGGCTTCCTCGGCCACCGGGCGGCGGTGACCGTCCCGGCCGACCTTCGCCACCCGGCCGCCGGGCCCGCGGGGGCCGTGCGTGGGACGCCCCCGCACAAGGACCGCGGCACGGCCCTGCCCGCCCGGTCGGGACTCGGCACACGGGTCGTGTACTCCCTGGACGCCGACCGGGTGTGGCTGGTGGAGGAGAGCGGCGAGGTGCGGCGCACCTTCGGGGTCAGCCCCAGCACGGTGGACCCGGCTCCCGGCACCTACCGGGTCACCTCCCGGTCCGGGGCGGTCACCGGATCGGACGGCGTTCCGGTCGAGCACGTCGTGCGCTTCGCCACCGTCGACGGCACCTCGATCGGGTTCAGCGCGGCGGTGGACGGCTCGGCGCCGGCGCTCGACCCGCGGGAGCGGACGGGCGGCATCCGCGAGACGCGCGCGGACGGCGCGGCGATGTGGACGTTCGCGACGATCGGGCGGACGGTCGTCGTCGTGCCGTGAGGCGCTACGCCGCCTCGCGGTGGCCCCGCACCCGCCCGGCGTGCCGGGGCTGCTCGGGGGCGCGGGGCGGGGTGGAGACCGCCGCGGCCGCGGCGCAGGCGGCCAGCAGATCACGCATGGGCACCTCGGGGAGCTGCCGCGGCTGCGCCGTGGACTCACCAGAGCTCTGGGTGGCCGGCATGGGCGCCTCCTGTGGGCCGGGGGCGGACGTAGTTAGGTAGACCTAACTACGAACTGGATACCATGTGACCACGCCGGAGACCCCGAACGCAACAGTTTGCCGACGTCCTGTCGGAAAGCACGGCGCGACGGTGCCCCCTCCGGAAACGGAACGGCGCGTCAGGCGGTCAGCGCGCTGAGGCCGGTGCCCGCCCAGCGCTCCCCGAGACCGGTCACGGTCACCCGCCGCACCTCGTCGCTGGTGTCGCCGACCGCCCGGTGGATGACGATCCGGAGGCGGTCGTCGGTCAGCTCCTCGACCTTCCCCTCGCCCCACTCCACGGCGATCACCGACTCCGGCAGCGAGACGTCGAGGTCCAGGTCCTCCATCTCCTCCAGGCCGCCGGAGAGGCGGTACGCGTCGACGTGGACCAGCGGCGGGCCGTCCCCCAGCGACGGGTGCACGCGGGCGATCACGAACGTCGGTGAGGTGACCGCGCCCCGTACCCCGAGCCCTTCGCCGAGCCCCCGGGTCAGGGTCGTCTTGCCGGCGCCCAGCTCGCCCGAGAGCAGGAGGAGGTCGCCCGCCCGCACCAGCTTGGCGAGCCTGCGCCCCAGTTCGCGCATCTGCTCGGCGGAGGTGACGGTCAGCTCGACGGAGTTCGCCGCCGGTGGCGGTTCAGCCGGGTTCTGCGGTGCTGCTGCTTCCATAGCCACCAACGGTAGCCGCCGCGGGCACCGCTCCGGCGCGGGCGAGCAGGTCGGCGAGGCGGTCGGTGACCACCTCCGGGTGCTCCAGCATCACCAGGTGCCCGGCGTCCGGGACCAGCACCAGTTCCGCGCCGGGGAGCAGATCGGCGATCGCCTCGCTGTGCTCGCTGGGCGTCACCAGGTCCTCCACCCCGGCCAGCACCAGCACGGGCAGACCGGCGAGGTGGGCGATCGCCTCGGTCTTGTCGTGGTCGTTGAACGCCGGGTAGTACTCGGCGACCACGTCGATGGGCGTGCCCTCGATCATGCGCTCGGCGAACCGGGCGACGGCCGGGTCCACGTCCCGGGTCGCGAACGAGTACCGCTTGATGATCGAGGCGAACAGGTCGGCGGTGGCCCGGCGCCCCTTCTCCACGAGCTCGGCCCGTTGCCCGAGCGCCTTCAGCACCCCCGGCAGGACCCGCCGCACCGCGTTGACACCGGCCACCGGCAGCCCGAAGTTGACCTCCCCGAGCCGCCCCGACGACGTGCCGACCAGGGCGACACCCACGCACCGCTCCCGGATCAGCTCCGGGTACTGGTCGGCGAAGGCCATCACCGTCATGCCGCCCATGGAGTGACCGACCAGCACGACCGGCCCCTCGGGCGCCGCCGCGTCGATGACGGCCTTCAGATCGCGCCCCAGCTGCTCGATGGTGACCGGCTCGCCGCGCTCCGTCTGCGCCGCGCCCCGCGCCGAGCGGCCGTGGCTGCGCTGGTCCCAGTAGACGGTGCGCACGACGCCCCTGAGCGCGGCCCGCTGGAAGTGCCAGGAGTCCTGGTTGAGGCAGTAGCCGTGGCTGAAGACGACGGTCACCTGAGCCGGGGACCTGCGGCCGAACAGCCGGCGCCGCCGCGCGGGCGTCGCCTCCGGGTCGGGGTCGGGGTCGTCGACCTCGTAGTACAGCTCGGTGCCGTCGTCGGCGTACGCCTTGCCGGGTGTGCCGCGCAGCCCGCCGTACGGTCCCGCGGAGTCGAGGACGAGCCTGGCCTTCCTGCGCATGCCCCGGCCGACCGTCATCCGCTCTATGGCGACGCCCGCGGCGGCTCCGGTGGCGAGCACGCCTATCGCGAGGCCCGCGACGCCCGTGGCCCGGCGCCAGCCCCCGCGGGTCACGTCGGCTGCGGAGGCGGCGGCCTCCGCGATGGTCTCGCTCACGTACCGCTCCCCCTGTCCGGGCCGCCGTCCGGATCCGGCCCCTCGTTCACATGGACGCGCGGAACGCGCGTTCCGATCCGGGTGACGATCTCGTACGCGATGGTCCCGGCCGCCTGCGCCCAGTCCTCGGCCGTCGGCTCGCCGCGGTCACCGGGGCCGAAGAGGACGGCCTCGGCGCCCGGGCCCGGGTCGTCGCCGCCCAGGTCGAGGACGAACTGGTCCATCGCCACCCGCCCCGCGACCGTGCGCCACTTGCCCTCGACCAGGACGGGCCCGGTCGAGGAGGCGTGGCGCGGGATGCCGTCCGCGTAGCCGAGCGGGACCAGGCCGAGGGTGGTCGGGCCCGGCGTGACGTAGTGGTGGCCGTAGCCGACGCCGTGGCCCCCGGGAACGCGCTTCACCAGCGCGAGCGAGGCGGACAGGGTCATCACCGGGCGCAGTCCGAAGTCGGCGGGGGTGCCGATCTCGGGGCTGGGTGAGACGCCGTACATCGCGATGCCGGGACGGACGAGGTCGAAGTGGCTCTCGGGGAGGGTGAGGGTGGCGGGAGAGTTGGCGATGTGGCGCACCTCGGGGTCGACGCCCTGCCCCTCCGCGTACGCCACCATCTCCCGGAAGCGGGTCAGCTGGGCGGTGACGGAGGGATGCCCCGGCTCGTCGGCACAGGCGAAGTGGGACCACAGGCCCGTGATCCGCAGCAGCCCCTCGGCCTCGGCGCGCAGCGCGCCCGCGACCAGCTCCGCCCAGTCGCCGGGCTGGCAGCCGCCGCGCCCGAGCCCGGTGTCGGCCTTGAGCTGCACCCGCGCGGGCCGCCCGGCGAGACGGGCGGCCCTGGTCACCTCGTCCAGCGCCCACGTGCCGCTCAGGGACACGTCGAGACCGGCCTCGACCGCCTCCCGCCAGGGTCCGCCGGGCGTCCACAGCCAGCACATGATCCGTACGTGGTCCGGCACCCCGGCACCGGGCGCGCGCAGCGCGAGGGCCTCCTGCGGGGTGGCGGTGCCCAGCCAGGTCGCCCCGGCCTCGACGGCCGCCCGGGCGCAGGCGGCCGCGCCGTGCCCGTACCCGTCGGCCTTGACGACGGCCATGAGGGCGGCGCCGGGCGCGCGCTCCCGCAGGGCCCGCACATTGGCCCGCACGGCAGCGAGGTCGATCTCCGCGCGGGCCCGCAGCTCCGCGCCCCCCGGGGCAACTGTCTCTCTCATCCGCCCCAGTGTCTCAGAGCCCTCCGCCGCCCCCTCCGATCAGCCCGTCCGGCGCTCGAGGACGAGGCCCGTCAGGGCCGAAGGGGGTCCGGGGCGCGGCCCCCGGGACGGGAAGGGAAGGGGCGGCCGGGGCGAAAGACCCTCAGGCTCCGCCCCGCACCCCCCGCCCCCTCACCCCCGCACCACGCTCCGCCACGCCCCCGCGATCCGCTCCGCCACATCCCGCGCCCCCACCGGCGCCCCGTCCGCCGCGAACCGCCCCGCCAGCCCGTGCAGGTACGCCGCCGCGCTCGCCGCGTCCACCGCCGGAAGCCCCGCCGCCAGCAGCGAGCCCCCGAGCCCCGACAGAACGTCACCGCTGCCCGCCGTGGCCAGCCACGACGTCCCCGTCGGGTTCACCCGTACGGGCCCGCCGCCCGCACCCGCGACCAGAGTCGTGGACCCCTTCAACAGCACGGTCGCCCCGTACAGCCCGGCGAGTTCCCGCACCGCGGACAGCCGGCCGCCCTCGACCTGCTCCCGTTCGACGCCGAGCAGCGCGGCGGCCTCCCCCGCGTGCGGGGTCATCAGTGTCGGCGCCCGGCGGTCCCGTACCGCGGACGCCTCCGCCAGCCGCAGCCCGTCCGCGTCGATCAGCACGGGCACGTCCGCCGCCAGCACCTCCGCGACCGTCGCCACGTCGTCACCGGCCCCGGGTCCGACCACCCACGCCTGCACCCGGCC
This sequence comes from Streptomyces marokkonensis, assembly GCF_008312835.1. Lineage (GTDB taxonomy): Bacteria > Actinomycetota > Actinomycetes > Streptomycetales > Streptomycetaceae > Streptomyces > Streptomyces marokkonensis_A. The sequence goes on along the minus strand of NZ_VSKS01000018.1, from coordinate 57,656 downwards.
CGCGTGCTTCGGCCCGCGGTCCGACACCAGCGTCTCCGGGAAGCGGGCGATCACCGCCTCCCCGGCGGGACCGACGTACCGCACCGCCCCCGCACCGCCCCGCAGCGCCCCCGCCACCGCGAGCACCGCGGCGCCCGGATAGCGGGCGGACCCGGCGGCGATGCCGACGACACCCCGCCGGTACTTGTCGCTCTCGGCGCGCGGCACCGGCAGCAGGCGCGCCACGTCCGCGTGCTGCAGTGCCTCCAGCTCCGGCTCCTCGGGCAGCGACAGCCCGATGTCGACCAGCCGCACGGTCCCCGCGTACTCCCGCGCCGGATCGATCAGCAGCCCCGGTTTGTGCGTGCCGAAGGTCACCGTGAGGTCGGCGCGGACCGCCCTCCCCCGCACCTCCCCGGTGTCGGCGTCGACCCCGCTCGGCAGGTCGACGGCGACCACGGCCGCCCGCGCCCGCTCGGCGGCCTCGGCGAGCGGGACCGCCTCCGGGCGCAGCCCGCCCGTGCCGCCGATCCCGACGATGCCGTCGACGACGAGGTCCGACCGTTCGATCAGCTCCCGGGCCCCGTCCGTCCCCACCGCCCGTCCGCCCGCCCGGCGCAGCGCCCCGAGCCCGCCCGCGTGGGCGCGTTCCGGTGCCAGCAGCACCGCGCTCACGCCCGCGCCGCGCCGGGCCAGGCGGGCACCGGCGTACAGGGCGTCGCCGCCGTTGTCCCCGCTGCCGACGAGCAGGACGACCCTGCTGCCGTACACCCGCCCCAGCACGTCCGCGCAGGCCGCGGCGAGTCCGGCGGCGGCGCGTTGCATCAGCGCCCCCTCCGGCAGCCGTGCCATCAGTTCCCGCTCCGCCGTCCTGACCGTCTCCACGCTGTACGCAGTCCGCATGCGTCCGAGTCTCCCGTACGGGCGGGGCCGGTTCCCGTAACCGAGCGGCCGCCCGCTTGACGCATTGCCATGCCCTTGCCAAACTCTCCGCCCCCCACCGTATGAATCGATTCAGTCGAATCGGTTCGACGACAGATGACAACAGGAGCAGAGGACCCATGGGACGCAGAGCCGCACTCCTCGCAGCAGCGGGCGCCACCGCACTCCTCACCGCCGCGGGCACCATCACGGCCCCCGCCGTCGCCGCCCCCGCCACGGCCACCACGACCGCGCCCCCGGCCCCCGCCCGAGCCGCCGCCTGCGGCGACGGCTCGTACCAGGCCGAGGCGGTACTGAACGGCAGCACCTGGACCGCCCGGCGCGGCAGCAGCACCGTGTACACCGGCACCGACATGCGCGCGGCCGTCCAGGCCGCGATCGGCAGCCTGTCCTCCGGCCGCACGAGCAAGGAGCGGGTCGTGGTCCGCGGCTCGGGCTCGGTCTCCGCCGGTTCCCGCATCTCCCTGCCGAGCTACACGGTGCTCGACGTGTGCGGCACCATCAACGTCACCGGCAGCGGTTCCGGCGACCAGGCCCCGGTCTACTCCCGCGGCACCCGGGACGTCGAGGTGCAGCACCTCAACGTCATCGGCTCCCCGCTGTACGGCGTCTTCCTGCGCAACGTGCAGAACGTGGTCCTCGGCCAGATCGACATGCGCCTGAGTCGCGGCCTCGGCGTCCGCATCGACAACCGCGGCGACACCAGCCAGTGGACGCGCAACGTGCGCATCGACAACGTGTACGTCTCCGGCGCGTCCAGCCACGCCGTGGAGACCTACGGCGTCGACGGCCTGACCATCGGCACGGTGACCGCCCGCAACGTCGGCGAGTCCGGCCTGCTGCTGAACCAGACGGTCAACGCCACCGTCTCCCGGGTGGACGCGGAGAACGCGGGCACCGGCACCGGGTACGCCGCCTTCCGCATGGCCAACCGCAACGGCCGGATCGGCAGCTCCTACCCCACCAACATCCGCGTGGGCGAGGTCGTCGCGCGCGGCGGCGGGCGGGGTGTGTTCTGCGTCTCCGAGAGCGGCGGCGCGACGATCGACAGGGTCACGCTCTCCGGCACCGGCAACAACGCGATCCTCATCGAGAACTGCTACAACGTGAACCTCGCCGCCCAGAGCGGCACGGTCACGGGCGGCGGCGAGATCCGCCTCGCGGCGCGCTCGGAATTCCCGAACAACCGGGACATCACCGTCCAGAACCTCACGGTGACGAACTCCTCGATCCGCGAGAGCCCCTGCGGCGAGAACACCACGTTCCGCAACAACCGTCTGGTGAACAGCAGCCAGTCGATCTGCTAGCGGACACGCGTGCGGGGTGCGGCCCCCGGCCGCACCCCGCACCACCTCACCCGCCGTGAAACCCGTCGTCAGTTCGTGCTGAGCATGCCCGCCCGCAGCCGCTTCAGCGTGCGGGAGAGCAGGCGCGACACGTGCATCTGGGAGCAGCCGAGGCGCTCACCGATCTCCGCCTGCGTCAGCTCCTCCACGAACCGCCAGTGCACGATCTTGCGCTCGCGCTCGTCGAGGTCGGCGATCATCGGGGCGAGCGCGTGGAAGTCCTCGACCAGTCCCAGCGCGGCGTCCTCGGTGCCGATGAAGTCCGCGAGCACGCTCTCGCCGTCCGGCTCGCTGCCGATGGCGGCGTCGAGCGACGCGGAGTTGTAGCCGTTGGACGCGATCCGGGCCTCGTTGACCTCTTCCTCGGTCAGGCTCATCAGCTGCGCGAGCTCGGCGGTCGTGGGCGTGCGGCCCAGCCGGCTGCGCAGTTCCTCCGTGGCGCGGGCGAGCTGCACCCGGGCCTCCTGGAGGCGGCGCGGCACATGCACGGACCAGGAGGTGTCCCGGAAGAACCGCTTGATCTCGCCGACGATGTAGGGAATCGCGAAGGAGGTGAACTCCACCTCACGGGAGAGCTCGAACCGGTCGATCGCCTTGATCAGCCCGATCATGCCGACCTGGACGATGTCCTCCATCTCCTCCGGACCGCGGCTGCGGAACCGGCCCGCCGCGTAGCGGACGAGGGACATGTTCATCTCGATCAGCGTGTTGCGCGCGTACTGGTACTCGTGGGTGCCCTCCTCCAGCTCCGTCAGCCGGCGGAAGAACTGCTTGGACAGCTCCCGGGCGTCCTGCGGCGCGACCTGGCCGGGATCGGCGACCTCCGGCAGCTCGGTCACGCTACGAGCTCGGTCCGTCCGTGCCATCGTCGACGTCACTGTTAGCCCTCCCTTTCGATCGGCCCCGCTCCGGGCACCGGCTACTCGCGTCTACCCCCGTTCAGGCGAAGCACGCACGGCAATCACCGACGACGTCGGCGCGTCACGCGTACGAGGGCGAAGACGACGGTGAGCACGGCGCCGACGACGAGGAACACATCACCCCAAACGGGCAGGTCGGCCCCGGCCCCGGCGAAGGCGAGCACCGGGCTCACCCCTCCGCGACGACGACCGCCGACGCCACCCCGGCGTCGTGACTGAGCGACACGTGCCAGGACCGCACACCGAGTTCGGCCGCCCGGGCGGCGACCGTCCCCTTGACCCGCAGCCGCGGCTGCCCGCTGTCCTCGCACCACACCTCGGCGTCGGTCCAGTACAGCCCCGCGGGCGCCCCGAGCGCCTTGGCCAACGCCTCCTTGGCGGCGAACCGCGCGGCGAGGGAGGCGACGCCGCGCCGCTCCCCGCTGGGCAGCAGCAGTTCGCTGTCCACGAAGAGCCGCCGGGCCAGCCCGGGCGTCCGCTCCAGGGACGCCGCGAACCGGTCGATCTCGGCCACGTCGATCCCCACTCCGATGATGCTCATACCGGCACCTTACGGCCGGGCCGGCCCCGCAAAGCCCCTACAAGGTGTCACCGGCCCCGATGCATTTGCGCTGCTGCGGAATCCAGTCGACGGACTCGTTGAGCTCGACGAGAATTCCGCCGACGTCTTCCCGCGGCCCGTCGTAGGTGACTTCCACCGCCGGAGAGCGCCCGTACGTCGTGAGCACACTCACACCCTCCGCCTTCATCCTGTCCTCGTCCAGGACCCAGTCGACCCCGTCGGCCGAGACGCAGAGGTTGACGCTCGGCTGGAGTTCGTCGACCCCGCAGCGAAGCACCAGCGAGCGGTCGCCCCACGAGGCGACACCGTCCCCGAGCGCCCAGTCACGCGATCGCGCGCCGGCCTCGTCGGGCAGCCGGTCCACGACGTCGGAACACCGCGCGTCGCCGCCCCGCGGGGCGGAATCGATCCTGTGGGAATCCACTACCAGGAAGGCGGACACCGCGGCCGCCACGACGACGCCCGCGATCGCCACCCGCACCGGCGTGAACGCCTTGCGCAGGGTCCGTCCAGCTTCTTCCGGTCTCACGGACTCCATCCTCCACCACCCGGCCCCGGCCTCCCGCACCCACCCCTCCGGGCCCCGGTCCGCGCCTACTCCACCGTCACCGACTTCGCCAGGTTGCGCGGCTGGTCCACCTCGTTGCCCCGGGCCGTCGCCAGCTCGCACGCGAAGACCTGCAACGGCACCGTCGCCACCAGCGGCTGGAGCAGCGTCGGGGTGGCCGGGATCCGGATCAGGTGGTCCGCGTACGGCACCACCGCCTCGTCGCCCTCCTCCGCGATCACGATCGTCCGCGCACCGCGCGCGCGGATCTCCTGGATGTTGGAGACGATCTTGTCGTGGAGGACGGAGCGCCCGCGCGGCGACGGGACGACCACGACGACCGGCAGGTCGTCCTCGATCAGCGCGATCGGCCCGTGCTTCAGCTCACCCGCCGCGAAGCCCTCCGCGTGCATGTACGCGAGCTCCTTCAGCTTCAGGGCCCCCTCCAGCGCCACCGGATAGCCCACGTGCCGGCCCAGGAACAGCACCGTGTCCTCGGCCACGAGGGAACGGGCCAGTTCCCGCACCGGCTCCATGGTCCGGAGCACGCGGTCCACCGCACCGGAGACCGAGGACAGGTCCCGGACCACCGCGCGGATCTCGTCGGCCCACTTGGTGCCCCGCACCTGGCCCAGGTACAGCGCGACCAGGTAGCAGGCGACCAGCTGGGTCAGGAACGCCTTGGTCGAGGCGACCGCGACCTCCGGTCCGGCGTGCGTGTACAGCACCGCGTCCGACTCCCGCGGGATCGTGGAGCCGTTGGTGTTGCAGATCGCGAGGACCTTGGCGCCCTGCTCGCGGGCGTGACGCAGGGCCATCAGCGTGTCCATGGTCTCGCCGGACTGGGAGATGGCGACGACCAGGGTCTGCTGGTCGAGAATGGGGTCCCGGTAGCGGAACTCGCTCGCCAGTTCCACCTCGCAGGGGATCCGCGTCCAGTGCTCGATGGCGTACTTGGCGATCAGCCCGGCGTGGAAGGCCGTACCGCAGGCGACGATGACGACCTTGTCGACCTCGCGCAGGACGTTCGCCGGGATGCGCACCTCGTCCAGGGTCAGCGAGCCCGACCCGTCGATACGGCCCAGCAGGGTGTCGGCGACCGCCTTCGGCTGCTCGGCGATCTCCTTGAGCATGAAGGAGGCGTAGCCGTCCTTCTCGGCGGCGGAGGCGTCCCAGTCGACGTGGTACTCGCGGACGTCGGCCGCGCCGCCGTCGAAGTCGGTGACCGTCACCGCGTCCCTGCGCAGCTCGACGACCTGGTCCTGGCCCAGCTCGATCGCGGACCGCGTGTGCGCGATGAAGGCGGCGACGTCCGAGGCGAGGAAGGCCTCGCCCTCCCCGACGCCCACCACCAGCGGCGAGTTGCGGCGCGCGCCGACGACCACGTCCGGCTCGTCCGCGTGCACGGCGACCAGGGTGAACGCGCCCTCCAGACGCCGGCACACCAGCCGCATGGCCTCCGCCAGGTCGGCGCAGGCGGAGAACTCCTCGGCGAGCAGGTGGGCGACGACCTCGGTGTCCGTCTCGGAGCGGAGCTCGTGGCCACGCTCGGCCAGCTCCTCGCGCAGGGCGGCGAAGTTCTCGATGATGCCGTTGTGGACGACGGCGACCCGGCCCGCGTTGTCGATGTGCGGATGGGCGTTGGCGTCGGTCGGACCGCCGTGCGTGGCCCAACGGGTGTGCCCGATACCGGTGGTCGCGGCCGGCAGCGGGCGGTCGGCCAGTTCCTTCTCGAGGTTGAGCAGCTTGCCGGCCTTCTTCGCCGTCGCCAGTCCGCCGTCGGCCTGCACGGCGACACCCGCCGAGTCGTAGCCCCGGTACTCCAGTCGCTTCAGTCCGGCCGTCACGACGTCCAGCGCCGACTGCGGCCCCACGTATCCCACGATTCCGCACATGACCGGCAGCCTACGATCCGTCAGCCGCCGGAAACCGCCGCTGCGTGCCCGAAATCGGAAATTCCCACCGGTGCACGAGGCACCGGTGGGAGTCGCACGCGGCGTCAGCCGAGCTTGGCCACCTGGGCGTCGACGACGTCCGCCGGGACGTCGAAGTCCTCACCGGTGGCCATGGCAGCCAGATTGACGGCGCTGAAGGAGACCAGAGTGGCGCCCTTGCGGACGACAACGATCTTGCTCGGCGCCTGGACGTCCTCCTCGGCGGCCACGGTCAGGGTGATCGCGGTGCCCTCGTCCCCGCCCTCCGGAGCCGCGGTCGTGGCGACCTTGACGACCTTCATCTCCTCACCGGCCACGGTGGCGGTGAAGCCGCCCGCGCACTTCTCGGCGGCGGTGGTCAGGCCCTTCACCGCCTGTGCGGCGCCGTCGCCGTCGTAGGAGGCGAGGTTGATCAGCATCTTGTCCACGTCGAGGGAGGCCAGCAGGGCGTCCTCGGGGTTCGTGCCCTCGGAGGGCTTCACGGGCTCGCCCGTCCAGGACCGCTTCACGGTCGCCGCGGGCTCGCCCTGGGCCACACCGGCCTGGGCGTGGGCCAGCGGCAGGCAGGCCGCGTCGCCCGACTTCACCTGGTCCTTGGCGATGTCGTCCGTCGCCGGAAGCTTGGTGGCGACCTTGCCGCTCTTGACGTCCGCCTGGGCGAGCGCGGCTTTCTCCAGCTCGGCGGCGCCGAGCGCCTTGCCCGCCGGCTCGGCGGAGGCGCTCGAGTCGGCCTTGCCCTTGCCGTCGCCGGTCTCGCCCTCGTCACCGGAGCCACCACAGGCGGTGACGAGCAGGGCGAGCGCGGCGGCGGAGGCGGCGAGCACGGTACGACGGACGGCGCTGGTTCTCACGGGGAACTCTTTCTCGAAGGCGCGGAGGAATCCGCAACGCGTTGCGCGCACCCTAACCGCCGGAACCGCGCAAATGATCTTCGAGCGACCACCCGGTACGCGACCGTGATCAGCACGTGATCCCGCAGGGGCACCGGAGACGGGCGGGCGTGACACAGCACACCTGTCGCCCCGTTCGAACTCCGTTAACAATGGACTGTGATCTCTCCGGTCTCCTCGATGCCCCGGAGCGCCCACCGGCAGCGGCCGGAGGCGACTCCCTACGTCGACCTCACCCGCGCCGAGTGGAGCGCGCTGCGCGACAAGACCCCGCTGCCACTGTCGGCCGCCGAGGTCGAACAGCTGCGCGGTCTCGGTGACGTCATCGACCTCGACGAGGTACGCGACATCTACCTCCCGCTCTCCCGGCTGCTCAATCTCTACGTCGGCGCCACCGACGGCCTCCGGGGCGCCCTGAACACGTTCCTCGGCGAGCAGGGCTCCCAGTCGGGCACGCCCTTCGTCATAGGGGTCGCCGGTTCCGTGGCCGTCGGCAAGTCCACGGTGGCCCGGCTGCTCCGCGCCCTGCTGTCCCGCTGGCCGGAGCACCCCCGCGTGGAATTGGTCACCACGGACGGCTTCCTGCTGCCGACCAAGGAGCTCCAGGAGCGCGGCCTGATGTCGCGCAAGGGGTTCCCCGAGTCGTACGACCGCCGGGCCCTCACCCGTTTCGTCGCCGACGTCAAAGCGGGCAAGGCCGAGGTCACCGCCCCCGTCTACTCCCACCTGATCTACGACATCGTCCCGGGCGAGAAGCTCACCGTGCGCCGCCCGGACATCCTGATCGTCGAGGGACTCAACGTCCTCCAGCCCGCCCTGCCCGGCCAGGACGGCCGCACCCGGGTCGGGCTCGCCGACTATTTCGACTTCAGCGTGTACGTCGACGCCCGCACCGAGGACATCGAGCGCTGGTACCTCCACCGCTTCAAGAGGCTGCGCGAGACCGCGTTCCAGGACCCGTCGTCGTACTTCCGCAAGTACACCCAGGTCTCCGAGGAGGAGGCCCTCGACTACGCCCGCACGATGTGGCGCACCATCAACAAGCCCAACCTGGTGGAGAACATCGCCCCCACCCGGGGCCGGGCCACCCTGGTCCTGCGCAAGGGCCCGGACCACAAGGTCCAGCGTCTCAGCCTGCGCAAGCTGTGAACCTGACTACGCTGCCGCCATGCTGCACCTGCGCCTGATCACACCCGCCGAACAGACCGATGACGTGGTCCGGCTGATCGGGGGGACGATCGGGACCGCGCACCTCTGTGTACTGCCGGGTGCCGCCCGCGACCCCGCCGGGGACGTCGTGCTGTGCGACGTGGCCCGGGAGGCCGGCGACGATCTGATCAGCGGGCTGCAGCGGCTCGGACTGCACACGACCGGTTCCATCGCCGTGGAGAACGTCGACCTGTCGCTGTCGCAGCGCGCGGACAAGGCGGAGAAGGAGGCGCCGGGCGAGAGCGCGGACGCGGTGCTGTGGGAGCGACTGACCGACACCACCCACGAGGAGTCGACCCTCTCGGTCACCTACCTCGCGTTCCTCACGCTGGCGACCATGATCGCGGCGTGCGGTGTCGTCCTGGACAACGCGATCCTGATCGTGGGCGCGATGGCGGTGGGTCCGGAGTTCGGCCCGCTGGCCGGCATCTCCACGGCGGCGGTGCAGCGCCGGCCGCGCCTCGCGGCACGTTCGGTGGTCGCGCTGCTGGTGGGGTTCGCGGTGGCGATGGCGCTGACGGTGGGCTTCAGCCTCTTCATGGACGCGGTCGGTCTGTTCACCGAGGAGAAGCTTGATGGCGACCGGCCACAGACCGGCTTCGTGTACGCGCCCGACTGGTTCTCCTTCGTCGTGGCGGTACTGGCCGGAGTGGCCGGCACGCTGTCGCTGACGTCCGCGAAGTCGGGTGCGCTGGTGGGCGTCGCCATCTCGGTCACGACGGTGCCGGCCGCCGCGAACGCCGCCGTGGCGCTGAGTTACGGGGACACGGTGCAGACGTGGGGTTCGTCCCAGCAGTTGCTGCTCAACCTGCTGGCGATCACCCTCGCGGGGACGCTGACCCTGCTGACGCAGAAGGCCCTCTGGGCCAGACAACACGACCGCCTACACAAACGCAGACCCGCCTGACCGGGGGCCACACAGCCCGGCACTCGCGGGGCACCGTCGCGCCCACCCTCCCCCATCGCCCCAGCGTCACGACTGCCCGCGGAAGCGGCGGGCAGTCCGCGGAAACGGCGGCGCGGCAGTGGCCGCGTACGGCGGGAAGGGGACGGGGCGGGGGTGTGCGCCCGCAGCGGCTGGTGCGAGTCAACGCCCCGCACCTCCACCGAGCGACCCGGTCGCGCCAGTCCGAGGACGTACACCCCCGACCCGGCCCCGACCCACCCACCGGCAGAAGGCGCTACGCGCACCCCCGCCGCACAGCCCGCTGCGCCGCAGGCGTCAGCCGCGCACCTACCCCAGCGCCGACTTGACCGCGTCCGCCAGGCGCCCGGCCACCGAGCGGGCCTGGTCGATGTCCGCCGCTTCGACCATCACGCGGACCAGCGGTTCCGTGCCCGAGGACCGCAGGAGCACACGCCCCGTCTCCCCCAGTTCACGCTCCGCCTCACCGACCGCCGCCGCGAGTTCCGCGGAGGTCTTCACCCGGGACTTGTCCACGTCCGGCACATTGATCAGCACCTGCGGAAGCCGCTCCATCACCGACGCCAGCTCCCGCAGCGTCCGGCCGGTCCCGGCCACCCGGGCCGCGAGCAGCAGACCGGTCAGCGTGCCGTCGCCGGTCGTCGCGTGGTCGAGGATGATGACGTGCCCGGACTGCTCGCCGCCGAGGGCGTAGTCCTTCTCCTTCATCTCCTCCAGCACGTACCGGTCACCGACAGCGGTCTGCACCAGCCGGATGCCCTCCCGCTCCATCGCCAGCTTGAACCCGAGGTTCGACATCACCGTCGCCACGACGGTGTCGGACCGCAGCGCGGACCGCTCCCGCATCGCCAGCGCCAGCACCGCGAGGATCTGGTCGCCGTCGACCTCCTCACCGGTGTGGTCCACGGCCAGGCACCGGTCGGCGTCGCCGTCGTGGGCGATGCCCAGCGCGGCCCCGTGCTCGACGACCGCGGCCTTCAGCCGGTCGAGGTGGGTCGAGCCGCAGCCGTCGTTGATGTTGAGCCCGTCCGGCTCGGTCCCGATCGTGACGACCTCGGCCCCGGCCCGCGTGAACGCCTCAGGCGAGACCTGCGCGGCGGCACCGTGCGCCTCGTCGAGGACGATCCGCAGACCGTCCAGCCGGTTCGGGAGAACGCCGACGAGGTGGGTGACGTACTTCTCCAGCCCCTCCTCGTAGTCCCGCACGCGGCCGACACCGGCGCCGGTCGGGCGGTCCCACGGCGCGCCGGTGCGGTGCTCCTCGTACACGGACTCGATCCGGTCCTCCAGCTCGTCGGCGAGCTTGTGACCGCCGCGCGCGAAGAACTTGACGCCGTTGTCCGGCATGGCGTTGTGGCTCGCGGAGAGCATCACACCGAGGTCGGCGCCGAGCGCGCCGGTGAGGTACGCCACCGCCGGCGTCGGCAGCACGCCGACGCGCAGGACGTCCACGCCCGCGCTGGCGAGGCCCGCGACCACGGCGGCCTCCAGGAACTCTCCGGACGCGCGCGGGTCACGCCCGACCACGGCGGTGGGCCGGTGTCCCTCGAACGTGCCCGCCTCGGCCAGTACGTGCGCCGCGGCGACGGACAGGCCGAGCGCCATCTCTGCCGTCAGGTCCGCGTTGGCGACACCGCGCACGCCGTCCGTGCCGAAGAGTCGTCCCACTTGTCCTCCTGAGGAAGCGTCAGTTCAGTATTGAAAGCCGTACGGCCGACGTTCGTGCCACTGACGAAGCGTGTGATGTGTCCGACGCTCGAAACCTGACGACCGTCACGACGTTACGACCGCCGCAACCGTCGCGATGCGAGTGCGTGCGGCTCCGCACCCCGGGCACGCACCGCACCGGCCATGCCCGACACCCGACCATCCGATCACATTAGCGTTTGAGCGCCTTGTGCCGTTATACGCCCACGGCAGTGAATAAACGAACGCCCCGGCAGCACTGTGGCGTGCCGCCGGGGCGTTCGGAGTACGCGCGAGCGCCCTGTGATCAGCGCTTGCTGTACTGCGGGGCCTTGCGGGCCTTCTTCAGACCGGCCTTCTTCCGCTCGACCGCACGGTCGTCGCGGCGCAGGAAGCCGGCCTTCTTCAGCGCACCGCGGTTGTTGTCGACGTCCGCCTCGTTCAGCGCACGGGCGACACCGAGACGGAGCGCACCGGCCTGACCGGAGACACCGCCACCCGCGATGCGGGCGATGACGTCGTAACGGCCCTCGAGCTCGAGCACCTTGAAGGGCTCGTTGACTTCCTGCTGGTGCACCTTGTTCGGGAAGTAGTCCTCGAGGGTGCGACCGTTGATCTTCCACTTGCCGGTGCCCGGGACGATCCGGACGCGGGCGATGGCGTTCTTGCGACGGCCCAGGCCGGCGGCCGGCTGGGGCTCGCCGAAGCGGGAAGCCATGGACTCCGAGGTGTACTCGCCCTCGACGGGCGCCTCGGACTCGGTGGTGTAGCTGTCGATGTCAAGCTCTTCGAGCGGCTGCTCGGCAGTGGTCTCGGCCACGATTCTCCTCAGATTCAGTTCAGTCTTAGGGGTGGCCGGACTTACTGCGCGACCTGGGTGATCTCGAACGGCACCGGCTGCTGGGCAGCGTGCGGGTGCTGGTCGCCCGAGTAGACCTTCAGCTTCGAGAGCATCTGACGGCCCAGGGTGTTCTTGGGGAGCATGCCCTTGACGGCCTTCTCGATGGCCTTCTCGGGGTTCTTCGCGAGCAGCTCGTCGTAGCGGACGGAGCGCAGACCACCCGGGTAGCCCGAGTGGCGGTACGCCATCTTCTGGGTCCGCTTGTTGCCGGAGAGGTGCACCTTGTCCGCGTTGATGATGATGACGAAGTCACCGGTGTCGACGTGGGGCGCGTAGATCGGCTTGTGCTTGCCGCGCAGGATGGAGGCCGCAGTGGAGGCCAGACGGCCCAGGACGACGTCCTGAGCGTCGATGACGTGCCACTGGCGCGTCACATCGCCGGGCTTGGGGCTGTACGTACGCACGGTTCGTAGCCTTCGCTTCTTCAGTGAATGGTCCTGACAAGGTCACCGAAGACGATCACGACAGCCCTGACCGCACAGCGGTGACGCAAACCGCGTGCTGGTCGCTGGTCATCGGCCCGGTGGACCGGTGTAAGGGCCCCTCACGTGAGAATGAGTAAGCCACTACACACAACGAACATGCAGGATACCCACGCTCGGCCGGACGGGTCAAAACGAGACCGCCGTCGGTGGGCTACGCCGATTCTACGGCCGCACGCCGCCCCTCCGGCGTCCGAGGCGGCCCGTCCGCCCCGCGCGTCACCCGCGCGCCCCGCACGCAGTGGTACGAGACGGTCACCGACAGCGCACACAGCGTGAAGGCGTCCCGGAACGCCCGCCGCCTCCCCGACTCCAGCCACGGCCACGTCACTCCCGGCAGCTGAGGCACCAGGGCGAGCCAGAACCAGGGCCGCCGGGCCACCGCACCGGCGTACGGCAGCCCGGCGAGCAGCAGCGGCAGCACCACCAGGAGGTAGTGGTTGTAGGAGGGCCGGGAGACCAGGAACGCCGACAGCATCAGCCCGGCGGACGTCTCCGCGAGGCGCAGCGGCACCGGACCCGGCCCGCGCCAGCGCACGTACGCGCACACCACGCCCGCCGCGGCCATCAGCAGCGCGAGCAGCGTGGCCGGGGCCCGGGGCACGCCGAGCCGGGGCAGCACGGCCGCCGGCGAGGCCTCGTAGAGCCGCACGAAGGCGTCGTCGCCGCTCAGCAGGAAGGGCAGGGTGCGGGTGAGGAAGCCGGTGGGGTCGGGCAGGAACAGCGCCGCCACCACCGAGGCGACCGCCGGCACCAGGACCACCAGGGCCAGTGCCCCCCAGCGGCGGGCGAAGAGGAACAGCAGCGCCATCGGCGCGAGCAACGGCTTGAGCGCCACCGCCACTCCGATGACCGCGCCCGCCGCGACCCACCGGCCCCGGCTCACCAGCAGCAGACACAGCGGCAGCGCCAGCACGGCCGTCACCGTCCAGTTCCCCAGCCGCACCAGCTGCCCGAACGGCGCGAAGCCGGCGGCGAGGCCCAGCAGCCCGAGGACGGCGAGCCTGCTGCGCAGCGGCACCCGGTGCAGCAGCAGCGCGCAGGCCCAGCCCAGCGCCAGGGCGACGGTCACCGCGACCGGCACCACCACGTCGAGCACGGACCGCGGCAGCAGCGCCTGCGGCACGGCGGCCATGACCGCGCTCGGGAAATAGAGGAAATGCCGGTCGTCGTACGGCGATCCCCCGTCCAGCCAGGTCCGCGCGGCGTCCACGACGATCCCGTTGTCCATGCCTCCGTCCGAGGTCACCAGCACCGTATGAACCGTCAGCGCCCCCAGCACGCCCACGAGTCCGGCCCACCACCAGCCACCCGCAGGTCGCACCAACCACCCGGAGATGTCGCTTTTGCCCGTCGCCATGCGGCCAACGCTAGGGCCTCGGTGACCCGTTGGCCGGGACCAGCACACCCCTTGCCCCGTCTAAGATGCGCCCCATGAGCTTTGGGCAGGGGGGACCTCCACAGCAGTGGGATCCCTGGAAACCGAATTCCCAGCAGCCGTGGAACAGCGGCGGTGCCGGCCAGTCGCCCGACTGGGCGGCGCTCGCCGACGCGTCCGAGGCCCGCGCCAAGCGGCGCCGGCTGCTGTTCATAGGCGGCGGCGCACTCGCCACCGTCGCGATAGGCACCGCCGTGGCGGTCGCCGTCGTCTCGGCGAACGACAGCGGGAAGGCCTCGCCTGGCGCCTCCTCCCAGCTGCCCGGTGGCTCCGACGTCTCCCTACCGAGCCCCACGGGCACGGTCCCGTCGTTCGCCCCGACGAGCGCCCCGCCGCCGCTGGACCCGAAGGACTTCATCGCCAGCGCGCAGAAGGACAAGGCCCCGCTGAGCCCCGACATCCTCTTTCCGGGCACGCAGCTGACCATGGGCGAGACGGTGTACAAGAAGGGCCCGACGGCCGACACCACGAACTGCGCGTCGGCCGCGAAGGCCACACTCCCCAAGGTCCTCACCGACAACGACTGCACCCGCCTGATCCGGGTCACCTACACCAAGGACAAGGTGGCGGTGACGGTCGGCGTGGCGGTCTTCGGCACCGAGGCCCAGGCGACCGGGGCCAAGCAGCAGGCCGACAAGAAGAGCATCGTCAAGTCGCTCTCGGGCGGCGGCGTCAAGGACTTCTGTGTCGGCGCGGTCTGCCGCTCGACGACCAACTCCTACGGCCGCTACGCCTACTTCACCCTCGCCGGGTTCACGGACGGCAAGGACGTGACGACGCAGGACAAGGCCGTCTTCGCCACGGGCGACGACCTCCAGGAGTTCACGTTCCGTCAGATCCGCCGCAGGGGCGAGGCCCAGGCGTCGGCGGCGGCGAACGAGTAGCGCCGCCGCCGGACCGGGATCAGCAGCACCGGGCCGCCGGCAGGGACCGCTTGTTGCGGGCCTCCCTGCTGCGGGCGGCCAGCAGCCCGTCGGCGGGGTACCCGACCTCCTCCAGGGTCAGGCCGTGCGGGCGTACGACATGGACGGCCGAGTCCCGTACGCCCGCGGCCAGGACCTTCCCTGGCCAGTCCGGCGGACGGTGGCCGTCGCCGACGAACAGCAGCGCGCCGATCAGCGAGCGCACCATGTTGTGGCAGAAGGCGTCCGCCCGGACGGTCGCCGTGATGATCCCGTCCGCATCCCGCTCCAGGCTCAGTTCCTGGAGCGTGCGAATGGTCGTCGCGCCCTCGCGCCGCTTGCAGTACGCGGCGAAGTCGTGCTCCCCCAGCAGCCCGCGCGCGGCCTCGTTCATGGCGTCGACGTCGAGCGGCCAGTCGTGCCACAGCACGTGGCCGCGCAGCAGCGGGTCGACTCCCCCGGGGTTGTCGGTCACCCGGTAGGCATAGCGCCGCCAGACCGCGGAGAACCGCGCGTCGAACCCGGCGGGCGCCTCCCTGAGCGCCCACACCCGCACGTCCCTCGGCAGCCGCCCGGCGAGCCGCTTGAGCAGCTTCGTGTGGTGCTCGGCCCACACCTCCCGCGGCAGGTCGACGTGCGCGACCTGACCCCGGGCGTGCACACCGGCGTCGGTCCGCCCGGCCACGGTCAGCTCGTACGTCGTCCCGCCGGACCGCGTCACGGTCCGCAGGGCGTCCTCGATCTCCCCCTGCACGGTCCGCCGCCCACCGGCCTGCTTGGCCCAGCCGGAGAACTCGGTCCCGTCGTAGGAAAGGTCCAGCCGCACCCGCACGAACCCGGGCCGCACTTCGTCACTCACACAGAGATCCTCTCACCCACACAGAAAAGCGGGCCCGCTCCTGAAGAGAAGCGGACCCGCTACGCGCCCCGAAGGGGCGCGGGGCCGTGCTGGACATGCGGCTCCGCCGTGTGGGGCGCGACAAGCCACAACGGAGCCGCAGCCGCGAACGGACAGCCCCCCGCCAGAACGCTTACGCGTCCTTCGACTCCTCGGCCGGAGCCTCGGCGGCCTCGTCGGACTTGGCCTCGGCGGCCTCGTCCTTCTTGAGGGCGTCTTCCTTGACCGCACGCTTCGTCGCGGCCTCGGCCTCGCCCGTGGCCTCCTGCTGCACCGTCAGCGCCTCGACCAGCTCGATGACGGCCATGGGCGCGTTGTCGCCACGGCGGTTACCGATCTTGGTGATGCGGGTGTAGCCACCGGGACGGTTCTCGTACCGCGGGCCGATCTCGGTGAAGAGCGTGTGGACGATGCTCTTGTCCGTGATGACCTGGAGCACCTGACGGCGGTTGTGAAGGTCGCCCTTCTTCGCCTTGGTGACCAGACGCTCGGCGTACGGACGCAGCTTGCGCGCCTTCGCCTCGGTGGTGGTGATGCGGCCGTGCTCGAAAAGCGCCTTCGCGAGGTTCGCGAGCATCAGCTTCTCGTGCGCGGCGCTGCCGCCCAGACGGGCACCCTTGGTGGGCCTCGGCATGGTGTTTCTCCTAGGTGTCTGCCCCGGCCGTATCAGGTACCGGGGTCAGTATCCGAGCAGGCGGTCGCCTGTCGGAGATCCAGGCCCCCGAAGGGGCCTGGAAGGGGCGCGGGACTGTACTCATGTGCGGCTCCGCCGCGTGGGCGCGACAAGCCACAGCGCACCCGCGCCCGAGTACGGACCGTCGAGCCCGGAGCTCAGTACTGCTCGGTCTCCACGAAGCCCGCGTCCGCGTCGTCGTCCGCACCGAAGGCGTCCGCCGCAGCGGTCGGGTCGAATCCGGGCGGGCTGTCCTTCAGGGCCAGGCCCATGCCGGCCAGCTTCGCCTTGACCTCGTCGATGGACTTCGCACCGAAGTTGCGAATGTCGAGGAGGTCCGCCTCGGAGCGCGCGACGAGCTCACCCACGGAGTGGATGCCCTCACGCTTGAGGCAGTTGTACGACCGAACGGTGAGCTCCAGCTCCTCGATCGGCAGCGCCAGGTCGGCGGCGAGGGCGGCGTCCGTGGGGGACGGGCCCATGTCGATGCCCTCGGCGTCGATGTTCAGCTCGCGGGCGAGACCGAACAGCTCGACCAGGGTCTTGCCCGCGGAGGCCATGGCGTCACGCGGACGCATCGCCTGCTTGGTCTCGACGTCGACGATCAGCTTGTCGAAGTCGGTGCGCTGCTCGACACGGGTCGCCTCGACCTTGTAGGTGACCTTGAGAACCGGCGAGTAGATCGAGTCGACCGGGATACGCCCGATCTCCTGACCGACCTGCTTGTTCTGCACGGCGGAGACGTAGCCGCGACCGCGCTCGACGGTCAGCTCCATCTCCAGCTTGCCCTTGCCGTTGAGCGTGGCGAGGACGAGGTCGGGGTTGTGCACCTCGACACCGGCCGGGGGCGCGATGTCGGCGGCGGTGACCAGACCCGGACCCTGCTTGCGCAGGTACATCACCACGGGCTCGTCGTGCTCGGAGGAGACGACCAGCTGCTTGATGTTGAGGATCAGGTCGGTGACGTCCTCCTTGACGCCCGGCACGGTGGTGAACTCGTGCAGGACGCCGTCGATGCGGATGCTGGTGACAGCGGCACCGGGGATCGACGACAGGAGGGTGCGGCGGAGGGAGTTGCCGAGGGTGTAGCCGAAGCCCGGCTCCAGCGGCTCGATCACGAACCGGGAGCGGAATTCGTCGACGACCTCTTCGGTCAACGAGGGACGCTGAGCGATCAGCATGTGTGGATCAGATCCTTCTTTCGTGGACGCCCGCTATTTGACGCCCGACGGAAACCGCACCCGGTGAAAAGTGCGGGTACTGCAAGGGTACGGGCGATACGGCCCTTGCGAGCCGTACCGCCCGGAACCCGAAGCCGATCGAAGCGGCCGTGCGTCAGACGCGACGGCGCTTCGGCGGACGGCAGCCGTTGTGGGGAGTCGGGGTGACGTCCTGGATGGAGCCGACCTCGAGGCCCGTGGCCTGCAGGGAACGGATCGCGGTCTCACGACCGGAGCCCGGGCCCTTGACGAACACGTCGACCTTGCGCATGCCGTGCTCCTGGGCGCGGCGGGCGGCCGACTCGGCGGCCATCTGCGCGGCGAACGGCGTGGACTTCCGGGAGCCCTTGAAGCCGACGTGGCCGGCGGAGGCCCAGGAGATCACGTTGCCGGACGGGTCCGTGATCGAGACGATCGTGTTGTTGAACGTGCTCTTGATGTGCGCGTGGCCGTGAGCGACGTTCTTCTTTTCCTTGCGGCGCACCTTCTTGGCAGCGCCCTGACGACCCTTGGGGGGCATCTATTACTCCTACGGGAGGTGGTCGGTCCTGCAGCAAGACCGCTGGATGAGCGTCCGCTGAGGACTACTTCTTGCCCGGCTTCTTCTTGCCGGCGATGGCGCGACGCGGGCCCTTGCGGGTACGCGCGTTGGTGCTGGTGCGCTGACCGCGGACGGGCAGACCGCGACGGTGACGCAGACCCTGGTAGGTACCGATCTCGACCTTGCGGCGGATGTCGGCCTGGATCTCGCGACGGAGGTCACCCTCGGTCTTGATGTTGTTGTCGACGTACTCGCGGATCGCGACGAGCTGCTCCTCGGAGAGGTCGCGAACGCGGGTGTTCGGGTCGACGCCGGTGGCGGCCAGCGTCTGCTGCGAAAGGGTCCGGCCGATGCCGAACACGTAGGTGAGGGCGATCTCCACGCGCTTTTCGCGCGGGATGTCAACACCGGAAACGCGTGCCATTCAATGGCTCCAGTTGATTGTCGGAGGTCTTCCACAGGGCCGGATCCCAGCCCGCCGTACGAGGTACGGACCGGGTCCCCGGCCTCCGAGCCGGGGGTGTCGAGCCGTGCGGCTCGGGACCTGCGTATGAACGTGTGTTGCTCGCGTCGCGCGAAGTTCTGCGGAAGTCGCAGAGGGTCGGTCGTGCTGCGGTCAGCCCTGGCGCTGCTTGTGGCGCGGGTTCTCGCAGATGACCATGACCCGGCCGTGACGGCGGATCACCCTGCACTTGTCGCAGATCTTCTTGACGCTCGGCTTGACCTTCATGGGATGTGAGGTTCTCCGGGTCAGTGCCATCACCCCGGCGGGCCGGGGCGCGGGCAAGATCTACTTGTACCGGTAGACGATCCGGCCACGCGTCAGGTC
Organism: Streptomyces marokkonensis; assembly: GCF_008312835.1. Taxonomy (GTDB): domain Bacteria; phylum Actinomycetota; class Actinomycetes; order Streptomycetales; family Streptomycetaceae; genus Streptomyces; species Streptomyces marokkonensis_A. The sequence continues at coordinate 38,832 of NZ_VSKS01000018.1, read as the reverse complement.
GTACGGAGACAGCTCCACCACGACCCGGTCGTCAGGGAGGATGCGGATGTAGTGCATGCGCATCTTGCCGCTGATGTGTGCCAGGACCTGGTGGCCGTTCTGGAGCTCGACCTTGAACATGGCGTTCGGAAGAGACTCGACGACAGTGCCCTCGATCTCGATGGCACCTTGCTTCTTGGCCACGCTTCGCCCTTCGAATCGACTACCTTGATCGACTCCGGCGTGCACCGTGTGAGTACATGCAGACATGCGGGTGCACAAGAGCCGACGAGTCAGTCTACGTCAGCGCACCCGGAAACACGAATCGAGAAAGCCTGCCCCACACAGGAGATCCTTAACCGAGCGGAGCCCGACCCCCGACGCCGCCCTCGCGGGCTCGGCGCCGGCGGGCCGGGCGAGGAGGGCGCACCGGGGCGCCTCACAGGCTTCGAGCGGCTGCGCCGGCCTCCGGCCGGCGGATCCGCCCGTGGTCGGTCGTCAGCCGAGCGGATCCGGTGCCGCCGTGATGCCCATCTCGGCGAGCTTGGCCTTGCCGCCGTCGGGCGCGGTCAGGACCAGGGGCCCCTGCTCGGTGAGGGCGACGGAGTGCTCCCAGTGGGACGACCAGGTGCCGTCCGTGGTGATGACGGTCCAGTCGTCGGACAGGACCTCCGTCTTCGGGGTGCCCAGGGAGACCATCGGCTCGATGGCGAGGCAGAAGCCCGGGACCAGCTTGGGGCCCTTGCCCCGGCGCCGGTCGACGTAGTTCAGCAGATGCGGGTCCATGTGCATCTCGGTGCCGATGCCGTGGCCGCCGTAGTCCTCGATGATCCCGTACTTGCCGCCGCCCGGCTTCGGCTGGCGGCGGATGTAGGTCTCGACGGCGCGCGAGATGTCGACGAGCCGGTTGCCCTGCTCCATGGCCGCGATGCCGGCCCACATCGACTCCTCGGTCACCCGGGACAGCTCGACCAGCTCCGGGGAGTGGCCGGACCCGACGAACGCGGTGTAGGCGGCGTCGCCGTGCCAGCCGTCGATGATCGCGCCGCAGTCGATGGAGATGACGTCGCCGTCCTTGAGCACGACGTCGTCGGAGGGGATGCCGTGGACGACGACCTCGTTCACCGAGGTGCAGATCGTCGCGGGGAAACCGCCGTAGCCGAGGAAGTTCGGCTTGGCGTTGTGCTCGGCGAGGACCTTGCGCGCGACCTGGTCCAGATCCTTCGTCGTGGCCCCGGGCACGGCGGCCTCGCGGGTGGCCGCGTGAATGGCGGCGACGACCAGCCCCGCCTCACGCATCTTGGCGATCTGCTCAGGGCTCTTGATCTGCACCATGGGGACGACGGCCTTTCTGGACCAGTGAAGGAGTACGGACGCTTCCAACGATACGGGCGGTCACGGCCCCGCAGACGCCGGGCTGCGCGACCCACCCGCGCCACGCCGCAGCCGCGGTCCCTTGAACACGGGAACCGCGGCTGCGACACGACCGGGATCGGACTACTTACCGCTCTTCAGCGCCTCCAGCGCCCGCTCCGTGACCTCGTCGACGGGGCCCATCGCGGAGATGGTGACCACCAGACCCTGCGCCCGGTAGTAGCCGATGATCGGCTCCGTCTGCGTGTGGTAGACCTCCAGCCGCGTCCGCACCGTCTCCTCGGAGTCGTCGTCGCGCTGGTACAGCTCGCCACCGCACGCGTCGCACACGCCCTCCTGCTGGGGCGGGCTGTACGTCACGTGGAACACGTGCGCGGAGTCCTTGCGGCAGACGCGCCGCCCGGCGATCCGCTTGACGACCTCGTCCTCGGGGGCTTCCAGATCGAGTACGGCGTCCAGCTTGATGCCCTCGGTCTGCAGCAGCTCGTCCAGCGCCTCGGCCTGCGACACGTTGCGCGGGAAGCCGTCCAGCAGGAAGCCGCCCTCGGCGTCGGGCTGCTCCATGCGGTCCTTGGCCATGGCGATGGTGACCTCGTCGGGGACGAGATTGCCCGCGTCCATGTAGGACTTCGCGAGCTTCCCGAGCTCGGTCTGCCGGCTGATGTTGGCGCGGAACAGGTCACCTGTGGAGATGTGCGGGATGCGCAGTTTCTCGGCAAGGCGGGTGGCCTGCGTACCTTTTCCAGCACCCGGCGGCCCGACGAGGACGATTCGCATCAGCGGAGGAACCCTTCGTAATTGCGCTGCTGGAGCTGGCTCTCGATCTGCCTCACCGTCTCGAGACCGACACCCACGATGATCAGGATGCTGGTCCCGCCGAACGGGAAGTTCTGGTTCGCCCCGAAACCCGCCAACGCCATTGTCGGCACGAGAGAGATCAGACCCAAGTACAGCGAACCCGGCCAGGTGATCCGGTTGAGTACGAAGCTGAGGTACTCAGCGGTCGGTCGGCCAGCCCGGATGCCCGGGATGAAGCCACCATACTTCTTCATGTTGTCGGCGACTTCCTCGGGGTTGAAGGAGATCGCCACATAGAAGAACGCGAAGAACACGATCATCAGGAAGTACAGAATGATGTGCGCCGTGGCAGCGGGGTTGGCGAGATTCGCCTCGACCCACGTCGCCCAGCCCGCCGTCGAGTTGGAGAACTGAACGATCAGCGCCGGGATGTACAGCAGCGACGCGGCGAAGATGACGGGGATCACACCCGCCTGGTTCACCTTGAGCGGGATGTACGTCGACGTACCGCCGTAGGAACGGCGGCCGACCATGCGCTTGGCGTACTGCACGGGGATCCGGCGCTGGGCCTGCTCGACGAAGACCACCAGGCCGACCATGACGAACCCGACGAGCATGACGGTGCCGAACTCGATCCAGCCGTCCGCCAGGCTGCCCTGCTCCTTGATGGCCCACAGGGCGGAGGGGAAGGTCGCGGCGATCGAGATGAACATCAGGATCGACATGCCGTTGCCGATGCCGCGGTCGGTGATGAGCTCACCGAGCCACATGACGAAGGCCGTGCCGGCGGTCATGGTGATGACCATGGTGATCGTCACGAAGATCGACTGGTCCGGGACGATCTGGTTCGCGACCGGGCAGCCCTGGAACAGGGCGCCGCTGCGGGCGGTGGCCACCAGGCCGGTGCCCTGGAGGATGGCGAGCGCGACGGTCAGGTAACGGGTGTACTGCGTGATCTTCGCCGTACCGGCCTGGCCCTCCTTCTTGAGGGCTTCCAGGCGCGGGATCACCACCGTCAGCAGCTGCAGAATGATGGCCGCGGTGATGTACGGCATGATGCCCAGCGCGAAGATCGTGATCTGGAGCAGCGCGCCGCCGCTGAACATGTTGACCAGACCGAACAGACCCGAGTTGGCTTCGGCATTGTCGATACAGGTCTGTACGTTGCGGTAGTCGACGCCCGGAATGGGAACGTTGGTACCGATGCGGTACACCACAATGATGGCGAGCGTGAAGAGCAGCTTCTTGCGCAGGTCGGGCGTCTTGAACGCCCGGGCGAACGCGGTGAGCACGGTGCCTCCTGCGACCCCCCGCGCAACTGCGTCAAGGGTGACGGTCTTGAGATTCCGACTAAGGACGATTACGTAACGGTCAACTGCCGCCGTGAGTGCCCCGTGTGGGGCGCCCGAGGTCAATGGGCAGCGCAGGCCACCTTACCGGCGAGACTGCCGCCCTAGGAACGACCAACCGGGGATACCCCATTTGTGGGGTATCCCCGGTCGGGATCGCTCTACGTCATCGAGACACCTGAAGGGATCAGACGAGCTCGGTGACGGTACCGCCGGCGGCGGTGATCTTCTCCTTGGCGGAGCCGGAGACGGCGTCGACCGTCACCTGCAGCGCCACGGAGATCTCGCCCTGGCCCAGGACCTTGACGAGCTGGTTCTTGCGCACGGCACCCTTGGCGACCAGGTCCTCGACCGTGACCTCCCCGCCCTCGGGGTAGAGGGAGACGAGCTTGTCCAGGTTGACGACCTGGAACTCGGTCTTGAACGGGTTCTTGAAGCCCTTCAGCTTCGGGAGACGCATGTGGAGCGGCATCTGGCCACCCTCGAAGCGCTCCGGAACCTGGTAACGGGCCTTGGTGCCCTTCGTACCACGACCGGCCGTCTTACCCTTCGACGCCTCACCACGACCGACACGGGTCTTCGCGGTCTTGGCGCCGGGGGCGGGACGGAGGTTGTGGATCTTGAGCGGGTTGTTCTCCGCCATGATCAGTCGACCTCCTCGACCGTCACGAGGTGGCGGACGGTGTGCACCATGCCGCGGAACTCGGGGCGGTCCTCCTTGACGACCACGTCGTTGACCCTCTTCAGGCCAAGCGAACGCAGGGTGTCACGGTGGTTCTGCTTGCTGCCGATGTAGGACTTGACCTGCGTAATCTTGAGCTGCGCCATGATTACGCACCCGCCCCGGCACGCGCACGGAGAAGAGCCGCGGGAGCGACGTCCTCGAGGGGCAGACCACGGCGGGCCGCGATCTCCTCGGGACGCTGCAGGCCCTTGAGGGCCTCCACGGTCGCGTGCACGATGTTGATCTGGTTGTCGGAGCCGAGCGACTTCGACAGCACGTCGTGGATACCGGCGCACTCGAGCACGGCGCGCACCGGACCACCGGCGATCACGCCGGTACCGGGCGACGCGGGCTTGAGCAGCACGACGCCGGCGGCCTTCTCACCCTGGATGGGGTGCGGGATGGTGCCCTGGATGCGGGGGACCTTGAAGAAGTGCTTCTTGGCCTCCTCAACGCCCTTGGCGATGGCGGCCGGCACCTCCTTGGCCTTGCCGTATCCGACACCCACGGTGCCGTCACCGTCGCCCACCACGACCAGCGCGGTGAAGCTGAAGCGACGACCACCCTTCACAACCTTGGCGACACGGTTGATCGCGACGACGCGCTCAACGTATGCGGTCTTCTCGGCGGCAGCTGCGCCGCCGTCACGGCCCTTCCGGTCCCGCCGCTCGCCGCCACCGGCACCGCCACCGCGGCGCTGGGGTCCAGCCATTGGAATTACCTCTCTCTGTTTCCGCTAGCTACGGAACCGGCTCAGAACTTCAGACCGGCTTCGCGGGCGGCGTCCGCCAGAGCGGCGATGCGCCCGGCGTACTGGTTGCCACCACGGTCGAACACGACGGCCTCGACACCGGCGGCCTTGGCGCGCTCGGCGACCAGGGCGCCGACCTGCTTGGCCTGCGCGGACTTGTCGCCCTCGCCACTCCGGATCGACGCGTCCAGGGTGGACGCCGACGCCAGGGTGTGACCCTTCAGGTCGTCGATCACCTGCGCCACGATGTGGCGGTTGGAACGAGTCACGACCAGGCGAGGACGCTCGGCGGTACCCGCGAGCTTCTTGCGGATCCGGATGTGACGACGCTTGATAGCAGCACGCTTGTAGGCGTCGCCCTTGAGGATCTTCTGCCCGTATGCCATGGCTTACTTACCCGCCTTTCCGACCTTGCGGCGGATGACTTCGCCCTCGTACTTGACGCCCTTGGCCTTGTACGGGTCGGGCTTGCGCAGCTTGCGGATGTTGGCCGCAACCTCGCCGACCTTCTGCTTGTCGATGCCCTCGACCGAGAAACGGGTGGGGGCCTCCACCTTGAAGGTGATGCCCTCGGGGGCCTCGACCGTGATCGGGTGGCTGTAACCGAGGGAGAACTCCAGGTTCGAACCCTTGGCGACAACGCGGTAGCCGACACCGCTGATCTCGAGCTTCTTCACGTAACCCTGGGTCACGCCGGTGATCATGTTCGCCACCAGCGTGCGGGACAGGCCGTGCAGGGCCTTGTTCTGACGCTCGTCGTTGGGGCGGGTGACGTTGAGCACGCCGTCCTCACCCTTGGCGATCTCGATCGGCGCCACGACGGTGTGGGTCAGCGTGCCCTTGGGGCCCTTGACCGAGACCGTACGGCCGTCGATGGTGACGTCCACGCCGGCGGGAACCGCGATGGGGAGCTTGCCGATGCGCGACATAGCTGTTTCCTCCGTTCCCTTCCGCTACCAGACGTAGGCGAGGACTTCCCCACCCACGCCCTTCTTGCCGGCCTGCTTGTCGGTGAGGAGCCCGTGCGACGTGGAGATGATCGCCACGCCGAGGCCGCCGAGCACCTTCGGCAGGTTGGTGGACTTCGCGTACACCCGGAGACCGGGCTTGGAGATCCGCTTGATGCCCGCGATGGAGCGCTCACGGTTGGGGCCGAACTTCAGCTCCAGGACGAGGTTCTTGCCGACCTCGGCGTCCTCGACCTTCCAGCCCGTGATGAAGCCCTCCTGCTGGAGGATCTCCGCGATGTGAGACTTGATCTTCGAGTGCGGCATCGCCACGGAGTCGTGGTACGCCGAGTTCGCGTTCCGCAGACGCGTAAGCATGTCTGCGATCGGATCAGTCATGGTCATGAATTGGCCTTCGGCCTCTCTCGCCGGGGTTTCCTGGTGCGCCATCCCTCTCCCCGATCCGAGACGGGACGGGTGCGGCGCGGTGGACCTACGGCGTAGTAAGCAAACATGAGCGGGCAGCTGCCCGCGTGCGTACGGGCACGGCAGGTGCCCAACCCCACAAGCCTAAGCCATGCGGGGCGGGCCTCCTGCCGTTCCCATTGCTTACCGAGAGCCCTGGGAGTCCGGAACTACCGGACTACCAGGAGCTCTTGGTCACGCCCGGCAGCTCGCCACGGTGAGCCATCTCACGAAGGCACACGCGGCACAGGCCGAACTTGCGGTACACGGAGTGCGGACGACCGCAGCGCTGGCAGCGGGTGTAGCCGCGCACTCCGAACTTGGGCTTGCGAGCAGCCTTCGCGATGAGAGCCTTCTTCGCCATCTCGCTCACGCCTCCTTGAACGGGAAGCCGAGGTGACGGAGAAGGGCGCGGCCCTCTTCGTCGTTGGTCGCCGTGGTCACCACGGTGATGTCCATACCCCGGACACGGTCGATCTTGTCCTGGTCGATCTCGTGGAACATGACCTGCTCCGTGAGACCGAAGGTGTAGTTGCCACGGCCGTCGAACTGCTTGGGGGACAGACCGCGGAAGTCGCGGATGCGCGGCAGCGCGAGCGACAGGGTGCGGTCCAGGAACTCCCACATGCGGTCGCCACGGAGCGTGACGTGGGCACCGATCGGCTGGCCCTCACGCAGCTTGAACTGCGCGATGGACTTGCGGGCCTTGGTGACGGCCGGCTTCTGACCGGTGATCGTGGTGAGGTCGCGGATGGCGCCCTCGATCAGCTTGGAGTCGCGGGCGGCGTCGCCCACACCCATGTTGACCACGATCTTGACGAGGCCGGGAACCTGCATGACGTTCTCGTAGGAGAACTGCTCGCGCAGCTTGCCCGCGATCTCCTCGCGGTACTTCGTCTTCAGACGCGGAGTGGTGGTGGTCGTCATCAGATGTCCTCACCCGTCCGCTTGGCAACGCGGATCTTGTTGCCTTCGTCGTCGAAGCGGTAACCGACGCGCGTGACGACCTTGTTGCCGTCCTTCTCCACGACCAACTGGACGTTGGAGACGTGGATCGGGGCCTCGGTGGTCACGATGCCGCCGGCCTGGGAACCGCGAGCGGTCGGGCCGGCCTTGGTGTGCTTCTTGACCCGGTTGACACCCTCGACCAGGACGCGCTCCTCGCGCGGGTAAGCGGCAATGACCTTGCCCTGCTTGCCCTTGTCCTTGCCCGTGATGACCTGGACCAGGTCGCCCTTCTTGATCTTCATGCTCACAGCACCTCCGGCGCGAGGGAGATGATCTTCATGAACTTCTTCTCGCGCAGCTCACGGCCCACGGGGCCGAAGATACGGGTGCCGCGAGGGTCGCCGTCGTTCTTCAGAATGACGGCGGCGTTCTCGTCGAAGCGGATGTACGAGCCGTCCGGACGGCGGCGCTCCTTGACGGTGCGAACGATGACCGCCTTGACGACGTCACCCTTCTTCACGTTGCCACCGGGGATCGCGTCCTTGACGGTGGCGACGATGACGTCACCGATGCCCGCGTAGCGGCGACCGGAGCCACCGAGCACACGGATGCAAAGGATCTCCTTCGCACCAGTGTTGTCGGCGACACGCAGTCGCGACTCCTGCTGGATCACGTCTATCTCCTGATCGTCTGCCGGTTCCCCGACGGGGCTGCTGTGCTGAACGAACAGCGCTCAGCCCCGTCGGAGCCTGGCGGAACTACCCTGCGGTTTGCCGCAGGAATTACTTGGCCTTCTCGAGGATCTCGACGACGCGCCAGTGCTTCGTGGCGGACAGCGGCCGGGTCTCCATCAGGAGGACGCGGTCGCCGACGCCGGCGGCGTTCTGCTCGTCGTGGGCCTTGAGCTTGCTCGTGCTGCGGATGACCTTGCCGTACAGCGCGTGCTTCTTGCGGTCCTCGACAGCGACGACGACGGTCTTGTCCATCTTGTCGCTGACGACGATGCCCTCACGGGTCTTGCGGTCGCCCCGAGCCTCGGTGTTCGTCTCAGTCACGTTGTTCTCGCTCATGCGTTCTCCACCGTTTCGATGCCCAGCTCGCGCTCGCGCATCAGGGTGTAGATCCGCGCGATGTCCTTACGGACGGCCTTCAGCCGACCGTGGTTCTCGAGCTGACCGGTCGCCGCCTGGAAGCGGAGGTTGAACAGCTCTTCCTTGGCCTCGCGAAGCTTCGCGAGAAGCTCCTCGTTGCCCAGCTCGCGCAGCTCGGACGCCTTGGTACCGGCCGACATCACGCTTCACCTGCCTCGCGCTTGACGATCCGGCACTTCATCGGCAGCTTGTGGGCCGCACGAGTCAGCGCCTCACGGGCGATCTTCTCGTTGGGGTAGGACAGCTCGAACATGACCCGGCCCGGGTGCACGTTCGCGATCCACCACTCCGGGGAACCCTTACCGGAACCCATGCGGGTCTCGGCAGGCTTCTTCGTGAGCGGGCGGTCCGGGTAGATGTTGATCCAGACCTTGCCGCCACGCTTGATGTGGCGGGTCATCGCGATACGGGCCGCCTCGATCTGGCGGTTGGTCACGTACGCCGGCGTGAGGGCCTGGATGCCGTACTCGCCGAACGCAACCGTCGTACCGCCCTTGGCCTGGCCACGGCGCTTCGGGTGGTGCTGCTTGCGGTGCTTGACCCTACGGGGGATCAGCATGTCGGTCAGGCCTCCGTTCCGGTGCTCTCAGCCGGAGCGGCAGCCGGAGCCTCGGCCTTGGGGGCCTCGGCAGCGGGAGCCTGCTGCGGCTTGCGGCCGCGACCGCCACGCTCGCCACCGCGGCCACCACGGGCCGGGCGGTCGGCGCCGCCACGGGCCGGGCGGTTGCCGGCGCGGGCAGCGGCGTTCTCGGCGCGGACCTCGGCGATGTTCTTGACGTCGCCCTTGTAGATCCAGACCTTCACACCGATGCGGCCGAAGGTCGTCTTGGCCTCGAAGAAGCCGTAGTCCACGTTCGCGCGGAGCGTGTGCAGGGGCACACGGCCCTCGCGGTAGAACTCCGAGCGGGACATCTCGGCGCCACCGAGGCGGCCACCGCACTGGATCTTGATGCCCTTGGCGCCGGCCTTCATCGTGCCCTGCATGCTCTTGCGCATGGCACGACGGAAGGAGACGCGGGAGGACAGCTGCTCGGCGACGGCCTGGGCCACCAGCTGAGCGTCCGTCTCCGGGCTCTTGACCTCGAGGATGTTCAGCTGGACCTGCTTGCCGGTCAGCTTCTCCAGGTCGCCGCGGATGCGGTCGGCCTCGGCGCCGCGGCGGCCGATGACGATGCCGGGACGGGCGGTGTGGATGTCCACACGCACGCGGTCACGGGTGCGCTCGATCTCCACCTTCGAGATGCCGGCGCGCTCCATGCCGGACGTCATCATCCGACGGATGGCGACGTCTTCCTTGACGTAGTCCTTGTACAGCTTGTCGGCGTACCAGCGCGACTTGAAGTCGGTGGTGATGCCGAGCCGGAACCCGTGCGGGTTTACCTTCTGGCCCATTACCGGGTTCCTTCCTTGCTGCTGACGACCACGGTGATGTGGCTGGTCCGCTTGCGGATCCGGTAGGCACGGCCCTGGGCGCGCGGCCGGAACCGCTTCAGGGTCGGGCCCTCGTCGACGTACGCCTCGGAAATGACGAGGCTGTCGGCGTCGGTGTGGTCGTAGTTGTGCGCGGCGTTGGCGATGGCGCTGTCCAGCACCTTGCCGACCGGCACGCTCGCGGCCTGCGGGGCGAAACGCAGGACCGCCTGAGCCTCCGTGGCACTCATGCCACGGATGAGGTCCACCACGCGGCGGGCCTTCATGGGCGTGACGCGGATGTACCGCGCCTGGGCCCTGGCTTCCATGGTTGTCCCTTCAGTGTCTGTCATGGTCGATTGCACCCCGCCGACTAGCGGCGCTTCGACTTCCGGTCGTCCTTGACGTGGCCCCGGAAGGTGCGGGTCGGCGAGAACTCGCCGAGCTTGTGGCCGACCATCGACTCGGTGACAAACACCGGGATGTGGGTCTTGCCGTTGTGCACCGCGATCGTGTGGCCCAGCATCGCCGGGACGATCATCGAGCGACGGGACCAGGTCTTGATGACGTTCTTGGTACCGGCTTCGTTCTGGACGTCCACCTTCTTGATCAGGTGGTCGTCGACGAAGGGTCCCTTCTTCAAGCTACGAGGCATCTCAACCCGTCCTTAGCGCTTCTTGTTCGTCTTGCGGCGGCGGACGATGTACTTGTTCGACGCCTTCTTGGGCGAACGCGTACGGCCTTCCTTCTTGCCCCACGGGGACACGGGGTGGCGACCACCGGAGGTACGGCCCTCACCACCACCGTGCGGGTGGTCGACCGGGTTCATGACGACACCACGGACGGTCGGACGGACGCCCAGCCACCGCTTGCGGCCGGCCTTGCCCCAGTTGATGTTGCTCTGCTCGGCGTTGCCGACCTCGCCGACCGTGGCGCGGCAGCGCTGGTCGACCAGGCGGATCTCGCCGGACGGCATGCGGAGGTGGGCCATCGTGCCCTCCTTCGCGAGCAGCTGCACCGAGGCGCCGGCGGAGCGGGCGAACTTGGCGCCGCCGCCGGGACGCAGCTCGATGGCGTGCAGCGTCGTACCGACCGGGATGTTGCGCAGGGCAAGGTTGTTGCCCGGCTTGATGTCGGCCCCGGGACCGTTCTCGACGCGGTCGCCCTGCTGCAGGTTGCGCGGGGCGAGGATGTAGCGCTTCTCGCCATCGGCGTAGTGCAGCAGCGCGATGCGCGCGGTGCGGTTGGGGTCGTACTCGATGTGCGCGACCTTCGCCGGCACGCCGTCCTTGTCGTGACGACGGAAGTCGATCACGCGGTAGGCGCGCTTGTGGCCACCACCCTGGTGGCGGACGGTCACACGTCCGGAATTGTTACGGCCGCCCTTGCTGTGCAGGGGACGGACCAGCGACTTCTCCGGCGTGGACCGCGTGACCTCGACGAAGTCGGCGACGCTGGAGCCACGACGGCCCGGAGTCGTCGGCTTGTACTTGCGGATACCCATTTCTCAGTCCTCGTCCGATATCGAACGATCCTGACCGCTTACGCGGTCGGACCGCCGAAGATGTCGATACGGTCGCCCTCAGCGAGGGTCACGATCGCGCGCTTGGTCGCCGCACGCTGACCGAAACCGGTCTTGGTGCGCTTGCGCTTGCCGGCGCGGTTGATCGTGTTGACCCCGGTGACCTTGACCTCGAAGACCGCCTGGACGGCCTCCTTGATCTGGGTCTTGTTGGAGCCCGGCGCGACGATGAACGTGTACTTGTTCTCGTCGATGAGCGCGTAGCTCTTCTCGGACACGACCGGCTTCAGCAGGACGTCACGGGGGTCCGTGAACGCCTTGCTCGCCGGGGTGACGACGGTGTTCTTGCCTTCGGCCTCGTGGCGGCGCGCCTTGGCGACGCGCGCGGCCTTGGCCGCCTTGGCGGCCTTCGAGGCGATCGAGGGGTGACGGGCAGCCATCAGACCTCGCTCCCTTCGTTGTCGTTGGCCTTGTTCGGGCCGGCGACGAAGGACTCGAAAGCGGCCTTGGTGAAGACCACGTCGTCCGAGACGAGAACGTCGTACGTGTTCAGCTGGCCCGGCTCCAGGATGTGGACCTGGGGCAGGTTGCGGGCGGACAGCCACGCGGCCTCGTCGGCGCGGTCGACGACCAGGAGCAGGTTCTTGCGCTCCGAGATCTTGCCGAACAGCGTCCTGGCGGCCTTCGTGGAGGGCGTCTCACCCTCGATCACGCCGGTGACGACGTGAATGCGGTTGTGGCGGGCCCGGTCGGTGAGGGCGTGACGCAGAGCGGCAGCCTTCATCTTCTTCGGGGTCCGCTGCGAGTAGTCGCGCGGCTGCGGGCCGTGGACGACGCCACCACCGGCGAACTGCGGCGCGCGGGTCGAGCCCTGACGGGCGCGGCCGGTGCCCTTCTGGCGGTACGGCTTGCGGCCACCACCACGGACTTCACCGCGGGTCTTGGTCTTGTGGGTGCCCTGGCGGGCAGCGGCCAGCTGCGCGACGACGACCTGGTGGATCAGCGGGATGCTGACCTTCTCGACGTCGAAGATCTCCGCGGGGAGCTCGACGGTACCGGCCTTGTCGCCCGCCGGCGAAAGGATGTCAACAGTGCTCATCGGTTACCTCAGGCCCCCTTGGCCGCGGTGCGGACCAGGACGAGGCCGCCGTTCGGACCGGGAACCGCGCCCTTGATGAGCAGCAGACCCTTCTCCGCGTCAACGGCGTGGACGGTCAGGTTCTGGGTGGTGACCCGCTCGTTGCCCATGCGGCCCGCCATGCGGAGGCCCTTGAACACACGGCCCGGGGTGGCGCAGCCACCGATGGAACCGGGCGAGCGGTGCTTGCGCTGGGTACCGTGTCCGGCGCCGAGGCCACGGAAGTTGTGGCGCTTCATGACACCGGCGAAGCCCTTGCCCTTGCTCTTGCCGGTCACGTCGACCTTCACGCCGGCCTCGAACACCTCGGCGGTGACTTCCTGGCCCAGCGTGTACTCGGAGGCGTCCGCGGTGCGGATCTCGACGAGGTGACGACGGGGGGTGACGTCGGCCTTGGCGAAGTGGCCCTTGAGGGGCTTGTTCACCTTGCGCGGGTCGATCTCGCCGAAGGCGATCTGGACCGACTCGTAGCCGTCGACGTCGTTCGTACGGACCTGGGTGACGACGTTGGGGCCGGCCTTGACGACGGTGACCGGAACAACACGGTTGTTCTCGTCCCACACCTGCGTCATGCCGAGCTTCTCGCCCAGGATGCCCTTGATCTGCTTTGCCATCTCTTCAGATCACCGGCCTCAGAGCTTGATCTCGATGTCGACACCGGCCGGGAGGTCGAGTCGCATCAGAGAGTCAACGGTCTTGGGGGTCGGGTCGAGGATGTCGATCAGGCGCTTGTGCGTGCGCATCTCGAAGTGCTCGCGCGAGTCCTTGTACTTGTGCGGCGACTTGATGACGCAGTACACGTTCTTCTCAGTGGGCAGCGGCACTGGGCCCGCGACCGACGCACCAGTGCGCGTCACCGTCTCGACGATCTTCTTCGCCGAAGAGTCGATGACTTCGTGGTCGTAGGCCTTGAGCCGGATGCGGATCTTCTGTCCCGCCATGGCTACTTCGTAGTCCTGTCTCTCTTTACGCTCTGGAACCCGGTGTTCCAGGTCTCGTCCTCCGACCCACGCGGTCGGGCGTGTCGCACTCCCGCTGACATGAATGTCCCTTGTTCGAACATCCCCGCGGGATTGACACGGCCTTACCAGAACCGTGGACCGGGGGCGAAAGGCCCACCGGGTGCCTGGCCGGCGCCGCACGTACGCTTCCCGGAAGATTCCCGTACGTCCGCCCCTCAGGGACGACGAGTACTGTGGGACTCGCTTCCGGTCCTCCCGGCGGGAGGCGCGCAGCATCAACGCTCGACCGAGCAACTCCGACAGTTTGCCACAGTGGGTGGGGGCCTGGCCAATCGGGCGGAAGAGAGTACCCCCGGGACGGCCGGAATCAAACGCGGGCGCCCCCGACTTGGGCGCCGGAGGCCCGGACACGCCCCCTCTCCGCGATCATGAAAGCCATGTCGAACACCTCACGGCGCAGTGTCCTCGCCGTTCTCGCCGCCTCCACCACTGCTCTCCCGCTGATCGGCACGACCGCCTCCTCCGCGCGGGCGGCGGGCGCGGCCGCGCCCCTCGCGGCTCCGGCGGCACCGGGCTCCGCCCTCTCGTCCGTGACGACTGCGCCGCTGGACGCCACCCACTTCTTCCGCGAAACACTGCGGTCGCCCCTCACCGCGACGGTACTGCCGGGCACCCCGGCCCGCACCGAGGTCACCTCGGGCGGCAGACGTGTCGCCCTCCTGACCCATGGCGCCCGCACCGTGCTGCTGTCCGGACCGGAACGGACGTTCACGGAGAACAAGCGGCCCTTCGTGGACGACTTCGGACGCACGCTGCCCGACCTGTCCCTCCCCGCGGACAAGCGTTCGTACTGGGGGAGTTCCCCCGGCGGCGGGGTCTGGTCCACCCTCGGTCCCGTCGACACCGACTACTCGGTGCTGCCGGGCACCGGTGTCATCGATCTGACCACCGACCACGCCAGCCGCCACGCCACCCTCCGCGACGACGCACTCGCCGACGTCGACGTCCGCTCCGTCGCCCGCTTCGACAAGGTGCCCGCCGGAGAGGCCTGTTCCTACGCGCTGTCCTTCGGCTACCAGGACACCCACAACAACTACCGGGCCCGGCTGTCCTTCCTCACGACCGGTGCGGTCCAGCTGCGGGTGGAGAAGGAGGCCGACGACACGGTCACCCAGTTGGTTCCGGCCGTCACGGTCGCCACCGGTGTGCCCGCGGGCACGGACTGGACGATCCGTGTGCGCCGCGAGGGCAGTCGTATCCGGGCCAAGGCCTGGGCGTCCGCCTCGGCGGAGCCCTCCGGGTGGGCGGCCGACGTGTCCGACTCGACCTTCGGCGCGGGGCGGGTCGGCCTGCGCGCACTGGCCAACCGGGGCTGCACCAGCCTGCCGATGAAGCTGCTGGTCAGCCGCTTCCAGCTGGACGCCGCCGGCTGGGCCGAGCCGCCGGCGGTCACCCACGGGCACTGGGTGCGGGTGCTGCCGGAGCCCTTCGGCGGGACCTGGACGCCGGAGCTGGCAAGCACCGTCCGCGCCTGGGCCGGCTCCACCGCGCCGGACGTGCTGGCCCACGCGGCCATGTTCCTTCCCGGTGCTCCCCCGGTGGTCTCCGGCTCCGGACCCGCGGAGGGCAAGCAGGTGCTGGGCGCGGCGGGATACGGCTACCTGGACCCGCAGGGCCGGCGCTACGAGGGCGCCGACTTCCACGAGTACATGAACACCGGCTGGACCTTCCCGGACGGGACCTACACGGGCCCGTCCAGCAAGCAGGTGGGCAACCTCGACTGCTCGGGCTACACGCGCATGGTGTACGGCTATCACATGGGGGTGCCGATGGCGGCGGGGCAGGACACCTCAGGTACCCGGATACCCCGGCGTTCCCGCGACATGGCCGACCACTTGCCGGGGGTGCGCGTCGCCCGCACCGACGGGGTGAACCCGCCACCCGCGGAGCAGCTCCAGCCGGGTGATCTCGTGCTGTTCAACGCGGACTCGGGCGACGACGGCCCGACGGCGACGGTGGACCACGTCGGTATCCACCTCGGCACGGACACGGCCGGCAGGCGCCGCTTCCTGTCCAGCCGCAAGACGGTCAACGGCCCCACCATGTCCGACATGGGGGGCGCCTCGCTCCTGGACGGGACGGGCACCTACGCCCGGACCCTGCACACCGTGCACCGCGTCTGACACCCCGGCGACGGGGCTACCCGCGCTTGGCGACCGTGAGGATCACCGCCGCGTCCTCCAGTGCCTGAAGGCCGTGACGGGTGGGAGGGATGACGAGGAGGTCGCCGGTGCGGCCCTCCCACTCGGTCTCGCCGCTGGTGAGGCGGACACGGCCGCGCAGCACCAGCAGGGTGGCCTCGCCGGGGCTGTCGTGGTCGGCGAGGCTCGTGCCCGCGGTCAGGGCGAGCAGGGTCTGGCGCAGAGTGTGTTCGTGTCCGCCGTAGACGGTGGTGGCGCTGCGGCCGTTGGGGGTGGCGGTGGCGCGTTCCAGGTGTTCGCGGGCGAGGGCGTCGAGGGAGAGCTTCTGCATGGTCCCCAGCTTCCCGGGCGGGCCCTTCGGTCACCAGGGCCATGTGGGGCACATCGTGGTGTCCGCCGCGTTCCCCGGGCAGCCGTACCGCTGCACGCCTGCTCCGCGATACTGGCGGTGTGCCGCCCACACCGCCGCCCTCGCAGCCCGTCACGCCCGATCCGCCGGAGGCGATCGCGCGCCCGCTGCTCACGCAGTCCTGGCTCGACCTGACGTTCGTGCACTGGGCGGTGGAGCCGGCCGACGTGGCCGGGCTGCTGCCGCCGGGCACCGTGCCGGACACGCTGGACGGGGTCACGTACGTCGGTCTCGTGGCGTTCCGGATGCACCGCGTGGGGTGGCTCCGCCTGCCGGGTGTCCCCTATCTCGGCAGCTTCCCCGAGACCAACGTCCGCCTCTACTCGGTCGACGCGCACGGACGGCGGGGCGTCGTCTTCCTCTCCCTGGACGCCTCCCGGCTGATCCCGGTGGTGGTGGCCCGTCTCGGGTTCCGGATGCCCTACCTCTGGTCCCGGATGAGCGTCGACCACCTCGACGGCGGCACCGTCACCTACACCGGTTCCCGGCGCTGGCCGGGGCCGCGCCGCGCCGGCAGCCGTCTCACCGTGCGCAGGGGCGAGCCGATCGGGGAGCCGACCGAGCTGGAGCACTTCCTCACCGCGCGCTGGGGCATGCACAACGCCTTCTTCGGGCGGTCGATGTACCTGCCCAACGCGCATCCGCGCTGGCCGCTGCACCGGGCGGAGCTGGTGGAGTGCGAGGAGGACCTGATCACCGCGGCCGGGCTGCCGAGGCCGGCCGGGGAGCCGGTGAGCGTGCTGTACTCACCGGGCGTCCCCGTCCGCTTCGGGCGCCCGGCCCGTCCGGCCGGCATCCCCACACCGTGACGAGACGGCGCGTACGGCTCAGATGACGCCCTGCGCGAGCATGGCGTCCGCCACCCGCTCGAAGCCGGCGATGTTCGCGCCGGTCACGTAGTCGCCGGGGGCGCCGTAGCGCTCGGCGGTCTCGGCGCAGGTGGTGTGGATGTCGGTCATGATGCGGGCCAGCTCCTGCTCGACCTGGTCCGCCTTCCACGAGGTGCGCGACGCGTTCTGCGTCATCTCCAGCGCGCTGACGGCGACGCCGCCCGCGTTGGCCGCCTTGCCGGGGCCGAAGGCGACGCCGGCCCGCTGGAAGAGCTGCACGGCCTCCGGCGTCGTCGGCATGTTCGCGCCTTCGGAGACCGCCTTCACGCCGTTGCGGATGAGGGCGTCGGCGTCCACGGCGTTCAGTTCGTTCTGGGTCGCCGACGGCAGGGCGACGTCGGCGGGGACCTCCCAGACCCGCCCGCCGGGCACGAACCGCGCGGAGGCGCCCCGGCGCTCGGCGTACGTGCTCACCCGGCCGCGTTCGACCTCCTTGACCTGGCGCAGCAGCTCGACGTCGATGCCCTTCTCGTCGACGACGTAGCCGCCGGAGTCGGAGCAGGTCACCGGGTTGGCGCCGAGGGCGGCCAGCTTCTGGATGGTGTAGATCGCCACGTTGCCGGAGCCGGAGACGACCGCGGTCTGCCCCTCGAGGTCCTCGCCCCGGGCGCGCAGCATGGCCTCCGCGAACAGCACGTTGCCGTAGCCCGTCGCCTCCGGGCGGATCAGCGAGCCGCCCCAGCCGGCGCTCTTGCCGGTCAGCACGCCGCCCTCCCAGCGGTTGGTGATCCGCCGGTACTGGCCGAACAGATAGCCGATCTCGCGGGCGCCGACGCCGATGTCACCGGCCGGGATGTCGGTGTACTCGCCGATGTGCCGGTACAGCTCGGTCATGAAGGACTGGCAGAAGCGCATGACCTCGGCGTCGCTGCGGCCCTGCGGGTCGAAGTCGCTGCCGCCCTTGCCGCCGCCGATGCCGAGTCCGGTGAGCGCGTTCTTGAAGATCTGCTCGAAGCCGAGGAACTTGATGATCCCGAGGTTCACCGAGGGGTGGAAGCGCAGGCCGCCCTTGTACGGGCCGAGGGCGCTGTTGAACTCGATCCGGAAGCCCCGGTTGACGTGGACCCGGCCGTTGTCGTCCTGCCACGGCACCCGGAACATGATCTGCCGCTCCGGCTCCACGAGCCGCTCCACGAGCCCGGGGTCGGCGTACTCGGGCCGGGCGGCCAGCACCGGAGCGAGCGTCTCCAGCACCTCGCGCGCGGCCTGGTGGAACTCGGGCTCCGCCGGGTTACGGCGCTCCACCTCGGCGCGCAGCTGGTCGAGCGAGATCTTGGGGTCGGGTCGTGTGGCCACGGAGTCCCTTTCTGGCACGGCTGACACCGGTGCGGGACCGGTGAGGAGCGCTCGGCGCCGTTGCCGCGCGCGGGACAGCGGCCGCCCCGTTC
Source organism: Streptomyces marokkonensis (assembly GCF_008312835.1). Lineage (GTDB taxonomy): Bacteria > Actinomycetota > Actinomycetes > Streptomycetales > Streptomycetaceae > Streptomyces > Streptomyces marokkonensis_A. Next base: position 20,426 of record NZ_VSKS01000018.1, on the reverse strand, counting down.
GTATACGACAGGCCGGCCAACCCTCCCAGTGTTACTCCTGTGTTAACGCGATACCAAGGGACAGGCCGGATCGTCCGCTATGTGGACGCGGCGTACGGAGAGCGGACGGCCAGGTCAGTGCTTCGACGCGTACGCCACGAAGCTCGCCCACGCGTCCGACGCGAGCGCGAGCCGAGGCCCGGCCGGGCTCTTGGAGTCGCGGACGTGGATGGTGCGGGGTGCTATCGCGATCTCGACGCAGGAGTCACCGTCGGGGCCGCTGCTGTAGCTGCTCTTGAACCACTTCAGCTCGGAGGTGTCTCCTGCAGAGGCCTTGCGTGTCATGTCTCTCCAAGCACTTGCTCGATGAGGGCCAGCGACTCCTCGGGCGGGAGCGCTTGAGCTCGGATGGTGCCATACCGCAGCTCAAGGATGCGGAGCTGCTTGGGGTCCGAGGTGGGGCGACCGTTGAACGCGCCGTCGGATCGCCCTACAGCAGTTCCGTCGGCGAACTTCAGGATTTCGATCCTTCCGCTCAGTCCGGGGTGGGCATTGCTGCTCGTCGGCATCACTTGAAGGGTTACGTTGCGCAGCCGACCCACCTCCAGCAGATGTTCCAGCTGCTGACGACACACCATTGTGCTCCCCACACGACGTCGCAGAGCCGCCTCTTCTTCGACAAAGCTCAGCGCAGGCGCGGGTGACCGCTCGAAGATGGCCTGGCGAGCCATTCGTGCTGCCAGCACGCGCTCCAGATCCTCCTCCGAGTAGGCGGGCTGCCATGCCTCGAACAGGGCTCGAGCATGCTCCGGGGTCTGCAGCAGACCATTGATGCTGATGCTTTCGTACACACCGATCTCGGCCGCCTGAGCCTCCAGCTTGGCCAGTTCCCGAACCTTCCTCGGATACCGGACCCTCTTCACGTCCTCCCAGGCCGCCGAGAGCAGTCCACCCGCCCCCAGCACCTCGTCGGCCCTGTCCAGATACTCCCGCTGCGGGATCCGCTTCCCTCCCTCGACCTTGTAGACGAGGTCCTCCCCGTACCCGATCGCCGCCCCGAACTGGCCGGCCCGCATCCCCGCCGCCTCGCGCCGCAGCTTCAACTGCCGCCCCACCGTGGTGATGACCGCGACGCCCCACTCGTCGTCCGGGTCCACCTCCCACCCCGGCTCGTCCGCCTCGCCCTTGAGCCGTACCGCCTCACCGTCCACCGACATGCCGCACCCCTCCGTCGTCCGCGCCATACCGCGGCGCCCTACCCGCACCAACCACGCCGACGGCCCGGACAGCACCGGACAACCGGCGGACAGTCACCACGCGTAGCCGAGCCACACGGATCACGTTAGATCGCGACATGAACCCCAGTACGGGCAGAACGCCCCATTCACACGTTCGAGCGACTACGTCCTCCAGCAGCGGAACCCGAGATCTGAGAAAGCGCCGCCCCGGGCCGCTGCCGGTCAGGCGGCTGGCTATCGTGACGAGCACGACCGAACAGGGTCAACTGCCCGGCGTGACAAGGGGGATCGGCGTGAATCAGCCTGACTTCGGCATGGACGCTCCCGTACGGATCGACACCAGCAAGCCGCATCCCGCGCGGATGTACGACTGGTTCCTCGGCGGCAAGGACAACTACCCGGTGGACGAGGCGCTGGGCAGACAGCTCGTGGAGTTCGCGCCGGTCATCCCGGTCATGGCGCGGATGAACAGGGCGTTCATGCACCGCGCCACCCGCTGGGTGGCGGACCAGGGCGTGCGCCAGTTCCTCGACATCGGGACCGGCATACCGACGGAGCCGAACCTGCACCAGGTGGCGCAGGGAATCGCCGCCGACGCACGGGTGGTGTACTGCGACAACGACCCGATCGTCCTCGTCCACGCCGAGGCGCTGCTGCGGGGTACCTCCGAGGGGGTCGTCGACTATGTGCAGGCGGACGCGCGGGACACCGCCGTCATCGTCGAGCAGGCCCGCAAGACGCTGGACTTCGAGCGGCCGGTGGCGCTGTCCCTGATCGCGCTGCTGCACTTCATCGGCGACGAGGACGGGGCGTACGAGCTGGTGGACCGGCTCAAGGAGGCGCTGGCGCCCGGCAGTTACCTGGTCATGTCGCACCTCACTCCCGATTTCCACCCGGAGGAAGCCTCCCGGAAGGTGATCGACCTCTACCGGGCGGGCGGGCTGACCATGGACATGCGCAGCAGGGACCGGTTCGCCCGGTTCTTCGAAGGGCTGGAGATCGTCGAGCCCGGCATCGTGGCGGCCGAGGAGTGGCACCCGGAGCTCGGAGAGCCGGTTCCCGGGCAGGAGGGCGTCCACAGCGGGGCCTATGTGGCGGTGGCCCGCAAGGCGTGAGTCCCGCGGGCCAGGAGGAGGGGGCCACCCCCGGACGGGCATGCGCCGCCCGTCCGGGGCCCGGTGCCGGTCCTACCGGTGCTTGTCGCAGTCGTCGTGCCGTGCCTCCTTCAGCGTGTCCCGCAGGGCGTAGAAGGCGGGCTTGCGCGCGTAGTCGTCGGTCATGACGTTGGCGAAGCCCTCGCCCTCGAAGAACACCGGCACCCACGAGTACTTGTCGGTGAAGCCCCAGATGGTGAACGAGTTGCAGCCGTCGATGGCCAGGCACGCCTGGAGCGTCCGCTGGTAGTAGTCGGCCTGCTTCTGCTCCTGCGCCTCGGTGGGCACACCGCTCTCCGGCAGGTCCATGCGGACGTCCAGCTCGGTGACGGCGGTCTCCAGGCCGAGCGCGTCGAAGCGGCGCAGGTTGTCCTCCAGGTCGCCCGGGAAGCCGTAGCGCGTGCTCAGGTGCCCCTGGACGGAGAAGCCGTCCACGGGTACGTCCTGCTCGAGCAGGTCCTGGATGAGCGTGTAGTAGGCGTCGCTCTTCGCGTTGACGCCCTCCACGTTGTAGTCGTTGAAGAACAACTTCGCCTCGGGGTCGGCCTCGTGGGCCCAGCGGAAGGCGTCGGCGACGACGCCCGGACCCAGTTCGCGGATCCAGATGTTGTCCTGGGTGCGCAGGTTGCCCTGGTCGTCGAATATCTCGTTGGCGACGTCCCACTGCTGGATCCGGCCGGCGTAGCGGCCGACGACGGTGGTGATGTGCTCACGCAGGAGGGAGCGCAGCTCCTCCTTCGAGAAGTCGCCCTCCTCCAGCCACGCCGGGTTCTGGCTGTGCCACAGCAGGGTGTGGCCGCGCACGACCTGCTTGTGGCGCGCGGCGAACTCGACGATGGCGTCGGCCTGCCCGAAGTCGTAGCGGTCCCGCTCGGGGTGGATGTAGTCCCACTTCATCTGGTTCTCGGGGGAGACCGAGCTGAACTGGCGTCCCAGGTGCTTCCGGTACTCCTTGTCGTACGTGAAGGGGTCCGGGTAGTCCTGCTCCAGGTGGTGGCCGCCGCCTGCCACGGCGGTGCCCACGACGAAGCCCTCGGGGGCGGCCGCACGCAGCCGGTCGAACTTGGCGTTGGAGTGCGGCGGGGCTTTCCGGCCGGCGGACGGGTCGGCGGTCGCCGTGCCCGCCAGGAGCGGCAGGGTCAGGGCGGCGGTGGCGACGGCCACGGTGGCGAAACGAATGGATCTCATGCGGGGAGTCTCATTCCCATCGTCGTTCTCGAATGTTTCGAAGTAGAATCCGAAACATTAGGGATGGGCGGACGCTAAGGTCTGGCCGAGCGGCGCGTCAATACCCGTGCGCGCGGCCCTTTCCCCCCGACGCACCGATGAGTTCGTCGGCGACCCACCGCGCGACGCCGGCCGGGTACGGCGCCCCCAGCCCGAGGACGATGTGCCCGAAACCGGCGTCGGCCGCCTCGCCGATCGCCTCCCGCACGGCGCCGGGCCGGTCGTAGTCGACGGGCAGGTGGATCGAGCGGACGATCGAGGCCGGGTCGCGGCCGATGTCCGCGCAGTAGCGGTCCAGCAGGGCGCTGCGGCGGACCACGTCGTCGATGTCACCGCCGGGGATGTTCCACAGGTCCGCGTGCTCGGCGACCACGCGCAGCGTCGCGCTGGAGCGTCCGCCGATGAGGATCGGCGGGTGGGGCCGCTGCACGGGCTTGGGGCTGCCGAACGCCCCGGTGAGGTGGTGGTGGGTGCCGTGGAAGTCGAAGGGTTCCTTCTCGGTCCACAGCCTCCGGATCACCGTGCAGGCTTCGGCGAGGCTCTCCACCGCCTGCGCCGGGGGCCGGAAGGGCAGGCCGTGCGCCGGGTACTCGCGCCATGCCTGGGGAGGGTTCGGGCGGGAGCCGACGCCTATGCCGAGGTCGAGCCGTCCGTTGGAGACGATGTCGACGGTCGTGGCGATCTTGGCGAGCAGCGCCGGCGGCCGGAACCGGTTGCTGGTCACCATCACGCCGAGCCGCAGCCGCCGGGTCTGCGCCGCGAGCGCCGAGAGCAGCGTCCAGCCCTCGTAGGTCGGGCCCTCCGGGTCGCCGAAGATGGGCATGAGGTGATCGAACAGCCACGCGTGCTCGATCTCCGGGACCGTGTCCGCCTCGCGCCAGACCCGCAGGATGTCGTGGTAGTCGACCTGCGAGGGCGCGGTCATGATCCCGAAACGGGGTCGGGGTGCGGGTGACATGGGCTGGTGGACCTCCGGGTCGGTCAGCGGCGGCGCAGTGAGGCGTCGAGCAGTGAGGGCGGCGTGTCGTGCTTCTCGTGCGGGGCCAGGTCGACACCCGGAGCGACGATCGCGTCGATGGCGTCGAGCACGTCGGCGGGGAGCACGGTGTCGGCGGCGGCGAGCTGAGCCCGCAGGTGGTCCGGCGTGCGCGGACCGATGAGCGCGCTGGTCACACCGGGATGCGCGGTCACGAAGCCGAGCGCCAGCTGGATCATGGTCAGTCCGGCCTCGTCGGCGACCGCGGCCAGCCGCTCGACGGCGTCGAGCCGGGTCCGGTTGGCGGGGAGTGAGGGGTCGAAGCGGTCCGGCATGACCGTCGAGCGGTGCGTGGTGACGTCGCGTCCCCTGCGTACCGCGCCCGACAGCCAGCCCGAGGCCAGCGGGCTCCACACCAGCACGCCGAGCCCGTACTCCTCGGTCACCGGAAGAACATGGGTCTCGACACCGCGCTGCAGGATGGAGTAGCTGGGCTGCTCGGTGACGTACCGGCCCAGGCGCAGTTCACGGGCGGCCCACTGCGCCTGCACGATGCGGTACGCGGGGAAGGTGGAGGAGCCGAAGTAGCGTATTTTCCCCGCGCGCTGCAGGTCGGTGAGCGCCGACAGGGTCTCCTCGTCACTGGTGGCCGGGTCCCAGCGGTGCATCTGGTAGAGGTCGACGTGGTCGACGCCGAGCCGGCGCAGGCTGTCCTCCAGCGCGGTGACGAGCCAGCGGCGCGAACCGCCCCGGTGGTTGCGCTCCTCCCCCATCGGCATGGTCGCCTTCGTGGCCAGCACGATGTCGTCGCGGCGCCCGGCGATGGCCTTGCCGACCATCTCCTCCGACTCCCCGCCGCCGTACATGTCGGCGGTGTCGATGACGTTGACACCGGCCTCCAGGGCGGCGTCGACGATGGCGGTGGCCTCGTCCTGACCGGTGCGCCCGATCGCGCCGAAGTTCATCGCGCCGAGCGCGAGCGTGCTGACCTGTACGCCGGTCCGGCCCAGGGTGCGGTACTGCATGGCCGTGTCTCCTCATGGCAGAAGGAACCAGAAACGGAACACCGTTCCGGTACGCTCGAAACGATACGGAACGCTGTTCCGTTTTGGCAAGCACCCGGGAGGCGTGGGCGTGCGCGGGCGTGCGTGAGACCATGCGGGAGCGCGCGAGAGCGGGAGGAACAACGCGGTGAACCAGAGCGACGAGGGCGCCGGGCCCGGGGACCGGTCACGGCGGAAGGACGCCCGGCGCAACAAGGAGACGCTGCTCGAGGCGGCCGTAGCGGCCTTCCTCGCGTCGGGCGTGAACGCCCCGGTGCGCGACATCGCGTCCCGGGCAGGCGTCGGGCTCGGCACCCTCTACCGCCACTTCCCGACCCGGGCCGACCTGATCATCGCCGTCTACCGGCACCAGGTCGACGCCTGCGCCGAGGCCGGGCCGGCCCTGCTGGCCGCCGCCGCGACCCCGCACGCCGCCCTGCGGCAGTGGATCGACCTGTTCGTCGACTTCCTGGTCACCAAGCACGGACTCGCCGCCGTCCTGCGGTCCGACGACAGCGGCTTCGAAGGACTGCACACCTACTTCCTCGACCGCCTCCTGCCCGTCTGCGCGGAACTGCTCGACGCCGCGATCTCCGCCCGTGAGATCCGCACCGACATCGACGCGCTCACCCTCATGCGCGGCGTCGGGAACCTCTGCATCGGCGCGGAGAGCGATCCCGGTTACGACGCGCGCCGGCTGGTCGGCGTCCTCGTCGACGGACTGCGTCATCCGCGCTGACGACCGGGCCCGCGCCACCCGCTCCGACGACCCGCCGGGAAGCAGGTCCGTACCAACCTCTTGCCCCTGCCCCTCCCACGCCGCAAGCTCCCCTCATGGAGCTGGAGTTGCGGCATCTGAGAACGATCCGGGCGATCGCCGACGCGGGCAGCCTCACCCGGGCGGCGACCGACCTGGGGCTCGCGCAGCCCGCGCTGAGCGCCCAGCTCAAGCGGATCGAGCGCGCCCTGGGGGGTGAGCTGTTCGAGCGCGGACGGCACGGGGTGCGGGCCACCGCGCTGGGCGAACTCGTGCTGGAGCGCAGCCGGATCGTGCTGCCGGCGGTGACCGAGCTGCAACAGGAGGCGGCCCGCTTCGCCCGCACCTCCCGCGCGACGGCGTGCCTCCGGCTGGGCGGCACCCACGGCCCCCTCCTCGGCGCCGTGGTGGACCGGCTCGCGGACGTGACGCCCGACGCCCGGGTGACCACCTGCGCCTCCTGGTCCGAACGGGAGCTGGCCGGCCTGCTGACCGAGGGGCGGCTGGACTTCGCCCTCGCCGGAACGTGCGGTTCGGCCTCGCCACCCGGCGCGGAGGGCCTGGTCTGGCAGGAGGTCGCGGTCGACCCGGTGTTCGTCATGGTGCCGGAGGGGCACGCGCTCGCCCGCCCGGGCGAGGTCGAGCTGACCGAGCTGGCCGGTGAGGAGTGGGCCTGCGTGCCGGGCGACGGCTGCTTCGGGGACTGCTTCACGGCGGCCTGCGCCCGCGCCGGCTTCACCCCGCACCGGATGTACGAGACGGACACCTCGTCCCTGGTCCACCTCGTGCAGGTCGGCCGGGCGGTCGGACTGTGCCGGGCGACCTTCCCGAACACGCCCGGGATCATCACCCGTCCGCTCACCGGCACGCCGCTGACCTGGCGGCATCTGCTGGGCTGGCACCGGGTGACGCAGCGGGCGGAGACCGCGGCCACCGTCCTGGCACAGGCCCGGCTGGCACACGCGGGCGTGGCGGCCCGCAGCGACAGCTACGCGGAGTGGCTCGCCGCGCAGCCCGTTCCATAACGCCGGGGAGGGGGCCGGCCGACGGCTTACGGCGTCCGGCCGGCCCTCCCTACGGTTTCGGCACCTCCCCACCCGAACCGAGGAGATGCCTCATGCCCCACCGACACCTCCCCCGGCACGCCAGAGCCGCGGCGGCCGCCGTCGCGGCGACGGCCGCCCTGCTCGTGGCCGGGCTCAGCGGCTCCGCGAGCGCGGGACCGGCCGCTCCCCCGGCCGGCCCCTCCGCCGCGGAGACGCTGCGCACCGACGCGGCTCCGCCCGCCCTTCTCAAGGCCATGGAACGCGACCTGGGTCTCGACCGCCGGCAGGCGGAACGCCGCCTGGTGAACGAGGCGGAGGCGGGCGCCACCGCAGGCCGCCTCCGGGCGGCGTTGGGCTCCGACTTCGCGGGCGCCTGGGTGCGCGGCGCGGACTCCGGCACGCTGACGGTGGCGACCACGGACGCCCGCGACGTACCGGCCATCGAGGCGCGGGGCGCCGAGGCCACCGTCGTACGGCACTCCCTGGCCGACCTGGACGCGGCCAAGTCCCGCCTGGACCGGGCGGCTCAGCGGAACGACACCACCGACGCCCCCGTCTGGTACGTCGACGTCCGCACGAACACGGTCACCGTGCAGGCGATACGCCCCTCCGCCGCCCGCACGCTGCTGTCGGCGGCCGGCGTCGACCGCTCCCTCACCCGGATCGAGAAGTCGGCCGACCGGCCCCGCGCGCTGTACGACCTGCGCGGCGGCGAGGCGTACTACATCAACAACAGCGGCCGCTGCTCGATCGGCTTCCCCGTCACCAAGGGCACGCAGCAGGGCTACGCCACGGCCGGGCACTGCGGCCGGACCGGCGACAGCACCAGCGGCCACAACCGGGTGGCCCAGGGCACCTTCCAGGGCTCGGTCTTCCCGGGCCGCGACATGGCGTGGGTGGCCACCAACTCCCAGTGGACGGCGACGCCGTACGTGAAGGGCGCGGGCGGCCAGAACGTCCAGGTCACCGGCTCCACCCAGGCCACGGTCGGCGCTTCGGTGTGCCGCTCCGGCTCCACCACGGGCTGGCACTGCGGCACCATCCAGCAGCACAACACCAGCGTGACCTACCCCGAGGGCACCATCACCGGCGTCACCCAGACCACGGTGTGCGCCGAGCCCGGTGACTCGGGCGGCTCGTACATCTCCGGCAGCCAGGCGCAGGGCGTCACCTCGGGCGGCTCGGGCAACTGCAGCAGCGGCGGCACGACGTTCCACCAGCCGATCAATCCGCTGCTCCAGAACTACGGCCTCACCCTGAAGACGACCGACGACGGCGGCGGCGAGGAGCCCCCGCCCGGGGGCGGCACCTGGTCGGCGGGCACCGTCTACCAGCCGGGCGCCACGGTCACCTACGGCGGCGCCACATACCGCTGCCTCCAGGGCCACCAGGCCCAGCCGGGCTGGGAGCCCCCGAACGTCCCGGCGCTCTGGCAGCGCGTCTGAGCTGCGACTGACCATCCCGACGGGGGACGGAACCGGCCCCGGGCGCGCTGTGACGGCGTACCCGGGGCCGCTTCCCTGTCATCGGTCCGCGGTCCCGGCCTCCTCGGCCGACGCGAAGACCTCCGCCGTCGACGTGGCGGTGAGGGCCTTCCTGAACCACAGGCCCAGCACGTCGGGGTCACCGTAGCCGACCATGCGCGCCCGGTCCTGTTCGGAGACCTCGACACCCCGATGCCCCAGCAGCAGCAGGAGGTCCTTCGCCCGGCTCTCCGCCCGGCCCTCCGCCCAGAGCTGCTGAGCGGTCTGCGACTGGAAGAACGAGAGGTCGACGGCCATGAGATGCCTCCACAATTCCGCGGCCTGCGTCGTCCCGAGGCCTTGTTCCGTGAGTTCGATGAAGGTGGTTGCGGTGTTCTCGTCGTCGGCCCACAAGCCCTTGAGTGCCTGGGATGATCGGACCATGGGGCGAACCTATGAGGGCATTGCATAGGTCGCAGACATATGCAATACCGTCCACGCGACCGAGTGACCTGCCCGATGCCGGCGTTGACGCTCGGCGCGCCCAGCACTCTCGGGCGCCCGCACAAGCGAAAGGGCCCGCACGACCGAAGTCGTGCGGGCCCTCTCAGGTGCTCGCAGCAGGAGCTACCAGGTCAGATCAGCAAGCTCACTTGTTGATCTTGGTGACCTGGCCGGCGCCCACGGTCCGGCCACCCTCACGGATGGCGAACTTCAGGCCCTCCTCCATGGCGACGGGCTGGATGAGCTCCACCTTCATCTCGGTGTTGTCACCCGGCATGACCATCTCGGTGCCCTCGGGGAGGGTCACGACGCCGGTCACGTCCGTCGTACGGAAGTAGAACTGCGGGCGGTAGTTGTTGAAGAACGGCGTGTGGCGGCCACCCTCGTCCTTGGACAGGATGTAGGCCTGCGCCTCGAACTCGGTGTGCGGGGTGACCGAGCCCGGCTTGATGATGACCTGGCCGCGCTCGACGTCCTCGCGCTTGATGCCACGGAGGAGCAGACCGACGTTCTCACCGGCCTGGCCCTCGTCGAGCAGCTTGCGGAACATCTCGATGCCGGTGACCGTGGTGGTGGTCTTCTCCTGCTTGATGCCCACGATGTCGACGGTCTCGTTGACCTTGAGGACACCACGCTCGATACGACCGGTGACGACGGTGCCACGACCGGTGATCGTGAAGACGTCCTCGATCGGCATCAGGAACGGCTTGTCGACGTCGCGCTCGGGCTGCGGGATGTTCTCGTCCACGGCCTTCATGAGCTCGAGGACGGAGTTGCCCCACTCCTTGTCGCCCTCGAGGGCCTTGAGCGCCGAGACCTTGACGACCGGCAGGTCGTCGCCCGGGAACTCGTACTCGGAGAGCAGCTCACGGACCTCGAGCTCGACGAGCTCCAGGATCTCCTCGTCGTCCACCATGTCGGCCTTGTTCAGGGCGACGACGATGTACGGAACGCCGACCTGGCGGGCCAGGAGCACGTGCTCCTTGGTCTGCGGCATCGGGCCGTCGGTGGCGGCGACCACGAGGATGGCGCCGTCCATCTGCGCCGCACCCGTGATCATGTTCTTGATGTAGTCCGCGTGACCGGGGCAGTCGACGTGGGCGTAGTGACGCGTCTCGGTCTGGTACTCGACGTGCGCGATGGAGATGGTGATACCGCGCTGGCGCTCCTCGGGAGCCTTGTCGATCTGGTCGAAGGCCGAGGCCTCGTTCAGGTCCGGGTACGCGTCGTGCAGCACCTTGGTAATGGCGGCCGTGAGGGTCGTCTTACCGTGGTCGATGTGACCGATGGTGCCGATGTTGACGTGCGGCTTAGTCCGCTCGAACTTCGCCTTCGCCACGGGGGTCCTCCTGAGAGTGGTTCTGGTACGCCTTACTCATCGGCGCCAGGTGATCTTTGCTGGGAAACCCGGACCCTGGGCATTCCGCCGGGTTGGCGACGGAATGCCCACTTGCAGGCTCCGGGGTCAAGCCTAAAGCGTGAGGACGGGGTCCGTTAAACGGAGTCCCTCACTCGCCCTTGGCCTTCGCGATGATCTCCTCGGCGACGTTCCGCGGAACCTCGGCGTAGGAGTCGAACTGCATGGAGTAGCTGGCCCGGCCGGACGTCTTGCTGCGCAGGTCGCCGACGTAACCGAACATCTCCGAGAGGGGCACGAGACCCTTCACGACGCGGGCACCGGCCCGCTCCTCCATGGCCTGGATCTGGCCACGGCGGGAGTTGATGTCACCGATGACCTCACCCATGTAGTCCTCGGGCGTGGTGACCTCGACGGCCATCATCGGCTCCAGGAGCACGGGCGAAGCCTTGCGCGCGGCCTCCTTGAAGGCCTGCGAACCGGCGATCTTGAACGCGAGCTCGGAGGAGTCGACCTCGTGGTAGCCACCGTCGATGAGCGTGACGCGGACGCCCGTCATCTCGTAGCCGGCCAGGATGCCGAACTGCATGGCCTCCTGGGCACCGGCGTCCACCGAAGGAATGTACTCCTTCGGGATGCGGCCACCGGTCACCTTGTTCACGAACTCGTAGCTGGCGTCGCCGCCCTCGATCGGCTCGATCGCGATCTGCACCTTGGCGAACTGACCGGTACCACCGGTCTGCTTCTTGTGGGTGTAGTCCACGCGCTCGACGGCCTTGCGGATCGTCTCACGGTACGCGACCTGGGGCTTGCCGACGTTGGCCTCGACCTTGAACTCACGGCGCATACGGTCGACCAGCACCTCGAGGTGCAGCTCGCCCATACCACCGATGATGGTCTGGCCGGTCTCCTCGTCCGAGTGGACCTGGAAGGACGGGTCCTCCTCGGCCAGGCGCTGGATCGCGACGCCGAGCTTCTCCTGGTCGCCCTTCGACTTGGGCTCGATGGCGACCTGGATGACCGGGGCCGGGAAGTCCATGGACTCCAGGATGACCGGGCTCTTGTCGTCGGACAGCGTCTCACCGGTGGTGGTCTGCTTCAGACCCATGACGGCGACGATGTCACCGGCGCCCACCGAGTCGATCTCCTCACGCTTGTTGGCGTGCATGCGGTAGATCTTGCCGATGCGCTCCTTCTTGCCCTTCACGGAGTTCAGCACCTGGGTGCCGGACTCCAGACGGCCGGAGTACACGCGGACGAAGGTGAGCTTGCCGAGGTGCGGGTCGCTCATGATCTTGAACGCGAGCGCGGCGAGGGGCTCGTCCTCCGACGGCTTGCGCGCGACGACCTTCTCCGCGTCCTTCGGGTCGTGGCCCTCGATGGCCTCGACGTCGAGCGGGGAGGGCAGGTAACGCACGACCGCGTCGAGCAGGGGCTGAACGCCCTTGTTCTTGAACGCGGTGCCGCAGAACACGGGGGTGACGGTCGTGCCGCCGCCCTTGCCGGAGGCGATGGTGATGCGACGGATCGCCGCGTACAGCTGCTCCACGGTGGGCTCGGTGCCCTCCAGGTACAGCTCCATCAGCTCTTCGTCGTTCTCGGCGACGGCCTCGAGCAGCTTGCCGCGGTACTCCTCGGCGGCCTCGGTGTGCGTGGCCGGGATGTCGACGACGTCGTACATCTCGCCCTTGGCCGCCTCGGCGGACCACACGAAGGCCTTCATCGTCACGAGGTCGACGACGCCCTTGAAGTCGGCCTCGGCACCGATCGGCAGCTGCATGACCAGCGGCTGGGCACCCAGACGGTCGCTGATCATGTCGACGCAGCGGTGGAACTCGGCACCGGTGCGGTCGAGCTTGTTGACGAAGCAGATACGCGGAACGCCGTAGCGGTCCGCCTGACGCCACACCGTCTCGGACTGGGGCTCGACGCCGGCGACGCCGTCGAACACCGTCACGGCACCGTCGAGTACGCGCAGGGAACGCTCCACCTCGACGGTGAAGTCGACGTGGCCCGGCGTGTCGATGATGTTGATGGTGTGGTCGACGTCTTCCAGCGGCCAGTGGCAGGTGGTGGCAGCAGAGGTGATCGTGATGCCACGCTCCTGCTCCTGCTCCATCCAGTCCATGGTGGCAGCGCCGTCGTGGACCTCACCGATCTTGTACGAAACGCCGGTGTAGAACAGGATCCGCTCGGTGGTGGTCGTCTTGCCCGCGTCGATGTGGGCCATGATCCCGATGTTGCGGACCCTGGCCAGGTCAAGCGAAGTGGTAGCCATAAGGCTTCAGTCTTCTCTCGGTCTCGATGGGGTCTGCGACTACCAGCGGTAGTGCGCGAAGGCCTTGTTGGACTCGGCCATCTTGTGCGTGTCCTCGCGCTTCTTCACAGCGGCGCCGAGGCCGTTGCTGGCGTCGAGGAGCTCGTTGAGCAGACGCTCGGTCATGGTCTTCTCGCGACGGGCGCGGGAGTAACCGACCAGCCAGCGCAGCGCGAGCGTGTTGGCGCGGCCGGGCTTGACCTCGATCGGAACCTGGTACGTCGCACCACCGACACGGCGGGACTTGACCTCGAGGGTCGGCTTGATGTTCTCCAGCGCGCGCTTCAGCGTGATGATCGGGTCGTTGCCCGTCTTCTCACGCAGACCCTCCATGGCACCGTAGACGATGCGCTCGGCGGTGGAGCGCTTGCCGTTCAGCAGCACCTTGTTGATGAGCGAGGTCACCAGAGGAGAACCGTAGACCGGGTCGATGATGACCGGGCGCTTCGGGGCGGGGCCCTTACGAGGCATTCTTACTTCTCCTTCTTGGCGCCGTAACGGCTGCGAGCCTGCTTGCGGTTCTTGACACCCTGGGTGTCGAGCGAGCCGCGGATGATCTTGTAGCGAACACCCGGCAGGTCCTTCACACGGCCGCCGCGCACGAGCACGATCGAGTGCTCCTGCAGGTTGTGTCCCTCACCCGGAATGTAGGCGGTGACCTCGATCCCGCTGGTCAGACGCACACGCGCGACCTTACGCAGGGCCGAGTTCGGCTTCTTCGGGGTGGTCGTGAACACACGCGTGCAGACGCCACGGCGCTGAGGGGAACCCTCGAGTGCGGGCGTCTTGTTCTTCTCGACCTTGTCCTGCCGGCCCTTGCGGACCAGCTGCTGGATCGTAGGCACTACTTCTCCGGTTTCTGTGTGCCGATGGGTACAGCTAACCTGGAACATCTCCGACCCACGCGGTCGGGTGTGTCGAATCCGGCGGACTCCCACCGCAAGGCAGAAGGAAGCGCTGAATTGCGGTGGCCGTTTCACAGCCCCCGGTGCGGTGTGATGGCACGCACGAAGGCCAGGGCACACCCCAGGCACAAGGTCTGAGCGTACCTAGCTCACGGACTCCGGTCAAAACAAATGGAGCGCGGCCCGACACGCCGGACTTCTCCCCCTTCGCCCTGCCGGTTTCCGGACCCCTTCGCCCTGCCGGTTTCCCGGACCCCTCCGGACGGCCCGCCCGCGGACGCACCCGCCCGTGGGGGCGCTCGGTGGCCGGTCCGTGGCCAATATCCCGTGCTGGCCGGATCGCGCCCTTTACATGTGCGGCACTCAGTACTTTGATCCGTCCGCCGCAGACGAACGGGGGGTCAGCCTGATGACATCGGCGCCGTACGGACCGGACGACGGCGGTCTGGAGGACCGGGTACCGTTCCTCGCCCGCCTGGAGAGCCAGGAACGGACCGCACTTCTCTCCCTCGGCCGCGAGCTGCGCTTCGCTCCCCGGGTCGTCCTGCTGCACCAGCGCGAGCCCTCCTCGCACGTCCTCTTCCTGGTCCAGGGCTGGACGAAGGTCACGGCAGCGGCGGCCAACGGCTACGAGGCGCTGCTCGCCCTGCGCGGCGCCGGTGACGTCGTCGGCGAGTCGGCGGCGCTGACGGGGCGTCCCCGGTCGGCGACGGTGACCGCGCTGGAGCCGGTGCGGGCGGTGGCCGTCGAGCACGGGCTCTTCAAGGACTTCCTGGGCCACTCCCCCGCGGTGTCCTTCGCCCTCCTCGGCCTCACGGCGGACCGCACCCGGGCGGCCGACCGGCGGCGTCTGGAGTTCGCGTCGATGAGCGTCCGCCAGCGTTTCGCGGTGCTCCTGCTGGATCTGGCCCGCAGCCACGGCCGCCGTACCGCCGAGGGCATCGAGCTCGCCGTACCGCTCAGCAAGCAGGAGCTCGCGGGCTCGGTCGGCGCGTCGCGGGAGATGGTCCAGCGCCTGCTGCGCGAGCTGCGCGAGAAGGAGGCCGTCTCGACCGGCCGGCGCACGCTGCTGATCCTCCGCCCCGGCATCCTCCGCAGGATCGCCGCCGCGGACCAGCCCGCCCCGGGCATCCCGTCCCCCCAGCGTCCGCCCGACGCGGGACCGCCGGCGGACCGTCCGGCACCGATCAGGGAAGGCACGCACCCCCGACGCGGCCCGGCCAACGGGCCAACGGGCCGGGACAGCGGCCCCCGTGAGCCCGACACCGCCGGCGGCTGACCCACCGCGACGGCCGCCCCCCGGCCGCGAGACCGCGAGGCAGTGAGGCAGCGGCGCCGGCGAGCAGTTGCACGGTACGCGCCGCCCCACAACGCGACAGCGCGACAGCGCGACAGCGCGACAGCGCGACAGCGCGACAGCGCGACAGCGCGACAGCGCGACAGCGCGACAGCGGCAGGCTGAAAGGCCGCAGCCCCGAACACGCGCGTCGAGCCGCGAAGCCCGGCGCAGGCCCACGGGCCCCGGAGCGAGCCGCAGAACCCGACACCGCATACACCGGCAGCGCGACGGCGACAGCCGCAGCCCGAACACGCGCGTCGGACCCCGAAACCCGGCCGCAGGCCCGTCAGGCCAGGCGTCAGCGGTGACACGCCCCGGCCCAGGAGCGCACAGGTCGCCCGTGCATCCCAGCAGCGCGCGGCAACGGGGCAGCGGGGCCGGCAAGCAGCGCCGCCGGACCGGTGCCGACGCCGCGTCGCGGCAGCGCAGCGCAGCGCCACGCGCACGCGGGTCGGCCGCCCGCCGAGCCCGGCCGCGCAGGCCACGGGCCCCGGTTCCGCCCCCCGAGGAGGGCGAGGTGGTGGGGTTCTGTGTACGCGGTCACAGTTCCAGTGGGTCATACGCCCTCACGCCCCACCTCCCGCTCCCGACACTCTGATGCCCTGCACGGCTACCCCCACCGTTCGAAGGGCGACCATGACCGACCCCGTGAGCCGCACGATCCTGTTGCTGGACATCGAGAGGTTCAGCGACCGGGACGACGTCGAGCAGGCGTATCTGCGGCGCATGCTCTACGACGTCACCGACCGCGCGCTGGAGAGCGCCGGCATCGACGAGAACCTGCGCATGCGGGCCGACCGCGGGGACTCCGTGATGGAGCTGATCGATGCGAACGCCCCGGTCACGGCGCTGCTGCGGGCCCTGCTCACGGGGGTGCCCGAGCAGTTGCGGGCCGTCAACCGCATGGCGTCCCGCTCGGCGCAGATCCGGCTGCGCGGTGTCGTCGCCAGCGGGTACGTGGCCGTCGACCGCCACGACGGCTGGGTCGGCTCCGACCTGAACCACGCCTGCCGGCTGCTGGACGCCGCCCTGCTGCGCGCGGCCCTGCGTGAACGCTCCGACGACTTCGCCCTGTGTGTTTCGGACACCGTCTACACCGGCGTCGTACGCCACGGCCACCTCGGCGTCCCGGCCGCCGACTTCCACCGCGTGACGGTGGACAGCAAGAACGGCCCGCTGACGGCGTGGCTGCACGGCCCCGTACCGGAGGACTCCGGCGACCGGAGCGGGGCCACCCAGGACCACGGTGACCGGGGGGCGGGGGAGGCGCCGGGCGGATCGGGGGACCGCCCGGCGCCGGCCGCGCCCGCACCGCAGGACGGTCCTCACCAGAGCCGCCCGGCGCCGGCCGGACATCGGGGAGCCCCGGCGCCGGGCCCGGTCTTCGACATCAGCGGCGGCACGGTGAGCTTCGGCGGCGGTTACGTCGCCGGTGACCAGCACGGCGTCTCCGGCGGTCAGGTCACCGGTGACGTCGTCATGGGGAGCAGGACGGAGCGGGGTGAGCGGCCGTGAGCGGCCAGGAACCGCCGGCCGCGGGCCCGGGAGGCGGCAGCCCCGCACCCGCCGCTCCCGCGCCGGGCGAGACCCCTCCCGACGAGGCCTCGAAGGACGGTGCCACCGAGGAGTCGGAGGAGCGGGACCAGCCGCAGAACGCCTGGTCGGCCCGGCGTGACCTGGTCGACCACAGTCCGCGCACCATGAAGGCCGGCTTCGGCGGCGGCTACACCGCCGGCGACCAGCACGGCGTCTCCGGCGGCCGTGTCACCGGCGACGTCGTCATGGGCAGCAAGACGGTCCACCACTGGTCGTTCCCCGGGCTGTCCACGGCCGCCTCCGCCTCGGGCGAGATCCCGCGCGGCACCCTGGAACGGCTCGCCGCCTCCTTCGTCACCGCGGACGGCGACGCCTTCGACGACCTCGTGCGGCGGCTGCGCCGTGAACGGGTCCTGGTGCTGTCCGGCGCCCGCTTCACCGGCCGCCGCACGGCCGCCCTGATGCTGCTGCACGAAGTCGGCGCCACTCCTGTGCTCGCGCTGGACCGTGACACCACACCCAACTCCCTCGCCGACCGTTTCACCGCGCGCGACGACGAAGCGGGCCCGGGTCCGGACGCGGGCCGGGGCACCGGCCGGGCCCGCGGATACGTCCTGTGCGACCTCGCGACCCGCCGCGGCAACGCCCTGCGCGAGACCCATCTGCTCGGCGCCGCGGACCGGCTCGCCGAGCAGGACGCCTACGCGGTGATCACCGTCGGCCCCACCGCCGTCCTGGAGGACGACGTGTCCGCCGCCGGCTGGCGGCCGCCCGCGGCCGAGGACGTGCTGGCCGCACACCTGCGCACCCGCACCACCGACGGGACCGTGGAACGCCTGCTGGGCCTCCCGGACGTCAAGGAGTTCCTGGCCCACGGCCACCAGCTGCGCGAGGTCGCCGCCTTCGCCCAGCTCCTCGGCCGGTACGCCGCGGGCGAGGTCACCGAACAGGCGGTCGCCGACTTCTCGCTCGTGTCGCTGGAGAGCCAGGTCCAGGAGTGGTTCGAGGAGGACGAGACCACCGTTCACCTGCGCGACAAGGCGTTCCTCGTCGCACTCGCCGCCTTCGACGACGGGCCGTACGCGCTCACCGCCGAACTCAGCGACCTGCTCTACGGCTTCCTGCAGCAGACCGAGAACCGGGCCCGCGTCCCCGAGATCCCCGTCTTCGGCACCCACGTCGGCAAGCGCCTCCAGCTCGCCCGCGCCCGCCGCTACGAGGCCGAGGAGCACACCGAGTGGGGCCCGGTGACCCAGGCCAAGGCGGCATTCCACGACGAGCGGGCCGCCCTGGTGCTGCTGCGGGAGGTGTGGACGGGCCACCCGTCGGCCCGCCCCGCGCTGATCGCCTGGCTGCGCCGGCTCGCCGACGACGGCCGCCCCCTGGTCCGCACCCGGGCCGCGTCCACCGTCGCCGTCCTCGCCCGCACCGACCTGCCGTCCGCGATGGCCCTGGTCATCGAGCCGTGGGCGACCTCCAACCGGTTCCGGCACCGGCTCGTCGCGGTCAACTCGCTCACCCTGGCCCACCACATCGACACGCCCAACATCCCGCGCATCCTCGACGCCTGGTCCACGGCCGAGGACCGGCGGCTGCGCTGGGTGGCGGTCCGGGCGTACGCGCTGATCGGCCCCGAACGGCCGGCCCAGGCACTCGCCGCGCTGCGCGACGCCACCCGGGCGCTGTACCGGCACCACGGCGATCCGGACGACTTCGACGTGGAGATGGCGCGGGAACTCGCCGAGGCCGTGGAACTGCTGCTGCTGTCGCCGGCCGCCGACGAGGTTCTCACCGACCTGCTCTCCCGCCTCGACGACGAGCGGGCCGTGCGCGACCTCTCCCTCGGCGGCTTCGTCAACGCCTGCCGCCGCACCGAGGGCGACGAGCGGTACGGCACCCCGTTCGTCCTGAGCTGGTACGCCCGCGCCTCGGCCGGCGACGGCACCGCGGCCCAGGGCCTCGCGCGCCTGTGGCGGGAGGCCCTCGCCGACCCGCAGTACACCCGGCTCGCGCTGGACGCGCTGCGCGACTGGGTGCTGATCGCGAGCCGTTCCACGACCGCCGAATGGGCCCTCGCCGCGCTTCTGCCGAGGCTCGTCACCACCCCGACCGAGTACCAGCGGCTGAGCCATCTGCTGCGCACCATGCCCGGCGAGGACGGCAACCCTCCCCCGGAGGTGGCCGCCCGTCTGCTGAGCACGCTTCCACCCCGCTGACGAAAGACGCGCCATGCCTTCCTTCCACCGCCCGCCCGAGTGGCAGCAGCCCGCCGACCGGCACACGCGGCTGATCGACCCGGTGCTCACCGTGCGGCAGCTGTCCCGCTTCGAGCTGTCCCTGAAGCACGTGGTCCGTATCGACCACGCCCTGGTCTTCTCCACCCCGAAGGGCGGGTACGAGGCCTATCCCCCGCCGACCAGGCCGAGCCGCAGCGAGATCGCGGCCCGCCGGTACACGGCGGTGTACGAGGTGGACATGGGCGTGCATCCCTTCACCGACACCCTCGCCCTGCCCAGCGACAACGACGCCTTCGAGTTCACGGCGGAGGTGGACGTCTCCTGGCAGGTGCTGGACGCGGCGCGGTTCGTGGCGAGCGGCATCAGGGACGTGCCCGCGCTGCTGACCGGCGAGTTGCAGCAGGCGGCCCGGCCGGTCACCCGCGGCTTCGCCATCGCCGACAGCGGGGCGGCCGAGCGGGAGCTGCTGCGGGCGGTCACGCTCGTCGGGCCACTCGGTGCGCCCGCGGGGCTCCAGGTCACCTGGACGCTGCGGCTGCGCCGTGACCAGGCGAACATCGACCACCAGCAGCGCCTCCAGGCGATCGACCACTCGGCGGCCGAGCAGATCCGCACGGCACAGCAGGGCATGCAGGTCGACGTCGGGACGGACCAGCGTTTCCGGCAGCAGGACGAGCTGCAGCTCGAGCGGGCCATGGAGTACGGGCGCCGCCAGCAGGAGCTGGCCCTGCAGCAGCAGCGCTGGCAGCACGAGCAGATGATGCTCCAGGGCCGGCAGATGCTGGAGCTGCAGCAGATCGAGGCGCAGAAGATCGAGTTCTACCAGTGGCATCTGTCGCAGGGCGGTGTGCAGGCCTGGGCGCTCCATCTCGCCCAGCACCCGGAGGACTCGCGGCTCGTGATGACCAGCATGCGCGAGGACCAACTGCGCATGATCCAGGCGCAGATGGAACTGGTGAAGGAACTGCTGGGGAGTGAGGGCGCGGAGAAGTTCGAGCTGGAGGGGCCCAAGCAGCTGGCCCTGCGCACGGTCAGCGACATCCTCAACCAGCGCCTCCCGGGCGTCCCCCAGAACCCGTCCCTGCTCCCCCCGGCGGACCATCCCCCGGCCACCCACCCCGGCCCGGACACGTCCGCGCCCCCGGACACGTCCGCGCACCCGGGCCCGGGTGCGCCCTCGGGCCCGGGTGCGGCCCCGGTCGTGCCGCCCCAGCCGGGAGCGCCGTACCCGCCGCCCACGCCCTACGCCCCACCCGTGGGCCACACGCCCCCGCCGTACGCCCCACCCACGGGCCACACGCCCCCGCCGCCCCACCCGGCCCCCGGCCCCTCCACCCCGGGAGCACCC
>NZ_VSKS01000017.1 GCF_008312835.1 Streptomyces marokkonensis | reverse complement strand
CCGCGAACGACAGGCCGCGTTTCCCGACTGGCTGGACTGGTACAACTACCACCGACCCCACACCGGCATCGACGGCCACACACCCGCCAGCCGCGTCACCAACCTGTCGGAACAACACATCTAGGCATACCGGTCGAGGGTCCGTGCCGCCAGCTCGCGGATCCGGTCACGGACCTCGGGGGGATCAGTCACGATCAGGTCGTCCGCGAAGGGCAGCAACTGGCGTACGTCCTCCGTCTCCCGGCACGCCACCGTGATCGTGACCTCCTCGCCCTCCTGGGAGCGCACGGTCAGACGGGAGCCGAGGATGCGTCTGGCACGATCGAGCTGGCGGGTGGCGAGTCGTGCGTGTATCCGGACGGCACCGGTCGCCTCCCAGCGTGAGGTCAGCTCGGTCACCACGTCGGCGAGGGTCGTTCCGGGGCGCAACCGGCGCGGGACGCGCATCGGCCGCCAGTCGACGAGCCGTTCGAGGGCGTACAGCCGGGGGACTCCGGAGCGGTCGGCGACGAGGTACCACCGGCCCGCTTTGGCCAGGAGACCGTACGGATCGACGATCTGCCAGGCGGGCTCGGTCTCTTCGGAGCGCCGGTAGCGGATGCGCAGCCGCACACCGCGGCGTACGTCGCCGACGACGGCGCTCGGGTCGGCTCCCCCGGCGTCCCGGCCGAACCAGGGCCTGTTGTCCGTGACGACGACGGCACTGATCGGCAGTCGGGACGCCGTCGGCTGTCGCCGTGCCGCGACCTTCGCACGGGCCCGGCGGCTCTCGGTGCCGGCGCCCAACTGGTGCCGCTGCTCGTCGTCCAGGCCGTGCAGTACGAGGTGGTCGCGTTCGGCCGGGGTGAGCCGCGAGGTGTCGAGGGCGCCGCCGGGCAGCAGCCTCACACCGCCCCAGCGGCCGCGCTCGACCAGTATCGGAAAACCCGCCTCCTGCAGCCACCGCAGATCCCTCAGCACGGTGCGCACCGAGACCCCGGCCCGGTCGGCGAGATCGGCCGTGGTGACGACCTCGCGGGTCTGGAGGGCCAGCAACAGGGAGAAGAAGCGATCCGGGGTCATGACGCCGAGGTTCTCACGGGAACAGGACAGGATCTGTCAGGTATGACCGGCAGGCTCCTGTCGTCCGCAACAACGGCAGAACCGAAGGAGCCGCTCATGGCAGTCCCGAACATGGTCATCGTCTACGTCTCCGACGCACCGGCGTCCGCCCGCTTCTACGCGGAACTGTTCGACATCGAGCCGGGCTTCGAAACGCCCCGGTTCGTCTCGTTCTCCCTCACCGACGGGTTCGAGCTGGCTCTGTGGAGCGGGGTGTCGGACCACCTGACAGCGCCGCGCACCAGTGAACTGTGCGTGACCGTGGCCGGCGGTCCCGAACAGATCGACCAGCAGTTCCGGGACTGGACGGCGAAGGGCGTCAAGACAGTGGAAGAACCCCACGACGAGGTGTTCGGCCGCACCTTCGTCGTCGCCGACCCCGACGGCAACCTGATCCGGGTGGCACCCGTCGACTGACGTGCCCTGCCGGGGGGTGCGAGGCGCTGCGGCGGTCAGGTGAGCACGCACGCGACCCCCAGCGGGATGCGGAGCCACTTCTCGCTCCGGCACTGCCGCAGCACAAGAACCGGGAACAAGCGGGCGTCGGGGGAGCAGTGGCTGTGGCGTGAAGGCCGCTCGGGGCCGCCAGGGGGTTGCGCCTACTGCTGCGCAATCTGTTGGCCGGCCTGGCGGGAGGCTCTCATGCCCCGCAAGTCATCACGCCATTTCAGCGTGGTCGGGGCCCTGACATCCCCCCGTCCGCTGGCGGTTGTCTGTGAGCGGTGCGGGGCCAGGGCGAAGGCCTGAGGGATGCGCGAGTCCTCGAGCGTCTTGACGATGACCTGCTCAACGTCCGTGTCGGTGATCTTGAGCGGGAGGCCCGGGCGCGGGTCGTCGCACAGTCCGTCGGGCCGTTGCCGCTCAGTACGACGAACTTGTCGTCCGCTACGCAGCGGCAGTGCTGGTCGCAGGCATCAACGAGTGGCTGTGACCAGCACTGTCACGACGGTCCTCAGACGACGTCGAATTCGTTGCCCTCGGGGTCCTGCAGAGCCGCGGCGTAGAGCCCCATGTCCGGCTCATCCTTGATCCGCAACACGGTGGCACCAGCTTTGACCAGCCGTTCCACCGTAGTTCTGACCCGCTGCGTGCGGACGTCCAGTGGGACGTCACGGCCACCACCGACCTTCAGGTCGAAGTGCAACCGGTTCTTGACGATCTTCGGCTCCGGAACCTGCTGGAACCACACCCTGGGTCCGCGTCCCGCCGGATCGATGATCGACTCCGGTATGTCCCCGGCACCGGCCGGCAACTCTGCCTCGGGCACCCCCGCCGCCGCCCAGTAGGCACGCCACGTGGGGTGCCCGCTCGGCGGAGGTTCGGGCACGTAGCCCAGGGCCTCGGCCCAGAAAGCCACCATTCTCTGCGGATCGGAGCAGTCGATCGTCAGCTGCACTTTTGTCTCCATGGTCGGAGCATCTCAGCCAGGTCTGACAGACGACCTACTTTCGTGACAGGTCCTGACCGTCCCCGGCCCGGGGGAACCTCTGCGGTAGAGGCCGGCGGCTGCGAGAGCTGCGGAGAACCGCTCCCATCTTCGAATTCCGAGCCCCCGGCGACGCGGATGCGGGCACGATCGGCCTTCACGCCAGTGAGTGACCTCTTGTCCCGCACGTCGACATCTGATGATCGCCAACAGGCCCCTGTGCCGGCGCGACGGGGGAGTGCGGGGGCCGTGCGTAGTCGTAGCGGCGCAGGATGCGCCACAGGCACTCACCTTCCGGAGCTGCCGCCGTGGCGGGCCGTCAGGCGGCCGCCTTGCAGGCGACCTCTGTGGGATGGACCAGGTAGTCACTGTCCGTCCACACCGAGCCGACCGCGAAGGGCTGACCGTCGGGGCGCAGGGTGTCGCGGACGATGACGGCCCAGCGGGCGCTGGCGCGGTGCAAGAGCCGCGCGGCCTCGGCCGGGTCGGTGACCAGCACCATGACTTCGAAGCGCCCGTCCACGTTCTGGTAGATCGCGCCCGGCCGACGGGGGCCAATCTCGTCGGTGACGCTGGACAGCGGGAGAGCGGTGATGGCGTTCATGCTGCGGCTCCGATCATTTGGGCAAGACGGTGCAGGGCGAAGGCGTCGGTGAAGTCGGCGGACGACTCACACCGGACCTGGCCCAACCGGTAGTAATCGACTGCCCGGCATCGGCCCTTCATCACGCGCGAAACCGGCCGGGGAAGCAAGAAGTTGCCGCGCGCCGAGCGATGTCGTCGACCGGGCCGCGGTCGTCGAAGCACAGCGCGCGGGCGGCGATCCGGGTGCACCATCGGCACGTACCGGCGATACAGGCTCTTGAGCCGCCTGCAGACCCTGTCAGGATGAGGTGGTCGCTCCTCACGCGTGACGGCCGGGCGGGACCTGGGGGTGGCGCCCCGCACCCGGTGTGCGGCCGTGGCGTGTCGCCGGTCGGATAGGAGGGCGGTCATGCGGTGATCACGGGTTCGGTATGCATCCCTGACGCTCCATACGCACCTTCAGGGGAAAACACGTGCGCATCAGCCGTACGCTGCCCGCCGCTGCTGCGGCCGTCGCCCAACGATTGCCACGGCAACGGCTACATCACTTGCCACGGTTGATCCAGCCCTTCACGCCACACACAGAGGCGTCCCACCGGATGGGGTGGGGCGCCGGGGCGCCGGGTCTTAACAATGTTCTTGAGTTGGTTGAGGGGGCAGCCTCGGCCGACGGTGGGTGGGTTGACGGCCTCGGCGAGGAGGACTTCCGCCCGGGTGTTGCTGACGTCGCCGAGGTCGTCGCCGGTACTCCTGTTGCGGAAGAGGCCTCGGTGGTAGCGGTTATGGGCAGGGTTTCCGCCGCGTGTGCGCGGTGGTGGGGGAGAGGCCAAGGAGGGGAGAGCGGGGACGGCGGCGAACGCGGTCGCGCAACACGGCAGTGCCTGTGCGCCGGTGATAGGGGCTCGGCGGAATCACACTGTACTGAGGAGGCTGCGCAGCAGGTCACGGGTTGTGTACGTGGTGGGGTTGTCGTGTTGCAGTTCTTTGAGGAGTTTCGCGTAGGGGGCGATGTCCTCGCGTTTGTCGAGGTAGAGGGCGCTGGTGAGTTGTTCCAGTTAGACGACGTCCGGCAGGTCGGGTTCGGTGAAGCTGAACACGGTGAAGGGGTCGGAGGCACCGTCGGAAACTTGTCCTACCTGAACGGCACACCGGCGGCAGGGGCGGTCCTCGCCGGGCTGCTCAGCGGTGGCGCCAGCGCCCCGGTCTGCGCCACCTGATCCGTTAGTGCACCGCCGGCCTCTGGGCCGGGGGCTTGGTGGGCTTGCGGCGCAATGAAGTCCACAGACGATCCCGCGTTGGGCGGGTGAGATTGCCGTGAATGGGCCCGCGCGGCGGTTGGGTTGCCAGGACGAGGTGGGCGAAAGCTCCTACCGCTGCGGATTTGTGGTACCACTACGGCCACAACCGGTCTGCCCTCGACCGGACCGTGCCTGACACGTTCCGGTGGGCCTGGGGCCAGCACAGCGGTCCCGGCCCGGACACCTTCGGTGACCTGTCCGGGCTGTGCGTCGGCGACCTTGGCGCGGGGGCCACCCGGCACGCCGCCCACCTGGCGGTCCACTACCAGCCCTCCGGGGCCGTCGCCGTCGACCAGATGACTTCGCCCCGTTCCCGGCCGGCCTCACCGCCGGTGAGGCCATCCGTTTTCGGCCCTCTCCCAGGGGCCGGGAGGCAAGGAGCGGGTAGCGGGTAGGCGGATAAGTATGGATGACACACGACTCTGGCAGGACGAGCGGAGCGCACAGGAGGCCCGTGCCCGAGGAACGATGCGGATCTGGTGGTGGGCCAGGTGGGCGGCACTTGCTCTTGCGGTCAGCTGGGCGGTCAGCTGGGGCGGCAGTCTCATGCGGGGCGAGGGAGGCTGGGACCTGTGGTGGCCCCTGGTCAGTGCAATCATCTGGACAGGGCTGGCCGTGAACGGCTTTGTGACCTACCGCCGGATCAGGACAACGACCCTGCCGACCATTACCGGCCGCCCGTCTGCTTGACCACCTCGGCCGACTCGCTTCCTGCCGCCTCTCGACACTTGGACGAGAACCCCCTCCCGGGCGTGAAGCCCTCTCAAGCGGACGGGACCCGAGAGGAATCCCGATGCAGCGGCGTTCAAGTTCGCATACCCGCCATATGTTGGCGACGGCCGTTCATGATCGCGCTTGTGGTGACCCTCCGTGGCTCCGGCACGGAAGGTGATCCAGAACCACTTCTGGTTCCGGTTCTGTGACCAGTAAATCCGGGTGATCCGGTCAAAGATCCAGAAAATCTTCGTTCTGAGGATGGGATCTGGGTTCGGGGACGGCGCTGAGGCGGCGGATGCTCTGCCGCCACTTCGGGCCACTGGGTGATTCGTCCCAGAGCCCGGCGAGCTCGCACTTCTCGGCGACCACTCGGTCGCGTACCTGGGCAGCGAGCGGCCGAAGAACGTCGGAAAAGGTCGGCAGAGGTTCGTCGCGCCCGTAGCTTGTACTGATCGGTTCGCCGCCCGGGCACTGCGCCGCGATGAGAGCGGCGGCTGCGACAGCACCTGCGCCTTCTGGGCGTGTAGGCGAAGTCCGCGGCCAGGCTTCCCGTGCCGGCTCGGCCTCCGCCGCGATCCGCGTGGCCTCGCGTCGGTGCTCTCGCTCACGCAGCTTACCCCGCGACGAAGATGTGCAGTTGATCTCGGGTGACAGCGTCAGCCTGGGCGCGTTCCTTGGACTTGAAGTCCCCGATGGACTGCTCACCGGTGTCGATCCGGCGGATCAGGCCAATGCGTCCGCTGACCATCACCCCCGGCGTGAGGTGCACCTCCACCGGTTGCTCGGAGTGCTCGGTGAGGGCCAGTCGCGAGCCGTATTCGCGAGGGTAGCCGGTGGACGGAGCGGATGGCGGCGTTGCGCATCGGCGGCCTCGACCGATCCCGCCGGCGGGCAAAAGAAGGCATGAACGCGCGGCAGGGCGGGAAGTCGGACGGCATCGCCCGCCACTTGATGCCGTTGTCGACGAGGTAACGCACCGCGTCGATCATCCAATGCCGCGAAGTTAAGGCCCCGATGGTGCTGTCAAGGGTTCGGCGAGCGGGATCTTGTAGGTGCAGGGGGCTGTGCGGATGAGTCGGTTGTTGCGGGTCCAGTAGCAGAGTTGTGCTGTGAGGCTCTTGATGGACGGTGTGGTGGTGAGGCCGAGGCGGCGTGCGATGTCTCGGGTATGCATGGCTTGATTCGCATTCGCCGCCAGGATCCGGCAGACCTGGTCCCAACGCCTGGAGGTCGTCTGGCTGGGGGCCTGTGTGCCGGGAAGGGCCGGCGGGTGGACGGTGATCTCGATAGCGCTGATCGGTGTGCTGTCGCGGGGGCGTCCGTCGCGATTCCAGGTGTGGTAGCGGGAGATTCCGCTCTTGACGATGCGGGTGGAAAGCCGCATCCGGCGTCTGGGAAGGAGCGTGCGCAGGATGCGGGTGCCGATGTGTCCGACCAGGTCGGAGTAGTTGTACGGTCCGGTTGTTGGAAGTATTCCGGTGAGGCTGACGACGGTGTCGCGGGCTGCCTCCAGGGCGGCGGTGAAGCCGGCCCGGTCGGGGTCACAGCCAGGTTCGGTCTCCACCGCGGTCACCATGATCGAGCGCAGTGCCTGGTAGAGGGTGAGCAGTCCCCACACTTCCTGGCAGAGACCTGCCGGGTCCTTCGAACGCAGCACCCGGCCTTGAAGGAGGGTGTGGCGCAGTGCCAGGTAGGCGGTCTCGATCTCCCAGCGTTCGTGGTAGAGGCGCATCAAGCGGGCGGCGGGGTCTGTGCGATGGTCGGTGAGTGTTGTCAGCAGGCGGTAGGTGTCACCGAAAGTGCCGCCGTCGACGGTGCGTGCTTGCACCTCGGCCTCGATCACTCGCAGCGAGAGGCTGCCGATGCGGGTGAGGTACGAGCCGTCAGGCAGTAGGGCCAGCACCGGTGGGCGCCGTGCACTGGTGCAACGCACCAGAAACTGCGCGCCCTGTCGTGTGATGGCGGCCAGGAGCTCGTTGCCGTCGAATGCGCGGTCTGCCAGAAGGAGCATGTCCGGGGTGAGGTGGCCGGTCAGTCCCCGGGCGTAGTCGCTCTCGGCTTTGACGGCGGGGCCGAAGGTTGCTGCGATCAGGCCGCGGGTGCCTGTCTCGCACAGCGTCATCAGCATCAGCCGGGGGTATCCCGCCGGGCCATGGCGTCGTACCGTCCTGCCGAGCCAGGACCTGTTGCGCTCGTGGTCGGGGACCGACAGGCTTCCGCATCCGTCGAATGCGACCGTGCGCCAACGGCGGTAGCGCACTCCAGGGGTGGAGGGCTGGGCCAGCGGGCCCGCCAGCACGTCGAAGAGCCGCTGCAGAGGGGCGACGCCCACCCGCCGGCGCAGATCACGAAGTGCCTTCTCGGACGGCCGTGGCACGTTGCCGCTCAGCCCTGCTACGAGTTTGTCCCACACCAGCTGGGCACCCAAATGCTCGAACAGGCCGAGAGCCAGGACGAAGTAGACCCCGACTCGGGATGGCAGACTCCGCAATCGTTTCTCGCGGGCTCCGGTCTCCTCCACCACCGCATCCACCAGCTCCGGTGGGATGACTTGGGTTAACTCGCCGATGTGACCGGGCGCGAACACGTCAGGCGTGCCGCCCGTGACAAACTGGGCCACAGGGCCTCTGCTCTCTCAGGAAGATCTTGGTCGATCCCCTGGATAGCAGAGGCCCTGCCACATCTCACGAACCCCTTGACATTGCCATCGGGGCCTTAACTTCGCGGCATTGGTCGATCATCTGCCCGTGGCAGTAGCCCTCCGGCCTGCCGCCCCGGCCCTCAAGCCGTCCGGGCACCGGCAGCAGATCCCGCACGTGCCCACTCCGTATCGCTCATGTCCGAGCCGTACCGGGGTCGGCGCTCTGGCCGGTCGGCCGCGTTCCCGAACCGATGGGCGAGACAGTCACACCCAGGAGCGGACGGACTGGACCCGGCAACCCTCACCACGCGACACTTCGACAACAGGGCCTCTTGCTCCTCGCTGGACTCGACAACCGCGAGCTACCAGGGAGCCCTTCCTCTATGCCCCACCAGTCAACACGTCGCCCGATCCAGGACGCCGTTCGAACCAGATCGAGCGTACGACCGGACTGAGAACGGTCAGTCAGGCTGCGCGGCCCCGGCCGTCAGAGTTTTCGGCAGTCGTTTGCCGAAGTAGTCCACTGGGCCCGGGTCGGCGTCCAGCGCCCGGGAGCCGAGCCCGACCGGCATCGTATCCCGGCAGCGCGGTACCACATTCTCTGCGCTGATTCGGCCGACGCCGGGGATCTCCAGCCCTCGCAGGCATGGGTCGTGGCTCGATCCGGTCGGAACGCCGCTGCGTGCCTCCTGCCCGGAAGCGGTCCGCCACTCGTCCAGGGTCGTGAACCGCTCGGCCCCCCACGCCAGCAACCAACTGCCCTTGCTGTGGTAGTTGTTGCCCTGAAGGCTGAGGACGCTCGCACCGTAGGGCGACTGGGAGTCGACCAGAGGGCCGCCGTCGGTGGCGAAGAGGTTGTTGTGGACGCGCACGTCGCGCATGCCGTGGCGCAGTCGCAGGGCCGGAGGCCGTTGGCCCGCCGCCTCGGCGGAGGCAAGGCCGTCGGTCCGCATCACCACCGTGTTGTGGTAGATGGACAGGTCCTTCATGCGGGTGCCGTAGGCGACGATGCCGCCGTACTCGGGCAGTCTCCGTGCGTCGTCCCAACTAATGTTGAAGCGGAGGACGTTGTCCTTGTGGGCGCCGGTCGGCTTGCCGGAGTAGACGAGGAATCCCGGTCCGTCGTTTTGGTACGCGAGGTTGTACTGGACGACGGATGAGGACACGTTGTTGTCCAGGCCGAACCCTCCGCCGTCCACCCGCGATCCGGTTCGGTTGCGGTACGACCTGTTGCGCTCGAAGACCACCCGTGTGGAGTCGTACGCCCACATGCCCTCAGGGCCCTCCTCGGCGTCCGTGGCCGATCTCGTGCCGTTGTCGTGGGCCACCGAACGCGTCACCTTGGCGTCCTTGACACTGCCCAGTGCGATACCGCTGCCGGTGTTACGCCGGTCGTTGCGGGGGTCACCGGTGTTGGAGTACGCCTTGACCCGGTCGATCCGCAGCCCGGTGTTGGCGTAGGCGGGCCGGTCGGCGTCGAACTCGGGCCCGTAGAAGACGAGTCCGGCCTCAAGGTTGTGGTGCACGGACGTGTCCGTGATCCGCACATTGCTGAAGCCGCTGACGGCGTCCTTGTCCGCGCCGACGCTGATCCCGTTCTGGAATCCCCTCGCGTCCACGCCGGTGATGGAGACGTGGTCGAGGCGTCGGGCGCCGGTACGGCTGTTGCGCAGGGCGATCCCCGCCCCTTCGCGCAGCGCCCTGCGGTCACCGACCAGTGCGAGGTTCCTGATCTCGACGCCGGCGGTGTTGTGGACGGTGATGCCGGACGTGCCCCGCGGGGCGATGGTGGCCCGGCCGTCGCCGTACGAGTCGATCACGACAGGTCGGGCCGGGCTGCCCGCTTCCCCGTCCTCCAAGGTGATGCTGCCGCGGAACCGCTCGCCCCCGCGCAGTCTGAGGCGGTCGCCGGGCTGGAGACGCGCGCTGTCGGCGTGGTCCAGGGTGCGCCAGGGCTTCTCCGGCGACATGCCGTCGTTCTTGTCGTCGCCGTCCGGGCTCACGTAGAAGGTGAACGGGCCGCCGCCGGCCGGGCGCGCCGGCCGGTACACCGCCGGCGCCCCCGGTACCTCGCACCCTGTCACCAGCAGAAGCCCTGCGGCCGACATCCCGATGACGGTCCGCTTCGTACGGCCCCGTTTCACCGCGTTCACGCGCACCCCTTAGGGACGTCCCTGTGCCCAACACGGACACAACACAACAAAACCAGAGTAAAGTGGCGTTGAAACGCCGAAGTGAGCGCCCTGCCCCACCGTTACGCCATGACGGCCGACGGCGGCGCGGTGCTGTTCGCACCGGGGGGCGGGACGAGCCTGGACGGTGCCGGCTCCGCGGCCGCGAGGACCCGCCGCGGGCTGGGAGCGGACCGCCCCAGCGCCTTGACGGTCCAGCCGGCGGACCGCCACTCGTCATGCGCGAGGGCGTTGCGCCCGTCAATGAGGACGGGCACGCGGACCACCCGCGACAGCTTCACCGGGTCCAGCTCACGGTACTGGGCCCATTCGGTGAGGTGCAGCACCAGCTCCGCGTTCTGACATGCCGTCAGCACATCTGTCTCACAGTACAGCTCCGGGTGGGCCAGAGCCGCGTTCGCGGTGCCCTCGGGGTCATGGACCCGGACGTCGGCGCCCTCCTCGCGCAGCGCGGCCGCGATGGCCAGGGCGGGCGAGTCGCGTACGTCGTCGCTGTCCGGCTTGAAGGTCGCGCCCAGGACGGCGACGCTGCGGCCGGTGAGGTCGCCGCCGGCCATCCGGCGGGCGAGGGCGACGGTCCGGGTCCGCTGACGTCCGTTGATCTCGTCCACCTGGTCGAGGAACGCTACGGCGGGGCCGGCCCCGAGTTCCTGGGCACGGGCGGCGAACGCCCGGATGTCCTTGGGCAGGCATCCGCCGCCGAAGCCCACCCCGGCGTTGAGGAACCGGCGTCCGATCCGAGTGTCGTGGCCGATGGCGTCGGCGAGGGTGACCACGTCCGCGCCCGCGGCGTCGCAGACCTCCGCCATGGCGTTGATGAAGGAGATCTTCGTGGCGAGGAAGGAGTTGGCCGCGACTTTGACCAGCTCGGCGGTGTTCGGGTCGGTGCTGATGTACGGGACGCCCGCACTCAGCATCGGCGCGTACACGCGGCGGAGTGTCTCGTCCGCCTGGGAGCTGTTCACGCCGGTGACGATCCGGTCCGGCCGCAGCGTGTCCTCGACGGCGTACCCCTCGCGCAGGAACTCGGGGTTCCATGCGACCTCGGCCCGTACCCCTGGGGGCGCCAGGTTCGCGACGTGCTCGGTCAGGCGCTCCGTCGTGCCCACCGGGACCGTGGACTTGCCGACCACCAGGCAGGAGGAACGCAGGTGCGGCACCAGGCCGTTGACGACGCTGTCAACGTACCGCAGGTCGGCCGCGCGGGAACCGGCCTGCTGCGGGGTGCCCACGCAGATGAAGTGGACCTCGCCGTGCGCGGCTGCTTCGTTCAGACGGGTGGTGAAGCGTAGGTTGCCGGAGGCCAGGCCCTGGGTCAGGACCTCGTCCAGGCCCGGTTCGTAGAAGGGGGGTCTGCCCTCGGCGAGGGCGGTGATCTTCTCGGTATCGGTGTCGACTCCGAGGACGTCGTGTCCGATGGCGGCCATGCACGCGGCGTGCACAGCTCCGAGGTAGCCCGTACCGATGACGGTCAGTCGCATGCGGGTAACTCCTCTCGCGGGCAAGCGCGTTCGCTGGTTACGTGGGGTCAGGAGGCGTAGCCGTACGGGTTGTGCTCCTGGAAGTTCCAGGCGTCGCGGCAGATCGCGGCAAGGTCCCGCCGCGCGGTCCAGCCCCAGGCCGCCATGACCTTCGCCGGGTCGGCGACGAGCTCGGCGACATCGCCGGGCCTGCGGGCGGTGACCCGGTACGGGACCGGACGGCCGGACGCCTTCTCGAAGGCGCGCACGAGCTCCAGGACGGAGGCGCCGCGCCCGGTGCCGAGGTTGAAGACCCGCATGCCGGGTTCGTCGTCGATGTGGTCGAGGGCCGTGCGGTGCCCCTCCGCGACGTCGACGACGTGGATGTAGTCGCGGATGCCGGTGCCGTCGGGCGTCGGGTAGTCGTCCCCGAAGACGCTGAGGCCGTCGCGGCGGCCCACGGCGATCTGCGTGAGGAACGGCATGATGTTGTTCGGCACCCCGCGCGGGTCCTCGCCGAGCAGTCCCGTGCGGTGGGCGCCGGCGGGGTTGAAGTACCGCAGGGCCAGTACCCGCAGTTCCGGCACATGGCGGCACAGGTCCGAGAGGATCCGCTCGCAGGTCCACTTGGTGGTCGCGTACGGGTTTGTCGGCGCGGTCGGGGACTCCTCGGTCAGCGGGACGGTCGTGGCGTCACCGTAGACGGAGCAGGAGGAGGAGAACACGAGCCGGTGCACCCCGTGCGCGTGCATGGCGGAGACCAGGGCCGTGGTGCCGCCGACATTGATGTCGTAGTAGGCCAGGGGAATGCGCACCGACTCACCCACGGCCTTCTTCGCGGCGAAGT
This sequence comes from Streptomyces marokkonensis, assembly GCF_008312835.1. GTDB lineage: Bacteria > Actinomycetota > Actinomycetes > Streptomycetales > Streptomycetaceae > Streptomyces > Streptomyces marokkonensis_A. Next base: position 177,506 of record NZ_VSKS01000017.1, on the reverse strand, counting down.
GGATCACCGCGTCGATCGGGTGGCTCGCGAAGACGGCGTCCAGGGCCTTTCTGTCACGCACGTCGGCTACGTGGACCGCGGCGATCGGGCGGCCCGCGATCTTCGCCACGCGCTCGAGGGCCTCCGGGGAACTGTTGGAGTGGTCGTCGAGTACGACGACTTCGTCGCCGGCGCGGAGGAGTTCCACGCAGGTGTGACTGCCGATGAAGCCGGCGCCACCGGTCACCAGGATCGTCCGGGCCATGGGGGACCTCGTTTCTCCTTCGGTCGCGAAGGCCGTCACCAGGCGTAGAAGCCGGTGAAGTAGGTGGGGAAGACGCCGGCGGCGAGTGCCAGGGGGAGCAGGCACAGCACGCCGGCGGTGAACGGGAGCGCGGCCGTGCTCAGGGCTCGCGAGGCGGGGACTCCGGCGGCGCGCGCGGTCTCCTTGATGTGGAGCACACTGATCGCGAGGGTCACCGCCGCGTACGAGACCGAGCCGAGGATGCACAGGAACACGTAGCCGACGGCAGGGCCGCTGAACTCACCGACGATGGCTGCCCCGGACAGGACCAGGGTGGTGAGCAGATAGGGGACGACGGTCCGCAGCGGAAGGCGCTCCAGGCCGACGCGCTTCTTCGGCGTGACCTTGAACGTGATCTGGCGGGGCCGGATCCTCTGCGTCACCGCGGCCAGCATGCCCCAGGCCACGTAGGGCCAGCGGGAGAGGGCGAAGAGCCACATCTCCCAGCTCAGGACAGGGGCGTCCGCAGGGCGCATCAGGCCGCAGCGGCGGCACAGGAGCGTCAGCAGGATCAGCCACACCGACATGCTCCAGAAGTGGCCCAGAAACTCCAGATAGTTGACGTCGATCCAGGGGGTTCCGGTAACTGCCGCGACCGCCGGAAGCAGGATGCCCAGGACGGTGGCCGTGGCGAGGAGCGGGTAGTACATCAGCGCCGCTGAGAAGCGGATACGGAGCTTCAGCGGCATCCGGCCCAGATGGCGCGGCAGCATGCCCAGGAGCATCACACCCAGGCTGCGGGACCACTGGAACTCCTGGGTGATCATGGCGCTGAAGGTGAGGGGCCCTTCGCCGTGGGCCTCCGCGTCGATCGCGAACGCGCCCTGCCAACCCGCCGAGGTGAGCAGGAACGTGGTCGAGAAGTCCTCCGCGAGCTCAGGGCCGAGACCGCCGATGCCGCGCAACGCCGTCGTGCGCACCGCGTAGTGCGAGCCGATGCACACCGGAGCGAGACCGGCGGAGTGGCCGAGCTGCACGGGCCCGTGGAAGATGGCCTCGCGATGCAGCCGGCCCCGGGCCGCCCAGGAACCAGAGGCGTTGGAGTCGCAGACACTGGGTGCCGCGACATACCCGATGGCCGGGTCAGCGAACGGTCGGACCACTTCCGCGAGGTACTGGCGCCCGGGGACGTGGTCGCAGTCGAGCTGGGCGACCACGTCGTAGTGCTCGTATCCCCAGTGGTCGTAGAAGTAGGCGAGGTTGCCCTCCTTGCACCGGGTCCGTCGTGGCCAGTCGGCGCGGTGGTAGTCCGGGTGGCCGCGTCGGCAGGAGACACCGACACCGCGGGCCCGGCACCAGTCGAGGATCTCCGCGGTGGGGTCCTCGTCGCAGAGCCAGACGTGGTAGTCGTGCGGGAAGTCCTGGTCGAGCATCGCCTCAAGCGTGGTGCGGGCGATGTCCCAGCCCTCGGACGGGGCGCGCGTGACCACGAAGGCGGTGCGCAGCGCGGGGACGGGGACCTGCGGGTCGAAGCGCCGCATCCGGATCAGTGCGACGAGGAAGTGCACCGGCAGGTAGGTCAGGTAGAGCAGCAGCGCGCTGTTGATGATCATGCCCGGCCAGCCGAGGCGGTGGCTCGGCTGGAGCCACCACACCCAGAACCAGACCAGGCAGGCCGCCCAGCCGACGGAGAGCAGCAGGACGAGAAGACGGTCGGAGCGAGAGAACGCCCGAGGGAAACAGGAAGGGCGGCAGGTCAGTCCGCGTGGGGGACGCGCGAGGACGGGGCCGTCGGGGCCGATGGAGGCGACCGCGCCCTGCGACAGGGCGCGGATCTCGTGGCCGAGGACGGCCCATTCCTGCGGCGTACCGGGGGCCGGGCGGGAGAGCGGGGAGTCCTTCTTGGTGCCGGCTTCCAGGACGGGCCCTTGCTCCAACGACGTCATGGCAGACAGGTCTCCAGGCGGTGCGACAGGGGTCTGTTGGCGTGCGGGGTGGGGGAACGGCACCGGAGCCGCGAACACGGACGGGGGCTTTGATGGGGACAGATCCGGCCTAACGGCGGCCTGTGCGGCCACGGTGGCCTGCACCGCCCACGGTCCGCGGGCCCGTCGTGCAGGCCGGCCCGGTTCAGCCTTTGGCGGCGGCCGGTTCGGAGGCTGCCCCGGACGGCATGCCGACACCGGACGGGGCAGGGATGGCCTGGGGAGCGACGGACACCGAGGCCGGCAGGACCGTGTCGCCCTGGCCGCCGCGGATCGCCGCGGCCGAGACGCCGAGCCGGTCGGGGCGGGCGCCGAAGTAGGCGATGGTGCGGCTCAGGCCCTCGGTGAGCTCGATCTCGGGTGTCCAGCCCAGCACCTCACGAGCCCGGGTGATCACCGGACGCCGGCGGACCGGGTCGTCGACCGGCAGGGGGTGGTGGTTCACCTCGGATACCGAACCGGTCAGCGCGAGCACCGTCTCGGCGAGTTCGCGGACGGTGCGCTCGATCGGGTTGCCGAGGTTGAACGGGCCCATCTCGGAGGAGTCGAGGAGCGCGAGGAGGCCGCGGATCATGTCGTCGACGTAGCAGAAGCTGCGCGTCTGGCCACCGTCGCCGTAGATGGTGAGCGGTTCGCCGGTCAGCGCCTGCGTGATGAAGCTGGACACCACACGCCCGTCGTGCGGCCTCATCCGCGGCCCGTAGGTGTTGAAGATCCGCGCGATCCCCACGTCGAGATCGTGTGCTCGGTGGTAGGCGGCCGACACCGCCTCCGCGTACCGCTTCGCCTCGTCGTAGACGCTGCGCGGACCAATGGAGTTGACGTTGCCCCAGTACGTCTCCTCCTGCGGGTGGACCAACGGGTCGCCGTAGATCTCGCTGGTCGACGCGAGGATGAACCGGGCGCCGTGCCGGAGGGCCAGACGCAGGGCGTTCTCCGTTCCGCGGCTGCCCACCGCGAGCGTCTCCAGCGGGCGGCGCAGGTAGTCGGGCGGGGAGGCCGGGGAGGCCAGATGGGCGACGGCGTCGACCTGGCCCGCCACGTCCACGCCCTCGCCCACGTCCACGCGGTGCAGTTCGAAGGCCGGGTCGGGCAGCAGGTGTGCGACGTTCTCCGGAACGCCGGTGGAGAAATCGTCGAGGCACACCACCGCATCGCCGCGTCGCAGCAATGCCTCGCACAGATGGGACCCCAGGAAACCGCCGCCACCGGTGACGACAACGCGCATCTCACTCTCCAGGAAAGGGGGGAAGAGGACGGAATCACACCTCACACGCAGATGTCCGTATCGCTGCTCGCCAGCGACGAGCAATGACGTCCACAGAGGACGAGAGTATGGGCATACATAGGATTTTTCGTGGAGGCCAATCTGGGTTGGGTCTATTCGGTGGGGTCGGCCGAGAAATCGAACATGCGCAAAATGCCCACCCCAAGGGGGTCCGCGTTCGAACGAAACACCTCCTCGCTTCACGCGCGTGGGTGATGTCTGGCGGGCGGGCGGGGTCTGGCGATCCTGTTCGAAATCCGCACGGTTGCGCCGGATTCATCAGTTCGATTCGATCACGGCTGAATGCCAGCAGGTCCCGGACGGACGGGCGCATACCGAGTACGGAATGGGTTCGGTGCGTCCGATGGCACCGGTCATTCCTGCCTTATGCCGGTCCGCGGCGAGCTGCCACCACCATTGGTCGCGGTCGATATACGACAGACGGGTCGCGAGCCGGCTGCTGGTCAGTGCCGTCCGGGACGCTGGGTCGGGAACAGCCAGGGCGCCCGCAGTCCCTACGCGCGCACACCCAGACGGACACCCTCGAGCGGTGCATCTATCCTCTCGAGCAGCGGCGCGGCCTGGCCACACGAACGGACAAGCTCGCGATCTCATCTGGGCCTGACGCTGACCAAAGAGACAGAATCAACGAGCTCGTGCACGGTGGGCGTGAGACGTCGAAGGCTTCGACTTGGCTCCGTGTTCAATCTGCCGTGCCGAGGCCAGATCCGCGGTGTGCTGGTGAGACAGCAGTCCGGCGACGGCCTGGACGGTGTGACTCAGGTACTCGCGGCGGCAGAGGTGGCGGGTCAGGGCACCCAGCCCTGATAACCGGCGTCGGCGAGGTTCTCCTCCGCGGGCCCGTCGGCCAGGAGCTTGACCAGCCCTGACTGGCGGGCATGGGTGATGTCCACGCAGCTTCCGGGCTTGGCCGGACTGCGAAACCCATACCCGCTCGTCCTCGTCGGCGACCACCATGGTTTTGACGGCGTTCTGCTTGCTCTTGCCGGAGATGAACGTGTCCTGGTCCTTGCGTCCGGCGGTCGGCCGACGGACCCGCATCTCGGTGCCGTCCATGATGCCGGTCTTTCCGCTGGCGTCGAGGTGGCCGATGACCTCGGCCAGGGTCCGCAGCCGCACTCCGGCGCTGACGGTGCAGCCGCGTTTCGGCGAGCAGGGGCCGCACTTTTTCGATGGCGCGGGTGACGGTGGAGCGGTCCATCCCGAATCAGCAGGCCAGCACGTCACGCGTGACCCCGTGTCGGAGGTGCGCGAGGGTGGCCGAGAGCCGGTCGACGAAGACCAGCCGGTGCTTCGCGCCGGCACCGATCGCGCGCTTCCGCTGCCGGGGCATCAGCTTGGCTTGGTGCCGTTCATGCCACAACGGGCCCAGCTCGACCACGAGTTCAGCGATCACATCGGCCGACAGGCCCGTGATCCTCCGGTCGCCGATGATCGCTGCACGAGATGCGTTCCCCATCACACGACCATGATCAACGATCAGAAGCTTGACGCCTCACCGCCTACCGTGCACGAGCTCGTCAGCCACGCCGCGCAGGTGAAGTATCTGACCACGTTTGCGGAGAAGGTCGGCAGGGAGCAGTGTGACGCCGAGTCAGCCACAGTGATCAAGGGCAGGGCCATCTCCCAGCGCGTTCCCCGGCACAGCTCACCGCCAAAACGCGCACAAGCTCGTGCGGGCGTGTACCGGGAGTGCAAGGGCCCGCCCTTCGTGGCCCGGCACTGTGCCGTACTGGCCTTTCCGCTTCTGGCCGGTGTCGTGCTCCGCGAGGCCTTGCACGGAAAGCCGCGGTGCAGATCGTCTATGAGCTCGTAACACGATCACGATCCGGGCTTCTTGAGGCGTGTCCACGCACACGCGGGTCGTTGGCGGTGCGCGCCCCGAAGGCGCGATGTCCTTCGGGGTGCGCGGCAGGGGTTCGGGTTCAGGCGTTGTAGCCGCCGTGGGCGTCCAGCACCGCGCCCGTGACGTATGACGCGGCGGGGCTCGCCAGGAAGGCGATCGCCGCGGCGATTTCGTCGGGGTGCCCCATGCGTTGCAGGGACAGCGAGCTGACCAGGGCATTGAGGGTCTCGGGGTCCGGCGGTTGCATACCGCCCTCCATCAGTCCGGCCTCTACGACGTTGGCCGTGATGTTCCGGGGCCCGAGGTCGCGTGCGACGCCCATGGTGTACCTCTCGATCCCGGACTTGGTCGCCGCGTAGTCGGCAAGGCCGGGGGCGCCGACCCGGGAGCCCAGTCCGGAACTCACCGTGATGACGCGGCCGCCCGTGCGCAGCACTCGGGAGGCGGCCCGGATGACGGAGATCACGCCGAGGTAGTTGGTGGCGTGCATCCGGTCCAGTGCGGCGGTGTCGGCGTCCGGGTCGTCCACCGTGCCGGCCACGGAGATCGCCGCGTTGTTGACGAGGATGTCCAGGCCGCCGAAGTGCGCGACTACGTCGTCGACCAGCGCCGGCGCCCGGCTCGTGTCCGCCTGGTCGGACTGGAAGGCGACGGCCTTGGCTCCCTTGCCGTGCACCTCGTCGACGACGGCCTGCGCCTGTTTCTCGGAGCTGACGTAGGTGAAGGCGACGTCAGCGCCCTGCTCGGCCAGCAGTCGTACGGTCGCGGCTCCCAGTCCGCGCGACCCCCCGGTGACCAGGGCGACCTTGCCCGTGAGTGGCTTGCTCATTCTTCTCACCTCGTTGATTGACCCTTCCTGCAGTCGAAACCTTAGTTGTTACGACACGCCAGTTGCAACCTTCCCTGTTACAACTGAGCTGTCGTAACATGAAGCGTTGCGGCCGAGAGGAGGAGTCCATGAGCGCCAACAGCAGGCTGACCATCGCGGCCCACGCGCTGGCCTGGATCGGCCTCTATCAGCGCCAGGGCCATGAGGTCGCCACCTCCGAGCAGATCGCGACCAGCGCGAACACCAACCCCGTGGTGATCAGACGGCTGCTCGGCGAGCTGCGCAGGGCCGGGCTCGTGGAGTCCCGGCGGGGCGTGGGCGCGGGCTGGTCGCTGGCACGCGAGCTGGAGTCGATGACCCTGCTCGACGTGTACGAGGCAGTGGAACCCGGCCCGCTGTTCGCAATGCACCGCACCACCCCGGACCAGGGATGCGTGGTGGGTCACGGCATCCAGCCGGCAATGCAGAGCATCTACGAGGGCATCGAGGAGACCGTGAGACGCGAGCTGGCCCGCGTCACGCTCGCGAACGTACTCCGGGACGTACTCGCGGCACCTCGCTAGCCTCTCCGTTACGCCCTGACATCACCAGGATCCCCATCTAAGCCCAGGCCGGCGAACAGCCTGGCAACCAGTCACGCCGAAGACTTTGTTGCGGTATCAGACCGTGTCCTACGAGCTCGTAACTTGATCTTGTTGCAGTGCCCTGGTCCGGCGTGACCGATGTGACGATTCCGCCGTTCGGGAGGATGTGAGCACCCGGCCATGGATCGTGGACGACGACTTGTGGGCGCTGATCGAGCCGCTGCTGCCACCCTGGCCGGAGAAGTCGCCGGGCCCACGGCCGGTGGCGGACCGGCTGTGTCTGCAGGGCATCCTGTACGTCCTGCACAACGACACAGCCTGGCAACTCCTGCCGCTGGAGCTGGGATTCGGTTCCGGGCAGACCTGTTGGCGGCGCCTGGAGCGGTGGCAGCAGGCCGGGGTCTTCGACCAACTGCACCGCATCCTGCTCGCCGAGCTGAACGACGGACGCGGCACCCCGCTCAAGGTCATCACCACCGCGGCAAACGTCAACGACGTCACCCAGACCCTCGCCCTGGTCGACGGCATCCCGCCCGTGGCCGGACGGCGCGGGCACCCGCGCCGCCGCCCCGACTCGCTCCTCGGTGACAAGGGCTACGACTCCAACCCCAACCGCCGAGAGCTGCGCAAGCGGCGGATCTTGCCGGTCATCTCCCGCAAGGGCGCCCCGAACATCAAGGGCTTGGGCAAGCTCCGCTACGTCGTCGAGCAGACCTTCGCCCTGCTCCACCAGTTCAAACGCCTTGCCGTCCGTAGGGAACGCCGAACCGAACTCCACGATGCCTTCGTCTCGTTGGCCTGTAGCCTCATCTGCTAGAGAGACCCCTCAAGAAGGCCCGCCCATGATCGTGTTACGAGCTCTATGGAGCGCCTTGAGGGCCGGCATCGGGGTGTCGGGGTCACGCGTGGGCGGGGGTTGCGGGTGATGCGGAGGTTGGTCTCGAGGTGCGGTGTCAGACGAGGAGGTCCTTGTAGTAGAAGCTGGCCTTCTTGTCGGTTTCGGTCAGCGATTGCATGGAGCCGAAGCCGATGTGGAGGCGGGCGGCCGCGGGGTTCGTGATGTCGGGGATCTGGACGGCCAGTCCTTCGGGTTCGCGGTAGAAGAGGCTTTCGCCCGCCTTGCTGAGGCGTCGTTCGTAGACGGTGCCGGTGTTCCAGTCGACGGAGGTCAGGTAGGTGTTGCTGGTGCTGGTCCGGTTGCCGTTCGCGTCGTACGTGTAGGCGGTGCCGTCGAGGGTGTACAGGTACTGGCCCAGGCTGGTGTAGCCCTGGAAGGTGGGGCCGGTCAGGACGGCGGGCTGGGTGATGGTGGCCAGCGGGGTGAAGGTGCCGGTCTTGAAGGTGGCGAGGTCGTACAGGCTGTACTTCCAGGTGCCGCCGATGCGGTGCCGGACGGCCAGGCGGTTGTTGACGGGATCGATTGCGGCGGTGTTGTGGTCGGAGCCGGGGACCGGGTCGAATCGAGTGACTTGGAAGGAATCCGGCTGGAGCACGGCCCCGTTGGCGAACTTGAAGCGTGCGATCTTCGTTCCGTAGCCGGTGTTCTGGCTGTCGGGCACGGAGTCGGTCTCGGTCCACAGGTAGGCGCTGTTGCCGGAGGGCTCCACACCGATCGACACGCCGTGGCCGAAGCCCTTGAGGTACATGCGGCCGATGATGGATCCCCGCCAGTCCAGGCGGGTGATGCACAGGTCGCCGTTGGTGGACCGCTCGGTGCCGGTGTAGGCCCGGCTCTCCCCGGACAGGATGCGCCCGCCTTGCACCAACTGGGCCGTGTAGAGGTGTTTGTTGGTGTTGTCGAAGCCGAAGGACTGCAGGATCCGTGTCTCGCTCAGCAGGATCTCGCGGAACCACTGGTCCGAGTCGTCGGTGAGATCGAAGCGCTTGGAGGCGGGTACGGCGGCGGCCGCGGTGGCCGCTTGGCTGAGGACCAGGGATCCGGTCAGGGCACCGGCCGTCAGTGCACCGCCCCGTTTGAGTAGCTGCCGTCGGCTCAGGCCGAACGTCTCGCCCATCATGTGACTTCGGGACCTCTCCTCGGGCTACTGCGGACACGAATGTGTGCGCGCTGTGATGCAACGCAGGATTGAACCACTTCCTGCGCACTGCGCGCCACAGGGTGTCTGTGCAGGCCACACACCGTGTGCGGTCTGGCAGGCAAACGTGATGCATGCCACAGATGTAAGGAGGGTGTGAAGGCGGACCGTCATCCGTTTTGTAGGGCTGTTCGCCGGTCGCCGGCAGCCGGCGGGGGAGTGCCACGGCCTGTTCGTTGTACCGTTACGCCGGGGTAGGCCCCGGCCTCGCTCGGTGGGGGTGGTTCGTGCGTCTTACGCGCAGACATCGCAAGAGCGCTCCGTGGGCACTGGTCATGACCATGGCGGCCTCGTTGCTGGCCGGCCCGGTCGCTGAAGCGACGGCAGCGGTTGACGCGGCGAAGCCCAAGCCGCCCGTGGACGTCCCCGTCCAGCAGGCGGGGGCCTTCCCGCCGGCAATGAGGCGGAGCCGACGCAGACCAAGCCGGTGCGCCCGAAGTGGCCCAGGGCGGCGCAGGCGCGGATTGCCCTGTCGGGGCTGCAGCCCGGTACAGCGGCACCGGTTGTCGCGTCCGGCGGCGGTGACGTCGCCGTGCGCGTCGGCCCGGCCCCGGCGGCCTCCCTCGCCCAGGCCCAGTCGACGCTACTGACCCCCGCAAGATCGATGCGTTCGTGGCGGAGGTCGGGCAGGTGGCGGAGGATATCGGGCTGACGTTGCCGCATCCGCCCTCTTCACTGATCGGGGTCGACGACCCTGTTCGAGCCCGACGTCTTGGTCGAGGTGGAGGCGACCGCGATCCACGACTGAGCGGCTCTCACTGTCGCCGCCTCACCACAGTTGGGTGCCCGGGGCACCCTTGAACGGCCCCCGCACCTCCGCGGTGATCCAGCCGCCGTAGAAGTCCCCCTCCTGCGCCGTGACCTCCTCTCCGTCGACCGTGCAGCGGTCCATGCGGCTCGGGTAGAAGGCGAAGAAGTCGGCGAGGGGTGCGTAGCCGGGCTCGGGACGGGGATAGCTCCAAGCGGCACGAGCGCGCACGTCGTTTCCCACGATGACGTCCCAGTACCGGGCCGACCCCTTCCATTCGCACCAGGTCCGGCCCGCGACCGCCGGAAACAGAAGCTCCGTACGGACGTCCTGCGGAGGGATGTAGAACACGGGGGGATGGCTGGTCTCCAGTACCCGGACGGCCCTGCGTGTCTCGGCCACCACCTGTCCGCCGCACTCCACCCGCACGTCACGGTCGTCCTGCCGCATGACGGGCGGCCGCGGGTAGTCCCAGACCGACTCGGGCGTCCGCGGGGTGAAACGCGGCACGGGCTCTTCCAGCGGGTCCAGATACACCTCGTCCTCGTAGCACCAGGCCCATTCCCGGTCGCGTGCCAGGGTGCGTGCCACCGGGTGTGCACTGGAGTCGAAGTGGGCCGTGGCGTGAGCACCGCGAAAGCTGTCGCTGCAGCCCACGTGGCCGCAGGTCAGGCACAGCAGCAGGTCGGCCGGTGCGCGTTCGTGCGCCGCGCAGGACACACATGTCTCACTCAGCGGGGGTGGGTCCGCCGTCCAGGTGTGGGAGCAGGGATTCCCTGAGGGCCTTCCGCCATCCGGCCGGGGTGTCCATCTCGTCATCGGTGATCACCGGCCTTCGACATCACGCTTCTCGGCAGCACTGCGCCCCGGCTCACGCCCGTGTCGGTCACGCTCTCTCCTCTCCGGTCCTTGTTCTCCACACTGTTTCGCCCTGACACCGCGCAGGGGATGCAGGCCACCGCACTCCGTCCCCAGCGGCGGCCCTCCACGCCGGAGGCATGCGCCACCTGGAAGTGACCACGCTCAATATCGCCTGGGAGGGAACCAGCAGCCAGGCGGTCGATCCCGGGTGGGTGCCCACCCGTATGGGAGGGCGGGCGCACCGGACGATCTGACAGCCGGACACCGGACCCCAGACGTGGCCGGCGGTCGCCGGCGGCGTCGTCCCGCGCACGGGCGGCTGCTGGTACCACCGGGGTCCCCGGGCGCCGCATCCCGCACGCGAGGACCAACGGTTTCAGGCTCGTCTCCTCCAGGCCCTGGAGCGTCACACGGGTGTGGTGCCCGACCAGGAGCCCGGTCCTCCTCACATCTCACTTGCCATGGAGTGAGCTCGAAGTCATAGCGTCGAGGACACAACGGCGCACGAGGCCGTCTCAGCGCCCGTTCCTGCCAGGGATGCCGGGTGGTGGCATCTGTACCTGAACGGGCGGGTCATTTCGTGTCGCCCAAAGGGCGATCAAGCGTGCAGGGAAGGATGGAACACGACATGCAGAAGCGTAGTCTGCGGGAAGTGCAGGTATCGGCCATCGGCCTGGGGTGCATGGGCATGTCGTCCTTCTACGGAACCGCCGACGAGAAGGAGGGCATCGCGACGATCCGGCACGCCCTCGACCTCGGCGTGAACTTCCTCGACACCGCGCAGATGTACGGCCCGCTCACCAACGAGTCCCTCGTCGGCGAGGCGATCCGGGGGCGGCGCGACGAGTATGTGATCGCGACGAAGTTCAACTACCGGATGGACGACGCCGTACCGGGCGACATCAGCACGGTCGGCCCGCAGGACGGGTCGGCCGAACACGTCCGCAGCTCCGTCCACGGCTCCCTGCAGCGTCTGGGAACCGACCACATCGACCTGTACTACCAGCACCGGGTCGACCCGAACGTGCCCATCGAGGAGACGGTGGGCGCGCTGGGCGAACTGGTCGCCGAGGGCAAGGTGCGCTACATCGGTCTGAGCGAGGCGAGCGCCCGGACCATCCGGCGTGCGCACGCCGTGCACCCGGTCACGGCTGTGCAGAGCGAGTACTCGCTGTGGTCGCGGGACGTAGAGGCCGAGGTGCTGCCCGCCTGCCGGGAGCTGGGCATCGGCTTCGTACCGTACTCGCCCCTCGGCCGCGGCTTCCTCGCCGGGCGGTTCACCTCGCCCGACGACCTGGACGCCAGCGACTGGCGCCGCCAGAACCCGCGCTTCCAGGACGCCAATCTGGAGGCGAACTTGCGGTTGGCGGCGAAGGTGAAGGAGATCGCCACCGAGAAGGACGTGACGCCGGCTCAGCTGGCCATCGCGTGGGTGCTGGCCCAGGGCGAGGACCTGGTGCCGATCCCGGGCACCAAGCGCCGCACCTACCTGAAGCAGAACGCCGCCGCCGTCGACATCGACCTGACCAAGGACGACTTGGCCCGCATCGAGGCGGAGCTGCCCGAGGCGGCCGGTGAGCGCTACGACGAGGCAGGCATGCGGTCCGTCAACCGGTAGCTGGAGGGGACGCACACACCACACAAGGGCTCCGTTGGGAACGCGGGGGTGGTCGTCCATCTCATGAGCGCCGGACCGCACGCGGCGAGGCGCCGACCGCGGACCGGATCGGCCGACATCAGCGGGGCAGCCGCTGGAGAGCGACCCTGAGGGCTTTCTTGCGGCGATCGGCGGCGAGGGCGATGAGTCCACTGAGCCGGTCTGTACCTAGCTGGTGCTGTGACCGCGAACCTTCGCCGGGCTGCCCGGGCCGGTGATCAGAAAAGGACGGGTGCCGCCCTCCGGCCGCGGTACGGTTTTGCCATGTCCCGATCAGCCGAAATTGCCCTGTCTCAGCCCCCTGTCACCGCGGACGACCTCGACCTTGCCGTGCAAATCGCCGTGGCAGTCCTTCGCGAGGCGCCCCCAGCCGCGTGGGAAGGCAAGGCCGGTTCGCTGGAATGGGACTGCTGGGAAACCGTTGAGCACCTCAGCGACGACCTCTTCGCCTACGCTGCGCAACTGGGCCCCAAGACGCCGCCCTTGGATGGCGAGGTTCCCTTCGTATGGGAGAGTCGACGTCCCGGCGGCCCAGCGAACGCCATTCATGCGAACCGCAAGGCGGGGCCCGTCGGCCTGCTACAGGTCCTGGAAGCGAGCGGCGCGCTGCTGGTCGCCATGGTGCGCACGACGCCTTCGCAGACCCGCGCTCACCATGTCTTCGGCGTCTCGGACCCCGAGGGCTTTGCCGCGATGGGGATCGTGGAGACCCTGGTGCACACGCACGACCTGGCACAGGGTCTCGGTCTCGCGTGGAGCCCGCCTGCCGATCTGTGCTCTCGGGTGCTCGCTCGGCTGTTTCCGGACGCGCCGTCGTCCGCGGATCCCTGGCCCACCCTCTTGTGGGCCACCGGACGCGCCGAACTACCCGGACACCCCCGTCTCACCACATGGCGCTGGGACGGCGCACCCCGGGCATAGGCTCAGGCGTCTCCGCCACAGAGGAGAGGTTCGGTCGGGGTGCCTGGGCAGGCTGCTGCTGAGATCGGTCGGCCACCCCAGCGGATGCCTTTCTCGCTTCGGATGCGGACAGGTTCCTTGCGCTCGGCGGCCAGGACGTCGCGGCGACGGGCGTTGGCGTTGCGCCGGCGCTGGTAGGCGTGCAAGGCCCGGGTCTGCACGGTGTGGTTGGAGTTGGCGATGGTGAACTTCCTCAGCGGGAAGGACGACCAGGAAAGGCGTGTGACGGGACTGTCCGATGCCTGGTGCAGAGGTTGCAACGGTTGTTCCCGTCAGCACGTCGCGGGCGGCGTCGGGGCCACTCGACGCGGCTACTTGCCGGGGAAGGACGGACTCACGGGCGTCGGCGCCTCGGCCGGGCCGCGACCGTCCTCGGGCTTGTGAGGCCGCACGTCGGAGAGTTCGAACGTGAGTTGCCAGGTCGCCGGCGTCAACACCCGCTGCATCACCTGACCATGAGCCGTACGGAACTCCCCGGTGCCTCCGGTGATCGCGTTGACGACCGGAGCCGGTACGGGAATTCCGGCTTGCTCACCCTGAACGGTGATCTGACCTTCCGGCAGCACCGCGGTCGACGCGCACTGTCCCGCGTTGCGTTCGAGGTCTGTGATGACACAGAACCCACCGATGCGCCCGACGATGCGTTCCTCGCGTCCCTCGGTCGACGTCAGGTTCCCGCTGAAGACGAACTGGTCGCCGACACTGCGGCCCGTCGCCCCCAGATCGAGCTCTTCGCCGACGTGCAGCCGAGCTTCTACGTGGATGGTGCGGCTCTTCGCCGAGGAGCCGTCGTCAGGGCGGGGTGCCGCAGCCGGAGCGGTCTCCGAGGGGACCACGTCGGCCGACGCGGGCCCGATGAGGGTGAGCCCGGCAGAACAGCCGAGAACCGCAACGGCGAAGTATGTGAAGGGTCGGCCGGCGAAGCCCATGGTCGCCTCCGTGTTTGTGGGAATGAACAGGGTCAGTGCCGCCAGGCTTCGTCCGAAGTCGACGCAGCCGGACGGTGGCATGTTCGGTCGGTTGACGGGGGGAGGGACACCCGGGCGGTTCCCGGGGCCGTGGGCGAGAACGTACGAGAAGTCCCGCGGCATCACCGGGAATCCTCGTCACGCTCACCCTGCTGGTGACGCATCTCGTCCGAGTTCATTCATGACGGGCCCTCCGTCTGGCGGAAACGTTAATGGCGGCCGTGGCGACGTGCTCAGCAGAAGGACGGCAACGGGGCCATTGGGGTGCATTTCCCTGGGTGAAGGGGAGAGGCCTTGCGTGTGGCGGGTCCGTCGGGGCACGCGGACGAACACCGCCCTCGCCCGGGACCGGTGAGACCTCACAGGCTCGCCTCTGCCCTGCCCGGTGGAGCAGCTCCTCGTGCGCGTGACGAGGGACGGGTGACCTCCCAGGCCGCCTTGATCATCCGAGGACGTCGGCCACCGCGATATCCGGATCGGCCGCGTCCAAGTCCATCGCATGGGCTTCGGTCACGAACCTCGCGATGGCCCGGCAGGCCGTTGTGCTCCGCGGCAGGTCGAGATCGCCGACGATGGCCGTCGCCGGCGAATCCGCCTGGCGCAGCCTCATCGACTCCTCGTACTCCTGCAGGCCCGGCGCGCTCTGCGGGGGGCGAAGGCGCTGTTCGGTGTCAGCCCGGACGTTGGTGTGCGGCTTCGGTGGGTGGTTTCCTCGCCGGGGTCGGGTTTCGGGTTACAGGGGCAGTCCGGGGCGGTCGGAGGCGGTGTGATCCCGGCGCCATTGGCTGGGCTACGGTGCCGCGTATGCGCACCGAGGGCGCGATCATCCGACCCCTGCTTCGGATCGGGACCTGGTGGCGCGCGGGGCCCTCTATGGGCTGGTCGCCGTGCCCCTGCTCGGGGCGGCCGCCCGGTTCGTCGGCGACCACGACGACCGGACGACGTTCCTCGCCGTCGCTGGAGGGTTCGCCGCCGCCGTGGCCGTGGTCGGAATCCTCATCGGGCTCCTCTTCTGGCGGGCCTGGGGGAGACATCCGGCGCTGTCACGACTGGCGCACCGTCAGGGGCCAGGCCGGGCCCGTCGGCTCCTTGCCCCACCCCACCTATCGGCTCTTTGCCAGCCGGGATCCTTCGGGGGTTCGGCGGTAGAGCACGGATCGGCCGGCGCGGGTGCGGGTGACGAGGCCGGCCCGGTGCAGGACGCCGAGGTGGTACGAGACCGTGGCGGGGCTGAGGAAGTGACGTGCCGCCAGCTGTGCGGTGGAGGCCGGTTGCGTCAGTGCGGCGAGCAGTCCGGCGCGGGTGGGTCCGAGGAGTTGGGCCATCTCGGCGGAAGGCGCTACGGGGGTGATAGCGCCGCCGATGGCCTTGTCACGTACGGGATAGACGAGCATGGGGGGCCGGTCCTCGTCACGAGTGGGGTCCACGGCCACGCCCGGCCGAGGCATGACCACTGACGGCACGACAACGACCATGGACACCGGCAGCGCGATCCGCAACCGGCTCTCGACATGCAGAGTTCCCTCGGCCCACTTGATGTCGGGATGCAAGGAGTTGAAGAGTCTCCCTGCTCCGTGCCCGGTCAGCACTCCGGCGCACCGGCTGATCTCCGCATCGAGGACGGCCTTGGCGGCCTCCCAGTGCGGGGCGAAGGCCAGCTCCCAGTAACGCCGCATCTCCTGCGCCGCTTGCCGGGCCACGTGCGCACCGCCCCGCGCCATGGCCCGCCGCACCCCCTCCGGAAGCTCGGAACCAGAAAGGCCGTTGCACGGCCGTCCGACGCGTAACGCCTCCAGCTCGCTCAGAACGCGCTCGGGTGGGGTGCACCGGACCTGCTCCAGTTCCTCCTCCACGGTGGGTGAGGGTCCGGACGGATAGGGGTTGAGGAAGTCGGGCACGTATCCGGGCCCGTCCAGGGCCAGTTCGGACAGCAGCGGCAGCCGAGCCCGGCGCAGCACGCGTCGTGCACGGGCGACCCAGGGATCGGCGTCGGGGGCCGGTTGCAGGCCCCAGGGCAGCAGCGTGGCGACGACCTCGTGCAACGGCGAGATGGCGAAGCGTGAGTGGGCGAGCCCGGCGGCGTCGACGGTGAGCTCGATCATGACCCTCCCGCTGTCCGGTCGCGCCGGTCCCGTGGCCGTCCCTTCGAACCTGCTCGAATCGTGGCATGAAACGTCGCGCTGGTGGGCCTGATGGGCGCAGGCTGAGGCACGCAGTTCCGTGGTTGATGGAGTCGTCGAGGGGATGGGGCATGCGAGTAGCACGACGGGCGGTACTGGCGGCCTTGGCGGTCGGAGCGCTCATCGTTCCAGCGGGGCCGGCCGTGGGGACGGCGTCGGCCAATGCGGAGTCGGCGAGGGCGGCCTGTGGCGGGGCACCTCCCGACGAGGACAGCAGCAGCTGGCCGAGGATGCCGGCGGGCACCTCTGCGAACGAGCGCTACGGTCCCAGCACCCAGTGCGGCATCAAGGGCTGGGCGGACAACCAGGATCAGTTGGACTATCACTGCTGGGCGTCGGGCGAGAACGGGAGCTGGACGTACCTCAGGAACAACTCCGACGGTTCGACCGGGTGGGTGAAGGACACCCTGCTGCCCGGCGGCGGTGCTGTCTTTGCGGCTCAATGCTGGGCCTGACCAGGGCGTCACGGCGATCGGATGACGTAACAAGGGGGTGCTCCCGTCGCCTGACGGGGGCCTGTTTCTGAACCGTTCATCAGCAGGTCAGAGGGCGCCAGTCAGAAACAGGGCGCTGCGGGGGAGTCAGAAACGACCCAGGAGTCTTAGCTGAAAAGCCAACCGCAAGGTAGAGGTCTCTTGCGGCTGGCGCGTTTCAAGTGTCATGCGCATGAAGAGTTCTATTTCCATGGAGGTAGCATGAAGATACGCGGCACGGTTCAGAGCCTGGTCCTCGTCGCTGCGTTGGCGGCCACGGGTGTTGCCGTTCCTGCGGGTACGGCTTCTGCAGCACCGCATTGTTCGAAGTGGTACTACGCTTACAACATCATCTTGCCGGCGGCGTCAACCAACTCGCTCGACTGCACCATGGGACGCGGCTCATACAGTAACGCGGTCCGGGCCCTGCAATCCAACCTGAACTTGTGTTACAACGCGGGTCTCAAAGTAGATGGGGACTTCGGAGGAGCCACTGAGACCGCCCTGAAGGCTGCGCAGCGGAAGGACGGTACGGCTGCCGATGGAGTGTACGGGCCTGCCACTCGCAGGGCGATGACCTGGTTCAGGGACAGCGCGGGGTGTGTAGAGGACTTCTTCCGCTGAGCCGCTCCGGCTATTGAGCGTCTTCTCCGCCGGGTGGGGGACCGCTCTCAGCGTCTTCATGGCCACGGACCGACTCCCAAGAGAACTCGCTCACCACTGACCACCGCACCAACCACCAGGTCGTCATCGACGCCGACACCCGACTCGTCGTCGCGGTCGGCGGACCCCTGCCCGGGAACCGCAACGACTGCAAGGCGTGGGAGGAATCCGGCGCCGAGGTCGCCATCGGTAAGACCACATCGCCGACGGTGGCTATCCCGGTACCGGACTTGTCATGCCCCACAGGCGGCGCAAGGGCGAAGCCCTGCCCGGCTGGAAGGAAGCCCCAACATGTCCCACAAGCAAGTCCGCGCCCGAGTCGAGCACGGCTTCGCCCGGAGGAAAACCTGGAAGATCCTCCGCGACTGTCGCTTCAAAGGTGACGGCGTCCACTACGCCATGCTCGGCATCGCGCGTGTGCACAACCTTGCCCTCGTCGGGAAGGCGGGCGGTGGGCGGCCAGCAACGAACAGCCACGCCAAGCCGACCCAAGAACCGTTTGCGGGCCGGCCCTTAGAAAGGGCCGGCCGAGGTGCTCTGTGTGAGGTTCTCGAGGGTCGTGCGCAGCCACGGGCTGCGCACGGCTGGTAGCCGGACCAGGGTGTGTTGGAATGTTCCCCAGTCGGCCCGGAACAGGTCGTTGGGGAGCAGGGGGAGCGGGTCGTCGCGGAGTATGTCTTGGGCCATGCGGCCTGACGGGGGAAGCGGCAAGTTCGGTTCGGGAGAGACCAGCCACAGCCACACCCCCAGCGGCAGCGGCACCAGGTATGCCGGCGCGGTCGGGCCGGCGGGGGTCCAGGTCTGGCCTGTCTGGGGATGGACTGGTACGAGGAGGATGTCGGCGCTCGCGTCCGGGGAGGGGTGTCCCGGTCCGGCCAGGACGGCGCGCCGCTTCGGGGTGCCTGCGGGCAGCAGGACGTCGAGCGCGCGTTGGAACACGTCCGCGGCCAGACCGTCGGGGGCCTGCACCGGCTGTCCTTGGGAGGCGACCAGCAAGTGGGCGAGCGCCTGGCCGGCCGCGGCCTCCCACTGCGGACTCCACGACCAGTAGTGGTTCGCCCCCAGCCATCCTCCCCACGTGGCAATCGGCTCGAACGGGGGCGTTTTCTCCGCCTTCTCCGCCAGCTCCACCCAGGAGAGGGGCGCAGGATGGATACCGTCGACGGGGACGCGGTGCACCGCGCCCGGGCTGAGTCGCACTGCCTGCCAGAGCGAGCAGTCGTCGATCCTGGTCGCCACGGGGAGGTCGCATGCCTCACAAGCCATGTTGGGCCCGTCGGCCCCGTCGAGGCCGCAGCAGGCACCGCCGCGCTTCTCAGGGATCAGCCGGGTTCCGCGGATATCGCCGGGCGCCATGACACTTGCCCCGGGCGTGCTGTCCGACAGGGCGTAGACCGGCGCGTAGATGCCGCGTGCCTCCGCCTCGCCCGGATTGAGTTCATCCCACATCCGCCACGGCCCTCCCCAGGGGTCCGGGTCCACGGCAAACGTCCCGGACTCCATGAGCACCGGAAGCTGGGCCCCGTTTCCGTACTTCTGGCGGGCATGGACCGGCAGTGAGACCCGGGACAGCGAGGTGGTCAACTCGGCGCCGCACCCCGCACACACGAAAACGAACAAATGTCCTCCGATGGGGAAACAGGGGCATCTTCGCAGCTCGCCGGCAGCCGGCCAGCCTGTTTTCTCATTCGTTGCGGGAGCGGCACCTGTCACCGTCGTGGAGCATCAACGCGCCGCGAGCAAGTACCGGCGGTCGCCTCCGACCGCGGCAAGCGACTCACTCAGTGGTCGAATGTCCGGTGTGCCGTGGCGCCCCCCGAAACGGTGAACATAGGCTGCCCATTCTTCGGCTCTGGCTCAACTTCTGTGGAGCAGTAACGCTGCGTGCTTCCGAAACCCCGCTCACCCGACCCGGATCCCAGGTGGCGTCCTCCCGTCCTGGGATCACCGCAGGCGCATTCCGCCCCACGCCCTCAGCTGCGTGCTTGTTGCGAGAGGATGGAGTGGTGATCCGCCACGACCCCGAGATGCAGGCCCTCTTCCGCCGGTATTGCGCCCCCGCGCGCCGCTACCTGAAGCTCGGCGGAGCGGTACTTCATATGCCGCGCGAGGAGTACGAGCCGTTCGTTCATGCCCTGGCCGCTGATGCGAAGGCTGCTTCCGACGCCGAGCTCACCGTCCTCTTCGAAGGCAGCTGGCGAGAGCGGCGGACCGCGGCGTGGCTGGCGGCCGTCTCGCGCCGTGACCACTTCCGCGAGCGTCTGGGAGCGCTGTTGCTGGAGAGCGAGGTCTGCTGCGCGGGTGGGGCCTACTGCGTGGCGCTGGCGAGTTTCGGCACCGCACGGGACGCCGACTTGCTCGCCGCTTACCTGGATCGCTACCTGCGTCGGCCCGACCTCGCCTACGACCAGCCGATAGCCATGGGTGCCCTGGCGTACACGGACTCCGTCCTGCACGGCGACCGGGCCGGCCACTTCCTCCAGGAGGGCGGCCTGTGGCCGCAGTGGTTCCAGGGCGCGCCCCACATGCACGGCGATGACGGCATCTCCAGCTACCTGGGCGGCATTCGCCTCGCCTGCGCCGTCATCGACGAATGCGCCGACACCTGACCTCACTGGCTTTGTTCACTTCGAAGGCTCTGGCTGAACGTCTGTGACGTGGCCACCCTCCGTCACGCCAGTGGGACGCGCCTGCCGAGAAGTTGGAAACCTGCCCGCCCGAGCATCTGGCGCTTGAGCATCTTGATCCGGTTGACATGACCTTCGACCACGCCCGAGCTCCAGGGCAGGGTCAATCCTGCGGTGACGGCGTCGAGCCAAGCCGGGAGGCGCTCGCCCTGGCGCGGTCGGTGAGCATGGTCGCGAAGGCCGGACGTGTCGGGTGAGGGCGTCGAGTTCGGGCACTGGTTGCGGACGGTCTTGAGACGGAGCTGTTCGGGCTCGGTGAGGGTTTCCGGCGGCTGAAGATCCACCCGGAGACCGTTCCGGAGGGCATGGCACTGACCGACCAGGAGAACACCGTGCGCACCGCGCCGCTCTTGGTCCCGTTCGTCATTCAGCGCGAGGGGGAGGATGCCGCCCCTGACAACCTGCTGCTGACCCCGATCGGAGGGCCGGGCCCGCTGCCGGTTGCGCTACGCCGACGAGGACCCCCGCGACCGCGGCCTGCGCGGCGTGCTGTGGGCCCGCTGCTCCTTCGGCGCGGTCGACGACTGCGGCAAGCCCACGGGCAAACCGCGGTGGCGAATGACGCATCCCCTTCGGCAGCTGGGAGCGATGCAGGCGATGGGCCGCCAGGTCTGCGCCGGCCGCGTGCGGACGCCGCTCGGTACATCTTCCTCTCAGACCCGGACACGGTGGACCCCGTTGGGCCGGAGCGATCGAAACCGGCGCCATACCGCCGCGCGTACGGCAGGCCCGCGGCGCGGCAGGTCACCGGGAGACGCCGTCGCGTTGGAACACGATGTGCCCGTCGAAGACGGTGAGGTCGATGGGCAGGTCGGGGATGTCGTGCGGGTCGGTGGCGCGCAGGTCGCCGCCGAGGACGCACAGGTCGGCGACCTTGCCCGGTTCGATGGTGCCTTTCCACGCCTCGGCGAAGTCCTGCCGGGCGGGGTTGGCCGTGTAGGCGCGCAGTGCCGTCTCCAGCGGGACACGCTGGTCGGGTCCGCTCACCCGGCCGGTGGCCTTGGACTCGCGCAGCATCATGGCGGCGACGCCCTGACGCCAGTTGGGTGCGGTGATCGGTGCGTCGGAGCCGACGCAGACCGCGATGCCCGCCTCGGCCGCGGAACGCACCGGCCACTGGTAGTCCGACCGCTCGCTGCCGACCACGGCGTCCATCAGGTCCGCGATGGTCCACTTGATGGCCGGGTTCATGTTGATGCCGTATCCGTGCGCGGCGAGCTTCGCGAGGCTCTGCGCGGAGGCGAAGTCACCGTGGATGACGTAGTGGCGGGCGTCCGGACGCGGGTGCGCACGGTCGGCGGCGACGAAGGCGTCGACCACGGCGTCGATCGCCCGGTCGCCGGTGACGTGCACCCCCAGCTGGTAACCGGCCGTGTGGGCCACTCGTATCATCTCGGTGAGTTCGGCCTGCTTCAGGCGGGCGTCGGCCCCGTGCACGCAGAGCGCTCCGTGACCGCCGCCCGGGTACGGGTCGTGCATCCAGGCGGTCTCGTTCGGGGGTACACCGTCGGCGAACACCTTGACACCGATGACGGCCAGTCTCCTGGCATCCACGTCGTCCGGTACGGCGAGTCCCTCCAGGCCGGCGGTCACATCGGCTGCCGAGCCGCCCATCGGAGCGGGCAGCAACAACACACGTACCCGCGACGCCAGTTGGTCCGCGCGGGCCAGCTCGATGTAGGCGTGGAGCGTTCCGGTGTCGAGTCCCCCGCCGAGGATCTCGGCACCACCGGGGCCGAGTCCCGGCTCCGTGTAGCTGGTGATGCCTTCCGCGTGCAGCGCCGCCACGGCCGTTCGGATCGCCTCTTTGCGCTGGGCCACGGTCGCGGGCGCGACGAGTCCTTGCACGAGCGCCTGTGCCGTCTCCTTCAGGATGCCGGTGGGTTCGCCTGCGGTGTCGGTCTCGATCACTCCGCCCGCCGGGGACTCGGTGCCGCGCGCGATTCCGGCGAGCTCGAGGGCCCTGGAGTTCGCCCACACCATGTGGCCGGAGAAGTCGGTCAGGCAGACCGGGTGATCGGGGGAGGCGGTGTCCAGGTCGCTCCGGTGCGGACGGCGGGCCGGATCGGCCAGGCATTCTGCCAGGTAGCCGACGTCCCACCCGAGACCGGTGATCCATTCCCCGCGGGGTGTCCCGGCCGCGGTCCGTCGAACCGCTTCGGCGATGTCGGCGATGGACCGCACGGCCGGGTGACCGATGTCCAGCGCGAACGGCGGTCTGGTCAGCGCCCATGCCGCGGCGTGCAGATGGGAGTCGTTGATTCCGGGCAGCACGGTCCGGCCGGCCAGGTCGATCAGCTGTGTGTCCGGTCCCGCAAGTGCCGTGATCTCCGCGTCGCTGCCCACGGCGATGATCCGGCCGGCCCGCACGGCGACCGCCTGGGCGACGGTGAACGCGTCGTCGACGGTCAGTACGTCGCCGCCGGTCAGGATGAGGTCCGCTGTCTTCGGCATGGATGACCTTTCTGGCTGGTGAACGGCAGGAATGGGATGGTGGGAGGGCGTGCCCGGCATGGGGGGAGCCGGAGCGGCACGGCCGTGGTGGTTTCCGGGGCCGTGTCCGGCCGCACGCCCTCCGATCGCCGTGATGGGTGATCGCTGGACATGGCAGGGGAGGGCGGAGGCCCGGTGGTGGTCCGGGCGCGTCCCACTCGGGGCCGAACTGTGTGTTCAGGCGGCCGGCCCGACGACGGGTTCCGTGTCGCGGTGCGGCGCCGACCCGGACACGGGACGAAGGGGACCCGTCTGTCGGAACGGTGGCGCTGCCCCCTGCCAAGGGTGGCAGGGGCGGCGTGCGCGGTCAGAGACCGAGGACGCGGCGGAGCCAGGACAGGCGGGCCGCCAGAGCGGCCCGTGTCACCTCGTGGTCCGGGGCGAAGACGTCGAAGCCGTGGAAGGCCCCTTGCCAGATATGCAGTTCGGCCTGCCCGCCCGCCGCCCAGACACGGGACGCGTAGTCCACGTCCTCGTCGCGGAACAGCTCGGCGCTGCCCGCTTCGACGAACGCGGGCGGAAGGCCCGACAGATCACGCGCCCGCGCGGGGGCGGCGTAGGCGGACACATCGGCCGTGGGGTCGCCCGCCTTCTCCCCGAGCAGCGCCCGCCACGCGAGGAGATTCGTCGCCCGCTGCCAGGTGCCGCTGCCGTCGTACTGATGGCTCGAGACCGTGGTGTTGCCGTCGTCGAGCATCGGGCACAGCAGCAGCTGCCCGGCCAGGAACGGTGCCCCCCGGTCACGTGCCATCAGTGCGACTCCTGCCGAGAGACCGCCCCCGGCGCTGCCTCCCATGACGACGATGCGGCGGGGATCGACACCGAGCTCGGCGGCGTTGTCCGCCATCCACCGCACACCGGCGTAGCAGTCCTCCACCGGTGCGGGATCGGGGTTCTCGGGGGCTAGGCGGTACTCGACATTGACGGCCACGACACCGAGTTCCTCGACGAGATCGGCGAGGCGAGGCGTGTCCTGGTGGCGGTGACCGCTGATCATGCCGCCGCCGTGAATGTTGTAGAGCCCGGGAACCGGCGCCTTCTGGTGCCGTGGGCGCAGCACCGTGATGTCGAGGTCCGGGGCGCCGGCGGGGCCGGGAATCGTACGTTCCTCGGCGTCGATCGCACGGTCGCCGATGACGCCGGCGACCGGGGGGAGGGGGATGAGCGCCGCGGAGTCGCGTATCGCCGCGATGGACTCGAGGGAGGGCTCGGACTCCTCACCGCGGGGCATGGCGCCGAGCACCGCGCTCAGTGCCGGATCGAAGGGGACGGGGGTGACGCGCATGGTTCTCCCTCATGGGGGGATCGGACGAGTGCGGACGGGCCGGTGATCATTGCGGTGCGGCGAAGGCGAGCGCTCGCGCGGGATTGTCGATCATGATCGTGTGGAGGGCCTCCTCGCTCACCCCGAGACGGCGCAGGGCGGGCAGGAAGTACCGCGGGATGTAGTCGTATCCCTGGCCGCCGTACCGCTTGAGCTGGATCTTCTGGCACACGTCGTGGCCGAGCAGGATCTGGTGCGCGTGACCCCGCTCGATCAGTTCCGCGATGCCCCGGGCGATCTTGTGGTCGCTGGTGAGGACGAGGTGACCCCATGGACTCCCGGGAGAGGCGAGGAAGTCGAACTCCACGAAGACACCGCGCGCGAGGACACGTGCGCCGAACGACGGATTCGCGAGGACGTCCATGCCGTGGCCCAGCACGACGTTGGACGCGGCGACGCCTTCCTCCGCGAGGATGTCCAGCACCCGGAACTTCTCCTCGCCGACCCCGCCGACGTGGAAGGTGACCGGGGCACCCGTCACCCTGCTCGCGCGCCCGCTCGCGCGTACGCTCTTGAGCTCGTTGTCGGTCAACGGCACTGTCTCCGCGCCGACTTCACCGATGACGCCCGAACGGATCCCGGTGCCGTCCGCCCCGACCACGACGTCGCGCACGATGACGTCGGCGAGTTCGTCGACGGTGCGCTCGTCCATGTCCGCCGGGTGGAAGGCCGGGGTGTACCAGCCGCCGCCCATCACGATGTTGAGCCCGGCGGCGCGGGAGAGCCGGAGGAGCGCCTCGGGATCCCTGCCCAGGCCGATGGGGGAGACCTCGACCATCGTGCGCCCCCCGCTGTGGACGAAGGCCAGCACCTCCGCGAGCATTTCGTCGAAGTCGCCCATCACGTCGTTCTCGGCGTTCGGACGCCCATGGCGGGTGTGCGCGAGGGAGGCGAGGGTGAGTGGATCGGTGGCCTCGGGGGAGTCCTCGCCGGGACGGTGGAATCCCGGTGGGCGCCTCAGGTCGACGAAGATGTGCTCGTGCATGACCGTCGTGCCGAGCGTCGAGGGGGCCACGGGACCCGCGACGGTGAGCACCTGACCGGCGAGGTTCGGGATCTCGAAGGGATAGCGGCTCACGAGTCGGCCCTCCGGTTCGCGAGGGTGAGCAGTCGTCGGGGGTTGTGCACGGTGAGGGATTCCACGAGGGCGTCGTCGGCCCCGAGCATCCTCAGGTACGGGACGAACTGCTGAAGGACGAAGCCGTAGCCTCCCCCTCCGTAGGCGAGCAGCTGCGCCTTGGCATGGACGTCCTGGGACAGCAGGATCCGCCCGGCGTGACCCCGGCGGGCGAGCTCCAGCACGGCCGCGGCGACATCCTGGTCGTCGCTGACGCTGAGCACCGAGGGCAGCCGGCCGAGCTGGTCGAACTGCACGAACACCCCGCGCGCGAGGAGCGCTTCGAGGTCGTCGGGGCGCGGGGAGAGCGCGTCGCAGTGCCCGACGGCGACGCGCGTGAGGTCCGCGCCCTCCTCGGCGAGCAGGTCGAGCACCCGTTGCTGGGTGGCGGCGTCGCCGGAGCGGTTGAGCGAGATCGCGGAGCCCGTGGCCGCCGAGGCGCGTGCCGCCGCGACGAGGACGGCGCGCTCGGCGGGCTCCTCCGTGTCAAGTGCCGCGAGTTCGCCGATGATGCCCGCCCGTACCCCGTCCACCCCCTCGGTGAAGTCCCGGACGATCTCTTCAGCGAGGTTGTCGGCAGTGAGACCGGCGCGTTCCCCGGTCCACGCGGGGTGGTACCGGCCCGAGCCCATGACGACGTGGAGGCCGGTCGCCTCGGAGATCCGCCGCAGACCGGCCGGGTGCCGGCCGAGGCCGACGGTCGTGACGTCCACCAGGGTGGCGCCGCCGGCGCATTGGAACGCGGCGGCCTCGGTGGTGGCGAGTACCTCGTCCCCGAGCAGCCAGTTGTCCCTGTTGGGCGCGCCCATGCCGATCTCGCCGAGGACGTCCATCGTCAGGGGCGCACGGTACAGCCGGAGCCGGCTCGCGGCCGTGGGACGCGTACGCCCCACGGCCGCCCAGGATTCGGCTGTGTCGCCTGGGGTGGCGAAATCACTCAGAAGGTGTTCGTGGGGGAGTACCGCGCCGAGCGCGTCCGGCGGGATCTCGCCGGTGACGGTGACGACCGTCCCCCCGGACATCTGCGCGGTCGCCGGCACTCCGGCCGCGCCCGCAGTTGGGTCGGTGCTGGACATGCGGGCCACGGTAACAGATGAGATACCTCATCGTATACGATAAAGCGGTTCGTTGTCGGTGCCGGACCGTCGGTTCGGCGTTCCGGAGCCGTCCTAGTGGGCGCCCTGCGCCTCGCGCAGGGCGTCGGCGGTCGCGATCTTGTGTGCGCAGGCGACCTGTTCGATCTCCTGCGCCTGTGCGCGCGCTTCGATCAGTTCCAGCAGCCGCTCGTGCTCCGCGACCGACCGGCGGGCCCGGCCCGGGACATGGCTGAAGGTCGAACGGCGCATGTGGTCCAGCCGCGCCCACTCCGCTTCCAGGAGGGAGACCAGGTGCCGGTCCGGGCAGTGCTCGTAGACGGAGAAGTGGAACTCCCGGTTGAGGGCGGTGAAGGCCGCGGGGTCGAAGTCCTCGAGCGCCCTGGTCATACGGGCGTTGATCTCCCGCGACCGCTCGATGTGCCGCGCCGTCATGAGGGGCGCGGAGATCGCGGTCGCGTACCCCTCAAGGCGGGCAAGGACCTGGAGGGAGTGCTCCACCTGGGTGGCGTCGAATGCCGCCACCCGTGCGCCGATGTTGCGGACGACCTCGACCAGTCCGTCGGACTGCAGTCTGCGCAGCGCTTCGCGCAGCGGGATCGTGCTGACGCCGGTCTCCCTCGCGAGCTGACTGAGGACCAGCCGGTATCCCGGTCCGTAGGTCCCGTCGAGGATGCGTGAGCGCAGCAGCTCGTAGCTGACCTCCGCCTTCGACCGCTTGGCGCGGGTCTGTTTCTCCGTAGTGCTCATCGGTGTTCCCCTACCCTGGGCCGGCCTGCCGCAATGCGGCTCCGGTCGTGTACTCGAACGCTCACCGCGCAAGGACTTCCAGGACTGTACGGCGGAACTCGGCCCCGGCGAGAACCTCGTGGTGATCGCCCGGAACCGTGGCCAGCTCCGCCCCGTCGACGAGGCCGACCACCTGCTCGATCCCGCGGGTCATCATGTCGTCCTTCCCGACGACGAAGACGGGCGGCGTGTCTCCCGCCCAGGACCGCGGCGCGAAGGGCGTGTCGCGCAGCCCCTCGACACACAGGGCCAGACCGGCGGCCCGTGCCCCGTGCGCGCTCACCATGCCGGCGATCACCCCGGTGAACGGATCCGCCGGCTCGGTGCCGTCCGCGACCGCGCGGTGGAGTGCCTCCACGTCCACCGCCTCGAACGGTTCGACGGGGCTCAGCCCGCCGAGGACGGCCCGGCGCACCCGGCCGGGCGCGGCCCCGGGCAGCTCCCAGGCGAGCCGGGCGCCCATGGAGTACCCGACCACGTCGAACGCCGTGGCGCCCGCCTCGTCCAGCACCGTGACCAGGTCCGTGACGTGCCTCGGCACACCGGCCTCGCCGGCCGTCGACGGGGCGGGGCTGTCCCCGTGTCCCCGCAGGTCGGGCACGATCACCTCACGGCCGGCCTCGGTCAGCGCCCCGGCGATCCCGGTCTCGACCCAGTCCCGGTGGCCGTCGGAGCCGAAGCCGTGCACGAGCAGTACGGGCGGTCTCCCGGAGGTGCGGGCGGGAGCGAAGGTACGGACGGTCAGACCGGTTCGGCTCTGCATCTCGCGAACCCCTCACATCGAGTTTCATATACGATTTGCGATCCTACCCGTTCGCTGCCCACTGGCTCGCGATGTCGGATGACCGCCCTTCTCTTCTAAATCATGCATGATAACGTATACGATTAGTGAGTCGGGTTAGCCCGGCCCCTTCATCAGGACGGGCTGTCGCCGTCCGCGCCCCGAGCCCTGTGGCCGCGCCGGCGCGGACAGGCCCCGCTCCTCCTCGACAAGCGCCTGATGTCGCACACGCCCAGGGAGAACTCCCATGCCGCATCCGCTGGGAACCCAGCCGTCGAAGATCGTCGCAGTTCACCTCAACTACCGCTGCCGGGCCAAGGAGCGCGGACGCACCCCCGACCAGCCCTCCTACTTCCTCAAGCCGCCTTCCTCCCTCTCCGGGACCGGCGACGCTCTCGTCCGGCCCCGGGGCTGCGAACTCATGTCCTTCGAGGGGGAGATCGCGCTGGTCATCGGCCGCCGAGCGCGCCGGGTCGCACCGGAGCGGGGCTGGGACCACGTCGCCTGGGTGGCGGCGGCCAACGACGCCGGCGCGTACGACCTGCGACATGCCGACCGCGGCTCCAATCTGCGCTCGAAGGGCGCCGACGGCTTCACCCCGATCGGCCCCCGGCTCTTGGACGCCACCGGGCTCGACCCCGCCGCACTGCGGCTGCGTACCTGGGTGAACGGCGAACTGGTCCAGGACGCCGACACCTCCACACTGCTCTTCCCGTTCGGTGCCCTGATCGCCGACCTGTCGCGCCTGGTCACGCTGGAACCCGGCGATGTCATCCTCACCGGGACCCCGGCCGGCGCCTCGGTGGTGTCGCCCGGTGACGTGGTGGAGGTGGAGGTCAGCGCCCCGGACCGGCAGATCTCCGGTGGCCGGCTGCGCAACACGGTGACGGACGCCGACCACGACCTTGCGGCCTGGGGCGCCATGCCCCGCGTCGACGCCGCACTGCGGGCCGACGCCTGGGGCCCGGCCCGCGCGGACGAGCCCGCGCTGAACGAGGACGTCGCCGAAGCGCTGCGGGGCCTGGCCACCGCCACGCTCAGCTCCCAGCTGCGCAAGCGTGGCCTGCAGCACATGACGATCGACGGGATCCGCCCGGCCGACCCCGGTGCCAAACTGGTCGGGACCGCTCACACCCTGCGCTACCTGCCGCTGCGGGAAGATCTCTTCGCGAAGTTCGGCAACGGCATGAACGCGCAGAAGCGTGCCGTGGAAGAGCTGCGCCCCGGCCAGGTGCTCGTCATGGACGCCCGCCGCGACCCCACCTCCGGCACCATCGGCGACATCCTGGCGCTGCGGGCGAAGAAGCGGGGCGCGGCCGGCATCGTCACCGACGGCGGGCTGCGGGACAGCGCGGCGGTGGCCGCCCTGGGCCTGCCGACGTACTACGCCGCCGAGCACCCCGCCGTCCTCGGGCGCCGCCACGTCCCCTGGGACACCGGCGCCCCGATCGCCTGCGGCGGAGCGCTCGTCCAGCCCGGAGACATCCTCGTCGGCGACGCCGACGGCGTCGTCGTCGTTCCCCCGGACCTGGCCGGAGAACTCATCGCGGACAGCACCGAACAGGAGCTGCAGGAGCGGTTCATCGCCGAACAGGTGTCGGCGGGCGAACCGATCCAGGGCCTGTACCCGCTCGGACCCGTCTGGCAGGCCGCCTACGAGCAGTGGCGCGGCGACCAGTCCTGAGGGCCCCCGCCGGCAGCCGCGGCGGCGCCGCGCCCGCCCATGACCTTGCCCGCACCCATCCACCCACGGAGCAGTCCATGAAGTTCCGCACCGACCCCGCCACCATCCGCGGGTCCATCGCCCCCGTCGTCACGCCGTTCACCGAGGACGGCGCGGTCGACCACGACAGCCTCCGCGGCCTGATCCGCTGGCAGCTGGAATCCGGCTCGCACGGCATCTCGCTGGGCGGTTCCACCGGCGAGCCGTCGGCGCAGACCGCCGCCGAACGCATCGCCGCCATGCGCACCGCCTCGGACGAGATCGGCGACCGGGTGCCGTTCCTGCCCGGCACCGGCTCGCACAAGCTGGACGAGACCCTCGAGATCACCGCCGCCGCCCGGGAACTGGGCGCGGACGCCGCCCTGGTCATCACCCCGTACTACGCCCGGCCCACCCAGGAAGCGCTGTACCGGTGGTATGCCACGGTGGCCCGCGAGTTCCCCGACCTGCCCATCGTCGCCTACAACGTACCGTCCCGCACCGCCGTGGACATCGCGCCGGAGACGGTCAGGCGACTGTTCACCGACTTCGACAACTTCGTCGGCGTCAAGGAGACCACCAAGGACTTCGAACACTTCTCCCGTGTGCTGCACGCCTGCGGCCGTGAGCTGCTGGTGTGGTCCGGGATCGAGCTGCTGTGCCTCCCGCTGCTCGCGCTGGGCGGGGCCGGCTTCGTCTCCGCGGTGGCCAACCTCGCGCCGACCGCGGTGGCCCGGATGTACGAGCTGTGGGAGGCCGGCGACTTCGACGCCGCACGGGACCTGCACTACCGACTGCACCCGCTGGTCGACCTGCTGTTCGTCGAGACCAACCCCGCCCCCGCCAAGTGGGTGCTGGAGCAGCAGGGCCGGATCACCTCGGGACATGTGCGTCCGCCGCTCACGTCGCCCACCGAGAACGGCCTGGCCCGCATCCGCGCCCTCCTCGCCGAGGGCGGCGACCTCACCCAGCAGCTCTGACCCCCGGAACGAAGAGAGACGCCATGTCCACGAACCTGGCCGCGCATCGCCCGGCCGACCTGCCCGCCGAGATCCGCCACTGGATCGGCGGCGAACTCCTCGACAGCGCCGACGGCCGTACGTTCCCCGTCTGCGATCCCGTCTCCAACTCCCCCTACGCCACCGCCGCCGCCGGCGGCCGTGACGACGTGGACCGTGCCGTCACCGCGGCCGCCACGGCCTTCCCCGCCTGGTCGAAGCTGGGAAACCGGGAACGCGCCCGCATCCTGTACCGGATCGCCGACGCCGTCGAGTCACGCGAGGAGCGCCTGGCCGCCCTCGAGACCTTCGACTCCGGTCTGCCCATCACCCAGGCCAGGGGGCAGGCCCGGCGGGCCGCCGAGAACTTCCGCTACTTCGCCGATGTCATCGTCGCTCTCGGTGAGGAGGCGTTCCGGGCCGGCGACCAGCAGATCAACTATGTCGTCCGCAACCCCATCGGTGTCGCGGGACTGATCACCCCCTGGAACACGCCGTTCATGCTGGAGAGCTGGAAGCTGGCCCCGGCGCTGGCATCCGGCTGCACCCTCGTCCTCAAGCCCGCCGAATGGACCCCCCTGTCCGCGAGCCTGTGGCCGGAGATCCTCGACGAGGCCGGCGTGCCGTCCGGCGTGGTCAACATCGTGCACGGCATAGGTGAGGAGGCCGGCCAGGCCCTGGTGGACCACCCCGGTGTGCCGCTGATCTCCTTCACCGGCTCCACCGACACCGGCAGACACATCGTCCGCAGCTCCGCGACGCACCTGAAGACCACGTCGATGGAGCTGGGCGGCAAGTCCCCGGTCGTGCTCTTCGCCGACGCCGACCTCGACACCGCACTGGACTCGGTCGTCTTCGGTGTCTTCTCCCTCAACGGCGAACGGTGCACCGCGGGGTCCCGCGTCCTGGTGGAGCGCCCGGTGTACGAGGAGTTCACCCGGCGCCTGGCCGAGCGTGCCGAGCGGGTGAAGGTCGGTCTGCCCGCCGACCCGGCCACCGAGGTCGGGGCGCTGGTGCACCCCGAGCACTACGCGCGCGTACTGAAGTACGTCGAGATCGGACGGCAGGAGGCGAGACTGGTGGCCGGCGGCGCCCGCCCCGCGCATCTGCCGGAGGGCAACTACCTCCAGCCCACCGTCTTCGCCGACGTCCCCCGCGACGCCCGCATCTTCCAGGAGGAGATCTTCGGCCCGGTCGTGGCCGTCGCCCCGTTCGACGACGAGGCCGAGGCCGTGGAACTGGCCAACGCCACCGAGTACGGCCTCGCGGCCTACGTGTGGACGTCCGACCTGAAGCGCGGACATCGCGTCGCACATGCGGTCGAATCCGGTATGGTCTGGATCAACTCCCACAATGTCCGCGACCTGCGGACCCCCTTCGGCGGCGTGAAGTCCTCCGGCCTGGGCCGGGAGGGCGGTGCGCACAGCATCGACTTCTACACCGAGTCGAAGATCGTCCACGTGATGCTGGGCGAGGCCCACACCCCCCGCTTCGGCGCGTCCTGACCGTCAAGGAGACGTTTCCCATGACCACAGCTCCCGACGTCGTCCGCTCCGCCTACGCCCAGCTGGTCGTCACCGACCTGGACAGGGCCCGCTGGTTCTGGGGCGACATGCTCGGCTTCCACGTCCAGTACGACGACAACTCCCTGCTCTGCCTGCGCGGGACCGACGAACTCACCCACCACTCCCTCGTGCTGCGCAAGGGGGAGACCGCGGCGCTCGACCACATCTCCTACCGGGTCCGCACCCCCGAGGACGTCGACCGCGCCGAGCGGTACTTCACCGCGCTCGGCCTTCCCGTCCGCCGCGTCCCCAAGGACTCCGGCACCCCGGGAGTCGGCGACGCCGTCCGCGTCATCGACCCGCTCGGCTTCCCCGTGGAGTTCTTCCACGACATCGAGCGCGCCGAGCGCCTCATCCAGCGCTACGACCTGCGCCGCGGCGCCGAGATCGCCCGCCTGGACCACTTCAACATCTGCACCCCCGACATCCCCGCCGCCTACGACCACTACAAGGCGCTCGGATTCGGCTGCTCGGAGACCATCGAGGGCGACGAGCACGAGCTGTACGCGGCCTGGATGTACCGCAAGCAGACCGTCCACGACGTGGCCTTCACCGCCGGCGCCGGGCCCCAGTTGCACCACGTGGGTGTGGCCACCCACGAGTCGCACCAGGTTCTGCGCACCGCCGACCTTTTCGGGTCACTGCGCCATGAGCACCACATCGAGCGGGGTCCCGGCCGGCACGGCGTCTCGAACGCCTTCTACCTCTACCTGCGCGACCCCGACGGCCACCGCGTGGAGATCTACACCTCCGACTACTACACCGGCGACCCCGACCACGAGACCTACCGGTGGAACGTCCACGACGACCGCCGCCGCGACTTCTGGGGCAACGCCGTCATCGAGTCCTGGTACAAGGAGGCGTCCCCGGTCCTCGACCTCGACGGCCGCCCACAGCCCGTCACCGGACCCGTGCTGGACGAGTCCGCCGTGCAGGTGGGCGCCGACGGTCTGGGGATCGTCGATCCGGGCAGGCAGGACGGCTGACTCACCTCCGGGCGGCGGCCGCGGCCGCCGCCCCGGGGCAGGAGCCGGACCGCACGCGGTCCGGCTCTTCGGCATGCCCGCCGTCCCCGGGCTCCGCCCCGACCCGTACGGGGGACCGCCGTCGCAGGTGGGCGGGCGGCCCGGCGACCGAGGGCGTCGCGCGGGCCGGGACAGGCGCGGAAGGCGGTGGCCCCCCGACCGGCATACCGGATTACGGCCGCTGTGCTCCCGGGTGCCGTTGCCGGCGGGCCCGCCGCGCCGCCACCGTCGTGCACGTGCCCGTGCGCATCCCGTGACAGCGGTGCCGCCGCCGGCCCGTATCACTCCGGGCGGCCGGCCCGCCGCCACACCGCGGGGGCCGGCGGGACGGGAAGGAGCGCGGACGACCACCGGCCGACCGCATGCGGACGCCGCCGTCGGCGAGGGACGCCGACGGCGGTGGACGAACGGTGAGCGCGGCCCGGGTGATCAGTGCGAAGCGCCGTGGTGCTCCCCGGCATCGTCGGCGCGGTGCTCGACGGTGGGTGGATCCCGACGGGCCCGGCGGAGCCGGGGCAGCACAGCGGTCCACACGAGTACGCAGGCGAGGACGGTGGCGACGGCCATGGTGAGGGCCATGGTCAGGTCGGCCGCCCCGCCGAGCGCGACGACGGGCGCGACGATCGGGCCGACGGCGAAGGTCGACATGCCGAGCAGGGCAGCCGCGGTTCCGGCGCGTTCGCCGTGACCCGCGAGCGCGAGGGCCGAGCTGTTCGGACTGATGACGCCGTAGCAGAACAGCACCAGCGCGAGGAGGACGAGCAGGACGGTCAGGCCGAATCCGGCGACGACCGTGCCGAGCAGGGCCAGCGCGGCGACCGCCGTCGCCGTCGTGCCCACGACGTACATGCGGGCGGGACCGGCCCGGCGTACGACGGCCCGGTTGGACAGTGAACCGAGCATCGCGACGACCGCGTTCATCGCGAAGACGGCACTGAAGGCCTGGGGGGTGAGGTGGAAGCCGTCCTGCAGCACGAAGCTGATGGACGCCAGGTAGGTGAAGAACGCCGTGCCGGTACACGCTCCCACCAGCAGGTAGCAGATGAACAGACGGTCGCGCAGAACCGTGCCGAACCGCCGGCCGGTCGCGGCGAACCCGCCCCGGTGCCGCAGCCCGGCCGACAGGGTCTCGGGCAGCAGGGTGCCGGCGACGATCAGCAGGAGAGCGCCCACGCCGGCGAGGACGACGAAGAGACCCCGCCAGTCCATGACGGCAGCGAGCTGCCCGCCGGCCACCGGCGCCAGGATGGGGGCCAGCGCTCCGACGAGCCCGAGCAGGCTGAGCAGCCGGGCGAGCTCGATACCGCTCGCGATGTCCCGGGCGGCGGCGAGCGCGATGACGACGCCCGCCGAGCCGGTGACACCCTGCAGGAACCGGGTCACGAGCAGGATCTCGATGGTGGGGGCGACCGCGCACAGCAGCGAGAACACGGTGAAGAGCGCGATGCCCCACAGCAGCGGCCGCCGCCTGCCCATGCGGTCGCTGAGCGGGCCCGCCACGAGCTGGCCGAACGCGAGTCCGAGCATGCACACCGACATCGACGCCTGAGCGAGGCTGCCACTTGTGTGCAGGTCCTTGGCGAGCTGCGGCAGCAGCGGCATGGACAGGTCCATCGACAGCGGTCCGAACACCTCGAGCGACCCCAGGACGAACGCCGCGCGGCGCGCGCTCATGACACGCGCACCGCGCGGCGTGGACGTCGTCACCGGGACCGGCCGGTGATGCCGAGAACGCGCCGCATCCACGACTCCCGGGCGGCCACGGCGGCTCGGGACACCTCGGCGTCCGGGGAGAACCCCGTGAAGCCGTGATAGCCGCCGGACCAGACGTGCAGTTCGGCCTGGCCGCCGGTGGCCCAGATCCGGGTGGCGTAGTCGACCGCCTCGTCGCGGAACACTTCGGCCGCGCCGACCGCGATGTAGGCGGGAGGCAGTCCGGACAGGTCGCCGGCGCGCGAGGGCGCCGCGTAGGGCGACACGGCGTCGGTACCCCGGTCCGCGCCCAGCAGCGCGTTCCAGCCGGTGTCGTTGTTGTTGCGGTCCCAGATGCCGATGCCGTCGTACTGCCGGCTGGACACCGTGGTGTTGCGGTCGTCGATCATCGGGCAGTCCAGCATCTGTCCGGCCAGGGCGGGGCCGCCGCGGTCGCGGGCCATCAGGGCGACCGCCGCGCTCAGGCCGCCGCCCGCGCTCGCCCCGCCGACGAGGATGCGGGCGGGGTCCACGCCGAGGGCCGCGGCGTTCTCGGCGAACCAGACCAGGCCCGCGTAGCAGTCCTCCGCGGCGTCGGGCGCGGGATGCTCGGGGGCGAGCCGGTACTCGACGCTCACGGCGACGGCGCCGAACGTCAGGACCTCCTCGACGAGACCGGCGATGCCGAAGAACCGGTTGCCGAGCACCATGCCGCCACCGTGGATGCCGTAGATGCCCGGCGCGTCGCGGACACCGCCGCGGGGGCGCAGAACCGTCAGCTCCACGTCCGGCGCGCCCGCCGGGCCCGCCACGGTGACGTGCTCGAACTCCACCGGGCGCTCGCCGATCGCCTCTGTGACGGGGGGCACGATGGTGGCGAAGTACGCGCGGTTGGCGAGGATCGTGTCGGCCCGCAGCGGGATCCGCTCGATGAGATCGCGGCAGGCGGCGAGGCCCGGTTCCAGCTGGGGGTCGTAGGGGACGGGCCGCGGGCGCGGCACGCCCGTCACGGCGCCGGAAGCCGGGGAGTGGTGGGGTGCGGTCGTCATCGGTTGCCCCTGCTGATGTCGGATACGGAGGGAGTGGTCACCGTCAGGGGCCTTCCGGGTCGACGATGCCGCGGTCGCACCAGAAGGGTTCGACGAGAGCCCGCAGTTCCTCGGCCCCGACGCGCTCCACCAGCTCCAGGGCGCCGATGTTCTGCCGGACCTGCTCCAGCCGGGTGGCGCCGACGAGCGTCGTGGTGTTGGCGGGATGGGTGAGCGTGAACGCGATCGCGAGCTGGGCGGGCGTGGTGCCGAGCTTGCCGGCGAGTTCGGTGATGCCCGGGACGGTCGCCACGATCGCGTCGCGGATCGAGCCGGGGTCGCGGCCGATCTCCCGCTCGGGCGAGGTGCGTCCGGCGAGGATGCCGCCCTCCAGCACATCGGACGCCTGCATGCTGAATCCTTCGGCGAACAGCTGGGCGAACGGCTCCCCGTCGGGAATCGAGCGCCGCGCCACGCTGTACTTCAGTTGCGCGATCTGCGGTCCGGGCACTCCCTGTTCGGCGGCGATCCGGCGCAGGGCGTGGATGTTCGCCGCGGACCAGTTGTTCACACCCCAGGCCCGGATCAGTCCGGCGTCCGTCAGGGCGGCGAGGTCGCCGACGAGGTCCTCCAGGCGCACGTCGTCGCGCCGCAGGTCTCCCAGGATCACCAGGTCCGCGTGGTCGAGCCCGGTCCGCAGGAACGCGTTCTTCAGCTGGGGGGCGAAACCCTCCGCGCCGAAGCCCTCGATCCACAGCTTCACCGAGGCCAGGTACGTGTCCCGGGGGGTCCCGGTGGCCCGCATGATCGCGCCCCACAGTACGTCGGTGAAGACGGGAGGCATGCCGGGCATGCCGTAGACACCGACGTCGAACAGGTTGACGCCCTCGTCGAGCGCGTGGCGGACCATGGTGACGGCGTCCGCGAAGTCCATCCGGTCGAAGGTGTGCCACGAGCCGAGGGACAGCACCGACGCCTCGAGTTCGCTGGTGCCGATCCGGCGCCGGGGGAGCGGGTTGGTGGTCACGTGTGTGAGTCCTTTCTCCGGTTCGCTCAGACGAGCCGGGGATCGATGACGGCCTTGATCTCCTCATGCCTGCTCATCGCGGCGATGCGGGCGGAGGCCTCCGACAGGCCGACGGGCTCGCCGAACAGCCGGTCCCAGGGCATGCGGTCGGCGAAGGAGGTGAAGAAGCCGATCGCGTCGTGGTAGTCGGCGATGTCGCCGTTGAGGGAACCGACGATGTTGAGTTCCTTGCCCATCACCGTGCCCAGCGCGAGCGGTTCGGCGACCGGACCGGTGCTGCCCACGACCACGACGCGTCCGCGCTGCGCGGCCATTTCCACGGCCTCCCGGCCGACCGACGGGGCACCGGCGAAGTCGAGCACCAGATCGGCACCGCGGCCGTCGGTGAGCTTCAGCACCTGGGCGACGACGGCTTCGGAGCCGTGGGTGATGTCCACCGTCTCGTCGGCGCCGAACTCGTGGGCCAGGGCCAGTCGCGACGGTGGAGCGCCGACGGTGATCACACTGCCCGCGCCGCTGAGATACGCCACCGCGGTCGCGAAGAGACCGAGCGCCCCCGAACCCTGGATGACGACGCGGGAGCCGGGGCGTACCCCGCCGGCCCGGGAGAACGCCCTCAGCACCGTCTTCGCCGCGCAGCCCGCCATCGCGGCCCAGGTGTCGGGGACCGCGTCGGGCAGCAGCAGTTTGGCCGCCCCGGGCACCACATAGGCGTACTCGCACAGACCCGCCGTGGCGTGGGGAGGGACGTCGGAGCGCTGCAGGAACCCGTAACCCCGCCGCGAACAGGCGACCGGTTCGCGCAGCACCGTGCAGCCGTGGCACGCGCCGCAGGTCGACTCGGACCAGCCGATGCGGTCGCCGACGGAGAGCTCGCGGCCCAGCGCGTCCCGGGTGCCCTCGCCGAGCGCGACGATCTCGCCGACCATCTCGTGGCCGAGCACCATGGGCAGCATCCCGGGGAAGGTCATCCTGCCCGACCAGATCTCGATGTCGGTGCCGCAGAGAGTCGTGCAGACGACGCGTACGAGGGCGGCGCCCGGTTCCGGTTTCGCCGGAAGCGGCAGGTCGGTGAGGTCCAACGCGGCGCCGTGGGTCGTCAGTACGGCGGCTCGTGTCGAGGAGGGAATATCCATCACAACTCCTTCGGATCGAGCGGATCAAGAGCTCGACGATGCGTTAGTCTACGGCTGTCGACTCAAATGTCGAGCCCCCTGAGAGCGACGAGGAGCACCCGTGCGCACAGCCGACAGAGACGCCCGCAATGCACCGGCCGACCTGATCCTGCGAGGCGGTGTCGTGCACACCCTGGCGCCGGGCGGCGGGGGAGGGACCGCCACCGCCGTCGCCCTGCGCGACGGTCTCGTCGCCCGTGTCGGCGACGACCGCGAGGTGCTGACGCTCGCCGGCGCCTCGACCGAGGTCGTCGACCTGGCCGGACGTGCCGTCCTGCCCGGCATCAACGACGCACATCTGCACGCCACCTGGCTGGGAGCCATGTGGCCCGACACCCTCTTCGGCGAGCACGTCGTCCCCGGACCGCCTCCGGAGCGTCCCCTCTCCGACGACGCACAGCGCCGCCGGGCGATCCTGCGCGCCGGGGAACTCGCCGCCTCGCTCGGCATCACCAGCTACACGGAACCGGGCCTCGGCCCGGGTGAGGACCATGGAGCGACCGGCGCCTTCGGCACCTCCGTCGCCGAGCTGTACCGCGAACTCGCCGCCGAGCGGCGGCTGCGGGCCAGGGTCACCGTCCTGTGGCTCTACGGTGAGCTCGACGGACCGAGCGACCTGGAGAACTTCCTGGCCGGCCTCGCCGCCACCGACGGTGCGACGAGCGACCCGCGGTGGCTCCGCTTCGCCGGGGTCAAGATATTCGCCGACGGCATCCCGCCGATGCGGTCGGCCTACACGCACCACTGCTACGCCGACGGAGTCAGGCCCGCGCTTCTCGTGGCGGGCGCCGACGACGCCGAGCGTGAGGCGAACCTGGCCCGGATGATCGTTGCCGCGCACCGTGCGGGCCGGCAGGTGGGGGTGCACGCCACCGGGGACCGCTCCATCGACGTCACGCTCGACGCGATCGAGCAGGCCAGGGCCGAGTACGACGCCGACCTGGGGCACTACATCATCCACGGCGACCTCGTCACCGGGCCGCAGCTGCGCCGGATGGCCGCGCTCGGAGTGGGCCTCGACACCCAGCCGGAGATCGCGCTGCGCACCCGCTCCCTGGTGGACGACGCGCTCGGTCCGGGCTCGGCGGCGGCCGCGTGGCCGTTGCAGGCGGCGTTCGACGCGGGCGTGTCCATGTGCCTGACTTCGGACGCGCCGGTGCTCTCACCGGACTGGCGGCGCCAGATCGCGGCCGCCGACGCGTGGATGGGGCCGGCGGCCGATCCGCGCCCGCGGATGGACCGGCTGCTGCGCTGCTACACGGTGGAGCCCGCCCGTCAGGACCACGCCGCGTCGTGGAAGGGGACGCTCGCCCCGGGGATGGCCGCCGATCTGTGCGTGCTGGCGGCCGATCCGCTTGCCCTGGCTCCCGCCGAACTGCCGGACGTGGACGTGGAACTCACCGTGGTGGACGGCGAGATCGTCTACGAGCGCGAGGCACGGGTGGCGACGGCGGAGACCGCCTGACCCGGCCGGGCGCCGAGAGATTCCAGGGCCTGTGCCGGGGTTCCCGCCATCCCCCCGGAGGGCGGGAACCCCGGGACAGGCCCCGGACGGGCGGCCGGCCGCGGTCAGGTGAGCAGCTGGCCGCCGTCGACCGGCAGGCTGATGCCGGTGATGTGCGCGGCGGTGTCGCCGGCGAGGAAGACGGCCGCCGCGGCGACGTCGTCCACCGCCGCGAGCCTGCGCAGCGGAATGCGGCCTTCCCACGCCTGGCGCTGGGGTGAACCCTCCGGCATGCCGACGGCGATCATCTCGGTGAGGACCGGACCGGGTGCCACGGCGTTGACGCGGATGCCGTGCTCGGCCAGCTCGATCGCGGCCCAGCGGGTGAGGGCGTCCACGGCGGCCTTGCTGCTCTCGTAGCCGCCCATGCCCGGCGTGGGCTGCCTGCCGCCGATCGAGGAGATGTTGACGATCGCCCCGGCGACGCCGGCGTCGACCATCCGGCGGGCCACCTGCTGGGTCATCCGGAACGTGCCGACCACGTTGGTGCGCAGGATGGTGTCCAGGTCGTCGCCGGGCAGGTCCAGGAGTGCGCCGTGGACCGTGAGCAGGCCCGCGTTGTTCACCAGTACCTCGATCGGACCGAACTCCGCCTGTGCCGAGTCGAGTTCGCGGTTGACGGAGGCCGCGTCGGTGATGTCGAGAACCCGGCTGTGGACGCCGAGGGCCTCGGCCGTCTCCCCGACGCGCTGTGCGTCCCGGTCGGCGATCACCACGGTTTCGCCCGCCGCCGCGAAGGCCGCGGCCACCGCCCGGCCGATCCCGCCCGCCCCGCCGGTGACGAGGACGGTGCGTGTGCGCTTCATCATTTCTCCCCTCGCGCCGAGACCTTTGTCACGGCGTCCGCTTTATAGTATACAAGCGTAGACAAAAAAGCCGAGGCTTCGGGAGGAGCTTTGAGCGCTGAACAGTCCGTGCCCCGCCGTCGATTGGGGTCCGGTGGCCCCGAGGTACCGGTGCTGGCACTGGGGTCCTGGAACACCTGGGACCGGATGGATTTCGACGACGCGGTGTCACTGGTCGCGCGGGCCGCCGAGCTCGGCTGCGCCTTCTTCGACGTCGCGCACTACAACATGGGCCCGCACGCGGAGAACGCCCGCACCGACCTGATCTTCGGCCGCGCCGTGCGGGAGGCCGGTCTGGCGCGTGCCGACTGGCAGCTCTGCGGCAAGCTCTGGCTCTGGGACTACCCGGCCACCGGCTTCACCCAGCAGATGGAGACGTCACTGGAGCGGGTCGGAGTCGAGCGCGCCGACATGGTTGTCGTCGGCGACTACTTCGGCGACCTCGATGTCGAGCGGGTCGTCACCGACGTCGCCGAGCAGATCGACGCGGGCCGGTTCACCACCTGGGGCGTGAACAACTGGCGGTACCCCGACCTGCGCGCGGCGATCGACATCGCGCGCGAGCGGAACCTTGTGCCGCCGGCCTTCGCTCAGCTCAAGTACGGCCTGGTCCGCAGGTCGATGGCCGAAGGCCGCTACTACGCCCCGCTCTTCGACTCCGGCGAGCTCGCCCTCCAGGCGTCCGACGTCTTCGAGGGCGGCATCCTGGTCGGCAACCTCCGCCCGGACCGCAAGATCGGTGCCGATGTCGGCGGCATCCGGGAGCGCATCGCCGAGTCCTACGCCGAGGTGCGACGGCTTGCCGACCAGTTCGGCACCACACCCGCGCGGCTGGGCATCGCCTTCTGCCTGGCCAACCCCGCGACCGCGAACGTCCTGGTCGGCGTGTCCAGGCAGGCGCAACTGGAGGACAACGCCGGAGCGGTTGGCCTGCTCGACCGGGTGGGAGCGGCCACGCTACGGCAGGCCGTGACGGACCTGTGGCTCGACCGCGACGTCGCCGCGGACGGCACCTGGTGACCGGGCCGACGCCCGCCACCCCGCTCAACAGTCGTACGACATCACTCAGGAGGACCTCATGACCGTATCCAGCACGTCCGCCACGCCCGACCGGATCGTCGACATCGCGATCGGGTACATGGGCGCCAAGCAGCTCTTCGCCGCCGCGCGCACCGGTGTCTTCCGTGCCCTCGCCGAAGGCGAGCGCGACGTGGCCGGGCTGGCCACGGCGACCGGCCTCAGCGAGCGGATGGCCCGGATCCTCGCCGACGCCATGAACGGACTGGGACTGCTGGAGCGCCGCGACGGCCGCTACCGGCTCGCGCCGGACGCCGCCGCCCACCTGACGGGCGAGGGCGATCTCGATCTGCACCCCTTCCTCGCCTTCCTGAACGAGATCAGTTACGGCCACTGGCTGCAGTTCGACACCACCGTCGACACCACCAAGCCCGGTGAGCTGGACATGAACGAGGAGCGGTGGGGGACGTTCATGGCCGGAGTCATGCGCTACAACGCGCTGCACGCCGCCATGCTCGCCCGGTCCTTCGACTTCGGGCCCTACCGCGACATGCTCGACCTCGGCGGACTCTCGCCGGACTTCGCCATCGCCGCCCTGCGGGCCAGCCCCGGCCTCTCGGCCCGCTTCGTCTTCGACCCGGCCTCCACGGAGTCCGTGGCCGGGGCGCTGGCGGCGGCAGGCCTCACGGACCGGGCCCGGATCGACCCCGCACCGACGGACACGGCCCAGCCGGGCGGCGACCACGACCTCGTCATGGTCAACCACGTGATCCACCGCTTCACCGCCGAGCAGAACCGCGCCATTCTCGCCAACGCCCGCGCCGCGGCCCGCCCCGGCGCGACGCTGCTCCTGCTGGACTTCCTGCTGGACGACGACGACCGGCAGCGACCGATCGACGCACTGCACGCCGGTGAGTACTTCGTCATCGACGGCACGGTCGTCTACCCGGAGTCCGAGGTCACCGCGTGGCTGGAGGCGTCGGGCTGGCGCCGGCGCGAGGTGATCGCGCTCCCGGGAAGCCCTCGGGTCGTGGTTGCCGAGGCGGTCTGACGGACCCTTCTCCGCGCCGGCCGGACCCTTCGGCAGGCCCCGCCGGGACCCTTGGCCCTGCCGCTCGTCAATTGGCTGCGGCGGGGCCATTGCGTTTTTCGCCGACGATCGTAGACTAACGGCCACGACGCGTGAGGTGGCGTGTAGGGAAACTCTTTCCCGCACTCGCTCTCAACCCGTGGGCCGAGGGCTGCGACGGCGAGGCGACAGGCCATTGTCCCCTCGCCGGATCGATCCGGCACCAGCCCCTCTTACTCGAGAGAAGATTCCATGAAGAGAATCTGGCGAGCCAGCCTTGTCGCGGTCGTCGCGCTGGCGATGGCCGCTTGCACGAACACCGCTTCCACTTCAGACAGCGACACCCCCGAGGATATCAAGATCGGTACGCTCCTCGACGTCACCTCCTGGGACCCGGCCCAGGCCGACATCGGCTTCGACGGCCCCTACCTGTCGGCCCTCTACGACCCGCTGATCGCGCTGGACGAGATGTCCCAGCCCGTTCCCGCTCTCGCCGAGTCGTGGACGTACTCCGAGGACCGCCGGACGCTCACCATGGAGCTGCGCTCCGGGGTGAAGTTCAGCGACGGTGAGGTCTTCGACGCCGACGCCGCGGTGCAGAACCTCGAGCACCTCAAGGCCGGAGTCCGGTCCGGGCAGACGTACGCGAACGTCACCGGTATCAAGAAGGTCGACGAGGACACCGTCACCCTCGAGCTCAAGAAGAAGGACGACGCCCTCCTCTACTACATGGGGCTGGGCCGCAGCTGGATGTCCTCGCCGGCCGCGATCAAGGCGAAGTCGCTCGCCACCGAACCCGTCGGCTCGGGTCCCTACACCTACGACAAGGGCAAGTCGTCGCCGGGGTCGGAGTACGTCTTCACCAAGAAGGCCGAGCACTGGGACACGAGGACCTACCCGTTCGGCGCCGTGCATGTGCTGCCGATCGCCGACCCGACCGCGAGCTTCAACGCGATGCTCTCCGGCCAGCTCGACATCGCCTACGCCAACGCCACGGACATCCCCCGGGCCAAGGAGCAGGGCTGGAACGTCGCCTCCGACGTCGCCACCTGGGTGGGCATCCAGTTCACCGACCGCACCGGCAAGGAGCTCGAGCCCCTGGGCGACATCAGGGTGCGGCGGGCCATCAACCACGCCTTCGACGGCGCGGCCATGCTGAAGTCCGTGGGCCAGGGCGCCGGATCGGCGACCAACCAGGTGTTCCCCGTCGGCCGGGGGGTCTACGACCAGTCACTCGACGACCGGTACGCGTTCGACATGGACAAGGCCAGGAAGCTCATGGCCGAGGCCGGCTACCCCGACGGTTTCAAGGTCACGATGCCGATGTCGTCGATCTTCCAGCCGTGGCAGCCGTCCGTCCAGCAGACCCTGGGCAAGCTCGGCATCAAGGTGACGTGGAAGAACCTGTCTCCGGCCGACTACCAGAAGAACGCCGCCACCTACCCCATGTTCGTCGCCGTCCTGGCCATGGACTCCAACCCGGCGGCGTCGGTGGACAGCCAGATCACGTCGCAGCAGTGGTTCAACCCGAACCCCTCGGTCGAGGACTTCCCCACGGTCAAGGAGCTCGTCGGCAAGGTCGCGGCGGCGACGGGCGAGGCGCAGGTCCCCCCGATCCGTGACCTCAACGAAGAAATCATCGAGCAGGCCTGGAACAACGTCTGGTACCAGGCGAACAACA
This sequence comes from Streptomyces marokkonensis, assembly GCF_008312835.1. Lineage (GTDB taxonomy): Bacteria > Actinomycetota > Actinomycetes > Streptomycetales > Streptomycetaceae > Streptomyces > Streptomyces marokkonensis_A. The sequence goes on along the minus strand of NZ_VSKS01000017.1, from coordinate 133,532 downwards.
CCTACTTCAGCGTCAAGGGCATCGAGGTGACCCCGATCACCGGAATGATGTTCCCGACCCTTCGGTTCATTCAGGCCGGCTAGTACCGGCGGGGCCGCCCGGCAGCCGGGCGGCCCCGCTCCCAGAGGGGCCCTTACATGATCAGATTCACCATCCGGCGACTGTTGTCGGGGATAGTCCTGCTGCTCGTCGTCACCTCCGCCACCTTCTTCCTGGCACACGCGGCCATCGGCGATCCCACCGCCGGCCTGCTCGGCAACAACGCCACCCCGGCTCAGCGGGCGGCGCTGCACGAACGGCTCGGCCTGGACCGGCCGCTCCTCGCGCAGTACTGGGACTGGTTCTCCCACGCGCTCAGCGGCGACTTCGGTACCTCGTGGCGCAACTTCCAGCCGGTCTCGGACCAGATCGCCCTGCGCGTACCGGTCACCCTGTCGGTCGTGGTGAGCGCCACGCTCCTGGCGGCCGTGGCCGGGACCGCCGTCGGTATCGCCACCGGGCTGCGTCCGGGCGGACACCTCGCCCGCGTGCTGAAGCTCGCGTCGGTGGTCCTGTTCGCCCTCCCGGGATTCTGGGTCAGCCTCGTCCTCGTCATGACGTTCGCGGTCCGGCTCAAGTGGTTCCCCGCGGTCGGCTACGTCCCTCTGACCCAGTCCCCCTCCGCGTGGCTGAGCTCCATCACCCTGCCGTCGGTCGCCCTGGCGCTGGCCGCGATCGTGATGATCGCCGAACAGCTCCGCAACGGATTCGTCGAGGTCAACCGACAGGACTTCGTCCGTACCCTCCGGGCCCGCGGGCTGTCCTCGCGCCGCGTGACCCTGCATGTGCTGCGCAACGCCTCGCCCGCCGCGCTTACCGTGCTCGCGGTGATGTTCGTCGGACTGCTCGGCGGTGCGATCGTCGTCGAGATCATCTTCAACCTCCCGGGCATCGGCAGCCTCACCCAGTCGGCCTCCCAGATCGGTGACATCCCCATCCTGCTCGGGCTGACCGCCGTGACGGTCGTCTTCGTCGTCCTCATCAACTTCCTGCTCGACCTCGTGCTCGGGTGGATCAACCCGAAGGTGCGTGAGATATGACCGACGCCGCTCTCCGTGCGCCGGGCGGTCCCGTCCGGGCCGAGCGCGCCCTGTGGCGGCGCTTCCTGCGCCGTCCGCTCGGCGTCACCGCCCTGGCGGTGTTCCTCCTCGTCGTCCTCGTGGGCCTGTTCGCCCCGCTCCTCGCCCCGCACGACCCCAACTTCGTCGACTTCACCCTGACCCAGGCCCCGCCCAGCGCGGAGCACCTGATGGGTGGCGACTCCGCCGGCCGGGACATCGTCAGCCGGCTGCTGTACGGCGCGCGCACGACGGTGTACGGCGCCGCCATCGCCTGCCTGGTGGGGGTCGGGATCGGGGTGCCCGCGGGCGTGGCCGCCGGGTACTTCGGCGGAGCGGCCGACCGGATCTGCTCGTGGATCAGCGACGCCGTCCAGTCCGTGCCCGGCATGATCGTCCTGCTCATCGTCGCCGCGGGCACCGGGGCCGACTTCACGGTGCTCATGGTGACGGTCGGCGCGTTCATGACGCCGGGCTACTACCGGATCTCCCGCTCCCGGGCACTCGCCGTGCGCAGAGAGCCCTACGTCGACGCCGCCCGTGTCGCCGGGCTCACGCACGCCCGGATCCTGCACGCGCACATGCTGCGCGCCGTCCACGCGCCCGTCATCATCCAGTCCGCGCTCACCGCGGGCGTCGCGATGGGCATGCAGACCGGCCTGCAGTTCCTCGGTGTGGGCACCGCGTCGGCCCCCGACTGGGGGCAGATGATGAACGACGGGTTCCGCACCATGGGGACGCACCCGCTGATCCTCCTGTGGCCCTCGCTCGCGCTGGGCATCACCATCGCCGCGCTCGCCTTCATAGGATCGACCCTCGCCGATCTGGTGAGCGTGCGCACCGAGCCGGCCCGCCGACGCCGTACCGCTCCGGCCGGCGGGCATGCGGCGGACGCCGAGACGCCCGCGAGCAGCGGCGCACTGGTCCACACCGTCGAGCAGAGCGTGCTGCGGATCGACAACCTCCGCGTCACCTACGCCACCGCGCACGGCGACAAGGAGGTCGTGCGCGGCGTCTGCCTGGACGTCGCACCCGGTGAAGTGCTCGGCATCGTGGGTGAATCGGGGTCCGGCAAGTCACAGACCATGTTCTCGGCGCTGGACCTGCTCTCGGGGGACGGCCGTACGAGCGCCGACGGCATCTGGATCGGCGGCCGGGAGGCCGGCCGTCTCCCGCGCGCCGAACGGCACGCCCTGCTGGGCACCCGGGTCGGCTACGTGCCCCAGGAGCCGATGAGCAACCTCGACCCCTGCTACACGATCGGCCACCAGCTCGTCGAACCCCTTCGCGCGGTGCACAGGCTGACCAAGGCGCAGGCCCGGGACCGGGCACGCGAGGTTCTCCTGCGGGTCGGCATCACCGACCCCGACCGGGTGATGGCCTCCTACCCGCACCAGGTCTCCGGCGGCATGGCGCAGCGGGTCCTCATCGCGGGCGCGGTGGCGGGCAAGCCGGACCTGCTGGTCGCCGACGAGCCGACCACGGCACTGGACGTCACGGTCCAGGCCGAGGTGCTGGAACTGCTGCGTGAACTGCAGCAGGAGTACGGCATGGCGCTCGTCATCGTCACGCACAACTTCGGTGTGGTCGCCGACATCTGCGACCGGGTCGTGGTCATGAAGGACGGCCGGATCATCGAGTCCGGTACGGTCGGGCAGATCTTCGCCGACCCCGCGGACCCGTACACCGCGGAACTCATCCACGCCTCGCAGGACGACAGCGAGAGCCGCGACGATCTGGACGCGGCGTGGCACGAGGCCGGACAGAAGGTGCACACATGAACAAGGAATCCGCACACGTGACAACGGACTCGCAGGCCGCACCGCTGCTCGAAGTGGCCGACGTCGTGGTGGACTACCGGCGCGGCCGCACCACCTTCCGCGCGCTCAAGGGCGTCTCGATGACCATCGGGGCGGGCGAATGCGTAGGACTCGTCGGGGAGAGCGGATCGGGCAAATCGACGCTCGGCAAGGCCATCCTCGGGCTGGCCGAGGTCGCCTCCGGCAGGATCCGCTTCGCCGGCCGCGACATCACCCACCTCAAGGGAACTGCCCGGCGCCGCCTGGCGGCCGACCTCCAGGTGGTCTTCCAGGACCCCTACGGTTCGCTCGACCCGACGATGACCGTCGGGCAGATCCTCGCCGAGCCCCTTACCGCCTCGGGCACCGGCCGGGCCCAGGCGCGGACGACGGTGGCCGAGATGCTCGACCACGTCCGCCTCCCCGCGGACACCGTGAGGCGCTACCCCAGCGAGTTCTCCGGCGGCCAGCGCCAGCGCATCGCCATCGCCCGCGCGCTGGTGCGCCGCCCACGCCTCATCGTCTGCGACGAACCGGTCAGCGCGCTGGACCTGACCACGCAGGCGGCGGTGATCGACCTGTTCATCGACATCCAGCGGGAGACCGGTGTCTCTTATCTCTTCGTGTCGCACGACCTGGGCGTGGTACGCCGCATCTGCCACCGTGTCTCGGTGATGTACCAGGGAGAATGTGTCGAGACCGGACCGAACGAGACGGTCACGCGCAACCCCGAACACCCTTACACCCAGCGGCTGCTCCTCGCCTCCCCGGTCGCCGACCCGGCCCGGCAGGCCGTGCGCAGACGGAGCTGGCTCGCTCTTCGTGCACCGGCCACAACGCCAGTACCGTAGGGAAGACTATGCCGAAGATTATCGACCACGACCAGCGGCGGCGGGAGATCGTCGCGGTCGCGAAGAAGCTCATCATCCAGGGTGGCTTCGAGGCCGCGACCATGCGCAGCATCGTCGCCGAGGCGGGTTTCGCCAACGGCGCGCTGAAGCGTTACTTCCCCAGCAAGGACAGCATCGTGGCCGCCACGTTCCAGAGCGTGCTCGCGGAGATGAACGAGCAGATGGGTGCGGACGTTCCGTCACGCGACCCGAGGGAAGTGCTGCGCCACGAGCTCGAGGCGACGCTGCCGCTGGACCAGTACCGCATCGACTCCGCCCGTGTGCTGCTCGCACTGTGGGAGCACTCGGTGGCCAACGAGGAACTCGCGACGCTGTACCGCGAGCACCTCCACGACTGGCGCCGGCGGCTCGCCGAACGGCTCGCCGCTGCGCGCGGCAGGGGAGAAGGCGCCGACGCGCCGGCGGTGATCGAGCTCGCGGGGGAGATCATCAGCGTGTCCATCGGGGCCAATGTCACCTCCCTGATGTTCCCGGACGGCGCGCTGATCCCGGAGTACCGCGCCTACGTCGACCGGGTGATGCGGAACCTCGACGACTGATCCGTTTCACCGGGCAGTCCCCGGGGCGTGCCCGCGTGGCCGCGCCCCTTTCACCCATGCCCGTCCGGGCCGTCGACCCATGCCTGTTCCGGGTCCCTGACCATGTCCGTTCCGGGCCATGACGAAGATTCGAAAGAAGGATCCTCCCATGCATGTGCGAGGCCGGCTTTTCATCGGAGGTGAGTGGACCGACGCCGCGGACGGGGCGGAGTTCACCACCCGTGACCCCGCCACCGGGGAGGTCCTCGGGATCTGTGTCCAGGCCGGACAGGCGGAGGCCGACGCCGCGGTCGACGCGGCACGGCGGGCGCTGCGCGACCCTGCGTGGGCCGGGCTGCCCGCGGCGGAGCGTGCCCGGCTGCTGTGGCGGGTCGCCGACCTGATCGAGCGCGACGCCGCGGAACTCGCGGAGCTGGAGACCCGTGACCAGGGGCAGCCTCACGAGGTGGCCCGCGGGGTCAGTGTCGCGGGGGCCGCGGAGCACTTTCGCTACTACGCGGGCTGGGTCACGAAGATCGAGGGAGCGGTCAGCCCGGTCTCCTTCCCCGGCACGCTGCACTTCACCCGCCGTGAACCGGTGGGGGTGTGCGCGCTCATCACCCCCTGGAACTTCCCGCTGATGATCGCGGCGTGGAAACTGGCCCCGGCCCTGGCCTGCGGCAACACCGTGGTAGTCAAGCCGGCCGAGCAGACTCCGCTGACCACCTGGCACCTCGTGCGGCTGTGCGAGGAAGCCGGCTTCCCCCCGGGTGTGGTCAACCTGCTCACCGGCGGGCCCGCGACCGGCCGGGCCCTCGTGGAACACCCGCGGGTGGACAAGGTCTCCTTCACCGGTTCCACCGAGGTGGGACAGCAGATCGTCCGGGCGTCGTCGAACGATCTGAAGCGGGTCACCCTGGAACTGGGCGGCAAGGCACCCAGCATCATCGCCCGGGACGCCGACATCGATGCCGCCGTTGAGGGCAATGTGCGGGGAGCGCTGCTCAACAGCGGGCAGGTCTGCGCCGCCTACTCCCGCTTCTACGTGGACCGCCACCGGGCGGAGGAGTTCACCGAGAAGCTCGCGGCCGCGGTCGCCGCCCTGCGCCTGGGCCCCGGCCTGTCCCCGGACACCCAGATGGGGCCGCTGGTGACCGACGAGCACCTGCGTCGGGTGGACGCCCTGGTGAAGCAGGGCACCGCCGAGGGAGCCCAGCTGGTCACCGGAGGAGCGCGCGCCGACGGCCCTCTGCAACACGGGAACTTCTACCGGCCCACCGTCTTCTCCGGCGTGCGTGACGACATGACCATCGCCCGGCAGGAGGTCTTCGGTCCCGTGCTGCCCGTGCTCACCTACGAGGACGAGGACGAACTGGCGGCGCGGGCCAACGACACCCGGTACGGTCTGGCCGCCGCGGTCTGGACCCGGGACCTGTCCACCGCCCACCGGCTCGCGGCGGACATCCGCGCGGGCGCGGTGTTCGTCAACATGCCGCCGGTCCCCGACCCGGCGGCGCCCTGGGGAGGGTTCGGGGCCAGCGGCTGGGGGCGGGAGATGGGCTCCTACGCGCTGGACGTGTTCACCGAGACCAAGGGCGTGTGGATACACCACGGGTGACACGCCCCGCCCCGAAACGACCTGAGAGGAAACGCAGATGAGTGAGCGCATCGCAGCACACGACGGCGTTCGATCCGCTGTGGAAGCCTATGTGGCGGCGGTGAGTGCCGGAAACCCGGAGGCCGTCCGCGCCGCCTTCCGTCCGGACGCGCACATGTGGGGCTACCTCGGACGGCAGTTCGTCTCCGCGCCGATCGAGGCGTTCTGCGACGTGGTCGCGGCCGATTCCCGCACGGACGAGTGGACCCCGGCGTACACGTACACCATCCGCTCGGTCGAGGTGAGCGGCGAGGTCGCGGTCGCCGTGCTCGACGAGTCGGGCTATCAGGGCCATGACTTCACCAACCACTTCTCCCTGGTCCGGGAGGACGGAGTGTGGCGGATCGCCGGCAAGACGTTCTTCCGCCGGGACCCGGACTGAGCCCTTGCCGCACGGCCGGCGAGTACGCCCCCGGTCCCCGCCGTACGACCGGCAGGGAGCGGGGGCGTCAGTGGCTGTTCGCTTACGGCGCCGGTTCACGGACCTGGCGGCCGTGGCCGGGGGGCGGGTCTGTCCGGAGTCACAGGTGGTACGCGTACTCGGTGAACTCCCAGTCGGTGACGTGCCGGTGGAAGCGTGCGACCTCGTCGCGCTTGTACGTGAGGTAGGAAGTGGTGAAGTCCTTGCCGAGCACCTCGGTCAGTGCCGTGTCCGCCTCCAGCTCGTCGAGGGCGGTGGGCAGAGACATCGGCAGCACGGCCGCCTTCGCGGCGTCGTAGCCGTACCCCTCCAGCGGAGCGGATGGCTCCGCGCCGGCCAGTACGCCCAGCAGTGCCGCCGCGACCGTTCCGGCGATCAGCAGGTAGGGGTTGGAGCTCGCGTCGCCCAGGCGCAGTTCGAAGCGGGTGCCGGAGCCGCGCTCGGGAGGGATCCGGACCATCGCACTGCGGTTGTCCAGACCCCAGTCGATCAGCCAGGGCGCGAGGCTGTCGGGGCCGAACCGCTTGTAGGAGTTGACCGTGGGATTGGCCAGCGCGGTGAGCGCCGGCGCGTGGGCGAGGACACCGGCCAGCGCATGGCGTGCGGTGGCGGACAGGCCGTACGGCGCCGCGGTGTCGGCGAAGGCGTTGCCGCCGTCGTCGTCCAGGCAGGACAGGTGGAGGTGGAAGCCGGATCCGCCCGCGTCGTTGAAGGGCTTGGCCATGAAGGTGGCCAGGCGGCCCTCCTTGCGGGCCAGTTCCTTGACCGCCGCCTTGAAGCGGAAGGCGCGGTCGGCGGCCTTCATGGCGTCCGAGTGGGTCAGGTTGATCTCGAACTGGGAGCCGTCGAACTCGTGATTGCCGCTGCTGACGCCGATGTTCAGGTCGCGCAGGTGGCGCAGGGTGCGCAGGAGGTGGTTGTCGCCGTCCGCGCGCAGGCCGGCGGTGTACACGACGCCTTCGGCGTCGCTGTAGCGGCGCCAGCCCTGCGGGCTGTCGGGGGCCGCGTCGCACAGGAAGTACTCCAGCTCCGGGCCCACCACGGGACTCAGGCCGTGCTCGCGGCACCGGTCGAGGACGGCGCGCAGCAGGTCGCGGGGGGACTCCGGGGCGGGCAGTCCGGTGGCCGGGTCGGTGACGTCACCCAGGCAGGTGGCGACTCCGGGCTCCCACGGCAGGGCGGTCAGGGTGTCGAGGTCGGGGGTGACACGGATGTCGGGCATGCCGGCGTCGAGGCCGCCGGGGACGGGCACGGTGTCGCCCTGGGGGCTGGTGTGGTACACGGCGCGGCAGAAGGCGAGGCCGTGGTCGCAGGCCGCGGGCAGGTGCTCCAGCAGGACGTCCCGGGCCCGATCGGTGCCGATGAGGTCGGGATAGGTCACCCGGACCACGTCGATGCCCTCGGAGGCCAGCCGCTCCATCTGGCGGCGAACGGGTGGGGTGGTGGATGCGCTCACCGGTGTCTCCTCAGGGGAAGGGGCGCGTCCCAGGGCTCAGGAGGGCGCTGGGGGAGAGGGAGAAAGGCGGCTTCGGACTGCGAGAGAGCAGGAGGCGCGCACTTGTCTCGGTCAAACCGTAGGGATGGCCGCCGACTTCCCGCAAGGGGCCCGTGCAAGAAATTTATCCATCCGGATAGCTATTGACCGGACGTCCACCGCTTCCTATGTTGTTTGGAGTCAAACGAGTTGGTCCGGTGTCAGCCGTACCCCTTCGGCCGGGCCCTGCCCCAGCGACGCCGTCGGTCAGGGGCTTGCTCCCTTCTTCCCTCTCCGACGCTCCCCCAGTACCAGAAGGAACGGCCGTGAAGGTCGCCGTCGACATGTACAAGTGCCAGAATCCCGGAGCCATTTCGGCCGACGTCGTGTTCACCGGCCGTCTTACCGGTATCAAGGCCGATCCCGCGGCGTTCGCGCCGCTGCCGACTGCCCGGAGCGACCGGCACGACGTCCCGCTCCGGTCCTTCGGCGTCCCCGTCCTCGGTGAGGAGGCCGCGCGTCCTGGCCGGCCACCGCACCGAACCGCGCAGGCGGTTCGACCCGCCCCCCGACCGCTCCGTGCAACCGCCTAAGGAACCTCCAGTGACCACTGTCCGCGGATACTTCCACCCGAAAACGGCGACGGGTGCCTCGTCGCTGATCCCCTCGCCGCCATGGCGCTACTCCGGCGACCTGCTCACCATCGAGTACCGCACCGACCCGGCCCGCGTGCGCGAGCTGCTGCCCGAGCCGCTTCAGCTCGCCGACGAGGACCCCGGCGCGGTCGCGCTGATCTGGGCGGACTGGCAGTCCTGCTCCGCCTCGGGAGAGGAACTGCTCGACCCGGTGCTCGCCCAGTACAAGGAGGCCTTCGCGGTCGTCCGCTGCAAGTACCGGGAACAGACCTACACCCGATGCGTCCACATCTGGGTCGACAAGGACTTCGCCATCGCCCGCGGACTGCACCAGGGCTACCCGAAGAAGCTCGGCTCCATCCACCAGACGCGCCCGCACCCCTACGGGCCCGCGCCGCGCATCGAGGCCCGCGCCCGCTTCGGCGCCACCCTCGCCGCCGCCGACCGGCGCCTCGCCCAGGCCGTCGTCACCCTGCGGGAGCCCTCGCAGACCAACGGCTTCGTCAACGGCCACCCCATGGCCCACCACCGCTGGCTGCCCTCCATCGAGAAGGGCAAGGGCCTGGCGCTCGACGAACTGATCGAGTCCGGCGCCGCCTCGTTCGAGGGCGGCCGGCCCTGGGTGGGCGACGCCGAACTGGAGCTGTTCGAGGCACCCACGGAGGAACTGGCCCGGCTGGAGGTCCGCGAGCCGATCGCCGCCTACTACCGGCAGGTCGGCGTGGTGTGGGACGGCGGCCGGCTGCTGGAGTCGAACACCTCCGGTGCCCAGTGACCGCGCCGCACCGTGCCGCACCGACCGTCAGGAGCCAGAGGACATGAGCGAACACCTCACCACCGTCGCCGGAGTCACCATCGACACCCGGCACTTCATCGGCGGCGAACGCGTCGCCTCCACCGAAACCTTCACCGACGTGTCACCCATCGACGGCAGCAGCCTCGGTGAGATCTCCCGGGGAACCGCGATGGAGGGCGCCGCGGCCGTCGCCGCCGCCAAGGCCGCCTTCCCCGGCTGGGCCGCCACCCCACCCGCCGAGCGTGCCCGCATCCTGCGCGCCGTCGCCGACGGCGTCGACGAACGCGCCGAAGAACTCGCCATCGTCGAGACCAACGACAACGGCGCCCTCCTGCGCTCGCACCGCCGCGGCATCATGCCCCGCGTCGCGCACAACTTCCGCTTCTTCGCCGACTGGCTGCTGAAACTGGACCACGAGGACTTCACCACCCGCGGCCACACCAACCATGTCTCCTGGGACCCGGCCGGCCCCTGCGTGCTGATCACCCCCTGGAACGCCCCCCTGATGCTCGCGACCTGGAAGGTCGCCCCGGCGCTCGCCGCCGGCAACACCGTCGTCCTCAAGCCCGCCGAGTGGTCACCGCTGACCGCCTCGCTGCTCGCCGACATAGCCGCCGGGGCCGGACTCCCCGCCGGCGTTCTCAACGTCGTCCAGGGCTACGGCTCCGAGATCGGCGACGCCCTCACCGCACACCCCGACGTGCGCCGTATCAGCTTCACCGGGTCCGTGCCCACCGCCCGCCACATCGCCGCGTCCGCCGCCGCCCACCTCACCCCGCTCAGCCTCGAACTCGGCGGGAAGTCCCCGCTGCTGGTCTTCGCCGACGCGGACCTGGATCTCGCCGTCGACCTCGCCGTCGAGCAGTACGACAACGCCGGACAGGTGTGCCTGGCGGCCACGCGCATCCTTGTGGAGGAGACCGTCGCCGCTGAGTTCACCCGCCGGTTCACCGACAAGGCGTCCCGGCTCCGGCAGGGTGACCCGCGCGACGAGGCCACCGACATCGGTCCCACCATCCATCCCCGTCAGCTGGAGAAGATCGACGGGTTCGTGCAGCGGGCGCTCGCGGCCGGTGCCCGCGCGGTCGTCGGCGGTCGTCGCGGCGAGGGCCACTACTACGCTCCCACGCTGCTCACCGACGTCGCCCAGGACTCCGAGATCGTTCAGGAGGAGGTCTTCGGTCCTGTTCTGACACTCCAGACATTCACGGACGAGGACGAGGCCGTCCGCCTCGCCAACGGCACCCGTTTCGGCCTGGCCGCCACCGTCGCCACCGGTGACCCCGAGCGCGCCGAACGTGTCACCGCGCGGCTGGTCGCGGGCACCGTCTGGGTCAACTGCTTCTTCGTCCGCGACCTCCAGGCTCCGTTCGGCGGCTCCCGCCAGTCCGGCGTCGGACGCGAGGGCGGCAACTGGAGCTTCGACTTCTACTGCGACGTCAAGAACACCGTCACCGCGCCGAAGGGATGGAAGGTCCATGGGTGAGATTGTCGGGGCGGGCCTGCTCGCCCACGTCCCCACCATCGTGCTCCCCGAGAACACCCGGCTGGAGCTCAACGACGGCAAGGAGATCACCCTCGTCACCGGCCTCCGCCGGCTGCGCCAGGACGTCTTCGAACGCGACGACTACGACACCGTTGTCGTCCTGGACTCCCACTGGGCCACCACCGTCGAGTTCGTCGTCACCGCGCAGGACCGCCGGGCCGGCCTGTTCACCTCCGAGGAACTGCCGCGCGGCATGTGCCGCATGCCCTACGACTTCCCCGGCGACCCGGAACTCGCCCACAGCATCGCCGCGTTCGCCGACCGGCACGGCACTTGGATCACCCCCATCGACGACGCGTACCTGCCGGTCTACTACGCCACCACCAACCTGTGGACGTATCTCGGCCAGGGCCTGCCCGACAAACGCTGGGTCACCATCGGCGTCTGCCAGACCGGCGACATGGAGGACCACCTGCGCCTCGGCCGGGCCCTCGCCGACGGCATCGCCGCCACCCCCGGCCGCCGCGTCCTGCTGATCGCCTCCGGTGCCCTGTCGCACACCTTCTGGCCGCTGCGCGAACTGCGCGACCACGAGGCCAGCGACCCGGTGCACATCTTCACCCCCGAGGCACGGGCGGCCGACGAGGAGCGCATCGCCTGGTTCAAGGAGGGCCGCCACGACCGGGTCCTCGACACCATGGACGAGTTCTGGACGTACAAGCCCGAGGCGAAGTTCTTCCACTACCTGATGATGGCCGGAGCCCTCGGCGAGCGGGCGTGCACCGCGAAGGGCCGCCAGTACGGGGAGTACGAGAACTCCGTCGGCACCGGCCAGGTGCTGCTCTGGTTCGACCGCCCCGCCGACGGCTGGACCGGCACCGGCCTGCCCACACCCAGTACCCCGCACAGCCACGTCTGAGGAGTTCCGACATGCCCGAATACCGCCGCATCCTCCTCGACGGCGCCGCCGTGCAGGTCGTCGTCGACGGAGACGAACTCGTCGCCGGGGACGGGCGCCGCGTGAGGTCCGAGGACGCGTCGCACCTTCCGCCGGTGGTCCCCTCGAAGGTGATCGCCGTCCACCTCAACCACCGCAGCCGCGTCGACGAGTTCCGGATCGGCCTCCCGGACACCCCCACCTACTTCCACAAGCCCACCTCGGCCCTGAACGCGCACAAGGGCGCCATCGTCCGGCCCGAGGGCTGCAAGTGGCTCAACTACGAGGGGGAGGTCGCCATCGTCATCGGGAAGACGGCGCGCAACATCTCCCCGGCCCGGGCGGGGGAGTACATCGCCGGCTACACCGTGGCCAACGACTACGGCCTGCACGACTTCCGGGACACCGACGCCGGGTCCATGCTCCGCGTCAAGGGCTCCGACACCCTCTGCCCGCTCGGTCCCGGTCTGGTCACCGACTGGGAATTCCACGGCAAACGGCTGCGGACCTACGTCAACGGCGAGGTCGTTCAGGACGGCTCCACCGACGAGATGACCTGGGACATGCACTACCTCGTCGCCGACATCGCCCGCACCATCACCCTGTTTCCCGGAGACGTCCTGCTGTCCGGCACCCCGGCCAACTCCCGGCCCGTCCGGCCCGGCGACGTCGTCGAGGTCGAGGTCGAGGGCCTCGGTCGGCTCACCAACCACATCGTCACCGGCCCCACCGCCATCCGTACCGACGTCGGAGCCCAGCCGACCGAGTCCGAGGAGGTGCTCTCCACCGCCCTCGGCGGCGACTGGGAGTTCCGTGGCATCAGACCACCGAGGCGCTGACCCGGACGCCGCGGGTAGGCTCGACGGCATGACCGATCCCGCCGATCCCGCCGGCGAGCGCGGCACCCGCAAGCGCGTCACGAACTACGGGACGGGGCGGGTCGCCCTGCTGGATGCCGCCGTACGCGTGGTGGCCCGGGGCGGTCTGCGCAAGCTGACCTACCGGGCCGTCGCCGAGGAGGCCGGAGTCACCCATGGCCTGGTCGTTCACCACTTCGGATCCCGCGACACGCTCATCGCCGAAGCTGTCGACCATGCCGTCCGCTCCTCGCTCCGTGTCAACGCGCTCGACACCGGCACGGACACGGTCGACGGCTTCGCCGCCGGCCTGGGGGAGATGGTGGAGACCGGACCGGATCTCCAGGCGTTCCAGTACGAACTGCTCCTGGAGGCCCGGCGCAGGCCGGAACTGATGCCCCACCTGCGCGCCCTGTACGAGGAGTACTTCGACTCCGCACGGCGCCGGCTCTCCCAGGTTCTCTCCCGGCCCGTCGACCGCGGGCTGTCCCGGCTGGTCTTCGCCGCGCTGGAGGGTCTCGTACTGCACCAGCTCGTCTTCGGTGAGCGAGAAGTGACCGAGGAGGCGCTGTCGGAGCTCCGGGCGCTGCTGGAGGGGCTGAGCGAGGACGCGGGCGACTCGGCCGGGAGCTGACCGCCTCGTCGTGCCGTCGCCCGAGGGCAACCGGTGACCCCGCTCCCGCATCTCCGCTCCCGACCCGACCGCACATCTCGCCCCATGACGAAACGAGGACTGACGGTGGATGCCACCCAAGACGACTGGATCCGCCGGGCCAAGACGCTCGCGTTTCCCGGCGCGCACATCATCGACGGTGCCGACCACCACGGGGGAGGCGGCACCTTCGCCGTGGTCTCGCCGCGGGACAGCCAGGTGCTGGCCGACGTGGCCGACGGTGGCGCGGCCGAGGTCGACCTGGCGGTGGCGGCGGCCCGCCGTGCCTTCGACGACGGGCCCTGGCCGCGGCTCGCGCCCGCCGAACGCGGCCGGGTCCTGCTGCGCATCGCCGACCTGATCGAGGAGCGGCGGGCTGACCTCGCCCTGACCGTGAGCCTGGAGATGGGCAAGCCGATCAGTGACGCCCACGACATCGAGCTGCGCGCCCTGACCAACACCTTCCGCTGGTACGGGCAACTGGCCGACAAACTCACCGACGAGTCCCCGCACACCGCACCGGACGCCCTCGCACTCGTCACGCGGGAACCGGCCGGCGTCGTGGGCGCCGTCGTGCCGTGGAACTTCCCCCTCACGCTCGCGGGGTGGAAGGTCGCCCCCGCACTCGCGGCCGGCTGCACGGTCGTCCTCAAACCGTCGGAGAACTCGCCCCTGTCCGCCCTGCACCTCGGCCGAATAGCCACCGAGGCCGGACTGCCACCAGGTACCCTCAACGTCGTCAGCGGCAACGGACCGGTGGCCGGGAAGGCCCTGGGCCTCCATCCCGACGTCGACGTGCTGGCCTTCACCGGCTCCACCGCCGTCGGCCGGCACTTCCTGCGCTACTCCGCCGACTCCAACCTCAAGCGCGTCTGGCTCGAGCTGGGCGGCAAGTCGCCCAACATCATCCTTCCCGACGCCCCCGACCTGGAGAAGGCCGCCGCCACGGCCGCCTGGGGCATCTTCTTCAACCAGGGAGAGATGTGCACCGCCCCCTCCCGGCTGCTCGTCCACTCCTCCGTCGCCGAACAGGTCACCGAGGCGGTCGTCGAGCGGGCCCGCGCACTGCGCGTCGGTGACCCCCTCGACCCGGCCACCGAGATGGGCCCGCTGGTCGGCCCGGACCACCACGACCGGGTGCTCGGCCACATCCACGCCGGCGTGGACGCCGGCGCCCGGCTCCGCACCGGGGGAGACCGTGTTCTGCCCGAAACCGGGGGCGTGTACCTTTCGCCCACCGTCTTCGACCGCGTCGACGCGTACAGCGCGCTGGCGCGTGAGGAGATCTTCGGCCCTGTCCTGTCCGTCCTCACCTTCGACGACCTCGACGAGGCGGTGGCCCTCGCGAACGCCACGGAGTACGGACTCGCCGCCGGCCTGTGGACCTCCGACCTGTCCACCGCCCACCGGGTCTCGCGCGCCCTGAAGGCCGGCACGGTCTGGGTCAACTGCTACGAGGAAGGCGACCTGACGGTGCCCTTCGGAGGCATGAAGCAGTCGGGCAACGGACGCGACAAGTCCGCCCATGCCCTGGAGAAGTACACCGAACTGAAGACCACGTGGATCCAGCTGTGATCCGTACCCACCGCCCCCTCATCGCCGTCCCTGCCCGCTTCTCCGCCACCGCCTCGGCCCTGCGGTACGCGGCCGAGGTCAACGCCCGAGCCCTGGTCGAGGCGGTCTGGCGGGCCGGCGGCGAACCCGTCACCATCCATCCGCACGCTCCCGGCGGCACCTGCGACCCGGCGGAGACCGCCGCCCGCCTCGCCCGCTTCGACGGCGTCCTGCTCCCCGGCGGCGGCGACCTCGCCCCCCACCGCTACGGGGCCGACGAGGCACACGAGGCGGTCTACGACGTGGACGACGAACAGGACGCCTTCGACCTGGAGACGGCCCGGCAGGCACTCGCGCTGCGACTGCCGCTGCTGGCGATCTGCCGCGGCCTGCAGGTCGTCAACACGGCTCTGGGCGGCACCCTGAACCAGGACATGGGCGGCCCGGGGCAGGAGCACCGGCACGTCAGACACCTGGTGTCCCTCACCCCCGGGTCCGTCGTGGCGGGTGCCACCGGGACCGACAAGGCGGAGGCATCCTGCTATCACCACCAGCACGTCGACCGGCTGGGAGACGGGCTCGCCGTCACCGCGCGGGCCGCCGACGGCACGATCGAGGCCGTGGAAGCGGTCGAAGCCGGCGGCTGGTTCGTGGCCGTGCAGTGGCATCCGGAGGACACGGCACGCCAGGACCCTGCTCAGCAGCGCCTGTTCGACGCGCTGGTCGGGGCCGCGCGCGGCCCCCGCTGAGCCGGCCGCAACAGCGCAGTTCAGCCCTTGGCACGCCGCCCGCTGCTACGGGGCGCGGGCTCCGCCCCGTTCAGCAGCGACTTGCGGCGGTCCTCGCCGTGCTGCTCCACCTGAAGGACCACACGACGCAGCCCGTCCGCGAGCCCGCGGCACTCCTCGTCGCTCAACTGCGAGGTCACGAAAGCCTCCTCCGCGTTGAAATCGGGGAACACCCGGCGCATGAAATCCTCGCCCTGCTCGGTGAGGCGCAGCAGCACGAGCCGGCCGTCGGTGGGGTGACCGGTGCGGCGGAGCAGCCCGCGTGACTCCAGTGTGCGGGAGACACCGGTCAGCGTGC
The DNA here is from genome assembly GCF_008312835.1 of Streptomyces marokkonensis. Classification (GTDB taxonomy): domain Bacteria; phylum Actinomycetota; class Actinomycetes; order Streptomycetales; family Streptomycetaceae; genus Streptomyces; species Streptomyces marokkonensis_A. The sequence goes on along the minus strand of NZ_VSKS01000017.1, from coordinate 117,652 downwards.
CCTTCGAGACGCCCGCCTCCTCCGCGACGTGCCGGGTCTCCGACTCGCCCCACACCCAGACCACCCACAGGACGACGAACGCGGTCCAGGTCAGGTCCGAACCGCGCAGCACGGAGTTCTCCAGGTGGTGCCGCACCGCGGAGGCGGCCCGGTGGATGTTGGCCACGGCCGCCATCTGCTCCCGCCGGACGGGTGTGCCGCCCAGCTTGGCCTCCACGAGCTTCTCCGCTTCAATGATGGACCGCTGGCCGGGCAAGAGTGCTCCCTGAGTCTCCTGGACGGAACCGGACGGCCTGCCGGTCCGTCCGGTCGTTCGCCACCGAATTGTACGGGCGCGGGCGTGGCCGACGCGGATGGAGCCCTGTCGGCCGGACAGTCCGGGGGGCTGCACCCGCCAGGTCGTACAGAAAGGTCGGTGCGGCTCAGGCGCTGCGGGCTCGGGCAGCGAGCAGGGTGGCCAGGGCACACGGTGCGAGCAGCAGTCCGAAGGCGGCGCCGTAGCCGACTGCGTCGGTCGAACCGACGGCGAGGCAGGCGTTGAACAGGGCGGAGGAGAGGCCCAGCACTGTTATCTGGCCAAGGTTCTGCGTGGTCTGCATCGCGCTGCTGGCATAGCCCTGCCGACCGGGCGGGCTGTGGGTGAGTGACAGCACGGTGAGGGAAGGGGCGTACATACCCATGCCGACGGCCGCGACGACCATCGCCGATGCGGCGGTATACGCAGGTGTCGCGGGACGTGTCCCGGCAACCGCGAGCGCGACTGCCGCCGCCTGCACCAATGCCCCCGCCACGACCAATCGGTGGCGGGGGCAGTGCTCCAGCAGGCGGCCCTGCACCCAGGAGGAGCCGGCCCAGGCCAAGGCGGCACCTGTGAAGGCCAGGCCGATCACCACGGGGGGTGCGTCCCGACCGGTGATCAGCAGCAGGGGAACATAGGCCTCCAGCGTGAAGAACACGCCTGAGCCCAGCCCGCACAGCAGCACCGTGGCCGGCAGGCCACGCGCGGCACGCCAGGTACCCGGCGGCAGCAACCTGGAGGCGAACGTCACCAGCAGGGCGAAGCCGCCCGCTGCGAAAAGCAGGTGGCGCATGTCCCAGCCCGAGACGCCGTACTGCCCCAACGCCGCACCCAGGCTTACCGCTGTCGCGACCATCAGCGCCGGGCGCGGCGGCCCGTCTCCCGACCGTGCGGGCGCGGCCGCCCAGGGGGAGCCGCGCAGCACGGCCACCACCACCAGCGCGGGCAGCACGGTGAGAGTGGCCAGACCGAAGAACACCGCGCGCCAGGACCACCACTCGACCACCAGCCCCGCCAGCGGAGGACCGACCAGAGACGGGACGATCCAACAGGCGCTCATCAGCGCCAGCACGCGCGGGCGCAGCCGGTCGGGGTAGGCCCGGCCGATGGCGGTGTTGATCGACACCGCAACCATCCCGCCCGCCAGCCCGTCCAGGAAGCGCCCGGCCGCCAGCTGCCAGATCGACGTGCTGGCGCCCGAGACCAACAAGGTGACCACCGCCAGCACCATGCCCGCCGTCAGCGGACGCTGTGCCCCGGCGCGGTCTGCCCAATGACCACCCAGCACCCCACCGAGCAGACTCGCAGCCACGAAGCATCCCGCCACCAGCGGGTAGAGCGACACCCCATCCAGGTCCCGCGCGGCCGTCGGCAATGTGGGGACCACTGCCAGCGCGGCAAGCCCGGTCAGGAACATCACCGCGGCGAAACTGGAGGTGGCGGCCGCGTACCGCCCGGAGAACAATCCCTCGGTGCTTCCGGGTTGCGCCGGTGGACTGTCGGCCACCGTTGTCGGCTCGTCGGGGACCGTCACGGCCGGCTCCGGGAATGTCGCGGGCGAGCTACTCGGCAAGCGCTTCGGATGACCAGTCACGGGCGCAAGGTAGGCGGAGGCTACGACTGCCTGCCACCTGTTTTCTTCGAGCGGCCTGGCACCTCGCGGCTGCGCGCAGGACACGGCCGTCCCGCCGACGCTCGATGACACGCTTGGCCTCGCCCTGGCCGAGCGTCGGAGCCAGGCCGACGAGCACGGCCCGCCGGGGAACGGGGCGTGAAGCCCTCGGCCGCACAGGTGCTGACGATGGCTTTGCAGAGGTTCTCCGCCCGGATCGGGTGGGCCGGATTCGAGAAGGGCCCCTCGCGGGCCTTGCGGGAAGACATGAGAAACAGAACGGCGACGACCGTGTGCCCGTCCTCGCTCTCAAGGCCGGCGCCGGCCAACTGCTGTTCCCGCCGGACATCGACGTCGCCTGCAACGGCGTCCTGGCCGCCGTCCGCAGCGGGGAGATCACCGAGGACCGACTCGACGAGTCGGTGCTGCGCGTCCTGCGGGTCAAGAAGAAGGTCGGCCTGCTCAGCGGCAGCCCACTCGTCTTCCCGGAGGAGGTCGACCGGGTCGTCGGCGCCCGCAGGCACCGGCTCGCCGCCGCCCGGCTCGCCGCCGCCCGGCTCGCCGGGCAGGTGGGACCGGGCCTTGTGGGCACGGACGGTGAGAGTCACCGTGCCATTGGGCCTGGGCGCGGTGGGGCTGTACGCGGTCCTGCACCGTGCGCTCGTGTCCGTGGTCCTTAGGGCACGAACAATTCGTACATCGCGTACGCGGTGGGCGTCCTCGCTCCCCTCGCGGGTGGCCGGGCTGCCGACGGCGGCCCTGGCTCTGCCCGTGGCCCACACGGCGTTCTCCCTGCTCTACGAGTGTGTCTGCCTCGACGGAAGACACACGGCGGAGAATGGACGGCGACCACCACCACGGTGTGACGCGAGGCGGCCCTCGGCCGGTCTGCGGACGAGGCCAGGCCGTACCGGCGCCGCCGGTCCGCCGTTGCGCGATGGGAGCCGAAGTCTGCGGCCTCTTGACAGTTCACCTTGCTCAACCCCTTGACCGAATCCGGTCCGCCGCTAAGGTCTAGACCTGTGCGTGCAGGTCTAGACCTGAGATCGGTCGGCGCTTGAGTGCTGGTGTCGTACGCGTGAAGGCGTGGTGCTCGCACGGCGGCGCCCCCCGCGACAGCGACGCCCCGCACGTCCTGACCCGACCGAAGAGGCGGCACGACCGCACAGCGCCTGCACCGCGACTCATCGGCACCGCGCCCGGCCCGTGGCGACTGCCTTGACGACACCGAAGGAAGTGGAATGGCATGAACACGAAAAGACGAGCGGCTCTGGCCATCGGCGCGCTGATGGCTCCCTTGCTCGCCGTCAGCCTTCCGGCGAGCACGGCCAGCGCCCACGGCTGGGTGACCTCGCCCGCGAGCCGGCAGGACCAGTGCGCCGCCGGAGTCGTCGACTGCGGCCAGATCAAGTACGAGCCGCAGAGCGTCGAGGGCCCGAAGGGCCTGCGCAGCTGCAGTGGCGGCAACGCCCAGTTCGCCGAGCTCGACGACGACAGCAAGGGCTGGCGGGTCACCCCGGTCGGCAACACGTACGCCTTCAACTGGCACCACACGGCACGGCATGCCACCGACACCTGGCAGTACTTCATCGGCAACACGAAGATCGCCGAGTTCGACGGCCGCGGCGCGCAGCCCCCGGCGGACGTCAGCCACCAGGTGAACTTCGGCGGCTTCACCGGCCGTCAGAAGGTGCTCGCTGTCTGGAACGTAGCGGACACCGGCAATGCCTTCTACTCCTGTATCGACGTCAACATCGGCGGCGGTGACGACGGCGGCGGCGACGACGGCGGCGGTGACGGCGAGCCGGGCGACTGCACCGCACCGGTCTGGAACGCCGGAAGCGTCTACACCGGTGGCGACACCGTCTCCCACGACGGCCGCACCTGGCGCGCCAAGTGGTGGGTGACGGGCGAGGAGCCCGGCACCACCGGCGAATGGGGCGTCTGGGAAGACCTCGGCGCCTGCTGATCGCAGCCGGGCCGGCGCGCCCGCCCCACTCGGGCGCGCCGGCCTCCGCATACTCCGCCGCTCTCTGACCGCATTGGGAGATCATCGTGAGAACCCGACGTCGCATACTCGCCTGCGTGACCGCCGCGTTACTCGGCGGCCTCGGCGCATTGATCACCCCTTCCGCAGCGCAAGCCGCCAACCTGCTGTCCAATCCGGGGTTCGAGTCCGGAACACTCTCGGACTGGTCCTGCACGGGCAACACGGGATCAGTCGTCAGCGACCCCGTGCACGGCGGCACCAAGGCGCTGGCAGGCGCCGCCAGTGCCACCGACAACGCGCGATGCTCGCAGACGGTCTCCGTTCAGCCGAACACCGCCTACACCTTGTCCGCCTGGGTGCGCGGAAACTACGTGCATCTCGGCGTGGACGGCGGTGCGGCCACCTGGACGCCCTCCGCCTCCGGCTACACACAGCTGACAGTCTCCTTCACCACCGGCGCATCCCAGCGCACGGCCGAGGTCTATCTGCATGGCTGGTACGGCCAGGGCACCTACCACGCCGACGACCTCAGCCTGGACGGTCCCGGCGGCGGCGACGATGGCGAGGCCCCCACCACCCCGAGCTCCCCGCGCGTCACCGGCACGTCCACGACCAGCGTCTCGCTCGCTTGGAACGCCTCCACCGACAACGTCGGCGTCACCGGCTACGACGTCTATCGCGACGGAGCGCTCGCGACATCGGTGACGGGCACTGCCGCGACGGTCACCGGCCTGACAGCCGGCACCGAGTACCGCTTCACCATCCGTGCCAAGGACCGGGCGGGCAACGTCTCCCCGCACTCGCCGGCCGTCACCGCGACCACCGACGAGACCGGAGGGGAAGACCCTCGCTTTGTGCAGGCCGCCCCTTACCTCTACCTCGGCTGGGGCAACCCGCCGAGCCCGGCCGAGGTCGTGAACACGACCGGTGTCAAGTGGTTCACGATGGCCTTCATCCTCGCCCAGAACGGCTGCAACCCGGCCTGGGACAGCCAGCGCCCCCTCACTGGAGGTGTGGACGAGTCGACCATCCAGGCGATCCGCGCGGCCGGCGGCGACATCGTCCCCTCCATCGGCGGCTGGAGTGGGAACAAGCTCGGCCCCAACTGCTCCAGTGCCGAGGCCCTCGCCGGCGCCTACCAGAAGGTGATCGACGCCTACGACCTCAAGGCGATCGACGTCGACATCGAGAACACCGACGAATTCGAGAACGCGGTGGTCCAGGACCGCATCCTGGGCGCCCTGAAGATCGTCAAGCAGAACAACCCGGGCCTGCGCACAATTCTCACCTTCCCGACGCTCAACACCGGCCCCAACTCGTGGGGCAACAGGCTCATCGAGCGTGCCCACGCCCTCGACGCCGACATCGACAACTTCACCATCATGCCGTTCAACTTCGGCGGCGGCGCCGACATGTACGGCAGTACGGTCAAGGCCACCCACGGCCTGAAGAACAAGCTCATGTCAGCCTTCGGCTGGAACGAGGCGCAGGCATACGCCCACATCGGCATCTCCGGAATGAACGACAGCAGCGACACCGGAGAGGTCACCACTCCCCAGATCTGGACCCAGATCCGCGACTGGGCCAACTCCCACGACATCGGGCGGCTCGCCTTCTGGTCGGTCAACCGCGACCGCCCCAACTGGGAATTCACCTCCATCACCGCCGGATTCACCGGCTGATCCTCAGCAGGGGCGCTTGGCCGGCTCGCCGGGCTCGACCCCCCTTCGTCCTGCCAGGCGGTGGCCGACTCGACCGACCCGGAGGTGGCGCACCGCCCCTTGGACGGGATCGAGGCGGTCACGGACACACAGTTCAAGTGCGAGGAGAAGCAACTGGGACCTGTGCTGCACGGCATGGACACCGACTTCGACCGCACCGAGATCTCCGGCCCGATTGGCTGAGCCGCGTCCCGGTCGCGCCGCCCGCAGACGGCGCGACCGGGAATCCACCTGGGTTCGAGCTGAACCGCCACCGCCTCGTCCGGGTCCTGAACCGAGACCGCCGGGGTTTCGATCAGCGATCCGACCACCTTGGAGATCATTTCGTTCGGAGTTCTTCGAGCCGGCCGCAGTTCGTGAAACGAGTCCGGTTCACCGCTCTGGTGGTGCGGGGATCGTGGAGCGGCTGGTCAGAGAGGCGGGCGCAGTGATCGGCAGCAGTCTCATACCGGCATCTTCTTCTCTGCCACCGGCCTATGCTGCCGCCCCTGCCGCAGAGCGTTCACTCGGCCTGCTCGTCGTCACGATGGCATTGCGGGCTGGCGTGGGCAGTGACGCAGAGAACGCCGCCCCAGCTCCCGTGGAGGGAACTGCCGCACATGCGGGCCGGCGTGCCCGGCTGGATGCCCGTTCACCACTGGTGGGACACGACCCTGCCGCGGCCCCGGCATGGACCCTGACCCTCGGGCTGACGGCACAACGGGACCGCACCGCACCGCACCGCCCCGCAAGCCGGCCCCGCCGTCCCGTCAACTCCTCAGGGTGCCCACGGTTTGAGCATGTCCTTCATCGTGTCCGCCATGGCGAATTGCAGCAGCGGGCCGTAGGTGATCCGGCCTACGCCGAGACGGCGGAAGCGCTCGAGGTCGTGCCTGACGGGGTGGGCCGTGGAGTTCACGGGAACGGCGACGGCGCCGGTTACCGCCGCGAGCAGGTCGTCGTCGTCCTGAATACCCACCGGGTAAAGACTGTCGGCGCCGGCCTCTTCCAAAGCCCGGAGTCGCTCGATCGTCTCGTCGAGGACGTCGGAAGCATCTTGCGCGTGCATGAAGAGGTCGGTGCGTCCGTTCACCCAGACCGGGACTCCCGCGTCGTCAGCCGCCGTGCGCAGGCCGGCGACGTAGCTCGCGTGCTCCGGCGTGCTGCGCACGCGGCCACTGTCCGAGTGGACGGTGTCCTCGATATTGACACCGACGCCGCCGACCTCGATGAGCCCGGCGACGAGATCCGCGGGCTTCTGCCCGTACCCGGCCTCCAGGTCGACGGACACAGGCACGTCGACCGCCCCGATGATCGGCCTGACGGCGGCGAGTACCTCCTCGAAGGTCTGCCCCTCGTGGTCCTCGGCCCCCCTGGAGTCGGCGAGGGGATGGCTGCCGACCGTCAGCGCGGGGAATCCGGCGGCCACTGCCGTGCGCGCGGACCAGACGTCCCAGACGGTCGGCAACACGAGCGGCTTGTACTGGGCGTGCAACTGCTTGAGGCGTTGAGCGCGCTCAACGGTGGTGTGAAAGACCATGCCAGGGACGTTACCCCGGACTTGCCGCGGACAACGCGCCGACAGGCGTTACGCGCTCGCTTACGGGCCCGAACGCGTGCGGGCAGCGGCGGAGTTGGGAATCGGGGTGAGCGTGGACGCGGCCTTCGGCACCTCTTCCTCCGAGGCGGTCCTGCGGTGGGCCAAGGACGGCATTCTCAGTCCCGACGTCACCCTCATCCATGCCACGGGGCTGACCTCCGAGGCGTGGAAGGCGATGGGGGAGACCGGCACCACCGTGGCGCTCGCCCCCACGTCCGACGCGCAGATCGGCCTGGAGACCGCGGTCCCCGCCGTCGACGAGGCCCTGTCCGTCGGTATCCGCCCGGGGCTGAGCATCGACGTCGAAGTCGCCCTGGCCAGCGACATGTTCACGCAGATGCGGGCGCTGCACGCCATCCAGCGGATGCGCGCGGTCAACGCCGTCCACGGCACCGACCAGCAGCCCTCCCGCATCACCACCCACGACGTCCTGGACTTCGCCACCCTCCAGGGCGCCCGCACCAACGGCCTGGCCGGCGTCACCGGTTCACTCACCCCGGGCAAGAAGGCCGACCTGCTGGTCATCCAGGCCGAGGACCTCAACAACATGCCGCTCAACGACCCGATCGGCACCATCGTGCTGGGCTCGGACGCCCGCAACGTCAGCGCCGTCCTCATCAACGGCGAGCCCCGCAAGTGGAACGGCCAGGTCCTCGACGTCGATCTGGCCGCCCTGCGCAGCGAGGTGCACGCCTCGCGCGAGTACGTCCTGAACACCACCACCGGCTGAGAGTCCCCGTCAGCTTCCGAGCCCAGCCGCCTCCATGCAGCGCGCACCTGGGAAAACGGCGCCACCCCGCGACGAACCTGGTGGTTACAGTAGGTACGCGGCCAGCCGGTCACACCCTCCGTCACGTCGCGGGTCCGGCTGACGGCCGGCCGGCAGGCGCCAGCCGGTCCGGTGCCCGCCGACGGGAAGCGGCCGCTCGCACCGGAGTGACGTGACGGTCCTGGCTTGCGCGCGGACCCGTTCCCCGGCATCCGCTGCGGCGCGGGTGACCGCCCTGCAGCGGCACGCGCTTCGTGTCCGGCGGTCCCGGGCCTGACACCAGGAAACGGGCGTCGCTCAGGAGTCCGTGCGGATCACCACGACCAGGTTGCGCGGACCGTGCACCCCCTCGACGCGCTCCAGTTCTATGTCGGAGGTGGCCGACGGGCCACTGATCAGCGTGGTCGGGCGTTCCGGGATCAGCCGGGCGACCGCCTCCGGCACTCCGGGCACCACCGACGACAGGTCAACGATGCAGACGTGCAGGTCGGGGACGAGGGACAGGGCACGCCGGCCCTGTCCGGGACCTCCGTTGAGGAAGATCGTGCCGGTCTCCGCGCAGCCGGCCGCGGACGCGGTCACCACGCCGTCCAGTTCGCCGAGCCGACGGGCCGGGATGTCCGGGGAGTCCCACTGGACCTCGCCGTCGTAGGCGGCGAGCCAGGCCGGATCGAGGTCGGTGGGCGCTCCGGCCCGGCGCGCCCCGTGCTCGTGGAGCGCGTCGGCGATCACGGCCGGGGCGCGGTCGGCGGTGCAGGTGCGCACCTGGGCCTTGTAGTCGACCAGGCGGTCCACGAAGAGCGCGAGCCGTTCGTCGTCGGGCAGCGTACGGCCGGTTCGGTACGCGCGGGGGGCCGTCACCTCCGCCGGGCGGGCGAGGGTGAGGGCGTCCCGGATGCGTCCGAGCACCGTCTCGCGTGCGGTCACGGTCACCGGATTTCCTCCTCGTGGGGGTGGTCCGCGGTCCGGGCGCCCTCCTCGGCGGCGGCCCGCAGGGTGGCCTCGCCCTCCCCGGACGCCAGCCAGTCGCGGAAGGTCCGCCTGGGCGGGGCCGGGACGTCCCGGCTGTCGGTCCAGCCGTCGAACGGGGCCGGGAGGCGGGAGATCTTCCGGTCCCGCCCGGCCACCAGCCGGCCGCCGGGTCCGGCGGCCTTCTGCGCGGCCGTGAACAGCCGAGGCCGCTTCATCACCGCGGCGGCCGCCTTCATCGCCAGCTTCTCCGCGGTGGTGCCGGCCTGCTCGGTGTGCTGGTGGCGCAGTTCCACCAGGAGCGACGGAATGTCGATCTTCACCGGGCAAGCGTCGAAGCAGGCGCCGCACAGGCTGGAGGCGAACGGCAGCGAGCTGTTCGGGTCGTTCTTCGCGGCGTGCATCCCGGCGAGCTGCGGGGTGAGCACGGCGCCGATAGGTCCGGGATACGTCGACCCGTAGGCGTGGCCGCCGGCCCGCTCGTACACCGGACAGACGTTGAGGCAGGCGGAGCAGCGTATGCAGTTGAGCGCCTCGCGCCCGATCCGGTCGGCGAGCGCCGCCGTGCGCCCGTTGTCGAGGAGCACCAGGTGGAACGCCTGCGGGCCGTCCCCCGGGGTCACGCCGGTCCACAACGAGGTGTACGGGTTCATCCGCTCGCCGGTGGAGGAGCGCGGCAGCAGTTGCAGGAAGACTTCCAGGTCCCGGTAGCGCGGGAGCACCTTCTCGATGCCCATGACGGTGATCAGGGTGTCCGGCATGGTCAGGCACATGCGCCCGTTGCCCTCGGACTCGACCACCGAGAGCGTGCCGGTCTCGGCGATGCCGAAGTTGGCGCCGGAGACGGCCACCGGAACCGTCATGAACTTCTCCCGGAGATAGGCCCGGGCCGCGGCCGCCAGATGGGCCGGCACGGAGTCGAGACCAGGGTCCACGCCCGGGATGGCGGCGCGGAAGATGTCCCTGACCTCGCGCCGGTTGCGGTGGATCGCCGGGACCAGGATGTGCGACGGCTTGTCGTCCGCGAGCTGCACGATCAGCTCTGCGAGGTCGGTCTCGTACGCGGTGATGCCCCGGGTCGCGAGGTGTTCGTTGAGGCCGATCTCCTGGGTGGCCATCGACTTGACCTTGATGACCTCGTCGCTTCCTGTCTCCTCGACGAGCCGGGCGACGATCTCGTTGGCCTCGGCGCCGTCGCGCGCCCAGTGGACGGTGCCGCCGTGCTCGGTGACCTTGCCTTCCAGCTGTTCGAGCAACTCGGGCAGCCGGTTCATGGTGTCCGTCTTGATCGCCGAGCCGGCGTCGCGCAGCCGTTCCCAGTCGGGCAGTTCACCCGTGACGGCGAGCCGCTTGCCGCGGATGGTGTGGGTGGCCTTGCGGAGGTTGCCGCGCAGTTGCTCGTTGCGCAGCTCGTCGTGGGCGGCCGCGGGGAACGTGCGCTCGCCGCGCAGGTTGCCGGTCCCGTACGGGGAGCGGGGCGGGACCGCGGGCATACCGAGGAAGGTGCTGCTCATCGGAGTGCGGCCTCCGTCTCCGGAAGGGCGCAGGGTGAGGTGCGGGTGGAGGCGAGGATCTGCGCGAGGTGCAGCGTGCGGGTCCCGGCCTTGATGCGGGACAGGCCGCCGCCGATGTGCATCAGGCAGGACGAGTCGCCGGCCGTGCACACGTCCGCCCCCGTGGACAGCACGTCGCGCACCTTGTCGTGCAGCATGGCGGTGGACGTGTCCGCGTTCTTGACCGCGAACGTGCCGCCGAAACCGCAGCAGGCGTCGGCCTCCGGGAGCTCCGCCAGGTCGATGCCGTCGACCGCGCGCAGCAGGCGCAGCGGCTTGTCCTCCACCCGTAGCATGCGCAGCGAGTGGCAGGTCGGGTGGTAGGTCACCCGGTGGGGGAACCACGCGCCGACGTCGGTCACGCCAAGTACGTCGACGAGGAGCTCCGACAGCTCGTAGGTCTTGGCCGCGACGGTGGTGACGGCGTCGGCCAGGGGCGCGTCACCGTACCGTTCGGCGACGATCCGGTGCTGGTGGCGCACCGAGCCCGCGCAGGACGCGGACGGCATGACCACGGCCTCGATCGACGGGTCGCCGAACTGCTCGGCGAAGCCGCGCACCAACGGGACCGGTTCGCGCTGGTAGCCGGTATTGACGTGCATCTGACCGCAGCACGTCTGCTCCGGCGGAAACACCACGTCGTGGCCCAGCCGGGTGAGCAGCACGGCGGTCGCCTTCACCGCGTCGGGGAACAACGTGTCCCCCAGACAGGTGGCGAAGAGTCCGATGCGCATGGAGCCTCCCTTGTTCGGTCGGACCATAGTAGGCACCGACCGAAGCGAGGGCCACAGTTCGGTCCGACCTTATTGACATGTGAGGTCATCAGTGTCCTACTGATGCCCGCTCAGCAGCGGCAGGGGCACGCACGGGCCTGACGGAACGGGACACCGGCAGGCACGCGCACGGCCGCCCGGAACACGGACACCGGTGGTAACGGCCCCGCGACCGCAGTACTCAAGGAGGAGCACGTACGTGATCACAGCGCAACCGGCCGTCCTCGCGGCCTACACCCCTGACGTGACCGCCGTCGGGAACAGCCTCACCGCCACCGCCCTGCTCGGTCTTGTGCCCCTCGCGGTCTTCTTCCTGCTGCTGATGGCGGCCAGGCGCCCGGCGCTCCATTCGGCGCTCGGAGCCCTGATCACCGCCCTGTCGATCGCGGTGCTCGGCTACGGGATGCCGGTCGGGCTTGGTGTCCTGTCCGCCACCCAGGGCCTGGTCTTCGGCCTGTTCCCGGTGATGCTGATCGTCGTCGCCGCCATCTGGTTCTACGAACTCACCGTCGTCAGCAACCGGTTCGAAGACCTGCGCCGCTCCTTCAGCGCCGTCGGCCGCGGCGACCTGCGCATCCAGGCGATGCTCATCGCCTTCTGCTTCGGCGGCCTCCTGGAGGCACTGGCCGGATTCGGCGCACCCGTCGCCATCACCGCCGCGATGCTCATGGCGATCGGCCTGCCGAAGCTCAAGGCGGCCGTCACCGTCCTGGTCGCCAACACGGCACCCGTCGCCTTCGGTGCCATGGCCATCCCGATCACCACGGCCGGCAACCTCACCGGCATCGCACCCGAGGAGATCGCCGCCGTCGTCGGCCGGCAGACGCCGCTGCTCGCGCTCTTCGTCCCGATGCTGCTGCTCTTCCTCGTCGACGGCACCCGTGGCTTCCGGCAGCTGTGGCCCATCGCCCTGGTCACCGGACTCGTCTTCGCCGTGGCCCAGTTCTGGTGCGCCTCCCACTTCGCGTACGAACTCACCGACGTGGTCTCCGCACTGGCCGGCTTCGCGGCCGCGGTAATCATGCTGCGGTTCTGGGCGCCGAAGACCCCCGACGACCAGCGCTCCCAGGTCGAGGCAGAACCGCTGACCCCACGCCGGGTCAGCCTGGCCGTCCTGCCCTACGTGCTGGTGATCGCGGTCTTCGCGCTGGCCAAGCTAAAGGTCGGCGGACTCGACGTCCCCGCGCTGCTCGGGCGGTTCAAGATCGAAGTCCAGTGGCCCGGCCTGTACGGCAACCTGGTCACCGGTGACGGCTCCCCGTCCCCCAGTGCGGTCTACAAGCTGGAGATCCTTGGCAATCCCGGCACCCTGCTGATCGTCTCCGGCCTGCTGGTGACGCTCATCTACAGCCTCACGAGCGACGGCGACCGGTTCCCGATGTCCGCCCGCACCGGCCTGCTCGCCGCGGGCCGCACCGTGAGGAACATGCGGACGGCCATAGCCACGGTCGCCACCGTGCTGGCGCTGAGCTACGTCATGAACCAGTCCGGCCAGACCGTCGCCATCGGCACCTGGCTCGCCGCGGTCGGCGGGATCTTCGCCCTGCTCTCTCCCGCCCTCGGCTGGCTCGGCACCGCCGTCACCGGCTCCGACACCTCCGCCAACGCCCTGTTCGCCACGCTCCAGCAGACGGCGGGCACGAGCGCGGGCATCGACCCGACCCTGCTGGTGGCCGCGAACACTTCCGGCGGCGTGGTCGGCAAGCTGGTCAGCCCGCAGAACCTGACCATCGCGGCGACCGCGGTGGGAGAGCCGGGCTCCGAGCGGATCCTGCTGCGCAAGGTCGTGGGGTACAGCGTCGCGATGCTGGCGGCGCTGGGACTGCTGGTCTACCTGCAGTCGCTGCCCGTCCTGTCCTGGATGCTGCCGTAGGAGGGGACACCCGGATCAACCGCGCGGGGGTGGGACCGGGCCGCTCACCCGATCCACCCCCGCGCGCCGGCACCCGGGCCGCCGCGGCTACTGCCCGGCGGGCCCCGGCTGCTTGTCGTCGACCAGAGTGCCGTGGAAGCCGCGGATGTGCTTCTCGGCCAGATCGGCCGCCGCCGTGGCCTCGCCCTCCCGGACCAGACGCAGCAGTTCGGCGTGTTCGTCGTTCAGGGAGCCCGTCGTGGCTGGCCAGTCCTCGACCGCCTCCAGGGCGCGCAGGATCAGCGGCCGCACGGACTCGCGCACCGCCGAGGTCAGGGTGGACGTCAGCCGGTTGCCGGAGCTGCGGGCGATCAGGACGTGGAACCGGGTGTCGAGGTCGTTGAACTCCGCGACCTCCACGCCGGGGGCGCGCATCCGCCACAGGAGGGTCTCCGCCTCCTCGATCTCCTCCGGCGAGGCGTGCCCGGCGGCGGCCTGGAAGCTGGAACGTTCCAATGTGACCCGAGCCTCCAGCACGTCCTCGAGGCTGTAGCTGCCCAGCGCGAAGTGCAGCCGCAGCAGTCTGCCGAGCGCGTCGTCGGGGTGCCGCACGATCCGTGCCCCGGCGTCCGGTCCGCGGCCGGACTGGGCGACCAGCACGCCGATCGTCTCGAGCACGCGCAGCGCCTCACGCAGAGCGGACCTGCTGACCCCGAGCACGGGCGCCAGCTCCCGCTCGGGCGGCAGCCGGTCACCGGCCTTGAGCTCGCCGGCCAGCACCCGCGCCTCGATGGTCTCCAGCACGAGTTCATGGGTGCGGGACTGCCGGACGGGCTCCCACTCGACGGACATGACGCACTTCCCTCCCAGATCAAAGGCCCCTGGAACGACTATGTCACACATGTCATGTGGTCGGACCAGAACCGTCACGGAGGGTACTCATGTCATGTCGTCGTGCGGCTCCCGGGCACGGACCGCGGCGGGCGCGGCGCCGGTCCGGGCGACGCCCGCCCTGACCCGCCGATGATCCCGACGGGGACGCCACCGACTGTCAGCCCATATGACGTCAGGCACGAGATCACGGCCGGGTGTCCTCGCCGGGCGTTCTGGTGTCCATAGAGGGGCAAACGGCATCCGGACGGCCGCCGCGACACGCCCCCTGCCACGTCCATGACCGTCGCACAGAGCCGGATCCAGGGCTCCTCATGGTGGACGAGAAGGCATACGTCGTGGACGGATGTCACTCTCAGTCAGCCCTGCAGAGAGGGAATAGCCGCTGTCTCCAGCCAGACGGTCCCCAAGACGGGCCGAGTCCACGGCCGGCGCGCTTGCGGGAAGCCCGGCCCCGTGCCTTCTTCGTGCACGGGGCCGGGAAGTGCTGCGCCTGCCGGAATCCACTGACTGTGCCGCTCGAGGTAGATGGAGGTGAACACGGCGACTTTCGCACGTAGGGCCCACGGGTCGCAGGGCTTGCTGATGTAGTCGACGGCGCCGGCTGCGGACCCACGGGCGGAGTGTTCGGATCCGGCGCCGATCGCCGTCAGGAAGATGATCGGGACGTCCCGGGTCCCTCGGGCGGCGCTTGATGTGGGCGCAGGTCTCATAACCGCCCATCTCCGGCATCTGTACGTCCATGATGATGACGGCCGTGACGAGCTCCTGCTCGAGCGTCGCCGGAACTGCGGTCATCGCCAGCAGGTTTGTCCGGCTGGTCATCGACGATGTGGATCTTGGGCATGTCCTGTGGCCCTGCCGGCAGCACAGCCGCCGTTGCCTGCTCGACGGCGTCCAGCTGGCGTTCGAGCAGATCGCATCGGCCCTCCGCCGCATTTCGTCAGGAACTCACCGATCTTGAGTGGGAGATACTTGCTCCGCTGATACCCGGGCCGCGACGGTGGCCTCGGGTGGAGTACCGTCAGCTCGTCAACGGGATGGTCTGCAAGATCCGCACTGGGATCTCCTGGCTTTACCAGCCGTACACTCGTGCCGAGGAAGGCCGTTCGAGCCCGCTTCCGCCGCTATGCCCTCGACGGGGTGTTCACCCAGGTCCTGCAGCAGATCCAGGCCCACGCCGGAGTTGACTGTCGCCGTGCTCCAGGCCGTTGTCGATGCATGCATCCGCAGAATCGACCAAGGTGACGAACTGGCGACTGTCTCCGGTTTCGCGACGGGAGCCACACGAAGGCTGCTCGCACACGACCACCACTGACCATCGGTCGTGTCTCAAGCCAAGCGGCGTCGCTGAGCATGCCATGACCGGTTCGGGCGTGCAGGCCACCTGCTCGCTCCGGTGGGGCGTCCAAGCAGCCCTTGCCTCCTTGTCAGCGCGGCCCGGGGAGCGATGCTCTGAGCCCATCCGGTAAACGTGCAGGCGTGTAAGCGCGGTTCACCCACTTCTGAAGGTGTGGCGCTTGAGCCAGCAGATTGCGGTAGGTGCGGACGGCATGGTGGTGGAGAGCCTCGACCACCGGCGGTTCGACGAGCTCGCGACGCCAGATGAGCAGGTGTCGCTGCCATAGGGGATCTCCCGCCAGCGGTTTGACCAACACCCCGTCGATGGGACACAAAGTGGGCTGGACAGCGGTCACCCCCAGGCCCTTGGCGATCATCGACTGCAGCTGATCGAGTACGTGGAACTCGTGTGTGCCGACGGGCATGAAACCGGCGGCCCGGCAGGCATCGTAGAAGGCACCGGGCCACCCCACCCCGTCGTCGGAGGCGACGAACCAGGTCTCCTCGGACAATGCCTCCAGCGGCACCTCGATACGGTGCGCCAGCGGGTGGTCGGCATGTATGGCCACGAAGATCGGGACGGTGTTGATGGCACGATGTGCCAGAGCGGTGGAGTGCCGCACTGGCAGGCCTGGGTAGTCGACACCCAGCGCCGCATCGAGTTCGCCGCCTTCCAGAAGCTCGAGGAGTTCACCGGTGGCGTATACGCTGCTGACGCAGACCGTGAGGTGCGGGCACGCGTCGCGGAGGGCGTCCAGAAGCGTGGGCACCACCGGTGTGTTGGTCACGCCGAGGCGGAGTGCACTGGCCGCTGCGGGCGGGAAGCCCATGTGTCGTCGCCCGAGAGCATCGGCGCGGGTCAGAATGTCGCGGGCCTGGCTCACGACCTCCGCCCCGTAGGCGGTCAGCTCCACGCCCGTGCTGCTGCGCACAAACAGCCCTTCGCCGAGCAGTCGCTCGATGCGACGCAGCTGTGTACTCAGCGCCGGCTGGGTGAACCCCAGCGCGACCGCTGCCCGGCCGACGCTCCCGGAATCCGCGATCGCGCACAGCACACGCAGGTGGCGCAGCTCGAGTTCCATCAGTACACCTCGCTATGGGCGGCAACGGGGGTCCATTATGCGCGTGGGCACCGCATGGGTGGCCTCCGGTGATGTGACTTACCGGAAGTAGAGGCATACGGCCTGGCCGGCGCCCTGGCCGGACCGCCGGACGTTATGCATGGTCCGCGCGTTCTCTTATGCCCCAGCCCGTTGTCCCGGCGGAATCGGTCGTGCAAATCTCGACTCCGCATCCTGGCCCGCCGAGGTGCAGCGGATCCGCTTCGCGCACCTCCTGTATCCCTGCGGTTCGCCGTACGCCGCAAGAGGTGTTCGTGCGTGCAGCAGCCTTGGCATCCGGTAAACGCCGAAGCGCCTCACCTTCGAGGAGAAGGACCATGCCTCATACCCAGGTCAGCTTCGCCGTTGAAGCAACCGCGGTCGCAGTCCACAGCGCCCGCCACCGTGTCTCCGCAGCGGTGAAGTCGTTAGGCGGGCCATCCGACGGCGAACTGTACTTCCGGCTGGAGCTGGTGGCTTCGGAACTGCTCACCAATGGACTTCTGCATGCGGGCGGCCCCATGACCGTCGAGGTGACCGTGGGACACGGCCTCATCGTCATCGCGGTCCTCGACAGCAGCTCGGCGGTACCGCGCCGCCGTCTGACCGAGATCGACAATGAGGGCGGGCGGGGGCTCGCCCTCATTCAGGCCCTGTGCCTGTTCCAGGGCACTGAGCGCACAGCCTTCGGCAAGCGCTGCTGGGCGGTCGTTCCCACGGCAACCACACCCGGGCCGGCCGTTGCACCGGTACGGGGCCATGCTCCGGAAGAAGAGCGCCGCGGTGCACACCGTGCACGAGTCGCTCTCCCCAACCGGGAGCGAGCTGGTGTCAGACCTGTTCCCGGCCATGTGATGCGGTGACTGCGTGCCGGCCCCGCTCGAGACGGAGGTCGTTGCGCAAGGAGATATGTCCATGACCCATTTGAACCAGGAGACGACGGTGCCTGCGGAGACGGACGAGAGCAAGCAGAGGAAGAACGGCTTGTACAGGCAGGTGAGCATCGAACTCGCCGAGAACATGAAGCAGGGCTGGGCCGACACCGAGCGCCACGATCTCCAACCGCTCACGCTGTCGGCGTACACGGCGCGGCGCAGGGCGGAGCTGTCTGCCCGCTTTCCTGGCGAGGTGCTGGTCATCCCAGCCGGCAATCCGAAGGTTCGTGCCAACGACACGGCGTATTCCTTCAGGCCCTCCTCTGATTACGTCTATCTGACCGGCGACCAGTCCCAGAATGCCGTGCTGGTCCTGGAACCCGTCCAGTCCGGTGGGCACCGGGCGACTGCGTTCATGCTCCCGCGCTCCGACCGTGAGAGCGGCGAGTTCTGGCTCGACTACCACGGCGAGCTCTGGGACGGCCGCCGCAACAGCCTCACCGAGAACGGGAGGCTGCTCGGCCTGCCTTGCGCCGATGTCCGCACACTCGCCGACCGGCTCGGCTCGGTCACCGGTCCGATCCGCCTGCTGCGGGGTTACGACGCGGGCATCGACGCCTCTCTCGCCGACAAGGCGAGGGTTGGGCAAGACGACGAGTTCCGCGTGGTTCTTTCCGAGATGCGCCTGGTGAAGGACGAGTTCGAGATAGCCGATCTCCGCTTCGCCTGTGAAGCCACCGCCCTCGGCTTCGAGGATGTCGTCCGTGTCCTGGGGGCCTCCGCCCCGACTTCCGAGCGTCTCATCGAAGGCACCTTCTGGACGCGCGCGCGGATCGAGGGTAACGACGTCGGTTACGCGTCGATCTGCGCGGCGGGATCCCACGCCACGACCCTGCACTGGGTCCGCAACGACGGCGAGGCCCGCCCCGGTGACCTCCTACTCCTCGACGCCGGGGTCGAGACGCGTAACCTCTACACCGCCGACGTCACTCGCACTCTGCCCGTCGACGGTCGCTTCACGCCCATCCAGCGCAAGGTGTACGAAGCGGTCTACGCTGCGCAGGAGGCCGGCATCGCCGCGGTCAAGCCAGGTGCCGCCTACCGGGACTTCCACGACGCCGCGCAACGGGTACTGACCGAGCACCTGGCCGCATGGGGTCTGTTCAGGGACCGGTCAGCGGAAGAAGCGTACGAACTCGGGCTGCAACGACGCTGGACCCTGGCCGGCACCGGTCACATGCTCGGCCTGGACGTTCACGACTGCGCCAAGGCCCGGACCGAGATGTACGTGGACGGCACGCTGGAACCGGGGATGGTGCTTACCGTCGAGCCGGGCATCTACTTCCAGACCGACGACCTGACCGTACCCGAGGAGTACCGCGGTATCGGTGTACGGATCGAGGACGACATCCTGGTGACGGAGGAAGGCAACGAGAATCTCTCGGCCGGCCTGCCGCGTGAGGCGAACGAGGTCGAAGCCTGGATGGCCCGACTGCGCCCCTGATGTCGTTTGCCTCGTCCACCCGCACGGCGCACGTCACTGTGCAGTGAACCACGACAGGGGGGATCCCGAATGAAGGAACACAACAGCTTGCGTAGCAGAGGCAGGGGCGATCACGAGGTGTCAGCTGTGGAGAGTGGCCCCTTCCAGGGCGGATGGGCGGACACGAGCCGCAAGCTGCCACTTCTGACAGGCGCTGCCTATGCGTCCAAGCGGCGCTCGACCGTGTCCGAGCGTTTCCCCGGTGAACGCATCGTCATCCCGTCAGGCGGCTTGAAGGTCAGAAGCAACGACTTCGACTACGCGTTCCGACCGCACTCCGCGTTCGTCCATCTCACCGCCGAACTCGGGACGCAGGCGGTCCCCGACAGCGTCCTCGTCTTCGAACCCACGGGAACCGGTCACACGATCACCCTGTTCACCCGGCCGCGATCACCGCGTGACGGTGGACCGCGCGGCTCGGAGTTCTACAGCGACCGACGGTACGGCGAGTTCTGGACCGGTCGGCGTCGGACACTGTCGGAGACTTCCGCAGCACTCGGTATCGAGGCTGCCGTGCGCGAGGACCTCCAGCAGGCCCTGAGCCGAAACGTTCCGACCCGCGTCCTGCGCGGTGTGGACGCGCACGTCGACGCGATGGTGCCGTCGGCCTCCTGCTCCGACGCCGAACTGCACTCCTTCCTGTCAGAGTTGCGGCTGGTCAAGGACGAGTGGGAGGTCGCTCAGCTGCGCTCTGCCGTGGACTGGACGGTCGCCGGCTTCTGTGACGTCGTCGGAGAACTGCGTCAGGCAACGCGCCTTGCACGAGGGGAACGCTGGATCGAGGGCACCTTCAACCGGCGTGCCAGGCTAGGGGGTTACGGGCTCGGCTTCGAGACCATCGCGGCAGCCGGGACACATGCCTGCGTCCTGCACTGGACACGCAACAACGGTCCGGTGCGGGAGGGAGATTTGCTCCTGCTGGACGCGGGTGTCGAGGCCGATTCCTTCTACACCGCGGACGTCACCCGGACGTTGCCGGTCAGCGGGCGCTTCACCGACGTCCAGCGCCGCGTCTACGACCTGGTGTCGGCTGCTCAGTCGGCGGGAGTCGCTGCGCTGAGGCCCGGTGCCCGGTACGGCGACTTCCACGATGCCGCGATGGGCGTCATCGCGGAAGGGCTCGACGCGTGGGGTCTGCGGCCGCACGGCAGTACGGCTTCGACGCCCGAGTCCGACATGTACCGCCGGTACACCCTCTGCGGCTCGGGCCACATGCTCGGTCTTGACTGCCATGACTGTGCCAGTGCCCGCCGGGAGACCTACCTGGATGGTGAACTCGAGATCGGTCACGTGCTCACCGTCGAGCCCGGACTCTACTTTCAGCCCGACGATCTGACGGTGCCGGCGGAACTGCGCGGTATCGGCATAAGGATCGAGGACGATTTCGTCATCACGCCGGACGGGTCCCAGTGTCTGTCGTCGGAGCTGCCTCGCACCGCCGAAGATGTGGAGAACTGGATCGCGTCCTTGCGTTGAACGGGCGAGGCGCGCTGCCTCGCAGGACCGCGGGAGGGCCAAGAAGGACACCCGAGCAACCCAGCCATGTTATGGCGAGTGGAAAGAGCGCTGAGGATTCATGTCACATTGGCCAGTGATGTAGCTTCAGGCGGCTCTGCGATACGGTCCACTGGAATCTGGACTTTGATCAGGAATTCCACCGCAGGACGCGTTGTCGCGGCCACAGCCGTCGAGTAACTGGATACCTTTCCCTCCTGGCGTGACAGGTTGCCACGGCGCTTGAGCAGCGTCATGTCCTCGCGTTTCGCGACGTCAAGGCTGGTTCTGTCTTCGACTGCCGGCCCTGGCCGAGCGCAGCGTCGTCAGCCAGGGCCGGCGCCCCGTGCCCGCGCCGTCGTCTCCGATGAAGCAATCCGCGCGCTCGATACTCCAGCGCGCGGATTCAGCTGCCGACCCGCTTGAACGCTCACAACGGAACGCGACCCTTCCTCGCGGCGGCATGAGGCGGCGGGCTCACCCGCTAGCCGGGTATTACCTCGCTTCGCGCCCAACTGCGGGCATTGGGAAACCCATTGGCAACCGCGGATTCACACACAGGTCTTCCGTTGGACATGTCACCTGTGCAATGGTACATGTCACGGATCGTGGTCATGTCAATCATGACATCGGTCGCTCCTCCTCTGATCGAGAGCGCGGCCCTCCCACCCGCGATCCATTCATCCCCATAGGCCGCTCGCGTGGCCCCAAGCCTCACAGGAGGCGCAGTGAGAAAGTCACTTGTCCGACGAAGTCTGGGCTCGGCCATTCCGCTGGCTGTGACCGTCGCTATGGGCGTCAGTCTGCTGGCGCCGTCGGCCAACGCCCAAACCGGATCCTCGGCGGCCGTCACGCAGGTTGCCACAGTGGACGACGGACACAGCACACCACCCGTGGCTCAGTCCCCCACCGCTGAGACGGAGCACGTCGCCAAGGGACGTCTGAAAGTGTCCGCGCTGCCGCCGCTGGCAGCGAGCAAGGACGCCCTCAAGGAGTCCTACGGAGATCACGGGACACCGCCGGTTCCTTCCAAGTCGATCGACACGCCGGCCAAGGGCAGCGACGGGAAGAAGACCGCTACCGCAGCCGCCGCGTGCAACACCTCCGACTTCACCTCCCGCACCGGCAGCGCGCTGGTGCAGCAGATCAAGGGGTCCACGACCGACTGCGTCAACACCCTGTTCAACCTGACTGGAAGCGACGCCTACTACGCCTTCCGCGAGGCGCAGATGGCCACTGTCGCCTACGCCCTGCGCGACGGTTCGGCCTCCTACCCCGGCGACTCCAGCACCGGCATGCCACAGCTCGTGCTGTACCTGCGCGCCGGCTACTACGTCCACTACTACAACGCCAGTACGGTGGGCACCTACGGCAGCAGCCTGCAGACCGCCATCCGCGCGGGGCTCGACGCCTTCTTCGCCAGTCCGCGCTCCCGCGACGTCAACAACGCCAACGGTGAGACTCTTGCCGAGGCCGTCACCCTCATCGACAGCGCGGAGGAGAACGCCCGCTACATCCATGTCCTCAAGCGGCTGCTGGCGGACTACGACTCCTCCTGGAACTCTTCCTGGTGGATGCTCAACGCGGCCAACAACGTCTACATGGTGACCTTCCGCGGTCACCAGGTACCCGCGTTCGTGACAGCCGTCCAGTCGGATCCCAGCCTGATCGACTCCTTGTACAACTTCGCGGCCGGTCACGTCTCGCTGCTGGGCACGGACCAGTCGTACCTCACGTCCAACGCCGGACGTGAACTGGGCAGATTCCTCCAGCACTCCACCCTGCGGAGCAAGGTCCGTCCGCTGGCAGCCGGCCTGCTGAACTCGAGCTCGATCACCGGCACCACCGCCCCGCTCTGGGTCGGCGTGGCGGAGATGACCGACTACTACGACAAGTCGAACTGCTCCTACTACGGCACCTGCGACCTCCAGTCGCAGCTGGCGAACTCCGTACTGCCGGTGACCTACACCTGCAGTTCCAGCATCACCATCAAGGCCCAGCAGATGACCTCGGGCGAACTGTCCTCCAGCTGCAACAGCCTGCGCAGCCAGGATGCCTACTTCCACAACATCGCCCGTGACAGCGGACCCGTGGCGGGCGACAACAACGACCGCATCGAGGTCGTGGTCTTCGATTCCAGCACCGACTACCAGACCTACGCCGGTGCCATGTACGGGATCGACACCAACAACGGCGGCATGTACCTCGAGGGAGACCCCTCGGCCGCCGGCAACCAGCCGCGCTTCATCGCCTACGAGGCCGAGTGGCTGCGACCGTCCTTCCAGATATGGAACCTCAACCACGAGTACACCCACTACCTCGACGGCCGCTTCGACATGTACGGCGACTTCAACGCCAACATCACCACGCCGACGATCTGGTGGATCGAGGGTTTCGCCGAGTACGTCTCCTACTCCTACCGCGGCGTCCCCTACACGGAGGCGATGACCGAGGCCGGCCGCCGTACCTATGCCCTGAGCACGCTGTTCGACACCACGTACAGCAATGACACCACCCGCATCTACCGCTGGGGCTACCTCGCCACGCGGTACATGCTCGAAAACCACCGCGCCGACATGGACACGGTGCTCGGCTACTACCGGGCAGGCAACTGGAGCGCCGCCCGCACGTACCTGACCAGCACCATCGGCACCCGCTACGACAACGACTGGTACACCTGGCTGGCGGGCTGCGCGGCCGGCGACTGCGGAGGGGGCACCAACCCGCCCGGCAACCAGGCTCCCACCGCCGCGTTCACCACCGCCGTGCAGGATCTCAAGGTCAGCTTCACCGACCAGTCCTCGGACTCCGACGGCACCATCGCCTCACGGTCCTGGACCTTCGGTGACGGCACCACCTCCACCGCCGCCAACCCCACCAAGACGTACAGCACCGCCGGAACCTACACGGTGAAGCTGACCGTCACCGACGACAAGGGCGCCACCGCCACGGCGACGAGGACGGTCACCGTCAGCAGCAGCGGCGGAGGCACCGGCACCGAATGCACCGGCACCGACAGCCGGGAGCTGGGCCAGAACTGCCAGCGGAGCAACCGGTCCGCCACCACCGGAAACTACGCCTACCTCTACCTCTACGTCCCGGCGGGCACCACCCAGCTGAAGATCACCACCTCCGGCGGTACGGGTAACGCGGACCTGTACTACAGCGACAGTGGCTGGCCCAGCACCACCAGCTACACGCAGCGTGCCACGGGCACCGGCAACAACCACACCTTGACCGTCAACAACCCGCGGGCGGGTGCCAACTACATCAGCCTGTACGCGGTGAACGGCTTCAGCGGCGTCACGGTCGGCACCAGCTACTGACAGACACCCACCCCGAGACCGACCAGTCCACCATGGCCCGAGGCGGCTCCCCTTCGCCTCGGGCCAGAGAGGCTTCATCCGGCGACATCAGGTCCCCTCACGTGCCCGCCGAAGAAATGCCGCGAGTACGGCGGCGCATGCCGCCGGAACGAACGAAGGGTTCCTGGTACTCACCCGTACCCCGGGGAACAGCTTGAGACCGACGCTCTCCATGATGCCCAAGTAGTCGGCACCGTGGCGGCGCAGTGCGCCATGGTGCTGTCCGGTCCGGCCCTTGCCGGCACCGACGAGAGGGTACGAGCAGTTCTGCCTCAGGCGGTAGAAGACCGGTGACGGCGGTTCGCGGGGGACCTGCGCGCGGAACTGTTCCCGCTCACGTCCGACAGTGGACGCCTGCGGGCAGAGCGGCAACTCACAGCACTCGACAGCCTTCCCCGCCCCACCAGGCCGTGGTGCATGGCGACCTCGGTGCCGAGAACGTCCTGTGGGAGTGGACGCACGGCCTGCCGCACCTCTCCGGCGTACTCGACTGGGACGATGTCACACTCGGCGACCCGGCCGAGGACCTCGCAGCTATCGGCGCCGGCTGCGGTCCTGAGCTCCTGGAGCGGGTGCTTGCCCTGGGCAACTGGTCAAACCGCGGACTCCTCACCCGCATCGCCGCGAGACGCGGCACGTCGGCCCTGCAGCAAGCCCTCTACGCGATCCGCGACGGCGACGAAGAACTCGTGGACGGCCTGGCCGACTACCGCTGAGGCACACCGGCACATCCACCTCACCGAGCACTTCACAACAACAGCAACCGGGCGAACCCATGCGGTCACAGCACCAGCGCTCCCGAGCGCAGACTGCTTCCCCCGCTCAGCGACAGGCCGACACCGTCCGGTTCGGTTCGTGCTCTTCGAGGCCCGCCCGGCACGCCTGCCTCTTCAGGACTTCGGGGTCGAGCCAGTGAGCTGTCGCCCCGCCAGGCCCGCGCCGAGCCGGCCGGTTTGCGGGGCACCATCACGAGACGGGCTCCGTTGATCTGGGCCAGGCCGGACGGCTGCAAGCCTGAGGCCCGGGATCGGCACTGCGAGCAGAACCCGGGCCACACGACGTGTCCCCACTACGGTCCGGGGCGGCGGATATCACCGGTAACGGGACTCGCACCCTTCTGCCCCCCTGCCGATACACCGCGATCGCCACCACCAGGTCCTGCCATGCCATCCCGCTCGTCTTCACGACCATTGGACGGTCGGCACGGACCGCCACTCCCGAGCCGAGCAGGTCGGCCATGGTGACCAGCGCTCCCGGTTCGAGGAGGCCTTCCCGCACCGCGAGGACGACGTCACCGGCCTCGGCGAACGCGACGCCGAGGCCTTCGACGACGACCGTGGCCCGTCGCATGAGCACTCCGTCGAGCTCACGCGCCGTTGGCTCGTGCGAACCGACGGCCAGCACGACCGCCGAGTCGCGGACGAGGCGGCCGTCGACGACCGGTTCACGGGCCGATGTCGCCGCGACGACGACGTCTGCGCTACGGACCCGCCCGGCGACCGCCGCGTCGTCCGCGGTCAGGTGGCGGTCCGCCCATGACGGGCTTGTACCCCCGTGACGTGTGACGACCGTGACGTCGGCTACCGGCACATGCGCCCGGATGGTGCGGACATGCCCTTCGCCCTGCGGTCCCGCACCGAAGACCACGAGCCTCAACCCGTCAGAGGAGGAGGCCGCGAGAGCCCGAAGCCGGTTGAGACAGGCGGCAACTACGACCGCGGGCGTGCGCAGAGTCGTCAGTGCGACCCCGTCGATGATCGCGACGGGGGTGAGCGTCTCGCTGTCGTGCAGGAGATAGGTCGCGTTGATCCGCCTCAGGCCACGCGCGGTGTTGCCGGGAGCGACGGTCGCGACTTTCACACCGAACCAGCCGTCCGTCTCCGACGGCATGAGAAGCCCTTGGCCGCCTGCCATGGGAAGGATGACGCGCGGCACATCACCTTCCGGATCAAGCCCTGCCGTCAGAGCATCGCGGATCGCGGCGACGGCGGCGACGGGACCGAGTGCGAAGACGTCCTCGGCGTCGAGCATCACGCTCATCGCAGCACGAACCCGGGAACGAGTGCATCACGCCGATCGACGGTGAACCGGCAGGTCCCGGTCGCGTGGGCGGTACCCGTCACAGCGGGGACGACTGCCTGGATCCCGTGGACCAGGGTCCGCTCCGCGATTCGGGCACTGAACATCGAGCCCACCACGGACTCGTGCCGCAGCTCGTCGCCCAGACACAGCTCCCCCGCATCGGCGAGCAGTGCGACCCTGGCCGACGTGCCCGAGCCGCACGGGGACCTGTCGACCTCACCGTCGGAGAACACCGTGAGGTTGCGATGATGCAGCCGCCGGCCACCTTCGGCCAGGAGCAGGGGAGGGCACACCTCCTCGGTGAAGATCGTCCCGTAGAGGCCGGAAAGTCGGGCATCGCCGGGGTGCTCGACCGCGTCGGCGGCGTTGAGCGCGTGACGGATCTCCCGCCCCACCGCGGTGAGCGATGCGACGTCCTCGGGCCGTACACGCAGACCCACCGCTGCCACCGGGAGCACGGCATACATCGCACCGCCGAAGGCGATGTCGACGGTGACCGTACCGCGCGAGGTCGCTACTGGGACGTTCCGACCGTGTACGTAACTGGGCACGTTCGTGAACGTGACCTCCTCGACCAGGCCCGCTCTGGTGCGGACGCTCGCCGTGACGCGCCCCGAGGGTACGTCGATCACGACGTCGGTCACCCCGTCGGCTGGGGCCGGAACACGACCGGATGCCACCATCCAGGCCCCGAGAGCGATCGTGCCGTGTCCACAGGCCGTGGAGAACCCGTCCTTGTGCCAGAACAGGACTCCCAGATGTGCGCCTGCGTCGTCCGGCGGGACGAGGAAGCAGCCGTACATGTCCGCGTGACCGCGGGGCTCACTGCACAGCAGTGCCCGGACCCACTGCGCTTCGTCGCTCTCCATCGCAACGATCCGGCGCTCGGCCACGGTGAGCCCCGCACCGGTCACCGCAGCCGGACTGTCCGGCACGATCCGGAACGGCTCGCCCCCTGTGTGCCAGTCGATCGTCTCGACCGTTTCCGTTTTCGTCATCCCTCACGCTCCCAGGTATGCCTCGACGACCTGTGGGTCGGTGCGCAGTTCGGTGGCCGGTCCGGTCAGCGTCACGCGGCCGGAGTCGATGACGTAGCCTCGGTGGGCGACCTTCAGTGCGGCTCGCGCGTTCTGCTCGATGAGGAGTACCGCCGTGCCTGACTGGTTGATCGAAACGATGGCGTCCATGACCTGGGCCACGACCAGCGGGGCCAAACCCATGGACGGTTCGTCCAGCATGATCAAGCGAGGCCCGGCGACCATCGCACGGCCGATGGCGAGCATCTGCTGCTCGCCGCCGGACAGGGTGCCACCCTGCTGGTGACGGCGCTCCGCCAGGCGCGGGAAGTGCTCGTAGACACGTGTGATCCGTTTGTCGACCGACGTACCCTCGCGCACGGTGTAGCCACCGATCTGGAGGTTCTCGTGCACGGTCAGCCTCGAGAAGATACGCCGGCCCTCGGGTACGTGCACGATCCCGCGTTCGACGATCGACCAGGGTGTCGCCACCGTGATGTCCTCTCCGTACGCCGTGACCGTCCCGGCCCGGGACCGCACGAGACCGGAGATCGTCGAAACCGTCGTGGACTTGCCCGCGCCGTTGTTGCCCAGCAGTGCGACGATCTCCTTGTCACCGACGGTGAGTTCGAGGCCCCTGAGGGCCTCGACCTTGCCGTAGGTGACTTCCAGGCCCTTGATGTCGAGGACGGTTTTCACCACTCCACCTCCGCCGTGCCGCGCGACCCCTTCTCGGCCGCGATGCGTTCGGCCTCCGCGTGCGTCTCTTCGTCCTCTCCTCCGAGGTATGCCTCTATGACCGCAGGGTTCGATCGAATGGCCGCCGGTGTGCCTTCCGCGATCTCCTTGCCGTAGCTCATTACGACAATCCTTTCGGAGACCTCCATGACGAGCCCCATATCGTGTTCGATCAGAACGACCGCGATTCCGAGTGCGGCGATGCGCCGCATGAGGCCGAGCAGCCGTTCCTTTTCTCCGTGGTTCAGCCCGGCCGCCGGCTCGTCGAGCAGCAGCATCCTCGGCCGGCGGGCCAGTGCCCGCGCGATCTCCACGCGCCGCTGCTCGCCATACGGGAGGTTGCGGATCTGGGCCGTCCGGTCATACTCCATGCCCACGAAGTCGAGCCATTCGTGGGCTTCGACTGCCGCAGTGTCCTCGCCACGCCAGTAGCGCGGCGTGTGCAGCATCGCGTCGAGGAAGTTCTGCCTGATGCGGACGTGCATGCCCGCCCTCACGTTGTCCAGCACCGTCAGGTCACCGAAGAGCCGGAGATTCTGGAACGTACGCGCGATTCCGCTCGCGGCGATCACGGCCGGACGTTTCCCGGTGATGTCGGTGCCGTCGAACGACACCGAGCCCGCGGACGGCTTGTAGAAGCCGGTGATGCAGTTGAACGCGCTCGTCTTGCCGGCGCCGTTCGGGCCGATGACAGAGAGCACCTCGCCCTCGTGGACGGAGAACGTCAGACCGTCGACGGCACGCACTCCGCCGAACGAGACCGCCATGCCCCTCACGTCAAGGAGCAGCTTGCTCACGACGCACCCTCCTGTGCTCGGTGCCCGCGCCGCCCTGGTTCGCCCGTACGGGCCGGCAGCAATCCCTGCGGACGGAAGACCATGACGACAATCAGCAGCAGACCGAAGATCAGATACCGCCAGTTCTCCGCGCCGCGTAGCAACTCGGGCAACAGAGAGATCACCAGAGCTCCCACGACGACACCCGGTGTCGACGCCATGCCGCCGAGGACGACGGCCATCAAAATGAGCGCGGACCACAGGAAGTTGAAGCTCGGCGGGGAGATCGCCGTCTGATGTGCGGCGAACAGCACGCCCGCAATGCCGCCGAAGACCGCTCCGGCGATGTAGGCCGCGAACTTGACTCTGTATGTGTGGATACCCATCGCCTCGGCGGCGTCCTCGTCCTCACGTACGAACCGCCACGCACGGCCGATCCGGCCGCGCCCGAGCCGGCTTGAGAACAGCACGGCGGCGATGACGACGACCGCAGTGATCCAGTACAGCGCGATGTCGGCGCGCAGCCCGAAGTCACCGAAGTCGGGGATGCCGTACAGGCCGTTCGGCCCGCCGGTGAAGTCGAGGTTGTTCGCCGTGATGCGGATGATTTCACCGAAGCCGAGAGTGACGATGGCCAGGTAGTCGCTGCGCAGTCGCAGAGTCGGTCCGCCGATGAGGAGTCCACCGACGATCGCGGCGATCACCACCACGGGGAGGGTCGCGATCAATGGCCACTCGAACCTGGTCGACAGCAGTCCCGAGGTGTACGCCCCGATCGCGAAGAACGCGGCGTACCCGAGGTCGAGCAGACCGCAGTAACCGACCACGATGTTCAGTCCGACCGCGAGCATCACGAAGATGAGCGCGTCCACGGCGATCTGGATGACGTAGGTGCTGGAACTGACCAGAGGCAGTGCCAGCGCGGCAACCGCCGCGCCGGTGCCGAGCCATCTGCTGGCCAGGCCCTTCGACACCAACTCCGCTACAGCTGTGCGGCTCGACGCGGAGGTGCCAGCCTCCTTGACTGCGGGCGCCATGCGGGTGTGTTCCTCCACGGCGCTCACGTAGGCGGAGGGCTTCTCGCCGGCGCGCAGAGTGGGTTCGTCGTTCATCACACACGCTCCGTGACTCGCTCGCCGAGCAGTCCGGTGGGCCGCACGGTCAGGAAGAGGATGAGGAAGCCGAACGCGAAGACGTCGCGCCACTCGCTGCCGAGGTAGGCACCCCCGAAGGACTCCAGCAGACCGAGTACGATCGCGCCGAGAACGGCTCCGCGCAGGTTGCCGATGCCGCCTATGACTGCCGCGGTGAACGCCTTCAGCCCGATGATGAAGCCCATCAGGAAGTCGATCTTCCCGTAGTACGCGCCGGCCATGACACCTGCCGCACCGGCCAGGGCGGACCCGATGAAGAACGTCCGCGAGATGACCCGGTCGACGTTGACTCCCATGAGCAGGCACGCTTTCGGGTCCTGGGAGATGGCCCGCATCGCCCGGCCCGATCGAGTCTTGCGGACGATGGTGTCGAGGGCCACCATGAGCACGACCGCGATCGCCATCATCGCCAGCTGAGCGTAGGTGATCTGTGCGTTGGCGATATGCAGCGTGCCGTCCTGAACGCCGATCGGGTACACCTCTGGGGTCGGGCCGAAGGCGACTGCGATGCCGTACTCGAGCGCGAAGCTCGCTCCGACAGCGGTGATGAGGACGGACAGCCGGGGTGCGCTGCGCAACGGGCGGTATGCCACCCGCTCCAGTAGCATTCCGAAGCCACCGGTCGCGATCATCGCGACGATCATGATGAAGATGAGCGCGATGAACCCGCCGCCGAGTGCACCGGCACCGACGCTGAGCACGGTGAAACCGGCGAAGGCCCCGAGCATGTAGAGATCGCCGTGGGCGAAGTTGAGCAGTTTGATGATGCCGTAGACCATCGAGTAGCCGAGTGCGACCAGGGCGTAGAACGAGCCGACGAACAGGCCGCTTAGCACGAGTTGCAAGTGGTTCATGGGTAGTTCCCGTTGCGTGAGGGGAAGCAGTGACGCACGGAGGGCCGGCCTGCGTGGGCCGGCCGCCCGGGCCCGGCCGGTGTCACTTCTCGAGGACGAAGTCGTCGTCCTTGACGACGAGGATGTCGAAACCGCCCACGCTCAGCGTGTGCTGGATGGTGAAGTTCAGCGGGCCGGAGAAGATCTCGAAGCCGTCGATCTGCTCCAGTGCCTCGATGACGTCCTGCCCGTCGGTGGAGCCGGCTGCTCTGACCGCCTCCGCGGCGACGCGTACCGCGTCGTATGCCTGAGTGGAGTACGGGCCGGGTTCGGAACCGAACTTCTTCTTGTACTTGGCGACCCACGCCTCACCACCGGGGATGGTCTGCGGCGTCTGGGTCATCGTCGCGAACACGCCCTGGGCGTTGCTCTTGCCCGCGATCTCGATCAGTTTGCCGTCCACTGAACCGTCCGCGACCATGATCCTGCCCTTGTAGCCGGCAGCCCTGAGCTGCTTGATGAGCAGCCCGCCTTCCTGGTAGTACCCGGTCCAGTAGACGAAGTCGGCTTTGGAGCCCAGCACGGCGTTGACGGCGCCGGAGTAGTCCGACTCACCGGCCGTGACCGACTGACGGTCGGCTACCTTGACACCGAGGAGTCCTAGTTCGTCGCCGGTACGCTTGGTGATGTCCGTCGAGTACGAGGTGTTGTCGTCTATCAGGGCGACACCCTTGCTGCTGCCCGCTTTGATGAACGTTGCCGCGGCCTGAGCCTGCTGAATGCCCGTGCCGTTGATCAGGAACACGTTCCGCCGCTGCTCCGCCAGAAGGTCGGCGGAGTTGGCCGCCGGGATGATCATGGGGATGTGGGCTTTCTCGAAGATGCTCAGTGTGGGGAGAGTCGCCGAGGAGCAGTAGCCGCCCACTGAGATCCTGACACCGGCACTGACGAGTTTGGCCGCACCGGCGGCGGCCGTCTTCGGATCGCACGCCTCGTCCTCGACAGTGAGTGAGAGCTTGCGGCCGTCGATCCCGCCCTTCGCATTGATCTCGTCGACGGCAAGCCGGGCACCGTCCTTCATGTGGGGACCGATGGCGGCCGAACTGCCGGTCAGCGGCGTGAGCATGCCGAGCTTGATGGTGTCGGAGTCGTCCTTCCCGGAACTGTCCTGCGTGAGACTGCCGCCGCACGCGGCGAGAGTGAGCCCGAGTGCCATGACGGCCGCCGCCATGGTTCCACGACGAATGATGGTCATACCTTGCTCCGTCTCGTGTGGTCCGCCGACCGGCGGGCCATCGGGTGGCCGAGGGTGCTCACCGACAGCGCCCTGACGTTCTGAAGTGTGTGACATTGCACAGATGGTCGTGAGTTCTGTACGGGCGGGGAGCTGTGTCGAGGCTCGTGGTGGTGGCGCAACCTCGCGTTGCGGACGTGCGCGCCTACCGGCATGTGAACCGCGCGCCTGGGAGGGCGTCACCGGATCTGTGGCTCAGCGCCGAGTCGGCAGCCGGCGCGCGGCTCGGCCCGCCCAATGTCACTGTGGTGTGTGACATTGCACAGACCTTACCGGGTGATGTCACGGGATGGGAGTCCTGTCGTTGCTCGTAATGGAGGCGTGACTTTTCGAGCCGTCCGTGCTCGTGTGGAGTTTGCTGGTGAGTCCGCCCCGCGAGCGGCCCAGGCCCTCGCATCCCGCACCACCTCCACCAGCCGGGCGGGCAGGCTCTGCCACGGTGTTTCGCCCTGGTGTTCTGCCGTTCCGGCCCCCTGACGCGGGCGCCGGCGGCGGTTCGGTCCGGGCACAGGCCGTGTGCTGATGAGCCCGCACGACGGTGGAGTCCACCGAGATGTCCCAGTGGATCTCGCCCGCGGCGTCGGCAGGGGCCTTGACCTGTTGCAGCAGACGCTCCCACGTGCCGTCGGCCGACCGCAGACGGTGGCGTTCATGGACGGTCTTCTCGCCGCTGCACGCCGGGCGCACCAGGTGCAGGATCCCGTAGATCACCTGGCGGTGATCCCGCCATCGGCCACAACGACTGCCGCAGTCGTTCCCGGCCGACCCAGACATGAGTCATGTGACATATTACTATCGTGCCCGGAAACCCATCGGCGATGCCGCCACCTTTACGAGGCGTGTCGACGCCGCTGATCTTGACGACGTGGCTTCGTCCCCACCGGGCGTGTGCGGAGCGAAAGCCTACGTGCGGGCTCTCGCGAGAACCGACTCAGGCGGACGGCCTTACCCCGGTCGCGACGCGAACACAGGGCACCGACCAGACGACCTCCACGCTCGTCAGAAGGTCCCTGCCTACCACGACTTCATTCCGGAAGGCTCTCTGTGAACATCTTCCCCGGCCTGGTGGCCGACAGCGTGGTGATCTCCCACAATCCCTCCGACCCCAATGACGTGCTCATCGAGCTGTACGGCTGCAGCCCCGAGACCGTCACGCGGGCCGTGCAGCGGGCCGCCCGTGCCCAGCCTGCATGGCTCGCCGTCGGCGCAGCCGCACGATCTGCCGCCCTTCACCGCGTAGGGGACGCCCTGGAGGCCGCGCACGAAGAGCTGGCTGGGCTCCTTGTTCGAGAAGTCGGCAAACCGCTCACCGAGGCCCGCGAGGAAGTCACACGCGCGGTGGCGATCTGGCGCTATTACGCCCGGCTTCCCCAGGACGCCCCGAGAGCCGTTCACGAGCCGACCTCTGGACCAGGACTCCTGCTCACTCGCCGTCGTCCGCATGGCGTCGCCGGACTGATCACCTCGTGGCACTTTCCGCTGGCCGCGCCGTCCTGGAACGCGGCTCCTGCCCTGGCGGCCGGCAACACCGTGGTCGTCAAACCCGCGCCGGAGGCCACCGCGTGCGCCCTGCGCCTGGTGGAGATCCTGAAGGGAGTCCTCCCCCCGGACGTCCTGCAGATCGCCCCTGGAGGCCCCGAAGTCGGGGCCACTCTTGCCGGCCTGGCTGATGTGGTTTCCTTCACCGGATCGTCCGAAGTGGGGACCGCGGTGGTATGTGCCGCAGCGTCCCGCGGTGTGCCCGCACAAACGGAAGTGAGCGGACACAACGCGGCCGTAGTTCTACCGGACGCCAACGTGGCACGCGCCGCTGCTGACATCGCGGCTGCGATCGCCGGCCACGCAGGCCAGAAGCGCACCTCCACCAAAAGGGTGATCGCCGTGGACAGCGTTCTGCCGAAGCTGCGCGAGGCGTTGAGGCAGGCTTTCCAGAGCCTGTCTGCCCGCGATCCGAACACGACCGAAGCGGTGTGCGGCCCTCTCATTTCCAAGGCGGCTCGCGACCGTGTCATCCACGCCCGGGACAGCGCTCTCGCTTCTGGAGCCCACGTGCTGGCGGGGGACACCCGGGGCCGCTGCGAGCAGGTAGCGGGCTGGTACGTCGATCCCGTACTGCTGGAGAACGTGCCCGACGATCACGATCTGAACCGACGGCGGATTTCCGGCCCTGTCGCGGTGCTGTCAAAGGTGGTGGACTTCGACGGGGCGATCCGGGCCGCGAACAGCGGCCGCTGCGCGGTGGTGTCTTCCCTGCATACGAGCGATCTGGAAAAGGCGCTTTCGGCGGTCGACCGCCTGAACACCGCAATGGTGCGGGTGAACGCGCCGACCACCGGCGCCGAGTTCCTTCTGCCCCTCGAACGGGAGAAAGACCCCCGCAAAGTGTGGGAGAAGGAGCGCGCCACGATGGACTTCTACACCTCAACCCGAACGGTGTCCCTTCTGCCGACCGTGTCGGCCTGAGCCCGCCACAAGGAGGCGGCCTGCCCGGTGAGGCCTTGCCGACGGCACCGGGCAGGCCGCGAGGAGGTAGCGCAACGTGACATTGTATAGTGGGGTAACAAATACATGGAGGGATCCCATGAGCGAGTTGAAGCCCCGCACACTCATCTCGGTACAGAAGCATCTACGTGACCAGGTGGCCAACGCCCTCCGCGCGGCACTCATCGCAGGCGACCTCAAGCCCGGGGTGATCTACTCCGCCCCCACCCTTGCTGCCGAGTACGGAGTCTCCGCAACTCCGGTGCGCGAGGCCATGCTGGACCTGGCGCGAGAAGGCCTGGTTGAGGCCGTACGCAACAAAGGGTTCCGCGTCACCGAACTGTCCGAGCGCGACCTGGACGAGTTCACGGAGATTCGCTCCCTCATCGAGATCCCGACCGTCGGCCGGGTCACGCTGTCAGCCTCACGGGAACAGTTGGAGGCCCTACGTCCCGTGGCCGATGAGATCGTGGCCGCCGCACGTGCCGGCGACCTCATCGGCTACCTGGAATCGGACCGCCGCTTCCATCTCGATCTACTCGCCCTGGCAGGCAACTCGCGCCTCGTCGAGACTGTGGCCGACCTGCGCAAACGCTCCCGCCTCTACGGTCTGACGGAGCTCGCGGAAGCCGGGGCGCTGGTTGCCTCCGCACAGGAGCACACTGCATTGCTCGACCTCATGCTGTCCGGGGACGCCGCAGCAGCCGAGGAACATATGCGCCATCATCTTGCCCACGTTCGGACCTTGTGGGCAGCACGGAAACAGGAGGAGGCCGCAGAACGCAACGTCTCCAAGCGGACACTGGGCGCCCGTTGATCCTCAGGTCGCCCGCCCCCAGGCTTCCCGCGGGTGCGCTCCTAATCGGGCAGGTGAACGCACGGGAGCTCATGAAAAATCAGTGTCCCCCGCGCGTGCACGCGCGTTCAGGAGACAGCTCAGCCTTCGCCGCTCGCACGGAGCATGGCCACGGTGTGATTGGCACGGGACAGTTGTGCCCGAGGTGAGTAGATCTATGTCGCGTCTCACCGGCGATGCGTTCCGTCCAGCGGGCATGGACGCGGTTCGCGAACACCACGTCCTGGGCAGGAGCCGTTGGCGAGGGCCCTCGCAGTGACACAAGGGAGTGTCGATCACGACGTCGTCACGGCGCGGTGGGGCCGGCCACTAGATGATCAATTCCCTAGGGATGCCTGCGGAGGTTGCGGGGTGGGTGGCGGCCAGAGCCACCGCGAGACGGTCAGGCGGCGGGCTGCCAGCCCCGGTGGTCGATGTGGCAGCGAGCTGGCGCCGTGGCGCCCGCCGGTCTGATGCGAAGCGGCAATCGGATCCTGGCCGCCCACCTCGGTCTTCTGAGGGCTTGCGCCTGCACATGGTCTGCACACTTCAGGGCCTGCCCATCGCCTTCGCCCAGACCGGGGCCAGGGCCGACGAACGCGAGACCCTCCTTGACCTCCTGGGAGCCGATTGCGAGCTTCTGCGAGAGGCGCCCCCCGACAGACTTGCATCGGCCACGAGAACTACTAATGGGAACGGCCTGGTGCAGCCCTGTTCAAGCCGCTGCGGCAGGTCAGCGCTTCGATCAACGAGACCTTCAAGGGACAGCTTGACCTCGAACGGCACCGAGGGGCACACCCGGAGGGGTCATGGCCCGAGTCATGCAGCCCATCCTCGCGCTGACCGCCGCGATCCGGCACCACGAGGCCACCGGACAGCCCGTCCTACGATCACCGACCCCTTGGAACAGATCATCTAGAGGGTGAAGCCGGCCGGGTAGGGATCGGATGGATCGAGCAGGTACTGCGCGGTGCCGGTGATCCAGGCGCGGCCGGTGACGGACGGCAGGACGGCTGGCAGGCCTCCGACCACAGTCTCCGCCAGCACCCGCCCGACGAACCGGGAGCCGATGAACGACTCGTTGACGAAGTCCTGGCCGACCGGCAACTGGCCACGGGCGTGCAGCTGTGCCATGCGGGCACTGGTGCCCGTGCCGCAGGGCGACCTGTCGAACCAACCCGGGTGGATCGCCATGGCGTGCCGGGAGTGCTCCGCGGTCGATCCGGGAGCCTCGAGATAGACGTGATGACACACGTTGATCTCTGGGTTCTCCGGGTGGGACACCGGGTTCTGCTCGTTGATCGCTTCCATGACGGCCAGCCCGGCGTCGAGCAGCCGTTCTTTCTGCGCCCGGTCGAAGGGAATGCCGAGATCCTCGGTCCGGACAAAGGCGTAGAAGTTGCCGCCGTAGGCTATGTCGTAACGCACCGCTCCATATCCCGGCACGTCGACGACCTGGTCGAGGGCGTGGCAGTACGATGCGACATTCTCGAGGGTCACCGATTCGGCGTGGCCGTCGCGCACTCGCACCCGCGCCGTGACCAGTCCCGCCGGTGTGTCGAGCCGCACCAGGGTCTCCGGCTCGGCCACCTCGACCATGCCCGTCTCGACGAGGACCGTCGCGACGCCGATGGTCCCGTGCCCGCACATCGGCAGGCAGCCGGAGACTTCGATGAAGAGCACGCCGTAGTCGGCGTCCGGCCGGGTCGAAGGCTGCAGGATGGCCCCCGACATCGACGCGTGCCCGCGCGGCTCACACATGAGCAGGGTGCGCAGGTGGTCGCGTTCCGCGACGAACCGCTGCCGTCTCTCGAACATCGTGGCACCGGGAAGGACGCCCACACCTCCCGTGATCACGCGTGTGGGCATCCCCTCGGTGTGCGAGTCGACGGCGTGATAACACACGGTCGAGCGCATCGTCAGCTCACTCCGGCGTCGATGAGGGCCTGGGTGGCGGCGCGCACGACAGTCTCCGTCTCCGGGCCGAGCGGCTGTCGCGGCGGGCGGCAGCCACCCCCGCGGCGGCCGATCATCTCTTGGCCGAGCTTGATGGCCTGGACGAACTCGGTCTTGCTGTCCCACCGCAGAACCGGGTGCAGCTGACGGTAGAGCGGCAGTGCCGTCTCCAGATCACCCGTGACGGACGCCTCGTACAGTGCGAGGCAGGCCCGGGGGAAGACCTGGGGGTAACCGGCGACCCAGCCCTTGGCGCCGGCGATGCCGACCTCCAGCACGGTGTCGTCGGTACCGATCATGAGGTCGAGGCCGGGGGCCATCTCGGAGATCTCGTAGCAGCGCCGCACATCGCCTGAGAACTCCTTGACACCGACGATGAAGCCTTCGGCGTGCAGCTTGGCCAGCAGCTCCGGGCGCAAGTCCACCTTGGTGTCGATGGGGTTGTTGTACGCCGTGACGGGCAGGCCGACCGAAGCCACCAGTTCGAAATGCTCGAGGACCGCGCGGTCGTCGGCGCGGTAGGCGTTGGGCGGCAGGCACATGACCGCCTGACAGCCGGCGTCCTTGGCGAACTGGGCGTGCCGCTTGGCCTCCACACCGCTGTAGGCACCGACGCCCGGCATGACGGTGAACCCTTCGGGGGCGTTGGCCACTGCCGTTTCGACGACACGATCGCGCTCCTCGTACGTCAGCGTCTGGTACTCGCCCAGTGACCCGTTCGGCGCGACACCGTGCAGCCCCTGCTCTGCGAGCCAGGCGACACTCTCGCCGTAGGCGCCGAAACTGACCGTGAGATCGTCGTCGAACGGCAGGCTGGTTGCGACGATGACGCCGTGCCAGGGCATGCGGTTCTCTCTCATGAACACTCCTTGTCGGTTGTCATTGCTGTCCGTCGATGTCGACGGTCATCTGTCAAGGTCGGCGAGCGCCCCAAGGGTGACGGGCGTCGCGACAAGCCGTTCCGTGGGGTGGTAGGCCTGCTTCGGAGCCGCGAGGCAGTGAACGGCCGGTCCGCACATACGCCCCTGGCACCAGCCCATACCGGCGCGGGTCAGTTGTTTGACCTGGCGGTGATCACATGCACCCTCGGCGCGAACGGTCCTTATCACCCCCGCAGTCACCTCCTCACACCGGCACACGGTGGTTTCGTCGGTCAGCCACGAGGACCACGCCGGAGGAATCGGATGGGCAAGAGCCAGCGCTCGGGCGAAGGCACGCTGGGCGGCGACTGCGGAGCGCACTGCGGCCAGGCGCTTCGTCCCCAGCACGGGAGCGGCACCCGAGTCGGCGAGGACCGACTCCGCGGCCAGTCGGCCCTCACCCACCGCGAGTACCGCCCCGCCGACACCACACGTCTCTCCTGCGGCGTAGAGGCCGGGGACGGTGGTGCGCTGACCTTTGTCGACTGCTACCACCGCGTTGCCGTCCGCGGAGTTCGTGAGTGCGCAGCCAAGGGTGATGAGCAGGTCGAGCTGGGGTACGAAACCCCAGCCGACGCCGACGGCGTCGACCTCGATGCGTCGTTCCCTTCCCGGGCGCGGGCTGCCGTCCGACGCCAACGAAGCGATCCGGACCGACGTCACGCGTGCGCCTCCTTCGGCGCGGATGATGGCTGTGCGGGGACGGAGAGGGATGCGGTGGCGCACCAGCGTAAGGGCGTACCCGGCTCCCTCGGCCCATTTACCGGGGTTGCGCAGCAGCGGACCGGGGTGCCGCAGCCATGCCCGTGGGTGGGCCGCCTCACACACCGCGACCACCTCGACGCCACGCGCCGCGAGGCTCGTGGCGACCGGGAGCAGGAACGGACCGGTCCCGCCCAGTGCCACGCGGCTCCCGGCCGCGACCCCACCGCCCTTGAGCAGGGCCTGGAGACCGCCGATGGTGAGGACGCCCGGCAGGTCCCACCCAGGGAAGGGCAGTTGACGGTCGTAGGCGCCGGTTGCCACGAGGAGCCTCGGTGCGCGCAGGACCACGGCGATCTCCTGCGGCGCCTCCCGCCGGTCGACGGTATGGACCGCGAATCCGTCCTCCTCGCGGACCGCGGACCACACATGGTGATTCAGGCGCAGGTCGAGCTGCCCTTTCCGCGCGTGCACCGACAAGGTTTCGCAGAGGTCGTGGTATTCGCGCTGTCCGTGATGCAGGTCCTCGGTCGGAATGACCGATCGCGCGTGTTCCGGCGGGTGCCGCCAGAACTGACCGCCGACGGCGGTGCCCGAGTCGATGAGCACCACGCGCAGCCCACCGGTCAGAGCCGTGACCGCCGCGGCCATGCCGGCAGGGCCAGCACCCACAACGATGAGATCTGCCGGGTCACTCATCGGTACTCTCCTCAGTCGTGACGGTCATACCCTCACGTGCCGGGATCAGGCAGGCGCGCTGCCCGCCGACCCCGTCGATCGCCACGAGGCAGTCGAAGCAGACGCCGATCCCGCAGAAGACGCCACGCGGACGGTGCCCGACTCGGGTGGTGCGCCAGGAGACCCGTCCCGCCGCCACGAGGGCTGCGGCGACGGTCTGCCCCTCGACGAACGCCAGTGGTTTGCCGTCGATGATGAGCTCGCTCACTTCGACGTACCTCCGGAGGTGAAGAAGCGGTCGGGCAGAAGCCCGGTGTGCGCCGCCGGATCGGCGCCGCGCCAGGAGCGGCCGAGCAGGTGGGCCGTCACGAGTGCTCCGGTCGCGGGGGCGAGACCGATACCCGCGCCCTCGTGACCGCACGCATGGATGACCCCGGGGGCCCTCGGATCCGGTCCGATGACCGGGAGGTGGTCCGGGCAGTACGGCCGGAAACCGCGGTAGGTGCGGATCAGATGGATCCCCCGCAGGAAGGGAAACAGCCGGCAGGCCTGCGCCGCCAGTCGGGCGACCACGGCGGGATTCATCGTCGTATCGAAGCCGACGCGTTCCCGGCTGGCGCCGATAAGGATCGTGCCACCGCGGGTGCCCTCCACAACGCAGGAGGTCTCCAGCCCTGCGTCGGACGAGGCGACGTTGGCAACGTAGTCGGCCGAGTAGACTTTGTGCCGGACCATCCGCGGCAGCGGTTCGGTCACCAGAACGAACCCCCGGCGCGGTAGGACCTCGATGGACGCACCGAGCCGACGGCCGACTTCACCGCCCCACGTGCCGGCAGCGTTCACGACGGCATCGGCGGGCAGGACATCTCCGGCGACCGTCCGCACGCCGGTGAGCCGGTCTCCCCGCCCCATCACCGCAGCGGCGATCTCACCCGTGTGGAAGCGTGCGCCCCGTGCCACGGCGGCATGCAGCATCGCCGCCGCCGCCAGGACGGGCTGCACCTGTGCGTCCTGCGGATAGTGGATGCCACCGGGCAGCCCGGGCGCAAGGTGGGGTTCGATGTCGCGAACGTGCTCGACCGGCTCAGTGCGGACCCCGGCCGTCGCCTGCCGCAGGGCGAACCCGCGGAGGGCTGTGAGGCCTTCGGCGGTGCTTGCGACGACGAGGCCCCCTTTCGCCTCGAGCTCGATGGAGTCGGACCCGAGCTCCTCACCGGCCTCCTCCCACAGAGCGCGGCTCAGGCGAGCCAGATCGAGTTCGGGCCCCGGCTCCTTGTCAGAGAGGAGAACATTGCCTTCCCCACGACTGGTCGTCCCGGCGCCGACCGCCCCGCGGTCGACGACCGTGACGTCCAAGCCCGCCGAGGCGGCGTGGAAGGCGCACGCGGCGCCGACCACGCCCGCGCCCACGACGACAACCTTCGAAGTCATCGACCCTCCCCTCTGTGCAATGTCACATGCCATTGCTTAGGCTATACATCCGATCGACGCGAAGGCAACGCCAGCGGCGATACGACTTTCAACAGCAGGGTAGGAAGAGGAAGCACTGTGCATCTGACCGGAACCTCGATCGTGGCCGGCCGTGACATTCCCGGCGCGGGTGAGCCCTGGCGCGGCGTCCGAGCAGCGACGTCCGAGCCCCTGGGCCCCCCGCTGCGGGATGCCTCACCGGACCACGTTGCGCGGGCAGCCCGACAGGCTGCCTCTGCCGCACGCGAGTACCGCGCCTTGCCCAACCACCGCCGGGCTGCCTTTCTCGACGCCTGCGCGGAGGAGATCGAGGCACTCGGTGACGGCCTTCTGCACCTTGCGGCAAGCGAGTCCGGACTGCCACTGGATCGGTTGACCGGCGAACGCGGACGCACCTGCGGACAACTGCGCATGTTCGCGGAGCTGGTGCGGAGTGGGGACGCGCTCGGTGTCCGCGTGGACTCCGCGCTCCCTGACCGCCTGCCACTCGCTCGTGCGGACCTGCGCCTGCGTAAAATCCCCGTCGGCCCTGTCGCCGTGTTCGGTGCGAGCAACTTCCCGCTGGCCTTCTCCGTCGCCGGCGGTGACACCGCATCCGCACTGGCCGCGGGCTGCCCCGTCATAGCCAAGGCGCATCCGGCCCACCCGGGCACCAGCGAGCTCGTCGCCCGCGCCGTGGTCTCTGCCGCCGAGCGCACTGGCATGCCGGCCGGCGTCTTTTCGTTGCTCGTCGGCCGCGGCACAGAAGTAGGTCAGAACCTCGTGCGCGACCCACGGATCATGGCGGTTGGATTCACCGGTTCACGGGCCGGTGGAATGGCGTTGGTCCGAGCTGCGAACTCTCGGCCTGTGCCCATCCCGGTCCACGCCGAGATGTCGGCGGTCAATCCCGTGATCGTCCTCGACGAAGCCTTGGCCGACCCTGCCGCTCTTGCCGCCGCGTACGTGACGTCACTGACCAGCGGCTCAGGTCAGTTCTGCACGAATCCCGGGCTCCTGCTGCTGCCGACAGGTGCGGCAGGCGACGCCTTCTGCGCCGCCGTGGCTCGGACAGTGGCCGACACGACGGGGCGGGTCATGCTGACCCCGGGCATCACGGAGGCCTACGTCGAGGGGTCGAAACGGTGGGCGGCCGTTCATGGAGTCTCCACGCTGGCACAGGGAACGCCCGGGGAAAGCCCGTATGCACCGAGCCCCGTGGTCCTCGAATGCGACGTGGCGACCTATACGGCTCATGAGGACCTCACCGGTGAGGTCTTCGGCGCCGCCGGCCTCGTCGTACGGTGGTCCGGGCTCGAAGAACTCCTTGGCCTGCTGGAGGGCATGGATGGACAGTTGACAGCCACCATCCACGGTACGAACGCAGACCTGAAGACAGCCATGCGTCTGCTGCCCGTTCTGGAGGACCTTGCCGGACGCATCTTGTGGGGTGGCTGGCCGACGGGGGTTGAGGTCTGCAACGCCATGGTGCACGGCGGACCCTGGCCCGCGACGAGTGCACCCGGTACCACCAGTGTCGGAACGCTGGCCATCGAACGCTGGCTCCGTCCGGTCTGCTACCAGTCGTTCCCCGACGCTCTCCTTCCTGAGGAACTCCGAGCCATCAACCCGCTGGGAGTCACCCGACTCGTCGATGGCACACTCGAACTGAGGCCCAGGTAGGTGCTCTTGTACCTTCCCCACGACATTCAGACCAGGGTGTCGGCCATCTGAGAGGGCGTAAACCTCGCCGGTTCGGTTGGGGACGATGAGGCGTCGTTGAGGGGTAACTGTCGGGTGGCCGAAGCGATTTCGGTGTCGCGACGGAAGGCCGTGGCCAGTTCGTTTCTCCAGGGCCAGGTCGCCGATATCCGCAAGCGCAGGCGTCGGCCGCCGCGGGTGAGGCGGGCAGCGACGTGCAGCAGCCGGTAGCGGAGCTTCTTCGGCTGCAGTGGCCAGTTCCCCGTCCAGCAGCAGGACGCGCGTCCAAGCCGCGCTCCGCCGCCGGCCGCCGGGTGAAGCGGTCGATCAGGTCCCGCTGCTGCCAGCTCAGGATGTTGACGGCGAAGAGGCCGTGGTCGAGTGCCTGCCGTACGGTGCGGCCGCCGTTGGCGAGGGAGACGAGCAGCGAGGGCGGCTCGGTGGACAGCGAGAGCACCGCGCTCGCGGTGCAGCCGACGGGCCCGTCCGAGCCGTTGGTCGTGATCACAGCGACGCCGGTGGCGAGCTGCGCCATGGCGGTGCAGAACTCCTCACGGCCGGGCAGCGGGGTGCGGGTGGCGGTGGTCACGGTCACGTCACCGGGCTCCTTCCGGGGAGGGGGAGGGGGTGCGGAGGACGCCGGCGGCGGTCCGGTCCGCGGGGGTGCGCAGGAGTGCGGGGCGCGGCCCGCCGTGCCGTGTCCAGGGCGGCGGCGACGGCCCCGCGGTCGGTCTTGCGGTTGAGGTTGAGCGGCAGCTCCGGCAGACGCAGCAGGGTGCGCGGCACCATGTAGGCGGGCAGCCGTTCCTGCAACGCCTCCAACAGGGGCGCCGGATCGGGGGCGTTCCCGGTGCAGACCGCCTGCAGGACGGGCGCGGACAGGTCGGTACGTGCCACCACGACCGCGTTGGTGACACCGGGACGCGCGCGCAGGGCCTCCTCGACCTCGGCCAGCTCGACACGGTAGCCACTGATCTTGACCTGGCTGTCTAGGCGGCCCAGGTGCACCAGGCCTTCGCCGTCCCGGGCCACCCGGTCTCCGGTCCGGTACCAGTGGGCGTCGGTCAGCGGTCCGCTCTCGTAGGGGATCAGGCCCGTGCCGGGCTCGCCCGCGGCGAACCGGCCCGGGTCGTCCGCCGGGTCCAGGTAGCCGGGGAAGCGCTGCGTCCCGCGCACCAGGAGTTCGCCCTCCTCGGCGGGGCGCAGCCGCTCATCCACCACCAGCTGTTCGGCGCCCGGGTGCGCGGTCCCGATGGGAACGGTGCCGTTCGCGGTGCGCGGCCAGTGGGCCGGGTCGGCGGGAAGGCGGTAGCCGGTGCAGGTGACGGTCAGCTCGGTGGGGCCGTAGAGGTTCTCCAGGCGGGCGCCCGGAGCGGCCGCGGCGAAGCCCCCCCGGCCTGCCGCTCGAGTCCGGCGTCAACCGCCGTAACCGGGCGGCGAGCGAGACCACCGACGGCACGGAGAACCAGTGGGTCAGCCCGTGCCGCGCCACGAAGCCGGCCGGGTCCATCAGCTCGTCCCGGGTGGGTACGACGAGGGCCGCCCCGGTGCTCCAGGCCACGAACATGTCGAAGACCGATGGGTCGAAGGTCAGGTCGAAGGTCTGCGACAGCCGGCTCTCCGGCCCGGCCCCGGTCCGCTCGACGGCGTGGTCCAGGTAGGCGTCGGTGTTGGCGTGCCGGAGCACCACGCCCTTGGGGCGGCCGGTGTCGGCCTCGGTGAGGGTTCCGAGTTTGACCCGGCGTTTCGGCTTG
This sequence comes from Streptomyces marokkonensis, assembly GCF_008312835.1. Lineage (GTDB taxonomy): Bacteria > Actinomycetota > Actinomycetes > Streptomycetales > Streptomycetaceae > Streptomyces > Streptomyces marokkonensis_A. The sequence goes on along the minus strand of NZ_VSKS01000017.1, from coordinate 73,558 downwards.
GCCCGGGTGCCTTCGATGTTCTTCGGCGGCAGTTCGTGGCTGAGGGCCTCGCGGACGTCCTTGGCCCGTAGTGGTCCGGTCGCGTGGTTGAAGGCGTCGAGGATGCGGGGGCAGTGAGCCGGGTCGGGACGACCGACCGGAAGAGCCCGGACTGCCGGAAATCGTCGCTCGTTGGCTGGTCCACACCACGTCACGGCGACCGGTATCGGTGTACCTGACAAATAGTCCGTGGAGTTCCGGACCGTCCCCGACGGGAGCACGGACGCTGGTGGCGCGGCGAGCGAACGAGCCCGCCGGACGAGCAGCTCACGAAACGGGAGCATGAACCGAGTGAACAGCATCGTAGCCAACGCCCACCCGGCTCTGGCCACCCCCCAGAGCACGACGCAGCGTCGCCACACCGACGCCATACCCACCGTGACGCCCGAGGACGCGCGCTACCCCGACATGATCAGAGGCCACGGCAACAACCGGCACGTGGCCTCTCCCGAGGCGATCCGCCTGCCCTCCACCACCGAGCAGGTCCTCGAGATCGTCCGGGAGGCGGTCCGCGACAACAAGCGCATCGCGGTCCGCAGCGGCGGCCACTGCTTCGAGAACCTCGTCTTCAACGACGAGACGGAGATCATCGTCGACCTGCGGCTGATGGACCACGTCGGCTTCGACGACGACCGCGGCGCCTTCGTGGTCGAGCCCGGCGCCACGCTCCTGAAGATCTACGAGACGCTGCACATCGGCTGGGGCGTCACCCTCCCGGGCGGCGGCTGCTACGCCACGGGCGCCGGCGGCCACTTCTCCGGCGGCGGATACGGCATCCTCTCGCGCAAGCACGGCATCCTCAGCGACCACCTCTACGCCGTCGAGGTCGTCACCGTCGACGAGCGGGGCGAGGCGCACGCCGTCGTCGCCACTCGCGACCCGGCAGACCCGAACCACGACCTGGCCTGGGCCGTCGCCGGCGGGGGAGGCGGCAACTTCGGTGTGGTCACGCGCTTCTGGATGCGCAGCCGCGGCGCCGAGGGCAGCCCGGGCGACCTGCTGCCGAAGGCGCCGTCCACCGTCTTCTCCATCTTCGCGGCCTGGTCGTGGCAGGACATCACGGAAGAGGCCTTCGCGACCTTCATGGCCCGGTACGCCGACTGGTCCAGGACCCACGGCGGCCTCGACTCGCCCTACATCGACATGGGGCACTGGATCTTCCTGCAGCACGCCGACTCGGGCACCTTCAACGTGGTCGCCCAGATCGACTCGACCGTGCCGGACGCCCGCAAGCTGGTGGACGACTTCATCGCGTTCGTGTCCGACGCGCTGGGCGTGCAGCCGAGCCGCGCCAACATCACGGAGCAGCCGTTCCTCAAGGCCACCGCGCAGACCATGACCGCCGGCGAGACGATCACCAGCCCCAGTCTGCGGACCTCCCACAAGTCGACCTACATGAAGGACGCCTTCCCCGAGCACCAGGTGCAGACGATCTACCGGTACCTGACGAAGACGGTCAATCCCAACCCGTACAGCTTCCTGGTCATCAACTCCGTCCGCGGACAGATCAGCGCCTTGGACGACCACGCCACCGCCGCGACCCACCGGGACGCCCTCTGGCTGGTCTACTTCGAGTCGTACTGGCACAGGGCCGAGGACGACGAGCGGAACGTCACCTGGCTGCGGTCCTTCTACCAGGACCTGTACGCCGACACGGGCGGCGTCCCGGTGCCGAACGACGTCACCGATGGCTGCTACATCAACTACCCGGACAACGACCTGAGCGACCCCACGTTCAACCGGTCCGGGGTGTCCTGCTACGAGTTGTACTACAAGGACAACTACCCGCGGCTGCAGCGCATCAAGGCGAAGTGGGATCCGCGGAACTTCTTCCGCCACCCCCAGTCGATCGAGCTGCCGGACAGCTGAGCGGCACAGCACGGGCCGGGCGGGGTGCCGCGCGCCCGCCCGGCCCATGGCTGTGCCGCCCGGCCGCCGCTCCGCCCGTACCGCCCCCGCGAGGCCGGGAGTCCGCGGTCGGCAGGCCTACGCCACGTGCTCCAGGCCGAGGCTGTCGGTGGACAGGACGGCCGCCGCGTGCGCCGCCGAGGCGGCGGACACGGCCCGCAGGGCCCGAGAAGTGAGAAGTTCCGACGTGACCACACCATCCAGAACGGGTGACAGGCGCCGTATCGAGTCGTACACGGCCGTCGGCGACGCTGGGGACGCGGACCGCGGGGTCCGCGCGACCGACGGTGCGTCGCTCGACTGGGCCGACCGGCTCGCCGTGCTGCTCGCCGAGGAACGGCCGGACGGGGTGCTGCGTTACCGCAGAGCGGCGGGCGGACGGTTCCTGTACGGCGGCCGAACAACCGGCCGCCGTACAGGAGCACCTGCAGGACCAGATCACGCTGCTGCACTGGGTGCGGGAGAACGCCGCGGCCTTCGGCGGCGACCCGGGGAACATCACCGTGTGCGGGACCTCCGCGGGCGGGGCGTCCGCCCTGCTGCCCGAACTGCGGGGCGCCATCCGGCGGATCATGCGATCAGCGCGTGCCATGTGACGGTCCCGACCATGTCCCAGACGCCCGAGGACGCGCACCGCGTGTACGGCATCCTGGCCCGTCGGCAGGGCACCACCGTCCCGGGCTGCGCCCGGTGCTGGCCGGCGTGCTGCGGGACGCCGCGGCCACGTTCTTCGCGGGCCGGCTCGCGGACCGGCCCGTCACGATCGGCCGCTGGTACCGGGGACCGGTCGACGACGGCCGGCGGATGCGTGGCTTCGACCACGAACTGCCCGCCCCCGAGGTGCCCGTGCTGTCCGTGCACACCGCCACGGAGTGCTCCTTGTGCACGGGCCCGGCTCACCGCAGCCCGCCCCCGTCCCGGTCGACGACGCCTCCCTGCACCACGCGGTCCGCGAGGTCCTGCGGTACGCCGCGGACGAGAAGCAGGCCGGCGGACCGGACGGCCTGGCCCGCGCCTGCGTCGAGGCGTCCCGGGACGCCGCCGTGGCCGAACGGCGCCCGACCGACCCGCTGTCCGTGTGGAGGGAGGTCTGGGACGACCTGCTGTTCCGGCACGCCATCGTCCGGCTCGCCGAGCGGCACGCCCGCGTCGGCCGCACCCCGCTGTACGCGATGGAGTTCAGCCACACGGTCCGGCCGCCCTACTTCGGCACCCCGCACACCTCGGACTCCAAGTTCCTTCGGCACCCACGGTCTGCCCCGGCACGTTGGGAAGTGCGGCGACGGCCCCGCCGAACGGCGCCTGTCGGCCGCCTTCAGGGACATCGTGGCCTCCTTCGCCAGGAGCTCGCGGCCCGAGGCCCCCGGGCTGCCGTCGTGGCCGGAGTTCACCCCGGACCGGCCGAGCACCCTCATCCTGGGCGGCGCGCGCCTCGCCGAGACGGCCCCGACGAGCAAGTCCCGGCAGCCGCCTCCTGGGACGACGTCTCCTGGGTGCCGCAGCCGTGACCAGCGCGAGGCCCTTCGCCGGTCACGGGCCGCTCATCGAAGACGTCACACCCGGCACCCCGCGCATGCGGGACGACGTACGCCCGCCTATCCGCACCCTGCGGCCGGACCTGGCGGCGGACGCCTTCGACCGATTCGCCGCCGAGGCGCACGGGCAGGGGCCGGTGTTCACCGCCGCATACCTCACGGACGGCCCCTGCGTGGCCGTGGCCACCCACCGCACCCCGGCCACCAGCCGGGGCCGCATCCTCCTGGTCGAGGACCTGGTCACCGCCGCCGGACGCCGGTCGACCGGGATCGGGGCCCGGCTGTTCGACCGTCTCGTCGGCCGCGCTCACGCCCCGGCTGTGTCGCCGTGGAACTCGACTCGGGCGTCACCAAGCACGCCCCCACCGCTTCTACCACGTGCGCCGGATGCGCATCGCGGATCTCCACTCCCGGCTGGACGTCCCGCTCTGACCCACGGCCGTGTCGCACACCCCCGCACCGCACCGCCGCCCGCCCGGCCCCCGGCCCGGGCGGGCGGCGCCGTTCGTGGCGTGCCGTACGACGGCACGCCACGCCGTCCGCCGGTCGGTTCCCGGCGTCACCCCTTCCGTCGTCGCCACGGCTGCCCCGGCCCGGCCCCGGCCGCCGTCGTCGCCGTGGTCCGGCCCGGCACCGGGTCAGGAGGCCTGCCGCGCCTGCGGGGCCGCCGCGGAGAGCACGGCGACGGCGTGCGCGGCCGAGGCGAGGGTGGTGTGGCGGTGCCAGCCGCTGTAGGAGCGGCCGACGTAGTCACGGATGCCCACCTGACACGTCACCTCGTCGAAGTCGCGGTCGACGCGGCGCGCGGCGTCGCCGAAGCGCAGCACCGAGGCTGCCGGATGGGGCAGGTCGGTCAGCCACATCTCGGCCGGCCCGCGCCGTCCCCGAGCGTTCACACCGACCAGCGACAGCGGTGCTCCGTCCGGGCCTGCCCCCGGCACGCGCACCCCGACCGCCGCCACGAGCGCGGTCCTGCGGACCGCGGGCAGCGAACGTGAGACGGTCTCCAGGCGGGCCATGGGCCGGAACAGGGCCCGCGCCGCCTGCATGATCTCCGGAGCGGTCAGCAGGTGCGCGCCGTGCCCGGTCAGCGCGGGATCGTGCACCGTCAACGGCAGGTCGCCGTGGACCCGCACCATGGCCGGGAAGCCCATGGCGCGCAGGCCGCGCACCGTGGTGACGGGGTCGGCCTCCTCGATGTCGACGACGACCGGCTGCGCCGGCAGCTCCCAGGCGGCCAGGCTCTCCCGGCAGGCCGTCAGCACACAGTCGCCCAGCGTCTCGGGCCCCACCTCGCACGGGATGGAGGCCTGATTGCGGCGCAGCCCGTCCTTGAGCCAGGCCTGCGGCAGATACAGCCGCCAGCTGAACGGCGCCGTGATGGTGTCGGCGACACCCCACACCCCCACGGCGCGCTGGGCGTTGAGTGCCTGTCCCTCGTCGACCGAGAAGTACCGGCTGACCCCCACCGAGTGACGCCCCACCTTCGGGATCGTCATCAGGCGCGCGACGTAGGCCTGCGGCGGCGCGAGGCGGCTCAGGTACCCGGCCAGGGACCGGCGCACCGGAATCCAGTCCCAGGTGGAGCTGCAGATGAAGTGATGGAGGCTCTGACCGGTGCTGCTGCCCTTCAGCGCCGCCATGTTCCGTATCGATTTACGGCCGCGGGTGGAGAGCAGTCCGTGGACGTACTCCATGCCGCGGCGCCGCTGGTCGCTGCGGCGCAGTGTCGCAAACAGCTCCGTGCCCAGGTCGTCGAGCGCGTCCCCGAGCACGGCTTCGGGCCGAATGAGAGCAGTACTCATATGACTCCTCGGTCGATTCCTTTCACGCCGTGCGGACCGCTCAATTCACGCCGTGCGGTCGGTTCCATTCACGCCGTGCGGTCGGCTCCACATTAGGAATCGGAGGTAGCCGTAATGAATGACAAGGGCCTAGCAAGGTTCAGCGGTTGGGGCGCCCTCGGTACATGACTGATTCGAGCCCGAGCACCCTGAGACGGTTGACCGGGGACACACCTGAACAGCACAGTCTGCTGCGGGAGTTGAACCACGCAGCGGAGACGGGTGAAAATGGGACGCACGAAGAAGGTCATCCTCGCGGAACCGCGTAGTTTCTGCGCCGGTGTGCGCCGGGCCATATCGATTATCGAGCTGGCGTTGGAACGCCATGGAACTCCGCTTTATGTGCGCAAGGAAATCGTGCACAACCACTATGTGGTGCGGCAGCTGGAACAGCGCGGCGTGCGGTTCGTGGACTCCGAGGAGGAGGTGCCCGAGGGGGCGGTGTGCGTGTTCTCCGCGCACGGCGTCTCGCCCCAGGTGCGGCGCAACGCGCAGGCCCGCCGGCTGGACGTGATCGACGCCACCTGCCCGTTGGTGTCCAAGGTGCACCAGGAGGCCAAGCGGTTCGCCCGGGAGGGACGCACGCTGCTGCTGGTGGGCCACGCCGGGCACGAGGAGGTCGAGGGGACCTTCGGGCACGCGCCCGACCGCACGGTGATCGTGGAGACCGTGGAGGATGCCGAGCGGCTGGACCTGCCGGCCGACACCCCGGTGGCCTTCCTCACCCAGACGACGCTCTCGGTGGACGAGACGCGCGACATCGTCGAGGTGCTGCGCCGCCGCTTCACCGATCTGCGGGGCCCCGGAACTGACGACATCTGCTTCGCGAGCCAGAACAGGCAGGACGCCGTCAAACAGGTCGTGCCGCGCTCGGACCTGATGCTCGTGGTCGGTTCCCGGAATTCCAGCAATTCGCTTCGGATGGTCGAGGTGGCGCGGCGTTTCGGTGTTCCCGCCTATCTTGTCCCGGACGTCACGGAATTCGACGAGAGCTGGCTTGAAGGAGTGTCGGTGGTGGGGCTGAGCGCAGGTGCCAGCGCCCCGGAGATCCTCGTCGACCAGGTTCTGGAAAGGCTCGCGGAATTCGGTTACCGCGATATCGAGATCGAGCAGGTGGCGCAGGAGGACGTGGTCTTTCATCCGCCGACGCACCTCATCGACACGGCGAAGGCCGGCTGACCGGCCGGACAGGAGAGGGAGCAATTGATGACGACCGCGGTGACAGACCGGCTCACAGTGCGCGACGCCCGTGCCGAGGTGCTGCGCAGGGCCGAGCGACGTCTCGGCGAGCTCCTCGCCGACGAACGCGCCCGCTGGAGCGGTGTCGACGAACGGGGCGCGGTGCCCGTGGACACGGTGACCTCCCTGGTCGACGCGGGCGGCAAGCGGCTGCGCCCCGCCTTCTGCGTGACCGGGTACCTGGCCGCGGGAGGCGACCCCGACGACCCGGCGGTGGCGGACGCCGCCTCCGCCATCGAGCTGGTCCACACCGGCGCGCTGCTGCACGACGACGTGCTCGACGCGTCCGACACCCGCCGCGGGGCCCCCGCGGCGCACGTCCGGCACGCCACGGTCCACGCGGAGCGCGGCTGGCGGGGCGAGTCACGCCGCTACGGCGAGGGCGTGGCCCTGATCTCCGGTGTGCTGGCCATGCTCTACGCCGACCGCCTCACCCGCGACCTGCCGCCGAGCGCCCGTGACGTGTGGGGCGAGATGGTCACCGAGATCCAGATCGGCCAGCACCTGGACGTGGCCGTGGCCGCGGAGGGGGTGATCGCGCCGGAGCTGTCGCGGTGGATCGCGATCTGCAAGTCCGGCCGCTACAGCATCACGCGTCCCCTGCTGCTGGGCGCCGCGCTCGCCGGACGGCCCGACCTGACGGCCGCGTTCGAGGAGTACGGCGAGCGCCTCGGACTCGCCTTCCAGCTGCGCGACGACCTCATCGGCGCGTTCGGCGACAGCACGGTGGCCGGCAAGCCGGTCGGACTGGACCTGGGGCAGCACAAGATGACGCTGCTCCTCGCCGAGGCCGCGGAGCGCGACCAGCAGGTGCGCCTGCTCGTCAACCGCCCCGAATGGGACACCGCGGCGCTGCTCGACCTGCTCGGCGAGAGCAGGACCCGGATCGAGGAGCGCATCGACGCGCTCGTGGAACGCGCCGGCGCTGCCCTCGACCAGGCCGCGATCGAACCGGTGTGGCGGGAGGAACTGAGTGAGATGGCCCTCGAAGTCGCCTACCGGGACCGGTGATCGCATGTCGTTGCTGGAAACCGTGCACGGCCCGGAGCGCCTCCGGGAACTGAGCGCGGAGGAACTGGTCACACTCGCCGCGGAGATCCGCGCCTTCCTCGTCGACCGGGTCTGTGCGACCGGCGGACACCTCGGCCCCAACCTTGGGGTGGTGGAGCTGACCCTCGCCCTGCACCGGGTCTTCGACTCGCCCCGCGACCGGCTGCTGTGGGACACCGGTCACCAGGCGTACGTGCACAAGATCGTCACCGGGCGGGCGGCCGGGTTCGACCGCCTGCGCCAGCAGGGCGGCCTGTCCGGCTACCCGAACCCGGCGGAGTCCGAGCACGACCTGGTGGAGAACTCCCACGCGTCCACGGCGCTGTCGTACGCCGACGGCCTGGCGCGCGCCGACGCCCACCAAGGGCGCACCGACCGGGCCGTGGTCGCCGTCATCGGCGACGGGGCGATGACCGGCGGCATGGCGTGGGAGGCCCTGAACAACATCACGGGCGGACCGGACCGGCCGCTGGTCATCGTGCTCAACGACAACCAGCGCTCCTACGCCCTCACCCAGGGCGGCTTCGCCGACCACCTGGGGGAGCTGCGTGCCGGACAGCAGGGCGTCCCCGGCCTGTTCGAACAGCTGGGCCTGGCCTACCTCGGCCCGGTCGACGGGCACGACGTGCCGGTGCTGGAGGAGACGCTGCGCCGCGCACGGGACCTGCGCAGGCCCGTCGTCGTGCACGTGGTCACCGAGAAGGGCCGCGGGTACACGGTGACGGAGCAGAACGAGCTGGACCGGGGCCACGCCATCAAGCCGATGGACCCTGAGACGGGCCGGCCGCTGAAAGGTTCCGCCTGGCCTTCGTTCACCTCCGTCTTCGGACGCGAGCTCGTCCGCATCGCCGAGCGCCGGCCGGACGTCGTGGCGATCACGGCGGCCATGCTGGAGCCGACGGGGCTGCTGCCGATGCAGGAGCGCTTCCCGAAGCGGGTCATCGACGTCGGCATCGCGGAGCAGCACGCGGTCACCATGGCCGCGGGCATGTCCCTGGGCGGTGTCCACCCGGTCGTCGCCATCTACTCCACCTTCGTCAACCGCGCCTTCGACCAGCTGCTGATGGACGTGGCACTGCACCGCAGGGCCGTGACGTTCGTCCTCGACCGGTCCGGTGTCACCGGCGACGACGGTCCCAGCCACAACGGTATGTGGGACCTGTCGGTGCTCCAGGTGGTGCCGGGGCTGCGGATCGCCGCTCCGCGGGACGGCGCCCGCCTCGCCGAGCTGCTCGCGGAGGCCGTCGAGTGGGAGGAGGGCCCGACCCTGGTGCGCTTCCCCAAGGGCCCGACGGGCGACGACATCCCCGCCAGGACGACGTTCGCCGGCACCGACGTACTGCACCGCGCGGGACCGCTCGACGTGCTGATCGTCTCGGTCGGAGCGCTGGCCCCGGTGGCGCTGCAGGTGGCCGAGGTGCTGTGGGCGCAGGGCGTCGGCGCGACGGTCGTCGACCCGCGCTGGGTGACGCCGGTCAACCCGACGCTCGCCGACATGGCGCGCCGGCACCGCCTCGCCATCACCGTCGAGGACAACAGCCGCATGGGCGGCGTGGGTTCGACCGTCGCCCAGTTCCTGCGCGACGCAGGGGTGCGCACGCCGATGCGGGAGTTCGGCATCCCCCGGCGCTTTCTCCAGCACGGCAGCCGCGCCGAGGTGCTCTCCGGCTGCGGACTGACCGCGCAGGACATCGCCAGGGCCGTGGTGGAGGAGATCAGCGGTCCGGTGGAGGACCGCATCAACACCGGAAGTGTCGAATTCCAGCGGGAGATGGCCCGCCTCATCAAGCAGGAAAGCGGAGGAGAGACACGATGACGACGGTCGGTCTCGGAATGCCGTCGGTCAGGCCGGAGGCGGTTCTGCCGCCGCTGGCCCGGCGACGCAAGTCCCGCCAGATCACGGTGGGTTCAGTGCCGGTCGGCGGGGACGCGCCGGTGTCGGTGCAGTCCATGACGACGACCGTGACCGCGGACGTCAACGCCACGCTGCAGCAGATCGCCGAACTGACGGCGGCGGGCTGCCAGATCGTCCGGGTCGCGGTCCCCTCAGCCGACGACGTGGCCGCGCTGCCCGCCATCGCCAGGAAGTCGCCGATCCCGGTGATCGCCGATATCCACTTCCAGCCCAAGTACGTGTTCGCGGCCATCGACGCCGGATGTGCCGCCGTGCGCGTCAACCCAGGAAACATCAAGAAGTTCGACGACAGGGTCGGTGAGATCGCCAAGGAGGCGGCGAACGCCGGCATCCCGATCCGCATCGGCGTCAACGCCGGCTCGCTGGACCGCCGGCTGCTCGAGAAGTACGGCAGGGCCACCCCGGAGGCGCTGGTCGAGTCGGCGCTGTGGGAGTGCTCTCTCTTCGAGGAGCACAACTTCCGCGACATCAAGATCTCGGTCAAGCACAACGACCCCGTGGTCATGATCGCCGCGTACCGGCTGCTCGCCCAGCGCTGCGACTACCCCCTGCACCTCGGGGTGACTGAGGCCGGCCCGGCCTTCCAGGGCACGATCAAGTCCGCGGTGGCGTTCGGAGCGCTGCTGTCCGAGGGGATCGGCGACACCATCCGGGTCTCCCTGTCGGCGCCGCCGGTGGAGGAGGTCAAGGTCGGCACGCAGATCCTGGAGGCGCTGGCCCTGCGCGAGCGGGGTCTGGACATCGTCTCCTGCCCCTCCTGCGGGCGGGCCCAGGTGGACGTGCACACCCTGGCGGAGAAGGTCTCGGCGGCGCTGGAGGGGTTCCCCGCGGCGCTCCGGGTGGCCGTCATGGGCTGTGTCGTGAACGGGCCGGGCGAGGCCAGGGAGGCCGACCTGGGCGTGGCGTCCGGCAACGGCAAGGGACAGATCTTCGTGAAGGGGAAGGTGATCAAGACCGTTCCGGAGTCGCAGATCGTCGAGACGCTGGTGGAGGAGGCCGTGCGGATCGCCGAGGGACGTGGCGAGTCGGCCGACGGGGCGGGGCCGGTGATCGTCACCCCGTCCTGACCCCACGCCCCCTTCGTGCCGACGACGGTCCGCGGGTCGCCCGCGGGCCGTCGTCGCGTGCCGGGGAGTTGACATTCTCCGTGGCCCTTCAGGAGGGTTTTGCGCCAACCAGCCGTGCCCCGCTCGCGTCTGCGACGGCGCGCCACCGGCTCGGGCAACGGTCCGGCGGCAGGGAACGCACAAGTGACCCGGGGGTGTCGAGTGGCACCGAAAACGGGTCGCGCCGTACTGCGGGAAGCGATGGCCAGAGATGGTCGGCCGGAAACAATTCGCTCAAGCGCGCGACTAACTTACCGTGGCACTGTCCGGAACAGGATGGAACGGGGGTGGTTGCACGTGGCGTGCGGCAGATGTCGCACGCGGCCACGGACAGGAGTTCCCGCGCCCGACAGGCTGGGACGGAGCGTCCGGCTCCCCGGCTACGGCGCGGTTCCCGTCCCGCCGTCCCGCGACACCGACGCTCCTCCGGCTCCGCCGAGGTGCTCCCGCGCCGGGTCACCGTGGGCACGGCGAGGAACACCTCGGCTCGTCCTGCGCACGGGCTTACCGGAAACCAGCGGGATCGATTCATCACGTGTGTCCGTTGATCGATAGGGGCTGCCCATGTACCCGATCAGTCCGAGCACCACCATTGACGACCTCAGCGCCGGCGGACCGGTTCTGCTCACTGTCGCCAACCGCTGCCTCGTGGGCCGGCAGGAGGAGTGGGCCGAACTGCGCGGACTCCTCGGCAACCCGGCCGTCCGCGTCGTCACCGTCACCGGCCCCGCCGGAGTCGGCAAGAGCCGGCTCGCCGCGGCCGCGTACGCCGACGTCGCCCAGTCCTTCGAGAACGGCGGCTGGGCCGTCGACCTGAACGACGTCCACCCCGGCCAGGACCCCGAGATGCTGCTCGCGGAGATCCTCGGCCTGGATACCGGCACCGGCCGGCCCGTGCACCCCCTGCTGCGCGCCTACTTCCAGCCCCGCCGCTCCCTGCTCTTACTGGACGGCTGCGACCGGATGCGCGCCGCGCTCGTACCGGCCGTCACCCGCCTGGTCAACGACTGCCCCGGGCTCACCGTCCTGATGACCGGGAACGAACGACTCGGCATCTACGGCGAGGTGCTGCTGCGCCTGAGCCCGCTGAAGCTGCCCCCGGCCGACCGGGAGCCGGACCTGGACGAGCTGCGGGAGATCCCCTCGGTCAAGCTGTTCGTGGAACGCACCGTCGTGAGCCGCCCCAATTTCGCGCTCACCGAGCACAACCGCGACGCGGTGGTCCGGCTCTGCCGCCGTACCGACGGCCTGCCGATGGCCATCGAGTTCGCCGCGTCCCGCATGAAGATGCTCTCCCCGCAGCGCCTCCTGGACGAACTCGACACCAGCCTCGACGCCCTGTCCGGGACCGAGTTCGACACCCTGTCCCGGCACCGCGGAATGGGCGCCGCCATCGCCCGTCAGCTCGATACGCTGGACAAGGACGAGCGGGCCCTGCTCAGACGGCTCGCCGTGTTCCACCGGGCCTTCGACCTGCCCACCGCCCAGGCGCTGTGGTCGGGCGGCGTCAGCGAACTCCAGCGCCTGCTTGAGACGTTCGTCGACAAGAGCCTGCTGCACACCGAGGAGTGCTCCGACGGCGAGCTCATCATCTCCATGCTCGGCCTCACCCGGCAGTTCCTGCTGGAGGAGGCGCACACGCTGGGGGAGGACCGGGAGCTCTCCGCGGCGCACGCCGCGTTCTGCGTCGACCTCACCGAGAGCGCCGAGAGCGGGCTGCGCGGCCCCGACCAGAGCCGGTGGCTGCTCGTGATCGACTACTGGTGGCAGGACCTCACCAGCGCGCTGGACTTCCTCGCGCGCACGGGTGACACCGCGGGCCTCGTCGCGATTGCCGTGAACCTGCGCGAGTACTGGCAGGCCCGCGGGGAGATCAGGGAGGGCATCACCCGGTTGCGGGCCGGACTCGACGACGCCGGCGGTCTCACCCTGGCCCAGCAGGCCAGGGGGCGGTTGGCGCTCGCCGAACTCCTGCTGGACGCCGGTGAGATGACGGCGGCCGAGGACTGCCTCGGCAAGGCCCGTGCCGCGTACGAGGAACTCGGCGACGCCGCCGGGGTCGCCGCCTGCATGCGCGGCGCCGGGCTCGTCGCACTGCGGCGCGGGGACCTGGTCGAGGCCGACCGCCGTCTCGAGGACTGCGTGGCCGCCGCCACGGACGACAACCGGGCGGAACACGCCGAGGTGCTGCGCGTCCTCGCGGAGGTCCGCCGCGCCGAGGGCGACGCGGCCTGCGCGCGCAGACTCGCCGCGGGGGCGCTGGAGTTCTTCGAGCGGCAGCGGGACGTCCGCAACATCGCGCTCACCCGTCTCGTCCTGGGCGACGTGGCCTTCGCTCTGGGCGACCAGGACGACGCCGTCGACCTGTACCGATCCGCCCTGCGGGACATCGCCGAGCTGAGGCACCTGGCGCTGTGCGCGCTCGGCCTGGAGAAATTCACGCTCCTGCTCACCCGCAGCCGGGGCCAGTCGATGGAGACCTGGCGCCGGGCGGCACGGGCCCTGGGAGCGGCGGCGGGCATCCGGGCCGCCACCGGCTGCGTCGCGCCCGCCCCCGTGCGCATGGAGGTGGACGCGGTCACCGCCCTCACCCGGGTACGCCTGGGCGAGGGGGAGGCCGCAGAGCTCGCCGCCGAGGGCCGGCAGTCGCCGCCGGAGGTCGCGGTCGCCGCCGTACTGACCCCTTCCGGGAGCGTCGAGCCGGAATGCGCACCGGACGGCGCCGGTAACCCGCTCACCCCGCGGGAGCGGGAGGTGGCCGAACTAGTGGCCAACGGTCTCACCAACCGGGAAATAGCCCGCCGCCTCGGCATCGCCGAGTGGACGGCCGTAAACCACGTACGCAAGATCATGCGCAAGCTGGCGTGCACCTCACGGGTCCAGGTCGCCAGCTGGATGTCCAAGCAGGACTCCGCCCGCCGGAGCCGGCCAACGGCCTTGCGGCTCACCGGCGCGCGCGCCTCCCGGGTCTAGAGAGCCCGCGGACAGGCGTCAAAGGCGGGGCCCGGTAGGCGGAGCGTCGGTGGTGCCACTGCTCCGCCTACCGGCCCCGTACGCTCAGAACCAGTGGTGCGCCACGTTGAACAGCAGCACACAGGCGACGGTCGTCCGGAAGACCACCACGCCACGGGAGCGCGCCAGCAGCGCGTGGCCGTCGCGCAGGAAGGAGACGTACTGGCGCAGCCGCAGCGCCATCAGTGGCACGGTCGCCACCACGAACCAGCCGGGAATCCACCCCTTGGCGTACGGCCCGAGGATCACCAGGAGGTTCACCGCCGTCAGCGCCCCCAGGAACACCTGGTTGCCGCGCTTCGACGTCATCACCGCGACGGTGCGCCGGCCCACCGCCGCGTCCCCGCCGATGTCCTGGGTGTTGGAGTAGCCGGATATCAGCAGCTGCCCGAACCCGAACAACAGCGCCTCCACCAGCACCAGCGCGGGAAGGTCACCGCCGGTGAGGGAGTAGGGAGACAGCACGAACGCCGTGGCCGAGAAGAGCAGCAGCAGCTCACCGAGCCCGACGTAGCTGAGCTTCAGACCCCACGAGTACTGCGGGCTGAAGACGAGCAGCAGCGTGGTGACCACGACACCCCACACGGGCGCGTGCGGTGCCGCGAGCACCGCCACCAGCCACCACAGCGCCCCCCACCCCAGGGCCACGTACCCGAACCGCTGCGCCTGGTGCACGGTGAGCTCGCCGGTGAGCAGCGGCTTGCGCTTGAGCGGCCGCAGCTCGGTGTTGTCGTCGGAGAGGTAGTTCGCCGTGTCGCTGCCGTCCTTGACGCCGGTCACGTCGTCCAGCGTCATGACCGCGGACAGCACGCCCACCTTCCCCAGAGCGTACGCCAGCAGCGTCAGGAGCACCTGCCCGTCCAGGCGGGCGCCCGGCTCCATCGCCGTCCACACGATGAGCAGTGCGAGGAGGAAGTCGAGGACGAACTGGAACTTGACCAGCCTGGCGTACCTGCCGAGTCGGTGCAGAACGCCTGCTTCGGGGGCCACTTGCGTACCCGCAGCTGCCATGGAGTGAGTCCTTACTGTCGGGCCGGGGACGCCACCTCAGAGCGTCACCGCGGCGGTGTTGAGACAGGCGAGCAGTGAACGTGCCTGCACGTTGACGTACCGGCTGTGCCGCACCAGCGCGTTGAGCTGCCCGGGCGTGATCCAGCGGAACCCCGCAGGCGGCTCGGTGGGTGCCTGCGACTCGTCCGCCTCGATGAACAGGTACCGGCTCTGCGCGTGATAGAAGCGACCGCCCTCCTCGGAGTGCACCGCCTCGTAGCGGATCTGCTTCTCGTCGGCGCCGAGCACCAGGTTGAGGAAGCGCGGGCGCTGTGCGGGGCCGAGATGGCGGTAATTGTCCGGCACACACTGCACCGTCGGCGCCAGTTCCAGGGTCTCCAGGAGGCCACCCTCCGGGTGGGCCCGCACGAGCAGGTGCGGGACACCGCCGAAGCGACGGGTCACGAACGCCGTGACCCCGAGACCGAGCGGTTCGATCAATGGCTGGGTCCACTGCGCGACCTCCCGGCCGGCGGCCTCCACCGCGACCGCCATCACTCGGAAATAACGTTCCGGCACATGGTCGACGGACCAATCGCCGCGCACCCAGTTCGTCACCTCGGCGAGCGGCACCGACCGCACCCGGCGGTCGTGGCGGGAGCGCTCGGCGGTGATCCAGGACAGCAGCCCCAGGTCGGAGTGGAGCGCTCCGGTCTCGGCCGACTGCACCGGGGCGCAGGCGAGGACGGTACGCGCGTCCATGTTCACCACGTTGTCGAGGCGCAGCAGCGCCCCGATCTGCCCGAGGGTCAGCCAGCAGAAACCGTCCTCCAGCGGGACCTCGCCCTCCACCTCCACCAGCATGTTCCGGTTGGCCTTGCGCAGGAACCACGAGCCGTGCTCCGACTGGAGCACATCGGCGATCACCCGCTCCGGCGGTACGTCCAGGAAGTACTCGAGGTACTTCACGTCCGCGCCCCGGTGCACCTTCGTGTAGTTGCTGCGGGTCGCCTGCACGGTCGGCGACAACTGCACCAGGTTGGGGTTGCCCGGCTCCATCTTCGCCTGCATCAGGAAGTGCAGGACGCCGTCGAACTCCTTGGCCAGGATGCCGAGGATGCCGACCTCCGGCTGGTTGATGATCGGCTGGCGCCACTCCGGGATCGGGTTCTCGGGATGGGTGACGTGGATGCCCTCCACCGTGAAGAACCGGCCGCTGCGGTGCACGAGGTTGCCGGTCCCCGGCGCGAAGGACCAGCCGTCGAGGCCGGCGAACGGGATGCGCTCCACCCGGTACCGGTGGGTCCGCGCGCGCTCCGCCAGCCACGGCACGAACTCCTCCGTACGCGGACCGCGGCCGTGCGCGGCGAGCGCCGAGCGGATGAGGCGGTCCGGTCCGGCCGCCTGCTCGTCGCGGCTGCGCAGGGCCGGCGCCGGCGTGCTCATCGGGCCGCCTCCGAGGTGGCGGCGCGCTTGACGTCCTTCCACCAGCCGGGGTGGTCCCGGTACCAGTCGACGGTCTCGCGCAGACCGCGCTCGAACGGCACAGCCGGCTCGAAGCCCAGCTCCTCGCGGATCTTCGTACCGTCGAGGGAGTAGCGGTCGTCGTGCCCCAGCCGGTCGGCCACCCGGCGGACGGCGGACGCCTCGGCGCCGCACAGCTCCAGCAGTTGGTGGGTGAGCTCCAGGTTGGTCCGCTCGACACCCCCTCCCACGTTGTAGATCTCCCCGGCCCGGCCCTTGGCGCGCACCATCTCCACGGCGCGGCAGTGGTCCTCGACGTGGATCCACTCGCGGACGTTGTGCCCGTCCCCGTACAGCGGCACCGGCTTGCCCTCCAGGAGGTTGGTGACGAAGAGCGGGATGAGCTTCTCGGTGTGCTGGTAGGGGCCGTAGTTGTTGGAACAGCGAGTGATCGACACGTCCAGCCCGTGGGTGCGCCAGTAGGAGCGGACCACAAGGTCGGAGGCGGCCTTGGACGCCGCGTACGGAGAGTTGGGCGCCAGCGGCCAGGTCTCGGTCCACGACCCGGACGCGATCGACCCGTAGACCTCGTCGGTGGAGACGTGCACGATCCGCTCCACGCCGGCGAGGCGCGCGCAGTCGAGCAGCACCTGGGTGCCCATGACGTTGGTGTGGATGAAGTCGGCGGCGGCCGCCACGGAGCGGTCGACGTGCGACTCGGCCGCGAAGTGCACGATCGAGTCGTGGCCGGGCAGCAGCTCCCGCAGCAGTCCGGCGTCGCAGATGTCGCCGTGGACGAAGTCCAGACGCTCCGCGCCGACCGGCAGGTTGGCGAGGTTGCCGCTGTAGGTCAGCTTGTCGACGACCGTCACCCGGGCGCCGACGGCCTGCGGATAACGGTCGTCGAGCACGGCGCGCACATAGTGCGAGCCGATGAAGCCGGCGCCGCCCGTGACCAGGATTCTCATGATGCGACCTCCACCCGGGAGTCGTCCCCGACGATCAGCCGGTGCCGGCGGGTGGCCGCCACCGAGGCGGTCCTGCCGATGAGCGAGCCGCTCAGCCTGCGCAGGTCCGACAGTGAGGACCCGTCCTGCACGATCGAGTCCTCGATGAGCGTGCGCCGCACGGCGCAGCCGGCGCCGATCGCGGTGTAGCGCCCGAGGTGGCTGTCCTCCACCACGCTCCCGGGGCCGATGTACGCCGGCCCCTCGATGCAGGAGCGCACCACGCGCGCACCCGGGGAGAGCACCACCGGACCGGTCAGTACGCTGGCGTCGTCCACCTCGCCGTGCCGCTGCGGGCGCACCTCGTCCAGCAGCCTGCGATTGGATTCGAGGACGGCGTCGACGTTCCCGGTGTCGGCCCAGAACCCGGAGTACTCGCTCGCCTTCACACAGGCTCCGTCCTCCACGAGCCACTGGATTGCGTCGGTGATCTCCAGCTCCCCGCGCGCACTCGGCCGGATGCTGTCGACCGCTCGGTGAATGGCCGGAGTGAAGAAGTAGACGCCGATCAGGGCGAGATCGCTGCGCGGTACGGCCGGCTTCTCGGCCAGCCGGGTCACCGTGGCCGACTCGTCGATCTCGGCGACCCCGAAAGCCCGCGGATCGGCGACTTTCTGGACGACGATCTGGGCGTCCGGCCGTTGCGCGGTGAAAGTCCGCGCGATTTCCATGATTCCCTCCGACAGGACGTTGTCGCCGAGGTGCATCAGGAAATCGTCGGCACCCAGGAATTCCCGGGCGATCAGCACGCAGTGGGCCAGCCCGAGGGGCTGTGCCTGGTGGATGTAGGTGATGCGGGCGCCGAACCGGGACCCGTCGCCCATCACCTCGCGGATCTTCTCCGACCGGTCACCGACGATCACGCCGATATCGGTGATGCCCGCGGCCAGGATGTTGTCGATGACATGTTCCAGGACCGCCTTGCCGGCGACCGGAATCAGCTGTTTCGGCGTGGAATAGGTGAAGGGCCGAAGCCGGGTTCCCATCCCGCCGGACAGTACGAGAGCCTTCACTTTGTCCTTCCGGATCGATTCTTCGGCCAATGGGTGATGTCCGTAGGATTTTCCGGGAGTGCATAAGTGAGGCTAACGGCGCCGCCGTGGAGGTCCGTTGATATGTTCTTGGACTCTGTCAAGTTCTGCTTGACGTGACGCACTCTGTGCTATTCATTCATGCCGGAAGGGCAATCCGGCCGGGGCCGCCGGGCACGGGAGGCGGGGCGCCGAGCCGGTGCCCGGGGCGGGACACCGCAGTCGGCGCCGTGCGGCCGGGCACGTGCCGGCCGCACGGCCCGTGGGTCACACCTGCTCGCCGGCCGGCGTCTCCTGCGCCGCCTCCTCGGGGCTCAGCGTTCCGCCCCGTTCGTAGGCGGCGGTGAACCGCTCCTCGCCCAGCCGCTCACGGGCGCCCGCCGCGATCCGGTCCACGTCGTCCCGCTCGCCCCCGGGCAGGGGAGTGCCCACGCGTGCCCGGGCCGCGGCGGCCGTGCCGAGCAGGCACGCCGCCCGCTCGGCGCGGCCCGCCAGGAGCTGCGCCCCGGCCAGACCCTCCAGACCCAGGGCGACCGCGCGGGGATCACCCGACTCCTGCGCCACCCTCAGGCCGTCCCGCTGCAATTCCAGGGCGGTCCGCGGGTCACCGCGCACCTCCGCGACGAACCCGAGCTCGGCGAGGATCAGCGAGGGCACGCCGGGCTGGTAGCCCATGCGCCGGTGTACGTCGAGCACGTTGCGCAGGTGACGCTCGGCGGTGTCCAGGTCGCCCTCCCGGCGGGCCCCCATGGCGAGTCCCATCTCGGCGAACTGCTCGCCGAAGTCGTCCGACTGCTCCACGGCGAGCCGCCGGGCACGCTCGTGGTACTCCCGGGCTATCGCGTAGTCCCGGGTGAGCAGGGAGATCCGGCCCAGCCCCGAGAGGTGGAACGACACCTCGGGCCACAGCTCCAGGTCCTCCGCCATGCGCAGCCCGTCGCGCAGCAGCCGCCCGGCCTGCGGGTAGTCCCCGACCACCTCGGCCAGCGTCTGCAGCGGCACCATGGCCCGCAACTGCCCCCACCGGTCGCCCAGTTCGCGGAAGATCTCCAGGCTCTGCTCGCCGTACCTGCGCAGCGCGCCGAACTCGCCGCGCAGCTTGGCGATGAACGCCCGGCTGCTCAGCGCCGCCGCCGTGCCCCAGCGGTCCTCCAGCGACCGGAACGTCATCAGTGCCCGCTCGACCAGCTCCTCGCTGGGCCCCAGGTCCCCGACGCCGTACAGGTTGGACCCCAGGAACCACTGGGCGTGCGCCTCGCCGCCGGGGTCGTCCAGCTCCTCGTAGGGGCGCAGCGCGGCGCGGTACTCGGCGAGCGGGTCCTTGCCGCCGCCGAGGAGCAGCCTGGTCCCGCCCAGCCAGGCCGTCGCCTCGGCGACCGCGGGGGTGACCGGGGTCTGCGGCACCAGGGCGAGCGCCGCGGTCAGCAAACGTTCCGCCTCGCGGTTGCGGCCGCGTAGATACCAGTACCACGCCAGGGCGTTGACCAGCCGCAGGGCCCGCTCACCGTCCCCGCTGTGCACGGCGCTCTCCAGCGCGGTGCGCAGGTTCGCCGTCTCGCTGTCGAGCCGGCGCAGCCACTCCCGCTGCCCGTGACCGCGCAGATGCGGCCTGGCCCGCTCGGCGAGCGCGGTGTAGTAGGCGCGGTGGCGCAGGCGCAGCGCCTCCAGCTCACCGCTCTCGCGCAGCTGTTCCAGGCAGTACGCTGTGACGGACTCCAGCAGCCGGTAGCGCGGCCCGTCGACCCCGTCGGTCATGACCACCAGGGAGCAGTCCACCAGACGGGCCAGCAGGTCCAGCACCTCCGTGTGGTCCACGCCGGCGCCCGCGCCCAGTTCCTCCGCCGCCGCCAGCGAACAGCCGTCGGCGTGCACGGCCAGGCGGTGCAGCACCGCCCGCTCCCGCGTGGTCAGCAGGCCGCAGCTCCAGTCGATGACCGCGCGCAGCGTGCGGTGGCGCGCCGGTGCGTCACGGGTCCCGGCAGCCAGGAGCGTGAACCGGTCGTCGAGACGGGCGGCCAGCTCCCGCACGCCCAGGGCGCGGACCCGGGTGGCCGCCATCTCCAGCGCCAGCGGGATGCCGTCGAGGCGGCGGCAGACGGAGACCACGGGGGCGATGGTCTCCTCGCTCAGCCGGAAGCGGGGAGCGGCCGCGGCGGCCCGCGCCGCGAACAGTTCGACGGCGCTGAACCGCAGCACGTCCTCGGTGCTCAGACCCGCGGCGGACTGCGGCAGGTCCAGCGGAGGCACCTCCACGAGCTGCTCACCGCCCACGCTGAGCGAGGTCTGGCTGGTGGTCATGATGTGCAGCCGCGGTGCCGCCCTGAGCAGCCGTGCCGCCAACTCGGCCACCGGTTCGACGACATGCTCGCAGTTGTCGAGGACGAGCAGGGCCTGCTCGTCGCCGAGGGCGTGCAGCACCCGCGCGGTGGAGGAGAGCGGGTCGCCGTCGGGGGAGGGGGAGGAGGTGATGTCGTCGCGCACGCCGAGCACCGCCTCGACCACCTCGTGCACCTCCGTGGCCGACGTGGCGGAGCGGTCGAGGGAGGCGAACTCCGCCAGCCAGACTCCACCGGGGAACTCCGGGCCGACCGTGGCCGCGGTCGCCAGGGCGAGCTGGGTCTTGCCCACGCCGCCCGAGCCGGTGAGGGTCACCAGCCGGTGCCGGCCGATGAGTGCGCGCAGCCGCTCGATCAGCGCGTCCCTGCCGATCAGGTCGACCGGCGGGGCGGGCAGGTTCGTCGGCGGCCGGGCCGCGGTGGTGCTCGGCGACGGCGCGGCCGCCAGGGCCGGGCTCTGCGTGAGGATCGCCTGATGCAGCGCGGCCAGTTCGGGGGAGGGGTCCACGCCCAGCTCCTCGGCGAGCCGCTCGCGCAGCTCCCCGTAGCTGGTGAGGGCGGCGCTCTGCCGGCCGGCGAGATACAGGGCGCGGATGTGGGCCGTACGCAGCCGCTCCCGCAGCGGATGCGACCCCACCAGGTCCGCCAACTCGTCGGCGACCAGGGCGTGTTCGCCGAGCTCCAGCCGGGCCTCGGCCTGCTCCTCCAGCGCCGTCAGCCGCTGCTCCTCCAGGCGGTCGGCGGCGGTGCGGGCGAACTCCTCGTCGACGAAGTCGGCGAACGCCGGCCCCCGCCACAGGGCCAGCGCCTCGGTCAGCAGGTTCGTCCGGGTACGGGGATCGGTGCTGTGGCGGGCGCGGGCCGTCAGGTCGAGGAAGCGGTCGGCGTCGACGGACCCGGGCGGGACCACGAGCCCGTAGCCGGGCGGGCGGGAGACCACCAGGTCCCGGCCGCCGGGCGCGGCGTCCTCCAGGGCCCGGCGCAGCTGCCACACCTTGTTCTGCAGGACACCGGCGGGGTTGCTAGGTAGTTGCTCGCCCCACAGGTCGTCGATCAGCCGGTCCACGGACACGGGCCGGCCACGGTGGATCAACAGCGCGGTGAGCAGAGCACGCAC
The DNA here is from genome assembly GCF_008312835.1 of Streptomyces marokkonensis. GTDB lineage: Bacteria > Actinomycetota > Actinomycetes > Streptomycetales > Streptomycetaceae > Streptomyces > Streptomyces marokkonensis_A. The sequence continues at coordinate 51,965 of NZ_VSKS01000017.1, read as the reverse complement.
CTTCAGCTCCGGCACCCGCACCGGCCGCCCTTCGTCCGTCCACACCGCCAGCGGGCCGAGCACCCCGAAACGCATGTGATCACGCTAGCCGAACCGGGCGGCGCGCGTCAGGGCGATGCGGTGCGAAGACGGCCGGGAGCGATCGGGGGCGATCGGCCGGGAGTGACCGGGGACGACCGGCCGGAAGTGACTGGGGGCGCGAGAGGCGCCGGCCGAGAGGACCGAGCGCGCCGGCCAAGGGGCGCCGGCCGAGAGGGGCCGAGAGCGGACCGGGAGCGGGCCGGGAGAGGCGCCGGGCACCGTGGGAGCCGAGGACCCGAGCCCACGGAGGGGAACCATGCCTGAGCCGAAACTGCGGGTGTCCGTCATCATCGGCAGCATCCGCAACGGCCGATTCGGGCCCACGGCGGCCCGGTGGATCGCGGACGAGGCGGCCAAGCGCGAGGATCTCGCCGTCGATGTGATCGACCTGGCGAAAGTGTGGCTGCCCGACGTGCTGCCGGCGGACGAAAACGCGGAGCGGCCGGCCGCCGTACAGGACCTGGCGCCGTGGCTGGCCCGCGCCGACGCGTTCATCATCGTGACCCCGGAGTACAACCACAGCTTCCCCGCCTCCCTCAAGAACGCCATCGACTGGTACGTCGACGAGTGGAAGGCCAAGCCGGTCGCGTTCGTCTCCTACGGCGGCATCGCCGGCGGTCTGCGCGCCGTCGCCCATCTGCGCGAGATTCTCCCCGGTATGCACGCCGTGACGGTCCGCGACTCCGTCGCCTTCCCCGAGTACTGGAACCGCTTCGACGAGCAGGGCCGGCCGGTGAACGCCACGGAGTGCGAGGCCGCCGCCAAGACGATGCTCGACCAGCTGACCTGGTGGGGGCGCACCCTGCGCGACGCGCGGGCCGTACGGCCCTACCCCGGCTGACGCTCCCGCCCCGTTCCCGTGGTCCGCACCACACCGTCCCCGACCCTGGAAGGACACCCATGTCATCTCATGTCTCCCCGGCTACGCCGGTGAAGGCAGGGACTCGTGAGTGGCTCGGTCTCGCCGTGCTCGCCCTGCCCACGCTGCTGCTGGCGCTCGATCAGAGCGTGCTGTTCCTCGCGCTTCCGCACCTGGCGGAGTCCCTGAACCCCACCGGCACCCAGACGCTGTGGATCATGGACATCTACGGCTTCATGATCGCCGGTTTCCTGGTCACCATGGGAACGCTCGGCGACCGGATCGGCCGGCGCAGGCTGCTGCTGTTCGGCGCCATTTTCGTCGGCGCCACCTCACTGCTGGCGGCCTACTCCACCAGCGCCGAGATGCTGATCGCCACCCGGGCGCTGCTCGGTGTCGCCGCGGCCACCCTGATGCCCTCCACGCTCGCGCTGATCAGCAACATGTTCCAGGACCCGGGGCAGCGCGGCCGGGCCATCGCGGTGTGGGCCAGCTGCTTCATGGCGGGCACCGCGCTCGGCCCCATGATCGGCGGCGTGATGCTCGACTACTTCTGGTGGGGTTCGGTCTTCCTGCTCGGTGTCCCAGTCATGATCATCCTGCTGATCGCGGGTCCCGTCCTGCTCCCCGAGTACCGTGACCCCGACGGCGGTCGGCTCGACCTGTTCAGCGTCGCGCTCTCACTGGGCACCATCCTGCCGGTCATCTTCGGCCTCAAGGAGATCGCCCGCTACGGCTGGCGGCCGCTGCCCCTGCTGGTGATCGCGGTCGGCCTGGCCGTCGGCGTGGTCTTCGTCCGCCGCCAGACCCGGCTGACGCACCCGCTGCTCGACCTGCGCCTGTTCCGCTCCGGCGCCTTCACCTCGGCGCTGCTTGTGCTGATGCTGGCGATGGCCACCATGGGCGGCAGCTACCTGTTCATCACCGGCTTCCTGCAGATGGTCGAGGGCCTGTCGCCCACCGCCGCCGGCCTGTGGATGGTGCCGTCGGCGCTCGCCTCGATCGTGGCGGCGATGATCGCCCCCAGCCTGACCAAGCGGCTGCCCATGGGCCTGGTGATCGGCGGCGGTCTCACCCTGACGACCGTCGGCTACCTCCTGGTCGCCTTCGTCGACCCGGTGGGCGGACTCCCCCTGCTGATCACCGGCTTCGTAATCGCCTTCTTCGGTACGGGACCGATCGGCGCCCTGGGCACCAACCTCGTGGTCAGCTCCGCCCCGCCGGAGAAGGGCGGTTCCGCCGCATCCCTGTCCGAGACGAGCGGCGAGTTCGGCGTCTCGCTCGGCGTCGCGGCGTTCGGCAGCCTGGGCACCGCGCTCTACCGCGGCGACATCACCGTCCCGCAGGGCGTACCGGCCGAACAGGCCCAGGCCGTGCGCGGCGGCATGGAAGGCGCGATCGTCGCCGCCCAAGAGCTGCCCTCGGACCTGCGCGACCAGGTGCTGGCCGCGGCGCGCGAGGCGTACACCGGCGGCATGAACGTCGTCGCCGTCGTCTGCGCCGCGCTCATCGCCGTCACCGCGGTGCTGGCGGTGACCCTGCTGCGCAAGGTGGGCGGCACGACGCCGGCCGGGGACGAGTCGGCCGCCGCCCGGCAGGATTCCGTCCCGGCCGGTTCCTGACCGCCGAACGTCCCGGCGCGGGCCCTTCGCCACCCCGGCGAAGGGCCCGCGCCGTTCTTGTGCGCCGGGGCATGCCGCTGACCTGACACATGCGGTGGCCCGCTCATGGACCCCCTCCCCGGCTGTCGACAGCATGGACTCGTGCGCTCGCGTTCCCCGACGCGTCCAACCTCCCGCCCTCGACACGCAAAGGAATCCGTCCATGGTCTTATGCCGAATCTGCGGTGGCCCGGTCGACGAGTTCTTCGACTTCGGCCGGCAGCCCGTCTCCGATTCCTTCGTGACGCCGGAGACGGCGGGTAGCGAGTTCTACTTCCGGCTGGCCGCCGGTGTCTGCACCGACTGCACCATGGTGCAGCTCATCGAAGAGGTGCCCCGCGAGAAGATGTTCCACGAGGACTACCCGTACCGCTCGGCGGGCTCGGCCGTCATGCGCGAGCACTTCGAGAAGTACGCGCACCGGCTGCTGGACGGCGAACTCGCCGTCGACGACCCCTTCGTGGTGGAGATCGGCTCCAACGACGGGACCATGCTGAAGACGATCGGCCGGGCCGGCGTGCGCCACCTCGGCGTCGACCCCTCCGCGCAGGTCGCCGAGTTCGCCAAGGCCGCGGGCGTGCGGGTGCGCACGGACTTCTTCCAGGACTCCAGCGCACGCGACATCGCCGCGGCCGACGGACCCGCCGACGTGATCTTCTCCGCGAACACCGTCAGCCACATCGCCTACATCGACTCGGTGTTCCGGGGCGTGGACGCACTGCTCGGCCCCGACGGCGTCTTCGTCATCGAGGACCGCTACCTGGGCTCGATCATCGAGCAGAACGCCTTCGACCAGATCTACGACGAGCACTTCTACCTCTTCTCGGTCGGCTCCGTACAGGCCATGGCCCGGCGCTTCGGCCTCGAACTGGCCGACGTGGAGGTGCTGTCCGTGCACGGCGGGTCCATGCGGTACACCATCGCCCGGCCCGGACGGCGGACCGTCTCCGCGGCCGTCACCGAGCACATCGACCGCGAGCGCGAGGCGGGCCTGGGCCGGCCGGAGACCTACCACCGCTTCGCCCAGCACGTGAAGGAGAGCTGCCGCGACCTGGTGCGGCTGCTCACCGACCTGCGCGAGCAGGGCCACTCGGTGGTCGGCTACGGCGCCACCGCGAAGAGCGCCACCGTCCTCAACTACTGCGGGATCGGCCCCGACCTGGTCCCGTTCATCTGCGACAGCACCCCCGCCAAGCAGGGCCGGCTCGCCCCGGGCACGCACATCCCCATCCGGCCGTCCGAGCAGTTCTCCCAGCCCTACCCCGACTACGCCCTGCTCTTCGCCTGGAACCACGCCGAGGAAATCCTGGCGAAGGAACGGGAGTTCCGGGCCGCGGGCGGCAAGTGGATCCGCTACGTGCCCGACGTGCACGTCGTCTGATCCCCCGCGAGGGACCACACAACGGGCCAGGAAGGCCCCCGATCCTCAACCGGAAGGTGTCATGAACAAGTACGCCGGCAAGAAGGCCGTGGTCACCGGCGGCACACACGGCATCGGCATGGCCGTGGTGAAGAAGCTCCTCGACGGCGGAGCGGAGGTGCTGCTCACCGGTCTCAACGAGAAGAACGTAGCGGCCGCCCGCGCCGAACTCGGCCCGCGCGCCCACGTGCTGCGCTCCGACGCAGCGAGCATGTCCGACATCGACGCCCTCGGCACGGCGGTCGAGGAGACACTGGGCGAGGTCGACTTCGTCTTCGTCAACGTCGGTTACCTGAAGTTTGGTTCCCTCAGCCAGGTCACCGAGGAAACCTACGACCGCATGTTCGACACCAACACCAAGGGTGCCTTCTTCACCGCGCAGCGGCTCGCGCCCCTGGTCAAGAACGACGGCTCGTTCGTCTTCACCACCGCCGTCGCCGTCGGCATGGGCTTCGTCGCCACCAGCGTCGGCACCGCCATGAAGTCCGCCATCCGCGCCTTCTCCAAGGTCTTCGCCTCCGAGCTGCTGCCCCGTGGCATCCGCGTCAACACGGTCAGCCCCGGCTTCACCGACACCCCCACCATGGGTATCGCCGAGATCTCCGACGAACTGCGCGCCGCCAACATCAAGGAGGGCGTCGAGCTGACCCCCATGCGGCGCTTCGGCACCCCTGAGGAGGTCGCCGACGCGGTGCTCTTCCTCGCCTTCGACGCCACCTTCACCACCGGCGTCGACCTGCCCGTCGACGGCGGCCTCGGCCAGGGCCTGGAGTGGCCGCACGACGAGATAGTCGAACACTGACCCGGTCGGACCAGCAGACGGAGGTGGAGCGATGACCAGTCGCACACAACGCACCAGGACCGCGGTGATCGGCGGGGGCATGGCCGGCTGCGCCGCCGCCCGCCAGTTGCTGCGCAGCGGCCGCGAGGTGGTCCTCTTCGAGGCGGCCGACGGACTCGGCGGCCGGGCCCGCTCCTGGCACCGCCCGGAGATCGAACCCGACGTCGGCATCAACCTGATGTACGTCAGCTTCTACAAGCTGATGACCCAGCTCATCAAGGAGTACGGGCTGGAGGACGAGCTGATCCGGATCTCCAGCAACGTCTGGATCTCCGACCACGGCAAGGCCGTGCCGCTCTCCTCCGACTCCCCGCTCAGCCTGCTCGCCTACCGGCACGTCAAGCTGCGCGACCGGATCGCCTTCCTGCTGACCACCCTCGCCCAGGTCGCGCGGAAGAAGAAGCTCGACCTGTTCGACCCGGTCAAGTCGGCTCCGTTCGACGACGGGCAGAGCGCCGCCGACTGGGGCTACCGGCGGGTGTCCAAGCGCGGCTTCGACTTCCTGCTGCGCCCCCAGATCGAGGGCTTCTGGAACTTCGCCTGCGAGGAGATCTCCGCCGTCCACGCCCGTGCCCTGCTCGCCTGGATGGGCGGCTCCGGCTTCTACGTGCTGCGCAACGGCATGGAGATCCTCGCCGAGAAGAACGCCGAGGGAGCCGAGCTGCGGCTGTCGCACGAGGTCACCGGCATCCAGCAGGACGGCACCGGCGTCGTCGTCGGCGCCGTCGGCCCGGACGGCACCCCGGTCACCGAGAACTTCGACGAGGTCGTCGTGGCCACGCCCGCGCCGATCGCGGCCAAGCTCGTCGCCGCGCTGCCCGCGCAGGCCGTGGGCGAGGAGACCCGCCGGTTCCTGGAGACGCAGAAGTACGAACCGGCCCTGTCCGTCGCGTTCCTGGTCGACAAGGGCACCCTGCCCGCCGAGGCGCACATCGTGGCCGGCGGCCCCGAGGACCCGCCCCTGCGCAACATGATCACCTACCCGCGCACGGTGCGGGACGAGCGGGGACGGCCCGTCGAGAAGCTCCTCGTGTTCACCTACCCCGGCCGTGCCAACACCCGCCGCCTGCTCGGCCGTCCCGCCGAGGAGCAGTTCGCAGAGGTGACCAAGCTGCTCACGTCGCTGTGGCCGGAGTTCCCGGTGGAGAGCGCCGAGCCGTTCCAGATCGCGGAGCGCCCCTACGGGTTCCCCATCCCCGCGCCGGGCCGCTACCGCCGCTCAGTGGCGGCCTTGAAGGAGCAGCAGCCTCCGGTCGTCTTCGCCGGCGACTACTTCAACTCCCCCACGACGGAAGCGGCGATGCTCTCGGGAGTCCGGGCCGCCGCGGTACTCACGAAGGCAGGTTGAGACAGCGTATGAAGGTCCTGTTCATCCCCGGAAACAGCCCTTACCCGATCTTCTCCCACACCCCGCTCGCCACGGCCGTGCGCAATGCCGGGCACCAGGTGTTCATGGGCGGCATCGACTGGGTGCTGCCCAACATCGCCAGCGTCGGCCTGCCCGCCGTGAAGATCTCCCCGGTGTCGATGGAGGAGGTCAGCGCCTTCATGGGCGCCATGCCGGAAGATCCGGCCGAGCAGCTCAAGGCGGTGGGCCGGGTCTACGCCGAGATCGCCGTGGACAGCCTGGACCGCCTGCTCGACCTGGCCGACCACTGGCGCCCCGACCTCGTCGTCGGCGGCGGCATGTTCTACACCGCCCCGCTGCTCGCCGACCACCTGAACATTCCCAGCGTGCGCCTGGAATGGGACCGCATCGACTCCCGTGCCTACGACCCTGGCGCCGAACCCGTGCTCGCCCCGGTCCTCGCCGAACTGGGCCTGCGGAAGCTGCCCGATCCCGACCTGTGGCTCGACGTCTGTCCGCCCAGCCTGCGGCCCGACGACGCGGTCCCCGCCAAGCTCATGCGCTGGGTCCCCGGCAACCCCCAGAAGCCGCTGGAGCCGTGGATGTACACCAAGGGCGACCGCCCCCGCGTCTACATCACCGCCGGGACCCGGCTGTTCAGCGGCGAGGGACTGCGCGACATGGCGCGCAGCGTCGGCAAGCTCGGCGCCGAGGTCGTGGTGGGCGCCCCCGAGGTCGTCGCCGCGGAACTGCGTGACGAGGTGCCCGAGGCGCGCGTCGGCTGGGTGCCGCTCGACGTACTGGCCCCCACCTGCGACGTCATCATCCACCATGGGGGAGGCGGTACCGACATGACCGCCCTGCACGCCGGCGTCCCCCAGCTGATCGCCCACCCCGAGTACCCCACCACCGCCACCCGCCGGATCGTCGAGTACGGCGCCGCCACCCTGGTCGAGTCGGGCGGCTACGAGGAGATCAACGCAGCCTGCGAGCTGCTGCTGAAGGAACCCTCGTACCGGGAGCGGGCGCGGGAGGTGTCCCGGGAGATGGCCCAGCTGCCCCCGGCCCACGAGATCGTCAGCGACCTGGAGCGCCTGGTGGCCGACCGGACCTGAACCGGTCAGCAGGCCCCGGCCCCTGCGACAGGAGAGGAGAACGCGGTGCGTATCGCCGCGACGTCGATCCCCGGGGCGTACCTGGTGACCCCCGAGCAACTACCGGACGAGCGCGGCGCCTTCTGGGAGGGCATGCGCGCCGACCAACTCGAGAAGGTGCTCGGTGAGCCGTTCGTGCCCCGGCAGATCAGCTACTCCGTGTCCCGCCGCAACACCCTGCGCGGCATCCACACGGTGGCCATACCGCCCGGGCAGGTCAAGTACGTCAGCTGCGTACGTGGCGCGCTGCGCGACATCATCGTCGACCTGCGCATCGGCTCACCCACCTTCGGACGGCACCACGTCTGCACCCTCGACGCGTCCTCCGGCCGCTCCCTCTACATTCCCGAGGGCGTGGGCCACGGTTTCGTGGCCCTCGGCGACGACACCTGCATCTGCTACGTGATGTCGACCGTCTACGAGCCGGGCACCCAGATCGACATCGACCCCTTCGATCCCGAACTGGCCCTGCCCTGGGAGCTCACCGAGGAACCCCTGATGTCCCCGAAGGACAGGGCCGCGCCCGGTCTCGCGCAGGCCCTGGCCGCCGGGGTGCTGCCCCGCTGGCACCAGGAGACGCAGTGACAGATGTCCTTCGCGTCGGTGTGCTCGGCAGCGCGGAGATCGCGCGCCGCCGGATGCTGCCGGCCTTCGCCCGCTCCGCGGCCTTCGAGGTCGCCGCGATCGCCTCCCGGGACCCGGACCGCGGCGCGGCGACCGCAGCACCCTACGGCGCGCGGGTGCTGCCCGACTACGCCCGGCTGATCGGGGACGGCGACGTGGACGCCGTCTACGTCCCGCTGCCGCTCGCCCTGCACGCCGAGTGGGTCGAGGCGGCCTTGCGCGCGGGCAAGCACGTGCTGGCCGAGAAGCCGCTGAGCACCTCCCCGGAGGTGAGCGCGGACCTGTTCGCGCTGGCCCGCCGCCGCGGCCTGGTCCTGATGGAGAACGTCATGTTCGTCCACCACGGCCAGCACGCCCGGGTGCGCCGGCTCGTCGCGCAGGGCGCCATCGGTGAACCACGCTTGTTCCAGGCGGCGTTCACCGTGCCCCGGCGCCCCGCCGGAGACATCCGCTACCGCCCGGAACTGGGTGGCGGCGCCCTGTGGGACACCGGCGTCTACCCGGTGCGTGCCGCCCAGCTCCTGCTCGGCACCGGCCTGACCGTCGTGGGCGCCGTCACCACGGCCGCCGCGGGCTTGGACGTCGACACCTCCGGGGCCGCCCTGCTGCGCCGGCCCGGCGACGGCGTCGCCGTCCAGCTGTCCTACGGCCTCGACCACGCCTACCGCAGCTCCTACGAGATCGGCGGCAGCTCCGGCCGGCTGACCCTCGACACGGCGTTCACCCCGTCCGCCGACCATGTCCCCGTGCTCCGGCTCGACGACTCGTCCGGCAGCAGGGAGCTGCGGCTGGAGCCCGAGGACCAGGTGGCCGGCACCGTCGCGGCGTTCGCCGAGGCGGTGCGTCGCGGCGCCGTCGACACCGAGCACGAGCGGGCCGCGCTGGAGCAGGCCCGGCTGCTGCGCGACATCCTCGACAGCGCGGGCGCGGCTTCGGCCTCTGTGGCGGCCCCGGCGCCGGGGCCGACTCCGGTGCCGGGCGACTGAGCACCGCGCCGGGGCGGCGCGTACACGACCGAGCGGCACACGGTCCGACCGTGTGCCGCTCGGTCATGAGGTGGACAGCTGGGTCGAGCGCGCGGGCCCGGTCACGGGGCCGGCCCGGGAGGCCGGGTGGCGCGGGCCGGTCACGGGCCGACCGTGCCGTCGGGAGCCGGCGGGGGCGTGCTCAGCCGGCGTTGCCCCCGGCCGTGTGCGCGGGACCCAGCTCCTCCATCGTGAACTCACCCGTGGGGAAGCTGGGCGTGGGCAGCGGATCGGGGTAGGCGGCCTCCTCGCGCGGCGGCTGCCGGCGCACATAGGCCGCCCGGGCCTTGAGCGCGGCGTCCACCGCCAGCCGCAGCAGCCGCGACGGCTCGGACACGCCGAACGCCTTGCGCATGTGCGGGGTCAGCAGCGCGGGCAGTGCCGCCGCCGCCACCTTGCGCCCCAGCGGCTGGAGCCGCTTCGGGAGCCAGGCCGCCATGGGCTCGATGACAGTGTTCCGCAGCACCTGCCACAGCGTCACGGCCTCCGGCGAGTACGTGAACGTCCGCTCCACGTACTCGTCGTGGAACCGGGCGAACTCCTCGTACGAGCCCGGGATGTCCTTCAGGCCCATGAATTCGCCCTGCTCCCGCATGTGCAGGTACGCCGCGGTCCGCTCCTGGTCGGTCAGCGGCCGCCAGCCGTACCGGTCCACCCAGCGGATCTGGACGAGCATGCTGGTGGCGAGGACGAACAGGTACTCCTCGTTGCTGATGCTCCACTGCTTCTTCTCGTCGCTGATGTGGCGGACCGCGTTCTTGTGGATGCGGTTCATCTGCCGGACCGCCGCCCGGCCGCGCTCGTCCTTGAACCCGCGCCGCACCATCTCCAGGCTGATGAGGGCGAAGTGCTCCATCCGCCGCTGCGTGTTGTGGGTCAGCTCCCCGGTGCGCACCAGGAGCGCGGCCATGTGGGGCGGCGCGACGCTGTTGCAGAACGCCAGCGCGCCCGCGACGCTGAAGTCCCACGGGAACTCGTAGCCCATGTCGAGCCACCAGATGCGGCTGTACTCCTCCTTGACGTCCATGCCCTGGATCTCCCGGAGTCGGGCATACCGTTCGTTCCTGTCGATGGCCATGGTGCGGCCTCTCCTCTCGCCGGTCACCTCGGAAAACTGCGGTTTGGCTGACGCCCGGGCCGTACGGCCGTCGCGCCCGTGCCGGTGGCGGGGGAGCAGCGGGACGACGGCTTCCGCGTGACGACCATGCCCGAAGGAGGCGCCGTCCGCCCCGCGACGCGTGCGACTGCGTCAAGTCGGCCACCGGCGCGCTGCGTCCCCCCGGCACCGGAGCCGGAAAAGGAAAGAAGGGATGACCGGACGGCGTGAATCGGTACACCCGCCGAGCCGGCCGACGCGTTTACAGTGCGTCATCTGGCCCGGCCCCACGTCATCTCAACGTGACCGGCCGAGAGGCTACTTGACATAGATGCGGGGCTTCTGTGTCGGCCCTGCCGGGCGGTGGGCACGCTGGGGCCGCTTGCCAACCCACAAGGACGCCCTCGCCGAATGGAGCTGCATATGAGTATGTTGAACAGGCGACGGTTCATGGCCGGAGCGGGCGCCGCTGTGGCCACCTCCGGGACCGTCGCCGCACTCGGTACGCTGTCGCCCGCGCACGCGGCCCCCGAGACCGCCTCCGGCGCGATCCCGACCGTCAGACCCGGTGACCCCCGGTACGTCGACATGGTGTCGGGCATGAACGCCCGTCTCGTCGGCACCCCCGAAGCCGTCCGGCTGCCCGCCACCACGCAGCAGGTGGTCCGGGTGGTCCGCGAGGCCGTCGAGGCCGGCAAGCGGATCGTGGTGCGCAGCGGCGGCCACTGCTTCGAGGACTTCGTCTTCAACAAGGAGGCCCAGATCATCGCCGACCTGCGGCTGATGAACCGGGTCGGCTACGACGAGCGGCGGCGCGCCTTCTTCGTCGAGCCCGGGGCCACCCTCCTCGACATCTACGAGACCCTGCACAACGGCTGGGGCGTGACGATCCCCGGCGGCGGCTGCCACAGCGTCGGCGCGGGCGGACACTTCGCGGGCGGCGGTTACGGGGTCCTGTCCCGGGCGCATGGCATCGTCATCGACCACGTGTACGCCGCCGAGGTCGTCACGGTCGACCGCAAGGGCCGGGTGCGGGCCGTCGTGGCCACGCGGGAGCCGAACGACCCGAACCGCGACCTGCTGTGGGCGCTCGCCGGCGGTGGCGGCGGCAACTTCGGCATCGTCACCAAGTACTGGCTGCGCAGCCGCGGCGCCAAGGGCAACGACCCGAGCCGGCTGCTGCCCCGGCCGCCGTCCCGGGTCGTCTACACCCAGGTCACCTGGCCCTGGGAGCAGATCACCGAGGCCGGCTTCACCAACCTGCTGCGCAAGTACAGCCAGTGGTCCAAGGACAACGCCTCCCTCGACTCGGAGTACCTGGACCTCGGGCACTGGCTGTTCCTCAACCACGTGTCGGCCGGCACTCTCTTCCTCGTGGCGCAGATCGACGCCGACAAGCCCGGCGCGCAGCAGCGGATGGACGCCTTCGTCGACTTCCTCAGCGACGCCATGGGCGCCCAGCCGAACTGGCGCGACTCCCAGAACCTGCCGTTCATGAAGGCCACCACCTACAGCACCACCGGCGGTGAGACGCTCAACAACCCGAACCTGCGCACCTTCCACAAGTCCGCGTTCGTCAAGGACGTCTTTCCGCAGCGCCAGATCGACGCGCTGTACAAGCACTTGACCCGCAAGGACTACAACAACACCTACAGCTACATCGTGCTGGCCTCCGCGGGCGGCCGGATCAACGAGCTGGGCCCGCGCGACACCCCGGCGCCGCACCGCGACTCGCACCTGGTGATGTTCTACGAGTCGTACTGGCACCGCGCCGACCACGACGAGGCCAACATCGCCTGGCTGCGCGACATCTACCGCGACGTGTACGCCGACACCGGCGGTGTCCCCGTGCCCAACGACGTCACCGACGGCTGCTACATCAACTACCCGGACAACGACCTCAGCGACCCCGAGTTCAACAAGTCCGGGATCCCCTGGCACCAGCTCTACTACAAGGACAACTACGCGCGGCTGCAGAAGGTCAAGGCCGCCTGGGACCCGCGCAACGTCTTCCGCCACCGGCAGTCCATCGAACTGCCGGGCAGGTGACCCTCCCGCCACACGAAGCGGGCTGTGCGACCGGCCGGGTCGCACAGCCCGCTTCCGCGCCGCGTCCGCCCCGGCCGGCAGTCACGACCCCGGGCGGGACGGAACGGACCTCACAGCAGCGCGCGTGCCTCCGCGATGAGCTCCACCTGCCGCTCCCAGTCACCGCCGTCGACCAGGAGGTCGAGATGGCCGGCGCCGGCCTCCGCGTACGCGGCGAACCGCTCCGCGGCCTCCTTGGGGCTGCCGCCGATCGGCACCAGCAGCGCCTCCTCGGGTGTCAGCCCGTACATGTCCACCAGGCTCTTCTCGAACGCGGCCCGCGCGGAGCGCACCGACTCGTCGTCACCGAGCCCCGCGTGCAGCCACACCGTGGTGGTCGGCGCGGGCCGCCCCGCCTCCTCGGCGGCCTCCCGCAGCTTCGCGACGCCGCGGGCGACCGACGCCGGGGAGGCCATCGACGGCAGCCAGCCGTCCGCGTGCAGCGCGGCCCGCCGGATCGAGTTGTCCGAGTTGCCGCCCACCAGCACCGGCGGCGCCGGCACGGCCGGCGCGAGCGTCACGGCGGTGCCGTCCGGCAGCGTCGTCTCCTCGCCGGCGAGCAGCCCCGGCAGTAGCTCGAGGGAGCGCACCAGCCGTGTGTTGCGGCCCTCCGCTGTGGCCCCCACGGCCTGCCAGAACGGAGTCCCGGGGGCTCCGCCCGAGCCGACACCGAGGATGACCCGGTTGCCGGACAGATGCTGCAGCGTGCCGATCTGGGCGGCGGTCCAGGCGAGGTTCCGCAGCGGCAGCACCAGGAGGCTGAAGCGCAGGTCGACCCGTGTGGTGACGGCGGCGGCGGCCGAGAGCGCGACGGTTGCCTCCAGGGCCGGCGCGCCGTTGCCCATGATGAAGTCGGACACCGACACGGAATCCAGACCGGCCTGTTCGACGTGCCGGGCGCCGGCCGCTATGCCTGGGAAGCCCTTAGGCGCCAGGTCGGCCATGGTGGGCAGGGATATGCCGACTTTGATCGCTGGCAAGACGTCCTCCGTGTCGCATGACGAATGGGAACGCCACCGCCGGGGGCGGACCACCGGACCCCTCCAGGGATCTGACCGCATGGCGATGGCCGTTGCAGCGTAGCGACGCAGGGCGGGCCGGACCGGGACGAGGCCCGCACTATGTCAGCTTGCCTCCCCGCCAGGGCGCGCGCCCCGTGAAGGTGCGCTGGTGCCCCGGATGCGGTGACTACGCGATCCTGGCCGCCGTGCAGGGCTTCATGCCGGAGCTGGGTGTGGCGCGGGAGAACATCGTCTTCGTCTCCGGCATCGGCTGCTCCTCCCGCTTCCCGTACTACATGAACACCTACGGGATGAACTCCATCCACGGCCGCGCCCCCGCAATAGCCACAGGTCTCGCCATCAGCCGCCGCGACCTGTCCGTGTGGACCAACTCGACACCGCGATCGAACAGAACGGCAAGGGCGACCGCGCCGCACTCCTTGCCGGCGGCGACACCTGGACCGTCGTCGGCTGATTGCGGAGAAGACAGCGAAAGGGCCCCGGCCGCGCACCGCGCCCAGCGGGGTGCACTGCATTGCACTGCACCCGCACTTGCGCCTGTGCCTGCGGCCGAGGCGGCCTTGTCGCCGCCTTTTCAGGGGCGGGAGTCGCTACCGCTCGGACCGCAACGCGTCGAATCGCATGAATCCCGTGAAGCGGGCCGCGAATGAGGGCGAGACCTGGTCGTCGAGTGAATTCCGTACGCCCGCCATCACGTCGGAATCGGGTTGTCCGAACACCTCGAAGCGTTCCACCCGGCAGTGCTTCATCACTTCCCGGATGTACGGCTCGGACATCTTCCAGTGCGCGCGGACGGAATCCGAGTCCCGGTACATTTGAAAGCTGTGTGCGAGCAGCTTCTGCTCGTCGATGAACACCTCCACCATGACCTGGGGACCGTGCTCCTCCACGAACCGTACGGCCCGCTCCGTGGCTTCCCGGTAGGCGTCGAGATGCCCTTCGGTGATGCGCATGGTGTTGCGGAAGAGGAGAATTCCGCTGTCCGGTGCGTCCACGTTGTCCACGCCTTCAGCCTCCACGGCGACTGCTCTTCGGTCACGACATTCCCACACGTTCCCCGAGCGGTGCCCGCGGACTCCCCCAGATCCCCGCCCGCTGGCGGACATCACCCGACGGCCGTCCCACCATAACTCGCGGCACACCCGCGGCGCGGCTTTCACTCTTCGCAAGTGACAAAGTGCCCCCGCGGTTCGGGCGGCACGACGAAGAGGGCGGCAGTGTCGAAGAAACCGCAGTCGTCGTACGAGGTTCGGCCGTTCGGGACCCGGTGGTCGGTTCGGGTCCCAGCACCATTGGACAAGGGACATGAACTTCGGCAGGGTCACGTCCGGCCTGGGTTCAATCAGTCGTTGCAACACTTCTGATCAGAGGGGTGTGTTGTGGGACGGCCAGCGGGTTGGATGACGGAATTGACAGGGCGATCGCCGATGAAGTCGCCGGGGCGGCTCTCGACGAGGCGAGAGGTCGAGCGACAGTTCTGGCGTGAGATCGCCAAGGGACTGACCAGTGAGGATGTGGCCGTCGCTGTCGGGGCGGAGCCAGCGGTGGGCACCCGGTGGTTCCGGCATGCCGACGGGATGCCGCAGATTGATCTTGCTGTCTCGGGCCGCTACCTCTCGTTCGCCGAGCGGGAGGAGATCGCTCTGCTGCGCGTACAAGGTGCCGGGTATGGGAGATGGGCCTTGACCCCTGATCTCGGACACACGAGACACTGGATCTTGAGGATCTGAGAACGGACATCTCGTGGTCATGAAGCACTACCCGCCGGAGTTCAAGGCGGACGCGGTCGCGCTGTACCAGTCGCGACCCGAGGCGACGATCCGGCAGGTCGCTGCCGATCTGGGCTTCCCTTGGTAGGCCTTGCAGCCGACTGGCTCGGTCGCGGGCGGCCTGGCCGCAGCGCAGTAGCCGTCCGAGCCGCACGACGAGATTTGAGGAGAGTGGCGCGGACTGCGGCGCAGTCCCGAGCGTGGCGCTGACCGCGCATGACGATCTGCGCACCCTCGCCTGCCGGCTGTTCGACGCCGCCGGCCTGCAGCGCGGCCGCCTCACGGGCATCGCCTGGAAGGGCGAGGCCCTCTTTGACGCGACCAGGTCGCCCAGCAGATCAGCCTGGATGCCGCCCGCGAAGCCCGCCTGGTCGCCGAAGCCGCCATGTGTCGGCGTACGCCTGAACGTGCTCAACCCCGTACAGGTGAACGTGCTCAGTTGATGATGCGCTGACCACGGGTTCTCGGCAGCCCGCAGTGGACGGTCGACAGCGTCAGACGGCCGGGCACTTCTCATGCCACCTTGATGACAACCTTGCCCGAGGTGTGACCGTTCTCGACGGTGGCGAGAGCGGCCGGGGCGTCGGAGAGCGGATGGACCGCGGTGATTACGGGTGCGAGGAGTCCGTCGAGGGCCAGCCGGGCCGACCGCTCCAGGTTCTCGCGGTCGACGCGGCGCTCGACGAAACGCCCACCGAGATCGGACACAGACATGTCACCCACAGCGATGACGTTGCGGGGTTCCTGGGCCAGCGGAGCGACCGTCCGCAGCGAGGTGCCTCCCGCCAGGTCGACGATCCCGTCGAAGCCGTCCGGGACCAGCTCGCGTGCCGCGGCGGCGACGTCCTCGGCGGTGTAGTCGATGAACCGCACCCCGATGGACTCGGCGTGCTCGCGTTTGGCGGTACTCCCGGTGCCGATCACACGCAGCTCGCGCCCGATAGCCAGCCGGGCGACGGCGAGGCCGACCCCGCCCCCGACTCCATTGACCAGGACCGTGGCACCGGGCGGGAGGCTGAGCTGGTCGAGCACGTCCACCGCGGTCGTCCCGGCTACGGGCAGCGTTGCCGCCACGGTCGCGGACAGACCCTCCGGGATGCGCGCGGTGTTCGGCGCGGACAGCACCGTCGTCTCGGCGTAGGTGCCGCCGCCGGTGAGTGCGAAGCCGAAGACCGCGTCACCCACCTCGAGCCCGTTGACGTCCTCGCCCCTGGCAAGAACGGTTCCGGCTGCCTCCATGCCCAGCACGCGGGGAAACGGACGCCCGCCGTCGAGCCCGTCGACCAGACCCGAGCGCAGAAGGTGGTCGAGGGGATTCACGCCGGCGACGTCGACCTGGATCAGCACCTCGCCGCGACCGGGGACAGGGTCGGGACGATCGAAGAACTCCTGCACCTCGGGCCCGCCATACCTGCCGAAACCCCACGCCTGCCCCATCTTCCGCCGCCTCTCGTATGACCGACCCGGTGATTCCGGGCGTTGTCGCCATCCTCACCTCTGACATTGATGTGAGGGGCAACCGGCTGAGACGCAGATCACAGCATCAGGTCGACTGTGCCACCGGTTCCGGGGCCGTGGACAGCTGCGCCCGGTGTCGGCTGTTGGCCCTGATCAGCACGTCGAGTGCATCCCGGGTCTCAATCAGGTGCGCGATGTCGGCGTCGATCCGGTCGCGCTCGCGCATCATCGCCGTGAACGTCTCCTCGGCGACGCCCAAGTCACCCGGGACGTCCACACACGGCAGCACAGTCGCGATCACCCTGCTGGACATGCCCGCGTCGAACAACTGTCGGATGAGCGAGACGCGCTGGACCGCAGCATCGGAATAGTGACGCTGCCCCGCGTCGGAGCGTGAGCTGGTCAGCAGGCCCTGCTCCTCGTAGTACCGCAGTGAGCGCGAACTCACGCCCGTGCGCTTGGACAACTCGCCTATCCGCATCCCTGAGAGCCTACGCCCACGTGCTCCAGGTTCAGGCCGCCGTCGAGTCATGGACGCTCGCGGACGCCCCCACAGCCGCAGGGTTGTCCTCCCGGTCCCACGACCGAGCACGTTCGCCTGTACACGCCTGAGCACTTTTCTCGGTACGCCGACACCATGGACCGCATCCGCGACACATCCGGACCGGGCACCATCGGCCCCCGCGGCCACCCGCCGTGCTTCCTGACTCCGCTTGCTCCAGGGCGGCCGAGTGGCGCCGGCCGCCGGAGCCGCGCCGGGCGTGTGGTGCTCGTAGGCTGGTGGTGCTCGGGGGTGAGCGCGGAGGTGTGCCATGCCCCGAACGATCTGGTCCGGTGCGATCTCATTCGGCCTGGTCACGGTGCCGATCAACGTGGTCAGCGCGACCGAGGACCACAGTGTCCGCTTCCACCAATACCACCTTGAGGACATGGGCCGGGTACGGGTGCGCAAGTTCTGCGAGACGGAGGACCGCGAGGTTGCCGGCGACGAGATCGGCAAGGGGTATCAGCTCACCAAGGAACAGGTCATCCCGATCAGCGACGACGAACTCAGCAGCCTCCCCCTGCCCACGGCCAAGGCGATCGAGATCGAGGCGTTCGTCCCCCTGCAGTCGGTGGACCCGATCCGCATCGGGGAGGGCTACTACCTCCAGCCCTCCGGGCAGGTAGCTGCGAAACCGTACAAGCTGCTGCGCCAGGCGCTGTCCCGGTCGGCGAAGGTCGCTGTCGCCAAGTACGCCTGGAGCGGCCGGGAGCGTCTGGGCCTGCTGAGGGTCCGCGACGACGTGATCGTCCTGCACGCGATGCGCTGGCCGGACGAGATCCGCGACCCCACCGAGCTGCTGCCGCCACCGGTGGAACTGAGCGACGAGGAGATCGACGGCGCGCTGACGCTGATGGACACCATGACCCGCGAGGACCTCGAGGGCGAGGAGTTCCGCGACACCTACACCGAAGCCGTTCAGGAGATCATCGAAGCGAAACGGGAGCATCGTGAGCTGCCCGCGGCGCCGGAGCCGGCCGAACCGGACCGGGTCGTGGACCTGATGGCCGCCCTGCAGGAGTCCGTACAGAAGGCCAAAGCCTCACGCGGCGAGGACGCCGAGGTCCACGACCTGCCGAAGACCAAGAAGGCCGCGAAGAAGACGACTGCGAAGAAGCAGCCGGCCGCCCGCACGAGGTCGGACGCGAAGACGTCCGGCCGCAAGCCGCGCCGCAGCGCGTAGGGCCTCTCTTCGGCGCGCGGGTGCGGAAGGATGGTTGTGGCTCTGCGTCCCGCGATCCCCCGAGCAGGGACGCAGAGCCGCTCCAGACCGACCGTCGCCCTGAGATGGACCCCGGGGAACAACCGGAGACCGGGCATGGTCGGGGGACGTGGTGGTGAAGGGGACAGTGCCCCCCGGGCCTCAGCCTTTGACGGAAGGCGTAGCCGTGCCGGGAACTTCAATCGTGGGCCCGACGGGAAGGAGGGGGGTATGGACGATTTCGAGGTGGACCAAGTGGTCCAGCGGGCGCTGGACCGGCTGACTCTGTTGGCGGAGACCACCACCGCCATGACCAGCACGCTCGATTCCTACGCTGCGGTTGGTCGGGTTTGCCGCATCCTGTTGCCCCAGCTGGCCGACTGGTGCGCGGTCGACCTGCTCGACGACGACGGCCGCCCCCGCCGGGTCAGTGTCGTCCACCGCGATCCCCGCATACTGCCGGTCGGCGGCCTGACCGGCCTGCTGCCCGCCGTCCCGGAAAATCCAGTGGGTCCCCTCTCACGCGCGCTCATCGGTGCCGGCCCCCTGCTGCTGACCGCAGCCGACATTCCCAGCCCCGACCAGGCTGCCGACCCGCTACACGCCCATCAGCTCGAGGTGTTCGACCAACTCGGCACCCAGACCGCCGTAGTCGCCCCCGTACGCGCCCGCCGTCAGGTCCTCGGTGCGCTGACCATCGGCCGCTCCGCCGACCGGGCCCCTCTCACAGAGGACGACCTCGCCATGGTGGAGGACCTGACCCACCGCATCGCCCTCGGCGTGGACAACGCCCGGCTCCACCGCGAGACCCAGCACATCGCCGAACGCCTCCAGCGCTCGCTGCTGCCCACCCTGCCGCAGACCGGCCCGCTACGGCTGGCCGCCCGGTACGCGCCCGCCGCCACCACCGCCGAGGTCGGCGGCGACTGGTACGACAGCTTCCTCCTGCCCAACGGCAGCACCACCATGATTATCGGGGACGTCACCGGTCATGACTTGCGCGCCGCGATCACCATGAGCCAGCTGCGCAACATGCTCCGCGGCATCGGCTGCGACCGACAAGAACCTCCCGGGCAGATCCTGCGCCGCCTCGACCTCGCTCATCAGTCCCTCTATCCGCACGCCACGGCCACCTGCCTGTACACCTTCCTCGACGAGGACGACGGCGGAGACTGGACGATCACCTACTCGAGCGCCGGACACCTGCCGCCCCTGCTGGTCACCCACGAGGGTGACACCCGCTACCTCGAAGGCGGCCGCGGTCTCCTCCTCGGTGTCGATCCCACCCGCCCGCGCCGTCACGCCACCGAAACCCTGCCCGCCCGCTCCACCGTGCTGATGTACACAGACGGGCTCATCGAACGACGCGGTGAGGATCTCACTCACGGCATGACACGCCTACGACAGCACGCCGCCGCCCTTGCCCGCGAAGAGCTCGACATGTTCTGCGATGAAATCCTCGCTGGCATGACCACCGACCACACCGACGACATCGCCCTCCTCGTCGCACGAACCCCCACCCGGTCACAACGACCCAGGCGAACCCATGACCAGGAAGAGGTCCGCTGACGGGGTCCACGGCGAGCAGGGCCGACGGTCCGCCGAACAGCGAGGCGGGTCCGTACAGCCGACACAGCGCCGCGTTCTCCTGCGGGCGCAGGGTGGTTTTCTGACGTATGGACTCACGTATCCGAAACGGAAGCGACACGCGGCCCTGCCCGCGGCCACTGCCGCCCCCGTGCCCAGGCCGAAGGCCAAGTGACTGCTCGCCTCCACCCGGCTGTCCGCTCGGTGCGGGCTCTGGCGGCAGTGTGGCGCCATCACCAGGCCAGCCTCGACGCCGGAAGGAGGTGACTCAGTGCGCCGGTCAGCCAGCCATCCGTGTCGAGGAGGGCCTGCGGCTGAGCAGGGCGCCCAGTGCGATCATTCCGAGGCCAAGCACGAGGTGGAGCCGTTGTCGGCGCTATTGAGCGGAACGAAGTTCGCGGCGCTGTCGTGATCGATGATCAGCCCGTACAACCACAGGACGATGTAGATGGCACCACCGGCCAGAAGGTAGAGCCGTGCTTGTGCCGCGGTGCGCGCCAGTGCCACTCCGGCGACGCCAAAGGCCAGATGTATGAAGTTGGGCAGGATGGACACCTGGAAGATGCCCAGAAGCTTGGCCTCGGAGTGGTGTGCGGCGAACTTCATGGTGTCGTAGTTCGTGGTGATGCCCGGGATGAAGCCGAGGACCCCGACCAGCAGGAAAATCGCGCCCACCACGAGGGCGGCCTGTTGTACCGGGGTTCGGGCAGTGCGGGCGGAGGTCATGCTCTTCCGGGCGGTGATCCACGAAAAAAGATGACTTCACCCAGGCGCATGTCGAGGGCGAAGTCGACTCCCGCCACGTTGAGTTCGGAGGTGAAACCGACTTCCGCGACGCGGAGTTTGGTGGCGACGCCATATTCCGCAACGCGGTTTTCCAACGCGCCGCGTCAATGGGGCCGCTGATGTGTGCCGGGACGCTTGATCTTTCGGAAGCGGTTTTTGAGCGCGCTGTGACCATTGAGACAGCAGCGAAGACTGTGCGCTGCTCATGGACGCGCTGGGCTTCTACCGCCGCGCTGCGGCTGCGGCACGCCAAAGTGGACCTCAGCGACGCAGTCCTGGAGTTCCCTGTGAGCATCTCCGCCCGTGCACGGCCTTTCATCCCTTTTCACTTCGAAATGCGCGAACCACCAGAGTTGGCTGACCCCCGCGTGCGGGCCCAGTCTCTACGAGGCGTGGACGCAGCCCACCTGGTGCTCACCGATATTGACCTCACCGACTGTCGGTTCGCTGTAACCATCCACCCGGACCAGTTGCGTCTGGAAGGACGCTGTCTCTTGGCCGCCACCCCCTCAGGTCTGCACCGACGCGGATTGTGGCCGGTGCGCTGGGCTCCGCGCCGGATACTGGCCGAAGAGCATCACTGGCGGGCTGCCCGTGCCGGAACAGACGCAGGCATCTGGACAGCCGCCTCAGGCGGCGAGCAGGTGCTGGAGCCAGCCGCCCTGGCGCCGGTGTACCGGCAGCTACGCAAGGCCTTCGAGGACGGCAAGGACGAACCTGGCGCTGCGGACTTTTACTACGGCGAGATGGAGATGCGCCGCCATGACACTGACACCCCACGCGCGGAACAGGCTCTGCCCGCCGTGTACTGGGCTCTGTCGGGCTACGGGCTGCGCGCATCGCGTGCTCTGGGCTGGTTGCTGGCAGCTATGACCGTCACCGTGCTGGCAATGATGCTGTGGGGTCTACCGCAGGAGACTCAATACGAAGAGCACCGGTACAATGACCGGCCGCAACATCACCCTGACCACCGACACTCCCGGACCCGGTCAACCCGGGCGGCCCGTACTCAGAGCGGTTGTCGGCTGAGCGGTTCGAGAAGTCTCTGCGGGTGGTTATCAACTCAATGGTCTTTCGCTCCTCCGGTCAGGAGCTGACTACTGCAGGTACTTACACCGAAATGGCGTCCCGGCTAGTAGGGCTTGGTCAAGTTTGTATGGGTGTGGGTATGTCGCGGTGGCAGGTGGGGCAGGCGCCGGTCCATGTCGCGAGGAGTGTCTGGAGCTCGCGGACGACTTGGTAGAGGCTCAGACCGGCGCCGGATCTTTTGGGTCCCGCGTCAGTCGTTGCAGGGTGCAAAAGGCATGAGCGGCGGAGACGAGGGTGACGTGGTGGTGCCAGCCGGCCCAGGTGCGGCCCTCGAAGTGGGCAAGGCCCAGGGCCTGTTTCATCTCACGGTAGTCGTGTTCGATGCGCCAGCGGAGCTTGGCCAGCCGCACCAGGGTGGCCAACGGCATGCCGGAGGGCAGGTCCGACAGCCAGAACTGCACCGGTTCCGGCTCGGTGGCCGGCCACTCGGCCAGCAGCCACCGCTCGGGCAGCTCCGGATCATCGGCGGCCCTGCGGACGCCGCGTCCGGCCGGGCGGATGCGCAGGGCGACGAACCGCGAGTACATGCGCTTGACGCCAGTGCGGCCCTTGCCCGGCCGGGAGCCCTCCCGCCAGGACACCGGCCGGGCCGCCGCCTTCCCGGCCGCGATGACCAGGTCCTTCACGGTCTGCGCGGGCTCGGGGTACTGCGTCTTCGGCGGCCGGCCGGTACCCGCATAGACCGGTTGGACGGGGCGGGCGTCGGCCGGATGCGCGGTGTGACGGCCGGAGATCCCGACCACGTAGGGCAGGTCCCGTTCCTCCAGGCCGAGGCGGAAGGCTGCCGCATCGCCGTAGCCGGCATCCGCGACCACCAGGGGAACATCAACGCCCCACGAGAGGGTCTCGTCGATCATGTCCAAAGCGAGCTGCCACTTCTCCACATGCCCCACATGGTCGGGAATCCCGCAGCGACCACGGCGGGCGACCTTGACCGCATCGGCCTCGGGCAAGGCCGGGTCCCAGGAGGCCGGCACGAACAGCCGCCAGTCGATCGCGGCCGAGGCACAGTCGGTGGCCAGGTGCACCGAGACGCCCACCTGACAGTTGGTGACCTTGCCCGCGGTGCCGGTGTACTGCCTCGACACGCACGCCGAGGCGTCCCCGTCCTTCAGGAACCCGGTGTCGTCCACGATCAGGGCTTCCGGACCGATCGCCTCGTGCATCCTCCAGGCCAGCCGGGCCCGCACATGCGCCGCATCCCACGGACTGGAGGTGATGAAGTGCGCCAGCGCCTGCCGGTTGCCGTCCTCACCCAGACGGGCCGCCATCGGCTCCACCGACTTGCGCCGCCCGTCCAGCAGCAGCCCGCGCACATACGCCTGCCCCCACCGCCGCTGATCCGCACGGAAGAACCCGTCGAACAACTCCGCCGCGAACGCCTCCAGGTCCTCCCGGACCCCGGCCATCTCCTCAGGTGTCACACCAGCCCAACGACACCGACGAACAGACAGACACGCCACTCACAAGTGAAGATGACCAAGCCCTACTAGGGCCTGTTGCGAAATTGGCGCGGTCGCCCGAAGGGCGGCCACGCCGCAGGCGCCGCTTCGTATCAGGTTCCGGAGGACCGCTGTCCCTGGGAGCCGTGGGCTGCGAGCGGAAGACTGCGCAGCGACAGTGCGCTCGGCGCTGGCAGCGCTCCGTGGGCCGCCTCGGCGCGGAACGACTGGAGCAAGTACGCCACCAGACGCCGGGACGCCGCACGGTCACCCGGCAATGCGGTGACCAGACCGCAGTGGGACAACAAGGCCACGGCAATGTCGGAGGGGTGGAAGTCGGCCCGCAGCACGCCCGCCGCCTGAGCCCTGCGGACCAGGGTCATGAAGTCCTGCTCGGCCTGTTCCAGTACCCGCGCGTGTTCTCGCGTGCTGTCCGGAAAGGCCGCGACGAATGCGGCCGGGAAGCCCCGTTCCTCCCGTTGTAGTTCGCAGACCGTCTCGACCAGTCGCTGGAAGCCCTGCCACGGATCGGGGTCGGCCAGCGCCTCGGTGAGCGTCCGAGCACAGGTGTCCATCTGGTGCGCGAATGCGGCCCGCACCAGGGCGTCCCGCGTCGGGAAACGCCGGTACAGCGTCGCCACGCCGACCCCCGCCCGCCGGGCCACGGTCGCCATGGGCGCGTCGATGCCGTGCTCGGCGAAGACCACGCGGGCAGCCGAAAGGATGCGCCGCCGGTTGCGCCGGGCGTCCGCCCGCAGACTGTCCTGCCCCGCGATCCGAGAGGATTTCCCCACCGCTGTCTCTCACCTCCGGTCAAATGGACGATCTCGTCCGCTTGCCAGCCTACGCTCGGCGCCACGATCCCCCGCACGGCCACTGGTGGCGAAGGTGAGAACGCAACGATGGACGACCGCACGATGAAAGCCGTACTGTTCGACCGCTTCGGCGGCCCCGAGGTGCTGTATGTGGGCCGGGTGCCACGTCCCGGACCGGCACCCGGCGAGGTCCTCGTGCGCGTGCGCGCGTTCAGCGTGAACGGCGGCGAACTGGCGGCCCGTTCCGGTCGGGCCCGCCTCGTCACCGGCCGGAAGTTCCCGCAGCGCATCGGGCTGGACTTCACTGGCGAGATCGCCGCACTCGGCACCGGCGCGACCGGCGTAGCGGTCGGCGACCAGGTGTGGGGCGTCCTGGGCCGCAGCTCCGGATTCGGCAGCGCCGCCGAGTACGTGACGGTACGGCCCGAGCGGCTCGGCCGGGTCCCGGACGGACTGGACCTCGTGGCCGCTGCCGCGCTGCCGGTGGCCACCACGGCCGTCACGGCCCTCCGCGACAAGGCCGCACTGCGCCCCGGCGAACGGCTGCTTGTACGGGGCGCGGCGGGCGGCGTCGGCAACGCCGCCGTCCAGCTGGGACAGGCGTACGGTGCCGAGGTCACGGCCCTGGCCCGCGCTGCCAACCTCGACTTCGTCCGTACGCTCGGTGCCCACCATGCCGTCGACCACCGGACCGTGTCCCCTGCGGAACTGGGACTGTTCGACGTGGTCCTCGACACGGCGGGCACCGACCTGCGTACCGTACGGCGGATGCTGAAGCCGGGCGGACGCATGGTCACCATCGCCTTCGACCTGACGCGGCCCGCCGCCTCGCTGGGCTACATCGCGGCCAGCGCCGTCCACGGACGCGGCCGGGTGCGCTTCTTCAGCGGCAACCCCGAACGTGCGCTCTTCGACGACCTCGCCCGCCAGGTGACAGAGGGGAAGCTGCGGCCGGCGGTGGACACGGTCTTCCCGCTGAAAGAGACAGCGGCCGCACACCGGGCGCTGGAGGCGGGCGGTGTGCGGGGCAAGTACGTGGTCAGGGTCGACTAGGGTTTGTTGGGAAGGTGCTGGTCACAGCCACTCGTTGAGGACTGCAACCAACACGGTCGCCTCGTAGCGGACGGCGAGCTTGTCGTATCTCGTGGCCACGGCCCGGTGGCACTTGAGGCGGTTGATCCCGCACTCGACGGCATGCCGCTCGCGGTAGTCGGTTTTGTCGAACTTCGGCGGCCGACCGCCTCGGGCACCGAGCTTCTGGCGGTTGCGGACGCGGTCGGCGGGGACCGGGATGGTCGCCTTGATCCCGCGTCTGCGCAGGTAGGCCCGGTTGCGGCGGGAGTCGTACGCTTTGTCGGCCCGCACCCGGTCCGGCCGCCTGCGGGGCCTGCCCGGACCAAGGCGAGGTACCCGGATGGCTTCCAGGACCGGCTCGAATTGCGGCGAGTCACCCCCCTGGCCGGCTGTGATCACGACGCTCAGCGGCTTCTGCCCCTGCTCGACGGCAAGGTGGATCTTGGTGGTCAGGCCGCCTCGGGAACCTCCGAGACCATGGTCGGCCGGCTCAACGGCAATGCCGCCGGGCGGTTCCTTTTGCAGATCCCCTTTTTCGAGGCCCCGGCGGCGTGCTGGTGGGCCCGGCAGACGGTGGAGTCGATATTCACGTCCCAGGTGATCAGGTCCTTCGCGTCCGCCTGAGCTTGGAGCTGAGTGACGAACCTGGCCAGGTGCCATCGCGCTGCCAGCGCCGGAACAGGTCGTAGACCCGCTCCCAGGGCCCGTAGCGTTCCGGCACATCACGCCAGGGAGCACCGGTACGGGTCCGCCACCGAATGCCGTCTATCAGCTGCCGTCGCGTCCACACCGGCGGACGGCCCGGCTTGATGCCCTGCGGCAACAACGGCTCAAGCCGGGCCCATTGTCCATTCGTCAGATCACCACGCCCCACAGGGCGTGATCATCCACGACCAAGATCCACTTTCGCAGCAGACCCTAGCCGAGCCGGTTCTGCTGGGGTTCGCTGTCATTGCCATCCGCGGCAGGGTGAAACGGTAGCCGGCCACCACGATGGATGCTTGACACCCCTGACAAATGGCAATGGCCACTCCCGTTGGCGTACAACACGGTGCCGTCGCGCCGGACGACGGTGGCGCGGTCGGCGAGTTGCTCCGTCTCGATGACGGCTGTTCCCAAGCTTCGTATCCGGTTCCCGAGGCCGGCAGAGCGCTGTAGTCACCTCAGAACTCTGCGGCTCGGTGTGGTTCCGCCCGTGCTGAATCAGAGAGTCCCCGACCCGGGGCGCCTCACCTCCGCGGCTCCAGTTACTGCACTTGAACTCGTGATGTCGGTCGACTCGTGGTGGCGGCGTCAGGGTCCGAGACCGCCGGCTGTTACCGGGATCGGGTTCAGAACGATGGCTGCAGCCAGCGCCGCGCCGCGGCGAGATTCACCTCAACGTCATCGCTCCAAGAGCAGACCTCCAGCCATGAGAGGTAGCCGCCTTGCGCGAAGACCAGGACCTCGCCAGGGCACTCGCCGGTTTTGGTGAACAGCTGTACGTCGGCGGCCACGACGGTGCCGGGGCCCGTTGGCGCGGGCTCCACCGCGTCGGCGTCAAGGTCGAAGTAGGCAGTGCCGCACCCGCACTTGCAGCGGGAGTGCACCCTCAGTTGGGGCGCCTGTCGTCGGAGGGCGACGTGAATGGGCTCGTCCGAGTTCAGGACGAGGTCAAGCACGTCGGCTACGTCCTCGGCCAGGCTGTCAGTCATGCCGCCACGTTAGCTGACCAGCAGCTTTGGGCTTCGACAAATTTCGAGTCCGGCGACCGACCTCACAGGTCCAGGTCGGTGCCGGCGAGGCAGCCGTCGATGGCCTCCGGCCGATACTGCAGCAGCAGATTGCGCTTCACGGCGCGGGTGATCTGGCCTAGGTCGGCCGCAGCAAGGTTGCCGATGTCACGCTTGACCAGCGACCAGACACCCTCGGTCGGATTGAGGTCCGGGGCATAGGTGGGTAGCTGGAACACGGTGAGCCACTCGGCGTTCGCGTCGACGAACTCACGCATGCCGGCCGTCAGGTGCAGGCGGACGTTGTCCCAGACCAGCACGCTAGCTGTCTCTCAACCTGGGCCCGTTCTGAGGACTGAGAGCTATCCGCGGGCGTGTCAGGGTCTTCTGGCGGATGGCAGTTGAGGAAGGCCGCCGCATGGGACGTGAGACACCGACAACAGGCCCGTGCCCGGCCCACAGGGCGAGTTGGATCGGGTTGGTGGTGGTGCGCACTCCCAGCGAGTTGAGCGTCCCCGGCTTTCGAGCCACGTCGGTGCTCGCCACCATGCTCACCCAGCCCGGGCTTGGCGACGCCCGGGCACCGCCCGCGTTGTCCGCGTCGACGTAGGTGACCTGCTCCTCGCCCGAGCGGCGGCCGAGCAGCACCGTGGGCAGCCCGGCGTCGGCGAGCATGTCGGGCAGCGGGTCCTCGGCGTGCACGGACATCAGCGGCACCCTGCCGACCCGGCCGCCGCGCGCGTACCCGACGAACCTGATCCGCTCGGCGTCCGAGCGGACCAGGGTGAGCAGCAGCTGTACCGAGGTGTCCGCCAGCGCGTCGCCGACCGCGCGCACCACCTCCGAGAAGAACGGCTCCCCGTACTTGCGCCAGTCCTTCTCGGTGATCGCCAGCGCCACGGCGTCCGCGCGCCGCCCCGCCAGCGAACGGGCCGCCAGGTTGGGCACGTAGCCCAGCTCGGCGATGGCCTGCTGCACGGCACGCCGGGTCGACTCCTTGACACCGGTCGCGTTGTTGATGACGCAGGAGACCGTGCCCCGCCCCACCCCGGCAAGCGCGGCCACTTCCTCCAGCGTCGGCATGGTGCCAGGGCGCCGCTTCACCATATTCACCCCCCAGGGCACCCGATCTTATGGTCCCGGGCGGGCGCCTGATCGGCGGTTCGGCGTCGGTCGGCGCCCCGTTCGACTGCCGTACGTCTGGCGCGGTTCCACCTTGCGCACCCCGTGTCCCGTTCTCCTTGACCGACCGGGCCCAGGCCGCGACGGTGAGGGCGGCAGGGTCAGGGCGGGGGTCAGCGGCGCAGGGTGAGGGGCAGCGCCTCCAAGCCGCGCAGCATCATCGTGTTGCGCCAGCGCAGGTCGCGCTCCTGGCAGGCCAGGGTCGTTCCGGGGAAGCGGGCGAGGAGCGCGGTGAGCGCGATCTCGGTCTCCAGCTTGCCGAGCAGGGCCCCGAGGCAGCGGTGGATGCCACCGCCGAAGGCGAGATGGCCGGCGTCCCGGCGGTCGAGGATGAGGCGGTCGGGGTCCTGGAAGCGCGCCGGGTCGCGGTTGGCCGCGCCGAGGGACAGCAGCACGAACTCGTCCTGCGGGATCTCCACCCCGCCGACGTCCACCGGCTCGGTGGTGAAGCGGGTGGTGGCCATACAGATGGGGGAGTCGTAGCGCAGGAACTCCTCGACGGCCCTGGGCATCCGGGTGAGATCGGCGCGCAGCCAGGCGGCCTGGCCGGGATCGCGCAGCAGCGCGAGGCAGGAGGTGCCCAGCAGGTTCACGGTGGTCTCATGCCCGCCGATCAGCAGCAGGGCGACCATGCCCACGATCTCGTCGTCCGTCAGCTCCCCGCGCTCGCGGGCCGCCAGCAGATCGGTGAGCAGATCGGCGGGACGGTCATTGCGGCGGATGCGCCGGTCGGCGATGGCCAGGACGTACGAGCCCATCTCCTGGACGGCTCGCCGGAACGCCGCGTGGTCGCCCTCCTGGGTGACGATGGCGGTCGACCACTTCCGGTAGAGGTCGCGGTCCTCGGGCGGGAAGCCGAGCAGTTCGCAGACGACGAGGATCGGCAACGGGAAGGCGAAGTCACGTACCAGGTCCACCGTGGCGGTGGTGGTGCGGGTCGTGTGGTGCGCGGCTGCCGCGTCCAGCCCGTCGAGGAGTTCGAGGGTGATGCGCTCGACCATCGGCCGCATCGCCTCGACCCGCTTGCGGCTGAACGCCGCCTGGACCACGCGGCGGAGGCGGGTGTGGTCGGGCGGATCGCTGCTGAGCATATGGGTGATCTCGGTGCCCAGGTTGACGCCCTCGACCCGGCTGTCGGCCAGGGCCTGGGCGCGCCGCACATCCTGCGCGAAGCGGCGGTCGAAGAGGGCGGCCCGGACATCGACGTAGCGCGGGATGATCCACAGCCGCAGGCCGCCGTCGCTGTGCAGCACGGAGACCGGGGCCGATTGCCGCATCCTGGCCAGGGTCGGGTACGGATCGCTGAGGAACGTCGGCGGGTTCCGGCGCGGTTCCATCGTCTCGGGCTTGTCCGGCCGGTGCTTCTCCGGCCGGGGACTGTTCGTCCGGGGTGCTGCCGTCGCTGCCGTAGCTGTGGTCATGATGTTTTCCTGTCCTCACCGGCACGGCCGGCGCCGCGGCGGGGTGCCGGGCGTGGCACCCCGCTACGGCGCTGCTTGGGCTCACTGCAGAGGCGACTTCTTCTCCGTGTTCTTCTTCGTGCGGGTGGTGCAGGTCCGCGCCGGGCCGTTCGGCCGGACCGGGACCGCCTTGTCCAGGGCGGCCTGGGTGTCCGGCGGAATGATGATCCCGCGCTCCCGCTCGGTGGCGCTGATGGGGTCGACGCGCAGTCCGTGACGCTTCATGGGATTGACCTTTCTTCGGTGTGGTGGACGGGGTGGTGCGAGCCGGTCCGCCCGCTGTTGCGGCGGTCGGCGGTTCCGGGGGAGGCGCGCAGCGTGTCGTCGGCGTAGCGCACCATGGCGGCCCAGGCGGCGGCGTGTCCGGCTGGGTCACGGCCCACGTCGTGTCCGCCGCCGAGCCACCGGACGCGATGCGGGACGTCGCGGCGCCGCAGCGCGGCGAGATAGCGCTCGATCTGTTCCGGAGGGCACTTCTCGTCGTCCGCCGAGGCGGCGAGGAAGAGCGGGCCGCGTACGCGGCCCACATAGGTCATCGGGCAGGCCGCGCGATAGCGGTGTGGCACCTGCTCCGGGGTGCCGCCGAAGAGGCGGTCGTCGACCTCCCGCAGCGCTGGCGTCGTCGCCCGGTACGCCGCCGTGTAGTCGGCCACCGGGGCGACGGCCAGCCCCACGTCCCACAGCCGGGGCTGGACGCCCATCGCCAGCAGCGTCAGATAGCCACCCCAGGAGTAACCGCACAGGCCGGTACGGCCCGGCTCCGAGACTCCCGCGTCGATGAGGTGGCCGCGCACCGCGGCGAGGTCTTCGAGCTGGGCGAGGCCGACCCGGTGGCCGAAGTCGTCCCGCCAGCGGGGGCCGTAGCCCGTCGAGCCGCGGTAGTTGGTGCGCACCACGGCGAATCCGGCCCGGACCAGGGCCTCGGTCCGGGCGTCATAGGCGTCCCGGTCGTGGGTGTGGGGCCCGCCGTGGACGAGGAAGACCGTCGGCCAGGGGCGGTGGCCCGCTCTGCGGCCGGGCGGGGTGGCCACAAAGCTGTGGATCTGCCCGTACGGCCGATGTGTCCACAGCTCGCGGCGCCTGGATCCGGTCGTTCCGCCGGGCGCCGTGCCGCGTGACGCCGTCGTGGAGCGGCCGGAGTGGCCGGAGCGGTCGGGACGTTCCGAAGGTTCCGGGTGCTCCGCGCTTTCCGAGCTTTCCGGGCTTTCTGGGTGGCAGATCAGTGGCCGGGGCGGTTCGCCGTCGCGGCTCCACAGGCAGTGGACCGTGCGGTCGGGTGCGCAGGAGAAGTCGATGATCGTGCCCTCGGGCGTGGGAAGCACCGTCGTCGTACCGCGGTCGAGGTCGGCGCGGAGCAGGCGGCTGCGTCCCGCCCGGTCCTGCTGGACCAGCGCCGTGCGGCCGGGCCCGTACCAGCAGGCGGTGATCTCCGTATCGAAGTCGAGGGCGGAGCCGGGACCGTGCGTACGGATCCCCTCGCCCTGCCGCCAGAAGGCCAGGGTGTAGCCGCCCGCGCGTTCGAGGACGAGCAGCAGTTCCGGCCGTGCGGTGGTGAGGTCCGGACGGAAGCCCAGCGCCCACACCGCGCCGCCGTCGCCCGCTGCGCCGGGGATGGCGTCCACGAGGACGCCGGAGGCCGGTGACCACAGCCGGACCGCGGCCGGTCCGGCCGGGCACCCCGCGGTGGCCAGCAGTCGGCCGCCGGGGGCCAGGCCCACCACTGCCGCACAGCCGGGCTCCTCGGCCACCAGGCGGGCGCGCTCGCCCGGTCGGCCGAGGTAGTACCGCGAGCGGTCCGCGACCCCGACGCCGACGGCGGCGAGGCCGCTGCGGGGGTCGAAGGCCAGGCCGTGCATCCGCCCGGCGGGTACGCCGTCGAGCGCCGGGCGCGGGTGCCCGCCCTCGAACGGCCCGCGCAGCCAGCGGCCTTGACCGCCGGGAGCGGCGTCGAACCACCACAGGCCGTGGCCGTCCGGCTCGATGGCGGCGGTCTCCACACCCAGCGGTGCGGTGGTCGCCTGGCGGCGCTGACCCGTCGTCAGATCCCAGGCCACGATCTGCGGGAGACCGTCCACATACCGGGTCTCGACCGCTCGCCGTCCGTCGCGGGCGGCGAAGGACGGGACGTGCGACGCCGTTCCGATACCGCCGCTCATCGCCGTCCCTCCCTTCGTTGGTGTCCGCTGCCGGTGGCCTTGGCTGTGGTGGGCTCCGACGGCCATCACACTGCCGGACGGGCGGGCTGCGTGGCAGGGAAGAAGGCGCAGCGGCACCGACAGTGAGCTACCGCCGGTCCTTCCCTGGCACCGGACGGTGGGCGGGCGACAGGGTGCGGGGGCGACCACATGGCCCGGACCCACCGAGGAGAAAGGGGCGACCCGATGACGATCGCGGCGACCCGGCCCGGCGCAGCCCCCGTCCCACCAGGCGGAGCGCCGAACGGCACAGCGGGTGGCAGGCCGAGCCGTGCGCTGACGGCGGTCTATGTCGCGGGCGCGGTGACGGCGTTGGGCACCCAGATGACCATGCTCGCGCTGCCCTGGCTGGTGCTGGAGACCACCGGCTCGGCCACCCGGGCGGGCCTGGTCTTCGCGGCCCAGGTGCTGCCCATGGCGCTGCTCGGCTTCGCGGGCGGAGAGGTCATCCAGCGCCTGGGCGCCCGCCGGACCATGGTCGTCTCCGATCTCGCCCGCGCTCCGGTGGTGGCGCTGATCCCGCTGCTGCAGACCCTGGGCGTGCTCGATCTGGCCGTCCTCGTGGCGATCGTCGCGGCGCTCGGGGCGCTGGCCGTTCCGTACCACGCGGCACAGCGGGTGCTGGCGATGGAACTGCTGAGCCCGCACGCCCGCTCTCTGGCCCGCGCCAACAGCGCGCTGGAAGGTGTGCAGAACGGCTCGGCGTTCGCCGGACCGGCGCTCGCGGGCGCGCTGATCCCGCTGGTGGGGACCACATCGGTGGTGTGGCTGGACGCGGCCACGTTCGCCTTCTCCGGGTTGCTGCTGCTGCGCCGCGTCCCGGCAGGGGGTGGCGGGGCCGGAGGGTCCGCGGCCGGGCCCCGCGGCCTGTGGGCGGGGGTGCGGCATCTGTGCGGCGACTGGTTCCTGAGCCGGGCGATGCTGTCCACCGTAATGTTCGGGCTGATGCTGCGGACCCTGATGATCACCATGCCGGTGCTGGCGTTCGCCCGGTTCGAGGGGGACGCGAGGGTCGGCGGCCTGCTGATCGCCGCCCTGGGCGCCGGTGGCCTGGTGGGCTCGGTGGCCGCCTATGTGTTGGCGGCACGGGTCGCCCCCGTACGACTCGCCTGTACGGCCCTGGTCTGCGTCGCTCTGCCCCTGTGGACGCTCCTGGTGTCCGTGCC
The DNA here is from genome assembly GCF_008312835.1 of Streptomyces marokkonensis. Taxonomy (GTDB): domain Bacteria; phylum Actinomycetota; class Actinomycetes; order Streptomycetales; family Streptomycetaceae; genus Streptomyces; species Streptomyces marokkonensis_A. The sequence goes on along the minus strand of NZ_VSKS01000017.1, from coordinate 19,266 downwards.
GGCCAGCGTGCTCGTCGTCGCCGTCGGCCTGTCATCGGCCGCCGCGCCCCTGGCGAACGCGCCGCTGATGGGCCTGCTCTCCGCCCGGCTGCCGGACGGCTTCGGGCCCAAGGTGTTGCAGGCCGTGGTCACGATCAGCACCCTGGCCGGGCCGCTGGGCTTCCTGGCCGCGGGCGCCGTGCTGGACCGGGCCGGTGTCGCGGCGACCCTGTGGGGCGTCGCCGCGCTCGCGACGTTCGGCAGCGGCAATCTGATCCTGGCCCTGCGCCGCCTCCAGGCCACCGGGGACCCGGACTGACCTGGTCTTCCGAGAAGACCCCGGTGGACGAGGGTCACGCGGCGGCGGAGTTCACCGGAAGTCCTCCTCGCGGTACTCCGCGTCCGAGCCCGCCGCCGCGGCCCGGCGACTATTCCGGTGGCCGGGAGGAACTGCGCGCGCTGGCGGCGCCGCGCCGGCGCACCGTGGACGAGCCGCTGTTCACCGCCCTGAGGCTGCCGGGGACGTTCCGGCTGCAGTTGTTCACCGCGGCGGGTGCGCGCCCGGTCGCGGTGGCGACGCAGGTCCCCGGGGAGGGGATGGGGCTGATGAACGGGGTAGAGCGGTACGCGGGCGCGGTGTGGGAGCGGCACTGCCCGGACGAGGAGGCGCCGCCGGTGTGGGTGGAGCGGCAGTTGTGGCCGGACGGCGCGCGGCAGGAGAGCCGCTTCCGGCGGGTGGTGTTCGCCGGCGCCGACGGCTACCGCCCGCACGGCCCACGCTGGACGGCGCTCACCCACGAGGAACTGGAGGACCTGGTCGGCGCCGAGGTCGCCACCGACCGCGGCGTCGGCTACGTGCAGCGCCCCGCCGAGCCCGAACCCCGCCTAGGGACGCCCGGTGGTGGTCGAGGATCATGCGGGGATGACTGATCAGGGTCCCGCCGTGATTCCGGCGCTGGTGTTCGATGGAGAGCGCGTACCCGAGCTCGTTGGCGGCTCGGTGACAGCCGGGCGCTTCACGGTGGGGGGCGCCAGTGTCGTCATAGGCCCGGCCGGAATGGTGATCATCGCGGAAGCGAGTGACGCACCCGCCAGAAGCGGTGTGTGGAGCGCTGAGGAGGTCCGCCTGATCGGGCCCGCACCGGCGCCGGTCACAGAGCGACTCATGGGGGCGCCCTGGGGTGCGTACGACAGCTCGTTGCCGATCCACATCGCGGTCCGCCTCGGAGGTGAAGTGTTGTACCTGGGCACCGCCCAGGTGAGCCAGGCTGGCACCTCCGATGGCGTTCTCACCGACTGCGAACTGCGGCTTGAAGCACCCTTGAGCAGAGAACTCCTCAACCGAGTGCGCCCACTACCTTCCCCCGAGCGCTTGCCGGGCCTCGAGTGGCTCAGAAATGTCAACGGTGACCGTGCGGCAGCTCTCGAGCAGTTCGTAACCGGCTGGTACCCCACCGCAGACGCCACCGAATCACCCACCAGCAACTCCGCGTCACGTCTTCCCGCTGGACTGAGACATCTGTATCGGCTCGCCAAGCAGCGGCCGGGTGCCCTCGGAACCCAGAACAGGATCCTGCCCGAGCCAGACCTGCACACCGACCATCTCGGGGAGATGCTCGTCTTCGGCGTCGAGAACCAAGGAGGCTTCCTCTGGTCACTCCTATGGACGCTTGACGAACCTGAGGCCGATCCGACTGTCTGGTTCCGTGAATTCGACGAGGAGCCGATCGCCGAGCAGGAACCGCTCAGCGGCTTCCTGATCCAATTCTCCCTCTTCGAGGCTTCCATCGGCGCCGACTACCTGGCCCTGCCCCGCAGACTCACAGCACCACAGGTCGAGCAACTCACCCAAGCCCTGCACCTTGTGCCCCTGCGCCCCTTCTGGCCCTGGGCACCCACCCACTTCTACGTGACCCCCGGCCTCGTCGTGCATGTCAGCAACGTGGGCGGCGAAGAATTCGATGTCTGGGCCGGCGCCACCCACCGAAACGCCCTGGACCCGCTGGCCGACCTTCCCGTCGACTGGACCCGCTTCGATGGCTGACAGTCACAAGATCAGCGGCAGAGTCATCATCCGGACGGCAAGTTCGCCACCCACGTGCCCGGCCCTCACTGCGTGATGGCAGAGGCCCTCGTGGGGCCCGAGGGCTACTTCGGGCGGGAGTGGCAGCAGGTTCGGATCACAGCCGAGCTGCCCGTCTCGGAATGGGAAGGCCACGACCCCGAGCAACTTACCTCCGAGGAGTTCGAGGAAGTCTGGGGTCCCGCGCGTCGGCAGATCGCATCCCGGCCCAGCTGGCTCTCGGCCCCGCGGAGACCTCTTGGCATCATCGCGACATGACAACGGCCTTTCCCCGCACTGTCCGAGCCGTCGACACAGCTCATCTCCTGGACCTGGCCCAGGAGGCCGCCATGCACAGCTTCAGCCAGCGGCTCGGCACTGACTCCTACCGCCTGGCCACCACCCGCGCCCGCGCCGAACAACAAGCCACGGCCAGCTGACTTCCCGCAGGGCTCAGAGCGCGATCGGTCGGTACTTCAGAGCCTCGTCGACAATCTGCTCCGCAGACGCGCCCCGAAGGTCGTCTGAGGGGTGGAAGACCAGGTCGCTCACCCGGGGGTGCGACACGTTCGCCTCCAGGAGCCGCAGGTAGTAGTCGCTCTCCGGGTCGGCCAGCAGGAGCCTGCGAACGATCTCAACGAGTTCGTCCCGGGTGATGTCCGCAACCACGGGGTGAGCCGGCCGGGCCGCCTCCCGCGCGAACTCCTCCAGGCTCCTGCTTCCGTCGTACTCAGCGAAGTCGAGGGCCTCGTAGTCATGACCGGTCATCGCGTTGAAGGCTGTGATTGCCTCACCCGCTGCCTCCCGGCGGGTTTCCAGCACGTCAGCGATCCGGTCTACCTCGGCGCACAGCTCGTCCAGCCGCTGCCGACTCACGGGCGGGGGCAACAACGACGGTCTCAGGTCCACGGCCGCATTATGTCCGTGCGTGCCGACACGCCCGAGCCAAGCCCTCTGGGCGCTGCCAGTTCTCATCGACATTCCCGGGCGCCTCGATCAAGAACTGCTGCCAGGCCCCGTCGACATTCGCTCTCCGTTCTCACCTACGAAGCCAATCGCTTCTCTTTTCGATGCTTCCGCTGGCTCCGGCGAGCTGTTTCAGCAGCGTAGCCCGGACGTGTGTTTCCTGCTTCGGTTGCCCAGGCGGTGGCCGGTTTCGACGTGGATGCAAGCTCGTCCTGCGCACTGACGTGGACGGCGAGGGCGACGTGGGGTTCGACGTGAGTGTGGTGCCCGCACGACGACGAATGCCCCGGCTGGGCGTGGGTGCCCTCCTACAACGTCACCTGCCTGTTCCTTGCGCTCACGGTGACCTGGACGACGACGAGGACATCGTCTGCACCGTCCATGGCCCGAACCAGGACGACGACCCCGAAGGCCGCACCGACCTCGAGGCACAGGCCCTTGAAGCGATCCACGGCTGACGGACACTCCGTGCTGCCTCGGCCCCGTTCGACGGAGGCCGGGGCGGTCGCGGAGGTCCCTCAACAACGAGGCACCAACACCGAGCAGAGAGAGGAGCTGGACGCCATGCACCTGCGCACTTACGAGACATCTCAGGGGGCCAGAGAGCCAAGCTGCCTGTTCGGTCAGGGGAGTGGCTGTGCCCGAACTCCAGCTCGGTGACATTCCGCGATGAGTAGCGAAGTCGTTGGGTTCGCCGTACCTCACCCCAGCTGTGTCCGCTTGGACACCGCGAGAACGGCCTGTGTCACGGTCTCCGGTCGACTGCGGTGGATGTAGTGTCCCGCGTCGGGCACCACCGAATGCTCGCCGTGTTCCGCTTCAGCAGCGATCTGTGCCTGCAGTGCCGTCCATCGTTCCCGCCACCGCCGGGGCATTCCCTGGGTCGCGCTGAGCACGGTCACGGGCACGCCGGGCAGGCGTGAGGCCGCGCGCAGTCGTCGGAGTGTCGCCGCCTCTCGGGGGATCATCCGGTTCTCGGCCTTCGCGGCGCGTATCTGGTGTTCGTGGGCATAGCAGGCCAGTTCCGCCTCCACCAGCAGGCCTTGGATGCGTGGGTCGTCGGTCACCGCCTCAGCCGCCCGCACAGCCGCTTCGCGCAGGGAGCGTCCGCTGCGGCCCAATGCTCTCCGCACGGCGAACAGGTATGAGAAAGCCTCCTCCAGAATTCGTCCGAGCAGGGGCTCGAACTGCTCATGGGCGGGGTCGACGAGGACCAGCCCCGACACCAATTGCGGGGCGCGCCACGCCACCTGCTGGACGAGCTGGCCTCCCCAGCTATGGCCGACCAGCACGAACGGCTCCCGCCCGATCTCTGTCAGCAACGCTGTCAGGTCCGCCACCGCTGAGCCGGCGGTGAGCCGCGCCGCCGGATCACTCATGCCGAGCCCGGCGCGGTCGTAGGCGATAACGCGTACGTGCCCGGCCAGCGCGGGCATGATCGGCGCCCACGTCAACGCCGGGGTTCCGCTCGCCGCGTCCAGGACCACCGTGGGGCTTCCCGTCCCCGCCTCAACCCATCGCAGGACCCGCCCGCCCCGATCCAGCTCGCCACGCGTCACGCCGCCCGATACCAGCTCGCCCAGGGCCTTCACCACAGCGTCGCTCACGGCTCCCCCTCCCCGTTGGATGCAGCCTCCATGCTGACGGGCGCAGGGTCCGGGCGACAGCCTGCGGGCACAGCTACTGACAGGAATGGCGCGAAGGCGCGCAGTTCGTCGAAATGCTGCCCGGATTGGAGGCAGTGGTGGAGTTGTCCAAGGAAGCGGTTGAGCAGGTGGCGCTGGGCGGCGTTGGGCCAGTCTCCGTGCTCGCGCCGGCGTCGGTAGTGGGCGTTGGCTCCGGGGGAGGCCTGGAGGGCTGAGAAGGACCAGAGGAAGCCGGCGTTCATGAGCCGGTTGTTCTTGACGAAGCGGCGGCCGACGTAGCGTTTCTTACCGGAAGCGCGGGTGATCGGGGCGGACCCGGCGTACGACTTCAGTGCTCTGGCGTCGGAGAAGCGGTTGCGGTCGTCGCCGATCTCGGCGAGTACGCGTGCTCCGAGCAGGGGGCCGAGGCCGGGGAAGCTGAGCAGGATCTCGCTGTCGGCGTGCTGGCGGAAGGCCTCATCGACGGCTGCCGCGAGGTCGTTGGCGGCCTGGCAGGCGGCGTCCAATTGCTTGAGGAGGGCCAGGAGCTGGTGGCCGAAGGCGTCCTCGACGGCTGGGAGCTGGCGAGCGTACTGCATGTCGGTGCGCAGGATGTTCGCCAGGACCAGGGCGTCGCCGGGATCGGACTTCTTGCGGCTGACGCTGTGCCGGTCGCGGTAGCGGGCGGCGGCAAGCGGGTTGATCGCGAAGACCTTGCGGCTGCCGGTGCGTAAGGCCGCCACCAGCAGGCCGTGGCTGGTCTCGATGGCCACCGATATGGGATCGCTGGGGCTGTCGCCGTGTTCGGCCAGGATGTCCAGCAGCTTGCCGTAACCGGCCGCGTCGTCGCTGATGCGGGCTTTGGCGAGCAGAGTGCCGGTGCCGTCGACGAGAGCGATGTCGTGGTGGCGTTCGGCCCAGTCGATGCCGCAGAACACGGTCAAGCTGTCCTCCTAGATCAGTCCGTTTATGCAGTTCACGAGCACATGCGGGTCACGCGGCGCCCGAATCCAAGGACTGGTCGGTCCGCCATCTCAGTAGCCGTTCGTGACACCAGCGCACCCCAGGGACCCCGGTCTGTATGCAGAGCTCGCGGGCTCGCGGATGGAACGAGGGGTTAGCCCTGGGGCGGGCTCGCGCCGTAACGGTCAACGACCGGCCGGGCGTCGGATCACGCAGTCCCGCGGTGGCGCGAAGGCGCCGGGCCGCCGGTCTAACGGGAGGCCTCGCGGGCCAGGCTGACCACAGGCCTTGCCCGGCGCCCACGTCACCGCCACGGGACTCAGGGGGACAGCGGCGCCAGTCTCAGAGCGGGTCTTACTGATCATTTCAGAATGAGGCCCGAAGGCGGCGGAGGCATATGAGGCTGCAGGCTAGGTCGAGCAACCCCTGGTGGAGGTCGGCGCGGCGTTCGTAGCGGGTGCGGAGCCGTTTGAACTGGTGCAGCCAGGCGAACGCGCGCTCGACCACCCAGCGGACCTTGCCCAGTCCGGAGCCGTGGGCGATGCCCCGTCGGGCGATCATGGGTTTGATGCCACGTTTCCACAGCAGGCGACGGTACTTGTCGAAGTCGTAGCCCCGGTCGGCATACAGGCGCCGGGGTTTGCGGCGAGGGCGTCCCCGAGCTCCCCGAATCGGCGGGACCGCGTCGAGCAGGGGCAGGAGTTGGGTGACGTCGTGTCGGTTGCCGCCAGTGAGCGTCACGGCGAGTAGGGTTCCGTGGCGGTCGACGATCAGGTGGTGCTTGGAGCCGGGGCGGGCGCGGTCGACGGGTGAGGGGCCGACGTGGCCCCCCTTTGAGGGCCCGGACGTGCGATCCGCCCACGGAGCAGTCGTCCAGGTCCAGCAGGTCGGCGCGGCGCAGCTCGGTCAGCAGGGCGGCGTGCGGGCAGGGCCAGACGCCGGCCTCGGTCCAGTCCCGCAGCCGACGCCAGGCCGTCACGCCGGAACAGCCCACAGTCTCCGCCGGGACGTCCCGCCAGGCGACACCGGTCCGCAGTACGAACAGGACGCCAGCGAGTGCTGTTCGGTCAGGAACACGCAACCGCCCGGGATGCCGGTGGCGTTGTTCCGGGAGGGGGCGGCAGCAACGGGGCCACCCGATCCCACAGGTCGTCCGGAACAAGATCAGCACGCATCCAGACACCTTGCCGACCGAGATCGTCGAGTACCAGACCCGCGGCATCTCATCGCGACTTACACGCAGAGTCTGGCGTCAGTTCGCCAGATCGAGCGCTCAGTCTGAGGCGCCCTCCAGCGGAAGGTGGTCTCGGAAGTACTCCGACTCCAACCACTCCTCCTTCACGAACAGCGGACGGGTCAGGCGCGCTGCCCCGACCTGCTGCGAGCGCAGAAGAACCCCGATATCAATCAGGGAAAGCGAGTCATCAGGCGTGTAGAGCAGACAGTTCCCATGCTCCGCAGCATGGTCCAGCAGGAACTGCTGGCCCTGCTCTGGATCGCTTCCCGCCAGCGGAAAGCCAGACAGGAAGACCTGCGGACCGGTGACCGCATCCAGCGCAACACAGGCGAGCTTGCCCGCGTCGTAGAACGCTTTCACCCCGTCCGGGAAGTCCTCCTGCGCATACGAACCGTCAGCCCGTTCCTGCGGTCCAGGGACCAAAAGTGCCTGGGCGACCTCGGCTGGAGACATCCCGAACTGCAACGGACCCACGCCGGCTCCCGACCGCAGCTCCCAGCACTCCCGCTCCGCATCCACGCCCATCCATCCACTCCTACGTTCCGACCGGTCCGGACCAAGCCGCACGCACAAGGCCATGGGCCAAGGTGCCAACTCAGCTGTACAAGTGCCAACAGGATTGCTGCTATCGGCCGGAGTCATTCTGAAACGATCAGTAAGAACACCATGAGTAAGAAGACCAACAAGCAGAACACCAGACCCCTCCGTCCGTGCGCCCACGACACCGCCGCGCGCACCTCCGCAGGGACGGACCAGCCGCACCCGCCGGCCCCTCCCGCCCCCGTCCCGCCCGTCCCGGCAGCCGATGAGATGCATCCGGGGATCCGGCTCCTGCTGGAGGTCGCAGCGAGCCGTCCCGAGCTGCTGCTGACGGGCAAGGCACTGACCGACCAGGGCCGCGTTGTCACCGTCATGCTGGAAGCCGGCTGGAGCGCCGAGCATCTGCGACACGTCATCACCGACCGGCCCCTGCCCACCCCAGTACGCACCTCGGTCGGCGCGATCATCGCCGCCCGGCTGCGCGCCGCCCAGGCCTACCCGCCGCCCGCCACAGCGGCCGGCCACTCGCATACGCTTCGGTCGGCTGAGCGGCTCACCGAGTCGGCCGCTGAGCAGTCGTCGTGGACGGAGCGCTCCTCGACCATGGCTGCCGCCCGTACGGTCACGGTCAACCATGGCTGCCGCCCGTACGGTCAATGAGGCCCTGACCTACCGGGCGCTCGCCGAATGTGCGGGTCGTGGGGTCCCTGGGACCGCGCCCGGCGAGGACCTCTGCCCGACCTGCCTGGGCTGGCCGCCGTGTCGTACCTGCCCGGGCCCCACCCCCGCCGCGCCCGCCCGGACGGGGACGGCCGCTGTACCACCTGCGCCACCGCTTCGATAGGCCCCGCCGGGGCGAGCGCCTCGTAATGAGCACGCTCTGCTCACGGCACCGGCCGACCGGAGCAGCTCACGCGATCCCTTGGCCCGAGATGACCGCCTTCCCGCCACCATCCTGCCCTATTCGTACGCGATTCGTACGGTAAACGTGCGCTATCCGTACGATTCGGGAGGTAGGATGCTGGTCAGGAGGTGTTTCATGTCGGAGTTGTTCGAGGCGGTCGACGCGCTGGTGGCGTCCCGTGCTCCGTTGCCGTCGGCGCAGGAGCGCAAGCGGCTGCGTCAGGCTCATGGGCTGACGCTGGACGAGGTGGCCGCTGCGCTGAAGGTGCGGCGGGCGACGGTGTCCGGCTGGGAGTCGGTGAAGAAGACGGTCGAGCCGCGGGGCCCGGAGCGTGAGGCGTATGCGCGGCTGCTGAACAAGCTCGCTGAGCTCTACCCCGCACCCCCAGCACCGGAGGGGACGACCGCCCCGGCGGCGCCGGCCACCTACACCGCCGCGCCCGCCCCGGCAGAAGCACAGACTCCGCCCCCCAGCCCCACGCCCGATACTGCGGCCACGACGGCAATCGAGAACACCCGAATCAACCCGGGCCCTCCGCCTACTGCTCTGGCGGCCACGCCTGCAACCGAGAACCCTCAGATCAACCCGGGCCCTCCGCCTCCTGTTTCGCCGACCGCGTCTGCTTCGGCGCGCACCACCAGGAGCACGTCGACGTCGCGCCGCCCCAGTGCACGCAAAGCGGCCCCGGCCGCAATTCCGGCGGGCGGCTCCGCCCCACGCTTCGAGAACGGGCCGCTGGCGGTCGTCGATGTCGACACGGATGGGCAGGTGCTGGCGTACTGCACCGGCGGCCTGGTCCTGGAGGTGCCGGCCAAGTCCCTGCCGGCTCTGGTGGAGTGGACGCTGAAGGAGGCCAGGCTCGGGCAGCCGAGGCTGGCCGGTCCGGGTAAGGACGCCGACCCGCTGCTGGTGCTGACCGAGGCCGCGCTGGAGCGCTACGGCCTGCCCGCCGCTCTCACCGAGGAGGAGCGCCTCTCCGGGCGTCTGCCGGAGGGCCACAAGGTCATCAAGCAGCTGGCCCGCTCCGACTGGAAGCTCACCAAGCGCGGCCTCGGGCCGTGGGCGCGGATCTACCGGCCCGCGACCGGTTCGGAGCGGGCCTGCGTGCAGCTGTGCATCCCGTCGTGGCACGCGCTCGATGCCCGCCACTGGGGAGCGGCCGGTCAGCTTCCGCCGGCGGACCTCGCCCGCCTCCTCGGTGTCTACGCGTCCCGGGTGATGACGCCGCGCGGTTCGACCGCGGTGACGGGCCTGGAGCTGATGACCGCGCTGCACCCGCCGACCCGCGCCTCCGAGCCCGGCGCCGACGGCCGCCGGCACTCCGAGCACAACCCTGGCTCGCTGGGCAAGGACCCGGTGGACTGCGCGCCGTGCGAGGCCCCCGACGGCCACCCCGTCCTCAAGGACCTGCCGCGCTTCCACGTCCGCGGCCCCGGGGAGAAGTTGTTCGAGGAGGCCTACGACTGGGCGCGGCCGATGACGGATGCCGAGTGCACCCTGCGGCATCTGGTCGGCATCGACGTGAACATGGCCTTCGCCGCCGGCGCCAACGGCCTGATCGTCGGCCTCGGCAAGCCGACGCACGTCAAGGCGCCGGTGTTCGACCCGAAGCTGCCGGGAAGCTGGCTGGTCGACCTGTCCCACGTCGACCTGTCGAGGGTGAAGGTCGGCAAGGAGTGGGTGGAGCTGGACGGCGACCTGCTGCCCTCCCCGTTCACGCCGAAGGGCGAGCACCCCGAGGGCCCGGCCTGGTACGCCACGCCGACTGTCGCCTACGCCGTCGAACTTGGCTACGAGGTCCGCCCGCTCGAGGCGTACGTCCGGTACGACAACGGCCGTTACCTGGACGGCTGGTACAGCCGGCTGCGGGACGCCTACCTCGCCACGATGGCCGACCTCGGCGTCCACGCGGACATGGCGCCGGCCGACTTCCTGGGGGCGATGGATGGCTACAGGAGCCGTGATCCGCAGCTGGCGATCGTCGCTGCGGCGATCAAGGCGACCGTCAAGGGCGGCCTGGGCAAGCTGCGCGAGCGCCCACGCGGGGAGGGCTGGCGGCCCGGGCAGCCGTGGCGGGCGCTGTCCCGCCCGACGTGGCGGCCGGACATCCGCGCTGCCGTCATCTCCCGCACCCGCATCAACCTGCACCGCAAGATCGTCAAGCACGCGGCGTTCACCGGGCAGTACCCGATCGCGATCCTGTCCGACTGCGTCGTCTACGCGGCAGGCGGCACCAGCCCGTTGGACTTCCTGCCCTACTCCGGCGGCAAGCCGCTGCCCGGCGGCTTCAAACTTGGCGTCAACCCCGGCCTGGTCAAGCACGAGGGCACCCAGAGCGTCCTGTGGGGCGAGGAGGTCCGCGAGCGGTTCAACGCCCCGGAGCTCAACCTCGCCCGGTACATCAGGGACGGCACCGTCACCGACATCGACAACGGAGAGTAGGAGAAGGCGACGATGAGCCTGTTCGGGGACGGCCTGGAAGCCGCGGTGCACAAGGCGTTCACCCGCCCGATCCCCAAGAGCGCACCCGCGCAGATGCGCTACCTGGTCAAGCAGCTCAAGGGCACCCGCGCGGTCGCCCAGATGCTGCGGATCTCCCAGCGCACCGTCGAACGCTACGTGAAGGACCAGATCAAAAAGCCCCGCCCCGACCTTGCCGCGCGCCTGGAGCGCGAGGTGACCAAGCGGTGGCAGCCGCAGGTCCGCGCCCGGGCCCGGCAGCGGGCGGCCACCACCGGCGGCATCGTCATCGACACCCGCGCACGCCTCGGCTACACCGCGCCGATCGGGTCGACGGACGAGTCCCGCATCCGGCACCTGACCGTCGCCCTGCCCCCGCAGCACGCCGCCCGCCTCTTCGACGCCCAGCAAGCCGGCGCCGGCGACCAGCAGCTCCAGCAGATCGCCGCCGACGCGCTGCGCGAGGTGTACTTCCAGGACGGCGGCCGCCGCGCCGGAAGCCTGGAGGAGGTCCGCTTCACCGACATCGAGCACCTGGAGTTCGAGCTGTAGCCACCGCCGCACACCACGCGCGCCCCGGACCGCATCCGCATCGGTCCGGGGCGCGCGCGTCTATCCACCGGCGGAGACGGCCGGCAGTGTTACAGGTCAGTCCAGGGGCGGGGTGTGTCGCCGGTCAGGGGTGTTCATACGTTCTGGGCGGGGCCGTGTTGTTCGAGGCCCTCAGAGGAGACGGCGGTTCCCAGCGGCACTTCACGGGCGAGCGCGGTGACGAGGGGATGCTGGACGGTCATGGCCTGCGGGGCGCTGATCCTGCCTTCCAGTCGGGTGGGGGAGGCGCCGGTGAGGACGGTCAGTGGTGACTGCCGCAGTCGGCTGGCTGGGCGCATGACGGTGAGGTTCAGGCTGCCGGACGTGATTGAGACCATCGTGTCGACGTCGGTGAGACGATCACCCGGGACGACCGCTACTGGGCGTCGTGGGCCGACTGGCTGGATGTTCCTCGCCATACCCTGTCTGCACTGGTGGGAGCCGTTGTCGCCCAGGGCAGCGACAATGCCGAAGCTTTCCGCTTGGTGCGACCGGGAATCGATGTCGCTGCCGAGTACCAGGCCCGCGAAGCCGCCGGCCGCGGGGAAGATCTGGATGAGGGCGACCTGTACGACGACGTCCGCCCGGCACTGTCCGCACTGCGGCAGCTGGGCGTTCGCATGGTCATCGCCGGGAACCAGACCGTACGCGCGGGTGATCTGCTGCGGGGCCTGGACCTGCCGGCGGACCTGATCTTCACCTCGGGGGAGTGGGGTGTCGCGAAGCCGGATCCCTTGTTCTTTCAGCGGGTCATCGAGGTCGCGCAGGCGGCCCCGGATGCGGCCTTGTACGTCGGCGACCATCCGGCCAACGATGTCTTCCCCGCGAAGGCAGCCGGCCTGCGGACGGCCCACATTCGCCGCGGCCCGTGGGGGCACCTGTGGGCCGCCGCCGACGTCGCAGCAGCGGCGGACTGGCGGGTCAACAGCCTCACCCAGCTCACCGGCATCGTCCGCGCCTAACACGGCCATCAATGATCGGCGCGAGCTGGGCTTCCAGCGCCGTATTCCAGATCCCGGAGGGGCCGGTGGTCATCGCACCAGCCCTGCCTTTCACTCTCGTGTGGGCCGGAAGTCCTGACGAGGCCCGAGGAGCACCCCGTTTTTTGAGCATGTTCAAATAAGAGTTCGGCAGCAGACCTGCCGTCCGACTGCGGGGACGGGGTGTGTGGACATGGGGGGCAGAACCGTGAGGACGAGGGGCGGGGTCGGAAGTGGGTTTGTCACCGTGCTCATCACGGCTGTGGCTATGCTCGCTTCGGGGTGTACAGGGGCGGGCGCGGTCAACGTCGATCCGGACCGCCTGCCGGGGGTGTACCGCGACGACGAGACCGGCGCGGAGATCCGTCTGCGCCCCGGTGGACGGTTCTCCGCCGTGGGTATCGCGAAGAGCGACGCCTATCTGCGCGGAAGTGCCACCCGCGTCGACTTCAACGGCACCTGGGATCCCACCCCCTCGAATTTTGTGTACCTGCAGCCCGACAAGATCGCGGGCCGCCAGGTCCTGGGCGACATCCAGCTGTGGACCGCAAGCCCCGAGAGGGTGTTCCTGCACCCGGACGTGGACGGACCGGTGACTCTGGAGCTCGTCAGGGTTGCGGGTAATGAACAACCCCCGACACCCTCTTCCTCTTCGGCGGGAGGCTGACAACCCGACCTGATCGTCGGCTCACCTCCGCTCCCGCGGGGATAGTCCCGTGATAATCCGCCGCTGTACCCACTGACCCCCCTGCTTCCTGCACTTGCGGGGGTGGTCCCGGGTCCGTCGGCCAGCTCATTGTGAACATCGACTGTTCCCCGCACCCGCGGGGTTATCCGGTATCTGGCGAGCGCGCTGCGCAGTTGCTGGCCGTGCTGGAGGTGCGGCTGCGCAGGTGCTGCGCGCTCGGCTGCGCAATGGTCTGCGCATGGCGTTGGCCTGCTGTGGTGGGGGCCGTGGTCGGGGCCCTGGTGACCGCGGGAGGGGTCTGCCTCGGCTGGTGATAGCCGTTGCGCACTACCAGCCGCCGCCCGTTCTCGTCCCGCTGGTCGACCAACTCGGCGATGTATGCGTTGACCTCGGCTTCCAGCGCGGTGGCCAGCATCCTGCGGGCGCCCTCCCGAACGATCTCGTCCAGCAGCGACGACCCATCTCGCGTGGCGCCGTTCTGGTTGACTACGGTGAGCCCAAAGGTGCCTTCCCGACCGGCGCCGCGAACGTCGGTCTTGCTCGGTGACCTGTCGATCAGTCACCCGGGAAGGTACGTCCTCCTGGCGCTCAGAAATCAGCGACATCACTCTCCCGTGAAAGAGGGCTACGCGCCGCCGGGGCCTGCCTGCCCTCGCCATCGCGGCCGGCCACCCGGGTACGCTCCGGCTGGCCGGGCCGCTCACCAAGTCGGCCCCCGAGCGGCCGTGGAGGGAGCGCTCTTCGACGAAGGCCGCCGCCCGCACGGTTGACGAGGTCCACACCCGCCGGGCGCTGGTCGAGTGCGCGGGCTGCGGGGTCTTTGGGACCGCGCCCGGTGAGGACCTCTGCCCGTTCTGTCTGGGCTGGCCATCCTGCCGCTCCTGCCCCCGGCCGCGCCCGCCCCGACGGCGACGGCCGTTGCACCACCTGCGCCACCGCTTCGGTCGGCCCCGCCGAGCGAGCGCCTCATGACGGGCCAAACTTCGCCCACCGCCCCGGCCGGGCCCGGGCGGCCCGGAAGGCCGCCGGTTTCGGGGACTTGCCTACCGCCCCTGCCCTTTGTGGCCGCTCACTCCTGTCGCAGGGTCTGGCGCATCCGGCGGAGGCGGTCAAGGGAGCGGCGGCGCATCCACAGGACCCAGGAGCACAGCGCGAGCATGCCGACCGCGAAGAGAAGGGGGAAGACCAGGGACCCGCTGACGGCCCCCAGGACGAGCATGCCGACCGCGACGAGGGCCATGGCGCCGAGCCAGTACGGCAGCCACGTGCCCGCCCGCTCCATCTGGCCGAGCTGTTCGGCGATCAGCCGTCTCATGGCCGCCTGTTCCTCGGGGTCCTGCGGCGCCTCATGGTGGCGGATTTTCCGGTTCAGATCGGCGAGTTTGCCCGCGTCGGTGCCCACGGCTCGGGCGGCCCGGCGGCGCTGGACGGCCAGGACCGCGATGGCGACCCCGGTGTAGAGAGCGCTCTGGAACACCCAGACAGCCGGGTGCTCGTCCCTGCGGATCAGGGCCGTGATGCCCAGTCCCAACACGAAGACCAGGATCGCCTGCGCGGTCAAACTGCGGTCGAGTAAGCGCTTGAGCGAGAGCACAGCGCAGACCTCCTCGAAAGGGTATCGGGACAGCGAGTGTTGCCTCCCGGTTACCCCGCGTTCTGCCGCTCATCGAGGCCGGCTGAAGGCCGAGGGCCACGAGATCCGCGACGAGGACATCGCCCGGCTCTCCTCGCTGCAGCACCGCAACCTGAACCTACTTGGCAGCTACAGCTTCACCGCCGGCGGGTCGGCCTCCGGCGTCCTGCGCCCGTTGCGCGATCCGAAACGCGCCGGAGCTGGACGAGGACGACGACGGCGAGGGATGAGCGGACGGGTCGCGGTCATCATCAGGGGCGGTAGGACGCGCGTCTGAGGGAGGGCGGGACCTGGGCCAAGAAACAATGTCAGGATCACGATCCAGACTGCCAGCCGCCCGAAGGACAGCTCCGGCTTCGTCATCCTGCCCCGCCGCTGGGTCGTGGAACGGATCTGGCCCTGGATGATGCGGGCCCGCCGACTCGCCCGCGACTGCGAACGACTCGTCCAGCACTCCGAAATTCTCATCACCTGGGCAGCCATTACTCTCATGACCGCCGGATCACCAAGGCACGCAAGCCTCCTGAAGCAGTTTCCACCCCTGCTCTGACCAGGCTCTCACGTTCTCAGACCCTGCCTACACAACCGCGTCGGCGGGAATCCCGTCCTGCTCCGGGAGCAGTTCGGGCATCCCCTCCACCAGCACCACGACGCCGATCACCTCACCGGCCTCGGAACGCCCCGGTCGTCGCGAAGGCCATGAGCTCGCCGCCGGAAGCCTCGTCCCAGGTGCGCTGCATGAACATGGAACCGTCGTCGATGTCCTCGTACCCGTCCAGGTCCGACTTTCCCTGGATCAGCCCTCGCTCGAAGAGCGCGATGAGCGGCTCCCAGGCCCCGGCGTCGGCGAAGCAGCCGGTGGCGCCGTCGGTGTCGAAGCCGGCTGTCTGCTTCTCGGTGAACAGCCGGGGATCGTCGTCCGGACCGGGGTCTGTCAAACGAACGGTGTAACTGGAGTGGTTGGGACTACTGGCGGGCTGCTGAGAGTCGGCCGTCGGTCTTCCAGCGCATGGTCCAGCGGGCCTGGCCCTTGCCCGTGGGGTCGAAAGACATGATCGCCATGTAGACGCACTTCAGGGCGGCCTGCTCGTTGGGGAAGTGGCCGCGGGACTTGACCGCCCGTCGGATGCGGGCGTTCACCGACTCGATCGCGTTGGTGATGCAGACGATGCGGCGGATCTCGGTGTCGAACCGCAGGAAGGGGGTGAACTCCTCCCAGGCGTTCTCCCACAGCTTCACGATCGCCGGATACTTCCGTCCCCAGGCGTCGGCGAACTCGGCGAACCGCTCCAGGGCGGCTTCCTCGGTCGGCGCCGTGTAGACGGGCTTGAGGAGGCGGGCGATCTTGTCCCAGTCCTGGCGGGCGGCATAGCGGAACGAGTTCCGCAGCAGGTGCACCACGCAGGTCTGCACGATGGCCGGTGGCCAGACGGTTTCCACCGCCTCGGGCAGGCCCTTGAGCCCGTCGCAGACCAGCATGAGGACGTCGTTCACGCCGCGGTTCTTGATCTCGGTGAGGATGTGCAGCCAGTGCTTGGCGCCCTCGCCGCCGTCGCCGGCCCACAGCCCGAGGACCTCCCGCAGGCCCTCGGTGGTGACGGCCAGGGCGACATGGACGGGCCGGTTGGCGACCGCGCCGTCGCGGATCTTCACGTGGATGGCGTCGATGAAGATGACCGGATAGACCGGGTCGAGGGGACGGTTCTGCCATTCGGCCATGCGTCCACTCAGACCGCGCCGGGGCGGGCGGTGGGGGTGGAGCGCAGGGCGATCTGCCGGTGGGCGCGGCGCGCCATGGCGCGCACCACGGCCGGGTGGAAGTGGCGTACAACAGCCCAGTAGAGGCGGCCACGCCGGTTGTGCAGGGTGACCAGCGTGGTGAACGTGACGTGCCCATCGTCTGTCAGCACCGAGAGGCGGAAGTCCAGGTGCTCCTCGTCGCTGCCCACCATCAGCTCGCGGTCCTCGTCCCGGGCCACTACCGCGAAGGCGTCGTGTCCGGAGGCCGGGCGGATGCCGAGCGGCCCGACCAATGCGTTGCGGGCCATCAGCAGGCCGCGTACCACTGCGGGGGGCTGCAGGAACTCCTTCAGCCAGAGCTCGGGAGCGGACGGCATTGCTGGGTGCAGAGGGACCTGGAAGGCGTCAGCGAAGTCGACCCGCCGCAAAGCGCCGGGCAGCAGTCGTGAGTCGGTGGGGGGATCGACCTTGCACGGCCGGCGCCAGCGCAGGCCGTGCAGCAGGCGCACCCAGCGTGAGTGCCGAGCGGGCCGGGCCACTCGGTCTCCCGCGCCGTGCTGGAGGTTGTCCAGGACCTCCTCGACAATAGTGTCGTGCAGGTGGCGCACCACGAGCGGCCAGCGCAGCAGGTCCGCGCCGGGGGTGCCGATGAGCATGTCGTGGCGGGCCAGGCAGCGTCCGTCGTCCAGTGGATGGACGGAAAGCTCGTGGTAGCCCGAGCGCGGCGCGCAGAACCGGAAGCGAATCCGGGCCCCGGGCTCGTACTCCTCGACGGTGTAACGGATGCCGGCATGGCCGCCCCTCGCGCCGACGCCCAGTGGGCGGTCGAGTCGCATGGGGGGCCATGCGGGGGCGGGCCAGATGGGATCGTCCGTGGCGGAGAGGCGGTCGAGCAGCGCGCCCGCCCTTTTTGCCGGGGCGTTGATCAGACGCTCGTGCGTATTGCGGACCATGCGCATCGGTACTCCCGGAGTGCGGTGCCTTCCATACGCTGCCGTATGGTTTTCCGTACGCTACCGTATGGTCGTGCCTGCTTCGAAGAGCCCCCGTAAACCACGTCTGACGGCCCAGGACTGGGCGGACGCCGCCCTCGCCGCTATCCGCGCAGGGGGCCTGGCCGCCGTCGCCGTGGAACCGATCGCAGCTCGACTGGGCGCGACCAAGGGCAGCTTCTATTGGCATTTCAACGGCCGGGACGCGCTGGTCGAGGCCGCCCTGGCCCGCTGGGAGGAGCGCGAGACCGAGGCCGTGATCGCCGCGGTCGGCGAGGACGGCACACCCCGGGAGCGGCTGAGGCGATTGCTCGCCATCACCAGCGCGGCCGCGGAGCGCGAACCGGACGCGATCGAGCTGGCGCTGCAGGCCGACGCGGCTCACCCAGCCGTCGCCCCGGTCCTACGCCGGGTCACCGAACGCCGGATCGCGTATGTGGAGGGCCTGTTCGCGGAGTACGGGTATGACGACGGCGAGGCGCGCCGACGGGCGCTGATGGCCTACGTCGGTTACCTCGGCCACGAGCAGCTTGCCCACTCCGTTCGCGAGCTGCTCCCGCGCGGCGATGCTGCCCGCGCCTACGCGGAGTCGGTGCTGTCCATCCTGCTGCGGCCGTAGGCCGGTCTTCACCGCGGCCGACCAGCCGCCGGCTGGAGCAGGCGGCGAGGGTGCTGAACGGCTCCACGTACAGCACCGCCCTCGTCATGTCGGACGGCCTGTGCGCGGGTACTGACCCGAGATTCGCGTCTCGGGTCAGTACGTGACCGCTTGCTTCTTCCGCGCGGTCCCGTCCGCGCGGCTGGCCCGGCTCAGGCCGCTCACAAGCTAGTACTCCAGTTGCAGTTCGCTATCTCTGCTGGTCAGAGGCACCTTCTCGAGTCCATTCGGCTGCTGTGGCGTCTGGTGCCGGAAGTTCGTAACCTCCACCGTGGCGGCGACGGTAGTGGCAGCGTCGTGCGGTTGCCTGGTGACGACGCCGCCACCAGGACCAGCTCAGCGCGTGACCGGTTTCCCGCCGACATGTCGGTGGGGGACGGTGAACTGCCAGGAGCCGCCGGATGTAGTAGGTCCGAGACGTCGGGTCGGCGAGGGCGGCGAACGCAGGTAGGAAGAGGCCCGCTGTATCGAGAACCAGAGGCGGCTGCAGGGTAGAGCTTCCCCGCGTGTTCTCTGGCCCGCGTATCGGGAGTACACGTGCTGCGGCGCCGCGGCCGCTCAGGGCAGCGTTCTCCAGTGCGGAAAAGGGGTCGCGGCGGCCTCAACCCGGAGTCGTTCCTGCAGATCGGCGTGGTGTTGGCGGAGAACGGCGTACTTCCGTCCCAGGTGCTCGTGCTCGTTTAAGTTTGCGGCTGAAGGTTTCAGGTGTGCCGTCGCGTACTGAGAGAGGGGCTGTCGCGGTCGTCACCGTTCCTCCGGCTCACAGCGGGGTGTTCGTCCCTGTGGGTCAGGGTCGTGATGCCCAGTTTCGGCAGGAAGACCAGAGTCGCCTGCGCGGTCAGGCTGTGGTCGGGTAGGTGCTTGAGGGAGGGCACAGCGCAAACCTCCTCGTAGGGGAGTGGGGACAGCTTGTCGCTTTTGGGTTACCCCGCGTTGTCCCGCTCGTCGAGGCGGTGCGCAGCCCCGCTCCCCGCGTTGTCCTGCTCGTTGAGGGGGGAGCCCCGCTCACCGGTGGCGGCCGGGCGCACGCTTGAGTGGTTCGACCGGTTTCCCGGTGTCGGCCGGGCTGTTGTGAATCGGTTTGTGCGCAATGCGTGGGGGTGGAGGTGCGCTCCTGGTGTGGTGGCGGGGCTGCCGCCGGGTGTGGTGGGGTCTGTATGACGATCGTGCGGCGCCGTGGGGTCCGCCGGGCTGCTGGTGGGCGGCTGCGGCCCGGTGCCGGGCTTGTTGTCTGACGGTCACTCAGGC
>NZ_VSKS01000016.1 GCF_008312835.1 Streptomyces marokkonensis | reverse complement strand
CAGGTCTACCCCGAGGACTTCACCCACGACGTCGTGGGCATGGTGTGGAGCAGCGGCGGCGCCTACGCCACCTGGTGGACCGCCAACCCCGAGGAGATCCACGGCATCAACTTCCTCCCTATGACCGGTGGTTCGCTGCACCTGGCGCGCGAGAAGGAGATGCTGCGCCGCAGCGTGACCGAGATGGAGAAGGAGAACGGCGGACCGGCCGTCGAGTGGAAGGACATCTTCTGGCAGGTCCAGGCCCTCTACGACCCGGCCAAGGCCATGCAGTACTGGAACCAGTACAACGGCGGGTACGTCCCCGAGGCCGGCGAGACCAAGGCCCACACCTACCACTGGGTCGCCACGATGAACTCCATCGGCGCCCCGGACATGACCGTCACGGCCAACACCCCGACGGCCACCGCCTTCGACAAGAACGGCACCAGGACCTACGCCGCGCACAACTACGGCGCCGAGGAGTGCTCGGTGATCTTCTCCGACGGCGGAGTGCTGAACGTCCCGGCGAAGTCCACCGCGTCCGGAGCGGGCGACGACACCGAGCTCGACACGCTGTGCGGCGCCCCCGGTGACGACAGGCCCAGCGCGCCCGGCACCCCGGTCGCCGGCGACATCACCGACGACTCCGTCGAGCTGACCTGGGAGGCGGCGACCGACGACCTCGGCATCAAGGACTACGACGTCTACCGCGGCGACGACAAGGTCGCCACCGTCACCGGCACCACCTACACGGACACCGGGCTGGCCTCGGGAACCGAGTACACCTACAAGGTCCGGGCCCGTGACACCTCCAGCCAGGTCGGCCCGCCCAGCGGCACCGTGACCGTCACCACCACCGGCACGCGTGACCAGCCGCCCGGCGCGCCCGGCACCCCGGTCGCCGGCGAGGTCACCAGCACCTCCGTCGAGCTGACCTGGGAGGCGGCGACCGACGACAAGGGCGTCAAGGACTACGACGTCTTCCGCGGCACCACCAAGGTCGCCACCGTCACCGGCACCACGCACACCGACACCGGACTGACGGCCGGCACCGAGTACTCCTACAGCGTCAAGGCCCGCGACACGGCCGGCCAGGCCGGCCCGGCGAGCGGCACGCTGAAGGTGACCACGGCCGGCGACCCGCCGGTCACGGGCGACACCTTCTACCCGCAGCCGGGCGGTGGACTCGCCACCGAGGCGGCCGCGACCGGTGCCTCCGACACCATCCCCTCCGCCGGAGGCACCAACAACGACGGAACCCCGAAGAACCCGCTCGTCTACGAGGTCGAGAACGTCAACGGCACCGTGAAGGCGGGCTCCTCAACCGCCTTCACGTTCAAGGTGGACGCGGGCACCTCCGTCGGCCACGCCCAGCAGGCCCGGGTCTCGTACGACCTGACCGGCGACGGCACGTTCGACCGCGTCGAGACGTTCCGCTACTTCGCCACCGACCCGGTACCCGGCTGGGAGGAGTACTCCTCGGCACGGCAGGGTCTGCACTCCGCCTCGGGCACCCTGGGCGACCTGGACGGCGGCACCGTCCGCGTCGAGGTCTGGAGCGCCCTGGGTAACGGCCCCTCCACCCTCCAGGTGGGCGCGGGCTCCGTCCTCACCATCCCGTTCGCCTGACGGGACACCCGGCCCGGCCGGTGGGTCCGTCCCACCGGCCGGGCCGGCGCAGCCAACGGCACCCCCGGTGCCTCCCCACGTGTCTCTCAGGAGGACGCGCATGTCCAGGACAAGAACGGGCCGGTTCCGTCCCGGCCCCCGGGTCCTCGCCCTGGCGGCCGCGGCGGCGGTACTGGCGACCGCCGGCGTCGTCGGCACCGGCGCGGTGTCCCGTGCCGAGGCGGCGGTGCCGGACACCATTCCGCTGACCCTGACCAACAACTCCGGCACCGGCGAGCAGATCCACCTGTACAACCTCGGCACCGAACTGTCCACGGGGCGCCAGGGCTGGGCCGACGCGGACGGCACCTTCCATCCCTGGCCGGGCGGCAGCGTCCCGCCCGTCCCGGCGCCGGACGCGTCCTTCGCCGGCCCCGCCGACGGCGAGTCCATGACGATCAGGCTGCCCAAGTTCTCCGGCCGGCTCTACTTCTCCTACGGTGAGAAGCTGGACTTCAGGCTGGCCACCGGCGGCCTGGTGCAGCCCGCCGTGCAGAACCCGGCCGACCCCAACCGCGACATCCTCTTCAACTGGTCCGAGTACACGCTGAACGACTCGGGGCTGTGGCTGAACAGCACACAGGTCGACATGTTCTCCGCCCCGTACGCCGTGGGCGTGAAGCGCCCCGACGGATCGGTCGCCACCACCGGCCACCTGAAGCCGGGCGGTTACCAGGACTTCTTCGACGCGCTGGAGGAACGCGGCGGCGGCTGGGAGAAGCTGATCCACCGGCGGGCCGACGGCACCGTCCTGCGCGCCCTCGCCCCCAGCCACGGCATCGAGGCGGGCGCCCCGCTGCAGGACTCCCTGAAGGACTACATCGACCGCGTCTGGCAGAAGTACAGCACCGAGACACTGACGGTGACACCGTTCTCCTACCGCCCCGACATCAAGTACCACGGCCGGGTCTCGGGCGACAGGATGAACTTCACCGACGGGTCCGGTGCGCTCGCCACGTCCTTCGCCAAGCCGGACTCCGACAGCGTCTACGGCTGCTACAAGCTCCTGGACGCGCCCAACGACATGGTGCGCGGCCCGCTCTCCCGCACGCTGTGCGCGGCTCTGAACCGTTCGACCCTGCTGTCCAACTCCCAGCAGCCGGACTCCTCGTCCGCCGACTTCTACCGGGACGCGGTCACCAACCACTACGCGCGCGAGATCCACGAGCGCATGGCCGACGGCAAGGCGTACGCCTTCGCCTTCGACGACGTCGGCGCCCACGAGTCGCTGGTCCACGACGGCGACCCGCGGCACGCCTACGTGACCCTCGACCCGCTGTCGGGCGGCTCCGGCCCGACCCCGACACCCACCCCCACCGACGGGCCGTCGCCGTCCCCGAGCGATCCCGGAACCGGGGAGCCGACCCCGACCGTGACACCGACACTCCCTCCCACCGGCGACACCTTCTTCCTCCACTCCGGTGGCGAGTTGAGCACCCGGGCGGCGGCCGAAGCGAGTGCTGACACCATCCCCTCCGCCGACGGGACCAACCACGACGGACAGCCGTACGAGCCGCTCGTCTACGAGGCGCACGACGTGGTCGGTGACCACGACCCCACGCGCGCGACGGACTTCGGCTTCCGCACGGACGCCGGGACGCACGTCGGACTCGGCCAGCAGGCCCGGGTGTCGTACGACCTGACCGGCGACGGCACGTTCGAACGGGTGGAGACCTTCCGCTACTTCGCCACCGACCCGGTCCCGGGGTACGAGGAGTACCGGGGCTCACGCGCCGGGCTGCACTCCGCCACCGGGACCCTCGGCGACATGTCCGGGGGAACGGTCCGGGTCGAGGTGTGGAACGCCATCGGCACCGGCACGGCCTCCCTCGGTGTCGGCTCGGGTTCCGTCCTCAAGGTTCCGTTCTAGGCGGTGCGGTGGGGAGGGCGCCGAGCCCCGCCGTGCGCGTTTCGTCACACACGGCACTTTCACCCTCCCCACCCGGAACTCCCCGGGCGCCGCCGGGCGTCATCGCCCTCGTACGGCCGCCGAGGGGCGGCAGGAACGGAAACCGATCATCCCCTAGGGTCTTACGGACACGGGGGCGACGGTGTGCACGGCAGGTTGTGAGGCGACGGTATGGCGCAGCAGGCGTACATGACGGAGACGGACAACGGAGGCTCGGGGCCCGAGCTGCCGGCTTCCCGGCTTCGGCGCCTGTGGCACCGCGTCAGCAGAGGCTGGCGCGGTGACCGCCGCATCTGGCGCCGGGGACTGTTCCTGGCGGCGTGCGCGGGCCTGCTGGCCCTGGTCATGCTGGCCCACGCGCAGATCCCCAACGCGATCGGCAACCTGGGCAGCCTGGTCGAGACGTTCCTGCCCTGGCTGGGCCTGATCATCCCGGTGCTGCTCGTCCTCGCCCTGGTCCGCAAGTCGGCGACGGCACTGATCGCGACGGTCCTGCCCGCGGCCGTCTGGCTGAACCTCTTCGGCGGCCTGCTCACCGACAAGAACGCCACCGGCGGCGATCTGACGGTGGCCACCCACAACGTCAACGCCGACAACCCGGACCCGTCCCGCACGGCCCGTGACGTGGCCGCCTCGGGTGCGGACGTCCTGGCCCTCGAGGAACTGAAGGCGTCACAGGTCCCGGTCTACGAGTCGGCGCTGGCCCCGACGTACAAGTACCACTCGGTCGTGGGAACCGTCGGCCTGTGGAGCAAGCACCCGCTGAGCGACGTGAGGGCGGTGGACATCCGCCTGGGCTGGAAGCGCGCGATGCGCGCCACGGTGACCGCACCCGCCGGCCGGGTCGCGGTCTACGTCGCCCACCTGCCCTCGGTCCGCGTCAAACTGGAGGCCGGGTTCACGGCCCGTCAGCGCGACAAGAGCGCCGACGCCCTGGGCGAGGCCATCGCCGGCGAGCGGCTGCCGAACGTCGTGCTGCTCGGCGACCTGAACGGCACGATGAACGACCGCGCCCTGAACGCGGTCACCTCGCAGATGCGCTCCACCCAGGGCGCCGCGGGCAGCGGGTTCGGCTTCAGCTGGCCGGCGTCGTTCCCGATGGCACGGATCGACCAGATCCTGGTCAAGGGCGCCGAACCGGAAGCGTCCTGGACCCTCCCCCCCACAGCAAGCGACCACCTCCCCATCGCAGCCCGGGTGAAGATCACCCCACAGACCGACTGAAACCGGCCCTCACGCACGGGCCGGGCCGCGGTGGGTGTGGGGCAGCGGCGTACGGCGCGAGGCGCGGGGCGCGGTGGGCGTGGGACAGCCGCGCGGGGTGGCGGAGTGGCCGGCGGGGGCCTACGGCGCGGAGGGGGCGGGGCGGGGGTGTGCGCCCGCAGCGGCTGGTGCGAACAAGCACCCCGCACCTCCACCGGGCGACCCGGTCGCGCCAGTCCGAGGACGGATACCCCCGACCCGACCCCGACCCACCCACCGGCCGCAGCCGCTCCGCGCACCCCCACCGCACAGCCCGCTGCGCCGCAGGCGTCAGACGTCCGCTCCCTCGCGCCAGCCGTTGGTGATCGGCAGTCGCCGGTCCTTGCCGAAGCCCTTCGGCGAGATCTTCGTGCCCGGCGGATACTGCCGCCGCTTGTACTCCGCCCGGTCCACCATCCGCAGCGTCCTCGTCACCAGCTCCGCGTCGAACCCAGCCGCGACGATCTCGTCGGCCCCCAGGTCCCGGTCCACGTACAGCGCCAGGATCGCGTCCAGCACCGGATAGTCCGGCAGCGAGTCCGTGTCCACCTGCCCCGGCCGCAACTCCGCGCTCGGCGGCTTCGCGATCGAGTTCTCCGGAATCGGCGGCGTCTGCCCCCGCTCCACCGCGGCCCGGTTGCGCCACCGGGCCAGCCGGAACACCACGGTCTTGTACACGTCCTTGATCGGCCCGTACGCCCCGACCGAGTCCCCGTACAGCGTGGAGTACCCCACCGCCAGCTCCGACTTGTTGCCCGGCGCCAGCACGATGTGCCCCTCCTGGTTGGAGATCGCCATCAGCAGCGTCCCCCGCAGCCGCGACTGCAGATTCTCCTCCGCCAGCCCCGTCAGCCCCAGCGCCCCCATGTACGCGTCGAACATCGGCTCGATGGCGACGGTCCGGTAGTTCAGCCCGGTCCGCCGCGCGAGCTCCGCCGCGTCGTCCTTCGAGTGCTCCGACGAGTACTTCGACGGCATGGAGACGCCGTACACGTTCTCCGCGCCCACCGCGTCACAGGCGATCGCGGCGACCAGCGCCGAGTCGATCCCCCCGGACAGGCCGATCAGCACGGACCGGAACCCGTTCTTCTCGACGTACGCCCGCAGCCCGACCACCAGCGCGGAGTACACCTCCTCGTCGTCGTCGAGCCGCTCGGCGTACCCCCCGGCGGGCTCGGCGTCGTACGCGGGCACCGGCTCCTCCGACAGCACCACCCGGTCGATCCGCAGCCCGTCGTCCACCACCCCCACCGGCGCGTCGGCCGCCGCGGCAGGCAGCTCGAGATCGACCACCACACACGCCTCGGCGAACTGCGGCGCCCGCGCCACCACCGCACCGTCACGGTCCACGACGATCGAGTCCCCGTCGAAGACCAGCTCGTCCTGCCCGCCCGTCGTCGCGAGGTACGCGGTCGTGCACCCGGCCTCCTGCGCCCGCTTGCGCACGAGCTCCAGCCGGGTGTCGTCCTTGTCCCGCTCGTACGGCGAGGCGTTGATCGACAGGAGCAGCCCGGCCCGCGCCGACCGCGCCGCCGGTACCCGACCCCCGTCCTGCCACAGGTCCTCGCAGATGGCGAGGGCGACGTCCACACCCCGCACCCGCACCACCGGCATGGTGTCGCCGGGCACGAAGTACCGGAACTCGTCGAAGACGCCGTAGTTCGGCAGGTGGTGCTTGGCGTAGCTCAGCACCACCTCACCCCCGTACAGCACGGCGCCCGCGTTCCGCGGCGCACCGGCCGGCTGCCCGTACTTCGGCTGGGCGGCGGCGCTGCGGTCGAGGTACCCGACGACCACCGGAAGGTCCCCGAACCCCTCCTCGGCGAGCCGCGCGGCCAGCGAGCGCAGCGCGGCCCGCGACGCCTCCACGAAGGACGACCGCAGGGCGAGGTCCTCGACGGGGTACCCGGTCAGCACCATCTCCGGGAACGCGACGAGGTGCGCTCCCTGTTCGGCGGAGTGCCGGGTCCAGCGGACAATCGTTTCGGCGTTGCCGGCGAGGTCGCCGACGCGCGAGTCGATCTGGTTCAGGGCGAGACGTAGTTGAGGCACGCGGCCCAGTGTAATCGTCAAAACGACACGATGTCCCGGAGCCCTGGACGACGGGCCCCGCCCCCGCCCCCACTCCCGCCCGGCCCTACTCCCGCCCCGCCGCCCCCCGCTCCTTCAGCATCCCCGCCATCAGCTCGATCTCCGACTCCTGCGCCTCCACCATCCCCCGCGCGAGCCGCTTCTCGACGCCCACCTCGCACGCACGCACACACCCCTGCGCCATGTGCACCCCACCCTTGTGGTGGTCGGTCATGAGCTGCAGGTAGAACACCTCGGCCTGCTTCCCGTCCAGCGACCCCAGCCGCTTCATCTCGCCGTTCGTCGCCATCCCCGGCATCAGCGCCCCGTCCTTGCCGGAGGCCGCGTCGCCCATCCCCATCCAGGTCATGGGCGGATCCGCGGACACCTTGGGCAGCTCCCACAGATCGAGCCAGCCCAGCAGCATGCCCCGCTGGTTGGCCTGCGTCTGGGCGATGTCGTAGGCGAGCCGCCGGACCTCCTCGTCGTCCGTCCGGTCCCGCACGATGTACGACATCTCGACGGCCTGCTGATGATGCACGGCCATGTCCCGGGCGAACCCGGCGTCCGCGGAGTCCGCGGACGGCACGGCGTCCGACGGCCCCTCGTCCCCGGCCACCGCGTACGTGATCGCCCCGGCCGCGACGAGGACGGTCGCCGCGGCTCCCGCGATCAGCCCCAGCTGCCTCACTCGGACAACCCGTTGGTGCAGGCGGCCCCCGGCTCGGGCGTCTGCCGGCCCTGGACGAACTTCTCGAGGAACGCGTCCACGTTCGGATCCTCCGCGCCCGTCACCGTCCGCTGGTGCCCCCAGGCGGTCAGCAGGATCGGCTCCTTCTGCCCGTCGACCGGGCTCATCAGCGTGTACGGCGTCTTCTTCACCTTCGCGGCGAGCGCGTCGACGTCGGCCTTGCCGGCGGCGGCGTTGTACGTCACCCACACGGCCCCGTGCTCCAGCGAGTGCACGGCGTTGGTGTTGTTGATCTCGTCGGTGTAGACGTCGCCGTTGCAGTTCATCCAGGCGGGGTTGTGGTCACCGCCCACGGGGGGTGTGACGGGGTAGTCCACGGTCTTGGTCACGTGGTTGCGCCCCAGCGTGCCCTCCCACGTCCGCACGCCGTCCTTGCCGGTGACGAACTTGCCCGCGTTCTTCGCGTCACCTGCCGCGCTGCCGCCGTCGTCGTCCGACTGCGACTGGACGAGCACCACACCGCCGACGACGAGCCCGGCGACGACCACCACACTGGCGGCGATCGTGAGGATCCGTACGCGGCGCTCGCGGGCCTGCTCGGCGCGCCGCATCTCCTCTATGCGTGCCGTGCGTGCCGAGCTGCTCTTCTTGGCGGAGCCCATGGGAGTGTCCTTCGGGGGAGTGGGACGATCGGGTGAGCTGATCGTAAGGGTGAAGGCGCGACGGGTCGTAGAGGGCGCGGACATCCGACCGGAAGCGAACCGGCCCGGAACGCCGCCGCGCACACCACCCCCACACATCCTCCACCCCGAATAATTTGAACCGGGAATGCCGATTACCTACGCTGCCTGGTATGCGGCTCCTGCGCTCCACCGACCTGGCTCTCCGGGTCCTCATGCGCCTCGCCGTGACCGGCGACTCCAACCCGACGACGCGGGACATCTCGACGGCCATGGACGTGCCGTACACCCACGCCGCGAAGGTCGTCGCCGAACTCCAGCACATGGGCCTGCTCACGGCCCGGCGCGGCAGGGGAGGCGGCCTGGCGCTCACGGAGGAGGGTCGCACCGCCTCGGTGGGCGCCCTCGTCCGGGCCTTCGAGGGTGAGGGGGACGTCGTCGACTGCGAGGGCACGGCCACCTCGGCCCCCTGCCCGCTGAGCTCCGCCTGCCGGCTGCGCGGCGCCCTGCGCCGGGCCCAGGAGGCGTTCTACGCCACGCTGGACCCGATCACGGTGGCGGACATCGTCGTCGACCCGACCGGCTCCCTCCTGCTGGGCATCTCCCCGCGGCTATGAGCCGGCCGTGACGGACGCGGGGCCGCCCGTTACGCGGGCGGGTCCGAACAGGCAAGATGGGCACCAGAGCGGTACACCTGTCGTGAGCGGGGCGTTCAAGCCACGGCCAGTCGGCCGATCAAGGCCGGCAACGCGTATGAAACGCTGGTGTGGTGGGATGCCCGTGTGCCCGCTCGGTAGCCCGCCCGCTTTCCGGGGCGCGGGCGCGGACAGGCGGCCTGACCGGCAAGAATGGGGAAGCGGAAGATGGACAAGCAGCAGGAGTTCGTGCTCCGGACGTTGGAGGAGCGCGACATCCGGTTCGTGCGCCTGTGGTTCACCGACGTGCTGGGCTTCCTCAAGTCCGTGGCCGTCGCCCCCGCCGAACTCGAGCAGGCGTTCGATGAGGGGATCGGTTTCGACGGCTCGGCCATCGAGGGCTTCGCCCGGGTGCACGAGTCCGACATGATCGCCAAGCCGGACCCGTCGACGTTCCAGATCCTCCCCTGGCGCGCCGAGGCCCCCGGCACGGCCCGCATGTTCTGCGACATCCTCATGCCGGACGGCTCCCCGTCCTTCGCGGACCCGCGCTACGTCCTCAAGCGCGCCCTGGCCCGCACCTCCGACCTGGGCTTCACCTTCTACACCCATCCGGAGATCGAGTTCTTCCTGCTGAAGGACAAGCCGCTCGACGGCAGCCGCCCGACCCCCGCGGACAACTCCGGCTACTTCGACCACACCCCGCAGAACGTCGGCATGGACTTCCGCCGCCAGGCGATCACCATGCTGGAGTCGATGGGCATCTCGGTGGAGTTCTCCCACCACGAGGGCGCCCCCGGCCAGCAGGAGATCGACCTCCGTTACGCGGACGCGCTCTCCACGGCGGACAACATCATGACGTTCCGCCTGGTCATGAAGCAGGTGGCGCTGGAGCAGGGCGTACAGGCGACCTTCATGCCCAAGCCCTTCTCCGAGTATCCGGGCTCCGGCATGCACACCCACCTCTCCCTCTTCGAGGGCGACCGCAACGCCTTCTACGAGTCCGGCTCCGAGTACCAGCTCTCCAAGGTCGGCCGCTCCTTCATCGCGGGCCTGCTGCGGCACGCGGCGGAGATCTCCGCGGTCACCAACCAGTGGGTCAACTCCTACAAGCGCATCTGGGGCGGCACGGAGCGCACGGCCGGCGCCGGCGGCGAGGCCCCGTCGTACATCTGCTGGGGCCACAACAACCGCTCGGCCCTGGTGCGGGTGCCGATGTACAAGCCCGGCAAGACCGGCTCGGCCCGCGTGGAGGTCCGCTCCCTCGACTCCGGCGCCAACCCCTACCTCGCCTACGCCCTGCTCCTGGCCGCCGGCCTGAAGGGAATCGAGGAGGGCTACGAGCTCCCGCCGGGCGCCGAGGACGACGTCTGGGCCCTCTCCGACGCCGAGCGCCGCGCGCTCGGCATCGAGCCCCTGCCGCAGAACCTGGGCGAGGCCCTGGCCCTGATGCAGCGCAGCGACCTGGCCGCCGAGACCCTCGGCGAGCACGTCTTCGACTTCTTCCTGCGCAACAAGAAGCAGGAGTGGGAGGAGTACCGCTCCGAGGTCACGGCCTTCGAGCTCCGCAAGAACCTGCCGGTGCTGTAGCTCCGGACAAGAAGCGTCCGGCCGGACGGGGCCGATGGCCGTGGACCTCGCCCCGGTCCGCGGACGCCCCCGCTCGGTCCGCCCCCGGCTGTCAGCCCATGCTCTTCGCGCCGTCCAGCGACTCACGGATGATGTCGGCGTGGCCTGCGTGCTGGGCGGTCTCGAGGGCGATGTGCATCAGCACCCTGCGGGCCGACCACTGCACCTCGGCCTCGAACCACGGGGCCTTCGGCAGCGGCCACGCGGCATCCAGGTCGGGCAGGGTGGCGACCAGGTCGTCGGTCCGGCGGGCCACGTCCGCGTACTCGGCCAGCACACCGGCCAGCGTGTCACCGGGGAGCATCCGGAACTCGTCGGCCCGCCGGGCCCAGTCGGCCTCGGTCATGGCGGTGAAGTCCCCCATGGCCGAGGGGCCGCGCAGGATGAAGTCCACCCAGTTCCGCTCGGTCGAGGTGACGTGCTTGATCAGACCGCCCAGGCAGAGCTCACTGGCGGTGGTCCGCAGGCCGGCCTGCTCGTCCGTGAGGTCGCGGGTGGTGAGGCGCAGGAAGTGCCGGTGCTTGGCCAGCACCTCCAGCAGGTCGGCGCGCTCGCCGGTGAGGGCCGGGGCTCCGGCCGCTTCCTGGGTGGTCCGCTCGTCGACAGTCATGGTCTCCGCCTTCCGTGGTTCTTCCCTCGGTCGATGACCACGCTAGAAGCCATTGAGGACAGATCCTGTCCTAGAGCGCGCGGAGGCGGCGGACCGCACTGAAGTGGAAGGCTGCCTTCCGTAACTGCACGGAACCTTGCCAGTCGCTCGGGCGTGCCCCTACTGTCGACGGCAGACCAAAAGAAAGCGCTTTCCCGCCGATGGGCCCGGCCCACCCCGCCCCCTCTCATCGGTCGGACTGTCATGCCCATGACAGACGGTTCCCGTGCAACTCGGAGCATGAAAGGCCAAACGAGAATGAGACGATCAGTCGCCGTGCGACTCTCCGCTTTACTGGCCACGGGCGCCCTCGCGGCCGCCACCGGCGTGGCCCTGTCCACCTCCACCGCGTCCGCGGCCACCGGCGGCGTCACCGGCTACGCGACCCAGAACGGCGGGACCACCGGCGGCGCGGGCGGCCAGACGGTCCGTGCCACCACCGGCACCGCGATCCACCAGGCCCTGTGCGGCCGCGCCAGCAGCTCCACCCCGATCACCATCCAGGTCGAGGGCACCATCAATCACGGCAACACCGCCAAGGTGTCCGGCAGCAGCTGCAACACCGCGGCCGGCGTGATCGAGCTCAAGCAGATCAGCAACGTCACGATCGTCGGCGTCGGCAGCGGCGCCGTCTTCGACCAGCTGGGCATCCACATCCGGGAGTCCAGGAACATCATCATCCAGAACGTGACCGTCCGGAACGTCAAGAAGTCCGGCTCGCCCACGTCGAACGGCGGAGACGCCATCGGCATGGAGAGCGATGTCCGCAACGTCTGGGTCGACCACGCCACGCTGGAGGCGTCCGGCGGGGAGTCGGAGGGCTTCGACGGCCTCTTCGACATGAAGGACAACACCCAGTACGTGACCCTGTCCTACAGCACCCTGCGCAACTCGGGCCGCGGCGGCCTGATCGGCTCCAGCGAGAGCGACACCTCGAACGGGTACGTCACGTTCCACCACAACCTGTACGAGAACATCGACTCCCGTACGCCCCTGCTGCGCGGCGGCGTCTCGCACATCTACAACAACCACTACAAGAACCTGAACGAGTCCGGCATCAACTCCCGGGCCGGCGCCCGCGCGAAGGTGGACAACAACTACTTCGAGGACTCCAAGGACGTCCTCGGCACCTTCTACACCGACGCGGCCGGCTACTGGCAGGTCAGCGGCAACATCTTCGACAACGTGACCTGGTCCTCGCGCAGCGGCGACCACAACCCGGCCGGTCCGAACCCGACGTCGAACACGTCGGTGAGCATCCCGTACGCGTACACCCTCGACGCGGCCAACTGCGTTCCGGGCGTGGTGAGTCAGACGGCCGGCGCCAACAAGGGCCTGAAGGTCTCCGACGGCAGCTGCACCCCGCAGAACCCCGACCCGACCGACCCCGGCCCGACGGACCCGGACCCCGACCCCACCGACCCGGACCCGACCGACCCGCCCACCGGCACCAACCTCAGCCTCGGCGCGGGCGCGGACGGTTCCTCCAAGGCCGACGGCACGAGCTACGGAAACGTCCGCGACGGCAGCATGAGCACGTACTGGTCGCCGTCCGGCTCGACGGGCTCCGTCTCGGTCAAGTGGGGCACGGCCACCACGGTCTCCAAGATCAACATCCGTGAGGCGTCGGGCGCCGCGGGCGCGATCGGCTCCTACCGCGTCATCAACCACGACACCGGCGCGGTCCTGACCTCCGGCAGCGGAGCGGGTGTCATCAGCTTCGCCCCGACCTCGCTGAAGAAGATCACCTTCGAGATCACCGGTTCGTCCGGCACCCCGAGGGTCGCCGAGTTCGAGACGTACGCGAGCTGACACACCCGGGGGCCGTCCTGGCGGCGGCCCCCGGCCCGGTGATGTCGGTTCCGGGGTCTCCGGGCGGCACGGAAAGGAGCCCTGCTCCCGGCCGCACAGGCCCGAAGCAGGGCTCCTTTCCGGTCGAGCCGGCCGACGCCCTCGGCGACCGCGTCCGTCTCACGAGGGACCGGAGCGGTTCCGGGCCTCGTCCTTGAGGCCGCGTCCGGAGTCGCGGGCCTGGTCGGTGACCTGGCCCGCCTGGCCGCGGGCCTCGTCCTGGGTGGTGCGGGCCGCCTGCTGCGCGGTGTCCTTCACCTCGGCGGCCGCGCTCTGCGCGGCCTCCTTGGCGTCTTCCTTCAGGTGCTGCGCGGACTCGGTGGCGGCCTGCTTCACGGGCTCCAGCGCCTCGGCGCCGCGTTCCATCAGCTCGGACGCCTTCTGCTGCTCCTTCTCGGAGGCGGGCAGCATCGAGGCGGCCAGCAGGCCGACCCCGAAGGCGACCAGGCCGGCGGCGATCGGGTTGCCCTCGGTCTGGCGGCGGGCCATCTCGGGCGTCTGCTGGACGGTCTGCCCCGCCTGACCGACGGCCTCGCGTGCCGTGTCCGCCGCACGTCCGGTTCCCTCCTGCACGGAGCCCGCCGCCGACTGCGCCGAGTCGGCCGCCGACCGGGCGCTTCCGGCCACGCCGTGCGCCGTGTGCGAAGCGGTGCCCATGACGCGGTCACGGACGCCCGACACCGTGCGGCGCATCCTCGCCTTGCGGCGGCGGGCCATACGGCGCGGGCTGGCCCGGTCGGCGAGCCTCTCCACGTCCGCGGACAGCCGGCTGCGAGTGTCCGCGATCTCGGCCCTCATTTGGTCGGGTGACGTGCCCATTCCGCGTCCTCCTTCAGGGTCTGAACGGTGTGCTCGGGCTTCGGGGAGACGGTGCGCATCTTCGCGCGGCCCTTCACGTACAGCACGGCCGCGGCGACGGCCCACAGCGCGGCGACGATCAGCGCGGCCCAGCCGTCGTCCATCACACTCGACAGGCCGAACACGGCCGCCAGCGACAGGAACAGCAGGACCATGTAGCCGGCGAACCCGGCACCGCCGAACATCGCGGCGGCCTTGCCCGCCTTGACGCCCTCCTCCTTGATCTCGGCCTTGGCCAGTTCCACCTCCTGACGGAAGAGGACCTGGAGGTCCGAGGTCACCCGGGAGAGCAGCTCACCGGCGGACCTCTCCTGCTCCTGCGGCTCGGGTGAGCGGGCCCGGGACAGTGGTGACATCGTGGCCATCTCACGCCTCCGGGAACGGGCGGCCCGACGTGCCGAGGCTCGGCGGTGCGGACGGCGCGGGCGGCGCCGTCCCTGGCGGGGGAGCGGCAGGCAGGGGCTCGGCGACCGGCGCCGCGGTGGCCTGCCGCTGTCCGTCCCCGTCGGCCCGGGACGCCGACTGCGTCACCTTCGCCAGGCGTCCGACGGCCAGTCCGGCCAGCAGCGCGCCGCCGAGGAACGCGCCGGGGCGGCGCCGGGCGAAGCCCTGCAGGTCGGCGACGAGGCCCTCGACGCCCTGCCGCTCCAGATAGTCGGCGGCCCGCTGTCCCCTGTCGCCCGCCCTGGCCGCCAGGCTCCGGGCGGGCGAGTCGTTCTCGGCGTGTGCGGCCAGGCCGGAGAAATCGTCCGCCCACTGCCGCAGCGTGCCGGCCGCCCGCCTGGTCTGACCGTCCGCCTCCTCGATCGCGCGGCTGCGCAGGTCGTCGATGACCGTGCCGGCCTGCTGCCGGGCCTCGCCCACGACGGTCCGGGCCTGTTCCGCCGCGGTCCCCGCGACCTGACCGGCGGCCTGCCTGGCCTGACCGGCCGTCGCGGAGGTCTCTGCCTTGACCTTCTCCCCGGTGCTCCCGGATCCGGTACGTACGGACTCACTCATCGGCGACTTCCCCTCATCGGATGTGTGCGTACGGCCCGTGCCCGGTGACCCGTTGTGGGCCGGAGCTCGCGCTCCCGGCCGCACACGTGGCCGTCCGTCCCGACCCGGGTGGCCATTTGTCATGGTTTGACACGCAAGGAGAGGAACGTATGTGACGAGATGAGTGGAGGGTGGCGGAGGAGGCCGGGACCGGAGGCTTCCGCTACCCCTCCGCCTGCTCCGACAGCAGCCTGTGCAGCGGCTCCGTCGCCCGCTTCCGGTACTCCTGCACCGCCCAGCCGTTGCCGTCCGGGTCCGTGAAGTACATGAAGGTGGCGCCGTCGGCCTCGGCGTACTGGACCGGCTCGGAGACGTCCAGGCCCCGTTCGACCAGGTCGGCGTGGGCCGCCTTGATGTCGGCGACGACGAGCTGGAGCCCCTGGTAGGAGCCGGGGGCCGGAGTGGGCCCGGGGGTCGATTCCCAGAGGCTGTCGCCGAGCGCGATCGAGCAGCCGGAACCCGGCGGGGTGAGCTGGACGATGCGCATGCCCGGCATCACCTCCTCGTCGATGTCGACGTGGAAGCCGGCCTTGTCCCGGTAGAAGTCCCTGGCCCGGTCGATGTCGCTCACCGGCAGCGGGATCACTTCTAGGGTCATGAACATGAGATGAGGACTCCTTGGCTCAAGGGGATGAGGACTACTTCGTCGGTGTGCCGGCCCGGCGTCAGACGAACCGCCACCTGGTCTGGCTGAACGGCTCTCCCTTACCGAATCCGAAAACGGTGCGCGGCGCCACCGAAAACACCACGGCGCGTCCCGGCCCGTGGTGGAAGTGCCCGTCGCCGACCTCGAAGTGCCAGAAACTGCCGTACTTCGCCTCCCACGCCGCCGCCAGCTCGCGCAGCCGCGCGTCGTCGGCGACCCGTACGGCCTCGCCCTCCACCACCACGTCGTAGCCCTTGTTCCAGGTGTTGGTGCCGGTGGTCAGCACGACGTGCGGGTTCTCCGCCAGGTTGCGGGCCTTGCGCTCGTCCGGCCCGGTGCAGAAGTGCAGCGTGTCCGCCGACCACACGGCCGGGAGCGGGGTGACGTGAGGGCGGCCGTCGGGGCGGACCGTGGAGATCCAGAACAGTTCCGCCTCGCTGATCAGCCGCCGCACCTCTGACCAGGGCGGCGGGCCGGCCTCCGGGTCGCTGTAGCGGGGGTCGAGACGGGTCTCGGGGGTTTGGCTCATGAGAACTCCCTCGCGGGTGGGCCGTGTGTGCGCTCCCGCATCAGACCCCGTCCGCCCCCGGAACTCATCGCGGACCATTTCCCCGGAGCCGTGCGTCCCCGCTGCGGATAGGCTCGGGGCCGAACGACCCAGATCCGAGGCACGAGGGAGACCGGGGATGACGTCGGCGCCGGGGCGCAGGAGCAGTATCTTCACGCGGCTGCTGCGGCACGGCTTCACCGATCCGTCCGCCGCCGAGCGGCTGCTGGACAGCGCCGGGCTGGCGCCCGTGCGCAACGACCCCGTCCTGCTGGACGCCCTCGGCCAGGCCGCCGACCCCGACCTCGCGCTGCTCGGGCTCGTCCGGCTGCTGGAGGCGCAGGACGGTGCCACCGCCCGCCAGGAACTGCTGGACACCCTGATAGCGGCCAAGCCGCTGCGGGACCGGCTCCTCGGGGTGCTCGGCGCGTCCGCCGCGCTCGCCGAACACCTCGCCCGCCACCCGAAGGACTGGCAGGCCCTCGTCACCTACGAACCGCGCGATCTGCACCGCGGCGTCGAGGAGTTCGAGCGCGGTCTCGCCGGCGCCACCGATCCGGTCTCGCTGCGCGTGGCCTACCGGCGCTGTCTGCTGTCCATCGCCGCCCGTGACGTCTGCGGCACGATCGAGGTCGCCGAGACCGCCGCCGAACTCGCCGACCTCGCCACCGCCACCCTGCGCGCCGCCCTCGCCCTCGCCGGGGCCGCCGCCCCCGAGGACGCGGCGCTGTGCCGGCTCGCGGTGATCGCGATGGGCAAGTGCGGGGGCCACGAGCTGAACTACGTCTCCGACGTCGACGTCATCTTCGTCGGCGAGGCGGCCGGCGGGGCCGACGAGGACAAGGCGCTGCGCGCCGCGACCCGGCTCGCCTCGCACCTGATGCGGATCTGCTCCGAGACCACCGTCGAGGGCTCCATCTGGCCCGTCGACGCCAATCTGCGCCCGGAGGGACGCAACGGGCCGCTGGTGCGCACCCTCGCCTCCCACCTCGCCTACTACCAGCGCTGGGCCAAGACCTGGGAGTTCCAGGCGCTGCTCAAGGCCCGCCCCGTCGCCGGTGACCTCGCCCTCGGCGAGGAGTACGTCACCGCCCTCCAGCCGCTGGTGTGGCAGGCCGCCGAGCGGGAGAACTTCGTCGCCGACGTGCAGAAGATGCGCCGCCGGGTGGTGGAGAACATCCCCGCCGCGGAGATCGACCGCCAGCTCAAGCTCGGCCCGGGCGGCCTGCGGGACGTCGAGTTCGCCGTGCAGTTGCTCCAGCTGGTGCACGGCCGCGCCGACGCCTCCCTGCGCAGCGGCACCACCCTCGACGCGCTGAAGGCCCTCGCCGCCGGCGGCTACGTCGGCCGCGCGGACGCCGCCCAGCTCGACGACGCCTACCGCTTCCTGCGCTCCATGGAGCACCGCCTCCAGCTCTACCGGCTGCGCCGCACCCACCTCGTCCCCGAGGACGAGAACGATCTGCGCCGCCTGGGCCGTTCGCTCGGCCTGCGCACCGAACCGGTCACCACCCTGACCCGCGAGTGGAAGCGGCACGCCTCCGTCGTACGGCGGCTGCACGAGAAGCTGTTCTACCGGCCGCTGCTCGACGCCGTCGCCGCGCTGGCCCCCGGCGAGGCCCGGCTCAGCGCCGAGGCGGCGCGGGAGCGCATGGTGGCCCTCGGCTACGCCGACCCGGCCGCCGCGCTGCGCCACCTGGAGGCGCTGGCCTCCGGCGTCACCCGGAAGGCCGCCATCCAGCGCACCCTGCTGCCCGTGCTGCTCGGCTGGTTCGCGGACTCCGCCGACCCGGACGCCGGCCTGCTCACCTTCCGCAAGGTCTCCGACGCGCTCGGCAAGACCCCCTGGTACCTGCGGCTGCTGCGCGACGAGGGCGCCGCCGCCGAGAACCTGGCCCGGGTGCTGTCCGCCGGGCGGCTCGCCCCCGACCTGCTGATGCGCGCCCCCGAGGCGGTGGCGCTGCTCGGCGACGGCGACGGCGGGGGACTCACCCCCCGTTCCCGCGTCTCCCTGGAGCAGGAGGTCCTCGCCGCCGTCCGCCGTGCCGACAACGCCGCCCAGGGCGTCACGGCCGCCCGCGGCGTGCGGCGCCGCGAGCTGTTCCGCACCTGTGCCGCCGACATCGTCGGGTCCTACGGCACCGAGTCCCAGCCCGCCGAGGCCGACCAGGGCGCCCTGGTGGACCTGGTCGGCGGCGCGGTGTCCGACCTGACCGCCGCCACCCTCGCCGGCACACTCCGCGCGGTGGTCCGGGAGGGCTGGGGGGACACGCTCCCCACCCGCTTCGCGATCATCGGCATGGGCCGCTTCGGCGGGCACGAGCTGGGCTACGGCTCCGACGCGGACGTGCTGTTCGTGCACGAGCCGCGTGAGGGCGTGGACGAACGGGAGGCGTCGCAGGCGGCGAACAAGGTCGTCTCGGAGATGCGCCGGCTGCTCCAGATCCCCAGCGCCGACCCGCCGCTGCTGATCGACGCAGACCTGCGCCCGGAGGGCAAGTCGGGCCCGCTGGTGCGCACACTGAAGTCGTACGAGGCGTACTACCGCCGCTGGTCGCTGGTGTGGGAGCGGCACGCGCTGCTGCGCGCCGAGCACGTCGCCGGGGACGAGGACCTCGGGCGCCGCTTCACCGAGCTGATCGACCCGCTGCGCTACCCGGCCGACGGGCTCGGCGAGGAGGCCGCGCGGGAGATCCGCCGGCTGAAGGCCCGCATGGAGTCCGAACGGCTGCCGCGCGGCGCCGACCCCAAGCTGCACGCCAAACTCGGCCCGGGCGGGCTGTCCGACGTGGAGTGGACCGTGCAGCTGCTCCAGCTGCGGCACGGCGCCCGGGAGCCGGGCCTGCGCACGACCCGCACGCGTGCGGCGCTGGCCGCCGCCCGCGCGGCCGGACTGATCTCCGAGGAGGACGCCGGCATCCTCGACGAGGCCTGGGTACTGGCCACCCGCGTGCGCAACGCGGTGATGCTGGTCCGCGGCCGCGCGGCGGACACCTTCCCCACGGTGCCCCGCGAACTGGGCGCCGTAGGCCGCTACCTGGGCTACGGTCCCGGCCACGCGGGCGACATGCTCGACGCGTACCGGCGTACGGCACGACGGGCGCGGGGCGTGGTGGAGGAGCTGTTCTACGGGGGGTCGTGAGAGAGGCCCGCTCCCTAGCCCTGCTTGGGCAGGGGGATGGGCTCCCGGGCCCGTTCCTCCGGCTCCCGGGCCGGTTCCCGCGGCTCCGGCACCCGCCTCGGCAGGGCGTACGGCTGCCGGCCGTACCAGGCCAGCGCGATGCCGTAGCCGACGGCCAGGCAGACGACGCCGCCCACCGCGTCCAGCCAGAAGTGGTTGGCGGTGGCGACGATGACCACCAGCGTGGCCGCCGGGTACACCAGCCCCAGCACCCGCGCCCACGGCACCGTGGCCAGCGCGAAGATCGTCAGACCGCACCACACCGACCAGCCGATGTGCATCGAGGGCATCGCGGCGTACTGGTTGGACATGTTCTTCAGGTCGCCGGAGGCCATCGACCCCCAGGTCTGGTGGACCATCACGGTGTCGATGAAGTCCTGGCCGTTCATCAGCCGGGGCGGGGCGAGCGGATACAGGTAGTAGCCGACCAGGGCGATGCCGGTGGTGGTGAACAGGACCAGTCTGGTCGCCGCGTACCGGCCGGGATGACTACGGTAGAGCCACACCAGGACACCCAGCGTCACCACGAAGTGGAGGGTGGCGTAGTAGTAGTTCATACCGACGATGAGCCAGGTCACCGAGTTCACGGCCTGGTTGACGGACTCCTCGAAGGCCAGCCCGAGTCGCTCTTCGAGCCGCCAGATCCAGTCGGCGTTGCGCAGGGCCTCGGACCGCTGTTCGGGAACGGCGTTGCGGACGAGCGAGTAGGTCCAGTAACTCACCGCGATCAGCAGGATCTCGAACCACAACCGGGGCCGGCGCGGAGTGCGCGGACGGGGCAGGGGCCGCCGTCCCGTCGTCTTGTCCGCGACGGGCTGCGCTGCGGCCTCCACCTGGCCGTCCAGCGTGGTCACGGTCGGGTCACCCATGGACACAGAGTCTGCCAGAAAAGACGTCCCCCTCGAATCATCCCCCGGTCGGGACGGACCCGCATCCCCTCCCCCGGGAACAGGCGGACGCCCTCCTCCCGCGGCAGTGCGCCGGAGGCGGTCTTCTCCGCCCTAGGGACGATTCCGGTCCCCAGGGGCCGAGGCGGTCGAACCGCGCACCACCAGTTCCGGCATGAACACGAACTCGCTGTGGGGTGCGGGCGTTCCGCCGATCTCCTCGAGCAGGGTGCGCACCGCCGCCTGGCCCATCGCGGGGACCGGCTTGCGGACCGTGGTCAGGGGCGGGTCGGTGAAGGCGATCAGCGGGGAGTCGTCGAAGCCGACCACCGAGATGTCCTTCGGCACGTCCAGACCGCGCTGCCTGGCCGCCCGTATCGCGCCCAGCGCCATCATGTCGCTCGCGCACACCACCGCCGTGCAGCCGCGGTCCATCAGCGCGGTGGCGGCGGCCTGCCCGCCCTCCAGCGTGTACAGCGAGTGCTGGATCAGCTCCGTCTCGGCCGTCTCGGCGCTCAGACCCAGCTGCTCCTGCACGGCACGGACGAAGCCCTCTATCTTGCGCTGCACCGGCACGAACCGCTTCGGCCCGAGCGCCAGCCCGATCCGGGTGTGGCCGAGGGACGCGAGGTGGGTGACCGCGAGCGCCATGGCGGCCCGGTCGTCGGGGGAGATGAACGGCGCCTGCACCTTCGGCGAGAAGCCGTCGACGAGCACGAACGGCACGCCCTGCGCCCGCAGCCGCTCGTAGCGCTGCATGTCGGCGTTGGTGTCGGCGTGCAGTCCTGAGACGTAGATGATGCCGGCCACCCCGCGGTCCACGAGCATCTCCGTCAGCTCGTCCTCCGTCGACCCGCCCGGGGTCTGGGTGGCGAGCACCGGGGTGTAGCCCTGGCGGGTCAGCGCCTGCCCGATCACCTGGGCCAGCGCGGGGAAGATCGGGTTCTCCAGCTCGGGGGTGATCAGCCCGACCAGGCCCTCGCTGCGCTGCCGCAGCCGGACCGGGCGCTCGTAGCCCAGCACGTCGAGGGCGGCGAGCACGGACTGGCGGGTGGTGGCGGCGACGCCCGGCTTCCCGTTCAGGACCCGGCTGACGGTCGCCTCGCTCACCCCCGCCTGAGCAGCGATATCAGCAAGCCGTGTGGTCACAGGACTGGACTGTATCTGCCGTTTCTCCCCTTGCACACCGATCGGACGCCTGGTGCGCGCCGTCGAACGGCCCGCTGCGGGCTGCTGGGTCATCGCGGTCCCTCAAGTCGTGGTCGGCGTCCGGTCCGCAAGGGATGATTCCCCCGGCGACAACGGATGGCAAGTGCTTGCAGAGTCTTGCACAACAGTCCGAACCCCTGCCGTACGGGCGGAAACCCGGGTCGCGCGACGGTCGAGAACAGGTCACGGCGACATAACTCTCCACGACGCTTGCAAAACTTTTCTGCAAGGTCTTTCGAAACGGTTCCATCGCTGTTACGTTCACGTCGCCCGGCGGCGGCAACGGCGCGGTCGGCAAGTCAGCAGGACGGCAGACGGGGCCGACCCTGCACCACACGGGCTTTCACCCTCAAGGAGAACCTCATGCGGCGTGGCATAGCGGCCACCGCGCTGGTGGCGTCCCTCGCCCTCGCGGCGACGGCCTGCGGCGGCGACAGCGACAGCGGCGACAAGGCCGACGGCCCGGTCACCATCACCTGGTGGGACACCTCCAACGCGACCAACGAGGCGCCGACGTACCAGGCCCTGGTCAAGGAGTTCGAGGCCGCCAACAAGGACATCAAGGTCAAGTACGTCAACGTCCCCTTCGACCAGGCGCAGAACAAGTTCGACACCGCCGCCGGTTCCAAGGGTGCCCCCGACGTGCTGCGCTCCGAGGTCGGCTGGACCCCCGCCTTCGCCAAGAAGGGCTTCTTCCTGCCGCTGGACGGCACCGAGGCCCTCGCCGAGCAGGACAAGTTCAAGTCCAACCTGATCGAGCAGGCCAAGTACGAGGGCAAGACCTACGGCGTCCCCTTCACCACGGACACCCTCGCCTTCGTCTACAACAAGGCCCTGTTCGAGAAGGCCGGCGTCGAGGCCCCCAAGACCTGGGAGGA
The DNA here is from genome assembly GCF_008312835.1 of Streptomyces marokkonensis. GTDB lineage: Bacteria > Actinomycetota > Actinomycetes > Streptomycetales > Streptomycetaceae > Streptomyces > Streptomyces marokkonensis_A. Next base: position 179,811 of record NZ_VSKS01000016.1, on the reverse strand, counting down.
CCTGAAGAAGGCCGCCGCCACCGTCAAGGACAAGACCGGCGTCGACGGCTACTGGGGCTCCACGGCCGGCTACTACGCCCAGCCGTTCCTGTACGGCGAGGGCACCGACATGGTCGACGCCGACGCCAAGAAGATCACCGTGAAGTCGCCCGAGGCCGAGAAGGCCTACGGCACCTGGCTGGACCTCTTCGAGGGCAAGGGCCTGCACAAGGCCGACGTGACCGCCGACGCCTACGCCCACATCCAGGACGCGTTCGTCAACGGCAAGGTCGCCTCGATCATCCAGGGCCCGTGGGAGATCACCAACTTCTACAAGGGCTCGGCCTTCAAGGACAAGAACAACCTCGGCATCGCCACGGTCCCGGCCGGCTCCACCGGCAAGGCGGGCGCCCCGACCGGCGGCCACAACCTCTCGGTCTACGCCGGCTCCACCAAGGACAAGCAGGAGGCCGCGCTGAAGTTCGTGAACTTCATGACCTCGGCCAAGGCGCAGGAGACCATCGCGCTGAAGAACTCCACGCTGCCCACGCGTGACGACGCCTACACCGACGAGGTCAAGGCCGACCCGGGCATCGCCGGCTACCAGACGGTCCTCTCGGCCGCCCAGCCGCGCCCGGCGCTGCCCGAGTACAGCTCGCTGTGGGGTCCGATGGACGACGAGCTGCCGCAGATCGCGGGCGGCAAGCAGTCCCTGGACAAGGGTCTTGGTGACGCGGAGACCGCGATCGCCAAGCTGGTGCCGGACTTCAGCAAGTAATGCCCGAGCGGCCGCCGGATCCGCTTCCCGCGGGGGAGGGTCCGGCGGCCGCCGGCCTGTGTGCCGTACTCCTTGATCATCCAGAAGGTGCCGAACCATGACAGTCGCCATCGACCGCGCGACCGGCAAGCGCCGCGGTGACCGCGCGCCCCGCCCCGGGCTGGGCCAGCGCCTGAAGCACGGGTACCAGAAGCACTGGTACGCCTACGCCATGATCGCGCCGGTGGCCCTCGTGCTCGGCGTCATCGTGCTGTACCCGCTGGCCTACGGCTTCTACCTCACGCTCACCGACGCCGACAGCCTCAACTCGGCCCGCACCATCGGCGTCAACGAGATCGAGGCCACCTACAAGTTCATCGGCATCGACAACTACGCCGACATCCTGTGGGGCGAGACGGCCTACGACCGTTTCTGGTCCAAGTTCATCTGGACGATCGTGTGGACGGCGGCCTGTGTCGCCCTGCACTACGGCATCGGCCTGGGCCTGGCCCTCCTGCTCAACCAGAAGCTGCGCGGCCGCACCCTCTACCGGCTGGTCCTGATCCTGCCGTGGGCCGTGCCGACCTTCGTCACCGTCTTCGGCTGGCGCTTCATGCTCGCCGACGCCGGCATCATCAACTCCGGCCTGGACTTCCTCGGCCTGCCGGCCCCGGCGTGGCTGGAGGACACCTTCTGGCAGCGCTTCGCCGCCATCATGGTCAACACCTGGTGCGGTGTGCCGTTCATGATGATCTCCCTGCTCGGCGGACTGCAGTCCATCGACGCCAGCCTGTACGAGGCCGCCGAGATGGACGGAGCCAGTGCCTGGCAGCGCTTCCGGCACGTCACCCTGCCCGGACTGCGCTCGGTCAGCTCCACCGTGATCCTGCTCGGCATCATCTGGACCTTCAACCAGTTCGCGATCATCTTCCTGCTGTTCGGCAACACCGCCCCCGAGGCGCAGATCCTCGTCACCTGGGCGTACCAGCTCGGCTTCGGACAGCAGCCGCGCGAGTTCGCCGAGTCCGCGGCCTACGGCATGCTGCTGCTGGCCATCCTGATCGTCTTCACCTCCTTCTACCGCCGCTGGCTGAACCGCAATGAGCAGCAGCTCGCGATCTGAGGCAGGAGTCCCCATGAGCACCTCCACCGTCACCACCCCTGCTCCGGCGGACCGGCCTGCCGACGAGCGGAAGGCCTCGCCCCGCGGGGCCCGCCGGCGCGGGGAGAGCAGCCCCCTGGCCCGCCTCACCTCGCACGGCATCCTGATCGTGGCGAGCCTGATCGCGCTGTTCCCGGTCGCCTGGCTGGTCTTCCTGTCCCTCGGCCCCGACAAGGACGACTATCTGCGTCCCGGCGGCATCTGGGGCAAGATGACGCTCGACAACTACTCGTTCGTGCTGCAGAACACGAACTTCTTCGACTGGCTGAAGAGCTCGCTGATCGTGTCGCTCGGCACCACGGTCATCGGCGTCCTGGTCGCCGCCACCACCGGCTACGCCGTCTCCCGCATGCGCTTCCCCGGCTACAGGAAGTTCATGTGGGTGCTGCTGGTCACCCAGATGTTCCCGGTCGCCGTCCTGATGGTGCCGATGTACCAGATCCTGTCGGACCTGCAGCTCATCGACAGCTACCTCGGGCTCGTCCTGGTCTACTGCTCGACGGCGGTGCCGTACTGTGCCTGGCTGATGAAGGGCTACTTCGACACCATCCCGTTCGAGATCGACGAGGCGGGACGCGTCGACGGGCTCACCCCCTTCGGCACGTTCGCGCGGCTGATCCTGCCGCTCGCCAAGCCCGGACTGGCGGTCGCCGCGTTCTACAGCTTCATCACCGCGTTCGGCGAGGTCGCCTTCGCCACGACGTTCATGCTCGACGACGAGAAGTACACGCTCGCCGTCGGTCTGCAGAGCTTCGTCAGCGAGCACGACGCACAGCGCAACCTCATGGCCGCCACCGCGGTCCTGATCGCGATACCGGTCTCCGCGTTCTTCTACCTGGTACAGAAGAACCTGGTCACCGGCCTCACCGCCGGCGGCACGAAGGGCTGACCCCTTCGCCCGACGACTCCCGCGTGCCTGACCACGCGGGCAGGCGGCCGCGGTGCCCATCCGACCCCGCTGTCACCGCGGCCGCCTCGTTCCCCGCCGCCCACCCCCACTCGTCTCCCGACCGCACTCGTATCAAGGACGACATGAGCCAGCATCCCTCCGCCGCCCCGGCCCCGACCCCCACGACCGACGCGGCCGTCGCCACCGTCGCCCGGCGCCGCGACTGGTGGCGGGACGCGGTGATCTACCAGGTGTACCCGCGCAGCTTCGCCGACGGCAACGGCGACGGCATGGGCGACCTGGAAGGCATCCGCTCCCGCCTGCCGTACCTGCGCGACCTCGGTGTGGACGCCGTGTGGCTCAGCCCCTTCTACGCCTCGCCGCAGGCCGACGCCGGCTACGACGTCGCCGACTACCGTGCCGTCGACCCGATGTTCGGCACCCTGCTCGACGCGGACGCGCTGATCCGCGACGCCCACGCACTGGGTCTCAGGATCATCGTCGACCTCGTGCCCAACCACTCCTCCGACCAGCACGAGTGGTTCAAGCGGGCCATCGCCGAGGGCCCCGGCTCGCCGCTGCGGGACCGCTACCACTTCCGTCCCGGCAAGGGCGGGAACGGCGAACTGCCGCCCAACGACTGGGAGTCGATCTTCGGCGGCCCCGCCTGGACCCGGGTCACCGAGCCCGACGGCACGCCCGGCGAGTGGTACCTGCACCTCTTCGCGCCCGAGCAGCCGGACTTCAACTGGGAGCACCCGGCGGTCGGCGACGAGTTCCGCTCCATCCTGCGGTTCTGGCTGGACATGGGCGTGGACGGCTTCCGCATCGACGTCGCCCACGGCATGGTGAAGGCCGAGGGCCTGCCGGACCTTGGATCCCATGAGCAGCTGAAGCTGCTGGGCAACGATGTCATGCCGTTCTTCGACCAGGACGGCGTGCATGACATCTACCGGCAGTGGCGGCTCATCCTCGACGAGTATTCTGGCGAGCGGATTTTCGTGGCCGAGGCGTGGACCCCGACGGTTGAGCGCACCGCCAACTACGTGCGCCCCGACGAACTGCACCAGGCGTTCAACTTCCAGTACCTGGGCACCCACTGGGACGCCGAGGAGCTGCGCACGGTCATCGACCGCACCCTGGAGGCCATGCGCCCGGTCGGCGCCCCGGCCACCTGGGTGCTGTCCAACCACGACGTCACCCGGCACGCCACCCGCTTCGCCAACCCGGCGGGCCTCGGCACCCAGATCCGTCTGGCCGGCGACCGCGAGCTGGGGCTGCGGCGCGCCCGTGCGGCGACGCTGCTGATGCTGGCGCTGCCCGGTTCGGCGTACGTCTACCAGGGCGAGGAGCTCGGTCTGCCGGACGTCGTGGACCTGCCGGACGAGGTGCGCCAGGACCCGGCGTACTTCCGGGGCGCGGGCCAGGACGGTTTCCGCGACGGCTGCCGGGTGCCGATCCCGTGGACCCGCGAGGGCTCGTCGTACGGCTTCGGCGACGGCGGCAGCTGGCTGCCGCAGCCGGAGGGCTGGGGCGAGCTGAGCATCGAGGCGCAGACCGGCGACCCCGGCTCGACCCTGGAGCTGTACCGGTCCGCGCTCGCCGTGCGCCGGGAGCGGGCCGACCTGGGCGCGGGCGACGCGGTGGAGTGGCTGCGGGCGCCCGAGGGCGTCCTCGCCTTCCGGCGCGGGGAGTTCGTGTGCGTCGCCAACACCACGGGAGAGTCGGTGACCACCCCGGCGTACGGGCGGGTGCTGATCGCCAGCGGTGAGGTGGAGGAGACGGCCGGCGAGGCGAAGGTCCCGGCGGACACCACCGTCTGGTGGACCGCGGGCTGACGTCCGTCCCGCAACTTTTTTCGTTCAAGTTGGTACGGCCCGCTGCCCTTTCGGGTGGCGGGCCTCTAACATCTGCGTTGCCGCAAGGTTGCTGAAGCTTTCTGCAAGAAACTTCAACCAACTCCGGCGGTATCCCCACACCCTTCGATGAAGAAGGAACCCCACACATGGCACGCAGAACCCTCTCCGCGGCCGTCGCCCTCGCGGCCGCCTCGATTGTCATGGCCCCGACTGGTGCGGAGGCCTCCCCGCCCGGCACCAGGGACGTGACCGCCGTCCTCTTCGAGTGGAACTTCGCCTCCGTCGCCCGCGAGTGCACCAGCACCCTCGGCCCCGCGGGATACGGATACGTCCAGGTCTCCCCGCCCGCCGAGCACATACAGGGCTCGCAGTGGTGGACGTCCTACCAGCCGGTGAGCTACCGGATCGCCGGCCGCCTCGGCGACCGCGCCGCGTTCCGGAACATGGTGAACACCTGCCACGCGGCCGGCGTCAAGGTCGTCGCCGACACGGTCATCAACCACATGTCCGCGGGCAACGGCACCGGCACCGGCGGATCGTCGTACACGAAGTACGACTACCCCGGCCTGTACTCCTCGTACGACTTCGACAACTGCACCGCGCAGATCACCGACTACCGCGACCGCGGGAACGTCCAGAACTGTGAACTGGTCGGCCTCGCCGACCTCGACACCGGCGAGGAGTACGTCCGCAAGGCGATCGCCGGGTACATGAACGACCTGCTCTCCCTGGGGGTGGACGGCTTCCGCATCGACGCGGCCAAGCACATGCCGGCCGCCGACCTGGCCAACATCAAGTCCCGCCTGAGCAACCCCTCCGCGTACTGGAAGCAGGAGGTCATCTTCGGCGCCGGCGAGGCCGTCCAGCCCACCGAGTACACCGGGAACGGCGACGTCCAGGAGTTCCGCTACGCCTACGACCTCAAGCGGGTCTTCACCAACGAGAACCTCGCCTACCTGAAGAACTACGGCGAGGGCTGGGGCTACATGAACAGCTCCGTCTCCGGCGTCTTCGTCGACAACCACGACACCGAGCGCAACGGCAGCACGCTGTCCTACAAGGACAACGCCACCTACACGCTGGCCAACGTGTTCATGCTGGCCTGGCCCTACGGCGCCCCGGACATCAACTCCGGGTACGAGTTCACCGACCACGACGCGGGCCCGCCGAACGGCGGTCAGGTCGGCGCCTGCTGGCAGAGCGGCTGGAAGTGCCAGCACGCCTGGCCGGAGATCAAGTCCATGGTCGGCTTCCGCAACGCGACCCGGGGCCAGGCCGTCACCAACTGGTGGGACAACGGCGGCGACGCGATCGCCTTCGGCCGGGGCAGCAAGGGCTTCGTGGCCATCAACCACGAGTCCGGCCCGCTGACCCGCACCTACCAGACCTCCCTCCCGGCGGGCACGTACTGCAACGTGCAGAACAACACGCCGGTGACGGTCAACGGTTCGGGCCAGCTGACCGCCACGCTGGGCGGCAACACGGCCCTCGCGGTGTACGCGGGCAAGTCGGGCTGCTGAACGCGCGCGTGCCGCGCCGCCGTTCACGGGGCGGCGGCGCGGCACGCGTCACGGATGCAATTCCTTACCGTTACTTTCACAACCCTTGCTGTAAAGCTTTCAACGGCGATAGCGTCACGCCCGGAGCCCGGTGGCGTGGCCGGAACAAGCCGTCGCCGTGGCGTGGGGTCGGACCCAATGAGCCGTAAGCGCAAGGAGTTCACGCCTTGATACCCAGATGGCCCGCGCCCCCGGGGCGCCGCACCGCACGGGGCCGGCGCGTCGCCGCCGTCACCGTGGCCGCGCTCGCCGCAGCGCTCGTGCAGCCGCTCGCCGCCCGCGCCGACACTCCACCCGCGCCTCCCTCGGACGCGAAGCTCGCCAAGGCGCCGGCGCGGCACGACCTGACCCGCGAGCAGTTCTACTTCGTCCTGCCGGACCGTTTCGCCAACGGCGACACCAGGAACGACCGCGGCGGACTGACCGGTTCGCGCCTGTCCACCGGGTACGACCCCACCGACAAGGGGTTCTACCAGGGCGGCGACCTCAAGGGCCTGACGAAGAGGCTCGACTACATCAAGGGGCTCGGCACCACCGCCATCTGGATGGCGCCCATCTTCAAGAACCAGCCCGTGCAGGGCACGGGCAAGGACGCCTCGGCCGGCTACCACGGCTACTGGATCACCGACTTCACACAGGTCGACCCGCACTTCGGCACCAACCAGGACCTCGAGAACCTGATCGACAAGGCCCACGCCAAGGGCATGAAGGTCTTCTTCGACGTCATCACCAACCACACCGCCGACGTCGTGGACTACGAGGAGAAGTCCTACGGCTACCTCTCCAAGGGCGCATTCCCGTACCTGACCGAGGACGGCGTGCCCTTCGACGACGCCGACTACGCCGACGGCTCGCGCCCGTTCCCGCGCGTGGACACCGGCTCCTTCCCTCGCACCCCGGTGGTGCCCGCCGCGAAGAAGCGGGTCAAGGTCCCGTCCTGGCTCAACGACCCGGAGATGTACCACAACCGGGGCGACTCCACGTTCGCCGGCGAGTCCGCCGAGTACGGCGACTTCTCCGGCCTCGACGACCTGTGGACCGAGCGTCCCGAGGTCGTCAGCGGCATGGAGAAGATCTACCAGCGGTGGGTGAGGGACTTCGACATCGACGGCTTCCGGATCGACACCGTGAAGCACGTCAACATGGAGTTCTGGACCCAGTGGGCCACCGCCCTGGACTCCTACGCGGCCAAGAGGGGCCGGGACGACTTCTTCATGTTCGGCGAGGTCTACTCCGCCGACACGGACATCACCGCCCCGTACGTCACCGAGGGCCGCCTCGACGCCACGCTCGACTTCCCCTTCCAGGAAGCGGCCCGTAGTTACGCCTCCCAGGGCGGCAGCGCACAAAAGCTGGCCTCGGTCTTCGGCGCCGACCACAAGTACACGACCGACCGGGCCAACGCCTACGAGCAGGTCACCTTCCTCGGCAACCACGACATGGGCCGCATCGGCACGTTCCTGAAGCAGGACAACCCGAAGGCGTCCGACGCCGAGCTGCTGAAGAAGGACATGCTCGCCAACGAGCTGATGTTCCTCAGCCGCGGCAACCCCGTCGTCTACTACGGCGACGAACAGGGCTTCACCGGCGCCGGCGGCGACAAGGACGCCCGCCAGACCCTGTTCGCGTCCCGCACGGCCGACTACCTCGACGACGACCTGATCGGCTCCGACCGCACCCACGCCGAGGACACCTACGACACGCGAGCACCGCTCTACCGGCAGATCAGTGCTCTCGCCGAGCTCCGCAGGGCCCACCCGGCCCTCACCGACGGCATCCAGCAGGAGCGGTACGCGACCGACGGCGCGGGCGTCTACGCCTTCTCCCGCACCGCCACCGGCAAGGACACCACCGAGTACGTGGTCGCCTTCAACAACGCCGGCGAGGCCAAGGAGGCCACCTTCGCGACCGGCTCCGCCCGGATGACGTTCAAGGGCCTCTACGGCACCGACGCCACCGTCACCAGCGACGCCGACAAGAAGATCACCGTCACCGTCCCGGCCGGCTCGGCGATCGTCCTCAAGGCCGCCGGCCCGCTCGCGAAGCCCGCTGCCAAGCCCACGATCACGCTGAAGGCCCCCGACGCCGGCGCCACCGGCACGGTCGAGCTCACCGCCGACGCCGACGGCGGACAGCTCAACCGGGTCGTCTTCGCCGCCCAGACCGGGAACGGCCCGTGGCGCACCCTCGGCTCCGCCGACCACGCCCCCCACAAGGTCACCCACACCATCGGCGAGGACGTCCCCGCCGGAACCGCCCTGCGCTACAAGGCCGTCGTGATCGACTCGGCCGGCCGCACCGCGAGCGCCCAGGCCGCCTCCACCACCGGCACCCCGCCCGTCGAGGAGCCGCCGACCGCGTCCTCCCGCGACTACGCGGTCGTCCACTACAAGCGCGCCGACGGGAACTACGACGACTGGGGCCTGTACGCCTGGGGCGACCTGGCGGACGGCGAGGCCACCGAGTGGCCGGACAGCCACCCCTTCACCGGCCGCGACGCCTACGGCGCCTTCGCGTACGTCAAGCTCAAGCCGGGCGCGTCCGACCTCGGCTTCCTCGTCATCGACAAGGAAGGCAACAAGGACGTCTCCGCCGACCGCACGATCGACCTCACCAGGACGGGCGAGATCTGGATCGAGCAGGGCGAGGAGACCGTCACCACCGAACGGCCCGAGTACCCGGCGCAGGACAGGACCAAGGCGGTGCTCCACTACCACCGCGCCGACGGGAACTACGACGGCTGGGGTCTGCACGTGTGGACCGGCGCCGCGAACCCCACCGAGTGGTCGAACCCCCTGGAGCCGGTGAAGACTGATGCCTATGGCGCTGTCTTCGAGGTGCCGCTCACCGAGGGTGCCACCAGCCTCAGCTACATCATCCACAAGGGCGACGAGAAGGACCTCCCGTCCGACCAGTCGCTCGACCTCAAGGCCGACGGGCACGAGGTGTGGCTGTTGAACGGCCAGGAGAAGTACCTGCTGCCGCAGCCCGCCGGCTCCGCGGCCGCCCTCGACCTGGCCACCTCCAAGGCGGTCTGGATCGACCGCGACACCGTCGTGTGGAACGGCTCCAAGGCCGCCGCCTCCACCCAGCTCCTCGCCTCCCCGACCGGCTCGGTCACGGTGCGGGACGGGACGCTGAAGAGTGACGACGCGCGCTGGCTGCGGCTGACGGGGAGCAGCCTCACCGACGCCCAGAAGGCGGCGTTCCCGCACCTGAGGGACGGCACCGCCTGGACCGTCGACCCGCGTGACCGGGACCGGGTGCGCGAGGCCCTGCGCGGCCAGGTCGTGGCCTCCCAGCGCGCGGCCAACGGCGCCGTGCTCGCGGCGACCGGCGTGCAGATCGCCGGCGTCCTGGACGACCTCTACGCCGGCCGCGCCACGAAGGCGCAGCTCGGCCCGGTGTTCCGCCACGGGCGGCCCACCCTCTCCGTGTGGGCGCCGACCGCGCGGAACGTCGCGCTGGAGATCGGCGACCGCACCGTCCGGATGCGCCGCGACGGCGACACCGGCGTCTGGTCCGTCACCGGCCCCCGCTCCTGGAAGGGCAAGCCCTACCGGTACGCGGTGAAGGTGTGGGCCCCCACCGCCGGCGAGATCGTCACCAACAAGGTCACCGATCCGTACTCAGTGGCCCTGACCACGGACTCCGAGCGCAGCCTCGTCGTCGACCTCCGCGACCGGAGCCTCGCCCCCGAGGGCTGGTCGTCCCTCGACAAGCCGAAGGCGGTGCCGCTCAAGGACGCGCAGATCCAGGAACTGCACATCCGGGACTTCTCCGTGGCGGACCGCACCGCGGACCACCCGGGCACCTACCTGGCGTTCACCGACAAGGACAGCGACGGCGGCAAGCACCTGCGCGAGCTGGCGCGGGCCGGCACCTCGTACGTGCACCTGCTGCCCGCGTTCGACATCGCCACCATCCCCGAGAGGAAGTCCGACCAGGCGACCGTCGACTGCGACCTCGCCGCCCACCCGGCCGACTCCGGCAAGCAGCAGGAGTGCGTGGCGAAGGCCGCCGCCAAGGACGCCTACAACTGGGGCTACGACCCGTACCACTACACCGTCCCCGAGGGCTCCTACTCCACCGACCCGGACGGCACCGCCCGCACGGTCGAGTTCCGCGAGATGGTCAAGGCGCTCAACGAGGACGGCCTGCGGGTGGTCATGGACGTGGTCTACAACCACACCGCCGCGAGCGGCCAGGCGAAGACCTCCGTCCTGGACCGCGTCGTGCCCGGCTACTACCAGCGGCTCCTCGCCGACGGCTCGGTCGCCAACAGCACCTGCTGCGCCAACACCGCCAGCGAGAACGCCATGATGGGCAAGCTGGTCGTCGACTCGGTGGTCACCTGGGCCAAGGAGTACAAGGTCGACGGCTTCCGCTTCGACCTCATGGGCCACCACCCCAAGGCCAACATGCTCGCGGTCCGCAAGGCGCTCGACGAGCTGACCGTCGCCAAGGACGGCGTCGACGGCAAGAAGATCATCCTGTACGGCGAGGGCTGGAACTTCGGCGAGATCGCCGACGACGCCCGCTTCGTCCAGGCCACGCAGAAGAACATGGCCGGCACCGGCATCGCCACCTTCTCCGACCGGGCCCGTGACGCCGTGCGCGGCGGCGGACCCTTCGACGAGGACCCCGGCGTGCAGGGCTTCGCCTCCGGTCTCTACACCGACCCCAACTCCTCGGAGAGCAACGGCACCGAGGCCGAGCAGAAGACCCGCCTCCTGCACTACCAGGACCTGATCAAGGTGGGCCTGAGCGGCAACCTCGCCGACTACACCTTCACCGACACCAGCGGCAAGGAGGTCAAGGGCTCCCAGGTCGACTACAACGGCTCGCCCGCCGGATACGCGGCCGCGCCCGGCGACGCCCTCGCCTACGCGGACGCCCACGACAACGAGTCGCTGTTCGACGCGCTCGCCTTCAAGCTGCCGAAGGACACGCCGGCCGCGGACCGGGCACGCATGCAGGTCCTCGCGATGGCGACGGCCACCCTCTCGCAGGGCCCGGCCCTCTCCCAGGCGGGCACCGACCTGCTGCGCTCCAAGTCCCTGGACCGCAACTCCTACGACAGCGGCGACTGGTTCAACGCCATCCACTGGAACTGCGCGGACGGCAACGGCTTCGGCCGGGGCCTGCCGCCGGCCGCCGACAACGAGGACAAGTGGCCCTACGCGAGGCCCCTGCTCGGCGCGGTGCGGGTCGGCTGCCCCCAGATCCAGGGCACCTCGGCCGCGTACCGGGACCTGCTGAAGATCAGGTCGACGGAGAAGGCGTTCTCCCTCGACACCGCCGGACAGGTGCAGTCCCGGCTGTCCTTCCCGCTGTCCGGCACGGACGAGACGCCCGGCGTGATCACCATGAGGCTCGGCGACCTGGTCGTGGTCTTCAACGCCACGCCCGGGCAGCAGGAACAGCGCGTCGCCGCGCTCGCCGGGACCGGCCACCGGCTGCACCCGGTGCAGGCGGCGGGCGGGGACGCGGTCGTGAAGACCTCGTCCTACGCGCGGGACACCGGCACGTTCACCGTTCCCGCCCGCACGGTCGCCGTGTTCACCACGGCCGGCTGACCCCGTAGGGCACTGCGGTTAGTGTGAGCCCTCCTGACCTTGAACAGGAGGGCTCATGCCGCAGATCACCGTCGACTACTCCGAGCGACTCGCGGACGGCTTCGACCGGCCCGCGTTCGCGCGGGAGCTGCACACCGCCGTGGTGGAGATCGCGGCCGCCAAGCCGCCGGCGTGCAAGACGCGGTTCCGGCGGACCGAGGACATCGTGGTCGGCCCCGACACCGACGGTCACGCCCTCGTGCACGTCCACATCGCCCTGCTGGCCGGCCGCACGGACGAGACCAAGGCCCGGCTCACCGAGGCCGTGCTGGAGCTGGTGCGGCAGTACGTCAAGCCGTCCGGCGGGCAGACGCTGCACGCCTCAGCCGAGGTGCGGGACCTGGACGCGTCGTACCGGAAGTTCGAGGGCGAGTAGGCCCGTACGGGCCGGGGTGCGGGCTCAGGGCAGGTCGCGGCGGCCCAGCCAGGCCGGCCGTACCGGCACGCCGTCCTCGTCCACCTCGTCGGGGGCGGACGCCGGTTCCGCCGGTTCGTCCGGCTCGGCGGGAGGCTCGGCCTGAGCGGGCTCCCCGTCCCGCGGTCGCGGAGCGGGGGGTGCGTCGGAGTCGGCCAGCAGTTCCCCCACGGTGAACCGGCTGGCGAACGTCTGCCACGCCCCCTCGACCACGAGCAGGAAGCCGTCACCGGTCCGCAGCAGCCGGCGGCGCCGGGGGCTCGACGGGTGCTCCGGAACATAACCGCGCGCCTGCCGCTCCAGCTCCGCGAGCGCCTCCTCGCGGGACCCCGCGACATGTGCCAGAACCCGGGCCACCCCGTGCTTGCGCTGCCCGATGCCCTGGGCCGTCTCGACGACCAGAACCCACGTCGGCCGGGAGCTCACCGGCCCGCCAGCGAGAGCAGCCGGACCGCCAGGTCGGTGAACGGGCCGTCGCCCGGCTCCTTCTCGAGCAGGCCGCGCAGCAGCGTGGCCAGCTCCTCGTCGTGCGCCGCGGCGACGGCGGCGAGCGCGGCGAAGTCCTGCACCAGCTGCGTCTCCAGCTCGTCGCGCGGCACCCGCCGCCCGTCCAGCCAGATCAGCGCCGTCGACTCGACGAGCGAGATCCAGGAGCGCACGACCAGTTCCAGCCGCGCCGGTGCCGGGCCCAGCACGCCCATGTGCGACAGCATCTGGTCATACGCGGCCTGCCGTACGGAGTCGACCAGCGCGTTGGTCGTCGACGAGCCGACCGCCGGGCCGCCGCGCATCAGGGCGGCGAAACCGGGGCCGTGCTCCTCGACGAAGTCGAAGAACCGGGCCATCACCCGACGCAGCCGCGACCCCAGCGGGCCCTCGTACGGCTCGACGAACCGGGACGCCAGATCCTCCGAGGCTCGCCTCAACGCCGCCTCGTACAGGCTGAGTTTGCCCGGGAAGTAGTGGTAGACGAGCGGGCGCGAGATGCCCGCCCGCGACGCTATCTCGTCGATGGAGACCTCGTCGGGGGAGCGTCGGCTGAACAGTTCGAGGGCAACGCCGATCAGCTGCTGCCGCCGCTCCTCGACTCCCATTCTGCGACGTGCCCCGGTAGTCATACGAACACCTTACCGATCGATTCCGGCCTCGAACGGTCCAGACCATCCAGCGGTGTTCATCCGGTCATCGCAGCCCGCTGATCGACCGCCCGTTCTCCAGTCTGCCCCCGAGGTCCGCCCGGGCACCCTGCCGCGCGCGGAGGGTCAGCAGACGCCCCCGGGCCGACCCCTCGACCCCGCCCGTCGCCGCGACCGACACCGTGCCGCGGCTGCCGGCCGCCAGCAGGTACCAACTGCCCGCCGCGGACTTCCACAGCACCCCGGCGAGCACCCCCGGCTCCCGCACCCCGCACGCCGGCACGTCCTCGGCCTTCGCCGCCACCGCCCCGAACCGCGCGCCGGGCGTGTGGAACTGCGCCAGCACCCGTGCACCGCCGCCCCGCCAGGTCTCCGCGCGGGTGCACACCCACTCCGCCGTCCCTCCCTCGTCCTTCGGACGGGAGGACCCCCGGCCCGCTTCGCCCGCGCCGGGAAGCGGCTGCTCGGCGAACACCCAGGCGTTCACACTCCGCACCCCCGCCGAGCGCACGGCGCCCAGCGAGCAGGCGTACGGCGCCCAGGTGCGCAGCGCCTTCGCGCCGGAGGCCTCGGTGACCGCGCCGGGCCGCCCGGCGGTCAGGTGGGCCGGGACCAGCTCGCCGAGGTCGGTCACCAGCCGGGTGCCGGTGCCGTCGGTCAGCTCCAGCACGTTCCAGGAGGTGCAGGACCCCTGCCGCGGCGCGGGCCCGGCCAGCGGCGGGGTCACCCCGTCGACGAGGTCCAGGGCCGTCGCGCCGGCACCCGGCTCGAGCAGGTCCCGCTCGCCCGCCTCACGCACCCAGGGAGCCACCAGGTAGCGGACGTTGCCGTCGGCACGGCTCAGCACCACCGCGCTCGACCCGGCCCGCCCGGCACCGTCGGCCCGGGCGAAGTCCAGCGCGGCGCCCCGGTCACCGTCCCCCGGCTCCGCGTACCGGACGACGCGCAGACCGTCGTGGAGGATCACCACCCGCGCGGTGTCGACCGTCCCCGCGTACAGCAGCTGGGGCGGTCCCGCGGGGCCGCCGGTGGGGGTGCCCGGGGTCGCCGACACCTCGACGCCCTTCCCGGGCCGCGCCCAGACGGCGAGGGCGCGGCGCAGCAGCGCCCGGTCGCCGGTGACACCGCCGCGCGCCGGCCACACGGAGAAGTCGGTGCGCGCGGAGGTCTTCCACGCGGCGGGGGGGACCCGGGTCAGCTTCCCCGGGTCCAGCGCGGCCTGCGCGGCCGGGTTGCGCGTGTACGGGGGAGCGGCGGCACCGTCGGGACCCCACCCGTCGCCCGGCAGCCCGAGCAGGGTCCCGCACACCACCAGCGCGGTCCCGCCGACGAGCGCGGCCTTCAGATGCCGGCGGCGGCGCAGCAGGTCCGTCGGCCGGGCCTGGAGCGAACAGGGGTCGAACTCGGGGGAGTCGAGCAGCCGGTACGCGTCGGGGATCCGGTCCGCCTCGGCCAGCGCGGCGTCCACGTCGGTGACGCCCGCGGAGATGAGCACCTCGCGCACGTCCTCGTCCGGGAGCCGCTCGAGGCCGCGCAGCGCGTGGGCGGCGCGAGCCGGTCCGGACAGGGCGGACAGCCGCTGGTCCAGCGCGAGTTCGTCGGCGCCGCCCGGGCGGGGGAACAGCTTCAGCCCCCACACCTGCGGGAGCAGCGGCGGCAACTGCGACCGCCTGGGCCAGGCACCGCGCCCCAGCGGCCGGCCCGCCTGAAGCGCCGTGCGCACCACCTGCAGCCGGACCAGCGCATAGCCGGCGTCCCCGGCACGGCCCTCCGACTGTGCGGGGACGACCGCCGCGGGGGTGCGGCCGCGCGGCAGCGCCCGCTGGACCAGGGAGTGCGCGGTGAGCACGCGCCTGCTCCGGCGGGCGCGGGAGGGCAGCACCAGGTAGGCGAGCCGGACGAGCCGCGGATAGTGCTCGACGAGGGCGGCCTCCGCCTGCTCGACGTCCACGCCCGGACCGGCCGGGGAGGAGGAGCGCGCGGAGGGCGGGACGACATCCTGTGACTGCACGTTCAGCAGAACGAGCGAATCGGTGGATGGTCACCTGGCCCCGGGCGTCACCCGTCGGCGGGCTCGACGAGCAGACGCGCGTAGGCGGCCATCGAGCGCTGATAGCGCGGCAGATGTGGGGCGAGGGCCCCGAGAACCAGCGACAGTCCCTCACGGTCCCGCCCGAGACTCGACAGGCACAGCGCGAGCGTGGCCCGGACCGCGTCGTCCAACTCGTCGGGTGGCGCGTCGAGTTCGGGTGTCAGCAGCCGCACGCCCTCCTCCGCCCGGCCGGTGTTCCGCAGCGAGCTGGCCAGCTGGATCCTCGCCCGGCGCGCCTTGTAGCCGCTGACGCGGGCCAGCCCGCCGTCCAGCGCCTGCCGGTAGAGCGGTACCGCCCGGTCCGGGCGGCCGGTGGAGTCCCAGGCGCAGGCCTGCTCGAAGGGACCGAGCGGGCTCCCCCCGGGAAGTTCGGCGACGAGCGTGTCGATCGCGGCCCGGAAGGCCGGCGCGTCCTCCTCGGCGTAGTCGTCGAAGCGGGCCCAGGCGGCGGCCACGCGGTCCTCCCAGTCGCTGTTCATCGTGCCACCCTCGCACGCGCGCCCCCGCGGCCGCACCGGGAATTGAGCGCTGCGGGCCTCGGGGCCGTATCGAAGGGCGAGGGCCCCGAGCCGGGGCTCCGTGCGGCGTGTCGCCGTCACGATGCCGCCGTAAAGGACCGGAGGAACACATGAGGGTGACCCGACCGATGCTCGCGCTGACCTGCGCGGTGGCGGCCCTGGCGCTGGCGGGCTGCGGATCCGGCGGCGCCGGCGCGGACGAGGTGCCGCCCACCGCCACCGGCAGTCTGGAGCACCTGGCCGCCGAGGCGAAGTGCGAGCCGAACATGCAGACCGACGCCGACACCATCCGCCAGGCCCTGTGCAAGAAGGGCGGCGAGAAGTACGTCCTCGCCACCTTCGCCACCGACCGCGGCCAGCGCGAGTGGCTCAACACCGCCAAGGACTACGGTGGTTACTACCTCGTCGGCCGCAAGTGGGTCGCCGTCGGGGAGGAGAGGACCGTGGCGGCGCTGCGGAGCACGCTCGGCGGCACCATGGAGGAGGGGTCCGAGCACATGAACCCCGGTGGCAGTCACAACCAGGGCGGCCACCACGGCTGACCCGGCCCCGCGGACGGACGAAGGGGCCGGCGGTGGGATCTCCCACCGCCGGCCCCTTCCGCTGCGGGACTACTGGCAGTCCTGGCCGCTGTTGATGCAGTCGACCATCTCGTTCATCAGGTCCTCGTCGAAGAAGTTGATGAAGTCGTTGTGGTCGGTGATCGGCTTGTGCAGCTGCTCCGGGAAGGTGTCCACCGCGAACGGGTTCACGAGCTGCCCGTTGTCGATCTGCGGGGCCGGGATGTCGTAGACCAGGCGGACCTGGAGCTGCGGGATGGCCTGGAAGCCGTTCGAGCAGGTGCCGTCCGCCTCGACGAAGTCGACGTGCGTGCGGTGGTTGGCGCTGTCGATGTTCTGGCCGTCCCAGCAGCTCTGGAAGGCGGTCGTCCGGACCACGCTGCTGCCCTCCGGGCAGACCGGGTACTTGTCCGTCACCTGCCGGTCCTCGAAGCCGGTGCAGCTCCAGGCGGTGTTGGCGTTGTTCAGGCCGTTGGTGAAGGCCTTGGCGTCACCGGTGATGATGCGCAGGGCCCTCGGCATCGCGACGACGTCGCTCGTGCGGTTGCCGACGAACTTCAGTTCCACCTCGTCGGGCGCGACGATCCTGCCGACGTTGCCGTCCTGACCGCCACCGGGCTGACCCTGGTCGATGTCCTGCGTACCGTCCTGGATCCGCAGGACCGGCCAGAAGTACGACGACCGGTCGCCCTGGTTCTGGCACGTCGTGTCGCCGTTCGCCAGGTCCTCGTCGCTCGCGAAGGCGGTGTTGGCCTGGTTGCCGACGTAGTCGTGCTGGTGCTGGGCGCCGTTGCTGACACCGGGAGCGACGATCACGTTGTCCGAGTTGCGCAGACTGTTCTCGTTGGTGCCGCACTCGGTGGTGAAGGTGCCCGTCGAGCCGCCGCCGCCGTTGGCCGCCAGACCGTTGGGCAGGTTGCGGGAGTTCGGCTGGACGTCCTCGATGTTGACGAAGTCGTCCGCCACGGGGCCGTTGCCGGCCTGACCGCCGTTGCCCTGGCCCTGACCGTTGTCCTGACCGCCGTCGTTCTGGCCGCCGCCACCCTGGTCCTGGCCGCCGTTGTCCTGGCCGCCGTCACCCTGGTCCTGGCCGCCGCCGTCGTCGGGCTCCGGCTGTTCGACGGGAACGCCCTGGCACGGGGCGAACCGGCCGAGGTCGCGCGGCGCCTTGCCGCCCGCCCGGTTGATGTTGATGCCGATCCGGTCCAGGGTGGCGACCCGCTTGGACTTCAGCGGTCCGAGGATGGCGTTGTCGACGTAGCGTTCGTCACCCGCCTGGGCCTGGCGCGTCTCCGCGAGACGCGTGTAGGCGTCCGTGATCTGCCGGTCCAGCAGCGCCAGTTCCTTCGCGACGCCCCTGCGGGCGTCGCGCGGCACCCTCGTCAGCTTCTGGCCGACGTCCGGGCAGTTGATCGTGGCGATCCGCGCGCCCCCCGACCGGGTCCGGTTGTCGCCTCCGTTCTCCTCGTGTGCCGAGGCGTAGAAGTTCGCCCAGACCAGCCCGCCCCCACCGAGCGCCAGGGCCGCCGCCCCGGCAATCACCTTGGTGGCCAGCGGCGTACGACGTTTTCTTGTGTTGCGTCCCATGGAACTCCTCTTGACCTTCCTTACGGGGGCATCCCATTGCGGGGCTTCGAGCGGCCCGACAGGAGTGAAGCGGCTCCCTTGAGTACGGGAGCCGCCCCACGGGTGTTCACCCGTCCCGGGAATCGGTGAGAAGTCATTACGGCCACAGGGGTTTCAACAGGCCCTGCGGCACCAGGAGTTGCGGATCACCCACCCGGGGTGAAGGGGCGTGTCCGGTTTCACCGGCCGTGGTCGAGATACGCGAGAACGGCCAGCACGCGCCGGTTGTCGTCGTCCGAGACCTCGAGCCCCAGTTTGGCGAAGATGTTCGCGGTGTGCTTGGCGATCGCCCGTTCCGTCACCACCAGCCGGGCCGCGATCGCCGCGTTGGTCCGCCCCTGCGCCATCAGCTCCAGCACCTCCAGCTCCCGGGGCGTCAGCCGGGCCGGCAGCCGGTCGTCGCCCGACTGCCGCGCCAGCAGCTGCTGGATCACCTGGGGATCCATCGCCGTACCGCCCGCCGCGACCCGGCGCACGGCGTCCACGAACTGCTCCGCGTCGAACACCCGGTCCTTCAGCAGATAGCCCACCCCGCCGCTGCCGTCGGCCAGCAACTCCCGCGCGTACAGCTGCTCCACGTGCTGCGAGAGCACCAGCACCGGCAGACCCGGGCGCTCGCGGCGGGCGGCCAGCGCGCACTGCAGCCCCTCGTCGGTGTGCGTCGGCGGCAGGCGCACGTCGACCACGGCGACGTCGGGTTCCTGCTCGGCGAGCGCCCGGGCCAGCTCGGGTCCGGACTCCACGGCCGCCGCGATCTCGAAGTCGTGCGCCTCGAGCAGCCGGACGAGGCCGTCGCGCAGCAGGAAGAGGTCTTCGGCTAGGACAACGCGCAAGGGATCTCCATGGTGACCATGGTGGGGCCGCCCGCGGGACTGCTGACGGCCAGGACGCCGTCGAATGTACCCAGCCGCCGCTCCACCCCGGTCAGTCCCGAGCCGGCCCCGATGACCGCGCCGCCCTTGCCGTTGTCGGTGACCGTCACCCGCAGATGGCCCCCGGCGTGGTGCAGGTCGGCCCAGATCCGGTCCGCGCCGGAGTGCTTGACCGAGTTGGTGAGGACCTCGCTCACCGCGAAGTACGCGGCCGACTCCACGGGCGCCTCCGCCCGCCCCGGCAGCTCCACGTTCACCTCGGTGGCCACCGGCAGCCGCAGCGCCAGCGCCCGCACGGCGTCTCCCAGACCGCGCTCGGCCAGCACCGGCGGGTGGATGCCCCGCACCAGCTCCCGCAGTTCGGTCAGCGCCTCGGCGGAGGACCGCCGGGCGTGCGCCAGCAGTTCACGCGCCTTCGCCGGGTCCTTCTCGATCAGGGTCTCGATCGTCCCCAGGTCCATGCCCACGGCGACCAGCCGCGCCTGCGCCCCGTCGTGCAGGTCCCGCTCGATGCGCCGCAGTTCGGCGGCGGAGGTGTCCACGGCGTCCCGCCGGGTCTCGGTCAGCACCCGCACCCGCTCGGCCAGTTCGGTCCGGTGGGAGCCGAGGACGGCCCGGGTGAGACGGAAGTGGACCTGGAACGCCGGCACGGCGTAGCGGTGGGCGAGGACGAGAAGGACGGCGCCCAGCGCTCCGGCGCCCAGTGCGGACGTCTGGTCGCTGACCGGCACGAAGCCGTACCAGTACGGCCCGTACTCGACGTACGGGCCCCCGGTCATGGTCCGCCACATCCCGGCAGCCAGCGCGAAGCCCTCCAGGGGGTAGAGCACCAGCACCGCCGGGAGCAGCGCCGTCACGAAGCCCGCCGTCATGTCCACCGGCAGCCACCGCAGGTCCCGCAGGACCGCCGGGTCCCGCAGCATGGCGAAGGTGCGCGTCCAGGGGTTGGCGCCCCCGGGGACCGGCCGGTAGGCCGGGGGGATGCGCACCCCGCCCCATTCGGCCGACAGCACCCTGCGCCAGTCCGCGAAGGCGCGCACACCGGTCAGCACCCAGGGCGTGGTGACGAGCCCGACCCCGAGGGGGATGAGGGCGATCGACACGGCGGACAGGACGAAGCAGAGCACGGCCAGCGGCAGTGAGACGACCGCGAGGACGAGCCCCCGTCCGGCGGCACGCACCATGCCCCGTGCCCTGGAGGCGGTGCCGTCGCTCTTCGTTTCGGTGTTCATGGACGTCAGTCTGGCCGAGCGGCCCGGTGCGGTCACTGGGCCGAACCCCCCGGCCGGGTGGTGGTGCTGCCTACACCCCCGGGCCCGCCAGCACCTTCGCCTCCACCTCCGGATCGAGCCCCTTGGCCGTCCGGTCCGGGCGCTGCGGCGCGGTGCCGCCGAGGTCCTGGAGCCAGCGCCAGGTGTCGGCCACGGTCTCGGCGACCGGGCGGCAGCGCAGTCCCGTCGCGACCGCCCGGGAGACGTCCGCCGAGTGCAGCGCGTCGTGCAGGTCCGTGCCCGGCGGCACCCACACCGGCAGGTGCGTCCACGGTTCGATGCCCGCGTCGAGGATCACCTCAGGCGCGGTCCACCGCAGTTCGGCCGGGCCGCCGGTCACCCGGACGCAGGCGTCGAGGAGTTCGCCCATCGTGGCGTGGCCCTGGGGGGAGATGAGGTTGCAGGGCCCGCTCAGCCCCCGCTCGGCGGCGCCGAGGATCCACTCCGCGAGGTCGCGGGCGTCCACGTACTGGAGGGGCAGGTCACGCGGGCCCGGGGCGAGGACGGGGCCGCCGCGCGCCATCCGGTTCAGCCACCAGGGCAGCCGGCCCACGTTCTCGTACGGACCGATGAGCAGCCCCGCCCGCACCAGCAGCGACCGGTCCGCGCCGAAGGCGTCCACGGCGGCCAGCTCGCCGCCCCGCTTGTCCCGCGCGTAGTCCGTGAGATCCGCGTCCGCGGAGGCGCCCTCCACCACGGGAGCATCCTCGGAGTACCCGGCGGGCGGCGCCCACGCGTACACCGAGCAGCTCGACACGTACACGTACCGCCCGGCGCGGCCCCGCAGCAGCCGCGCCGCGTCCCGCACCGCGCGCGGGGCGCCCGACCAGGTGTCGACGACGACGTCCCACTCCCCGGGGTCCTCGTCGAGCGCGGCCAGACCGTCGAGCGCGGTGCGGTCGCCCAGCAGTGTCCGCACGCCCGGCGGGGCCTCGTGCCGTCCCCGGTGGAAGACGGTCACCTCCCAGCCCCGTCCGACGGCCGCCTCGGCGACGGCCCGGCCCACGAACTCCGTACCACCCAGCAACAGAAGTCTCATACCCGCGACTCTGCCCGCCCGTGGGGCGCGTGGGAACGGGAATCTGCTGTCGGCAGACCAGGCGGTGCGCGCTCAGCGCCCGGCCGGCGGCACGTACGTGCAGCCGACCCGGCGCACCGTACGGATCGCGTCCCGGTACCCGGCGCCCAGCTTGCGGCGCAGCCGGGCGATGTGGACGTCGACGGTACGGCCGTCGCCGACGTGGCCGTAGCCCCACACCGTGCCGACCAGCCGGTCCCGGGTGTGCACCCGGTTCGGGTGCGCCACGAGATGCGCGAGCAGCTCGAACTCCAGGTACGTCAGGTCGAGTCGCCGCCCGTCCACCTCGGCGGTGCGCTGCACGGGGTCGACGCGGATGAGCGCGTCGTCCCCGGGCTGCCCGGCCGGGTCCGGCGCTGCGGGGAACGGCGGCCGGTGGCCGGCGGGCACCAGCACCAGGTAGCCGACCATCGGGGGCAGCCCGGGCAGGACGGGCACGGCGTCCGGCGGTGCGGGCAGCCAGGTGGCACCGGGCGGCAGCAGATCCGCGACGGTCACCACCTCGTCCCGGTGAACGGCACGCAGGTGGGAACGCGAGGGGCGCCCACCCCCGGCGGTGGACGCCCCTCGCGACGACTGAGGTACGGATCAGGCCTGGCCGGCCTTCTCCAGCGCGGTGCAGCACGTGTCGACCAGCAGACGGGTCACCACGTACGGGTCGACGTTGGCGTTGGGACGGCGGTCCTCGATGTAGCCCTTGCCGTCCTTCTCGACCTGCCACGGGATGCGCACCGAGGCGCCGCGGTCGGAGACGCCGTAGGAGTACTCGTTCCACGGGGCGGTCTCGTGCAGACCGGTGAGGCGGTCGTCGATGCCGGCGCCGTAGTTCTTGACGTGGTCGAGCGGCTTGGAGCCCTCACCGAGCGACTCGCACGCGGTGATGATCGCGTCGTAGCCCTCGCGCATGGCCTTGGTGGAGAAGTTGGTGTGCGCGCCCGCGCCGTTCCAGTCGCCCTTGACCGGCTTCGGGTCGAGGGTGGCGGCGACGCCGAAGTCCTCGGCGGTGCGGTAGAGCAGCCAGCGGGCCACCCACAGCTGGTCGGCGACCTCCAGCGGGGCCAGCGGACCGACCTGGAACTCCCACTGGCCGGGCATGACCTCGGCGTTGATGCCGGAGATGCCCAGGCCCGCCTCCAGGCAGTTGTCCAGGTGCGCCTCGACGACGTCACGGCCGAAGATCTCGTCGGAGCCGACACCGCAGTAGTAGCCGCCCTGCGGGGCCGGGAAACCGCCCTTGGGGAAGCCGAGGGGGTGGCCGTCCTGGAAGAAGGTGTACTCCTGCTCGATGCCGAAGATCGGCTCCTGGGCGGCGAACTTCCCGGCCACCTCGGCCAGCGCGGCACGCGTGTTGGACTCGTGCGGCGTCATGTCCGTGTTCAGCACCTCGCACAGGACCAGGACGTCCTCACCGCCGCGGATGGGGTCCGGGCAGACGAAGACCGGGCTGAGGACGCAGTCGGAGGCGTGCCCCTTGGCCTGGTTGGTGGAGGACCCGTCGAAGCCCCAGATCGGCAGGTCCGCGCCCTTGGCGTCGTCGCCCAGGATCTTGGTCTTGGAACGCAGCTTGGCGGTCGGCTCGGTGCCGTCGATCCAGATGTACTCGGCCTTGAAGCTCACGGTCCACATCCTTCGGGGTGGGGCTGGGCGCTGGTGCGGGTGCTGCGGCGCTGCGGCACTGGGGCGACGCCGTCGATGCCACGCAGCCTGTCAACAGGCGATTTCCCGGCCATTGCCCGCATGTGAACCCCGTGTTACCGGACCCCTGTGCGCCCCGCCCCGCTCTGTGAGCGCGCGGGGGGAGGCGGGCGCGGTGTATGCGATGGAACGCCGAGAGGCCCGCCGCTCCCGGCCGGAAGCAGCGGGCCCCTCGTGGGAATCCGGACCTCACCCCACCTTCTCGATCACCGCGCGGCGGATCAGGAACTTGCCGGCCTCGCGGACCTGCTCGAAGGCGGCGTTGTTGAGCAGCACGCAGCTGCCGGACACCGAGGTGACCTCCACCGTCGTGGACTTGTTGTTGTCCAGGTTGGTGACCTTCAGCTTCGTACCGGCCGGGAACTGGTTGCTGGACGCCGCCGGGGCGCCGCCCTCACCGGAGAGGGTGACGGTGGACCCGTTGCACACCTGCTCACCGGAGGCCGCGGCACCGTCACCGCCGGCCTGCTCGCCCTGGTCGTTCCCGGCGGGCTGCGAGGCTGCGGGCTGCGAGGGTGCGGGCTGCTCCGGCTGCGCGGTCTGGGAGTCCTGAGCCGACTCCCCAACCGTGCACCCGGACGCCTCCTGCTGACGCTGGATCTGGGCGATGACCGCCTCGCGGTTGGCGATCCGCGCCTCGGACTGCGCGTCCGGGGCGGCGCGCTGGCCCTCGATGAACTTCTCGTTGTTGCCGAGCGCGGTGGCGAGCCCCTGGCAGACGGTGGAGTCCGCCGCCGACCTGGTGGTGGCCGGCGGCGGGCCGGCGTTCGACGTGGCCGCCATGACGAAGGCGCCGCCTCCCGCCACCGTGGCGGCGCTCAGCAGCAGCGCGAGCTTCTTCTTCGGACCGAGAGTTCTCCTGCGCGACATGCGCGCCTCCTCGAAGAGGTAGGGGGGCGTACGCCGCTATGTACGAGATACCGAACGGAGTTGCTCAGCGGCCGGACCAAGTCGCCGCAGTGGCCTGCGTCACAGCGCCGTCAGCGGGAGAGGGCGTCCCGTACGGCGTCCTCCGTGCGGGCCACGACCGCGGTCCCGTCGTCCGCCGTGATGATCGGCCGCTGGATCAGCCGGGGATGCGCGGCGAGGGCCGCGATCCAGCGCTCCCGCGTGCCGGCGTCCCGCTCCCACTCCTCGAGTCCCAGTTCCGCCGCGACGGCCTCCTGGGTCCGGGTGATGTCCCACGGCTCCAGCCCGAGCCGCTCCAGCACCTCCCGGATCTCGTCCTCGCCCGGCACCTCCTCCAGGTACCGGCGGACGGTGTACTCCGCCCCCTCGGCGTCGAGCAGGCTGATGGCGCTGCGGCACTTGGAACAGGCGGGATTGATCCAGATCTCCATGCCGCACACGGTACGCCGCCGCCCGGTGTTCGAATTCAACGCGCCTCGCGCGTGCCTGGCGGGAGTGCTGTGACGTAGCGACAAAAGCCGTGTCCACCAGCGCATTTGCTGGCCTGTACGGGTCTGCTGAATGTCAGTGCCGGGCAGTAGACTGTAAGCAGTGTTCGAGGGAGTCGCCGAGGTCGTCGTGGACCTCGGCGGGCCGCCCTGACCGCGACAGGAGGATGCCTGTGCCCGCTGCCGCACTGAAGCCGAAGCCCCTGCCCACCCAGTCCACCGCGAAGCGTCCCGTGCCGCTCGACATGCCCTGCGCCCCGGTGGAGAAGCGACCGCTGCCGCCGGGCCGTCCGCGCGAGTGGTACGTCACGCACAACCGCCGGCTCAAGGCGATGCGGCTCGCCATCGCCCTGCTCGACTCCGGCGTCTACCTGCCCGGCCAGGCCCGCAACGACAGGATCCGCACCACGGCGGAGCTGATCGGCGTGCACCCGCCGTCGGACATCACGTGCCACATGGTGCGCGCGTTCATGCGTTACAACCGCTAGACCGGCACCGTGCCGGGCGCCCTCCAGCGGTGCGGCGCCCGGCACCGGGTGTGTCAGTACGGCCGGAAGTCGATGTACCCGAGCAGCACGATCACGGCGACGACACACCCGAGCACGACGGCCGTCGACACCCAGGACGAGCGGCCGGACGACCCCCTGTGCGCCGGATCGGGGCGGAACGGGACCGGTCCGGGCGGGTTGTCCTTCCAGCGGGCGGCGAGCATCCGGGCCCGGGCCGACGGCTCCTTGTGCTCGGCCCCGTCCGCCCACTTGATGTCGAACTCCCGCTCCTCGTCGTCCCTTTCGGACATCCCCGTGACCTTCTCTCGAACAGCAGTGTCAGTACAAGGATCCCTCGCGGGGCGCCGAGAGGGAAGGATTCCGGACAGCCCGCACACGTCGGCGCCCCCGCCCCGGGGACCGGGACGGGGGCGCCGTACGGACGGGCTCACGCGTCACATACGCATCAGCGGGATCACACGTCGAAGTAGAGCTCGAACTCGTGCGGGTGCGGACGGAGCTGGAGCGGGGCGATCTCGTTCTGGCGCTTGAAGTCGATCCACGTCTCGATCAGGTCCGGCGTGAAGACGTCGCCCTGGAGGAGGAACTCGTGGTCGGCCTCGAGGCGGTCGAGGACGGCGCCGAGGGAGGTCGGGACCTGGGCCACGCCCGCGTGCTCCTCGGGAGCCAGCTCGTAGAGGTCCTTGTCGATCGGCTCGGCTGGCTCGATCTTGTTCTTGATGCCGTCCAGGCCGGCCAGCAGCAGCGCCGAGAAGGCCAGGTACGGGTTGCCGGAGGCGTCCGGGGCGCGGAACTCCACGCGCTTGGCCTTCGGGTTGGAGCCGGTGATCGGGATGCGCATCGCGGCGGAACGGTTGCGCTGCGAGTACACGAGGTTCACCGGAGCCTCGAAGCCCGGCACCAGGCGGTGGTAGGAGTTCACCGTCGGGTTGGTGAAGGCCAGCAGCGACGGGGCGTGCTTGAGGATGCCGCCGATGTAGTAGCGGGCGGTGTCGGACAGACCGGCGTAGCCCTGCTCGTCGTAGAAGAGCGGCTCGCCGCCCGCCCACAGCGACTGGTGGACGTGCATGCCCGAACCGTTGTCACCGAAGATCGGCTTCGGCATGAAGGTCGCGGTCTTGCCGTTGCGCCAGGCGACGTTCTTCACGATGTACTTGAAGAGCTGCAGGTCGTCGGCGGCGGCGAGCAGGGTGTTGAACTTGTAGTTGATCTCGGCCTGGCCGGCGGTGCCCACCTCGTGGTGCTGACGCTCGACCTTCAGGCCGGCCTTGGCCAGCTCCAGGGAGATCTCGGCGCGCAGGTCGGCGAAGTGGTCGACCGGCGGGACCGGGAAGTAGCCGCCCTTGTAGCGGACCTTGTAACCGCGGTTGTCCTCCAGCGCACCGGTGTTCCAGGCGCCCGCCTCGGAGTCGATGTGGTAGAAGGACTCGTTCTCGGAGGTCTTGAAGCGCACGCTGTCGAAGACGTAGAACTCGGCCTCGGGACCGAAGTACGCGGTGTCCGCGATGCCGGTCGACGCGAGGTAGGCCTCCGCCTTCTTGGCCACGTTGCGCGGGTCACGGGAGTACTGCTCACCCGTGATCGGGTCGTGGATGAAGAAGTTGATGTTCAGCGTCTTGTCGCGGCGGAACGGGTCGACCCGGGCGGTCGACAGGTCCGCGCGCAGCGACATGTCGGACTCGTGGATGGCCTGGAAACCACGGATCGAGGATCCGTCGAAGGCCAGCTCCTCGTCCGGGTCGAACGCCTCCGCCGGCACGGTGACGTGCTGCATCACACCCGGGAGGTCGCAGAACCGGACGTCGATGAACTTGACGTCCTCGTCCGCGATGAACTTCTTGGCCTCGTCGGCGTTCTGGAACATCCAGCTCCTCCTACTCCCGACCGTCCCGCCGGGGTGGTAGATCGTTCGTGCGGCCAGTGCGGGTGGCACACGCTGCACTCGACCCTAGGGACGGGTCATTTCTCGTGCGTGACCCATTTGTTTCGCACAAGTTAACCGCCCCCTCTCCCACGGTAGCCCCGATGCACCCCGCCGTCCTGTGGTCATTTCCGGTCGCAGTACCGTGGACGGGTGGACAACAGGCAAGCAATCGGATCATGGCTGTCCGGGCCGCGCGCGGCCCTGGAGGAAGCCGGTGCCGAGTTCGGTTACCGCGGCGAGCAGCTGGGGCTGCCGGAGAGCGGACCGGGCTCGATCGCGCGCCCCGGCCGCAGGCTCGGCGCCCTCGCCGTGGACTGGGGCCTGTGCATGCTGATCGCATACGGTCTGGTCACCGACGGCTACGACGGGCAGGCGACCGGTAACTGGGCGCTGCTGGTGTTCTTCGTGCTGAGCGTCCTCACCGTCGGCACCGTCGGCTTCACCCCGGGCAAGCGCCTGTTCGGGCTGCGGGTCGTCGCCCTCGGCACCGGCCGGGTGCAGCCGCTGCGCGGTCTGGTGCGCTCGGCCCTGCTGTGCCTCGCCGTTCCCGCCCTCGTCTGGGACCGCGACGGCCGCGGCCTGCACGACCGGCTCGCCCGCACGGTCGAGGTGCGGATCTGACCGCCGCTCCCGACCTTCCCTCCTGACCTCCGCTCCCGCCGGGAGACGACGACGGGGCGCCGGAATCCCTTCCGGCGCCCCGTCGTCGTGTTGAGGAGGGGTGGGGCTCAGCGGCCCCGCGGTCCGCCGCCCTTCGGCAGCTTCATGCCCTTGGGCATCGGGCCCTTGGGGAGCGGCATGTTGCTCATCAGGTCGCCCAGGGCGCGCAGCCGGTCGTTGGTCGCGGTGACCTGCGGGCCGGTGAGCACGCGAGGGAGCTTGAGCATGGTCGTGCGCAGCTTCTTCAGCTCGACCTGGCCCTCGCCGGTGCCCACGATCAGGTCGTGCACCGGGACGTCCGCGACGATGCGGTTCATCCGCTTCTTCTCGGCGGCCAGCAGGTTCTTCACCCGGTTCGGGTTGCCCTCGGCGATCAGGACGATGCCGGCCTTGCCGACCGCGCGGTGCACCACGTCCTGGTTGCGGTTCATCGCGACCGCGGGGGTCGTCGTCCAGCCCCGGCCGATGTTGTCGAGCACGGCCGCGGCGGCGCCGGGCTGTCCCTCCATCTGCCCGAAGGCCGCTCGCTCGGCCCGGCGCCCGAACACGATCGCCGTCGCGAGGAAGGCGAGCAGAAGGCCCAGGATGCCGAGATAGATGGGGTACCCGATCAAGAAACCGATCGCGAGGAAGACACCGAAGGTGACGATTCCGACAGCCGCGAGTACAAGACCGATCTTCTTGTCGGCCCTGCGGGTCATCTTGTAGGTCAGGGCGATCTGCTTCAGTCGCCCGGGGTTCGCAGCGTCCGCTGCGGTTTCCTTCCTCGCCATGGCATGAAGTCTACGTGCCCCCCGGAGCGCCTTCGACGGCAGTGCCGGGGGTGGGAGGGGTCAGGGGCGGATGGTCACGGTCCGGTCGAGGACGCGCTGGGTCTCGATCCGGTCCTTGGCGCGACGGCGGTCCTCCAGCACCGAGGTCCACGCGTTGCGGCGGGCGGTGCGCTGACCCCCGCTCATCAGCAGTGACTCGACGGCGCGCAGCGCGGTGGTGAAGGACGGGATGGCGGTGGCGCGGACAGGCGCGGCCTGCATGGTGGAGGTCTCCCTCGGTGCCGACGGGTAGGGGTGTGCGTGCTGTGATTCCAGGCTCACTGACTGGTGTTACCAGGGCGTGACCGGGCGGTCAAACAGGCATGAAGCCTCGATGGGAGGCCCCGGAACGCCGACGCGGTCCCGACCTGTGTCCTCATCTGCGAGGACGGTCGGGACCGCGGGCTCTCGGCCGTTACCGGCCGGTAGGGCCTTGTGCGTGAATTCACACGCTGTCGGCGGTGTGCCGCCGGAGGGCTCCGGACGAGGTCAGACCGCCTGGGAGGCCACGTACGCGCCCCCGCGCTGCGGAGCAGCTGATTGACGCGACTCGATCGCCATCCGGTAGAGGCGGCCGGCGCGGTACGAGGAGCGGACCAGCGGGCCGGACATCACACCGGAGAAGCCGATCTGCTCGGCCTCCTCCTTCAGCTCCACGAACTCGTGCGGCTTCACCCAGCGCTCCACGGGGTGGTGGCGCACGGAGGGCCGCAGGTACTGGGTGATGGTGACCAGTTCGCAGCCGGCGTCGTGCAGCTGCTTCAGCGCCTCGCTGACCTCCTCGCGGGTCTCACCCATGCCGAGGATCAGGTTGGACTTGGTGACCAGGCCGTAGTCGCGGGCGTCGGTGATGACCTTCAGGGAGCGGTCGTAGCGGAAGCCGGGGCGGATCCGCTTGAAGATCCGGGGCACCGTCTCGACGTTGTGCGCGAAGACCTCGGGGCGGGAGGAGAAGACCTCCGCGAGCTGCTCGGGGACCGCGTTGAAGTCGGGGGCCAGCAGCTCGACCTTGGTGCGTCCCGCCTCGCGGTTCGCGGTCTGCGCGTGGATCTGGCGCACGGTCTCGGCGTACAGCCAGGCGCCGCCGTCCTCCAGGTCGTCGCGGGCGACGCCGGTGATGGTGGCGTAGTTCAGGTCCATGGTGACGACCGACTCGCCGACGCGGCGCGGTTCGTCACGGTCCAGCGCCTCGGGCTTGCCCGTGTCGATCTGGCAGAAGTCGCAGCGCCGGGTGCACTGGTCGCCGCCGATGAGGAAGGTCGCCTCGCGGTCCTCCCAGCACTCGTAGATGTTCGGACAGCCGGCTTCCTGGCAGACCGTGTGCAGGCCCTCGCTCTTCACGAGGTTCTGCATCTTGGAGTACTCGGGGCCCATTTTCGCCCGGGTCTTGATCCACTCGGGCTTGCGCTCGATGGGGGTCTGGCTGTTGCGGACCTCCAGGCGCAGCATCTTGCGTCCGTCGGGTGCGACTGCGGACACGACCGGCTCCCTAGCGATTGATTCTTCGGCGTCCTCAAGCGTACGCCCGTCGATTTGAATGCCCGGCGAGGGTGCGGCCCTGCTGAGGGCAGCCGCCCCCGGTCCTCGCTGCGACCTGGACGGCCGTGACGTTCAACGCCGGGCGGGCGGCTTCTATGCCGGTGTTCTCTCGATCTCCCGCGGCTTCAGCTCCGCGTTC
The DNA here is from genome assembly GCF_008312835.1 of Streptomyces marokkonensis. GTDB lineage: Bacteria > Actinomycetota > Actinomycetes > Streptomycetales > Streptomycetaceae > Streptomyces > Streptomyces marokkonensis_A. The sequence goes on along the minus strand of NZ_VSKS01000016.1, from coordinate 149,745 downwards.
CGCAGGATGTCCCCGAGGTGGCGTTCCACGACGGGGAGCACCTCGTCGATCGTGATGTCACGGCCCAGCTCGTTCGCCAGGGAGGCGACGCCCGCGTCGCGGATCCCGCACGGGATGATCCTGTCGAACCACTTGTTGTCCGGGTTCACGTTCAGCGCGAACCCGTGCATCGTGACGCCCTTGGCCACGCGGATGCCGATCGCCGCGATCTTGCGGTCCTCGCGGCGCTGGCCCGCGTTGGAGGGCGCGTACTCCGGGCCGTTGAGGCGGGGGTCGAACTCGTCGTCGTGCAGGCGGGGGTCGAAGTCGAGGGAGAGTCCGCCGAGCGCGGGGCGCTGCTCGACCGGGTCGCCGAGGACCCAGACGCCGCTGCGGCCCTCGACCCGGGTGGTCTCCAGGCCGAACTCCGCGCAGGTGCGGATCAGGGCCTCCTCCAGGCGCCGGACGTGCGCGACCACGTCCACCGGGCGGGGCAGCTTCTGGATCGGGTAGCCCACCAGCTGGCCGGGGCCGTGCCAGGTGATCTTGCCGCCGCGGTCCACGTCGATGACCGGGGTGCCGTCGAGGGGGCGCTCGCTCGCCTCGGTGCGCCGGCCGGCCGTGTAGACCGGGGGATGCTCCAGGAGGATGACGGTGTCGGGCACCTCGTCGGCGAACCGTGCCGCGTGCACCCGGCGCTGCTCGTCCCAGGCCAGCCGATAGTCCACGGCATCGGCCCCGAAGCCCATCCGGACGAACCGCAACTCACTCACGGCAAGCGCCTCCCTAGAAGGTCGTCAGGCGCGAAACGCGCCCACGCCACTGTACGACCGTTCGACCGGCGCCTGAATCGGCGGCCGGATCGGCGTCCGGAACGGCAGCCGCGCGTCGCCCGCTCGTCAGCTTCCCGGCCAATCCTCACACGATCGGATGAATGGCGGGGGAAGTCTGCGATCGGTTGCTCACTCTCCGCTACATTCGCGCCGTCCATGAGGCATAAGGGCTGCTCACAGGCAATCCGGGCACCTCAGTAGCCGGAAGGCAGGAGACCGCACCGCAGATGACGGAACGACCCGCGCAGCGCACCCCCAACCGACAGCTCGCCGCGCTCATCGCAGAAGCGGGGTTCTCCAACGCGGGACTCGCCCGTCGCGTGGACCAGCTCGGTCTCGAACACGGGCTCGACCTTAGATACGACAAGACATCCGTGACGCGCTGGCTGCGCGGTCAGCAGCCGAGAGGGACGACGCCGGCGCTGATCGCCGAGGTCTTCACCCGGCGCCTCGGGCGCCGCCTGACCGCGCAGGACCTGGGCCTGGACGCCTGTGCGCCGGTCTACGCGGGTCTGGAGTTCGCGGCCACACCGGAAGAGGCCGTCGACATCGTCGGCGGGCTGTGGCGCAAGGACTCCGGCAGCCACGCCGAGCTGCGCAAGATCGCCTTCACCTCGGCGGGGCTGGTCGTGCCGAGCCGGGACTGGCTGATCGGACGGCCCGACGACAAGGTGGCCCGCGCGGATCCGCCGGTGCGGGTGCCCGCCCAGGGCCGTCCGCCGGCCCGGCCCGCCGTGCCGTCCGAACTCGCGGCCCGCCGGCGCGGCGCGGCCGAACGCGGGCCCGGGTACCGGGTCACCGGCGGCGACATCGCCGCGCTGCGCTCGGTGGGTGAGCTGTTCCGCACCCTCGACGACGCGTACGGGGGCGGGCACGCCCGGCAGGCGCTCGTGCGCTATCTGGAGCACGAGTGCGAGCCGATGCTGCGGGGCACGTACGGCGAGCAGACCGGGCGCCGGCTGTTCGCCGCCGCCGCGGATCTGACCCGGCTGGCGGGGTGGACGTCGTACGACATCGCCGCGCACGGGCTCGCGCAGCGCTACTTCGTGCAGGCGCTGCGGCTCGCGCAGGCGGCGGGGGACCGGCCCTACGGGGCGTACGTCCTGGTCACCATGAGCCGGCAGGCCGTCTACCTCGGCCACGGGCGGGAGGCCGTGCAGCTCGCCCGCGTCGCCCAGCAGGGGGCGGGGGGCTCCGCGCCGCCCGCCGTGCAGGCGCTGCTGCACGCCGCCGAGGCGCGCGGGCACGGGGTGCTCGGGGAGGTGCGGGCCTGCACGGCGGCGCTGGTGCGCGCGGAACGCGCGCTGGAGGGCGCGCGGCACGGTGACGAGGTGCCGTACTGGGCGCGTTCCTTCGACGAGGCGCAGCTCGCGGACGAGTTCGGGCACTGTCACCGGGATCTCCAGCAGTTCCGGGCCGCAGCGCAGCACGCGGAGCGCTCGCTGCAGCTGCGGGCGCCCGGGTACGCGCGGAGCCGGCTGTTCTGCCGGGTGGTGCTGGCCACCGCCCGCCTCGGGCTCGGCGAACTCGACCAGGCCTGCCAGCTGGCCGCGGAGGCGGCCGCCCAGGCGGCGGAGATGCGCTCCGTCCGGGCGGTGGAGTACGTCCGTGACTTCGAACGCAGACTGGAGCCCTACCGGGACGCGGCCCCCGTGCGCACCTACCGCGACCGGACCGCGACGTACGCCTGACACCCGCGGCCACCGGCCACCGGCTACCGGCCGTCGGTGCGCGTGGCGCCTACGGCCGGTGGGTGGGTCGGGGGCGGGGCGGGGGTGTCCGTCCTCGGACTGGCGCGACCGGGTTGCCCGGTGGAGGTGCGGGGCGCCGACTCGCACCAGCCGCTGCGGGCGCACACCCCCGCCCCACCCCCTCCGCGCCGTACGCGCCTGCCGGCTCTGGTCGCTCCCGCGGGCAGTCGTGCCGCGCCCGTCGTTCCCGCGGGTCGCCGCACCGCTTCCGCGGGCAGTCGTGCCGCTGGGGCGGCACGGGTGGGCGCGACGGCACCCCGTCGGCGCCGGGCTGCGCGAACACCCCCCGGCCCGCACCAACGCCGGGCACCCCGCACCGACGCCGGGCACCCCGCGCCGACGCCGGGCACCCCGCGCCGGGTGACCCGCACCAGCCGGCCGGTCGGCCTACGCCGCCCGTGCCGTCGGGACCGGGTCCGCCGTGTGGAGCGGGCGGTTCATGCCCAGGTCGGTGAGCAGCGCGGCCGCGGCCCGCTCCGCCGAGCGGAGGGCACCCGGGACCGTCCCGCTGTCCCGGTGGTCCCCGCACACGTACAGCCCCGCCAGCAACCGCACCGGCCGCCGCAGATCGAGCGGCGGCCGCATCGCGGGCACCGCGTCCCCGGTGTGCCGTACGGCCAGCGTCTCCCAGCGCGCGGTCGGCACCCCGTACAGCCGCGCCAGGTGCGTGCGCACGGCAGCGTCCACGCCCGGCCCCGGCGCACCCAGCACCGTCGACGTCACCAGCGTGCGGCCGGCCGGCGCACGGGACGGGTCGACCCGGCTGACGACCGCCGTGTGCGAGACCGGCCCGCCCCGGTCGGCGTCCAGCACCAGCGACGCACCGGTCGCCGGGGCCTCGTCGGTGGTGTGGTGCACCACCGTCACCGGGTGGAAGTCCGGCACCCGCAGCCCCGGCAGCAGGTCGGCGGCGGCTCGCGCACCGGTCGCGATCAGCACCGCGCCGCACCGGAACTCCCCGTGCTCCGTGGTCACCGACGTCGTGGACACGGAGGTGACCCGCACCCCCGTGTGCACCGTGCCCGGCGGCAGCGCCCGTGCCAGCTGCTGGGGCAGCGCCTCCGCGCCGCCCTCCGGCAGACACAGCCGCCCGCCGGCGAACGCGTGCAGCGCCAGGTCCGCGCACCGGCTGGACGTGGTGAGGTCCGGGTCGCACAGCAGGGCGGCGAGCAGCGGGCGCAGGAACCCGTCGACCGTACGGGCGGGCAGGCCCCGTGCCACCAGCGCCTCGGCGGCGGGCAGTTCGGGCCGGGCCAGCAGCTGTTCCAGGGGCGTGCCCGCGAGCCTGGTCAGCGCGGCCCCCAGCCGGGCCTGGTCGACCGCCGTGCCCAGCGGAGCGCCGCTGCGGGCGCGCGGCACCGACACCTGCCGTCCGGGCACGGCCACCGGCCGCCTGGGTCCGGACCCCGGCCGGGGGGCGCTCGCAAGGGCGCGCACCGCATGGAGTGCGCCCCGCGCGCTGCGCGCCCCTCGTGCGCCCCGCGCTCCCGGCGATACGCCCGCGCGATGGTGCCGTCCGTCGCTGTGCAGCAGGACGCCGGGGTCGAAGGGCAGGAGCGCGAGTTCTTCGAGACCCGGCGTCAGCCGTAGTTCCGGATGCGCCGTGGACAGCAACCGCCCGATCCTGTCGAGCCGGAAGCCGTCGACCTTCTCGGTCGCCATGCGACCGCCCACCTCATGGGCTGCCTCCAGGACGACGGTGGTGACTCCTGCGCTGGTCAGTCGTCGTGCCGCGGAGAGTCCGGCGATCCCGGCTCCCACGACGACGACGTCCGCCTGGTACGTGGGCTCAAGCACGTGCCCCTCCTCGAGGTTGCGCGGGCGCTGGAGACGTCATGCCCTCAACAGGCCCCAGGGATACCCGAGTTCGGCTTGAGGGTAGGGCCGTGATCGGTCACCGGGTCAGTCGCGCATGGACAGTGCACGGGCGCACGACGGTCGCATACGCACACCGGATGGGCATGGTGTGGTCACAGGGAGTCGGGAGCGCTCATTTCCGTGCATGTCGGGGGCATGTGCACGGTCGCGCTCACAGCGCCGCCCTGATCGCCCCCTCGATCCCGGGGAAGGCGAACCGGAAGCCCGACTCCAGCAGCCGCGCCGGAAGCACCCGGGCGCTGCCCAGCACGTCGCCCGCCATCTCGCCGAGCACCGTCCGCAGCACCGGCGCCGGCACGGGGAACACCGTCGGCCGGTGCAGCACGCGGCCCATGGCCTCGGTGATCTCACGGTTGGTCAGCGGCTGCGGGGCCGTCAGGTTGAACGGCCCGGACAGCCCCTCGGCGTCGAGGAGATGGCGCAGCGCCGCGACCTCGTCGTGCAGCGCGATGAACGACCAGTACTGGCGCCCGTCGCCCATCCGCCCGCCCAGGCCGGCCCGGAACAGCGGGAACAGCCTGCCCCACGCCCCGCCCTCGCGGGCCACCACCAGTCCGGTCCGCGCGAACACCGTCCGCACGCCCGCCTCCCGCGCCGGCGCGGCGGCGCCCTCCCACTCCACACACACCCGCGGCAGGAAACCCTCGCCGGGCGGCGCGCTCTCGTCCACCTCCCGCTCACCGGTCTCGCCGTAGTAGCCGATCGCGCTGCCGTTGACGAAGACCCGGGGCCGCACGTCCTCGGGCAGCCCCGCGACGGCCTCGGCCAGCGTGGCCGTGCCCCCCACCCGGCTGGACCGGATGCGTGCCTTGTACTCGTCCGTCCAGCGCCGGTTGCCGACGCCGGCTCCCGCCAGATTCACCACGGCGTCGCACCCCGCGAGCCCCGCCGCGTCCACGGAGCCCCGCTCCGGGTCCCACCGCACCTCGTCGGCGGCCGAGGGCGCACGCCGCACCAGCCGGACGACCGTGTGCCCGTCCGCCGCGAGGGACCGCGCCAGGGCGCCCCCGATGAGTCCCGACGCCCCGGCCACCGCGATTCGCGCATGTTCCATGGCGTCCATCCTGCCCCTCACCGCTCGTAAATCACGGGAGGACTCCGGCGTTCCGGTCGTACAGTAGCCCTCATGCCCGAGCCGTACATACGCATCGCCCGTCCCGGCGACGAGGGCGAACTGGCCCGCCTCGACCGTGAGACCTGGTCCCACCTGCACGCCGTGACCCCGCCGCCGCAGCCGCCGTACGACTCCTTCTTCAGCGAGCGTTCCGGCCCGGGGGACCACCGGGTCGCCGAGTACGAGGGGCGCCTCGTGGGCTATGTCCGCCTCGGCTTCCCCACCGAGCTCGCCTCCAACGCGCACGTCCGGCAGATCCGCGGCCTCGCCGTCGCGGAGGAGGCACGCGGCCTCGGTGCGGGCCGGGCCCTGGTGCGGGCCGCCGTCGCGGAGGCCCGGGAGCGCGGCGCCCGCCGGATCACCCTGCGCGTGCTCGGCCACAACACCGCCGCCCGCACGCTGTACGAGTCCGAGGGCTTCGTCGTGGAGGGCGTGCAGCCGGGGGAGTTCTTCGTCGGGGGCGCCTACGTCGACGACGTCCTGATGGGGCAGTCGCTGATCTGACCGGCCCCGCACCTTCTACGAGGTCACCAGGGACCCCGTGTCCACCGGCGCCGACGCGTCCGCCGCGCGCTCGGCGTCCTCCGCCACCTCGGCCGCCGTCAGCACGTACCCCGTCTCGGCGTCCGAGGTGGAGCGTGCGAACACCACGCCGTACACCTGGCCGTCGGTGGTCAGCAGCGGGCCGCCGGAGTTCCCGGGACGGACCGTCGAGCGGATCGAGTAGATCTCGCGGGTGACCGTCGCGTCGTTGTAGATGTTCTGCCCCCGGGCCTGCACCCGGCCGGCGACCGTCGCCGCCTGGAGGTTCAGGTCGCCGTCCTGCGGGTAGCCCGCGACGACCGCCGAGTCGCCGCGCCCGGCGTCGGAGTCGAACTCCAGTACCGGCGCCCGCAGATCCGGCACGTACAGCACGGCCACGTCCTTCTGCGGGTCGAAGAGCACCACCCGCGCCTCGTACGTCCGCCCGACCCCGCCCACGCGCACGGTCGGCTCGTCGATGCCCGCCACCACGTGGGCGTTGGTCATCACGCGCTCCCGCGCGTACACGAATCCGCTGCCCTCGCGGCCCTGGGTGCCCGCGACGCCCTCCACCTTCACCGTGCTGCGCTGCGCCGCGCGGGTGGCGGCCGCGGTGACGCTGTCGCCGGTGGGGGCGGCGACCTCCGCGGTCGACTCGTTCTCGAACGGGTTGAAGACCTGTGGGAAACCCGCCTCGGTCAGCGCCGAGGTGGCCCGCGAGAACCAGCCCGGGGTGGTGTCCGGCATCGCGTCCTGCACCGCGCCGAGCAGCCGGGAGTCCCGGATCGCCGACGTCACCAGCGGGGAGGAGGAGGCGCCCAGCACGCTCGCCACCACCCACGCCACGATCAGCACCGCCACCGAGTTGGCCGCCGCGCCGCCGACCCCGTCCGCCACCCTCAGCGGGCCCCGGTCCAGCTCCCGGCGCAGCCGGAGCGCCAGCCGCCCCGCCAGCTCGTGGCCCACCACCGCCGGCAGCAGCACCGTGAACACGGCCGTCACCGTCGCCCGCGTGGTCCCCGGCGTCACCAGGTCCATGATCCAGGGCAGGATCCACACGCCGACGACCGCGCCGCCCACGAAACCGGCCAGCGAGACACAGCCGGCCAGCAGACCGCGCCGGTAACCGGACGCCGCGTAGGCGAGGACGACCAGCAACAGCAGGATGTCGAGCAGGTCCACGCACGCCGCCTTTCTCTCGTGACCACCGACCCATCAATACGGGGCGGAGGGGCCCGGTGATCAGCCACGCGCCGAGCGGCCGCCGGGAAGCGGCCGCACGCGCGTTCACTGGGGAAAACGTCACGGACCAGGACGATGGTTCCACCGGGTGGCACAGCACATATCGCGGACCCCGCCGGTCGGACTCACAGTGAGACCATGCGTGTCCCGAGACGACAGCGCGGAGCGCGCGGGCGCCGCTCCCCCCGGATACCCGGCCGGCCCGGCTCCCCGCGCCTGCCCAGAGCCGCCACGATCGCGCTGGGCTGTCTGCCGGGCCTGGCCGCCGCGGTCGCCCTGGTGCTCTGCGCCTACGGCGTCGAGCGGGCCGCCGAGTCCGCCGGCCCCGCCTCCGCCGCGCGCGACGCGCCCGCCTTCCAGGCACCCCGGCCCCCGATCGTGCCCCGCTCGGTGTGGCTGGGCGACGGCGCCCGCGAGCAGCCGCCCCCGCGCTACGACGACGAGGTCGTCGCCGTCTTCGTCCACCACACCGACTCGCCCAACGGCTACGACTGCGCGGACGCGCCCGGCATCATCAGGGCCCTGTACGAGGGCCAGACCCTCGGCCGCGACTGGGACGACCTCGGCTACAACTTCGTCGTCGACCGCTGCGGCACGATCTACGAGGGCCGCGCCGGCGGCACCGACCAGCCCGTCACCGGCGCCCACACCCAGGGCTTCAACCACCGCACCACCGGCATCGCCGCCCTCGGCACCTTCACCGAGGGGGCCCACGTACCGCCCAGGATGCTGCACGCGATCGCCGAGCTGTCCGCCTGGAAGCTCGGCACGTCCGGCACCGACCCGCGCGCCGACGTGCGGCTGGTCTCCAGCAACGGCGGCAGCCGCTACGCGGCCGGCACCACCGCCACCCTGCACGCGATCGCCGGACACAGCGACGGCTACATGACCAGCTGCCCGGGCGCCGCCCTGCAGGCCCGCCTCCCGGACATCAGGACCCTCGCGGCCCGCATCCAGGGCCGCGACACCGCACAGCAGGCCACCCGGAAGGACACGCGCGAGGACACACAGAACGCCCTGAAGCGACACGTCACACAGAACGAAGAGCAGATCCCATGAGCGACACCCCTGAGCGAAGTACCACCTGGGCGGACGCCGTACGCCGCCCCTGGACGGCGCTGTGCGCCGCCGCGGCCGTCGTCCTGGGCCCGGCGTGCCACACCGCCTCCGCCCTCATGCAGGCCAACGCCGCCCCGCTGCGTCACACGCCGAGCCCCCACCGGCGTCTGTGAACCCGTGGTGCGCGGCGCCGTCCGCGGCTCAGTCCCCGAACCGCTCCCAGAGCCGCGGATAGCGATCGGCGAGCAGCGCCTCGTTCTCGAGGTCGAGCGGCGTGCCCTCCGGCTCCTCCGGGGCCGGGGGCAGCCCGAGGCCGGGTGCCACCGTCCCGGTGAGCTGCTCGTACGCCTCGTCCGCCGCATAGCCGAGGTCCTCGCCGTCGCCGTCGATCTCCTCGTCGAAGTCGTCCAGCAGGTCGGCGAGCGCGTCGGGATCGTGCAGGGCGCCCTCGAACACCTCCCGGCCCTGGCCGATCAGCCAGCACCGGAAGTAGTCGAAGGCATCGTCGCTCGCCCCGCCCAGCAGCAGCCAGGCCGCGCCCCACAGGTCCCAGCGGTAGGCGCGGTGGTAGCGGGACTCGAAGTGACGGGCGAAGTCCAGCACGGCCTCCGGGTCCAGCCGTACCAGCCGCTCCACCAGCAGGTCGGCCTGCTCCTCGGGGTCGCCCTCGGCGTCCTCCCGGGTGGTGTCCACCAGCTCCCAGAACTCCGTCTCGTCCATCACGAGGTCAAGCATCGACCCTGCACCCCGCGGACGCACCCTAGGGGCGCGGGGCCGTACCGGTGTGCGGCTCCGCCGCGCGGGCGCGAACGGGGGTCAGGAGGCGCAGCCCCCGGGGACGGGAAGGGAAAGGGCGGCGGGGGCGAACAGCCCAGGGTCCGGCAGGGACACCCCCCTTCACCGCCCGTACAGCTCCGCCAGCCGCACGGCCTCCGCCGCGAACCGCTCCCGCAGCGACGCCGGCCCCAGCACCTCCACCTCCGCGCCCAGCGCCGTGAGCTGCGCATGGGCGACCTCCTCGGACTCCACCGGCAGGGTCACCGTCACCCAGCCGCTCCCGTCGGGCTCGCCCGCCCGGGCCAGCGCCTCCCGCGCGGACAGCGGATCCACGGCGTGCGGAAGCCGGCGCACCCCCCGCGCCGACAGCCGCACCACCACCTCCGCCCGCAGGAGCGAGCGGGCGAACTGCTCCGCCCGCTCCTCCCAGAACGCCGGCAGATCGAACTCCTCCGCCCGTTCGAAGCGCTCCCCACCCGTCTCCACCGCCGTGAACCGGTCGATCCGGTACACCCGGAAGGGCCCGCCCCCGGCCACCCGCGCGCACAGGTACCAGACGCCCGCCTTGAGCACGAGCCCGTACGGCTCCAGCTCCCGCTCCACATCGGTGTCGTGGCGCCGGTAGCGGGCGGTGATCCGCCGGTCGTCCCACACCGCGTCCGCGACCGCCGGCAGCAGCTCGGGCGTCGCCGGCTCGCGGAACCAGTTCGGGGCGTCCAGGTGGAAGCGCTGCGCCGCCGTGCGCGAGGCGTCCCGGAGGGAGGGCAGCAGGGCCGCCGACACCTTCAGCCGGGCCGCCGAGGCGGCGTCCTCCAGACCCATCTCGCGCAGCGCCCCCGGCACCCCGGACAGGAACAGCGCCTCCGCCTCGCCGCGGGCCAGCCCCGTCAGCCGCGTCCGGTAGCCGCCGACCAGCCGGTAGCCGCCGATCCGCCCCCGGTCCGCGTACACCGGCACCCCGGCCTCCGACAGCGCCTGAGCGTCCCGGGTGACCGTGCGCTCCGACACCTCCAGCTCCCGGGCCAGCTCGGCGGCGGTCATGGAGGGGCGGGACTGGAGCAGCAGCACCATCTTGATCAACCGGGCAGCACGCATGCGCCCCATCATGCAAGAGGCCCCCGCCGGGTGGGGCGGGGGCCTCTTGCCGCGATCGCCTTACAGGCCGTACTTCTCGCGTGCTTCCTTCACGGACGTCGCCCGGACCTCACCGCGCCGGGCGAGCTGGGCCAGGGCCGCGACGACGATGGACTCGGCGTCGACACCGAAGTGGCGGCGGGCCGCGTCACGGGTGTCCGACAGACCGAAGCCGTCGGCGCCCAGCGACGAGTAGTCCTGCTCGACCCACTGCGCGATCTGGTCCGGGACCTGGCGCATGTAGTCGGAGACCGCCAGCACCGGCCCCTCGGCGCCCTGCAGCGCCTGCCGGACGAACGGCACCCGGTCCTCGCCGCGCAGCAGGGCCTCGTCGGCCTCCATCGCGTCGCGGCGCAGCTCGGTCCAGGAGGTGGCGGACCAGACGTCGGCGGCCACGCCCCACTCCTCGGCGAGCAGCGTCTGCGCCTTCAGCGCCCAGTGGATGGCCGTACCGGAGCCGAGCAGCTGGATGCGCGGGGCGTTCGCCGCCGGGGACAGGCCCGCGTCCTCCGCCGTGTTGAACCGGTACAGCCCCTTGACGATGCCCTCGTCGATGCCGGCCCCCGACGGCTTGGCGGGCTGCGGCAGCGGCTCGTTGTAGACCGTCAGGTAGTAGAAGACGTCCTGGTCCTCGTCCGGCTTGCCCTCGCCGAACATCCGGCGCAGACCCTCCTTGACGATGACACCGATCTCGTACGCGAACGCCGGGTCGTACGTCAGCGCCGCCGGGTTGGTCGCCGCGATGACCGGGGAATGGCCGTCGGCGTGCTGGAGGCCCTCGCCCGTCAGCGTCGTCCGGCCCGCGGTGGCGCCGACCAGGAAACCGCGGCCCATCTGGTCGCCGAGCTGCCACATCTGGTCGCCGGTGCGCTGCCAGCCGAACATCGAGTAGTAGATGTAGAACGGGATCATCGTCTCGCCGTGCGTCGAGTACGACGTCGAGGCGGCGACGAACTCGGCCATGGCGCCGGCCTCGGTGATGCCCTCGTTGAAGATCTGGCCGTTCTTGGCTTCCTTGTAGTACATCAGCTGGTCGCGGTCGACCGGCTCGTACGTCTGGCCCATCGGCGAGTAGATGCCGAGGGACGGGAAGAGGCTCTCCATGCCGAAGGTGCGCGCCTCGTCGGGGACGATCGGCACCCAGCGCCTACCGGTCTCCTTGTCGCGGACCAGGTCCTTGACCAGGCGGACGAACGCCATGGTGGTGGCCACGTTCTGCGAGCCGGAGCCCTTGTCGAAGGCGGCGAACACCTTGTCGGCGGGCTGCGGCAGCGGCGCGACCGGGTGCACGCGGCGGGCCGGGGCGGGACCGCCGAGGGCGGCGCGGCGCTCCTGGAGGTAACGGACCTCGGGGGAGTCGGCGCCCGGGTGCACGTAGGGCACCACGCCGTCGACGAACTGCGCGTCGGAGACCGGAAGTTCCAGCCGGTCGCGCATCGCCTTGAACTCGTCCACCGTCAGCTTCTTCATCTGGTGGTTGGCGTTCTTGGAGGCGAAGCCCTCACCGAGGGTGTGGCCCTTGACCGTCTGGGCCAGGATCACGGTCGGCGCGCCCTTGTGGGCGAGCGCGGCCTTGTACGCGGCGTAGACCTTGCGGGACTCGTGGCCGCCGCGCGAGAGGTGGAAGCACTCGAGGATCTTGTCGTCGCTCAGCAGCTTCGCCATCTCGGCGAGCGCCGGGTCCTTGCCGAAGAAGTCCTCGCGGATGTAGGCGGCGTCGCGCGTCTGGTACGTCTGCACCTGCGCGTCCGGTACCTCGCGCAGCCGGCGTACCAGCGCGCCGGTGGTGTCGAGCTGGAACAGCTCGTCCCACGCGGTGCCCCACAGGGTCTTGACGACGTTCCAGCCGGCGCCGCGGAACTGGGCCTCCAGCTCCTGCACGATCTTGAAGTTGGCGCGGACCGGCCCGTCGAGGCGCTGCAGGTTGCAGTTGATGACGAAGGTCAGGTTGTCCAGCTGCTCGCGGGAGGCGAGGGTGAGCGCGGTCGTCGACTCGGGCTCGTCCATCTCGCCGTCGCCGAGGAACGCCCACACGTGGGAGTCGGAGACGTCCTTGATGCCGCGGCTGGTCAGATAGCGGTTGAACCGCGCCTGGTAGATCGCGGAGATCGGCCCGAGGCCCATCGACACGGTGGGGAACTCCCACAGCCAGGGCAGCCGGCGCGGGTGCGGGTAGGACGGCAGGCCGTTGCCGCCCGCCTCACGGCGGAAGTTGTCGAGCTGCTCCTCGCCGATCCGGCCGTCGAGGAAGGCGCGGGCGTAGATGCCGGGGGAGGCGTGGCCCTGGATGTAGAGCTGGTCGCCCGAGCCGTCGCCCTCCTTGCCGCGGAAGAAGTGGTTGAAGCCGGTCTCGTACAGCCAGGCCGCGGAGGCGAAGGTGGCGATGTGGCCGCCGACGCCGTACTTGCTGCCGCGGGTCACCATGGCGGCCGCGTTCCAGCGGTTCCAGGCGGTGATCCGCTGCTCCAGCGCCTCGTCGCCGTCCACGGCGGGCTCGGCGGCGGTGGGGATGGTGTTGACGTAGTCGGTCTCGAGGAGCTTCGGCAGCGCGATGCCGGCGCCCTCGGCGCGCTCCAGCGTGCGGCGCATCAGGTACGCGGCACGGTGCGGCCCGGCCGCCTTGGTGACGGCGTCCAGGGAGGCCTGCCACTCGGCGGTCTCCTCGGGGTCGCGGTCCGGGAGCTGGTCGAGCTCGCTCGGCTGGATGGCGTTGGGGTCGGTCATGTCGCCGCCTTCCTCAGTCGAAGGGGGGTGCCCTTGTGTCTTTGGCAGGACAGGGCGGAGGGCTCGGGTGGAAGCCCGCAGGCGACAATAACCCCCTGATCGATGATCGATCAAAGGGTGGACGGCAAAATCTCTCGATCTCGAGAAAGTCGGCACGGGGTGCCTCCGGCGGTGGCACCGGGTGACTGCCCAAGCGAGCTGTTTGCCCAGGTGAGGTGGGGTGGGCGCGGATGAGCTCGGGGTAGCGGGCCGTGTGGCGAGTGCGGGCCCGTCGTGGCTGATCGCGCAGTCCCCCGCGCCCCTTCAGGGGCGCGGGGCTGTGTCGGCATGCCGCTCCGCCGCGTGAGCGCGAAGGGGGTCCGGGGGCGAAGCGTCCGGGGACGATGGGGGTACCTCCCGCTCGAGCGAAGCCGAGAGTGGGGGAGGGAAGGGGGTCCGGGGGCGAGAGGGACTTCCGCGATCACGCCCGCGGCGCGCACCCCAGCACATGCGCCTTCACCAGCTCCGCGATCCGCGGATCCCGCCGCCGGAACGCGGCCACCAGCTCCTCGTGCTCCTCCGCATAGGACTGCTGGACCGTCCCCAGCCACCGTATCGACAGCGCGGTGAACACCTCGATCCCCAGCCCCTCCCACGTGTGCAGCAGCACGGAGTTGCCCGCGGCCCGCACCAGCTCCCGGTGGAACGCCACCGTGTGCCGCACCTGCCCGGTCCCGTCCGCCAGCCGGTCCGCCTCGTACAGCGCGGCGACGTGCGGCTCCAGTGCCGAGCAGTCCTCCGCCAGCCGGTCCGCGGCCAGCTCCGCCGCGATCGCCTCCAGACCGGCCCGGACGGGGTAGCTCTCCTCGAGGTCGGCGGCCGTCAGGTTCCGCACCCGCACGCCCTTGTTCGGCGCGGACTCGATCAGCCGCAGCGACTCCAGCTCCCGCAGCGCCTCCCGCACGGGCGTCTGGCTGACCTCCAGCTCCGTCGCGATCCGGCGCTCCACGATCCGCTCGCCCGGCTTCCAGCGTCCGCTGATGATCCCTTCCAGGATGTGCTCGCGGATCTGTTCGCGCAGCGAGTGGACGACGGGCGCGGTCATGAGGGGCTCCTTAGCGGGGCCCGCGGGCCCCCGGGGGGCTTTGACGCTTAGACAATACGGCCGTCAGCCCGCGCCGGAAGGGCGCACAGGGGCGCTTTCGCCCAGGTGAGACGAGACTTACACGCTCCATACGCCGGTGCCCCCGCCCGGAGAGCCGCGATGGACTTCCGGACGGGGGCACCGTACGACCGTGTCGACGACCGCGGCTCAGCCGCGGCTCACGCCGGTCACAGACCGAGCTCGACCTCGAACTCGCCTGCCTCCAGGATCGCCTTGACCGCCGTCAGGTAGCGGGCGGCGTCGGCACCGTCCACCAGGCGGTGGTCGTACGAGAGGGTCAGGTAGGTCATGTCGCGGACGCCGATGACCGTGCCCTCCTCGGTCTCGATGACGGCCGGGCGCTTGACCGTGGCGCCGATGCCGAGGATCGCGACCTGGCCCGGAGGCACGATGATCGTGTCGAACAGCGCGCCGCGCGAACCGGTGTTGCTGATGGTGAAGGTCGCGCCGGACAGCTCGTCCGGGGTGATCTTGTTGCCGCGGACCTTGCCCGCCAGCTCGGCCGTGGCCTTGGCGATACCGGCGAGGTTGAGGTCGCCGGCGTTCTTGATGACCGGGGTCATCAGGCCCTTCTCGGAGTCCACCGCGATACCGATGTTCTCGGTGTCGAAGTAGGTGATGGTCCCCTCGGCCTCGTTGATCTTGGCGTTGACCGGCGCGTGGGCCTTCAGCGCCTGGGCCGCGGCCTTGACGAAGAACGGCATCGGGGAGAGCTTGACGCCCTCACGTGCCGCGAACGCGTCCTTGGCGCGGGCGCGCAGCTTCATCAGGCGGGTGACGTCGACCTCGACCACCGAGGACAGCTGGGCCTGCTCGTGCAGGGCCTTGACCATGTTGTCGCCGATGACCTTGCGGATCCGCGGCATCTTCACGGTCTGACCGCGCAGCGGGGAGGCCTCCAGGGCGGGGGCCTTCTTCGCGGCGGGCGCGGCGGCAGCGGCGGCGGCCGGAGCCGCGGCCTTCGCGGCCTCGGCGGCGGCGATGACGTCCTGCTTGCGGATGCGGCCGCCGACGCCGGTGCCCTTGACGGCGGACAGGTCGACGCCGTTCTCGGCGGCGAGCTTGCGCACCAGCGGGGTGACGTAGGCGCCCTCGTCCGTGGCCTGGGCGGCGGCCGGAGCGGCGGCCGGAGCCGCGGGCGCCTGCGGGGCAGGAGCCGGGGCGGCCGGAGCCGGAGCGGCCTGCTGCGGAGCCGGAGCCGGAGCCGGAGCCGGAGCCGGGGCGGGAGTCGGGGCCGGGGCGGGAGCCGGTGCCGGAGCGGGAGCCGGGGCGGCCGGGGCCGGGGCGGGCGCGGGCTGCGCCGGGGCCTCGGGAGCGGCCGGGGCGGGGGCGGCGGCCGGAGCGGCCCCGGCCTCGCCGATCACGGCGAGCTTGGCGCCGACCTCGGCCGTCTCGTCCTCGGCGACGACGATCTCCAGCAGCGTGCCGGACGCGGGTGCCGGGATCTCGGTGTCGACCTTGTCCGTCGACACCTCCAGCAGCGGCTCGTCGGCCTCGACGGTGTCACCGACCGACTTCAGCCAGCGGGTGACGGTGCCCTCGGTGACGGACTCGCCGAGCGCGGGCAGGACCACGTCCGTGCCCTGCGCGGAGCCGCCGCCGGCCGCGGCCTCGGCGCTGGGCGCCGGAGCCGGGGCGGGCTGCTCGGTGGACGGCTCGGCCTGCGGCTGCGGCTCGGGAGCCGGCGGTGCGGCCTGCTCGGCGGCCGGAGCCTGCTCGGCGGCGGGTGCCGGGGCGGCCGCGGGGGCGCCGGAGCCGTCGTCGATCAGGGCCAGCTCGGCGCCGACCTCGACCGTCTCGTCCTCGGCGACCTTGATGGAGGACAGCACGCCGGAGGCCGGCGAAGGGATCTCGGTGTCGACCTTGTCGGTGGAGACCTCGAGCAGCGGCTCGTCGGCCTCGACGCGCTCGCCCTCGGCCTTCAGCCAGCGGGTGACAGTGCCCTCGGTGACGCTCTCGCCGAGCGCCGGAAGGGTTACGGAAACCGCCATGGTTTCGGTTGCTCCTTAGAAGTGCGGAAGTCTGTGTCGTCGCGCCCGGTGACCGAGGCGTCAGTCGTGGGAGTGGAGGGGCTTTCCGGCCAGCGCCAGGTGCGCCTCGCCCATCGCCTCGTTCTGCGTCGGGTGGGCATGGACGAGCTGGGCCACCTCGGCCGGCAGCGCCTCCCAGTTGTAGATCAGCTGGGCCTCGCCGACCTGCTCGCCCATGCGGTCGCCGACCATGTGGACGCCGACCACCGCACCGTCCTTGACCTGGACGAGCTTGATCTCGCCCGCGGTCTTCAGGATCTTGCTCTTACCGTTGCCCGCCAGGTTGTACTTCAGAGCGACGACCTTGTCCGCGCCGTAGATCTCCTTGGCCTTGGCCTCGGTGATGCCGACGGAGGCGACCTCCGGGTGGCAGTACGTCACCCGCGGGACACCGTCGTAGTCGATCGGAACGGTCTTCAGACCCGCCAGGCGCTCCGCCACCAGGATGCCCTCGGCGAAGCCGACGTGCGCGAGCTGGAGCGTCGGGACGAGGTCACCCACGGCGGAGACGGTCGGGACGTTGGTGCGCATGTACTCGTCGACCAGGACGTAGCCGCGGTCCATGGCGACCCCGGCCTCCTCGTAGCCCAGGCCCTGGGAGACCGGGCCGCGGCCGACGGCGACGAGCAGGACCTCCGCCTCGAACTCCTTGCCGTCCGCCAGGGTGACCTTCACACCGTCCTGGGTGTACTCGGCCTTCTGGAAGAAGGTGCCCAGGTTGAACTTGATGCCGCGCTTGCGGAACGCGCGCTCGAGCAGCTTCGAGCTGTTCTCGTCCTCGACCGGGACGAGGTGCTTCAGACCCTCGATGACGGTGACGTCGGCACCGAAGGACTTCCACGCGGACGCGAACTCGACACCGATGACGCCGCCGCCCAGGACGATCGCGGACTTCGGCACGCGGTCCAGGACCAGGGCGTGGTCGGAGGAGATGATGCGGTCGCCGTCGATCTCCAGGCCCGGCAGCGACTTCGGCACGGAGCCGGTCGCCAGCAGGATGTGGCGGCCCTGGACCCGCTGACCGTTCACGTCGACGGAAGTGGGCGAGGACAGCCGGCCCTCGCCCTCGATGTAGGTGACCTTGCGGGAGGCGATCAGCCCCTGCAGGCCCTTGTACAGGCCCGCGATCACGTCGTCCTTGTACTTGTGGACGGCCGCCATGTCGATGCCCTCGAAGGTGGCCTTCACACCGAACTGCTCGCTCTCGCGGGCCTGGTCGGCGATCTCGCCCGCGTGCAGCAGGGCCTTCGTGGGGATGCAGCCGTTGTGCAGGCAGGTACCGCCGACCTTGCCCTTCTCGATCAGGGCGACGTCCAGGCCCAGCTGAGCCCCGCGCAGGGCCGCGGCGTACCCACCGCTGCCACCGCCGAGGATCACTAGGTCGAAAACGGTGCTGGCGTCGTTCGCCACGTCACGTCCTCCATGCATGTGCGCCACGCCGGTCTCCAGTGACCGGTCGGCGGCTGGTGTCCGGCCGCTCATTGTTCTCGGCCCTTAGGTGGGGCCCTGTCCTGCCGAGCCCTATCCTCGCACTTGTCGGGACCGTACGAGACGCGGGGCCGTGGTGTGAGACGTCCCACTTCCGCTGACGGGGCGTCGCCCTACCCGCGTGCGAGGCCCCGTCGGCGGAAGGAATCGTCAGCTCAGGTCGCCGGCGGCGGCCCGCTCCGCCAGGCGGACCAGCGTGCGCACCCCCGAGCCCGTACCGCCCTTGGGCGTGTACCCGAACGGGCCGCCGTCATTGAAGGCCGGACCCGCGATGTCGAGGTGGGCCCAGGTGATGCCCTCGCCGACGAACTCGCGCAGGAACAGGCCGGCGACCAGCCCGCCGCCCATCCGCTCTCCCATGTTGGCGATGTCGGCGGTGGGCGAGTCCATCCCCTTGCGCAGGTGCTCCGGCAGCGGCATCTGCCAGGCCGGCTCGCCGGCCTCCTCGGCGGCCTCGTGCACCGCGGAGCGGAACGCGTCGTCGTTCGCCATGATCCCGAACGTGCGGTTGCCCAGCGCGAGCACCATCGCGCCGGTCAGGGTCGCGACGTCCACGATCGCGTCCGGCTTCTCCTGCGAGGCGGCCCACAGCGCGTCCGCGAGGACCAGGCGGCCCTCGGCGTCGGTGTTGAGCACCTCGACCGTCTTGCCGCTGAACATGCGCAGCACGTCACCGGGGCGCGTCGCCGAACCCGACGGCATGTTCTCGGCCAGCGCCAGCCAGCCGGTGACGTTGACCTCCAGGCCCAGTCGGGCGGCGGCCACGACCGCGGCGAACACGGCGGCGGCACCGCTCATGTCGCACTTCATCGTCTCGTTGTGGCCGGCCGGCTTCAGCGAGATGCCGCCCGAGTCGTAGGTGATGCCCTTGCCGACCAGGGCGAGGTGCTTCCTGGCCTTGGACGACGTGTACGACAGCTTCACCAGGCGCGGGCCGGACGCCGATCCGGCGCCGACCCCGAGGATGCCGCCGTATCCGCCCTTGGCGAGGGCCTTCTCGTCGAGCACCTGCACCTTGAGGCCGTGCTCCTTGGCCGCGGCCTGGGCGATGGCCGCGAACGCCTCCGGGTTGAGGTCGTTCGGCGGCATGTTGATCAGGTCGCGGGCGCGGTTGAGCTCCTCGGCGACGGCGGTGGCGCGCTCGACGGCGGCCTTGTACGCCTTGTCGCGGGGCTTGCCGCCGAGCAGCGCGGCCTCGGCGAGCGGGGCCTTGCCGTTCCTGCCGTTCTTGGCGGAGCCGCCGTTGTCCTTGTAGGCGTCGAAGGAGTACGCGCCGAGCACGACGCCCTCGGCGACCGCGCCGGCGTCGGCGGCCTCGGTCAGGGGCAGGGCGAACGCGGCCTTCTTGGCACCGGCGAGGGCG
Organism: Streptomyces marokkonensis; assembly: GCF_008312835.1. Lineage (GTDB taxonomy): Bacteria > Actinomycetota > Actinomycetes > Streptomycetales > Streptomycetaceae > Streptomyces > Streptomyces marokkonensis_A. Next base: position 130,707 of record NZ_VSKS01000016.1, on the reverse strand, counting down.
CGGGCGGCCGCACCGGCCGCCTTGCGCAGCGCCTCGGTGTCGTAGCCGGAGTCCTTCCCGGGCTGGGCGCCGAGGCCCACCGCCACCACGAGCGGCGCCTTGAAACCGGCCGGCGCGGGGAGCTTCGTCACCTCGCCCTCGGCACCGGACGCGCCGAGAGTCTCCAGGACGCCGGCCAGCTTGCCGTCGTACGCCTGGTCCACGGCCTCGGCGCCCGGCGCGACGATGGGGCCTGCGGGCTTGGCGGCAGAGCCCTTGGCGACACCGATCACGATCGCGTCGGCCCGCAGGCCGGGGACCGCGGCGGTGCTGAGAGTGAGAGCAGTCACGGTGGTGAAATCTCGCTTCCGATGTGAAGTTGCTGTGGCCGAAAGGTGTGGGTCGACCGGGCCCGGCAGCCGACCCTAATGGCGCTGTGCGGGTGCGGTCCCGCCGGGGCCTTCCCCGGTGCGGCGAACACTCGGGACGAGACTACGCGCGTACGTGCGTCCGCTCATTCCTGCGGGGGTTCACCTTCCGGTGACGTGGTGGCCATGTCCGGGACCCCGTTGCCGCACCGCCGGGCCGCCACGATCATCCTTGAAGTCCCTGCGCGCCGGCCACGCCGCCGGCCTGTCCTCCTGGAGAACGCCCGGTGAGACGACCCTCCCTGCTTGTCACACTGCTCGCCCTGGCCGCCCTGCTGCCGGCGGCCTGCGCCACCGCGCCCGAGCCGGACGCGAAGGCACCGCCCGGCGACCGCTGGCGGCCCCGGCCGGGCACCGACTGGCAGTGGCAGCTCAGCGGGCGGCTCGACACCTCCGTCGACGTGCCGGTCTACGACATCGACGGCTTCGACCACTCCGGGGAGACGGTCGCTCGGCTGCACCGCGACGGCCGCAAGGTCATCTGCTACCTGTCCACCGGCGCCTGGGAGGACTTCCGCCCGGACGCCGACGACTTCCCGAGGGCCGTGATCGGCCGCGGCAACGGCTGGGAGGGCGAGCGCTGGCTCGACATCCGCCGCGTCGACGTACTGGAGCCGATCATGGCGGAGCGCCTCGACATGTGCCGCGACAAGGGCTTCGACGCGGTGGAGCCGGACAACATGGACGGCTACCGCAACCGCACCGGATTCCCCCTCACCGCCGGCGACCAGCTCCGCTACAACCGCCTCGTCGCCCGGCTCGCCCACGAGCGGGGACTGGCCGTCGGGCTGAAGAACGACCTGGACCAGATCCCGGAGCTGGTCGACGACTTCGACTTCGCCGTCAACGAGCAGTGCGCCCAGTACGGTGAATGCGACGAGTTGACGCCGTTCGTCGACGCGGGCAAGGCCGTCTTCCACGTCGAGTACGAGTTGCCCACCGGCCGATTCTGCGCCGACTCCCGGCGCCTGGAGCTGAGTTCGCTGCTCAAGCGGTACGCACTGGACGCCTGGCGCCGGGCCTGCTGAGCGTCACCCGAATGCCGAGTGGCAAAGCGCGCCACGGCGCCCGGCTTCGGCCACAGCGGCTCGTCGTCCCGTCATGCTGCCTTGGGAACTCCCCCCGAGCCCGTAGGAGGACGTGGACCGTGGCGGACAAGAGCACAGTGGGCTCACTCGACGAGGAGACCTACGAGGACGAGCTGCCCGTACGGCGCAGACGTCCGGGCAACGTCGTGGTGAAGTGGCTGACGACCACGGACCACAAGACGATCGGCACGCTGTATCTGGTGACGTCGTTCGGGTTCTTCGTCCTGGGCGGGATCCTGGCGCTGGTCATGCGCGCCGAGCTGGCCCGGCCGGGTCTGCAGATCGTGTCGAACGAGCAGTACAACCAGTCGTTCACGATGCACGGCGTGATCATGCTGCTGATGTTCGCGACGCCGCTGTTCGCCGGTTTCGCGAACTGGATCATGCCGCTGCAGATCGGCGCGCCCGACGTGGCGTTCCCGCGGCTGAACATGTTCGCCTACTGGCTCTACCTGTTCGGCTCGCTGGTCGCGGTCAGCGGCTTCCTCACCCCCAACGGGGCGGCCGGCTTCGGCTGGTTCGCCTACACCCCGCTGTCGACCGACACCTACTCGCCGGGTCTCGGCGGCGACCTGTGGATCATGGGCCTGGCGTTCTCCGGCTTCGGAACCATCCTGGGTGCGGTCAACTTCATCACCACGATCATCTGCATGCGCGCTCCGGGCATGACGATGTTCCGCATGCCGATCTTCACCTGGAACGTGCTGCTGACCGGTGTGCTGATCCTGCTCGCCTTCCCGGTGCTGGCGGCGGCGCTGTTCGCGCTGGAGGCCGACCGCAGGTTCGGCGCGCAGATCTACAACGCGGCCAACGGCGGGCCGGTGCTGTGGCAGCACCTGTTCTGGTTCTTCGGCCATCCCGAGGTGTACATCATCGCGCTGCCCTTCTTCGGCATCGTCTCCGAGATCATCCCGGTCTTCGCCCGCAAGCCGATCTTCGGCTACATGGGCCTGGTCGGCGCGACCATCGCGATCACGGGCCTGTCGGTGACCGTGTGGGCGCACCACATGTTCGCCACCGGCGCGGTCATGCTGCCGTTCTTCTCGTTCATGTCCTTCCTGATCGCGGTCCCGACCGGTGTGAAGTTCTTCAACTGGATCGGCACCATGTGGAAGAGTTCGCTGTCCTTCGAGACGCCCATGCTCTGGACGCTGGGCTTCCTGGTCACCTTCCTCTTCGGTGGTCTGACCGGCGTCCTGCTGGCCTCGCCGCCGCTGGACTTCCACGTCACGGACTCGTACTTCGTGGTGGCGCACTTCCACTACGTCGTCTTCGGCACCGTGGTCTTCGCGATGTTCGCCGGCTTCCACTACTGGTGGCCGAAGTTCACCGGCAAGATGCTCGACGAGCGGCTCGGCAAGATCACCTTCTGGACGCTGTTCGTGGGCTTCCACGGCACCTTCCTCGTCCAGCACTGGCTGGGTGCCGAGGGCATGCCGCGCCGGTACGCGGACTACCTCGCGGCCGACGGCTTCACCGCGCTGAACACCGTGTCGACGATCGCCTCGTTCCTGCTCGGCCTGTCGCTCCTGCCGTTCTTCTACAACATCTGGAAGACCGCCAGGTACCACGAGCCGGTCGGCGTCGACGACCCGTGGGGCTACGGCCGCTCCCTGGAGTGGGCGACCTCCTGCCCGCCCCCGCGGCACAACTTCGTCACCCTGCCGCGGATCCGCAGCGAGTCCCCGGCGTTCGACCTGCACCACCCGGACATCGCCGCGCTGGACGACCTCGAGAACCACCCCCAGGCTTCCGTGACGGTGGCCCCCGGTGACAAACAGCGATGAGGACACGGCCCGGGAGCGTGAGGTGCGTGTGAACCCCCGTCAGGACAGCGCCCTCGGCCTGAACCGGCTCGAGGGCCACCTCCTGTGGGCGGCCGAGGTGGAGGAGGCCCGGCGCCGGGCCGACCGGTTCACCGGGGAGCTGCCCTGGCTGACGACCGCGCAGCGCGAGGAGGTGGAACGCGTGTACCGGGCCGACCGGATCGCCGCCTCCCGCGCCGCACTGGAGCGGATCTGCGAACGGGCGGCCGAGCTGCGCGTCGAGTACGAGACCCGCTACCGGCGGCTACGGGCGCGCTGTGTCGCCCTGGCGCTCCTGGCGGTGGCGAGCGGCGCCGGCACGGCGATCGCCGCCGTCCTCAGCCGGTCCTGACGCACCGGCTGCCGAGCCGGTCCTCAGCCCAGGCAGGACACGACGAGCGCGGTCGTCGCCGCGGTCTCCGCGAGGCCGCCGAACACATCGCCGGTCACCCCGCCGAAACGGCGGACGCAGTGCCGCAGCAGCAGTTCGGCCGCGGCGACGGCCAGCACCACCGCGAGCACGGCACGCAGGACGTCGTACGCCCCCAGGAACGCGCTCCCGGCCGCCGCGAACCCGGCGACCGCGAGCACGGCGGCCACCGCGCCCGCCACCGGCACCGTCCCCGCGACCGCCGCGCCCAGTCCCTCCGGCCGGGCGGGCGGTACACCGGTACGGGCGGCCAGGGTGAGCGCGAGCCGTGCCGCGACCGCCGCCACGACGGCGGCGCACGCGCCCCGCGCCCAGTCGTGGCCGTACGCCTGCGCCAGCGCGGCCACCTGCGCCAGCAGGACGAGGACCAGGGTGAGCACACCGAACGGGCCGATGTCCGACTGCTTCATGATCCGCAGCGCGTCCCCGGCGGGCTTGGCGCTGCCGAGCCCGTCCGCGGTGTCGGCGAGCCCGTCGAGATGCAGCCCCCGGGTCAGGACGGCCGGTACGGCGACCGTGGCGACGGCGGCGAGCAGCGCGCCCGCGCCGAGGAGCAGCAGCAGGAGTCCCATGACCGCGGCCGCGGTGCCGACCGCCAGCCCGGCCAGGGGCGCGCACAGCATCCCGGCCCGTGCGGCCGGCCGGTCCCAGCGGGTGATCCGGACCGGGAGCACGGTGAGCGTGCCGAAGGCGAAGCGGAGGCCGTCGGCGGGGGACGCGGAGGGCTCGGGGGAGGAGGGCGCGGGCACCGGCGCAGATTACCCGGCTCACCGTGCGGTCGCCGAGGCGCCCGCGACAGCTGTGGATAAAGTGCCCATATGGGACATTGGCTGGACCGGAACATCATCGAGCCGGGCAAGCTGCCGCTGCTCCTCGCGCTGGCCTCCTTCGTCCTCACCTTCGTGGTCACCCGGGTCATCACCCGTCTGATCCGGGCCGGCAAAGGGCCCTTCGGCAACGTCACGGCCGGCGCGGTGCACATCCACCACGTGGTGCCCGGGGTCATCCTCATCGTGATCGGCGGCTTCGGCGCGGTGGCGGCCGGCCGGCACGGCTTCGGCTCGGCGGTCAGCGCGGTGATCTTCGGTATCGGCGCGGGACTGGTCCTGGACGAGTTCGCGCTCGTCCTGCACCTGGACGACGTCTACTGGACCGAGGCCGGGCGCAAGAGCGTGGAGATGGTGGTCCTCACCGCCGCGCTGGTCGGACTGCTGCTGGCCGGCTTCACGCCGTTCGGCGTCAACGACCTGTCAGAGGACGAACTCCAGAACCGCGCGGGCGTCGCCGGGAGCGTCGGCGTGAACTTCCTCTTCTCGCTGATCGCGCTGAGCAAGGGCAAGGCGCGGATCGCCGTCTTCGGGGTGATCATCCCGGCCGTGGCGCTGGTCGGCTCGCTGCGGCTGGCCCGGCCGGGATCTCCCTGGGCCAAGCGCTTCTACCGGCGGCGGCCCCGGGCGCGGGCCAGGGCCATCCTGCGGGCCTACCACCACGACCGGCGGTGGTCCGGGCCCCGCCGGGCCTTCCAGGACTGGATCGGCGGCAAACCCGACCCGCCGCGTGCCCTGGAGCGAGGATGACCAACCGCCCCAGAGCCCCTCAGGGGCGCGGGGAACGGCGCGAGCACCCCCCGCTCACCCGCACGTGGGGGTCAGGGACAGCGCCCCTCAGGGGCGCGGGGAACCGCGCGAACAACCCCCACCCACCCGCACGTCGGGGTCGAAGGGGCAGCGCCCCTGGAGGACGGGACGGCAAGGGGCGGCGGGGGCGAGGAAAACCCGGAACCACCCCACACCCCCCGCCCCTCGGTCACGCGGACTTCACCGGCTCCGCCGGACGTTCCGGCAGCTCCGCCGCCAGCGCCGCCGCCGACTGCACCAGCGGAAGGGCCAGGAGCGCCCCCGTGCCCTCGCCCACGGTGACCCCCTGGGACAGCAGCGGCTCCAGCGCCATCCGGTCCAGCGCCTTCGCCTGCCCCGGCTCCCCGCTCGCGTGCGCCGCCAGCCACCAGTCCGGCGACCGGAACGCCACCCGCTGCGCCACCAGCGCGCACGCCGCCGTCACGACCCCGTCCAGCACGACCGGCGTCTTCCGCACCGCGGCCTGCAGCAGGAACCCCGTCATCGCGGTCAGGTCGGCCCCGCCCACCGTCGCCAGCAGCCGCAACTGGTCGCCCAGCACCGGCCGCGCCCGCCGCAGCGCGTCACGGATCGCCGCGCACTTGCGCATCCACGCCAGGTCGTCGATCGCCAGCCCCCCGCGCCCGGTCACCACCGACGCGTCCGTCCCGCACAGCGCGGCCACCAGCACACCCGCCGCGGTGGTCCCGCCCACGCTCACGTCGCCGAGCACCACCAGATCCGTACCCGAGTCGGCCTCCTCGTCGGCCACGGCCATCCCCGCGCGGAACGCCGCCTCGGCCTCCTCCGGGCTCAGCGCGTCCTCGATGTCGATGCGCCCGCTGCCCCGCCGCACCCGGTGCCGCACGACGTCCTCGGGCAGCTCCCCGGGGTCGCAGTCCAGGGCCATGTCGACCACCCGCACCGGCACGCCGAGCCGCCGCGCCAGCACGGACACCGGACGGCCGCCCGCCAGCACCTCCCGCACCAGTTCCACGGCGCTGCCCGCGGGCCGCGCGGAGACGCCCAGTTCGGCGATCCCGTGATCGCCCGCGAAGAGCACCACCCGCGGCCGCTCGATCGGCCGCACCGGCACCGCGGACTGCGCCGCCGCCAGCCACTCACCCAGGTCGTCGAGACGGCCCAGCGATCCGGGCGGCACGACCCGGCGCTCCCGGTGCGCCTCCGCGTCGCGGCGCACCCCGCCGTCCGGACGCTCGATCAGATCGGTGAAGTCGTCGATATCAAGCGAGCTCATTCGCCGAACAGTACCGGCACTGATCGAACCCCACGCGGCACCGGTCAGCCCCGCGCACACGGTCTCACCCCCACCACGCCGCCCCGGCGCCGATCCACACCGGAAGGCCATCCCCTACGTAACGTTTTGCTCTGATTGCCGGACATCGTCCGACGGTCCGCCCTGCCCCGCGCCCGCCCGCGCACCACCTCCGCGCCGAACGCCCTCACGCCGGGAGCCGCCCATGTCCGCGCCCACCCCAGCCACCGCGATCCCCGCCCCCCACGGCTCCGCCCGGGTGCACGAGCCGCGTCGCGCGGACTGCCCCTGGTGCGGCTCCGCGCGGCTGCGCAACCGGCTGAGAACCGGTGACCTGCGCCGGCACCGGCCCGGCCTGTTCACCGTCGACGAGTGCCGGGACTGCGGACACACCTTCCAGAACCCCCGCCTCACCGCCGAGGGCCTGGCCTTCCACCGGCGGGCCGTGCGTGGCGCCCCCCGTGATCCCGCCACCGAACGCGTGCTCGCCCTGCACGCCGCACGGCACCGCCGCCGCGCGGCAGCCCGCGCGATGCTTCCCTTCGGCGAACCGGAGAGCTGGCTGGACGTCGGCACCGGACTCGCCCGCTTCCCGCGGACCGCGCGGGAGTTCTTCCCCTACACCGCCTTCGACGGCACCGACCTCACCGCGCGCGTCGAGAAGGCCCGTGCGCTCGGCCGCGTCGACGAGGCGCACATCGGGCCGCTGACCGACCCGCGGGTCAAGGCCCGGCTGGCCGGCCGCTACGACGTGGTCAGCCTGCTGCACCACCTGGAACACACCACGGACCCCCGCGCGGAACTCCACGCGGCCCTCGACGCCCTGCGCCCCGGCGGCCATCTGCTCATCGAGACCCCGGACCCGCGCTGCGCGTTCGCCACCCTGTTCGGCCGCTGGTGGCTGCCCTACGACCAGCCCCGCCGGCTGCACCTGATGCCCCAGCGCAACCTCCGCGCCGAGCTCGAGGAACGCGGCTGCGCGCTCGTCACGGCCGGGCACCGGGCCGCCCACGTACCGCACGACCTGGCCGGACTGGCCGCCCTCGCCCTCTCCCACGCCCTGCCCGCCCCGGACACCCCCTGGCGTGCCGTCCCGCCGGCCGCGTTCCAGCGGCACCTGCGCACGGTGCTGCTCCGCGCGGGCACCCCGCTGGTGGTCGCAGCGGCGGTGACCGACCTGGCCCTGGCGCCCGTGGTGCGCCACAGCCCGTTCGCCAACGCCTACCGGATCATCGCGCGCAAGCCGTGACCGGGCCGCGGTCACCCCCGCAGGACGACGGCCTGCCCGGCCACCACCAGCAGCACCTGCTCGCACTCCTGCGCGAACGCCGCGTTCAGCCGCCCCAGTTCGTCCCGGTACCGGCGGCCGGACGCGGTGGCGGGCACGATGCCCGAACCCACCTCGTTGGACACCGCGACCACCGTCCGCCGGGTCTCGCGCACCGCGTCCGTCAGCGCCCGCGCCCGCTCCCGCAGCGCCCGCTCCCCGCCGTCCGCCCACTCCGCGTCGTCCCACGCGCCCACGGAGTCCATCGCGTCCGTCAGCCACAACGACAGGCAGTCCACCAGCAGCGGCGGCCCGACGTCCTTCAGCAGCGGCACCAGATCGCACGTCTCGACGGTCCGCCACGACCCCGGCCGCCGCTCCTGATGCGCCGACACCCGCGCCGCCCACTCGGTGTCCCCGTTGCGCGACCCGCCGGTCGCCACGTACAGCACCTCCGGGAACGACTCCAGCCGCCGCTCGGCCTCCACCGACTTGCCCGAACGGGCCCCGCCCAGCACCAGCGTCCGCCGCGGCACGTCGGGCACGTCCTCGTAGGCGCCCACCTCCAGCGTGGTCCCGTCCGGCACGGCACGCGCCCCCGCCGCCGCGAGCCGGCGCCGCGACTCCGCGCCCGGCGGCACGTCGTGGTCCAGGTGGACGGCGACGACATCCGTGGTCGGGCCGGCCGCGCCCACCTCCCGCAGCCTCGCCAGCGCGTCCGGGCGCCCCACGACGTCCAGCAGCACCATGGCGTACGGCTCGGCCGGCCGTTCCAGCCCGGCAGGCGCCCCGCCCGGCGGGAGGTACAGCAGCCGCTGCCCGTCCGGACCGGTCACCGCGTACCCGGTGCCGGGCGCGTCCAGCGCCACCGCCCGCACCCGATGGCCCGTCAGCAGCGCCAACTCCCGTCTGTCCGGCACCCGTCCCGGCTGCGGCAGCCCGGCCGGCACCTCGACCGCGGGGCCGTCGTGCGGGTGCGACAGCAGCACCTGGCGCACGCCGCCCAGCGAACGCCCCGCACGGGCGGCCGCGAACGCCGCGCCCGGCGTGAGGTCGAGCAGCAGCGCCCCGTCCACGAGCAGCGAGGTGGCCGCCCGCGCGTCCGCACCGAGCGCGGACGCGCACGCGGCGCAGGGACAGTCGGGGCGGGGGAGTCCCGCGGGGGCACCGGTGCCGAGCAGAGTCAGTTCCACGCCCCGATTCTCACCCGCCCCCACAGGCGCTGCCCGTCCGACTACGCTCTTGGTCAGGAGCCGGACCGAGATCCGGCTTCTGTCGTGCAGTGTGGTCATACCCATGGGAGGCGTACATGGCGGCATGGACGTGGCGGTTCGAGAAGGCCGACGGGACGCAGGTCGAGCCCGCGGTGCCGCCGGAGGAGTTCCCCACACAGGGGGACGCCGAGTCCTGGATCGGGGAGAACTGGAAGGCCCTCGCGGAGGGCGGCGCCGACCAGGTACGACTGCTGGAGGACACCACGGAGATCTACGGCCCGATGAGCCTCCACGCGGAAGAGGTGTGAGCCCTCCGGGGTCACCCGCGCGGTTCCCCGTGCCCCTCCAGGGGCGCGGGGAACCGCGCTGAAGGGGTCTGGGGGCGGAGCCCTCAGGGACGGGAAGGGACGGCGGGGGCGGGAAGAAGTCCCGCCGTCCGGAGCCGGGGTCTCAGCCCCGCACCCCGCACAGGTGCAGCAGGGCCGCCACCCCCCGGTAGGGGTCCGTGCGGCCGGCGCGCTCCTCGACCGCCAGCAGGGCGTCCAGGTCGTGCGGGAGCGGCGCGTCGTCCGCCGCCGTGTCGGTGAAGACCCGCACGCCGTACCAGGTGTGCAGCGGCGCCCCGATCCCCGCGAGGGTCGACGTCAGCCGCTTCAGCCCGTACGCCGCCGTGCGGAAGCCCGCCAGCGCCCCGGCCCAGTCGCCGGACAGACCCGGCCGCATCGCCGGCGCGTCGTCGTTGCGCACCAGCAGGGACAGCAGCCCGCCGTGCGCCAGCATCCTGGCCACGCCCGCCAGCAGCGCGTCCGGCTCCTCGACGTCCATGAGCACGCCATGACACAGCACCACGTCGAAGCTGCCCGGCAGGAAGTGCACGCCGGTGTCCCCGGCCTGGCCCTCGATGATCCGCATCCGCTCCCGGATGCCCTCCGGTTGCCCGGCCAGCGCCTCCCGCGCGGTGGCGATCATCGCCGCGTCCTGTTCGACGCCGGTCACGTGGTGACCGGCCCGGGCCAGCCGGAGCGCCTGCGCACCCCGGCCCATGCCCACGTCGAGCACCCGAAGCCGCCGTCCGACGGGGAAGCGCCCGACTATCTGCTCCTCCAGCTGGCGGGCCACCAGCTCCTGCCGGACGGCGTCGCGCAGACCGCCGAGCCCGCTCAGCAGGTCCGGAGCCGCGCCGTCGGCGAACGGCGTGGTGCTCAGGGCCGCTCCCCGCGCTTGACCTGGGGCTTGGGCAGGCGCAGCCGGCGCATCTGGAGCGAGCGCATCAGGGCGTAGGCCACCGCTCCGCGCCGGCTGTCGTCGGGGAAGCGCTCGGCCAGCCGCTTCTTCAGCCGGAACCCGGTCACGAACGAGTCGAGCACGATCATCACGATGACCACCAGCCACAGCAGCAGCGCGACGTTCTGCAGCTGGGGCACCTGGACCATGCTCAGGACCAGGATGACCACGGCCATCGGCAGGAAGTACTCCGCGATGTTGAACCGCGAGTCCACGAAGTCGCGCGCGAACCGGCGCACCGGCCCCTTGTCACGGGCGGGCAGATAGCGCTCGTCGCCGCTGGCCAGCGCCTGGCGCTGGCGCTCCAGCGCGGCACGGCGCTCCTCACGCTGCCGCTTGGCGGCCTCCTTGCGCGTCATCGACGTGTTGGCCACGCTGCGGCGCTGCGACTGGGCCACGCTGCGCTTGGGTGTGGGGCGGCCCTTGGGGGCCTCCGGGTGACGGGTCTGCTTGGAGTCGGTCACCATCGCCTTGTCGGCGACCGGTGCCTTCTCTTCCTTGGCACGGCTTCGGAACACAAAACCCAAGGGTACGGGGTGCCCGGGGTTGGACCCCAGCCCCTTGGGGAACGATCCGGCAACACCGGACGTCTCCAAAAGGACAGAGGGGACGTTGTGCGGGTCTCCGGGTGGGCCGGCCGGCCGGCCCCGGGGACCACCTACTCCCTACGCCGGATCGGAAGGGGACTCAGTCGTCCTTGGGGATGAGCGCATCCGTCCCCGAACAGTGCGGTAATGGATGCAGGGCCCGTACTGTGGGTTCTGTCGCAGGTGCTGGAGCTGGAGTCGGTCAGAAGGGGGCGCGCGAAGCCCATGAGCGGTGTCATGAAGCGTATGGGGATGATCTTCCGCGCGAAGGCGAACAAGGCCCTTGACCGGGCCGAGGACCCGCGCGAGACCCTCGATTACTCGTACCAGAAGCAGCTGGAGCTGCTCCAGAAGGTCCGCCGCGGCGTCGCCGACGTGGCGACTTCCCGCAAGCGGCTGGAGCTCCAGCTCAACCAGCTCCAGTCCCAGTCGGGCAAGCTGGAGGACCAGGGCCGCAAGGCGCTCGCGCTCGGCCGCGAGGACCTGGCGCGCGAGGCGCTCTCCCGCCGCGCCGCGCTCCAGCAGCAGGTGACGGACCTGGAGACGCAGCACGCCACGCTCCAGGGCGAGGAGGAGAAGCTCACCCTCGCGGCCCAGCGCCTCCAGGCCAAGGTGGACGCCTTCCGCACCAAGAAGGAGACCATCAAGGCCACCTACACCGCCGCCCAGGCACAGACCCGGATCGGCGAGGCCTTCTCCGGCATCTCCGAGGAGATGGGCGACGTCGGACTGGCGATCCAGCGGGCCGAGGACAAGACCGCCCAGCTCCAGGCGCGGGCCGGCGCGATCGACGAACTGCTCGCCTCCGGGGCCCTGGACGACCAGTCCGGAATGCACAAGGACGACATCCAGGCCGAGCTGGACCGGCTCTCCGGTGGTACGGATGTAGAGCTGGAACTGCAGCGGATGAAGGCCGAGCTGGCCGGCGGCGGCACCGGTGACCGCCAGGCCATCGAGGGCGGCGACGCGTCGCAGCAGCCCCGGCAGCAGCCGCAGGACACCCCGCGCTTCGACAAGCAGTAGCCCACGCCGAGGAGGGCGACATGATCGTACGGATCATGGGGGAGGGGCAGGTGACGCTGGCCGAGAGCCGGCTCGCCGAACTGAACGAGCTGGACGAGGAACTGCTCGCCGAGATGGAGAACGGCGACGGGCCGGGCTTCCGTACGACCTTGCAGGCGCTGCTGGCCAAGGTCCACGAACTCGGCGAGCCGCTGCCGGACGAGTCCCTGGAGCCCTCCGACCTGATCCTGCCGTCTCCGGACGCCACCCTGGAGGAGGTCAAGGAGCTGCTGACCGACGACGGCCTCATCCCGGGCAGTTGACCGGTGCCGGCCGGACGAACAGCCCGTCCGGGGGGATCCCCTCCGGGGGAGTGTGAGGGCGAGGACCGTTCAGGGCCGAAGGGGGGTCTGGGGGCACAGCCCCGAGTGGCCGGCGCCCCGGCTACCGTGAACCCCCGTGAGCACCCTGCAACGCGCCCGGTGCCGGCTCCGGGCGCACCCCTTCGCGCTGGACGCGGCCCTGGCCGCGGGCGTCCTCGTGTGCATGGTCGCCGGCTCCTTCGTCGAACCGCACGGCCCCGAGGGCGTCGACTGGGAACTGCGTACCCCCGACCCGCTCAGCCTGGTCCTCATGACCCTCGGCGCCGCCGCGCTCGTCTTCCGCCGCCGCGCCCCCCGTACGGTGCTCGCGCTGGCCGGCGGCGCCTCCGTGGCCGAGTCCGTCACCGGCGACCCCCGCGCCCCCGTCGTCATGTGCGCCGTCGTCGCGCTCTACACCGTCGCCTCCACCACGGACCGCCCCACCACCTGGCGGATCGGCCTGCTCACCATGACCGTCCTCACCGGCACCGCGATGGCGGTCGGCCCCCTGCCCTGGTACGCCCAGGAGAACCTGGCGATCTTCGCCTGGACCGGTATCGGCGCCACCGCCGGGGACGCCGTCCGCAGCCGCCGCGCCTTCGTCCAGGCGATCCGGGAGCGCGCCGAACGGGCCGAGCGCACCCGTGAGGAGGAGGCCCGCCGCCGGGTCGCCGAGGAACGCCTGCGCATCGCCCGCGACCTGCACGACGTGGTCGCGCACCACATCGCCCTGGTCAACGTCCAGGCCGGAGTCGCAGCCCACGTCATGGACAGGCGGCCCGACCAGGCCAAGGAGGCCCTCGCCCACGTCCGCGAGGCCAGCCGCTCCGCGCTGGGCGAGCTGCGCGCAACCGTCGGGCTGCTGCGCCAGTCCGGCGACCCCGAGGCGCCCACCGAGCCCGCGCCCGGCCTGGAACGTCTCGACGAGCTCGCCGGGACGTTCCGCAGCGCCGGACTGCGCGTCGAGGTCGCCCGCACCGACCAGGACACCGAGCTCCCCGCCGCCGTCGACCTGGCCGCCTACCGCATCGTCCAGGAGGCCCTGACCAACGTGCAGAAGCACGCAGGCACCGAGGCGCGGGCCGAGGTCAGCGTCGTACGCGTGGGACCGCACATCGAGATCACCGTCCTGGACGACGGCAGCGGCGAGGACCACGAGGAGGAGGCCCCCGGCGGCGGGCACGGACTGCTCGGCATGCGCGAGCGCGTCACCGCCCTGCGCGGCACCCTCACCACCGGTCCCCGCTACGGCGGCGGTTTCCGCGTCCATGCGATCCTTCCCGTCAAGACCCGCACGTCCGCAGCCGAGGACGGCCACCCGTGACCACCGCGCCGCTGGAGCCCGTATGACGATCCGTGTCCTGCTCGCCGACGACCAGGCACTGCTGCGCAGCGCCTTCCGGGTGCTCGTCGACTCCGAGCCGGACATGGAGGTGGTGGGGGAGGCGTCCGACGGCGCGGAGGCGGTCCGGCTGGCCCGGGAGCAGCGCGCCGACGTCGTCCTCATGGACATCCGGATGCCCGGCACCGACGGTCTCGCCGCCACCCGCATGATCGGTGCGGACCCCGAACTCGCCGGGGTCCGGGTGGTGATACTGACGACCTTCGAGGTCGACGACTACGTCGTGCAGTCCCTGCGGGCCGGCGCGTCCGGCTTCCTCGGCAAGGGCTCCGAGCCCGAGGAGATGCTGAACGCCATCCGGATTGCCGCCGAGGGGGAGGCCCTGCTGTCCCCGGTGGCCACCAAGGGCCTGATCGCCCGCTTCCTCGCCCAGGAGGGACCGGGCGGCGACGCCGACCGGGACCCGGCCCGAGCCGAACGGCTCGAGTCGCTCACGGTGCGCGAGCGCGAGGTCCTGGTCCAGGTGGCGGGCGGGCACTCCAACGACGAGATCGCCGAACGCCTCGAAGTCAGCCCGCTGACCGTGAAGACCCACGTCAACCGCGCCATGGCCAAGCTGGGCGCCCGTGACCGGGCCCAGCTGGTGGTCGTCGCCTACGAGTCGGGGCTGGTCCGTCCGAGGGTGGAGTGAGCCGCACGGGGCGTACTGCGGCGGGAGTATGCGCCGTATAAGGAATTGGACCTCGGGTCTACGGATCGGCCCTCATCGATGGCCCAGGGTGTAGAGCGGGCGCCCACTCGCGCGCGCCCGGCTCCCGGACTTCTGCCGCTCCACGGAAAAGAGATCCTGACCATGTCCTGGCTGTCCAGATTCAGCCTCGCGCAACGAGCGCTGATCGGACTGATGTCGATCATCGCGCTCGTCTTCGGGGCGATCGCGATACCCCAGCTCAAGCAGCAGCTGCTGCCGACCATCGAACTGCCCATGGTGTCCGTGATCGCCCCGTACCAGGGCGCGTCCCCGGACGTGGTCGAGTCGCAGGTCGTCGGACCCATCGAGGACAGCCTGGAGGCCGTCGACGGCATCTCGGGCGTCACCTCGACGGCGAGCGAGGGCAACGCCGTGATCATGGCGTCCTTCGACTACGGCAACAACACCCAGCAGCTCGTCGCCGACGTCCAGCAGGCCGTCAACCGGGCCGGCGCCCGCCTCCCGGACGATGTCGACCCGCAGGTCGTCGCCGGCTCCACCGACGACATCCCGACCGTGGTGCTCGCGGTCACCTCGGGCAAGGACCAGCAGGCGCTCGCCGACGAGCTGGACCGGACCGTGGTGCCCGCGCTGGAGAACATCGACGGCGTCGGCCAGGTGATGGTGGACGGCGTACGCGACCTCCAGGTCACCGTCACCCCGGACACCGCGAAGCTGGCGAAGGCGGGTCTCACCGCGCAGTCGCTGTCGGGGGCCCTCCAGGCGGGCGGCGCGACCGTGCCGGCCGGCTCCTTCGACGAGGGCGGCGCCAACCGCACCGTCCAGGTGGGCGGCGGTTTCACCTCGCTGAAGCAGATCGAGGACCTGATGGTCACCGGCGAGCCGGGCAAGGGCAAGCCGGTCCGCCTCGGTGACGTCGCCACCGTGAAGGAGGAGGAGTCCAGGTCCGACTCCCTCACCCGCACCAACGGCAGGCCCAGCCTCGCCGTGATGGCGACCATGGACCACGACGGCAGCGCGGTCGCCATCTCCGACGCCGTCCAGGACAAGCTTCCCGAGCTGCGCGAGGACCTGGGTGACGGCGCCACGCTGACCGTCGTCAGCGACCAGGGCCCGGCCGTGGCCAAGGCCATCGACGGCCTGACCACCGAGGGCGCGCTCGGCCTGCTCTTCGCCGTCCTGGTGATCCTGGTCTTCCTGGCGTCGGTCCGCTCCACCCTGGTCACGGCCGTGTCCATCCCGCTGTCCGTGGTCCTGGCCCTGATCGTGCTGTGGACGCGCGACCTGTCGCTGAACATGCTGACGCTGGGCGCCCTGACCATCGCCATCGGCCGGGTCGTGGACGACTCCATCGTCGTCCTGGAGAACATCAAGCGTCACCTCGGCTACGGCGAGGAGCGCCACTCGGCGATCATGAACGCGGTGCGCGAGGTGGCGGGCGCGGTGACGTCCTCGACGCTCACCACCGTTGCCGTGTTCCTGCCGATCGGCCTGGTCGGCGGCATGGTGGGCGAGCTGTTCGGCTCGTTCAGCCTCACCGTCACGGCGGCGCTGCTGGCGTCCCTGCTGGTGTCGCTGACGGTCGTCCCGGTGCTGTCGTACTGGTTCCTGCGCCCCCCGAAGGGCACCCCGGAGGACGCCGAGGAGGCGCGCAGGATCGCGGAGGAGAAGGAGGCCAGGAGCCGCCTCCAGCGCCTCTACGTCCCGGTGCTGCGCTTCGCCACCCGGCGCAGGCTGACCAGTGTGGCCATCGCGGTCGTCGTCCTGATCGGCACCTTCGCCATGGCGCCGCTGCTCAAGACCAACTTCTTCGACCCGGGCGAGCAGCAGGTCCTCACCGTCCGGCAGGAGCTGAAGCCCGGCGCCAGCCTGGCGGCGACCGACGCCCAGGCGGAGAAGGTCGAGAAGCTGCTCGGCGACACCGAGGGCGTCGAGGACTACCAGGTGACGGTCGGCTCGTCCGGCTTCATGGCGGCCTTCGGCGGCGGTACGGACACCAACCAGGCCACGTACCAGGTGATGCTGGAGGACTCCGCGTCCTCGCAGGACGTGCAGGACCGCATCGAGAAGGGCCTCGGGGAGCTCGACGGCATCGGCACCACCACGATCGCGGCCGGTGACGGCTTCGGCAGCCAGGACCTGAGCGTGGTCGTCAAGGCGGCCGACGCGCAGGTGCTGCGCAAGGCGGCGGACCAGGTGCGCGACGCGGTCGCCTCCCTGGACGACGTCACGGACGTCAGCAGCGACCTGGCGCAGAGCGTGCCCCGCATCTCCGTGAAGGCGGGCGACAAGGCCGCCGCGGCCGGGTTCGACGACCAGACCCTCGGCGCGGCCGTCGCCCAGGCGGTGCGCGGCACCCCGGCCGCCAAGGCGGTCCTCGACGACACCGAGCGCGACGTCGTCATCCGCTCGGCGAAGCCGGCCACCACGGTGGACGAGCTGAAGAACCTGCGCCTGGGCCCGGTGAAGCTGAGTGACGTCGCCACGGTCGAGGTGGTGGACGGTCCCGTCTCCATGACCCGGATCGACGGTCAGCGCGCGGCCACCATCACCGCGAAGCCGACCGGGGACAACACGGGCGCGGTGAGCGCGGACCTCCAGTCGAAGATCGACTCGCTGACGCTCCCGGCGGGCGCGACGGCGGAGATCGGCGGTGTCTCCGAGGACCAGGACGAGGCGTTCCTCAACCTGGGCCTGGCCATGCTGGCCGCGATCGCGATCGTCTTCATGCTGCTGGTCGGCACCTTCCGGTCGCTCGTCCAGCCGCTGATCCTGCTGGTGTCCATCCCGTTCGCGGCGACCGGCGCCATCGGCCTGCTGCTGGTCACCGGCACCCCGATGGGCGTCCCGGCGATGATCGGCATGCTGATGCTCATCGGCATCGTGGTCACCAATGCGATCGTGCTGATCGACCTGATCAACCAGTACCGCGCGCGGGGCCACGGCGTCGTCGAGGCGGTGCTGGAGGGCGGCCGCCACCGTCTGCGGCCGATCCTGATGACGGCCCTGGCGACGATCTTCGCCCTGCTGCCGATGGCGCTCGGCGTCACCGGCGAGGGCGGCTTCATCGCCCAGCCGCTGGCCGTGGTGGTGATCGGCGGTCTGATCACGTCGACGCTGCTGACCCTGCTGCTGGTGCCGACGCTCTACGCGATGCTGGAGCTGCGCAAGGAGCGCCGCGCGAAGAAGCGCGCCGCGAAGAAGGGCGGGTCCGCGCAGCCGTCGCAGGAGCCCGAGCCGGCCCAGGTCTGACGTCCGTCCGTACGACCTTCCCGTACGACGAAGGGGCGCCCCGTGCACGCACGGGGCGCCCCTTCACGTGCCTGCCCTACGGCAGCGCCAGCATCCGCTCCAGCGCCAGCTTCGCGAACGCCTCCGTCTCCTTGTCCACCTCGATGCGGTTGACCAGGTTGCCCTCGGCGAGGGACTCCAGGGCCCACACCAGGTGGGGGAGGTCGATGCGGTTCATGGTGGAGCAGAAACAGACCGTCTTGTCGAGGAAGACGATCTCCTTGCCCTCGGACGCGAAACGGTTCGCCAGACGCCGTACGAGGTTGAGCTCGGTGCCGATGGCCCACTTGGAGCCGGCCGGCGCCGCCTCCAGCGTCTTGATGATGTACTCCGTCGAGCCGACGTGGTCCGCGGCGGCCACGACCTCGTGCTTGCACTCCGGGTGCACCAGCACGTTCACACCCGGTATGCGCTCGCGCACGTCGTTGACCGAGTCGAGGCTGAACCGGCCGTGCACCGAGCAGTGGCCGCGCCACAGGATCATCTTCGCCGCGCGCAGCTCGTCGGCCGTCAGCCCGCCGTTCGGCTTGTGCGGGTTGTAGACGACGCAGTCCTCCAGGGACATCCCCATGTCCCGCACCGCCGTGTTGCGGCCCAGGTGCTGGTCGGGGAGGAACAGGACCTTCTCGCCCTGTTCGAAGGCCCAGTCGAGGGCCCGCCTGGCGTTGGAGGAGGTGCAGATCGTGCCGCCGTGCTTGCCCGTGAAGGCCTTGATGTCGGCGGAGGAGTTCATGTACGAGACGGGGACGACCTGCTCGGCCACCCCGGCCTCGGTCAGCACGTCCCAGCACTCGGCGACCTGCTCGGCGGTGGCCATGTCGGCCATGGAGCAGCCGGCCGCCAGGTCGGGCAGGACGACCTTCTGCTCGTCGCCCGTGAGGATGTCCGCCGACTCGGCCATGAAGTGCACACCACAGAAGACGATGTACTCGGCCTGCGGGCGCGCGGCGGCGTCCCGTGCCAGCTTGAAGGAGTCGCCCGTGACGTCGGCGAACTGGATGACCTCGTCGCGCTGGTAGTGGTGGCCGAGCACGAAGACCTTGTCCCCGAGCTTCTCCTTGGCGGCGCGGGCGCGCTCCACCAGGTCCGGGTCGGACGGCGAGGGGAGGTCGCCGGGACACTCCACACCGCGCTCGCTCCTGGGGTCGGCCTCACGGCCGAGGAGCAGCAGGGCGAGGGGCGTCGGCTGTACGTCGAGCTCCCGGGTCTGGGCGGTGGTCACGGCACGCACCCTTTCTGTTTCTGGCGACTTCTCGTCGAAATGACGCTATCTATCATAACCGGTTCACGTCAGTTTGACGACGGCCATAGCGTCCATGTGACGTGAATCCCGGCGGGCACCGGTTCATTCCCGGAAGGCCCCGCGGGAGCCGGTTTCCGCTCCGCACGGCGTGTGCGAGCATGAGGAGGGAGGCGAGGAAGACACGCGCCCGGCCCGGAATGAATCCGCGGTCCCGCCGGTTGCAATCGTCGGCAAGCAGTCTCCGTACAACCCGGGAGAGATGTA
Source organism: Streptomyces marokkonensis (assembly GCF_008312835.1). Lineage (GTDB taxonomy): Bacteria > Actinomycetota > Actinomycetes > Streptomycetales > Streptomycetaceae > Streptomyces > Streptomyces marokkonensis_A. The sequence continues at coordinate 111,517 of NZ_VSKS01000016.1, read as the reverse complement.
GATGTCCGTATCGGACGAGACCACCACCGTCACCGACGGCATCGTTCTGACCGACGCCGCCGCGTCCAAGGTCAAGGCCCTGCTCGACCAGGAAGGCCGTGACGACCTCGCCCTGCGTGTGGCCGTCCAGCCCGGTGGCTGCTCCGGCCTGCGCTACCAGCTCTTCTTCGACGAGCGTTCGCTCGACGGTGACGTGGAGAAGGACTTCGACGGTGTGAAGGTCGTCACCGACCGCATGAGCGCTCCGTACCTGGGCGGCGCCACCATCGACTTCGTCGACACCATCGAGAAGCAGGGCTTCACGATCGACAACCCGAACGCCACCGGCTCCTGCGCCTGCGGCGACTCCTTCAGCTGAGCCGGGACCTTTCCCCGGCAGCACGCGACGAAGGCGGCGGCCCCCTCCGACAGGGCCGCCGCCTTCGGGCTTTCTCCGTCCGGTCCTACCGGGTGGGCGGCGCCGGCAGCCGGGCACCGTCCTTGCGCAGCGGCACGGGCTCGCCGTCCGCGTCCACCACCTCGCGGCCGCCGAGCGGCGCGTCCAGCCGCACCGTCTGCTGGTACTGCTTGGCGATCAGGATGCACACCTTGTCCGGCCAGGGCGTCTCGGTCACCCGCACCGTCACCTCGCCGCCCTTCTCGCTCGCCGTCGCCCGGTAGTCGGCGCACACACCGCCCGTGAAGGTCACGGTCAGCTCGTCACCCTCTGCGGTGTAGCCCTCGACGTCGACCTCACGCGTGGACGGTGCGGCGGTCGGCCGGTCACCGGGCCCGGACGGCGCGGGGCTGGCCTCCCCGGACGGTGACCCGGAGGCGATGTAGCGCGGGTCCACCGCCGGATGCGTCACGGTGAGCGTGCCGCGCGCGTTCGGCGGCACCACCTCGAACAGCCAGGACGGCACCAGTGCCGGCCGGCCGTCCACGGAATGCGCCGCCAGCCCGAACACCGCCTTCTCGACCGTCAGGGTGTCCTGCTGGGGCGAGGTGCCCGGCGTCCCGCAGGAGGTGCCCCCCTGCTCCTCGTCCAGGGGTACGGGACTCGCGCAGCCGCCGATGCCGGCGTCACGCCCGGTGCCCGGTGCCGCGTTCATCAGGTCCAGCGCCTTGCCGGCGCTCACCGTGGGGTACACGTCCCCCTTCACCGGCTCGGCGAGCCGGCCGTTGCCGCCGACCACCTCGCCCCCGGCCCCGACGACCACGCCGGTCGTCCAGCCGTACGTCGGCAGCCCGCCGATCTCCGGGTCGGCGTTCACCACGCGCCTGCCGCCCATGATCTGGCTCGCGTCGAGCTTCGCGTCGTCCTGCCCCGCGGCCTTCAGGACGGGCGCCGCGGCCTTCTTCGCGGCGGCCTCGCTCACCACGGGACCGCCACCGCCGGACGGGGGCTTGCAGGTGGCGCCCTTGCAGTTGTCGGTGCCCGGGGTGTTCCGGCTGTACGTCCACGAGCCGGGAGCCTCCCGGTCCACCCGCAGGGTGGGCCCGGAGCCGTCCTGGCCGCCGATCAGCCAGGACCCGCCCTCCGCGACCGGCTTCCCGTCCAGCCCCAGCGCCTTCGCCAGCGTGACCACCTGCTGCTGGGTGACCTGCCCCCTGACGTGGTGCACCGGCGCGGAGCCGGGGCCGTCCGGGAGGGGGCCGTCGGCACGGTAGGTGGCCCCGTAGGGATTGGGTTCGCCGGGCGCGATGCCGTTCGCGGCGTCCTCGGAGTAGCCGTCGAGGGTGAGCGGCGGGGGAGTGGCGTCGCCGTTCACCCCCGGGGTCGTACCGCCCCCGGAACCACCGCCGGCACCGGCGGCCAGGTAGGCCCCGCCGCCGCCGACGAGCAGCACCGCGGCGGCGACGGAGGCGATCAGCACGGGCGAACGCCGTCGCGCCGGGCCCTCGGCGGGCTCCTCCTCGGACCGGGGGCCGTCGGCCGGGTGTCCCCCGACGACGGTCTCGTCCTCGCCGTACTCGGGACCGCCCTCGCCGGACTCCCCGGCTCCGGCGTCCGGTCCCGTCGTGTCCGGCCCCGAGGCGGTGGTCTCCCGCTTCTGCGGTTCCGGTGTGGCGGACTCCCGGCCCTGGGGTTCCGGGGTGGCGGACTCCTGCTTCCGCGGTTCCGGTGTGGCGGGCTCCCGGTCCTGCGGTTCCGGTGTGGAGGGCTTCTGCTTCCGCGGTTCCGGTGTGGCGGGCTCCCGGCCCTCCGGTTCCGGGGTGACGGATTCCCGGTCCCGCCGCTCCGGGGCGCCCGTCTCCCCGTCGCCGCCCGAAGCGCCCCCGGTGTCGCGCGTGCTGTCGGCGGCGCGCGCCTCGGCGTCGTCGTTGTCGGGTCGCTCGGTGTTCACCGCATCGCTCCTTCGGCCGCACAACTGTCCCGGGAGACCCATGCCCGGTCGTACCGGGGCTGCTGAAGGGTCGTATCCCGCATCCCCCATACGGGGGACAGCGATGGGACGCAGCGGGGGAGCGCACGGTTCCCCGGGGCCGGCTCAGTCGCCGTAGTCGGACATCGCGTCCAGCAGCCGGGCGGACGCGACAGGCACGTTCACGCCGTGGATCAGGGACGGGGAGACCGGCCGGGCGGCCACCCGGTCCGGGACCGTCCAATGGGGCACCATCCGGGCGCAGTCGCCGCGCAGCGACGCCAGGCCGCCCTCGAGGTCGACCGGGGCGGAGGAGTGGACCTTGATGTTCATCATGTCGGCACCGTATGCACGGCGAAGGTCACGAAGAAAGACCTACTATCGGGTAGTTATGGCCGCTTCTACGGGCCGCTGTCACCCGGTAGCGTGAAGTGTCAACCCGCCTCCCTCAGGAGAATCCACGCCGTGCGCATCGCAGTCACCGGCTCCATCGCCACCGACCACCTCATGACCTTCCCCGGCCGCTTCGCCGACCAGTTCGTCGCGGACCAGCTGCACACGGTCTCGCTGTCCTTCCTGGTCGACAACCTCGACGTGCGCCGGGGTGGCGTGGGGGCGAACATCGCCTTCGGGATGGGCCAGCTCGGCACCCGCCCGATCCTGGTCGGGGCCGCCGGCTTCGACTTCGACGAGTACCGGGCCTGGCTGGACCGGCACGGCGTCGACACCGACTCCGTCCGCATCTCCGACACCCTGCACACCGCACGCTTCGTGTGCACCACGGACTCCGACCACAACCAGATCGGCTCCTTCTACACGGGCGCGATGAGCGAGGCCCGCCTGATCGAGCTGAAGACAGTCGCCGACCGCGTGGGCGGCCTGGACCTGGTCTCCATCGGGGCCGACGACCCGGAGGCGATGCTCCGGCACACCGAGGAGTGCCGCACCCGGAGCATCCCGTTCGCCGCCGACTTCTCCCAGCAGATCGCCCGGATGAACGGCGAGGAGATCCGGATACTGCTGGAAGGGGCGACCTACCTCTTCTCCAACGAGTACGAGAAGGGGCTCATCGAGACGAAGACCGGCTGGAGCGACGCGGAGATCCTCGACCGGGTCGGCCACCGCGTCACCACCCTCGGCGCGCGCGGCGTCCGCATCGAGCGCGCCGGCGAGGAGACGATCGAGGTCGGGTGCCCCGACGAGGAGACCAAGGCCGACCCGACCGGCGTGGGCGACGCCTTCCGCGCGGGCTTCATGTCGGGACTGGCGTGGGGCGTTCCGCTCGAGCGGGCGGCGCAGGTCGGCTGCATGCTGGCGACGCTCGTCATCGAGACGGTCGGCACCCAGGAGTACCAGCTGCGCCGGGGCCACTTCATGGAGCGCTTCACCAAGGCGTACGGGGACGAGGCGGCCGAAGAGGTCCGCGCGCACCTGAGCTGACCCCCCGGGTGCACCCGCGCGGCTCCGCCGCGCGGGGCCACGGCGGGTCAGCTCGACCGGCGGACCACATAGACGGAGCCCCGGTCCGCCGGTTCCTCGCCCACGTACTCCTGGCCGCGCATCTCGCACCACGCGGGGATGTCCAGGCGGGCCGCCTCGTCGTCGGCCAGGACGCGGACCGTGCCGCCCACCGGGACGTCCCCGATGACCTTGGCCAGCTCGATCACCGGGATCGGGCAGCGCCGGCCCAGCGCGTCGACGACCAGGGCCTCGTCCCGCTCCCGCGTCACCACCTCACGGGCGGACACCGGTGCGCCCAGCTTCTCCCGCACCCCGGCCACCACCTCCGGCAGGACGGCCAGGAAGCGCTCGACGTCCTCCTCCCGCGTGCCCGGCGGCAGCGAGACCCGGATGTTGCCCTCGCTGAGCACCCCCATCGCCCTGAGCACATGGCTCGGCGTCAGCGTGCTGCTCGTGCAGGACGACCCGGACGACACGGAGAAACCGGCGCGGTCCAGTTCGTGCAGCAGGGTCTCCCCGTCGACATAGAGACAGGAGAAGGTGACGATCCCCGGCAGCCGCCGCTCCGGGTCGCCGACCACCTCCACGTCCGGCACCAGCCGCGGCACCCGCGCGCGGATCCGCTCCGTCAGTTCCCGCAGCCGCGCCGACTCCTCCGCCGCCTCCGCCCGCACCGCCCGCAGGGACGCCGCCGCGGCCCCGATCGCCGGCAGGTTCTCGAACCCGGCCGCCCGCCCCGACTCCCTCTCGTCCCGTGGCCCCTGGGGCGCGAACCGCACCCCCTTGCGCACGACGAGCAGTCCCGCGCCCGACGGCCCGCCCCACTTGTGCGCGCTCGCCGCGAGCAGCGACCAGCCGCCCTCCACCGGCCCCCAGCCCAGCGACTGGGCCGCGTCCACCAGCAGCGGCACCCCCGCCGACCGGCACGCCTCGGCCACCTCGGCCACCGGCTGCACGGTCCCCACCTCGTGGTTGGCCGACTGCAGACACGCCAGCGCGGTGTCCGGCCGCAGCGCCGCGGCGTACGCGGACGGGCTCACGGCTCCCGTGCGGTCCACCGCGACCTCGGTGACCGACCCCCCGCCGGCCTGGTGGACTTCCGCCGCATGGAGCACAGAAGAGTGTTCGACCGCTGACACGATCAGGTGGTGCCCGGCGCGCCGCCGCCCGGCCAGCGCCCCCGCGATCCCGGAGTGCACCGCCCGGGTGCCGGACGGCGTGAACACCAGCTCGTCCGGCCGGCACCCCACCGCCTCCGCGGCGGCCTCCCGCGCCGCGTCCAGCAGCAGCCGCGCCCGCCGCCCCTCCCGGTAGAGCCGTGCGGGATCCGCCCACCCCTCGTCGAGCGAGGCCATCAACGCCTGACGGGCGACGGGATGAAGGGGAGCGCCGGAAGCGGCGTCGAAGTAGGACACACGGCAACGCTAACCCCCGCCGGGGCGGCGTCCCCGGGGCGGGAGGCCGCTCCGGTACGCGGCCGCGTCGCGGTCGCGATCGGCCCGCGACGGCCCGCACCCGCCAAATCAGCGAACGCCCCACCCACTAGGCCCCCCTCCCCGCAACCCCCCGGAGGGCGTCGGCTAGGGTTTGGTCCGCATAAACATCCAAACCCCTGCCCGACGCAGGGCGGCGACCGACCAGCGAGAAGGCAGGCCGCAGCCAATCCGCGCGGGCGAGACTCTCGGGAAGGCGCTACGTGAGTCCCAACGGCTCCGACCGCTCGCCGCGGCGCCCGATGCGGCGGAAGCTGCTGCAGGCACTGACCGCGGGCCTGGTCCTGGCGACCGCCACCGGTTGCACATGGGAGGACTTCCCCCGCCTTGGTATGCCCACCCCCACCACGGAAGAGGCTCCGCGGATCCTCTCCCTGTGGCAGGGATCCTGGGCCGCCGCGCTCGTCGTCGGCGTGCTGGTGTGGGGCCTGATCCTGTGGAGTGCTTTCTTCCACCGGCGCAGCCGCACCAAGGTGGAGGTACCTCCGCAGACCCGGTACAACATGCCCATCGAGGCGCTGTACACGGTGGTTCCGCTCATCATCGTCTCGGTGTTCTTCTATTTCACCGCCCGCGACGAATCCGAGCTGCTGAAGCTCGAGAAGAGTCCCGACGTCACGGTCAACGTGGTCGGCTTCCAGTGGAGCTGGTGCTTCAACTACGTCGAGAACGTCGACGGTTCCACGGGCGACGCCAAGAAGTCCAAGGAACTGGAAGCGATTCCGGACCGCTACAAGGACGCCTTCCCGGCGAACGCCGGCGGTGTCTACGACTGCGGTGTCCCCGGCACCCGGAACCCGCAGACCAACAACCCGGGCCCCACCCTGTGGCTGCCCGAGGGCAAGCGGGTCCGCTTCGTGCTGACCTCGCGTGATGTCATCCACTCCTTCTGGGTGGTGCCGTTCCTGATGAAGCAGGACGTCATCCCGGGCCACACCAACGCCTTCGAGGTGACCCCCAACCGTGAGGGCACCTTCCTCGGCAAGTGCGCCGAGCTCTGCGGCGTCGACCACTCCCGGATGCTGTTCAACGTGAAGGTCGTCTCCCCCGAGCGCTACGAGCAGCACCTGAAGGACCTCGTGAAGAAGGGGCAGACCGGTTACGTGCCCGCCGGCATCGGACAGACGGGCCCTGAGAAGAACCGGGAGTCGAACATCCTGTGAGCATCCTCAATCAACCTCAGGGTGCCGAGGCAGCCGGGTCCCACTACGAGGACGAGCTGCCGGTGCGGCGCCAGAACCGTGGCAGCGTCGTGGTCAAGTGGCTGACGACCACGGACCACAAGACGATCGGCACGCTGTATCTGGTGACGTCGTTCGTGTTCTTCGTCATCGGTGGCGTGATGGCGCTCGTCATGCGCGCCGAGCTGGCCCGGCCGGGTCTGCAGATCGTGTCGAACGAGCAGTTCAACCAGGCGTTCACGATGCACGGCACGATCATGCTGCTGATGTTCGCGACGCCGCTGTTCGCCGGTTTCGCGAACTGGATCATGCCGCTGCAGATCGGCGCGCCCGACGTGGCGTTCCCGCGGCTGAACATGTTCGCCTACTGGCTCTACCTGTTCGGCTCGCTGATCGCGGTCGCCGGCTTCCTCACCCCGGACGGCGCGGCCGGCTTCGGCTGGTTCGCCTACTCCCCGCTGTCGGACGCGGTCCGCTCGCCGGGCATCGGCGCCGACATGTGGATCATGGGCCTGGCGTTCTCCGGCTTCGGAACGATCCTCGGCTCGGTCAACTTCATCACCACGATCATCTGCATGCGCGCTCCGGGCATGACGATGTTCCGCATGCCGATCTTCACCTGGAACGTGCTGCTGACCGGTGTGCTGGTCCTGCTCGCCTTCCCGGTGCTGGCGGCGGCGCTGTTCGCCCTCGAGGCGGACCGCAAGTTCGGGGCGCACATCTTCGACTCGGCCAACGGAGGGGCGCTGCTCTGGCAGCACCTGTTCTGGTTCTTCGGCCATCCCGAGGTGTACATCATCGCGCTGCCGTTCTTCGGCATCGTCTCCGAGATCATCCCGGTCTTCTCCCGCAAGCCGATGTTCGGCTACATGGGCCTGATCGGCGCGACCATCGCGATCGCGGGTCTGTCGGTGACGGTGTGGGCGCACCACATGTACGTCACGGGCGGCGTGCTGCTGCCGTTCTTCTCCTTCATGACCTTCCTGATCGCGGTACCGACCGGTGTGAAGTTCTTCAACTGGATCGGCACCATGTGGAAGGGCAGTCTCTCCTTCGAGACACCGATGCTCTGGACGCTGGGCTTCCTGATCACCTTCACCTTCGGTGGTCTGACCGGCGTCATCCTGGCCTCGCCCCCGCTGGACTTCCACGTCTCCGACAGCTACTTCGTGGTGGCGCACTTCCACTACGTGGTGTTCGGCACCGTGGTGTTCGCGATGTTCGCCGGCTTCCACTTCTGGTGGCCGAAGTTCACCGGCAAGATGCTCGACGAGCGGCTCGGCAAGATCACCTTCTGGACGCTGTTCGTGGGCTTCCACGGCACCTTCCTCGTCCAGCACTGGCTGGGTGTCGAGGGCATGCCGCGCCGGTACGCGGACTACCTCGCGGCCGACGGCTTCACCGCGCTGAACACCGTGTCGACGATCGCCTCGTTCCTGCTCGGCCTGTCGCTCCTGCCGTTCTTCTACAACATCTGGAAGACGGCCAAGTACGGCAAGCCGGTCGGCGTCGACGACCCGTGGGGCTACGGCCGCTCCCTGGAGTGGGCGACCTCCTGCCCGCCGCCGCGGCACAACTTCCTCACCCTGCCGCGGATCCGCAGTGAATCCCCGGCGTTCGACCTTCACCACCCGGAGATCGCCGCACTCGACGAGCTCGAGAACGCCGGTCACGGTGAGAAGGCCCTCTCCGGTGGCAAGGAGGCCGGCAAGTGAAGATCCAGGGCAAGATGTTCATGTGGCTGAGCGTCTTCTTCCTCCTCGTCGCCGTGGTCTACGGCGTCTGGGCGAAGGAGCCGGTCGGCACCACCGCCCTCTTCCTGGCCTTCGGCCTGAGCATCATGATCGGCTTCTACCTGGGCTTCACCGCCCGGCGGGTCGACGTGGGCGCGCAGGACAACAAGGAAGCGGACGTCGCCGACGACGCCGGCGAGGTCGGGTTCTTCAGCCCGCACAGCTGGCAGCCGCTCTCGCTCGCCGTGGGTGGTGCCCTGGCCTTCCTGGGCGTCGCGGTCGGCTGGTGGCTGATGTACTTCTCGGCGCCGCTGCTCCTGATCGGCATCTGGGGCTGGGTCTTCGAGTACTACCGCGGTGAGAACCGCACCCAGTAGCACGCGGTACGGCACTTCGGGGCCCGGACACTCCGTCAGGAGCGTCCGGGCCCCGTCTTTCGCCCCGGCCCTTCACCCGTTCGGACCGTCCAGTGGGCCGAGGCCGGCACGGCTTCCTAGCGTGAGGCCATGAGACACACAGAGTTCCGTGGCGCAGGCGGCCGCCGGAGCCGGGTCGTCGGCTGCACGCTGGTGATCGCCCTCGGCGCGGGCGTCACCGGCTGCACCTCCGACGGCGACCCGCTGGCCGCCGAGCCGTACGACGCGGCGGACCAGATCTCCTTCAGCGGATCCGTCGAGGCGGGCAAGCAGGCCGACCCCGACAAGCCCCTGGAGGTCGTCGCCGAGGACTCCGACGGGCGGATCACCGACGTCACCGCCGTGGACGCCTCGGGGCGCCACGTGGCGGGCGAACTGGCCGCCGACGGCAGCCGCTGGCACAGCACCTCCCCGCTGGCCGCCGGCGCCCGGTACACGGTCCGGGTGAGCACCGAGAACGAGGACGGGGCCCCCGGCCGCAAGGTCCTCACCTTCACCACCGGCCGGCCCACCAGCACCAAGCGCCTGGCCGTCACCTTCGGCCCCGAGGCGGGCACGTACGGTGTCGGCCAGCCCGTCACCGCCGAGCTCAACGAACCCGTCAGGGACCGGGCGCAGCGCGCCGTCGTGGAACGCGCCCTCAAGGTCGACTCCACGCCCGCCGTGAGCGGCGCCTGGCACTGGGTCGACGACAAGAAGCTGCACTACCGCCCGAAGGACTACTGGCCCGCGCACGCGACCGTCCGGGTGCGCAGCGCCCTGGAGGGCATCAGGGTCGGCGACCGGCTGCGGGGTGGTACGTCCAAGCCGCTGACGATCCGCACCGGTGACCGGGTCATAGCCCTGACCGACGCGGCCGCGCACCGGCTGACCGTCCACAAGAACGGCGAGGAGATCAAGCAGATCCCCGTCACCACCGGCAAGCCCGGCTTCGAGACCCGCAACGGCGTCAAGGTGGTCCTGGCCAAGGAACCCTTCGTACGCATGCGCAGCAGCACCGTCGGCATCGCCGAGGGCTCGGCGGAGTCGTACGACCTGGACGTCCACTTCGCCACCCGGGTGACCTGGAGCGGCGAGTACGTGCACGCCGCCCCGTGGTCGGTCGGCTCCCAGGGCTTCGCCAACGTCAGCCACGGCTGTGTGGGCATGAGCACCGACAACGCCAAGTGGTTCTTCGACAACGTCCGACAGGGCGACATCGTCGAGGTGGTCAACTCGGCCGGCGAGACGATGGAACCCTTCGGCAACGGCTTCGGCGACTGGAACCTGGACTGGACCAAATGGCGAGCGGGCAGCGCGCTGACGACCGACGCCGCCCAGAGCCCCCAGGAAACGGCACGCCTCCGGCCAACGGCTGTGTAGCTCCCCGAAAGGGGGGCGGGGCCATATCGGCATGCGGCTCCGCCGCGCGGGCGCGACCAGCCACAACGGCCCCGCAGCCGCCGTGCGACAAGAGGAACCGGACGCTAGGCGCTCTGCAGACGCTTCTGCCGCAGCAGCGCGGCCAGCGCCCCCGCGAACTCGACCGGCTCCACCGGCAGGGTCACCGCGGACTCGGCCCGGCTCCACGTCGCCAGCCACGCGTCCTGCGGCCGCCCGATCAGCAACAGCACCGGCGGACAGTTGAACACCTCGTCCTTGATCTGGCGGCACAGACCCATGCCCCCCATCGGCACGGCCTCACCGTCCAGCACGCACACGTCGATGCCACCCCGGTCCAGCTCCGTGATCACGGCCGCCGGGGTCGCGCACTCCACGAACTCCACTACGGGCACGTCCGGAGCCGGCCGCCGCCCGGTCGCGAGGCGCACCTGCTCCCGGGTGTTGGCGTCGTCGCTGTAGACCAGCACCGTGGCGGTCGCCTGCATTGTTCCTCCACGCGTAAGAGAGAGGGCACGGCTCTGTCGGGAACTTCGGGTACCGATGGCGCGGATGCTACCCCCTCGGGCCGCCTGTCAACACTGGTTCGGACACGGCTTCGAAGAGGCGTCCGGTGGGCCATCCGGGCAGTCCAGAAGGGGGGAACACACCGAACGGCACCCCCGGGAGTGAGGGCGGGATAAGCGACCGACATAATGTCGGCGTGGCGACAGCAACGACAGTAGATACCGGGCACGCGCACCCGTCGGTCAACCGACCGAACCTCACCAGCGTCGGAACCATCATCTGGCTGAGTTCCGAGCTGATGTTCTTCGCGGCCCTCTTCGCGATGTACTTCACCCTGCGATCGGTGACCGGACCCGACTTCTGGTCGGAGAAGGCCGACACCCTGAACTTCCCGTTCTCGGCGACGAACACCACGATCCTGGTGCTCTCCTCCCTCACCTGCCAGCTCGGCGTGTTCGCCGCCGAGCGCGGTGACGTGAAGAAGCTCCGGATGTGGTTCATCGTCACCTTCATCATGGGCGCCGTCTTCATCGGCGGTCAGGTCTTCGAGTACACCGAGCTGGTCAAGCACGAGGGCCTGTCCCTCTCCTCCGACCCGTACGGCTCGGCGTTCTACCTGACCACCGGCTTCCACGGCCTGCACGTGACGGGCGGTCTCATCGCCTTCCTGCTGGTCCTGGGCCGGACCTACGCGGCCCGGAGGTTCACTCATGACCAGGCGACCGCGGCCATCGTCGTGTCCTACTACTGGCACTTCGTCGATGTCGTCTGGATCGGCCTCTTCGCCACGATCTACATGATCAAGTAGCGGGACCGCATCCGCGCGCTCGAAGCAGCGCACCAACCAGAAGCATCGACGCAGAAGATCCTGACACCGGGGTAATCCGTGAAAAAGCTCTCCGCACGACGACGCCACCCGCTGGCGGCGCTCGTCGTCCTACTCCTCGCGCTGGCATGCACCGGGGGGCTCTACGCCGTGTTCGCACCCGCGGACAAGGCGCAGGCCGACGAAACCGCCCAGTCCCTCACCATCGAGGAGGGCAAGAAGCTCTACGCGGTCGGCTGCGCCAGCTGCCACGGCACCGGCGGTCAGGGCACCTCCGACGGTCCGAGCCTGGTGGGCGTGGGCGCCGCCGCCGTCGACTTCCAGGTGAGCACCGGCCGTATGCCGGCCGCCACCTCGCAGGGCGCGCAGATCCCGAAGAAGCCTGCCGTCTACAGCCAGGCCGAGATCGACCAGCTGGCGGCGTACATCGCCTCCCTGGGCGCCGGCCCGGCCATTCCCACCGAGGAGCAGTACGGCCCCGAGGGTGCCGACATCGCCAAGGGCGGTGAACTGTTCCGCAACAACTGCGCGCAGTGCCACAACTTCACCGGCAAGGGTGGTGCGCTCACCCACGGCAAGTACGCCCCGAACCTCGAGGACGTCGCGCCCAAGTACATCTACGAGGCCATGCTCACCGGCCCGCAGAACATGCCCTCGTTCCCCGACAGCACGCTGTCGGAGCAGAACAAGAAGGACGTCATCGCGTACCTGAACGCGGTCAACAGCGACGAGTCCGACAGCCCCGGTGGCCTCGAGCTCGGCGGACTCGGCCCGGTGGCGGAGGGTCTGTTCGCCTGGGTCTTCGGACTGGGCGCGCTGGTCGCGGTCGCCGTCTGGGTCGCCGCTCGGACCGCAAAGGCCAAGAAGTCATGAGTAGCCAAGACATTCCCGAAGAGAACCTGCCCGCAGCGCAGGACACCGCGCACGGCGCCGTGAAGCTGGCGGACGAGAAGAACCCGTTCGCCGACCCTGGCCTGCCGCCCCACGAGCACCGGATCCAGGACATCGACGAGCGGGCCGCCAAGCGGTCCGAGCGCACGGTGGCCCTGCTGTTCACGCTGTCGATGCTGGCCACCGTCGGCTTCATCGCCTCGTACGTGACGATCCCGGTCGACAAGACGGTCTACATCTTCCCGCTCGGTCGCATCAGCGCGCTGAACTTCGCGCTCGGTATGACCCTCGGTGTCGCCCTGTTCGCCATCGGCGCCGGCGCGGTCCACTGGGCCCGCACGCTGATGTCGGACCACGAGATCGCCGACGAGCGTCACCCGATCGAGGCCTCCCCCGAGGTCAAGGCGAAGGTCATGGACGACTTCCGCCAGGGTGCCAAGGAGTCCGCGCTCGGCCGTCGCAAGCTGATCCGCAACACGATGTTCGGCGCGCTCGCCCTGTTCCCGCTCTCCGGCGTGGTGCTGCTGCGCGACCTCGGGCCGCTGCCCGGGACCAAGCTGCGCGAGACCCTGTGGTCCAAGGGCAAGCTGCTCATCAACCAGAACACGAACGAGCCGATGCGGCCGTCCGACATCATCGTGGGTTCGCTGACCTTCGCCAAGCCCGAGGGCCTGGACGAGCACGACCACGGCTTCCAGACCGAGATCGCCAAGGCCGCCCTGATGCTGGTCCGCATCCAGCCGGACGACATCAAGGACAAGCAGGCGCTCGAGTGGTCGCACGAGGGCATCCTCGCGTACTCGAAGATCTGCACCCACGTCGGCTGCCCGATCTCCCTGTACGAGCAGCAGACGCATCACGCGCTGTGCCCCTGTCACCAGTCCACCTTCGACCTCGCCGACGGTGCCCGGGTCATCTTCGGTCCCGCCGGTCACGCCCTGCCGCAGCTGCGCATCGGCGTGAACGACGAGGGCTACCTCGAAGCGCTCGGCGACTTCGACGAGCCCGTCGGTCCTGCCTTCTGGGAGCGCGGATGAGTACCACAACGACCCCTGAGTCCCGCTCGCGCGGGAAGGCACCGGCCGGCGAGCGCGTCGCCGACTGGGCTGACGGCCGGCTGGGGATCTACTCCCTGGCCAAGGCCAACATGCGCAAGATCTTCCCCGACCACTGGTCGTTCATGCTGGGTGAGGTCTGCCTCTACAGCTTCCTCATCATCATCCTCACGGGTGTGTACCTGACGCTGTTCTTCCACCCGTCGATGAACGAGGTGGAGTACCACGGCTCGTACGTGCCGCTGCAGGGCCAGCTGATGAGTGAGGCCTACAAGTCGACGCTGGACATCAGCTTCGACGTCCGTGGCGGTCTGCTGATCCGGCAGATCCACCACTGGGCCGCGCTGGTCTTCCTGGCCGGGATGTTCGTGCACATGATGCGCGTGTTCTTCACCGGCGCGTTCCGCAAGCCGCGTGAGATCAACTGGCTGTTCGGCTTCCTGCTGTTCGTCCTGGGCATGTTCACCGGTTTCACCGGCTACTCGCTCCCGGACGACCTGCTCTCCGGCACCGGTATCCGCTTCATGGAGGGCGCGATCCTGTCCGTGCCGATCGTCGGCACGTACATCTCGTTCTTCCTCTTCGGCGGAGAGTTCCCCGGCGACGACTTCGTGGCCCGGTTCTTCTCGATCCACGTCCTGCTGCTGCCGGGCATCATGCTCGGCCTCGTGGTGGCCCACCTGATCCTGGTCTTCTACCACAAGCACACGCAGTTCGCGGGTCCCGGCAAGACCAACAAGAACGTCGTGGGCATGCCGCTGCTGCCGGTGTACATGGCCAAGGCCGGAGGCTTCTTCTTCCTGGTCTTCGGCGCGCTCGCGGCCCTCTCGGCGATCGCCACGATCAACCCCATCTGGAACATCGGCCCCTACCGGCCGGACATGGTCTCCACCGGCGCCCAGCCCGACTGGTACATGGGCTTCTCCGAGGGCCTGATCCGTGTCATGCCGGGCTGGGAGATCAACTTCTGGGGTCACACGCTCGTCCTGGGCGTGTTCATCCCGCTGCTGATCTTCCCGCTGGTCCTGGTGTCGATCGCGGTGTACCCGTTCATCGAGTCCTGGGTCACCGGCGACAAGCGCGAGCACCACATCCTCGACCGCCCGCGCAACGCCCCGACGCGCACCGCCTTCGGCGTCGCCTGGATCACGCTGTACTTCGTGCTCCTCGTCGGTGGTGGCAACGACCTGTGGGCCACCCACTTCCACCTGTCGATCAACGCCATCACCTGGTTCGTACGGATCGCGTTCTTCGTCGCGCCGGTCCTGGCGTTCATCGTCACCAAGCGGATCTGCCTCGGCCTCCAGCGCCGGGACCGGGACAAGGTGCTGCACGGCCGTGAGGCGGGCATCATCAAGCGCCTGCCGCACGGTGAGTTCATCGAGGTCCACGAGCCGCTCAGCCAGGAGCAGCTGTACACCCTCACCGCGCACGAGCAGTACAAGCCGGTCGAGATCGGCCCGACGGTCGACGAGAACGGTGTCCGGCGCAAGGTGAAGATGTCCGAGAAGCTGCGCGCCAAGCTCAGCAAGGGTTACTACGGCGGGGAGTCCCAGATTCCGAAGCCGACCGTCGAGGAGTACAAGGAGATCACGAGCGGCCACGGCCACCACTGATCACCTCCAGCGCCTCACCTCAGTCGCCACACGACGGCGAAGGGCCCCCGTCCGTTCTGCGGACGGGGGCCCTTCGCCGTCCCCGGAGCTGGATAGGGTGGAGCCCGGGACCCTTCCGGCTCCCGGGACTCTTCCACGACCATCAGGAGCGGCCATGAGCGCTGTGACCCCCGCTGGAGGCGACACCGCGGCGGGCCGCTCCTGGCCCGCCCTGCTGAACCAACTGCTGGACGGCCGGGACCTCTCCGCCGACGACACCGCCTGGGCGATGGACCTGATCATGCGCGGTGAGGCGACCGACGCGCAGATCGCCGGGTTCGCCGTCGCCCTGCGGGCCAAGGGCGAGACCGTGGAGGAGATCACCGGCTGCGTACGGGCGCTGTACGACCACGCCCATGTGATCGAGGTGCCGGGCGCGACGGTCGACATCGTCGGCACCGGCGGCGACGGCGCCAAGACGGTGAACATCTCCACGATGTCGTCGATCGTGGTCGCCGGCACCGGCGCGAAGGTCGTCAAGCACGGCAACCGGGCCGCCTCCTCCGCGTCCGGTGCCTCCGACGTCCTGGAGAAGCTCGGCGTCAATCTGGAGCTGACGCCGCGACGGGTCGCCGAGGTCGCCGAGGAGGCGGGGATCACCTTCTGCTTCGCGGTGAAGTTCCACCCGGCGCTGCGCCACGTCGCCGCCGCCCGCGGCCAGCTGGGCATCCGCACGGTGTTCAACTTCCTCGGCCCGCTGGCCAATCCGGCGAAGGTCAAGGCGCAGGCGGTCGGGGTCGCCGACCCCCGGATGGCCCCCATCATGGCCGGGGTCTTCGCCGGCCGGGGCCACTCCTCGCTGGTGTTCCGCGGTGACGACGGCCTGGACGAGCTGACGACCACCGCCACCTCCAAGGTGTGGGTGGTCCGCGACGGCAAGGTCGACGAGGAGACCTTCGACCCGCGCGACGTCGGCATCGAGCTGGTGCAGGTGGAGGCCCTGCGCGGCGCCGACGCCTCCTACAACGCGGAGGTCGCCCGGCGGCTGCTGGACGGCGAACAGGGCCCCGTCCGCGACGCGGTGCTGCTGAACTCCGCGGCGGCGCTGGTGGCCCTGGAGCCGGGCTCCGGCCCGCTCACCGAGCAGATCCGCGCCGGGATGGCGAAGGCGGCCGAGGCGATCGACTCGGGGGCCGCCAAGCGGGCCCTGGAGCGCTGGGTGGCCGTCAGCAACGCCTAGTCGCCTCACGGCGGGATGTCCCGCGATCCGGACGCGGGTTGCGGGGCATCGATCACTTCACGTATTTTCCTGTCCAGGTCATGAGTGACAGCCATCAGGCCCCGGCCGGCTGTCCGGCAACCCTCCGTCCGTGGCGGGGTGCCCCGGGTGAAGACCAGGCCGTGCGCAGCAAGGCGCACGGCAAGCGCGGACCCCTCGCACACCAGGGGTCCTGGTCGTCGAGGAGCCTTCTGTGAGCAAGCGAATGCGCTAGGGCTGCCGAGCCCCGCCTCCGCACACCCCTTTTCCTCTCCTTCCGCGCTTGAGCGCCGTCCGCTCGCGCGAGGATTCCGCCTGCCCACGGGAGTTCCGCCATGTCCGTCTCCACCGTTGCCGCCGACCGCTCCGTCCGTGCCCCGCTGCCCGTTCTGGGCCGGGACGTCACCGTCCCCCTCGTCACCGGGGGCGAGGTCACCTACGCCGCCCTCGACTACGCCGCCAGCGCGCCCGCCCTCCAGCGCGTGTGGGACGACGTGGCGGCCTACGTCCCCTACTACGGCAGCGTCCACCGGGGCGCCGGGTACCTCTCCCAGCTCTCCACCGACCTGTTCGAGAACGCCCGCCGGACCGTCGCGGAGTTCCTCGGCTGCCGCACCGGTGATCAGGTGGTCTTCACCCGGTCCACCACCGACTCCCTCAACCTGCTCGCCGCCGCGCTCCCCGACGGCTGCGAGGTCTTCGTCTTCGAGACCGAGCACCACGCCTCCCTGCTGCCCTGGCGTGGCGCCCGCGTCACCTGCCTCGACGCCCCGCGCAGCCCCCGCCAGGCCGTGCGGACCCTGGAGCGCGCCCTGGCCGGCCGTGATCCGCACCGCCCGGCCCTGGTCTGCGTCACCGGCGCCTCCAACGTCACCGGAGAGCTGTGGCCCGTACGGGAACTGGCCGAGGCCGCACACGCGCACGGCGCCCGGATCGTGCTGGACGCCGCCCAGCTCGCCCCGCACCACCCGGTGAGCGTCCGTGACCTGGACGTCGACTGGGTCGCCTTCTCCGGGCACAAGCTGTACGCCCCCTTCGGCTCCGGTGTGCTGGCCGGCCGCGCCGACTGGCTGCGCGCGGCCGAGCCCTACCTCGCGGGCGGCGGCGCCAGCCGCACGGTCACCCGGCGCGCGGACGGGGGAGTGGACGTGGAGTGGCACGAGGGCGCCGCCCGGCACGAGGCAGGGTCGCCCAACGTCATCGGCGCCCACGCCATCGCCTCCGCCTGC
The DNA here is from genome assembly GCF_008312835.1 of Streptomyces marokkonensis. GTDB lineage: Bacteria > Actinomycetota > Actinomycetes > Streptomycetales > Streptomycetaceae > Streptomyces > Streptomyces marokkonensis_A. The sequence continues at coordinate 94,147 of NZ_VSKS01000016.1, read as the reverse complement.
AAGGCGCTCACCGATGCGGGCTTCGACACGCTGGCCGCCCGGGAGCAGCGGCTGATCCGCGCGGTGCGCGAAGGGCTCGCGGACGTTCCCGAGGTGCGGTTCCTCTCCCTGTTCGGGGACGACGCCCCGCGCGTCGGCGTGCTCTCCTTCGTGGTCGAGGGCTGGAACAGCTCCCACTTCGCCGCCGCGCTGTCCGCCGAGTACGGCATCGGCGTGCGGGACGGGCTGTTCTGCGCGCACCCGCTGGTGCGCACGCTGCTGGGCGGCGACCCGCAGGTGCAGGGTGACTGCGGCGCCCTTGGCGCGGCGCCGGGGGAGAGGCCCCTCAGCGCCATCCGCGTCAGCTTCGGCGTGGGTACGCCCGACGAGCACGTGGAGCGGTTCGTACGCGCGGTGCGCGAGCTCGTCCAGGACACCTCCACCCGGAGGGGCTGACTTCCGGCCCCTCCGGCGTTTGAGGAGCGGGGGTCCGGGGCGCTGCCCCGGGTTCGGGACGGGAAGGGGCGGCGGGGGCGAAACCACCGGCGGGCCGGCACGGGCAGCCGTGTGCCCAGGACGATCATGCGCAGGGCGCGTTCCGTCGCGTCGGTGAGGAGTTCGGCGCCGCGCACCAGCGCCTCCGCCAGGGCCATCGGCGCGGGCAGGATGCCGTGGCAGGCGTCCACGCCCGGCACCTCGTGCGCGCCCTCGCCGAGCGTGCCCGCCAGGGCCGGCACCGGCCGCCCGGACAGCATGGCGCGGCGGGCCACCTCCGCCGGGACCTTGCCGCGCGGTGTCTGGTGGGTGAGCTGTCGGTCACCGGAGGCCGGGAGACGACCTCGTCGCTCGGCGCCGGTCCGGGCCGCGTGGACGAGGTGGTGGGCGCCGGAGCGGGCGAGCCGCTGTCCAGTTCGACCCGAGGCGCGGCACCTTGGGCGGCGCGGGGCTGTCGGCGAGCGCGAAAGTGGTCGCGGCGACGTCGAGCGGGATCAGCACGACGGCGGCCAGGGCCGCCATCCGGCGAGTGAGGACCATGGACCCGATCCTGCGGCCCGCACCGGAGGGTCCGGATGAGTCCCGGGTGAAGAACTCTTCATCTTCCCCGGGCCGCTCGCGGCCTCAGCTGTCCAGGCCGATGGCGAACGCCGCCTCCAGGTCGTGCTGCGAGTACGTACGGAACGCCACGTGCGTGTCGGTGCCCTCCACGCCCGGGATCTTGCTGATCCGGCCGGGGATGACCTCCGCCAGGTCCTCGTGCTCCCGGACCCGGACCATGGCGATCAGGTCGTAGGTGCCGGTCACGGAGAAGACCTCGCTGACGCTGTCCAGCGAGGCGATCTGCTCCGCGATCTCGGGGATCCGGTCCACGCTGGTCTTGATGAGGACGATCGCGGTGATCACGGCTGGTTCTCTCCCTCGGGGGCCGGAGCAGGGGCGGACTTCACTGTAGTCGCCCTGCCGAAGCACACCCACGCGCAGCCGAGGCCCAGCCCGAACCCCACCAGGTGCGCCAGATACGCCACCCCCGGCCCGTCGGCCGCCCGCCCCGCCGCCGCCCACTGCAGCGCCGCCCAGAACGGCAGCACCACCCACGCCGGCAGGCGCACCGGCAGGAAGAACAGGAACGGCAGGAGACTGGTGACCCGCGCCCGGGGGAACAGGAAGAGGAACGCGCCGAGGACCGCCGAGATCGCCCCGGAGGCACCGACCAGGGAGCGCTCGGAGCCCGCGTTGGCGGCGGCGTACCCCAGCAGCGCCAGGTAGCCGCAGCCGGCGTAGCACAGGGTGAACCGCACCCGGCCCATCCGTGCCTCGGTCATCGCCCCGAAGACGTGGAGGAACAGCATGTTGCCGAGCAGATGCACCCAGCCGCCGTGCACGAACAGCGCCGTGGCCGGGGTCAGGAGGGCCCCGGGGGATCCTTCGAACAGGTCTGCGGGGATCACGCCCCAGCGTTGGAAGTAGGCCCTCTGCCCGGTGAGCGGCTCGTCCCCGGATCCGTCGGCCGGGACGAGGCCCGAGGCCGGTCCGATCAGGAAGACCAGGCAGCACAGCACGACGAGGGTGTGGGTCACCGGCGCGGAGGTGCCCCGGATCGCCGCCGCGGCCGACGCGCTCCAGTTGCGGATCATGAGTACAGAGCATGACGTAACCGGACACAACCGCACAGACCGCCTCGCCGCCGTGGACGGGCGGGCGGCGGGCACCCGCCAGGCCGTAGGGTTACGTGCCACACGCACCGGGCAGCCCGGTGCGTCACGGACACTGGAAGGAAGGCGAACAGCCACGATGACGGTTCCTCTGCCGACCGCCTCGACGCGGTGGCGCTGCACCCTCTGCGGCAACCTCACCCGCTTCGACGTGACGCGCTCGTCGAAGGTCGTCGAGTACGTCCACCTCGACCTGGCCGGAGAGCCCAGGGTCGAGGAGCGCGAGGTGCTCGATGAGACGATCGAGTCGGTGCGGTGCCGCTGGTGCAACGCCGTGGACCAGGTGGAACTCGTGGACAGGCCGGGCGCCGGCTCCTGAAGCGGAGCGGGCCCCGCTGACGGCGACCCCGCACGCGGGGTCGCACACAGGCATTGGGGTGTGACGGATGGTGGAGACCACGGGCGGGGGGCCGCAGGACGGCACCGCCGAGGTGCTCGACCGTCCGCTGCCCGACGGAGTGCGCCGCCGCGTCGTCCAGATCGTCGCCGACGGCTTCGGCGGCCTCACGGTCGCCGAGCTGCCCGCCCAGCTCAGGCAGTACGCCCGGTTCGCCCCCAACCGCCGCGCCAAGTTCGCCGGCAACGCCATGGCGGCGGCGCTGGAGACCGATCCGCTGTTCCGGCAGCGCATCGGGGAGAAGCTCAGAGAAGCCCAGCCGGAACTGACCGGCGCTCTTGACTCCGGCTCCCCGCCCCCGGCCGCGGACCCGCTCGACGTGGCGGCCGCGGCCTACGTGCTCCGCCAGGTGGGCTGGGTCAAGCTGGTGACCGCCGCCGGCGAGGAGGCCCAGCGCGCCGACGCCGAGCGCGCCGACGAGGAGACCCGCGCCGAGCTGGAGCGGCTGCGCGCCGAGCTCGACCGGGCCCGCGAGCTCACCAGGGCCGAGACCGAGCGGCTGCGCGCCGAGCTGGACGCGGCGAAGAAGGAGACCGAGTCGCTCCACCGCAAGCTGCGCTCCGCCCTCAGCGACGTCAAGCGCGGCGAGGCCGCCCTGCGCAAGCTGCGCGGAGAGATGGACGCCGTGCGCGCCGAGGGCCACGCCCAGGTGTCGGCCGCCGAGAGCGAGAGCCGGCGCCTCAAGGCACGGCTCGGGGAGACCGAGGCCGCGCTGGAGGCCGCGCGCCGGGCCGCCCGCGAGGGCCGCAGCGTCGAGGACATGCGCGTACGGCTGCTGCTGGACACCGTGCTCGACGCGGCCCAGGGGCTCCGGCGCGAGCTGGCGCTGCCCCCCGTGTCCGTCCGGCCCGCCGAGACCGTGGACGCCGTGGAACCGGGGCGCATGACCCCGAAGGACATCGCCGCCCGCGCGCTGTCCGAGGACGACCCGGCCATCCTGAACCAGCTCCTCGCGCTGCCGCAGGCCCATCTGGTCGTCGACGGCTACAACGTCACCAAGACCGGCTATCCCCAGATGCCGCTGGAGAAGCAGCGCCTGCGCCTGCTGGGCCAGCTCGCCCAGCTCGCCGCGCAGACCGGCGCCGAGGTCACCTGTGTCTTCGACGGCGCCGAACTGGCCGCGCCGGTGCTGCTGGCGCCGCCGCGCGGAGTGCGGGTGCTGTTCTCCAAGCCGGGCGTCACCGCCGACGAACTCATCCGCCAGCTGGTGCGCGCCGAGCCGCCGGGGCGGCCGGTCATCGTCGCCTCCACCGACCGCGAGGTCGCCGACGGGGTCGCCCGCGCCGGCGCACGCCCCGTCGCGTCGGCAGTTCTCCTCAAGAGGCTTTCCTAGTATCTGATGCAGATCCGTCCCCCGTGCAACGTAACGGATCTATGCCCGAATTGACGGAACCGTCACGCAACGTAGCGTCAAAGCTGCGTTACTGCAGGTGAATTGGGGCCCAATAAACCCGCTGTAACGGAGATTTTGTGTCCGGGGATTTGAACTGATCACAAGAGAATCACTAGGGTCTGCCTTCGAACCCGCGCTCGCGCGATCACTCTCGAGAAGGAGCTCGTCTCCGTGGCGTCCCACCGTCGTCCCAAGCAGCCGAGCCGCGCACGTGTGACCGTGCTCACCACCGCTGCCGCAGCTGCCGTCGTCATGAGCTCGCAGGCCGCCAACGCCGCCCCGAGCGAGAAGCCGAGCAAGGACGAGGTCAAGGCCAAGGTCGACAAGCTCTACGAGCAGGCGGAACAGGCCACCGAGAAGTACAACGGCGCCAAGGAGAAGCAGGAGAAGCTCCAGAAGGAGATCTCCACCATCCAGGACAACGTCGCCAAGGGCCAGCAGGAGCTCAACGAGCTGCGCGACGGCCTCGGTTCGATGGCCAGCGCCCAGTACCGCAGCGGCGGCATAGACCCCTCCCTGCAGCTCTTCCTCTCCGCCGACCCGGACGACTACCTCGACAAGGCGTCCACCCTCGACCAGTTGAGCACCCAGCAGGTCGACGCGCTGAAGAAGATCCAGGAGAAGCAGCGCGAACTCGCCCAGCAGCGCTCCGAGGCGTCCGAGAAGCTCGAGGATCTCGCCTCCACCCGCACCGAACTGGGCAAGAAGAAGAAGGAAGTCCAGGGCAAGCTCGCCTCCGCGCAGAAGCTGCTCAACAGTCTCACCGCCGCGGAGAAGGCGCAGCTCGCCGAGGAGCAGCAGCGCGCCACCCGCACCAGCGAGCGCGACGCCCTCTCGGTCAACGTCCCGCCCGGTTCCGGGCGCGCCGCCGCGGCCTTCGCCGCCGCCCAGAGCAAGCTCGGGTCCCCCTACGTCTACGGCTCCACCGGCCCGTCCTCCTTCGACTGCTCGGGCCTGACCTCCTGGGCGTACGCGCAGGCCGGTGTCGGCATCCCGCGCACCTCCGAGGCACAGACCGGCGCGGGCACCAGGATCTACTCGGTGAGCCAGCTCAAGGTCGGCGACCTGGTCTTCTTCTTCAACGACCTGCACCACGTGGGCCTCTACGCGGGCAACGGCCAGATCATCCACGCTCCGCGCCCCGGCACCGTCGTGCGCTACGAGTCGATGAACACCATCGGCGGCCCGTTCATGTTCGGCGTCCGCGTCTAGCGCCTCCGCGGCGTCCGGTGCGCCCGTTCGAGGGAATCGCACCGGCGCCGGACGGTCCCACGCCCCGCCTCCGACGCAGGTCACAGGCGGGGCGTCACCGTGTGTGCCCCCTCCGGCCGTTGGTCCGCCCGCCGCCGCCGACGCTACTGTCTGCCGCGTTTCCCTGTCCGCCAGCGGAAGGAGCGCGGCTTCCCGTGGGGTCCCATCGCCGTACCGCACCGTCCTCCGGATCCGACCGGAGTGCCGTCGTCGCCCTCGGCCTGCTGTCCGCAGCGGCCACCGCCCTCGGCGCGGTACCGGCCGCGGCCACTCCGCACGACGACACCCGGGCAGAGGTGGACCGCCTGTACCAGGAGGCGGAGAAGGCGACCGAGGCGTACAACGCGGCCGACGAGCGCGCCGACGGGCTGCGCCGGCAGATCGCCACCGCGCAGGACGGCATCGCCCGCAAACAGCAGCGGGTGAACGCCATGCGCGAGTCCCTGGGGTCGCTCGCCGGGGCCCAGTACCGCTCCGGCGGCCTGGAGCCCGCCCTCGCCCTGCTGCTCTCCGACGACCCGGAGGACTACCTCGAGAAGGCCTCCGTCCTCGACCGCATCACCGTCCACCAGGCCGGTGAGCTGAAGAGGCTCCGGGCGGTCCTGCGCTCCCTCGCCCAGGACCGGGCGGAGGCGGCCGGCAGGCTCGGCGCGCTGGAGAAGAGCCGCAAGGCCGTCGCCGCCCACAAGCGGACCGTCGAGAGCAAGCTCGCCGAGGCCCGCCGGCTGCTCAACTCCCTCCCGGCCGGCGACCGCGCCGCCTACGACCGCGCCACCCGCTCCGCCCGCGCGGACCTGCCCGGCCCCCACGGCACACCCGCCTCCGGCCGCGCGGCCGCCGCGGTCGCCGCCGCCCGCTCCGCCCTCGGCAGGCCCTACGTGTGGGGCGCCAACGGCCCCGGCGGCTTCGACTGCTCGGGACTCACCCAGTGGTCGTACGCCCAGGCCGGGGTCGCCCTGCCGCGCACCTCGCAGGCCCAGCGGTACGCCGGCCGGCAGGTCCCGCTCTCCGAGGCACGCCCCGGTGACCTGGTCCTCTACCGCTCCGACGCCTCCCATGTCGGGATGTACATGGGCAACGGCCAGGTGATCCACGCGCCCTACCCCGGCGCCCCCGTGCGCTACGACCCGGTCGGGATGATGCCGGTCTCGTCGGTCACCAGGGTCTGACCGGGACGGCCCGGCGCCCGTACCCTCGGGAAGGTGGCTGGTCGAAGGCGGGTACCGGGAGCGTCGGTGGTGGCGCTGTGTCTGCTGCTCGTCTCCCTCGTCTCGTGCGGCGGCGGCACGGCCGTCGACGGCGCCCGCGCGGAGGTGCAGTCGCTCCTCGACCGGCGGGCGGAGGCGGTCCTCGACCGGGATGCCGCCGCCTACGCCCGCACCGGCACCCGGGCCGGGTTCGACAACCTGCGCGCGGTACCGCTCGCGGACTGGTCCTACCGCGTCACCTCCCTCGACCGCACCGGCGACAGCGCCACCGTCTCCGCCGACCTCAGCTACCGCGTCGAGGGCCACGACCGGGCCCCGGTCGTCACCGCCCGCTCCCTGCGCCTGAGCCGGGACCGGGACGGCCACTGGTCCGTCGACTCGGACCGCCCCGCGCGCAGGTCCGGCCAGCAACTGTGGGACCAGGGCACGGCACGGGCCGTCCGGGGCGAACGCAGCCTCGTGCTGGGCGTCGGGCAGCCCGACGGGAGGCTGCGGGACTACGCCGAGCTCGCCGACCGCGCGGTGCCCGCCGTGTCCGACGCCTGGGGCCCCGAGTGGCCCCGGCGGGTCGTCGTCCTGGTCCCGGAGTCCCTGGACGGCATGGCGGGCCTGCTGGGCTCGCCCGCCTCCTCCTACCGGGGCATCGCGGCGGTCACCACCGGCGCCACCGGCACGGACGGGCGGGCGCCGGCGGACCGGGTCATCGTCAACCCGGACGCCTTCGCCCTGCTCGGCGACCAGGGCCGGCAGGTCGTCCTCACCCACGAGACCACCCACGTCGCGACCCGCGCCCACACCTCCCCCGCGACCCCGCTGTGGCTGTCCGAGGGGTTCGCCGACTGGGTCGGCTACCGCGGCGGCGACCGCACCCCCGCGGAGGCCGCACCGGAGCTCGCCCGCGCGGTGAGCCAGGGGGAGGTGCCGGACGCGCTGCCGGGCGACGAGGACTTCGGGTTCTCCGGTGACGCGGACGGGCTCGCGCGGGCGTACGAGAGCGGCTGGCTGGCCTGCCGCCTGATCGCCGAGCGGTGGGGGGAGGAACGCCTCGGTGCGTTCTACCGCGCGGTGGGCGCCCACGAGGACCGCGACGGCGCGGTCGAGGACGCGATGCGGCGGGTCCTGGGGACCACACCGGAGGACTTCACCCTCCAGTGGCGCGACTACGTGAGAACCACCCTGCACTGAGCCGTCCCCACCGCGTGACCGCGGGCAGTCGTGCCTCCCCTCGTGCCTCAAGGGCCTGGGAGGTACCCCCAGGGCGGCAGTGGGCGCGCTGGGGGTGCCCCCTCCGGGGGAGGCACCCCGTCGGCGCCGGGCTGCGCAGCACCCCCCGGCCCGCACCGACGCCGGGAGCCCCGTCGCGTCAGTGGGACACCGGCGTCTCCGCGGCACGGGCGGTACCGGTGACCACAGGGACCTCCCGCCGCCCCGGCACCGTCGAGCACCACAGGACCCGGGCCGCGACCAGGGTCGCCACCACCAGCAGCCCGTTGCGCAGCACCAGCAGCGTGATCCCCAGCCCGTCACTCGCCACGACGTGCGCGAACCACAACGGGAACTCCAGCACCGTCACGAAGCACGCCACCAGCACCAGCACGACCGGCACCCGCATGCGGCTCCCGCGGAAACAGAGGCAGACGGCGGCCAGCCCCACCAGCCACACCATGTACTGCGGACTGATCACCCGGCTCGTCGTGGTGAACATCAGCACCGCCACGAACGCCGCGTCCGCGACCGTGTGCGGCTCGAAGCGACGCGCCAGCAGCCGCCACAGCACCAGCCAGGCCAGCGCGGCCCCCGTCAGGAACAGCGCCCCCGTGCTCACCCAGGTCACGTACGGGCCGAGGAACTCCACCGAGCCGTAGTTGAGCAGCACCTCGCCCTCCCAGCCGTGGTGCCGGGCCACATGGAAGACCAGCGCCCCCAGCGACTCCACCTCCGTCCCCCGGTCCCGCTGGAAGCCGAGGAACGCGAACGCCCCCGGCATCAGTACGGCGAACAGCGCGGCCACACCGGCGCCGGTCACCGCCGCCGACACCCACGCCCCGCGCCGGCGCATCCCGAGGAGCAGCAGCGCCGGCCACACCTTCAGCAGCGCCCCGAAGCCGGCCAGCGCCCCCATCAGCCGCGGGTGCCGGGCGGCGGCCAGCAGGGCGCCCACCGCCACGGCGGTCACCATCACGTCGTACCGCGCGTACACCGTCGGCCCCAGCAGCGGTACACCCGCCACCCACACCCAGGCACCGCGCCGCGCCCGGCCGGGACCGCGGCCGCCCTGCAGCAGAAGCGCCAGCGTGACCAGGTCGGCGACCAGGGCCAGGACGAAGAACGCCGTGGCGTACTCCAGGAACGGCAGCAGGCCGGGGGAGAGGATCGCCAGCGCCGCGGCCGGCGGGTACTGCCAGGTCACGTCCTCCCGCGGGAACGTTCCGGTGCGCAGGACGTCGTACCAGCCCTGGTAGATCACCGACACGTCACTGGTGACGTCCGGCCCCGGAAAGACGATCACCTTGAGCACGCACAGCAGCAACGCCGCTCTCGTCAGCCCCCAGAGGACCAGGAGCCATGCGAGGGACCCTCGAGCGGCCTTCGTCTTCACGTGATTCCTGCCCGTCCGGTGTTCCGTCGTGAGGGGCCATGATGTCCCGGACCCGGGTGCGTGTGCCACAGAGCACCGCCGCGGCCAAGGACGCGAACGCCGTTCGGTAGGGTCTGCGGCGATGCACAAGACCCTGATCGTGACCAACGACTTCCCGCCCCGGCCCGGCGGCATCCAGGCGTTCCTGCACAACATGGCGCTACGGCTCGACCCCGAGCGCCTCGTCGTCTACGCCTCCACCTGGAAGCGCTCCCGGGAGGGCGTCGAGGCGACCGCCGCCTTCGACGCCGAGCAGCCGTTCACCGTCGTGCGCGACCGTACGACGATGCTGCTGCCCACCCCGGCCGTCACCCGGCGGGCGGTCGGGCTGCTGCGCGAGCACGGGTGCACCTCGGTGTGGTTCGGGGCGGCGGCGCCGCTCGGCCTGATGGCACCGGCACTGCGCCGCGCGGGCGCGGAGCGGATCGTGGCCACCACCCACGGCCACGAGGCCGGATGGGCCCAGCTGCCCGCCGCGCGGCAGCTGCTGCGCCGGATCGGGGAGTCCACGGACACGATCACCTACCTGGGCGAGTACACGCGCTCCCGGATCGCCTCGGCGCTCACCCCGGAGGCCGCCTCGCGGATGGTGCAGCTCCCGCCCGGGGTCGACGAGAAGACCTTCCACTCCGGCTCGGGCGGCGACGAGGTGCGGGCGCGCCTCGGGCTGACCGACCGCCCGGTGGTCGTGTGCGTCTCACGGCTGGTGCCGCGCAAGGGCCAGGACACGCTGATCCGGGCGATGCCCGCGATCCTGGCCGCCGAACCGGAGGCCGTGCTGCTGATCGTCGGCGGCGGCCCCTACGAGAAGGACCTGCGCGGGCTCGCGCGGGACACCGGTGTGTCCGCGGCCGTCCGCTTCACCGGCTCCGTCCCCTGGTCCGAGCTGCCCGCCCACTACGGCGCCGGTGACGTCTTCGCGATGCCCTGCCGCACCCGGCGCGGGGGACTGGACGTCGAAGGGCTCGGCATCGTCTACCTGGAGGCCTCCGCGACCGGCCTCCCGGTGGTCGCCGGCGCCTCCGGAGGCGCCCCCGACGCGGTCCTCGACGGCGAGACCGGCTGGGTCGTCCCCGGAAACTCCCCCGAGCAGACCGCCGACCGCGTCACCACCCTCCTCGCCGACGAGGAACTCCGCCGCAGGATGGGCCAGCGGGGCCGCGAATGGGTCGAGGAGAAGTGGCGCTGGGACCTCCTCGCCGAACACTTGAGAACCCTGCTGTAGAACAACGCGCCCCACAGGGGCGCGGGGAACTGCGCGACAAGCCACAGCCGGCCCGCACCCGCCCGGGGCGCTCACGTGGCACCCCGAACCGCGTCCTACCGCCGACTACTTCGCGTAGATCGCCTCGATCTCGTGCGCGTAGTCCTTCGCCACGACATTCCGCTTCAGCTTCAGCGACGGAGTCAGATGCCCCGACTCCTCGGTGAACTGCGCCGGCAGAATGCGGAACTTCCGCACCGACTCCGCCTTCGACACCGCGGCGTTCCCGTCGTCCACCGCCGACTGGACCGCCGCGAGCAGATCGGGATCCTCGCTCAGTGACGCCGCGGTCGACCCCGCCGGCTTGCCGTGCTCGGCGCACCACCGGCCCAGGAACTCCTCGTCGATGGTGACCAGCGCACCCACGAACGGCCGCCCGTCACCCACCACCATGCACTCGGCGACCAGCGCGTGCGCCCGGATCCGGTCCTCGATGACCGCCGGGGCGACGTTCTTGCCGCCCGCCGTCACCAGGATCTCCTTCTTGCGGCCGGTGATCCGCAGATAACCGTCCTCGTCCAGCGTGCCGATGTCACCGGTGTGGAACCAGCCGTCGGCGAGCGCCTCGGCGGTGGCGCCCGGGTTGTTCCAGTACTCCTTGAACAGGTGCTCGCCGTGCAGCAGCACCTCCCCGTCGTCCGCTATCCGGACGACCGAGCCGGGCAGCGGCTGGCCGACCGTGCCGATCTTCTGCCGGTCCCACGGGTTGAACGCGGTGGCCGCGCAGGACTCGGTCAGGCCGTAGCCCTCCAGCACGCTGAAGCCGATGCCGCGGAAGAAGTGGCCCAGGCGCTCGCCCAGCGGGGCGCCGCCCGAGATGGCGTACTCGCCGCGCCCGCCCAGCACCGCGCGCAGCTTGCCGTAGACCAGCTTGTCGAACACCTTGTGCTTGATCTTCAGACCGACCGACGGCCCGGACGGCGTGTCCAGCGCCTGGCTGTAGGCGATCGCCGTGTCCGCCGCCTTGTCGAAGATCTTCCCCTTGCCGTCGGCCTGCGCCTTGGCCCGCGCCGAGTTGTAGACCTTCTCGAAGACCCGCGGCACACCGAGGATCAGCGTCGGCCGGAACGCGGCCAGCTCGTCGGTGAGGTTCTTGATGTCGGGCACGCACCCCAGCTTGATCGGCGCCATCATGGGCGCGATCTGCACCAGCCGCCCGAAGACGTGAGCGAGCGGCAGGAACAGCAGCACCGAGCACTCACCGGTGCGGAACAGCGGACGCAGCCGCTCCACGATGTTGCCGCACTCGGCGAAGAAGCTGCGGTGGGTGAGCACACAGCCCTTGGGGCGGCCGGTGGTGCCGGAGGTGTAGACGATGGTGGCCGGGTCGTCCGCCTTCGCGACCGAGCTGCGCTCCTCGACGGTCTCGTCGCCGACGCCCTGCCCGAGCCGGCCCAGCTCCTCGAGACCGCCGGCCTCGATCTGCCACAGGTTCTTCAGCGCGGGCAGCCGGTCGCGCACCGACTCCACGGCCGCCGCGTGGGCGTCGAGCTCCACGAAGCAGGCGGTGGCGCCGGAGTCGCCGAGGATCCACGCCACCTGCTCCGGCGAGCTGGTCTCGTACACCGGCACGGTGACCGCGCCGGCGCTCCAGATCGCGAAGTCCAGCAGCGTCCACTCGTACCGGGTGCGGGACATCAGGCCGACCCGGTCGCCGGGCTGCACACCGGCGGCGATCATGCCCTTGGCGGCCTCCCGCACCTCCGCCAGGAAGGTGGTGGCCGTCACGTCCTGCCAGGTACCGCCGACCTTGCGGGCGATGACGGCGACGTCGGGGTGCTGCGCGGCGTTTCTGCGGACGATGTCGGTCAGATTGCCGTCCGCGGGGACCTCGTACAAAGCCGGAAGGCTGAACTCGCGCAAGACTGCTGCTCCTCTTAGGGCGCCGGCGCCACGACGTTGTGCGATGCGACGGTGCGGTCCAAGGCTCGGGCGGGTGCTCGCGAATTCACAAGTTGAAATCCCGAGCACGACTGGACTGCCCGGACGTTACCCGCCGGTATGGCGTCTACGACAGGGGGTCCCGGCGAGATGTTCGCTGCGTCACACAGGTTGGTGTTCCATTGCGCACAGTAGTCCACCCCCGGACCGACCAGCCAGTAACCGCAGGTGGGCCCGGCATTGTTCACGCGCGCCGCACACGCTTACCCTTGATCGCCATGGCAGCGACACGAGGCGGAAACCGGCGCACACGCGTGCACGTGGTCAGTGACGTGCACGGCAACGCCCGTGACCTCGCGCGGGCCGGCGAGGGCGCCGACGCCCTGGTCTGCCTGGGCGACCTGGTGCTCTTCCTCGACTACGCCGACCACTCGCGCGGCATCTTCCCCGACCTGTTCGGCGCCGGGAACGCCGGCCGCATCGTGGAGCTGCGCACCGCGCGCCGCTTCGACGAGGCCCGCGAGTTCCAGCGGCGGCTGTGGGCCGGCATCGGCATGGACAAGGCCGCGGCGATCGAGACGGCGGTGCGCAAGCAGTACGCCGAGATGTTCGCCGCCTTCCCCACTCCTACGTACGCCACGTACGGCAACGTCGACATGCCGCCCCTGTGGCGGGAGTACGCGGGCCCCGGCACCACCGTCCTCGACGGGCAGCGGGTCGAGATCGGCGGCTGGACCTTCGGCTTCGTCGGCGGCGGACTGCGCACGCCCATGCGCACGCCGTACGAGATCGACGACGAGGAGTACGCCGCGAAGATCGAGGCCGTCGGCGAGGTCGACGTGCTGTGCACGCACATCCCGCCGGAGGTGCCGGAGCTGGTCTACGACACCGTCGCCCGCCGGTTCGAACGCGGCAGCCGGGCCCTGCTGGACGCGATCCACCGCACCCGGCCCCGCTATTCGCTGTTCGGCCACGTGCACCAGCCGCTGGTGAAGCGGATGCGGATCGGCGCCACCGAATGCGTGAACGTGGGCCACTTCGCGAGCAGCGGACGGCCCTGGGCGCTGGAGTGGTGAGGCCGGAAGGGGGCGGATGCCCCAGGTCGGGTGCGTTCCGCCGGTCCGGTGCACGGTAGCCTTCCGCTGCACGCGCGTGCGCTCGGCGCACCGCGCACGGCGATGACGAACTACCGGCCCGCATCTGGAGGAGCCACGGCGATGGCGGAACACACCAGCTCGAGCATCACGATCGAGGCGGCACCGGCCGACGTCATGGGGGTGATCGCCGACTTCGCCCGCTATCCCGACTGGACGGGTGAGGTGAAGGAGGCGGAGGTCCTCAAGACCGACGAGCAGGGCCGCGCCGAGCAGGTGCGCCTCGTCATGGACGCCGGCGCGATCAAGGACGACCAGACGCTCGCGTACACCTGGACCGGGGGGAACGAGGTCTCCTGGACCCTGGTGAAGTCCCAGATGCTCCGCTCCCTCGACGGCTCCTACATCCTCGCCCCGGCCGGCCCGGGCACCACCGAGGTCACCTACCGGCTGACGGTCGACGTCAAGATCCCGATGCTCGGCATGATCAAGCGCAAGGCGGAGAAGGTCATCATCGACCGCGCCCTGGCAGGCCTGAAGAAGCGCGTGGAGTCCAGCCCGAAGTAACGCGCGGCGGCACCCCTCCGGCGCGGGGCAGCGCGACTCACCGCCGCCCGCCGTCAGTTACCGTTCACCCAATGCGCACCCTCCTGATCACGGGCCCCGGCGGCGGCGGCCGCACCACCACGGCCGCCGCCACCGCGCTCGCCGCCGCCCGTGAGGGTGCCCGCACCCTGCTCCTCGGCACCGACCGCACGGACACCCTCGGCCCCGTGCTGGGCGGCGGGACCCCACCCGGACTCACCGTGCGCCGCGTCGACCCCGACGCCGGCTTCCGCGCCGATCTGGCCGCCCTCCAGAACCGGGCCGCCTCCGCGCTGGACCTCCTCGGCGCCGCCCGGCTCGAGCCCGAGGAGACGGGCACGCTCCCCGGCGCCGAGGAACTCGCCGTCCTGCGCGCCCTGCGGGACGCCGCGCTGTCGGACGCGTACGACGTCCTCGTCGTCGACCTCCCGCCCGCCCCGCGCGCCCTCGCCCTCCTCGCCCTCCCCGAGGAACTCCGCCGCTACCTGAGCCGCCTCCTCCCGCCCGAGCGCCAGGCGGCCCGCGCCCTGCGCCCCGTGCTCGGCCGCCTCGCCGGCGTGCCCCTGCCCGCCGAGTGGCTGTACGGGGCGGCCGCCCGCCTGGACCTCCAACTCGCCGCCGTCGAGGCCGTGCTCGCCGACCGCGACACCGTCGTACGCCTGGTCGCCGAACCGGGACCCGCCGGCGCCGACGCCGTGCGCACCGCGACCCTCGGCATCGCCCTGCGCGGACTGCGCACCGACGCGCTGATCGCGACGCGCGTCCTGCCGGAGAGCGACGGGGACAGCTGGCTGGCCGGCCCCGTCGCCCAGCAGCGCAAGACCCTGGAGGAGTGGCGCGAGTCCCACGCCGTCCACCCGGTCGCCCACCTGGGGCGCGACCCGCGCGGCACCGACGACCTCGCCGCGCTCGCGGTACCCGGCGCCGCCGCGGGCCGCGGACCGGTCGACTGGCCGGTCACCGACCGGCTCGCCGAGGACGGCGTCCTCGTCTGGCACCTCCCCCTCCCGGGCGCCCGCCGCGACGAACTCGACCTCGTCCGCCGCGGCGACGCCGTCGTCGTCACCGCGGGACCGTTCCGCCGCACGGTCCCCCTGCCCTCCGCCCTGCGCCGCTGCACCGTCGACGGCGCCGCGCTGCGCGAGGGCGAGCTGCGCATCCGGTTCCGGCCGGATCCGGCACTGTGGCCGCGCACGCGCTGAAGCCACCACGGCCGTTCGGGTAACGTCGAAGGGGCCACCCGCAGTCGAAGGAGTCCGTCATGAGCGAACAGCTCCCCCCGCCCGACGACGCCGGGGACGAGAACGCCGACGAGCCGGTGGACGACGTACGGACGGCCGGCACCGACGCCCACGCCGACGCCTGGGCGACGGCCGCCGCCGAGGACCTGGAGGCGGAGAAGGCCCGCCGCCGCGCCCAGTACGGCCCGCCGCCCGGCTCGGCCGCCGAGGAACTGAGGAAGCTCGTCGACGCGGTCGCCGACAAGCTCTCCGGTCTGCAGTCCCCGCTCCTCGGCGCGGTCGCCGGACCCGCCGCGCAGCAGGTGGTGCGGCAGGTCGTCCAGCAGGCCAGGGCCGCCGTCGAACCCGTCATCGAACGAAACCCCGACGTCTTCGACCACCTCGCCGCCGCCGGCAGCGAACTCCTCGCCGCCTACCGCTCCGCCGTGCAGGACCAGGAGCGCCGCTGGACCGCCCGCGACACCGACGCGCGCGACCTCGACGAACGCCCGGGCCGCGGCGACGACCCGGGCACCGGGTCCGGCGAGCACATCGACCTGGACTGACACCCCGGTCCCCGCCGGGCACCCATGATCCCCACCGGCCCGCTCACCGTACGGACGCCGGGGCCCCGACCGCGGTGCCTCGGGTACCGTTGGCGTAGCGGGGCTCGACCGAAACTGAGGGATTCATGGGACTCACCATCGGCGTCGATATCGGCGGCACCAAGATCGCGGCCGGAGTGGTCGACGAGGACGGCAACATCCTCTCGACCCACAAGGTGCCGACCCCGGGCACGCCCGAGGGGATCGTGGACGCCATCGCCTCCGCGGTGGAAGGAGCACGCGCCGGACTCGACATCGTCGGCGTGGGCATCGGTGCGGCCGGATACGTCAACCGCCAGCGCTCCGAGGTCTACTTCGCCCCCAACATCCACTGGCGCAACGAGCCGCTCAAGGAGAAGGTCGAGGCCCGCGTGGGTCTCCCCGTCGTCGTGGAGAACGACGCCAACGCCGCGGCCTGGGGCGAGTACAAGTTCGGCGCCGGCAAGGGCCACCGCAACGTCATCTGCATCACGCTCGGCACCGGCCTCGGCGGCGGCGTGATCATCGGCAACAAGCTGCGTCGCGGTCACTTCGGCGTGGCCGCCGAGTTCGGCCACATCCGCATGGTGCCGGACGGCCTGCTGTGCGGCTGCGGCTCGCAGGGCTGCTGGGAGCAGTACGCCTCCGGCCGCGCCCTCGTCCGCTACGCCAAGCAGCGCGCCAACGCCACCCCCGAGAACGCTGAGACGCTGCTCTCCCTGGGTGACGGCACCCCGGACGGCATCGAGGGCAAGCACGTCTCCATGGCGGCCCGCCAGGGCGACCTGGTGGCCGTCGACTCCTACCGCGAACTGGCCCGCTGGGTCGGCGCCGGTCTCGCGGACCTGGCCTCGCTCTTCGACCCCTCCGCCTTCATCGTCGGCGGCGGCCTCTCGGACGAGGGCGAACTGGTCCTCGGCCCGATCCGCAAGTCCTACCGGCGCTGGCTGGTCGGCGGCAACTGGCGCCCGGTCGCCGAGGTCCTCGGCGCCCAGCTCGGCAACAAGGCGGGCCTGGTCGGCGCGGCGGACCTGGCCCGCGAACCCGACCCGATCATGTGACCTCCGCTCCAGACGCGCACGGCCGCGCCCGCCTGCTCCCCCCGGGGACGGCGGGCGCGGCCGTTTCTCCGCCCGCCCGCACTCGTACACGTCCGCGTGTACGGGCCGCGGCCGGGTGCCCGGCGTAACCCCGGTCGCCGGTCGGCGCGTTGTACGACTGCACGGTGTGCCGGTGAAGCGACAAGGGGGTTCGTCGTCATGGCGAACGGCAGCACGGTTGAGTCGTCCGACAGTCTCAAGGCGTTCGGGGCGGCCTTGAAGACGTTCCGCGAACGCGCCCTGCTGACCCAGGAGCAGCTCGCCGAGCGGCTCAACTACTCGCACGCCTCCGTCGCCTCGGTCGAGCAGGGCCGGCGGATGCCCACCGCTGCGTTCGTCGAGCGGGCGGAGGAGACGCTGGAGGCGTTCGGGGTGCTGCGGGCCATGGTCCGTCACGTCGGGCGGCAGCGAGGGCTGGCGGTCTGGTTCCGGGAGTGGGCCCAGCTGGAGGAGGTGGCGGTCGCCCTGTGCACGTACGAGTGCCGGGTCGTCCCGGGGCTGCTCCAGACGGAGGCGTACACGCGGGCCGTGATGCTCAACGTCCCGCCTCCGCCCAGTGAGGAGCAACTGGAGCAGCGGATCGCCGCGCGTCTTGCGCGGCAGGAACTGCTCGGGCGCAGGCCGCCGATCGCGTTCAGCTTCATCGTCGAGGAGTCGGTACTGCTGCGGCACACGGGCGGAGAGGAAGTCACCCGGGAGCTGATCGACCATCTCCTCGCGTCCACCGAGCTGTGGAACGTCGAACTGCAGATCATGCCGCTGCGGCAGCCGTACCACGCCGGTACGGACGGGCCCATGCAACTTCTCGAGACACCCGAACGGCAGTGGCTCGGATACGCGGAGGGGCAGAAGACGGGGCAACTGATTTCTGACCGAGAAGCCGTGAGCGTCATGCAGATGCGCTATGCCAAGATGCGCTCACACGCCCTGTCCCCAGCGGACTCGGTGGAGTTGTTGCAGCGGATGAGGGGAGCGCTATGAACATCGTCGGCGGGTTGGACTGGTTCAAGAGCAGCTACAGCGGGTCCGAAGGGGACAGCTGTGTGGAGGTGGCCTTCTCCTCCACGGGAGTGCACGTACGCGACTCAAAGACGCAGGACGGGCCGCGGTTCGCGGTCTCATCGGCTTCGTGGCGTGACTTCCTCGGATGTGTGGGGCGCTGATGCGGGGCGCATCGAGCACCTACAGCGAGCCGAACTGGTTCAAGAGCAGCTACAGCGGGTCCCAGGGGGACGACTGCGTCGAGGTCGCTCACGGACCCGGCGCCGTGCACGTACGCGACTCCAAGACGCAGGACGGGCCGCGCTTCGCCGTCTCCCCGGAGGCATGGCGTGACTTCCTGGGCCGTATCGAGCCGTGACGCCGGGCGGGTCGGCGTATCTTGATCCACATGGCGACGACTCCGCTGCTGCCCGGATCCCGGACCGAGTCCGACGGCTCGGCCGTCATCCGGGTTCTGAGTTACAACATCCGTTCGATGCGGGACGACACCGACGCGCTCGCCCGGGTGATCACCGCCTGCGCGCCCGATCTGGTGCTGCTCCAGGAGGCCCCGCGGTTCTTCCGGTGGCGAAAGAAGCTCGCCCGGCTCGCCTCCGTGTCGGGGCTGGTGGTCCTCTCCGGAGGTGCCACCGCCGCCGGACCCGCGATCCTGTGTTCCCTGCGGGCCGGCGTCGAGCGCACCGAGGACGTGCTGCTGCCGCTCACCCCGGGGCAGCACCGGCGCGGGTTCGCGACCGCCGTCGTGCGGTTCGGCGGGGCCAGGGTCGGGGTGCTGAGCTGTCATCTGTCCCTGAGGCAGGACGAGCGGTACGAGCAGGGCGGCATGCTGCTGGACCGGCTCGCCGGGATGGGCGTCGAGCACGCCGTCGCGGGTGGGGATCTGAACGAGCGGCCGGACGGGCGCACCTTCCGGCGGCTCTCCGAGTCCCTGACCGACTGCTGGGCCGCCGCGCCCTGGGGCGGCGAGCACACCTGGACCCGCGACGCACCGCACCGGCGGATCGACGCCCTCTTCGCCACCAAGGGCGTCGAGGTGCTCGGCTGCGGGGTGCCGCTGGAGCAGCCCGGCGTGCGCGGGCGTGACCTCGCGGCGGCCACGGACCACCTTCCGGTCCTGGCCGCCCTGAGGGTGCCGGCCGCCTAGGCGGCGGTCAGACCACCGCGCCCCGCCCCGGGTCGTCGTCGTCCTCGTCGTCCGTGCGCATGCGCATCACCAGCGTGGCGAAGCCGCCCAGGAAGCCGCCGATGCACAGGGTGGTCAGCCACCAGGTCCTCTCCCAGCCGAGCAGGATCGCCAGCAGGAGGAGCACCGGGCCGCCCAGCACGCCGAGCCAGGCGAACTTCGAGGTGACGTCCGCGTCCGGCAGCGGCGGCGGCTCCGGCGGCACGAAGTGGCCCTCGTCGGTCTCGTCGAGGTCGTCGTCGGAGGGCTCCTGCACGCTGTAGTCGCGCGGGCCGACCCCGGGGGCGAAGGAGACGGAGCCGCCGAGCGGTTTGGCCGGCTTGTCCTCGGCCTTCCGCGGCGGAGCCTCGGCCTCGGCATCGTCCTCCGCGTTGGTCTCGGTCTCCAGCAGCGCCAGGTCCTCGATCGACTTGAACGGCTTGGCGCCCGGCGGGTCCGGCGGCTCCTCCCCGTACCCGGCGACGATCGCCTCCCACGCGGCGGCCTCGTCGACGGGAACGCCCTTCTCCTCCGGCTCGCGGCCCTCACGGTCCGAGTCGTGCTCAGCCACCTGTGGTCGTCCCTTCCTTGCCGAGACCGGGCTCCTTGACGGCGCCGGGTGCCAGCCGGCCGATGAACGCGGTGCTCTCCCGGAAGATCCGCTCCGCGTCATGGTCCAACGTCGCCACGTGGTAGCTCTGTTCCAGCAGGATCTCCGTGACGTCCGTCGACGACACCCGGCCGAGGATCCGCGCCGAGTCCGCGGGCGGCACCACGTGGTCCTGCGGACTGCGCATCAGCAGCAGCGGCTGGGTGACCTGGGGGAGTTCCCCGTCGACGAGCCGGAAGAAGTTCCGCAGGGAGTGCGCCGCGTGCAGCGGCACCCGGTCGTACCCCAGCTCCATGCTCAGCGGCTTGGCGATGTCGCTCGCGATGCCCTTGGTCGCCGGGACGAGATGGCGGAGCACCGGAAGGGCGTGCGCGGCCACCCCGTGCACCTTGTTCGCCGGGTTGACGACCATCACGCCGCTCACCGCGTCACCGTGCCGCGCGGCCAGACGCAGCGCCAGCGCGCCGCCCATCGACAGCCCGGCCACGAAGACCCGGGCGCTGCGGTCCCGCAGCAGCCGGAGCTCGCGGTCCACCTCCGCGTACCAGTCCTGCCAGCCGGTGACCCCGAGGTCCTCCCAGCGGGTGCCGTGCCCGGGGAGCAGCGGCAGCGAGACGGTCAGACCGCGCTCGGCGAGATGCTCCGCCCAGGGGCGCAGCGACTGCGGCGAACCGGTGAAGCCGTGGCAGAGGAGAACGGCGGTCTCCCCGCCCTCGTGGCGGAACGGCTCGGCTCCGGTCAGGAGCGGCACCTTCGGCCTCCTGTTCCTGGGACTCGTGGGACTCAAGGGACTTGTGGGAAGGGTCCGGCACGTCATGACGGCCGGGGAAGGGCGGCACACGGATTGCAGGACCTTCACCGTACGCGACCGCACTGACACCGACCAGGGCCGTCGGGTCCTTTGACGGTGCTCCGGGATATGGTCTGACCAACACGCACAGGAGGCACTCGGTTGTTGTACGGCACGATGAAGGTCGCCATCGGAGGGCCGCTGAAGCTCGCCTTCAGGCCCTGGGTGGAGGGCCTGGAGAACGTCCCCGCCGAGGGCCCGGCCATCCTGGCCAGCAACCACCTGTCGTTCTCCGACTCGTTCTTCCTGCCGGCCGTGCTGGACCGCAAGGTCACCTTCATCGCCAAGGCCGAGTACTTCACCACGCCGGGTGTGAAGGGCCGCCTGACGGCCGCCTTCTTCAAGGGCGTGGGCCAGCTCCCGGTGGACCGCTCCGGTGCGCGCGGCGCGGGGGAGGCCGCCATCAGGAGCGGCATAGAGGTGCTGGAGCGCGGTGAGCTGTTCGGCATCTACCCGGAGGGCACCCGCTCGCCGGACGGCCGGCTCTACCGCGGGAAGCCGGGCGGTCTCGCGCGCGTGGCGCTGGCCACCGGGGCGCCCGTGATCCCGGTCGCCATGATCGACACGGAGAAGATCCAGCCTCCCGGGCAGGTCAGGCCGAAGCTGATGCGGCCCGGCATCCGGATCGGCAGGCCGCTGGACTTCACCCGCTACCAGGGCATGGAACACGACCGCTTCGTCCTCCGCGCGGTGACCGACGAGGTCATGTACGAGATCATGAAGCTCTCCGGTCAGGAATACGTCGACATCTACGCCACCGCCATGAAGCGGCAGCTCACGGAGGCGGCGAAGGCCGAGAAGGAAGCGGAGAAGGCGGCGAAGGCCGCCCTCGCCCGCGCGGAGAAGGAACAGGCCGAGAAGCTGAGGGCCGCGATGGAGCAGCCCGGCCGGGAGCGGACCGAGCGACGGTCCGGCCCCTAGGCGGGGGTCCGGGGCGGAGAAACAAGGGGCGTGGGGGACGTGGCCAAGCGCGAGAGAGTCATGCGCATGTCGGTCGAGCAGCCGCTGTGGCGTGCGCTCGCCGGCTACCGGGTCCTCACCATGATGTACGCGGTCGGCCTGTTCGCCGCCGCCCACGAGGAGTTCGCCCGCCCCTGGCTCGCCGTCGCCTACTTCGCCGTCCTGGTGGTGTGGACCCTGGCCACCCTGCCCAAGGTCGCGAGCGCCGTCGCCTGTACCAAGCGCTTCCTCACCGCCGACCTGACCATCGCCCTCACCGGCATCATGCTCACCCCCGTCGCCGATGCCGCCGAGCGCGTCCACGCGGGCGGCCCGACCCTGCCCTCCATATGGACCGCGGGATCGGTGCTCGCCTTCGCCATCAAGGGCGGCTGGCGCTGGGCGGCCCTCGCCTCCACCCTCGTCGCCGTCACCAACCTGGTCGAGCGCGGCGGCCCCGCGCGCGACACCGTGCACAACGTGATCCTCGTCTGGGTCGCCTCCATCGCCATCGGCTACGTCGTCGAGGTCGCCCGCGCCTCCGAGCGCACCCTCGCCCGCGCCCTGGAGATCGAGGCCGCGACCCGGGAGCGGGAGCGCCTCGCGCGGGACATCCACGACAGCGTGCTCCAGGTGCTGGCCATGGTGCAGCGGCGCGGCGCGGTGATCGGCGGCGAGGCCGCGGAACTCGGCCGGCTGGCCGGCGAGCAGGAGGTTGCGCTGCGCACCCTGGTCTCCGGCGGTCTGGTACCGGTCTCCCGCGCCAGTGAGGACGCCGCCCGGGGCGCCGTCGTACGGGCCGTGGACCAGGACGAGGACGACACCGACGACGGGCCCGCCGACCTGCGCGCACTGCTCGCCCCCCACGCCGGAGCACTGGTCTCTCTCGCCGAGCCCGGAGCGCCGGTGCTGCTCGCACCGGCCGCCGCGCGGGAGGTGGCCGCCGCCGTCGGGGCCGCCCTGGACAACGTCCGCAGGCACGCCGGTGCGCGGGCACGCGCGTGGATCCTGGTCGAGGACGAACCGGACGAGGTCGTCGTCACCGTCCGCGACGACGG
This sequence comes from Streptomyces marokkonensis, assembly GCF_008312835.1. Classification (GTDB taxonomy): domain Bacteria; phylum Actinomycetota; class Actinomycetes; order Streptomycetales; family Streptomycetaceae; genus Streptomyces; species Streptomyces marokkonensis_A. Next base: position 71,722 of record NZ_VSKS01000016.1, on the reverse strand, counting down.
ACCCGGCATCCCCGAGGGCCGGCTCGCCCAGGCCGAGGGCGAGGGACGGCTCGGTGTGGCCCAGTCCATCCGGGGCCGGCTGCGCGACCTCGGCGGCAGCGCGGAACTGGTCTCGGTACCGGGCCAGGGCACGGAGGTCGAGCTGAGGGTGCCCAAGGACAAGCAGCAGGCGAACGACCCGCGGGGGAAGGCGGAGCAGCGATGACGGACACCACCAGGACGCACCCGGAACCGATCACGGTCATGGTGGTCGACGACCACCCCATGTGGCGCGACGCCGTCGCCCGGGACCTGTCCGAGTCCGGCTTCGAGGTCGTCGCCACCGCCGGCGACGGCGACCAGGCGGTGCGCCGCGCCAAGGCCGCCGCACCCGACGTCCTCGTCCTCGACCTGAACCTGCCCGGCAAGCCCGGCGTCCAGGTCTGCAAGGAGGTCGTCGCCGCCGACCCCGCCGTCCGGGTGCTCGTCCTGTCGGCCAGCGGCGAGCACGCCGACGTCCTGGAGGCGGTGAAGTCCGGCGCCACCGGCTACCTGCTGAAGTCCGCCTCCACCGCGGACCTTCAGGACGCCGTGCGCCGCACCGCCGCCGGCGACCCGGTGTTCACCCCCGGCCTGGCCGGACTGGTCCTCGGCGAGTACCGCCGCCTCGCCTCCGAACCGGCCGGTGCCGCCCCCGCCGACGGCGAGCCCAAGGCACCCCGGCTGACCGAACGCGAGACCGAGGTGCTGCGCCTGGTCGCCAAGGGCCTCAGCTACAAGCAGATCGCCGAGCGGCTCGTCATCTCCCACCGCACCGTGCAGAACCACGTGCAGAACACCCTCGGCAAGCTCCAGCTGCACAACCGCGTGGAACTCGTCCGCTACGCCATAGAACGCGGCCTCGACGACGAGTAGCCCGCCTTCGTGCCTGGCCCGGACGGACCAGGGGCACCCGTATATTCGCCGGTACGGCGATGAACCCGCTTCAACACCCGGAGGAAAACCCGTGGAGATCCTGGCGTTCGGTGTGCAGGCGGACGAGAAGCCCCTGGTCGAGCGGGCCTTCGAGGGCCACCACCCGGTGCGCGGGCTGGACGTCTTCCTCAACGCGGACACCGCGCCCATCGCGGCCGGCCACGAGATCATCTCCACCAGCGTCAACTGCGACCTCGGCGCCGAGGTGCTGTCGGACCTCGCGGCCGGCGGCACCCGGATGGTGGCCCAGCGCTCCACCGGCTTCAACAACATCGACCTGGAGGTCGCCGAACGGCTCGGCCTGACGGTCGCCCGGGTGTCGTACTACTCGCCGTACTCGGTCGCCGAGTTCGCATGGACCCTCGCCATGGCCGTCAACCGCCGGATCGTCCGCGCCTCCACCCGCACCCGCGACTTCGACTTCCGGCTCGACGGACTGATGGGCCGCGACCTGCACGGCCGCACCGCCGGCGTCCTCGGCACCGGGAAGATCGGCGAGGCGTTCGCCCGGATCGCCCACGGTTTCGGCATGCGGCTGCTCGGCTGGGACGTCGCCGAGAACCCCGCCTGCAGGGAACTCGGCATGACCTACGTCCCCAAGGACGAGCTCCTCGCCGAGTCCGACCTCGTCTCCCTGCACGTGCCGCTGATGCCGGCCACCCAGCACCTCATTGACGCCGCCGCCCTGAAGACCATGCGGGACGACGCCATCCTGGTGAACTCCAGCCGGGGCGGCCTCATCGACACCGCGGCCCTCGTCACCGAGCTGCGCGCGGGCCGCTTCACGGGCGTCGGCCTGGACGTGTACGAGGCGGAGGCGGGCCTGTTCTTCCTCGACAAGTCCCTGGAGGCCGTCGACGACGACACCCTGGCCCGCCTCGTCACCTTCCCCAACGTGCTGGTCACCTCCCACCAGGCGTACTACACCGAGGACGCCGTCGGGCAGATCGTCGAGACCACGGTGAACAACGTCCTCGACTACACCGCGGGGCGCCGCTCCGAGAACGTGCTGGTGCCCCGCAGCTGACCCATCAGCTCCCGCACGAGGGCCGCGCCGTCCAGGGTCAGCACCGACTCGGGGTGGAACTGGACCCCCGCGAAACCGGGTCCCCGGAGCGCGTGCACCTCACCGCTCGCCGTGCGGCTCACCTCGATGCCGTGCGCGGCCATCTCCCGCGCCGCGCCGTCGTCGCAGTGCGCCACGAAGCTGTTGTAGAAGCCGACGGTCTCCGGCCGCCCGAACAGGTCGATCTCCGTCTGCGCCCCCTGGTACGGCACCTCCTTGCGCACGATCTCCAGGCCCAGCTCCGCCGCGATCAGCTCGTGGCCGAGGCACACCCCGAGGAGGCCGTGCCGGTTCTCCCGGACGGCCTCCGCGGTCAGCCCGCGCAGGAGCCGCATCTTCGGGTCGGCCGTGTCGGACGGGTCGCCCGGTCCGGGACCCAGCACCAGCGGGCCCTCGTGCCCGCGCACCGTCTCCCGCAGGCCGGGCTCGTCGTAGCGGCGCACGGTCACCTCGAGACCGGTGGCGCGCAGCACGTGGGCGAGCATCGCGGTGAAGGTGTCCTCCCCGTCGACGACCAGCGCGTGGCCGGTCAGCGCCTCCGACCGCTCCTGCATCCGCAGCCAGAAGGGCGCCAGCGAGGCCCGGCGCCCGTCCAGCGCCGCCCGCACCCGGGGGTCGTCGGCCAGCCCCGGCCGTCCGGACTCCGCGCGCGGCCGCCCGGGCCGCACGCCCAGCGCGGCCAGCACCCCGGCCGCCTTGGCGTGGGTCTCCGCGACCTCGCCCGCCGGGTCCGAGCCGCGCACCAGCGTGGCCCCGACGGGCACCCGCAGCCGCCCGGAGGCGTCGATGTCGGCGGTACGGATGAGGATGGGGGAGTCCAGTGTCTGGGCCCCGCCCTCGTCGCGGCCGACGAGGGCCAGCGCGCCCGCGTAGTAACCGCGCCCGCCCACCTCGTGCCGCTCGATCACCCGGCAGGCGTTCTGCACCGGAGACCCGGTGACGGTCGCCGCGAACATGGTCTCCCTCAGCACCTCGCGCACGTCCAGCGAGGACCGGCCGCGCAGCTCGTACTCGGTGTGCGCGAGGTGCGCCATCTCCTTCAGCCGGGGCCCGACGACGACCCCGCCCATGTCGCCGACGGTGCACATCATCTTGAGCTCCTCGTCGACGACCATCGACAGCTCCTCGATCTCCTTGCCGTCGGCGAGGAACTCCAGCAGGTGCTCGGGGGTCGGCCCCTCGGCCGGGTAGCGGTAGGTCCCGCTGATCGGGTTCATCACGACCGTCCCGCCCGACGCCCGGACGTGCACCTCGGGACTGGCCCCGACCAGGGTCCTGTCCCCGGTGTGGACGACGAACGTCCAGTACGCGCCCCGCTCGCCCTCGAGCAGCCGACGGAACAGCGCCAGCGCGTCGGCCCGCCCGAACCCGGGGATCTCACCCTCGTACGTCCGCCGGATCACGAAGTTGGCGCCCTCGCCCCGCCCGATCTCCTCGTCGAGGACGCGCCCGACGATCCGCGCGTACTCCTCGTCGCCGACGTCGAAGCCGCCGCCCTCGACCCGGACGTCATGGGCGGGCAGCCGGTCGAGGGCCTGGGCCAGCGGGATCTCGTACCGCTCCTCGGGTGTCAGCACCAGCAGCGGGGTGCCGTCGTCACGGACGTCGAAGCCGCGCTCGCGGATCTGCCGGAAGGGGACGAGCGCCAGCCCCTCCTCGGGCAGGTCGGCCAGTCGCTCGCGGGTGCCGACCGGACCGATCAGCAACTCCACGACCTCGTGGTCGTGGCCCGGCGTGCGGCGGCGCAGCAGGGCGAAGGGACGGTCGTCGTCGGGGAGCTGTGCCAGGTCCATGGTGGGTTCCTCGTCTCGTCGCTGTCATGAGCGGTGAGGAACGACCCCGGAAACCACCGAAGGCCGCCCCTCGGGCGGCCTTCGCGAAGTCTGTGCGTACGCGCAGTCAGTGGGCCGCCGGGAGAGCGGTCCACCACCAGGTGCGGGTCGAATGCGCGAACATGGCCACGACCTTAGCGCATGCCGGGGCGGTGCGGCCCTTGTCTCACTTGTTGAGAGACAGGATGGACGACCGATCCGACCCCGTAATGTGGGTTCCGTGACCGTGAACGCTAAGACCAGCGCGAGCGCTGGCAACACCTGGCGAAACCTGCCCGCGGCGCAGCAGCCCGAGTACCCCGACGCCGAGGCTCTGCGCGCAGCGATCGCGGACCTCGAGTCGTATCCGCCGCTCGTCTTCGCGGGCGAGTGCGACCAGCTGCGCGCCCGGATGGCGGCCGTCGCCAAGGGAGAGGCGTTCCTCCTCCAGGGCGGCGACTGCGCCGAGGCCTTCGACGCGGTGTCCGCCGACCACATCCGCAACAAGCTCAAGACGCTGCTCCAGATGGGCGCCGTCCTCACCTACGCCGCGTCCGTGCCCGTCGTGAAGGTCGGCCGGATCGCCGGCCAGTACTCCAAGCCGCGCTCCAAGCCGACCGAGACCCGCGACGGGGTGACGCTGCCGACCTACCGGGGCGACTCCGTCAACGGGTTCGCCTTCACCGAAGAGGCCCGGATCCCGGACCCCGAGCGGCTCAAGCGCATGTACCACGCGTCGGCGTCCACGCTGAACCTGGTGCGCGCCTTCACCACCGGCGGTTACGCCGACCTGCGCCAGGTGCACGCCTGGAACCAGGACTTCGTGAAGTCGTCCCCCTCGGGGCAGCGCTACGAGCAACTGGCCCGCGAGATCGACCAGGCGCTCAACTTCATGCACGCGTGCGGCACCGACCCGGAGGAGTTCAAGACCGTCGAGTTCTTCTCCTCGCACGAGGCGCTGCTGCTCGACTACGAGTCCGCGCTCACCCGCGTCGACTCGCGCACCGGACAGCTGTACGACGTCTCCGGGCACATGGTGTGGATCGGTGAGCGCACCCGGCAGCTGGACCACGCGCACATCGAGTTCGCCTCGCGGATCCGCAACCCGATCGGCATCAAGCTCGGCCCGAGCACGACGGCCGAGGAGGCGCTGCAGTACATCGAGCGCCTCGACCCCGAGCGTGAGCCCGGCCGGCTGACCTTCATCGTCCGGATGGGCGCGGACAAGATCCGCGACAGGCTTCCCGAGCTGGTCGAGAAGGTCACCGCGTCCGGCGCCACCGTGGCCTGGGTGACCGACCCGATGCACGGCAACACCTTCGAGGCGGCCTCCGGCCACAAGACCCGCCGCTTCGACGACGTGCTCGACGAGGTCAAGGGCTTCTTCGAGGTCCACAAGGAGCTCGGCACCCACCCGGGCGGCATCCACGTGGAGCTCACCGGCGACGACGTCACCGAGTGCGTGGGCGGCGGCGACGAGATCTTCGTCGACGACCTGCACCAGCGCTACGAGACGGCCTGCGACCCGCGGCTCAACCGCAGCCAGTCGCTGGACCTGGCGTTCCTCGTCGCGGAGATGTACCGGGACCAGTAGCGGACCGGCCGCCGGCACGGCGGAAGGGGTGGGGCGCGGATCACACAGGACCGCGCCCCACCCCACTTTTGTGCCCTCCGGGCGACAGGTAAGGTTAGGTTAGCCTCACCGATCAGGGGTCGGGACGGCTCGACCCAGCACTTCGTTCGGGAGGTGACCCGCGTGTTCGTCTGCAGCTGCTTCGGCGTGACCGAGGAACAGGTGAAGGGACACGCGGAGGCCGGAGCGTGCACGCCCCGGCAGATCGCCTCCGTCTGCAAGGCCGGCACCGACTGCGGCGGCTGCGTACGGCGCATCCAGGCCCTGCTCGGCCGCGGTTCCTGCCCGCGCCGTGAGCTGATCGGCCAGGGCGAGCCGCCGCTCACGACGAAGCTCCCGGAAGCCGCCTAGGCCTGTGCTACTGCGTCGAGAAACCGCCCGTGCCCGGGCCTGAGGCGTCGGGCTGGGACTGCTCGATGACCGTCGACAGGTAGAGCGCCTCGCCCAGCTTCTCGATCAGATCCAGCTGGGTGTCCAGATAGTCGATGTGGTGCTCCTCGTCGGCCAGGATCGCCTCGAAGATGTTCGCCGACGTGATGTCGCCCTTGGTGCGCATGACCTCCACCCCGCGGCGCAGCCGGTCGATCGCCTCCAGCTCGATCTCCCGGTCGGCCTGGAACATCTCGGTGACGGTCTGCCCGACCCGGACGTGGAACAGCCGCTGGTAGTTCGGCAGGCCGTCGAGCAGCAGGATGCGGTCGGTGAGCACCTCCGCGTGCCGCATCTCGTCGAAGGACTCGGCACGCGTGTACGTGGCGAGCTTCGTCCAGCCCTTGTGGTCCTGCAGCTTCGAGTGCAGGAAGTACTGGTTGATCGCCGTGAGCTCGGCGGTCAGCTGCTCGTTCAGGAATTCGATGACCTCGGGGTCGCCCTGCATCGCATGGGCTCCTTCCGCGCGGGAACTGGCAGGTTGGGGCGCATGATTGCACCGGCGGGGGAGATCGTCCAGTAAGTGTTGACTTAGTAAGTACGTACATGCTTAGTGCGGTCTGCACCTGATTGCCCGAACCTGCCGGGCCCGGTTCGGGGGCATCGCCGCCGGTCTGTCAGGATGGAGACATGGGTCAGCCGGTGGAACGCGAATCGGGGGAGCGCGCATCAGAGGGAACGGCGCGTCCCGAGCTCCCGCCGGGGCAGCGACTGCAGAAGGGCTGGCCGGTCACGCACTACGGGCCGGTCCCCAAGTTCCGGCCCGAGCGCTGGGAGTTCCGGGTCTTCGGCGCCACCGCCGACGGTGAGAAGCACTGCTGGAACCACGAGGAGTTCACCGCCCTGCCGTACGCCACGGTCGTCGCCGACCTGCACTGCGTCACCAAGTTCAGCATGGTCGGCGCCGAGTGGGGCGGCATCCCGGCGCGCACCGTCGTGGACCTCGCCCCGCCCGCCCCCGACGTCACCCACGTGATGGTGTGGGCGGAGTACGGGTTCAGCTCCAACCTGCGGCTCGCGGACTTCACGTCCGGGCGCTCCCTCTTCGCCACCCACAAGGACGGCGAGCTGCTGACCGCCGAGCACGGCTTCCCGCTGCGGCTGATCGTCCCCCATCTGTACGCCTGGAAGGGCCCCAAATGGGTGCGCGGCGTGGAGTACATGACCGCCGACCGCCGCGGCTTCTGGGAGGAGCGCGGCTACCACAACGTCGGCGACCCCTGGAAGGAGCAGCGCTACTCCTACCAGGAGGAACCCGGGGACGGCCCCGAGATCTGACCGCCGTGCGCCTCAGGAGTCCCGGAGCTTCTTCAGCCGCTCCACGTCCGCCGCGTGTCCCTCCTTGCCGCCCGGCGTCTCGATGACCAGCGGCACGCCCTCGGTCGCCGGGTGCGCCATCAGGGCCCGGAAGGGATCCTCGCCGATGTGTCCGGCACCGATGTTGGCATGGCGGTCCTTGTGGGCTCCGACCACGTCCATGGAGTCATTGGCGTGGATCAGCTTCAGCCGCCCCTCGCCGACCGTGTCCACCAGCAGGTCGAGCGTCCGGCGCATGCCGCAGGGGCCGGTCAGATCGTGGCCGGCCGCGAAGACATGACAGGTGTCCAGGCAGACACCCAGCTTCGGATGGGCGTCCAGCGCCTCGAAGTACGGCCCGAAGTCCCAGGTCCGTGAGCACAGCGAGGAGCCCTGGCCGGCGGTCGACTCCAGCAGCAGAAACGGGTCGTCCTCGTGGGTGAGCTCGTCGAGCAGCGGCAGCATGTACTCCCGTACCTGCGCCAGCGCCACCGGCTGCTCCCGCCCGCCGGTCGCGCTGCCCGTGTGCACCACCACGCCCAGCGCGCCGATCTCCCGCCCGCGCCGCAGGGAGTGCCGCAGCGACTCGACGGACCGTTCCACGGTCGCCGGGGTGTGGGAGCCGAAGTTGATCAGGTACGGGGCGTGCACGTACGCCGGGATCGACTCCGCCGCGCAGGCCGCGCGGAACGCCTCGTCCTGCTTCGGATTGCCGGCCGGGGTGGCCCAGCCGCGCGGATTGGCGACGAAGACCTGCACGGTCTCGGCGCGCAGCTCGCGGGCGTAGGACAGGCCGACGGAATGCAGGCCGCCGGCGACGGGCACATGGCCGCCGATCGGGTTGCGGACGGGGCCGGACGGGTGACTCTTCACGCGTCAAGGGTGTCATGGGCGCGGAGGTCCCGGACGGCCCCTCCGGCTCAGCGGATCTCGATGGTGATCGTCGACCCCTTCGGCGCGCTGTCGCCGCCGTCCACGGACTGGCCCTTCACGGTGTCGCCGAACAGGCCGAGCAGACCGCGGTCCTCGTCCACACCGAACCCGGCGCCCTCCAGCTTCTCCCTGGCCTCGCCCACGCTGTCGCCGACCACGTCGGGCACCTCGACCATCTCCGGGCCCTTGGACAGCGTCAGCGTCACGGTGTCGCCCTCGGCGGCCCTGCCGCCCGCGCCCGGGTCCTGCCGGGCCACCCGGCCCGCGTCGTGCCCGGAGTTGACCCGCCCGGTGGCGACCTTCACCTCGAGCCCGGCCTCCTCCAGCTCGGCGCGCGCGTCCTGCAGGTCGTCACCGGTCACGTCGGGCACGTCCACCGGGGCGCCCTTGCTCACGGTCAGCGCCACCGCGGAGCCCGCGCGGACCTCGGTGCCCTTGCCCGGCTCCGTGCCGATCACGGAGCCCGCGGGCACCGTCTCACTGAACTCCCGGGTCGACATGCCCGGCTTCAGGCCCTCGTCCTCCAGCAGCGACCGCGCCTTGTCCAGCGGGTAGCCGTCGAGGTCGGGCACCCGCACGGTCTGCGGGCCCTTGGAGACGGTCAGCGACACCGAGTCGTTGCTGCGGATGCGGGCGCCGGCCTCGGGGTCGGTGGCGACCACCTTGCCCCGCTCCACCGTGTCGCTGTACGCCTCCTCCACCTGGCCGACGTCCAGCCCGGCGTCCGCCAGCCGGTCCCGGGCCTCCTTCTCCGTCTTCGCCAGCAGCGGCGGGACCTTGGTGAACTGGCCGGAGTTGATGTACCACACGCCCGCGCCCAGCCCGAGGACCAGCAGCACGGCCACGACGATCGCCATCGGCCCGCGCCGCAGCGCCGTCCGGCCCCGGGGCGGCAGCGGCGGCGGGGACTGGAACCGGCTGGTGAGGTGCGGGGAGCCCGCGCCCCCGTCCTCCTCGTCGACGGGCAGCGGGCGGGGCATCGTGAGCGCGCGCGGGATGACGCTCGTACGGTCGCCGGCGTTGTCGTGCTCCGACGCCAGCGCCCGCGGCGGCACCGCGTCGAGCTGTTCGTCACCGAGCCGGCCGCGCGCGTCGCGGGCCTGCGCGAGCAGCGCCACCGCGTCGTGCGGACGCATCTGTGGACTGCGCGCGGTCGCCGACGCGACCAGCTCGTCCAGCTCGTACGCCATGCCGGGCACGGCGGCCGACGGCGGCGGCACGTCGTCGTGGAGGTGCTTGTAGAGCACGATCGCGGGGGAGTCGCCGTCGTGCGGCTTCTCACCGGTCAGCATCTCGTACAGCAGGATGCCGCAGGCGTAGACGTCCACGCGCGGGTCGGCGGTGCCGTTCTCGATCTGTTCCGGGGCCAGGTAGGAGACCGTGCCCAGCACGGTGCCGGTGGTGTTCGTCACCGAGTCCACCGCGCGGACCAGCCCGAAGTCGGCGACCTTGACCCGGCCGTCGTCCCCGATGAGCACGTTCTCGGGCTTCATGTCCCGGTGCACGAACCCGGCCCGGTGCGCGGCACCGAGCGCGGCCAGCACCGGCTCCAGGATGTCCAGCGCGGCCCGCGGCTGGAGCGCCCCGCGCTCGCGCAGCACGTCGCGCAGCGTGCAGCCGGCGATGTACTCCATCGCCAGGTAGACGTACGCCCCGTCGGTGCCCTGGTCGAAGACCTGCACCACGTTCGGGTGGGCCAGGCGCGCCACCGACTTCGCCTCGCGGATGAACCGCTCGACGAACGACGCGTCGGCGGCGAGGGAGGGGTGCATCACCTTGAGCGCGAGGACGCGGTCGAGGCGGGTGTCCACGGCCCGGTAGACCGTGGCCATCCCGCCGACCGCGATCCGCGCGTCGACGCGGTACCGGCCGTCGAGCACCTGCCCGACCAGAGGGTCCTGAAGGGTCGTGTCCACGCAGCGAGTCTACGAGCCCGCACGGACACCCCCGACCCGTTCAACCGCCGTTGGAGCGGACCTGTGACCTGTGTTACCCGGTTGCGGTGCGCTGTGCCGCGCCGGGGGCCGTCCCGCTCACCGTGCTTGCCGGGTGCCTCCCCCGGAGGGGGTACCCCCATCGCCCCAGCGGCACGACTGCCCGAAGCCGCGCGCGGTGCCTAGAACGCCGGCCGCTCCGGGTCCAGTACCGCCATGCCCTCCGCGGGAGACGACGCCGTGGCGAACCACCGCCGCGGAATCCGCCCCGCCAGCCGGGCGAGGCGCCCCGCCTCCACCGCCGCCCGCATGGCACCGGCCATCAGCACGGGCTCCTGCGCCCGGGTCACCGCGGACGCCAGCATCACCCCCGCGCACCCCAGCTCCATCGCCAGCGCCACGTCGGAGGCGGTCCCCGCCCCCGCGTCCAGGATCACCGGCACCCCCGCCCGCTCCACGATCAACTCGAAGTTGTGCGGATTGCGGATCCCCAGCCCCGACCCGATCGGCGACCCCAGCGGCATGACTGCCGCACACCCGGCGTCCTCCAGCTTCCGCGCCAGCACCGGATCGTCGTTCGTGTACGGCAGCACCGTGAACCCGTCGTCGACCAGCGTCTCCGCCGCGTCCAGCAGCTCCACCGGGTCCGGCAGCAGGGTCCGCTCGTCGGCGATGACCTCCAGCTTGATCAGATCCGTGCCGAGCGCCTCCCGCGCGAGCCGCGCCGTGAGCACCGCCTCCCCCGCGGTGAAGCACCCCGCGGTGTTCGGCAGCACCCGGATGCCCAGCTTCTCCAGCACCGACAGCACGGACCCGTGCACCGAGGGGTCCACCCGCCGCATCGCGACGGTCGTCAGCTCCGTACCGGACTCCACCAGCGCCCGCTCCAGCACATCGAGGCTCGGCGCCCCTCCGGTACCCATGATCAGGCGGGACGTGAAGGACGTACCGCCGAGGACCAGCGGATCGTCGGCCATGGTCAGCCTCCTTGGACGGCGGTGAGGACCTCCACCCGGTCCCCCTCCGCGAGGGGGGTGGTGGGCCACTGCGCGCGCGGGACGACGGTTTCGTTGAGCGCGGCGGCCACTCCCGAGGGCGCCGCGGTGAGCGTGGTGACGACGATGTCGAGGGCCGTGCCGGGCTCGACCTCCCGGCGCTCCCCGTTGACCGAGATGGTGACCGGGGCGCTCATACGGGCTGCTCCGTGAGGACGGCGGCGCCGAACCGCCGGGGGGTGAAGGGACGGGCCACCTCCGGCAGTTCACCGGTGGTCAGGACGTCCGCCATGGCGTCGCCGGTGACCGGCGTCAGCAGGACGCCGTTGCGGTAGTGGCCGGTGGCCAGCAGCAGCCCTTCGAGGGCCGTCGGGCCGAGCAGCGGCGCGTTGTCCGGGGAGCCGGGGCGCAGCCCGGCGCGGGTCTCGGTCAGCGGCAGCTCGGTGATCCCGGGGACCAGCTCGTGGGCGTCGCGCAGCAGCTCGTACACGCCGCCCGCGGTCACGGTGGTGTCCCAGCCCATCTCCTCGCTCGTCGCGCCGATCACCAGCTCGCCGTTCTCGCGCGGCACCAGATAGACATGGCTCCCGCGCACCACGGCCCGCACGGTCCGGCTCAGGAAGGGACCGGGGCGTTCGGGCATCGTCAGCCGCACCACCTGTCCCTTGACCGGACGCACGGGCGGCAGGACGTCCCGCGGGACGCCCGCCAGCCGCCCGCTGAGGCTGCCCGCGGCGAGCACCACCTGCCCGGCGCCCAGCTCGCCGCCGTCGGCGGTGAGGACCCCCGTCGCGCGGTCCCCCGCGACGACGAGCCGCTCGGCCCACGCGCGGTGGACGGTCACTCCGGCCCGCTCACAGGCGGTGACCAGGGCGGCCGCGAGCCGCCGGGGATCGATCTGGTGGTCGCCGTCCACCCGCAGCCCGCCGCGCACCCCCGGCGCGAGCATCGGCTCCAGGCGCCGGCACTCCCGACCGGACAGCCACTGCGACTCCAGCCCCGACCGCTGCTGCAGGGCGTGCAGTTCGCGCAGGTGGGCGCGGTCGTCGGCGTCCAGTGCCACGGCGAGCGTGCCGCACCCGCGGTAGCCGAGGCCCTGGCCGGTGAACTCGGTCAGCTCGGCCGCGAAGTCGGGATAGCGCCGCGCGGAGGCGACGTTCAGGCCGAGCAGCGTCTCCTCGCCGTAGTGCAGTTCCGTGACGGCCGCCAGCATCCCGGCGGCCACCTGGGCGGCCCCGCCGCCCGGCTCGGGGTCCACGACGGCCGTGGCGAGACCGCGCTGCGCGGCCCGCCAGGCCGTGACCAGTCCGATGATTCCACCCCCGACGACGAGGACGTCTGAGGTACGCGTGGGCGACATGGGCGTCCAGCCCCTCCCTTCGCCGGCATGACCCGGATCAGGTTCGTACGGTCGGAGGCCGCCAGCCTCCCTCTCAGCCCGGTGCGTCCGGGCTCCCGCGAGTGCTTTACGTTGGCCACCCTAGCCCGCAGCACGACGCACTTGTAAGGGAGCCCGCGGATGGCCCGCTCGCTGGACGGAACTGTCCTCGCCCCCGTGGCCGACCAGGCTCCCGGCCAGGTCGGCACCCGTACGCGGTTCGTCTACCACGAGCAGGACGGCGAGATCTGGGCCGAGTACGCGGGCGGCGACGTCGTGCGCGGGCATCTCGTGGGCACCCGCGCGGGGGACCGGCTGGACTTCCGGTACGTACAGCTCAAGCGGGACGGCACGACGTCCTCGGGACACTGCGTGTCGACGGTCGTGGAGCTGCCCGACGGGCGGGTGCGGCTGGAGGAGAGCTGGGAATGGGAGTCGCAGCCGGGCAGGGGCACGAGCGTGGTGGAGCAGCTTCCGCACGACGCGGACTGACGGATCGTCCCGCGACCGGGTGATTATGGTGATCGGGTGAGCGAGCAGACGCAGGAACCGGGACGGGCCGAGCCGCGGCGGGTCGTGGTGGCGGGTGCGGGCATGGCCGGCGTGCAGACCGCGGCCGCCCTGCGGGAGCAGGGGTTCACCGGCACCGTGACCCTGATCGGCGCGGAACCCCACCAGCCGTACGACCGGCCGCCGCTGTCCAAGGCGGTGCTGCTCGGCACGGCCGAGAACTCCGCCTTCGACGTGGACTTCGAGGCGCTCGGCGTCGACCTGCGGCTCGGCTGCGAGGTGCTCGGCCTGCGCCCCGGCGACCACGAGCTGGACACGGAGGCCGGGCCCGTCCCGTACGACGTCCTGGTGATCGCCACCGGCGCCGAACCGGTCCGGCTGCCGGGCACGGAGGGCGTCCCCGGTGTGCATCTGCTGCGCACCCTGGACGACGCCGAACGGCTGCGCCCGGTGCTCGCGCGGCAGCACGACGTCGTGGTGGTCGGCGCCGGCTGGATCGGCGCGGAGTTCGCCACGGCGGCCCGCGAGGCGGGCTGCGCGGTCACCGTCGTGGAGGCCGGGGAGCGGCCGCTGGCCGAGGCGCTGCCCGCCGAGGTGACCGCCCCGATGACCGCCTGGTACGCCGAGGCGGGCGTCACCCTGCGCACGCACGCGCGCGTGGAGCGGGCCGAGCCCGGCGCGGTCGTCCTGGACGACGGCACGCGGCTGCCCGCGGGCGCCGTGGTCGTCGGTGTCGGGGCCCGGCCGGCCACGGCCTGGCTGGCGGGCTCCGGGGTCGAACTCGGCGCGCGGGGCGAGGTCGTGGCCGACCGCCGTCTGATGACCTCGGTGCCGGACGTGTACGCGGTCGGCGACTGCGCGTCCTTCCCGTCCGCGCGCTACGGCGAACGCCTCCTGGTCCACCACTGGGACAACGCCCTGCAGGGTCCGCGCACGGTCGCCTCGAACGTCCTCGGCGCGCCCGCGGGCCGGGCCCCGGCGGTGTACGACCCGGTGCCGTACTTCTGGTCCGAGCAGTTCGGCCGCTTCGTCCAGTACGCCGGACACCACGCGGGCGCCGACCGGAGCGTGTGGCGCGGTGACCCGGCCGAGCCGGCGTGGAGCGTCTGCTGGCTGCGGGAGTCCCGCCTCGTCGCGCTGCTCGCGGTGGGGCGGCCCAGGGACCTGACGCAGGGGCGCCGGCTGATCGAGGCGGGCACGCCGATGGACCCGGAGCTGCTGGCGGACCCGGGGCGGCCCCTGAAGTCGGCGACGGCGTGAGGACCGGTCCGGTGCCCTCCCGGCCGACGTACCGGGCCGACGCGTCCGCCCGTGTGGACGGGGCCGACTTCCGACTGTCAGTGGCAGGTGGCAGGCTTGTCCCGTGACCGAGATTGACGCAAAGATCGATGCTCTCGTCCCCGCCTGGCTCACTCTCCCCGACATCGCCGAAAAATTCGGCGTCGAGGTGACGCGCGTCCGGCAGCTGGTCAAGGAGGGCCAGCTCATCGCCGTACGCCGGGGTGAGAACCGCGCGCTGCACGTCCCCGCGGCCTTCATCGACGGGGACAAGGTGGTCAAGGGCCTGACCGGCACCCTGACGCTCCTGCGGGACGACGGCTTCACGGTCGAAGAGATGCTGGAGTGGCTCTTCACCCCCGACCCGACCCTGCCGGGCACGCCCGCGCAGGCGCTCGGCGAGAACCGCGGCACGGAGGTGAAGCGCCGGGCCCAGGCACTCGCGGTCTGACCCGCATCCGACCGGCCGGAGTCCGCACAGCACCGGCCGGGGCACCAGCCCCGGCCGAGGGACTCCGCGCGCCACCGACACCCCGGGGGGACACCCGAATGACCGACACCGGACGCGCCCGGCTCGCCGATGCGCGCCTGTATCTCTGCACCGACGCCCGCAAGCGGCAGGGGGACCTGCCGGAGTTCCTGGACGCGGTCCTGGCCGGCGGGGTCGACATCGTGCAGCTGCGGGACAAGGGCATGGAGGCCGCCGAGGAACTGGAGCACCTGGCGGTCCTCGCCGAGGCCTGCGCCCGGCACGGCAAGCTGCTCGCGGTCAACGACCGCGCGGACGTCGCCCACGCGGCCGGAGCCGACGTCCTCCACCTCGGTCAGGGCGACCTCCCCGTCCCCGCCGCCCGCGCCCTCCTCGGTGACGGCGTCCTGATCGGCCGCTCGACCCACGCCGGGTCCGAGGCCGCCGCGGCCGCCGTCCAGCCCGGCGTGGACTACTTCTGCACCGGCCCCTGCTGGCCCACCCCCACCAAGCCCGGCCGCCACGCCCCCGGCCTCGACCTGGTCCGTCACACCGCCGCCCTCGGCACCGACCGCCCCTGGTTCGCCATCGGCGGCATCGACCTGGGCAACCTCGGCCAGGTCCTGGACGCCGGTGCCCGCCGGGTCGTCGTCGTCCGCGCCCTCACCGAGGCGGACGACCCCCGAGCGGCGGCCGCCGAGTTCGCCAAGCGGCTGCGGGAGGCCGCCCCGGACGCCGGATGACCCACCGGACCCCGGGCATCTCAAGTTCGTCCACACTGTGGACAGCAAGTCGGCAAATCAGACAAAACTCCCGCTTTTGGTTGGGGGACCGCCGCCCCCTGGCTAACCTGCCCGTATGGCCCTAGGAACCGCATCCACCAGGACTGATCGCGCCCGCACCGTGCGCGACATGCTCGCCGCCGGAAAGACGACGTACTCGTTCGAGTTCTGGGCCCCCAAGACGGAGAAGGGCGAGCGCAACCTCTGGAACGCGCTCCGCAGGGTCGAGGCCGTCGCCCCGAGCTTCGTGTCCGTCACGTACGGCGCGGGCGGTTCCACCCGCGCCGGCACGGTGAGGGCCACCGAGCAGATCGCCGCCGACACCACCCTCACCCCGGTCGCCCACCTCACCGCGGTCGACCACTCCATCGCCGAGCTGCGCAACATCATCGGCCAGTACGCCGACGCCGGGATCCGCAACATGCTCGCCGTGCGCGGCGACCCGCCCGGCGACCCCATGGGCGACTGGGTGCCGCACCCGCGGGGCCTGACCTACGCGGCCGAACTCGTGCGGCTCATCAAGGAGTCGGGCGACTTCTGCGTCGGCGTCGCCGCCTTCCCGGAGATGCACCCGCGCTCGGCCGACTGGGACACCGACGTCGCCCACTTCGTCGACAAGTGCCGGGCCGGCGCCGACTACGCGATCACGCAGATGTTCTTCCAGCCCGAGTCCTATCTGCGCCTGCGTGACCGAGTCCACGCGGCGGGCTGCGAGACCCCCGTCATCCCCGAAGTCATGCCGGTGACCAGCGTGAAGATGCTGGAGAGGTTGCCAAAGCTGAGTAACGCCTCCTTCCCCGACGCCCTCAAAGAGCGGATCCTCGCAGCGAAGGACGATCCGGCGGCGGTACGCTCCATCGGTATCGACTTCGCCACGGAGTTCTGCGCGCGGTTGCTGGCCGAGGGAGTGCCGGGACTGCATTTCATCACGCTGAACAACTCCACGGCGACGCTGGAAATCTACGAGAACCTGGGTCTGCACCACCCGCCGCGGACCTAGACCGGTCGCACGCGCATACGACACACTGCGTAGCGACCACTGGGAGAGGGGCGTACATGGGCTGGACGGTCCTCTACATCGCGTTCGGCATCGTCGCGCTGTGGTTGCTGGGGGAGGTGCTGCTGCAGTACAAGGCGCGCCTGCGCTGGCGGCTGCTAGCCTTCGGCGGCTTCCTGGGCGTCGTGCTCGGCGTCCTGATGCCGTCCGTGATCGTCATCGGTCTCGGCGCCGCGGCCTTCGCCGTCGGCCAGACCTACGTCACGCTGTCGTTCCGCCGCGGCTTCCAGGCGGGCTGGGCGGTCAACGCGCCGGTGCTGTCCGCCGTCAAGGGCCGCCGCGGTGACCGCGGACGCCAGGAACCGGCCCTGGAGGTCTCCGGCCTGGAGACGTCCCGCGGGGATTACGGCGACGACGGCGACGGCCACCACGACCGCACCGCCCACGGCGCGGACGACGACTACGAGCGCGACGACGTGTTCACCCCCGCCCGCCCCGACCGGCAGCCGGCCGAGGGGGCCACCTCCGTCTACGCGCCCCAGCCCCTGCCCGACGACACCGGCTCCTACGGCGTCTACGGCGACCAGGGGTACGCGGCACCGTCCCAGGACCAGTACGCGGGCGCCGCACAGGGCGCCGACCAGGACTACGCCTACGACTACTCCGGCTACGGCCAGCAGCAGGGCTACGACACCACGGGCCAGCAGTACGCCGCCTACTCCGACCCGTACATCGGCACCCCGACGTACGGCGGCACGTCGTACGACACCGGGTACACCGACCAGCAGCAGTACGGCCAGCAGGGCTACACCCAGGACCCGTACGCGGGCGGCTACGGCGGCGAGACCCCGGCCGGCGGCCTGTGGGTCCCGCAGCAGCGCACCACCGACGACCCCTACGGCGGCGAACTCCCGCCGGAGCAGCCGTACCCGTACCAGGGCGACCAGCAGGCGCACCCCAACGGCAACGGGTACGACGAGCAGTACCGCTTCTGACGCGCGCTCACTGCGACCCGCGGAACTCCGGACCCTCCACGATCAGCCCGGCGACGAGCGCCCCCGACATCCCGGCGTGCGGAAGCCCGCCGCCGGGGTGGGACCAGCCGCCGACCGTGAACAGCCCCGGCAGCCGGGTGCTGTTGGACGGCTGGAGCAGCCGCCCGCCCGCCGCGGCCAGCGCCGGTACCGGCACCGCGCCGCCCTCCGCGCCCGTCTCCCCGGCGATGTCGGCCGGGGTGTGCACCTCGTGCCGGAGCAGCCGGCCGCGCAGTCCCGGTACCGCCCGCTCGGCGACGGCGATCAGGTTCTCGGCGTGGACGTCCGGCGTCCCCCCGGCGCCCACGGGCAGCACCGCCGTCACCGTGACCGCCTCGTGGGCGTCGTCCGGGACCACCGCCGGATCGTCCGGCCGCAGGACCGTCACCGTGGGGCGCGCGGGCAGATCGCCGGACGGGCCGAACAGCGACTCCAGCTCCGTCTCGCGGTCCTCGGCGTGCACGACCGTACGGTGCGGTGTGCCCCGCGGACGCCCGCCCCGCAGCGCCATCAGCACCGTCATCCGGCTCGCCCGTCCCCGTGGGGCGGGGACCTCGCCGGCGCCGCGCACCCGCGTCCCCCGGCCGAGCCGGTCCAGCACCTCGCCGGGCACCCCGGCGACCACGAGGTCCGCCTCCGCGACCGTCCCGTCGGCGAGTTCCACGCCCGCCGCCCGGCCGTCCTTCTCCAGCACCCCGACGGCCTCCGCGCCGAAGCGGAACTCCACCCGGCGGGCCAGGCACCGCTCGTACACCGCCCGCGCCAGCTCGCGCATGCCGCCCCGCACGTACCAGGTGCCGAAGGCGTGCTCCATGTACGGCAGCACCGCCGCGCTCGCCGGGGTCGCGCGGGGATCGAGACCGTATGCGAGCGCGTGGCTCTCCAGGAGGGCGGTCAGCCGGGGATCGCGCAGCTCCCACGCCCCGACCTCGGCGAGCGTGCCCGCCGTCCGCGTGCGCAGCAGCCTCTTGTGCGGTACCGCCGGATAGGGCTCGCGCTCGGCCAGGACCTGCCAGTTGGGCCACAGCGGCTCCTCCAGCAGCGGCCGGCGCGAGCGGTCCCAGGCCTCCCTCGCCCGCACCAGGAAGTCGCCCCAGCGCCGGGCGGCGGACGCCCCCAGGGTCTCCTCCAGGGCGGAGACGACGCCCGCGCGGGAGGCGTTCGGCAGCGACAGGCGCGTACCGTCCGCGAACACGTGGTGCGACGACGGATCGACCTGGACGAGCTCGACGCACGCCTCCAGCGGCTCCCTGCCCGTCTTCACGAACAGATCGCGGTACACCGCCGGAAGGGGGAGCAGCCCCGGCCCGGTGTCGAAGGAGAACCCGTCCCGCTCCACCCGGCGCAGGGCACCGCCGTATGTCTCCGTCCGCTCGTACACCACCACCCGGTGGCCCGCGACGGCCAGCCGGGCGGCGGCCGCCATCGCGCCCATCCCGGCGCCGATCACCGCAATCCGTGCCATGCCAGGGACCTTATCCGCCGGCCCCTCCGGCCCGTCCCCCGAGTACCCGCGCCCCCGCCCGGGGGACCAGCGGGCGGGCAGCCGTGGGCGGGGTGCGCAGGACTGAGTATCCGTACCTAGTCGCCCAGTTGAGTACGCGCGCGGATGGGGGCCGGCCTGCGGGAACGAGAGAGTGGAGTCCACGGAGAGGGGCACGGCTCCCGGAACCGGCGGCACGGGGCGCCGGAACGGGACCGGGCCCGCGATCCGCTCCTTCCGCCGGCACCGTCGGCGGGAGCGAGGCACGGGGGAACCCGGGGGACGACCGCAACGGGGGTTCACGGGGGACGTACGGGGGAGCACGGAAGGCGCCGGTCCGGCCGGTGGCCCGCGGGGGACGCGGCCACCGGCCGGACCGGCACTTTCATGTGCGGAAGGGCTCAGCGGCCGCTGACCCGCCCCTGCAGCAGCCGGGACAGCGCTGCGTGCACATCGTCCAGCGAGCGCTCCGGCTGGAAGGACTTCCAGTCCAGCGCGGCCACCAGCACCATGCCCACCAGCGCCGCCGCCGTCAGCGGGACGTCGATCTCCTCGCTGAACTCACCGTTCGCCACGCCCTCGCGCAGCACTCCCTCGACCACCGCGACCGCCTGCTGGCGCACCACCATCAGCGTGGACTGCCAGGCCCGGTTGGTGCGCCACAGCTCGGCCACGTACAGCTGGGTGAACGCCGGGTAGCGGTCGATGAAGACCAGCCCCGCGCGGATCATCGCGTCCAGGGCGTCGACCCTGCTGCCGCCCTCCCCCGCCGTCTTCTCGGCCGCCTCCCGGAGCGAAGCGGTCAGCAGACCGACCCCGTGCCGCAGCAGCTCCTCGAAGAGGACCGACTTGCTCGCGAAGTTGTAGTAGACCGTGCCCTTCGCGACTCCCGCCCGCTCGGCGATCTCGTCCACGGTGGTCGCGGAGAAGCCCTGCTCGGCGATGAGGGTGACGGCCGCCTCGTAGAGCTTCTGCCGGGTGGCCTCGCGGCGGGCACTGCCGCCCGGCGTGGTGCTGCTGCGTTCCATGGACCTGATTCTCACAGGAGCCCCGGCGCGTCCGTTCACAGGCTCAGCTCCGGGTGCAGCCGGTCCATCGTCCACACCTGGCGGCGGCGGGCCGACAAGGCGGTCAGCGCGAGGGCGCCCGCGGTGAAGGCCGTCAGCACGGCGCAGGCCTGCCACACCGGGCCGAGGCCGCCGCCCGTGACGAGCCGCCTGAGCGCCTCGACGACGTAGCTCATCGGCAGGAACGGGTGCAGCGCGTTGAAGAACGGCGGGCTCGTCTGAACGGGGTACGTGCCGCCCGCCGAGGTCAGCTGGAGCATCAGCAGGGCGAGGACGAGGATCCGGCCGGCCGCCCCGAAGCGGGCGTTCAGCCACTGCACGATCGCCGCGAAGCACGCCGTCACCAGGAACAGGAAGCCCACCGTCCCGGCCGCCCGGACCATCCGCAGCCCGAGCCCCCAGTGCAGCACCGACATCAGGGCCACCGTCTGCAGCACCCCGATCGCCACCACGGGCAGCCAGCCCGCGAGGGCGATCCGCCAGGCCGAGGCACCCGCCGCGAGGGCGCGCCGGTTCATCGGCGCGATCAGCATGTACGCCACCATCGCGCCCACCCACAGCGACAGCGGGATGAAGTACGGGGCGAGACCGGTGCCGTAGTTGGGCGCCTTGTGCAGATCGTCCGAGACGAGCCGCACCGGGTCGGCCATCACCTCGGTGCGCAGGTCACGGTCCCGCTTGTCGTAGTCGGGGATCTTCCCGGCACCGTCGTGCAGCCCGCCGGCGAGTTCGCCGGAGCCGCCGACGAGCTTGTACAGGCCGCCGTTCAGATCGTCCGCGCCGGTCTTCAGCTCGCCGACGCCCTTGTCGAGGTCCCGGGCGCCTGTCTCGGCCGTGCCGAGTCCCTTGTTGAGCTTCTTCGCGCCGGCGGCGACCTTGCCGGCCCCGGTGTTGAGCTGGTTGATCCGGGTGACGGCGTCGTCGAGGTCCTCGGAGAGGCGCGGCGCGCGGCCGGCGAGTGCCCGGGCCTGCTTCTCCAGGGTGGCGAGGTGCCCGTCGAGCTTCTCCAGGTCGTCGCGGTGGTCGGTGACCAGCGCGCTGACGTCGCCGGCGACGCCCGCCGCCGCGGCCGCCGCGTCCCGCGCCTTCTTCAGGTCGCCGCAGGCGGGGTCGGGCAGGGCGGGGTCCTCGCAGCGCGCCCTGTGGACGCCGTCGACGGTGGCGGACGCCGCGCGGGCGTCCTTCGCGGCGGCCGGCGCCTCCTCCTCCAGCGCGTCGAGGTCGCCGCGGAGCCGGCCGGCCGAGTCGGCGACGAACCGCGCGGTGTCGCCGATGCTCTTCTCGTTGTCCTTCAGGAACGGGCCCACCTCGGCGTCGACCGCGTTCACCTTCTCGGCGAGCCTGCGCGTCCCGTCCGCGACCTTCCCGGAGCCGTCCTCCAGGTCGCCCGCGCCCTTGTGGAGGTCCTTCAGGCCCTTGGACAGCTTGCCGCTGCCCTTGCGGGCGTCCGCCAGGCCGTCGGCGAGGTCCTGGGAGCCCTTCTCCGCCTTCCCGATGCCGCCGCTCAGCTTGTCGGCGCCCTTCGCCGCCCGCACGGTCTCGCCGTGGATGCCGGAGAACGAGACGAAGATCCGGTCCAGGAAGGAGCGCGCGGTCTTCGTGGACGCGGCCCGGCGCACCTCGCCGAAGACCGTCCGGGAGATCTGCCCGACGATGTAGTTGTTGGCGTCGTTCGTCCGCACCCGGAGGGCGCCGGTCTCGGGGGAGTCGCCCGAGCTGGAGGCGATGCGGCGGCTGAAGTCGGCGGGCAGGGTCAGCGACAGGTAGTAGGTGCCGTCCTCGACACCCCGCCGGGCCTCGTCCGCGCTCACCTCCCGCCAGTCGAAGGTGTCGCTGTCGCGCAGACCGTCGGCGATGTCGTCGCCCGCGGTGATCCGCTTCCCGTCGGCACTCGCCCCCGTGTCGTCGTTCACCAGCGCCACCGGGATCCGGTCCAGACGCCCGTACGGATCCCAGAACGACCACAGGTACAGGGCGCCGTACAGCAGCGGCAGCACCAGCAGGGCGACCAGCGCCGCGCGGGGCAGGGCGCCGCGGCCGAAGCGCCGGAGCTCAAGAGCGGCCAGTTTCGGCGAGCGCATCGGCTGCCGCCTCCTTCGCCTCGTCGGTCCGGCCGGCCCCGGTGCGGACGGTCACCGCGTCGCGCGGTGCCTCGCTGCACACGGCCAGCACGGTGGTTCCGGTGTCGGTGAGGGACCTCAACAGGGTCCAGATCTCGTCCCGTTCGGCCGGGGAGAGCTTCAGGTCGGTGTCGTCCACGCCGAGCAGCCGGGGACGCCCCAGCAGCGCCAGCGCGAGCGACAGCCGCAGCGCCTCCATCCGCTCCAGATCCCGCACGGCCGTCCGCGGGCCCTTGGGCAGGGTCGCGAGGTCCAGTCCGGCGGTGGTCAGCACGGCGTCGATGTGCAGTCTCTCCTCGAGCCGGCGCTCACCGCGCGGACGCAGGCGCAGGCGCGGACGCGGGAGCGGGCCGCCGAAACGGCGTCGCAGCAGTGCCTGTTCGCGCAGGTGCTCGCCGACGGTGAAGGCCGGGTCGAGCTCGGTCACGCCGGTGACGTGCGCGAGGGCGCTGCGGCGGCGTACGGCGGCCATGCGCCTGGGCAGTTCGAGCCCGCCGACGGCGGCCAGGCCCTCCGTGGGCCGCATCCGCCCGGTGAGCGCGAGCAGCAGGCAGGTGCGGCCCGAACCGGACGGCCCCTCCACCGCGATCAGCGAGCCGGGCCCCGCGTCGACCGAGACATCGCGGAACGCCCAGCCCCGTGGTCCCTCGAGGCCGAAGCCGTCGGCCGAGACGGCGAGTCCGAGTGGACCGTCCACCAGTGCCCCCTCTTTTGAACTGACTGGTCAGTGCAAAAACTAGCTCGAACGACCGGTCGAAGCAAAAGCCCAGGTCAGAACGGATTGTCAGTGCCATACCTCACGATGTGTACATACGGCACCCCGTCTCGGGTCGTGCCGTCACGAAGACGACAGGAGGTTCGTCATGGCCAACTCGTCCGCAGCCGCCGCCCGTCGGCGCCGCGCATCCGGCCCTGCCCCCTCACTGAACGGCCCGGCGAGCGACGTCCACCCCGTGCTGCGCCGCGCCGCGGCCCCGCCCGCCGCCCTCGACCTGCTCGCCCAGGCCCGTGCCGGACTCGACGAGGCCACCGTCCTCGAGACATCGAACGAGCGCTATGCGACGGCCCACCTCGCGGCCCTGCGCACCGCTGCCGCCGTGCTCGCCGCACGCGGCCGGCCGGAGACCTCGCCCCGCAGCCGGGCGAGGATCCGGAGCGCCTGGGAAGTGCTCCCCGAGATCGCGCCCGAGCTCACCGAGTGGAGCGCCCTGTTCGCCTCTGGGGCCCGGCGCCGCGCCCTGGCCGAGGCGGGCATCCAGGGCGCGGCGAGCGCCCGCGACGCCGACGACCTGATACGGGACGTGGCGATGTTCCTCCGCCTGGTCGAACGCATGCTGGTCCTCCAGCCGGTCCTGCCCCAGCCGCGGGGCGACACCGACGGCCCCGGCGGCATGCCGGACGCGGGCTGAGCCCGCCCGGGGGAGCGCGGGACCGTGCCGGCGTGCGGCTCCGCCGCGTGGGCGCGAAGGGGGTCTGGGGGGGCGAAGCCCCCCAGGGACGGGACGGGAGAGGGCGGAGGGGGCGATAAACCAAGGCCGGCCGGGTGACCGCCCCCCGCGCCGCAGGCCATAGGGTGGACAGCAACCGCAGCTCAACCGCCCGCCGAGGAGTCACTACCGTGCCGGACCCGATGCGACCCCGCGCCGCTCTCCGTACCGCCGTGGTCTGGGAGGTGCTCCAGGACGCCCTGGAACGCCGGGTCAAGGCGACCGGACGACAGGCGCTGGACGTCCTCGACACCGGCGGCGGCAGCGGCAACTTCGCGGTGCCCCTCGCCCGGCTCGGCCACCGGGTGACCGTCGTCGACCCCAGCCCCAACGCCCTGTTCGCCCTGGAGCGCCGCGCGGCCGAGGACGGCGTCGCCGACCGGGTCAAGGGCCTCCAGGGCGACGCCCACGGCCTCTTCGACGTGGCCGAGCGCGGCGGCTACGACGTCGTGCTGTGCCACGGCGTCCTGGAGTACGTCGACGACCCCGCCGAGGGCGTCCGCAACGCGGTGGCCGCCCTGCGCCCCGAGGGCGTCCTCAGCCTGCTCGCCGCGGGCCTCGGCGGCGCCGTGCTCGCCCGCGCCCTCGCCGGTCACTTCACGGAGGCCAAGCAGGCGCTCGACGACCCGAACGGCCGATGGGGCTCGGGCGACCCCATGCCGCGCCGTTTCACCGCCGGCCGGCTCACCGCGCTCGTGGAGGGCGCGGGCCTCCGGGTCGGCGCGGTGCACGGCGTACGGGTCTTCGCCGACCTCGTCCCCGGTGTGCTCGTCGACACCGAGCCCGGGGCCCTGGACGCCCTGCTGAAGCTGGAGGCCGCCGCGGCCGAGCTCGCCGCCTTCCACTCCGTGGCCACCCAGCTCCACGTACTCGGTGAGACACAAGGGGCCTCGGGGACCTGAGCACACAGCTGTGACGCGCCGCTGATCAGCGGCGCGTCACGCGGCCCCGCCATGCATGGAGTGCGCCACAGGCCCCCCGAATGGCGGCTTGGCGCCGTATGATCGAGGGAGACCGCCCGGCATGACGGGTCGGCCGCCGGGGAATGAGAAGCCTCAGCGGGCCGGGACGTGATGGCTGGTACCGGTTGGCCAATTGGCGCAGAGGGGCGGGTTTCACGGGGGCGATTCCCTGCCTATCCTGAAGGGACCCCCCGGGTCGCCCCGGCGACTGCACGATGAGGAGGACTCCGTGCCGCTCTCGGAGCACGAGCAGCGCATGCTCGAGCAAATGGAGCGAGCGCTGTACGCCGAAGATCCCAAGTTCGCGACGGCGCTCGAGGGAAGCGGACTGCGTACGTACACCCGGCGACGGGTCTACCAGGCGGTCGCGGGCTTCCTCGTTGGTATTGCGCTCCTCATGGCCGGTATGGTCGCCCAGCAGGTCTGGCTCAGTGTCGTGGGATTCCTCGTCATGCTGGGCTGCGCGGTACTCGCGGTGACCGGCTGGCGCAAGGCCCCCAAGCCGGGCGAGCAGGGCGCCGGTGCCCCAGCTACGCCCCAGGCCGGGCGTCAAGGGAGACAGCGCCGCTCCATGATGGACCGCATCGAACAGCGCTGGCAGCGCCGCCGCGACGAGCAGGGCGGCCGCTAGACCCCGCGCCCCGGCGCACGTGGACGCGGTTCAGGGGGTGACCACCGACGTGGTGGTCACCCCCTGAATCATGTCCGCCCTGAATCATGTCCGCAGGGTGCCGGGGCGGTGCGCGCCGGGCCGTCCCGGACCCACCCCCGGCCCCGCCCGCTGCGGCCGGCGCGGGCGAGTGGGGGTGGGCCGGTGCAGGCCCGGCCGGTCAGCCCTGCTGGCGGGACGGCCGTCGCCAGGCCGGGCGCATCGCCACGAGGCGCCCGCGGACACCGGACCACCACGCCGACACCGCCCAGACCACACGCACCACCGACCGCGGGGCGACCACCGCACGCAGTCGCGTCCACCGCCCCGCCGTGGCCCGCAGACCGGAGACCACCCGGCGCACGTCGTCCGTCAGCCCCGCCGCCGGCCGCGGTCGCGGCGCGTACAGGACCTGCTCCACCGCGTCCGCGACCCGGTGCACCGAGCGCGCACCGCTCTCGTCGAGACGGCCGAGCCGCACGATCCGGGCGGCCGCCGCGCGCGGGGTCAGGGACTCGTCCGGCGCGATGCCGTAGTCCCACGCCGAGTCGGTCAGCTCGTCCCAGACGGCCAGGACGTGCGGCGCGGTGTCCGCCTCCGACCGGCCGTGCCCGCCCAGCCGCACGGCCCGGGTCCGCTGTCGCCACAGCATCGGCGACAGCGGCAGCACCAGGACGGCGAGACCCGCCAGCGCCCACATCAGCAGGGCGTACCACTTCGGCCCGTCGCCACCCGTGGGCAGGGCCGCCTGCGGCGACTCGCTCCCGCACCCGTCCAGCTTCCTGCGCTCCGCGGTGCAGCTCTCGCTCTCCGAGGGCGCCGTGGACGGCTCGTCGGGCGCGGCCTGGGACGGACGGGCCGGGTCGGGCGCCGTGCTGTCCGCCGCGTCCGGCACCGTGTAGGGCGGCGTCGAACCACGGGTCGGGGTCGGCTCGAAACGGGTCCAGCCCACGCCCTCGAAGTACAGCTCCGGCCAGGCGTGCGCGTCCCGCAGCCCGACCGCGACGGTGCCGTCCGCCTGCGGGGTGCCGGGCGCGAAGCCCACCGCGACCCGCGCCGGTATGCCCAGCGAGCGGGCCATCGAGGCCATCGCGAAGGAGAAGTGCACACAGAAGCCCTGCCTGTCCCGCAGGAAGCGGGCGATCGCCTGTGAGCCGCTGCCGACGTCCACCTCGGTGTCGTACTCGAAGCCGCCGTTCAGCGTGAAGTACTCCTGGAGTCTGACCGCCCGGTCGTACGCGCTGTCCGCGCCCGCGGTGACCTCACGGGCGGTGCGGGACACCACGGCCGGCAGCGAGTCCGGCAGCTCGGTGTACTCGCGCTCCAGGGCCGGCGGCGGCGCCGGCGCGTCGGCCAGCTGCTCCGCCGTGGGCTGCACGTGCAGGCTGCGCACCTCGTACGTCACACCGCGTGTGTTCTGCCCGTGGTCGCCGACCAGCGTCATGCCGACGGGTTCGTAGCGCCAGTTGCCCCTGATGCTGACCCCGCTCGGCGGGTACGGCATCGGCAGCCAGTCCTGGCCGTACCAGTCGGCGGTGGAGATCGTCGTGCCGACCTCCGTGCGCCCGATGTCGGGGCCGAGGCCCGGAGGGGTCGGGAACGTGCCGTCGGGCACCGTGGTGATGGACCGCTTCGACGGCTTCCACGTGGTGCCGTCGAAGTCGTCCAGGGACACGATCCGCAGATACAGGTCCGAGACGTCAGCCAGCTCGGAGCGCACCGACATCACCTGGCGGTCCTCGTCCACGTTCAGCGAGTCGCGGAGCGAGACCAGCGGGTTCACCGCGGAGATGGTGCCGCCCCCGCCCACGCCCGAGCCGGCGCCCGAGCCGGCGGGGTCCAGCAGGCCGCCGTTCATCGCGGGCAGGCCGAGCGGCGCCACCAGGGCGATGCCCAGCGCGAGCACACCGATCCGCCGCCCGGTGCGCACCGGTGCCACGGCGCCGGGCCGGTCGTCACGGGGCCCGCGGCCCGGCCCGGCGAACACCCGCCCCCACTGGGAGAGCCGGTCGCGGCCCTCGGCCAGCAGCAGCATCAGATAGCCGGCCGCCGCCAGCAGGAACCACAGCCAGTCGATGCCGTTGTCCGACAGCCCCGCGGCCACCGAGTACAGAGCGAGCAGCGGAAGCCCGGCCGGGGCCGCGCTGCGGAAGGTCACCGCGAGGGTGTCCACCAGCAGCCCGATCACCAGGACCCCGCCGACCAGCATCAGCCGGATGCCGTCGGACAGCGGCGCCGGGATCGAGTACCGGTTGACGTCCTCGCCGCCCTGCTCCAGCAGCTCGGCGAAGAAGCGGAAGGTGTCGGGACCGGGTATCAGCCCGGCGAGGGCGTGCTCCCGCGCGAAGACCAGGGTCAGCAGCACCAGCGTGACCAGGACCTGCGCCGCCACCGTCACCGGACGCGCCAGCGGCACCCGCCGGGCGGCCGCGCCGACACCCGACTGCACGGCCAGCAGGAACGCCGACTGGACGATCCAGGTCGCCGGATCGACCAGCGGCAGCAGGGCGCACGCCGCCATCAGTGTGGCCGCCCAGGCGCAGATGGCCAGCCTCACCCGCCCGCTGATCACGGTCCCTCCCCACCGGCCGCCGCGGCCAGGCCCGACCGCTCCCGGTCCGCCTGCCGCCACAGCTCGTTCAGCGAGACGCCCCGCGGCACTCCCAGCGCCGTCCAGCCCGCCTCGCGCAGCATCCGCAGCCGCTCCTCGCCCCCGTCCGACGGACCGGGCGCATCGGCCGGTTCCCGCAGCCAGGTGTCACTGTCCAGCAGGAAGGCGAGGGCGCCTCCGCTGCGCTGCCGCATCCGGGCGAGCACCGCAGCCTGCTCCTCGTCGAGATCGCCGAGGAAGGCCACCAGCAGGCCCTCGTTCCCGCCGCGCAGCACGTCGTAGGCGCGGGACAGGCCGTCCTCGTCGGAGTGGTCCACCACGGCGAGGGCGTCCATCATCAGCCCGGCCGCGTCCGCCGACTCCTGGCTCACCCCCGCGAACCCGTCGGACCCCTCGCCCGGTACCGAGGTGCCGGTGTCGGTCAGCAGCCGCACCGAGAAGCCCCGCTCCAGCATGTGCACCAGCACGGAGGCCGCGCCCGACACCGCCCACTCGAACGCCGAGTCCGGTCCCGCGCCCTCGTAGGCGACGGCCCGGGTGTCCAGCAGCACCGTGCACCGGGCGCGCTGCGGCTGCTCCTCGCGGCGCACCATCAGCTCGCCGAAGCGCGCGGTGGAGCGCCAGTGCACCCGGCGCAGATCGTCGCCGTAGCGGTAGCCCCGCGGGATCACGTCGTCCTCGCCGGCCAGTGCCAGCGAACGCTGCCGCCCGTCGCCGTACCCCTTGGCCTCGCCACCCAGCCGCACCGGCGGCAGCGGCTCCACGCGCGGGATCACCGTCAGCGTGTCGTACGTGGAGAAGGAGCGGGTCAGCTCGCACATCCCGAACGGATCGGACAGCCGCAGCTGGAGCGGGCCCAGCGGATAGCGGCCGCGCAGGTCGGAGCGGACCCGGTAGGACACCTCGCGGCGTCCGCCCGCCTCCACCCGGTCCAGCACGAACCGCGGGCGCGGGCCGAGCACGTAGGGCACCCGGTCCTGGAGCATCAGCAGGCCGGTGGGCAGCCGCGAGATGTTCTCCATCCGCAGATGCACCCGTGACTCGGAGCCGGCGGGCACCCGCCCGGGGGAGAGCCGGCGGCTGCCGGCGACCCGGTAGCGGGTCCGGTAGAGCACCGCCGCGCACACCAGCGGCAGCACCGCCAGCAGCAGGCCGACCCGCAGCAGATCGCTCTGCCCGAGCACGTACGCGCAGACCGCGGCGGCCACACCGGCGGCCAGGAAGGAGCGCCCGCGGGTGGTGAGCCCCGCCAGTGCCGTCCTGACGCCGCTCCGGTCGCCCCTGTCGCCCTCCGCGTGGACGGCGCCCGCGGTGGTCATCACAGCCTCCGGGGCGGCTGCTGGCCGTAGCCCGGGCCGCCGCGGCCCGGACCGAAGCCGTTGTGCTGCGGGGCCGCGGCGGGCACCGGGGTGTGCTGCAGGATCTCCTGCACCACCTGCTCGGCGGTGCGGCGGTTCAGCTGGGCCTGCGCGGTGGGCAGCAGCCGGTGGGCGAGCACCGCCACGGCGAGTGCCTGCACGTCGTCCGGCAGCGCGTACTCCCGGCCGCTGAGGGCGGCGGACGCCTTCGCCGCGCGCAGCAGGTGCAGCGTCGCGCGCGGGGAGGCGCCGAGTCTGAGGTCGGGGTGCGTACGCGTCGCGGCGACCAGCTCCACCGTGTACCGGCGCACCGGCTCGGCCACGTGCACGGCGCGCACCGCCTCGATCAGCTTCAGGATCTCGTGCGCGTGCGCCACCGGCTGGAGGTCCTCCAGCGGGGAGACGCCGCCGTGCACGTCCAGCATCTGCAGCTCGGCCTCCGCGCTCGGATAGCCGACCGAGACGCGGGCCATGAAACGGTCGCGCTGGGCCTCCGGCAGCGGATAGGTGCCCTCCATCTCGACCGGGTTCTGCGTCGCCACGACCATGAACGGGCTGGGCAGTTCATAGGTCTTGCCGTCGATGGTGACCTGGCGCTCCTCCATCGACTCCAGCAGCGCGGACTGCGTCTTCGGCGAGGCGCGGTTGATCTCGTCGCCGATCACCACCTGCGCGAAGATGGCGCCCGGCTTGAACTCGAAGTCCTGGCGCTGCTGGTCCCAGATGGACACACCCGTGATGTCCGACGGCAGCAGGTCCGGCGTGAACTGGATCCGCCGCACCGAGCAGTCGATGGACCGTGCCAGCGCCTTGGCCAGCATCGTCTTGCCGACTCCCGGGACATCCTCGATGAGCAGATGTCCCTCGGCGAGCAGCACGGTCAGCGAGAGCCGTACGACCTCGGGCTTTCCCTCGATCACGGCTTCCACCGAATCCCGCACGCGCTCCACCACGGCGGTCAGATCATCCCCCACCACGGCGGTCAGATCGTCCCCCACCCGCGAAAAATCTCGGGCGGGGGGACCCCCATGGCTCCCTCGATCGTCATAGGTCGTCACCCGGCCCTCCTCGGCCTTTCCCCACGCTCCCGCAGGAGCGGGGCACCCCACATGTCCCGGGCCGACGCCTTTCCGTGCGGACCGGCCCACCCCGAATCACGGACACCACGCGGGAAAAGTTCCGCGTGACACCACTCCCGCATTCTTGCCGCCGTTACCGATTCGTGTCACTCGCCTGTGGACAACTGACAGCGATATGTCAGCTCATACGGCTGGAACGGCTTCCGGAGCTCAACGCGTCCTCCGGGGCGGGCGGCCGGCTCAGGCGGGGTCGACCTCGCGCAGCATGCCCGTCTTCACGTCGAAGACGAATCCGCGCACGTCGTCGGTGTGCAGCAGGAACGGCGAGGTCCGCACGCGCTGCATCGACTGGCGCACGTCCTGGTCGACGTCCCGGAAGGCCTCCACGGCCCACGCGGGACGCTGGCCCACCTCCATCTCCAGCTCGTGCCGGAACTCCTCCGTGAGGGACTCCAGACCGCAGTTGCTGTGGTGGATGAGGACCACGCTGCGGGTGCCGAGCGCCCGCTGGCTGATGGTGAGCGAACGGATCACGTCGTCGGTGACCACTCCGCCCGCGTTGCGGATGGTGTGGCAGTCACCGAGCGAGAGGCCCAGCGCGGCGTGCAGGTCGAGGCGCGCGTCCATGCAGGCCACCACGGCCACGTTCAGCACCGGACGGGCGTCCATCCCGGGGTCGGTGAAGGCGGCCGCGTACTGCTCGTTCGCCTCGACCAGACGGTCGGTGACCGTGCCGTGGGCGACGGTGGTGTCTCCGGACTCTGCGGGAACCGATGCGGAAGTCGTCATACCCATGACGGTACTGGTCACAGGGGGAGGAGGCCTGTTGTGAGACGGGACAAAGAACGTCAGCGATCCTTGTTGTGAGGTAATCCACAGGAGTGATGTGAGCCCCCTCCCGAGGATGATTCACCCGATCTTCCCCTTGACGCGCGCCGCGGACCGCGACGCGGGTGCCGGTTGATTGACCGGGCGGGGCCGTGGACTAAAGTGACGCGAAGCGGGAGGCGAGCGCGCCTGCCGCACGGACATCCCCCCGGAGACCCCGGCGACGACCGGGGGATCTCCCCGCGTGCGCGGCGCGTACGTACGGCTCGGCCTCCTCCCGCCGCCGCTCGGCCGACGCCTCAGGCGCCGGCCGCCCCTTCACCGGGGGAGGGCGGGGACCCGGCGGTGCGTGTACGCCGTGCCGGATCTGAGAGGGCCACTTGACCCAGAGTCGACACGTTCCGGTGATGCTCCAGCGGTGCCTGGACCTGCTGGCACCCGCCCTGGAGCGGCCGGGCGCGGTGGCCGTCGACTGCACCCTCGGCCTCGGCGGCCACAGCGAGGCCCTGCTCCGGCGGTTCCCCGAGGCGCGGCTCGTCGCCCTGGACCGCGACAAGGAGGCCCTGCGCCTGTCCGGCGAGCGGCTCGCCCCCTTCGGCGAGCGGGCCACCCTGGTGCACGCCGTCTACGACGAGCTCCCCGACGTGCTCGCCCGGCTCGGCATCGCGCGCGTGGACGGCGTCCTCTTCGACCTCGGGGTGTCGTCCATGCAGCTCGACGAGGCCGACCGCGGCTTCGCCTACGCCCAGGACGCCCCTCTCGACATGCGCATGGACCAGACGACCGGCGTCAGCGCCGCCGAGGTCCTCAACACCTACCCGCCCGGCGAACTCGTCCGCATCCTGCGCGCCTACGGCGAGGAGAAGCAGGCCAAGCGCATCGTGGCCGCCGTCGTGCGCGAGCGGGAGAAGGAGCCGTTCACGAACAGCGCGCGCCTGGTCGAGCTGATCCGCGACGCGCTGCCGCAGGCCGCCAAGCGCACCGGCGGCAACCCGGCCAAGCGCACCTTCCAGGCCCTGCGGATCGAGGTCAACGGAGAGCTGTCGGTGCTGGAGCGGGCGATCCCGGCGGCCGTGAAGTCCCTCGGCGTGGGCGGGCGGATCGCCGTGCTGTCGTACCACTCCCTGGAGGACCGCCTCGTCAAGCAGGTCTTCGCGGCGGGCGCCGCCACCACCGCCCCGCCCGGACTCCCGGTCGTCCCCGAGCGGTACCAGCCCCGGCTCAAGCTCCTCACGCGCGGTGCCGAACTTCCCACCGAGGAGGAGATCGCCGAGAACCGCCGCGCGGCCCCCGCGCGGCTGCGCGGCGCCGAGCGGATCCGGGAGGACGTCGATTGAGCCGGGGACGGCACGGCCGGTGAGGCCCGGCCGCCCAGGAGGCGGGTGACGGGCCGGGCGTACGGGTGGGACGAGCGAACTCAGGGGAGCGTGAGTGAGTAGGGAACCCGAACTGAAGGGGCGGCCCGAGCTGAAGGGGAGGGCGGCCCGGCTCGCGCGGCTCCTGCCCACCGGACGTGCCCAGGCGGCGCGCACCCCCTTCGTCCTCCTCGTCGTCCTGCTCCTCGGCGGCGGTCTGATCGGACTCCTGGTGCTGAACTCCGCCCTCAGCGAGGGCGCGTTCCGGCTCGACGACCTCCAGCGGGCGACGAAGAACCTCACCGACGAGGAGCAGGCCCTGCAGCGGGACATCGACGCCTACTCCGCCCCCGACGCCCTCCAGCGCCGGGCCCGCGAACTCGGCATGGTGCCCGGCGGCGACCCCGCTTTCCTCGGCCCCGACGGCAAGGTCAGGGGTGTGCCCAGCACCGCCTCGGCGGCCCGTGCCCCCCTGGTCCTCGCCCCGGAGGCGCTGGCCACCGCCACGGCCGCGCCCCCCACCACGGCGCCGGGCGCGGCCCCCGGTTCCGTGCCCTCCACAGCGACCCCCGGCAGGTGACGGAAGTGTCCGACAGGGAACCGCCCCGCCGCCGGGTGCCCGGACCCGCCCGGCCCGCCCGCCCGGGCGCCGGACGGCGCCCCGGACCCGGCGCCCGTCCGGCCCGCCGGCCCGCCGGTCCCCGCCCCGCGGCCCCGAAGGTCATCCGCCTGGGCAGCCCCCGCCCCCGGCTGCGCCTGGTCGGCGTCGGCCTGACCCTGGTCATGCTCGCCTTCGTCGTACGCCTGTTCCAGGTGCAGGCGGTCGACGCGAGCACCTACGCCGGCAAGGCGGAGCAGAACCGCTACGTGGGCCAGGTACTGGCCGCCGAACGCGGCGAGATCACCGACCGCAACGGCGTGGCCCTCGCGACCAGCGAGGACGCCTACGACATCACCGCCGACCCCACGATGTTCGCCCCCAAGGAGCTGGAGATCGCCGACGGCCCCGAGCAGGCCGCCGCCCTCCTCGCCCCGATCCTTGGCGCGGACCAGGACGAACTGGTCGAGAAGCTGCGGCCGGAGAACGAGGCCCTGCGCTACGTCAAACTGGCCGGCCGCCAGACCCCGCAGGTCTGGAAGCAGATCAAGGACCTGAAGACCGCCCTCGCCAAGAAGGCGGAGACCGACGAGTCCACCGCCAACGTCCTGGCCGGCGTCTTCTCCGTGCCCACCAGCAAGCGGGTGTACCCCAACAACGAGCTCGCCGCCGGGATACTGGGCTGGGTCAACGCCGAGGGCAAGGGCGGCGGCGGCGTCGAACTGCAGCTGGACAAGCGGCTGGCCGGCGAGGACGGCAAGATCCGTTACGCCCAGTCCGGGGGCCGTCTGGTGCCGACAGCCGGCGGCTCCACCGAGACCCCGGCCGTGCCCGGCAGCGACATCGAGCTCACCATCGACCGCGACATCCAGTGGGCCGCGCAGAACGCCATCAGCGACCAGGTGAGGAAGTCGGCGGCCGACCGCGGCTACGTCATCGTCCAGGACACCCGCACCGGCGAGGTCCTCGCGATGGCCAACGCGCCCGGGTTCGACCCCAACGACCTCTCCGAGGCCGATCCCCACGCGCTCGGCAACGCGGCCGTCCAGGACGCCTTCGAACCCGGCTCCACGGCCAAGGTCCTCTCCATGGCCGCCGTCCTCGAGGAGAACGCCGCCACCCCGGGCACCCACGTCGTCGTGCCCAACCGGCTGCACCGCGGCGACCGGCTCTTCAAGGACGACGTCGACCACCCGACCTGGTACCTCACGCTCAACGGCGTGCTCGCCAAGTCCAGCAACATCGGCACCATCCTCGCCACCGGCCAGCTCGGCAAGACCCAGGCACAGGCCAACAAGGTCCTCTACGACTACCTGCGCAAGTTCGGCCTCGGCAGCCACAGCGGGCTCGGCTTCCCCGGCGAGACCAAGGGCATCCTCGCCCCGCCGGACGAGTGGTCCACCTCGCAGCAGTACACGATTCCTTTCGGCCAGGGCGTGTCCATCAACGCCATGCAGGCCGCCTCCGTCTACTCGACCATCGCCAACGGCGGCGTCCGCGTCGAGCCCACCCTCGTGCGCGGCTCCCAGGGCCCCGACGGACGCTTCACCCCCGCCCCGAAGCCCGAGGAGACCCGGGTCGTCAGCGAGAAGACGGCGAAGACGCTCGCCCGGATGCTGGAGTCGGTCGTGGACGACGAGGAGGGCACCGGCACCAAGGCACGCATCCCGGGGTACCGGGTCGCGGGGAAGACGGGTACGGCGAACCGCGTGGATCCGGCCACCGGCAAGTACCACGGCTACACCTCGTCCTTCGCCGGCTTCGCGCCCGCCGACAAGCCCAGGATCACCGTCTACTGCGTCATCCAGAACGCCACCGAGGGCAGCTACTTCGGCGGTCAGATCTGCGGACCCGTGTACAAGCAGGTCATGGAGTTCGCCCTGAAGACCCTCCAGGTGCCGCCCACCGGCGCCGCCCCCGCCGCCCTCCCGGTCACCTTCAAGCCCTGACCCGTACCGAGCACCGAGCCACCAGGAACCACCTCGTGACAACGATCACCCCCGACCCCGGGAACCAGAGCACCCCCCGCCCCTCGCTTGGCCCCCCGGCCGGTGAGCCCGGTACGCTCACCGCCGTGCCACACGCTGATCAGTCCCAAACCGCCCAGAAGGGCCACCCCGTGACATATCCGGGACCGCCCCGTCCGGTTCAGGTATCCGCCACACCCCTCGCGGAACTCGCCGGTCAGCTGGGTGCACCCGCTCCGGAGCAGGCCGCCGAGGTCACGGGCATCACCCATGACTCGCGCGCCGTCCGCCCCGGCGACCTGTACGCGGCCCTCCCGGGCGCCCGCGCCCACGGCGCCGACTTCGTCAACCAGGCCGCCGGCCTCGGCGCGGTCGCCGTGCTGACCGACCCGTCCGGCGCCGGGCGCGTCTCCGCGGCCGGACTGCCGGCGCTCGTGGTGGACGACCCGCGCGCCCGGATGGGCGAGCTGGCCACCACCATCTACGGCCACCCGGGCCGCGATCTGCTCCAGATCGGCATCACCGGCACCTCCGGCAAGACCACCACCGCCTATCTCGTCGAGGGCGGTCTGAGGACCGACCGCAGCACCGACGAGGGGGGCCGGCGCGAAGCGCCGTCGGCTGAGGGCGGTGGCGGGCGACGGGTGGGCCTGATCGGCACCGTGGAGATGCGCATCGGCGACGAGCGCATCAAGTCCGAGCGCACCACGCCCGAGGCCACCGACCTCCAGGCGCTGTTCGCCGTCATGCGCGAGCGCGGCACCGACGCGGTCGCCATGGAGGTCTCCAGCCACGCCCTGGTCCTCGGCCGGGTCGACGGCTGCGTCTTCGACATCGCCGTCTTCACCAACCTCAGCCCGGAGCACATGGAGTTCCACTCCGGGATGGAGGACTACTTCCAGGCGAAGGCGCAGCTGTTCACACCCGCCCGCAGCAGGCTCGGCGTGGTCAACGTGGACGACGAGTACGGCCGCCGCCTCGTCAAGGAGGCCGGCGTCCCGGTCGTCACCTACTCCGCCGAGGGCCACCCCGACGCCGACTGGCGCGCCGAGGACGTCGAAGTCGGTCCGCTGGACTCGACGTTCACCGCGGTCGGCCCCGAGGGCGAGCGGATCACCGCCCGCTCGCCGCTGCCCGGCCCCTTCAACGTGGCCAACACCCTCGCCGCGATCGTCGCCCTCGCCGCCGCCGGACTCGACCCGCAGGCCGCCGCCGACGGGGTCGCCGCCGTACCGGGCGTACCGGGCCGGCTGGAGCGGGTGGACGCCGGGCAGCCGTACCTCGCCGTCGTCGACTACGCGCACAAGACCGACGCCGTGGAGTCGGTGCTGCGCGCCCTGCGCAAGGTGACCCGGGGTCAGGTGCACGTCGTGCTCGGCTGCGGCGGCGACCGTGACCGGACCAAGCGCGAGCCCATGGGTGCCGCCGCCGCGCGGCTCGCCGACACCGCCGTACTGACCTCCGACAACCCCCGCTCCGAGGACCCCCTCGCGATCCTCGCCGCCATGCTCCAGGGCGCGGCCTCCGTGCCCGCCCACGAGCGCGGCGAGGTGCAGGTCTTCGAGGACCGCGCCGCCGCGATCGCCGCCGCCGTCGCCCGGGCGCGGCCCGGCGACACCGTGCTGGTCGCGGGCAAGGGACACGAGCAGGGGCAGGACATCGCCGGGGTGGTGCGTCCCTTCGACGACCGCCAGGTGCTCCGGGAAGCCATCAAGAAGACCCAGGGATGAACTTGTGATCGCCCTCTCCCTCGCCGAGATCGCTGAAGTCGTCGGCGGGCAGACGCACGACATACCGGACCCGTCCGTCCAGGTCACCGGGCCGGTGGTCCGGGACTCGCGGGAGGCGGGTCCCGGCAGCCTGTTCGTCGCCTTCGTCGGCGAGCGCGTGGACGGACACGACTACGCGGCCGCGGTCGTCGAGGCGGGAGCGGCCGCCGTGCTGGCCTCCCGGCCCGTCGGCGTGCCCGCGATCGTCGTCGAGGACGTCCAGGCCGCCCTCGGGGCCCTCGCCCGGCACGTCGTCGGCCGGCTCGGCGCCACCCTCGTCGCGCTGACCGGCTCGGCCGGCAAGACCAGCACCAAGGACCTCATCGCCCAGGTGCTCGGGAGCAAGGCGCCGACCGTCTTCACCCCCGGCTCCCTCAACAACGAGATCGGGCTGCCGCTCACCGCGCTCACCGCCACCGAGGAGACGAAGTTCCTCGTGCTGGAGATGGGAGCGCGCGGAATCGGCCACATCCGGTACCTCACCGGTCTGACGCCGCCCAGGGTCGGCCTGGTGCTGAACGTCGGCTCCGCCCACATCGGCGAGTTCGGCGGCCGGGAGCAGATCGCCGAGGCCAAGGGCGAGCTGGTCGAGGCCCTGCCCCCGGCCGAGGAGGGCGGTACCGCGATCCTCAACGCGGACGACCCCTTCGTACGGGCCATGGCCTCCCGTACGAAGGCGAAGGTGATCCTTTTCGGAGAGTCCGACGAAGCGGACGTCTCCGCCGAGAACGTGCGACTCACGGACAGCGGACAGCCCTCCTTCAGGCTTCACACACCCTCCGGTGCATCCGATGTGACCATGCGCCTGTACGGTGAGCATCACGTGTCGAACGCGCTCGCCGCGGCCGCCGTCGCCCACGAGTTGGGCATGTCCGCAGACGAGATCGCCCGCGCGCTCTCCGAGGCGGGCTCCCTCTCCCGCTGGCGGATGGAGGTCACCGAGCGCCCGGACGGCGTGACGGTCGTCAACGACGCCTACAACGCGAACCCCGAGTCCATGAAGGCCGCGCTGCGCGCGCTGGCGGCCATGGGCAAGGGACGCCGTACGTGGGCGGTGCTCGGCAAGATGGCCGAGCTCGGGGACGAGGCGCTCGCCGAGCACGACGCGGTCGGACGGCTCGCCGTCCGGCTCAACGTCAGCAAGCTCGTCGCGGTCGGGGGCAGGGAAGCCGCCTGGCTGCAACTGGGCGCATATAACGAGGGTTCGTGGGGTGAGGAGTCGGTGCACGTGTCCGACGCACAGGCGGCGGTCGACCTGTTGCGCAGCGAATTGCGCCCGGGAGACGTCGTTCTCGTGAAGGCGTCCCGTTCGGTCGGGCTCGAGAGCGTGGCGCAGGCGCTGCTCGAGACCGGTGCCGAGGGTGAGGTCGCCGCCCGATGATGAAGCAGATCCTGTTCGCAGGAGTCATTGGCCTCTTCCTGACCCTGGTCGGCACCCCGCTGCTGATCAAGCTGCTCGCCCGCAAGGGGTACGGGCAGTACATCCGTGACGACGGGCCGCGCGAGCACGCCAGCAAGCGCGGTACGCCGACGATGGGCGGTATCGCCTTCATCCTGGCGACGGTCGCCGCCTACTTCCTGTCCAAGGTGATCACCGGTTACACCCCGACGTATTCAGGTCTGCTGGTGCTCGGCCTCATGGTGGGCATGGGCATGGTCGGCTTCCTGGACGACTACATCAAGATCGTCAAGCGGCGGTCGCTGGGTCTGCGGGCCAAGGCGAAGATGGCCGGCCAGCTGATCGTCGGTATCGCCTTTGCGGTGCTCTCCCTGCAGTTCGCGGACGCCCGCGGCCAGACCCCGGCGTCCACCAAGCTGTCGTTCATCACGGACTTCGGCTGGACCATCGGCCCGGTGCTGTTCGTGGTCTGGGCGCTGTTCATGATCCTCGCCATGTCCAACGGCGTGAACCTGACCGACGGTCTGGACGGTCTCGCCACCGGCGCCTCCGTCCTGGTCTTCGGTGCCTACACCTTCATCGGCGTCTGGCAGTTCCAGGAGTCCTGCGCCAACGGCGAGACGCTGACCAACCCGGGTGCCTGTTACGAGGTGCGCGATCCGCTGGATCTCGCGGTCGTCGCCTCCGCGCTGATGGGTGCCTGCCTCGGCTTCCTGTGGTGGAACACCTCCCCGGCCAAGATCTTCATGGGCGACACCGGTTCGCTGGCGCTCGGCGGTGTGCTCGCGGGTCTCGCGATCTGCTCCCGCACCGAGCTGCTGCTGGCCATCCTCGGCGGTCTGTTCGTCCTCATCACCATGTCGGTGGTCATCCAGGTCGGCTCGTTCCGGCTCACCGGGAAGCGCGTCTTCCGGATGGCGCCACTCCAGCACCACTTCGAACTCAAAGGCTGGTCCGAGGTCCTCGTGGTGGTCCGCTTCTGGATCATCCAGGGCATCTGTGTGATCGTCGGACTGGGCCTCTTCTACGCGGGATGGGCAGCGGACAAGTGACCTCCTCGGTGCCTTTCGAATGTCAGGGCAAGCACGTCACCGTCGCCGGTCTCGGCGTCTCCGGCGTCCCGGCGGCCAAGGCGCTGCACGGGCTCGGCGCGAGGGTCACCGTCGTCAACGACGGGGACGACACGCGCGCGCGGGAGCAGGCCGCCGGACTGGAGGCGCTCGGGATCACCGTCCGCCTCGGCGACGGCGCCACCCTGCCCGAGGGCACCGAGCTGATCGTCACCGCTCCCGGCTGGAAGCCGGACAAGCCGCTGTTCGCGGCGGCGGACGAGGCCGGGGTGCCGGTGTGGGGCGACGTCGAACTCGCCTGGCGGCTCAGGAAGCCCGGCGCGGCCCCCTGGCTCGCGGTCACCGGCACCAACGGCAAGACCACCACCGTCCAGATGCTCGCGTCCATCCTGAAGGCGGCCGGTCTGCGCACCGCGGCCGTCGGCAACATCGGCGTCTCCCTCCTCGACGCGGTGCTCGGCGAGGAGGAGTACGACGTGCTCGCCGTGGAGCTGTCCAGCTACCAGCTCCACTGGGCGCCGTCCCTGCGCGCCCACTCCGCCGCCGTACTCAACCTCGCCCCCGACCACCTCGACTGGCACGGCTCCATGGAGGCGTACGCCAGGGACAAGGGCCGCGTCTACGAGGGCAATCGCGTCGCCTGCGTCTACAACGTGGCCGACAAGGCCACCGAGGACCTGGTCCGCGAGGCCGACGTCGAGGAGGGCTGCCGCGCCGTCGGCTTCACCCTGGGCACGCCGGGCCCCTCCCAACTCGGCGTCGTGGAGGGCCTCCTGGTCGACCGCGCCTTCGTCGAGAACCGCCACAAGAACGCCCAGGAGCTCGCCGAGGTCTCCGACGTCAGGCCCCCGGCCCCGCACAACATCGCCAACGCCCTCGCGGCCGCCGCCCTCGCGCGGGCCTACGGGGTGCCCGCGGGCGCCGTACGGGACGGCCTGCGCGCCTTCACCCCGGACGCCCACCGCATCGCGCACGTCGCCGACCTGGACGACGTCGCCTACGTCGACGACTCCAAGGCCACCAACACCCATGCCGCACAGGCCTCGTTGGCCGCGTACGAGTCGATCGTGTGGATCGCCGGCGGCCTCGCCAAGGGTGCCGCCTTCGACGAGCTGGTCGCGGGTTCGGCGAAGCGGCTGCGGGGTGCCGTGCTGATCGGCAGGGACCGTGCCCTGATCCGCGAAGCCCTCGCGCGACACGCCCCGGAAGTACCCGTCGTCGACCTCGACCGGACCGACACTGGGGCGATGCTCCAGGCTGTCCAGGAGGCGAAGCGGCTCGCACGGCCCGGCGACACGGTCCTGCTGGCCCCCGCCTGTGCCTCGATGGACATGTTCGCCAATTACAACAAGCGCGGTGACGCGTTCGCACAGGCGGTGCGCGAGCTCGGCGCCTGAACCCCGGCCGCCTGGCGCCGGGCGACCTTGGGAGGGACGCGTGGGACCGTCTAGGGCCTGTTGTCCGGCGTACGGCGGAGGTCGTGATGCCCAGTAGCCGCACCGGGCGCCCGCCCGTCCAGCGGGCCGCCCGGCGACCCGTCGTACCCGGACCCCCGCGCGAGAACCCCTTCCGCACCCTGGTCACCCGGGCACGCCGGGCCTGGGACCGGCCGCTGACCGCGTACTACCTGATCCTCGGCGGCAGTCTGCTGATCACCGTGCTGGGTCTGGTGATGGTCTACTCGGCCTCCCAGATCACGGCGCTGCAGATGTCGCTGCCGGGCTCCTACTTCTTCCTCAAACAGCTCCTGGCGGCCGGAATCGGCGCCGTCCTGCTGCTCGCGGCCTCCCGGATGCCGGTGAAGCTGCACCGGGCGCTGGCCTACCCCATCCTCGCGGGCGCCGTCTTCCTGATGGCCCTGGTGCAGGTGCCGGGGATAGGAGTCGCGGTCAACGGAAACCAGAACTGGATCGCCCTCGGCGGCACCTTCCAGCTCCAGCCCAGTGAGTTCGGCAAGCTCGCGCTGGTGCTGTGGGGCGCCGACCTGCTGGCCCGCAAGCAGGACAAGCGGCTGCTGACCCAGTGGAAGCACATGCTGGTGCCGCTGGTGCCGGCCGCCTTCATGCTGCTCGGCCTGATCATGCTGGGCGGCGACATGGGTACGGCGATCATCCTGACGGCGATCCTGTTCGGCCTGCTGTGGCTGGCGGGAGCGCCGACCCGGCTGTTCGTCGGCGTGCTCTCGATCGCCGCGCTGCTCGGGGCGATCCTCATCCGCACCAGCCCCAACCGCATGGCCCGCCTCTCCTGCCTCGGCGCCACCGAGCCCCAGTCGGGCCCGGTCGACTGCTGGCAGGCCGTGCACGGGATCTACGCCCTCGCCTCCGGCGGCATCTTCGGTTCCGGACTCGGGGCGAGCGTGGAGAAATGGGGCCAACTGCCCGAAGCGCACACGGACTTCATCTTCGCCGTCACCGGTGAGGAACTGGGCCTGGTGGGGACGCTGTCGGTACTCGCCCTGTTCGCGGCTCTAGGCTATGCGGGTATCCGCGTGGCCGGACGCACGGAGGACCCCTTCGTGAGGTATGCCGCGGGAGGCGTGACCACCTGGATCACGGCCCAGGCCGTGATCAACATCGGTGCGGTGCTCGGTCTGCTGCCGATCGCCGGTGTCCCGCTCCCGCTGTTCTCCTACGGAGGGTCCGCCCTGCTGCCGACCATGTTCGCCATCGGGCTGCTGATCGCCTTCGCGCGTGAGGACCCCGCTGCGCGGATGGCGCTTGCGATGCGGCAACCCCGCTTTGGTAAAAAGCGGATCGGGGGTTCTCAGCGGCCCCGGAGATGGAACACGATGCGACGGCGCGCCCCGGTGGCGCGTTCGTCCGGAGAGCGGTGAATTTCGGTGCATGTCGTACTCGCCGGCGGAGGAACCGCGGGCCACATCGAGCCCGCGCTCGCCCTCGCGGACGCCCTGCGCAGGCAGGATCCGACCGTGGGCATCACGGCCCTGGGCACGGAGCGTGGCCTCGAGACCCGTCTCGTACCCGAGCGCGGGTACGAGCTGGCGCTGATCCCCGCCGTACCGCTGCCACGCAGGCCCACCCCCGAGCTGATCACCGTCCCGGGCCGGCTGCGCGGCACCATCAAGGCGACCGAGCAGATCCTGGAGCGCACCAAGGCGGACGCCGTGGTCGGCTTCGGCGGCTACGTCGCCCTGCCCGGCTACCTCGCGGCCAAGCGGCTCGGCGTGCCGATCGTGATCCACGAGGCCAACGCCCGTCCCGGTCTGGCCAACAAGATCGGCTCGCGCTACGCCGCCCAGGTCGCCGTCTCCACACCCGACAGCAAGCTGCGGAACGCCCGTTACATCGGGATCCCGCTGCGCCGCTCCATCGCCACCCTCGACCGGGCCGCCGTCCGCCCCGAGGCCCGCGCCGCGTTCGGGCTCGACCCCAACCTGCCGACTCTGCTGGTCACCGGCGGCTCGCAGGGCGCCCGCCGGCTCAACGAGGTGGTCCAGCAGGTCGCTCCGTGGCTCCAGCAGGCCGGTATCCAGATCCTGCACGCGGTCGGCCCGAAGAATGAACTGCCGCAGGTGCACCAGATGCCGGGGATGCCCCCCTACATCCCGGTAAGTTACCTGGACCGGATGGACCTCGCGTACGCCGCGGCCGACATGATGCTCTGCCGCGCGGGCGCGATGACCGTCGCCGAACTCTCCGCCGTCGGGCTCCCGGCCGCCTACGTCCCGCTGCCCATCGGCAACGGTGAACAGCGGCTCAACGCCCAGCCGGTGGTCAAGGCCGGCGGCGGGCTGCTGGTCGACGACGCGGAACTGACGCCGGAGTGGGTCCAGCACAACGTCCTGCCGGTGCTCGCCGACCCGCACCGGCTGTACGAGATGTCCCGTGCCGCCGCCGAGTTCGGCCGCCGGGACGCCGACGACCTGCTCGTCGGCATGGTGTACGAGGCGATCGCCGCCCGTGCGCACCGTTAGACGCGGATGACGGAGGGCAGGGAGCGTGGCCGGATCGACCACCGCGGAGCGCGGTGAACGCAAGCGGGAGTCGTCCGGCCCGCCGCCCGTCAGGCGGTTCGGGCGACGGCGCCTTCGTCGGATCATCGCATCGGCCGTCGTCCTCGTGTTCCTCGGCAGCGGGGCGTTCTGGCTGCTCTACGGATCGGACCTGGTGCGCGTGGAGCGGGTGTCCGTGTCAGGGACGGGCGTCCTGACGCCCGCCCAGGTGCGCGAAGCCGCCGACGTACCCCTCGGCGAACAGCTGATCTCCGTCGGCA
This sequence comes from Streptomyces marokkonensis, assembly GCF_008312835.1. GTDB lineage: Bacteria > Actinomycetota > Actinomycetes > Streptomycetales > Streptomycetaceae > Streptomyces > Streptomyces marokkonensis_A. The sequence continues at coordinate 28,185 of NZ_VSKS01000016.1, read as the reverse complement.
CCGAGGAGATCGAGGCCCGCCTCGCCAAGGCACTGCCCCGCATCGACACGGTGGACGTGGTCCGTTCGTGGCCGGACGAGATCACCCTGGAAGTGACGGAACGCACCCCGGTTCTTCTCGTCCACAAAGGCGGGAAGTTCATCGAAGTGGACGATGAAGGTGTCCGGTTCGCCACGGTTTCCAAGGCTCCCGAGGGAGTACCCGAGCTGAAGTGGGAAGCCTCCGGGACCGGTTCCGCGGCGGCGAGTCTGCGCCGCTTCGGCGAGGACCGGCTGACGCGGGAGGCGGTCCGGGTGGCCGGCGCCCTTCCCGACTCCGTGGCGCGGGCGACCCGGAGCGTCAAGGTCCGTTCCTACGACGCCATCTCGCTGGAGCTGGCGGACGGCCGTACGGTCGACTGGGGGAGCGGTGAGAAGGGTGCCGAGAAAGGCCGTACTCTCACCGCGCTGATGAAAGCGGAGCCCCGCGCGCGGCACTTCGACGTCAGCGTTCCCACGGCCCCGGCGTCATCGGGGAGTTGACGCACATCAGCGCAGGCCAGCACCCTGGTTGGGCAGCGCTATGGCTGATCACATAGGGTGAAAAGAAAAACGGGAGGTTCGGCGTGTTCGTTGAACGGGCGCCACTTGTCGACTTAGTGTCCTGTTCAGAAGACTCCAGGGAACAGACACACTGGTAACCCTAAACTTCAACGTTAGGGTTCGGGTCGGCGCTACGGACCGTCCCATTCGGCATCAGTCGTCGGATCGCGGGGGCATCAGTGCTTCAGCGGTCGGGCGACACGTAACTCGAGGCGAGAGGCCTTCGACGTGGCAGCACCGCAGAACTACCTCGCAGTCATCAAAGTCATCGGTGTCGGCGGCGGTGGTGTCAATGCCATCAACCGGATGATCGAGGTCGGTCTCAAGGGCGTCGAGTTCATCGCCATCAACACCGACGCGCAAGCCCTGTTGATGAGCGATGCCGACGTCAAGCTCGACGTCGGCCGTGAACTCACCCGCGGACTCGGCGCCGGAGCCAACCCGGCCGTCGGCCGCAAGGCCGCCGAGGACCACCGCGAGGAGATCGAGGAGGTCCTCAAGGGGGCCGACATGGTCTTCGTGACGGCCGGTGAAGGCGGCGGCACCGGTACCGGCGGCGCGCCCGTCGTGGCCAACATCGCCCGCTCGCTCGGCGCCCTCACCATCGGTGTGGTCACGCGCCCGTTCACCTTCGAGGGGCGGCGCCGCGCGAACCAGGCCGAGGACGGCATCGCGGAGCTCCGCGAAGAGGTCGACACCCTCATCGTGATCCCGAACGACCGGCTGCTGTCCATCTCCGACCGTCAGGTGTCGGTCCTCGACGCCTTCAAGTCGGCGGACCAGGTCCTGCTCTCCGGTGTCCAGGGCATCACCGACCTCATCACCACCCCCGGTCTGATCAACCTCGACTTCGCCGACGTCAAGTCGGTCATGTCCGAGGCCGGTTCCGCCCTCATGGGCATCGGCTCGGCCCGCGGCGACGACCGCGCGGTGGCCGCCGCCGAGATGGCCATCTCCTCGCCGCTGCTGGAGGCCTCCATCGACGGCGCCCGCGGCGTGCTGCTCTCCATCTCCGGCGGCAGCGACCTCGGTCTGTTCGAGATCAACGAGGCCGCCCAGCTGGTCAGCGAGGCCGCCCACCCCGAGGCCAACATCATCTTCGGCGCGGTGATCGACGACGCCCTCGGCGACGAGGTCCGGGTCACCGTGATCGCGGCCGGCTTCGACGGCGGCCAGCCGCCCTCCAAGCGGGACAACGTCCTCGGTTCGTCCTCGGCCAAGCGCGAGGAGCCGGCCCCGGCCCGGCAGGCGGAGAGCCGCCCGTCCTTCGGCTCGCTCGGCAGCGTCACGCCGAAGGAGGACCCGGAGCCGGTGGTGCCGGAGCCGGTGGCCGACATCCCGGCCGTCCAGCCCCCGGTCCCGCCGTCGCGGACCTATGACAGCGCGGCCGAGGAACTGGACGTGCCGGACTTCCTGAAGTGATAGGACAGCGCGAGAGCGTGAGCGGCGCGCACATCGCCTTCACCGACCGGTGGGGCGGGGTGAGCGCCGCTCCGTACGAGGAGCTCAACCTCGGCGGAGCGGTCGGCGACGATCCCGGCGCCGTACGCACCAACCGCGAGCTGACCGCCAAGTCCCTCGGTGTGGACCCCGCCCGCGTGGTCTGGATGAACCAGGTGCACGGGGCGGACGCCGTCGTGGTCGACGAGCCGTGGGGCGACCGTCCGGTGCCGGAGGTCGACGCGATCGTCACCGCGCGGCGCGGACTCGTCCTCGCCGTGCTCACCGCCGACTGCGTGCCGGTGCTGCTCGCCGACCCCGTGGCCGGAGTCGTCGCGGCGGCGCACGCGGGCCGGCCCGGACTGGTCGCCGGGGTGGTCCCCGCCGCCGTTCGGGCCATGACCGGACTCGGTGCCGACCCGGCCCGGATCGTCGCCCGCACCGGCCCCGCCGTGTGCGGCCGGTGCTACGAGGTGCCGGAGGCGATGCGCGCCGAGGTGGCCGCCGCCGAGCCGGCCGCGCACGCCGGGACGAGCTGGGGCACCCCGGCGGTCGACGTGGCCGCGGGCGTGCACGCCCAGCTCGAACGGCTGGGGGTGCGCGACCGGGCGCAGTCGCCGGTGTGCACGCTGGAGTCGTCGGATCACTTCTCGTACCGCCGTGACCGCACCACCGGGCGGCTCGCGGGCCATGTGTGGCTGGACTGAATGGGACATGACGGACCGTAGGGACGAACTCGCCTCGAACCTGGCGAGAGTGGAGGAGCGGATCGCCGCCGCGTGCGCCGCCGCCGGACGCGCGCGTGACGAGGTGACCCTCATCGTGGTCACCAAGACCTACCCCGCGAGTGATGTGCGGATCCTGTCGGAACTCGGTGTGCGCCATGTCGCCGAGAACCGCGACCAGGACGCCGCCCCCAAGGCGGCCGAGTGCGCGGATCTGTCCCTTGTGTGGCACTTCGTCGGCCAGCTTCAGACCAACAAGGTGCGTTCGGTGGTCGGTTACGCCGACGTCGTGCAGTCCGTCGACCGTCCCCGGCTGGTGACGGCCCTTTCCAAGGAGGCCGTGCGGGCCGGCCGTGAGGTCGGCTGCCTGATCCAGGTGGCGCTCGACGCCGGCGCGAGCGGCCGGGGGGAGCGCGGGGGTGTCGCGCCCGGCGGTGTCGAGGAGTTGGCCGGCCTGATCGCCGGGGCGGAGGGACTGCGGCTCGACGGACTGATGACCGTCGCCCCGCTCACCGGGGAGTACGCCGGGCGTGAACAGGCTGCGTTCGAGCGGTTGATGGTTTTGTCGACAGACCTGCGCCGGACCCGTCCTGCTGCGAACATGGTCTCGGCAGGGATGAGCGCGGACCTCGAACAGGCCGTGGCCGCCGGAGCGACACATGTGCGCGTCGGCAGTGCGGTACTCGGAGTCCGCCCCAGGCTCGGGTAACGTCGCCAGGAAGTCGGACCACAGCAGAAAATATGGTCAGTTCCGCCGAACAGCGGACGTAAAGACCTAGTGGATCGCGGGCACTTGGCGGTCGTCAGCGGATCCACCACAGAGCGGAGGACTCGGAGCATGGCCGGCGCGATGCGCAAGATGGCGGTCTACCTCGGCCTCGTGGAGGACGATGGGTACGACGGCCGCGGATTCGATCCAGACGACGACTTCGAACCCGAACTCGACCCGGAGCCCGAGCGGGACCACCGGCGGCACGAGCCGCCACACCAGCCCCACGGCTCACATCAACCCCAAAGGGACGAAGAGGTACGAGTCGTACACCCTCCCGCGCCGCGCGAACCGGTCGCCCGTTCCGCTTCGCTCCCCGCGGAATCGCCACGCCCGGCGCGGATCGCGCCCGTGGCATCCATCACACAAGAACGCGCAAGCCTGGAGAAGAACGCACCGGTGATCATGCCCAAGGTCGTGTCGGAACGAGAGCCTTACCGGATCACCACGCTTCACCCCCGGACCTACAACGAGGCCCGTACCATCGGGGAACACTTCCGTGAGGGCACGCCGGTGATCATGAATCTGACTGAGATGGACGACACAGACGCCAAGCGACTTGTCGACTTTGCGGCCGGTTTGGTGTTTGGTCTTCACGGCAGCATCGAGCGGGTGACGCAGAAGGTGTTCCTGTTGTCGCCTGCTAACGTCGATGTCACGGCGGAGGACAAGGCCCGCATCGCAGAGGGCGGGTTCTTCAACCAGAGCTGAGACGCAGTACCGGATCGAGCAGGGCACAGGGGAGAGGGAAAAGCAGGCCATGGGCGTGTTCGCGCAGGTGATCTACATCGCGCTGATGGTGTTCCTCATCGTGCTCATCTTCCGGTTGGTCATGGACTATGTGTTCCAGTTCGCCCGCTCGTGGCAACCCGGCAAGGCGATGGTGGTCGTCCTGGAGGCCACCTACACTGTCACCGATCCACCGCTGAAGCTTCTGCGGCGGTTCATCCCGCCGCTGCGTCTCGGGGGCGTGGCGCTCGACCTGTCCTTCTTCGTACTGATGATCATCGTCTACATCCTGATCTCGATCGTGGGCAATCTCGCGAGGTGACTGTGGACGATACGGTCTTGCCGACTGCCGATGACTACGTTGAGGTGAAGAGATGCCGTTGACCCCCGAGGACGTGCGGAACAAGCAGTTCACGACCGTCCGCCTCCGAGAAGGCTATGACGAGGACGAGGTCGATGCCTTCCTCGACGAGGTCGAAGCCGAACTGACGCGCCTGCTGCGCGAGAACGAGGACCTGCGCGCCAAGCTGGCCGCGGCCACGCGCGCCGCCGCCCAGAACCAGCAGAACATGCGCAAGCCTCCCGAGCCCCAGGACCAGCAGCAACAGCAGGGTCCGCCCCCGGGCATGCCCCAGCAGGGCATGCGAGGTCCCGGCGCTCCCGTGCCCGCCGGCATATCGGGCCCGCCGCAGCAGCAGATGGGTGGCCCCATGGGTGGCCCGCCCCAGCTGCCGAGCGGTGCTCCTCAGCTGCCCGCCGGCCCCGGCGGACAGGGCGGCCCGCAGGGTCCCGGCCCCATGGGTCAGGGTCCCGGGCCGATGGGCCAGGGCGGCCCGATGCAGGGGCAGATGGGCCACGGTGGCCCGATGGGCGGTCCCATGGGCGGCCCCGGTATGCCCGGTCAGCAGGGCCCCGGCGGCGACAGCGCCGCCCGTGTCCTCTCGCTGGCTCAGCAGACCGCCGACCAGGCGATCGCGGAGGCCCGTTCCGAGGCCAACAAGATCGTGGGCGAGGCGCGTTCGCGTGCCGAGGGCCTCGAGCGGGACGCCCGCGCCAAGGCCGACGCCCTGGAGCGGGACGCGCAGGAGAAGCACCGCGTCGCGATGGGCTCCCTGGAGTCCGCCCGCGCCACGCTGGAGCGCAAGGTCGAGGACCTGCGCGGCTTCGAGCGCGAGTACCGCACGCGGCTGAAGTCCTACCTGGAGTCCCAGCTGCGTCAGCTGGAGACCCAGGCGGACGACTCGCTCGCCCCGCCGCGCCAGCCCGCGAGCGCCGCTCCGTCGCTGCCGCCGTCCCCGGCGCCCTCGATGGCTCCGGCCGGTGCCGGTGCGCCGTCCTACGGCGGCAACCAGGGAATGGGCGGCCCCGGCGGCCCGTCCGGTCCGTCGTACGGCGGTCAGCAGCAGATGCAGCCGGCGATGACCCAGCCCATGGCGCCGGTGCGTCCGCAGGGCCCGTCGCCGATGGGTCAGGCGCCCTCGCCGATGCGCGGCTTCCTGATCGACGAGGACGACAACTGACGGCCCTGTGGCCATGAGTACGGCGTAGCGGTCGGCAGCGTTCAGGGCGGGGCCCCGGGTTCACCAACCCGGGGCCCCGCCCTTTCGCTACGCGTGTTCACGGAGTGTGCGGCGTTTGTTCGGCCCTGGGTGGGATGTCCGACGTACGCAATGCCGAAGGCCCGGGCCCGCCAGGATTTTTCCCGGCGGGCCCGGGCCTCGGTGTCTCCCGGCCGCGCCGCTACGCCTTGCGCAGGCGGAACGTCAGCGACAGCCCCTCGTCCGTGAACGCGTCCCCGTACGTGTCGTCGGCCTCGCCCTGAGCGAAGTCCGTCGCCAGGACCTCGTCGGCGATCAGGGCGGCGTGCTCCGCCAGCGCGGCGACGGTCGCGGGCTCCGTGGCCGTCCAGCGCAGGGCGATGCGGTCGGCCACGTCGAGGCCGCTGTTCTTGCGGGCCTCCTGGATCAGCCGGATCGCGTCACGGGCGAGACCCGCGCGGCGCAGTTCCTCCGTGATCTCCAGGTCCAGGGCGACCGTGGCACCGGCGTCGGACGCCACCGACCAGCCCTCGCGCGGGGTCTCCGTGATGATCACCTCGTCCGGGGCGAGCGCGACCGTCTCACCGTCGACCTCCACCGAGGCCGCGCCTTCGCGCAGCGCCAGGGAGAGCGCGGCGGCGTCCGCGTGCGCGATCGCCTTCGCCACGTCCTGGACCCGCTTGCCGAACCGCTTGCCCAGCGCGCGGAAGTTGGCCTTCGCCGTGGTGTCCACCAGCGAGCCGCCCACCTCGGACAGCGACGCCAGCGACTCGACGTTCAGCTCCTCCGTGATCTGCGCGTGCAGTTCGGGGCCCAGGCGGTCGAAGCCGCCCGCCGCGATCAGCGCGCGCCTCAGCGGCTGGCGGGTCTTCACGCCCGACTCCGCGCGCGTGGCCCGGCCCAGCTCCACGAGCCTCCGCACGAGCGCCATCTGCTTCGACAGCTCCGGGTCGATCGCGGACAGGTCCGCCTCCGGCCACGAGGACAGGTGCACCGACTCCGGCGCGCCCGGGGTGACCGGGACGACCAGGTCCTGCCAGACCCGCTCGGTGATGAACGGGGTCAGCGGCGCCATCAGCTGGGTGACCGTCCGCACCACCTCGTGGAGGGTGCGCAGCGCGGCCTTGTCACCCTGCCAGAAGCGGCGGCGCGAGCGGCGCACGTACCAGTTGGACAGGTCGTCGACGAACGCGGACAGCAGCTTGCCCGCCCGCTGGGTGTCGTAGGAGTCCAGCGCCCGGGTCACCTGGTCGGTGAGCGCGTGCAGTTCGGACAGGAGCCAGCGGTCGAGGACGGGACGGTCGGCGGGAGCCGGGTCGGCCTCGCTCGGGGCCCAGTTCGACGTACGGGCGTACAGGGCCTGGAAGGCGACCGTGTTCCAGTACGTCAGCAGGGTCTTGCGGACGACCTCCTGGATGGTGCCGTGGCCCACGCGCCGGGCCGCCCACGGCGAACCGCCGGCCGCCATGAACCAGCGGACCGCGTCCGCGCCGTGCTGGTCCATCAGCGGGATCGGCTGCAGGATGTTGCCCAGGTGCTTGGACATCTTGCGGCCGTCCTCGGCGAGGATGTGGCCGAGGCAGACGACGTTCTCGTACGACGACTTGTCGAAGACCAGCGTGCCGATCGCCATCAGGGTGTAGAACCAGCCGCGGGTCTGGTCGATGGCCTCGCAGATGAACTGCGCCGGGTAGCGGGCCTCGAACAGTTCCTTGTTCTTGTACGGGTAGCCCCACTGTGCGAACGGCATCGAGCCCGAGTCGTACCAGGCGTCGATGACCTCCGGCACGCGCGTGGCCGTCTTCGCGCAGCTCGGGCAGGCGAAGGTGACCTCGTCGATGTAGGGGCGGTGCGGGTCGAGGGCGGACTGGTCGGTGCCGGTCAGCTCGGTCAGCTCGGCGCGCGAGCCGACGACCGTGAGGTGGTCGTCCTCGCAGCGCCAGACCGGCAGCGGGGTGCCCCAGTAGCGGTTGCGGGACAGCGCCCAGTCGATGTTGTTGTTCAGCCAGTCGCCGTAGCGGCCGTTCTTGACCGTGTCCGGGAACCAGTTGGTGTTCTCGTTCTCCCGCAGCAACTGCTCCTTGACGGCCGTGGTGCGGATGTACCACGACGGCTGCGCGTAGTAGAGCAGCGCGGTGTGGCAGCGCCAGCAGTGCGGGTAGCTGTGCTCGTACGGGATGTGCTTGAAGAGCAGGCCGCGCTCGTCGAGATCCGCGGTGAGCTTCTCGTCGGCCTTCTTGAAGAAGACGCCGCCGACCAGGGGGACGTCCTCCTCGAAGGTGCCGTCGGGGCGGACGGGGTTCACGACGGGCAGGCCGTAGGAGCGGCAGACCTTCAGGTCGTCCTCACCGAAGGCGGGGGACTGGTGGACCAGGCCCGTACCGTCCTCGGTGGTGACGTACTCGGCGTTCACCACGTAGTGCGCCGGCTCGGGGAACTCCACCAGCTCGAAGGGGCGCCGGTACGTCCAGCGCTCCATCTCGGCGCCGGTGAAGGTCTGGCCGGTGGTCTCCCAGCCCTCGCCGAGGGCACTCGCGACCAGCGGCTCGGCGACGACCAGCTTCTCCGTGCCTTCGGGGCCCTTCGTGGCGACGACGTAGGTGACCTCGGGGTGCGCGGCGACGGCCGTGTTGGAGACCAGGGTCCAGGGGGTGGTCGTCCACACCAGGAGTGCGGCCTCTCCGGCCAGCGGGCCGGAGGTGAGCGGGAAGCGGACGTAGACGGACGGGTCGACGACCGTCTCGTAGCCCTGCGCCAGCTCGTGGTCGGACAGTCCGGTGCCGCAGCGGGGGCACCAGGGGGCGACGCGGTGGTCCTGGACCAGCAGGCCCTTGTTGAAGATCTCCTTCAGCGACCACCAGACGGACTCGATGTACTCGGGGTCCATCGTGCGGTAGGGGTCCTGCAGGTCGGCCCAGTAGCCCATGCGGGTCGTGAGCTCTTCGAAGGCGTCGGTGTGGCGGGTCACCGACTCACGGCACTTCGCGTTGAACTCGGCGATGCCGTACGCCTCGATGTCCTGCTTGCCGGAGAAGCCGAGCTCCTTCTCCACGGCGAGCTCCACCGGGAGGCCGTGGCAGTCCCAGCCGGCCTTGCGGGCCACGTGGTAGCCGCGCATGGTGCGGAAGCGGGGGAAGACGTCCTTGAAGACGCGGGCCTCGATGTGGTGGGCGCCTGGCATGCCGTTGGCGGTGGGCGGGCCCTCGTAGAACACCCACTCGGGGCGGCCCTCGGACTGCTCCAGGCTCTTGGCGAAGATCTTCTGCTCACGCCAGAAGTCGAGCACCGCGTGCTCGAGGGCGGGCAGGTCGACCTGGGCGGGTACCTGGCGGTACGTCGGCGATGTCATCAGCGGGCTTCCTCCGGCGGACTTGCTGCCTTCCGTCCGGAGGGACGAGAGCTGTTTCGATCTCTACGCCGCCGTCGGCGCGCTCCCGCGGTACCACCCTCCTTGGCCCCCCGGTGCGGCGCGCGCTCCGGTGAGCCCCCTCATTGGGGTCGCGATGCCGGTTCTACCGCCCCCGCGGGGGTTTCTTCCGGCGGCTCCGGGGTGATCTTCACGTCGCGCTCACCCCCGGGCTCCCACCGTCCCCGGGTCGCTCTGGGCTGCGTACGCCGCTACTCGTCCCCATCCACGCTTTTCGCTCCGCCCAGTGTACGGCGCGGCGCGGACAGCGGCCGACCGGTTTTCCGGCGGGGTATGAATTGGTATGCCCCGAATGGCGAGGTGCGCGTGTTCGGATTCCGGGACGTCTGCCTGGGCGGCATACCCGGCGGGGAGCTGGGCACAACGGATGCAGGCTCGCCGCGCGGCGTCCGTGGCGCGGGGGAACCGAGCGGTGCGCCCCGTTGCCGCGGGACTCGAGTCGATTTATCGTCCCAGCACGATTCGCGCGCAAGATCACAATATGTGAAGGGGCCGCGGCCATGGTGGCGAAGAAGACCGCTGTACAGCAGTCGGCGCCGTCCGGCGGGCCCGGACCGGCTCCGGACGGTGGGCCCAGGGGTTCGGGCGGGAGGAAGGGCACGCGGGCCACGGGGCAGGCCGGTACCGCGGCGGAGCCGGCCCCGGCACCCGGGAAGCCCGCCGCGGCGAAGCGGCAGGCCTCGGAGCGCCCCTCCGCGGAGACCCCCGCGAAGAAGACCGCTGCGGCCCGGAAGCCGTCGGCACGGAAGGCGGCGCCCGCCGGGGAGAAGACGGCGCCGCGGAAGTCCCCCGCGAAGAAGCCACAGCCCAGGACGTCCGCCGCGAAGAAGCCGCAGGCCAGGAAGGCAATGGAGGTTACCGCTCCGGAGGCGGCCGCCACCGGGAGGGCCTCCGCGGGGAAGGCGCCCGCCGGGAGGGCGGCGGTGGGGAAGGACGCGGTGGGGAAGGCTGCCGCGGAGGAGGCGGCGAGGGAGGTGCCCGCCGGGAAGGCGCCCGCCGGGAAGGCGCCCGCCGGGAAGGCGCCCGCCGGGAAGGCGCCCGCCGGGAAGGCGCCCGCCGGGAAGGCGGCGGGGGAGGCCGGGGCGAAGGGGGCGTCGGCCAGGAAGGGCGCCGGCAGGAAGGCGGCGAAGAAGGGCGGCGGGGAGGGGGCCGCCGCGGGACGCGGGGGCTCCGGTGGGGAGCGCGAGGGCGCTGCCGGGACCAGTGGGTCCACTCAGGATGTGGCCGGGCACAGCGCGGCCGATGACGCGGGCGCGGCCGAGGCCGCGGCGCAGACGGGAGTGACGACGGTGGGTGCGAAGAAGACCCCTGGCCCGGCGGCCACGGCGGCCACGGCGGCGAAGACCGCCGTACCCAAGGCCCGGATCGGCGCGGTGGAGCCGGGCGAGCTCGCGGTGCGTCCGGGCGAGGAGCCCTGGACTCCGGAAGAGGTCGAGGAGGCGCGGACCGAGCTGATGTCCGAGGTGCTGCGGCTGCGCGAGGAGATCACCAACTCCGAACAGTCGCTGGCCGGCCTGATGCGGGACTCCGGCGACGGCGCGGGCGACGACGACGCCGACACCGGTACCAAGAACATCACGCGCGAGCACGAACTCGCGCTCGCCGCGAACGCGCGCGAGATGCTCAGCCAGTTCGAGCGCGCACTCCAGCGGCTCGACGCCGGCACCTACGGTTTGTGCGAGAACTGCGGCAATCCCATCGGCAAGGCCCGTGTGCAGGCCTTCCCCCGGGCCACGCTGTGCGTCGAGTGCAAGCAGAAGCAGGAGCGCCGGTACTGATCGGCGGCCGTGCGGGCCGTGCCGTACCCTCGTCCTCAGTCAGGTACCTAGGCTGAGGGACTCACGTGGCAGAGGCGGAGCGCATCATCGGTACGCCGGACACCCCGGACGCGGACCGGGACGAGCAGGAGCAGGCCGGCACCGACCCGACGGCGGCGGAGAGCGAGCGGCCCCGCGGCAAGCGGCGGATCGCCGTGCTCTTCGCCGTCGCCGTCTTCGCCTATGCCCTCGATCTGATCAGCAAGATGATCGTGGTCGCCAAGCTGGAGCACCACGCGCCCATCGAGATCATCGGGGACTGGCTGAGGTTCGAGGCGATCCGCAACGCGGGCGCGGCCTTCGGCTTCGGCGAGGCCTTCACCGTGATCTTCACGGTGATCGCCGCCGCGGTGATCGTGGTGATCATCCGCCTGGCCCGCAAGCTGTACAGCCTGCCCTGGGCGATCGCGCTCGGCCTGCTGCTCGGCGGTGCCCTCGGCAACCTCACCGACCGGATCTTCCGGTCCCCGGGCGTCTTCGAGGGCGCGGTGGTCGACTTCATCGCGCCCAAGCACTTCGCCGTGTTCAACCTGGCGGACTCGGCGATCGTGTGCGGCGGCATCCTGATCGTGCTGCTGTCGTTCCGGGGCCTCGACCCGGACGGGACCGTCCACAAGGACTGAGCGCCGCCGGGACTCCCGTACGGGAGTGCCCGGCCCGTCCGGCATACTCGACGGGTGAGCACGATTCCCGAGATCCGCACCCTGCCCGTGCCCGACGGCCTGGAGGGCGAGCGCGTCGACGCCGCCATCTCCCGCATGTTCGGCTTCTCCCGCACCAAGGCGGCCGAGCTCGCCGCCGCGGGGAAGGTCACGGTCGACGGGTCGGTGGTCGGCAAGTCGGAGCGGGTCAGCGGCGGCGCCTGGCTCGAGGTGGAGATGCCGCAGGCGCCCGCGCCGGTCCAGGTCGTCGCCGAGCCGGTCGAGGGCATGGAGATCGTGCACGACGACGACGACGTGGTCGTGATCGTCAAGCCCGTCGGCGTCGCCGCGCACCCCTCGCCCGGCTGGACCGGCCCCACCGTGATCGGCGGTCTCGCCGCCGCCGGGTACCGCATCTCGACCTCCGGCGCCGCCGAGCGCCAGGGCATCGTGCACCGCCTCGACGTCGGCACCTCCGGTCTGATGGTGGTCGCCAAGTCGGAGTACGCGTACACGTCGCTGAAGCGCCAGTTCAAGGAGCGCACGGTCGACAAGCGGTACCACACGCTCGTCCAGGGCCACCCCGACCCCACCAGCGGCACCATCGACGCCCCCATCGGCCGCCACCCGCAGCACGACTACAAGTGGGCGGTCACCGCCGACGGCAAGCCGTCCGTCACGCACTACGACCTCATCGAGGCCTTCCGCGCCGCCTCCCTCCTCGACGTCAAGCTGGAGACCGGCCGCACGCACCAGATCCGCGTCCACATGGCCGCCCACCGGCACCCCTGCGTCGGCGACCTGACCTACGGCGCCGACCCCACGCTCGCCAAGCGGCTCCGGCTGACCCGCCAGTGGCTGCACGCGGTGCGGCTCGGCTTCGAGCACCCCGGCGACGGGCAGTGGGCGGAGTTCGGCTGCGACTACCCCGAGGACCTGCGGCAGGCGCTGGACCAGGTCCGCGAGGAGACCTACGCGTGAGCCGGCCGTACGTCGTCCGGGTGGCGGAGGAGCCCGCCGACCGCGAGGCCTGCTTCGCCGTGCGCAAGGACGTCTTCGTCGCCGAACAGGGCGTCCCCGAGGACATCGAGTACGACGCCCACGACGCCGGCGCCGTGCACGTGCTGGCGGTCCGGGAGGACGGCACACCGCTCGGCACCGGACGGCTGCTGCACGGCGCGGCCGCCGCGGCGAAGAACGGCGGCGACCCGGCGGTCGGCTCCCTGGGCCGGCTCGCGGTGACGCGCGAGGCACGCGGCCTCGGTGTCGGCGCGGCGCTGGTGCGGGCCATCGAGGACGCGGCCCGCGACCGCGGGCTCACCGCCGTCGACCTGCACGCGCAGACCCAAGCCCTCGGCTTCTACGAGCGGCTGGGATACGAGGCCTACGGGCCCGAGTTCCCGGACGCGGGGATGCCGCACCGGGCGATGCGGCGCGTGCTGTAGCACGATCCGCGAACGTCCTGGTGGGGGTGTCGGCGTGGCAGGCTGGAAGTCCGCTGACCGATCACCGACCCCCCGGGGAGCACCGACCGTGGATCAGTTGGCCCTGCTGTTCGTCCTGCTGCTGCTCGGGTCGGTGGTGAGCGTGGACCGGGTGCCGCGCCATCCGGACGTGCGGAGTCTGCGGTGAGCGCCGTGGAGTTACCGGCGCCGGCGGCTTTCTGTTCGTAGGGTCGGGGGATGACTCGGAACGTTGTGATCAGCGGGGGCGGTACCGGCATCGGACTGGCCACCGCGCGGGTGTTCGCCGCCGACGGGGACCAGGTGCTGCTGCTCGGGCGGCGCGGGGACGTGCTGGAACGGGCGGCGGTGCCCGGCGCCCTGACCTACGCCGCGGACCTGGCCGATCCGGAGGCCGTACGGGGTGTGTCCGGTTTCGTGGGCCGCGAGTTCGGGGCGGTGGACGTACTGATCCACTGTGCCGGGGGCAACGGGCTGCTCGAACCACCCGTCGGCGCCGACGACCCGCTCGACGCGGTCGCCCGCGACTGGACGGTCAACTTCCGGCTCAACGTGCTGACCGCCGTGCTGCTCACGGAGGCCCTGCGGGACCGGCTCGCCGAACCCGGCGGGCGGGTGCTCTTCCTGAGCTCCATCGCCGCCTTCCGGGGCTCCGGACGGGGGTCGTACGCGGCGGCCAAGGCGTCGCTGCACCCGTACGCGCACGACCTGGCCCGGCAACTGGGCCCGCACGGCATCACCGTGAACGTGGTGGCGCCCGGCTACATCGAGGACACCGGGTTCTTCGGCGACGGCATGGACGAGGAGCGGCGGGCCCGGCTGATCGCCGAGACGTCGGACAAGCGGCCGGGGACGCCCGGGGACGTCGCGGCGACCCTGCATTGGCTCGCCTCCCCGGGCGCCGGACACATCACCTCGCAGATCATCCAGGTCAACGGCGGCGCCGAGCGCGGTCACTGAGGGCCGGTCAGCGCTCCCTCGGATGGTGGTGCACACGGCGGGGCGCCGGCACCCCGTCGTGGGAGCGGTGACCGTTGAGGCCGGGACGCAGGACCGCGTCGGCCGTGTTGACCCGGGGCAGGGCGTAGGGGTGCTCCTGGGTCAGCCAGCGGATCATCTCCTCGCGGACCGTGACCCGTACCGTCCAGATGTCGTCGGCGTCCTTGGCCGTGGCCAGGGCCCGCACCTCCATGGTGCTTGGCGTGCTGTCCGTCACGGTCAGGTTGTAGGCGCGGCCGTCCCAGGCCGGGCACTCCCGGAGGATGTCCCGGAGCCTGTCGCGCATCGCGTCCAGCGGGGCCGAGTGGTCGAGGTGCCAGAAGACGGTGCCCGTCATCTGCGGCGTCCCGCGCGACCAGTTCTCGAACGGCTTGGACGTGAAGTACGACACCGGCATGGTGATCCGGCGCTCGTCCCAGGTGCGTACGGTCAGGAAGGTCAGTGTGATCTCCTCGACCGTGCCCCACTCGCCGTCCACGATCACCGTGTCGCCGATGCGGACCATGTCGCCGAAGGCGATCTGCAGTCCGGCGAACATGTTGCCCAGGGTGGACTGGGCGGCCACACCGGCGACGATGCCGAGGATGCCCGCCGAGGCCAGCAGCGAGGCCCCGGCCGCGCGCATCGCGGGGAAGGTCAGCAGCATCGCGGCCACCGCCACCACTCCGACGATCGCCGACACCACCCGCCGGATCAGCGTCACCTGGGTGCGCACCCGGCGGACCCGGGCGGGGTCGCGCTCGCGGTGGGTGCTGGCGTAGCGCGTGTACGAGGTCTCCACGACCGCGGCCGCGACCCGGATCGCCAGCCAGGCCGCCGACCCGATCAGCACCAGCGACAGCGTCCTGCCGATGGCGACCTCGTGGTCCGGCAGCAGCCGTGCCTCGTCGTAGGACCCTCTGAGCAGGGTCGCGCAGACCAGCAGCTGGTAGGGGACACGGCCACGGCGCAGCAGGCCCCACAGCGGAGTCTCGGGGTGGCGTTCGTCGGCCTTGCGCAGCAGCAGGTCGGTGGCCCAGCCGAGCAGCAGCGTGAGCACGACCGAGCCGCCGACCACGACCAGTGGGCGGAGCACGTCATCCATGTCCCCGAACCTAACCGGCCGCGCGCGGGCATGAACATGTGACTTCCGTCCGATCGCGGGTAGTGCCGCGATACGGGGCTGTCACATCTGTCACACCCGGCTGGCACCATGGTCCGCATGAACATCATGCTCTTTCACTCGACCTACGGCCGGCGGCCCGCGGTGGCCCGGGCCGCCGACCGGCTGCGCGCGGCCGGACACGAGGTGTGGACGCCCGACCTCTTCGAGGGCCGCACGTTCGGCACGGTCGAGGAGGGCATGGCGTACAAGGAGGAGACCGGCAAGGACGAGTTGCTGAAGCGGGCCGTGCTGGCCGCCGCGCCCTACTCGGAGCGCGGGCTGGTGTACGCGGGGTTCTCCTTCGGCGCCTCCGTGGCCCAGACGCTGGCCCTCGGTGACGACCGGGCGCGCGGGCTGCTGCTCCTGCACGGCACGTCGGACATCGCGGAGAACACTGCCGTGGACGAGCTGCCGGTGCAGTTGCACGTCGCCGAGCCCGACCCGTTCGAGACCGACGACTGGCTCACCGCCTGGTACCTGCGGATGGGCCGGGCGGGTGCCGACGTCGAGGTGTACCGGTACGCGGGCGCCGGCCACCTGTACACCGACCCCGACCTGCCGGACTACGACGAGGAGGCCGCCGAGGCCACCTGGCGGGTGGCACTCGGCTTCCTCGCCTCGCTCGAACGGGATCAGCCGGCGCGGTAGGCGAGCCAGTTCTCCTGCATGCGCGTCACCTGACCCGCCGTGAACTGGTACATGCACGCGTCGTACGTGTAGTCCATGAAGTTGTGGATCGGGTCGGTGCCCGCCTTGCGGGTGCAGGAGTCGCTGCCCTCGGGGCACTGGTAGGCGGGGCTCTTCTCGGCCGGGGTGTCCGCCACGTAGTCGCCGTTGCCGTTGCAGCCGCCCTGGAAGGTGTGGTACAGCCCCATCCAGTGGCCGACCTCGTGGGTGGCGGTGTCGCCCTCGTCGTAGTTCGCGGCCGAGCCGCCCGGCAGCGACGAGTTCAGGACGACGACGCCGTCCATCTCCGGGCTGGACCGGTAGGAGCTGGGGAAGGTGGCCCAGCCGAGGAGCCCGTCTCCGATGTCGGCGGTGTAGAAGTTGAGTGCGTCCGGGCCGCCCTGGTGCAGGGCGGTCTTCATCGCCTTCTCCTCCGGCGAGCCGTGACCGACGGTGTACCAGGCGGCGTTGTCGGTGTAGTCGGTGCCGGCCAGCGTGAACTGGAAGCCCGAGTCGGTGTTGCCCGTGCCCTGGCCGGCGTAGGCCGCGTTCAGGACGTTCATCTGGGCGGTGATGTCGGCGGAGCTGAGCTTGCCCGCCTCGCCGTCGTGGATGACGTGGAAGTAGACCGGGACGGTCGCCGAGGCGGCGGCCGCGCTGCTCCGGCTGTCGGTGCGCAGCTTGTCCAGCTTGGCGCGCAGGTCGGCGTCCATGGCCTGGGCGCGGGCCTGGCTGATCTCGTTCGGCTCGGCGGCGTGACCGTCGTGACCGGGACGGGCCTTGCGTGCCGTGGCGGAGGTGTCGTCGGCGCACTCGGCCGCCTGGGTTCCGGCCGCGGCCACCGTGGTGGGCGCGGACAGCGGGGTGAGCATCAGGGTTCCGGCCACGACGGCCGTACCGAGCAGGCGTCTGTGCGACAGGGACGATATCCGGGCAAGCGTGCGCATGGGGGCTCCTGGCGGATGCGGTGGGGACCGGGCCAGGGATCTTCCTGGCCGCCGCCGGGAGATTACGTGGACATGACTAGGTGCCAAGAGGAGTGATCAAGCCCAATCGATCACCCGTCAAACAGGGGCAACAGGGAAGGTGACGGGTGCGGAAACGTTACGGCGTCCGGTGTTTGAAAACGCGACGTCATCGTTTCGGTCACCGGGCGGGTGGTGTGTCCGGATTCGGTTCCCCGTCCGCACCACCCGCCGTAGCGACCTGATCGGACCTCAGGCGCGCCTCACGCGACCGGAGGTGGCCGAAAATCGCCCCTCGGGAGTGGGGCTACACCGGGTCGTAGGTGCGCTCGGCCTTCTGCGTGCCGCTGCGGGTGCGGTAGGAGCGGGCCCACTTCGCCGTGGCGTCCGCCTCCGTGCGGCTGGAGAGCACGTAGTAGTCCATCTGCGCCCGCTCGGCGGTGATGTCCAGCACGCCGTAGCCGTGGCGGTCGGTGTCGACCCAGTGGACGTGCCGGTTGGCGGCCCGGATCAGCGGGGAGGCGAGCGCGGTGACGGTCCCCTCGGGGACCTTGACGATGTCGTCGAGGTTGTCCGAGGTCACCGAGGTGACGACGAACTCCGTGGCGGCCGAGGCCGACAGCGGATAGGTACCGGCGTTCACCGGCACGTCGTTGGCCCACGCCATGTGGATGTCACCGGTGAGGAAGACCGTGTTGCGGATGGCGTTCGCCCGCAGATGGGCGAGGAGTTCCCGGCGGTCGTCGGTGTAGCCGTCCCACTGGTCGGTGTTGAGGGCGAGGCCCTCCTGCGGCAGGCCGAGCAGCTTCGCGAGCGGCTTCAGCAGGCTCGCCGGGAGGGATCCCACCGAGAACGGCGAGATCATCACCGAGGTGCCGACCAGCCGCCAGGTGGTGTCGGAGGCCGTCAGGCCCGACTTGAGCCAGTCCAGCTGGGCGCGCCCGGTGAGCGTGCGGTCCGGGTCGTCGACGTCGCCGTCGCCGGTGGTGACCTGCTGGGAGCGGAACGAGCGCAGGTCCAGCAGGGACAGATCGGCGAGCTTGCCGAAGCGCAGCCGGCGGTAGGTGGTGCCGGCCAGCGCGGGACGTACCGGCATCCACTCGAAGTAGGCCCGCTTCGCGGCGGCCTGACGGGCGGCCCAGGTGCCCTCCGCGCCCTCGGTGTGGTTCTCGGCGCCGCCCGACCAGGTGTCGTTGGCTATCTCGTGGTCGTCCCAGATGGCGACGACCGGCGCCTTGGCGTGCAGGGCCTGGAGGTCGGGGTCCGTCTTGTACGTCGCGTGCCGGACGCGGTAGTCGGCGAGGGTGACGATCTCGTGGGCGGGCGCGTGCGGGCGGACGACGGTGTCGCGGGTGCCGTACTCGCCGGTGCCGTACTCGTAGATGTAGTCGCCCAGGTGCAGCCAGGCGTCCAGGTCGCCGCGGGCCGCGAGATGGCGGTACGCGGAGAAGTGTCCGGCCTCCCAGTTGGAGCAGGACACCACGCCGAAGCGCAGTCCGCTCACGGTGGCGTCGGCGGCCGGCGCGGTGCGGGTGCGGGCGACGGGGGATTCGGTGCCGCCGGCGGAGAAGCGGAACCAGTAGTCGGTGGCCGGCCGCAGGCCGCGGATGTCCGCCTTGACGGTGTGGTCGGAGGCGGCGGTGGCGAGGGTCGAGCCCTTCGCCACGACGT
This sequence comes from Streptomyces marokkonensis, assembly GCF_008312835.1. Lineage (GTDB taxonomy): Bacteria > Actinomycetota > Actinomycetes > Streptomycetales > Streptomycetaceae > Streptomyces > Streptomyces marokkonensis_A. The sequence continues at coordinate 9,610 of NZ_VSKS01000016.1, read as the reverse complement.
CGGTGAACGCCCTGTCCCGGGCGACGGTCCAGCTCACCTCGGTGTCGGGCCCGAGGCCCGAGCCGGGTACCGCCTCCGGCACCGGCGTCACCCGGGTCCACAGCAGGATGCCGTCCGGCAGCGGATCGCCGGAGGCGACGCCGTGCAGGAAGGCGGGGGCCTGCTGTGCCGCCCGGGCGGGCAGCGCGGCGGCGAGCGGTCCGGCCAGTGCCGCGGTGGCGGCGGCCGCCTTGACGACCGTACGGCGGCGCGGGGCGAGGGAGTCGGCGTCCGCGGTGGCGGGGACGGCGTTCTCGGATGATCTGTGTCGACTGGTCACAGCCGAACAGGCTACTGACAGGTACACGCTAGAGCGGGCGAACTCGTCAAAGTTCGCCCGCTCTTCAGCACGCCGTCGTCCGGCCGGGACTCAGCCCTTGAGCGCCTTGTCGACCGCCGTGTTGAGCCTTGGGCACCTGTCACGTGACTTCTTCTTGACGAAGTGAAGCCCACCCTAAGGCGGACCGCTTATCTTCAGGCAGTGCCGAAATGCCTACGCTCGTGCTTCGGGGATCCGTTGGCCCCGTTCTGGTGTCACACCATAAGAGTGACTTTCCGAAAAAATCGGGCCACGGCAGTGGCAGATTCTCCATCTTGTGGAGCCATGCTCGACATCCTGCATGGCGCTTGAGGAGTGCATCTCATGACTCAACCCACCTGCACGAGACGCTGTTCTGGCCACACGCAGCCATCATCGACGGCACCTCATGGGCGCCGAATCGCATCTACGGGGATGCTGACCTCCGGCTCGAAGCCCGGGGCGTGTGTTTTCAGGTAAGGCGCCGGAGGCGGAGGCATCCGCGCGAGCGGGCGAACTTGCAGAAGTTCGCCCGCTCCTCAGCGTGCCGACAGCCGGCGGACTCAGCCCTTGAGGGCCTTCTCGATGGCGACGTTGAACTCTTCGACGGTCATGGGTGTGTTCTGTCCGTCGGAGCCCGTGAGCTTCTTGCCGTCCATGACGAGGCTCGGCGTGCCGTTCACCTCGTCCTCGTTGGTGTTGAAGGTGTGGGACATGGCCAGGGCCCAGGCGTCGAACGTGCCGTTCTTGACCGCGTCCTGGAACTTCTTGTTGTTCTTCAGGGCGTCGACCGAGTTGCCTATCTTGATGATGTAGTCGTCGTCCTTGAGCTTGTCCTGCGACTCCTCGGGGTGGAACTCGGCCGAGTAGAGCGCTTCCTTGAACTCCAGGAAGGCCTCCGGGCTCACGTTCAACGCGGCGCCCAGGGCGCTCATCGCGTTCTTGGAGCCCTCGCCGTTGGACCCGATCTTCATCTTGTCGCCGTCCCCAGTGTCACCGTCGAGGAACGTGCCACCGATGAACTGGATCTTGTACTTGCCGGCCTCGTAGTCCTTGAGGAGGGTCGGGCCGACCGACTGCTCGAACGAGGCGCAGATCGGGCAGCGCGGGTCCTCGTACAGCTTCAGGGTCTTCTTCGCGCTGTCCTTGCCGAGCACGACGGTTGTGCCGTTCTCGCCCGAGGTGTTGGCCGGGGCGACGATCTTCTTGTCCAGGGCGGCCTCCCAGGCGCTGGGTTTGTTGGCCTGGACGACCGCGTAGCCGATGCCGCCGGCCGCGGCCAGGACGCCGACGACCGACAGGGCGACGACGATCTGCCGCTTGGCCTTCGCCTTCTTCGCCTGGCGCTCGCGCTCCTGGCGCAGTCGCTCTCGGGCCGCCGTCTTCGCCGCCTGGCTGTTCCGCTTGCTCATGGTGATGTCTCCACGGGGGACGCACACGGTGGTGTGCGGGATGCGTATGGGGGGACTGCTGGTGCTCGGGTCGGGCCGCCGGCCTCAGGCGGGGGCGGCGACGGAGCACGGCGGTCCGCGCCGTCCCAGGGAGTGCGCGAGGAGCAGGGTCCGGGCGATGGCGGTGCGGCGCACCGGGCGGGCCGGCCGGAGCGCCTCCCGGCCCCGGCGCACGGTCACCGCCGCGACCGCCAGCAGCAGCGGCCTGAACGTCGTGGCGGCGACCGCGCTCAGCAGCTGGGTCAGCGCCCGCTCGCCGCGGCGCAGCCAGGCGGCGGCGAACAGGCCGACCCCGATGTGCGCCCCGAGCAGCATCCAGGCCGTGGCCGGGTCGGCCTCGGCCAGCAGTGCCGCCAGCCGGTCGCCGCCCTCGGCGGCGGGCCCGGTCACCCGGGCGAGCGGTGCGCCCACGCTGGTGCCGTCGCCGCACAGCACGTCGAAACCGACGGAGCGCAGCGGGCCCGCCACGGGCCCGCCCATCCGGCCGTAGCAGACGTGCTGGCCCGTGGTGAAGACCGTGTCGGCGGCCAGCTCCAGCGGGATCAGCAGGGCGGCGATCCGCCCGAAGGAACGCTCCCGCCCCGCCAGGGCGTACGCCAGGAGGAACACGGCGGCGGCGATCGCGGCCACCGTGTTCAACGGCAGCGGAGCCCCGGACAGCAGCACGTGCGACGCGCTGCTGAGCGTCACGACGACTGCCGTGAACAGCGCCGCGCGGACGGCTCTGAGCTGGGTTCCGGATATGTCCATGGCGGGAACGAGTGTGTCACGTGCTCCGGTAAGGGATCCCTAAAGGGTTCCTGTGGATGTTCCGATCGTCACAATCCCGGAATCCTGCCGTTGCGGAAGAGGTCCAGGAAGGTCTGGTGGTCGGCGCGTGCGCGGGCACCGTAGCCGTGGGCGAAGTCGACCAGGAGCGGGACCAGGGAGTCCTCGTCGGCGGCGATGGCCGCGTCGATGGCGCGTTCCGTGGAGAACGGCACCAGGGACTCGCCGGAGGTGTCGTCCGCCGCCGCGTGCATCGTCGCCGTGGCCCGGCCGAGGTCGGCGACGACCAGGGCGATCTCCTCCGGGTCGTCGATGTCGCTCCAGTCCAGGTCCACGGCGTACGGCGAGACCTCGGCGACCAGCTGGCCCGAGCCGTCCAGCTCGGTCCAGCCCAGCCACGGGTCGGCGTGCGCCTGGAGGGCGCGCTGGGAGATCACCGTGCGGTGCCCCTCGTGCTGGAAGTAGTCCCGGATCGCCCGGTCGGTGATGTGCCGGGAGACGGCCGGGGTCTGGGCCTGCTTGATGTAGATCACGACATCGTTCTCCAGGGCGTCGCTGTGGCCCTCGAGGAGGATGTTGTACGACGGCAGCCCGGCCGAGCCGATGCCGATGCCGCGGCGGCCCACGACGTCCTTCACCCGGTAGGAGTCCGGGCGGGCCAGCGAGGCGTCCGGCAGCGTCTCCAGATAGCCGTCGAAGGCCGCGAGCACCTTGTAGCGGGTGGCGGCGTCCAGCTCCACCGCCCCGCCGCCGGGGGCGAAGCGGCGCTCGAAGTCGCGGATCTCGGTCATCGAGTCCAGCAGGCCGAAGCGGGTCAGCGAGCGGGCGTCGCGCAGCGCGTCGAGCAGCGGGCCCTGGGCGGTGTCCAGGGTGAACGGCGGCACCTCGTCGCTCTTCGCGCCGGTGGCCAGCGCGTGGATGCGCTCCCGGTAGGCGGTCGCGTAGACGGCGACGAGTTCGCCGATCTGCCCGTCGCTGAGCGCCTTGGCGTAGCCGATCAGCGCCACGGAGGCCGCGAAGCGCTTGAGGTCCCAGGTGAAGGGGCCGACGTAGGCCTCGTCGAAGTCGTTGACGTTGAAGACCAGGCGGCCGTTGGAGTCCATGTAGGTGCCGAAGTTCTCCGCGTGGAGGTCGCCGTGGATCCACACGCGCGAGGTGCGCTCGTCCAGGTACGGCCCGCTGTACGTCCCCCCGCCGTCCGGCCCGGCGCTCTCGGCGTCCAGGTCGTGGTAGAAGAGGCACGCCGTCCCGCGGTAGAAGGCGAACGCCGACGCCGCCATCTTCCGGAACTTCACCCGGAACGCGGCCGGGTCGGCGGCCAGGAGCTCGCCGAAGGCGGTGTCGAGGACGGTGAGGATCTCCTCACCGCGGTGCTCGTCGTTGAGCTGCGGGACCGACATCGCTGTGTGCCTCCAGGTGCGGGAAGTCTCGGGACGGCTGGACCGTCCCCTGCCTAACGCGTGACCGGTCACGGGAGTGCCCGCGCCACCGCCCGAAGGTACGTCGCGGCGGCCTCCGCGTGTCAGTCCCGGGGCATAGACTTCGACGCTGTCCCCCGGACTGTCCGCCCGCCCGTCGCCGTGAGCCCTCCCGTCGCCCGACCACCGCCCCACATCGAGGCGCTCCGCGCCACAGCGTTCACCTTTGGAGGCCGCACCGTGTCAAAGCCGCCGTTCACGCACCTGCACGTCCACACCCAGTACTCGCTGCTGGACGGTGCCGCGCGGCTGAAGGACATGTTCAACGCCTGCAACGAGATGGGCATGACGCACATCGCCATGTCCGACCACGGCAACCTGCACGGGGCGTACGACTTCTTCCATTCCGCCCAGAAGGCCGGAGTCACCCCGATCATCGGGATCGAGGCGTATGTCGCGCCCGAGTCCCGGCGCAACAAGCGCAAGATCCAGTGGGGCCAGCCGCACCAGAAGCGGGACGACGTCTCCGGTTCCGGCGGCTACACCCACAAGACGATGTGGGCGGTGAACAGCACCGGCCTGCACAACCTCTTCCGGCTCTCCTCCGACGCGTACGCCGAGGGCTGGCTGCAGAAGTGGCCCCGGATGGACAAGGAGACCATCGCGAAGTGGTCCGAGGGCATCGTCGCCTCCACCGGCTGCCCCTCCGGCGAGGTGCAGACCCGGCTGCGCCTCGGCCACTTCGACGAGGCGCTCAAGGCGGCCGCCGACTACCAGGACATCTTCGGCAAGGAGCGCTACTTCCTGGAGCTGATGGACCACGGCATCGAGATCGAGCACCGGGTCCGCGACGGCCTGCTGGAGATCGGCAGGAAGCTCGGCATCCCCCCGCTGGTGACGAACGACTCGCACTACACCTACGCGCACGAGGCGGGCGCCCACGACGCGCTGCTGTGCATCCAGACCGGCAAGAACCTCTCCGACCCGGACCGCTTCAAGTTCGACGGCACCGGCTACTACCTCAAGTCCACCGACGAGATGTACGCCATCGACTCCTCGGACGCCTGGCAGCAGGGCTGCGCCAACACCCGGCTGATCGCCGAGATGGTCGACACCACGGGCATGTTCGAAAAGCGCGACCTGATGCCCAAGTTCGACATCCCGGAGGGGTACACGGAGGTCAGCTGGTTCCGCGAGGAGACCATGCGCGGCATGAACCGCCGCTTCCCGGACGGCATCCCGGACGACCGCATGAAGCAGGTCGAGTACGAGATGGACACCATCATCTCGATGGGCTTCCCGGGCTACTTCCTCGTGGTCGCCGACTTCATCATGTGGGCGAAGAAGCAGGGCATCGCGGTCGGCCCGGGCCGCGGCTCCGCGGCCGGCTCGATCGTCGCCTACGCCCTCGGCATCACCGACCTCGACCCGATCCCGCACGGCCTGATCTTCGAGCGGTTCCTCAACCCCGAGCGCATCTCCATGCCCGATGTCGACATCGACTTCGACGAGCGCCGGCGCGTCGAGGTGATCCGGTACGTGACGGAGAAGTACGGCGCCGACAAGGTCGCCATGATCGGCACCTACGGCACCATCAAGGCCAAGAACGCCATCAAGGACTCCGCGCGCGTGCTGGGCTACCCGTACGCGATGGGCGACCGGCTCACCAAGGCGATGCCCGCCGACGTCCTGGGCAAGGGCATCCCGCTGTCCGGCATCACGGACCCGAACCACCCCCGGTACTCCGAGGCCGGCGAGATCCGCGGGATGTACGAGAACGAGCCGGACGTGAAGAAGGTCATCGACACCGCGCGCGGTGTGGAGGGCCTGGTCCGGCAGATGGGCGTGCACGCGGCGGGCGTGATCATGTCCAGCGAGACCATCACCGACCACGTCCCGGTCTGGGTCCGGCACACCGACGGCGTGACCATCACACAGTGGGACTACCCGAGCTGTGAGTCGCTCGGCCTGCTGAAGATGGACTTCCTGGGCCTGCGCAACCTGACCATCATGGACGACGCCGTCAAGATGGTGAAGGCCAACAAGGGCATCGACATCGACCTGCTGTCGCTGCCCCTGGACGACCCCACGACCTTCGACCTGCTCCAGCGCGGCGACACGCTCGGCGTGTTCCAGTTCGACGGCGGACCGATGCGCTCGCTGCTCCGGCTGATGAAGCCGGACAACTTCGAGGACATCTCCGCCGTGTCGGCCCTGTACCGGCCGGGCCCGATGGGCATGAACTCGCACACCAACTACGCCCTGCGCAAGAACGGCCAGCAGGAGATCACGCCCATCCACCCCGAGCTGGAGGCGCCGCTCAAGGAGGTCCTGGACGTCACCCACGGCCTGATCGTCTACCAGGAGCAGGTGCAGAAGGCCGCCCAGATCATCGCCGGCTACTCGCTCGGCGAGGCCGACATCCTCCGCCGCGTGATGGGCAAGAAGAAGCCCGAGGAACTGGCGAAGAACTTCACCATCTTCCAGGCCGGCGCCCGCAGCAACGGCTACAGCGACGAGGCCATCCAGGCGCTGTGGGACGTGCTGGTGCCGTTCGCCGGCTACGCGTTCAACAAGGCCCACTCCGCCGCGTACGGACTGGTGTCGTACTGGACCGCCTATCTGAAGGCGAACCACCCCGCCGAGTACATGGCCGCGCTGCTCACCTCGGTGAAGGACGACAAGGACAAGTCCGCGGTCTACCTCAACGAGTGCCGCCGCATGGGCATCAAGGTGCTCCCGCCGAACGTCAACGAGTCCGAGTCCAACTTCGCCGCGCAGGGCGACGACGTGATCCTCTTCGGCCTGTCCGCGGTGCGCAACGTCGGCACCAACGTCGTCGAGTCGATCATCAAGTGCCGCAAGGCCAAGGGGAAGTACACCTCGTTCCCGGACTACCTCGACAAGGTCGACGCGGTCGTCTGCAACAAGCGGACCACGGAGTCGCTGATCAAGGCCGGCGCCTTCGACTCCATGGGGCACACCCGCAAGGGCCTCACCGCGCAGTACGAGCCGATGATCGACAACGTGGTGGCGGTGAAGCGCAAGGAGGCCGAGGGGCAGTTCGACCTCTTCGGCGGCATGGGCGAGGAGGAGACCAGCGAGCCCGGCTTCGGTCTCGACGTCACCTTCACCGACGACGAGTGGGACAAGACGTACCTGCTCGCGCAGGAGCGCGAGATGCTCGGCCTCTACGTGTCCGACCACCCGCTGTTCGGCCTGGAGCACGTGCTGTCCGACAAGGCCGACGCGGGCATCTCGCAGCTCACCGGCGGCGACTTCGGCGACGGCGCCGTGGTCACCATCGGCGGGATCATCTCGGGCCTCCAGCGCAAGATGACCAAGCAGGGCAACGCGTGGGCGATCGCGACGGTGGAGGACCTCGCGGGCTCCATCGAGTGCATGTTCTTCCCGGCGACGTACCAGCTCGTCTCGACGCAACTCGTCGAGGACGCCGTGGTCTTCGTCAAGGGCCGGCTCGACAAGCGGGAGGACGTGCCGCGGCTGGTCGCGATGGAGCTGATGATCCCCGACCTGTCCAACGCGGGCGCCAACGCGCCCGTGGTGCTCACCATCCCGGCGACGCGCGTGACCCCGCCGATGGTCAGCCGGCTCGGTGAGATCCTCACGCACCACAGGGGCGACAGCGAGGTCCGCATCAAGCTCCAGGGGCCCACGAAGACGACGGTGCTGCGCCTCGACCGGCACCGGGTCAAGCCGGACCCCGCGCTGTTCGGCGACCTGAAGGTCCTCCTCGGGCCGTCCTGCCTGGCGGGCTAGCGGCCGCGTCCGGCAGACGCGCGTGAGGGGCGCACCCTGTGGTGGGTGCGCCCCTCTTCATGTGCCTGGGCCGCAACGGCCCGTTACGCAGATGTCAGTTGTGGCCGAAGCGCTTTTGCCGGCCCTTGCCGGGGCCGACCTCGCCGGGCATGACCTGCGTGGTGCGCTGCTCGTCCGGCGTCTCCATCGCGGACGGCTGCGCCGCACGCGAGGCGCGCTCGGCCTGGGGCTGCTTACGGTCACGGTTCTTGTTCTTGGCCATGGTGATGCCTCCTGTGGGGGACTAGGGGCCAGGGCCGGAACCAGATTCACACAGCCCGATAACCCACGCATGTCGGATAATTACCGTCCGTGACCGGGTCGTCGGGGAGGAAGTGTGGAAACGCCACGCCGAAGATCGAGTTCGGGCCGTTAACCCCGGCGTGGTCGGGCAGACTCGAAGCAAGCCCGAAGCAAACCTCCCGGAAAGAGGGTGGATCGCGTGGACCGCTGCATCGTCCTGGTGGACGCCGGGTATCTGCTGGGGGCCGCCGCCAGTCTCCTCGCCGGGGAGCCTTCGCGGTCCCGCATCACCGTCGACCACGCCGCCCTCATCCAGGGGCTGCGCGACCGCGCCGAGAACGACACCCGGCAACCGCTGCTGCGCATCTACTGGTTCGACGGCGCCCCCGACCGCGTTCCGCAGCCCGAGCACCGCAGGCTCCGTGTCATGCCCCGGGTCACCGTCCGGCTCGGGGCGCTGACCCGCAGCGACGGCCGCTGGGCGCAGAAGGGCGTGGACGCCGCGATGCACGCCGAGCTGACCGAGCTGGCCCGCAACCGCGCCTGCTCCGACATCGTCCTGGTCACCGGGGACGGCGATCTGCTGCCGGGCATGATGGCGGCGAAGGAACACGGCGTGGCCGTCCACCTCTGGGCCGTGCAGGCCGCCGACGGCGACTACAACCAGTCCGAGGACCTGGTCGCCGAGGCCGACGAACGCCGCGTGCTGGACCGGGCGTGGATCACCCAGGCCGTACGGCCCAAGGAGCACACCGGCGTGTGCGCGCCGCCGCCCGTGCCGCGGCCCGAGATCGCCGCGATCCTCTCCGCCCCGCTGCCGGACTCCGCGCTCACCGCGGCGGCCGAGCGGACCGCGCGCGAGCCCCGGCACCCGGCCGCCGAGCACAACGGCAGCGCCGAGCGGGCGCCCACGGCGAAGGGCGTCCCCACCCCGAAGGACCTGGCCGCGCTGCGCAGCCCCGGCCCGCACCAGCCCCAGCAGCCCCCCTCCGCGACGCTGCGCTGGTCCTCCGACAAGGGCTGGGTGGACCGGCCCGTCGCCGAGCCGCCGGAGGCCGCGTCCATGCCGACACTCGCCCAGCTCACCACGGCGGAGCAGCGCTGGGCCGACCGCGAGGAGGACATCACCACCGTCGGCGGGGACCCCTTCGAGGTGGGTCAGGTCTTCGCCCGGCGCTGGGTGGAGCGTCTCGGCGACCAGAGCCACCTCCAGAAACTGTCCGCCATGTACCCCCGCGTCCCCCACCGCATCGACGGCGAGCTCCTGCGCTACGCGGCCCGCTTCGGCCTCCTCGCCCACAAGGACGACCAGATCGACGAACGCGACCGTTACGCCATCCGGGCGGGCTTCTGGCGGGAACTGGACCAGCGCACCGGCACGGAACGGACCCCCGCCGGGGAGTGAGCGCCGCCGCCCCCGTCCCGGGTGAACGCCCTGGGGCCTGTCGTCCGGATCTAGGTGTGTTGTTCCGACAGGTTGGTGACGCGGCTGGCGGGTGTGTGGCCGTCGATGCCGGTGTGGGGTCGGTGGTAGTTGTACCAGTCCAGCCAGTCGGGAAACGCGGCCTGTCGTT
>NZ_VSKS01000015.1 GCF_008312835.1 Streptomyces marokkonensis | reverse complement strand
CACGAGGGCCTCCTGGCGGTCGGGCGTAGATGTCGCAATCCACACCGAACCCAGAAGGCCCTCACCCGTTCAAGCACCCAGCATGCGTGTCACCAACGTCCCGGAACAGCACAGCTAGGGCCTGTCGTTTGGATCACGCCGCAGACGCGGGGCCTGCCCCGGCTCCCGGGCGTCCCGTGGAACGGCGTCCTCACCGTCGCCCGGCCGCGGGCGTCACCGCTGCCGCGCCGGGCCCGCCGGGACGACGCGACGCCTGCCCGCAACGCTCACGCGTGCCGTTCACGTGCCGAGGACCGTGGTGCGCGGGCGGGTCACCGTGGCCATCATGCCGACGGTGAGCACGCAGCGGTCGCCGTCCCAGGTCTGTCCGGAGACGAACACGTCGTCGGAGATCAGGCGATCGATCCTGGCCTCGTGACGCAGTACGGCGCCCGGATACACATGCCCGGCGAAGCGGCAGTCGCGCACCGACGCCGCCATGCGCACGCCGTCGTCGGAGGCGTCGCTCAGCCACAGGAGCGCAGCCGCCTGCCCGAACGACTCCAGCATGAGCGAGTGGGGATACGTGTACCGCGAGCCCGGCAGCCCGGGGCTCATCGACTGGTAGCAGGGCTCCGATCCGGTGACCGCCTTGCTGACCACGATCCGGTGGCCCGGCTCGATGGCGTCCACCCGGTCGACCAGCACGATGGGGTGCGCGACCGGCAGGATGTCCAGCATGCCCGCGTAGTCCGGGATTCCGGCGTGGCCGCCGGCCGACGGCGGGCGACCGGTCACGCCGAGGTCGTGGGACCGGCGCTCGGTGCCGACCACGGCCTTCACCACGGACACCGTGGTGCCGTCGCGGCGGCTGCCCTGGGCCCGGACCGTCCAGCGGTCCGGCCCTTCCGGCACGCCCTCGACGTCCATGCACAGTTCGTCGCCGTGCAGCACCGGGGCCAGCCAGCGGCCGCTGACGATCTTCAGTACGTTCACCGGTTCGGCCCGGCCGACCACCGCGTTCATCGACTGGCGAAGGGCCTCCAGGAAAAACGTGGCGGGCAGCAGGGTGAGCCCCGGGAAGTGCCCGTTCATGTACGGGTCGCGCGAGTCGACCTCCTTGTACGCGCGGAACCTGACCGTCGGGACCATGGCCGACGTCTCGATCCGGTCCACCGCCCGAAGCGGCGCGGCGAAACGAGTGGTCCAGGGGTCCCCGACCCGGTCGGTCACACCGGTGTTCATTGAGTTCCCCCCTGGTTGCGCCCCTCGTCGTCCTCGATTCCCGACCGGCCGGCCTCCGCTGCCGCCAGCGCGCGTGCCAGCACCTGCCCGACGACGTCGAGCGATCGGGGGCGGGTCATGCCCGCGTGGTCCGTGGCGACCGGGTACTCGTGGATCTCGCCGTCCACGTGGGGACGCCACGCGGCCGGATCGAGCCGATCGCCCTCGGTGGCGACGAACAGGTGGACGTCTCCGCGGTAGCGGCGCGGCGTGTGCACCGCGGCCATGCGGCTGTTGTTGGTCATGACTCCGCTCAGCCGGCCGAGCTGCGCGGCGTCCAGGTCGCCGAACATGCCGCCGCGCTCGGCGAGAAGGGCGGCGACCGTGTCGGCGCCGAGCCGCCGGCCGGCCAGGTCCGTCAGGTCGTAGCCGCCGCTCTCGAGCATGGCGCGGAACAACCCGTCGTGGGCGTCCTCCTCGTCGAAGGCGGGTTCCGGGCCCGTGCGCGGCACGGTGTCCAGGACGGCGAGCAGTTCGACGGTTTCGCCGGCCTCCTGCAGCCGGGCGGCCATCTCGTGCACCACGATCCCGCCGAAGGAGTAGCCGACCAGGCGGTACGGCCCGTTGGGCTGCACCTTTCGCATCCGCTCGATGTGCTCGGCGGCGGCCTCGGCCACCGAGCGGGGCAGCGGGGAGCCGTCCATCCCCCGTGACTGGAGCCCGTACACCGGGACGTCGCCGTCGAGGTGACGGAGCAGCCCGGTGAACGACCAGGCGAATCCGCTCGCCGGGTGGGCGCAGAACACGGGCGTTCCGGTGCCGTGTTCCCGCAGGGCGACGAGGACGTCGAAGCTGTTGCCGCCGCCGCTGCCGCCGACTCTTCTGGCCAGTTCGGCCACGGTCGGCGCCTCGAAGAGGGTGCGGATGCCGAGCCGGACGCCCAGCACCTCACGGATCCGGCCGATCAGCCGGGTGGCCAGCAGTGAGTGTCCGCCCAGGTCGAAGAAGCCGTCCTCGACGGACACCCCGGACCTGCCGAGCACCTCGCCGAACAGCTCGCACACGACGCGTTCGACGTCGTCACGGGGTGCGGTGCCGCCCTGTCGCCGGTCCGCGGGGGCGGGCAGCGCGGCCCGGTCCACCTTGCGGTTCGGGGTCAGCGGCAGCTCGTCCAGGACGACGAACGCCGACGGCACCTGGTAGTCGGGCAGGACCGCGGCCAGCGCGTCGCGCAGACCGGCCGTCTCCAGGGTCGCGCCGCGCTCCGGCACCACGTAGGCCACCAGCCGCTGGTCCCCGGGCCGGTCGGTGCGCACCACGGCCACCGCCTGCCGTACGCCCGGCCGCCGGGTCAGCACTGCCTCGATCTCGCCCGGCTCGATGCGGAACCCGCGCACCTTGACCTGCTCGTCGGCCCTCCCGGCGAACAGCAGGTTCCCGTCCGCGGTCCAGCGCACGAGGTCGCCCGTGCGGTACATGCGCGCGCCGGGCGGGCCGAACGGGTCGGCCACGAACCGGCGGGCTGTCAGCTCCGGCCGGTACAGATAGCCGCGCGCCAGGGCGGCACCGGAGACGTACAGTTCACCCGCGACGCCCACGTCCACGGGGCGCAGCCGCTGGTCGAGGACGTAGACGGCGGTGTTGGCCATCGGCCGTCCGATCGGCACCGGGCCGTCGGGCAGCGGGTCCCCGGGTTCGATCCGGTGGTCGGCGCAGTTCACGGTGAGTTCGGTGGGCCCGTAGCAGTTGACCACGGTCGCGTCGGGATGCGCGGCGCGCCAGGCGTGCACCGCCTCACCGGTCAAGGCCTCGCCGCCGAGCAGCAGTTCGGTACGCGGACTGAACTCGTCGGGCAGTTCGGCCAGCATCGGCAGGTGGCTCGGCGTGACCTTGGTCAGCGCGCACGGCCGGTCCCGCAGGGCCGCGACGGTGTCCGGGTCTTCGTCGAGCGCGGCCAGGTGCACGGTGCCGCCCACGGTGAGCGGTACGAACATGCCGGTGACGGTGAGGTCGAAGGAGGCCGTGGTGGTGACGAGCACCGTCTCGCGCATCCCCTCGTAGCGCGCGCCCGCGAAGGCGAGGTAGTCGGACAGCGACCGGTGTTCGACGACCACGCCCTTGGGGCGGCCCGTGGAGCCGGAGGTGTAGATGACGTACGCGGGGTCGTGCGGGTGCGGTGCGGACAGCGGGACGGCGTCCGCCGCCGGTGCCCGCACCGCCCCGGTGCCGGCGTCCACGACCAGGGTCGGCACGTCCTCGCCGGACAGGCCACCGGCGGACTCCGGGGTGGTCAGCAGCAGTGCCGCCCGGGCGTCGTCCGTGACGTACCGGATCCGCTCGCGCGGGTGGCCGGGATCGAGTGGCACGTAGGCGCCGCGGGCCTTGAGGACGGCGAGCAGCGCGACCATCTGGCCGGGCGACCTCGGCATGGCCACCGCCACCACCCGCTCCGGTCCGACGCCCCTGGCCACGAGCACATGGGCCAGCCGGTCGGTGGCGCCGTCCAGCTCGGCGTACGTCATCGAGGCGAGGCCGTGCCGGACGGCGATCGCGTCCGGGGTGCGGCGCGCCTGGGCGGTGAGCAGCTCGGGCAGCGTGGCGGTGGCGGCCTCGGTGGCGGTGTCGTTCCACTCCACGAGCAGGCGCCGCCGGGTCGTGTCGTCGAGCAGCTCGACGCTGCCGACCGGTTGGTGCGGAGCCTCGGCGACCTGGGCGAGGAGCCGGCCGAGCGCCTCCGCGAACCGGTGCACGGTGTCCCGGTCGAACAGGTCGGTCCGGTAGCGGACGCCGCAGGTCAGGCCGTCCGGCTCTCCGTCCGGCCCGGTTCGTTCGGTCAGTTGGACGGCCAGGTCGAACTTGGCCCCGCCGCCGTCGCTCACCGCCACCTCGGTGACCTCCACGCCGGACGCCGTGAACGCCGTGGGCGGGTCGTTCTGGAAGGAGAGCATGACCTGGAACAGGGGGTGCCGGGAGAGGGTGCGGGCCGGGTTGAGGACTTCCACCAGCCGTTCGAAGGGCACGTCCTGGTGCGCGTACGCTTCCAGGTCGGTCTGCCGCACCCGGTCCAGCAGTTCGGCGAACGTCGGGTCGCCGGAGGTGTCGGTGCGCAGGACGAGGGTGTTGACGAAGAAGCCCACGAGGTCGTCCAGTGCTTCGTCCACGCGACCGGCGATCGGGGTGCCGATCGGGATGTCCGTGCCCGCGCCGACTCGGCTGAGCAGCGCGGCGAGTGCGGCGTGCGCGACCATGAACATGCTGGCGCGGTGCTGTGAGGCGAGCTCGGTGAGCCGCCGGTGCACCTCGGCGGGTACCTCGAGGCCGACGGTGTCGCCGCGGTGGTCGGCGACAGCGGGGCGGGGCCGGTCGGCGGGCAGCTCCAGCCCTTCCGGCAGATCGGCCAACGCGTCCTTCCAATAGGCCAGTTGTGTGGCGATCGCCGAGTCCGGGGTGTCCTCGTCGCCGAGCCACCGGCGCTGCCACAGCGCGTAGTCGGCGTACTGCACCGGCAGCGGTTCCCACGCCGGGGCATCGTCCTGACAGCGCGCGGTGTAGGCCTCGGACAGATCGCGCACGAGGGGGACGGTCGACGCGCCGTCCCCGGCGATGTGGTGCAGCACCAGCATCAGCACGTGCTCCTGATCGCCGAGCCGGAACAACCGTGCGCGCACAGGTGGTTCGGTCTCCAGGTGGAACGGCCGGCCGAACACCGCGGCGAGCTCGGCGGGCAGCTCGGCCTCGGTAGTGGTCACCGGCTCGTCCCACACCTTCACGTCCGGGAGCGGCAGCACCACCTGGTGCGGCTCGCCCTCGACCGCCGGGTAGACGGTGCGCAGCACCTCGTGCCGCTCGACGACATCGTCGAGGGCGGCCCGGAGGGCCGCCGTGTCCAGCGGACCGGAGAACCGCAGCGCGGCGGGGATACGGTACGGGGACGCCTCGGGGTCCATGGCGTTCAGGAACCACAGCCGCCGCTGCCCGAACGACGCGGGCACCGATTCGCCGCGCGGCATGCGGCGCAGTGCCGGCCGACCGCGCTCGGCGCCGTCGAGCACCGCGGCGAACTCGGCCACGGTGGGGGCCTCGAAGACCGCGCGGACGGGCACCTCGACGTCGAGTACGGTCCGCATCCTGCTGACCAGGCGGGTGGCGAGCAGGGAGTGCCCTCCCATCGCGAAGAAGTTGTCGTCGATGCCCAGTTGCCCCGGCTCAAGCCCCAGAACCTCGGCGAAGAGTCCGCACAGGGCCTCCTCCCGCGCGGTCCGGGGCCCGCGGCCGTCGGGCGACGAGAGCACGGGCGCGGGGAGCGCGGCCTGGTCCACCTTGCCGTTCAGCGTCAGGGGCAGGGCGTCGAGCGGGACGAACGCGCTGGGCACCATGTAGTCGGGCAGCGCGGCCGACACGCCGGTCCGCAGTTCCTGCTCGCCCGGCCCGGCGTTCGCGGCAGGCACGTAGTAGGCGACGAGCCGCTTCTCCCGCGGAGTGTCCTCGCGCACCACGACGACGCTCTGGCCCACGCCGGGCTGCGCGGCCAGTGCCGTCTCGATCTCACCGATCTCGATGCGGAATCCTCGGATCTTGACCTGCTTGTCCGCCCGGCCCAGGAATTCCAGCACCCCGGCGGTGTTCCACCGCACCAGGTCACCGGTGCGGTACATCCGGACGCCCGGAACGCCGAACGGATCGGCCACGAACGCCTGTGCGGTCAGCTCCGGACGGCCCACATAGCCCCGGGCGATCCCCGCACCGGAGACGTACAGTTCCCCCACCACACCGCGCGGCACCAGCCGCAGCCGGTCGTCGAGGACGTAGACGCGCCGGTTGTCCATCGGCCGTCCGATCGGCACCGTGTCGGGCACGTCGTCCACGGAACGCATGGGGTACGCCGTGGGCCCCACGGTCGTCTCGGTCGGCCCGTATCCGTTCACCAGCAGCAGTTCCGGGTTGCCCGCGAGGACCTGCCGAGCCGCGGCGGGGGGCATCGCCTCGCCGCCCACGCTCAGCTGCCGCACTCCCGCCAGGCTCTCCGGAGACGTCTCCGCGACCAGCCGGAAGACGGCGGCGGGCAGCGCCAGCGCGGTCACGCCGTGGTCACGGATCGTGCGGGTCAGTTGTGTGATGTCCAGTTCACCCGGTGGTGCGATCACCAGTTCCCGTCCGAACAGCAGGGACACCCACAGCTCGTGGACCGACGGGTCGAACGAGTGCGCCACGTGCTGGAGGACACGCTCGTGGCTGCGCCCCGTCCACAGGCCGTCGGAGACATACCCCAGCACGCTCCGGTGCGACACCCCCACCCCCTTGGGCTCACCCGTGGACCCGGACGTGAACATCACGTACGCCAACTGGTCCGGGTGCACCACCACCCCCGGATCGGAGTCGTCGTCCGCAAGCGGGTCCGAGCCGACCACGACCGTCGCCGCGTGCTCTGGCGCGCACCCGTCGGCGTCGGTCAGCAGGACGGCCGCGTCACTGGCGGAGACCATCCTGGCCAACCGGTCCGACGGGCTGCGCGGGTCGAGGGGCACATAGGCCGCACCGGCCTTCAGCACCGAGAGGACGGACACCAGCAGCTCGACGGAGCGGCGCTGCACGATCGCGATCCGGTCCTCGGGCCGCACACCCAGCGCCAGCAGGTGCCGCGCGAGCCGGTTGGCCCGGCGGTCCAGCTCCCCGTACGTCACCTTCGTCTCGCCGGACACCAGCGCCACCGCGTCCGGAGCCGCCGCCACCTGCTCCGCGAACCGCGCCGGAATCGACACCTCGGGCACCTCGCGTCCGGGTCCCCGCCCGACGGCCAGCAGCGCCGCCTGTTCGGCGCCGTCGAGCAGCGGGGCGGCGCCGATCGGCTGTCCGGGGGCGTCGGCGAACCGGGCGAGCAGCCTGCCGAACGCGTCGACCAGCATCCGTGCCGTGTGCTCGTCGAACAGGTCGGTGCGGAAGTGTGCCCTGCCCACCATGCCACCGGGTTCGCCGGCCGGCCGGAATCGCTCGACCAGTTCCACCGAAAGGTCGAACTGCTCCTCGCCCGCTCCGAACGTCACGGGCTCGACGGTGAGACCGTCCATCTCGACCGTTCCCCACGGGCTGTTCTGGAAGGAGAGCATGACCTGGAACAGGGGGTGCCGGGAGAGGGTGCGGGCCGGGTTGAGGACTTCCACCAGCCGTTCGAAGGGCACGTCCTGGTGCGCGTACGCTTCCAGGTCGGTCTGCCGCACCCGGTCCAGCAGTTCGGAGAACGTCGGGTCGCCGGAGGTGTCGGTGCGCAGGACGAGGGTGTTGACGAAGAAGCCCACGAGGTCGTCCAGTGCTTCGTCCACGCGACCGGCGATCGGGGTGCCGATCGGGATGTCCGTGCCCGCGCCGACTCGGCTGAGCAGCGCGGCGAGTGCGGCGTGCGCGACCATGAACATGCTGGCGCGGTGCTGTGAGGCGAGCTCGGTGAGCCGCCGGTGCACCTCGGCCGGTACCTCGAGGCCGACGGTGTCGCCGCGGTGGTCGGCGACAGCGGGACGGGGCCGGTCGGCGGGCAGCTCCAGCCCTTCCGGCAGACCTGCCAACGCGTCCTTCCAATAGGCCAGTTGTGTGGCGATCGCCGAGTCCGGGGTGTCCTCGTCGCCGAGCCACCGGCGCTGCCACAGCGCGTAGTCGGCGTACTGCACCGGCAGCGGCTCCCACCCCGGTGACTCCGCCCGGCAGCGAGCGGAATAGGCGTGAGCCAGGTCCCGCACGAGCGGGGCGACCGAGGCGCCGTCGCCGGCGATGTGATGCAGCACCAGCATCAGCACGTGCTCCCGCTGGCCGAGCCGGAACAGCGTCGCGCGCAGGGGGAGTTCGGTCTCCAGGTGGAACGGCCGGGCGAACTCGGCGGCGAGCCGGGAGGGCAGGTCGTGCGCTGTCGTCGTCAACGGCGTCCGCCACAGCCGCACATGGGAGACGGGCAGCACGGACTGATGGGGCTCACCGTCGACGGCGGGATACACCGTACGCAGGACCTCGTGCCGTTCCGCCACATCCGTGAGAGCGGCCTTCAGGGCGGCGGCGTCCAGCGTGCCGGTGAGGCGCAGCACCGCGGGGATCCGGTAGGGAGCGGAGTCCGGGTCCATGGCGTTGAGGAACCACAGCCGCCGCTGCCCGAAGGACGTCGGAAGGAGGTCGCCGCGCGGCATCGGCCGCAGCGCCGGCCGGCCTGCACCGGCGTCGTCCAGCACGGCCGCGAGTTGAGCCACCGTCGGAGCCTCGAACACCGCGCGGACCGAGAGTTCCACGTCCAGCACCGACCGCACCCTGCTGACCAGCCGTGTCGCCAGCAGTGAGTGCCCGCCCAGGTCGAAGAAGCCGTCGTCAAGCCCCACCTGGTCCCGCGCTGTTCCCAGCACTTCGGCGAAGAGCCCGCACAGTGCGTCCTCCCGCGGGTTCCGGGGACGCCGGCCGCCGGCCGAGGAGAGGACGGGGGCGGGCAGCGCGGACCGGTCCAGCTTTCCGTTCGTCGTCAACGGCAGCTCGTCGAGCGGGACGAAGGCACTGGGCACCATGTAGTCGGGCAGCACGTCGGAGACCGAGGCGCGCAGCGCTTGGGCGTCCGGCTGTCCGCCGGAGCGCACGCCGACGGACGGGACGTAGTAGGCGACGATCCGCTTGTCGCCCGGCATGTCCTCGCGGATCACCACCGCGACCTGGCCCACGCCGGGCAGCGCGGCCACCGCCGCCTCGATCTCACCCGGCTCGATGCGGAACCCGCGGACCTTGACCTGCTCGTCCGCCCGGCCGCGGAAGCCGAGGTTTCCCGCGGCGTTCCAGCGCGCCAGGTCCCCGGTGCGGTACATCCGTGCACCAGGCAGGAAGGGATCCGCCACGAACCGCGCCGCGGTGAGGTCCGGCCGCCTCAGATAGCCGCGGGCCAGGCCGGCGCCGGACACGTACAGCTCCCCCGTCGCCCCTCGGGGCACCGGCCGCAGCCACGGGTCGAGCACGTACACGCGTCGGTTGTCCATCGGCCGTCCGATCGGTACCTGCGCCGGGACCTCGTCGGCGGAACGCATCGTGTACGCCGTGGGCATCACGGTGGTCTCCGTGGGCCCGTATCCGTTGTGCAGCGCCAGCGACGGGTTGGCCGTGAGGACCTGTCGGGCAGCGGACGCCGGCAGCGCCTCACCGCCGACGAGCAGTTCCCGCACTCCCGCGAAACACTCGGGGCGCTCCTCCGCGACCAGCCGGAAGACCGCGGTCGGCACCATCAACGCGGTGACCCCGTTCTCCTGGATCGTCCGGGCCAGCTCCGCGACGTCCGGTTCACCGGGCGGCGCGATCACCAGCACGCGCCCGAACAGCAAGGAGACCCACAGCTCGTAGACCGCCGGATCGAAGGACTGCGCCACGTGCTGGAGCATCCGCTCGTGGTTCGCTCCCTCCCACAGACCATCGGAGGCGAGGTTCAGGACGGCCCGGTGCGGCACCCCGACGCCCTTGGGCTCCCCGGTCGACCCGGACGTGAACATGACGTAGGCGAGCTGGTCCGGACGGATGTCCACACCGGGATCGGTGTCCGGGCCGGGCAGCGGCTCCGGGCCCAGCACCACCGGCGCCGCGTGCCGGCGTTCGTACCCCTCGATGTCGGTGAGCACGACGGCGGCGCCGCAGGTGGCGAGCATCCTGGCCTGCCGGTCCGCCGGGCTGCGCGGGTCCAGCGGAACATAGGCCGCGCCCGCCTTCAGCACCGCCAGGACGGACACCACCAGGTCCACCGAGCGGCGCTGCACGATCGCCACGCGGTCCTCGCGGGCCACGCCCATCGCCAGCAGCCGGTGGGCGAGACGGTTCGCCCGGCGGTCCAGCTCCCGGTACGTCACCTCGTGGCCGTCCGAGACCAGGGCCACCGCGTCCGGGGCGGCGGCCACCTGTTCGGCGAAGCGCGCCGGAATCGACGTCCCGGGCACCGCCCGCTCGCGCCCCCGGCCGTCCGCGAGCACGGCGGAGCGTTCGGAGCCGGGCATGAGGTCGGCCGTGACGAGCACCGTGTCGGGATCACGGGTGAGCCGGTCGGCAAGGGTCCGCAGGTGCTCGGCGACGGAGGTCACCTCGGCACGGGGCAGCAACTCGTCGCGGAAGTGCAGCCGCACCTCCAGCTCCTCGCCGGGGTGTGCGACGACGGTGAGCGGGTAGTGCCCCGTCTCCTCGCTGCTCGCCCCGGTCAGCCGCAGACCGGTGCCGGGCAGGTCCATGGTGTCCGGGTCCAGCGGGTAGTTCTCGAACACCACCAGGGTGTCGAAGAGTTCGCCGGTGCCCGCCGCCCGCTGGATGTCGGTCATGGCGACGTGGTGGTGGCCGAGCAGGCCGGCCTGCTCCGCCTGGAGCCGGGTGAGCAGGTCGCGGAACGAGCGGGCCCCGGCCGTCCTGACCCGTACGGTGACCGTGTTGATCAGCAGGCCGACCATCGACTCCACGCCGGGCAGCTCCGGCGGGCGGCCGGAGACCGTGGCGCCGAACACCACGTCGTCACGGCCGGTCCGGGCGGTGAGTACCAGGGCCCACAGTGCCTGGAGGACGGTGTTGACGGTGACACCGCACGCCTGGGCGAGGCCGGCGAGTCCGGTCAGCCGTACGGTGAGGCAATCCGGTCGGCGCACCTCCGACGAGGCCGAGCGGGCCTGATCGGCGAGCAGGGTCGGCTGGTCGAGGCCCGCCAGAGCGCGGCGCCAGGCGTCGGTCGCGGCGGCGCGGTCCTGCCGGGCGAGCCAGGCGAGGTAGTCGCGGTACGAGGCGGCCGGCGCCACCGCCGAGGGGTCGGCGCCGGCGGCGTAGCAGTCGAACAGCGCGCGCAGCAGCAGCGGCACCGACCAGCCGTCGAGCAGGATGTGGTGGTTGGTCAGGACCAGTTGGTGGCGCCGGTCCGGGTGCACGAGCAGCGTGAACCGCACGAGCGGCGGCTCGTCGAGCACGAAGCCGGCGCGGCGCTCGGAGACGAGGACCTGTCGGGCCTCGGCCCGCGCGGCGTCGCCGTCCAGGTCGGACAGGTCGACGACGCGGAAGGGCAGGTCGGTGCCGCCGGGCACGAACTGGACCGGGGCGCGCAGCCCGCGGTCGGTGAAGCCGGAGCGCAGGTTGGGGTGGCGGTCCAGGACGTGCCGCGCCGAGGCACGCAGTCGCTCGACGTCGAGCGGGCCGGTGAGGTCGAGGACGATCTGCGGGGTGTAGGGGTCGGCGCCGCGTCCGTGGTAGGCGGCGTGGAAGAAGAACGACTCGGCGAGCGGCGACAGCGGCAGCAGGTCGTCCAGGCCGGGCACGGCGGCCACCAGGGTGTCCACCTCGGACTGGTCGAGCGCGACGAGCGGGAAGTCGCTCGGTGTGTGTCCGCTTGCGGCGCCGGCCGCGTCCCGCAGCGCCTCCAGCGCCTGCCGCCACAGCCCGGTGAGCTCCAGGACGTCCCGTTCGGCGAACAGGTCGGCCGGCCAGCTCACGGTCGCGGACAGTTCCGGACCGTCGGCGTTCTCGACGCTGATCGCGTTGATCTCCAGTGCGTGCCGGACGGGGGCGTCCGCTCCCGCGCCACCGCCGAGTCCGGCCTGTTCCGGGGCGAGTGCCCAGTCCTCCGCTCCGGTGGAGGCGGTCACCCGGCCGAGGTAGTTGAACGCCAGTTGGGGCGTCGCCAGGCCGGTGAACTCCGGGGCGGTCTCCGGGTTGAGGTGGCGCAGCAGGCCGTAGCCGAGACCGGCGGGCAGCGTCCTGAGGTGCTGCTTGACCCGGCGTACGGCGGCGGCTGCCTGGCCGGCGGCCCTGTCCGCGGCGCCGGTGGCGTCGTACACCGCGTCGACGTCGACGCCGGACAGGTCGAGCCGGGCGGGGTGCAGGGTGGTGAACCAGCCGACCGTGCGGGAGACGTCGAGTTCCTCGACCTGATCCCGGCCGTGGCCCTCCACGTCGACCAGCAGGGCGGGGGAGTCGTCGCCGCGCCCCGACCGCCAGCGCGTGACCGCCAGGGCCAGACCGGCGAGGAGCATCTCATGGGTGCCGGCCCGGAACGCGGCGGGCACCCGGGTCAGCAGGTCGCCGGTCAGCGGTACGGGCAGGGTGAGGCGTACCCGGCGGACCCCCGCCGCGGTGTCGGTGGCGGGATCGACCGGCCGGGCGCCGAGCGGAGCCTCGGGTTCGGCGAGCAGTGCCAGCCAGTCGTCCAGCCGGGACAGCACGGCCGGGTCGTGCGCGGCGTCCGCGACGGCCTGCGCCCAGCGTCGGTACGGGACCGGCCGCGGTGCCCCGGCGTCGGCGGGCGCGGGACCGGCGGCGAGGTCGGCGCCGAGGATGCGCCAGGACACCCCGTCCACCACGAGATGGTGCAGGACGAGCAGCAGCCGGCCCTGCCGGTCGGGGCCGGTGTCGAACCACACCGCGCGCACCATCACGCCGGACTCCGGGGCGAGTTCGCCGTGTGCGCGGTCGTGTTCGGCCCGCAGTGCCGCGAGGAGTTCGTCGGGGGTGTGTCCGGTGCTGTCCACACGGCGCAGGCACGTGGCGGCGGTCACGCTGCCGGGTTCGTCGATCACCGCGCGCCAGGTGCGGCGGCGGACCAGCCTCATACGGAGCGCGTCGTGCCGGTCCAGCACGGCCTGGAGGGTGGCACGCAGGCCGGACTCGGTCAGCCCGGCGGGGGTGGTGAGCAGCATGGACTGCGCGAAGTCGGCGACCGGGCGGTCGTGTTCGCGCAGCCAGTGCATGATCGGGGTGAGCCGCACAGGGCCCGTGGCGTCCGCCGGGGGCTCGTCGGTGCGGTCGGCCGCGTCCTGCCCTGCGGGCACGGCGGCGGCCGCGAGAGCGGCGACGGTGCGGTGCTCGAACACGTCCTTCGGGGTGAGTTCCAGGCCGGCCGCGCGGGCGCGGGTGACCAGCTGGATCGACATGATGCTGTCGCCACCGAGGTCGAAGAAGCTGTCGTGCACTCCCACGTCGGCCACCTTGAGCACCGCGGAGAACAGCTCGCACAGGGCGGCCTCGGTGTCGGTGCGGGGTGCCGTGCGGGTGCCGTGCGCGGCGAACTCGGGGGCCGGCAGCGCCTTGCGGTCCACCTTCATGCCGTTGGCGATCACGGGAAGCGCGTCGAGCACCATGACGGCGGCCGGCACCATGTACTCGGGCAGGATCGAGGCCGCGTGCGCGCGCAGCGCGTCGCCGTCCGCGCCGCCGGGCCCGGCGGGGACGACGTAGCCCACCAGGCGCCGGGTGCCCGGGGTGTCCTCGCGCACGACGACCACACACTGCCGCACCGAGGGGTGGGAGCAGAGCGCGGTCTCCACCTCGCCGGGTTCGATGCGGAAGCCGCGGATCTTGACCTGGTCGTCGGCCCGGCCGAGGAACTCCAGTTCGCCCCCGGCGTTCCACCGCACCCGGTCACCGGTCCGGTACATCCGCGTGCCCGGTGCCCCGAACGGGTCCGCCACGAATCGCTGCGCGGTCAGGTCCGGGTGGCCGAGGTAGCCCCGGGCGAGCCCGTCGCCGGCGAGGTACAGCTCGCCGGGTACGCCCGGCGGCACCGGGTTCAGGGCCGTGTCGAGCACGAAGGCCCGGGTGTTCCACAGCGGGGTGCCTATCGGCGGGGCACCGCCCGGGCGCAGCGGGTGGCTGAACGTGGCGCCGACCGTGTACTCGGTCGGGCCGTAGCCGTTGAGCATCCGGCGTCCGGGAGCGAACCGGGTGACGAGTTCGGCCGGGCACACGTCGCCGCCCACCGCGAGGGTGCGCAGGTCGGGCAGTTCCACGTCGTCCGGCAGTGTGGCCGCCGCGGCGGGCGGGATCAGCGCGTGCGTCACCCGGTTCGCGGTGAGCACGTCGGCGAGCGTGGAGCCGATCAGCGGCCCGTCCGAGGACACCACGAGCGCGGCACCGGCCCCGAACGCCAGGCACAGTTCCAGTACCGAGACGTCGAAGCTGGGCGACGAACACTGCAGGACCCGGCTGTCCGCCGTCGTCCGGAACCGGTCCCGCAGGAACGCGGTGAAGCCGGCGAGGCCGCGGTGGGTGACGGCGACGCCCTTGGGGACGCCGGTGGATCCGGAGGTGTAGATGACGTAGGCGGCGTTGTCCGGCGACAGCGGGGCGTCCCGGTCGGCGTCGGTGACGTCACCGCTGCCTGCGTCGCCGCCGGTCGCCGTGGCCGCTTCGGCGTCCACCTCGCCCGTGAGCAGTACCGGACAGGCCGGTTCGGGCAGCGCGTCGGCCGTCGCCGCGGACGCCACCACGAGCAGTGGCCGGGCGTCGCCCAGGACGTGCGCGACGCGGTCGGCGGGGAAGGCGGGGTCGAGGGGTAAGAAGGCGGCGCCCGCCTTGCTGATCGCCAGTTGGGTGACGGTGAGGTCCACCGACCGCGGCAACAGCACCGCGACGAGCCGCTCCGGTCCGGCGCCGCGTGCGATCAGTAGCCTGGCCATGCGGTTCGCCCGCGCGTTGAGCTCGGCGTAGCTCAGGCGCTGCTCGTCGGCGAGGAGCGCGGGCGCGTCGGGGGCGGCGGCGGCGGTGTCCTCGAAGATCCGCGCGAGCGTCCGTACGGGGACGTCGCGTGCGGTGTCGTTCCACTCGGCCAGGAGGCGGTGCCGCTCGGCCGGTTCGAGTACGTCGATCGCGCCGACCGGGCGGCCGGGGTCGGCGACGGCGGCCGCGAGCACCCGGACCAGCAGGCCGGCGATCCGGGCCGCGGTGTCCGGGTCGTACAGGTCGGTGCTGTACTCGAGGTGGCCCGTCAGTCCGGCGGGGGCACCGTCCGCGGTGCGCCGCTCCCGTACCTCGAAGACGAGGTCGACCTTGGTGTACTCCCGTTCGGCGGGCAGCGGCCGCACCTCAGCACCGGGCAGTTCCAGGCACGGGTCGTCGTGCTGGAGTACCAGCATCACCTGGAACAGCGGGTTGCGGGAGGCCGAGCGCTCAGGCCGCAGCCGCTCCACGAGCCGCTCGAACGGCAGGTCCTGGTGGGCGTAGGCGGCGAGGTCGGTCTCCCGCACCCGGCCGAGCAGTTCGGTGAACGCCGGATCGCCCGAGGTGTCGGTGCGCAGCACCACCGTGTTGACGAAACAGCCGACCAGGTCGTCGAGGGCCTGGTCGCTCCGGCCGGCGACGACACTGCCGATCGGCAGGTCCGTTCCGCCGCCCAGTCTGGTCAGCACCGTGGCGAGCGCGGCCTGCACGACCATGAACAGGGTGGCGCCCTGGTTCCGGGCCAGTTCGGCGAGCCCGCGGTGGACGTCCGCCCCGACCTCGATGCCGGCCGTCGCGCCGCGGTGGGTCGGCCGGGCGGGGCGGGGGCGGTCGGTGGGCAGCGTGATCTCCTCGGGCAGCCCGTCGAGTGCGCCGCGCCAGTGGGCGAGCTGCCGGGCGGCGAGGCTCTCCGGGTCCTCCTCGTCGCCGAGGACGGCGTGCTGCCAGTGGCAGTAGTCGCCGTAGCCGACCGGCAGGGGCGTCCACCGGGGACATCGGCCCGACAGCCGGGCGGTGTAGGCCTGCGAGAGGTCACGGGTGAAGGGCCGCAGCGACTGGCCGTCGCCGGCGATGTGGTGCAGGAGCAGCAGCAGGACGTGTTCGTCGCCGACGGCGAACAGGACCGCGCGCAGCGGCGGTTCGGCGGCCAGGTCGAAGGCGTGACGTCCGGCGGCCCGCAGCGCGGCGGGCAGTTCGTCCTCCGCGACGGGTACGACGGTCAGCTCGGGGCGTGCGGTGTCCGCGGGCAGCACCACCTGGTGCGGGGTCCCGGTGTCGTGGTCCCGGAACAGGGTGCGCAGAGGTTCGTGCCTGGACACCACGTCGTGCAGCGCCGCCCGGAGCGCGGTGTGGTCCAGGCGGCCGGTGATCCGCAGGACCAGCCCCATGTTGTAGGTGGGTGACGGGCCCTCCAGGCGGTGCAGCACCCACTGCTGGTGCTGCCCGGCCGACAGCGGGGCCGGGGTGTCGCCGGCTGCCGGGAGGAGTGGCGGGCGCCTGCTCGCCGAACCGGTGCGTTCCAGCAGACGCAGCGGGGTCGGCGCCTCGAACACGTCCCGCACGGTGAGTTCGGCGCCGAGCACCGAACGGACCCGGGTGACGAGGCGGCCGGCCAGCAGGGAGTGCCCGCCGAGCGCGAAGAAGTCGTCGTCCATCGTGACGGTGTCCGCCCCGAGCACCTCGGCGAACAGGCCGCACAGCAGTTCCTCGGCCGCGGTGAGGGCGGCACGGCCCGCGCGGCCGGCGCCGTAGTCCGGGGCGGGCAGTGCCCGCCGGTCGAGCTTGCCGTTGGCCGTGGTCGGCAGCCGGTCCAGCACGACGAACGCGGCGGGGACCATGTGCGCGGGCAGCGCCGCGGCGACGAGGTTCCGCAGCTCGTCGGGGTCCGGGATGGCGCCGGGGGCCGGCACCAGGTAGGCGACGAGCCGGTGATCGCCGGGCTCGGCCGGGTTGTCGTCGCGGGCGACCACCACGGCCTGGTCCACGCCGGGCGGGGCGGCCAGGGCGGCCTCGATCTCCCCCGGTTCGACGCGGAATCCGCGGATCTTCACCTGGTGGTCGACCCGGCCGAGGAATTCCAGCTCGCCGTCGGCGGTCCAGCGGGCGAGGTCGCCGGTGCGGTACATGCGGGTGCCGGGCGGACCCCACGGGTCGGCCACGAACCGTTCGGCGCTGAGGCCGGGCCGCCCGAGGTAGCCGTCGGCCAGCTGGACGCCCGCGAGGTAGAGCTCTCCCGCGACGCCGGCCGGCGCGGGCCGCAGCGCGGCGTCCAGCACGAGGACCCGGGTGTTCCACACCGGACGTCCGATCGGGACGCCGTTGTGCGGTTCGCCGTGGCCGCAGTGGTGGGCCGTCACGTCGACGGCCGCCTCGGTCGGGCCGTACAGGTTGTGCAGTTCGGCCGGAGCGTGCGGACCGGCGCCCAGGGTGGTCAGGAACCGTTGCGCGGTCCGCCCGCTGAGGGCCTCCCCGCTGCAGATCACCCGGCGCAGGCCGGCGCAGTCGGCCGGGTCCGCCGCCGTGAGGAAGACCTCCAGCATCGACGGCACGAAATGCACGGTGCTGATCCGTTCCGCGCCGATCAGCCTGCCCAGCGCGGCGGGATCGCTGTGCGCCCCGGGTGCGGCGACGACCAGGGTGGCGCCGGAGATCAGCGGCAGGAAGAACTCCCACACCGACACGTCGAAACTGGCGGGGGTCTTCTGCAGGACGCGGTCGGTGTGGTCGATCGCGTACGCCTCACGCATCCACAGCAGGCGGTTCACGATCGCGCGCTGGGACACGGCGGCGCCCTTGGGCCGTCCGGTCGAGCCGGACGTGTAGATCACGTACGCGGTGTCGAGTCCGGACAGTGCGGCGCCCCGGTCGGCGTCGGTCGGGTCGTGGTCCGGCAGCCCGGCGGGACGGGCCGCGGTATCGGCCGGCAGCCGCGGGGTGCCCGGGGTCGCGGGGAGGACGGCGGCGAGTGCGGCGGTGGTCAGCAGCAGCGCCGGGCGAGCGTCGGCGATCATGAACGCGATCCGGTCCGCCGGAAGCTCCGGGTCGACCGGAACATAGGCCGCACCGGCCTTCTGCACCGCGTAGAGCGCGGTGACCAGCTCGAACGACCGCGGGATCGCGACCGCGACCCTGTCACCGCGGCGGATGCCCCTGGCCAGCAGCAGGTGCGCCAGCCGGTTCACACGCTCGTTGAACTCGGCGTAGCCGAGGGTCACGCCGTCGAACACGACCGCGGGCGCGTCCGGGGTCGCGCGCACCTGCCGCTCGAACAGCGCGGGCAGCGTGGTCGCCGGCACCTCGTGCGCGGTGTCGTTCACCTCGTGCAGCAGATGCCGCCGCTCGGCCGGGGTCGTGGTGTCGACCGAGGCGAGCGGAAGGTCGGGCGCCGCGCCGGCGAGGACGTCGACGACGGCGTCCAGCCGTGCGCGCAGGGCGGCGAACTCCCGCTCGGTGAACACCTCGGCGTGGACGTCGTAGACGAGGTCCAGGCCGCCGTCGTCGGGGCGGCGGTCGAGGCCGAGGGACAGGTCGTCGGTGGGCACGGTGGAGGCGTTGCGGCTGATGCCGGGGTGTCCGGCGAAGTCCAGCACGGTTCTGCCGAGCGCCAGGTTGATCTGCGGGCCGTACAGCCGGCGGGTACCGCCGAGCAGGCCGAGTTCGTGGCGCAGGTCCTCCTGGCGGTAGCGCTGGTGCCGGACCGTGGCGCGCAGGTCGGCCGCCACCGTGCGGAGCAGGTCGCCGACGGTCGCCGCCGCCCGCAGGTCGAGACACAGGGGCAGCACGTTGGAGATCATGCCGGGAACCCTGTCGCAGGCGCCGCCCCGGGCGGCCACGGGCAGCCCCAGTACGACCTCCCGGTCACCGCGCCGCCGGTCCAGGCAGAGCGCGAGCGCCGCGACCACCAGCACCGGCCACGCCACCCCGAGTTCGGTCGCCGCGGCGCGCACCGCGTCGACCCGCTGCGGCGACCAGGAGACGACGGCGCGGCGCTGCCCGAGCGGCACGTGGGGGATGCCGGTGCCGAGGCTCACCGGGTCGGGGGCGTCGGCCAGGCGCGTCGTCCAGAACGCGCGGTCCCGCTCGTACCGGGCGGAGGCGCGGTACTCGGCCTCGGCGTCGGCCAGCGTGCGCAGCGGCGGGAAGCCGGCCTCGGGCACGGGCCGCCCTTCGGTCAGCGCGGTGTAGATCTCGGCGCAGCGTTGTTGCACGAGGAACTCACCGACGCCGTCCATCAGCAGGTGGTGGTACTGCTGGAACCACACGTACTCGGTGTCGGCCAGTTTCAGCAGCGCGAAGTCACAGGCCGAGGGCCGGGTGATGTCCAGGGGGAGGTCGAGCCGCTGCCGCTGCCACTCCTCGGCGGCGGCCGCCGGGTCCTCGGCGGCCGAGAGGTCCACGAACGTGAACGGCGGTTCGGCCGGCGTTCCCTCCACGACGAACACGGGCTCGCCACCGCCGTCCGTGTCGGCCACCCGGCCTCGCAGCACTTCCGCGTCGGCCACGGTGCGGGCGAGGGCCCGGCGGAACCGTTCGACGTCCACCGGCCCCGCGATGCCGGTCCGTTCGGCGACCCGGTAGCGGGGGTTCGTCGGGTCGATGAGCTGCGCGAACCACAGGCCCCGCTGTCCAGCGGTCAGTGGCACGTCGAAGGCCGAGGTGGCGTCCGGCATGAGGTCTCCAGGATCGGCGGACACCGCCGGTGGTCGTGTCCACCGGCGGGTGGGAGTGTCGGTCGGCTCGTCAGCGACCGGATGACGGCGTGAGCACCAGGCCCGCGGTCGCGTCACGCTCGTCGTCGCCCGCGGTCGCGTAGACCGCACCGGTCGCACCGGTGGCGAAGGCGCCGACGGCGGCGACACACTGCAGCACGCCCAGCGCGCCGGAGCACGGTCCCCAGGCCGTGGTGAGGTCGTGGCGCGGCACTCCGGGCAACACCCCTTCGGGCACCGTGCCGCGCGGCACGTGCCAGGCCACCGGGTCCGCGGCGGCCATGGCGGAGAGTTCGGCGACGCAGGCCGCCAGGCCCGCGCCGCGCGCGTGCCCACCGACGCGGGCGCGCACCCGGGCGCCCCGCGCGGTCGCCGCGGCCTCGTTCTCCACGACGAGCGCGACGGCGCCGTCCAGCGGCGCGGCTCCGTCCAGCAGGGTGCGGGCCGGCTCGGTGTCCGGTTCGACGCCGAGTACCAACGCCCTTGTCAGACGGCCGGTTTCGAGCATCGTGGCGGCCCAGCGCACGGCGTCGAGGCCGGAGGTGGAGCCATTGCAGATCATGAGGTTCGGGCCGCGCAGGCCGTGCTTGATCGCGACCGACGACGCGACGACGTTGCAGGACACCTTCGGCAGGTCCATGGGGCTCAGCGCGTCGGTGGTCCCGGTGCGCAGCGTGTCGACCACGCGCACCACGGTGTCCAGGTTGCCGGTGTTGGAACTGACCACCACTCCCACGGTGTCCGCCGGCACGGTGAGCCCGGCGTCCGAGAGCAGGCCGGCGTCCCTCAGCGCGGCGTCCGCGGCGCAGTAGGCGAGCTGGGTCGCCCGGTCCTTGTAGCGCAGTCCCCGGTACCGGCCCCCGCGGCCGAGGAGCCGGGCGGTGTCGACCGGCTCCGCATGGTCCTGCCGGCCGGCGAGCACCGCCTCGGGGCGGTCCGCGCCCGGCAGGGTCACCCCGGTTCCGGTGACGACGACTCCGGGGTAGGCATGGCTTCTCATCGGGTCGATGCCTCCAGTACGGCCACGGTGTTCATGCCGCCGAAGCCCAGCGCGTTGACCTGTGCGACGGCGACCGGTCCGCGGGCGGCGGCGCCGGTGACGATGCGGAACCCGGCTGCCTCGGCCACGGGTTCGGTCAGGCCGACGACGGGCGGGACCATGCCGTGCGTCATCGACTGCACGGCGCTGACCAGGCTCATCACTCCGGAGGCACCGCCCGTGTGACCCGTCATCGACTTGATCGCGGTCATCAGCGGCGCGCCGGCGTCGGCGCCGAACACCGCCTGCGTCGCGGTGGCCTCCACCTCGTCGTTGAGCAGCGTGCCGGTGCCGTGCAGCATGACCAGGTCGACGTCCGCGGGCGTGACACCGGCCGAGCGGTGCGCGGCGCGCATGGCCTCGGCGAAGCCGTCCGGGTGGGGTGCGGTGTCGTGGTGGGCGTCGCAGCCCACCTCGACGGCGCGTACCCGGCACAGCGGTTCGGCAGCGTCCCGGCTGAGCACGACGGCCGCGGCGCCCTCGCCCATCATCACGCCGGCCCGGTTGCGGTCGAAGGGCTGCAGCCGGTCGGGGGCGACGGGGTGCACCCGCTCCATGACACCGGACATGCTCTCGTTGAGAACGTCCACGCCGGCGACGATCACGGAGTCCGCCTGGTCGGTGGCCAGCATGTCGGCGGCCAGCGCGAGGGCGTAGACGGAGGCAGCGCAGGCGTTGGCGACGGTGTGGGTGTCGGTGGCTCCGAAACGGTCGCGCAGCGCGGTGCCGAAGTGCAGGTCGTCGGCGGACAGGGCGCCGAGGCTGCCCTTGTCGCGCCAGTGCAGTTCGGCCGAGCGCAACTCGCGCAGTCCGCTGCCGACGAGGACCGGCACGTCGCGCAGGTCCGTGCCGAGCCCGGCCCGGGTCGCGGCCTGCTCGATCACGTCGGCGACGAAAGCGGTCGCCCGCCCTGGCACGTCACGCCCGTCGGGGTGGTCGTGGATCTGGTAGGCGTACCGTCCCCGGTAGGGCGTCCGGTCGATCCCGTGCAGCTCACGCAGCCCGCTGCGGCCGGCGCACAGGCCGGCGAACATCTCGTCCGGATCCCCGCCGACCGCCGAGACCGCGCCCAGTCCGGATACCACCCAGTTCATGCCACCCCTTGCCCGGTCCCGTCGAGTGCCGACGCCAGCCATCCTCGAACGCCCCCGCGGCGGGAACAACGCACCTGCACCAAGTTGCACGCGCTGCGGCCCGCGCCCGAAAGCCTCGCGGCCGTGCGACCGGAACACGCCGCCCGCCTGCCCGCATGCCTGCCGAAGGGCTCCGCGCCTCCGCCGCGCGGCGGAGAAGGCCGGGCCGGCAGGATGAGGCGACGGTGACGCCGCCGGTGTCAGCATGGCCACATGTTCCCGATGAAGGCCCTGCCGGGCGTGCCGCGCCGGACCGTCCTCGCGGCCCATGCCGTGCCTCTGGTCACGCTGCCGTCGGCACTGTGGCGACTCGCGCTGGCGGCCGGTCTCCCGGTGTCCGAGATCTCCCTGCGCCACACCTGGGAGGTGCTGTACGTGGTCTGCCTCGCCGTGGTCTCGGAGGCGCTCGCGCTGCTGACACTGGGCCTGGTGAGGCCGTGGGGCGAGATCGTGCCGCGCTGGATGCCGCTGCTTGGAGGGCGCCGGGTCGCTCCGCTCGCGGCGACCGTCCCGGCCGTGCTGGGCGGGGTCGTGCTGTCCGTCCTGCTCTCCTGGGCGTTCTACTCCCACTCCGCGAACGTCGGGCCGGAAGGCACCGGCACACCGGCCCAGTACGCGCTCCTGCTGGTCTGCTACGTACCGCTGCTGGCCTGGCCGCCCCTGCTGATCGCGGTGGCCGTCGCGTACTACCGGCGCCGGACGGCCGTCCCGTCCCCCACCGGCGATGCCCGCGGCAACGGGACGGCGGCCTCCCGGGCGATCCGGGCATAGTCGGAAGTCCCCGGCGCGGCCGTGGCGTTGCCCGGTGGCTGGGGGAGGGTCCGCACCGCGGGGCCGGCGCGGGGCAGGCGGCCACGGAGGAACGCGACGGTCTCCCGCACGGCGGCCTCCCCTTCCGCGCTCATGTGCCGGACACCCCCAGCCGGCCCGCGCGGCCTTCCGACGGCACGACGCGCGAGGGGCCCCGGGCAACACCCGGGGCCCCTCGCCAGGAGGTTCAGCACGTCGCGCGCCCTCCCCGTCCCGCAGCCGAGCCCACCGGCAGCGGAACAGCCGATGTCGCACGGTGAACGGTCGGCGAAAACCCGTGGTACGGGGTTTTGTCACACGGTGGCCGCCCCTTAGCGTCCCCGGCATGTCTGACGTTTCCCGCCGTAAGGTTCTCGGCACTCTCGCCGGTGGGGCCGCGCTCTCCTTCCTGCCTCCGTCGCTGCACGAGGCGATGGCCGCGCCGATGCCGCGCGGCGGCCTGCGCGCCATCGAGCACGTGATCGTCCTGATGCAGGAGAACCGCTCCTTCGACCACTACTTCGGCACCCTGAGGGGTGTGCGCGGCTTCGGCGACCGTACGCCGCTGCGTCTGCCCTCGGGGGCCGGCGTCTTCGCGCAGCCGCGGTCCGGAGGCGGCGCGGTCCTGCCGTTCTCCGCCCGCCGGGCGGCGGTCGACGCGGGCCGCCCGGAGAGCGACATCCAGTACCTGGGCGCGCTCGCGCACGGCTTCTCCGACGCCAACCAGGCCCGGGCGAACGGCTGGTGGAACGACTGGGTGGCCGCCAAGACCCAGAGCACCATGGCCTTCTACGACCGGCGCGACATCCCGCTCCAGTACGAACTGGCCGACCGTTTCACGATCTGCGACTCCTACTTCTGCTCGGTCTACGGCTCGACCAACCCCAACCGCAACTACCTGTGGACCGGCACCACCGGCCACGAACCGGACGGTGGCGGGCGGGCCGTCACCAACGCCGCGTACGACCACGACCACGCCGGCTACACCTGGACGACGTACCCGGAACGACTGGAGGCCGCCGGGATCTCCTGGCAGATCTACCAGGAGTGGGACAACTTCACCGACAACGCGGTGGAGTACTTCAGGCCCTGGAAGGAGATCGGCCGGAAGATCCTCTCCAAGCTCGGCGGCCGGTACTCGACCACCGAGCAGTTCTACGACAGCCTGCTGCGCAAGGACCCGGAGCAGCGCAAGGCGGAGCTGGCCGAGTTCCAGAAGGGCGTCGACGCGCTGACGGAGGCCGAACGCCGGCTGTTCCTGCGCGGCGCCCACCGCTCCGAGCCGGACACGCTCGTGAGGCGGATCCGGTCCGACATCGCCCGGGGAACCCTGCCGAGGGTCAGCTGGGTCGTCCCGACGGCGGCGCTGTCCGAGCACCCCAGCACCTCCACTCCCGTCGGCAGCGCCCACCTGGTCTACGACCTCCTCGACGCCATCGCGAGCGACCCGGAGACCTGGTCGAAAACGGTGCTGTTCATCAACTTCGACGAGAACGACGGCTACTTCGACCACGTCCCGGCCCCCGTCGCGCCACGGCCGGCCTCCGGCAACGACGACGACTGGTTCGACGGCCGCCCGGTCGGCCCCGGCCCGCGCGTACCGATGACGATCGTGTCGCCCTGGACGGTGGGCGGCTTCGTCAGCTCCCAGGCGTTCGACCACACCTCGGTCATCCGGTTCCTGGAGAGGTGGACCGGCGTCCGCGAGCCCAACATCAGCGCCTGGCGCCGCAGCGTGTTCGGGGACCTCACCTCCGCCTTCGACTTCCACCGCGCCCACCGGCAGCCCGAGATCGAGCAGCCCGGCCCGGTCCCGGCCCCGGTCGGCCGCTGGAACCCCGTACCGCCGAAGGACCAGTCGCTCCCCGGGCAGGAGCCCGGCACCCGGCGCACCCGGCCCTCCCCCTACCGGCTGTCCCTGCGCCCCGACGTCACCCGCGCCGGCGTCCGCCTCCGGCTCGGCAACGACGGACCCACCGGCGCCTGGTTCACCGCATACCCCGGCGACGGCACCGCCCCGCACACCTGGACGGTCCCCGCCCGCGGAAGGGCCGACCACACCGTCGCTCACGGCGACGACGGCTACGACCTCCAGGTGCACGGACCCGGCTGGTCCGTGTGGGAGCTGCGCGGCACCGGCGTGGGCGCCGAGGCGTACCTCGCCGGGCACCCGGCCACCGGCCAGGTGCGGATCGTGTGCTCCAATCCGTCCTCCGGCACCCGCAGGCTCCTCGTCGGCGAGTCGGTCCACTCCCGCGGGCGCGGCGACCGCGTGCACACCGTCACCCTCAGGCCCGGGGCGTCCCACACGGTGCGGCTGCGCCCCGCGGACCACGGCTGGTACGACATCGTGGTCGTCGACCGCGACGACCCGGCCTTCCTGCGCCGCATGACCGGCCGCCTGTCCCACGAGGGACCCGGCGTCACCGACCCGGCGACCGCCACACCCCCCGCGCTGTCCGCCGCCATCGGCCTGCCCGAGCCCCTGCCCTCCCGGAACACTCCGTTCACCCGGGGCAACCCGACCGATGTCGTCGTCACCCTGCGCAACCACAGCCGCGACCGGCTCGACGGCCTCGCCGCCGCCCTGATCGCCCCGTCCGGCTGGACGGTCCGACAGACCGGCACGCCCCCCAGGACCCTCGCGGCCGGGGCCTCGGCCGACGTGCGCTTCACCGTCACCCCCTCACGCGACGCCACCGCCGGCCGGCTGGCCGTCTCCGCGCACGCCCAGGGGAACGGACTGCTCCGGCTCGCCGACGCGCGCCTGTACACCGAGGTCGCCCACGCCGTGACCGTCACGCTCACCGGCCCGGCGAGCTCACCCGGCACCGACGGCACCGTGCTCTCCCCGGGCAGACCCGCCACCGTCGAAGCCACCGTCACCAACGCGGGCGGCACGCCCCTCACCGGCCTGACCGCCACGCCGGTCCTCCCCGACGGCTGGCGGGCCACGGTCCGCGGCACCGCGCCGACGTCGGTCCCGGCACGCTCCCACGCGACCCTGGCATGGGACGTCGTCGCGCCCGTCACCGCGGCGCGCGTCTCCGCCGCCCTCGAGGTGACCGTCACGGCGAAGCAGGGCGGCGACGGCACGGAGGTGTCCGCGTCCCTTCCCGTGCGGACCGGCCCCGTCATGACCGGCCACCTCCTCGCGGAGGACTTCGAGTCCGCCGCCCCCGCGCTCGCTCCGGCCGCCGACCTCAACCGTCCCGGCCTGCTCGGCTGGAGCGGAACCGCCCCCGAGGGCTGGACGGTGACCAACGCGCCCGGCATGCCCGCGGGCACGCGGGAACTGCAGGGCTGGACGTTCATGTCCAAACAGTTCTGGTTCCCCGCCGGGCAGAACCGCCCCCACTTCACCCGGGCCCTCGGCGTCGTCGCCGTCGCCGACCCCGACGACTGGGACGACACGGGCGGCCCGTCGGCCCGCGGCCGGTTCGACTCGACACTGACCAGCCCGGCGGTGGACATCCCGCCCGGCACCTCCACCCTGCACCTGGGCTTCGACTCCCACTACCGGCAGGAGAGCCCCCAGGAGGCCGAGGTCACCGTCGCGTTCGACTCCGGCGACACGGTGCGGCTGCTCCACTACAGCGGCGCGGGCTCCGGCAACACCAACGAGGGACGGGACCAGGAGAACCGCCTCGTCCGGCTCTCCTGCCCCGTCCCGGCCGGAGCCGGCTCGGCGAAGGTGGCCTTCCGGCTCTTCAACGCGGGCAACAACTGGTACTGGGCGATCGACAACGTCCGTCTGGGCACCGCCCCGATCACGGACGCCTGACCCCGCCCCGCCGGGAACGCGCGCCGGGCCGCGAAGGGCGGCCCGGCGCGCACCGCCGTCCGGCGGCGTCTCAGCCGGTGCGCCGGCTCACGCCACGGCCGTCCCCTCGAGCTCGATCATCTGGCCGGGGACCGCCAGCCGCGTCACCCCGAGCATCGTGGTGGCCGGCGCCACCCCGGCGGCGCCCAACCGCGACGCCAGCACGCCGTAGTGCGGGAACAGCAGATCGACGTCGGTGGTGTAGACGTTGAGCCGGACGAGATGCGCGAGGGACATGCCGGCCTCCCCGAGCACGGCCTCCAGGTTGTCGAGGCTCAGCGCCAGCTGGGCGGCCATGTCCCCCTCGTGCAGCGGCTCTCCGTCACCGCTCATCGCGGTCTGCCCTGAGCAGTACAGGGTCCGGGTGTGCCCGGAGACCACCTCACCCTGGTTGAACCCCATCCCCACCGACCAGGTCACCGGGTTCACTGCCGTTCGTTCCACTGCCACATCAGCTCCATCGGATTCATCGGGAGTAGAAAACGTCCCCGTCGGCGCGGTAGCCGCCCCCGCGGACGTCGGTGCTCATGAGCCTGCCGACAAAGCACGACACCCTCGGTCATGTATTCGCTAGGGTTCCTCGTATGCGCGCCGATCGGCTGGTCTCGCTGGTGCTGCTGCTGCGTCAGCGCGGTCGGACGACCGCGAGCACGCTGGCCCGTGAGCTGGAGGTGTCCACCCGTACCGTGCTGCGCGACATCGAGGCGCTGTCCGCGGCCGGCGTCCCGGTCTATGCCGAACGCGGGCGGCACGGCGGGTTCGCGCTGTTGCCCGGTTTCCGGACCGAGCTCACCGGACTGAACCACGACGAGGCCCTCGCCCTGCTGACCGCCGGATCGGGCCGCGGGGAGCGGGTGTTCGGCCTGGGCCCGGCGCTCGCCTCGGCCATGCGCAAGGTGGTGGACGCCCTGCCGGAGAACCACCGGGCCACCGCGAGCGACGCGGCCCGGCGTTTCCTCGTCGAGCCGGAGACCGACCTGCTCCCACGCCGGCCGGCCACTGAGGAGGTGCCCGGCACGACCATGACCGTGATCCGGCGCGCGGTGCTCGCCGGCCACCGGCTGCGCATCCACTACGCGGCCACGGACCAGGCACCCCAGTGGCGCACGGTGGACCCGATCGGCCTGGTCACCGTGCGCGACCGGGGCTACCTGCTGGCCACGCGATCCGGCGCGGACCGCACCTACCGGCTGTCGAGGGTGCTGGCCGCCGAGGAACTCCCCGAACCGGCCCGGCGACCCCACCGGGTGGATCTGGACCGGGCCTGGCGGGAGCGCTGCGCGCGTTTCCTGTCCGGCGGCCACATCGCCGTGCTGGTCCGGGTGAACCCGCAGCGGCGGGAGGACCTGCTGAGCACCGCGGTAGCCGTCCGCGCCGCGGAACCCGGCACGGACGGCTGGCTGCGGCTGGAAGCGACGTACCAGGATGTACGACATGCCGAGTGGGCGCTGTGGCAGCTCGGCACGGACGCCGAGGCCCTGGCCCCGGAGCCGTTGCGCGTCTCCCTGCGCGACCGAGCCGCCGCGATGGCCGCCCAGTACGGCCGCGCGCCCTGTTCCGACGGGCCGGCCGAGCCGCGCTGACCGGCTCGGGACGTATCCGGACCCGGCGCGCTTCGTCCGCAACTACCCCATGAGGCAGGGTGTTTCCCCGCTTGCCCGGGGTATCCGGTCGCCGGATCGCTCTTGCGTGGATGAGCGAGCGGACTCGTAGAGGAGATGGGGTTTCATATGCGTCGCAGGGGGACGAAGGCCGGCACGATCACGATCGCCGCGGTCATGGGGAGCCTGGTCCTGACCGGATGCGGTGGCGACGGTGAGCCGAAGGGCAAGGGCGACGCGTCGCCGGCCGCGAGCACCGGTGAGGGGAGCGGCCAGGAACAGGGCACGACGGCGGTACGAGCCGCCTACGACAAGACGGCCGAAGCGGAGTCGGCACGCATGACGGTCAGCATGAAGATGGCCGCGGAGGGAAAATCCGTCACCTCCGACGGTGAGGGCGTCCTCGATCTGGCCGAGGGCGACAGCGTCATGACCATCGAAGCGGAGGGCGAGCGCCTGGAGCAGCGGGTGGTCGACGAGATCCTGTACCAGAAGGCTCCGGGCCAGAAGGCTCCCGGTGGCAAGCCCTGGATCAAGATCGACCTGCGGAAGGTCGCCGAGCAGCAGGGTGTGAACAACCAGCAGATCGGTGACCCGGCCCGGACCGCGGCCTATGCCAAGGCGATCACCGACAAGGACGTCACCGAGGTCGGCACCGAGAAGATCGACGGGGTGAACACCACCCACTACCGGGTCTCGGTGGATGTCGCCCGGCTGCCGGGCGGCGATCAGATGCGCGAACAGCTCGGTCCGACGCTGCCGATGCAGGTCTGGCTCGACGACGAGGGCCGGCTCCGCCGCCAGCAGATCGACATGACCGTCAAGGCCCCGGCATCCGCCTCCGCGAAGCCCGACAGCGGCGCGGCCCCCCAGCAGCTCGAGATGACCACGGTCATGCAGTTCTCGGACTTCGGTACCGAGGTCGACGCCGAGGCCCCGCGGGCCGAGCAGGTGGCCGACATGACCGACAAGGTCCTCCGGAGCGGTCGCCGGCAGAGCTGACCAGGAGGGACGGGCAGGCCGAGGCCGACTGCCCCGTGCGGTCGGTCGCTGTCCGTTCTCCCGCGCCGGTGAGGATCCGGGCGCGGCCACCTCCGGCCGCCTCGCGGGCGGACGCCGTGGTGCACGCCGCGGATCCGGGCAGCCGCAGCGCGCGGGCGATGCCCTGAAGCACTCGGCGCGAGGGGTGCGGTCCGCGCCCCTGCTCCAGGCGGCTGAAGGGGCCGGTGGAGATGGGGGCGCGCTGAGAGCACCCCCCTCCCGCCCCAGGCCGTCACACGGCGCACCGCGCGGCGTCGCGACCTGCCCGCCGAGCCCGGGCGCTACTTCGGATGAGCCACCGC
This sequence comes from Streptomyces marokkonensis, assembly GCF_008312835.1. GTDB lineage: Bacteria > Actinomycetota > Actinomycetes > Streptomycetales > Streptomycetaceae > Streptomyces > Streptomyces marokkonensis_A. The sequence goes on along the minus strand of NZ_VSKS01000015.1, from coordinate 174,850 downwards.
GGCCTTCTGCAGTTCCACGGCTGCCACCAGGCTCAGCTGGGGTTCCGCCTGACGGAGCGCCTTCACCGCCGCGACCGAGGCGACATCTCCGGTGAAACCGACCGCGGCCAGCCGGGCGCGGGCCCAGCGGGCGCGCAGCTCGGCGTCGGTCGCCGCCGCAGCCGACTCGACGAGCGCGACGGCGCGCTCCAGACCCGGCCGCTCCTCGGGCGCGGCCTCGGCCAGGGCCTTACGCAGAGCCCCACCGATCACGTCCGCATCCCGGACGAGCAGCACGAAGTTGTTGTCAGCACTCAGCTTCCCGAAGCCTTTCATGGAGATCACCCTGTCCGTCGAGGAACGGACAGCACAAGGAAATTGAGAACAACTTGAGCCTCGGCGCACCGACGGGGGGGGGAGCGCCACCGGCCGACGTGCCGGCGGGCGCGGCCGGCTCCGCAGGACCGGTGTCGCGCATGATGCGGTCGACGGTCTCGGTCAGGGTGCTGTCGGCTCCGATGACGGTCTCCACACCCCCGGGAAGGAGGTCCCGTTCGCGGTACCCGTCGCGCAGGTGCCGCTCGGTCACGTGGGCCAGGTACTCCGCGTCGGCCTTCGAGGCACGTCGTCGTGCTCGGACGCCGGTCCCGGTGTGCGCGGTCGGGGAGTCTGCGCCATAGTGGTCGCGAAGGCGCCGGCCGCTTCGGCGGTTCCGCGCCGACGCGTTGGTCGTCTAAGGCAAGACGTCCCGCTTCCCGCGGGGAAATGCAGGTGCAAGGCCTGCCCGACGCTCCACTTCAGGGCGACGAGGCGGAGGGCGCGGTCTCCCCGTCACTCAGGGTGTGACGTTGCCCGACGCGCGCGACGACACGCTGACGAGCCGGTCTCCTGACGGAACGCGGTTTCCCCTCGCCGGCGCGCAACGGGAGCCACAGCAGCCGCCCTCACGGGCCGGACGTGACCAGTTCCGCCTGCCACGTCCTGCCCGTGCCGCCCGTCGTACGGCGGCGGAGCCAGCGACCGCGTGCGACTCCGAGCACCGCTGCGCATACGGACGCGCGACGTCCAGGTCCCACCCCGGCTGTCCCGGCCTGTAATTCCAGCCCTGCGAGATCCAGGTCAAGGACGGCACCGATCGGCCGCGGCGCGACCGGCCTCGTCCGAGGCCGCACTGCCGGGGGTGGCACCGCGGCGCGAGCGGCCGACGGGTGCAGTTCGACCCCATCCGGCGTAAGCAGACGGCCTCCCGCGTGCCGTCACCCCGGCCCGTGAAGTAACAGTCTCCCTATGACGAGCAGACGACACACTCATGCGGGCACCGCGCGCACCGCGCACGGGATCCGGATCCGGACCGCCCTGGTGGTCCTGGTCGCCGCGGCTGCCCTCGGCACGACGACCGAGGCGGTGGCCGCGCCGGCGATCGTCTCGGGAACCGACTGGGACGCCATCGCCGAGTGCGAATCCAGCGGCAACTGGAAGGCGAACACCGGAAACGGCCACTACGGCGGACTGCAGTTCAAGCAGTCCAGCTGGGCCGCGGCCGGCGGTCTGAAGTACGCCCCGCGCGCGGACCTGGCCACCCGAAAGGAACAGATCGCCGTGGCCGAACGCCTGGCCCGCATCCAGGGAATGTCGGCCTGGTCCTGCGCCTGAGCCCTCGACACCGACGCGCCGGGGTCCGGCAGATGTCCGGACTCCGAACTTCTCCTGTGTGGTGAGAGGTGGAGGACAGGCTGGCGGCCTCCGGCCGGAGTGCCCGTATGCCCCGGAGACTGCGGTGCGTCAATCCGGACCGGCCGCGGCCTTGACCGGCCGGACGGCAATCGGGTCAACTCCGCGTGCACCATGCCGGCCGAGGTTCGAGTCTGTGGTCATGAGCCTCCGTCCATGGGTCGTCGTGGAGTCGCCGGACAGTCGTGGTCTTCGCCGCGTCACCGTCGGCGGCGAGACGGTCGGCAGCGCCTGGTCACCGGCCGCGCTGCGCAAGATACTCAAGCGTCTCGGCTACCCGGAAGACATGGATCTGGACGATCCGGCATCCGTGAGCTGGCGCGGGGGTGACAGCAGGACCTGGCCCGACCGCGCATGGAGAAGGCGCTCGACCATGTCACTCATGATGGCCGGGCTGCTCGCTTCCATGGTTTTCAACGCGGTCATCGGATGGCCGGACGCCTCGGGGGCGCTGACGTTCGCACAACGGCTGACGGGTGTGCTGTTCGTCCTGTCGGGCGTGGTGTTGGGGATTGCCGCGATCGCCGCCCTCGACTACTGGGGGAGACGACAGTTCAGGGCCTCAGGGGCGGTCACCCTCCTCGGTGCCATCATTGTGCTGGCCACCGACAGTCTCCTTCTTCTCCTCTGGTTCGAGGAGAGGGAGTACACGCGCTACCTGCTCGTCTACCTGCCCGCTCTCTGCTGGTCCATATGGGCCGTGTGCCTGCTGGTGCGCCAGAAGTCGTGGAAAGGGGTACCGCAACCCAAGAAATTCGCGGCCGGGGTTGTGGCCACGGCCCTCCTGACGGCTGTCAGTCTCGCCTATTCCACTATGTATCAGCCTGCGGCCGCCCCCATGCATTTCATCCTGAAGGCGGAGTTCGGTAAGGCCTGGGAGGACAAGAAACTTCCCTACGTGCATGTCCCGCTGACGCTCTACATGAAGAACACCGGAGGGATCCCGGTGTACATCATCAACGACATCTACACGGTCCGCGGCAGGGTCGCCGTGTACTCGCGGGGCGAAGGGGACCTGATGCCGGAGTGGAGGGAGAGCGTGGAACGGTACGGTGCGCGTGAGGGAGAGGCTGAGCTCTACGTCGACCAGCTCGAGTACACCACGATCAGCAGTGGAAGCTTCTACGAAATCGGCAACTCGCTCGACGTGGGGCAGGAATATGCTCTCAATCGTGTTTTTCAACTTCCCAGGAACGTCGGATACGACACCGTGAGCATCGATTTGCAGATCGCATACATGAGGAAGGACCGCGGCAGGATCGACGTGCAGGAGTTCAGATCCGCTCATCGTTCGTGGAACAAACATGACAGGGCCTACCACTGCGAGCCGGCGGTGTGCGGGGAGCAGCTCATATACCGAGGGAGGGTGCGGCACAACAACAATCTCATCAACGTGACACGCAAGCCGCGCTTCGTGACGGCTGTGTGGTCCCCGGGGGACCAGTTCATCTCCTCGATCTCGTCCGTCCCCTTCAACTTCTACGGACTGGGTGACTACTCGGAGGAAAGGAGAGAACTGGAGAGGTACGGAGCTGCCAGGGCCCGGGCCGATGCGGAGATCTCCGTGGCCGAGATACTGCGATCTGCCGGGCTGTGACGCCATCCCGGTCACTCGCTGGTCTTCGTGGGCCAGGTACCCACGGTGATCCCTTCCTCGTTCAGGTACTTGGCAGTCTGCCGGCAGGAAAGGGCAGAGCCGCCCAGAGTCCCGAACAGCTCGTCGCGCGGGACGAGCTCGGCGAGTGCGGTGACGAGCGGTACGACTTCGAACGGACCGTGGGTGTGCTCGTTGTTCCGTAGCTGGGCGAGGACCTCGAGCATGTCGTTGCTCTTCTCCTCGGCCTTCCAGAAGTCCTTGACCCCTTCGTCCTCCCATTGCGCGGGAACCAGCCTCTCCAGTCCGGCCATGAGGTCGGATTCACGGGTGGTCTCGAAGATGGCACTCGTGCAGAAGGCGGCGGCCTTGCCGAGCGACTCCTCCGGGCGCTTCTGGGCGGAGGCGGAATCCTCCTGCTGGTCCCTCATGCGAGAGGTTTTCTCATCCAGCTCCTTCTTGGCCTTGGACCGATCCCCCGGCGACGTGCGCGGATCGCTGATCCTTTTCAGCAGCGCGCTGACCTGCTGTGTGATCTTCGCGAGTTCTTCGCGTTCCTTCGGAGGGGTCCTCCGGTCCTGCACTATCTCCGAAGAGGAGCTCACCGGCACCAGGTTGTTCGAAACGTCCTGCTGGGGACCCGGGTTTGTCGGCTGGGTCGCGTCCGTCGAGCCGGCTGGAGACCCGCTGTGGCTCATCATCGCCGCGTAGGTGGTGTCCTTCACCGTCGCGATCATTGGATCCCGAACGTCCTGTGGCGTATCGGGATCGCAGATCATGTCCAGGGTGGATGTCGTCCGTTTGGCCACCAGGATGAGCATGGATCGTTCTTCCGGCGGCACCCCTGGAGCGTTGAACGCCTCGAGTGCCGCGGTGACCTGCTTCACGATGGCGGTCAACTCCTTGCGTAGCTCGGGAGGCGTTCGTGGGTCGCTGATGGCTGCCAGTGCGACGGACAGGTTCTCCGCGCTCTCGATGATTCCCTGTTTGTCCTGTGGCAGCGTCTCCGGACTGTCGACCGTGGTGACGATGGTGATCAGTGCTTCCACGGTCCCCGTGAGTTCCTCGGGGACTCGTTCCTTCTCCTCCGTGAGGCTCGTCGTCGCCTCGTCGACGCCCGCATTCTGCTCCGGCGAGGTGTCGGACGTCGGTTCATCCGTCGTGCCGGGGCCCGTCGGCTGAGTGGTGTCGGGCGTCCCGTTCGGCGTGGAGGGGGGAGAAGTCGTCTCCTCCGTCGGCGTGTCCGGATCGATCGGGGGATCGGAGTCCGCCGACGGTGACGGGGGCGTCTCGGGGCCGGTCGGATCGCTCGGTCCAGGAGGAGACGGTGGAGGCTCCGTGGTCTGAGCCGGTGCTCCTGCGGTTCCACCGTTCAGACCCTGAGAATTGGCCGCTGCGATCGACAGACCTGCCGGCAATGCGAGCGCTGCAGCCAGAACGGATGCGTTGGCCGCCTGACATATGTGTCGCCGGGAAATCCTGGCCATAATGGTTCCAGATAGGCTTGGCGTCGTACTGTCCCGCCCGCGTGACGGACTGTTTTCGTTGACGGCGGTACTAAGCTTCGGGACTGGAAGAATGCGGAGTCGATATGAATCCACTCTTCCCCCGTCCGGGGCTTTGTGCAAAGGGATCACAGGCCGCAGCCGGGCCGCGGCGCACCCGGTGTTCTCATTGGTGATGTTCCGCGCGCGGGCGCACCATAGAAAGGGAGAGGCGAGTGGCCTTGGACCGGCCCTGCCTTCCCGTCCCTCGCACGAGGGGGTTCCCTCATGGCCTCCCACAGCAGTCATGCCGTCACACCGACACCATCCCCGGAACTGCTCCGACATCATCGTGAGGGTGGTGGCTCCGGAAGAGGTGGTAGCCCGGGGCGCCCCGGCGGTGGTGGCCGTTCGGACCGCCCCGGCGGTGACGGCCGTTCGGGCCAACCCGGCGGCGACGGCCGCCACGGACGTCCGCGTTGGCGCGGCCCCTGGCGTCCCTGGGACCGTCAGCCGGACCGCCCCGACGACGACGGCGCGGTGGGGCCGTTCCGGGTCGTGCGGCCGGCGGACATGCTCGTGGCCGACATCGGCCTGGTGAACCTCCGGTCCGACGGCAGCCGCCTGGTGCGGCGGGAGCCGGCCGCGCCGACGCTGATCCTTGTCGGGCTGCCACCGCAACACATCCTGGAGGAAGTAGTTCCCCAGCAGGTGGACGGCACGACCGTCCCCCTCGCAACCGTGAGGGCGTTCACCTCCGGTGCCACCCAGTTGGTCTTCTCGGTGCCGCCCGAGGTGGACAGTCTGGAGCTGTCCCTGGAATCCCTGCTCGACTGGGAGCGGCTGGTGCCGATGACAGTGCCGGTGGTTCGGCCCGGCACCACGCCTGCCGAACTGCTCGGAAGCGTCATCGAGTTCCCCACCCGGCTTCTGCTCACCTACGACGAACCCGTCAACTGGGCATGCCCGCCGGAGCCTCGCAGCGCCGATGGCCGCACCGGCGTGTGGCACGCCCTGCTGAGCGGCGAACGGGGCGGCGACGCACTGCTGCGGGCCCTCGCGCGGGCCGACGACCGGCCTTCCGTTCCCGCGCGCTTCCCCTTGACCACGGAGAACCTGGCGGACCTGGTCACGCTCACCAGCCGGACGGAGCTGATCGATGCCGCGGGCGCGCCCATCCCGCTGCCCAGCGCGCCTTTGCGGGCCGAGCAGTTCATCGCGACGCCCCTCGGTGCCTCCGCCCACCTGCACGGCGCCTGGGAGGACATGTCGCCGGGCGCCGTCGCGCAGCTCGAGTCGATCGACACGACCTGGCACGACCTGGCGGCGTACGACCACATCACGGGTCTGGGACGTGACCAGTTCGTCAGGGTCGTCACCCGAGGCTTTCTCTCCACCGGGCACCCGGCTCTCCTGGTGAGCGAGGTCAAGCGCCTCTTCGTCGCCCACAAGGACGAGGGCATCGTGGCCCATCTGCGCCGGGAGGACCGGATCGTCCTCCGTGAACCCGAGGTGCGCTACGGGGAGAACACCGGCTTCGCGCACCAGGGGCGCGAGATGCCCTTCACCGAGCTCCGTGTCACCGACCGGGTCACCCCGCTGCTCAGGACCGTCTGGCCCCGGAATGCCAAGAAGCAGCCGGAGCCGCGGCAGGCGTTCTGGATCGAGCTGCAGGACGGTGTGCACGACCATCAGTTCACCGTGCTCGCGACCGATCGCGAGGGCCGCAAGGTCAGCTTCACCATGCCGCTGGTCTTCGTGCCCGCCTCACGGGCCGGCAACTGGGAGGAGCTACGGGACAGGTACTCGCAGAGCGAGACCGGGGTGAGGGACCGCGTCGAGCGGTCTCTGGGCGGGCAGGTCATGGCCATGGCACAGCCACCCGCCGACGCTCCCGGCAGCACCAGTCACGCGGTGGGCAGGCTGAAGTTCGAGATGACCCGGAAGACGGCCGGAGGTGAACACCCGCTGGCCGGAACCCTCGTCGTGTCCGGCGCCGACGTGCGGGTCCCCGCCCTCGAACCGTTCGCGCCGAAGGCGGGGGACGTGCCTGTCACGTTCAACCACCGCTACCGCGACCACGGCATGGCGGCGCATCCGGCACGCGCCTACCTCGACCTCGTCGATGCGATCGGCCTCGAATTCGCCTCGGAGAGCGTCGGTGGACTTGCCCGGCCCGACGCCGGGGTCAAGGTGATCACCAGCCAGGCGGGTGTCGTGCCGGACGTGTTCGGGAACGACCCCACCGCGGAGATCAGGAACGCTCTCGGAGCCGCCAAGTTGCTCGGCTTCATCGACCTGGGCGCACTGCTGGGGCCCATCGCCGCCCCGGACCTGGATCGGCTGAAGCAACTCGGAGACCGTGAGATCCAGGCACTGCTGGACGACGCGGGCGGCACGATCCCGGCACCCGTGCTGCGGGTACGGGACCTCGCCGACGGGGCCGGCAAGGAACTGCGCTACGTGTGGAAGACGAGGCTCGAACCGCCCAGGACGCCGCCCGGGGCGGAGCCGTTCCCCCTGGACGTGAACGGCGCGGTACTCACCCTGGACGCACGGACGGTCGTCTCGAAGGACGCCGGGAACAAGACGTCGGTCGAAGGCCGGCTGCGGGACATCGCCCTGCAGATCGCCGGCGTCGTCCGTGTGGAGATCGCCGACCTGAGGTTCAGGTCCGTCCCCGGCAGCAAGCCGGACGTGTCGGCCTCCGGCCTGGAGATGAGGTTCCTGGGGGACCTCCGCTTCATCGACACGCTGCGCAGCGCCCTGCCCGCCGACGCCTTCGGTTCCGGCGCGTTCGTGGATGTCCAGCCATGGGGCATCCGAACCGGCTACGCGCTGGCCCTCCCGGCCATCGGCGTCGGTGTCTTCTCCCTCGCGAACGTCTGCTTGAAGACGGAACTGATCATCCCCTTCGACGCCGACAAGGTCATCTCCTTCCGCTTTTCGGTGTCCGAGCGGCAGCGTCCCTTCAACGTCACCGTCTCCCTGTTCGGTGGCGGTGGCTACTTCTCCATGCTGGTCGACGCGGAGAAGGGCATCAGGGAGGCCGAGGGCGCCATCGAGTTCGGTGGGGCCGCGGCACTGAACCTGGGAGTGGCGAGTGGCGGAGTGACGGTGATGGCCGGTGTCCGCTTCGAGCTCAGGGACGGGAACGTCACGGTGGGCGGCTATCTGCGATGCAGCGGCTTCCTGACCGTGCTGGGCATCGTCACCGTCTCCGTCGAGTTCTATCTGGAGCTGACGTACGAGAAGAACGGCAGCGAGTCGGTGGTCCGGGGGAGAGGCACCCTGACCGTGAGCGTGACCATCGCCTTCTTCAGCAAGTCCGTGTCGCTCAGCCTCGAGCGGAGTTTCTCGGGGGCACCGGGCGACCCCACGTTCGTCGACTGCTTCGACCGGGAGACGCATTGGGAGGACTACTGCCTGGGCTTCGACGGCGAACCGTAGACCGGTCGGGACGTGATCATGAAGTGCGTACAGAAAGTGTTGTGGACAGTGCTTCCGGCGGGGCTGTCGGCGGACGGCACCCAGGCGAAGGTCTCGGTCTTCGTCGCTCCCCGGCTCGGAGCACCGGACCCGGAACAGGCGGCCGCCCTGCCGGAAGATCGGGACTGCGGCACGCTGGGTTCGTTCCGGGACTTCCTCGCCTGGCCCGACAAGATCAGGGACGCGACCTTCGAGTTCGGGCCGGGAGAGCGCGTCTCGCCCTCTTTCAGCGGCCCGGTCCGACCGTCCGGTCCGGCTCCCGACCACGCGCTCTGGACGGCACTCTTCGGCGAGGACATCCCGGTGGAGCCGTACGTCTTCGAGAGCATGGCCCCGCGGGCCGAAGGGGCCCGCACCTACTCGGCCGCGGCGGCCGCCGACGCGACCCGGACGGCCTACCGGACGGCCGCCAGGGAGTATCCCGAACAGCCCCCTGAGATGCGCTCCGTCATGCAGAGGATGATGAGCTCCGGGCAGCCCGGACTCGTCTCCCGGGCCCATGACATGCGCCGAGGTCTCGGCGAAGTGGCGGCTTTCCACCAGCCTCCGGCCCGGAGTGCGCCGACGCTCTCGAGCGGAGATGTCCCGCGAGCTCCCGCACCGGAGAAGCCCGAGCCGGATTTCCACCAGATGCTCACCTCACTCGGTGACCACCCGGCGCTGCTCCGGCGGCTCGGGCTGATCCTGGACTTCCTCCTGCCGGCCGAGCGTGTCCCCGTCTCCTCGGGCGAGCACTCCATGAGCGTGGTGCCGGACTGGGTGTCCGAACTCGGACCCGATTCACAGAACCTTCCCTCGCGCACCCGCTACGTCTTCCTCCCCGAGCGGATGCTGTTCGTCGCCGCCTCCCGGAACGCCGAGTCCGATCCGCTGGGCTCTCCGGCGCTCGGCCTGGTGGCGCTGCCCGAGGCCGACTTCTCCCTCGAGCAGGCCGACATCGACGCCGCCGCGCTCAAGCTGGCGGACCTCGCCCGGGATCCCGGCGAGGCCGGTGGCGCCGAAACGGATGCGACCGGGCCGCGCCCGGAGACCAAGGGACTGGCTCCGGTCCGTACACAGGGGATCTCCTTGGTCAGGGACGATCGCAAAGGGGTGCTCGCGGACAAACTGGCGGAGGCGGACCAGCACAACGACGCGGCCGCCGCCGCGTCGGCGGCGCGGCAGCAGGCGGAGGACGGCCACCAGCCGAACCCGTCGGACTCCTCCGTCATGCCCGAACTCTGGGCCGATGACCTGGTCAGGGGCCACCGGATGGATGTCTGGGACGACTCCCGGGCACGCTGGTACTCGTTGCACGCACGCACCGTCGAGTACCGTTCGCCCGGCGGCGACGAGCCGCTCCTCACGGCCTCCGACGAGGGCTTCTTCCAGGTGAACCTGGTGTCACCGCCGGACGATGCCGACAGCGACGACCTGTACGTTCCCGAACGGCTCATGACCTGGGAGGGGTGGTCGCTGTCCGCTCCGCGTCCCGGGCGGGTCCTGGGTACGGGGGAGGGAGCGCCCGACGAGGTCGTCGAACCCACCAATGAGGCGCAGACCCACCTTCCGCTGGAAATCGACATCGGCGTGCAGAAGGGCTCGCTGCCCCGTCTGAGGTTCGGCCGTGGATACCGGATACGGCTGCGCACCGTCGACCTGGCGGGCAACGGCCTCACCCTGAGGGAAGCCGACGCCCTGGTGGACCGGGACGACGGCGGCGACTGGGTGCTGCCGGGGAACGGTCCCCTCGTGTTCCGGAGGTTCGAGTCCGTGCCCGCTCCCGCCGTGGTACCCAGGTCGCCCCTCGACGAGGGTGCCTCGGTGTCCCGGATGGTCATCCGGAGCACCCCGGGCAGCGAACCGGGCCCGGCCGGCGGCGCGGCCCCCGGCCCCGGCCCGCGGACCGTCGTGCTCCGTAACGTGCGGCCCGGTCGGACCAACGACGACATACGTCTCGTCCAGCAGGCCCTGATCGCCCGCAACCACCCCGTCCCTGCCGGCGCGACAGGGCACTTCGGCCCGCAGACCGCGGAGGCCTACGCCGCCGAGCAGCGCGAACAGGGCTTCCGCGGCCGGGATGCCGACGGCATCCCCGGCTGTCGGTCCCTGACGGAACTCGGCCGCAAGAGCGGCTTCGCCGTCGACTGTGACACCGCCGCCGACGACTCCGGTCCGGCGGAGGGCGCCTCCCGGGACGCGGAACCGGCCAGGACCGCCGAACAGTACGCCGCCCACCTCAACAACTCCCCGCTGGTCACGACAGGCGACCACACCCCCTTCAGCGGGGTCGACGAACGGCACCTGGTGGCTCCGAAGGCCTCACTGCAGTGCGTCGAGCGGCACGGGCTGCTCGACGGGGCCATCGGTTCGCGTGACCCGGCCGCCAGGGAAGCCGGCTACGCGCTGGCCTCCCGCGAGAACGGCTCCCTCGGTGATCCGGCTCCCGACGCCGAAGTGACACCGGTCGACTCGCCCGCCGCCGACCCGGAGCACCCCGTGGTGACCGCCCGGCACCAGGGGGACCAGGTCGAACTGCCCTACCTCCGCGAACCCATGGCCAACGGAGCACTGCTGCTCGACCTGCCGGGCATGGGGGAGGACGAGCCGTTCGAGGTCCCGTGGGGAGGCGATGTCTGGCACCGGTCCCGCTCGTTCCGGCTGAGGCTGGCCGAAGGCACCGCGCCACCTCACTTCGACGAGTCGTCACGCGTGCTGACGGTCTCTCTCCCGAAAGCCCGGGTGGCCACCGTACGGGTGTGTTCCGCGATCCAGTTCGACGAGACGCTGATGGGCCTGGCCTCCTGGTGCAGGGAACAGCCCGGCCGGCAGTCGGGACCGGAAGCCGGGCCGGAGGACGAGGAGGAGGCGGCGCGGCGGGACGAGGAGGAGGCGGCACGGCAGGACGAGGAGGAGCGGAGGCTGGCTTCCAGGGCGCTGGACCTGGCTGCCGCCGGGCGCCACTGGATGTTCACGCCCTGGCAGGAAATCACCCTCGTGCACGCGGTCCAGCGGCCCCTGAGGCAACCCGTCCTGGACCTGCGGGCCACGGAGCACCGTCCCGGCGGCGCCACCGCCGAGCACCTCGCCGGAACGATCGCACTGGACAAGGACAGCACCGACCGGATCGAACTCGTCGCGTCGTGGACCGAAGTGGTGGACGAAGGCGACGAAGGCCGCGCGGAACGTCCGATGACCGCGCCGGTCTTCGATCTCCTCACAGCCAGGCTGCCCTCGAACGACGCGGGCGGTCCCGAGCCCGCCACCCTCCAGGACGGCACCCTGAGCTTCAGCACCCGCGCGGCCGAGGAGCCGGTGGAGCCGGTGGAGCCGGTCAGTGCGACCAGGCCGGAGCCGAGGAAGCACGAGTTCGGCGACACCAAGCACCGCCGGGTGCTCTATCATCCGGTGGCCGGAACCAGGTTCGGCGACTGCTTCCCGTCCCGACTGGCCGAGCACGACGCGACCGCGCTGACCGTGGAAGGCACGGCCGTGGCGCACTCGGTACCCAGCAGCGCCCGGCCCACCGCACCGAGAGTGCTGTACTGCGTGCCCACGCTCTCCTTCGAGACCGTCGAAGGCTCACCCGACACCGTCGTCCGGCGCCGACACGGCCGCGGAATCCGCGTGTTCCTGCAGCGTCCCTGGTTCTCCTCCGGAGACGGCGAGCTCCTCGGTGTGGTGCTCGGGCCCGCACCAGGCGCCGGCACGGTTGCCACGGACGGTCTGGGCGTGACAGTGATGGGCCGCGACCCCGTCCACCGCTCCGCGCATGTCGTCGCCCCCACGGTGGCGACGTTCACCAACGCCGTGCGGCATGCCGAGGTCGTGCCGGTGACGCCCACCGGGTCGTCGCCCACCGTCACCGTCCTGGGCTTCGCCCCGCAGTTCGACCCCGAGGGGAACCGCTGGTTCTGCGACCTGGACCTCGACACCGGGGACGCCTATCTGCCCTTCGTGCGGCTGGCCCTGGTCCGCTACCAGCCGGACTCGATCCCGGAGGCGGAGATCTCACCGGTCGTCGTCAGCGATCTGGTCCAGACGCTGCCCGACCGCGAACTGCGGGTGCGACTGGACGACATACCGACCGTCTCCGTCACCGGTCCGTCGTACGACCCGGTCGACTCCCCGCCGCCCCGGATCACGGCCACCGTGCAACGTCGGAACGCCGTGGCCGACGAGGACCTCGCCTGGGTCACGCTCGACGACACCACCGTGACGCTGACCTCGATCGACGCTGCTTCCACGCGGAACCCGTCCTATGTCGGCCAGGTCCCGCTGCCCCCGGACATTCAGCGAGACCGACTGCGCCTGCTGGTCATGGAGACCGGCGGCATACCGCCCGACGCGGCCACCCCACCCACCACGCCCGGGCCGGTGGTGTACTGCGACACCGTGCCCCTGTTCGACGGCCACCGGCATCACGACCACGACAGGCGCGACGACCACGACAGGCGCGACCGGCACCGGCGCGACGGCGACCGATGGCGCTGAACTCGTGACCAGGTGCCCCCACCGGCCGGCCGGCGGCGACAGGTCCCGCCGGCCGGCTCGGCTTCATACGAGCTGTTGCGTCTTGCTGGCCACCAGCTCGCCGGCCTCGAAGCCGTCGATGCGGGCCGTCCGAGCGGCCGTCGCGACGGGCACCGTCACTTCTGCCGGGTCGTCGGTGAGGTCGACCGACGTGTTGGGCCGCTGGTCGACGTAGACATCGACGCGATCGACGTTCGTCGCCTTCACCTTGAGCCTCAGGACGTCGCCGGCGGAGACGACGTCCGTGACGGACACGCTGTGCGGCTCCCGGTCCTTGAGCAGCAGGCCCGCCCGGTCGAGGAGATCGGCGTTGTCCTCCAGGAGGTCCCGGCGGGTCATCCGGTGCAGTTCGTCGGGAACGACACCCACATCCTCCACGGGAGTGCCGGACAGGGCTCCGACGCGAAGGGTGCGGCGGATGGACACGCGCATGCCGGCCCCCTTCGGCAGCGGTACGTACGGTGTGGCCCGGTCACCGCTGAGAAGGCCGGAGAGGAGTTGGTGGGTCCAGACGTTGGCCCCGCCGGCGCCGGTGTTCTCGTCGGTACCCAGTACAGGGCCGATCCGGTGGTCCTGGAACCCGGCGGCGAAGATGTCGGTGGCCGAGTAGCAGCGGGCGTTGGTGATGAGGACCACCGGCCCGAAGTACTGCTGCCCCATGGCGTTGGCACCCTCCTCGGGGCTGAGGGGGAAGGCACTGGAGAAGGTCGCCCCGGTCTCGACGGCCTGCTCCATGGAGGGGACCCAGGCGCCCAGGCCGATGCCGGAGGAGTCCTGGTGCCTGCGGCAGATGCGAAGGTTGAGCGGGGTGTTGATGAACTGCACCGGCTCGGGGACGATCCGGCGGGGTGTGAGGACCTGCAGGGCGAACTCGGCGGCGTGGATGTGACCGCCGCCGTTGTCACGCACGTCCACGATGAGTCCGCTCTGGGGCAGCCGGCCGATCAGCCGGACGAACTCCCGGAGGAATGACACCGGGTCGTCCACACCGAACGTGAAGATGCGGAGGTGGCCGAACTCTCCGGAGGACGTCGTCACCCGCTGGGCCTTGAACACCTTGGGCATGGTGGTGGCGACCTCGCCCCCGCGCAGTTCGGGCACCGGTTCGTCCGCCTGGACGGCCTTTTCCTGGGTGACGACCCGGGGGGCGAAGAGCAGAACCTTCGCCCGGCCGGTCTCGTCCGCGTCGAGGTCCACACCCTGGGCCAGGGCCGCGGTGCTGATCGCGTCCGCGTCCACCATGGGAGGCAGGTTCTCCACGATCCGCCAGTTCTCGCGCAGCTCACGCGCCGTGCCGGCGTTGTCGACGTAGCTGACGGTCACCCACTCCTCGAAGGGCGGCAGATGGATGCGCAGCGGTCGTACGGTCAGGGACTGAACGCCCCGGCTGCGCCGGGCGGGAGCGTTGCCGCCGGCGAACCGGGCCGCGTTCAGGTCGACGGCCGCCGAGATGGGGATTCCGCTCCAGTGAGTGACCTCGACGCCCGGGGCGAAGCCGGGTGCGGAGAAGCCCTCGGCCACGTGCGTGACCATGTAGTGCGGGCCCTGGGCGTCCGCGTACTGCTCGATGAGGAACGGCAGGAAGGCGATCCTGCCCGCAAAGGGTTCAGGGAGCAGGTAGTTGGTGTGAAGATCTCGGACCGAGTGGAAGACCTCCGACAGCTCGGCGTGGAAGAGCCACTCAGGAGGCATGGTCCGCTGTGTCTGCCGCTCCAGGCGCCGGCGCAGCACCCGCAGGCGCTGGACCGGGTTCACTGCGTACATCGCGGTCTTGAGCGGCAGGTGGACGTAGTTCTGATCCAGCAGGACGAGCGCCTGATCGACGATGAGGCGGCGCTCCTCCGGAGTCAGTGTGCCCGCGTCGTGGAGGAAACTGCTCAACGGATGCGAGGCGGCCAGGTGGGAGCGGACCGATTCCGCGGCATGCCGGACGAAGGCGGGTGTCCTGTCTTCGGTCAGGGCGGTCATGATGTCTCTCCGGAACAGGGGTCGAACGGATGAAGAGTGTTCTCGTGCGGAGGTACAGCTCCGCCGTCCGCTCACCAGGTCGGCTTCGCCACGTTGCCGTAGGTCCAGCTGGAGCCCTTGGACATCTCGAAGTGCAGATGCGGGCCGGTGGAGTTGCCCGTCCTGCCGACCGTGCCGAGCCGCTGTCCGGCGGTGACCTTCTGCCCGGTCCTCACCTGCCGCTGCGACAGGTGAGAGTAGGTGTAGACATGACCGTTGTCCGCCTTCAGCCCGATCCACTGGCCGTACGCCCCGCCCTTGCCGTTCGACCAGGCGATGGTGCCCTTGCGGACCGCGACCACGGGCGTGCCGGAGTCGGCGGCGAAGTCCTGCCCGGTGTGCCGGCCGACACCGTCGGGTTTCCAGGCGTAGGGACCGCGGGAGAAGAAGCCGAAAGTGACCTTGTGGCCGGGGACGGGTGACGGCACCCGTCCCCGGCCGGAGGTGCCGCCCCGCTTGGTGGCGGACGTGGCGCCCTTGCAGTCGACGGTGAAGCCGGCGTGGCGGCCGAGGGTGGTCAGCGACGTGCAGCCGGGGACGCCGTCGGCGGCGGTTCCCTTGAAGCCCTGGGCGAGTTGTTCGGCCCGGTAGGCCGCCTTCGTCTCCTCGCCGAAGAAGCCGGTGGCTCCCTTCGGGATCTTGCGGCCGCGGGCGATGAGCGCCTTCTGCACGGCGCGCACATCCTCGTTCTTCTTGCCGAACCGAACGTTGGACAGAGCGACCATGGCGGACTCGCGTCCTTTCGTCATCGTGGGGAACGGCACCGTGCGCGGAATCGAACGTCGTCGGTGGAGCTGTCGTGTCCGACGCTACGGAACGGCTGTCAGCGCGCCGTCACCCTGACGTCATCGGTTGCACAGGGCGGACGAGGGTCCGAAACTGGTAGTGACGGCCTCCGCGGAGGATGCGGCACGTCCCCGGGACCGCACCGGAGACGGCGGCGGCCACGGACCGCGCCACACGGCCTCCAGAGGTGCGCTCGCGCGACACCCCGTGAGTGAGGCGATGAGGTTGGTGTCTCCTCCCCAGTTGCGGTTGCTCGGCCAGTTCCGGCTGGAACTCGGCTCCGGGTCTGTCGAACTGTGCCGCAACGGCCAGCGGTTGCTGGCGTTCGTGGGGTTGCGGGGCCGGGTCTCCCGCACGGTCCTCGCCGGCACGTTGTGGCCCGAGGTGACCGAGGAGCATGCCCGGGGCAGCCTGCGCACCACCCTGTGGAAGTTGCCGCGCGGCGAGCCCCCTCTGATCCGGTGCTGCGGCGACTCACTGCTGGTCACGCCGGCCCTGCGCGTCGACGTCCACGTCCTCCAGGAGACGGCACTCGACGTGGTCGAGGACCGTGGCCGGCCCTTCCGCGCCCAGCCACTCCTCGAACTCCTCACGGGAGAGGACCTGCTGCCCGGGTGGGACGAGGACTGGGTGCTGGTGGAACGTGAACACTTGCGGCAACTGCGGCTGAACGCGCTCGACTTGCTGGCCGAGGCCCTGATAGGGCAGGGCCGACCGGCCCTGGGGATGGAGGCCGCCTGGGCTGGCGTACGCGCGGAGCCCCTGCGGGAGAGCGCCCACCGGGCCATCGTGTCGGCGCATCTCGCGGAAGGCAACGTCAGCGAGGCCGTGCGCCACTACGACGCGTTCTGCCGCTTGTTGAAGAAGGAACTGGGCGTCGCGCCCTCGCCGCGGTTCGCCCGGATGCTTCCCGAGCGGCTCTCCGGATCCAGTCGGTGACAGTCGGTGAGATGTGAGCCGGCCCAGCGGTGAGATTCGAGTCGGTGAGATTCGAGGGATCAGCCCGGTCCCGGCCCGGACTTCAGTGCCAGACGCCGGTGAAGTCGATCTCGTGTGCCCACTCGGGATGGTCTACCAGGGGGTTCCGGTTGCCTTGGATCTCCGCGATGGCCGCGTTGCGGTGCAGTTCGTATTCGGTGACCGCCTCGCTCTCGTGCCACCGCAGCAGGACGGGCAGCCGGTCCTCGGGGAACTCGCGCGCCGCGTCGCCGACCTGGCCCGGGTAGCGGAGGAGGAAGTACAGGGTGGCGCGGGCGACCGCGGCCTTGCCGTCCTGCGGTTCGAAGCCCGTGCTCTCGCGCATCCCGCAGGCGTCCCGGACCGCCTCCTCGAAGTCGGGGAAGTCGAAGTAGGGGAAGTTGCCGCGGAAACTGTTGCAGCCCACCTCGCACGCGAACAGGTGGTGCAGGTCGCCCCGCATCGGCTCCTGCTTGGCGAACCATGACTGCGGCACCACGTGCTCGCAGTTGAACGGCAGCGACGCCTCCAGAGCATCGAACTCCGCCTCGAACTCGGCCGGTCCGGCCGTGCTCTCCTGCATGAGGAGTTCCTGCACCTGGGCCAGTCGGGCCTCGGCCACGGCCGCGTCGGCCCGTATGAGCTCCTCGGCGGAGAAGTCCTTGCCCGAGTAGATGCTGCGGAGCCGGCCGTCCTTGTGCAGGTCGACCCACGGGTAGACCAGCCTCATCGGCTTGTACCGGGGTTGCGGCTCGTGGGTTTCCGTCAGCAGCGCGGTCAGCGAGCGGCGCAGCGCACTTCCGTCGCCGGTGCTGACGTGCGCGTAGTACGCCTCGCGTGCGGCACTGTCCGCGGTCCGGTCGTAGTAGGGGCGTTCCCGCGCGAGCCGGTGATTGACCAGGGCCGCGTCGACGTCCTTCTCGACGGCTGTCACCACGTCCGGACGGCGGGGCCGCCGGGGTGCGACGCTCGGTGCCGGGGCGAGCACGGGCAGGGGGGCGAGGAGCGCGGGCTGCGGAGCCGGGGCCGTGCCGAAGCCGAGAGTGATGTGCAGCGGCACGGTGAGGTGGGCGGCGTTGTCCGCCACGTGTGCCTGTTCCTGGGCCTGTGCCGGGGAGCCGTCGGTCCGCGTCCGGATGGACTCGCCGTCGGGCGAGGGCACTGGAGCAGTGCTCTCCGTCGGGGACGGAGTCAGCCCTGTGGTGAACACCTCGTCCCGCAGCCGGGCCGCCTCTCCGGACAGGGGCACCTCGTGCAGGGCCCGCAGCACACGGCTGATCCGTACTCCCTCGTTGGCCCGCCAGGCCAGTTGTTGCTCGCCCATCCCGGGCTGCCACACCGTGCCGTCGATGCTCAGTGGCCGGCCCGCGGCGTCGGTCTTGGGGACCGCGGAGTGGTGGAGCGCGACGACCTCCCACTGGTCGTTGAAAACAGCGGAACCCGAGGAACCCTCGCGGGTGTCGGACTCATAGTGGAGGAACCGCTCCAGCACGTCGACGATCTGGTTCTCGCGCAGCGCGATCTGCTTGGGTTCGCCACGGGGATGCTGGATGATGTTGACGAACTCCCCGAGGACGACCTTTCCCTCGGCCTCGCTGAGCACCAACCGGCCGAACGACGACAGATCCTCGCCCTGCACACCGCGCGGGGCGACCGCGACGAGGGTGTAGTCCAGCGCCCGGTCGGTAACGAAGAACCGGGACGGTTCCAGCGGGAAGACGGCCGGCACGAGCGGACTCCCGTCGACGCCGTCCTGGAACGCGAACGCGACCTTGCTGCGGCTCGCCTCCTCCGTGCCGCGCAGCACGTGGTTGTTGGTGAGCAGCAGCGAGGGGGACACCATGAATCCGGTACCGTGGCCGCCTTCCGGCCCGCTGATGGTGATCCGGCCCACCGACCGGGAGACCTGGGCGCCTTGCTCCAGGAACGCGACGGGAGTGAGGTTGTTGCGGCCGATGAGGCGCTCCAGTCCCAGCACCTCACTCGTGAAGGTCTCAGGAGGCAGTTGGAGAGTGCTCCCCGCGCTGCTGGTGGGCTCCGTCGGCGTACGCTCGATCGCCCGGACCATGGCCCAGTCGGCGCCGAGACGTGCCAGCCGCTTCTCGACCCGATCGGGTTCGTCCGCGTAGAGCGGGCCGCGCGTCGCGACCACGGACTGATTCCGCTGCCGCCGTTCGGTCCGGTTCCCATAGCGTGCTGCGGCCATCGTCAGTTGTGACAGATAGTCCGACTCTCGTCCGGACGCGAGTTCCGCCGTGGCCATGATCCGCCTCCTGGCCTGTTCGATTGGGGCGGTGGTGTCTGAGACACGTTCTTCCGGGGGCAGGCGGGGCGGCACCCGGCCGGATGCGCCGGCTCTGCCAAGGGCGCACGAGTGATGTACGCGCGCTGCAATGCTCACATTGCTCTCATATCCGATGCTTGCAGACAGGGGATGCATGTGCAAAGGAGGAGACGGTCGTGCTCACTCGACGAACGCGTGCTCTTCGGGCGGTGAGACGTCGAGTGCGTGATCGGCCGCACCACGTGCTGAACTCATGGCCCCGGAGCGCCCTTTGCGGCACGCTCGGCCCTGTGCCGCGCCCCTCGTACGCCGCGAGCGACCGCTGCCGGTGGAGGGCTTGAGACTGTCCCCATGGGGGAGGGCCGAGGGTGGCGGACATGGACAGAAGTGGTCCGGACGGACGTTCCGCCGGGCACCTGACGAAGGCGAGAGTGACGGTTGATGACCACGCGGACCCCCCTCGTCGACGCGGTCGTCGACCGGGAACTCATCGAGGCCGCGGCTCATGTCGCGCGCACGCGGTGCCGGGGCGACAACCACACCATGGCGGCCGCGGCCCGCGCCCGGGACGGCCGGATCATCACGGCGGTGAACGCCTACCACTTCACCGGAGGCCCCTGCGCCGAACTCGTCCTCATCGGGGCGGCAGCCGCGCAGGGCGCGTACGAACTGGACACGATCGTCGCCGTGGGCGACCGCGACCGGGGAGTCGTGCCCCCGTGCGGCCGGTGCCGTCAGGTCCTCCTCGACTACTTCCCCTCCCTCGAGGTCATCGTCGGCGCCGCCGGCCGCACCCGCACCGTCCCCATCGCCGACCTGCTGCCGGCGACCTACGTCTGGGCCGACCACCAGATCGACGCCGGGTAGGCAGGCAGACGCGGCAGATCAGGCGGGGGAGGCGTCGGCGCCGGTGCTCTTGCCGCTGTCGCGCTGGTGGCCGCGGCGGGCGTCGCGGTCGAAGATGCCCAGGATCTCGCAGGGGCCGCCCTCGGCGCCGATGGCGTGGGGAAGCATGGTGGGGAATTCGGCGGCCTGGTTGGTCTCGACGCGGAAGCGGCGGTGTCCCAGCATCAGGACCGCGGTTCCGGACAGGACGACGAGCCATTCCCGGCCGGGGTGGGCGCGCATGCGTGCGGGATTGTCCGGGGGCGGGTCGGTCATGCGCTGACGTACGACGGTCATGCCGGGGTCGCCCTTGACGGGCCAGCGCATCAGTCCGTGGGCGCCGTCGATCATCGGGCTGGTGACGACGTCGTCGCTGGCGGTCTCCACGAGCTGGTCGAGCGAGGTGTCCAGGGCGCGGGCGAGCGTGACCAGCTGGTCGAGCGCCAGGCGCCGTTGGCCGTTCTCGATGCGGCTCAGCGTGGACTGGCTGACGTTGGCGCGGGTGGCCAGTTCCTCCAGGGACCAGCCCTGTGCGACCCGGAGGGCGCGGATGCGTTTGCGTACGAGGCTGTCCAGCTCGCCATCATTTTGCGTCATAGGCAACATCCTATGCCCTTCTCGCAAGGCGCGGTTACGGTCGTCCGCAGACGGCAGAGACACCCGGCCCGGCACACGGCCCCGGTGCGCGGCCGTCCCCTTCTTGTCCTTGTGAGGAGAACCATGAGCACGAAACAGCCCGTTGCGGTGGCTCAAGCCGGTGACGTGAGCGCACCGGACGCACGCCGGCTGCGCGGCATCCTGATCGCGGTCTCGGTGGCGTTGATGGCGGTCGTCGCGTCGGTGTCCGGGCTGAACGTCGCCCAGACCCACCTGGCCGTCGAGTTCGGCGCCTCCCAGAGCACCGTGCTGTGGATCATCAACATCTACACCCTGACCCTGGCGGCGCTGCTGCTGCCGCTCGGCGCGATCGGTGACCGGCTGGGCCGCAAGCCCATGCTGATCGCCGGTCTGGCCGTGTTCGGCCTCGCCGGTGCCGTGGCCGGTCTGGCCCCGAACACCGAGGTGATGCTGGCGGCGCGCGCGGCCGGCGGCGTCGGCGCGGCGATGATCATGCCGATCACCCTGGCCGTCATCACCTCCACCTTTCCCGAGGAACAGCGCGGCAGGGCCATCGGGGTGTGGACCGGTGTCGCCGGGGGCGGCGGCATCCTGGGGATGTTCCTCTCCGCCCTCCTGGTCGACGTGGCGGACTGGCGGTGGCTGTTCGTGCTGCCCGTGGTCCTGGCCGCCGTGGCCCTGGCCATGACGCTGAAGACGGTTCCCGACTCGCGCGAGCGGACCACCCATTCCTTCGACACCGTCGGCGCGCTGGCCTCCGCCGTGGGCGTGGTCGGCCTCATCTTCGTCCTGCAGGAGGGCCCGGAGCGCGGCTGGACCGCTCCCACGACGCTGATCGCCCTGAGCGGCGGCCTGGCCGCCACCGTCGGCTTCGTGGCCTGGGAACTGCACCGCCGCGACGCGTCCCTGCTGGACGTGCGCCTGTTCCGGGAGCGCGGTCTCGCCGGCGGATCCGTCACCTTGCTGGTGGTCTTCGGCGTCCAGGCGGGCATCGCCGTGGTCCTGTTCCCGTTCTTCCAGGCGGTGCTCGGCTGGTCCGGACTGCTGGCCACGCTGGCCCTGATGCCCATGGCCGTGGTGATGATGGCGGCATCCGCCCTGGCCCCCAGGATGGCCGCGGGCGTCGGCTTCCGCCCGACCATGCTGGCGGGCATCGCGCTGGGCGCGGCCGGTCTCGCGCTCATGGCGCTGTTCGTCTCCGTGGACGGCGGCTACGTGACGATTCTGCCCGGCATGATCGCCATGGGGCTCGGCATGGGCCTGTCGATGACCCCGTCGACCGAGGCGATCACCGGGTCGCTGCCGAGCGGGAAACAGGGTGTCGCCTCGGCGTTGAACGACGTCACCCGCGAGTTCGGCACCGCGCTCGGCGTCGCCCTGCTCGGCGCCCTGCTGTCCGCCGGCTACCGCGGCTCCATCGACGGCAGGCTCGACGGCATCCCCGAAACCGACGCGGACACCGCGCGGGAGGGCATCGCGGGAGCCGTCGAGGCGGCACCCGGCAGCGGCGCGCACGCGCAGGACCTGATCCACGCCGCCCAGCAGGCCTTCGTCGACGGCTGGCAGCAGTCCATGTGGGCGGGTGTCGCCGTCATGGGCGCCCTGTTCGTCTGGATCACCTGGCGCGGACCGGGACGCCCCGCTCCCACGGCGGATGACGGCACCGGCGACACCACCACCGAGACCGCCGCCGTACGGTGACGACCTGAGCGTCGGCTCGGTTCAGAACTGCTCGAACAGACGGGCCGCCATGCCGCGCGCATGCCGCAGTCGGCCGCTGTCGCCCTCCAGGCCGGCGCGCACCACGGCGCCTTCGAGGAGGAAGGCCAGATGCTCCGCTGTGGCGCGGGCGGCATCGGGACGGCCGGGCAGCAGCTCCTCCAGGTGAGCGGCCATCAGGCGCTCGACCTCCTCCTTGTGCCGGCGCACCAGCGCCCGGCCCTCGTCGTCGGCGGGCAACTCGGCGGCCGCGTTGAGCAGTCCGCACCCACGGAAGCCCTGCTCGTGGGCGGCGTCGGCGCTGTCGATGTAGGTGTCGAAGACGGCCAGCACACCGTCCCGAGGGGTTTCGGCCCGCTGAAGCCGTGAGCGGTACCGCCTCAGCCACTCCTCGTGCCGGGCCTCCAGGTAGGACAGGACGAGATCGGCCTTGGAGGAGAAGTTGTTGTACAGGCTCATCTTCGCCACGCCCGCCTCGGCGGTGATCGTGTCGATTCCGGTCGCCGTGATCCCGTCGGCGTAGAAACGCCGGGCCGCGGCGGCCAGGACGCGCTCGCGTGCCGGCCGCCGCCTCCCGGTGACCGGCGTCCGCTCCGCCTCGCCCATCATGCACTCCGCTTCTCTGGGTAGACTGATCTACCTAATATAGACGGGACGGAGCCACCATGACCCTCCTCACCGACCACCTCGTCGTCGACGGAGTACGCCTCGCCCACCGGGACCACGGGCGGGGCACGCCCGTGGTCTTCCTGCACGGCACGCCCTCGCACTCGTACGAATGGCGCGACGTCGTACCTCACATCGAGGCGGACGGCTTCCGCACCCTCACCTACGACCTGCTGGGATACGGCCTGTCCGAGCGGCCCGTGGACCGCGACACGTCGGTCGCCGCCCAGACCGACCTCCTGGAACACCTGCTCGACGCGCTGGACGTCGACCGGGCCGTCATCGTCGCGCACGACATCGGTGGCGCCATCGCCCTGCGCTTCGCCGTCGCCCACCCCGAGCGCGTGCGGCAGCTGATGATCATCGACTCGGTCAGCTACGACTCGTGGCCCTCCCCGACCTGGCGGAAGATCATCGACGGGAACCCGGACGACTTCACGGGCATGTCGCAGGACGAGTTCGACACATTGCTGACCCGCCAGCTCGGCATGACCGTCACCGACACGTCGCTCATGACCGGACGCGTCCTCCAGGCCTATCTGGCACCCCACCGGTCCGCCCTGGGCCGCGTCTCGTTCTTCGAGCACCAAGTGCGCCACTACGACTCGAAGTACACCGAGGAGATCAGCGACGACCTCGAGCGCCTGACGATGCCCGTGCGCATCCTGTGGGGCGAGGAGGACCAGTGGCAGCCCCTTCACTACGCCGAGCGGTTGTGCGGCTCCATCCCGCACGCCGACCTCGTCACCGTCCCCGGCGCCGGCCACTTCCTCATGGAGGACGCCCCCGAACGCGTCGTCGAGGAGATCAGGAACTTCCTCGCCGCGCGCTGACGGCCGCCGCTCCCGGAGTGCGTCGCCGCGCCGTGCGAGGGGTGCCGGAGCGGACCGTACGTCACGGCAGGGGAGTGCGATGCAGTGCGACGAGCAGGTGCCAGACCCGGCGGGCGATCGTGTCGGGACCGGCCGGGACGAGGCCGTGCAGCCAGTCGGCGAGCACTCCCGTGAAGGTCGCGGCCACGGCGGAGGCGATCAGATCCGGCTCCGGCGCTCCGGCCAGGCTGCGCTCGGTTCTGCTGCGGGCGCGGAGATCCCGATGGAGCACGCGCCCCAGCGGGCCGCCGCCTCCCGGGCTCAGCAGCGCCTTGTAGAGCCCGGCGTGGGGGGTGAGACCGGTGAAGAAGTCGATGAGGGGGAGAGGCGGGGTGACGGGGTCGGGAGTGCCGCGCCAGGCGTGCAGGGCGTCCACCGCGTCGCGGACCACGTCGGCGCAGGCGTCGACGGCCAGTGCTTCCAGGTCCGCGTAGTGGAGGTAGAAGGTGGCGCGGCCCACCCCGGCCCGGCGCACCAGCGCGGCCACGCTGATCTCCGCCAGCGGGCGCTGCGCACACTCGTCCAGCAAGGCGCGGCGCAGCTTGGACCGGGTGCGCACGGCGCGGGGGTCGCCCTGCGGATCCGTCATCGGGCGAGGAGAACCGCGGTGAGTGCGAGCGCGCCGGGCAGAGCCTGAGCGATCAGGATGCGCCGGTTCGCGGTGAAGCCGCCGTACAGACCGGCGACGATCACGCAGACGAGGAAGAAGACCTGTGCCCGGAACCCTGTCGGGTCGCCGGCGATCAGCCCCCAGGCCAGCCCCGCGGACAGAAAACCGTTGTAGAGGCCCTGGTTGGCCGCCAGCGGCGCGGTGGCCCGGGCCAACTCGGCGTCGAAGCCGGAGAGTTCGCGACCCGGCCTCTTCTCCCAGAGGAACATCTCCAGGACGAGGAAGTAGGCGTGCAGGACGGCCACCAGGGCGACCAGGGCATTCGCTGTCGTGTCCACCAGGACCCACTCCTCGATACGAATTGGACAGGTGTCCAGCATACATGGACAGCTGTCCATGAAGGCGTCCGGTGACGAGGTGCCCGAAAAGCGGTGGAAGGGCGCCACTGTGCGCCACTACCGTGCTGCCGACCCAAGTCGTCTGATCGAGGACGTGCCGTTGTACACCCTGTGAGACCCCCCGAGCGCTGAATCGTCGCGCGTCGCACCTCTGCGCCGCGCTGCTTCCTGCTGCGGACTTCTCACTGAAACCGGTGTACTTCTGTGCTCACGACCTGGGTGGTCATGCCCACCTGCCTGCCGCTCGTCCTCCGCCGCTGTCACGCGTGCCCGTCCGAACGCTTCCGGACAAGCGGCAGATTCCGCGTCAACGCTCACCACAAGCTCATCGACGCCTGGCTCCTCGCGCTCTGTACCGCCTGCGGGGAAACGACGAAGCTCACGGTCATGGAGCGGATGCACGTGCGCTCCGTACGACCGGAGCTGCTGGACCGGCTCCATGACAACGACCCCGGCCTGGCGGCCGAGTTGCTCCAGGACCCGGTCGTGCGGCGCCGCAATCGCATCGCCCTCGACTGGGACGACGCCTGGCGCCTCGACACCGGTGGACCGGACCACCTGGACCGCGAGGTGATCGACGTCTCGGTCCGCTTCGCCGCGCGGATCCCTGTCCGGCCGGTACGGCTGATCTCTGAAGGGTGCGCTCTCTCACGGGCCGAGGTCGAAAGACTGATCGCGGCCGGGAGACTCGTCTCGGCAGTCCGGCTGAGCGGCAAACTCTCCGGCGACTTCACCTTCACCCTCAAGCGCTGAGCCGACTGCTCCAGGTGCCCAGTGACGCCCGGCGGGCCGGTCAGCCCTGCCGGGCGTGCACCGGGTCGTTCGCGACCTCCTCCGGGCACTTCCGGTGCGGTTCGCGCGTCCGCCGGTCGCGCCTCCAGTCGGACGCCGCCAGTGCCAGCGACGCCAGCATCATGACGAGGGCGGCGCCCAGCGCGATGACAAGGGCGCCCTGATAGTCGTCGCTCCTGCCGAGCATCAGATAGAAGAGGCCCGGCAGGGCTGCCGTACCCACTGCCGCGCCGAGCCGCTGCCCGGTCTGCAGGGCGCCCCCTGCCGCGCCTGCCATCCGCACGGGCACGTCCCGGAGCGTCATGGTGATGTTGGGTGAGACCACGAAGCCGCTTCCGACGCCGCCGATGAACATGACAGGGGCGGCGATCCAGGGAGCGACGTCGAGGGGAGCGAAACGCAGCAGCAGCGCGGTTCCGCCCAGACCGACGATCACGCCCGCGAGGCCGCACACGGTGAGCAGCCGGCCGAGCCGGTCCACCAGCCGGCCCGCCACCACGGCCGCGCCCGCCGAGCCGAGGGCGAACGGAGTGACCGCGAGACCGGACCGGAGCGGCGAGAAGCCGAGGCCGTGCTGGTAGAAGAGGGCGAAGACGAGCCAGACGCCGCTGAAGCCGATGAAGTAGAGCGTGCCGACGCCGGCGCCGACCGCGTAGCCGCGCACCGTGGTGAACAGCCGGGGGTCCAGCAGCGGCTTGCCGCCCCGGGCGACGAGACGGTACTGCCGGCGGACGAAGCCGGCGAGGACCAGAGCGCCGACGGGGAACATCCACCACAGGCGGGCCAGTCCGCCGGACTCCGCCTGGACCAGTGGATACATGAGCGCGAAGACCCCGAGTCCGAGGAGCAGGACGCCGAGCACGTCCACCTGCCCCCGGCCGGACCGCCGGGTCCGAGGCAGCAGGCGGCGCCCGAGCAGGACGGCGAGGACGCCGATGGGGACGTTGACGTAGAAGATCCAGCGCCAGCCGTTCTGATCGCCGGCCAGCGCGAGCAGCGCCCCGCCGACGATGGGGCCGGAGGCGGAGGAGATGCCGACGGTCGCGCCGAAGTAGCCGAAGGCACGGCCGCGTTCGGCGCCGCGGAACAACTGCTGGATCAGCGCGGAGTTCTGGGGCGCCATGAAGCCTGCCGCAAGCCCCTGGGCGAGGCGGGCCACGACCAGCAGGGTGATGTCGGGCGCGGCCCCGCAGGCCGCGCTGAAGACAACGAAGCCGCAGAGGGCGAGCAGGAAGATACGGCGCCGGTCCAGGGCGTCACCGAGTCGCCCGGCGGTGACGAGAGCGAGGGCGAAGGTGAGCGTGTAGCCGGACACCACCCACTGCGCCTGCGCGGGGGACGCGTCCAGGTCCTTCTGCACGGTCGGCAGCGCGACCGCCACGATCGTGACGTCCAGCAGGCTCATGAAGCCGGCCACCAAGGTGACCCAGAGGGCCCGCCACCGGTGCGGGTCCGGCTGGTACTCGTCCTCCGGGGCACCGGGGTCCCGGTCACCCGCCGCTGACGCCGACGCTGTCACAAGGAGTCCTCTCGCAGGCCCGGCCCGGGCCAACAGGTTCCCCGACCGGGGCGTGCGCACACCCGGCGACCTGCGAATGGGCCATGGCCCGGCCGGCCGGCCGGCCGAACGCACGGGGTCCTGACCGAGCGGTGCCCGGCGCACGCCGATGAGGGCGGTGCGGCGGCGGAGCCGGATGTGCAGGGTGGGCCGGTAGGTGCGTTCCTGCTCTCCTCACGTGCGGATGATCCGGACGTGAAGGCAGACCGGAGACGACGGCGGAACTCATCGCCGCGCCCGCCCGGCACGGCCGGGATCACCCGGGCCGCAGTCGCGTCACCGGCTGCTCCGTGGGCCGGAGGGCTGGAGGAGCTGGTCGACCGGTGCGTAGTCGTCGGTGAGCAGTGGGGCGTCGCCGATCCAGGAGGTGAGGTCGTCGCCGACGGCGACCTTCCAGCCCGTCCGCCGGGCGTCCAGCGCTTCCTGGAGGGCCCGCGGATCGACGGCCCGGTCGGAGGCGACCAGCACCAGATTGCCGCCCTCGGGGATGGCGGCCGGGGCGAGGCCGACGTCCTTGGCTTCGCCGAGGAGGGCGACGTTCTCGAAGGTCTCGCTGAGCGTGGCCGCTTCGGCACGCGCGAAGGCCAGGTCACCGTGATCGATGAGGTTGGCGACGTAGAGGCCGTCCTCGTTGAGCACCCGCCGTACGTCGGCCATCGCCTCGGCCGTCGTGAGGTGCCAGGGGACGCTGACGCCCCCGAAGGCGTCGCCGACGACGAGGTCACGACTGCCGGTGTCCAGTCGCCTCAGTCCCAGCCTGCCGTCCTCGGCCCGTACGCCGATACCGGATCCCGGTCGCAGACCGAGCCGGTCGCGGTCGATGCGCACGACCCCGGTGTCGATCTCCGACACGAGGCTGTGCGTTCCGGGCCGCGTGGCCGCGAGGTACCGGGGAAAGGTGAGCCCGCCCCCGCCCAGGTGGTGGGCAGCAAGTGGTTCGCTCCCGGGAAAGGCGGCGTCGACCACCGACGCGATGGCACGCACATACGTGAATTCGAGGAAGGTCGGATCGTCGATGTCGACGTAGGAATGTCTCACGCCGTCCAGGACGAGTGTGCGGCCGCCGGCCCGGTCCGGGTCGGCGACGACCCGCGCGCAGTGGTACTTGGTCTCCGCGTCACAGCCACCGGGCGCGACCGTGGTGGCGAGGCCACCGGCGACCACCACGAGTGTGAGGGCGGGAGTGCCGCTCCATCCCCGCGTCCGCCACTCCACCAGCGCCGAGCCAGCCAGCAGCAGTGTTCCGAGACCGATCAGGATGCCGCTGACCGGCAGCCGCGACACGAGGACGAAACCCGTGAAGACGGTGCCGAAGATGGCCCCCACGGTGCCGACGCCGGACAACCGGCCGACGACCGTTCCGGTCTCGGCGAGGCTGGTGAGACGTAACTTGGTCACGACCGGAGTCACCGCGGACAGCAGCGCGCCCGGTACGAGAATGGTCAGCGACGCAATCAGCAGCAGCATCGCCGGTGTCCACTCCGCAGCGGTGCGGAGCACGGCGGGGGTCAGCGCGACCACCGCTCCTGACAACCCGAGCGAGGGGCCCAGCAGCCGACGTGGATCGACCTGGTCCGCCACGCTCCCGCCCAGCCAGGAGCCGAGGGCGATCGCCGTCAGGGCGATGCTGATCACCATGGTGCTGGTCTCGAGGGTGAGGCCGAGGTAGGGAGCGAGCAGCCGCAGCGCGACGATCTCGACCACCAGGACTGCGGCCGAGGACCCGAACACGAGCACGGCGGCAACCCGGGGACCCAGGCCGTGATCGCGAGGCGCGCCCTCGGCAACAGGCGAGGAAGACAATCCGGTCACGCGCGACATCCTTGCACGTGACGCGTCGACCGGGCGATACGGCGAGCACCCCTCACTCCTCCAGCTGCCTCGACGAACTCCCGTACGCAGCACGGCGATACCGCTTCCTGACCGTGGATCACGTCCGTCGCTCGGTGTTCCTCACCTGGCGTGCGAGGAGGCGGAGGACCCAGGCCGCCCCGACACCGCGGTCGACGATCTTTCTTTCACATCGGCTTTCGGGGGTACCCGCCGCCGTGGACAGGAACAGGCGGCCGGCCCCCACGCGTGGCCGACCCGCGAAGAACGGACCAGGAGGGATCAATGAGCACGGTCAAGGAAACGGTCGACGTGGAGGTCCCGCTCCGCAGGGCCTACGACCAGTGGACGCAGTTCGAGGACTTCCCGCACTTCATGGAGGGCGTCGAGGAGGTCAGGCAGCTCGACGAGCGGCACAACCACTGGACCACCAGCATCGGTGGGGTACGACGCGAGTTCGACACGGAGATCGTTGACCAGCTCGTGGACGACCGGGTCACCTGGCGGTCCGTCGGTGGCGAGGTCCAGCAGCGCGGCTCCGTCAGGTTCGAGCCGCTGGACGACACGCACACCCGCGTGGAGCTCACCATGGACGTCGAGCCCACCGGCATCGCCGAGAAGGGCGCCGACGCCCTGGGACTGATCGACCTGCGGGTCAAGGGTGACCTGCGTCGATTCAAGGAATACGTGGAGAGCGGCGGCACCACCGGCGGCTGGCGCGGACGCATCGCGCCGGGAGACCCCGGCGCCACGCACTGACGAGCCGGCACGGCACCACCGCACAGCTGCGCGGCGACGACCTGCTGACCACCGCCCATGAGGGCGCGTCAGCCGGTCTGTACGGGCTCCCGCACGGACACCACGTGCGGGAGCCCGCGCTGTGTGGGATGAGGGCCAGTGACCGCGTGCTGCTGGGGCGTGGGGCGAGCAAGGGCTGGACCTCTTCAGCGTGCGCCGTGTACGGCGGGCACCGCGCCCGGTCGAGTCCGCAGCGGACGTACCACCGCCATGTCCTCCTCGAGGCCGATCCTCATGGCGAAGTCGAACCGGTCCACCTCGAGACACAACCCCACATCGGCGGGGTGAGCACCGCGGCGTCGCCCACCGCGCAGGGCGTCCGCGGCCGGGGAGACGCCCGCGCGGTGCAGATAGGGACCGGGATCGGGACGACCCCCGGTCAGGAGCCGGTCCAGGTACTCGGCGCATGCCAGATCCTCTGCGGCTCGGCCGTCCTCGCCGGTGGCGACGAAGGTCACCGAGCCGACGCCGGCGTCCCGGAGGGCCCGGGCCGTCGCCCCGGCCACGACGAAGCTCGCGCACAGCGCCAGGGTCGCCTCGGCGACCGCCAGGGCCCCGACGGTTCCCGCGGTGGTCTTCTGAATCACGGTGCGGCCCGCCAGGTCGGCCTCCTGGATCAGGCCGGGGGAGTTGAGCAGGTCGAACCCGCTGGCCGGTGCCCCGTCCTTGAGCGCGAGCCAGCCCGGGTGACCTGCCTTGACCGCCAGTGCCTCGTCCTGGTCGGCAGCGAGAACGATCTTGTCTGCCCCGCGGTGGAAAGCCCATGCGGCGGTGGTGAACGCCCGCATCACATCGATCACCACGGCCACCCGTTCGGTGCCGTCCACCTCGGGTATGCCGACCACTCGCGAGTCCATGCCGGGATGGTGGCAGCCCAACGATGAGGTCCACAAGGCGCGTTGACGCTCGTCGCTGCCCTGCGACAGGTCCGACGCGGTCGCCTGCGTGGTCATGCCTGTGGCACGGGACGCGGTGTCACCCGGCGAGGGCGTCGCGGCGGCGCGCGCCTGCAGGATTCTCTCGCGCGGCCACGGCGGCCATGGCTCCGTCCCGGAGCATGACGAGGTGCCTGCCGGCCGCGTCGGCGGGCGCGTGGCCTGCCTGCTCCAGCAACTCCGTGACGGTGTCCAGGGGCGCGTCGGCAAGGACGTATGACCCCGGCCCCTGAGCCCCGCGGGCCCGAGCGGCGTTCCCCCGCGCCGAGTGGGCCCGCGCGTTCCCGTCCGGGCGGCGCGGTGACCGCGTCGAGGCCGGCCCGCGGCTGTGGGATGAGTCCGCCGACTGCTCCGTACGGCGGAATTCGTCCCCCTGGCGGCGCCATCCGGCGAGGTCGCGCTCCCGCATCCGGGGCAGCGTGGTGCGGCAGACGACGGCGCTACGAAGGGAAGTCCGGATGTCGAACACGACTCGGCGGTTGAGCCGGCGTGGTCTGCTCATAGCCGGTGGGGCCATGGCGTCCGCCACGGCCGCCGGCACCACGCGGACGTCCCGTGCCCTGGCCGGGGGAGGGGACAGTCCGAGCGGCACCGAGGGAGGCGACGACGCCTGGCGGGCGAAAATCGACGTGCACCACCATTTCACCGCACCGCAGTGGGTGGACTGGGCGGAGCGCGAAGGGGTCGTGCGCCGGGAGGAGTTGCAGTGGTGGTCGCGCTGGGACGTGGATTCCACGCTGGCGCAGATGGACCGGGTGGGAATCGCCACCGCCGTTCTCAATCCCACCATGCAGGACCGGTACCGCTCCGCGGCGCAGGCCAGGGAGGGACTGTCCGTCGTCTTCGAGGCCCTGACCGCGTTGGCGCACGAACACCCGGGCCGTTTCGCCTTCCTCTGCCCCGCCGTCCTGGATCACCCCGACGTCACCACGTGGGCGCTCCGACGGGCCTTCGACGACCTCGGTGCCGTCGGAGTCAGCATGAAGGCCGGCTACAACGGTGTGTACCTGGGTGATCCCTCGTACGACCGCTTCCTCGCCCAAGTCGACGAACGTTCGGGCGTCGTCTTCACCCACCCCCTCGATCTCCCGGGGAAACCACCAGGGGTACCCACCGTTCCCGGTGTCCCGAACTTCATGTGCGACTTCCTGCTGGACACCACACGCGCCGCGGTGAACATGATCCGCACGAGAACCCTCGACCGGTACCCTCACCTGTCCGTCGTCCTGCCCCACGCCGGGGGATTCCTCCCCCAGATCGCCACCCGCCTCGAGGCCTTCGGCGACTTCTGCACCCCGCCCATCGACGCATCACGTGTGCGGGACGCCCTCCGCCGTTTCCACTACGACACGGCGGGCCCGCTCGCTCCGGCGTGCACCCTGGTGGAGACGGCCGGGGCCGACCGGATCCTCTTCGGCACCGACTGGCCGGCCGCCTCCGCCGAGATCATCACCGACTACACGGTGCCGGCCGTAGAGGCGGACCACGCGTTCACCGAGCACCAGCGCCGCGGCATCTACCGCGACAACGCACGGCGGCTCATGCCCGCGCTGAAGCGGGCCGACCACACCGGCCGCCGGGGCAAGGACGAGCACAGCGCCTCCGGCGAGCGTGAGGTACTCGCCGCCCGGTAGGGGGTCCGCTCCCGGGACGCTCAGTCGAGACAGAACTCGTTGCCCTCGACGTCCTGCATCACGATGCACGACTCGTTGTGGTCATCGGCGAGCAGCAGCCGCACGCGCGTCGCGCCGAGCGCGACCAGCCGTGTGCACTCGGCCTCGAGCACGGCGAGGCGTTCCTCCCCCACGAGCCCGGTGCCGACCCGCACGTCCAGATGCAGCCGGTTCTTGACGACCTTCCCTTCGGGAACGCGCTGGAAGTACAGCCGCGGGCCCACCCCTGAGGGGTCACCGCAGGCGAATGCCGAACCCTGTCGCTCGGGTGGCAGGGAGCGGTCGAAGTCGTCCCACGTGGCGAACCCCTCCGGTGGCGGCGGTACGACGTACCCCAGCACCTCGCACCAGAAGCGAGCGACGCGCTCGGGTTCGGTGCAGTCGAACGTGACCTGGAACTGCTTGACCGTTGACATCGGCGCACCATAGCAGGGGAGAAGCCGGTACGCGGGTGACAGCGTGACCGTCAGGGTCACGCTGCCACCGAGCGGACTCGCGCCGGTGGCGGGAGAGCCGGGGAACCTACGGAGCGCTACCGGAGGGTGATCGCGTAGACCTGCACCCGGGGATCGTTCTGCAGGCCGATGGAACGCACCGTCTTCGACGCGTCGAGCTCCGCCGAGGTACCGAAGAGACGCACCGGCGGGCCGTCCACACCCTGCCCGCGCTTGATCCGGTGCGGCATCTCCAGTGCCACGGTGCTGCCCCGCGGCGCCGTTCCCGCCCAGTCGCCCACGGGGACCGGCACTTCGGCGGTGGTTCCGTCGGTGTAGCGGACGGTGAGCATGGTCGTCACCGGGCCGTGGTGGGCCGCGGCGACCAGGCGCAGCGCGCCGTACGACCCGGCCGGGAGCAGCACGGCCTGACCGCGGGCCTCGACGAAGTTCGCGGCCGTCCCGGACGGGTCGGGAGCGTCATGGGTCACGCCGTCCCAGACGACCGGACCCGCCGCCGGCAGCAGATCACCGTCGTAGCTCCACCCCGCCCCGTCGAAGTCGCCCGCGCCGGACGCCGCGACGGTGGCCGTACCGTCGTGGTTCACCTCCTTGCCGAGGTCCACCGCGCACCCCTCGTCGACGTCCGCCGCGCAACGGGCCGCGGCGCGCACCTCGACGGTCGCGGTCCGTTCCACGCTCTTCACCCCCTTCGCGGCCGCGGTGATCCGCACGGTGTACGAACCCGGCGCGGTCCCCGCCGGCACGATCACGTCCACCGCCGCGGTCCGCTGGACCGGAAGCCGGTGGGACGTCAGTGAGAAGGGCTCGGAGGTCTTCACGGTCCAGCCGCCGGGTGCCCTGGCACCGACGTTCACCCGCAGTGTGCCGGGGGACTGGCCCAGCACGTCCAGCTTCAGACGGACACTCTGCTCGCTGTCGGCCGTCGGCACGACGTCGGAGCCGGTGCGGAGTGACGCGTCGAGGTGCCGGCGGGAATCGGCCGCGGCGCGGTTGACGGACGGTGGCTCCGCGCCCTTGCCCGTACCCCATGCGGAGGGCTTGTCGGCCATCTCGAAGACGAGGTCTCCGCCCTTGGCGACCGCGTCCCAGTCCAGCCAGGTGGCACGCAGGCTCTTCCCGCCGAACTCCGCCTTCCGCACATAGCGTCGGGTGTCGCTCGTACCCGGTGCCTTAACGGTCAGGGTGCCGCCCTGCCCGTTCCCGTAGGCGCCGATGCGGATGACCGCCGAGGGGAACTGCGGGCTGGAGACGGCGAGGAAGTCGCCGCCGTTCGTCGTCGGGTACAGGCCGAGGGAGGAGAAGACGTACCAGGCCGACATGGTGCCCAGGTCGTCATTGCCGGTCATGCCGTCGGGCCCGTCCGTGAAGAGCGTCATCGCGGCGCGGACCACGGTGGCGGTCTTGGCGGGTGCGCCGGCCCACAAGTACATGTACGGGGAGTGCAGATCGGGCTCGTTGTTCGGGTTGTAGGTCGGCTTCCCGTAGTAGTCGTACGGTGCCGAGATCCAGTCCTCGCGAGCCGTTCCGGCAGGATCCGCGAGGAGTTCGCCGTACGCGAAGAAGGAGTCGAGCCGCTTCTCGGTCTCGCGCTTGCCGCCCATGAGGGACACGAGCCCGGCCGGGTCCTGGGGCACCAGCCACTGGTACTGGTAGGCGCCGCCCTCGTGGAACTGGTGGCCGGCCTCGACGGGGTCGTAGGGCGTCAGCCAGGTGCCGTCGGTCGTGCGGGGCCGGAACTGCTTGATGGAAGAGTCCCACAGGTTCCGGTACCACTGGCCGCGTGCCGCGAACACGCGGGCGTCCGCGGTGTGCCCCAGTCCCCTGGCCATGAGGGCCAGCGACGCGTCAGCCGCCGCGTACTCCAGGGTCGCCGACGCGGGATGACGGCAGTCGTTGTCGCCGCCCTTGTCCGGGCAGTCCTTCCCCGGTTCCAGCCCGCTGGGGATGTAGCCGCGCTCCTGATAAGCGGCAAGTCCCGCACGGCCGTTGTAGGGGGAGTCGTCCGGCGGCGTGCTGAGGGCGTTCTTCCTCAGCAGCGCGTACGCCTCCTTCTCGTGGCCCGCGAGCAGGCCCTTGGACCACGCCTCGACGAGGAAGGGAGTCACCGGGTCACCGGTCATGATGTTGGTCTCGCTGTTGGCGAGCGACCAGCGCGGGAGCCAGCCGCCGTCCCGCCCGATCGCGACGACCGACAGCGCCACATCACGGGCGACCTTCGGCTGCAGCATCTGGAGCAGTTGGTTCTGCGGCCGGTGGGTGTCCCACAGTGACAGGTTCTGGTACGGCGTGAACCCGGACGCGGTACGGGTCTTCCCGTCGAAGCCCGCATACCGGCCGTCGACGTCCCCGGCGAGGTTGGGGTGCAGTTGCGCGTGATAGAGGGCCGTGTAGAACGCGCGCTGCCGCTCCGTGGAACCACCGTCAATCTTGACGGAGGCGAGTTGCCGCTCCCAGGTCGCGTGCAGGGCCGCGCGCGTGGCGTCGAAGTCGTACGAGTCGTCCGTCTCCGCCTCGAGGTTCTTCCGGGCACCCGCGACGCCCGTGTAGGAGAGCCCCACCTTGACGACGACGTCACGGTCGGCGGCGGCGTCGAAGGTCACCCAGGCCCCGTTCCCGCCCTCGCCGGCCGCGTCCCGCTCACCGGGCTCGGGGGTGGTGCCGCGCCAGGTGCCGTGCGCGGCGAACGGCCTGTCGAACGTCGCGGTGAAGTAAAGGGTGTGCCGGTCCTTGCCCGCGCAGAAGTTGCCCGCTTCGACACGGCCTTCGACCGTGCGGTCGCCGACGACATGGACCTCCGAGTTGTGCACCTTCTGGTTGGCCTTGCCCGTGTTGAACAGGACGTTGGCGCGGTCCGTCGAGGGGAAGGTGTAACGCTGCCATCCCGTGCGGGGTGTGGCGGTCAGCTCGGCGTCGATGCCGTACGTCTTCAACCCGACGCGGTAGTAGCCGGGTTCGGCGTCCTCGTCGTCGTGCGAGTAGGCCGAGCGATAGGCGTCGGGGTCGACGTCGTCGACCGCTCCGGTCGTCGGCATCAGCGGCAGTTCACCCATGACGGAGCAGCCGACGCCGGAGAGGTGGGTCTGGCTGAATCCGTGGATCCTGTCCTGCTGGTGGTCGTAGCCTCCCTGACCGCCGGTGTCCGGGCTGACCTGGACCATGCCGAAGGGAGCACTCGCGCCGGGGAAGGTGTTGCCGAAGTTCTGCGTGCCGATGAACGGGTTGACCAGCGAGGTGAGCCGGGGCACCGCCGCGGGCGCCTGGGCCAGGGCGGGCGCCGGGCTCAGAGCACCGCCGGCAACGAGCAGTGCGGCGAGGACGGCCGATGCGCGGTGACGCAGTCGGCGGAGGGGTCTGTGCATGGAAGCGGTCTCCTGTTCCTCACCTCCCATGTGCTGCGCGACATGTGAGGTGATCTCCAAGCGACGGACGAGTGGGCACATTCGATCGGTCGCACGTGCGGCGCTCGGGTGGGGAGCAGCGGCACCCGGCCGGCTGAAAGCGGACTAGATCATGCTCTGACATCGTTGTCAACAGGTTCCGCACCGGCGCAGCCCGGAGGCTGCGCCGGCCGGCCGGCGCAGCCTCCGTCGTGTGCGCCCATGGCTCACCCGTGCTCGTGCGCATCGGGGTCGAAGCCCTCGGGCGCCTTGTCCAGGAAGGTGGTGACCGTGCCGATGCGGCCGTCATGGCCGAAGGCGAGGACGTCGGTTCCCGTGGCGAACTCCTCGCCACGGGCGTCCAGTCGCCACAGCAACCGGGCGTGGCCGTGGTGGATCTCCGGCTCCCGGCGTGCTCGGAACGCCACGGTTTCCATGTGCTGCAGGAAGCGCTCACGGAAGTCGATCAGGGCCCGCCGTCCGGTGAGGACTCCGATCGGTGCGCAGTAGCGGACCTCGTCCGTGAAGACGCCGGACGCCGGGTCGTCTCCCTCGCTGGACGCCGAGGTGTTCCAGAACCGCAGATACCGGTCGAGGCTCTCCTGGTACCGGGCGGTGGTCGGTTCGATGGTCCGGGACATGGCTGGCTCCTTCGTGTTCCGTCGTCGTGCGACGCATCGGGGCCGTCCGATGCGGCACGGTCCGTGCCCCGACTGTGCGGCGCGCCGCGGTCCGGTGTCGATGACCTGCGGGGTCATTGCAGGCGCACAGCCGATGGGACAACCTCGGAGCATGGTCACCTTGGAACCGGTCGGACTGCTCGTACGACGCTGGCGGCAACGCCGCAACCGGTCGCAGATGGACGTGGCGCTGGGAGCGAACCTGTCCACTCGCCACCTGAG
This sequence comes from Streptomyces marokkonensis, assembly GCF_008312835.1. GTDB lineage: Bacteria > Actinomycetota > Actinomycetes > Streptomycetales > Streptomycetaceae > Streptomyces > Streptomyces marokkonensis_A. Next base: position 137,936 of record NZ_VSKS01000015.1, on the reverse strand, counting down.
CTGCATCGAGACCGGGCGCGCCATCCCGAGCCGGAGCATGATCGAACGACTCTGCGACGAACTCGACGTGCCGCTGCGGGAGCGCAACGCCTTCCACCTGGCCGCGGGCTTCGCGCCCGTCCATCCCGAGCGGCCACTCGCGGACCTCGGCACGGCTCGGACCGCCGTGGAGGCCGTGCTCGCCGGCCACGAGCCGAGTCCGGCGCTCGCGGTCAATGTGCGCTGGGAGCTGGTGACCGCGAACCGCGCCGCGACGGCGTTCTTCGCGGGCCTGCCGGCCTCGCTGGTCACCCCGCCGGTCAACGTTCTGCGCGCCACACTGCATCCGGAGGGCCTGGCCCCGCGGATCCGCAACCTCACCGAATGGCGCGCGCACACGCTGCGCCGTCTACGTCGTCAACTCGCCCGGACGGCGGCCGAGGGGCTTGCGGAACTACTGGCAGAACTGGAGTCCTACCCCGCACCCGCCGGCCGCACCGAGGAGGAGAGCAGCGACGACCTCGCCGTCCCGCTCCTCCTCTCCTCGGACCACGGTGACCTCGCGTTCCTCTACACGACCACGGTCTTCGGATCGCCGAAGGACGTGACCCTGGACGAGATCGCCGTGGAGACGTTCTTCCCCGCCGACGCCGCGACAGCCGATCTGCTCAGGGCCATGAGCCCGGAGCGGACGGGGGCGGGGACGCTCTGAGGCGGCGTCTGCCCGCCGACGGATGGCGCCTCACCGTGGCGGCGGGGACTCCGGGTGATGACACGGCGCCGCCCGCGCGGAGACAGTGGTGCGAAAGGGCCGGGCGTCACCCATGGGAACGCCCGGCCTCCTCGAGCCGCCGGTGCGAACGGTTCCCGCCCCGGCTGCGCAGCGGGGCGTCCGCCTCGGTGAGGACACGGTGGACGAACCCGTACGACCGCCCGTGAGCCTCGGCTATGGCCCGTATGGACAGGCCGTTCTCATACTGCTCCTTCATCTCCCGCGCGAGTTCCTCGCGGGCCGTACCTGTGATCTGCTTGCCCTTGTCCACGACTCGCCTCCTTCGATGATCGACGACTGGACGTGCTCGTCGTCTACCCCCGACAAGGGAAGAGTCACCGGCTCACCGTGCGGTGTCACCGCCCACCGTGTCGCGCCTCGGCCTGAGGCGTCGTTCCCGCCAGCCGGTCGGTCAGCGTTCCAGGTCTGCGCGCATCGCGACGAAGAGCTTCCCCGCATCGGCGAGTGTGCTGTTCTCGAACAGTGCGACGGCCGCCGTGCCCTCGTCGGCCCAGCCGCAGATGACGTTGCCGTCCTCGCTCAGCGAGGCGAGCAGGCACTCCACCGAGCCGCCGAGCGGTCCCGGCTCCACCGGCTGAGCTTCGGGATTCCCCAGCTCGGGGTCCCACTGAATGTACTCGAGCATGCCCCGGAACAGGTGCTCACGACGCTCGTTGGTGTCCTCGGGCACATGATCGACACCCTCGAACAGCACCGGTGTCCCCCGCCCGCCCGGCTTCCCGTAGTTGCCGGTGACCAGCGTCATGCCGTCCCGCATGTCGCCCGGGTCGACGGGGACGTCCGCCAGGGCCCCGTCACCCGTCAGCCTGTCCAGGCCGCCCGCGCTGGGAGCGTCCACCAAGGTGCGCGGACCGTTCCCCTCCGCCGAAGGCGTCGGCGACGCGGGCTGTGAGACCTGCGCGCTCGGGGAGGTGGAGGGAGGCCCCGCATCTTCCGACCGACATCCGCTGACGGCCAGCACCACCATCACGGCCACGGCCGTCAGGCCCACTCTCGCCGCAGGCACACACTTCATCGAACCCCCCGCTGTTGCTTCACTCGTGGTCGTTCCCGCACGTTCGGACGGCGGCAATGATCAGTGACGACTTGTTCCGGCCGGATGGTTCCCGCCCCCCGGGCACCGTACAGAGGCGAGGCCCTCCGGACCGGACGGATGATCCTGGCCGCGTTCCCTTCCGTCAGCGGCTCGGAAATCAATTGCCCCGGCCGGGGGAAGGAACTAGCGTCACGTGCCAGCGCGACAGACGCGTGATCTCGGGATGGGGAGGTTGATGAATATGGCCGCCGTCGGCCCTCATCAGCATGCCCTCATCCGGCCCGCGCGATAACAGGGCGCGGCCCGGTCGTTCCCACGACCAGGAGAGACACATGTCTTCCTCTTCCCCATCCGTCCACGCCGACGTGGTCACCGAGCGCCTCGTCCTTCGGCCCTGGACCATGAGCGAGGCCACCGCGGTCCTCGACGACATCCGCTCCTCCCACTGGGCGGACGACTTTCCCGCCGACGGCGATCGCGTGGTCGCGGGCCTCCTCGGCCGGCACCCCGAGTGGCTCGGCACCTACGGCCACCGTCTGATCATCGAGCGCGACAGCGGCTTGGTGGTGGGCTCCATCGGCCTGTTCTGGCCACCCAGCGAAGGCGTCCTGGAGATCGGATACGGCATCGTGGCCTCCCGCCGCGGCCGGGGCTACGCCCCCGAGGCCACCCGGGCCCTGGCCGAGCTCGCCCTCACCGCGCCCGGTGTCCACACCGTGTCAGCCACCGTGGAAGTGTCGAACCCGTCCTCGGTCCGCGTACTGGACAAGGCCGGCTTCCGGCGCCGCGCCGCGGAGGGCGACGTGGTCGAGTTCAGGATCACGGGTCCTGGCCACGATCGCAGCTGACCTCCCGGGGTCCCGGAGGCGAGGCTCTCCGGGACCCCGGCACGGTGGCGCGGGACGGTCCGCACAAGGAGCCCCCGGGCCGACCCGCCGGCCGCTCAGCGGTTGAGGCGGGCGATGGAGGCGTTCAGAGCGGTCGCGAAACAGCACCAGGCGGCGTACGGCAGGAGGGTCCGTGCGGCCGTGCGGTCGACGCGTGCGGTGCGGCGCAGCAGCTCGGCGTTGCTGAGGTCGAGCAGCAGGGTGCCGGCCAGCCCGGCCGCGGGGCTCCGGCGGGCGAAGAACAGCCAGTTCCATGCCGCGTTCAACCCCAGGTTGACCCCCAGACTCCCCGCGAGTCGCCTGCGCTGCCCTACGTCGTCGGTGCGGCCCAGCGCGTGGCCCGCCGCGTACACGATGGTGGCGTACAGCGGCGTCCACACGGCTCCGAACGTCCAGGGCGGCGGCTGCCAGCCCGGTTTCCGGAGCGTGCGGTACCAGTCGCTGTCCGCGTCGACCGCCCGCGCGCCGGCCACGGCCGTGGCGGCCACCGCTGTCGCCGCGGCGCCGTAGCGCCGCCAGGGCTCGGAAGGGGAAGGGGCGCGGCGGAGATGCGAGAGCCTCATGGTCCCCGAGTGCCCGAGGCGCAGACCACCTCACCCGGGGCAGAACGGAAACGCTGCAGGGTCCCGGCCCAACGCGGACAGACATCAACGAACTATGGCATTTCACCCTACCCGTGCGTACGCTGTCAGGGATCCCCTGCCGGGTGCGCGGTGCCGACACGCACCGCTCGTCACCATGGGCTCCTGAGCCCGCGAAACAGGCAGGGACAGGCGATGGCCGACCACCACACACGGGCTGACACACGGCACTGGCTCGATCGAGCGGCTTGTGCCGGCGAGGATCCCGAGATCTTCTTCCCGCTGTCCGACACCCTCGCACCCGGCGCGGAGGCCCGGGCCGCGCTGGCGCTGTGCCGCCGTTGCCCCGTGCTGTCGGCCTGCCGCGGCTGGGCCGTCGAGCACGGCGAGGACAACGGCATCTGGGGAGCCACGACCGCCGCCCAGCGCCGGGCCATCCGGCGTGCCGCAGCGGACGAGGGAACGCGGCCGGCGTACCGGCGGCGCCACCACCCGGCGGACGACGGCCCGGACACTGCTCCCCAGCCGGTGGGCTGATGCTCGCGGGACTCATGCTGCCGAGCCCCTTTCGGGGACGCCGGAGACGCCCAGTGCCCGCGCGCGCGGTACCCCTACTTCCGCCGCGGTTCGTCGCGAGCCTGCTGAAAGGCCTCGGACACGGTCTGCGCGGCACCGGACAGCAGCCCCTTGGCCACTCCCCGAGAGCCCGACTCGCGCATCTTGTCCGGGAGTTCGGTCAGCCCGGCCGGCTTGCGCGGTCCCGCCTCCAGATCGAGACGGTTGCACGCCTCGGCGAAACGCAGGTAGGTGTCGACGCTGGCCACCACGATCCGAATGTCGATCTTGAGTATCTCGATGCCGACCAGAGACACCCGCACGAACGCGTCGATCACCAGCCCACGGTCGAGGATCAGCTCCAGTACGTCGTAGAGGCCACTGGAGCCTCCCCCGCCACGCTGCGGCGCCATCTGAGTCATCGCGATCAGCCCCTTTCCCAGCCCTCGTGCCCGCTCGGTGCCCCTTCATGTGTCCCCGCGGCCGGACGGCCGGGGCCTACGGCAACGGGGGATGGGAAAAGCCGCCCGCCGGCCGCCACGCCGTCGTGGTCCCGCACCGGCCGCCGCCCGAGGGCCGGCGCGGCCGGTGCTTCGCGCCCGGGCCCTGTGGGTGGACCGGCGCACCCACCGCTACGGTGCGGCGGCGGCGGAGAGGCCGGACGCGGCAGGTGAGCGACCGGGCACGGCCGGGAGGCCGAGGACCATGGTGAGGCCGCCGCCCGGGGTGTCCTCGGCGTGCAGTGTGCCCCCCATGGCTTCGGCGAAGCCGCGGGCGACCGCGAGGCCGAGACCGACGCCGGTGCCGCACGGGGAGTCGCCGTAGCGCTGGAAGGGGGTGAAGATCCGCTCCTTGATCTCGTCGACCACGCCCGGTCCGCGGTCCACCACGCGCAACTCCACCCGGTCGGCGAGGGTACTGGCCGCCACCAGGACCGGTTCCCGCGACGGGGCGTACTTGACGGCGTTCTCCACGATGTTGGCGACCACCCGCTCCAGGAGTCCCTTGTCCGTGGCCACCATGGGCAGGCTCTCGGGGATGTCCAGGCCGACGGTCGACTCGGAGCCCGGGATGCCGGCCAGAGCCAGTGGAACCACCTCGTCCAGGTTCACCTCGCGAATGAGCGGTGTGACGGTTCCGGTCTGCAGACGGGACATGTCGAGCAGGTTCCCGACCAAGTGGGTGAGACGGTCGGCCCCCTCCTCGATCGCGGCGAGAAGTTCCGCCCGGTCGTGCTCGGTCCACTCCACGTCGTCCGAACGCAGTGAGGAGACGGATGCCTTGATGCCGGCGAGCGGAGTGCGCAAGTCGTGGCTGACCGCGGCGAGCAGGGCGGTGCGTATGCGGTTGCCCTCGGCGAGTTCCCTGGCTCGTTCGGCCTGTGACTGCAGCCGTTGCCGGTCCAGAAGGACGACGGCCTGCGCGGCGAAGGCCGCCAGGACACGGCGGTCGGAGGCGGGCAGCACCCGGCCGGACAGCACCAGCGCCGTGTGGGCGCCCACGTGGACGTCCACATCGCCGTCCTCGGGCCGTCCCGCGGGCCGCGTGCCGACGGAGCCCACACGGATCCAGGGCGCGGTGTCGTTCTGGCGCTCCACAAGGGCCGCGGAGTTCATGGCGAAGGTCTCCCGCACCTGTTCCAGAAGGCTCTCCAGGCTCGCCTCCCCGCCCAGCACGCTGCCGGCGAGGAAGAAGAGTGTCTCCGACTCCGCGCGCAACCGGGCCGCCTGTTCGGTGCGGCGCGCCGCGAGGTCCACCACGGACGCCACGGACACGGCGACTCCCACGAAAACCGCGATGGCGATGAAGTTCTTCGGGTCGGAGATGCTGAAGGTGTTGATCGGAGGGGTGAAGTACCAGTTGAGCAGCAGTGAGCCGACGGCGGCGGACACGAGGGCCGGCGGGCGGCCGCCCAGCAGCGCCGCCGTCACCGTCATCGTGAGGAACAACAGCACGTCGTTGGCCAGGCCCAGTTCGGGCAGCACGCTCTTGAACAGCAGAGTGAGGAGGACGGGACCGAGCACGCCGACGAGCCAGCCCGTCGCGGTGCGTAACGGGCTGAGACGGGGACGTCGGGCGGCTGACGCGCCGTGCTGCGTGTCCGCTTCGTCGTTCGGGACGAAATGCACGTCCAGATCCGGTCCGCAGTTCCGGGCGACGGTGGCGCCCACGGCTGGGCCGGACGCGTACGGCCGGCCCCTGCGGTGCGACAGTCCGAGGACGATCTGCGTGGCGTTCACGCCCCGGGCGAAGTCCAGCAGGGCGGTCGGGACGTCGTCGCCGACGACATGGTGGAAGGTGCCGCCCAGATCCTCGACGAGCGTACGCTGGACGGCGAGTTCCTCCGGCGTGGCCGAGGTGGGTCCATCGCTGCGGGACACGTGGAGGGCCAGTACTTCACCCCCGGCCCCGTTGCCGGCGAGGCAGGCGGCGCGGCGGATCAGCGTGCGCCCCTCGGGGCCGCCGGTCAGTCCCACGAGGATGCGCTCGCGCGAGCCCCACATGCCGGCGCCCTGATGCTCGCTGCGGTACCGCTTCAGGCACTCGTCGACCCGGTCGGCCACCCACAGGAGCGCCAGCCGGCGCAGAGCGGCGAGATTGCCGGGGCGGAAGGAGTTGGACAGGGCCGCGTCGACTTCGTCGGGCCGGTGGATGTGGCCGTGTGCCATCCGGCGGCGCAAGGCCTCCGGTGACATGTCCACCAGTTCGATCTGATCCGCCCGACGCACCACCCTGTCCGGCACGGTCTCCCGCTCGCGTACGCCGGTGATGGACTCCACGACGTCGCCGAGTGACTCCAGGTGCTGGATGCCTACGGTGGATATGACGTCGATGCCGGCATCGAGGAGTTCCTGCACGTCCTGCCAGCGCTTGGCATGGCGGGCACCGGGGAGGTTGACGTGGGCCAGTTCGTCGACGAGGGCGACCTCGGGGCGACGGGCCAGGAGCGCGTCCAGATCCATCTCCTCGTACGTGGTCCCCCCGAGCTCCAGCCGCCTGCGCGGAACCGCTTCCAGTCCACACGTCATCGCCTCGGTGCGCGGCCGGCCGTGATGCTTCACGAAGCCGATCACGCAGTCGGTACCGCGTTCCACCCGGCGGTGTGCCTCGGACAGCATGGCGTAGGTCTTGCCGACGCCGGGTGCCGCGCCGACGTAGATGCGAAGTCTGCCGCGTGCCATCGTCTCTTCTCCGCTCCAGCGGGGTCCGGGGGCTGCCCGGCCGGTCGGGACCGGGCCCTGTCCCGAAGCGAGGGCCCGTCAGGCACGATGATGAGGTAGGGGAAGAAGGGAGGGAAGAGCCTCCCGGGGCGGCGCGGTCGGCGGCGCACGTGCGCGGAGTTCGTGCATCCGCGGCGCCGTGGCACGGCGCTCCCGCACGGGACGCGCCGCACTCCGTGCCGACGGGCCACCGAATCAGGGTCAGCGCTCGCCCGCCTCGTACTGTTCCCGCCACTTGTCGATCAGCGCCGCCATCTCGCGCTGCATGAAACCGTAGAAGTCCTGCATCTCGTCCAGCCGACGGCCGACGGCGCTGTCACGGCCCGCCACCTTGAGGCCTTCGGCAGCAGCGTTCCACATGCTGTCGAGCAGTGCGTTCTGGTTGCCCATCAGGGTCGCCCACGCGTGCTCCCGGAAACGGTAGTGATCGCGGCGGCTGCCGGGTGCCGGCGCTCGCTCGATCATGCCCGTCGGGATCAGCTGGTTCACTGCGCCGGAGACCGCACCGCTGCTGATGTGCAGCTCCTTGCAGAGGTCGGCCGCCGTCATGGTCTGCTGCCGGCTGAACAGCAGGGCGGTCATGACACGAGCGGTGGTCCGCTGCATGCCGCTCTGGGCGAGCGTCAGCGCGAGGCGCTCCGCGCACTCGCGAAGTTGGGTGTCCCTCTCGTCCATCGATGCCCTCCTCTTGACGAGTTCTTAATCATACCGACCGCATCGAAAACTCAGAGCATTTACAGATCTCTGAACGTTCGATACGTTGCTGCTCATGGAGAACGTGATCGAGCTCCGGGAGCTCACCAAGACCTATGGCACGCGCCGCGGCCTGATCGACCTCAGCCTCGACGTTCGACAGGGCGAGGTCTTCGGGTACCTCGGCCCCAACGGGGCCGGCAAGTCCACCACCATCAGGCTGCTGCTCGACCTCATCCGCCCGACGTCGGGCCGGGCGTCGGTGCTCGGACTGCGGCCCCGGGAAGACGGTGTGGAATTGCGCCGGAGGGTCGGCTACCTGGCCGGCGACTTCGTCTGCGACGGTCGGCAGAACGTCCGCAGTTACCTGCGTTTCCTTGGTGCTCTGCGGGGAGGTGTGCCCCAGGCGCGCATCGACGAACTGGCCGAGCGGCTCGGTCTCGACCAGAGCACCCGGATCAAGAAGCTGTCCAAGGGCAACCGCCAGAAGGTCGGCCTCGTGCAGGCCTTCATGCACACGCCGGAACTGCTCGTCCTCGACGAGCCCAGCTCGGGGCTCGACCCGCTGGTACAGCAGACCTTCCTCGACATGGTGGCCGAGGCCCGCGCCGGGGGCCAGACCGTCTTCATGTCCAGCCACATCATGAGCGAGGTGGAGGCGGTCGCCGACCGCGTCGGCATCATCCGTGACGGCCGGCTCGTCGCCCTGGACACGGTGTCCAACCTGCGTACCGGCGCCGTCCGTGACATCGAGGTCACCTTCGCGTCGCCGGTGCCGCCGACGGCGTTCGCCGCGCTGCCGGGTGCCGACCGGCTCCAGCTGGATGCCGCCGGGACGACGCTGACCGGTCAGGTCTCCGGCAGTCCGGACGCCTTGATCAAGGCTCTGGCGCGGCACACCGTCACGAGCCTGCGCGCCACCGAACCCGCCCTCGAGGAACTGTTCCACAGCTACTACGCGGGAGCCGAGGCCGCGCCCCGCACGGAGACGGCACGCGCCGTCTGACGGCGCGTGCCGTCGTCGCCGGAGAACGTCACCGAAAGGACAAGGACCAACCGATGAGCGCCGCTATCCTCACCAAGTACCTCTCCGACAGCCGACGGAGCCTGACCGGCTGGGCGGTCGGGACGGCGGTGGTCGGCATGGTGTACGCCAGCACCTACCCGTCGCAGCGCGAGAACACCGCGAACCTCCCCGAGGCCCTGCGCGACGGCCTCAACATCGACCAGACCGCCGCGGGCTATCTGCACGCCAGCGTGTTCGGTGTCATCCTCCCCCTGCTCGCCATGATCTACGGGGTCACCGCGGGTACCCGCGCCGTGGCGGCCGAGGAGGAGGCCGGCCGGCTCGACCTGCTTCTCGCCCACCCCGTGACGCGTACCCAGGTCGCGGTCGAGCGCTTCGGCGCGCTGGTCGCGGGGGCGTTCGGCATCGCCTTCCTGGTGTGGCTCGGACTGCTGGTGATCCGCAACGGAGCCGAGCTGACGAGCGTCACCCCGGTGGAGTTCCTCGCCCAGTGCCTCAACCTCGCCCTGCTGGCGGTCTTCTTCGGGGCCCTGGCCCTCGGCCTCGGAGCGGCGGTCGGAAGCCGGACGGTCGTCCTGGTGACGTGTGCCGTGATCGGCGTCGTGTCCTACACCGTGCACACCTTCGCCGGCCAACTCGGGGCGGACTGGCTCGCCCACGTGTCGCCCCTGCACTACTACATCGGCGGCGAGCCGCTGCGGCACGGCTTCCAGTGGGCGGACGTCCTCGTCCTCCTCGTCACCTCGGGGCTGTTCTTCGGACTCGGCGTGCGCCGTTTCAACCAGCGGGACATCAACAGCTGACCCGGGGCGGACCCCGGTAGGGGCGCGGCTCTGGGGTGGGTGCTGGGGGAGACCCCAGTGTGCGCCCCGGGGCCTTCTCGCGAGGCTGCATCGACCGACCCTTCCTGCCAGGAAAAGGTGATGGGGTGTCCACGACAGACATCGAGATCCCGCCGCAGCCGAACGTGAACGACCCGGCGATCTACGACTGGTACCGCATGATGCGCGACGAGCATCCTGTCCACCGGGACCCCGCCACCGGGTGGTGGGTGGTGTACCGCTACGCGGATGCCCGGCATGTCCTCACCACGCCCGGTACCTACTCGTCCGAGATGCACCGGATGGGTTTTCCGGAATCCGGGCTGGAGAGTCTGCCGCAGATGGACCCGCCGCGGCACACCCGCGTGCGTCAGATTCTGAGCACGGCGTTCACCCCCGCGTCGATCGCCGCCTACGAGCCGCAGATCATACGGCTGACCCACGAGATCGTGGACGAGATCGCCGACCGCGACCAGGTGGACCTGGTCGCGGATCTCGCGTACACCGTCCCCATCGCCGTCATCCTCGAGATTCTCGGCCTGCCGGCCGAAGACCGTGTGCTCTTCTACGACTGGGCACGCAAGGTCATGAACGTGACCCCGGAGGAAATGGCCCAGGAAGGGTATCTGGAGGCGCTCGGAGAACTCCAGCAGGAAGCCGTTTCCTACCTGAGGGAGCGGGTGCGTGAACGGAAGAACAAGAATTCCGACGACATGCTCACGCGATTGGCCAACGCGGAACTCGACGGAGACCGGCTGACCGAGGACGAAACGGTCAACTTCGCTAATGTCATGTTCGCCGGCGGTCATATCAGCACGACCATGACCATCGCCAACGCGGTCGATCTGCTGGATCTCAACCCGGCCGCGCAGGCGGAGCTGCGCCAGAACCGTGCCCTGATCCCCCAGGCGGTCGAGGAGGTGCTCCGGCACCGGCCCCCGATCACCACCGGTCTGCGCGCGTCCACGCGGGAGGTGGAGCTCGGGGGTGTCACCATCCCGGAGAACCAGCACGTCGCGGCCAGTTTCTGCTCCGCGAACCGGGATGAGCGGCAGTTCCCCGACCCGGAGGCCTTCGACATCCACCGGCGCAGCGAGGGGCGTCACTTCGGCTTCGGCTTCGGCACGCACCACTGCATCGGCAACGCACTCGGCCGCCTGGAGACCAGGCTCGTCCTGAACGTGCTGTTCGACCGTTTCAAGGAGATGGCGGTCGACCGGAACGGCGATCTCGCCTGGGCCGTTCCCCCGCAGATGGTGGGTTTCGACAAGCTGCCGGTCTTCCTGCGGCCTGCCTGACAGCGCCGGAACGGATCGAGCCACCCCTTTTCGGTCATGATCGACGAGGGGTGGCCCTGTCATTCTCCGCCGCCTCGGCCAGAGGGGCCGCAGTCATTTTAACGGCTTCTTGACGCGGTCCGGCATAGGGTCACCTGTGGTGTCACGTGTTAAGTTCCGGTAGGTCCTGTCGGGTGCGGTGCTGTGAGGACGGGGATGTGTCACGGATGCCAAGATTGGAATAGTGGAGCCGCATATCCAAAAGGCGCACGATTCTTTTGCGCTTTCCCTTTCCTGGAATATTTCCGGTCTCTTCGACTTTCCATCAAGGGGTGCGGTACATGCGGCAGGATTCACTGCTTCTGCAACGTGATCGTGAAGTGGACCTCGTTCGGGCCGGTGTGCGCCAGGCGCAGGGCGGCGACGGCGCGGTCATCATGTTCGAGGGAAGTCACGGCGTGGGCAAGACCAGTCTGCTCGGCGCGGCGCGCCAGGAGGCGAGGAAGTCCGAGTTACAGGTGCTCCACGCCCGGGCGGGAGAACTGGAGCGGGGCTTCTCCTGGGTGGTGGTGCGTCAGCTCTTCGAGCACTGCCTCAACCCCGGGGACCGTACGCCCTGCGACGAACTGCTCGCCGGACCGGCCGCGCTCGCCGGCACCATCTTCGACTACGCCGACCCGGAACGGATCAGCGGACCGCCACAGGGGGACGCCGGACTCTACCGCGTCCTGCACGGCCTCTACTGGCTGTGCAAGAACCTCTCGTCGGCCGCCCCCGTCATGCTGCTCATCGACGACGCCCACCACGCCGACACCGCCTCCTTGAGGTTCGTCAACTACCTGGTCAACCGCCTGGAGGGCAGTGGCGTCCTGCTCGTGCTCACCCACGAGCCCGACGGGCCCGCCGCGGCGCAGGAACTGCTCCTCTCCGTCAGCCGGTCCCCGCTCGCCCGCCACACGGTTCTCGAACCGCTCGGCAGGGAAGCGGTACGCGAAGCGATCACCGTGCGGCTCGGCGGCCCCCCGCACGACGACGTGACGGCCGCCTGCCTCGCCGCCAGTGACGGAAATCCGCTGCATCTCATGGAACTGCTCGACGAGATGAGCCGGCGCGGCATCGCACCGGAGCAGTCCGCCGCCGACGCGGTCCCGGGCCTCACCCCCGCGCGTATCGCCAAGGAGGTGACGCGCCTTCTGCACCGCCTGCCGCCGTCCGCGCGGTCCCTCGCCGACGCGGTGGCCGTACTCGGTGGCGACGCCGATCCCGGCCACTGCGCGGCGGTGGCCGCGCTGGACAACGACGACGTGCTGCTGGCGGCGGACGCCCTGCGCGCGGCCGACATCCTCGAGCCCGGGGTGCCGTACGCCTTCCGGCGCCCCGTCGTGCGGCAGATCGTGTACACCCGGATGTCCTCCCAGGCCCGCAATGACAGCCACGGCCGGTCCGCCCGCTCGCTGCACGCCGCGGGTGCCGATCTGAGCACGGTCGCCGAGCACCTGTGCCGCACCGAGCCCGGCCGTGACCCCTGGACGGTCAGGACCCTGCGGGCCGCCGCGGTCGAGGTGATGCGCCGGGCCGAGGCGGCGAAGGCGACCCGGTACCTGCGCCGCGCCCTGGCCGACTTCGCCGCCGAACGCGACCCCTGGATACTGGGGCAGCTGGGATCGGCGGAGTTGCGGGCCCGGCAGGTCTCGGCGATCGAGCACCTCCGCGAGGCGCTGCGCCGCACACACGACTCGGTCGTCAGAAGCCGCCTCCGCCTCGAACTCGGGCTGGCGCTGACCGCGTCCGCCCGCTACCAGGAGGCGATCGCCCTGCTGGCGAAGGCGGGCACCACGGGCCCGGATCCCGCCCTCACCCGGTCCACGGAGAGGACCGCCCGCACCGCCGCGGCAGTGGTGGCCCGCATCACTCCGGGGCACCGCGGGGCCGTTCCGCGGATCGCCGTCACCGTGCCGCGGTCCCACGCGGCCATAGAGGCGCTGTCGCGCGGGCATCCGTCCCACCGCGTGGCCCGGCTGGCGGCCGCGGCACTCGCCGACGGCACACCGCCGTGCGAGGAGGACACCGAACTGACGGACGCCGTGGTCGCGGCGTGGGCCCTGAACCAGTGCGACGGCGCCGAACCGGCGGAGCGCGTCCTGCGGGACGCCGCGCACAAGGCCTTCGACGCGGGGCAGTTGCTGGCTTCGGCCACCGCGTGGAGCGTGCTCGGCGGGGTACTGCTGGACACCGGGCGGCTGACGGAGGCCGAGGAGGCCGCGCGACAGCTGCTGCGGCAGCAGGACGAGCGTTCGCTGATGCTCGCGTGCGTACCGCTGGCCGCCGCGGTCCTCACCCACTGCCTCGTGGAGACGGGCCGTCCGCGGGAGGCGGAGGAGATGCTGCGCGCCAACGGCCTGACCGGTGCCCTGCCGCAGACGGCCCTCTCCGTGCCGCTGCGGATCGCGCGCGCTCGCCTGAGCATCTGCCAGGACCGCTTCGAGGCCGGACTGCGCGAGCTGGCCGAGTGCCGGGAGCAGGCGGGCCAGGAGGGCTGGCTGTATCCGTCCGCCTTCTGCGACTACCTGTCGGACGCCACCAAAGCCCTCTCCATCACCACCGGTCCACGAGCGGCCCGCAAGCTCGCCGTCGACGTCACCGAACGCGCCCGGGCCTTCGGAGCCGCCCGGCCGCTGGCCGCCGCTCTGCGCACCCAGGGCGAGATCGTCGGGGGAGAGGAAGGCCTCGACATGCTGGAACACGCCGATCGCCTCCTCCTGCCCACGTCCTACCGGCTGGAGCGGGCGCGCGTACTCGTCGCGCTCGGCGCGACACTGCGGCGTCAGGGGCGGCGCGGTGCCGCCCGGCGACGTCTCAAGGAGGGCATGGACCTGGCGCACGGCATCGGCGCGTCCGTGCTGGAGGCCACCGCCTCCGCCGAACTCCGCCTCGCCGGCGTGCGGCAGATCAGGAGCGGACAGCAGCAGAGTGCGCCGCTGACGCCCGCGGAGGAGCGAGTGGCGCACAAGGCGGCTGCCGGGCTCAGCAACCGGGAGATCTCGCAGGCGTTGTTCGTCACCGTCAAGACGGTGGAATGGCATCTCAGCCAGGCCTACGCGAAGCTGGGGATCGCGAAACGGGGCGAACTCTCCCGCGCCCTGACCGTCGGCCCGTCGCCGCGCGGTGACGGCATCTGCAATCCCGCCTGAACCGCCGACGGTCCGTCCCGCGCCACCACGGGCGCCTCCTTCAAGGGGGCGCCCGTCGCCGTACCCGGGCCCGCGTCAGCCGCACCCGGGCCCGCGCGCACGTCAACGGTCTCCGGCCACCCCGGACTGGGGTCGCTGCTGGGGGAGTTCCGGGGGCGCGCACGGGCTCCCGTACACCAGGCTTGCCGCCGGTCCCACCGGGCGAGCACCTTCCTGACCGCCCGCCGGGGCCGGCCACCAGCCGAATCGAAGGGCGGGACCGTGACCAGCACAACGGACAAGAGCTACGCCACCCTGACCAGTGCCGAACGGACGTTCGTGGACGAAGTGGCGCGGCACTACCACGAGGCGCACGGTGTGACCTGGGAGAAGGGCCGGGTCATGGCATGGATGATCATCAGTGACCCGATCGAGCAGACGCTGCCCCAGATATGCGCCGCGGTGGACGCCGCCCCGGAGGACATCGAGCAGCTCATCGAGCAGTTGACGCTCGCCGGTCTGTACCGGCGCATCGAGACGCCCGGCGAGGAGACCCGCTACCGGCTGGTCGACGACGGCTACCCCAAGGCGGTCTCCGACACCTTCGCCAGCTGGCCCGAGTACCACCGGATCTTCCAGTTCGGCCTCGAAGTCCTCGCCGACGCCGATGACTCCCGGCGCAAGCGGATCGCGGAGATCGAGGAACTCTTCGGGCACATCGTCGGCGACCTGGCGGACATGTCCAGGCGCTGGGAGGAGCACCGCCGCACCACCGCCGTCTGACCGCCCGCCGGACACACCCCGAGGAGAGCGCACCATGACCGAGCAGACCGCTCCCACCACCCTGTCCGAGGGCGAACACGCCTTCGTCGAGAAGGTCGCCCAGTACTACTTCGAGAACGACGGAATGCCCCACGACCGCGGACGGGTCGTCGGCTTCATGATGATCTGCGACCCGCCGGAGCAGACCGCCGCCGACATCGAGAAGGCACTCGGCGTCCCCCGTGCCGCGATCGACCGCATCGTCGACCAGCTGACCCCGGAGAACGACCCGGTCAGCGTCTTCGAGCGCACGGGATCACTGCAGGAGAACTACACGATCCGGCTGCGTGAGAACAGCTGGGGCCCGAAGGTCCGGGGCATCTTCTCCGAGTTCCCCGACTTCCACCGCGTCGCCGCCGACGGGCTCGCCGCCCTCAGGTCCGAGAACCTGCCCGAGGAGCGCCTGAAGCGGCTGGCCAACATGGAGCGTTTCCTCGGCTTCGTCAGCGCCGAGATGCCCGCCATCCTCGAGCGCTACGAGCAGCGCAAGGCCGGCACCGCCGGCTGACCCGGTCTTTCGCCGGAGCCGGCGAGAACCGGCCCGGCCGCGGGGCCCGGACACCGGGGCCGCACACCACAAGCGGCCCACCACGGCACGTACAGGACGGGGCACAGATGACCACATCGCTCGTGCGGGCCGACCGGACGGCCGGGGAAACCGGCCGCATCGGCGCGGAGGACCTCGGCAGCGCGTCGTTCCGCACCGGTCACGGTGTGCGCTACGCGTACGCCGCCGGCTCGATGTACAAGGCGGTGGCGTCCGAGGAACTGGTCGTCCGGATGGGCCGGGCCGGCCTGCTGGCCTACTTCGGGGCGGGAGGCCTGCGCGCCGACCGGGTCGTCGCCGCCGTCCGGCGCTTCGAGCGGGAGATCGGTGACGGCCCGTGGGGGGTCAACCTGCTGGCGTCGCACGAGAACCCCGCCAAGGAGCAGGAACAGGTGGAGCTGTTTCTGCGGCACCGGGTCCCCCGGGTCGAGGCGGCCTCGTTCATCGTCCCGACCCGGCCCCTGGTCCAGTACCGGGTCAGCGGCCTGAGCACGGCACCCGACGGCTCCGTCCGCATTCCGCACCGGGTCATGGCCAAGGTGTCGCGGCCCGAGGTGGCGCAGCACTTCCTCGAACCCCCGCCGCGCCACCTCGTCGACGCCCTGCTGGCGGACGGTGCCGTCACCGCCGAGGAGGCCGCACTCGCGGAGCGGATCACCCTCGCCGACGACCTGTGCGCCGAGGCCGACTCCGGCGGCCACACCGACCAGCGCCAACTGGTGGTCCTGCTGCCCGACATGGTGCACCAGCGGGACCGGGCCGCCGCACGGTTCCCCGCGGCCGCGCGGGTCCGGGTCGGGGCGGCGGGCGGACTGGGAGTACCCGAGGCCGTGGCGGCCGCGTTCGTCCTGGGCGCCGACTTCGTGCTCACCGGCAGCATCAACCAGTGCACCGCCGAGTGCGGTACCAGCGAGCGCGTGAAGGACATGCTCCAGCAGGCCGAGGTGCACGACATGGCCGTCGTCCCGGCCGGCGACATGCTGGAAACCGGCGCCCGCGCCCAGGTACTGCGCCGCGGCCTGTTCTACCCGGCGCGCGCCAACAGGCTCTACGAGCTGTACCGCCGCCACGACTCGATCGAGGACCTCGACGAACGCACCGCCGAGCAGCTCCAGCGCCGCTACTTCCGCCGGACCTTCGACCAGGTGTGGGAAGAGACCCGCGCCTACTACGCGCAGGCCAATCCCGCGTCGCTGCACCGCGCGGAGCAGGATCCCAAGCACAAGATGCTGCTGATCTTCAAGGCCTACTTCGTCCAGTCGATCCGGCTCGCCATGAGCGGTTCCGAGGAACACCAGGTCGACTACCAGATCAACTGCGGCCCCGCGCTCGGCGCCCTCAACTCCCGTCTGCGCGGCACGCCGCAGGAGCACTGGCGGGCACGCCACGTCGACGAGCTGGCCGACCTGCTGATGCGGGGCGCGGCGGACGTCCTCACGCAGCGGCTGGTACGCCTGACCACCGCCACACCCCCCGGGAGCCGTTCGTGACCGTAGCCCACCTCTTCGCCGGACAGGGGTCCCAACGGGTCGGCATGGGAGCCGAACTGCTGGCGTCGTACCCCAACCTGGTCCGCCAGGCGGACGCCGCGCTCGGCTACTCGATCTCCGACCTGTGTCTGAACGGTCCGGCGGAACGCCTGTCGGACACCCGCTTCACCCAGCCCGCCGTGTACGTCGTCGACACCCTCGCCTACCTGGACTCGGTGCGCCGCACGGGCGTCATCCCCGACGTGGTGGCAGGTCACAGCCTCGGGGAGTACGCCGCGCTGTTCGCCGCGGGGGCCTTCGACTTCCGCACCGGCCTGGAGATCGTCGCGCGGCGTGCGGAACTCATGGCCGACGCCGGGCCGGGCGCCATGGCGGCGGTGATCGGCCTGGCCGAGGACGCGGTGCGGGACGTCCTGGCCGCGGAGAACCGGGACGTCGACATCGCGAATCTGAACGCCCCCGACCAGATCGTCGTCTCGGGGACGCCCGAGGACGTGCGCGAGGTCTCGAAGCCGCTGTCGGAGCGGGCGAGCGCGGTCGTCCCGCTCGCCGTGAGCGGGGCCTTCCACTCGCGGCACATGCGCCCGGCGGCCGAACGCTTCGCGCGGTTCCTCGGGGGATACGTGTTCGGGCGGCTGAAGATCCCCGTCATCGCCAACACGACCGCCCGGCCCTACGGCGACGGCGACGTACCCGAGCTGCTCTGCCGACAGCTGTGGTCGCCCGTCCGGTGGACCGAGACCGTACGCCACCTGCTCGCACAGCCCGCCTCCGATCTGCGTGAGATCGGCCCGGGCAACGTGCTCACCGGCCTGACCGGACGTATTCGCGCGGCGGAGGCCGCGGCGGCGCGCAACTGACGGACCGCGGGGTCGAGGACCCGACGCAGGCGGTGCCGAGAAGCGGACTGGAGGAACAACGGCGCATGAAGCCCAACGTTGTCACGGGTGACTTCCGCGTCACACGAGCTGATGTCACGGCCTTCGCGGAGGCCGGCGGAGACAGGAGCCCGTTGCACGTGGACGAGGCCTATGCCCGTCGGACACCCTTCGGGCAGCCGGTCGCCCACGGGGCACTGTGCGTGCTCCAGGCACTGGCCCTGCGCCCCGTCCCGTCGGGGTCGAGCCTGGTACGGCTGCGCGCGCGGTTCGCCGGACCCGTCTACCCGGACCAGGTCTACCGATGGGAGGCGCACGGCGACCCGGACGGCTCCGCCGGCACCGTGCGGGTCCTCGACGGCCGGCGCGTCCTGGCCGAGATCGAGGTCCGGTACGGGCAGGGAGCCGTGCACGCGGCGCCGGCCAGATCCGCGCGGCGACGGTTCGCCGTCGAGGCCGCGGACCTCACGCCGGACGCGCTGGCGGCCGGTACGGAGCTGGGCGTCCGCTACCGCCCCGACTGGCCGGCGCTGGGCCGCTTCGTCGACGACCGGGGTCTCGCAGGCCGGGGGGTCGGCGTGGAGCACGCGGCCGTGCTGGCCTGGGCGAGCCAGCTCGCCGGGATGGAGGCACCCGGCCGCGCCGCCCTGGTCGCCGGGATCGACGCCGACTTCGAACCGCGCCCCGCGAGGCGGGCGTTCGCCGCGCGGGCGGTGCTCGTCGACGTCGACCCGCGCTACCGCTCGGTGCGGCTGACCGGTGACGTGACGGCCGGGCACACCGCGGCACGTGTCGAGGTCCGCGCCTTCGCCCGGCGCGGGGCCAGGGCACCCGACCCGGACCGTCTGCGACTTCTGCTCGGGCAGGACCGCACCGGCGTCCGGCCGCTGGAAGGCCGGACGGCCGTGGTGTGCGGCGGCAGCCGCGGACTCGGTGCCGCACTCGTCCAGGCCCTGGCCCTGGCCGGAGCCGCCGTCCACGTGGCCTACCGCGACAGCGCGGCCGAGGCGGAGGCGCTCGTCGCCGCGCTCGGCCCGGACGGCGGCCGCGTCCACCTGCACCGCGGAGACGTGGGGGACCCCGCCTGGTGCACCGAGCTGCGGCGGGCCGTCCACGACCGGAGCGGACCCGCCGACCTGGTGATCCTCAACGCCGGGCCGCCCGCCCGCCCGATGGACGTGCATCCGGACACGGTCGCACGCTCCGGTGAGCACGTGGCGGAGGCGATACGCCTGACCCAGGCGCCCCTCGCCGCGTTCACCGGTCACCTGGCCGCCGGCGGTCTGGTCGTCGCCGTCTCCTCGGCCTACGCGCACACTCCGCACCGCGGCCTGTCCCACTACACGGCGGCGAAACGAGCGGTGGAAGGTCTCACGGAAGCCGCTGTCGCCGACGGCTCCGGCCTTGCGGCGCTGATCGTCCGGCCACCTCGGCTGGCCACCACCTTCGCCGACAGCGTGGCCGACGACACCGCCCTCGACGTCGAACCCGTGGCCGCCGCCGTCACCCGCGGCATCGTCGCCGGAGTCGCCGCGGGAACGACCCGGGTGCTGTCCGACTTCACGGAGCCTGGCGCAACGGGCGTGGCACACGGGCCGCAGTCGCCGGATGCGCCGGACGCGGAGGACGAGCCCGGCCGTGTGGAGACGGGCGGAACCGGCGCGCGGGCCGCCCGGGCGGGAGAGCCGACGGGCAGCCTCGTGGTGGCGGCCACCTTCACCACGGACCCGCTCCACCCCTCGCTGGCCCACTGGTGCGAGCGGCTGGGCCTCGACCTGGCCGTGAGGCCGGCCGCGTACGGCCAGGTGTTCCAGGAACTCCTCGACCCCTCCGGCGTGTTCGCGGCCAACCGGAGCGGCTGCAACGTGGTCCTCGTACGCGTCGAGGACTGGCCGGAAGGGCCCGAGGGCGAACGCACCGTCGACGAGTTCTGCGCCGCGGCGCGCACGGCCGCGGCGCGCCTGTCCGTGCCGCTGCTCGTCGCCCTGTGCCCGGCCTCGCCCCCGGCTCTCGCCCGCCGTGGAACGGCCGTCGAAGCCCTCGGGGAACGGCTGCTGCACGCGCTGGACGGGGTCGGTGGAGTGCACGTGACCCGGCTGTCGGACCGCGGCGACGGCCACTGGGTGCCCGACCACCACGACGCCGCACGGGACGAGCACGCGCACATCCCCTACACACCCGAGGCGTGCACCGCCCTGGGCACCGCGGTGGTCCGCGGCGTGCACGCGTTGCTCGCCCGCCCGTACAAGGTGCTCGTCCTCGACTGCGACAACACCCTGTGGCGCGGAGTGTGCGCGGAGGACGGCCCGCTCGGGGTCGAGCTGGGAGAAGCCCACCGCCGCCTCCAGGAGTGGGCCGTGCGCCGGCACGACGAAGGCGTACTCGTCTGCCTGGCCAGCAAGAACGCCGCGGAGGACGTCGACGAGGTGTTCCGGCTGCGCCCGGAGATGCCGCTGAGGCCCGGGCACATCGCGGCCCGCCGCGTCGACTGGAACACCAAGGCCGCCAACATCGAGGCGCTCGCCCGTGAACTCGGCGTCGGCCTCGACTCGTTCGTCTTCCTCGACGACAACCCGGTCGAGGTGGCCGCCGTCCGCGCGGCGACGCCTCAGGTCCTCGCGCTGCGCATGCCTGAGGCCGAAACCGACTGGGACGCCTTCCTCGGCCGGTTGTGGGCCTTCGACCGGACCGAGGTGACCGAGGAGGACCGCCGGCGCACGGAGATGTACCGTGCGGCGCGGCACCGGGAGGAAGCCCGTGAGGCGGCGCCGTCGCTGTCCGGCTTCATCGAGGGACTCGGCCTGCGCGTCGACGTCCACGAGGCCCGCGACGGCCAGCTGGCCCGCGTCGCCCAGCTCACCCAGCGCACCAACCAGTTCAACCTCGCCCCGCTGCGCAGGACCGAGGCGGAACTCCGCGCCCTGCTCGCCGCAGGCGCGCGGTGCTGGGTGGCCGAGGCCGCCGACCGCTTCGGTGACTACGGACTCGTCGGCGCCGCGGTCACCCGGGAAGCGGGCGAGGGGGTCGTGCTCGACACCTTCCTGCTGAGCTGCCGGGTCCTCGGACGCGGTGTGGAGCACGCGTTCCTGTCCGCCGTCGCCCGGGCCGTCACCACCGAGTCGGGCCCCGCGGTGCTGACCGCACGGCACCGCGCGACCGACCGTAACGCGCCCGCCCGCGCCTTCTTCCGGGCGGCCATGGGGGAGGCCGAGGACCAGCAGCCCGGAGCGGACGGGACATGGCTGCACCGGGCGCCGCTCGACCGCCTGGCCGGGCTGGTGTTCCGGCCCGACGACGCGCCGGAACGCGAGGACACCGAGGTGAAGGGCCGCACCGCGCCCTCCGGCGGCGACCGTGCCGGGGACGCCGCCCGGCGTGCCGCACTGGCTCTCCTGGCGACCGGACTGACCGACGCGGCGGCACTCCACCACGCGGTCACGGGTGAGCCGTCCGCCGATGAAGCGTCCGCCGCGCCCCCTGCCGGCCCGGACGACCACACACCGGGCGCTCCCGATCCGTTCGAGGCCGTGCGGGCGGTGGTGGCCCGGGTCAAGCGGATGTCCCCGGCCGAACTCGCCCCGGACACCACCCTGGAGTCCCTGCGACTGGAGTCCCTCGAGATCGTCGATGCCACCGTCGCCCTGGAGCAGGACTTCGGGCGGCTGCCGAAGACGCTGTTCTTCGAGCACCGCACGCTCGGATCCGTCGCCCGCTCCCTGGCCCCCTCGGCCACCGGGCGCGCGGCGGCGCCCACCGCACTCCCCGCGCCCGCGGCGGAACCGTCCCACGCGCGGGCCGACGCGCCGGCCCGGGCCCACGGCGCCGCCACCCCGTCCGACGACGGCATCGCCGTCGTCGGCATCGCGGGCCGCTACCCCGGAGCGGACGACATCGCCCAGTTCTGGGAGAACCTGAAGGCGGGCACCGAGTCGCTCAGCGACGTCGCCGTCCGCTGGGAGCGCCGGGACGTCGTCGACCCGCGCGGTGGCCCCGCCCGTACCTACAGCTCTTCCGGCGGACTCATCGACGGCGTCGACGAGTTCGACGCCCTGTTCTTCCAGCTCGCCCCCAGCGAGGCCGAGACGATGGACCCGCAGCAGCGTCTCTTCCTCCAGACCGCCTACCACGCCGTGGAGGACGCCGGACACACCCCCGCGGACCTGGGCCGAGACGTCGGCGTCTACGTCGCCTCGATGGGGCCGGACTACGCCGTGCTGAGCGCCAACGCGGCCCTGGACGGCGACAGCCGGTACCCGAACAGCGACCTCTACCAGATCGCCAACCGGGTCTCGTACTTCATGGACTTCACCGGACCCAGCATCGCGGTCGACACGGCCTGCTCCGGATCCGGCGTCGCCCTCCAGCTCGCCTGCGACGCGATCCGCGCCGGGACCGTCTCGGCCGCCCTCGCCGGCGGAGTCAACCTCATCCTGCACCCCGCACGGCGCATCCAGTACGCGCAGCTCGGCATGATCTCCCGGTCCGGCCGGTGCAGGCCCTTCGGTGCCGGCGCGGACGGCATGGTGACCAGCGAGGGCGTCGGCGCCGTGCTGCTGCGGCCGCTGCGCGACGCGCTCGCCGACGGTGACCACGTCTACGGAGTGATCAGGGCGATCGGAGCCAACAGCGACGGACGCACGAACGGCTTCACGGTCCCCAGCCCGCAGGCGCAGGCCGACCTCGTCGAGGGGACCCTGCGCCGGGCGGGCACCGATCCGTCCGCCATCGGCTACGTCGAGGCCCACGGAACGGGCACTCCGCTGGGGGACCCCATCGAGATCCGGGGCCTGGGCCGGGCGTACGCCGGTGCCCGTCCCCCCGCGCCGATCCCCGTCGGCAGCGTGAAGGGAAACATCGGCCACACCGAGGCGGCGGCCGCCCTCGCCGGACTGACCAAGGTGCTCCTGCAACTGCGGCACCGCACTCTGGTCCCCTCCCTGCACGCGCGCCACCTCAACCCCGACATCGACTTCACGGCCACCCCCTTCCGCGTCCAGCAGTCCACGGAGGCGTGGCCGGTCACCCGCGACGGCGCCCCGCGGCGTGCCGCTCTCAGCTCCTTCGGCGCGGGAGGCGTGAACGTCCACCTCGTCGTCGAGGAGGCGCCGCCCTCCCGGTCGCCGGCCGTCCCGGCGTTCGCCGGGTCCGAACTCGTCGTCCTGTCCGCGCGCGACGAACAAGGGCTGCGCCGCACCTGCGCCCGGCTGGCCACCCGGCTGCGCACCGCAGGACCCGAACTGCGCCTGACGGACGTGGCGTTCACCCTGCGGCAGGGGCGCGAGCACTTCGACACCCGTCTGGCCCTCGTGGTCACCGGTCTCGACGAACTGGCGGACCGTCTGGAACGGCTCGCCGGGCCGGGCGGGGACCTGCGGGCGGCGGTACGGGAGACCACCGGTGCGACGCTGGGCCGGCTCGACGACGGGAACCGTCTCGACGACGTCTTCGACGGCGCCCCCGACACCACCGATGTCCTGCGGGCCCTCGCCGACCGCGGCGAACTGGACAAGCTCGCCCGGCTCTGGTGCCGCGGCGCCCGGCTGGACTGGCCTCGGGTCCTGCCGTCGGCCGGCGCCCGGCGGGTGCCGCTGCCCGGTTATCCGTTCGCCCGCACACGGCACTGGCTGCCCCGGCCCGGAACCGCGCCCCGTCCGGTCACGCGGCCGGCCCCGGCCGGCCCGGTCCGGCGCGCCGCACTGCATGTCCCCGGCTGGGTCCCGGCATCCGCGGCGGTACCCCGGCAGGACGCCAGGGTGATCGTCGTCGGCGGCGCTCCCGGCTGGTCCGAGGACGCGGACCACCGGGTGGAGCGTCCGGACGACGTGCCCGGACCGGCCGGCGGTGACCGCCACACGATCGTCGTCGACCGCCGCGGCCTGGACCGCGCCGCCGAAGACCCGGCCGCGCGGCTGCGGGAGGCGGCGGACACACTCGACGCCCTCACGGCCCTCGCCCACGAAGGCCGGCCCCTCACTTATGTCACCCTGGCCCGGCCCGACCGGGACGATCCCGCGACGGCCCTGGTCACCGGCTTCGGGCGGGCCCTGGAGCAGGAGGTGCCCGGCTTCCGGTCGGTGCGCATCGAGACCGGTGCCGGCGAACCCGCACTGCCGCACGTCCTGTCCCTCGCCGCCACGGGCGCGCCGGAGATCAGGACCGACGGTCCCGGCCACCTCGTACGGGCCTGGTCCGGGGCCGCGGACCCCGCCGGACGGACGCCGCCCCTCCGCAGGGGCGGGCACTACCTCGTCACCGGAGGCGGCGGGGGAGTGGGGCGTCTGATCACCGCGCACCTGGTCGCGCAGTGGGAGGCCCGGGTGACCTGGGTGAGCCGCTCCGCTCCGGACGCCGTGCCCGACGGCGTGCGGTGGGCGCGCGCCGACGTGACGGACCCTGACGCCCTCGCCGAGGCGCTGTCGGCCGCCAGAGAGGCGTACGGACCGGTCAACGGCGTGTTCCACGCCGCCGGCGTCCTCAACGACGGTGCCGCCCGCACCCGCACCCCGGACGAGGTGCGCGGCGTGCTGGCACCGAAGACCTGGGGCTGCCTCGCCCTGGACGAGGCCACCGCCGACGATCCGCTCGACTTCTTCCTGCTGATGTCGTCGTTCGTCGGAACCCTCGGCAACGCCGGGCAGACGTCGTACTGCGCCGCCAACCGCTTCCTCGACGCGTTCGCGGAGCACCGCGCGTCCCTGGTGGAGCGGGGAGCGCGGTCCGGCCGGTCGGTGTCCGTGGCCTGGCCGCTGTGGAGCGACGGGGGGATGGAGATGCCGTCCGCCGTGCGCCGTCTGACGGAGACCACGCTGGGGCTCGCTCCGATCGACACCCCGGCCGCGATGGCCGCCCTGGAGGACGCGCTCGTCCTCGGCCACCCCCGTGTCTTCGTCGGTTCCGGCGACCAGGAGAAGATCGGCGCCGCGCTCGGTGGCCACCCGGCAGCACCGCGACCGGACGGCGGCACCCCCGTCGCGGCGACGCCTGACGGCGATCGGGCCCAGCTGCGCGACCTGCTGCGGGAGGAGGCCGCCGGCCTGGTGAAGATCCCGGCCGAACAGATCGGCGCGAACACCGAGTTCGGCGACTACGGTTTCAACTCCCTGCTGTTCACGGACTTCGCCAACCGTCTCAACGACCGGCTCGGGCTGGCGCTCACCCCGGTGGTGTTCTACCAGCACTCGACCATCGACGCGCTGACCTCGGCGCTGCTCGACCGTGCCGTACCCGCGCTCGCGGCACCGGCCGCGCCGACGGCACCGGCCGTACGTCCCACCGCGCCGGCCGGACCCGCCGCACCCGCTGCCGCCGTGGGCGGCACCCGCGCGGCGGCCCACGGCCGCGGGAAGCACGGCACGGCGCCCGCGGTCGCCGTCATCGGCATGGCGGGCCGTCTGCCGGGGTCGCCGGACCTCGACACCTACTGGACCCACCTGATCGAGGGCCGCGACCTCGTCGTCCCCGGGCCGGTGGAACGCTTCGGCGCCACCGTGCCGGCCGGCGGGTTCCTCGACGACGTCCTCGGCTTCGACGCGGAGTTCTTCGCGGTCTCACCCCGCGAGGCACGGCTGATGGACCCCCAGCAGCGGCTGTTCCTGGAAGCCGCGTGGCACGCCGTCGAGGACGCCGCGCTGCGCCCCTCGTCTCTCGCCGGCAGCCGTACCGGGGTCTTCGTCGGGGCGACTCTGTCCGACTACTCCGAACTGCTCGGCAGAGCGGGGGAGGAGGTCGCCGCCCACAGCATCACGGGACACGTGCAGAGCGTCATCGCCAACCGTCTGTCGTACCTGCTGGACCTGCGCGGGCCCAGCGAGGTCGTCGACACCGCCTGCTCGAGTTCCCTGACCGCGCTGCACCGGGCACTCGGCGCCCTCGAGGCGGGGGAGTGCGACCTGGCCGTCACCGGCGGCGTGAACGCCCTGTTCTCCCCGGCCTGGTTCGACTCGCTCGGCCAGGCCGGCATGCTCTCGCCGACCGGCCGGTGCTGGACCTTCGACGAACGGGCCGACGGTTTCGTACGCGGCGAGGGCGTGGGCGTGGTTGTCCTCAAGCCACTCGACCGGGCGCTGGCGGACGGCGACCCGATCCGTGCCGTCGTCCGGGGCAGTGCCGTGAACCACGGCGGCCGGGCGCACTCCCTGACCGCGCCCCGTCCCGAGGCGCAGGCCGAGGTCATCGGCGCCGCGTACGACAGGGCCGGAGTCGACCCGCGCACCGTCTCCTACGTCGAGACGCACGGCACCGGCACCCGGCTCGGCGACCCCATCGAGATCGCGGGGCTGATCGCCGCCTTCAGCCGTCCGGACGAGGAGGCCGACGGCCCCTGGTGTCACCTGGGAGCCGTCAAGGCGAACATCGGGCACCTGGAGTCGGCGGCGGGTATCGCCGGCCTGCTCAAGGTGCTGCTGGCCCTCTCCCACCGCACGCTGCCGCCGAACGCCGTGGGGGAGCGCGCCAATCCGCACCTGCGGCTCGAGGGCACTCCGTTCCGCGTGCTGCGCGAGGCCCGGCCGTGGCGGCCCGTCGACGGGTCCGGATCACCGCTGCCGCTGCGCGCCGGAATCAGCGCCTTCGGGTTCGGCGGGGCCAACGCCCATGTGGTGGTGGAGGAGCCGCCCGCCACAGCGGTACCCGCCGTCGCGGAGCCCGCCAGGTCCGCGGCCGGCCGCGAGCACGTTCTGGTGCTGTCAGCCCTCGACGAGGGCCGGCTGCGCGCCCACGCGCGGGTGCTGCGCGGCGAACTCCGGCGCGGACGGCACGCGTTCGCCGACCTGGCCCACACCTCACGGATCGCCCGCGATCCGATGCCCGCCCGGCTGGCACTCGTCGTTCCCGGCAGCTCCGAGGCCGTGGCAGCGCTCGACGCCTACCTCGACGGCGGTACCGCCCCGGGACTGTACACGGGTGCCGCCGAGCCCGCCGACGGCGGCACGGGCCCGCACGCGTCGGCCCGCCGCTGGGCGGCGGGCGAGGAGGTCTCCTGGCCGTCCGAACCGAACCTGCGCCGAGTGCCCTTCCCGGCCCGCCCCTTCGACCATTCGGTCCGGTACGGCCCGGGCACCTCCCCGGCGCCGGTGCCCGGCGGGGCCGCGTCGGCCACCGGCGCCGGCATGCCGCTTCCGGCGTCCTCGCGGCTCCTCGCGCGGACCTGGACGCCCGCGCCCGCGGTGACCCGTGCACGGCAGGGCCGGCCCCTCGTCGCCCTGGTGCTGGCCGGTGCGGAGGCCGGGCCCGGGCTGCCGGAGGAGCTGGCGGGCCTGGACGGACTCGACCCCGTCGTTCTGCGGGAGCCCTCACCCCTGCCGCTGCCGTGCGCGCGCACGGTGGAGGCCGCCCTCGACGACCGGGAAGGGACCCTGCGCGCGGCCAAGGAGAAACTGGCCGCCCACGGCCCGTTCGACGTGGTCGTCGACGTGGTCGACGCCCTCGCCTCCGCGGAAGGCCCGCCGCGCCACGCCGGCCGGCTGGCGCTGCTCCAGGAACTGCTGTCCCGGACCCGGGAGCACCCGGTCACCGTGATCCACGTGCGGCCGACGGCCGCGACCCGTTCCGCCGACCGGGGGAACGGCGTCCTCACCGCGGCACGCATGGCCGGGTGCGTGCGCGCCCTGGGCGCGGAGTACGCCGCCGTCACGGCCGTCACCGTCGAGTACGACGCGCTGCCCGAGGGGGTGCCCGGACCCGTGACCCTGGCCGCCGCCGAGATCGCCGCCGACCGCGCGGCGGGCGCGGTGACGGAACCGGCCGAGATCCGTTACGTCCTCGGGTCGCGCCGGGTGGGCGCGCTGGAGCCGGTCGCGGCACCGGCCGCCGGGCACGCCGGACGCCTCGGTGCCTTCGCCGTGCAGGAGGACCGCCCCTACCTGATCACGGGCGGGACCGGAGGCCTGGGCCTGGCCGCGGCCGAACTGCTCGTCGCGCGCGGAGCCCGGCGGCTGGCCCTCACCGGACGCCGGGCACTGCCGCCCCGCGAGGACTGGCACCGCGCGGGCCCGGACGCCTGGTGGAAGACCTGCACGGACGCGATCAGCCGCATGGAGGCGGCCGGGGCGCGGGTCCTCGTCGGCCACGGCTCCCCGGACCGGCTTGCCGGGTTCCTCGACGAGGTGCGCACCGCCTTCGGCACACCCGCGGGAGTCCTGCACTGCGCGGGTGCCGTGTCCGCCACTCCCGCCTTCGTGCACAAGGCCCCGCACGAGTTCGACCTCACGTGGGAGCCCAAGGGACCGGCCCTGGCCGCACTCGACCGGGCGCTCGGGAACGACGAGCCGGACTTCGTCGTGCTGTACTCGTCCGTCTCGGCACGGATGCCGCGGCTCGCCGTCGGCCTCAGTGACTACGCCGCCGCCAACGCCGCCCTCGACGACTACGCCGAGTTCGCCGCGGCCCGCGCCCGTCACCGGGGCAGCGCGACCCGCTGGCTCTCCCTCGCCTGGGGCAGCTGGTCGGGCATCGGCATGGGCGGGGTCACCACCCCCCGCTACGCCGAACTGGGGCTCGCCCCGATGAGCCCCGAAGAGGGACTCGCGCTCCTGGACGCCGCGCTGGCCGCACGCGAGCACGCCACGCTGGCCGCCGTCGTCACCACGGCCGCCGGGACCGGGAGCCCCGCCACCGCCGCACCGGCCCCCGGCCCGGCCGTCCTTCCGGGACCGGCACCGTCGGCGGGCCCCGGCACCGAGCGGCCGGCCGAAGACGACGCCGGTCTCGTCGACCGCTGCGCCGACCACGTCACGGCCGTCCTGGCCGAGGTGCTGGGCACTGCCCGCAGCCGCATCCCTCGCGATCGGCCGTTCGCCGACCTCGGCGTCGACTCGATCCTCATCGCGAGCATCGTCGTCCGGCTGGAGAGGGCCGCCGGGGCTCCCCTCGACCCGTCCGTCGTCCTGGAGCACCCCACGGTCGAACGGCTTGCCCGCCACCTGACCCGCGTCCATCACGAAGGCGTCGCCCGCTGGACGGCGGACCTCACCGCGGAGCAGCCGGCGCCGACCGCGACCGGCGACCCGGCCGGCGCCGCGGCGGCAGCGGACGCGCCGGGCACCCCGCCGTCCTCCGGAGCGGACCCCGTCGGCTCCGGGCCGCCCGGCGGCCCCCGCCCGGCGTCCTCGCCGCTCTCCGCGGGCGTGGCCGTCCCGGCGTCCGGCCCGGGCACCCCGCTGGCCGTCATCGGCATGGCCGGCCGGTTCCCCGGCGCCGCCGACACGGCGGCCTTCTGGGACCTGCTGCGTCATGGCCGGTCCGGCATCCGCGAGGTCCCGCGCAGCCGGTGGGACGTGGCCTCACGCTATTCGCCCGCGTACGCGCCCGGCATGAGCATCAGCAAGTGGGGCGGCTACCTCGACGGCATCGAGGACTTCGACGCCGGCTACTTCGGCATACCCGAGGCGGACGCCGCACACGTCGACCCCCTGATCCGGCTCTTCCTGGAGACGGCCGAGACGGCCGTCGCGGACGCCGGATACCGGGGCGAGGAGCTGAACGGCCGCGCGGTCGGGGTCTTCGTCGGCTCCGGCACCAGCACCTACGCCTCCCGCATCGCGGTTCCCGGCCGCAACACCGCGACCGGGCTGAACCAGAACTTCATCGCCGCCCACCTCGCCCACCTGCACGATCTGCGCGGCCCCAACCTCGTCGTGGACACCGCCTGTTCCTCGTCGCTGTCCAGCCTCCACCTCGCCCGGCAGTCCCTGCAGCTCGGCGAGTGCGAGATGGCGATCGTGGGCGGTGCCGACCTGCTGCTCGACGAGACGCCCTACCTCTCGCTCAGTGCCGCCCGTGCCCTGTCGCCGGACGGCAGGTGCCACGTCTTCGACGCGTCCGCCAACGGGTTCGTGCCCGGCGAGGGTGTCGGCGCCGTCCTCGTCAAGCCGCTGGCCGCCGCCCTCGCCGACGGTGACCGGATCCTCGCCGTGATCGAGTCGACGGCCATGAACAACGACGGTCGCACCATGGGCCTGACCACGCCCAGCCCCGACGCCCAGCAGGCGGTCGTCCGTGAGGCGCTGCGCCGGGCCGGGGCGGACCCGGCGAGTGTGTCGTACGTCGAGGCACACGGCACCGGGACCATGATCGGTGACCCGATGGAGCTGCGGGCACTGACGGGCGTCTTCGCCGAGGCCACCGACGAACTCCAGTTCTGCGGCGTGGGCAGCGTCAAGTCCAACGTGGGGCACCTGCTGATGGCGGCGGGCATGGCCGGTCTCCAGAAGATCGTGCTGTCCCTCCAGCACCGGCAGCTTCCGCCCACCCTGCACTGCGAACGCCCCAATCCGCGCTTCTCCTTCGAGACGTCACCCCTGCGCATCCAGGACCGCCTGGAGCCCTGGAGGCCCCGGCACGGAGTGCGCCGGGCCGGCCTGAGCGCGTTCGGATTTGGCGGAACCAACTGTCATGTGGTCCTCCGCGAGCCCGTGGGCCCCGAGGAGACCGGCAAGGCCCGACGTACGCCCCTGCCGCCGCCTGTGTTCCGGCGCCGCCGCCATTGGGCCGAGCGCGGCCCGGACGCCACCCCGCGCCCTGAGCCCCGTCCCCTGCTCGAGCTGGAGGAACTGATCTAGCCATGCCGGACAACCGATCCGTCCCGCCTCCCCACGGCCTGCTGCGCCCGCTCGCCGGCCGCCGCGCCGGCACCGGCGTCCGCGCCGACGACCCGGCCCTGCGGGACCACCTGGTCCACCAGGTGCCCGTGCTGCCCGGGGTCTTCCTCCTCGACCTGGTGCTGCGGACCGTACGGCACGCCGGGGTCGACCCGGCCCATGTCGCCCTGCGCCGCATCGTCTTCCACGCCCCGATCGTCGGCTCCGGCGGCCGGACGCCGGTGGAGGTCGTCCTCGGCGACGCGGAGCCGGGACAACCGGTGCCCGTCACCGTGCGCAGCCGTCCGGGCGGCACCGACGAGACGCCGTGGGAGACCAACTGCACGGCCGAGCTGCACGCAGCCGAGGAGCAGGCGTGGCGAGGGATCGACCCGGCCGCTCTCACCGCCGGGGCCCCGCGCAGCGTCGACGTCGACGACCTCTACGGCTTCGTCCGCGCGCTGGACATCCACCACCGGGGCTTCATGCGGGCCTCCGGCACCGTGCACGTGGCGCCCGGGCACGCGCTGGCGCGCATGCGGCTCGCGGACGAGGCGGTGGCCCACCTCGGCCACTTCCACGCCCACCCGGCGGTGCTCGACTTCGCCACGCTGGTGCCGATGCTCCTCTTCCCGGAGCAGGAGCTCGGCACGGCCCACCACGCCTACATCCCCCTGTACATCGAGTCGTTCCGGGCCCGCGCGGGAGTGGGCGCCGACAACCTCGTCCATGTGCCGGGGCCCGTCACCGGCGGATTCGACAGCGAGCTCTTCCAGTCCGACATCGACGTCTGCGGCCCCGACGGCGAGGTGGTGGCCGAGTTCGTGGGCTTCCGGGCCAAGCGCGTCCGGTCCTCCGCGCTGATCACCGAGCGCACCCGGCCGCCCGCCGACCGGACCGCCGAGCCCCGCCCCTCCCCGCCACCGCCCCCCGCACCCCCGGCCCCGGCAGGGGGATTCGAGGAGCGGATCGCGGCCCTGGTCGCCCGGCGCACCGGCGCCGAGCCGGGTGACGTGGACCGTGACCTCGGCTTCTACGAGTGCGGTCTCGGCTCCGTCGACCTGCTGAGTCTGGCCGGTGACCTCGAGGACATGCTGGGCACGGAGCTGTACCCCACCCTGCTGTTCGAACACCCCACGGTCCGGCGGCTGGCGGACCACCTGCGGGCCGAGTACCCCGACGCCGTCGCCCCTGCCGAGAGCCGGCCCGGCACCGCCACCGCCCCGCAGGAGCCGGCCGCACCCCCCGCCCGGTCACTGCCCGCCCCCGCCACGCCGTCCCCGGCGACAGCCGGCGCACAACCGCTGGCCGTCGTGGGGCTCGCCGGCCGCTACCCCGGTGCCCGGACCCCCGAGGAACTGTGGAACGTGCTCGCCGAGGGCAAGGACCTGGCCGGCCCCATTCCGCCGGACCGCTGGGACCACGCGCCCCACTTCGACCCGAACCCCGGCACTCCGGGGCGGACGTACTCCCGCTGGGGCGCGTTCTGCGACGGTGTGGCGGAGTTCGACGCGCCCTTCTTCCACCTGAGCGAACGCCAGGCGGAGCTCATGGATCCGCACGAGAGGCTGCTGCTGCAGACGGCGTGGGAGGCGATCGAGGACGCCGGGCTCACCCCCGAGGAGCTCACCGGGCAGACCGGCCGGGCCGTGGGCGTCTTCGCCGGTGCCATGTGGAACGACTACCAGCTCCATGGCCTGGACCGGCTGCGTGAGGGAACCGCGCAGGCCGCCGGCTCCTGGTCCTCCGCCCTGTCCAACCGGCTGTCGTACTTCTTCGACTTCACCGGGCCCAGCATCACCGTGGACACCGCCTGTTCCGCGAGCCTGGCGGCCCTGCACCTGGCCGCCGACGCGATCAGGCGCGGCGAGTGCCGGGCCGCCCTGGTCGGCGGGGTGAACCTGACCCTGCACCCCTACAAGTACCTGCGGCTGGCCGAGCTGGGCCTGCTGTCGCCAACCGGGCGCTGCCGCCCCTTCGGCGCGGACGCGGACGGCTACGTCCCCGGCGAGGGCGTCGGCGTCCTGCTCCTGCGGCCGCTCGCCGACGCCCTCGCCTCGGGCGACCACGTCTACGGGCTGGTGCGCGGTTCGTCCCTGCTGCACGGCGGGCGGACGGGGGGCTACTCCGTGCCCAGTCCCGACGCCCAGGCCAGGGTGATCTCGGCCGCGCTGGCCGACGCGGGCGTTCCGGCGAGCTCCATCGACTACGTCGAGGCGCACGCCTCGGGCACCGCCCTCGGCGACCAGATCGAGGTCGAGGCGCTCAGCTCGGTGTACGCACGGCACACGAGCGAGGCCGGCACCTGCGCGATCGGCTCCGCCAAACCGGTCGTGGGTCATCTGGAGGCCGCGGCGGGCATGGCCGGCCTGACCAAAGTGCTGATGGCGCTGCGCCACCGCACCCTCCCGGCCATCGGGGACATCGGCGCGCCCGCCCCCGGAATCCGCTGGGAACGGACGCCGTTCCGGCTGCCCGCGGCCCCCGAGCCGTGGCCCGCCCCGGCCGGCACGGACGACGGCCACCCGCTTCCGCGGCGGGCCGCTGTCAGCGCCTTCGGCGCGGGGGGCGCCAACGCGCACGTCGTCGTCGAGGAGTACACGGGCCAGGACGCCGCCGCGCGGCCCGTGGCCGACCGGCCCCTGGCCGTCCCGCTGTCGGCGCGGTCCGCGCAGCGGCTGCGCGAACAGGCCGGGAGGCTGGCGGAGCATGTGCGCGCCCGGCCCGGAACGCGTCTGGCCGACGTGGCCCACACCCTGCGCACCGGCCGTCGGGCGATGGAGCACCGCCTCGCCGTGGTGGTCTCGACCCTCTCCGAACTGGACGCGGCCCTGGCGGCGTTCGCGGCCGGACGCCCGCCGGCCTGCCCGGCGTACACGGGCACCGAGTCCGCCGCTCCCGGGGAGGACGCACCCGGCGCGGCCGACGGGTCGGCCGAGGCGGCGGCCGCCCGGCGGTGGGCCGCCGGCGGCCCGTCGGACTGGCCCGCCGTCCGGGGAGCCGGACGGGTCCCGCTGCCGACCTACCCGTTCGAACGGCGCCGGTACTGGATCGGCGAGTCCCGGCACGGGACGACGCCCCCGGCGGAGGACGGCCCCCGGCCCGTGCGGCCCGCCCCCTCCGACCGCACCGCCACCCTCCTCTACGTCCCGGACACGCGCCCCCTGCCCCTGCCGGACACGCCGGCCGGTCCGGTACCCGCCGGGCCGCTCCTGCTGCTGGACACGGACGACGACCGCGTGCGTGAGCTGCGTGCCCTGCACCCCGACGTCGTCCGGGTGAGGCCCGGGATGTCCTGTGTGCGCACCGGACGCGACGAGTTCGAGATCGAGCCGGGCGACGCCGGGCACTACACCGAACTCGTGGAGACCCTGCGAGCGGAGGGCCGCGCCCCGGCCGCCGTCCTCCACCTCTGGCCGCTGTCCGGCCGGGACAGCACCGGCGACACGGGCGGTGGAGGCGTCCTGTCCGCCCTCCTGCTGTGCCGCGCCCTGGCCGTCGGCCCGGCCCGGCCCCTGCCGGTGGTCTACGCGTACGCCGCGCGCGGCGCGAGCCCCGAGCACGCCGCCGTCGGCGGCCTCGCCCGCAGCGTGCGGCTCGAACAGCCGAAACTGCTGCTGAAGACGGTATGGCAGCACACCGCGCCCATCGCCGCTCACACGCTGCTCGCCGAAGCGTACGCACCGGACGACGCCTACGGCACCGAGGTGCGGCACACCGAGCAGGGCCGGCTGACCGAGGTGTTCGTCCCCGCGGGGAAGCCCTCCGCGTCCGTCCGCCTGGCCCGGCCCGGCGGGGTGTACCTGATCACCGGCGGTGCCGGCGGACTCGGGCTGCACACCGCCCGCCGCATCGCCGCGGCCGGCGACGTGCGCATCGCGC
The DNA here is from genome assembly GCF_008312835.1 of Streptomyces marokkonensis. Taxonomy (GTDB): domain Bacteria; phylum Actinomycetota; class Actinomycetes; order Streptomycetales; family Streptomycetaceae; genus Streptomyces; species Streptomyces marokkonensis_A. The sequence continues at coordinate 103,702 of NZ_VSKS01000015.1, read as the reverse complement.
TGCTCGGCCGCTCACCGGCCGGCGCGCGCACCGACGCGGCCGTGACGGAACTTCAGGAGCTCGGCGCGCAGGCCGTCTACCTCGCCGCCGACGTGACCGACCGGGAGTCACTGGGCTCCGCCGTGCGGGAGGTGCGCGCGCGCTTCGGGCCGCTGACCGGTGTGGTGCACGCCGCCGGGGTCCTCGAGGACGCACTGGTCGTCAACAAGAGCCGGCAGGCGGCCGAGCGGGTCCTCGCGCCCAAGCTCCGGGGCACCGCCGCTCTCGACTCCGTCACCAGCGGCGACCGGCTCGACTACATGCTGCTCCACTCGTCGCTCGCCGCCGCGGCGGGAAGCGCGGGCGGTGCCGACTACAGTGCCGCCAATCGCGCTCTGGACGCCTTCGCGGCCTGGCGCGAGGAGCGACGCCGGGACGGCGAACGGCACGGCGTCACCGTCGCGGTGGACTGGCCCCTGTGGCGGGACGGCGGCATGCGCATCGCCCCGGCGCTCCAGGAGCGGGTCCTCGCCCGCACCGGATCGGTCCCCCTGGACACCGCCACCGCCCTCGACGCCCTGGACACCGCACTCGCCCTCGGCACCCCACGCGTCGTCGTCCTGCACGGTGACCCCGGCCGGCTGACCGCGGCACTGGAGACACCGGCCGCCGAGGCGGCCCGAGCGGCCCCTGCCGTCGACCCGCGCGGCCCTCTGGAGGCCCATGTGACCGCTTCGGTCACCGCGGTGCTGCGGCGCGCGGGCAGGGCCGTGGAGCCGTCCTCGGTGCGGTCCTCCGGGTTCATGTCCCTGGGGCTGACGTCGGTGGAAGTGGCCGGACTCACCACGGCGCTGAGCTCGTGGCTCGGTGTCGACCTGCCGGCCACCACCCTGTTCCGGTACCCGGACGTCGACCGTCTGGTGCCCCACCTGATCGACGCCCATCCCGACGCCGTGCGCGCCGCCCTGGACCGGGACACGGTGCCGTCCGGCGACGGCGCGGACGCCGCCGGCGCACCGACGCCGCGGCCCGGTCCACCGCCGCGGCGAGCAGTCACCGGCCCGGAGGGCACGCCACTCCCGGAGCAGCCCGTCGCCGTGATCGGCATGGCCGGGTACCTCCCCGGCTCCGACGACCCCGCGGGCTTCTGGGCCGACCTCCTCGCCGGACGGGACCTGGTGACGGCCGTACCCGCCGACCGGTGGGACCACGGGCTCTACCACGACCCGCACGGTGCGGGGCCGGACGCCACCGACTGCGGTCACGGGGGCTTCCTCGACGACGTCACCCGCTTCGACGCGGCCTTCTTCGGCCTCACTCCGGCCGAGGCGGAGGGCCTCGACCCACAGACCCGCCTGCTGATGGAGGTGTTCCACCGGACCGCCGAGGACGCCGCGGTCGCCGGCCGGCTGCGCGGCTCGTCCACCGGCACCTTCGTCGGCCGCTGCTTCAACGACTACGACCAGGCCATGACCGCCGCCGGACGGCGGATGGGCGCCCACGACGTGACCGGTACGTCCGCGACCATGGCGGCGAACCGGATCGCCCACCACCTCGATCTGGCCGGGCCCTCCCTCGTCGTCGACACGGCCTGCTCCTCCTCCCTCTACGCCCTGCACCTGGCGGTCGCCGCCGTCCGCCGCGGCGAGTGCGACATGGCGTTCGCCGCCGGGACCAACCTCGTCCTGGACCCCCAGCACTACGTGCGCAGTTCGGCGCTGGGAGCCCTGTCGCCCTCGGGCCGCTGCCACACCTTCGACGACCGGGCCGACGGTTACGTGCCCGCCGAAGCCGTCGTCGCCGTCCTGGTCAAGCCCCTCGACCGGGCCCTCGCCGACGGCGACCCGATCCACGCCGTCATCAGGGAAGTCGGTGTCAACCACGGCGGGCGCGCCGGGTCGGTCACCGCGCCCAGCCCCGAACGGCAGACCCGGCTGCTGCTCGACACCTGGTCACGGGCCGGGATCGACCCCGAGGCCCTCGGCTACCTGGAGGCGCACGGCACCGGTACCGCGCTGGGCGACCCGATCGAGATCGAGGGCGCCGCGTCCGCCTTCCGGCACCACACGGCCCGCACGGCCTTCTGCGCGGTCGGATCGGCCAAGGCGCACCTCGGACACGCCGAGGGCGCGGCGGGACTGGTCGGAGTGATCAAGGCCGTGCTGCAGATACAGCACGGTGTCATCCCCGCCATGCCCGACTACCGGACGCCCAATCCGCACTGCCGGTTCGACGGCTCGCCGCTCTTCGTCAACCCGCGCCCCCTCGCCTGGGAGACGCCCGGCGGGCGGCCCCGTACGGCCGGGGTCAGCTCCTTCGGCTTCGGGGGATCGTACGCGCACGCCGTCGTCGAACAGGCCCCGGCGCGGACGGCGGCCGTGACCCCGCGCCGCCCCCGCCTGTTCCCGTACTCGGCCCGCGACCGTGCGGCGCTGCACCGGCTCGTACGCCGCCACCGCGACTTCCTCGCCGCGACGCCCGGCATCCCGCTCGACCAGGTCTCGGCGACGCTCCATCACGGGCGCGAGGCGATGGAGCACCGCCTCGTCCTGGTCGCCGACTCCCACGAGGGCCTGCTGGCCGCGATGGACGCCTGCCTCGCGGCCCCCGGCGCCCCCGGCGTGCACGTGGCAGCCACCGCGGACGAGCCGGGTGCCGCCCTGCTCGACGCGGCGACGGCATGGGCGGCGGGCGGCACGCTGCCCGCCACGGCGGCGCCGGACCCTGCGACGGTACGGCTCCGCCTGCCCACCTATCCCTTCGCCGGCGCGCGCCACTGGTTCGCCGGCGCGGTGACGCCCCCCGGGACCGTCGCGACCCCACCTTCCGGGGTGCCGGACACCCCGCCCGAAGTGGCGGACGCGCAGGGCTACGTCGAGCGGAGCGGGTTCCCCGGCCGACAGGCCGCCCGGGGGATGGAACGGCTCAACGACCTGCTCAGGCGGTGGACCGCCCGGCTGCTCGCCGACGAGCACGGCAGGCCGCCCACCGCGCGGCGCCTGCGGGCCCTGCTGGCGGACGAGGACGCCCACGGGCGCCTCGCCGACGCGCTGGCCGTGATGACGGCCAAGGTGCCCGAGCCGTCCGGCGGCGCCCCGGACTTCCCCTCCGAGGCCGTGGCCCTGGCCGGCGAGCACCCGGAACTGGCGCCCTGGCTGAAGCTGGTCGGCGTCTGCCTGCCCCGTCTGCCCGACATCCTCACCGGCAGGGCGGACGCGCTGGAGGTGTTCTTCTCCCCGGACCACCCGGACCTGCTCCTGGGCATCTACGACGGCAACACCGTGGCCGACCACCACAACGAGATCGTGGGCCGCCTGGTCGCCGGCCGGGTCCGAGCGTTGCGGGCGTCCCGGCCCGGCCGACCGGTCACAGTGATCGAGATCGGCGGCGGCACGGGAGGCACCACCCGTCGGCTGCTGGACGCCGTGGCCGAGCACGGGGCCGCCGTGCGCTACCTGTTCACCGACGTCTCCCCGGCCTTCCTGCCCGCGGCCCGCGCCCGGTTCGCCGACACCCCGGCGGACTTCACCTGCGCGGTCCTCGACCTCGACCGTGACCCGCGGGAACAGGGCTTCGAGCCGGGCGGCGCGGACATCGTGGTGGCCGCCAACTCCGTGCACGCCACCCGCCATCTGGCCCAGAGCCTCGGGCGGATCCGGGGTCTGCTCGCACCCGGCGGCGTGCTCGTCCTCGAAGAGCTGGTGCGCAACCACGACTGCATGGCCGCCATGATCGGTCCGCTGCCCGGATACTGGTCGGCCGTGGACGCCGAGGCCCGGCTGCCGCACTCCCCCTTCCTCGACGTACCGCGCTGGCGAGCGCTGCTGGCGGAGCAGGGCTTCGAGGCGACCTGGGCGCTGGGCGCACCGGACCTGCCGGAGACCGAGTTCGACAACGCGGTGATCTTCAGCCAGGTGCCGGCGGCCGTACCGGCCGTGCGGGGCGGCGACGAGCTGCGGGCGGCAGAGCCGGCCGCCCCGCCCGCCGCACCGGAACCCGAAGCACGCCCGGAACCGGAACCCGCTCCGCCGCCCGAGCCGGCCGATGCCGGCGAGATCCGTGACCGGCTCCTACCCGTCTTCGCCCGCTTCTTCGGACTGCCGGCCGGCCAGGTGGACCCGGCCGCCCCCTTCGACCGCTACGGCATGGACTCGCTGAGCGCCATCCAGCTGGTGCGCACCCTGGAACCGGAGTTCGGCAGACTGCCCAAGGTCCTGCTCTACGAGCACCCGTCGATCGATGCGCTGGCGGCCCACCTCGCCGAGCACGCGCCGGCCGCGTCACGTGCCAGGCCGCCGGAATCCGCCGAGGCGGCTCCCGGCGCGCCGGCACCCGACGTGCCTCTGGCACCCGACGTGGCCCCGGCACCCGATGTGCCCCCGGCACCCGACGAGCCCCCGGCCGCCGAACGGGAACCGGCCGACGGCGCCCCGCGGCGGCCGGAGCGCGCCCCCGTGCCACCCGTGCCCGCGGCGGACGGTGATCCGGTCGCCATCGTGGGCATGGCGGGGCGCTACGCGCGCTCGCCCGACCTGCGGACCTGGTGGCGTCACCTGCGTGACGGCACGCATCTGGTCGGGGAGATCCCCGGGGACCGGTTCGACTGGCGCGAGGTCTTCGGCGACCCGCACCGCACGCCCGGGAAGGTGAACAGCCGCTGGGGCTCCTTCATCGACGGTGTCGACCGCTTCGACGCCGACTTCTTCGGCCTGACCCCGCTGGAGGCCGAGCTCATGGACCCCCAGCAGCGCATCATGCTGGAGACGGCCTGGCAGGCGGTGGAGGATTCGGGGCACCGCCCCGCCGAGCTGCGCGGAAGCCGTACGGGCGTGTTCATCGGCGCCACCTCCCGCGACTACGACTGGCAACTGCACCGGGCCGGCCGGCACCGGGAGGGACACGTCGTCAGCGGCAACGGCCACTGCCTCATCGCCAACCGCATCTCCTACCAACTGGACCTGCGCGGCCCCAGCGAGGCCGTGGACACCGCGTGCTCGAGCTCTCTCACCGCGCTGCACCGCGCGGTGCGCGCGGTCCGGCACGGCGAGTGCGACGCGGCGATCGTCGGCGGGGTGCACCTGTTCCTCACCGCCGACCTCTTCGTCGCGCTCGGTCAGCTCGGCATCATGTCTCCCGACGGACGGTGTGCCGCCTTCGACCGGCGGGCCAACGGCATGGTCCGCGGCGAAGGTGCGGTGGCCGTTCTGGTCAAGCCGCTGTCGCGGGCGCTCGCCGACGGCGACACCGTGTACGCGCTGGTACGCGGCAGCGGGGTCTCGCACGGCGGCGGGGGACACATGGACTCCCTCATGATGCCCAACCCGACGGCCCAGGCGGACCTGATCGCCTCGGTCTACCGTGACGCCGGCGTGGACGCGCGCACCGTCACCTACGTGGAGGCGCACGGCACCGGCACCGAGGTGGGCGACCCGATCGAGGTGCGCGGGCTGCGCAAGGCGTTCGCCGCCGTCGACGGCAGGTGCGACACCGAACCGGTCGAGCCCTGGTGCCGGCTCGGCACCGTGAAGTCCAACGTGGGGCACACGGAGGCAGCCGCCGGGCTCACCGGCGTCGTCAAGACGGTGCTCGCCATGCGCCACGGGGTGCTGCCGCCCACGCTCCATTTCACCGATCCCAACCCGCTGCTCGACCTCGACGGCAGCCCGTTCCTGGTGGTCGACCGCGCGACCCCGTGGCCGGCCGGCGACGCTCCGAGGCGTGCGGGGGTCAGTGCCTTCGGGCTCGGCGGCACCAACGCCCACGTCCTGCTGGAGGACTGGCGCGACATCCGGGCCGGCGCGCCGCAGCCCCACGGACGGCCTGTCGTCGTCCCGCTGTCCGCCCGTACCCCCGAGCGGCTGCGGGCCCGGCTGCGGGACCTGCACGCCTTCCTCACCGAGGGCGGACCGGACGATGGCGGCACCCCACCGGCCCTCGCCGATCTCGCGTACACCCTCACCGTGGGACGTGACCCCATGACCCACCGTGCGGCGTTCGTCGCCGGGACGACGGACCGGCTCGCCGTCGCGATACGGCGCCTGCTCGACGGCGAGCAGGATCCGGACACCTTCACCGGATCGGCCGACAGGGACGCGGGTGCCGACGCCCCGGCGCCGGATGCGGATCCGCACGCGGCGGCACGCCACTGGGTGTCCGGGACGGGCCGGCTGCCCGTCGTCACCGGACGACGCACACCTCTGCCGGCCTACCCGTTCGACCCGCAGCGGTACTGGGCGGAACCCCTCGAACCCCCGGCGCCCGTCCCGGCACCGGATGCGGGAACCCCGCTGCCCCAACTGCTCCAGGCACTCAACGACGGCCGCCTCTCGGTGGACGAGGCGGAACGGCTCATGGAAGGTGTGCGGTGATCTCCAGGAAGAACCGGCGGGACATCCTCGAACGCGTCAGGACCGGGGACCTGTCCGTGTCCGACGCGGCCGCCCTCCTGGGCGCGGCGCCCCCGGCCGGTGCCTTCGGCCCCGGCCCGCACGAACTGGTGGCCTACGCCTCCGGCTGGGTCCGTGCGGAGCCGGTCGCGGACCGGCCCGCCGCCCACGGGCCGCCGCCGCTGATCGTGCTGGACCCGTCCGCGGCACGCCGGTCCGGCACCGTCCGGCCGGGCACCGGGCGGGTCGTCGAGGCCGTCACCGGACCGCTGACGACGACCGGCCCCGAAACGGTCTCGCTCACCGACGACGCGTCGTGGGAGCAGCTGTGGACGGCACTCGATGCCGCCGGCGCCCTGCCCGACCGGATCGTCCTCGTCACGGCGGAGGGGCCCGAGAACTGCCTGGACCTGGTGTACCCGGCCGTGCGCACCCTGATCAGGGGCCGCGTGGGGGAGCGGTTGCGGATCGCCTGTGCCGCCCTGGGGGAGAGCAGCGACCGGGCCGCCGACGCGCTCGGCGGATTCTGCTCGATCGCGGTCCGTGAGGACAGCCGTCTCCACATGGTCGCCGTGTCCGCCGGCGGTGCGGCCGATCCCGTCGCCCGGGCGCTCGACGAACTGACGCAGCCCCCGGCCCCGCTGCACGAGGTCCGCCACGACCGCACCGGCCGCTGGGTGCGGACGCTCACCCCGGCCCCGCTGCCGCTGGACGGCGGAACGCTCCCGGCCGAGGGGGTCCACCTGGTGTCCGGGGGCGGCGGGGGCATCGCCCTGAGCATGTCCGAGCGGCTGGTGAGGTCACCCGGCGCCCGGCTGGTCCTGCTGGGCCGCTCCCACCCCGGTGCGCGGGTCGAGGACCTTCTGCGCGGCACCCACGGCGCGCGCGTCCGCTACGTGCGCGGTGACGTGACCCGGCAGGACGACGTGCGGCGCGCCGTCGCCGAGGCCCGTTCGGCCTTCGGCCCGGTCACCGACGTGCTGCACCTGGCCGGGATCAACGAGGACGCCTACCTCGTCAACAAGGCGCCCGGCGCCCACGCGCGCGTGCTGGCACCCAAGCTCGCCGGCGCCCGCACCCTCGATGAGGCGACACGGGACGAGCCGCTGCGCCGGTTCGTGCTGTTCTCCTCGCTCGCCGGATACGCGGGACATCCGGGGCAGGCCGACTACGCCGCCGCGAGCCGCGCGCTGGGAGGCTTCGCCGCCTACCGCGAAACCCTGGTCGAGGAGGGCCGCCGGCGCGGACGGACCGTCTCCATCGGCTGGCCGCTGTGGGCCGGCGGCGGCATGACCCTGAGCGGCACCGACCGTGAGGCCGTCGAACTGCTCCAGGGCATGGTGGAGATGCCGCCGGACACCGGACTGGAGGTCATGACGGCCGCGCTGCGCTCCCCGGCACGCGAGATCGTCGTGATCCACGGTCACCGGTCCCGCATCGAACGGTTCGTCGAGGCGCGCCTCACGGGTGCTGCCGACACCACGGCCGTGCCCGCGCCACCGGAGGAAGCGGAGGCGGTCGGCGCGGCGCGGGCTCTCCTGCTCGACCTCGTGTCCGGGCTCACCCGCATCCAGCCGGACAGGCTCCGCCCGGACCAGGAGTTCTCCGCGCTCGGCATCGACTCGGTCATGATCAAGCGCCTCACGGTCGCTCTGGAGGACCGGCTCGGGCCGATGCCCGCGACCCTGTTGTTCGAGCACCGCACGGTCGACGCCCTGGCCGGCCACCTGGCGGCCCACCACCGCGCGGCGCTCCTGGCCCGGGCACAGGCAGGCCCGTCCCCCGCGTCCGCGCCGCCCGGCGTTCCCTCCCCCTCCCCGGCCCCCGCCAGCGGGCGGGCCGACGCGGCACACCGGTCCCGGGCCACGGCCCACGCCGTCCGGCGGCAGGAGGCCGACCCGGCACCCGACGACGCCATCGCCGTCATAGGCATGGCGGGCCGCTACCCCGGCGCGCGGGACGTGTCGGAGCTGTGGCGGATGCTGGTCGAGGGACGGCACGGCATCCGGGAGATACCGGCGGCCCGGTGGGACAAGGAGCGCTGGTTCGACCGCGGTGACCGCCTGCCGGGCACCAGCTACGGACGCTGGGGCGGCTTCCTCGACGACGTCGCGCGCTTCGACTCGCTGTTCTTCGCCGTCGCCCCGCGTGAGGCACGGCGCATGGACCCCGCCGAACGGCTCTTCCTGGAGGTCGCCTGGTCGGCCCTGGAGGACGCCGGCTACACCCGTGCCCGGCTGCACCGCGCCACCCGGGGCGAGGGCGGGCACGCCGTGGGTGTCTTCGTGGGCGCCACCGGTCTGGCCTACGGCCTGGTGGGCGCGGAGGAGTGGGGCAAGGGCAACCCGGTCCCGGCCTACTCGATGGAGTTCTCCCTCGCCAACAGGCTCTCGTACTTCCTGGACGTCCACGGCCCCAGCCTGACGGTCGACACCGCCTGTTCGGCCTCCCTCACGGCCCTCCACCTGGCCTGCGAGAGCCTGCGCCACGGAGAGTGCCGGACGGCCGTCGTCGGCGGCTCCCACCTCAACCTCCACCCGATGAAGTACGCCATGCTCGCCGAGCAGCGCATGATCTCCCCGGACGGCGTGTGCCGGGCGTTCGGCGAGGGCGGCAACGGGTTCGTGCCCGGCGAGGGCGTGGGTGCCGTGGTGCTCAAGCCGCTGGCCGCGGCCCGCGCCGAGGGCGACCGGATCGACGCGGTCATCCGCGCCACCGCCATCAGCCACGGGGGCCGCACCAACGGCTACACCGTGCCCTCCCCACGCGCCCACGCCTCCGTGATCGGCGCGGCGCTGCGCCGGTCCGGGATCGACCCCTCGGGCATCGGCTACGTCGAGGCGCACGGCACGGGCACGGAACTCGGCGATCCGATCGAGATCGAAGGACTGGCCCGCGTGTTCGGCCGCTCCACCGAGGAACGCCCGCCCTGCGCGATCGGTTCCGTGAAACCCAACATCGGACACGCGGAGGCCGCGGCCGGCATCGCCGGCCTCACCAAGATCCTGCTCCAGCTCCGGCACCGCACCCTCGCGCCGACGCTGCACGGCTCACCGCCCAACCCGAAGATCGACTTCGCCGGGACTCCGTTCCGTCTCCAGCACGTGGCACAACCATGGCGGCCCCAGCCCGGCCACACCCTGCTCCGGGCCGCCCTCAGCTCCTTCGGAGCGGGCGGTGCCAACGCGCACGCCGTGATCGAGGAGTACCGGGACGGCGTCCGCGGCGAGGACGGGCCCGCCGAGGGCGAGGACGAACTGGTGGTGCTGTCCGCCAGGACGCCGGACCGGCTGCGGGCCGCCGCCGGACGACTGGCCCGGTTCCTCGCGGGGCCGGACTCCGCCGGACTGCGGCTCGACGACATCGCCCACACCCTGCGGTCCGGGCGCGAGGCCTTCGACCACCGCGTCGCCTTCGTCGTACCGACCCGTGAGCGGCTGCGAGAAGCGCTCACGGAGTACGTCGAGACCGGCACCGCTCACGCGGCCGGCCATGTCGCGGCACAGCCACCGCAGCACCGCACGGCCGGCCCGTCCACCGGACGCGGCCTCCACGAGGCCGCCGCCCGCTGGGTGTCCGGCGAGGAGCCGGCGGAGACCGACACGCGCCCCGGCCGGAGCCCGCGCGTCGTGTCCCTGCCCACCTACCCCTTCCACGGCCCCGTCCACTGGCCCGACACCGTGGACGCCCCGGCACCCGGGAAAACCGCCCGCCCGGCCGACGGGACGCCGCCAGGGCCTGTCGCGAAAGTCCCGCCTGCCGGGCGGCGCCATGCACGCTCTCTCGCCGCACCGGGCACTGAGCCGAGTACATCCAGTACGAGACTCAGCGCCCGGCACGCCGAGAGCACGCACCTGACGCCGCCCGGCCCGCCCTTCGGGCGGACGACGGGACTTTCGCCACAGGCCCTGGCCGAAAGGGGCAGGGCCGCGGACGGCGCGACCGAGTTCGAGGCCGACCTCACCCCGGACCACCCATGGGTCGCGGACCACCTCGTCGACGGGCGGCCCGTCCTGGCCGGCGTCGCCCTTGTGGCACTGGCCCGCGCGGCGGCGGAGCGCACGGCGGGCCGGCCCGTCGCGGAACTGACCGACGTGCGCTGGCGCACTCCGCTGGTCGTACATCCCGGCGAACGCCCCGTCGTGCGCGTCCGGCCCGGCACCCAGGAAGGATCCCTGCACGTCGAGATCGGCACCGGCCCCGACGACGAACGCGTCGTGCACACCACGGTCACGGCGCCCGCGCCATCGGACTCCGGCGAACCGGCCGCCGGGCCCCTCGACATCGCCTCCGTACGGCAGCGCTGCCCCCGGCGGACACGTCACGAGGACTTCTACGACCGGGCACGGGCCGCCGGCCTCGACTACGGCCCGTCCTACCGCAAGGTGGAGCACCTGTGGTGCGGGCAGGGAGAGGCACTGGCCGCACTGGCGGCCGCACCGCCCGGCGGCCCCTCCGGCGGCATCGGTGATCCCGGCACCACCGACGCCGCCCTGCACGCCGTACACGGGGCGCTGCCCGCCTGGGACGAACCCGCCACCCGGCCCGCGGCCGTCGACCGGGTCCGCGTGCACCGCGCCGACGGAACCGCCCGCTACGCCCACGCCCGCGTGGTGGCCGCCGATCCCGGACGCGGGACGGTCAAGTGCGACGTGCTGATGACGGACGCGGAGGGCCTCGCCCTCGTCGAGTTCACGGGACTGACCGTGGTGCGGCCCCCGCACGCCCTGGACGTCCCGTGCCTCACGCCCGTCTGGCGCGTCGCGCCCCGGCCCGTCGCACCCGTGTCGCGGCACGCCGGCCCCGCCCTGGTGCTCACAGCCGGCCACGACGAAGGACTCGCCGCCTCATTGGTCCGTCACCACGGCGAAGGGAGCCGTGCCGTCGATCTGGACACGCTGCCGGCCGCCGACGACCACGCGGCCCTGCTCCGCGACCACGACGGCACGCGCGTGCTCTACTTCGCCGGCGGGGTGGACACCCGCCGGCACTCCTCCACCGACCTCGGACACCTGGCGCGGACCCAGCGACACGGATGCCTGGCGCTGTTCCATCTGGCACAGGCACTCGCCGCTCTGCGGCCGCGCGGCGTCCGGCTCGTCGTGCTCACCAACGACAGCCAGCAGCCCCTGCCCGGCGGTCCGGTCGACAACCCGTTCGCGGGCGCGCTGCACGGCATGGCCCGCACACTCTCCCGCGAACTGCCGTTCCTCGACGTCGTCTGCCTGGACCTCTCCCGCACGGACCTCGCGCGCCGCGACGCGCGGGGGGACCGTGAGGCCCTGGTGGACGCCGTCGCCGCCGAGCCGCCCAGCACCCCGTTCACGGAGGTCGCACTGCGCGAGGGCACCCGGTTCGTCAAGCGGCTCGCCCCGGCCCGGCTTCCCGCCCCGGCCGACCGGCGGCTGCCACTGCGCCGCGGAGGCCGCTACCTCGTCGCCGGCGGCATGGGCGGCCTGGGACGGGTGGTCGGTGAGCACCTGCTCGCCGCCTGGGACGCGCGTCTGGTCGTGATGGGACGCCGTGCCGAGGCTCAACTGCCGGACGGTGCGCTCGCGCGGCTGCGCGCCCACGGCGGCCAGGTCACGTACGTCTCCGGCGACGTGACCGATCCCGCCGCCACCCGCGCGGCGGTGCGCCTGATGCACGAGCGGTACGGCGGTGTCGACGGCGCCGTCCACACCGCGTTCGTGCTGGCCGACCGGACCATCGCACAGTCCGACGACGACGTCTTCGACACCGCGTTCGCCCCCAGGACACGCGGGACGGTGGCACTGGCCGACGCCCTCGCCGCGGAACCGCTCGACTTCTTCGCCCTCTTCTCCTCGGCCATCGCCCACACCGGCAACCCGGGCCAGTCGAACTACGCCGCCGGCTCGACGTTCCTGAGTGCCTACGGCGCTCATCTGGCCGACCGGCTGCACTGGCCGGTCACCGTCTTCGACTGGGGCTTCTGGGGCGACGAGGGCGCCGTCGCCACCCCCGAACACCACGAGCGGCTGGCCCGCTGGGGCGTCCAGCCGCTGTCCGCCGCCGAAGGGCTGCACGCCTTCCGCCAGGGCCTCGCGGCCGGCCTCGCCCAGATCGTGCCCCTGCGCGCGGACCTCGCGGAACTGGCACGGGTGACACCCCTGGAATCCGCGCCACGACACCTGCGGCCCCCGGCCGGCGCCGGCCGTGACGTGCTCGCCGCGCCGGCCGCCGCCGTACTCGAGGCACAGCGCGCCGACCCCGAACCGTACGCCCCCGACTACCTCGACACCGCCGACGACTACGCGCGCCTGGCCGTCCTGGCGGAACTGCGCGAGGCCACCGCGTGTCTGGCGCCCGGTACGACGTGCACCCGCACCGAGCTGCTGCGGAGCCTGGCCGTCCACGACGACCGCCTCCCGCTTTTCGACGCCCTGCTCGCGGCCCTGGAGACAGGCGGCCACCTCCAATCCGACGGCGACCGGCTGACGGTGCCGGCCACCGACGAGGGCCGCCGCGACGCCCTCCGCGGGGCGCTGGTCGCGCGCTCCGGCCGGCCGGCACCCACCCTCGACCTCCTGGACGACTGCGCCGCCGCGCTGCCCGACGTCCTCGCACACCGGCGGCGCGGCCTGGACGTCCTGTTCCCCGGCGGCTCCGACCGGCGCATGGCGGCGCTGTACGCGGACGACCCGCGCACTCATCACTTCAACCGCCTCACCGCGGCGGCCGTGCGGGCTGCGGTCGCCGACGCGGTGGCGGCCACCCCGTCCCGGCACCTGCGCATCCTCGAGATCGGCGCCGGTACCGGTGCCACCACGCGCGCGGTTCTCGACGCGCTGGAGGACCACGCGAGGGCCGTCTCGTACGACGTCACCGACATCTCACCCGCCCTCGTCGCGGCGACGCGGCAGCGCCTCGCGCCCGGCCGGCCGCACACCGGCTTCCGCGTCCTGGACATCGCGGACGACCTGTCCCGGCAGGGCTTCGACACCGGCCGGTACGACATCGTCGTCGCCACCAACGTCCTGCACGCCACACGGGACATGCGGCGGACGCTGCGCAACGTCGCCGACCTCACCGCACAGGGCGGCCTGCTGGTCGTCAACGAGGCCACCCGCGTCCTCGACGCCGTGACTCCCGTCTTCGGCCTCACGGACGGATGGTGGCTCGCCGAGGACACCGAACTCAGACTGCCGCACAGTCCGTTGATCGCTCCGGTCACGTGGCAGGCCCTCCTCGCGGAGGCGGGTTTCGACCGCAGCCGGCGCTTCGGCGTCCACGGCTGGACCGATCACCAGGCCGGACAGCACCTCTTCGTCGCCGAGCGGGGCGCCTGGCGTGCACCGGCATCGGCCGTCGTCGTCCGGCCCGAGGGCCAGGAGCCTGCGGTCCCCGCCGTCGAACAGGCCGGACGACCCGCCCCGGCGGCCCAGGACGGCGCGGAGGACCTCCTCGGCGCGCGGACGACGGAGCATCTGCGCGGCCTGTTCGCCGACCTGCTCCGCCTGCCGCCGGACGAGGTGGACACCGCGGTGCCCCTCGCGTCCCTGGGCACGGACTCGCTGACCGTGATGGAGGCGGTGGAGCGACTGGAGCGGGACATCGGTCCCCTGCCGCGGGAAGTGCTGGTCACGGGCGAGTCGGTCAGTGCCGTCGCCGAGGCGCTGGTGGACGTCAAGGGAGAGGAACTGGCGACGCTGCTCGCCGTCCCCCCGGGAGCACCGGCCGCTCCCGCCGCCGCGTCCCCTTCCGGGCGGGACACGCCGCGGCAGCCCGCCGAGGGTGCCTCCGCCCCACCGGCGCGGCCGGTCGAGGACCCGGCGTCACAGCCGGACGCCCCGTCAGCCGGGGACGGCGCCGACACGCCGTCCCCGGCCAACGAACCGATCGCCGTCGTGGGGCTGGCGGGCCGCTACCCGGGCGCTCCCGACCCCGACACCCTGTGGGAGCACCTGCTCGCCGGACGCAGCCTCATCACCCCCTTCCCGCCCCGCCGCCGGAGCAGCGGCGCGACACCCCCGCACGAGGGCCGGCCCGGCACCGAGGGGACCGCCCGGGGCGGCTTCCTCGACGACGTCGACCGCTTCGACCCCCTCCTGTTCCGCATCTCCCCCCGCGAGGCGGAACGCATGGACCCCGCCGAGCGGCTCTTCCTGGAGACCGCATGGGAGGCCCTGGAGGACGCGGCCCTGCCCCCGTCACGGCTGCGCGGCCGGGCCACCGGACCCGGCGGCCGTACCGGGGTCTTCGTCGGCGTGATGCACCACCAGTACGCCCTGCTGGGCGTCGAGGAACGCGCCCGGGGCAACGCCGTCCAGGCCCTCTCCTCCGGCTGGTCCGTCGCCAACCGCGTGTCGCACACCTTCGGCCTGACCGGACCGAGCATGGCCGTGGACACCGCGTGCTCCTCCACCCTCACCGCCGTCCATCTCGCCGTGCGGAGCCTGCGCTCCGGAGAGTGCGGCACGGCGGTCGCCGGAGGGGTCAACGTCATCCTCCACCCCAGCCACCACACCGACCTGGCCGCCGCCCGGATGCTGTCACCGCACGGCACACCCCGGGTGTTCGACACGGCCGCCGACGGCATCGTCACCGGTGAGGGCGTCGGCGCGCTGGTCCTCAAGCGCCTGTCCGACGCCCTGCGCGACGGCGACCGCGTGCACGCCTGCATCCTCGGCACGGCCGTCAACGCCGACGGACCGACCGAGGCGTACGCCGTGCCCCGCGCCGAGGCCCAGGTGGAGCTGATCGCCCAGGCCCTCGAAGCGGCCGGGGCCGACGCCCGGACCGTGCAGTACGTGGAGGCCCAGGCCACCGGCTCACCCGTCGGCGACCCCGTCGAACTGAGCGCACTGCGCGAGGCGTACGACGTGCGCGACGACGGGCACCGGCTGCTGATCGGATCGGTGAAGCCCAACACCGGGCACCTCGAAGCCGCCTCCGGCGCCGTCCAGTTGACCAAGGTGATCCTCCAACTGCGCCACCGCACCCTCGCGCCGACACTCGGCACGGACGGGCCGGCCACCGCGGGAGGCTTCCTGGTGCCGCGCGAACCCACACCCTGGCCCGAACCTCCGGCCGGCGGGCCCCGCCGGGCCGCCGTCAGCTCCTTCGGCGCGGGCGGAGCCAACGCCCATGTGATCGTCGAAGAGGCACCGCGGGCCGTCCCCGCGAGCGGTACCGGCCGGAACGGGCCGTTGCTGCTGACGCTGTCGGCGCGCCGCCCCGACGTCCTGCGCACCTACGCGGGACGGCTCGCCGCCTTCCTCCGCGGCCCCGGAGCAGCCCTGAGTCCCGTGGACGTGACCCACACCCTGCGCGTGGGACGCGAACCGCTGCCGGCGCGTCTGGGCGCCGTCGTGACCAGCCTCGCCGACATCGTCGCGGTACTCGACGCCTACGCCGGACAACGCCCGCACGACCGGCTGGTGACCGGTCGGCAGGACGGTGCCGGCCGCGGCAGTGCCCGGCCGGTCCCGCCGCCGCACGAGGCGGACCTGTGGGAACAGGCCGAGGAGTGGGCGGGCGGCGGCGCACCGGACCTCCCCGGGCAGCGCGAGCCCGGGGCGCGTGTCGTCTCGCTGCCGCACTACCCCTTCGCCGGGGGCCGCTACTGGATCCCTTCCGCGCCCGCTCCCGACCACACCGAGAGTGCCGCCGGCTCCGCGGACGTCCCCGTCCGCGGGCCCGCAGTCGCTCGGCCCGCAGCCGCCGCATCCGGTCCGCCCGCCGCCGGCCCCATCTCTTCCGAGGAGCCCTCCGTGACGTCCACGCACGCACCGGCCGACAGCGCGGGGGGCGCGTCCAGCGCCGTTCACGCGATCCGGCAGACCGTCACCGACGCCATCTGCGCACTGGTGGGGGTGACCCCCGGGGACATCGATCCCGCCGACCACCTCAGCGACTTCGGGCTCGACTCGGTGACCATGGTGCAGCTCGCCGACCGGCTCTCGACCGCCACCGGGGCCGACCTCACCCCCGATGTCCTGTACGGCTGCCGGGACATGGCCGCAGTGGTCGAGTACCTGGTCGCCGCGACCACGGACCGGGCGGCCGCCCCCGCACCGGCGCCCCTCGCTCCGCGTGCCGCCGCAGGCCCGGCCGCGCCCGATGCCGCGTCCGGTGCCCCGGGGGACGTGCCGTCCCTCGACGTGCCGTCCCTCCACGTGCCGGCGGAACCCGCCCCGGCACTCCCTCCCGGCGCACGGTCGCACGCCGCGGACGACGAACCGGTCGCCGTCGTCGGCATGTCGGGAGCGTTCCCCGGCTCACCGGACCTGGACACCTTCTGGAACAACCTCGTCCAGGGCCGTGACCTGGTCTCCGAGGCACCGCCCGGACGGTTCGCCGACGTCCCGGGCACCGCCCCGGTCCGCGGCGGCTTCCTGGACGGTGTGGACCGCTTCGACGCCGGGTTCTTCCAGATCACTCCGCGCGAGGCGCGCGTCATGGACCCGCAGCACCGGCTCTTCCTGCAAACCGTGTGGTCGGCGGTCGAGGAGGCGGGTTACGACCCCGCCGCGCTCTCCGGCACCGCCTGCGGCGTCTTCGTGGGTGTGGCCTCCTCCGAGTACGGCGAACTGGCCAGGGAACGCGGCGTGGACGTGGACGGTCAGCTGATGACCGGCAACGACCACAGCGTGCTGGCCAACCGGGTCTCCTTCCTGCTCGACCTGCGCGGTCCCAGCGAACCGGTGGACACCGCCTGTTCCAGTGCCCTGGTCGCCGTGCACCGGGCCGTACGGGCCATCCAGACCGGCGAGTGCGCCCTGGCCATCGCGGGCGGCGTGAACGTCATCGTGGCGCCGACCGCGTTCGAGGCGTTCGGACGGTCGGGCATGCTGGCCCCGGACGGCCGCTGCAAGACCTTCGACCACCGTGCCGACGGCTACGTGCGCGGCGAGGGGGTGGGCGCCGTCCTGCTCAAGCCCCTGAGCAGGGCCCTCGCGGACGGTGACCACGTGCACGGCGTCATCACGGGCTCGGCGACGAATCACGGCGGGCGCGCCGCCTCGCTCACCGCCCCCAATCCGGCCGCCCAGGCCGAGGTGATCTCCCGGGCGCAGCGGCGAGCGGGAGCACGGCCGGAGACGATCGGCTACGTGGAGGCGCACGGCACGGGGACCGCGCTGGGCGACCCCATCGAAGTGACCGGGCTGCGCACGGCCTTTGAACGCCGTGGAGACGCCGCACCGGCGCGGGAACCGGCGCCGCTGCAGTACTGCGGCCTGGGCAGTGTGAAGACCAACATCGGCCATCTGGAGACCGCGGCGGGCATGGCCGGCCTGTTCAAGGTCCTCCTCTCCCTGTGCCACGGCATGCTGCCGCCCACCCTCCACGTCGAACGCGTCAATCCGTTGATACGGCTGGCCGATTCGCCCTTCCACCTGGTCACCTCCGCCCGCCCCTGGACCCCGTTCACCGACCGCGTCACCGGCGACCGGCTGCCCCGGCGCGCCGGGGTCAGCTCGTTCGGGTTCGGCGGCATGAACGCGCACCTGGTCGTCGAGGAGGCACCCGCGCCCCGCCCGGCGGCCCCCGGGACCACGGAGGGCGAGCAGCTGTTCGTTCTCAGCGCCCGCGACGACGACCGCCTGCGCGCGGCGGCCCGCGGGCTGCTGGAACGCCTGGAGCTCTGGGAGCGCGACGGGCGGCTGCACACGGTGTCGCCGGCCGATGTCGCCTACACGCTGCAGGTGGGCCGCAGTCCTCTCCCCGCACGCCTCGCGATCACCGCCCCCACGCTCGCCCACGCGGCCGAGGCCCTGCGTACCCACCTCGACGGCGGTGACGCACCCCGGCTCACCACGAGCAGCGACGCCGGGAGCCGCACCGTCGACGACGACGACCTGAACGAGGCGCTTCGCCGGGCCGCCACCGGTGACCCCACGAGGCTGGCCACGCTCTGGGTGGCGGGCGCCGAGATCGACTGGCCCGCTCTGCACACGGGGACCCCTCGCGCCAGGGTCTCCCTGCCCGCCTACCCCTTCGCCCCCGAACAGCACTGGCTCCCGCCCGCGCCGGCGCCCGCCGCGGCACCGCGCACGGCCGAGGCCCCCGCGGCCCCCCGCGTCGCGCCGGCTCGGAAGGCCGTGCCCGCGCCGGCACCCGAACCGGCTGTCGTGCCCGCGCCGGCACCCGAACCGGCTGTCGTGCCCGCGCCGGTCACCCTCCCCGCGACCGCCCCGGCGTCCGCGGCCCCGGCACGTCCGGCGACCGGACCCGCGGACCGGCTGGCCGCGCTGCGGCGCGACATCCGCGAAGCGGTGGCCGACGGTATCGGCATCCGGCCGCAGGACGTCGACCCGGCACGGGAGTTCGCGAGTTACGGAGTGGACTCCATCGGCGCCATGCGGATCATGCAGACCGTCCAGGAGCGCTACGGCGATCACATCCCGATGGCCGCCGTCCTCGAGCATCCCAGCGTCGACCGCCTCGTCACCCACCTGGACCAGAGCTACGTCCTGCCCGACGCGGTACCGGACACCCTGGACACGGACGCCGAGGCACCGGTCCGGAACCCGGAGCCGTCCCGGCCGCCGGCACCCGCCGCGGCCCCCCGGCTGGTGCCCCTGGCGGAAGACCGCCCGGGAGACCCGGTGTACTGCCTCTTCGGTGACACGGGAGAACTCACCTGGGTGATGCACCTGTGCCGCCGCCTCGCCGAGTACGGCCCGGTCACCGGCGTCGAAGCCCCCGGCTTCCGGGAGGGCGGGACCCCGGTCGCCGACATCGGCCACCTCGCGCGCGCCTGTGCCGACGTGATCGCGGCAGCGCACCCGGAGGGCTCCTGCCGCCTCGCCGGGTACGGGACCGCGGGTCTGGTGGCCGTCGAGACCGCGCGCCTGCTGCAGGACCGCGGTCTGCAGATCACCGAACTGCTGCTCGTCCAGACCCCGGGACAGGGAGAGGGGCCGTCGGGCGAGACCGAGGCCGAGTCGCTGGCCGCGGTGGCCGGCACCCTCGCCGGCGTATGGGGAGCCGACCGGCCTCCCGCGGCCGGAGCGCACCTCGCCCGACAGGCCCCTGACGCGGTGCTGGAGCGCCTCACCGCCTCCCTCGCGGCGGTCGCCCCGATGGACGCCGGCAGCCTGCGGACCCGACTCGCACGTGCCGCCGCCTGGCGCGCCGCACTGGTCGCCGCCGCGGCCGGGCACGTCGTGCGTCCCCTCAGCGGCCCGGAGCGGACCGTCGTCGTGCGCGCCGTGCCCTTCGGGGACACCGGCGGGGAGTACCACCGCTGGATCGCACCGCCTCCCGAGGTGGTGGTGCTCGACGTCGAGCCGTGGCAGCTCGTCTCGGCCTCGAACGCCACCCGGGTGTGCCCGCCGCCCGCCGTGGCCGAACCGGCCCCGCCCCTCCCGAGGGACGCGTCCCCGGTCGTGGCGATCAACCGGCACGGCGACAGCCGGCGGTCCGTCTGGGCCCACAACCTGTACGGCGAAGTGAGCTACGCGATCTACCTCTCCCGCCACCTGGGCCTGCACAAGCCCGTCATCGGCCTGGAGCAGATCGGCGCGGCCGCCGCCGACCGCGCGCCCCGCACCTACGACTCCGTCGAGGAGATGGCGACCCACTACGTCGACGAACTGCGCGGCCGCTTCCCGGACGAGCCGTACCTCCTCGGAGGCTGCTCCTTCGGCGGCGTGCTCGCCTACGAGATGGCCCGGCAACTGCAGCTGGCGGGCGAGGAAGTGGCTCACCTGATCGCGATCGACCCGATCATGCCCGGGACGGAGGCCTGGGACAGCGTGGACTGGGGCACCGTCACGGAGGTCGAGGCGGAGGCCTTCTCCCTGGTGATGCTCGGCAACGCCATGTGCCAACGCTGGGGCGTGGCCGAGCAGATCACCCTGGAGTCGCTCACCGGTTCCGATCTTGAGCGCCAGTTGGACCTCGTCGCCGGGCACATCCACGAGCGCTCGGCCGCGCGGCCCGATCCGGAAACGATCAAGCAGCAGATCCTGGTCCGCCACGAACTGATGCTCCACAACGGCGACCTGCTCCAGGCCTATCGGCCGGCTCCCCTGCGCACCCCCGTGCCGACCACTCTCTTCCACGCCACCCAGGGCTTCCTCGCCCCCGGCAACAGCAACGGCCTGCCGGCGGTGCCGCGCACCAGCGACGACAAGTCGAACGGCCTCGCCGGATACGTCGGCCCGCGCATCACCGTCCACGAGATGCACGCCGACCACCACACCATCGCCCACGACGAGAACCTCGCCCGCATCGCCCGCATGCTGTCCCCGGTGCTGACCCCCCGGACGTACCCGACCAGCCTGTTCCCCGCCTCGCTCAACCCGGCGGGCCCCGACGGGACCAGGTGAGGAGCCTGATGGACTTCAGCGTGTACTTCTTCTCCGCCAACGACCGCAACGACTTCGGCGCCCGCTACCGCTTCATCCTGGACGTCGCCCGCTTCATCGACCGCCACGGCTTCACCGCCATCTGGACCCCCGAACGCCACTTCCAGGAGTTCGGCGGCAGCTTTCCCAACCCCGCAGTCCTGTCCGCGGGACTGGCGGTGGCGACGGAGAACCTGCACATCCGCGCCGGCAGTGTGGTGCTGCCCCACCACCACCCCGTGCGTGTCGTGGAGGAGTGGTCCCTCGTGGACCAGTTGTCGCAGGGCCGTACGGGCGTCTGCCTCGCCACCGGCTGGCACCAGGGCGACTTCGTGTTCTACCCCGACCACTACGACGGCCGCCGGCAGTACACCCTGGACCATGTGGACACGGTGGCCGCGCTCTGGCGCGGGGAGACCCGTACCTTTCCCGGCCCGGGCGGGCGGGCGCTGGACGTACGGACCTATCCCCGTCCCTGTCAGCCGGAACTGCCGATGTGGCTGGTGCACACCTCCAACCCGGGGACGTGGGTGGAGGCGGGTGAACGCGGACTCAACGTCCTCTCCCTGCTCACCAGCTGGGAGAAGCTGGAGGAGGACATCGGCCGGTACCGTGCCGCCCGGGAACGAGCGGGCCACGATCCGGCGGCCGGCACGGTCACGGTGGGCATGCACACCTATGTCGGTGACGATGAGCAGCGTGTCCGGGAACTGGTACGCGAGCCGGTGAAGCGCTACCTCGCCTCCTTCATGACCCAGAAGCGCAACGACGACAAGGCCGGCGGGCAGTCCCGCGGTACCGACGCCGCGGAGCAGGACCGGCTCGCCGAACTCATGGCCGAGGACTACTACAGCCGCCGCTCCCTGCTGGGCACCGAGGACAAGTGCGCCGCCACCGTGGAGCGACTGCGCGCCGCGGGGGTCGACGAGGTCGCCTGCCTCATCGACTTCGGCCTGCCCTTCGACACCGTGACGCGGGCGCTGCCGGCCCTCGACGCCCTGCGTCGCCGCTGCGCCGCCCCCGCCCCGCGCCAGGATGCCCCGACCGTCCCCGCCCGGTCCGGCGCGGAACCGATGAGCTGGTACTACACGACCTGACGGCACCGTGCGGTGCCGCGGGACACCTGTCATCCGGCCGCATCGCACACCTACATGTGAGACAAGAGGTACGTGATGACCTCACCGCACCGGTCCCCTGCGGAAGCAGTCGCGGGACTGTACGACTCCCTCAGCGAGTTGCCCGCCCACGTCTGCGACGGCAACCTGCACTTCGGTTACTGGACGGACGCACGGGACACCTCCACGTTCCAGGCCGCCACGGAGCATCTGACGGCACTCATGGTCGAACGCCTCGCGCCGCGGACCGGTCAGCGCGTGCTCGACATCGGGTGCGGCACCGGGCAGCCGGCGTTCCATCTGGCGAGCGGCCACACGGTCGAGGTCCTCGGTGTCTCCGTCAGCCGCCGTCAGATCGAGCACGCCAGTGTCCGTGCCCGTGCCGTCCGCCTCGCCGACCGGGTCCGCTTCGAGCGGGCCGACGCCCAGTACCTGCCCTACCCGGACGCCTCGTTCGACGCCGGCTGGTTCTTCGAGTCGCTCATCCACATCCCGGACAAGCCACGGGCCCTGCGCGAGGCCGCGCGTGTCCTGCGGCCGGGCGCCCGCCTGGCCATCGCCGACATGTTCCACGAGCCGGGCCGTGACTGGTCCGCCCCCCGTCCCCTGGTCACGGCCGTGCCGCTCGACGCCTACGCGCCGCTGCTCGCCGACGGGGGCTTCGAGGTCCTCGACCTCACGGACGTCACCCCGCACATCCGCGTCCCCGAGCCCGTGAGGCGCAGACTGCGCTCGATGATGCGGAGGAACCGCTCCGAGTGGGTGGACATCGTCGGCGAGGAGGCGGTGGAGGCCTTGCTCGGCCCGGAGGGCGACATCTTTCATACTCCCGGTCTCGGCTACGTCCTCATCACGGCACGCCGGCGCTGACCGGCACCGTGCTCACGGCACCAGCGCCCTCAGCAACTCGTCCGCCAGATGAGCCAGAAGACGGTCCCGGGAAGGCCCCAGGAAGAAGTGGCCGCCCGGCAGGAGCGCGGTGGTGCATCCGGCACTCGTCACGTCCGCCCAGGCGCCCAGCGTCGCCGCCGACGTCTCGGCGTCCTCGATGCCGCCGTAGGCGAGCACGGGACACCCCAGAGGGCGCCCCGGCGCATAGGGATACCGCTCCAGCATGGTCGTGTCCGCGCGCAGGATGGGCAGGTACAGGGCGCGCATCTGCGCGTCCTCGCGCAGCATCGGGGGGATCGCCCCGTACCGCCGGTCCAGCACCTCGATGTACTCGTCGTCCGGCAGGAGGTGGACGGCCCCCTGATACGTGCGCTGCTGCGGCGGATTGCGTGCCGACACGGCCAGCAGGACCGGCTCCCGCACGCCCCGCTCCCGCAGGGCGCGCACCGTCTCGAAGGCCAGGAACGCGCCGAGACTGTGACCGAAGAACGCGTAGGGCTCCGTGAGCGCGGGGGCGAGAGCGTCGGCCAGTTCCCGTGCTGTCGCCACCAGGTCGGTCCGCGGTGGTTCGTGCAGCCGGGCGTCACGGCCGGGCATGCGGACCGCCCAGGGCTCGATCACGGCCGGCAGGCGCTCCGCCCAGCCGTGATAGACGGCCGCGCCGCCTCCCGCGTAGGGAGCGCACACCAGCCGCAGCATCGGCTCGGGCCGGGCGGCGGCGTCCCGCATGCGCAGGATCCACCGGTCCACCGGCCGGGCGGGGCCGGCGGTACGGGCATCACCGGTGACGACGGTCATGCCGTCGCGTCCGCCGTCGCCGCCCACCCGGGGACGTCCAGCATCTCCACCACGGCGCAGGAGAAGGAGATTCCCGCGCCGGCGCCCAGCAGCATGACGCGGTCACCGGGCCGCAGCTGTCCGCTCGACACGAGGTGGTGCAGGGCGCTGGTCTGGTCGCTGGCGCCGGTGTGCCCCACCGAACGCCCGAAGTCCCACACGCCCTTGGACACCCCGGCGTTCTCGCCGAACGGTTCCAGCAGCCGGTGGAGCACGGTGAGGTCTCCGACGAACTGATGGGCGACGCGGGTGATGTCGTCCGGGGTCAGCCCCGCTTCGTCCAGGGTTTCCCGGATCAGGGCGCGCTGCGTCTCACCCATCAGGCTCCCGGCGCTCACGAGGTCCTGGGTGCCCTTGTAGGTGGCCGCGCGTTCCCGGAGGTCGACCCGGACGCCCGTGGTGCAGCCCGGAGGAAAGAGCGGCTCCCCGCCCCGGTTGAGCTCTTCCAGCTCCGGCAACGACACCGCGCGGACGTTGACCAGACGCGCGAACCCGCCGCGCCGGGACAGCACGCACGCGGTCGCCGCGTCACCGAACAGTCCGCCGGGGGTGGCCCGCCACCGGTCGACCAGGGGGTCCCCCCAGTTGTCGGCCGAGGTGATGAGCGCGGCAGTACGGTCCGTCGCCGCGGCGAGATGAGCGCCCGCGAGTTCCATCGCGGCGAGGAAGCCGTTGCAGCCCTGGCGGACCTCCACGGCGGGGATGGTCCCGCCCACGGTGTGGCGCAGCACGTAATGCTGCGGCGACCACATGTCGGGGCCCTGGTGGTTGCACGACACGTGTATCAGCAGGTCGATGTCGGCACGGGTGTGGTCCGATCCCTCCAGCGCCCGGTGCGCCGCCTCGATCGCCAGGTCCGGTGCGGGCACGTCACCCGCGACGGCCACCGACGTCCAGCCCAGGGCCTGAGCGTCCTCCGCGTCGTACCACCCGGCTGCGACGGCCTCCTTCGTGGTGACCCGCTCGGGAATGTGGGCACCGAGGCCGGCGATGTACAGGTCGGACAGGAGCATCGTCGAAAGCCTTTCGCTCAGGCGGGGTCGGGACTGCACGCGGGCACCGGCGCAGGCCGGTCCAGTCCGTGGTTGCGCAGCGAGAACAGACGCGCGTTCAGGTACATGCAGGGCTGGATCAGTGTGTCGACCAGCACCAGGAAGCAGACGGTTCCAAGACCCACGGGCCCGCCCAGGAAGTAGCCGCACACCAGCAGGACGAGCTCAAGGCTTCCCTTGGCGGTCCAGAACGGCCAGCGCCAGCGATGCGTCATGCAGATGGCCACCAGATCCATGGCCCGGATGCCGACCCCGCTCATGATGATCAGCGCGGACCCGTAGGTGCACAGCGCGACGCCGACGAGCATGAGAGCGGCGGCCGGGACCGGCACGTGACCGGCGGCGTCGACGGCCAGCAGGACGTCGATCAGGCTGCCGCACAGGAAGAACGTGACGAACGGTGACAGCGGGGGCCTGCGTCGGTTCCATGCCGCCCACACGGCGAGGCAGACCAGGGCCACCAGGGCCTGGACGACACCGATGGTGAGCGGAGCGTGCTCCAGCACCCCCAGCGCGAAGACGTCGAGGGGGTCGGTGCCCAGATCCGCGTGGATGAAGCAGGCCGCTCCGCCCGAGAACAGCAGGCAGCCGGTCAGATAGACGAGACACCGCTGCCGGTACGCGAGCAGGCGGCCGCGCGGCCCGGGGCGCGCGGCCCCGGCTCGGCTCGGATCATTCACGGATACTCCAGGGTCCGGCAACCAGTGGGCAGATCGTCGCGGACAGACAGCCTTGCCCACCGGCAGGACGCACGCCCCGGTACGCGCCCCAGCATCGACCCCAGTTCCGCGTACGGACCCGGTCCCTGACCGCGGGACGGGCCTGGCGTCGGACGGGCCGGCTCTCCCGAAGGAGGCCCGGCTCGACGAGGGGAGACGCCCGTGTCCATGCCCGTGGAAGCCCTTCCCTGCGTCCGCGTGGAGCGTGGCCGTCCGACCAGCGCGGACATCGCCGCCCTCCTCATCGCCCCGGCACACCTGCGCCGCCAGGCGGGTGCACAGCCCGGTGGTCCCACCCGGCCCCTCTCCGGCACCCCGCGCGCGGCCTGGCGTCACCTGGAACGCCGGCGGTACTACCGGGCCCGACCAGTTGGCGCGACGGACACACGGCACGCTGCCGCACCGGCAGGTGCGATGCGGGGACCGGTGTGAGGCGGTCCTACGGACTCCCGTCGAGCAGGGCCTGCCCGAGAGGGCGCAGGGTGTGGAGGACCGCGGTGCCGGTTCTCTCGGTGCGGACGAGTCCGGCGTTGCGCAGGACGGTGGCGTGCTGGCTGGCACTGGCCGGCGAGATGCCGGTGCGTTCGGCCAGGGCCGTGGTGGTGGCCGGTGTGCGCAGCGCTGCCAGGACTGCGGCCCTGGTGCGACCGAGCAGGGGAGCGAGGGCGTCGGCGGACACGTTCGTGGCGTCGGCCCCGTCGTTCATGGGGTACACCAGCACCGTCGGTTCGTCCGGGTGGTATCCCACGAACGGCCTGGCGGCGAAGAAGGAGGGGACCAGCAGCAGGCCGCGTCCGCACAGCGGCACGTCGTAGGTGGAGCGCGAGGGCAGGTGGAGGGTCGGGGGCTGCCACCGCCACGAGGGGGCGAGCGTGGTGAGCAGCGCGTCGACACCTCCGCGCAACAGCATCTCCGCGCGCAGCGCGCGATCCGCCGCGGCGGCCGTCGTGACGTGGGGCCACAACTCGGCGATCGAGGAGCCGTGGTAGAGGCGCAGGTCCCGAGCGAGGGCGTCGCGGCTGCGGGGACTTCCCTCCGCGAGTTCGCGCAGCCGTCTGTCACCGCCGGGGAGTTGGCCGTTGAGCCGCCCCATGGACCCTGACAGCTCGATGAGCTGCACCAGATCCTGGCGCAGTCGCGGGGCGGGGACGGCATGGGCCGACTCGACCGCGTCGCTGAAACAGGAGGCGTTCGGCTGCAGCAGGAAGTCGGGGACGTAGTCGTCTCGACGGACCAGGTCCGCCAGGATCCCCGCCCGGCTCACGGGTGTGTCACTCATCGCACGCCGCCACCGCAGCACTCTGGCACGGCGCCCGTGGTGCACCGTCGGCGCGCCCAGCAGCAGACGCACGCTGAGCGCCGTCTCGAACAGGGCGTCGGGACGCGGCGCGAGCACGATGCGGCGCAGGTCGGCGGCCGAGAAATGCAGACGGATCACGAGCACCGATTATCGGCAGCACCGAGCTTTTCGACCAGGGTTGAAAAGCCGGGCGTCGTCGCACGACGTGGACCAGCCTGGGGGAGTCGCTCGACGAACCCTCGCGTTCACGGCTGCTTCTGGAGGTCCATCCATGCACATGACGACACGTTTGCTCTGCCTGGGAGCCTCGGTGCTCCTCGCGGTGACCGGTCAGACCGGCACGGCCGGCGCCCGGGACCTTCCCGACACCTACGTCGTCTCGCGGGCACCCGGCGTCCTGCCCGAGGGCATCACCGTGGCGCGGGACGGCACGGTGTACGTGTCGTCCGACGGTACGGGCCGCCTGTTCCGGGGCCACGTGAGCGACCCCGGGCTGCGTCCGTTCCCCGCTCGGGGCATCGACGACCGCACCAGCACCCTGGGTGTGCACACCGACCAACGGGGCCGCGTCCACTCCGTCGGCGGCGCGAGCCTCACGGTCCACGACGCGAGAGGGCGGCTGCTGGCCCGGCGTGCGGCCCAGGACGGCCCGCTCGGCCCGGCGGATCTCAACGACCTGGTGATCACCGAGGACGCGGTGTACGCCACCGACTGGGCCAACCCCGTCGTCCACCGGGCCGAGCTCCGGCACGGCCGGCTCGGCCCGATGCGTCCGTGGCTCGACATCCGCAGCGCCTTCCCGCAGTTCCCGGCGCAGTACTGGCTCCTCAACGGGATCGTGGCCGACCGTGCGGGCGAGACGCTGCTGGTGGCGTCCAACGGCACGGAGGCGCTCTGGCGTGTGGACACCGCCACGCGCGCCGTGGAACAGGTGCAGATGGGCGGTGAGTCGTTCGGCGCCGACGGCATGGTGCTGCGTGGCCGCACCCTGTACGCGGTGCTCAACCACGGCGCCCCGAACGGGGTGTACGTCGCGGAGCTGAGCGCGGACCTGCGCGCGGGAGTGGTGCGGCACCGCATCACCGGTGAGCGGTTCGACCTGCCCACCACGCTCGCGCGGCACGGCTGCCGGTTGTACGTCGTCAACAGCCAGCTCGACGATCCGCCTGGCGAGCCCCCCTACACGGTCTCGGCGATCGCCGATCCCACGTGCCCGCAGGCGGGGTGAACGCAGCGGCCGGCACCGGGTGACCCCGGCGGGTCCGGGCAGCGGACCCGCCGGGGTCACCTGCGACCGGGCCCGGCGGTTCCGGCACGGAATTCTTGCGACCAGGGCAACATGGACCGATGGACCACAGGACGGACGACGAGGTGCTGGGCGCGGTGGGGGCGCGATTGCGCGCACTGCGCCGTGAGCGCGGCATCACACTCGCCGACCTCTCGGCGACGACCGGCGTGTCGGAGAGCACCCTCTCCCGGCTGGAGAGCGGGCAGCGCCGGGCGACGCTGGAGCTGCTGCTGCCCCTGGCGCGCACGTACGACGTCCCGCTGGACGACCTGGTCGGCGCCCCGCGCACCGGCGACCCCCGGATCCACCTCAAGCCGATCAGCCGGTACGGCATGACCTTCGTGCCGCTGTCCCGCAGACCGGGCGGCGTGCACGCCTTCAAGATGATCATCCCTGCCCGGCCGCAGGCACCCGAGCCGACCCCGCAGACCCACGAAGGCTTCGAATGGCTGTACGTGCTCAACGGCCGTCTGCGCCTCGTACTCGGCGAACGCGACCTGACACTGTCCCCCGGCGAGGTGGCCGAGTTCGACACGTCCGTGCCGCACTGGCTGGGCAGCGCTTCCGGCGGTGTGGTGGAGCTTCTCATCCTCTTCGGCCTCCAAGGGGTGCGCGCGCACGTGCGCACCGACCCCCACCGGCCGCCGCGATCGGCGAGCCGACGGTGAACCGCTCGCCTGTCGGCCCACGGTCGTACCGTGTGCCCCCGGGTGCCCCGGGCCGGCCGGGGTGCCCGCGTCCCGCTCGAGGCGTCGGCCCAGGGGCCCCTAGATCTGGTTGAGGCCTCCGTCGGCGTACAGGCTCGTACCGGTGATGAAGCTGCTCTGTTCGGACGCGAGGAAGGCCACGGCGGCGGCGATCTCGTCCGGGCGCCCGAGCCGGCCCAGCGGCACCTGCGACGCCAGGTGCTGCCTGAGACCGGCGGCCTTCTCCGGGTCGGGGGCGCTCTGGCCACCAGCGAGCCCGGGCGAGGGGTCCGCGACCTGCTCGCCGCCTGGCGCAACGACGGGTGCTCCCGCCTCCGGGAGAGGTTCGAGCGGGCCGTCGCCGACGGCGATCTGCCTTCGGATGCCGACCCGAGGCTGCTGGCGCGCTACGTCACCACCTTGGCATTCGGCATCGCCGTGCAGGCCGCGAGCGGTGTCGCCCGCGACGAGCTCCAGGAGATGGCCGACGCCGCCCTGCGCCCCTGGCCGCTCACCTGAGCCGGTGACGCGGTCGCGCGGCCCTTCACCGTCCGGTGAAGCGTGGGCGGCCCGGTCCGGCCTGCCGGACCTCGACGAGCTGGGGGCACTGCCGGCGCAGCAGGCGCTCCAGCCACTGGTGAAGGGTGAGCCAGGCGGCCGGACAGCCGTGGCAGGCGCCGCCGAGTCGCACGGTGACGACGCCGTCGTGCACGCCGACCAGTTCGATCGCGCCGCCGTGCGCGCGGGCGCGTTCGCCCACGGGCCCGGCGATGAGGTTCCGTGCGGCGGTGTGGAGCGACGTGTCGTCGCGGGACCGGCCGCCGCCGGCATCGGCGGCGGGGCTCCAACCCGCTGGATCCTCCAGCGCCTTGTGCAGCGCGGTGCGCACCCGGGATCCGTCCGCCCGCCAGGAGTGGCCCTCGCCGAGCCGCATGACGACGACCGCGGGTTCGACGGCGATGTGGGCGAGGGTGCCGTCCGCGAGCAGCGCCGCCAGCGGCGCCGGCACCGAGGCCGGTGCTCCCGTCCAGGTGAGGACCCCGGCGGGGACGATCCAGCGCAGCCGGTCCGGGTGGCCGGCGACGGGCTGGGGATGCAGGGGAATCATGGGTGCTGCTCACCCACCCGTCAGAGCCGCGGTGATCGTATGGGCGAGATACGCCATGAGCCAGGCCGTGACGGTCAGGCAGGTGAAGGCGACCGCCGGCCACTTCCAGGTACCGGTCTCCCGCCGGATGACCGCGACGGTGGCCATGCACTGCAACGCGTAGGCGAACCAGACCAGCAGTGCCGCGATCGTGGGCGCGGTGAACACCTGACGGCCCGCCTGCGGTCCGTCCTGGTGGGTCATGGTCTGCAGCGCGGCGGCCGGATCCTCGGGGTTCTCGGCGGCGGCGACCTGTCCGAGGGTGGCGACGAAGGTCTCCCGGGCCGACTGGGCCGACAGGACACCCACGTTGACGCGCCAGTCGAAGCCCAGCGGGTCGAACACGGGGGAGACCAGCCGGCCGAAGCCGGCCGCGTAGCTGTGATCGATGGTGTAGGCGGACACGGCCACGGAGTCGGCGGTGTCGACGCCGGCCGCCCGCATCTGGGCGGGGGAGTGCAGCGGCAGGTTCAGCGCCAGCCACAGCGCGATGGAGGTGGCGACGATGACGGTCGAGCACTTGCGCAGGAAGGCCCGGGCGGAGGACCACATCGCCAGGAGCACGTGACGCGGCGCGGGCAGCCGGTAGGGCGGCATCTCCATGAAGAACGGCATGGGCGTGCCGCCCCGGTCGGTGACCTTCTTCATCACCCAGGCGGCGGTCATCGCCGAGACGGCACCGAGCAGGTACAGGCCGAACATGACCAGTCCTTGGGCGCCGAACGGGCCGACCGTGGCGGACGGTTCGACGAGCAGCCCGATCAGCAGCACGTAGACCGGCAGCCGGGCGGAGCAGGTCATCAGCGGGGCGGCCATCATGGTGGCGAGCCGGTCCTTGGCCGAGGGCAGGGTGCGGGTGGCCATGATGCCGGGGATCGCGCAGGCGAACGACGACAGAAGGGCCACGAAGGCCCGCCCCTCCAGCCCGGCGCGCGCCATCACGCGGTCCATCAGGAACGCCGCCCGTGACAAGTAGCCGACGCCTTCCAGCAGGGCGAGGAGCAGGAACAGCAGCATGATCTGCGGGACGAAGACGAGGACGCCGCCGACCCCGCCGATGATGGCGTCACCGAGAAGTCCGGACAGCCACCGGTTGGTGACGTGGTCGTCGACGAGGGCGGACAGCCGGCCGAACAGCGACTCCACATGACCCTGGAGTGGTGCCGCCAGCGTGAACACGGTCTGGAAGAAGGCCATCATGACCGCGAAGAAGACGACCGACCCCCACACGGGGTGCAGCAGCACGGAGTCGAGGCGCTGGGTGGCCCTGTGACGCTCGGCGGGGCGGTACTCGGCGAAGGCGAGAACCGACTCCGCCCAGGCGTCCAGTTCGGCCGGGTCGGTGGGCGGTGCCAGGACGGGGACCGGCCAGGACCGCCATGCGGAGATCTCCTCACGCAGCTGCCCGGTGCCCAGGCCACGGTGACCGACGACGGGGAGCACCGGGACGCCCAGCGCCCGGGAGAGCGCGTCGAGGTCCAGGTGGCCCCGGCGCAGGGCGAGTTCGTCGGTGAAGGTGACGACGACGCAGGTCGGCAGGGAGCGCGAGAGGACCTGCGCGACCAGCGTCAGCGACCTGCGCAGAGTGGTGGCGTCCACGACGAGGAGCAGCGCGTCCGGCCGCGGTGCGGCGTCCAGCCGGCCGTCCAGGGCATCGACGGTGACCTGCTCGTCCGGGCTGATCGGCTCCAGGCTGTACGTGCCGGGCAGGTCCTCGATCACATGACCGCGGCCGCCGGCCCGGCAGGTGCCCACGTAACGGGACACGGTGACGCCGGGGTAGTTGCCGGTCCTGGCGTGCAGGCCCGTCAGGGCGTTGAAGACGCTGGTCTTGCCCGCGTTCGGGCTGCCGACCAGGGCGATGCGCGCCTCCCCGGTCGTGACCGCGCCTGTGTCACCGGGCTCGTGGCAGCCCGCTGTCACTGGTCCACCTCCGTTGTGTGCACGCACGCGGCCTGGGCCCTGCGCAGGCACACCTCGTAGTCCTTGACCCGGTAGACGGCCGGGTCGCGCAGCGGCGCACGGCGTACGACCTCCACCACCGTTCCGGGCGTGAAGCCGAGCGCGCCCAGTCGGCGGGCCGTGTCCGGCGCCGCGTCCGCGACGACCTCGACCACCGTGGCCCGGGCGCCGGGCGCGAGATCGGCCAGGGCGCGCACCGCGCCACCCGACACCTCCGTCCCCCGACGTTCCGCCGGTACGGCCCTCTCACCGCCCACGCTCACGCTCATCCACGTCTCCGCTGCTCCCTGCCGGGCGGGAATCCCGGCCACCGAGTCGTCAGTAAGGTGAGGCTAGCCTTCTTGCGTCCGGCCGACGGCGGGAAAAGGGCCCGCAAGAACAGGCCACACGGCCCGGGCCCCGGGACCTCTGACCCCTGGACCGGCCCAGGGGGCGGTGGGGCCCCTCAGGGAGCCGGACCGGCGTCCCGCCTGCCCGGCCCGTGCAGCGGACGTATCGGCGCCACGCCCCACGTAACCTCTTCCTGTGCCAGCCACCCGCCCGCATCGCGTCGCCATCCTCGTGATCGAGGGTGCGAAGCCGCTCGACGTCGGCATTCCCGCACAGGTCTTCACGACCCGTGCGAGCATGCCGTACGAGGTGCGGGTGTGCGGAGCGACACCCGGTCTCGTGACCGGCGGCGACGGCCTCGCGTACTACGTCGCCCACGGCCTCGACGCGCTCGCGTGGGCCGACCTCGTCTTCGTCCCCGGCTACCGGTTCCCGGACCGCGACGACCCGCCGCAGGCCGTCGTCGAGGCGCTGATCGACGCCCACGACCGGGGCGCGCGGCTCGCCGCCATCTCGACGGGCGCCTTCGCGCTCGCCGCCACGGGCCTGCTCGACGGTAGGCGCGCCACGAC
Source organism: Streptomyces marokkonensis (assembly GCF_008312835.1). Taxonomy (GTDB): domain Bacteria; phylum Actinomycetota; class Actinomycetes; order Streptomycetales; family Streptomycetaceae; genus Streptomyces; species Streptomyces marokkonensis_A. The sequence continues at coordinate 71,120 of NZ_VSKS01000015.1, read as the reverse complement.
GCACTGGCACTACACGCGGGCACTCGCGGCCAGGCATCCGCTCGTCCGGGTCGACGAGAACGTGCTGTTCGTCGACGAGGGCAGCGTGCTCACCTCGGCCGGCGCCGCCTCCGGCATCGACCTGTGCCTGCACATCCTGCGCGGCGACCTCGGCGTGGCCGCTTCCAACCACGCGGCCCGGCGTCTGGTCGCGGCTCCCTACCGCAGCGGCGGCCAGGCCCAGTACGTGCCGCGCAGCGTCCCCGAGCCGCTCGGCGAGCGGTTCGCCGCCACCCGCGAGTGGGCGCTGCACCGGCTCGGAGAGCCCCTCACCCTCGACATACTGGCGCGGCAGGCTGGGGTCTCGCCGCGCACGTTCTCCCGCCGCTTCGTCGAGGAGACCGGCTGCACACCGATGCAGTGGGTGATGCGTGCCCGCGTCGACCTGGCCCGCGAACTGCTCGAACGCTCGCAGCGCGGCGTCGAACAGATCGCCGCCGATGTCGGCCTCGGCACCGGCGCGAACCTGCGCCTGCACTTCCAGCGCATCCTCGGCACCACACCGAGCGAGTACCGGCGCACCTTCACCCGGGGCGAATAGCTCGCCCGGCACGGCGTGGCGGGATCCTTGTGAACCGTGGCGATCACGCCACTGTCAGCGGCGTGGGCTGCGAGCGAGCCTGGTGGGGAAGGGAAGGGACATCACTCATGACTCGCATCGCCATCAACGGATTCGGCCGCATCGGACGCAATGTGCTGCGCGCCCTGCTGGAGCGCGACAGCGCCCTCGAGGTCGTCGCCGTCAACGACCTGACGGAGCCCGCCGCTCTCGCCCGGTTGCTCGCCTTCGACAGCACGGCCGGCCGACTGGGGCGCCCGGTGACCGTCGACGGGGACGTCCTCGTCGTCGGCGGCCGTCGGATCACGGTGCTGGCCGAGCGCGAACCGGCGCAGCTGCCCTGGGCCGAACTCGGCGTCGACATCGTCCTGGAAGCCACCGGCCGCTTCACCTCGGCCAAGGCCGCCCGGGCCCACCTCGACGCGGGCGCGAAGAAGGTACTCGTCAGCGCGCCGTCGGACGGCGCCGACGTCACGCTCGCCTTCGGGGTCAACACCGGTGCCTACGACCCGGCCGTGCACACGATCGTCTCGAACGCCTCCTGCACCACCAACGCGCTCGCACCGCTGGCCGCGGTCCTCGACGAGCTCGCCGGTATCGAGCACGGGTTCATGACGACGGTGCACGCCTACACGCAGGAGCAGAACCTGCAGGACGGCCCGCACCGCGACGCCCGTCGCGCCCGGGCCGCCGGCGTCAACATCGTGCCGACCACGACCGGCGCCGCGAAGGCGATCGGCCTGGTGCTGCCGAACCTCGACGGCAAGCTGTCGGGCGACTCGATCCGCGTACCGGTGCCGGTGGGCTCGATCGTCGAACTCAACACCACCGTAGCCCGCGACGTGACGCGCGACGACGTGCTGGCGGCGTACCGGGCCGCGGCGGACGGGCCGCTCGCCGGCATCCTCGAATACTCGGACGACCCGCTCGTGTCCTCCGACATCGTGGGCAACCCCGCCTCGTCGATCTTCGACTCGGCCCTCACCCGCGTCGACGGCCGCCACGTCAAGGTGGTCGCGTGGTACGACAACGAGTGGGGCTTCTCGAACCGCGTGATCGACACGCTCGAGTTCCTCGCCACCGGCTGACCGGACGCCGGGGTGATGCCTCGCCCCCGGACACACGCCGGCAGTACATCCTTCCAGCGCTCCGGCCACCCGTCGGGTGGCCGGAGCGCCCAGTCGCACAAGCAGGGCAGCCCGGTTCCGCAGGGCGCGCGGTGGCAGGTGTGCGGGGCCACTTCCGCCCAAGGCCCGCTCGCCATGCTGGCCATCAGGGGGACGTACCGGGTCCTCAACACCCGGCCCGACGGCGACACGTCTCCTTTCTCCCCCAGGATCCGGACTTGTGGAGCGACGTGCCCGGCAGGAACGAAGTGACCCCGCTTCCGGCGGCAATTCGCCCGCGACGCGGAGTGCACGGGGGCCGCGGCCGCCGGAGGAACACGACACCTTCGAGTCGGCGGTCCGCAATCCGCACACCGCCGTCCGACCGAGCTGGACAACCGTACAAGCAGCGGATCACCGGACACCAGCACCAGCGCTGTCGCAAATCAATGCCCTCATCATCCCGATATGATCCGTTTTGTGATCAGCTCAGGACGGCTCCGGCGCCGCCATCGTCCGAACGATGGCCAGCGGGAAGCCGTGCTGCTGTCACCGGTGCTCGTCACCATCCTCATCGCCGGCCTGGCGTTCTCCACGCCGAGGGAGATCGCCTTCAGCCGCCTGCTGCCCGCGGCACCCGCCCTCGCCGCCGCACTGTGGCCCGTCTTCCCGACAGTCCTGCTGGGTGCGTCCTGCCTGCTGATCATGATCGGCCTCAGCTTCATCTACGCCGATCTGGGGACGCCGTACACGGCTGCCGCGATCATCGCCGTCACCATGGCGGCCGCGTACGCGAGCCACCTGCGGCTCCAGCGGGAGGAGACGCTTTTCCAGGTTCGGCTCGTCGCCGACGCGGCTCAGAAGGTACTGCTGCGGCCGCTGCCGCACCGAGTCCAGGACGTCGAGCTCGAGTCGCTGTATCTGGCGGCGCAGGAGCAGGCCCGGATCGGAGGCGACTTCTACGAGGCCGCCGACACGCCGTACGGAGTCCGGCTGCTCATCGGTGACGTGCGCGGCAAGGGCCTGTCGGCAGTGGGGGCCGCCTCCGCAGTGATCAACTGCTTCCGGGAGAACGCGTACGACCAGCCCGACCTCGAAGCCATCATCCGTCGGCTCCAGATCACCATTTCCCGCTACAGCGCCGCGGTTCCCGCTGATGATCAGACGGAGCACTTCGCCACCGTGCTGATCGCCGAGATCCCGCACGACAGGCAGCAGGTCAGAATCCTCAACTGCGGTCACCCACCACCGGTGTTCGTGCGCGGAGGGCGGATCCACGTTCTCGAGCCCACCCTCACCTCGACCCCCCTCAACCTCTCGGTACTCCTGGGCGACCACTACTACGTCGACACCGTCGCCTTCGTCCCGGGCGACCAGATGCTGCTCTACACCGACGGCGTGACGGAGACCCGCGACCGAGCCGGCGAGTTCTTCCCGCTTGCGGACTGGGCGCGGCAGCACAACCAGGCACCGCCTCGTGAGCTGCTGGACCGGCTGCACGCGGATCTGCTCCGCTACGCGGGCGGAAGGCTCGACGATGACATCGCGGCCCTGGCCGTGCGCCGCCGGCACACCGGCCCACGACCTCTTCGTCCTGACTGACCGGAGCCTTGAGCGGCTGCGGCTGCGGCTGCGGCGGCCATTCCGCCCCCGGCGGCACCCGCCGATAGCTGGTCCAGTTCGGTTCGACAGTTCCGTGGTCCTGCATCACAACGGAGACCCGGGCGGTCCTGCCACCCGAACGGACTGTGCGGCCCCGAATCGCTCGCACGAGGTCACTTGTCGGCCACCCTGGGACGAATTGGCCGTTTCCTGTGCTGGGCTAGACCACGCCGGCCACAGGTCGCCGTCAGACCGCGCAGTGAGGTGTCCGAGACCTTCTGTCATCGGGATCGCGCGCCTTGGTGCTCCGCACGCCGGTGGTGCAGGTTGGCCCGGCTCGCGTCGCCTCCGTAGTGCGCCAGCACCTTCGGGTCCATCACCCGGCGCCACAGCGGGGTCACCCACGCCAGCACGATCATCGAGGCGTAGCCGGAGGGCAGCTGGGGTGCCTCGTCGAAGTGGCGCAGTGTCTGGTAGCGGCGCAGCGGGTTCGCGTGGTGGTCGGAGTGCCGCTGCAGTTGGTACAGGAAGATGTTGCTGGTGGTGTTGTTGCTGTTCCAGCTGTGGCGCGGGGCGACCCGCTCGTACCGCCCGTCCCGGCGGCGTTCGCGCAACAGACCGTAGTGCTCGAGGTAGTTGACCGTCTCCAGCAGCAGGACGCCGCACGCCGCCTGGACGAGCAGGTAGGGCAGGACCACCGGCCCGAAGGCGGCGGCGAGCGTGGCGAAGATCAGGGCGGTCAGTGCCCACGCGGTCAGCACGTCGTTGCGGTGCGACCAGGCGCGGTGCCGGCGGCGGTTCAGACGACGGGCCTCCAGGCGCCAGGCCGACCGCACGCTCCCCGCGACCGTCCGCGGCAGGAACGCCCACAGGCTCTCACCGAGCCGCGAACTGGCGGGGTCCTCGGGTGTCGCCACACGGATGTGGTGGCCATGGTTGTGCTCGACGTAGAAGTGACCGTAGGCGGACTGGGCCAGCGCGAGGCGGGCCAGACGGCGTTCCACCGTCTCCCGCTTGTGCCCGAGCTCGTGGGCCGTGTTGATGGCGACACCGGCGACGACACCCACCGTGGCGGCGAGACCCAGCGCATCCGGCACGCTCATGCCGTCGGACCACAGCAGACACGCGTACAGCAGTCCGGCGTACTGCAGGGGCAGGTACAGATACGTGCACCAGCGGTAGTAGCGGTCCTCCTCGAGCAGCGGGATCGCCTCGTCGGGTGGGTTCTCTTGGTCCGGGCCGATCAGCGCGTCGAGCAGCGGGATGATCACGAAGGCGAAGAACGGTCCCCACCACCACAGCGCCCGCCAGTCGCTGACGGCGACCAGCGCCGCGGCCTGGAAGGGCAGCGTGGGGACGGCAAGGCCGAGCAGCCATGCGTAGCGCTTGCGGTCGCGCCAGGGTGTGCCCGCGGGGGACGCGGGAGGCGTCGTCGACGGTGCGGTCATCGGCTGTGCTCCTTGCGGGCGTTCGGGATGCGGAGACCCGGCAGAGAGTGGCACCGACGGCCGCCGCTGACAATCGGGGACGCCCTGTCAATGTTCTGACGTTCCGTCAGCCCGTGGCGGGTGACGGACCCGTGTCCACGGACAGCACCCCCAGGGCCGCCGCGGTGATGAGCTCGGCCGACTCGCGCAGCGTGTGGTCGGCCGGAGGCAGCACGATGTACGAGAGGGTCAGGCGCACGATGACGTCCGCCGCCTGATCCGTCCGTACGGTGTCGGACCGCTGGTAATGGGCCTGGCACCACGACCGCACCAGGAGCCGTGCCCCCGTGACGACCGGTTCCGAGCGTGCCGTCAGGTAGGGGAGCAGCGAGTCCGTGCCGTCGCGGGCAGCCTTCACCACCGAGGCGACGAGCACGTTCTCCCGGGCCTCCTCCAGGGCGTACAGGACGGCGGCGGCCAACGCGTCCGACGCGGTCGGTGCCGGCTGTTGCAGGGCCCGGTCCACGCCGATGAGGAAGCGCTCCGCCTCACGGTGCACCAGCGCCCGGCTCAGACCGCCGCGGCTGCCGAACTCCTTGTACACCGTGGGCCGTGACACCTCGGCGCGGGATGCCACCTGCGACAGGCTCACGGAGTCCCAGCCCTTCTCGGCCGCCATGGCGCGTGCCGCGTCCAGGACGTCGTCGCGCATCTTTCTCCGCCATGCCTCGCGGGGCGGCAGCGCGACTCCGGGACGGTCCGAAGCCTCGGCGAACGGCGTGTCCTCCACGATGTCTCTCCTTGGGTCCGTCGGGGGGTGGGTCAGATGTGCTAGCGGACGGTACAGCCTGGGTGCTCCATCGGGAATATGTATCGCCAGATTCTTTCGACAGGACCCGACGATCCTCAGGAAAGCCCATGTGAAACGGCGGAGATCGAGGTGAACGGGGCGCCGATCGCCGCGTTACCTGAACGTAACGTGCGATACATCTAGCCAGGAAGATGAGCGTTCTGTAATTTCCGGAGCGCGGTCGGCGGCACCTCCGCCGGCCAAGGCTCCCGAGAGGTCCGATCCGCCATGAACGCTCGCACGGTCCGCCGCCTGGCGGCCGCCACCGTAGTGACCACCGCCCTTACCGCGCTCACCGCCTGCTCCAGTGGCGACGACTCCGCACCGGCGGCCAATGGCGGCGTCACCGTCGCCGGCGTCACGATCGAGAAGGATCCCGCGCTGCACGACACGCTGCCCGAGGAGATCAAGGACGCCGGCACCGTCAAGGTCGCCACCGACGTGCCGTACCCGCCCTTCGAGATGTACGTCAAGGAAGGCGAGAGCGAACTGACGGGCCTCGACTACGACCTCGGCCAGGCCCTGGGCGCCAAGCTGGGCGTGCGGTTCACCTTCACCCCGCAGAAGTTCGACGGGATCGTCCCGGCCATCCAGGCCGGCAAGTTCCACGCGGCGATGTCGGCCATCACCGACAACAAGGAACGGCAGAAGGTCGTCGACTTCGTCGACTACTCGCAGTCCGGCTCCGGCATCCTCGTCGCCGAGGGCAACCCCGGGAAGATCACCACCCTGGACGACCTGTGCGGGAACAAGGTGGCCGTGCAGACCGCCACCAACCAGCTCGAGCTGCTCAAGAGCCACCAGGCCGAGTGTGCGAAGGCCGGCGGCGGCCGGATCGACATCCAGACCTTCCCCAAGGACTCCGACGCCCAGCTCGCCCTGCGCTCCGGCAAGGTCGTCGCCCAGGTGCTGACCAAGCCGGCCGCGGGGTGGACCGCCAGGACCGCCGACGACGGCAAGACCTTCGACCTCGTCGAGGACCCCGCCGCACCCGGCGGTTACCGCGCCTCGCCCAACGGCATCGCCGTCAGCAAGGACCTGCCGGAACTGACCGACGCGATCCAGAAGGCCCTCCAGGCCCTGATCGACGACGGCACCGCGACCAAGATCTTCGAGAAGTACGGCGTCGCCTCCATCGCCGTGAAGGAAGCCACCAGGAACGCGGCGGTCGACTGACCATGGCCGAGCTGAAGACACCCCGGGACACCGCCGCGCCCGCCCGCGGGCTCGCGGCGGAGGACATCGTCGTCGTGCCGGTGCGCAACTACGGCCGCTGGGTGGCCGCCGCGGCGGCCCTGGCCGCCCTGGCCGGGCTGCTCGGTTCGCTGGCCAGGAACGACAACCTGCGCTGGGACATCGTCGGCGAATACCTCTTCGCCGACCTCATCTTCGACGGCCTGTTCACCACCTTGTGGCTGACCGCCGCCGCCATGGTCCTCGGACTCGCCCTGGGCACGCTGATCGCGGTCATGCGGCTGTCCTCCAGCCCCGTCCTCCACGGGCTCGCCACCTTCTTCGTGTGGATCTTCCGCGGCACTCCGCTGCTCGTGCAGATCATCTTCTGGGGGTACGCGGCCGCCCTCTACAAGTACGTGATGATCGGAGTCCCCTTCACCGACATCACCTTCTTCCGGGCCGAGACGAACTCCCTGCTGACCCCGGCCGTCGCGGCACTGCTCGCCCTCGGGCTCAACGAGGCCGCCTACGCCTCCGAGATCGTGCGCGCCGGCATCCAGTCCGTCGACACGGGACAGACCGAGGCCGCGCACTCGCTGGGCATGCGTCCCGCCCTCACCATGCGCCGGATCGTGCTGCCCCAGGCGATGCGCGTCATCATCCCCCCGATGGGCAACGAGACCATCAACATGCTGAAGATGACCGCCCTGGTCTCGGTCATCTCCGCCCACGACCTGATGTCCAACATCCAGGACGTGTACGCCCAGAACTACCAGGTCATCCCCATGCTCGTCGTCGCGAGCCTGTGGTACCTCGCCCTGGTGACCCTGCTCGGCATCCCGCAGGCCTGGCTGGAGCGCCGCTACGGCCGCGGCACCGCCCGCGTCCAGCACGTCTCCCCCCTGCGACGCCTGCTCGGCGGAGTCGCCCGGACCACGCGCGTGGGAAACCGCGTCACGAACAAGGAGGCGGGCCGGTGAGCGCCCCCACGGAGCACGCCGGGAGCGTGCCGATGGTGCACGCCGAAGGCGTGCGCAAGCACTACGGCAGGCTGGAGGTCCTCAAGGGCATCGACCTCACCGTCCGGCGCGGCAGCGTGTGCTGCCTGCTCGGTCCGTCGGGCTCGGGCAAGTCCACCTTCCTGCGCTGCATCAACCACCTCGAGAAGGTCGACGGCGGCCGGCTCACCGTCGACGGCGAGCTCGTCGGATACCGCCGGCACGGTGGCAAGCTGCACGAGCTGCGGGAACGGCAAGTGGCCGAGCGGCGCCGCGACATCGGCATGGTGTTCCAGCGCTTCAACCTCTTCCCGCACCTGACGGCGCTGGAGAACGTCACCGAGGCACCCGTACGGGTCGCCGGCGTGGCCAGGGCACAGGCCCGCGAGGAAGCGCGGCAACTGCTGGAGAGGGTCGGCCTCGCCGACCGCGCCGGCCACTACCCCTCGGAGCTCTCCGGCGGCCAGCAGCAGCGCGTGGCCATCGCCCGCGCCCTCGCGATGAGACCCAAGCTGATGCTGTTCGACGAGCCGACCTCCGCTCTCGACCCGGAACTCGTCGGCGATGTCCTCGACGTGATGCGGCAGTTGGCCGACGACGGGATGACGATGGTCGTCGTCACCCATGAGATCGGCTTCGCCCGTGAAGTGGGCGACACGGCGGTCTTCATGGACGAGGGCGTCATCGTCGAGGCCGGCGACCCACGGCAGGTCCTGGTCGACCCCGAACAGGAACGTACCCGCGCGTTCCTGTCGAAGGTCCTGTGAGCGCCCCCTCCCGGCAGCGACCCGGGCCCCGCCCCGCCGACCTGCTCGGCCCGGCCCGCAGCCGTCTCCAGCGCTACCTGCACGACCTCGCCGACCTCGTGGCCATCGACTCCGGCTCGTACAGCCCCGACGGGGTCAACGCGGTCGCCGACTGGGCGCAGGCGCGCCTGACGTCGCTCGGATTCACCGTCGAACGGCTCCGGCCGCCTGCCGCGGACGGCCCACCCTTCGGCACCCTCCGCACGGGCGACGTGCTGGTCGCCCGCAAGGCGGGCCGTCTCACAGAGGCGAATGGCGGGCGCAGGATCCTGCTCGCCGCCCACATGGACACCGTGTTCGCGGACGGGACCGCCGCCGAACGGCCCTTCACCCTCGACGGCACGCGTGCCCACGGGCCAGGAGTCAGCGACGACAAGGGCGGGTTGCTGGCCGGCCTGACCGCGCTGGACCTGCTTCAGGAGCAAGGGGCCGCGGAGTACGCCGAGGTGGTGTTCCTGGCAACGCCGGACGAGGAGATCGGCTCCCCGTTCAGCCGGGGGATCACCGAGGAGGCCGCCCGTGGCGTCGATTACGCCCTCGGCCTGGAGTGCGCTCGCGAGAACGGGGATCTGGTGCTCGCCCGCAAGGGTGTCGCCGACTTCCGGCTCACCGTCACCGGCCGCGCCGCCCATGCCGGTATCGAACCCGAGCGCGGCGCCAACGCGGCCCTCGCCGCGGCGCACCTGGTCGTGTCCTTGCAGGCCCTCAACGGGCGCTGGGACGGTGTCACCGTCAACGTCGGCGTCGTCCGGGCCGGCCACCGCCCCAACATCGTCTGCCCCGAGGCCGAACTCCGCCTGGAGGTGCGCGCGGCCACCGCCACCGACGTACGCAGGGCGAGGCGGGCCATCGAGGACGCAGCCGCATGCCCCGCGGTGCCCGGTACCGCGGTGACCGTCGAACAACTCGACCACTGCCCGCCGATGGAGGCGACCGGGGCGTCACACCGGATGTTCGCCGCGGCCCAGCAGGCGGCAGCCGCACTCGGGTTCACCCTCGGTGCCACGGCCACCGGCGGCGTCGGCGACGCCAACCTGATATCCGGCACGGGCGTTCCGGTCCTGGACGGGCTCGGTCCGGTCGGCGGCGCCGACCACAGCCCGCAGGAGTGGCTGGACACCGTGACCGTGCCCCAGCGCATCGCCCTGCTGGCCTCGCTGATCACCGCCCTCGGCGACAGCCGCAACGACGCATGACCACCGGTCCCTCGGCCGTGCCGGATCCCGGCCGAGGGACCGGCCCCTTTCCGACGTCCGACACCTCCCGAGGAGACCCCATGCGCGAGCGTCCCCAACCCGGCCGGCGCCATTTCCTCGCCGCCGCCACAGCCCTCGTCCTCACCCTCGCCGCCGCACCGGCGGCCGCCCAGGCGACCCCGCGCCCCGACGCCGGCCGGTCGGCGGGGTCCCTGGTCCTGATCGGTGGCGCCCTGAAGGACAACAACACCCAGGTGTACGGGGAGATCATCGAACGGGCCGGCGGCTCCCGCGCCCGCATCGGCGTCCTCACCGCAGCCTCCGTGCCGGAGAGCCAGGACCCGCACGCGAACGACCCCGACCGGTGCGGCAACTCGGCCTGCAACGGCATCTACTACGCCGGGCTGTTCGAGAAGCACGGCGCGGCCGACGCCCAGTGGATCCCCGTCGACCTCGACCACATCGCCAACGCCGACTCCGACGCCGTCGTCGACCAGATCAACTCCATGACCGGGTTCTTCTTCGGCGGCGGCGACCAGTACCGCTACGTCACCACCCTCCTGCACGGCGACCGGCACACCGACTCCAAGGTGCTCGCCGCCATCCGCGCCAAGCTGGCCGACGGCGCCGTCGTCGCCGGCACCTCCGCGGGTGCCCAGATCGCCGCCGGGCACGACATGGTCACCGGCGGCGAGTCCTACCAGGGCCTGCGGGACGGCAGCGCGCCCGGCTACTTCGACGACCCCACCCGGCTCGGCCACCTTCCCGAGGGAGGCTTCGGCTTCCTTCGCTCCGGCCTCGTCGACACCCACACCGGCGCCTACGGGAGGGAGGGCCGGGCCCTGCGCCTGGCCGCGGACACCGGTCACGACCGCGTCTACGCCCTGCAGGAGAACAGCGCGCTCGTCGTCGACCACCCGGGAACACACGACGAGACCATGACCGTCCTCGGTGACCGCGGCGTCGGCATCCTCGACCTGCGCGAGGCCCGCGCCCGCACCGTACGGGCCGGCTGGACGCTGACCGGAGCCAGGTACACCCACCTCACCGACGGCGACCGCTACGACGTCCGCCGCCGGGCCGCCCGCCCGGGCCCCGGCAAGCGTCCGCTGACCCCGAGCGGAACGTCTCCCGTGCCCGCCAACAACGACGTCTTCCACTCGGTCGACAACCCGGCCGGCGTCCCGTACTCCTTCCTCAGCACCGCCGCGGCACTGGCCGCCACCCGTACCCAGCGCACCGCCACCGCCAGCACCTACGAGAGCGCTCCCCGCTTCACGGTCACCTTCACCAAGCGGCCGGGCTTCACCGCCTGGACGAGCGACGGCACCACCGCGCAGTCCCTGGTCGGACTGCGCATCGACGTAGCACCCCGGTGACCGCTCCCGACACCGTCGGCGGCAGGGGCCGGCCGGGACGTCCGGCCGGTCACAGCCGTCCGTGCGGGCATTAGGCTCGGCACCGGCGCACCGCAAGATCCGAAAGGAGCCCTCATGGCCTCCGGCACCCTCGCCGACGACATCCGCCTCAAGCTGGGCACCCTCAGCCCCGCCGAGCGGAAGGTCGGGCGGGTGCTCCTGGCCGCCTACCCCGCCGCGGGATTCGAGACCGTCGCCACGATCGCCGAACGCGCCGCCGTCAGCGCGCCCACGGTCCTGCGCTTCGTCGCCCGCCTCGGTTACAGCGGGTTCCCGGAGTTCCAGGCAGCCCTGCGCACCGAACTCGACCAGCGCAACGCCTCGCCACTCTCCCTGTACGAGGAGACGGGAGACGACACCCCCGGCGACGACTCGGCCGCGGGCCTCATGGCCCGCAGCAGCAGGCTGTTCACCACCGCCGTGGCCCAGACCCTGGCCGAGACCCCGCCGCACGACGTCGAGCGGGCCATCGCGCTGCTGTCCGACCGCAAGCGCCGGATCACGCTGGTCGGTGGCCGGTTCACGCACCTGCTCGCCCAGTACCTCGGGCTGCACCTGATGCAGTTGCGGGGCGACGTCCACATCCTGCCCGAACGCGACGTCGAACGGGCCGCCGCCCTGGCCCGGCTCGGCCGCCGGGACGTCCTCGTCGTCTTCGACTACCGCCGCTACGAGAGCGACAAGATGGCCCTCGCCCAGCTCGCGCAGGAGCAGGGCGGCAAGGTCGTCGTCTTCACCGACACCTGGCTCTCGCCCACCAGCGCGCACGCCGAGGTCGTGCTGCCCAGCCAGGTCACCACCCCCTCCCCGTACGACAGCCTCGTGCCCACCCTCGCCGTCGTCGAGACCGTCGTCGCGGGCCTCATCACGGCGCTCGGCGACGAGGCCCACCAGCACATGAGGCACACCGAGGACGTCTCCCGCCGCACCGGGCTGGTGTGACCGGACCTCAGGAGCGCCGCGTCGCGGCGAGGAAGCGCTGCCGGGCGGGAGGTCAGGGGCGGGCGCTGTCGTAGTGCACGCCCGGGCCCCACCTGTCCCGCGCCGCGGACATGCACCATGCGCAGAGGGGACGGCCTCCGGGGCCGTAGCGGTGGGTCTTGCGCCGGCATACGGCGCAGGGGCCGGCCTTGTCCCCGGGGCAGGTAAGGGCGGAGGGGTCCGGCTCGGTGACGGGCGGGGGAGGGGTGGTCATGGCGGGTCCCGTTCTGGGGCGAAAGGTGTGAATCGCCGCGAATGCAGGATATCGACCAGACGGTTCCGGTGTTCGGTCAAGGCGCCGCAGCGGCAGTGAGGGCCTGGCGGCTGGATAAGTCGGTGATGCCGAGCAGGTTGTCGGGCCGGCAGTGCCCGCACGCCTTCAGTCCTGCGGCGAGCAGACGGCGGGCTTCGTCCCGGTCGACGGGGCGGCGCCGCTTGCCGGCCATGTAGCAGTCCCCGGCGTGTACCCGCAGGGGCGGGCGCCGGTCGCCGATGCCGAGTTCGACGATCCATTCCGGCGGCGTCGGCCGGTTGCGGCGCCCGCGGTCCTGTTCGGCCTGCCGCCTGGTGAGGGCGGCGATCTTGGCGTCGATGCGCTGCAGCCACAGGGTGTGCCAGACCCGCAAGGTGTGCAGGCGGTCGAGGTCGGGCGGCAAGTCATCGAACATATTTTTGATTCTAAGCCCATGATCCATCGCTCGCGCACTCGCGTGTTCGATTTTTCGTTCGATAACGTGGGTGATGGAGGTGGCTGTCATGACTACGGAGGCTGTACCGGCGCGTGAGGTACCGACGGTGATGCACGTGCGCTGTCCCGACCGGCTGCCGGAGCCGACGTACCGGCAGGTGCTGGAGGAGCTCACCGAGCTGTCACCCGTGGTGCAGGCGCTGCCGCCGTCGGCTGCCCTGGTGGAGCTGAAGGGCGCCCTGCGCTACCACGGCCCGGACACCCTGCGGCTGGGGGAGATGCTGCGGGTCCGCACGATCTCCCGGCTCGGTGTCGACGTCCGTGTCGGGATCGGGCCCACGGTCACGGTCGCGGCCACCGCGTCCGCCCAGGTGCCCGGGCCCGGCGGTGTCCTGGCCGTCCCGCCCGGCCGGGCAGCCGACTGGCTCGCCCCGCTGCCGGTCCGGGCCCTGCACGGCATCGGCCCGCGCCAGGCCGAAACCCTGCACGAGTACGGCATCCACACCGTCGGCCTGCTCGCCGCAGTCTCCCCGGCCACCGTGCAGCGCCTGCTCGGAGGCCAGGCCGGCCGGACGGCTGCCGACAGGGCCCGCGGCATCGACCCACGTCCCGTCGTCCCCCGCGCCCTTCCCGCCTCGGCGACCGTCCGCTGCGCCTTCGACCGCCACACCCTGGACGGCGCCGCAGTCCGCGCAGCCCTCCTCGACCTCGTGGTCCAGCTCGGGCGGCTGCTGCGCCGCCGCGGCCAGACCGCCCGCGCCCTGACCCTCACCCTGCGCTTCGCCGGCGGCGCCGGCTGGGAGAAGACCCGCCGCCTGACCGAGCCGTCCGCGCACGACGACGATCTGCGCACCCTCGCCTACCGGCTGATGGATGCCGCCGGCCTGCAGCGCGGCCGCCTCACCGGCATGGCCCTGAAGGGCGAGGACCTCGCCGACGCCGACCGGGTCGCCCAGCAGATCAGCCTGGACACCGCCCGCGAGGCCCGCCTGGTCGCCGAGGCGGCCATGGACCGCATCCGCGACAAGTTCGGGCCCGGCGTCATCGGCCCGGCCGCGACACGTCGCGCGTCGTGAACCCGGCATCCTCGCTTCGGCCGCCGGCAGGAAAGATGCCGGTAGGGTGGCCGTTGTGGAAGCGGGGGCAGAAAACGAGATGGTCGCGATCCCGTCGGGACAGGTGACGCTGTCGGACCGGCGGACGCAGAAGAGCTGGCCGGTCGAGGTCGCGCCGTTCCGGATGTCGGCGTGCCCGGTCACGCAGTCCTGGTACGCGCGAGTCACCGGCCGACGGCCGAGTGGCACCCGAGGGGACAGGCTGCCGGTCGAGGGCGTTTCGTGGTGGGACGCGGTCCGGTTCTGCAACGCCTTGTCCCGACGCGAGGGGCTGGCGCCCGCCTATCACCTGAGCGGCGACCCCGAGACGGCCGAATGGGACACCTCCGCAGACGGGTACCGGTTGCCGACCGAGGCCGAATGGGAGCACGCCTGCCGTGCGGGTACGACTGGCCCGCGGTACGGCCTGCTCGACGACATCGCCTGGTACCAAGGAAATTCGGAGGGACGCATCCACTCCGTCGGCGGTCGGCAGCCCAACGCATGGGGCATGTACGACATGCTGGGCAACGTGTGGGACTGGTGCTGGGACGTCTACGACGCCGAGGTGTACGGCACCTACCGGGTGCTCCGCGGTGGTGGATGGGCCGACGAGCACTGGAGTTGCCGGGCGTCGGTACGGCGGCGCAGCCACCCGACCTTCCGGATCGACGACGTGGGATTCCGCGTCGCGCGCTCCACACACTGACGCCCCAACGGAGCCGAGGGAACTCGACTCGCGTTCACACGGGTGCGGTTTCCCGCAGGGTGTGGGGTGCGGGAAACCGCACCCGACTGGACGGCCATCCTCATACCACCGTTGACCTGTGATTCCTAGCTTGGTGGGAAGTCCCGGCGCCTGCCCGGACGACCGGCCCGTCAGCTTGGAGACCCACATGCACCTCACGTCCTCGGCCCTCGCTCAGGAACCCGCCGACGGCATCGCGGGCTGGGCCGCCGACCTCGTCGAGACCATGGGCGGTCCCGGTGCCGGCCTGGCCATCGCGCTGGAGAACCTCTTCCCGCCCGTGCCCAGCGAGGTGATCCTTCCGCTGGCCGGGTTCGCCGCCGCACAGGGGGTTCTGACCCTGGCCTCGGCGCTGTTCTGGACGACGATCGGTTCGGTTGCGGGAGCCGTGCTCCTCTACGGAATCGGCATGCTCTTCGGCCGCGAACGCATGTACGCGATCTGGGCGAAACTGCCGCTGGTGAAGGTATCCGACCTGGAACGCACGGAGGCCTGGTTCGCGAGGCACGGCACCAAAGCGGTCTTCCTCGGCCGCATGGTGCCGCTCTTCCGTAGCCTCATCTCCGTCCCCGCGGGGCTGGAGCGCATGCCTCTGCCCGTGTTCGTCCTGCTGACCACACTCGGCAGCCTGATCTGGAACACCGTTCTGGTGATGGCCGGCTACTGGCTGGGCGACCAGTGGGAAGTGGTGGACACCTACGTCGGTATCGTCTCCAGAGCAGTGCTGGTTCTGGTCGTCCTCGCCGTGGTGACGTACCTGGCCGTGCGGCTGCGCGGCCGCAACCCGGCTCGGCACCGCCGCACTTCATGACCCGCCGCAGCCGACTCCGCACAGCGGTTCCGTCCGGCGCACGGTCCGGGCGACCTCGCCCCGGCTCACCGTCCGTACTAGGATCACTCCTCGTGCAGGAGGATCCCGCGGGCATCACCGCCCCTCACCTGCCGAGGCCGGCGGGTCAGCAAGACCCCGGCGAGGGCGACGCCACAGAGGTCCTTCCAGCCTCCCGGACGCGCCGGTGCGCCGGCACGTTCCTCGGCTGCGCCACGGCCCTGCTGGGTTCCCTCTACTTCCTGGTCGCCGGCACCGTCCTCGGCCCGTTCCTGCTGTGGCCGCTCACCCGCACCAGCGCCCTCAGGATTCTCATGACCGGAGCGCGCCGGCTGACGACCCTGGAACGGTCCCGCCGTGCTGTCTTCTTCGGCGACCGCTTCCCCGAGCACTACGAGGCTTCCGACCGGAAGATCCTCCGCTACCTGGCGGTCCGCAGTTACACGGGGCTGCTGGGCGGTGTCGTGATCGGACTTCTGGGCTTCGGCATCGTCCTGGCAGGGCTGCTCGTCAGGGGGATGACCCAGGGAACGCTGCACTGGGAGGAGTTGCTCATGCAGGTGCTCCTCGGCAGTGTGCTCCTCTTCCTCGACGTCCAGGGGCTCCACTCACTGGCCACCCTGGACGCGCGGACAGCCCGTGAGTGCTTCGGGCCTTCCGAACGGGAGCTGCTGCGGCGGCGCATCCGTCAATTGGCCACCAGCCGGGCAGCGGTCGTACAGGCGGTGGACACCGAACGCCGGCGCATCGAGCGGGACTTGCACGACGGGATCCAGCAGCGCCTGGTGGCGCTGGGTATGCTGCTCGGCCGGATACGCCGAGGACGCGATCCCGAGCGCGCGGACGCCCTGCTGCGTCAGGCACACCAGGAGTCCCAGGACATCCTCGCGGAACTACGAGAGGTGACCTGGCGGATCTATCCCTCGGCATTGGACGGTCTGGGGCTCGAGGAGGCGCTGGGCGGAGTGTCGGAGCGGTGCGGCATCCCCGTCCGGACCGAGTTCGACGTCAGTGAGGAACTGCCTCAACCGGTGGAGACCGCCGCGTACTTCGTCGTGTCGGAGGCCGTGACCAACGCGGCCAAACACTCCCGTGCAACGGCCGTCTCGGTGCGGGTGGTGCTCCGTGGCAGGGTGCTCGCGGTGCAGGTCCGGGACAACGGCGAGGGTGGCGCGGACCCCGCAGGCAGCGGGCTGAGCGGACTCCGCAGCCGGACGGCCGCGCTCGACGGCGTCCTGCGCGTCGACAGCCCCGCAGGGGGACCCACCACCATCACCGCGGAACTGCCATGCGCCTGATGATCGCTGAAGACTCGACCCTGTTGCGTGAAGGGCTGGTCCGGCTCCTCATCGAGGAGGGACACCAGGTGCTGGGCGCGTTCGGTGACGCCGAGGCCGTGCTGGCGGAGATGACGATGCGGCGGCCCGACGTCGTCGTGCTCGACATCCGGATGCCTCCCACGCACACCGACGAAGGGCTGCGCGCGGCGTTGGAGGTACGAGAACGGTGGCCGGAGGTCGGCGTGCTGGTGCTGTCCCAGCACATCGAACGCAACTATGCGGCGCAGTTGCTGGCCTCCAGCGCGGAACGGGTGGGGTATCTCCTCAAGGACCGCGTCGCACAGGTCGAGGAGTTCCTGGATGCGTTGGAACGCGTTCAGGCAGGCGGCGCTGCCATCGATCCCGAGGTCGTGCGGCAGCTGGTCATCCGCACAACCCACGGAGATCCGCTGAGCCGCCTCACACCCCGCGAACGCAGTGTCCTGGAAGCCCTGGCCCAGGGGCACACGAACACGGCGATCGCGCAGAAGCTGCACATCTCCCTGAGCTCGGTGGAGAAGAACCTCAACGCGATCTTCGACAAGCTCGACCTGTCGCACACCACCGGTTACAGCCGACGGATGCTGGCGGTCCTGAGGTACCTGGAGTCGTAGGGTCGACCTGCGACCGGGCCGTGGCCACGAGATACGGCAAGCCGGCGGTCCGCCACGGGGCAACCGCGCCGATCGCGGCCATCAGCGAGTGGCTGTGACCACACGCTCGTACCGGTCTCTCGTTAACCCTTTGCCGAGGAACCGGTGGGCCGGTTAGATTCCCCCAGCCGTCCGCGTAGTTCCGGACCGGCGCTGTCGACGAGGAGGTGTGGAGCACATGCGCAGGAGTGCCCGGCAGACGAGCCCGCGTACTGACCTTTGCCGCCACCTCACGACGGAGACACCTTGTCGCTTCGCATCACCCCACTGACCGACCTCGCTCACGGACCGCACAGCCGGCGGCTTGCATGGCTGGCGTCCGACGCCGATTCCATCCCTCTCGGGACGTCCTTTCTGCGGCTGCTCACCGATCCTGGACAGGAGCACCTGGCCGAACTGACTCTCCGCGTCCATCCCGCGGAGCGACGCAAGCGCGTCGGTTCCCGGCTCCTCGACGCCGCCGTGGCCGCCGCCCGGGGCAATGGCCGACGCTGCGTCACAGCGCAGGCAGAGGCCGGATCACCCGGTGACCACTTCCTGGCGGCGCGCGGTTTTCGCAAGGTCCTCACCCTGAGGTTCTCCCGCTTGCCACTGGCCGATGTGGACACCGGCGCCCTCGTCGGGATCATTGAGCGTCCGCACCCCGGCTACCGGCTTGTGTCATGGCGGGGAGCCGTCCCCGACGGCCTCGCGCAGACGTTCGCGGCCTCACGGCACGCCATGGACGACATGCCCATGGATGACGCCGAATACGGCTCCGTGACCTGGGACGTGGACCGCGTCCGGGCCGCGGCGAAGGCCGTCGAACAGCGCGGGGACCATGTGCACACCGTGGTCGCCATCGATGCCTCCGACGGCTCGATCGCCGGGTTCACCGAACTCGTCATCCCCGGCGACGGCACAGGCGATGGCCAGCACTACGGCACCGGCGTTCTGCCCGAGCACCGTGGACACGGCCTCGGCCGATGGATGAAGGCCGAGTCGATCCGGCAGACCCGTGAGCGCTATCCGGGCCTCGGTGGCCTTCTGACCGACACCGCCGACAGCAACACGCGCATGAGACAGATCAACGACAGTCTCGGCTACACACCCACGCACACGACACACCAGCACCAGCTCGACCTCTAGCGGCGCACGGACGGGCTGGACCTGGACATCAGCTCGTCGTGGGGCGGAGGCAGAACCGGCCGGATCGGCATCTGCCTCGCCCTTGCCAACGACCGCAGGGGCCCCTGGCCGGCCGGCGCCCTTCTCCGGCCGCGCCTGAGCCGCACTTGATGCGGTAGATGTGAACGCGACGCCAGAGCGCGTACGGAAAACTCCCGTGCGCCGTTTCGTACGGTCCTGCGATCATTCCCGAATGGCGCACGATCTCGAACCACTGGTCATCCGGCACACCCACCGCATTCCCTTCCCCAAGGGCTCCGCCGGAGAAGGCGCCGCCACCGCAAGGCAGTTCGACGCGGCGCTGACATCCGTGGGCTTCAAGCTCTCGGTGGAGCTGCTGGAGCACTTGTCCGGACTGTCCGAGGCCGCGGTCCTGCGCACCGCCGAGCGGACGCTGCGCATCGTGAGCGAGATGGTGGGCGACCACGTCCGGCACAACTCGTACTTCATCGACTTCCCGGCGAACGTGCCGGACACCGAGGAGTTCTGGATGCGGTGTGTCGTGAAGGCCCTCGGTGACGACACGTCGCGGGACAACGTACTGACCCAGTTGGCGCGCGGAGTGCTGAACCTGCTCAGTCTCCCCACGTACGGCCGCTATCAGCACACCTATGAGGAGATGCTCGCCGCGCAGGACGAGCTGATCGCCTCGGCGAGTGACCGGGTGACCGTCCTGCACCTCGGGCGGGACCTGGACGACGAAGTCACGGACCTGTACCTGGCCTTGGCGGGTAGTACGACGCCACTGGGCGAAGATCACCTGAGCGACCTCGAGACCCTCGCCGAGCGGTGCGCGCTCGGCCCTCAGCCGGACTCGATCCCGGTCAGGGAGAACCGTGCGGTCGTCAACAAGGCCCGTCTCGCTGTCGGCGCGGACCTCCTGCTGGACACGGTCGTCGATGTGCTGCGGCTGGCCTGTGCGTTCTCGGGCGGCGACGTGACGCTGCAGGAGCCGACCCGGTTTCGGGCTCTTCCGCGGCCGGTCCGCCGTGCGCTGCTCGCGGGCCTCGATGCCGTGGTCGCGGCGAACCCCGCCAAGCTGGCCGATGTACAGGCGTACCGCGAACCCTTCAAGCGACTCGGGGAGCGTCTCCACCCGCACGAGTACCCGCGCTGGCCGCACGCGGCCGACGTGTTCGCCGTGGCCCGGGGCGAGAAGGACGCGCGGTCCTTCGACAGCCGCGTCGAGAGGCTGCTCGACGCGTCCGACGTCCTCGGTGCCGTGCGGCTGCTGGAATCCGCTCCCGGCAAGCTGTTCCGCGCCCTGGATCTCCTGCTGCGCGTCGCCGCCGGTCAGGAGGAGCGGGACGCGGTCGTGGCCGCCGCGATCCGGGTCGCCCCCGAGGTCTCCGGCCGGGTCGTGCTCTCGGTCCGCGAGCACTTCCAGAACCGGGAGGGGGAGAGCGACAAACCCCGCGTCTTCGTCAACCGACGGGGCGGCCTCTGGGTCGCGTCAGACGTCCGGCCGCCGGTTCCCGCCACCGACCGCGACCGGCTGATCGCCGCCCTCGACGCCGAGATACGCCGGAGACTCCCCGCGCCGGCTCGGCTGCTCCTCGATCCCGATGTCCTCGATGTGGCGCTCCCGCTCAGCGGCAGGGCGTCCGCGGCCGGGCTGGGCGTACTGCCGCGAGGTTCTCTCTCGCCTGTCGACGGTGAGCAGTTGCGCTTCTTCGTGTACTGGAAGGAGACCGAGAGGCGGACCGACTACGATCTCTCGGCGCTGCTTCTCCGCTCCGACTACAGCACCGACTCCTGGCTCTCCTACACGTCCCTCACGGCTGTCGGGGGCGAGCACTCGGGCGATGTCACCGAGGCGCCGGACGGGGCCTCGGAATTCATCAACCTGTCCCTGGACCGGGTACGAAGCCCAGTGATCGTTCCGCAGGTCAACATCTACGCCGGCGAGAGCTTCGAGGAGGTCGAGGAGTCGTTCTTCGGTTTCATGCTGCGTGACGGCGAGCAGAAGGGCAGGCCGTTCGAACCGCGCACGGTGCGTATGAAATCGGAGCTCCGCGGGGCGGGCCGAGTGGCGCTGCCCCTGGTGTTCCGGCGCGAGGAGGACGGCCGGTGGCGCGCGAAGTGGCTGCACCTCCATCTGAAGGGCATCTCGTCGGCCAACCGCGTCGAGGAGAACCAGATATCGGTGTCGAAGGTGGTGCGCGCCGTCGTGGAGCGCGAGTACCTGACGGTGCGGTACCTGATCGGCCTGATGTCCGTCCGCACCACGGCCGTGGAGCTGTGGGACGGCGAGCGGGTCCCGGACGAGCCCGTGACGTACATCGGTCTCGAACGTCCCGAGGGCCTGCATCCGGACTCCCGGGTCATCACCCTCGATAATGCACGCGACTTGATCCCGGGCTGAGTGCTAGCGTTGACCACGGCGAGGCCATGAAAGGGCTTCCTTCTCATTCCTCTTCCGAAACAAGTTCTTTCGCTTTCCTCGCCGTCGACGTCGCCCCGGGCGGCGCCCGCGCTCACCACGCGGGCGCCGCCCGAGCCGCTTTCAGGGCCCTGCGCGGCCGGTGCGCCCCCTGCGGCCTGCCTGATCGCTCGTCAGCTGGTGCGGTTGTAGATCGCGGTGCCGGGGCAGGCCGTGTAGCCGAGACGGGTGCCGCAGCCGGAGTACTGGCTGGAGCCGTTCCACCATGTCCAGCCGCCGATGGTGCGGCCGTTCAACCAGGTGTACTGACCGGCATAGTTGGCGTCGTACGTGCGCAGGCTCCAGTGCACGTGGGCCCCGGTCGCGGAACCGCCGGCACAGGTGTCGGTACCGATGGTGCCGAGCAGGGCACTGCTGGAGATCGCCGTCCCGTTGTAGTAGGTCGCGTTCACCATGTGGTAGTAGTCCGTGGAGAAGCCACCGGGGTGGATCACCCGGGTCCAGCCGCCGCCGGGGCCGCACATCGAGGTCGCCGTGCCCTCGCGGGACGAACGGACCCGCCCGCTGGCGTTGCCACCGGCGAAGTCGAGGGCGCTCCAGTAACCGGTCGCGCCGTCGTGGGAGTGCGCCCCACCGGTCAGGGTCATGTAGTAGTCGGGCATCCAGGGCAGCAGCAGCCCGTTGGTGTTGGCCTGGGCGCCGGCCGGTGACACCTGCGTCTCGGGTGTCGCCTTGTGCTCGGCGTACGCCGTCATGGTCCGCCGTTCCGCCTTGCCGACCAGCGGGGACCGGGCCACGTGGTCGGCGAACTCGCGGTCGCCTTCGAGGCCCGAGATCCATTGCCCGTCCTTGCGGTGGGCGATGTAGAGCCAGCCCTCCGGCTCGCCGTGCTGCGCGCGCGACGCCTCGACGTAGGCGACGCCACGGGCCCAGTCGCGTGACACGGTGCGCACGTCGACGACCACCTCGCGGCCCTCGTCGGCGAGCTCGGCGACGGCTGTCCCGGGGTCGAGTCCCTTGGCGTCGTGGGACCGGGAGAGGACGTCCGTGGAGACGGCGTCGACCAGTGCCTCGCGGCCGGTGCCGAGACGGTCGGCGACGGCGTCGGACATCTTCGCGGTGACGTCGGGGGACGGCGACCTGTCGGCGGCTACCGGAGTCGTGGACGAGTCCCGGTCGGCCGCCGGCGCCGAGGGCGCGGCGGCGAGCAGACCGGTGAGGGCAAGGGCGGTGACGGTGGTTCTCATGGACAGTGCGGACAGCATGGGCGGTATTCCTTCCGTGAGGGAGAAGGCTGCCGGTCGGGCGGAGGGCGGAGCCTGGAGCGGAACGGCGTCAGAGTCCGCAGCCGGGACCCGGCCGGAACAGTCACCGGGATCAGCGGCCACAGCCGGCCGCGGACCCGAACCGGGTGCTCCGGGGTTCGAGGTGGAGGGGACGCCGTGTCCGGGGTCCCGGCGTGGTGGGCGAAATGACCAAGCGAGTGCGGCCCGACGCCGGGGCCGGCGGCCCCACCACGGGTGACGGCTCGACGCGGTGCCCCGATCGCATGGGGGGACCAGGTGGCAAGGATGGGGACATGCGGTCTCTGCATCCACCTGACCCCGCTGTTTGACGTGTACCTGCCTGAGTCTGCTGTCGCTCGTCAACGCGTGTCAACCAGCGCAAGGCGTCGTCATTCGTCGGCCCAATGACGATGGAGCGGACGCCCTGGGGAGCCTCCCGTAAAGGCCCCTGCCCGTCCGCGTGAGCGGGCAGGCCGCGCGGTCAGCCGGCAGACGTCGGGCGACGCGGGGGCGGTACGGCCCGCAGCAGCTCCCACAGGGGACGTGAGCTGGACGCCCACACAGCCAGGGTCCGCCGGTCCACGACATGGAGCCGCTGCTCCTCGGCGAAGGTCACGGCCGGGCCCGTGACCCGGCCGTTCGTCACGATCACCGCGACGTCCGCCCCGTGAACCTGCCGAGCCGTTCCGTTGAGCACCTGAAGCTCGGGCGTACCCACCGCCGCGCCCCTGGCACCGTCACGGCGGTGCTTGCACTGGATCACCCAGCGCCGCCCGAACGGATCCGTGGCCGTGACGTCCGCGCCCAGGTCACCTCTCCCACCGACCCGCCGGGCATCCTGACAGCCGTCCCGGCGCATCAGGTCCCGCACCGCGTCCTCGAACCGGGTGTGGTGCAGCGCGTCCAGCTGCGGCAGCCCGAACCGCAGACCCCGGGCCCGCACGGCCTCCCAGCGCGCCTGCTGCCGCCGGTTGTGGAACCGGCCGGCGCCCACCAGCGCGGCGAGCGCCAGGAGCACGATGAGCACCCACCCATGCGCCAACAGCCAGTTGACCACCATCACCGCCAGGCCGATGGCGGCGGTGGCCACCACGGCGAAGCCGATCAGCTGGGCATCCCGCTGCTGCTTCCTGCCGGTCCGTCGCGTACGCCGCCGTGCCGGCGGCCGCCGCCGGGTCACGTCCCGTCCCGACGCGGCCCCGGACCCCGCTGGGCATGCCCGCGCACCGGTGGCCTGTCAGCGCGTGCGTACGACCGAACCCAAGGCATACGGGCCTCCCCTGGCAGCCACTCCCCGACAACCGCCATGATGACAGGGGCCACTGACAACGCGTCAGGCCTTCATCACCTGAAGTGATCAATGGACGTGTGAAGCGCGACGGTCACTGCCCCGTCGTCCTCCGCAGGGCGATCGCCGTGAGCAGAATGCCCCGGCGGGAGAGCCACCGGCCGTTGAACCCGTCGACGCGTTCCCCGTCGAGGACGGGACCCGGGACGAGCAGGCGCGCGGAGAAGGTCCCGGAGCCGGGGTCGATGCGGATGTCCGCCTCGGTGAAGTCCAGTTCGCGCGCGGCGAGCGGGAACCAGGTTTTGAACACCGTCTCCTTGGCGCTGAACAACAAACGGTCCCAGCAGACGTCGGGGGAGGACCGCGTCAGCGCGTGCACCCGCGCGCGCTCCTGAGGCAGCGAGACGAACTCCAGCAGGTCCTGTGTCAGAGGACGGTTGGGTTCGGCGTCGATGCCGAGCCCTGCGAACGCAGAGGAGCGGCCCACGGCGGCGGCCCGGAACCCGGGACAGTGGGTCAAGCTGCCGACGATGTCATCGGGCCACAGCGGTTCACCGCGTGGGCCCGACAGCACAGGTACCGGCGGCACGCCCAGTTCGCGCATGGCGCGGCGCGCGCACATGCGGACGTTCGCGTATTCGCGTCGGCGCTTCGGCCGGGCGCTCGCGACGGCGGCGGCTTCTTGCGGGTACAGGGCGGCCAGCGCCGCGTCGTGGTCGACGAACGTGCTGCCCGTGGCGACGGGCGAAGGCAATATCTCATCGATCACGACGACACCCCGTGTTCACGCGCCGCGCTCACAGCGGTCGGGGCCCTGGTGTTCGCGCGGTACCACCTGATCCCGTCCCTTCTCCGCGGCGTACGTCCGCGCTCCCCGGCCCGGCCGACGAACTCGTCCGCCCGGTGCGTCGCGGGGAGTCGCCAGGGCGCCCGGCTCGCCGCCGCCCGTCCGCTGCACCCCGGGTGGGGAGCGTGACCGCGACGTGGTGCCGCCGCGGTCACGCTCCCGTACGGCAACGGCCACCGGCCGGGAGCGTCAGCACCAGGAGCGAGCCGACCACAGGTCGTGCCGGCCGAGGCACACAGCCCTCGACGCCGGACTCCCTCACGCGGGCGACCCGGTGGGGAGTCAGCCCCGTTCGGCACCGAGCGACACCGGCAGAGACCTCAGCCCGCGCAGCGCCGTTCCCGGCTGCCAACGGAGGACGGCCGGGTCGGCCGCCAGCCGCAGGTGCGGGAACCGGTCGATGAGCTGGTCGAAGGCTATCTGTGCCTCCAGCCGGGCCAACTGCGCTCCGACGCAGTAGTGGATACCGTGTCCGAAGGACAGGCCGGGGCCCGCCTGACGATGGATGTCCAGGCTGCTTGCGTCCGGGAACTGGGACCCGTCCCGGTTGGCCGACGTGAGAGCGACCACCACCAGCTCGCCCTCCGGTATGACCACCCCGCCGACCTCGAGGGGCTCGGTCGTGAAGCGGAGCGAGGACGTGTTGACCGGGCTCTCGTAGCGGAGAAGCTCGTCGACCGCCCCGGCCATCAAGGAGCGGTCCGCGCGCAGAGCGGAGAGCTGCTCGGGGTGGCGCAGCAGCGCGTACATACCGTTGCCGATGAGATTGACCGTCGTCTCGTTGCCTGCGACCAGCAGCAGGAACGCCATCGACACCAGTTCCTGGGTGTTCAGCTTGCCGTCGTCACTGGAGCGCACCAGACCGGTGAGCACGTCGTCCGACGGTGTGGACCGCTTGCTCTCGATCAACTCGTGCAGGTACCCGAGCAGTGCCGTCGTGGCCTGTGCCATGCTCTCCGGATCACCGCCGGAGAGCTGGGTGGGGACCCAGCCCTTGAAACGCTCCTGGTCGTCGGCCGGGACACCCAGCAACTCGCAGATCACCGCCATGGGCAGCGGGTAGGCGAGGGCGGCCATCAGGTCCACCTCGTCCCGGCCCTCCATCGCATCCAGCAGTTCGGTGGTGATCTTCTCGATCCGGGGGCCCAGTTTCTCCACCGCTCGTTGCGTGAACACCTTGTTGACCTGCTTGCGCAGCCGGGTGTGGTCCGGCGGGTCGGCGTTCATCATGTGCGCGGCCAGCTCGCTGGCGAACACCATGCCGGTCTCACCGTCGGTGTGCCGCTGGATGACCTTCTGGCCGGCCTCGATGTTCTTGGACAGCCGGTTGTCGGTCAGCACGGACTTCGCGTCGTCGAAGCGCGTGACGAGCCAGACCTTGGTCCCGCCCGGCGCGATGATCTCGCGGACCGGTGCCTCGGAGCGGAGCACGTCGTACAACGCGTGCGGATCGTGCTCGAACTCCTTCTCGTCGATCTGGAGCGGAGCCGCGCCGCCGTGGCCGCTGGACATGCTTCCTCCCGTGTGTCAACTGAAACTCAACGACGAATTCGGTACGCGAACATGAACGGGTCCTGCGAGGAGCCGGTGCGGGCAGTCGATCACTGAACGCCTGGATCTGCAAGGAATCCGCGGCGAGTGGAGCCGGCCTCGCTCTTACACGTGAGATGTGCTCCGGTGAGCGGCCGGGAAAACCTGAAACGCCTGAGGCCCGCATCAACGGGCGCTTGTCGAGGTTACTGCGCGTGGGAACGAGACAAGGCGTGTTTCGAGCATGAACAAGGCTTGCGGCCGCCACCATACACGGCCTTTCAGGCTTTCGGGCCGTCGGCCGGTGGGTCGATGGTGCCTGCCGCCGCGTTCTGGGTGATCCGGCTCCGAACCTCTGCCTGCCGATTTCCGGCCATCCAGCCGCTCTGGCGCGATTACCCGCACCGGCCGGCCGGAACCGCTCCGCAGCTGTGGGTGCCCGCTCTCCTTCCGGTGCCGCGTCGCAGGCTCGTCCGCCACTCGCCCGACCAGCGAGAAGGCCCCGCGGGGACGACCGCCCGAGCGGATTTCGCGACCGTGCGGCAAGCGCCCGGCCGGTCGGCAAACCTGCACGTCTCACATTGGCTGGATAGTTTATCGGGGCCTGAGCGGCGTTGACCGGTGAACAGGTGCGTGTTAGTTTCCTCCGGCGATATGCGCTCATGATTGTTTCACTTGGGGGACTGGGAATTGACGGACGTACTGCAGGAACGGCACGGGGTGCAGGTATTGATGTGCGATCCGGCGGGGCCCACCGTGGTCACCGAGCAGGATGCACTTGACCTGATCGGCTCGGCATTGTTCGCTGCCGAGATCGTGGCCGTGCCTGTGAACCGCCTTGACGAGAAGTTCTTTTCGCTCGGCACCCGTATTGCTGGCGAAATCATGCAGAAGTTCGTCAACTACCGCATGCGGCTGGCCGTCATCGGTGATATCTCTCGCCATATGGAGGCCAGTTCCGCGCTGCGCGCTCTGGTGCATGAATCCAATGCATCAAGTCATATCTGGTTCCTTCCTGACGTCGAAGCCCTCGATGCGCGCCTGGAGATCACGAGCGCGAAAGGGCGTGCCTAGCGCGCCCGCTCCGAGGGCGAAGCGAGTCGGCCGTGTGCCCCGGCGCGGGACGGCCCGAGCCGTGCCGGACCGGACGCCCGGCCCGGTCTCTGCCGAGCGGGCACGCGGAACGCTCCTGGAACGGCGAACCCGCAGGGCGTGACGACAAGGGTTCCCTCTGTTGCGTGACACCACCGCAATGAGTGTCAAGTCGCCCGACGGCCGGCACAGTCGCCGTCCTCGGGCAGGGGACGACGTGGTCCCCCGCGCAAGGCCGGCTCCTGGCCCACCCGTTCGCCATCGGGATGTGTGCCGCGGCCGGTGTACGTGCGCACCCGAGGAAGGCAGCAGCCTCCGTGGCCACGCGGAATTCGTGAATTCCGACAGCGGTACACCGGCTGCGAAGACCAACAGCCGGCCCTGACACATACAGCCGGCATTCAACCGGAGCCGTGCACCAGGACAGATCCCTGCCCGATCGGTGTGCCCGGGTCCGGCAGGGGGCGGCCATGGCGGCGCGCCACAACAGCGCCAACGATAAGGGGAGTCTCCACTGATGTCGCAGCATGTCCCCATCGCCGTCGTCGGCATCGCGTGCCGGTTCCCCGGGGCGGACGACCACCGCCGTTTCTGGGACGTCATCAGGAACGGCCGGTCGCACGTCGGTGAAGTGCCACAGGTCCGGTGGGGCATGGGCAGAGGCGAGCCGGCGGAGGCCTCCGGCGACGATGCGGGGCGCCCTCCCAGCAGATGGGCCGGCCTGATCGACGACGTGGACGCCTTCGACGCACAGTTCTTCCGCCTCTCTCCGCTGGAGGCGGAGAGCACCGACCCGCAGCAGCGGATCATGCTGGAACTCGCCTGGTCCTGTCTCGAGGACGCCGCCATCGCACCCAGCGCGCTTTCCGGGCGCGACGTCGGGGTGTTCATCGGCTCGTACAACCTGGACTACAAGGAGCTTCAGGAGAGGCAGCTGCGCGAGGTCGCGGCGCACCACTCCACGGGGACGATCGGCGCCGTCATCGCCAACCGTGTCTCCCACTTCTTCGACTTACGCGGGCCCAGTGTCGTCGTCGACACGGCGTCGTCCGCCTCCCTGCACGCCCTCCACCTCGCGGTCCAGTCCCTGCAACAGGGCGAGTGCGCCCTCGCGCTCGCCGGTGGGATCAACCTCGTACTGACCCCGGCCCGGCACACCTCCTTCACCAAGGCCGGAATGCTGTCGCCCACCGGTTCGTGCCGTCCCTTCGACGAGCGAGCCGACGGCTATGTGCGAGGTGAGGGCGGCGGCACCGTCCTGCTCAAGCCCCTCGCGGACGCCGTGCGCGACGGTGACCACATCTACGGCGTCATCAAGGGCAGCGCCGTGAACCACAGCGGCAGGACACGCACCCTGACCCATCCCAGCGACGACGCGCAGGCGCAGGTCGTCGCGGACGCCATCGCCCGGGCAGACGTCTCCCCCGGGACCATCGCGTACGTCGAGGCGCACGGTACGGGGACGCCGGCCGGCGATCCGGTCGAATTCGAGGGGCTGGTGGAGGGCTTCCGCAGGGCGGGCGGCGGGACGCCGGACCCGCGTGAGCACAACTACTGCGGGCTGGGCTCGGTCAAACCCAACATCGGCCACCTGGAAGCCGCCGCCGGGATCGCCGGCCTGATCAAGGTGCTGCTCGCCCTGGAACACCGGCAGTTGCCCGGTCTCCGGGACTTCCAGCGGCTCAACCCGCGCATCGACCTGGACGGCACGCCCTTCCACATCGTCGACCGGCTGCGGGAGTGGACGCCGCTGCGGTCGCGGACCGGCGAACCTCTGCCCCGTCGCGCGAGCGTCAGCTCGTTCGGTATCGGCGGCACGAACGCCCACGTGGTGCTCGAAGAGGCGCCGGCCGTACCACCGGCCGATCCGCCGGACCGTCACGCCTACCTCCTCTGCCTGTCCGCCAGAACCGGCACCGCGCTCCGGCGGCGGATCCGCGACCTGCGGGAATGGGTCGACGGCTACGGCGCCCACGCCGACCTGAACGACCTCGGCGCCACGCTGCTCCTGGGCCGGGAACACCTCGCCCGCCGGACCGCGCTGGTCGTGCGTGACCATGACGATCTGCGGGCGAAACTCACCCAGCTGCTCGACACCGGGCGAGCCGACGACTGCTTCCACGAGCCGGCGGGCACGCCCTCGGGCGGCGAGCCGGAGGAAGCCCCGCGGCCCGCCGACGGGGCCGGATTCGACCTCGGCACCGACCTTCCCGCCGCCGAGTACCACGAACGGCTGCTGGACCTGGCGAAGTCCTTCGCCGAAGGGCACGACCACCCCTGGCAGGCCCTGTTCACGTCATTCCCGGTACGGCGTCTGCGCCTGCCGACCTACGCGTTCGACCGGCACCGTTTCTGGATCACACCGGACACCGCCGACGAGACCGCTCCCACCGGGACCCCGGCGTCCGCGACGGGCGAGGTGGCGGATCCCGCGATCGAGCAGGAGGAGCCCGTGTCGGACATGACCGCGCGCACACGCCGAGGGGAACAGGCGGACACCGATGTCCGGGAACGGGTCGAGGCGGATCTCAGGGGCCTCGTCAGCGGCGTGCTGAAGCTCGCGGCCGACGAGATCCATCCGCGGGACCGGCTGTCCGACCTCGGGTGCGATTCGGTCGGCAACACGCTCCTCGCCCTTCGGCTGGGTGAGCACTACGGCATCGACGTCGCACCGTCGTTCTTCTACGGGTACTTCACCCTGGAGATGGTCAGGGACCGTCTCCTCGAGGAGCCGTACACCGACGCTGTTGTGCGGACGTACGCGGCCGCCGACGAGAGCACCGGCGACCGCACGGCCGCCGTCGAGGGGGAGGCGTCCACCGTGTCACGGGACGAGTCGGCCCCCGGGACCAGCACCGTGACGCCTCCCGGAACCGACGCCGGTCACGACGGCGACCACCGCATAGCCGTCATCGGCATGAGCGGCCGCTTTCCACAGGCCCGCACGGTCGACGAATTCTGGCAGTTGCTCGCCGAGGGCCGGGAGGCGGTGACGCCGATCCCCGCGCACCGGCTGGGCGACTGGGCAGGTGTCGCCGGCGCCCCTCGGGTCAGGGGCGGATGGTTACCCGGCGAAGCCGAGTTCGACCCGCTCTTCTTCGAGATCTCCCCCAAGGAAGCCGAGCAGATGGACCCCCGGCAGCGCCTGCTGCTGCAGGAGTCGTGGCGGGCCCTGGAGGACGCCGGGTACGGGGCGAGGCAGCTCGGCGACAACACCATGGGCATGTTCGTCGGCGCCGAACAGAGCGACTACCCGGGACTCATCGGCGACGGAGAAACGCTGACCTCGGGTCATGACGGGATCATGGCCGCTCGCCTCAGCTACTTCCTCGACTTCTCCGGTCCGGTGCTGACCGTCAACACGGCCTGCTCGGCCGGCCTGGCAGCCGTGCATCAGGCGTGCCTGAGCCTGCGCAGCGGTGAGTGCGACACCGCGGTCGCCGCGGGTGTCAGCCTGCTGGCCGGGTCCCAGTTCTACGAGCACGCCACCCAGGCCGGGATGCTGTCGCCCGACGGGGTCTGCTACGCCTTCGACAAGCGTGCCAACGGCATGGTGATGGGCGAGGCGATCGCCGCCGTCGTACTGAAGCCGCTGGCCAAGGCACTTGCCGACGGCGACCGGGTGCACGCGGTGATCACGGCGAGCGGCCTCAACCATGACGGCCGGACCAACGGCATCACCGCGCCCAGCCAGCCCGCGCAGGTCGCCCTCCTCGACTCCGTGTACCGGAGGTTCGGCGTGGAGCCGGCCGACATCGAGCACGTGATCGCCCACGGCACGGGAACCCGGCTGGGTGACCCCATCGAGGTGAACGCGCTGACCGAGGCGTTCGGCCGCCGCACCGACAAGACCCAGTACTGCGCCCTGACCTCGGTCAAGACGAACATCGGTCACACCCTGGCCGCCTCGGGCGTGGTCAGCCTGATCGCGCTGGTGCAGGCCCTGCGGCACCGGACGGTACCCGCGAGCCTCCACTCCGAGCAGGAGAGCGAGTACATCGACTGGACGCGCAGCCCGTTCCGGGTCAACAAGGAGGCCCGGCCCTGGCCGGCCCGGCCGGGGCGCGAACGGACGGGCGCGGTCAGCTCCTTCGGCATCAGCGGAACGAACGTCCACGTCGTGGTGGAGAGTCACGGCGACGGATCGGCCGCCCACCCGGCCGTCTCCCGGCCCTCGTACCTGCTGGCACTGTCGGCGAAGACCGAGGAGGCCCTGCGGACGCGCGTGGCGGACCTGCTCGCCTTTCTCCAGGCCGGTGGCGCCGACGACGTCGGTCTCGGGCGGATCAGCAGCACACTGCTCGCGGGGCGGCACCACTTCGCGCACCGCTGCGCCCTGGTGGCGGACACCCCCGAGGACGCCGAACGGCTGTTGCTGCAGGTCCTCGGCGGCAAGAAGGACCCGCACGTGTTCCGCGGGCTCTCCGGAAGGGACTTCCGCCCGCAGAACGCGCTCACCGAGTACGGGAACGAGCTGATAGGGCGCGCCCGCGCGGGGAACCGGGACGCCCGGTACCGGGACGCGGTCCGGGCCCTGGCCGACCTGTACTGCCAGGGGTACGAGCTGGCCTGGGAGAACCTCTTCGGTGACCGGCCGCTCCCGTGCGTGTCGCTGCCCGGCTACCCCTTCGCCCGCGAGACCTACTGGCCCGGCCCGGCGAGGTCCGGCCGCGCGGCGCTTCCGCACGCCCTTCCCGCGTCCGCCGCGCTGCACCCGCTGCTGGACAGCAACGTCTCCACCCTCGGGTCGCAGCGTTTCGCCAAGCGACTGTCGGCGAGCGAGTTCTTCCTGCGCGACCACGTCGTGGACGGCAGGATCCTGCTGCCCGGAGTCGCCCACATGGAGATGGCGTACACCGCCTCCCGGCTGGCGACCGGCTCCGACAGCGTCACCCTGCGCGGCATCATCTGGGGCCGTCCGGTCGTCATGGACGGTGCGTCACGGACCGTGCACATCGAGCTCACCCCGCTCGAGCAGAACGCGCTGGAGTTCGTCATCCACGACGGGACCGCGGGAGAGCGCACGGTCTTCTCCCAGGGCCGGGCCGGCTACGCCGCCGGCCCTTCCCCGCGGCCGCGTGGCACGATCGACATCCCCGCCGTCAAGGCGCGGTGCACCACCCGCCGGGAGAACACCGAGATCTTCTCGAGCCTGCGGGACCTGGGGTTCGGGTACGGCGAGACCTTCCAGGCCATGGAGACGCTCTACTGCGGTGAGACCGAGGCCCTGGCCCGGATCGTGCTGGGCGACGGCCTCGAGGAGGAGTACCCTCGCTTCACCCTGCACCCCTCGCTGTTCGACGCCGCGCTCAACACGCTGCGCGGCATCGGAGAGCCGGACGGCGTGCTGCGCATCCCGTTCAGCCTCGAGGAACTCGCGGTCTTCGCGCCGATTCCGCGGCAGTCCTACTGCCATGCCACCGTCCACCGGATCGCCCGCGACGGCACGATGAGCGTCGACCTCGCGATCTGCGACGACAGCGGCACCGAATGCGTCCGGCTGACCGGCCTGGTGTTCAAGGAGTTCACGGCCGACAAGAGTGAAAAGCTCCACTACTACGTGCCGCGCTGGACCGATGCCGACACCGGCGCCGGCTCCGCCGGGCAGGCGGAGCGCCCTGGTGCCGGGCGTACCCTGCTCGTCCTCGACGACGAGGACACGCGCCACACCCGGCTCGCGTCGGGCTACGCGGGCCGCATCGTGCGCGTGCGCAACGGGAACGCGTTCCAGGAGTCGGGAGCGGACCTGTTCACCGTGGACCGCCGCAGCGCCGAGGACTTCGACCGGCTGCTGCGGACCTTGGACGCACGGGACCTGGCACCGCGGGCGATCGTCAACCTCTGGCCGCTGACCCCTGACCCGTCCGACCTCACGAGCGAGCTGGAGAGCCTGCTGCACCTGTTCCGGGCCGTGCACCGGACGGGGACCGAACAGGAAGTCCAGTACCTGTCCGTGCTGCCGGACCGGAGCGGGCCGCAGCGGGCGGCGGCGGAGGCGCTCCTCGGTTTCGGCCGTGCCGTGACGGCGGTCGACCACCTGTTCCGGGTGGAGAGCCTCCAGGTCGCCGACGCGGGCGACGCGGACACCGTCACCGGCAGCGTGCTGCGCGAACTCGGCCGGGCGGAGGGTTCAGTCCCGAGGGGCTGGCACGAGTTCCGGCACGCCGACGGTGTCCGCTCGGAGCGGGTGCTGCGGCCGTGGACCGCGGGAGTACGCGGCGGCGCCTCCGGGATACCTTTCAAGGAGGGCGGCGTCTACCTGCTCAGCGGCGGTGCCGGGGCCCTGGGCCTGCACCTGGGCAGGTACCTCGCCCGGGAGTGCCGGGCGCGGCTCGTCCTGCTCGGCCGCCGGGAGCCGGACGCCTCGCTGCGGCAGGAGTTCGCCGCACTGGAGGCCGCCGGTGCCGAAGTCCTCTACCTCACCTGTGACGTGGCCGACCGCGACGGTGTGCGCACGGCGCTCGAGGCGACACGGAAACGATTCGGCAGTCTGGACGGTGTCTTCCACGGCGCGGGCGTCATGGGAGGAACGGGCGTCATGGACGTGGACTGGGCCGATTTCGAGGGGGTCCTGGCGCCGAAGACGCACGGAACCGTCCATCTGGACGAACTGACCGCCGAGGACCCGCTCGACTTCTTCCTCGCCTTCTCGTCCATCGCCGCCTACGTCGGCGACTTCGGACAGGGAAGCTACGCCGCCGCCAACCGGTTCCTCGACGGCTACGTCCGGCACCGGGAGGAGCTGCGGGCGCAGGGCCTGCGGCACGGCCGGAGCGTATCGGTCAACTGGCCGTACTGGGACGAGGGCGGCATGCTCGGCGAGCTCGCCGAGGACGGCCCCGAGAAGACCCTCTACCGCGACCACTCGGGAATGCGGGGACTGCTGACCGAGGAGGGCATCGGGGCGCTGCTGGAGATCCTGACGTCCGACGAGACCCAGGTCGTCGTGACGAAGGGCGAGCGTCGGAAGATCGAGAGGGTCCTGCGGATGGCGGGGGCCGAGCGGGCCGGTGCCGAGGCGGCCGGCGCCGAGCCGGAACCGGTGGGCGGGAACGAGCCGGTGGCCGCCGAGAAGGCCACGGAGCCGGCGGCCGTGGAGGACCCGGGTGAGATGCGCACACGGACCGTCGAGTATCTGAGGGACCGGCTGTCGCAGGTCTTCCGCATCCCGAAGGCCCGGCTCGACGCCGCCGCGGAGCTGGGGGAGTACGGCATCGAGTCCATCCAGATCATGGAGCTGATGCGGCTTCTGACGAAGGACTTCGACAACCTTCCGGGAACGCTGTTCTTCGAGTACCGCACGATCGGGGAACTGGCGGAGTACTTCACCGAGCACCAGGCGGCCCGCCTGACCGAGCTGCTGGGGCCGGCGCGGCCCGCCGCGGCGGCTCCTCAGGCGCCTGCGGAGCGCGCGTCCGCGACCGCCGTGCCTTCCCGGCCGGCCACGCCGCAGGGCCGCCGTCCCGCCGAGGTCCCGAACGGCGCCGCAGACGCTGACAGGACGCCGTCGGGGAAGGCGAACGGCCGGGGCGAGGGACGCCCGCGTGACGTGGCGATCATCGGCATGAGCGGCCGGTACCCGAAGTCCCGGAACCTCGACGAATTCTGGAAGGTGCTTCAGAGCGGCCAGGACTGCATCGAGGAGATCCCGCCGCACCGGTGGGACAAGGACCTGTACTACGCGGCCGGGAAGACACCCGGCAAGAGCTCCAGCAAGTGGGGCGGCTTCATCGACGGGGCCGAGAACTTCGACGCGCTCTTCTTCAGCATGTCGGCCCAGCAGGCCGCACTGACCGACCCCCAGACCCGGCTGTTCCTCCAGTCCGCATGGGAGGCGATGGAGGACGCGGGGTACACACGCCGGTCCCTGAGCCCCGGCAAGGCCCGCAAGGTCGGTGTCTACCTGGGCATGATGTGGAACGAGTACCAGTTGTACAGCGGCGAGGACGTCGTCCTGTCCGACCGCGCCGCCGCCTCCAACGCCGTCTCCTACTTCTTCGATCTGCACGGGCAGAGCCTGACCGTCGACACGGCGTGCTCCTCGTCGCTCTACGCGATCGCCATGGCCGTCGAGAGCATCCGGAACGGCTCCTCCTCGCTCGCGTTCGCCGGCGGCGCGAACCTGTCGCTGCACCCCAACAAGTACGTCTCGCTCAGCCAGATGAACTTCTTCTCCGAGGACGGACGCTGCCGCTCGTTCGGCGAGGGCGGCACCGGCTACGTTCCCGGAGAGGGCGTCGGCTGCGTCCTGCTCAAGCCGTTCGACCAGGCGGTCGCGGACGGGGACCACATCCACGGTGTCATCCGCGGCGTCGCCACGGTGCACGGCGGCAAGACGAACGGCATGACCGTGCCCAACCCGCTGGCTCAGGCGGACATGGTCGCGGCCGCGCTGGCGGATGCCGGGCTCTCGGCCGAGGACATCAGCTACGTGGAGGGCCACGGCACGGGCACCGCCCTCGGCGACCCGATCGAGATCACCGGTCTGACCCGGGCGTTCCGCAAGCACACCGACAGAAAGCAGTACTGCCCGATCGGTTCGGTGAAGTCGAACATCGGTCACCTGGAGGGCGCGGCCGGCGTCGTCGCCGTTACCAAGGTCCTGCTCCAGATGCGGCACGGAATGCTGGTGCCCTCCCTCCACTCCGAGCAGCTCAACCCGTATATCGACTTCCCGAACTCGCCCTTCTACGTGCAGCGCCGGCTGGAACCGTGGGAGCGGCCCACCCGGACCGTCGACGGGGTGCGGCGGACCCTGCCGCGGATCGCCGGCGTCTCGTCGTTCGGCGCGCACGGTGCCATCGCACATGTGATCATCGAGGAGTACCGGCCCGGGGCGGAGCGCCCGGCGCGTCCGGCCCCGGGCCCGCGTCCGGAGCTGGTGGTGCTGTCGGCGAAGGACGGCGAGCGGCTGCGGCAGAAGGCCCAGGCGTTGCTCACGTGGCTGGCCGGGGCGGGCCACGACGCCGACGGGGCGGACCTCGCCCACACCCTCCAGGTCGGCCGCGAGGCCATGGAGGAACGACTGGCCCTGATCGCCGATGGGCGGGACGCCCTTCGCGAGCTGCTGCGCGCGTTCCTCGACGGCGAGCAGGAGACCCCGAACGTCTTCCGCGGGAGCACGAGGCAGAACAAGGACGCCGTCGCTCTCCTCAAGGCCGACGAGGAGATGCGGGAGCTGGTACGGCAGTGGCTCGCGCAGGGCCGGCACGACAAGCTGGCCAACGTCTGGGTGAAGGGCCTGGACCTCGACTGGACGTCCCTCGCCCGCCACACCGAGCCGCGTCGCATCCCCCTTCCCACGTACCCGTTCGTCCAGGAACGCCACTGGCTCGACGCGCCCAGCGCGTTCGCGCTCCAGCCGACGCGGACGGTGGCTCCGGCCGGGCCCGCGACGGCCGCCCCTTCCCCGGCGGACCCGGCCCGGTCCGCCGAGGAGCCGGCCCGGCCCCTCGCGTTCGTGGAGGACTGGGAGCCCGCGCCGCTGGAGGAGGGCACCGCGCGGGCCCCGCGCGGCATCGTCTTCCTGTGCACCGGAACGGAGCGTCAGGAGGCGGTCGCCCGGGCCGCACGGGAACTCGACCCCGGCCTGCACACGGTCTTCATAGGACGAGGAGAGACCTTCCGGAAGACGCGCCCCGACCACTACCAGGTCCGCCGCGGTTCGGCCCAGGACCACCTGGAGGCCTTCCGGGACATCGTGGCGGCGTCCGTCCCCGTCGACGCGGTCGTCAGCCTGGAGGCGCTCGAACCAGGAGTCGCCGACGGTGACTTCGGTGACGTCGTCGTGACGGTCCAGGCCATCGCCGGCTCCGGGCTGGACGTACGCCGCTTCGTGGTGGCCGGGCAGTACCGCGACGGCCGGGAACGCGCCCTGCTGGAGGCGCATCTCGGCTTCGAGCGTTCGCTGGGCATGGTGATGCCGAAGCTGTCCGTCGTGGCCGTGCTCCAGGACGCCCACGATCCCATGAGGCCGGCGGACACCGCCGACTGGTTGACGAGACTGGTCGGAGAACTGCGTCAGGAGCGGGCGGTCAGCGCGCTGTACCACTCGGGCGGGCGCTTCGTGAGCCGCGTCCGTGAGGTCACGCTCGACGAGAACCGTTCCGGCGCCCTCCGGCACGGCGGCACCTACCTGATCACCGGCGGCTGCGGCGGGCTGGGGCTGATCGTGGCCCGGCACCTCGCGGAGCACTTCGACGCCAATGTCGTACTGACCGGCCGCTCCCCGCTGGACGAGGCACGCCAGGAGGCCCTTCGCGGCCTCGCCGCCGGACAGCGGGTCCTGTACGTCCAGGCGGACAGCCGCGAGGCGGACGCCATGAAGCAGGCCGTGGCACGGGCGCGCGAGCGGTTCGGGGCATTGCACGGCGTCATTCACGCCGCCGGTGTCCAGGGGCAGGGCAGCGTCCTGGAGAAGGATCTGCCGACCTTCGAGGACGTCCTCGACCCCAAGATCCGGGGAACGCTGACCCTGGACGAGGTGGTGGCCGGCGAAGAGCTGGACTTCGTCTGCTACTTCTCCTCCACCGCTGCCGTCATCGGCGACTTCGGCACCTGCGACTACGCGGTCGGCAACCGCTTCCAGATGTCCTACGCACGACACCGTGACGCCCAGGTGCGCGCGGGCCGCCTGTCCGGGCGGACCGTGGTCGTCAACTGGCCGCTGTGGCGCGAGGGCGGCATGGGCTTCGACCACGACACGACCACGATGCTGCTGAAGTCGAGCGGCCAGGACTTCCTCGAGACGGCGGACGGCATCGCCCTGTTCGAGCGGCTGCTGTCCCAGGAGGCACCTCAGCACATGATCCTGGTCGGCAGCCCGAGCCGGGTGTCCCGCTTCCTGGGGCTGACGCCTCCCGCGGATGCCCCGGCGCGACCCGGGATCCGCGCGGACGCGGCCCGGCCGGCCGCTCCCACGGACGAGGGCGGCCCGCACACGGTCCCGGCCCCCGGTGTCGAGGAACGCCTGGCACACGATCTGCGGCGGATCGTCAGCGGCGCGGTCGGCCTGTCCCCGGACAGGCTCTACGAGGACGACAACCTCGCCGACTACGGCTTCGACTCGGTGAGTCTGGCCGGACTGGCCACCGGGCTGGGCGAGTACTGGGGCGTGGAGGTCACACCGGCTCTCTTCTACAGCCGCTCCACCCTGCGCAAACTGCGCGAGTACTTCGCCACCGAACACGCGGAGCTTCTGACCGCGTTCTACGGCGACCCGGGTGTCGGCCGCGCCGTTCCCGGACGTGCCGCAGCGGAGCCCGGTCCTCCGGCCGACGGGGCACCCCCCGTCGGCCGGCCGCGCCCCGGCGCCGAGCCCGTCGAGGACGCCGCCGGAGCCCAGGAAGCGGGTGCGGACCCCGGCGCCCGGGAGCCGGGCACGCAGGACGACGACGCCATCGCGGTCATCGGCATGAGCGGACGGTTCCCCGGCGCCGACAACCCCGCCGAGCTGTGGTCGGTCCTCGCGGAGGGCCGCGACGCCGTCCGCCCCGTCTCCCGCGAGCGCCTCGACCTGTGGGGCGAGCCGCACGACAGCTCCTTCGCGGCGTTCCGCGTCGGCCAGGTGTCCGGCCCGGACGAGTTCGACCCGCTGTTCTTCGAGATATCCCCCAACGAGGCGCGGAGCCTGGACCCGCGCCAGCGGCTGCTGCTGCAGGAGTCGTGGCGCGCCCTCGAGGACGCGGGCTGGACACCCGCGTCGACCCGCAGGATCGGCATGTTCGTAGGGGTCGAGCAGGGGGACTACGACACACCGGACCCCGAGGCGGGCAGCGTCACCGCCGGCCACGACGGCATCCTCGCCGCACGCCTGTCGTACCTGCTCGACCTGAGCGGGCCCGTGATGGCCATCAACACGGCCTGCTCGTCGGGGCTGGTCGCCGCTCACCAGGCATGTGCGAGCATCCGCGCCGGCGAGTCCGACGTCGCCCTTGCCGCGGGCGTCAGTCTCATCACCACCTCGCAACTGCTGAACCGGACCAAGCAGGCCGGCATGCTGTCCGAGGACGGCGTCACCTACGCCTTCGACAAGCGCGCGAACGGCATGGTGCTCAGCGAGGCCGTCGCCGTCGTGGTGCTGAAGCGGCTCTCGGCGGCGGTGGCCGACGGCGACCGGATCCACGGCGTCATCCGCGCCAGCGGCATCAATTACGACGGCAGGTCCAACGGCATCACCGCCCCGAACGGCGACGCCCAGGTCGCGCTGCTCCGCGACACCTACAGGCGGCACGGCATCGACCCGGCCGACATCGAGTACGTGGTAGCCCACGGCACCGGCACGCGGCTCGGCGACCCCGTCGAGGTCAACGCGCTCAACGACGTCTTCCGCAGCTTCACCGGCAAGCGGCGGTACTGCGCCCTGACGTCCGTGAAGCCCAACGTGGGGCACACGCTCGCGGCCTCCGGGCTCGTCAGCCTCATCGGGGTCCTGCAGGCCATGCGCCACGAGACGATCCCCGGGTCCCTGAACTGCGCGCAGGAGAACGAGTACATCGACTGGAGGGACAGCCCGTTCTTCGTCAACAAGACGAACCGGGCGTGGCCCCGGACCGCCGGGCGCAGCAGGATCGCCGCCATCAGCTCCTTCGGCATGAGCGGCACCAACGCGCACATGGTGGTGGAGAGCCGCCCGGAGGGCGGAGAGGACGAGGTCACGGAGATGTCCGCCCACCTGCTGGCCCTGTCGGCCAAGTCCGAGGAGTCGCTGCGGCAGCGCGTCGCCGACCTGATCGACTTCCTGGAGGACCCCGCGCAGCCGCACGGCCTGCGGGACATCGGCGCGACGCTGCTGGACGGCAGGCCCCACTTCCGGTACCGCTGCGCCATCGTGGCCCGCGACGTCGCCGAGGCGGTGCACCTGCTGCGCTCGTGGCCCGCGGGCGGGCATGACCCCAACGTCCTCACCGGTGAGGTGCCCAAGGACTTCG
The DNA here is from genome assembly GCF_008312835.1 of Streptomyces marokkonensis. GTDB lineage: Bacteria > Actinomycetota > Actinomycetes > Streptomycetales > Streptomycetaceae > Streptomyces > Streptomyces marokkonensis_A. The sequence continues at coordinate 31,109 of NZ_VSKS01000015.1, read as the reverse complement.
CTCCGAACGACGCGGCCCGAAAGGCCGGGGACCGGCTGCTGGAGGAGGCGGCAGGAGCGCACCACGACGGCACCTCCCTCCGGGACGCGCTGCGCGCCGCCGCGAGGGCCTACTGCCAGGGCCACGACCTGGCGTGGCGCCGGCTGTTCGGCGGCCGGCGCACCGCGCCGGTCGCGCTGCCCGGCTACCCCTTCGCCAGGAAGCGCCTCTGGCGGCAGCGCACCAAGCGGCCCGCGTCGTACGGGGTGTTCACGGCCGCACCCGGCCGCCCCGCCGGCACGGGACGCCGGTTCGACACGACACTCACCGGATCGGAGTCCTTCCTGCGCGACCACGTCGTGGCCGGGGAGAGGATCCTGCCGGGCGTCGCCCACCTGGAGCTGGCCCGCACCGCCCACGCCGCGTTCACCGGAGGGCAGAACGCCGCGCCGGCCGGCGTCGCGTTCCGCGACGTCGTGTGGCTGCGGCCGGTGACGGTCGGGGACACCCCGCTCGACCTCCACGTCGAACTGGAACCGGACGGCTCCGCGGGGACGCGCTACCGCGTCATGGCACCCGGAGCCGACGGTCCCGTCGTGCACAGCCAGGGGCGCATCGAGCCCGTTCAGGGACCGGCGCCGCGGCCACGGCTCGACCTCGCGGCCCTGCGGACCGAGTGCGGCCGCTACGAGATGACCGCGAGTGAGGTGTACCTCGTCTACCGCCGTCAGGGCATCGCGTACGGTCCCTCCTTCCAGGGCGTGAGGCGGCTCCTCGTGGGAGACGCCCAGGTCCTCGCCGAACTCGCGCTGCCCGAGGTGCCCGAGTACGGCCCGGGCGCGCAGGTGCTGCCCCCGGGGCTGCTGGACGCCGCACTGCAGTCCTCCGCAGGCCTGAGGCAAGGCGGTGGCCTCCACCTGCCGTACGCCGTCGGGGCGGTGGAAGTCCTGGGCCCCTGCGAGCCGGTCATGTGGGCGTGGCTCAGGCGCACCACGGAGAGCGGCGACACGTTCGACGTCGACCTGTGCGACCCGCGCGGCGAAGTCCGCGTACGGTTCAGGGCCTTCCGCACCCGGCCCCTGCCCGCCGGCGCCGACGCGCCGCCGGCGCCGGAGCGGTCCGCCGCCGGGAGCCCGGTGCTGCTCGAGCCGCGCTGGGAGCCCGCCCGGCCCACTTCGCCGGCGGACGGCGACGGCTTGCGGGGACGCACGCTGCTGGTCGGCGCGGACCCGGAGGAGCTGGGCTCCCTCCTCACCGGGCACGGGGAGGACGTGGACGTCCTGTTGCTGCGGGCCGACGACACCGTCGACGGCCTGCGGGAGCGACTCGCGCGCGGCGGGCAGTACGGGGGTGTCGTCTGGGTCGTGGGCGGCGGCACGACGGTGCTCCCGGACAGCGAGGACCTGATCACCCGCCAGGAGGAGGGCGTGTACGCAGGCTTCCGGCTGGCCAAGGCGCTGCTGACCCTCGGCTACGACAAGCGGGAACTGGAGTGGACCGCCCTCACCGTCCGCAGCCAGGGAGTCGTCGGGACCGACCGAGTCGACCCGACCCACGCTGGTGTGCACGGCCTGCTGGGGTCACTGGCGAAGGAGAACCCGCGGTGGCGGGTGCGCCTCGCCGACGTGGAGGACGTCCGGGACGACGTGCTCAGGGAGGCGCTGCGCCTGCCGGCGGAGCCGTCCGGCGACAGCTGGGCCCACCGCGGCGGCCGCTGGTTCCGGCAGACCCTCGTACCGGTGCCGTCCGGCGCGCTCCCCGCGGATGCGACGCCGTACCGGCGCGACCGGGTCTACGTGATCGTCGGCGGCGCCGGCGGACTCGGCGCGGTGTGGACGGAGCACGTCGTACGCACCTACGGGGCGCAGGTGGTCTGGATCGGCCGCCGAGCCGAGGACGACGGCGTCCGGGCCAGGATCGACGCTCTGTCCGAGTTCGGCCCTGCCCCCTGGTACGTGCAGGCCGACGCCACGGACCGGGAGTCGCTGGAGGCCGCCGTCGCGCGGATCAAGGAACGCTTCCCCGAGATCAACGGCGTCGTCCACTCGGCGCTCACGCTGCTCGACCAGAGCGTGGCCAGGATGCCGGAGGAACGCTTCCGGGCCGCGGTGCGCGCGAAGGTCGACATCAGCGTCCGTATCGCCCAGGTCTTCGCGGACGAGCCACTGGACTTCGTGCTGTTCTTCTCCTCGACCAACTCCTTCCACCGCTCCGCAGGACAGAGCAACTACGTGAGCGGCTGCGTCTTCAAGGACGCGTTCGCGCGGCTGTGGCGGCAGAGCCGTCCCGTCACCGTGAAGGTGGTGAACTGGGGCTACTGGGGCAGCGTCGGCGTCGTCGCCTCGTCCGCGTACCAGCGCCGGATGGAGCGGAGCGGCATCGGCTCCATCGAACCCGCCGAAGGCATGGCGGCGCTGGACCTGCTGCTCTCCGGGCCGTACCACCAGCTCGCCGTGGAGAAGACCACTGCCCCGCGGCCGGCCGGTGACGACACCGGTCCCACCGGTTCCGGCGGCCCGGACGACCGGCTGCTGCAGCGCGTGCTCGCGGACTCCGGCAGTGCCCGGGGCTTCGACGACGCCCTGCTGTGCGAACTGCTCCTGCTGCAGCTGCGGACGCTGGGGATGAACGGCTCCGGCGGTTCCGTCGCCGGCCTGCGAGCCGCCCTGGACCCGGGGGGCGCCTACGACCGCTGGCTCGACGAGAGCCTGCGCATCCTGGCTGAGCACGGCTACCTCGAGGCGGGCACCGAGCGCTACACCCCCACCGACAGGGCGCCTCTGGACGGTGCCGACGTGTGGCGGCGCTGGGAGGCGGTGTGCCGGGAGAGCGACGGCACCAACCCCTACGTCAACTTGCTGGAGCCGGTGATCCGCGAGCTGCCCGAGGTCCTCTCGGGCCGACGGCGCGCGACCGACGTGATCTTCCCCGGGTCGTCGATGAGCCTGGTGCGAGGCGTGTACCGGGACTGCGAGAGCGCCACGGCGCTGAACGAGCTCGTGGCCGAGTCGGTGGCGGCGCGTGTCGAGGTCCTGCTCGCCCGCGACCCCGCCCACCGCGTCCGCATCTTCGAGATCGGTTCCGGCAGCGGAGGCACCAGCGAGAAGGTCCTGCGCCGGCTGGCGCCCTACCGCGACAGCGTGGCGGAGTACTGCTACACCGACGTCTCCCAGTACTTCCTGCGCAACGGACGGCAGGAGTTCGGCGCCGACCACCCCTGTCTGCGGTTCGAGCTGTTCGACGCGGAGCGCGCCCCCGCGGACCAGGGGCTGGACGAGGGCGGCTACGACATCGTCCTCGCCACCAACGTCCTGCACGCGACCCGCGACGTCCGCGCCGCGGCGCGGCACGCGCGTGCCCTGCTGGGCGCGGACGGCACGCTCGTCCTCAACGAGCTGGCCACGCGCACCCCGTTCCTGCACCTGACCTTCGGGCTGCTCGACGGCTGGTGGCGCTACGAGGACACCGAACTGCGCATACCGGGCTGCCCGGGGCTGGCCCCCGAAACCTGGCAGCAGGTGCTGCGGGAATCCGGCTTCGCCGCCGTGTCCTTCCCCGCCGGCGCCGTGCACGACGCAGGCCACCAGATCGTCGTCGCCGCAGCCGGAGATCCGGCCGGCGCGCACACCCCCGTACCGCGGAGCGCGGAGGACGCGCGGGAGCGCGTGCGGTCCGTGATCGTCGAGCGGCTCCAGACGTCCCTGGGACTGGATCGCCGGGAGATATCCGAGGAGGACTCCTTCGCCGACTACGGCGTGGACTCCATCCTCGGCGTCGAGCTCACGCAGCAGCTCAGCACCGACCTGGGCATCTCGCTCTCGGTCACGGACCTCTTCGATCACAGCTCGGTGCGCGCGCTCGCCCGCTACGTGGTGGAGCACCACCTCGAGGCGTCGTCACCGCTTCCGGCCGCCCTGGTGCCGGAGGCCGCCCCGACAGCCGTTCCCGGACCGCCGGACCCGCCCGCCCCGGTGACCGTGCCCGCCGAGACCGGCACTCCGCGGCCGGCTGTCCCCGCGACGGTCCCCGGCCCCGCCGGAGAGCCCGTCGCCGTCATCGGCATGAGCGGGCGGTTCGGCACGGCCGAGGACACCGATCAGCTGTGGCAGCACCTGGCCGAGGGACGCAGCCTGGTCGGCGAGATCTCGCGCTGGGACATGCCGGCCTTCGTGGCACCGGGCGCGCCCCACCCCCGGTACGCCTCGCTGATGGACGGCATCGACCGGTTCGACCCGCTGTTCTTCCAGATATCCGGTCTCGAGGCCACCTACATGGACCCCCAGCAGCGGCTCGTGCTGGAGGAGGCGTGGAAGGCGCTGGAGGACGCCGGCTACGCGGGCGACGCCCTGCGCGGCCGGTCCTGCGGGGTCTACATCGGCACCCAGGTCAGCGACTACCTGCCCGGCTCCAGCGAGGACGCCCCCGCCCAGGCCATGTGGGGCAACGCCGAGGCGATCATTCCCTCACGCCTCTCCTACCTCCTCGACCTGAGGGGTCCCGCCATCGCCGTCGAGACGGCGTGCTCCGGATCCCTCGTCGCCCTCCACCTCGCGTGCCAGGCCCTGCGCACGGGCGAGGTCGAGACGGCGCTGGTCGGCGGGGTGTCCGTGCAGTGCTCACCCGACTACTACCTGAACGCCCACAAGGCCGGGATGCTCTCGGAGACCGGTCAGTGCCACACCTTCGCCGAAGGCGCGGACGGCTTCGTGCCCGGCGAGGGCGTCGGCATCGTCGTACTCAAGCGGCTGCGGGACGCCCTCGCCGACGGTGACCACATCCACGGCGTCGTCCGCGGCTCGGGCATCAACCAGGACGGGACGTCCAACGGCATCACTGCGCCGAGCGCCAAGTCGCAGGAGCGGCTGGAGCGTCAGGTCTACGACACCTTCGGCATCGACCCCGCCGGCATCCAGCTGGTCGAGGCGCACGGCACCGGTACCCGGCTCGGCGACCCGATCGAGTTCCAGGCGCTGACCCGCGCCTTCCGCCACTACACGGACGAACGCGAGTACTGCGCCATCGGATCGGTCAAGACCAACATCGGGCATGCCGCGCCCGCCTCGGGGATGGCGGGGCTCATCAAGATACTGCTCGCCCTGCGCCACCGCGAACTGCCGCGCAGCCTCCACTTCGACAAGGGCAATCCCCACATCGACTTCGAGAGCAGCCCGTTCTACGTCAACACGGTGCACCGCCCCTGGACGGCCGGGCCGGGCCGGCCGCGGCGCGCGGCGCTCAGCTCCTTCGGGTTCAGCGGCACCAACGCCCATGTGGTGGTCGAGGAGGCCCCCGACCTGCCGCGCCGCGACACCGTGCCCGTCCAGGACCACCTCGTGGTGCTGTCCGCCCTGTCCCCGGAGCAGGTGCGGACGCAGGCGCAACGGCTGGTGGCGCACCTGCGCCGCCACCCGGACACCGACCTGGGCGACATCGCCTCGACCCTGGTGCGGGGCCGGCGGCACTGCCCCGTCCGGCTGGCGTGCGTGGCCCGCGACACCGCCCACCTGGTGACCCTCCTCGGGCGGTGGCTCACGGACGGACGGGAACCGCAGGTGCACACCGCCGACCTGACGGAGACCGCGGTGAGCCCGCAGCCCGCTCTCGAGCAGTACGGCGACAGCTGCCTGCGCAAGTGTGCCGAGGGTGCGACCGGGACGGCCCGCCGGGAGCACCTGGAAGCCGTCTGCGCCCTCTACCTGCAGGGCTATCCACTCGACTACGAACGGCTCTTCGAGAGCGGTGGGTTCCGTCGTGTCCCCCTGCCGACCTACCCGTTCCAGCGGGAGCGCCACTGGCTGCCCTCGCAGGACCGCTCCCGTCCCACCACGCCCGTACGGTCCACCGGCGGCACCCCCGCGCCGGAACCACGGGCCGGCACGGCCCACTTGGCGCTGGCGCCGGTCTGGGTCGAGGACCGGGCCCCCGAGCCCGTCCCCGGCAGGTCCGTCCCGAGCGGCATCGTCGTCGTGGGCGGCAACGCCGCGGAGCGGGCCGCCCTGCAGGCCGAGTGCCCCGACGCCCACTTCCTCGCCGACGGCTCGGCGAGCACGGCATCGCTCACCGAGCAGCTGAGGGGTGTGGGCGCGATCCGCGGCCTCGTGTGGATCTCCCCGGCGGACGCGGCCACCGGGCCCGGTGAGTTGCTGAGGCGCACCGCCGTCGGAGTGGAGGCGTTCTTCCGGCTGGTCAAGGCGCTGTTCGAGCTGGGCCACGGCGCCGAGGAGCTGACGTGGACGGTGGTGACGCGCCAGACGCAGCCCGTACGGCCGGGTGAGCAGGTGCTGCCCGCCGACGCGGCGGTGCCCGGCCTGGCCGAGGTCATGGCCAAGGAACTGCCCAACTGGAGCGTGGGCTGCTTCGACCTGGGCCTGTCGGACCAGCTCCCCGCCCGCACCCTGCTCGCGGCCGGGGCCACGACCGTGCGGGCGCTGCGCGACGGCCGGTGGTTCCGTCGCGGCCTGTACCGGGCGGAACTGCCGGCACCGGCCCGGTCCCCGTACAAGGAGGGCGGGGTGTACGTCGTCCTGGGCGGTGCCGGGGGCCTCGGCCGGCTCTGGAGTGAGGACATGATCCGGCGCCACCGGGCCCAGGTCGTATGGATCGGCCGCCGGGAGAAGGACGCCGTCATCCAGGCGGAGATCGACCGGCTGGCCGCGCTCGGCCGGGCACCGTGGTACGTCCGGGCCGACGCCGCCGACATGGACTCCCTGCGCGGCGCGTACGCCCGCATCCAGGAACGGTTCGGCACCGTCCACGGCGTGGTGCAGTCCGTCTTCGGTCTGGTGGACCAGAGCCTGCCCAACACGACCGAGCAGCAGTTCCGGCAGGGCCTGAGCGCGAAGATCGACGCCAGCGTGTGCATGGCCGAGGTCTTCGACGCCGAAGGACTCGACTTCATGCTCTTCTTCTCCTCCATCGCGTCGGTCAACCCGACCAGGGGCTACTGCAGTTACGTGGCCGGCAACGCCTTCGAGGACGCCCTGGCCCGCCGGCTCTCGGCCGCACGCCCGTACGCCGTGAAGGTGGTCAACTGGGGTTACTGGGGCGCCGTCGGCAGCGGACTCGACGTTCCGGAGCACGTCCGCGAGCGCATCTACCGGCGCGAGGGCCTCGGCGACATCGACCCCGCGCTGGCGATGGACGCCGTCGAGCGGCTGCTGGCCGCTCCGCTCGGGCAGGTGGCCTACCTCAACACCGTCGAGCCCGAGCGGTTCGAGGGCTACACCGACCGCGAGACGATCCGCGTCCTGGACCCGCCGGAGCAGCGGAGCGAGCCGCTCGCCCCGCTGCTGCCCTCGCGTGCGGACCAGTTGCGGATCGTGGAGGCACGGGCCAAGTCACGGCTGCGGACGCTGGACGAGCTGCTGCTGCGGCTGCTGTGGTGCGCGCTGCACGGCCGTGGCTGGATCGGCACGGGTACCGTCGACGCGGACTCCCTCAGGCAGGCCGGCGGGATCATCGGGAAGTACGACCGCTGGGCGTCGGAGGCCCTGCGGCTGTTCGCCCGGCAGGGCTGGCTCACGGCGACCGGGTCCGAGGGCTCCTACCGTGCCGTTCCCGACGCCGTCGACCCGGACGCCACTGCCGCGGCATGGGAACGCAGCCGGGGCGAGTGGCTCGCGGACCCCGAGCTGCGCGCGTCCGTCGACCTGGTCGACACGACGCTCCGCGCGCTGCCGGACGTCCTCACCGGCGCCGTCCCCGCCGTCGACGTGATCTTCCCCGGCTCCTCGCTGGACCTGGTCGAGGGCATCTACAAGCGGAACATGATCGCCGACTACTTCAACGACGTCGTCGGTGACTGTGTCGTCGCACTCGTCGAGAGCAGGCTCGCGCGGGATCCCGGAGCCACGCTGCGCATCCTGGAGATCGGTGCCGGAACGGGCGGCACCACCGCCACGGTCCTGCGCCGGCTCCAGCCGTACCGGCAGCACGTCGGCGAGTACTGCTACACCGATCTCTCCCAGGCGTTCCTCATCCACGGCCGGCGGGAGTTCGGCGCGCACCATCCGTTCCTGCGCTGCGAGATCTTCGACGCCGGCCGGCCCGCCGCCGAGCAGGGCTTCGACGAGGGCGCGTACGACCTGGTCGTCGCGACCAACGTGCTGCACGCCACCGAGGAGATCCGCGCGTCCCTGCGCAACAGCAAGGCGCTGCTGCGGTCCGGCGGCGCCCTGCTCGTCAACGAGATCAACGGCTACACCGTCTTCGGGATGCTGACGTTCGCGCTGCTGGACGGCTGGTGGCCGCACGACACCGATCTGCGGGAATCCGGGGGGCCCGGCCTGCGGCCCGGCACGTGGCAGTCGGTGCTGGAGCAAGAGGGCTTCGAAGGTGTCGAGTTCCCCGCGCGGGACGCCCACCCGCTCGGCCAGCAAGTGGTGGTCGGCCTCAGCGACGGCATGATCCGCCGCCCCGGCGGTGAACAGCGGCGCCCAGCGGCCGACCCCCTCCCCGAGCCGCTCCCCGAAACGCCGTCGGCCGGTTCCCAGCCGGTGCGGCCGGCCGGTGCGGCCCGGGTGGACGGGCCGGTGCTGGCCGACGCCGTGCGCGACTACCTCAAGGAGCTGGTCGCGCGGACCCTCCTGATCCCGGCCGGATCCATCGACGCCCGTGAGCAGCTGTCCGCCTACGGCATCGACTCCATCCTGATCCTCCAGCTGCTGACCGGTCTCAAGAAGGACCTGGGGGAGACGAGCAGCACCCTGTTCTTCGAATACCGCACCATCGAGGCGCTGACCGAGTACTTCGTCACCGAGCGGGGCGAGGCCGTGGCCCGCGCCCTCGGAGTGGGGTCCGGGCCGGCCGCCGGGCAGGGCACGCCGGCGGCCGTCCCGCGGGCCGCCGTCCCGGACCCGCAGGCCCCGGCCGGGCCGGCCCCGACGCCCGGCCCCGGCCGCGCGCAGGCTCGTCCGACACCGCGTCCCGCGTGCACCGGAGGCGTCGCGATCGTGGGCATGAGCGCGCGTTTCCCCCAGGCCGAGACGCTCGACGCCTTCTGGTCGGTGCTGCGCGAGGGCCGGAACACCGTCACGGAGATACCCGCCGACCGGTGGGCACTCGACGGCTTCTACGAACCCGACAAGGAGGAGGCCGTCGCGAAGGGCAGGAGCTACAGCAAGTGGGGCGCCTTCCTCGACGGGTTCGCCGACTTCGACCCGCTGTTCTTCGAGATGACACCGAACGACGCCCTGGAGATCGACCCGCAGGAACGGCTGTTCCTCCAGGAGGCGTGGCGGGCGTTCGAGAACGCCGGCTACACGCGCGGGCGCCTCGCGCGGCAACACCGCTCCAGGGTCGGCGTCTTCGTGGGGATCACCCGCGCCGGACACAACCTCCACGGGCCCGAGCGCTGGCGCCGCGGCGACACCGCCCGGCCCTACACCTCCTTCGGGTCCGCAGCCAACCGCGTCTCGTTCAAGCTGAATCTCAACGGCCCCAGCATGCCGATCGACACGATGTGCTCCTCCTCGATGACGGCGCTCCACGAGGCGTGCGAGCACCTGCTCCACGGCGACTGCGACATGGCGGTGGCAGGCGGTGTGAACCTCTATCTGCATCCGTCGAGCTACGTCGGTCTGTGCGGGCTGCAGATGCTCGCCGACGGGGACGAGTGCCGCAGCTTCGGCGCCGGCGGCAACGGCTTCGTCCCCGGCGAGGGCGTCGGCGCGCTCGTCCTCAAGCGGCTGGAGGACGCCGAGCGGGACGGCGACCACATCCACGCCGTCATCCGCGGCACCGGCATCAACCACGGCGGCACCACGAACGGTTACACCGTGCCGAACCCGGTCGCACAGGGCCGTGTCGTGCGGGACGCGCTCGACCGGGCGGGCATCGACGCGCGCACGATCAGCTACGTCGAGGCGCACGGCACCGGGACCGTGCTGGGCGACCCGATCGAGATCAACGGCCTGACCCGGGCGTTCTCCCAGGACACCCGGGACGTGCGGTACTGCGCGATCGGCTCCGTCAAGAGCAACATCGGGCACGCCGAGGCCGCCGCCGGCATCGCCGGCGTGTTCAAGACCGTCCTGCAGATGCAGCACGGTGAGCTCGTCCCCAGCCTGCACGCGCACGAGGTCAACCCGCACATCGACTTCGACGCGACGCCGTTCGTCGTCCAGCGCGAGGGCGCGGAGTGGAAGCGGCCGGTCGTCACCGTCGACGGCGTCAGCACCGAGGTGCCGCGTCGGGCCGGCGTCTCCTCCTTCGGCGCGGGCGGTTCCAACGCCCACGTGGTGATCGAGGAGTACGTCCGCGACCGGCCGGCCCCCGCGGCCGACGGGTCCGGCCGGCCGGCCGTGGTCATCCTGTCCGCCAAGGACGAGGAGCGGCTGCGGGAGCAGGCGAGCGCTCTGCTGGACTCACTCGCGGAAGCCGAGCGGACCGGGGCGACAGTGGCCGACGTCGCCTACACCCTGCAGGTCGGACGCGAGGCCATGAGCGAGCGACTGGCCACGGTCGTCGGCTCGTTCGCCGAGCTGCGGGACCGGCTGCGGGCCTTCCTGGACCACCCCGGCGGCGCCACCGGTGTGCACCGCGGTCGCGCGGCACGCTCCGACCGCGCGCTGGCCGCGCTGACCGCCGACGCCGACATGAGCGCGGTCGTCGGGACGTGGCTGGCCAAGGGCGCGTACGCCAAGGTGCTCGACCTGTGGGTGAACGGCTTCGAGCTGGACTGGGGGAGCCTCCTCCCGGCGGGGGCGGCGCGCACCGTCCCGCTGCCCGCCTATCCCTTCGCCCGGGAGCGGTACTGGATCGCGGAGCGGCCGCTCGACGGGCTGCACCCCGGCAGCCACCCCGACGCCCCGGACAGGGAGCCGGAGGACGGCCCGCCGGATCCACTGATCGACGACCTCCTCGACGAGGTGGTGAACGGCTCTCTCGGCGTCGAAGCCGCCGCCGAGCACATCCGACGGTCCGTCCTCGACGGCGCCGGCGCGAACACCGACAACGAGGGGCGCTGATCATGGACAGTGGGCTGGAACGGCTCCTGCTGGATCTCAAGGCCGACCGCGTCTCCAGGGACTACGTCAAGCGGTACCTGAGGGACCGTCAGGGCCGGTCGGGGCTGCCCGCGGACGCCCCCGGTGCGGCACCGCCGACCGAGCTGCTGCGGTGCCACCCGGTCTGGCGGGCCGCCGACGGCCCCGCGACCGGACGGAAGCCGGGACACATGGTGCTGCTCGCCGGGCCGCCGGAACTGGAACCCGCGCTGCTTCAGCAGGACGCGACGACCGACGTGCGCCTCCTGCGCTCCGGGGCCACCGGACTCGCGGACCGCTACGCCGACCTCGCGGGCCAGGTGCTCACCGCGCTCCGCTCGCCGGCCGGCGACCCGGAACTGCCCGCCACGCTGGTTCAGCTCGTCTGTTCCTCGCGGGGCGAGGACGCCCTCCTGTCGGGCCTGATCGGCATGATCAGGAGCGCGGGCCTGGAGAATCCCGCGATCGTGCCCCAGCTGGTCCTCGTCGACCCGGCCGCCGGTCCGGAGCCCACCGCACGCCGGATCCTGGCGAGCCGCGAGCGCAGCGACGACCGCGTCGTGCGCTTCCACGACGGCGTCCGCGAGGTACTGAGCTGGCACGAGCTGCCGATGCCCGAGCACACGGCCCTGCCCTGGCGGGAAGGCGGTACCTACGTCGTCACCGGCGGTCTCGGCGGACTCGGACTGATCTTCGCCCACGACCTGCTGCGATCCGTACGGAACGCGTCCCTCCTGCTGAGCGGCCGCTCCGCACTCGACGGCGACCGGCAACACCTGCTGGAGGGCCTGTGCCGCCCGCACGCGCGGGTCGAGTACACCCGGCTCGACGTGGCCGACCCGGACGCCGTCGAGGCGTACCTGGCCGGCGTGCGGCGCGAGCACGGTGCCCTCCACGGCATCATCCACGGCGCCGGGGTGCTCCGGGACGGTTTCCTGGCGCACAAGGGCGCCGAGGAACTGCGCGAGGTCCTCGCCCCGAAGACGGCCGGCACCCTCAATCTGGACGTCGCCAGCAAGGACGACGCACTCGACTTCTTCGCCCTGTTCTCCTCCACGGCGGCGGTCACCGGCAACGTCGGCCAGGCCGACTACGCCGCCGCCAACGCGTTCCTGGACGCGTTCGCCCACCACCGGGGCAGTCTGGTCGCGCAGGGCCTGCGCTCGGGACGCAGCCTCTCGCTCAACTGGCCGCTGTGGGCCGAGGGCGGGATGCGGGTCGACGCGGACACGCAGCACGCACTGCGCGAACAGACGGGCATGCACGCCTTGCGCACCGAGTCGGGCATCAGGGTCTTCCACGCGTCACTGGGATCGGACCACTGCCAGGTGATGGCGGTCGAGGGCGACGGCCCGCGCATCCGCCGGACGCTGCTCGGGCAGCAGCCGGACACCGCCGTGTCCGCCCCCGCCCCCGCCGCCGTCCCCGCCGTGGCCGAGGACATCGACGACGAGGCGCTGCGCGACAGGATCCTCCGTCGGCTCGGACAGCTGTTCGGCGCCGTCATCGGCCTCCCGGTCGCGAAGATCGACGCCCAGGCGCCGCTGACGACCTACGGCATCGACTCCATCGTCGTCGCCCGGCTCAACCGGAAGCTCGCCGACGTCTTCCCGGACCTGCCCAAGACGCTGCTGTACGAGTTCAACTCCCTGGACGCCCTGGCACGCCACCTCCTGCGCGCGCACCGGCAGCAATGTCTGGACTGGACGGGGACGGAGAAGCCCCGGCGGGCCACCGCGGCACCGCGGCCGGCGCACCCCTCCGTCACCGAGCGGCCGGCACCCGCGGCGGCACCGCCCGCCGCCGCGCCCACCGAGGACGCGGTCGCCGTCATCGGCATGAGCGGACGGTTCCCGATGGCCCGCAACCTGCGGGAGTTCTGGGAGAACCTGGCCACCGGACGGGACTGCGTCACGGAGATCCCGGAGGAACGCTGGCCGCTGGAGGGCTTCTACCACCCCGACCGCGACGAGGCGGTGGCGGCGGGCCTGAGCTACGGCAAGTGGGGCGGATTCCTGGACGGGTTCGACGAGTTCGACCCCCTCTTCTTCGCCATCTCGCCCCAGGAGGCGATGAGCATGGATCCGCAGGAGCGCCTGTTCCTGCAGGAATCCTGGAACGCGCTGGAGGACGCCGGCTACACCCGGCAGCGCCTGGCCGACGCGCACCGCCGGAAGGTGGGCGTCTTCGCCGGCGTCTCGAAGACCGGATTCGACCTGTACGGGCCCGATCTGTGGAAACGGAACGAGAAGCTGCACCCCCTGACCTCGTTCGCCTCCGTGGCGAACCGGGTGTCGTACCTCCTCGACCTCACGGGGCCGAGTCTGCCCGTCGACACGCTCTGCTCCTCCTCCCTGAGCGCCGTCCACGAGGCGATGCAGCACCTGCGCCGCGGCGAGTGCGACCTGGCCGTCGCGGGCGGGGTCAACCTCTACCTGCACCCTTCGAACTACACCCTCATGTCCGGCAAGCGGATGCTGTCGGACGACGGCAGGTGCCGCAGCTTCGGAGCCGGTGGCAGCGGATTCGTGCCGGGGGAGGGCGTGGCCGTCGTCCTGCTCAAGCGGCTGTCCGACGCCGAGCGGGACAACGACAACATCCGGGCCGTCCTGCGGGGCAGCAGCGTCAACCACGGTGGCCGGACCAACGGCTACACCGTGCCCAGCCCGGTCGCGCAGGCCGAGGTCGTGCGCGAGGCGCTCGCCCGCGCCGGCGTCTCCGCCGGCGAGGTGAGCTTCGTCGAAGCACACGGCACCGGCACCGAGCTGGGCGATCCGATCGAGATCGACGGGCTGACCCAGGCGTTCGCGCCGGACACCGTCTCCGGGCAGCACTGCGCCATCGGCTCACTGAAGAGCAACATCGGGCACCTCGAGGCCGCCGCCGGCATCGCCGGGCTGCTCAAGGTCGTCCTCCAGATGGAGCACGGCTCCATCGCGGCCGGCCTGCACGCGCGGGAGCCCAACCCCAACATCGACTTCACCCGGACGCCGTTCCGCCTCCAGCGGGAGACGACCGAGTGGGCGCGGCCCACGGTCGTCGGCGGCGAAGGGGAGACGACGGAGGGCGACCGGATCGCCGGAGTCTCCTCGTTCGGCGCCGGCGGTTCCAACGCCCATGTCGTCGTGGCGGAGTACCGCCGGGCCGACCCCGCGCCCGACCCCGCGTCCGGGGGTGCCCCGGCACTGATCGTCCTCTCGGCGAAGGACACCGAGCGTCTGCGGGAGCGGGCCCGGGACCTGCTCGGCTGGCTGCGCTCCCGGGGCCCGGCCGCCGTCGATCTCGGTGCCGTCGCCCACACGCTTCAGCTCGGCCGGGAAGCGATGGACGCGCGGCTCGCGCTGCCCGTGGGCTCGCTCGCCGAACTCATCCGGAAACTCGCCGGGTTCGTCGCCGGCGAGGAGGACGTCGAGGACCTGCACCTCGGCAACGTCAAGGAGCACCGGGAGGCGCTCACCGCCCTCGGCGACGACGGCGACATGGCCGCGACCGTCGACCTGTGGATGGAGAAGGGCAAGTTCGACCGGCTGCTCGGTCTCTGGGTCAAGGGCCTGAGCGTCGACTGGGGCAAGCTGTACGGTGCCCGGCGCCCCCGGATGCTCCCGCTGCCCGGCTACCCCTTCGCCCGCGAGCGTTACTGGGTGGGCGGCCTGGCCGCGGCACCCCGCCCCGCCGACCCCGGCCGGCTCCACCCGCTCGTCCACACCAACACCTCCACCCTCGACGCCCAGCGTTTCGACTCCGTACTCACGGGCGGGGAGCCCTTTCTCACCGATCATGTCGTCGACGGCCGCAAGGTGCTGCCGGCCGCCGCGTACCTGGAGATGGCCCGGGCCGCACTGGACGCCTCGCGCGACGGGCACACCGCTCGTACAGTGCTCCGCAACGTGGTGTGGGCCCAGCCGCTGACCGTCGCCGAGACCGCCGCACACCTCGTCACGACGCTGTACGCCGCGGAGGACGGGTCCGCCGGGGAGGTCGCCTTCGAGATCTCCGGCGTCCCGGGAGACGACCCGGGCGCGGACGCCGTCGTCCACAGCCAGGGAACGGTGCGGGCCCTCACCGGCGGCGGTGAGCAGGCGGCGGTGGACGTGGCCGCGCTGCGGGCGGCGTGCGGTGCCGCGCTCCTGGACGCCGAGGAGTGCTACCGCGTCTACCGGACCATGGGTCTCGACTACGGTCCCGCGCACCGCGGCGTCGAGAGCGTGGCGATCGGCGACGGACAGGCGCTGGCACGACTGCGCCTGCCGTCCGGGACGACGGCGGACGCCGACGGGTACGTGCTGCATCCGAGCCTGCTGGACGCCGCCCTGCAGTCCACCGTCGGACTCTTCGGCCGGGACGGCGACGGCGCGGAGCCCGCCCCCGCAACGCTCCACCTGCCCTTCGCGCTCGACGAACTCGACGTCCTCGGGCCGTGCACCCCCCGGATGTGGGCCTGGGTCCGGTACGGCGACCGGCCCGACCTCGGCATCCGCAAGCTGGACATCGACCTCCTCGACGACGCCGGCCTGCCGCGCTGCCGCCTCCGGGGGCTCACGTCCAGGGCGTACGGAGAGACCGGGACGACCGGGCGGACCGGCGGCTCACTCCCGCACGCCGAAGAGACGGTCCCGGCCGTCGCGGGCGCGGAGGACGGCGGCTCCCTCCCGGCGGGCACGCCGGAGGAGCGCGTCAGCCGTTACCTGGTCGACTTCCTCGCCTCCGAGCTGCGCGTACCCGCCGAGCGGATCGACGCCGACGACGCTCTCGAGCAGTACGGCATCGACTCGATCATGGCGATGAACCTGACCAACCGGTTGGAGAGGGTCTTCGGATCGCTGCCCAAGACGCTCTTCTACGAGTACCAGAGCATCAGCGCCCTGTCCGGGTACTTCCTCGGTGCTCATCGGCCGCGCCTGGCCGGACTGCTCCCGGCGGAGGAGGGCCGGAAGCCGTCAGGGACGCCCGCGGACACCGTCGCCCCACGTGCCGCGGCCAGGCCCGGGAACGCCCGCCGGACGGTCGCACGGCGCCGCCGGGAGCCGGTGGGCCGGGACACCGAGATCGCCGTCATCGGACTGGCCGGCCGCTATCCCCAGGCGCGGAACGTCCGGGAGTTCTGGCGGAATCTGGCCGAGGGCCGCGACAGCGTCAGCGAGATCCCCGCCGACCGCTGGGACCATGGCCCCTACTTCGACCCGGACAAGAACGCGCCCGGCAAGACGTACACCAAGTGGGGCGGCTTCCTGGACGGCGTCGACCGCTTCGATTCGCTCTTCTTCAGCATCTCCCCGCGCGAGGCGGCGTTCATGGACCCGCAGGAGCGGCTGTTCCTGGAGTGCGTGCACGAGACGCTCGAGGACGCGGGGTACACGCGCGAGACCCTGAGCCACTGCGACGACCGCGGGCTGCCCGGCAACGTCGGCGTCTTCGTGGGGGTGATGTACGAGGAATACCAGCTCTACGGTGCCCAGGAGCAGGCACGCGGCCGTAACGTCACGCTGTCCGGCAGCGCGTCGACCATCGCCAACCGGGTGTCGTACGTCTTCGACCTGCACGGCCCGAGCCTGGCCGTCGACACCATGTGCTCGTCGTCGCTGACCGCGCTGCACCTGGCCTGCCAGAGCCTGCGGACCGGAGGCTGTGAGATGGCCGTCGCGGGCGGCGTGAACCTGTCGCTGCACCCCAACAAGTTCCTGATGCTCGGCAGCGGCAAGTACGCGTCCAGCAACGGCAGGTGCGAGAGTTTCGGGCAGGGCGGTGACGGCTACGTCCCGGGCGAGGGGGTCGGCGCGGTCCTGCTGAAGCCGCTCGCCCGCGCTCGCGAGGACAACGACATCGTCCACGGCGTCATCCGCGCCACCTCGGTCAACCACGGCGGCAGGACCAACGGGTACTCCGTCCCCAACCCACGCGCGCAGTACGACGTCATCGGACACGCGCTCCGCGAGGCCGGAGTCGACGCGGAAGCGGTGAGTTACGTCGAGGCGCACGGAACCGGCACGTCGCTCGGAGACCCCATCGAGATCTCGGGACTGACCAGCGCCTTCCGCGAGTACACCGACCGGACGCAGTTCTGTGCGATCGGCTCGGTCAAGAGCAACATCGGGCACGCCGAGAGCGCGGCCGGCATCGCCGCGCTGACGAAGGTGCTGCTGCAGATGAAGCACGGCCACATCGCGCCCTCCCTCCACTCCGAGGTGCTCAACCCCCACATCGACTTCGGCGGCAGCCCCTTCTACGTGGCCCGGGAGCTGACGCCCTGGAACCGCCCGACGGGCCCCGACGGCACCGCCGCGCCGCGGATCGCCGGCATCTCGTCCTTCGGGGCGGGGGGCTCCAACGCCCACGTCGTCGTCGAGGAGTACCTTCCGGCTCCGCGCTCCGCGGACGGCCCCCCTCCGCGGAGCGGCCCCGCCGCCGTCGTCCTCTCCGCGCGGACGGACGCGGCACTGCGGGCCCAGGCCGGTCAGCTGCTGCGCTGGACGAGCGAGGGCGAGGGGGCCGCGACCGAGCTCGCGGACATCGCCCACACCCTCCAGTCGGGCCGGGAGGCGTACGAGGAGCGCCTCGGACTCGTCGCGGCGACGACTGGTGAACTCGCCGGGAAACTGAGGGCGTTCCTGGACGGCGAGGCCCAGATCGCCGATGTGTACCGAGGCCGGGTGGAACGCCGGCAGGGCACCTCGACCGCCCACACCGCCGACGCCGACCGGACACGGACACTGGACGCGGCGCTCGCACGGCGCGCGTACGGCGAGGTCGTGAAGCTCTGGACGACCGGTCTGGCGGTGGACTGGACGAGGCTCCACGACGAGTCCGCAGGCGCCCCGCGCCGCGTGTCCATGCCGACCTACCCCTTCCAGGGGGAGCGCCACTGGCTGGCCGGCGCCACCGCGGCCGGCCAGGACCGGACGGCGGACCCCGCGCGTCTCCACCCGCTCCTGCACGCCAACACCTCCACCCTCCAGGGACAGCGCTTCACCTCGGTCTACACCGGCGAGGAGTTCTTCCTGCGGGACCACCGGGTCGGCGGCAGGCCCGTGCTGTCCGGTGCCGCGTGCCTGGAGCTGGCGCGCGCCGCCGTGGCTGCCTCGCTCGACGAGCCGCACCACGTCCCGAAGCTCCGGAACGTCGTCTGGACACGGCCGGTCACCCTGCACGAGCCGGGGCTGACCGTCCAGGTCCGCCTGAGGCCCGGGGAACACGGCGAGGTCGGCTTCGAGATCCTCGTCCCGGGCGACCCGGCGGCCGGAACCGCCGACGTGCTCCACGGCGGAGGCACGGCCCACGTGACGCCCCAGCCCGCGGCCGCGCACCCCGCCGGCCGCGTCGACCTGCCGCGGCTGCGTGAGGAGTGCCGGGTTCCCGGACCCGACGCCGACACGCTGTACGCGACCGCCGAGGCACGCGGTATCGCCTACGGCCCGGGGCATCGCGGCATCGAGCTTCTCTGGACGGGCGCGGGACAGGCCCTGGCACGGATCGCGCTGCCACCGGCCGTGCGGGACACCCAGGACGCCTACGGGCTCCATCCGTCGATCGTGGACGCCGCTCTCCAGGCGTGCGCCGGCCTGCTGTCCGTGGATTCCGGGAAGGAACATCTGCTGCTGCCGTACGCCGTGGACGAGGTCGAGATCCTCGGCCCCTGCCCACCGGAGGCGTGGGCCTGGCTGCGGGACGGCGCGGCCGGGGACGGCATCGGCCGGGACGGCGGTTCGCGCCGCGTCGACATCGACGTGTGCGACGACGACGGACGGGTGTGTCTCCGGCTCGAGGGCGTCGCCCTGCGCGCCCACACGGCGGCGACGGCCCCCCGGGAACTCTTCGCCGTACCCCACTGGGTGACCGCCGACCCCGCGCCGGCCACGGCTCCGGCCCCCGAGGGTGTGGTGCTGGTCGTGGACCTCCCCGACGTCGCCGAGGCCCTCGAGGCGCGGGACACCGCGCGCGTGGTCCGGCTGGCATCGAGCGCCACGGACGTCGGCCGCCGCTACACCGACCACGCGCTGCGGGTCTTCGAGGAGGTCAAGCGGCTGCTCGGTGAGCCCGACCACCACCCGGTCAGGGTCCAGCTGGTCGCCCCGGCCGTCGAGGCGTCACTGTGGACGGGACTGGCCGCCGTCCTGAGGTCGGCCGGCCTGGAGAACCCGCGGCTGCTCGGCCAGATGGTGCTGGTGGACCCGCAGGACGGTCCGGAGCGCGCCGCCTCCCGGGTGACGGCGGAGCGCGCGGCGCTCGCCGACTTCGGGGTGCGGCACCTCGGCGGCCTCCGCCAGGTCCTGAAGTGGCGCGAGGAGGACGTGGACCGCCGTACGGCGGTGACGCCCTGGAAGGACGGCGGTGTCTATCTGATCACCGGGGGGGCCGGCGGCCTGGGCACGGTGTTCGCCCGGGACATCGCGGAGCGGGCCCGCGGGGCCCGGATCGTGATCGCCGGCCGTGGGCCCCGCGACGCGCGCAGGGAAACGCTGCTGGAACGGCTGCGGGAGCACGGTGCTGAGACGGTCTATGTGCAGGCCGACGTGGCGGTCAGGGACGACGTCGTGAGGC
Source organism: Streptomyces marokkonensis (assembly GCF_008312835.1). Lineage (GTDB taxonomy): Bacteria > Actinomycetota > Actinomycetes > Streptomycetales > Streptomycetaceae > Streptomyces > Streptomyces marokkonensis_A. The sequence goes on along the minus strand of NZ_VSKS01000015.1, from coordinate 11,610 downwards.
TCGTGCGGGAGATCCGGGAGCGGTACGGCCGGATCGACGGGATCCTGCACGCCGCCGGGCTCACCCGCGACGCGTTCGTCGTCAAGAAGGACGCGGACGAGTTCGCCCTGGTGCTGGCACCGAAGGTCGCCGGACTGGTGCACCTCGACGAGGCCACGCAGGACGCGGACCTCGACTTCCTGGTCGCCTTCTCCTCGGTCGCCGGGGCCCTGGGCAATGTCGGGCAGGCCGACTACGCGGCCGCGAACGCCTTCATGGACGCCTTCGCGGCGCACCGCAACACCCTGGTGGACCGGGGCGAGCGGCGGGGGAGGACCCTGTCGGTCGCCTGGCCCCTGTGGGCCGACGGCGGGATGGGTGTCGACGCGCCGACCGAACGGTCGCTGCGGGAACGCTTCGGACTCGTTCCGCTGCGGGACGAGGACGGGCTGCGCGCCCTGTACCTGGCCCTGGCGTCACCGTCCGACCAGGTGATGGTGGTCTCGGGCGACCGCCGGAGGATCGCGCGGACCCTGCTCGCCGGACTCCTCGTGGACGGTCCCGCGGCGCGGCCCACGCCCTCGCCGGACGTCGCGGCTCAGGACCCGGACGGGAACGGGGCGCCCGCGCTCGCGGAGGGCCTGGACGAGACCACCGAGCAGCAGGCCGTGGCCTACTTCAAGCGGCTTCTGGCATCGGTCATCGACCTGCCCGCCGACAGGATCGACGCCGAGGCACCCCTGGAGGACTACGGCGTCGACTCCGTCATGACCATGGAGATGACCCGCACCCTCGAGGACGTCTTCGGCTCGCTTCCCAAGACCCTGTTCTTCGAGCACCGCACCGTCACCGCTCTGACCCGCCACCTCCTCGAGACCCGTCCGGGGCAGGTCGTGGAGCTCCTCCCGTCGGGAGGCGGGGCCCGGCCGATCCCGGCCGCCGCTCCGGGCGCCCCCGAGCGGCCCGCCCCGAGGGCGGGACGAACCCGGCCCGTGACCTCCGCCGCTCCGGCGGGACGTACGGCCGAACCGGCCCCGGTCACGGCAACCGGCGACACGGCGATCATCGGACTGGCGGGCCGCTACCCCCAGGCGCGCGACGTGCGGGAGTTCTGGCAGAACCTCGCCGCCGGCAAGGACTGCGTCACCGAGATCCCGGGCGACCGCTGGGACCACGGGCGCTTCTTCGATCCGCGCAAGGGGACACCGGGCAGGTCCTACACCAAGTGGGGCGGATTCCTGGACGGCGTCTACGACTTCGACCCGCAGTTCTTCAACATCTCCCCGCGCGAGGCGGAGATCATGGACCCGCAGGAGCGGCTGTTCCTCCAGTGCGTGCACGAGGCGCTGGAGGACGCCGGATACGTCCGGGACACGGGCAAGGACCGTACGGGGAACCTGCTCGACGGCCGCGTGGGTGTCTTCGTCGGGGTGATGTACCAGGAGTACCAGCTCCACGGCGGGCCGGTGCAGGACGCCGGCACGGCACCGGTCGTCTCGGGCAGCTCCGCGTCCGTCGCGAACCGGGTGTCCCACGTGTTCGACTTCCACGGCCCCAGCATGAGCGTCGACACGATGTGCTCGTCGTCGCTGATGGCGGTGCATCTGGCCTGCCGGAGCCTGGAGTCGGGCGACTGCGACACGGCGGTCGCCGGCGGGGTCAATCTCTCGCTGCACCCGAACAAGTACCTGCTCCTCAGCCAGGGCCGTCTCGCGTCGAGCGACGGTCGCTGCGCCAGCTTCGGCGCTGGAGGCGACGGCTACGCGCCGGGGGAGGGCGTGGGCGCGATCCTCCTCAAGCCGCTGGCGCGTGCGGTCGCGGACGGCGACCGGATCTACGGAGTCGTCAAGGGCACCGCCGCCAACCACCGCGGCAGGACGAGCGGTTACTCGGTGCCGGAACCGGTGGGGCAGGCCGAGGTCATCGGCGAGGCCCTGAGGCGGGCGGGCGTGAACGCGCGGGACGTGAGCTACGTCGACGCCAACAGCGTCGGCACCTCCCTGGGCGACCCGATCGAGATCGCCGGCCTGTGCAAGGCGTTCGGCCCCTACACCGACGACCGGGGATTCTGCGCGATCGGCTCGGTGAAGAGCAACATCGGGCACGCCGAGAGCGCGGCCGGCATCGCCGGCATCACCAAGGTCCTGCTCCAGCTCCAGCACGGCCTCCTGGCCCCGTCCCTGCACGCCTCGACGCTCAACCCGCACATCGACTTCGAGCAGACCCCGTTCGTGGTGCAGCGGGAGCTCGCCGAGTGGCCGGCTCCCGTGCCGGACGCCGGCACGCGCGGTGCGCTGCCGCGCGTCGCGGGCGTGTCCGCGTTCGGAGCCGGCGGCTCCAACGTGCACGTCGTGATGGCCGAGTACCTCCCCGACAGCCCACCGCGGCCCGCACCGGCCGGCGGCGACCCGCGTGCCGTGATACCGCTGTCCGCCCGCACGACCGAGCAACTGAGGGCCCGGGCCGGGCAGCTGGTGGAGTGGCTGGGCCGCCCCGAGCACGCGAACCTCGCCCTCGCGGACGTCGCCCACACCCTGCAGGTCGGCCGCGAAGCGCGGGAGGAACGACTCGGTGTCGTCGCTTCCTCCGTGCCCGACCTGGTCCACAGGCTCGGCCGGTTCCTGGCCGACGACTTCGCGGGCGGTGAGATCGTCCGGGGCTCGATCACCGATGCCGCCCGCACACTGACCCTGTTCGCGCCGGACTCCGACCTCGACGTGATGATCGCGGCGTGGGCCGAGAAGGGGAAGTACGAGAAGCTGCTCGAACTGTGGGTCAGCGGTGTGCCCGTGAACTGGCGGTCCCTCCACGGCACCGTGACTCCGCGACGGGTCGCGCTGCCGACCTACCCCTTCGCGGCCGAGCGGTACTCCGCCTTCGACGGCCTCTCCGCCGCCGAGCGGACCGGGCCCGGCGGACCGGCGCCGCTGCATCCGCTGGCGCAGGTCAACACGTCCGACTTCACCGAGCAGCGCTTCACCTCCGTCCTGACCGGAGACGAACGCTTCCTCGGCGTCCGCGCCGCCCACCCGGTGCCCGGCGCGGCCTTCCTGGAGATGGCCGTGGCCGCGAGCTGCCTCAGCAGCCGGGCCGTCGTCGACCCCTCGGCGCCGGTCGTGCTGCGCGACATCGAGTTCGCGCAGCCGCTCGATCCGGGCGACGGCCACCGCGAGGTGCACATCGGGCTGCGTCCGCAGGACGACGGCGACATCCTCTTCCGGATCACGAGCACACCGCCGGGCGGGGACGGCGGCCTCGACGCCGTCGAGCACGGCGCGGGCGTCCTGTACTTCGCGGACGGAGCCGAGGAGACCGTGCTCGACCTGCCCGCCCTGCGCAGGGCCTGCGGGACACCGGACCCGGTCACCGGGCTGGACGACGGGCGCCACCACGACACCGGACCCGCGCGGGAGCCCGCGCACCGCGCCGTCCGGAGCGTTCGGACCGGACGCGGGCAAGCCCTCGTCCAGCTGATGCTGCCGGACCCCGCGCGCGACACCGAGGACGGTCTCGTGCTGCACCCGGGCCTGCTCGACGCCGCGGTGCAGGCGTGCTCCGACGCCCTTGACGGGTCCGGGCGGCAGCGGGCCTCCGACGGCGATGACCCCGCGGTCGTCCGCGCCATCGAGGAAGTCCTCGTTCTCGACGCCTGCACGCCCTCGATGTGGGCCTGGGTCCGGCCCTGCGCACAGCGGGCCGGGCACGCGCCGGTCGCCGGTTTCGACCTCGACCTGGCCGACGAGCAGGGCCGGGTCCGTGTCCGGATCGGCGGACTCTCGATCGATCGGGCCGCCTCCGGCCGCGGCCACCCCGCAGCGGCCGGGCCCGGTCCCGCCGGGGCGGACCACGACTCACCCTCCGCCGGAGGGACAAAGGCCCGCACCGGGCAGCCGGTCCTGCTGAGCGAGCGGTGGCAGGCCCGCCCCGCACCGGCCCGGCCGCCCGGACTCCCCGCCGCGCGCCCGACCGTCCTGCTCGCCGGACTGCCCGAACTCGAGCCCCTCCTGCGGGGCGACGACGCCAATGTGTTCCTCATGACCAGCGAGGACCGGGCGCCGGACGGCCGGTACACCGCTTTCGGCCGGCAGGTTCTGCGCCACCTGCGCTCCCTCGTGCGCGAAGCCACCGGCCGGCACCATGTCCAGCTGGTGGTGCCCGGAACGCCCGACGCGACGCTGCTCAGCGGACTCGCGGCCGTCCTCGGGACGGCCGGTCTCGAGAACCCGGCCGTCACCGGCCAGGTCGTCGTGCTGGACCGGACGGACACCCCTGAGCGCGCCGCGCTGCGGATCCGCGAGAACCTCGGCTGCCCCGAGGAGACACTCGTGCGCTACGTCGAAGGCCGCCGCGAGGTACCGGTCTGGGCCGAGTACGAGGCCCCGGCCGACCCTCACACCCTGCCGTGGAAGGAGAACGGCGTCTATCTCGTCGCGGGCGGGGCGGGTGCGCTCGAACGTGCCGTCGCGCGGGAGATCGTCACGCAGACGGGGAACGCGACCGTCATCCTCGTCGGCCGGTCCGCTCTGGACGCCGAGTCCCACGAGGCGCTGCGGAAGCCGGCCGTCGGCGGCGCGGTGCGCTACGAGCGGGCCGACATCTCCCGCCCCTCCGAGGCGGACGCGCTCGTCGCGCGGATCCTGGAGCGCCACCGGGCGATCGACGGTGTCATCCACGGTGCCGGGGCCGCCGACGGCGCGCTCATCGTCGACACGCCGGACCGCGACGTCCTGGACGGCCTGGCCGCGACGGCGTCCGGTGTGGTGAACCTGGACGCCGCGACCCGGTCGCTCCCGCTGGACTTCTTCGTGACGTTCTCCTCCCCGCACGGGGTGGACGGTGGCGTCGGCCAGGTCGACGGAGCCGCCGCCCACGCCTTCCTGAACGCCTACGCGCGGTACCGGCAGGACCTCGTCGCCGAGGGTGAGCGGTTCGGTCACAGCCAGTCCGTCCTCTGGCCGTCGGGGGACGACGGCCCGCCGGATCCGGCGGATATCGGGAACCTCCCCCGGATCCTGAGCTCCGGGCACAGCCGGGTGAGGGTCTCGGCTCGTCCTGCGGGCCGCACCCGGGAGGAGACCCCGGGCCCGACGCAGCGGAAGTTGCCCGCCTTCTCCACCGATGGGACGGACTTGTGACGCACTACGACAGCGACCTGCTCGAGGAGAAGGCGAGCGAGTACCTCGAGCGCCTTCTGTCCGAGGTCACCAAGCTCCCCCTCGCCCGCGTCGACACTCGGGCGCCCTTCGAGACCTTCGGCCTCGACTCGGTCATGGCGATGACCATGACGGCGCGGATGGAGGCGGTCTTCGGGGCGCTGCCCCCTACCCTCTTCTTCGAGTTCGGCACGCCCCGCGAACTGGCCCGGCACCTGGTCGCCACCCGGCGGCCCGACGTGGCCGGTCTCCTCGGGGAGAGCACGGCGGACGCGGCGGACACGGCCGCCGACGCCCCCGACGCCGTTGCGGCCACTCCCCGCCGCGGTTCCCGCTCCACGCGCCCCCTGCGACGCAAGCCCCTGGCGTCGACGAGGTGGTCGGCGCGGAAGGCCGAGCCCTCCTCACCCCCGGCGTCCCGGCCCGGGCCCGCTCTCCCCGGGCGGCAGGGGCTGGACATCGCGATCATCGGGCTCGCCGGGCGTTACCCCAAGGCCCGCACCGTGGACGAGTTCTGGGCGAATCTGGCCGCCGGACGCGACTGCGTCACCGAGATACCGGCCGACCGGTGGGACCACCGGGCGTACTTCGACCCGGACCCGGACGCGCCCGGCAAGACGTACAGCAGGTGGGGCGGATTCGTGGACGGCGTCGACGAGTTCGACCCGCTGTTCTTCAACATCTCGCCCGCCGAGGCGGAACTGATGGATCCTCAGGAGCGCCTGTTCCTCCAGTGCGTCCACGAGACCGTCGAGGACGCCGGATACACCCCGGACCGCCTGAAGGCGCCGGTGGACTCCGGCCGTGCCCCCGCCATCGGCGTCTACGTCGGCGTCATGTACGCGGAATACCAGCTGTACGGAGCCCAGGAGCAGGTCCTCGGCAACCCGGTGACCGTGTCCGGGAACATCTCGGCCGTCGCCAACCGCGTCTCGTACTGCTTCGACTTCCACGGCCCGAGCCTGAGCGTCGACACCATGTGCTCCTCGTCGCTGACCGCCATCCACCTGGCGTGTCAGAGCATCCGGTCCGGTTCCTGCGACATGGCGATCGCCGGCGGGGTCAACGTGTCGGTGCACCCCAACAAGTACCTGCTCCTCGGCCGGAGCCGATTCGTCTCCAGCACGGGCCGGTGCGAGAGCTTCGGCGAGGGGGGCGACGGATACGTACCGGGCGAAGGCGTGGGCGCCGTCCTGCTGAAGCCCCTGGAGCGGGCCGTACGGGACGGGGACCACATCCATGGGGTCATCCGGGGCGCCGCCGTCAACCACGGTGGACGGACGAACGGTTACTCCGTCCCCAGCCCCGCCACCCAGGCCCGCGTGATCACCGACGCGTGGCGACAGGCCGGGATCGACCCGAACGCGGTCGGCTACATCGAGGCGCACGGCACCGGAACCTCACTCGGGGACCCCATCGAGGTCGCCGGACTCACCCGTGCCTTCCGCGAGCACGCGCGCGACGACCGGCACTGCGCGATCGGATCGGTCAAGAGCAACATCGGCCACGCGGAGAGCGCCGCCGGCATCTCGGGGCTCACCAAGGTGCTGCTCCAAATGAGGCACGGCAAGATCGCCCCCTCGCTCCACTCCACCCGGCTGAACCCCCACATCGACTTCGGCAGCACGCCCTTCACGGTCCAGCAGACACTCGCCGACTGGACACGGCCGGTCGTCACCGTCGGCGGAGAGGAACGCGAGCTCCCGCGGACCGCCGGCATCTCCTCCTTCGGAGCGGGCGGCACCAACGCGCACCTGGTACTGGAGGAGTACCGGCCGGACCCGGACGACCTGCCGGACCTCGCCGTCGCCTCGCACGGTCCCGTTCCGGTCGTCCTGTCCGCCCGCACCACCGAGCGCCTGAGGCGGAAGGCGGCGGAACTCGCGGACTGGATCGAGCGGAAGAACCTCTCGACCGGTGACCTGCCCGCGCTCGCGCACACCCTCCAGGTGGGGCGCGAGGCCATGCGCGAACGGCTCGGCACGGTCGTGACCGCCATGCCGGACCTGGTCGCCCGCCTGCGGGAGTTCGCTGACGGCGGCGAGGACGCCGAGGGGCTCGTCCGCGGCAGGGCGCGCGCGTCGGCCGAGGGCACGGCCGTGCCCGAAGCCCTCGCCCGGCGGGACCTCGCGGGACTGCTGGCGCTCTGGGCCGAGGGCGCCACCGTCGACTGGCACTCCCTGCACGGGAGCCGGTGCCCGGCCCGCGTCGCCCTGCCCTCCTACCCGTTCGCCAGGAACCGCTACTGGATCGACACCACGCGCTCGGCCGCGGCCCGCGCCGAGCACGGGACGGATGCGCCGCCCACCCTCGCGGTGACCGGTGACGACCGGAATCCGGCGCCCCTCCTCTTCACGGAGTCCTGGGAGCCGGAGGCGCTGCCCGCCGTCCGCCTGGCGGATGCGCCGCGCACCCTGGTCTGTCTCTGCCCCGACCCGGCGGACCGGACCGAGCTGGCACGCACCGCACACGGACTGGACCCCGCCGCCACCCTGCTGTTCGTCACACGGGGACGGGGATTCGCCCGGACCTCCGACCACTCCTACGAAGCCGATCACCGGAACCCGGACGATCTCGTGCGGGTGCTCGAGGACATCCGGTCGCGGCACGGCGCCGTCGACGCCGTCCTGAACCTGTGGTCCCTGGACGACGCGGCGGAGCCCGGCTCGTACACCGCCACCGTGCACCTCCTGCAGGCGATCGCCGCCTCGGGGCTGCCGGTGGGGCGCGTCCTGCAGGCGGGAGAGTTCCGCGACGGCGTAGAGCGGGCGTACGCGGAGTCGTGGCTCGGTTTCGAACGCTCCCTCGACAGGGTGCTTCCTGGCGTACGGTTCGCCGCGATCCTGGAGGAGACCCAGGACCTGTCCGGCACGACGCCCCGCGGCGTCTGGTTCGAACGCCTGTGGAACGAGTGCTCGGCACGGACGTCCGGCAGCGCCCTGTTCCGTGCCGGTGCCCGTCACGTCAACCGGGTCCTCCCGAGTCCGGCTCACTCCGGGAAGCACCTCCTCAGGCCCCGCGGCACCTACCTGATCACGGGGGGCACCGGTGGCCTGGGTCTTCTGCTCGCCGAGCACCTGGCCAGGAACTGGTCGGCACGTCTGGTGCTGACCGGCCGCTCACCGCTCGACTCCCGCAAGCGGCGCGACATCGCGCGGATCGAGTCAGTGGGCGGTGAGGTCCTGTACCGGCAGGCCGACGTGGCCGACCCGGATGCCATGCGGGAAGCGGTGGCCGCGGCGCGCGAGCGGTTCGGCCCGCTCCACGGCGTCGTCCATGCCGCCGGCGTCGCCGAGCGCGGCTCGCTGCTCGGCGCTGACGTCCGCTCCTTCCAGGACGTCCTCTCACCCAAGGTGGACGGTACGCGCGTGCTCGACGACGTACTGGCCGCGGAACCTCTCGACTTCCTCTGCCACTTCTCCTCGGCCTCGGCCGTTCTCGGCGACTTCGGCGGCTGCGCCTACTCGGTGGCCAACCGCTTCCAGACGTTCCATGCACACCATCGCGACGAGCGCGTGCGCCAAGGGGCGGCGTCCGGCGCGACGGTTGCCATCAACTGGCCCCTGTGGAGCGGTGGCGGCATGGGCTTCGACGACACGGAGGGCATCGACCTGTACCTCTCCTCCAGCGGGCTGCGTCTGCTGGAGGAAGCCGAAGGTCTCACGCTCTTCGAACGCCTCCTGGGACAGGGCGGGACACAGCAGATCGTCATGGCCGGCGATCCGGCACGCGTACGGCGCATGCTCGACGCCGGTCCCGCGCCGGCGGTCCCACGGCACGAGGTCCGCCCTGCCGCACCCGTCAGCCGCTCCGCGGACATCTCGAACACGGAGGGCGGCGACGACATGGACGCCGAGGCACTGGTGCTCTCGGCCCTCCGGACGGCGATCGTGGACGTGCTGCGGGTGCCCCGCGAGCAGATCCACGCCGACGAGAACCTCTCCGAGCTCGGGTTCGACTCCGTCAGCCTGGTCAAGCTGGCCAGGGCCCTGGGTGACAGTCTCGCGATCGAGGTGCTGCCCTCGGTGTTCTTCTCCCACCCCACCCCGGAGAAGCTGGTCGCTCACCTGATCGCGGAACACGGGGAGACGCTGAGCCGGCACCGCGCGGAGCGGGCCACGGCCTCGGACACCGCTGCGGTCTCCTCCGGGGCACCGGAGGCGCAGGCCGGCTTCACCGCGGCCGAGGACCGGTCCGCGTCCGCTGCGGCGCCGCGGCCGACGGCGCACGCGGAGCCGGAACCGATCGCCGTCATCGGGATGAGCGGCCGTTTCCCCGCCGCCCGGTCCGTGCACGAGTTCTGGGAGAACCTCCTGCGGGGGAAGGACGCGTTGTCACCGGTCCCGGCGGACCGGCAGGCCGACTGGGCGGGGCCTGAGGCCCCATGGCTGGAGGCCGTCCGCTGCGGATTCGTCCCGGGCGTCGCGGAGTTCGATGCCGCGTTCTTCGAGATATCGCCGCGCGAGGCGCGCACCATGGACCCGCGCCAGCGACTGCTGCTCCAGGAGACGTGGCACGCCCTGGAGGACGCGGGCTACGGCGAACGGCGGCTGCGCGCCGGGACGGTCGGCATGTTCGTCGGTGCCGAACAGGGCGACTATGCCGGCCTCACCCAGGGAGAGGGCGGCATCACCGCCCAGCACGAGGCGATCATGGCCTCGCGCCTGGCCTACCTCCTCGACTTCTCGGGGCCGGTGCTGGCCGTCAACACCGCCTGTTCCTCGGGGCTGACGGCCGCACACCAGGCATGCGCGAGCCTGCGCGGCGGCGAGTGCGACACCGCTGTGGTCGCCGCCGTCAACCTGGCGACCACCGCGCACGGCCTCGCCGAGATGGGCAAGGCGGGGATGCTCTCCGAGAGCGGAGTCTGCCGGGCCTTCGACAAACGGGCCGACGGCATGGTCCTCGGCGAGGCGGTCCCCGCCCTCGTCCTCAAGCGCCTGTCCCAGGCCGAGGCCGACGGCGATCGCGTCCTGGCGGTCATCCGCGGCAGCGGTATGAACTACGACGGCCGGACCAACGGCATCACCGCTCCGAACGGCGCGGCCCAGGCGCGGCTCTACCGGCAGGTCTACGAGCGGCACGGGATCGACCCCGAGCGCATCGAGCACATCGTGGCGCACGGCACGGGAACGCGACTCGGTGACCCCGTCGAGGTGAACGCGCTGAACGAGGCGTACCGGGAACGCACGGACAAGACCGGCTTCTGCGCGCTGACCTCCACCAAGACCCATGTCGGTCACACCCTGGCCGCCTCCGGGCTGGTCGGCCTGATCGCCCTCGTCCAGTCGGTTCGGCACGGCGTCGTCCCGGCCAGTCTGCACTGCGACCAGGACAGCGACTACATCGCCTGGGAGGACAGCCCGTTCTACGTCAACAAGGTGACCAGGTCCTGGCCGGCCGGCCCCACGGGAACGAGGCTCGGCGCGGTCAGCTCCTTCGGTATGAGCGGGACCAACGTCCACATGGTGGTGGAGAGCTACCCCGAGCCCGCCCGCCGGGCCCCGGTCACCGAGGCCCCGGCTCTGCCGCTGCTTCTGTCCGCCAGGACTCCGGAGGGACTGCGGCGGCGCGTCCAGGAACTCCGGGCGGCCCTCGCGCAAGGGGAAGTCGACCACCAGCGGCTGCGGGACACGGCCTACACGCTCCTGGAGGGCAGGCAGCACTTCGCACACCGCTGCGCACTCGTCGTCAGCGGTGCCGACGACGTCCTCCCGGCGCTGGACGCGGCCGGGAGCGGGCGGGACCATCCCCTGGTCGTACACGGCGAAGCGCCCCGCGACCAGGACCGTTCGCTGTCGGACGTCCAGGCGCGAGCACTGCTGGACGTGCTCCGGACACCGGGCGTGCCGGCTGAGCGGTACCGGGACGTGTGCCGCGCCCTGGGCGAGCTCTACTGCCGGGGCGCCGTCCCGGACTGGTCGGCGCTGTTCACGGACGACGCACCACGGATCGTCACGCTGCCCGGCTATCCCTTCGCACGCTCGACGCACTGGGTCACCGACGGGCGTGGTACTCCGCCACGGCCGGCCGCGCGGGAGTCCGCCCCGGCACCCTCGGCGCCCCCGGCGCGGGAGGCGGCCGTACCGAGTGCCGTTCCCCGGAAGCACCGGATCCGGCTCCAGGATCCGGGCGCGGCGGCAGTCCCGACGACGACTCCCGTGGGCACACCACGCAACGTCGTACTGACCGACACGGGCGGGGGGACGGGGCAGCCGGTTCCTTCGATCCCCCCGGTCGCTCCCGTTTCTGCGCCGCCTGCGCCGCCTGCTCCGGCGGCCGCGGCCGCGCCCGGTGCGGGGTCGCGTCGGGCCGGTGGACCGGGTCGCTCCTCGCGTGTGTTGCGGGACGAGTTGCGAGCGGGGCTCGCGGCGGTGTTGTTCCTGTCGGAGAGTGAGGTCGATCCTCGGCGCAATTTCGTGGAGTTGGGTCTGGACTCCATCATCGGGGTGGAGTGGGTGAAGTCGATCAACAAGGC
>NZ_VSKS01000014.1 GCF_008312835.1 Streptomyces marokkonensis | reverse complement strand
GGCGTTGACTTTTGGCACGCTGTTGAGTTCTCAAGGAACGGACGCTTCCTTCGTACTCACCCTCTCGGGCTTTCCTCCGGGCGCTTCCCTTCGGTGTTTCCGACTCTATCAGATCCTTTCGGCCCTGATTCCCAGTCGGCGGGTTTTGTCGTCGAGCCTGTGGCTTTCGCCTGTCGGCCTTTCGACATTCACTACGTTAGCCGATTCCCCCGCTCGATTCATAATCGAGCTAGGCGGTTCTGAATTCAGACATGAGGACACGCCGAATTCAACCCCGCTGAGGGGTGATCGTAGGTAGTGGGTTGGCCGCTTCCGGCTGCAGGCGATCGCCGTACCCGGTTCAAGCGGCTCGGGCCACATTACGCACCTTCCAAGGTCGAGTCAACTCCGTCGACGCCGCGGAGCGTGGGCCCGGTACGGGCTCACCGTGGCGTCGTTGGCGACCCAGTAGCGCCACGGGTGCACGGCTCCCTCGCCGGAGACTCCGGTGCGCGGGCCGTTGCTCACCTGGTCGGAGCGGACGGGGGTCCCGGTGAGGACGCGGAGCGGGGTGTCGGCTGCGGCGCAGGCGTCCGTACCGTTGAGCGAGCGGTCGACGCCGAGGGCCGTCGCCAGACGGGCCGGGCCTTTGGCCAGTTCCTTGTCGTTGCGGGCCGAGAGGCGACGGGTGCGGGCGAGCTCGGCGCCCTCGATGATCTCGCCGGCCCGGAGCAGCACGGCGCTCGCCCGGCCCTCGGGACCGCACACCAGGTTCATGCAGAACCACATGCCGTAGGTGAAGTAGACGTACACGTGGCCGGGCGAGCCGAACATCACCTCGTTGCGGGCCGTGCGGCCGCGGTAGGCGTGGGAGCCCGGGTCGTTCGGTCCGTCGTAGGCCTCGACCTCGGTCAGGCGGAGGGCGATCGGACCGTCCGGGGTGCTGCGGACCAGGATCCGGCCGAGGAGATCGGGTGCGACCTCGAGGACGGGCCGGTCGAAGAACTTCCTGGGCAGGGGCGTACGGTCGGGGGTCGCGATCATGCCGTCCGAGGGTACTGGAGACGGGGCGTGCCACGGGGTGGTCACCGGGCGCCGTACTCGTCAGGGTGTGGAGGACGGAACCGGCCACGGCCGGATCGCGTTGATAGGGATCAGCGGTCCTTACGCAGAAGCGATGGCAGGACGACAGAGGGAGAGACATGGCGTTCAAGAAGCTGCTGGCGAGTCTGGGAGCCGGCGGAGCCTCGGTCGAGACGGAGCTGCACGAGGTCAACGTCGTTCCGGGCGGGGTCGTCCAGGGCGAGGTGAGGATCCAGGGCGGGTCCGTGAACCAGCAGATCGAGGGTCTGTCGGTCGGGCTGCAGGCCAAGGTCGAGGTGGAGAGCGGCGACCAGGAGTACCGGCAGGACATCGAGTTCACGAAGTCGCGGCTGGGTGGCGCCTTCGAGCTCCAGGCGGGTGCGGTGCACGCGGTGCAGTTCGGCCTGGAGATCCCGTGGGAGACGCCGATCACGATGATCGACGGGCAGGCGCTGCGCGGGATGAACATCGGTGTGACCACCGAGCTGGAGATCGCGCGAGCCGTGGACTCGGGTGACCTGGACCCGATCAACGTGCACCCGCTGCCGGCGCAGAAGGCGATCCTGGACGCGTTCATCCAGTTGGGCTTCCGGTTCAAGAGCGCCGACATGGAGCGCGGCCACATCCGGGGCACCCGGCAGAAGCTGCCCTTCTACCAGGAGATCGAGTTCCTCCCGCCGCAGCAGTACCGGGGTCTGCACCAGGTCGAGCTGAGCTTCGTGGCCGACGAGCAGGCCATGGACGTGGTGCTGGAGATGGACAAGAAGCCGGGTCTGTTCAGCGAGGGCAGTGACACCTTCCGGTCCTTCAAGGTCGGCCTGAACGACTATCAGGGGACCGACTGGACGGCGTACCTCAACCAGTGGCTGTCGGAGGTCGGCAGCAGGCGCAACTGGTTCTAGGCTCGGTTCGGACCGAACGCTGAACGATCAGGAGGTACCGAGGTGACCGAGCTCAAGCGGCGGCCGCTCCCCCACGACTTCCATCCGCCCGTGCCGTCGTTCACGGTGACGAGCGACGACGTGAAGGAAGGGGCCACGCTCAGGGACGCTCAGGTTCACGCGGCCGGCAACACCTCACCGCACCTGCGCTGGGAGGGCTTCCCGCCGGAGGCCAGGAGCTTCGCCGTGACCTGCTACGACCCGGACGCCCCGACGGGCAGCGGGTTCTGGCACTGGGTGGTGTTCGACATCCCGGCCTCGGTGACCGAGCTGCCGGCGGGCGCGGGCAGCGGCACGTTCGAGGGATTGCCGGAGGGCGCCGTACAGGTGCGCAACGACTACGGCAGCAAGGACTTCGGCGGTGCCGCGCCGCCGCCCGGGGACGGGCCGCACCGGTACGTGTTCACGGTGTACGCCGTGGACCAGGAGAAGCTGGGTCCCGACGCGGACGCGTCTCCTGCCGTGGTGGGCTTCAACCTGCGGTTCCACACGATCGCCCGCGCCCAGCTGATCGGTGAGTACGAGGTGCCCGCGGAGTCCTGAGCCCGGTCCGGGCGGCCCCGGCCGTTCACGGAACGTTTGCCCGCCCCTGGTCTTGGAATTGATCAGGGGCGGGCAGTTTTGTTGCCGGGGGTCGCGGGGGTCACCTCCCGCGGGAGCAGCAGATATTGCGTTGTCCATCCCGGCGTGCCCGGCCAGAGTTGATCCCAGCCCGCCGAGGGGTGGGCCGGTGCACACGGGAGGTGGGCTGGTATGCGGGACACGCTGGTGCTGAACGCGAGCTTCGAGCCGTTGTCGACGGTGACGCTGAACCGAGCCGTCGTTCTGGTGCTTCAGGACAAGGCCGTCGTCGAGCAGGCCCACCCCGAACTGCGGATGCGTGGAGCCGCGGTCGACATACCGGCGCCCCGGGTGATCAGGCTCTGCCAGTACGTGAGGGTGCCGTTCCGAAGACAAGCGCCCTGGTCGAGGCGGGGTGTCCTGGTGCGGGACCGGCACCGGTGCGCGTACTGCGGGCGGCGGGCGACGACCGTGGACCACGTGGTGCCGCGGTCGCACGGGGGTCAGGACACGTGGCTGAACACGGTGGCGTCGTGTGCGGAGGACAACCACCGGAAGGCGAACCGGACGCCCGAGCAGGCGGGGATGCCGCTGCTGCGTGAGCCGTTCGAGCCGACGCCGGCCGATGCGATGCTGCTGGCGCTGCGCGCCGAGGAGTTCGAGGCGTTGCCTGAGTGGTTGGCGTCGGACGCGGCGTGAACGGCTCCGCCGTAGGGGCGTGGGTCGCTGCTCGACTGCGGGTGCATGGTGGCCTGTCGTGCAGTTCCCCGCGCCCCTGAGGGAGTTGCCTAGTCGATGGACGGGTTCTCGCGGCGTTCCTGGGCGGGGACGTTGGCCGGGGCCGAGTTGCCGTTGCCGCCCATCGCGCCGAAGTTGCCCATCGCCCCGGACAGGCCCTTGAGGGCGTCACCGATCTCGCTGGGGACGATCCAGAGCTTGTTCGCGTCGCCCTCGGCGATCTTCGGGAGCATCTGGAGGTACTGGTAGGAGAGCAGCTTCTGGTCCGGGTCTCCGGCGTGGATCGCCTCGAAGACCGTCCGGACGGCCTGGGCCTCGCCCTCGGCGCGCAGGGCCGCCGCCTTGGCCTCGCCCTCGGCGCGCAGGATCTGGGACTGCTTCTCACCCTCGGCGCGCAGGATCTCGGACTGCCGGACACCTTCGGCCTGGAGGATCGCGGCGCGCTTGTCCCGGTCGGCGCGCATCTGCTTCTCCATCGAGTCCTGGATGGAGGTGGGCGGTTCGATCGCCTTGAGTTCGACGCGGTTGACGCGGATGCCCCACTTGCCGGTGGCCTCGTCGAGGACGCCGCGCAGGGCCGCGTTGATCTCCTCGCGGGAGGTGAGGGTCCGCTCGAGGTCCATGCCGCCGATGATGTTGCGGAGTGTGGTGACGGTGAGCTGCTCGATCGCCTGGATGTAGCTGGCGACCTCGTAGGTGGCGGCGCGGGCGTCGGTCACCTGGTAGTAGATGACGGTGTCGATGTTGACGACCAGGTTGTCCTGGGTGATCACCGGCTGGGGCGGGAACGGGACGACCTGTTCGCGCAGGTCGATGCGGTTGCGGATGGTGTCGATGAACGGGACCACGATGTTGAGGCCCGCGTTGAGTGTCCGCGTGTAGCGGCCGAAGCGCTCGACGATGGCGGCGCTGGCCTGTGGGATGACTTGGATCGTCTTGATCAGGGCGATGAAGACCAACACCACCAGGATGATCAGGACGATGATGATCGGTTCCATCGTCGGTTCCCCGAACCCTTCTTAGCCTCGGCGCCTACGGCAGATCGTGTACCTGTGGACGATCTCGCAGTTGAAGATCTTGCTGGTCGAGTCTGTCAGACCATCGGTGCAACTGGGGGCTTGTTCGCCCCAGTTGTGTCGTGGCGGGTCACATGACGATCGCCGTGGCTCCCTCGATGTCCACGACGTCCACTTCCTCGCCTGCTTCATAGGCGCGGCCGGTGTCGAGGGCGCGTGCCGACCAGACCTCGCCGGCCAGCTTGATCCGGCCGCCCGCTCCGTCGACACGCTCGAGCACCACGGCCTGTTTGCCCTTCAGGGCGTCCACGCCGGTGGCGTGTTGGGGCCGCTGGGCCCGGTGTCTGCTGGCGATGGGCCGTACGACGGCGATGAGCGCGGTCGAGACGACGGCGAAGACCGCGACCTGGGCGACCGCGCCGCCGCCGAAGATGCCCGAGACCACTGCCGCGGCGACGGCACCCACCGCGAGCATGCCGAGTTCGGGCATCGCGGTGATCACGAGAGCGATGCCGAGTGCCGCCGCGCCGATCAACCACCACAGCCATGCGTCGATGTCCACCTGGCCATGGTAGGACCGCGCACCCGGTCACCGACAGGGCACCGATCAGTTTGAACGCGCCGCGTGGCTCCGGGTTTTGCCCATCGGGGAGGGTTCAGGACATCGGGAGGCCCTGGGCGGTCCAGCGGTCGCCGACCTGCTCGACGACGAGCGGGAGGCCGAAGCAGAGGGAGAGGTTGCGGGAGGTGAGTTCGAGTTCCAGCGGGCCGGCCGCGAGGACCCTGCCCTGGCGGATCATCAGCACGTGGGTGAAGCCGGGGGCGATCTCCTCCACGTGGTGCGTGACCATGATCATGGAGGGGGCGATCGGGTCGCGGGCGAGCCGGCCGAGACGGCGTACGAGGTCCTCCCGGCCGCCGAGGTCGAGGCCGGCGGCGGGCTCGTCGAGGAGCAGCAGCTCGGGGTCGGTCATCAGGGCGCGGGCGATGAGGGTGCGCTTGCGCTCGCCCTCGGAGAGGGTTCCGAACCTGCGGTCCAGGTACTCGGACATGCCGAGGCGGTCGAGGAAGGCGCGGGCGCGCTGCTCGTCGATGTCCTCGTACTCCTCCTGCCAGCCGGCGGTCATGCCGTAGGCGGCGGTGAGCACGGTCTGCAGGACGGTCTGCTGCTTGGGCAGCTTGTCGGCCATGGCGATCCCGGCCATGCCGATGCGGGGGCGCAGCTCGAAGACGTCGGTGCCGGGGGTGCCGAGGGTCTCGCCGAGGATGGTGGCGGTGCCCTTGCTGGGGTAGAGATAGCTGGAGGCAACGTTGAGGAGGGTGGTCTTGCCGGCGCCGTTGGGGCCGAGGATGACCCAGCGCTCGCCCTCCTTGACCGACCAGGAGACCTGGTCCACCAGAGCCCGGCCCTCACGGACCACGGATACGTCCTGAAGCTCCAGAACATCGCTCATGAGCGCGTTGTCTCCCCTTGCAGTGTGGCCGGTCTCGGCTGTCGCGTACGCCTGTGCGTCGGTCCGCCGCACCCGTGGGCGCAGCCCTCCATGAAATCTACGCCACTGGTCGCGCCGGGCATTCCATCGGTCCGGTTCTCGGGCGCTGTCTAGGCTGGGGGCATGCTCTCGGAACCTCGCTCTGGACGCCTTGCCGCATGGGGAAATGCCCTTCTCGCCGGACTTGTCTCGCCGGATGACGCCGTGCTCGCCGTCGTCGCGGAGGACGCGGTGCACCGGGTGGAGGGGCTGCCGGGCGAGTCCGCGCCCGTGGGGCTCACTCTGGCGCTGGGGCGGCTGCGGGCGCTCGGGGTGACCGGCCTGCGGGTGGCGCTGCCGGCGCCGGGGCATCCGCTGGGGCTGAGCGGGCCGCCGGAGTTCAATGCGCGGGCGCTGGAGGCGGAGGAGGCGGTGGTCTGTTCCGGGGCCGCGTGGGGGCTGGTGCCGGAGGTGTCCGAGGCCGGGCCCTCGGGTGATGCGCATGTCGAGGTGGTCTGGCACTGTCTGCCGGTCCGGGAGGCGCCGCCGGCCGATGTGCCCTCGCTGGGGGAGGCGGAGCGGGAGCTGGCGGAGGCGCTGCGGGAGGCGACCGAGGTGCTGACGCGGCTGGATGTGGCCGGGTCGGGGCCGGTGGCGGAGGCGGCGATCGATGCGTACCGGGCACGGGCGCTGCGGGGGCGGGAGGTGCTGGCGCCGGGGTATCCGCCGCGGGCGGTGCGGGTGCTGGAGTTGGCGCAGCGGGTGGGCGCGTTGGTGTCGCTGGCGGGGGCTCATGGGCACGGGGGTGCGGTGAGTGCGTCGGAGATGTCGGCGCGGGCTGTTGCCTTGCGGCCGGTGGAGCGTACGGCTCGGCGGGCGCAGGTCGCTGCGTACAACTCCGTTGTGGAGGAGCGGGGAGTGGGGTGAGGTTGCCCCCGGGGGACGTCCGGCGTGTGGGGGTGCGCAGGCCCGGTGCCCGCAGGGTGCCCGGCGTAGGTACTGGCCGGGGGGTTGCGCAGCCCGGCGCTTTCGGGGTGCCGTCGCGCCCACCCGTGCCGCCCTGGGGGTACCTCCCAGGCCTTTGAGGCACTGGGGGAGGCACGACTGCCCGCGGGAACGCGGGAACGGGGGTGGGCGGGAGCGGGGGTGGGTGGGCCCCGGCGCTCGGTGGGGCGGGCGGCCGGGGCTGTGCCGGGGTGGGCGTCAGTGGTTGACGGCGGTGTTGCCGAAGGCCGGGTTCAGCAGGCCGATGACGTTGACGCTGTTGCCGGACACGTTGACCGGGACGTCGACCGGGACCTGGACGACGTTGCCGGAGACGACACCCGGGGAGCCCACGGCCGTGCCGTCGGCGTGGCTGCCGTCGGTCGCGGAGGCCATTCCGGTGCCGGCGGCGAGCAGTCCACCGGCCACCATCGTCACGGCCGCTGCCTTCTTCAGGTTCTTCACTTTCCGAGCCCTCCTCGCGGTGACTGCGGCAGGCGCCGCAGCGTGCACTGGAGAACGGCCGGCGCGGACGATGGATACGGCCGTCCGGGGGACATTCCCACTACGGTATGAATCTCGGATCGGAGGGGAACCTTCCGCCCGGTCGGGGGCGTCCCGGGTCAGTCGCTGAGACCGTGGCGCACGGCCCACAGGGCGGCCTGGGTACGGTCCGCCAGGTCGAGTTTCATCAGGATGTTCGACACGTGGGTCTTCACGGTCTTCTCGGACAGCACCAGGGCGCGGGCGATCTCCCGGTTGGCGCGGCCGTCCGCTATCAGGCCGAGCACCTCGCGCTCCCGTTCGGTGAGTGACCCGGCGCGCCCCTGGCCGGAGTTGCCCTCCTCCTGGGACAGCAGCGCGCCGGCCACCTCCGCCTGGAGGAGGACGTGCCCGGCGTGCACGGAGCGGATGGCTCCGGCGAGCGCGTCGGGGTCGACGTCCTTGTACACGTAGCCGGCGGCGCCCGCCCGCAGGGCCGGGACCACCGTGCGCCGTTCGGTGAAGCTGGTGACGATCAGTACGCGCGCGGGGTGGTCGAGTTCACGGAGCCGGCGCAGCGCGTCGACGCCGTCCATGCCCGGCATCCTGACGTCCATGAGGATGACGTCGGGCGCCAACTCCCCTGCCAGGGCGACTCCTTCCGCGCCGTCCGCGGCCTCGCCGACGACCTCGATGTCGTCCTGCACCTCCAGGAAGGTGCGCAGGCCCCGGCGTACCACCTGGTGATCGTCGACCAGCAGCACCTTGATCGGTTCAGCCACCGGGGACCTCCATCTCGATCGTGGTGCCCTTGCCGGGCGCCGATTCCACGGTCAGCGTGCCGCCGACCCCGCTCGCCCTGTCCCGCATGGAGACCAGGCCCAGATGTCGGCCGGCGCGGCGGACGATCCCCGGGTCGAACCCGCTGCCGTCGTCGCTGACCCGCAGGACGGCTCCGCCGCCACGGCGGTCCAGGGTGACGTCCACGTGGTCACCGCCGGAGTGCCGCAGGGCGTTGTGCAGCGCCTCCTGGGCGACCCGCAGCACCGCCTCCTCCTGGGCGGCGGGCAGGGCGCGTACGCCGTGGCCGGTGAAGGTCACGCGCGCGGTGTGGGCGCGGTCCAGGACCTGTATCTGTGTGCGGAGGGTGGCGACCAGGCCGTCCTCGTCGAGGGCCGCGGGGCGCAGCTCGACGACGGCCGCGCGCAGTTCGTCGGCGGCCTCGGCGGCCAGGGCCGCCACCTGCTGGAGCTCGCCCTTGGCGCGGGAGGGGTCGCGGTCGACCAGGCGGGCGGCGGCCTGGGCGGTGAGCCGCAGGGAGAACAGTTTCTGGCTGACGGCGTCGTGGAGCTCGTGGGCGAGGCGCGAGCGTTCCTCGGCGATGGTCAGTTCACGGCTGCGTTCGTAGAGCCGGGCGTTGGTGAGGGCGATGGCGGCGTGCTGGGCGAAGATGCCGAGCAGTTCCTCGTCGTCCTCGGTGAAGCCGCAGGTGCCCTCGGGTCTGGAGCACCGCTTGTTGGCGAGGAACAGGGCGCCGATGACCTCGTCGCCGTCGCGGATGGGCAGGCCGAGGAAGTCGGCCAGCTCGGGGTGGGCATGGGGCCAGCCCTCGAAGCGGGGGTCGCGGCGCACGTCGGCGAGGCGCTGCGGCGCGGCCTCGTTCAGCATCGCGGCGAGGATGCCGTGCTGGCGCGGGAGGGGGCCGATGGCCTTCCACTGGTCTTCGCTGACGCCGTCGACCACGAACTGGGCGAAGCCGCCGTGATCGTCGGGCACGCCGAGGGCGGCGTACTCGGCGTCGAGGAGTTCGCGGGCCGAGGCGACGATCGTCTTGAGGACGTCGCGCACCTCGAGGTGCCTGCTCATGGCCAGCAACGCGGAGCTCACCGCGGCGAGGCCGGACCGGGGACCGTGGCTCATGTCCTCACGGTACCGGCGGGTTCTGACAGCACGGATCGGGCAGCCGGTGGCCGTCGGCCGGGCGATGGTCCTAGGTCCCGGGTCCGGTGTCGTGTGCGGTGGCGTAGGACCGGGGCCCCGGGTCGGCGCCGTAGGCCGAACGGACCCGGTCGGCTGCGTCCCTGGCCCGAGGCGACGGCGGCCGGCCGGTCCCTACGTTGAGGGGACGCCGATCACGCGGCGTCGACGACGAGGGGACGGTTGCCATGCCGGTTGCGATCATCACGGGGGCTTCGAAAGGGCTCGGGGAGGCGCTGGCCCTGGCGCTGGCGGAGCGTGGCTGGGATCTGGTGCTGGACGCCCGGGGGCCGGTTCCCCTGGCGGAGGCGGCGGGGCTGGTGTCGGCGCACGGCACGCGCGTGACCGCGCTGCCCGGGGACGTCACGGACGCCGGGCACCGCGCGGAGCTGGTGGCCGCGGCGTGGCGGCTGGGCGGGGTGGACCTGGTGGTGCACAACGCCAGCGCGCTGGGCGCCGAGCCGCTCGTACGCCTGGAGGACCTGCCGCTGGAGGGGCTGCGGCGGGCGCTGGAGGTGAACGTGGTGGCGGCGCTGGGGCTGGTGCAGGAGGCGCTGCCGCTGCTGCGGGCCGCGCCGGCGGGCGCGGTGCTCGTGGTCAGCTCGGACGCCGCGGCCGAGGCGTATCCGACCTGGGGCGGGTACGGGGCGTCCAAGGCGGGCCTGGACCAGCTGGCGGCGGT
The DNA here is from genome assembly GCF_008312835.1 of Streptomyces marokkonensis. Lineage (GTDB taxonomy): Bacteria > Actinomycetota > Actinomycetes > Streptomycetales > Streptomycetaceae > Streptomyces > Streptomyces marokkonensis_A. The sequence continues at coordinate 206,227 of NZ_VSKS01000014.1, read as the reverse complement.
GCTGGCGGCGGAGGAGCCGGGACTGCGGGTGTGGGCGGTCGATCCCGGCGACATGGCGACGGACCTGTATGCGGCGGCCGTACCGGACGACGACGATCCGCGGCCGGAGCCGGCCGCCGTGGTGCCCGCCTTCCTGCGGCTGCTGGACGAGCGGCCGCCGAGCGGTCGCTACGGTGCTCCGGCGCTGCTGGAGGAGCGGCGGTGACGCTGACCGTTCGGGTGCCGGAGGAGCTGTCCGCGCGGGTGCCGGTGGAGCAGCGCGGGCCGGGTCTCGACCGGGACTCGGTGCGGCTGCTGGTGTCGCGGGGGACGGAGGTGTCGCACCACGCCTTCGTGGAGCTGCCGCGGCTGCTGCGGGCGGGGGATCTGCTGGTGGTGAACACCTCCCCCACGCTGGCCGCGGCCGTGGACGGGTGGACCGGGCACGCGCGCGTGGTGGTGCACTTCTCCACGCGCGGCGACGACGGGCGCTGGGCGGTCGAGCTGCGCGATCCCGACGGGCACGGCACCACGCGTGCGCGCGCGGGTGCGCCCGCGGGTACTGAGGTGCGCCTGGCCGGGGGTGCGCGGCTGGTGCTGGAGGAGCCGCTGGACGGGCGGGGCGAGCGGCTGTGGTGGGCACGCGTGTCGCGGGACGTGTTCGGGGTGCTGCGGGAGCACGGGCGGGCCATCCGGTACGCCTACACGGAGCGGGACCAGCCGTTGTCGGCGTACCAGACGGTGTTCGCGCTGCCGTCGCCGGACGGTGCGGGGAGTGCGGAGATGCCGAGTGCGGGGCGTCCGTTCACGGCGCGGATGGTGGCGGAGCTGGTGAGCCGCGGGGTGCAGTTCGCGCCGGTCACGCTGCACACCGGGGTGGCTTCGGCGGAGGCGCACGAGCCGCCGTATCCGGAGCGGTACGTGGTGCCGGAGCCGTCGGCGCGGCTCATCGGCGCGGTGCGGGCGGGGGGTGGCCGGGTGATCGCGGTGGGGACGACGGCCGTACGGGCGGTGGAGTCGGCGGCCGGGGCGGACGGGGTGGTGCGGGCCCGGGCGGGGTGGACCGACCTGGTGGTGACGCCGGAGCGGGGGGTGCGGGTGGTGGACGGGCTGCTGACCGGGCTGCACGAGCCGGAGGCCTCGCATCTGCTGATGCTGGAGGCGGTCGCGGGGCGGGCGGCGATCGGCCGCGGGTACGAGGAGGCCCTGCGCGGGCGCTATCTGTGGCACGAGTTCGGGGATGTGCACCTGGTTCTTCCGCAGTGACCCGGCCCTCCTCACGCTGAGCATTGCTCACGCAACCAAGGGTGAGACGGAGGGGTCTCCGATGTGAGGCCGGGCATAGGGCGCACATCACGTACGAAGGGGAGTAGGAGAGACATACCGCCCGCATGAGCGGCGCGTACTGCCCAATCTGCCCCGATTTGTCCCTCCCTGATCCACTACCCGGCTTCGTACGTCACACCTTTGCCCCGCCATTTTGCGGCCGCTAAGAATGGCTCCGTCGCTCAGCGCCGTGGGTTTCGAATCCTTCGAATCCGCGGCGTTTGTGCCGGAAGAACCGAGTCCCCACCGGACGTGAGCGACCTCCGCGCTATTCGAAGAGGTCCGTCCCGCATGTCTCACATGTACAAGAACTTCCTCACCCGTGGTCACAGTCGTGCCCTGACCCGTCACCACAAGCTCGCCGCCGCCGGTGTCGCCGCCTTCGGTGCCGCCGCCATCGGTCTCTCGGCCGTTCCGAGCGACGCGTCCACGACCACCACGACCGAGACGGCCGCCGCCCCCACCGCGAAGGTCGCCTACAGCACCGAGCGGATCCAGGACGTCAAGGCCGACGTCACCGACCAGCTCGCCGGCGCCAGCCTCAAGGCCGAGCAGATCGCGGCGAAGAAGCAGGCCGCGGCCGAGGCCGCCGCCAAGAGGAAGGCCGCCGCTGCCGCCGCGAAGGCCAAGGCCGAGGCCAGGGCCGAGAAGGCCCGCCAGGCCGAGGAGGCCGCCAGCCGTGCCGCCGAGCGCGCCGAGGTGAAGAAGGCCGCTCCCAAGACCTACGGCAACGACCTGGACGGCTGGATCCGCGAGTCCCTGGCCATCATGAAGAAGCACGGCATCCCCGGCTCCTACGAGGGCATCCACCGCAACATCATGCGGGAGTCCTCCGGCAACCCGAAGGCGATCAACCTCTGGGACATCAACGCCCAGAACGGCATCCCGTCCAAGGGTCTGCTGCAGGTGATCCCGCCCACGTTCGCGGCCTACCACGTCCCGGGCACGTCGAAGAACATCTACGACCCGGTGGCCAACATCACCGCCGCCTGCAACTACGCGGCGGACAAGTACGGCACCATGGACAACGTCGACAGCGCGTACTGAGGTCGGCGCGGACCTCTTCACGCGAACACAGACGCCGAAGGGCGGCACCCTCCTGACGGGGTGCCGCCCTTCGGGGCCGTACGGGGCGGACTACTTGCGCATGACCTCCGGCTCGTGGCGGCGCAGGAAGCGGGCCACGAAGAAGCCGCAGATCACGCCGAGGACGAGCAGCGCGCCCATGTCCATCGCCCAGGCCCCGACCGTGTGCTCCCACAGCGGGTCGGTGTCGCCGGCCGTCTCCGGCGGGCTGATCCTGTTGAAGTCCAGCGTGGCGCCCGAGGCGGCGACCGCCCAGCGCGACGGCATCAGGAACGAGAACTGGTTGACGCCGATCGAGCCGTGCAGCGCGAAGAGACAGCCGGTGAACACGACCTGGATGATCGCGAACATCACCAGCAGCGGCATGGTCTTCTCGGCGGTCTTCACCAGCGAGGAGATGATCAGGCCGAACATCATCGAGGTGAAGCCGAGCGCCATGATCGGCACGGAGAGCTCCAGCATCGTGAAGCCGCCGAAGACCAGCCCCTCCTCCGGGATCTCCCGGCTGGAGAAGCCGATCACGCCGACCAGCAGACCCTGCAGCACGGTGATCATGCCGAGCACGAACACCTTGGACATCAGGTACGCCGAGCGGGACAGGCCGGTGGCGCGCTCCCGCTCGTAGATGACCCGTTCCTTGATCAGCTCACGCACGGAGTTCGCGGCGCCCGCGAAGCAGGCGCCCACCGCGAGGATCAGCAGGACCGTGGTCGCCGTGCCGTTCGGGATGATCCGCCCGGTCTGCGGGTTGGGCGGGTTGGGCAGCAGGCCCTTGTCCGCGTCGATGAGCAGGCTGACCGCGCCGAGGACCGCGGGCAGGATCACCATCAGGGCCAGGAAGCCCTTGTCGGAGGCGATCACCGAGACGTAACGGCGCACCAGTGTGAGGAACTGCGACATCCAGCCCTGCGGCTTCGGCGGCTTCATCGCCTGCATCGCCGGGACCTGTACGGACTGCGGAGCGACCGCGTCGATGTCCGCGGCGTACATCTGGTAGTGCTGCGAACCCTTCCAGCGGCCCGCCCAGTCGTAGTCGCGGTAGTTCTCGAAGGCGGAGAAGACGTCGGCCCAGGTGTCGTAGCCGAAGAAGTTCAGCGCCTCCTCGGGCGGGCCGAAGTAGGCGACCGAGCCGCCCGGCGCCATCACCAGAAGCTTGTCGCAGATCGCCAGCTCGGCCACCGAGTGCGTCACGACGAGGACGGTGCGGCCGTCGTCGGCCAGACCGCGCAGCAGCTGCATGACGTCGCGGTCCATGCCCGGGTCGAGGCCGGAGGTCGGCTCGTCCAGGAAGATCAGCGACGGCTTGGTGAGCAGCTCCAGGGCCACGGAGACACGCTTGCGCTGGCCGCCGGACAGGGACGTGACCTTCTTGTCCTTGTGGATGTCCAGCTTGAGCTCGCGGAGCACCTCGTCGATGCGGGACTGGCGCTCGGCGGCCGTGGTGTCGGCGGGGAAGCGGAGCTTGGCCGCGTACGTGAGGGCCTTCTTGACGGTCAGCTCCTTGTGCAGGATGTCGTCCTGCGGGACCAGACCTATGCGCTGGCGCAGCTCGGCGAACTGCTTGTAGAGGTTGCGGTTGTCGTAGAGGACCTCGCCCTGGTTGGCGGGGCGGTAGCCGGTGAGCGCCTTGAGCAGGGTGGACTTGCCGGAGCCGGACGGGCCGATGACCGCGATCAGCGACTTCTCGGGAACGCCGAAGGAGACGTCCTTGAGGATCTGCTTGCCGCCGTCGACCGTGACGGTCAGGTGGCGGGCGGAGAAGGACACCTCACCGGTGTCGACGAACTCCTCGAGCCGGTCGCCGACGATCCGGAACGTCGAGTGGCCGACGCCCACGATGTCGGTGGGGCCGAGCAGCTGCGAGCCGCCCTTGGCGATCGGCAGACCGTTGACGTACGTGCCGTTGTGCGAGCCGAGGTCGCGGATCTCCATGCGCCCGTCGGGCGTCGAGTGGAACTCGGCGTGGTTGCGGGAGACCTGGAGGTCGGAGACGACCAGGTCGTTCTCCAGCGCACGGCCGATGCGCATCACGCGGCCGAGGGAGAACTGGTGGAACGTGGTGGGGCTGCGGTCGCCGTAGACCGGCGGCGCCCCCGCGCCGCCGCCGGGCCCCTGCTGCTGCGGGATGTGCGGCGCCGGCTGCTGCGGTGCCGCCTGCTGCGGCTGCTGCCAGCCGGGCTGCTGCTGCGGTGCCTGCTGGGCCCAGCCGGCGTTCGCGCCCTGGGCGGCGTACGGCTGCTGCTGCGGCTGGGCCTGCGGCGTGGCGCCGGCGCCGGCGCCGGACAGCGTCACGCGCGGCCCGTCGGTCGCGTTGCCCAGGTTCAGCACCGTGTCGGAGCCGAACTCCAGGTGGTGGATGCGTTGCCCCTGCACGAACGTGCCGTTGGTGCTGCCGTGGTCCTCGATGACCCAACTGCGCCCGTTGAAGCTGATCGTGGCGTGACGCCAGGAGACCCTGGCGTCGTCGAGCACGACGTCCCCCTGCGGATCGCGTCCGAGGGTGTAGGCCCTGGACGGATCGAGCGTCCAGGTCCGTCCGTTTGATTCCAGTACGAGTTCCGGCACTCCATGCCCCACTGAGTTGTCCCCCGATTTTCCCCCATCGCAGGGAGTCTAGGGATGTCGAACATCGGGGGGAACTATTTCAGGCTCGGCCCTCTGACCGAAAGTCGGGCCTTGTCACGAGCGCGCGACAAGGCGTCGACGGTGTGCGCCGGCGGGGTTGAAACCGGCCCGGTAGGTGGTAAACCACGCGAGGGGGACATGCGCGGCCTTCTCACCGCGCCGCGGATCGGGGGGTCTGCCATGAGTACTGCGACGGGTGCCGGCGCCGAGGGGCCCGGCGCGCGCGTGCCGTGGGCCGACGTGGTGATGTCCGCGGTCGCCGCGGTGAGCTGGTCGTTGATCGGGATGGCGGGGACCGCGGCGCTCGGGCTGCGCCTGCTGGAGGCGGACGCGGCCGGTTCGCTGGGTCCGATGACCGCCGCGGTGGTGGCGCTGGGGGCCGGGGGGTCGGTCACGCCGTCCGGCGACGTGTCCGCCTTCGGGCTGTCGGGCGCGGAGGCCGGCACGGCCGTACAGGTCGCTCCCCTGGGCGTGGGCCTGGTGGGGGCGCTGCTGCTGTCGCACTTCTTCCTGCGGTCCCTGCGGGCGGCGGGAGTTGTGGTCTCCCCCGGCGAAATCCTCGCCCGCGCGGGCGCGGTGGTGGCGCTGTTCGTGGCGATGACGGGCGGACTGGTCCGGGCGGGGCACGACGTCGTCACCATCGACGGGGGTTCCCTGGGGCTGGACGACCTGCCGGGCGCGGGCGGAGGAGGGATTCCCGGTCTGGGCGACGTCGGAGGACTGCTGCCGGACCGGGTCGGTGACCTCGTCGACGCCCGGGCGGCGGTCGGATTCACCGTCGACACGGTGCCGACGCTGCTGGGCGGCCTCGCCTGGTCGGCCGGTGTGCTGCTCGTCGCGCTGCTGGCGTCCCGCCGTACGCCCCTGCCGCGGGGCTGGGACGCCGTGCACCGTGCCGTACGGCCGGCGGTCTCCGCCGTGGTCACGGTGCTGCTGGTGGCGGTGGCGGCCGGCCTCGCGGCGGCGGGGTACGCGGCGATCGGCGACGACCACCCCCGGCGGATCGCGGGCGCGGCGCTGCTGGGGGCGCCGAACGGGGTGTGGCTCGGGCTGCCGATCGGTCTGTTCGTCCCCTGGGACGGGCGGGCGAGCGGGGTTCTGCTCGGTGTACTGCCCCACCCCGTGGACGACCTGCTGCGGGCCGGCTCCGGGCAGCCCGTCACGCTGGGGCGGCTGGCCGGACTCGACGGGCGGGTGTGGCTGCTGGGGGTGGCCGCCGCGCTGATGATGCTGCTGGCGGGGGTGCTGACGGCGGTGCGGACGCCGGTGGCGGCGGGGCAGCCGGGAGCGGCGGGCTTCGCCGGACGGTGTGCGCTGCGGCTGGGCGCCGCCACGGCGGTGGCGCTGCCGCTGCTGGTCCGGCTGACGGAGGTGTCCGCGAACGCGTCTCTGTCCGTGCTGGGCTTCGACGCGTTCGGCGCCGGGATCGAGCTGCGCGGGCATCCGGGCACGGCGCTGCTGCTGGGCGCGGTGTGGGGTGCGGGCGCGGGCGCGGCGGGGGCGCTGGCGGCATGGGCGAGCGGGGCGGCGGGGGCCCGGGCGGCGCCCCTGGCACGGGGTGACAGGAAGGACGGGGAGCCGGTACGCGGGACGACGCGTGAGGACACGGTGTGGGAGTTGGGGCGGCGGGAGGACGGACGCGGTGCGCCGGCGGGGCCGTACGCGCCGGGGGCTCCCCACCGGCCGCCGGATCCGGACACCAACCCGTACCTGCGGGTGCCGCCCGGGTCGCTGAGCGGCCCCGGGGATTCCCTGCCGCCGGGACCGACTCCTCACGGTGGTGGGCGTGGGAACCCCGAGGACGTCTCCGGTGCGCCCACCGTGATCGGGCCCGTCGGACTGCCCGGGCCGCCCGGACGCCGGCCACGACGGGGCCCCGGGCCTCGGGGTGGGAACGGGCCGGCGGGCGGAGGACGTCCGCCGTTGTGGCCGGACGAAGGACCCCCGCCGCCCCCACCGCCCCCACCGGCACCGCGCGGGCCGGACGGCGGCCGCTGACCCGTGCCCGTCCCGCGGCACCGTGCACGGGGGGAGCGGCCGAGTGAAGCGGCCGGTCGACGGCCCGCGGACACGGACGCCGGGCGAACGGCGGACGGACAGCGGACGGACAGTGACGGGCGGCCGGCCGACGGAGGTGGCCGGTGGGCACCGGGCCGACGACAATGACGGAGGGGCCCGCTGACGGCCGTCCGCGGCCGGTGCGCACCGGTGTACCGCCGGGTCGGCGGACGGGCGAGAGGGGTGAAGCGCGGGTGCTGCATGAGCGGCTCGTGGGTGCGCCGGCGGCGGGAACGCCGGAGCCGTGTGCGCTGTCCGGCTGGCGGACCTCGGAGGCGGGGGGCACTGCGTGCCGGATACGGTGGGAGGCACCATGAGCGCATCGCAGACCTCCGACGTCCCCACTCTGCTTGTCAAGATCTTCGGCAAGGACAGGCCGGGCATCACGGCCGGCCTCTTCGACACCCTCGCCGCCTACTCGGTCGACGTGGTCGACATCGAGCAGGTCGTCACCCGTGGCCGCATCGTGCTGTGCGCGCTCGTGAGCGAGCCGCCCGAGGGGCTGGAGGGGGACCTGCGGGCGACCGTCCACAGCTGGGCGGAGTCGATGAAGATGCAGGCGGAGATCATCTCGGGCAGGGGCGACAACCGTCCGCGCGGGCTCGGCCGTTCCCTGGTGACCGTGCTGGGCCACCCGCTCACCTCGGAGGCGACGGCGGCGATCGCCGCCCGGATCACCAAGGCCGGCGGCAACATCGACCGCATCTTCCGGCTCGCCAAGTACCCGGTGACGGCCGTGGAGTTCGCGGTGTCCGGCGTGGAGACGGAGCCGCTGCGGACCGCGCTGGTGACCGACGCGGCGCGCCTCGGCGTCGACATCGCCGTGGTCGGGGCGGGGCTGTACCGGCGGGCGCAGCGCCTGGTCGTCATGGACGTGGACTCCACGCTGATCCAGGACGAGGTGATCGAGCTCTTCGCCGCGCACGCCGGCTGCGAGGACGAGGTCGCCGAGGTGACGGCGGCCGCGATGCGCGGGGAGCTGGACTTCGAGCAGTCGCTGCACGCGCGCGTGGCGCTGCTGGAAGGGCTGGACGCCTCCGTGGTGGACAAGGTGCGCAGCGAGGTACGGCTGACGCCGGGCGCGCGCACGCTGATCCGTACGCTGAAGCGCCTCGGCTATCAAGTGGGTGTGGTCTCGGGTGGTTTCACCCAGGTCACCGATGATCTGAAGGAGCGGCTGGGGCTGGACTTCGCCCAGGCGAACACCCTGGAGATCGTCGACGGGAAGCTGACCGGCCGGGTGACGGGCGAGATCGTGGACCGGGCGGGCAAGGCCCGGCTGCTGCGCCGGTTCGCGGCCGAGGCGGGGGTGCCGCTGTCGCAGACGGTGGCGATCGGTGACGGTGCGAACGACCTGGACATGCTGAACGCGGCGGGTCTGGGTGTCGCCTTCAACGCCAAGCCGGTGGTGCGCGAGGCCGCGCACACGGCGGTGAACTTCCCCTTCCTGGACACCGTCCTCTATCTGCTGGGTGTCACGCGCGAAGAGGTCGAGGCGGCGGACACGCTCGGCGTGGACTGAGCCGCGGGACCGGCCCGGCCACGGGTCGTGCGCGGGCCCGGCACCGACGGACGCCGATGGTGCCGGGCCCCTGCCGTGCCGGGTGGGTCACCCGGCCGGGGCGCCGGGTGTCACTCGGACGGTGCCCAGTAGTCGGCCAGGGTGGCGACGCCGGGCTCGACGGACTTCCAGGAGCCGGTGAAGGTCAGCACGGCGAAGGCGGCGGCCGGGTAGCCGCGGCGGCTCATGCGCTCGCGGGCGTCGCCCTCGGCCGCGCCGGCCAGGATGTCGGCGAGTCCCTGGATGCCCGGGTTGTGACCGACCAGGAGGACGTTCTGCGCGTCGTCGGGGGTCTCGTTGAGCAGGGCGATCAGATCGCCGGGCGAGGCCTCGTAGATCCGCTCCTCGTAGACGGTCTTCGGTCGCTGCGGGAACTCGTGGACCGCGAGCTTCCAGGTCTCACGGGTCCGGACCGAGGTGGAGCACAGGGCCAGATCGAAGGCGATGCCGGTATCGGCGAGCCTGCGTCCGGCGACCGCGGCATCCGTACGGCCCCGCTCGGCGAGGGGGCGCTCGTGGTCGGACACCGGGGGCCAGTCGGCTTTCGCATGCCGGAAAAGGACAATCCTGCGGGGTTCTGCGACGCTCATGCACCCCAGCTTCGCACGAAACAGGCCACGGGGCGCAGGGAGTTGACCGGCGCTTCCGGGGGCGTTCAGCGGGCCATGAGCTGCTGCGCGCGCTCGACGAGGTGGGCGATCCCGGGCTCGCCTGCGGCGGCGTGGGCGTCGGAGGGGTTGAGGACGAGGGTCAGCAGCGCCACGAAGGCCAGCGTGGGCAGGGCCAGGGCCCACCACGGCAGGCGGGTGTCGACGCCGCCCCGGGGGGCCGGGTGGGGCCGGGTGTGCGTGTGCGCCGGCATGGGGGCCTCCGCTCTTCGTGTGGTCCGTGGTCCGCCCGTACGCGGCCACATCTCGAAGGTACGGATCGTCCGGGCCTCAACCCATCCGGTGATCCACCCACTTGACCCTGAGCCTGGCCCCCTAGGGGATGGGGGTGCCAGCACCACCATGGGCCCCGGGCGGGGCGGCGGAGGCCGTCACGGCGCGAGGACGGTGGCGATCACTCCGATGACGATGAAGATGGCGAAGAACGCGCCGAAGACGAGCAGCATCTTCTTCTGGCCGTTCTGCGGATTCGGGTCGAGGACTGGCATGCGGCAAGTTTCGCACCCTTCTCGCCTGCGGCGGGCCTCGGGGGCACGGGTGGGGGGTCACGGCGGGTGGGCCGGCCGTATGTCGCCCCGCCGCCCCTTCCCGTCCCGTCCCTGGGGGCTCCGCCCCCGGAACCCCGTTCGCGCCCGCGCGGCGGAGCCGCACATCGGCACAGCCCCGCGCCCCTGGGGAGGCGGGGGTGGCCGGGGTGGTCAGGGGGCTGTCGCCTCGTCCTCCACCGTGCGGTCGCGGCCCGCCAGGACGCCCACGGCCATCTGCGGGATCATCAGGCCGGCCATGAGGGCGATCGGCAGCCCCCAGCCGCCGCTGTGCTGGTAGAGCACGCCCACCAGGAGCGGTCCGGGGATGGAGATCAGGTAGCCGGTGCTCTGCGCGAAGGCCGACAGCTGGGCCACGCCCGCGCTGGTCCTGGCGCGCATCCCGACCATGGTGAGCGCCAGGGGGAAGGCGCAGTTGGCGATGCCCAGCAGGACGGCCCACGCCCAGGCGCCCGCGGCCGGCGCGAGGTACAGACCCGCGTATCCCACGAGGCCGCTGACGCCCAGCGCGAGCACGATGGGGCCCTGGTGGGGCAGCCGGGTGGCGAGGCGGGGTATGACGAAGGCCAGCGGTACGCCCATCACCATGGTGACGGCGAGGAGCAGCCCGGCCGTGCCCGCGGGGACGCCCGCGTCCCGGAAGATCTGCGCCATCCAGCCCATGGTGATGTAGGCGGCGGTGGCCTGGAGGCCGAAGAAGACGGCCAGCGCCCACGCGGTGCGGCTGCGGGTGATGCGCAGCGCGGGCGTCCCGGGCCCGTCCCCGTCCCGCGCGGGTGTGCGATCGGCCGCCGCCCCGCGCCGGTCCCGTACGAAGGGGATCCACGGCAGTACGGCGGCGGCCGCCAGGGCCGCCCACAGGGCGAGCCCGGACCGCCAGTGCCCGCCCAGCGCGCCGGTCAGCGGCACGGTGACCGCCGCCGCCGTGGCGGTGCCCATGGCGAGGGCCATGGAGTACAGGCCGGTCATGGTACCGACCCGGTCGGGGAACCAGCGCTTGACGATGACCGGCATCAGGACGTTGCTGACGGCGATGCCCATCAGGGCGAGGGCGGTGGCCGCGAGGAAGGCCGCCGTGCCGCCGGTGTACGGGCGTATCAGCAGGCCGGCGCCGATGGCGGCCATGCCGGCGCACACCACGGCCCCGGCCCCGAAGCGGCGGGCCAGGCGGGGGGCGGTGACGCCGAAGACGGCGAAGCACAGCGGGGGCACGGAGGTGAGCAGTCCGGCGACGCTCCCGCTCATGCCGAGTCCGTCGCGGACCTCCTCGAGCAGGGCGCCCAGGCTGGTGATGGCGGGGCGGAGGTTCAGCGCGGCCAGCACGATGCCGACGACGAGCAGCCGCGTCCGCCACGGGCGCGTGGTGTCGTCGCCGGGGGCGTTCCTGCCTCCGGGCGCGGCCGGCGTGCGTGCGGTCGTGGACGTGAGCGTCCGGGTTTCCTCGCGAGCCATGAGGTCCATCATAGAATCATGGGATGATTGGTTGTCCATGCCGAGGTCGCCGTGCGGCGCCCCTGCCGTGCGAAGGTGTGTCATGCCCCTGAGTCATCCGCGCCGTTCGGCGCTCTCCGAGCAGGTCATCGCCGCCCTGCGGGCGCAGATCACCTCGGGCGAGTGGCCGGTCGGCGCGCGCATCCCCACCGAGCCGGAGCTGGTCGAGCAGCTCGGGGTGGCCCGCAACACGGTCCGGGAGGCCGTCCGCGCGCTGGCGCACAACGGGCTGCTGGACATCCGCCAGGGTTCGGGCACCTATGTGGTCGCCACGAGTGAGCTGGCCGGCGTGATGCACCGCCGCTTCGCCGACGCCGACCCCCGGCACATCGCCGAGCTGCGTTCGACCCTGGAGTCGGCCGCGGCCCGGCTGGCCGCCGAGCGCCGTACGGAGAAGGACCTCAAGCAGCTGGAGACCCTGCTGATGCGCCGGGAGGAGGCCTGGGAGTCGGGCGAGGCGGAGGCGTTCGTGGCCGCGGACGCGACGTTCCACCTGGCCGTCGTCGCCGCCTCGCACAACGACGTGATGACCGCGATGTACGCGGACCTGAGCGAGGTGCTGCGGGACTGGCTGCGCGACGACGTGGGCGGCGACATGTCCCCCGAGACGCACATGGACCACGGGCGACTGGTGGACGCGATCCGCGCGAGGGACGCGGCGACGGCGGCCGAGGAGGCCGCCGCCTATCCGTTCGCGTGCCGTCCGGGGCGGCTCAGTCCGCCCTCCGGTGGCTGACCCACGCCGAGCCGACGTCGCTCCAGCAGCGTCCGGTCAGCTCCACGGTCTGCGCGGGCCCGGCGTCCACCGGGGAGCCGTCACTGTCCAGGTCCCACCAGCGGGCGCATTCGACGTGCAGGGTGACTTGGTCGGTGGCCGGATAGGGGTTGTGGCAGTACGCGGTCACGCGGGAGCCGTCGACGCGGATCCGGCACGAGGCGCCGAACAGCTCACCGGGATCCGCATCGGCGGGGTGCACGCGCGCGTGCGGTGTCGCCTCGTGCGGCAGGACCAGCACGAGGGCGGCCGCAGCGGCCGCCGGGGCCAGGCGGAACAGGCGCACAAGGGGACCTCCTCGGCCGGGCTGGGGAGGGGGGACACGCGGTGGACGCGTACTCCACAGTGCCCCGCCGGCCTCCCGCCCCGCCCGCGCTGCTGAGCCGATCGGGTGACACGCCGAAGGGCCCGCGCCCCCTCCTGGGACGCGGGCCCTCGTCAGGCGTCCGGTCAGGCGCCGATGGCGTGCAGACCGCCGTCCACGTGGACGATCTCGCCCGTGGTCTTCGGGAACCAGTCGCTCAGCAGGGCGACGACACCGCGGCCGGCCGGCTCCGGGTCCTTGAGGTCCCACTCCAGCGGCGCGCGGCTGTCCCACACGGAGGCCAGCTCGCTGAAGCCCGGGATGGACTTGGCGGCCATCGAGCCGAGCGGGCCGGCCGAGACCAGGTTGCAGCGGATGTTCTGCTTGCCCAGGTCGCGCGCCATGTAGCGGCTGGTGGCCTCCAGGGCGGCCTTGGCCGGGCCCATCCAGTCGTACTGCGGCCAGGCGTACTGCGCGTCGAAGGTGAGGCCGACGACCGAGCCGCCGTTCTGCATCAGCGGCAGGCAGGCCATGGTCAGCGACTTCAGGGAGAACGCCGAGACGTGCATGGCCGTGGCGACCGACTCGAACGGCGTGTTGAGGAAGTTGCCGCCGAGCGCGTCCTGCGGCGCGAAACCGATGGAGTGCACGACGCCGTCGAGGCCGCCGAGCTCCTCGCCGACCACGTCGGCCAGGCGGCCCAGGTGCTCCTCGTTGGTGACGTCGAGCTCGATGACCTTGGCGGGCTTGGGGAGCTTCCTGGCGATGCGCTCGGTCAGGGTGGGCCGCGGGAACGCGGTCAGGATGACCTCAGCGCCCTGCTCCTGGGCCAGCTTGGCGGTGTGGAAGGCGATGGACGCCTCCGTCAGCACACCGGTGATCAGGACGCGCTTGCCCTCGAGAATTCCGCTCATGGTGTTTCAGTGACCCATTCCCAGTCCGCCGTCAACGGGAATGACGGCTCCAGTGATGTACGAGGCCTCTTCCGAGGCGAGGAACCGCACCGTCGCGGCGATCTCCTCGGGCTGCGCGTACCGGGCGAGCGGCACCTGCGCGAGGATCTTCGTCTGCTGCTCCTCGGTGAGCTCCCGGGTCATGTCGGTGTCGACGAAGCCGGGCGCGACGACGTTGAAGGTGATGTTGCGCGAGCCGAGCTCACGGGCGAGGGAGCGCGCGAAGCCGACCAGGCCGGCCTTGGAGGCCGCGTAGTTGGCCTGACCCGCGGAGCCCAGCAGCCCGACGACCGACGAGATCAGTACGACGCGGCCCTTCTTGGCCCGCAGCATGCCGCGGTTGGCGCGCTTGACGACCCGGAAGGTGCCGGTGAGGTTGGTGTCGACGACCGAGGTGAAGTCCTCCTCGGACATGCGCATCAGGAGCTGGTCCTTGGTGACGCCGGCGTTGGCCACGAGGACCTCGACGGTGCCGTGCGCCTCCTCGATCTCCTTGTAGGCCTGCTCCACCTGCTCGGGGTCGGTGATGTCGCACCGGACGGCGAGGAAGCCCTCCGGCGGCTCCCCCGAGCGGTACGTGATGGCGACCTTGTCGCCGGCGTCGGCGAACGCGCGGGCGATGGCGAGGCCGATGCCCCGGTTGCCTCCGGTGACGAGAACCGAGCGGCTCAACGGATCACCCTTTCGATAGCGGTCTGGTTCACCCGCCCGGACACCCTCATGACAGGCGGCTTCCCCGAAAACCTATCGGTCCGGGCCCGCCGCGGGACATTGGGGCACCGACAGTGGCCGACGGGAGTCACTGTCGGGTCCCTACAGAAGGCGCCGGGCTCCCGGCGGAAACATGTGGTCCGGCACCGGCCGACGCGACATGATGCGCACCGGCCGCCTTGCGGATCCCGAGAACCGGACACTGAAGCCGAACACTGAACCGAACATCGAAAGCCGACAGGAAGAGACGTAGGTGCCTCATAGCATTGACGAAGCCTTCACTGCCCTGCCCCTGCGCGCCCTCGCCGACGCCGCGCTCGCGCGGGCGCGGGCGCTCGGGGCGGAGCACGCGGACTTCCGCCTGGAGCGGGTACGCAGCGCGTCCTGGCGGTTCCGGGACGCCAAGCCGGCCGGGTCGTCGGACACCACCGACCTCGGATACGCGGTCCGCGTGGTGCACGGAGGGACCTGGGGGTTCGCGTCCGGGGTGGACCTGACCCTCGACGCCGCCGCCAGGGTCGCCTCGCAGGCGGTGGCGATGGCGAAGCTGTCCGCGCAGGTCATCCGGGCGGCCGGGTCGGACGAGAGGGTGGAACTGGCCGGTGAGCCGGTGCACTCCGAGAAGACCTGGGTGTCCTCGTACGAGATCGATCCCTTCACCGTGCCCGACGAGGAGAAGGCGGGCCTGCTGGCCGAGTGGAGCGCGCGCCTGATGGCGGCGGGCGGGGTGGACCACGTCGACGCCTCGCTGCTCACCGTGCACGAGAACAAGTTCTACGCCGACACCGCCGGGACCGTGACGACGCAGCAGCGGGTCCGGCTGCACCCGGTCTTCACGGCGGTGTCCGTGGACGACTCCAGCGGTGAGTTCGACTCCATGCGCACGGTCGCGCCGCCCGTGGGCCGTGGCTGGGAGTACCTGCGGGGCACCGGCTGGGACTGGGACGAGGAGCTGGGGCGGATCCCGGAGCTGCTCGCCGAGAAGATGCGGGCGCCGAGCGTCGAGGCGGGGCTGTACGACCTGGTGGTGGACCCGTCCAACCTGTGGCTGACCATCCACGAGTCCATCGGGCACGCCACCGAGCTGGACCGCGCCCTCGGCTACGAGGCGGCCTACGCCGGCACCTCGTTCGCCACCTTCGACCTGCTGGGCAGGCTGAAGTACGGCTCAGAGCTGATGAACGTCACCGGTGACCGCACCGCCGAGCACGGGCTGGCCACGGTCGGCTACGACGACGAGGGCGTCGAGGCGCAGTCCTGGGACCTGGTGAAGGACGGCACGCTGGTCGGCTACCAGCTCGACCGGCGGATCGCGAGGCTGACCGGCTTCGAGCGGTCGAACGGGTGCGCGTTCGCGGACTCCCCCGGCCATGTTCCGGTGCAGCGCATGGCCAACGTGTCGCTGCGGCCGGACCCGGCCGGGATGTCGACGGAGGACCTGATCGGGGGCGTCGACCGGGGCATCTACGTGGTCGGTGACCGGTCGTGGTCGATCGACATGCAGCGGTACAACTTCCAGTTCACCGGGCAGCGGTTCTACCGGATCGAGAACGGGCGGCTGGCGGGGCAGCTGCGGGACGTCGCGTACCAGGCCACGACCACCGACTTCTGGGGTTCCATGGCCGCCGTCGGCGGTCCGCAGACGTACGTCCTGGGCGGTGCCTTCAACTGCGGCAAGGCCCAGCCGGGGCAGGTCGCGGCGGTCTCGCACGGCTGCCCGTCCGCCCTCTTCAAGGGGGTCAACATTCTGAACACCACGCAGGAGGCCGGTCGATGAGCGTCAGCACCGGGATCGGCCGGGGGTCCGGGGGTCGTCCCCCGGGAAAGCACAGTCTGAACACCACGCAGGAGGCCGGTCGATGAGCGCGCGTACCCACCAACCGCACGAGATCGTCGAGCGCGCTCTCGAACTGTCCCGGGCCGACGGCTGTGTCGTGATCGCCGACGAGGAGTCCACCGCCAACCTGCGCTGGGCCGGCAACGCGCTCACCACGAACGGCGTCACGCGCGGGCGCACGCTCACCGTGATCGCCACGGTGGACGGCGCCCGGGGCACGGCCTCCGGGGTGGTGTCCCGGTCCGCGGTGACGGTCGACGAGCTGGAGCCCCTGGTACGGGCCGCCGAGGCCGCCGCGCGGGGTGCCGGTCCGGCCGAGGACGCGCAGCCGCTGGTCACGGGGGTGGAGCCGTCACCCGACTTCACCGAGGCGCCCGCGGAGACCTCCTCCGCCGTGTTCGCCGACTTCGCCCCGGCGCTGGGCGAGGCGTTCGCCCGCGCACGGGCCGGCGGCCGGGAGCTGTACGGCTTCGCCAACCACGAGCTGGTCTCCAGCTACCTCGGCACGTCGGCGGGGCTGCGGCTGCGGCACGACCAGCCGAACGGCACGCTGGAGCTGAACGCCAAGTCGCCGGACCGTACGCGGTCGGCGTGGGCGGGGCGGTCCACGCGGGACTTCAAGGACGTCGACCCGGCGGAGCTCGACGCCGAGCTGGCCGTACGGCTGGGCTGGGCCGAGCGGCGTCTCGAGCTGCCCGCGGGCCGGTACGAGACGCTGCTGCCGCCGACCGCGGTGGCGGATCTGCTGATCTACCAGCTGTGGTCGGCCTCCGGGCGGGACGCGGCCGAGGGGCGCACCGTGTTCTCGAAGCCGGGCGGCGGCACCCGGGTCGGCGAGAAGCTGACCGACCTGCCGCTGACCCTGCGCAGCGACCCGAACGCGCCGGGTCTGCAGTCGGCACCGTTCGTGATCGCGCACTCCTCCGGCGGCGACCAGTCGGTGTTCGACAACGGGCTGCCGCTGAACGCCACCGAGTGGATCCGCGCGGGCGAGCTGGCGCACCTGACCACCAGCCGGCACAGCGCGGGCCTGACCGGCCTGCCCGTGGCACCCGGGATCGACAACCTGATCCTGGACGGGGGCGAGGACCGCTCGCTGGAGGAGATGGTCGCGGCCACCGAGCGGGGGCTGCTGCTGACCTGCCTGTGGTACATCCGCGAGGTCGATCCGGCGACGCTGCTGCTCACGGGGCTGACCCGGGACGGCGTCTACCTCGTCGAGAACGGCGAGGTCACCGGCGAGGTCAACAACTTCCGGTTCAACGAGTCGCCGGTGGACCTCCTCGGGCGGGCCACCGAGGCGGGCCGTACGGAGAAGACCCTGCCCAGGGAGTGGGGTGACTGGTTCACCAGGGCGGCGATGCCCGCGCTGCGCGTGCCCGATTTCAACATGAGCTCTGTCAGCCAGGGCGTATAACCTCGTAGGCGTTCGCTCCCGGCCCTCACCCGGCCGGCCGAAGATCATCAAGGAGACACGAGAACCGTGACGGACATCGTCGACGAGCTGAAGTGGCGTGGCGTGATCGCCCTGTCCACTGACGAGGACGCATTGCGCAAGGCGCTCGCGGACGGTCCCGTCACGTTCTATTGCGGTTTCGACCCGACCGCGGCCAGCCTGCACGTCGGCCACCTGGTCCAGGTCCTCACCATGCGCCGCCTCCAGCGGGCGGGCCTGCGCCCGCTGGCGCTGGTCGGCGGCGCCACGGGCCAGATCGGCGACCCGCGCCCGACGGCCGAGCGCACGCTGAACGACCCGGAGACGGTCGCGAACTGGGTGACCCGGCTGCGCGCGCAGATCGAGCCCTTCCTGTCCTTCGAGGGCGACAACGCCGCGACGATGGTGAACAACCTCGACTGGACCGCCGGCATGTCGGCCATCGAGTTCCTGCGGGACATCGGCAAGCACTTCCGCGTCAACAAGATGCTGACGAAGGACTCGGTCGCGCGGCGCCTGGAGTCCGCCGAGGGCATCAGCTACACGGAGTTCAGCTACCAGCTGCTGCAGGGCATGGACTTCCTGGAGCTCTACCGGCGCCACGGCTGCACGCTCCAGCAGGGCGGCAGCGACCAGTGGGGCAACCTCACGGCGGGCCTGGACCTGATTCACCGGCTCGAGCCGCACGCCGGCGTGCACGCGCTGGCGACCCCGCTGATGACCAAGGCGGACGGCACCAAGTTCGGCAAGACCGAGGGCGGCGCCGTCTGGCTCGACCCGGAGATGACGACGCCGTACGCGTTCTACCAGTTCTGGCTGAACGCGGACGACCGTGACATCTCGTCGTACATGCGGATCCTGTCCTTCAAGTCCCGCGAGGAGCTGGAGGAGCTGGAGAAGCAGACGCGGGAGCGTCCGCAGGCCCGGGCGGCGCAGCGCGCGCTGGCGGAGGAGCTGACGACGCTGGTGCACGGCGCCGGCCAGACGGCCGCCGTGATCGCCGCGTCCAGGGCCCTGTTCGGCCAGGGCGAGCTGGCGGAGCTGGACGACCGGACGCTGGCGGCCGCACTGTCCGAGGTGCCGCACGTCGAGGTGGCCGAGCTCGGTCCGGTGGTCGACCTGTTCGCCGAGGTCGGCCTGGTGCCGAGCAAGTCGGCCGCGCGGCGCACGGTGAAGGAGGGCGGCGCCTACGTGAACAACGTCAAGGTCACCGCCGAGGACGCCGTCCCCGGCAAGGAGGACCTGCTGCACGGGCGGTGGCTGGTGCTGCGCCGCGGCAAGAAGAACCTGGCGGCGGTGGAGGTCTCGGCCGGCTGAGCCGGCGGCTTCGTCCAGGGGCGGTCTCCGGCGGGCGCCGAGGCCGTCCCTTCGCCCTCACCCGGCGACGGTCAGACCCGTTGCCCTCCGTGCTTCCTGCGCTTCATCGTGGTGTACAGCATGTCCACGAAGAAGACGATCACGATTGCCGCGACCAGCTGGAAGATGTGCCGGCTCCAGTCGATGCCGCTCGTCTCCTCCACCCCGAAACCCCGCGCGATGGCGTTGCCCGCGACGGCTCCGATCATGCCGCAGATGGTGGCCAGCCACAGCGGGATGTGCTGTTTGCCGGGGATCACGGCCTTGGCGATCAGGCCGAGCACGAATCCCACGATGATCGCCCACAACCAGCCCATGGATGCCTCCTCGTACGGCTTGACGCGAGCATTGTGACCAGTGTCGGACGAGACGTCCTACGCCGCATGTCGGGTTCGGGTGTACACGCCGCGGCGCAGGCCGTGGGCCGGGGCGGGGGCCGCCCCGGGCTCGTGACCCGCGCGGGGGCGGCGTACCGTGGAGCTGTCCGGGCCCGATGTCCCCGACCGGGTCGCGGGACGGTCAGCGGGCGGGAAGAGTCCGATGGGGTCGGGTGGTGGAATGTGATGCGGAAGCACCAGGACAGTGGCAGCGGCCAGGTTTTCCGGATCACCGGTGCCCGGGCGGGCCTCCAGGAGGATGTACGGGCGCGGCAGCGCCGTTATGTGATCTCGATGACCGTCCGCACCATCTCGGTCATCCTCGCGGCGACGCTGTGGAACGTGGAACGGCACGTCGCGATCGTGGCGCTGGTGCTCGGGGCGGTCCTGCCGTACGTCGCGGTGGTGATCGCCAACGCCGGGCGCGAGAACGCGCCGTCGCTGCCGTCGACCTTCGTGACGACACCGATGAAGCCGACGATCGCACCGCCGCGGACGAATGACGGTTCGGCGGAAGCCGATGCGGAAGATGTGGCGTCGGAGCACGTGCCGGGCGCACGAACGGAGCGGCCCGAGCGGTCGTGAAGATCGGGGCGTGAGGGGAAACGGGGTCAAGCGGAAGACGCTTACCCGCCAAGCTCAAGAAAAGCTCAGATCAATCATGTGCTTCCGGTGCCGGGGGCGGGGTGACCCGTGACATACTTCGTACGCGCTCCGCATCCCCCGTCGGAGCGACGGACCGACGCCGGGCAGCTCCCCCCGTGGCTGCTCGGCGTCGCCTTTTCCCCGGCACGTCGTACTGCGCCGATCGGGTTAGGGTCGGCGGTGTGATGACGCCCGGTCCCGAGACCCCGATCTGTTCCGCCAAGGGCTGCCGTGCCGCTGCCGCCTGGGTGCTGGCGTGGAACAACCCGAAGCTGCACACGCCCGAGCGGCGCAAGACGTGGCTCGCCTGCGAGGAGCACCGCGAGCATCTGTCGCAGTTCCTGGGCGTGCGGGGGTTCCTGAAGGACGTCGTCCCGTTCGCGGAGTGGGAGGCCCCCGAAGGGGCCTGAGTCCCTGTCGTCCCGGTCCGTTCAGCCGCCGATGGCGGACATGGGGCGGTCCGGCTGGACGAAGGCCGGGTCGTCCAGGCCCGCGCCCGCCTTCTTGCCCCACATGGCGTGTTTCCAGATGCGGGCGATCTCCTCGTCGGGGGCGCCGGAGCGCAGGGCCGCGCGCAGGTCCGTCTCCTCGGTGGCGAACAGGCAGGTGCGTATCTGTCCGTCGGCGGTGAGACGGGTTCGGTCGCAGGCGGCGCAGAAGGGGCGGGTGACGGAGGCGATGACACCGACCCGGTGCGGGCCGCCGTCGACCAGCCAGCGCTCGGCCGGTGCGCTGCCGCGCTCCTCGTCTCCCTCGGGGGTCAGTTCGAAGCGGGTGCGCAGGGAGGCCAGGATGTCCCCGGCGGTGATCATGCCGTCGCGCTTCCAGCCGTGCTGGGCGTCCAGGGGCATCTGCTCGATGAAGCGCAGCTCGTAGTCCTGCTCCACGGCCCAGGCGAGGAGGTCGGGGGCCTCGTCGTCGTTGAGCCCCGGCATCAGGACCGAGTTGACCTTGACGGGGGTCAGGCCGGCCTCACGGGCCGCGTGGAGGCCGTCGATGACGTCCCGGTGGCGGTCGCGGCGGGTGAGGGTCTTGAAGACGTCGGGACGCAGCGTGTCCAGGGAGACGTTGACCCGGTCCAGGCCGGCCGCCTTCAGGGCGGCCGCGGTGCGCCGCAGGCCGATGCCGTTGGTGGTGAGGGACGTCTGCGGGCGGGGTTCCAGCGCGGCGACCCGCTCGACGATGCCGACGAGGCCGGGGCGGAGCAGGGGCTCGCCGCCGGTGAAGCGGACCTCTTCGACACCGAGGGAGGTGACGGCGATGCCGACGAGGCGGACGATCTCGTCGTCGGTGAGCAGATCCGGCTTGGCCAGCCACTGCAGCCCCTCCTCGGGCATGCAGTACGTGCAGCGCAGATTGCACCGGTCGGTCAGTGAGACCCTCAGGTCGGTGGCCACTCGGCCGTAGGTGTCGATGAGCACGTGGGCCCCCTCCCTCGACGCGGATCACTCCTGTCTCGCACCTGCGAGCCTACGTGACGCCACCGACAACCCGCGTCGACCCGATGCGACGAGATGCCGGACGGCCGCGTCGTACGGACCTGCAGGGGTCCCGCGACGCGGCCGTCCGGAGGGCTGGATCAGTGGGCGCCGGTGCCGGTCAGCGACCGGACCTCCAGCTCCGCGTACTTCTTGGCGTCCGGCTCCTCCTTGGACAGGACGGTGCCGAGCCAGCCCATCAGGAAGCCGAAGGGGATGGAGATGATGCCGGGGTTCTTCAGCGGGAACCAGGCGAAGTCGACGTCCGGGAACATCGCCTTGGGGTCGCCGGAGACCACGGGCGAGAAGAGCACCAGGCCGACGGCCACGATGAGACCGCCGTAGATCGACCACAGGGCGCCCTGGGTGGTGAACCGCTTCCAGAACAGGCTGTAGAGGATGGTCGGCAGGTTGGCGGAGGCGGCGACCGCGAAGGCCAGCGCGACCAGGCCGGCCACGTTCAGGTCACGGGCGAGGGCGCCGAGCGCGATGGAGACCACACCGATGAGGACGGTCGCCCAGCGGGCCGCCCTCATCTCCTCCTTCTCCGTGGCCTGCCCCTTGCGGATGACGTTGGCGTAGATGTCGTGCGCGAAGGAGGACGACGAGGCGAGGGTGAGGCCGGCGACCACGGCGAGGATCGTCGCGAAGGCGACCGCAGAGATGGTGGCGAGCAGGATGGCGCCCCAGGCCGAGTCGACGCCGCCGAGGTGCAGGGCGAGCAGCGGGGCGGCCGTGTTCCCGGACGGGTTGGACGCGATGATCTCCTCCTGGGAGATCAGGGCGGCGGCGCCGAAGCCGAGGGCGATGGTCATCAGGTAGAAGCCGCCGATGATGCCGATGGCCCAGTTCACGGACTTACGGGCGGCCTTGGCGTTGGGCACCGTGTAGAAGCGGATCAGGATGTGCGGCAGACCGGCGGTGCCGAGCACCAGGGCGATGCCGAGGGAGATGAAGTCCAGCTTGGTGGTGCCGTCGGCGCCGTACTGCAGGCCGGGCTCGAGGAAGGCCTCGCCCTTGCCGCTGTTCTCGGCGGCGCTGCCCAGCAGGTCGGAGATGTTGAAGTTGAACTTCAGCAGGACCAGGAACGTAATGAGGATCGTGCCGCCGATGAGCAGCACGGCCTTGACCATCTGGACCCAGGTGGTGCCCTTCATGCCGCCGATGGAGACGTACACGATCATCAGGACACCGACGAGCGCGACGATGAGGATCTTGCCGGCGTCGGAGGTGATGCCGAGCAGCAGCGAGACGAGGACGCCCGCGCCCGCCATCTGGGCCAGCAGGTAGAAGATCGACACGACGATGGTGGAGGTGCCGGCGGCGGTGCGCACGGGGCGCTGGCGCATGCGGTAGGCGAGGACGTCGCCCATCGTGTAGCGGCCGGAGTTGCGCAGTGGCTCGGCGACCAGGAGGAGGGCGACCAGCCAGGCGACCAGGAAGCCGATGGAGTACAGGAAGCCGTCGTAGCCGAACAGGGCGATGGCGCCCGCGATGCCGAGGAAGGACGCGGCCGACATGTAGTCGCCGGAGACCGCGAGTCCGTTCTGGAAGGCGCTGAACTGGCGTCCGCCGGCGTAGAAGTCGGCGGCGTCCTTGGTCTGCCGGCCCGCCCAGATGGTGATGCCGAGGGTGGCGACGACGAACAGCGCGAACAACGTGATGATCAGGGCGCGGTGTTCGCTCGCCTCGTTCGCGGCGAGGGTGACATGGGTGATCGAGGGGCTCATGCGCCGCCCTCCATACGGGTCTTGATGGCCTCGGCCTTGGGGTCGAGCTTGGCGGCGGCGTGCCGGGAGTACCACCAGGCGATGAGGAACGTGGTGACGAACTGCAGGACGCCGAAGACGAAGGCGACGTTGATGTTGCCGAACAGCTTGGTGCCCATGAAGCCGCCCGCGTAGTTGGAGAGCAGGACGTACAGCAGGTACCAGATGATGAAGGCGATGGTCAGCGGGAAGGCGAAGGAGCGGTAGGAGCGGCGCAGTTCACCGAACTCAGCGCTCTCCTGCACCTCGGTGAACTCCTCGGGCGTGGGGAGTTTGTGTTGTTCTGTCGAGGGGGGCGGTGCTTCGGCGGCCACGGAGTCTCCTCGCGTTGCGGTTGGGGTCGGGCGGGGACGAAAGGCGAGTGTCCTCGCGCTTCCTGTCCAAGGGCACGGCGCCACGCGAGGACCGGTTCAACGGACGGCGGTTCTTTTCCGGGACCGTTTTCCGAAGTCGTTGCCGCAAATGATTGCTGGCCAGCGAGCGCGCGGGATAGCTTCACCCTGCACCACCCCGTCATGTACCTGCCCGAGCACCACCCCGTGTCTCGGGCCGGTTTCGTTTCCGGATGATGTGGAGATCCCATGGCTCATCTGCGTTCCAGACGCCGGCTCGCCCTCGCCGTACCCGTCGTGCTGTCCCTGACCGCCTCGCTCGGCTTCCTGCCGGCGGCGGCCACGGCGGCCCCCCAGACGGCGTCGGCCGAGCAGGCGGCGGACGCGCCCACCTTGGCGTACGTCGTCAACACCGAGGTGGACCGCCGCACGATCGCCTCGGTGAAGCGGGCGATCGCCGCGGCCGGCGGTACCGTCGTGATCTCGTACGACAAGATCGGTGTGATCGTCGTCCACTCGGCGAACCCCGGCTTCGGCGGTGAGATCCGCGAGGCGCGCGGGGTCGTGTCGGCCGGCGCCACCCGCACCGCGCCCCTGACCCGTGCCGGGACGACGGACGAGGGCGCCGCCGACTACGTGACGGCCGCCGAGGCCGCGCGGACCGAGGCCGCCTCCGCGCAGACCCCCGGCAGCGAGCCGCTCGAGGCCGACCAGTGGGACCTGCGGGCCATAGGCGCGGACAAGGCCGCGAAGATCAACCCGGGCAGCGGCAAGGTGACCGTCGCCGTGATCGACACCGGTGTCGACGACACCCACCCGGACCTCGCCCCGAACTTCTCCGCGTCCCAGTCGGCCAACTGCGTCGGCGGCAAGGCGGACACCAGCGAGGGCGCGTGGCGGCCGTACACGGACGACGACTACCACGGCACCCATGTGGCCGGTGAGATCGCCGCGGCCCGCAACGGCATCGGCGTCGCCGGTGTCGCGCCGGGTGTGAAGGTCTCGGGCATCAAGGTCAGCGATCCCGACAACGGCCTGTTCTACCCGGAGAACGTCGTCTGCGCGTTCGTGTTCGCCGCCGACCACGGCGTGGAGATCACGAACAACAGCTACTACGTGGACCCGTGGCTGTACAACTGCATGGACGACCCGGACCAGAAGGCGATCGTCGACGCGGTCAACCGGGCCCAGCTCTACGCGCAGCGCAAGGGCACCCTGCACCTCGCCTCGGCCGGCAACTCCAACCACGACCTTGACTCCGACGCCATCGTCGACGACTCCAGCCCCGACGACTCCACGCCGGTGACGCGGACCATCGACCCGCACGAGTGCTTCGACGTGCCGACCCAGCTGCCGGGCATCGTCACGGTCAGCGCGACGGGCGTGCACAACCTCAAGTCGTACTACTCCACGTACGGCAAGGGCGTCGTCGACGTCGCGGCGCCGGGCGGCGACCGCCGCTACCAGCTGCCGGACACGCCGTCGAAGGACGGCCGCATCCTGTCCACCATGCCGAACGGCGAATACGCCTTCCTGCAGGGCACCTCGATGGCCTCGCCGCACGCCGCCGGTGTCGCCGCGCTGCTGAAGTCCAAGCACCCGTGGGCCTCCCCTGCGGTGCTGCAGACGCTGCTCAAGGCGCAGGCGAACAACCCGGGCTGCCCGGAGTCGTACGACCAGGACGGTGACGGCACGCAGGACGCGACGTGCGAGGGCGGCGACCGGGTCAACGGTTTCTACGGCTTCGGCATCGTCGACGCGCTGCGCGCCGTCAAGTGAGCCCGCGGTCCCGCACTCACCGCCCGTCCGCCCGCACCTGTGAACGAACTGGAGACTTCATGACAGCGCCTCACCCGCGCCACCGCCGTGCGCTCGTCATCCCGGCCGGGATGGCCATGGCGACCGCACTCGCGTTCCTGCCGAACACCGCGGCCACCGCGGCCCCGGCCGACGGCCGGCCGGCCGCGGCCGCGGCCGACGCCGACGGGACCCCGCTCAGCTACGTGGTCAACGTCCGGGGCGGGCACGGCGCGCCGGCGCACGTGAAGAAGGCGATCGCCGAGGCTGGCGGCACGATCGTGACGTCGTACGACAAGATCGGCGTCATCGTCGTCCACTCCTCGAACCCCGACTTCGCGAAGACCGTCCGCGAGGCGCGCGGCGTGCAGTCGGCCGGTGCCACCCGCCACGCGCCGCTGCCGTCGGCGGCCACCACGGACATGGGCACCCCGAAGGTGCTCAGCGCCTCCGAGGTCGCCGAGGCGAAGGCCGAGGCCGCCGAGGGCCAGGACCCGCTCCAGGGACTCCAGTGGGACCTGCCCGCCATCAAGGCGGACCAGGCGCACGAGAAGTCGCTGGGCAGTTCGAAGGTCACCGTCGCCGTCATCGACACCGGCGTCGACGACACCCACCCGGACATCGCACCCAACTTCGACCGGGACGCCTCGGTCAACTGCGTGGCGGGCAAGCCGGACACGAGCGAGGGCGCCTGGCGGCCGAGCGCGGAGGAGAGCCCGCACGGCACGCACGTCGCGGGTGAGATCGCCGCCGCCAAGAACGGCGTCGGCATGACCGGTGTCGCGCCCGGCGTGAAGGTCTCGGGCATCAAGGTGTCCAACCCGGACGGCTACTTCTACACCGAGGCCGTGGTGTGCGGCTTCATGTGGGCGGCCGAGCACGGGGTCGAGGTCACCAACAACAGCTATTACACCGACCCGTGGTACTTCAACTGCAAGAACGACCCGGACCAGAAGGCGCTCCTCGAGGCCGTCACCCGGGCCTCGCGGTACGCGGAGCGCAAGGGCGCGGTCAATGTGGCCGCGGCCGGCAACGAGAACTACGACCTCGCGGCCGACGAGATCACCGACCCGGTCTCCCCGAACGACGGCACGCCCTCGGACCGGGTGATCGACCCGTCCGAGTGCCTCGACATCCCGACGCAGCTGCCGGGCGTGGTGACGGTCGCGGCGACCGGCGCCAAGGGTCTGAAGTCGTCCTTCTCCAACTACGGCCGGGGTGTCGTCGACATCGCCGCGCCCGGCGGCGACTCGACGAAGTACCAGACTCCGGCCCCGCCCGCCACGAGCGGACTGATCCTGGGCACGCTGCCCGGTGGCAAGTGGGGCTACATGGCGGGTACGTCGATGGCGTCCCCGCACGTCGCGGGTGTCGCCGCGCTGATCAAGTCGACGCACCCGTACGCGCCGCCGGCGCTGGTGAAGGCGCTGCTGTACGCGCAGGCCGACGCGACCGCGTGCACGGACCCGTACGACATCGACGGCGACGGAAAGGTCGACGCGGTGTGCGAGGGCCCGAAGAACCGCAACGGCTTCTACGGCTGGGGCACCGCGGACGCGCTGGACGCGGTGACGCGGTGACGCGGTGACGTCACGTCAGTCGTGACAGCGAGGGCCGGGCGGATGCGCCCGGCCCTTTCCGCTGTCCGGGGTCCGCCCCGGACATGAGGGAGATCGAACCGGTGCCGCATAGTGTGATCATGACCGATACCGCGTCCGTCTGGTCCGCCCTGGGCGGCGATCCCGCGCTCCTCCAACGCCTGACGGCCGTGGAACGGCCCGGTGTGCTGGGTGCCCGGCTCCCGGTACGGGAGGCGGCGCGCGCCTGTGCGGGCGCGTGCGCGCTGGCCGCCGCCGAGCTGGGAGCCCGGCGGACGGACGGCGGCGGGGTGCCGGCGGTGCGCGTGGACGACGGGGCGGTGGCCACGGCGTTCACCAGCGAGCGGCACCTGCGGATCGACGGGCGGACTCCGGAGACCTTCGCCCCGCTGTCGCGGTTCTGGCGCACGGCCGACGGGTGGGTGCGCACGCACGCCAACTATCCGCACCACCGGGCCCGGCTGCTCGCCGCGCTGGGCGTGGCGGAGGACCCGGACGCGGTGGCGGCGGCGCTCGCGGAACGCTCCGCGGCCGAGATCGAGGAGACGGTGTCCGCTGCGGGAGGCCTCGCCGTCGCCCTGCGTACGCCCGGGGAGTGGGCGGCGCACGGCCAGGGGGCGGCGGTGCGGGGCCGCCCTCTGGTGGAGCGCGCGCGGCTGGACTCGGCGCCCGCGCGGGTGCTCACCCGGGTGGGCCGGGATCCCCTGCTGCCCGCGGCCGGGCTGCGGGTGCTGGACCTCACCCGGGTCATCGCGGGACCGGTCGCCACCCGCACGCTCGCGCTGCTGGGCGCCGACGTCCTGCGCGTGGACTCCCCCGGGCTGCCCGAAATCCCCGACCAGCACGCCGACACGGGCTTCGGGAAGCGGTCGGCGCTGCTGGACCTGGGCGCGGACCGGGAGACCCTGGAGGAGTTGCTCGGGTCGGCGGACGTGGTGGTCACCGGGTACCGTCCGGGCGCCCTGGACCGCTTCGGGCTGACCCCCGGGGCGCTGGCCGCGCGGCGGCCCGGAGTGGTGGTGGCCGAGCTGTCGGCGTGGGGGGCGTACGGGCCCTGGGGCGGCCGGCGCGGATTCGACAGCCTGGTTCAGGTGGCCACGGGCATCGCCGTGTTCGAGGGGGCGCAGGGGCGGCCGGGCGCGCTGCCGGCGCAGGCGCTCGACCACGGTACGGGCTATCTGCTGGCGGCCGGTGTGCTGCGGGCGCTGACCGAACAGACGGACGAGGGCGGGAGCAGGCTCGTCCGGGTGGCGCTGGCGCGCACGGCGGGGTGGCTGCTGGAGGAGGCGGGGCGCGAGGGCGCCGCGGGTGGGCGGAGGGCCGGTGACGACCTGGACCCCGGGCCGTGGCTCGCGGAGGCGGACGGCCCGCTGGGCAGGCTGCGTTACGCCCTTTCGCCGGTGACGTTCGCCGACGGTCCGCGCGACTGGGCGCGGCCGCCGGGGGGTTGGGGCACGGATACGGCACGGTGGCGCTGACGAACCGGCGCGGCGAAACGGGAGCGCAAGGGTCCCATGGGGGCCCACACTTGCCCCGAACTGTCAGATCTTGTGAAGATCCTGGGGTGACTCTGACGAAACCGAGGTCCGGGGCGACCGGTGCGCACAGGGGCGCCCGGCGTCCCGGCACCGGGCGGGCCGTTGCCGTGCTCGTGCTGGTCGCGCTGGGCGCGCTGATACCGCTCCTCGGCCCGTCCCCCGCACTGCACGGCACCGGGGAGGCCGACGCGCCCGGCACCGGGGGCATAGCCCTGCTGCGCACGGTGCTGTTCGCGGCGCTGTCCGTCCCCGTCGGCGAGCTGTTCGTACGGCGGCTGGTCCGCTCCGTGCCCGGCGCTCCGGCCGCGCTGCCCCGCAGTTGGTCCACGGCCGCGAACTCCGCCGGCTTCGTGGCCGCCCTGGGACTCGCCTCCGTCGTGGCCACCGGCAACCTGGTGCCCGACGGCCTCGCCGACATCGACGTCGGCGGCCTCTACGACTCCCGGGACGGCAAGCTCGCCCTCCTGGAGGTCAACGGCTTCCTCGCGGCGGCCCTGTGCGCCGCGTCCGGGCGTCCCGGCACACAGGTGTGGCCCCTGGCCGCGATCGTCGTCGCGGAGGCGCTGCGTGCCCATCCGACGACCGAGTACGGCCCGATGACCGGCTCCGGGCTGACGCTGGTGCACCTGACCTGCGCGTCGCTCTGGGTGGGCGGTCTGCTGTACGCGCTGCGCACGCTGAGGCTGTGGCAGAAGGGGGAGGCGGGCGCCGCGCTGCTGGGGCGCTACGCGCGCGTGGCGGCCGTGCTGCTCGCCGCCATCACCGCGACGGGGGTGAGCAGTTCGCTGCGCCGGATGCCGCCGGAGACGGTCCTGGAGCAGCTGACGGACACGGCGTACGGGCGTGTCCTGCTCGCCAAGGTGATCCTGATGGCCGGTGTCGCCGCGCTCGCCCTGTGGGCCCGGATCCGGCTGGCCCGCGCGGCCGACCCGCTGAGCGCGAGTTCGCCCGCGCGGGCGGAGGTGTACGTACTCGCCCTGGTGGTCGCCGTGTCGGGACTGCTGACGGCGCTTCCGGTGCCGATCCGCTGGTGACCGGGCGCCGGTGACCGGCTTCGGGGTCCCGTCCGGACATGTCCGGAATCCGAACGGGCGCCCCGCGCGGGGCACCTGACGGACAGGAGTGTCAGTCGCGGCCCGTATCCTCGTGAACCATGCTCGAAGACCTCACCGCCGCAGCCTCCTCCCCCACCGCGTGGCCGGCCGCGTATCCCCGGGGATACGCGGTCGTCGACGTGGAGACCACGGGGCTGGCCCGGGACGACCGCATCATCTCCGCGGCCGTCTACCGGCTGGACGCGCGCGGCGAGGTCGAGGACCACTGGTACACGGTGGTCAACCCGGAGCGGGACCCGGGCCCGGTGTGGATCCACGGCCTGACGAGCGACGTGCTCGAAGGGGCACCCCTCTTCCGGGACGTCGCCGCGGAGTTCGCGACCCGACTGGAGGGCCGGGTGCTCGTCGCCCACAACGCCGTCTTCGACTGGCAGATGATCGCCCGGGAGTACGCCCGCGCGCGCGGCGAGGCACCGGTGAAGCAGCGGCTGTGCACCATCGCCCTCTCCAAGGAGCTGGGGCTTCCGCTGCCCAACCACAAGCTGGAGTCGCTCGCCGCGCACTTCGGTGTCGTGCAGCAGCGGGCGCACCACGCGCTGGACGACGCGCGCGTGCTGGCGGAGGCGTTCCGGCCCAGCCTGCGGGCCGCGGCGGCGGGCGGCGTGCGGCTGCCCCTGCACGAGTGCCGGCCGCTGACCGAGTGGACGGACCGGCCCCGCATCGGGCACCAGGCGGGCCCCGGGGGTTACCGGCCGGCCAGTTGGCGCCCCTCCCGCAAGCGGCCCGCGTGCCCCTACCCCAACCCCGGACGGTACGAACCGGGCAAGCGACTCAAACAGGGCATGCGTGTGGCGTTCTCCGGGGACACCTCCGTCGAGCGGGACCTGCTGGAGGACCGCGCGACCGAGGCCGGGCTGCATGTCGCCGGCAGCCTGTCCCGGCTCACGAGCCTCCTCGTCACCAACGACCCGGACTCGGGCACGTCGAAGGTGGTCAAGGCCCGGCAGTACGGCACGCCGGTCGTCGACGAGGCGGCGTTCGGCCAGTTGCTGGGGGATGTCGAACCCGCGTCGGAGGGCTGAGCGGGACACCGACCGTACGGACGGGTGATTGGCGGGCGACTCGCCCGCCGCCCGCTCGCCCGCGCCGGGCCGACGGCTCACCCTGTGGCGCATGGCGACATGCGAAGTCTGCGGCAACAGCTACGGAATGACCTTCGAGGTGCACGCGCAGGGCGCGGTGCACGTCTTCGACTGCTTCTCCTGTGCGATCCACCGCATGGCCCCGATCTGCGAGCACTGCCGGGTGCAGATCATCGGCCAGGGCGTCGAGGCCGACGGCCACTGGTACTGCGGCGCCCACTGCGCCCGCGCGGAGGGAAAGGCGGGGATCATCGACCGGGTCTGAAAGGACGTACCCGCCTGAATGCACCCCGCGACCGAGTTGTACGGTCGTGGGGTGCACCGCTTTCTGTTGTCCCGCCAATGGGTGATCATCACACTGGTGGCCCTGATCCTCGTCCCCACGATGATCTGGCTGGGCACCTGGCAGATGGACCGCTACGGGGAACGCTCCGCCCGGAACCAGCTCGTGGCCGACGCGCTGGCCGCCGATCCGGTGCCGGTGGAGCGGCTGGCCGCGCCGGGAGACGCCGTGACCCGCGCCGAGCGGTACCGCACCGTGACCGCCGAGGGCCGCTTCGACACGGACGACGAGGTCGTCGTCCGCCGCCGCACCAACGCCGACGACAAGGTCGGCTTCCACGTCCTCACCCCCTTCGTCCTGGACGACGGCAGGGTGCTGCTCGTCAACCGCGGCTGGATCCCCGCGGACGGGCCGAGCCAGACCGCGTTCCCCGAGGTCCCCGCACCGCCGCGCGGCGAGATCACGATCAAGGGCCGGCTCATGCCCGACGAGACGACCGAGGCGAGCGGCATCAAGAACCTCGAGGGCCTGCCCGAGCGTCAGATCATGCTGATCAACAGCGAGCGGGAGGCGCAGCGCCTCGGTGCCCGGGTGCTCGGCGGCTATGTGGCGCAGACGGCGCCCGAGCCCCGGGGCGGCACCCCCGAGCGGCTGGGTGACCCGGGCAAGGAGAACGCGGCGCTGAACTACGCGTACGCCGTCCAGTGGTGGCTGTTCGCGGCGGCCGTGCCGGTCGGCTGGGTGGTCCTGGTCCGCCGGGAGGCCCGGGAGCGGGCGCGGGCGGCGGCCGGGGAGACGGACGCCGGGGAGAGCGAACCGGAGGCGGTGCGCAACCCCTCCGCCGCCCCCGACCGGGCACACGCGCCGTAGCCGGGAACGTCCGCAGCGTGCTGTGACCTGCGCCGCTCTCCCGATGTGCGGCGTTCTGTGCGAGAGTGGCGCACCGGCCGGACGGGGTGCGCCGCGTTCCGGACGGATGTCCCGCCGGTCGCTGTCATCCGGACGGGCCGTCCGCGCAACTCTCCCCCGAGGGCACAGCACACCAAGGACGGTGACTCATGGCCGACGGCGCCATGACCGCGACGTTCCTCGCCGTGATCGGCGGGGCGTCGCTGCTCGCCGTCACCGCGCGACGGCTCCGGCCGAGCGACAGGCTGCCCTCGCTGGAGGGCTGGGCGCTCGCCGACCGGAGCCTCGGGGGCGGCTGGACCTGGCTGCTGCTCGGCGGGACGATCTACACGGCGTACACGTTCACCGCCGTCCCGGGTCTGGCGTACGGCAACGGCGCGCCCGCCTTCTTCGCGGTGCCGTACACGGTGATCGTCTGCCCGCTCGCGTTCGTGCTGCTCAGCCGGCTGTGGAGCGTGGCCCGGCGGCACGGCTACATCACCGCCGCCGACTTCGTGCGCGGCCGGTACGGCTCGCCGCCGCTGGCGCTGGTCGTCGCGCTCACCGGCATCCTGGCGACGATGCCGTACCTGGCGCTCCAGTTGCTCGGCATCCGCGCGGTGCTCACCGCGGGCGGGCTGTATCCGAGCGGTGCCACCGGGGACCTGGTGATGGTGGCCGTGTTCGCGGGGCTGGCCGTCGCCACCTACCGGCACGGACTGCGGGCGCCCACGGTGATCTCCGCGCTGAAGGCGGTGGCGGTGTTCGTCTCGCTCACCGCCGTGTGCTGGCTGGTGCTGAGCCGGTTCGACGGCTTCGGCGCGGTCTTCGACGGGGCCGCGCGCGCCCTCGGCGGCACGGACGCGGCGCACTCCCCGCTGCTGCTGTCACCGCGGCAGCAGCCCGCCTACGCCACACTCGCGCTCGGCTCCGCGCTGGCCCTGCTGATGTATCCGCACGTGCTCACCGCCGGGTTCGCCGCCGACGGTCCGCGCACCCTGCGCAAGGTGTCGGCGGGACTGCCCGCCTGGACCGCGCTGCTCGCCCTGTTCGGGTTCCTCGGCATCGCGGCCCTGGCGGCCGGGGTGCGGGCCCCCGAGGGCGGCGCCGAGGCGGCGGTGCCGATGCTGGTCGACCGGCTGATGCCGGGCCCGCTGGCCGGGCTGGTGTTCGGCGCGATCGTGGTGGGCGCGCTGGTGCCGGCGGCGGTGATGTCGATCGCCGCGGCGACCAGCTTCGTACGGAACGTGTACGTCGAGTACGTCCATCCGACGGCCACGCCGAAACGGCAGGTGCGGGTCGCCAAGGCGGTGTCGCTGACCGCCAAGCTCGGGGCCGTGGCGTTCGTGTTCGGGCTGCGCGACCAGGACGCGATCAACCTCCAGCTGCTCGGCGGGGTGTGGATCCTGCAGATCTTCCCGGCGGTGGCGGTCGGGCTGTACACGCGGTGGCTGCATCCGCGGGCGCTCCTCGCCGGGTGGGCCGTGGGCATGGTCGCCGGGACCCATCTGGTGGTGCGGGAGGGGTTCTCCTCGATCGTGCCGCTCGGCACCGGCACGCTGGAGATCTACGCCGGGGTCGCCGCCCTGCTGCTGAACCTGATCGTCGCGGTGGCGGGCACCGCGGCCCTCGCCCGCCTCGGCGTCCCGCGCGGCGCCGACGCCACCGACCTGCCGTCCCGCCTGATGGCCGGGCGGCGTCCGGAGACGGGAGCGAACAACACGTGAGACGCAGACAACAGCACCGGACCACTCTGCCGCTTGCCCCGGCGCCGCCCCCGCCTCCGGCCGCGGCCGGGCCGCTGGGCCCGGCCGTCACCGACCCGGCCGACCTGGAACGGGAGGCCGGGGTCGCCCGCCTCTTCGAGCTGCACTACTCCTCGATGCTGCGGCTCGCCGTGCTGCTCGGCGCCGACGACCCGGAGAACGTGGTGGCCGAGGCGTACTACCAGATCTACCGCAAGTGGCGGCGGCTGAAGGACGTGGCGGCGGCGGAGGCGTATCTGCGCTCCACCGTCTGCAATCTGACCCGGATGCGGATCCGCCACCTCCAGGTCGCCCGCCGGCACGAGGAACATCCGCAGGGCCCGTCCGACGAGACCGTGGCCTCCGCGGAGAACACCGCGCTGCTCCACGACGACCAGCGGGTGCTGATCGACGCGCTCCAGCACCTGCCGGCCCGGCAGCGCGAGGCGCTGGTGCTGCGGCACTGGCTCGGGCTGAAGGAGAGCGAGATAGCCGCCGCGATGGGGATCTCCCGTGGTTCCGTCAAGACGCACACCTCGCGCGGCATCGCCGCGCTGACCCAGGCGATGGAGGCCCGGCGATGACGCATCAAGACGCGACTCCGTCGCGTGGCACCGGCCCGGACCGCACGGACCACGACCGGGCCGAGCCGCCCCGTCCGCCGGGCGCGGAGCGCACCGAACGGGAACTGCGCGACGCCCTGCGGGCGCTGGCCGGCGGGGTGCGGCCGGACCCCGACGCCTACCGCACGGCGCGCGGCGAGTGGCTGCGCCGGGAACGCCGGCGGCGGCTCGTCCTCACCGTGCTCGTCGCCGTCGTCTTCGCGCTGGCCACGCTGATCGGCCTGTGGGTGCTCAACCAGGCACCCTCGGACCCCGGCGTCATCTTCTCCGGCAACGGCGCCGCGGCGGCCGACGGTCCGTCACTCCCGCGGCAGCGCCCCTGATTGCGGCCCCCGCCGGCCGGGCATCCGCACCCCGTGCACCGTATCGAGGACTACGCGCTCATCGGCGACGAACAGACCGCTGCCCTGGTGGGCGCGGACGGCTCGGTCGACTGGCTCTGCCTGCCCCGCTTCGACTCGGCGGCCTGCTTCGCCCGGCTGCTCGGGGGTGAGGACAACGGGCACTGGCGGATCGCACCGGCCGGTGCGGACCGGTACACCCGGCGTTCCTACCGCGAGGACACCCTCGTCCTGGACACCGAGTGGGAGACCCCGCAGGGGACGGTGCTGGTCACCGATCTGATGCCGCAGCGCCACGAAGCACCCGACCTGGTACGGATCGTGCAGGGCGTACGGGGCGAGGTGACCGTCCGCAGCACGCTCCGGCTGCGTTTCGACTACGGCTCGGTCGTGCCCTGGGTGCGCAGGGAGGACGGGCACCGGGTGGCGGTGGCCGGACCGGACTCGGCGTGGCTGCGCAGCGTGCCGGAGGTGCCCACCTGGGGCGAGGACCGGTCCACGGTCTCGGAGTTCACGGTGAGGGAGGGCGAGCGGGTCGCGTTCGTGCTCACCTGGCACCCCTCCCACGAGCCGCGGCCCCCGCTGGTCGACCCGTACGCCTCGCTGCGGCACAGCGTCGAGGACTGGCGCGCCTGGGCGGCGCACTGCTGTTACGACGGCCCGTACCGGGACGCGGTCGTCCGGTCGCTGATCACGCTCAAGGCGCTCACCTACCGCCCGACGGGCGGCATCGTCGCCGCGCCCACCACGTCGCTGCCGGAGGAGCCGGGCGGGGTGCGCAACTGGGACTACCGGTTCTGCTGGCTGCGCGACTCCACGCTGACCCTGAAGGCGCTGCTGGCCGCCGGGTACCAGAGCGAGGCGGAGGCCTGGCGCAACTGGCTGCTCCGCGCGGTGGCGGGCGACCCGGCGGACCTCCAGATCATGTACGGGCTCGCGGGCGAGCGGCGGCTGCCGGAGTTCGAGGTCCCGTGGCTGTCCGGCTTCGGCGGCGCCACGCCGGTCCGGGTGGGCAACGACGCCGTGAACCAGCTCCAGCTGGACGTGTACGGAGAGGTCGTGGACTCCCTGACCCTGGCCCGGCGTTCGGGGCTGTCGGCGCAGCCGGACGTGTGGGCGCTGCAGTCGGTGCTGCTGGAGTTCCTGCGCACGGCCTGGCGGCAGCCGGACGAAGGGCTGTGGGAGGTGCGCAGCCGCCGCCGGCACTTCGTGCACTCCAAGGTGATGGTGTGGGTGGCCGCGGACCGCGCGGTGCGCGCCATGGAGGAGTTCCCGGACCTCGAGGGCGACCTGGACGGCTGGCGTGAGCTGCGGGACGAGGTGCACCGGGAGGTGTGCGAGAAGGGGTACGACCCCGAGCGGAACACCTTCACGCAGTCCTACGGCTCGCGCGAACTCGACGCCGCGCTGCTGCTGATCCCCCGGGTGGGGTTCCTGCCGCCCGACGATACCCGGGTGCTCGGCACCATCGAGGCGGTCCGTGCGGAACTGGGGCAGGACGGGCTGGTGCGCCGCTACACCACGGACGCCACCGCCGTCGACGGGCTGCCCGGTCAGGAGGGCACGTTCCTGGTGTGCTCCTTCTGGCTGGCGGACGCCCTGCACATGACCGGGCGGACGAAGGAGGCGCGCGATCTGTTCGAACGGCTGCTGGGCCTCGCCAACGACGTGGGTCTGCTGGCGGAGGAGTACGACCCGGTCGGCGGCCGGCTGCTGGGCAACTTCCCGCAGGCGTTCAGTCACATCGGCCTGGTGAACACCGCCCTCGCCCTGTTCGCGGACGAGGAGGCAGGATAGGGACATGGATCTTGGACTGAAGGACCGGGTGTACGTCGTCACCGGGGCGACCCGCGGGCTGGGCCACGCCTCGGCGCGGGAGCTCGTCGCCGACGGCGCGAAGGTGGTCGTCACGGGGCGGGAGGAGGAGGCCGTCGCTCAGGCGGCGTCCGCGCTGGGCCCGGACGCGGTCGGGGTGGCCGTCGACAACGCCGATCCGGAGGCGCCGGCGCTGCTGATCGCGACCGCCCGGGAGCGGTTCGGACGCTTCGACGGCGTCCTCGTCAGCGTCGGCGGGCCGCCGCCGGGCTTCGTCGCCGACACCACGGACGAGCAGTGGCAGTCGGCGTTCGAGACGGTGTTCCTGGGCGCGGTGCGGATGGCCCGGGCGGCCGCGGCGGAGCTGCGCGAGGGAGGTGTCATCGGGTTCGTGCTGTCGGGGTCGGTGCACGAGCCGATCCCCGGGCTGACCATTTCCAACGGGCTGCGGCCCGGGCTGGCCGGGTTCGCCAAGTCGTTGGCGGACGAGCTGGGGCCCCGGGGGGTGCGGGTGGTGGGGCTGCTGCCCGGACGGGTCGACACCGACCGGGTGCGGCAGCTGGACGCGCTGTCCGCGGACCCCGAGGCCACGCGGCAGGCCGCCGAGTCACGCATTCCGCTGCGGCGGTACGGGACGCCGGAGGAGTTCGGGCGGACGGCGGCGTTCCTGCTGTCGCCGGCGGCGTCCTACGTGACCGGCGTGATGCTGCCGGTGGACGGCGGTTTCCGGCACGGGTTCTGATCGGCGGGTCAGCTGACTCGTTCGGGGCGGTGTTTCACCGCGCGCAGCCGGGCCTCGGCCGGGAGGGTGGTCAGGCCCGCCGAGTCCCGGGCGTGGGTCAGGGCACCCGTGGTGAGGCCGTGCAGGGCGGTGCCCGGGTCGACGTGGGGTTCCAGGGTGAGGCGTACCCGGGTTCTCGGACTGCCGCGGCGGCCGGTGAGCAGGACGTGGGCCTGCGCCACGCCGTCCAGCCGGTCCGCCTCCTCGGCGAGGACGTGTTCCAGGGCCCGGCCGCGCACTGCGGCGCCCTCCCCGTCGCCCGTGTCGACCAGGATCTCGGCCAGTCGCCGCCGGCGCAGCACCGCGACCAGCCACCACAGACAGAGCAGGACCAGTACCGCGAGGACGGCGAGGACGACCGGCCACCACCAGCCGTCGTCCCGCCATCGGGTCCGCTCGGCCTCGTTCAGCAGGACGTCGTGCCGCCCGTGGTGCAGCCACCAGGAGGGCGCCGGCGCCCCGAGCCCGATCGCCAGCACGGACCCGCCGAGGGCGATCAGCACCAGGCCCGCGATCGCGAGCAGCACGCGGTTGACACCTCTGAGCACCGCTATCGCCCCTTCCTGCCGGGTCGCCGCACGCGCAGCGACAGTCTGGGCGGCCGGGCCAGGCCCAGCCGTTCGACCGCGTCCTCGAGCACCGTGGTCATGTCCGCCCGTACGTCGTCCAGTTCACGGAAGTGCGCCGCCGCGCGGACGTCGGCGCGGGCGCGCGTCATCCTGACCCGCACCGACTGGACGCCGGCCACCTCCATGGCCCGGTCCCGCAGCACCATCGCGGCGGCGTCGCGGTCCAGTCCGGCGCGTACGTCGGGACGGGTGCGGCGCATCGGGAGCAGGGAACGCAGGCCGGGCGTCACCGCGAGCAGGAACAGCCAGAGTCCGAGCGCGGCGGCGACAGCGGCGCCGGTCAGCACCCAGACGTCGTCCAGGGGCCGTTCGGCCAGTTGCCGGGCCAGTTCCCGGCGCCAGCTCATCCCGGCGCGGTCGGCGCGCACCGCGGCGATGTCGTACAGGAACGCGCCCGCGATCACCAGGGTCACCAGCGCGAGCAGGCCCGCGGGGACCCGGCGGGCCGACCAGAAGCGCCGGTGCCCTCCGTCGCTCCCGCCGGCCCCGTCGGCTCCGTCCCCGACAGGCGGGGGACTCTTCTCCAGGACTGTGCCCCGGGGGTCGCTCATCGCGTCCTCCCGTGCGCCGCGCCGGACGCGGCCGCCAGGTGCAGCCGCTCCACCTGGACGACGACCTCCGGCACGGCCATGCCCGCCAGGGAACGCACCCGGTCGACCACCTGGCGCCGTACCTGTGCGCACCGGCCGCCGATGTCGCCCGGGTAGGCCAGTTCGACGTGCACGCGCACCCGGGCGGTGTCGTGGTGCACGGCCACGCTCGCGTGCGGTGGCGCGGCGCCCGGCGGCAGGGTGCCCACCGCCTCACGGGCGGCCTGCGAGGCGATCTTCGCGACCACCCGGTCGGCGATCCTGGTCGCCCCGCGCCCGCCCGGTGCGACGGCGGCCGGGCTCCCGCCGGGTCCGACGGCCCCCGTGCTCACCGGCGTCACCTCCGCCGCTCGTCACGGGGACGGAAGAAGTCGCCGAGTTCCAGGTCCCCCTCGAGGAACCGTCCAACGACGAAACCGACGGCGCCCAGGGCCGCCACCAGCAGGAAGGCCCCGAATCCGCCGAAGTATCCGGCGAAGCCCAGCGCCATGCCGACGATCATGCCGACCACGGCTGTGTTCATGATGCGCTCCTCCGCTCAGCGAGCCTCACTGGAGGCGGCTCTCCGGCTCCTCGTCCTCCTCGTCGGGGAGCTTCACGTCGCTCACCGCGATGTTGACCTCGACCACTTCCAGGCCGGTCATCCGCTCGACCGCGGCGATCACGTTCTCCCGGACGTCCCTGGCGACGTCGGCGATGGACACGCCGTAGACGACGACGATCTCCAGGTCGAGCGCGGTCTGCACCTCGCCGACCTCGGCCTTCACGCCGCGCGCCACCGACTTGGAGCCGCCGGGCACGCGGTCG
The DNA here is from genome assembly GCF_008312835.1 of Streptomyces marokkonensis. GTDB lineage: Bacteria > Actinomycetota > Actinomycetes > Streptomycetales > Streptomycetaceae > Streptomyces > Streptomyces marokkonensis_A. The sequence continues at coordinate 167,284 of NZ_VSKS01000014.1, read as the reverse complement.
CGTACGGCTCCGAAGGTCCGCGACAGCCCGCTGCCCATCGCGTGGACGCCGAACACGTCCCGGGCCGCCAGTCCGGCGATCTTCTCCACCACACCGTCGGAGATGGTGGTGCGGCCGCGGGTGGCGGGGTCACCGCCGCCGCGCCGGGTTCCCTGGCCCTTGCGCGAGGTGGTCTCCACGGGGTTCTTCTCGGCGTCGGGGGCCCGTACCGGGCCTGGCTCGGTCATGTCGGTCATCGCCGTACGTCCCTTCGGTCGTCCTCCTGCGACAACCGTATGCATGGTTGCGCCGCACCGCGCCAGGAATACGGCAGGCTGGAGGAGTGACGGCGGACCGGTGGACGCGAGCGGTACGGCAACAGGTGGGGCTTGGCAGGATCGTGCCCCTGGGGGGACCGCGCGACGGCGCGTGGATCGCGGAGCGGGCAGCGGCTGTGCCGCTGCGCCGCGCGGCGGCGCGGGCCGTGCCCGGCGTACGCCTGGACGGCCTGCGGATCGGGCCGGCGGAAGGCCCGCGGGAGGCGGTGGGCGAGCCGGTCGTACCGGCCCCGCCGAGCGCGCTGCCGCCGGGCCCGCTGCGGCTGGCCGCGGAGTTCGCGGCCACGGCGTCCCGGCCGCTGCCGGTGACGGCGTCGCTGCTGCGTACGGCGCTGGCCGAGGCGGCGGAACGGATCGGCCTGGCCGTCATCCAGGTGGACCTGCGGGTGACGGAGTTGCTGGACACGGAGCCGCCGGCGCGGCCCGGGGCGCCGGCTCGGGAACCCGCCTCCGGGCCGCCGGGGCCCGGCGGCCCGGAGGCCGGCCGGATCGCGGCAGCCGCGCTCGCCGTCCCGGGGGTGACCCGGCTGACGGGGACACCGGGCCGCCCCGTCCACCTGTCCGAGCACCCGGGCGGGGCGGCCCTGCCCCACCGCCACGCGCGCGTGGACCTCGCCGTCCGGTCGGATCACCACCCCCTGGAGGTGGCCCGGGCGGTCCGCACGGCCGTGGCGGCGTCACTGCCGGACCGGCCGACGGTCACCGTCCTGGTGACGGCACTCGACTGACCGGCCGCGCACCGGCACGGGCGAGCGGGGTCGCCGGCCCCACGCGCGTCGGGCGGGCGCCCTGTTCAGCGGGGCGGGTCACGACGTACCGTCCAGGCGACGCCGTGGCCGGCCCCGACCACCAGCCACCCACCCCGCCCCGCCCGCTGCTCTCGTCCGGCCACCGCCGGGATCCGGGCATCCCCGGGTGCCGGTCCGGCCACCGCCGGACATCGGGCACCGCCACGTCCGGTGCCGGGTCCGGGCATCGCCCGTCTGCTATTCGCCCATGCCGGCCAGGTCGCGCAGGCGGCGGGCCTGGGCCGCGCGTTCCGCGGCGCGCTGCTCCTCGTAGGTGCGGTCCTGTGCGCCGCGCAGGAGGGCCTTGGTCTCGATCACGGCGTCCCGGGGCGCCGCCAGCAGCGCCGCGGCGAGGTCCTGGACGGTCGCGTCCAGGTCGGCGGCGGGCACGGCGAGGTTGGCCAGGCCGGTGTTCACGGACTCCTCGGCCGTGACGAAGCGTCCGGTCGCGCAGATCTCCAGGGCGCGGGCGTAGCCGACGAGGCTCACCAAGGGGTGCGTGCCGGTCAGGTCGGGGACGAGGCCGAGGCTGGTCTCGCGCATGGCGAACTGCACATCGTCCGCGACGACGCGCAGGTCACAGGCGAGGGCCAGCTGGAAACCGGCCCCGATGGCGTGTCCCTGCACAGCGGCGATGGACACGATGTCGCTGCGCCGCCACCAGGTGAACGCCTCCTGGTAGACGGCGATGGTGGCGTCCAGCTCGGCGTCGTCACCGCGCGCGAGGTCGATGAACGACGGCTCGCCCTCGATTCCCTGGGGCGTGAGCATCTGCCGGTCGAGCCCGGCGGAGAAGGACTTGCCCTCCCCGCGCAGCACCACGACCCGGACCGAGCCGGGCAGCAGCCGGCCGGCCTCGGTCAGGGCCCGCCACAGAGCGGGGCTCTGCGCGTTGCGCTTGGCCGGATTGGTCAGCGTCACCGTGGCGATCGCGTCGTCGACGGTGAGCCGTACGCCGTCCTTGTCGAGTACCGGACCGAGGTCCTGGGCGGACGAAGCCATGGGGCGCCTCCGATGGGTGCGGTCATCTAAGTGACTGCACAGTAACCACCCGGCCGACCGGTTGTCCGACCGGGTGGCCACCATCGGGGTTCCCGTGGTGCCGGGGTCAGGCCGAAGGGGCCTTTTTGCCCCGTGTCGCCCCGCCACGCCCTCGGAGCGTGACACCCGACTCGCTGAGCATGCGGTGCACAAAGCCATACGAGCGGCCGGTCTCCTCGGCCAACGCCCGGATGCTCGCACCGGCGTCGTACTTCTTCTTCAGGTCTGCCGCGAGCTTGTCGCGCGCGGCGCCGGTCACCCGGCTGCCCTTCTTCAGAGTCTCGGCCACCCGTGCCTCCTCATGGGAAGTGCGCTCTGGTCTCCTCATGATCACCCCTCCCGGCCCTCATGGCCACCCATTCGGCAAGGTCGATGAGACAAGGTTGTGACGACGGGAGTGCGTCCCCACATGCGGAATTGGATATTCCGGCAGGTGCCGCCGATACCTCCAATCGGGTTCCTCCGCGAAGTGCCAGGTCAGAAAGGGGTGGGTGCCGAGCACCGGCCGACCGGGGGCGCGGCCGCGGCATCGGTGTAGGACACACCTCGGGGTGAGGAGATCTCACACGAATGATGGATCACCGATGGGCCGAATGATCCATGCGCAGTGGATCACGCATTCGGTCACCCCCGGCTGACGGCCGCGCCGGTTCAGGCGAGGGCGACCAGGTCCGCGTAGTCGGCGCCCCACAGGTCCTCGACACCGTCCGGCAGCAGGATGATCCGCTCCGGCTGGAGCGCCTCGACCGCGCCCTCGTCGTGGGTGACGAGGACGACCGCGCCCTTGTAGGTGCGCAGGGCGCCGAGGATCTCCTCCCGGCTGGCCGGGTCGAGGTTGTTGGTCGGTTCGTCGAGGAGCAGCACGTTCGCCGAGGACACCACGAGGGTGGCGAGCGCCAGACGGGTCTTCTCACCACCGGAGAGGACACCGGCCGGCTTGTCCACGTCGTCGCCGGAGAACAGGAACGAGCCGAGCACCTTGCGGACCTCGACCAGGTCCATGTCGGGCGCGGCGGAGCGCATGTTCTCCAGGACGGTGCGGTCGGGGTCGAGGGTCTCGTGCTCCTGGGCGTAGTAGCCGAGCTTGAGGCCGTGACCGGGGACGACGGCACCGGTGTCCGGCTGTTCGACACCGCCGAGGAGCCGCAGCAGGGTGGTCTTGCCGGCGCCGTTGAGGCCGAGGATGACGACCCGGGAGCCCTTGTCGATGGCCAGGCTGACGTCGGTGAAGATCTCCAGGGAGCCGTACGACTTCGACAGGCCCTCGGCCATCAGCGGGGTCTTGCCGCAGGGCGAGGGCTCGGGGAAGCGCAGCTTGGCGACCTTGTCGGACTGGCGGACGTCCTCCAGACCGGACAGCAGGCGCTCCGCGCGGCGGGCCATGTTCTGCGCGGCGACCGTCTTGGTGGCCTTGGCGCGCATCTTGTCGGCCTGCGCGTTGAGGGCGGCGGCCTTCTTCTCGGCGTTCTGCCGCTCGCGCCGGCGGCGCTTCTCGTCGGCCTCGCGCTGCTGCTGGTAGAGCTTCCAGCCCATGTTGTAGACGTCGATGGTGGCGCGGTTGGCGTCCAGGTAGAACACCTTGTTGACGACCGTCTCGACCAGGTCCACGTCGTGGGAGATGACGATGAAGCCGCCGCGGTAGGTCTTGAGGTAGTCGCGCAGCCAGACGATCGAGTCGGCGTCGAGGTGGTTGGTCGGCTCGTCGAGGAGCAGGGTGTCCGCGTCGGAGAACAGGATCCTGGCGAGCTCCACCCGGCGCCGCTGACCGCCGGAGAGGGTGTGCAGGGGCTGGCCGAGCACGCGGTCGGGCAGGTTGAGCGCGGCGGCGATCGTGGCGGCCTCGGCCTCGGCGGCGTATCCGCCCTTGGTGAGGAACTCGGTCTCCTGGCGCTCGTACTGCTTGAGCGCCTTCTCCCGCGTGGCACCCTGGCCGCTCGCGATGCGCTGCTCGTTGTCGCGCATCTTGCGGATCAGTACGTCGAGGCCGCGGGCGGAGAGGATGCGGTCGCGGGCGAGAATGTCGAGGTCGCCGGTGCGGGGGTCCTGGGGGAGGTAGCCGACCTCGCCGGAGCGGGTGACGTTGCCGGCGGCGGGGATGCCCTGGCCGGCGAGGACCTTGGTGAGGGTGGTCTTGCCCGCGCCGTTGCGGCCGACCAGGCCGATGCGATCGCCCTTGGCGACGCGGAAGGTGGCGCTTTCGATGAGGACGCGGGCACCGGCGCGCAGCTCGATGCCGGAGGCGGAGATCACGGACAGACTCCTGGGCGGTGGGGAGGATGGCGGTGGGCGGCTGAGGACGTTCCCGCCGTCTAATGCGCGAGGAGAATGGCCATGGGAGCCATTCTAACGGGGCCGTGCAAGCGCTTTTCCGCGTGCGGGCGTCCCGGAGGTTGTCGATGCCCGGTGTCAGACTGGGCGGCACGTGGACATTCCGGTGCACGCGAGACACAGGGAAGTGATCGCCATGGCAGGCACGGGCGGCGGGCGTCCGAGCGTCGTTCCGACGCTGCTGTACGGGGACGCGAAGGCGGCGATCCGGCAGCTCACGGAGGCCTTCGGCTTCACGGAGCTGTCGGTGTACGAGGGCGAGGACGGCACGGTGATGCACGCCGAGCTGGCGCAGGGCAACGGCGTGGTGATGCTGGGCTCGAAGGGCCGCGGCGGGGTGTTCGACACGGCGATGAAGGGCGCGGGCCCGGCCGGGGTGTACATCGTCGTGGACGACGTCGACGCACACCACCGGCGCGCGGTGGAGCAGGGCGCGGAGATCCTGATGCCCCCGACGGACCAGGACTACGGCTCCCGGGACTACATGGCCCGGGACCTCGGGGGCAACGTCTGGACCTTCGGCACGTACGCCCCGGAGACCGGGGCCTGAGCGCGCCCCGGGCCGGTGTCAGCCGCCGGTGTGGACCTGGAAGGCGGCCCGGCGGACCGCCTTGGCCAGGGCCGGGTCGGGGTGGGCGGCGGCGAGGGCGACCAGGACCTGCACGGTCCGCGGGTGGCCGACGGCGCGCACCTCGCTGAGCAGCGTGGGCACGGTCGGCTGCACCGCCGACTCCAGGTGCCTCACCAGCAGCGGGGCCTCGCCGTGGTCGGCGACGGCGGCGGCGGTGTCCACCCAGAGCCAGGTGGCCTCCTCGCGGGTGAGGACCTCGTGGGCGTCCTCGGGGTCGGCGCCCTCGTGCTCGGCCAGCCACAGCAGGGCGTACGGCCGCAGCGCCGGCTCGTCGAGCACGGTGCGGACCTCGGGCTCGGCGGGGGCGCCGACCACGCGCAGCGCCTCGAAGGCGAGGCCGCGCAGCAGGGCGTCCTCGCCGCGGGCGGCGTCGATCAGCTCGGTGACGGCGCTTCCGACCGGCCGGGCGGCGAGCCAGGCGCGGTATTCGGCGCGGGCCGCGTTGGGGCGCAGCCGGGCGCAGCCGCGCAGCATGTCCTCGGCGCCCTGCTCGATGTTGCCGGCGGGGCTCTGCGCGGCGACGCAGATCTGCTCCAGCTTGACCCACACCGCCCAGCTGCCCAGCGGGGTGAGCGTGGCCTGCCCGTCTCCGTAGGTGAGGGCGCCGACGGAGGCGAGGGCACGCAGCGCCCAGTCGAGCAGCGGTTCGAGCGGGGCGTCGGCGGCGGCCGGCTCGGCGAGCGCGGGGCGGGGCCGCTGGAGTCCGCCACCGGTTCCGGTCCGGTCCCCGCAGGCCGCTGACGCGTCGTCGGCCTGCGGCGCGTAGTCGACCTCGCAGCGCTCCGTGCGCAGCTCGGTGACGCGCTGCTGCAGAAGGTCGAGGAGCTGCGGCACGGGGACGGGGCCGGCGGACAGCTGGAGGAAGGAGAGCACCTGCGGCATGGCCGTGACGACCTCGGCGACGGCGGCGGGCTCGTACTCCTCGGGCTCCGGGTGGGCGAGCGACCAGGCGTCGCAGAGGGCGACCCAGCCGCGCAGTACGGCGCTGTCGTCGCGGTCCCAGGCGCGCAGCCGCCAGCCGGGGCGGGCGGTGTCGCCGTGCACCTCGACGAGGCCGGCCAGGCGGGCGGTGTCCCAGTCGGCGCGGACCTGAGCGGGGGTCAGGCCCAGGGCACGGGCCGCGTGTTCGGCGGACGCGTCGGAGAGGGTGGCCTTGCCGTCGGCGGTGGCGGCGTTCCGGCCGGGGCCGAGGGCGGCGTCGGCCCAGCGGGCGACGCGGGCCGCCGCGGCCAGGTGGGAGCGCGCCATTCTGGCCAGCTCCGCCGGTGCGGGGGTGCCCTCCGGAGGGCGGGGCGCGGGGCGGCGCGGGCGTCGCTGGTTGATCGCTGTGGGGGCGGCGGCCAGGGGTCGGGGGCGGACGAGTCGAAGCCTGGAGTCGCGCGGGATACGGGACGTCACGGGTGCAGTCTTCCGGTTGACGGTCCGAAAACCCAAACGGAATGCCGACGGGGGCCCTGGGACGGCCCGCGGACCGGACCCGGAAGCGGCAGAAGGGAGCACATCAGGCCAGTGGTACGACGCTAAACGGAATCCTCGTGAGCCGCTTCACATCAAGGGGGTGAGGAACCGCCGCAGGGTCTCCTCGTACGCCTGCGGGTCGACGTTCCACATGGCGGCGTGCGGAGCGCCCCTGACGGTGTGAAGGGTGATGGTGTTGGGGTGGGCGGCGGCGAGGCGGCGGGAGAACCGCCAGGGGGCCACCGTGTCGTCGGGACCGTGGAAGATCTGCGTGGGGACGGCGATGCGGTCCAGGTGGACGGCGCCGGGCCTGCGGTCCCCGTACAGGCCGGTGCGGCCCTGTGCGGCGCGGACGGCGAGGGGCAGCAGGGCACCCGGGGTGCGGTGGGCGGCGGCGAGGGCGCGCAGGGTCGCCTCCCAGTTGAGCACCGGGGAGTCGAGGATGAGGCCGGCGACGCGTGCCCGCACGTCGGAGCGGGCGGCGGCGCGCAGCGCCATGGTCGCGCCGATGGACCAGCCGTACAGGACGACCTGCCGGGCGCCGGAGTCCACCGCGTGCCGGAGCACCGCGTCGAGATCACGCCACTCGGTCTCGCCGAGGTGGTTGAGGCGGTCGGGGGAGCCCGGCGCGCCCGGGTCGCCCCGGTGGGCGGGGGCGAGCACCGGGAAGCGGTGGCGGTGCAGGAACTCCATGACGTTCATGGTGTGTTCCCGGGTGGTGCCCAGTCCGTGGACGGCGATCACCCAGGTGTCCCGGTCGCCCGGCACGTACCAGACGGGCAGCGGGCCGAGGTCGCCGGGGACGTCCAGACCGGTGAAGTCCAGACCGAGGGCGGTGCCGGGGTCGCCGGCGTGCACGGCCGGGGTGAACCAGACCCGGTCGCCGGGCTCGAGGGTGCCGTACGTGACGCGTTCCAGCCGGCGTACGACGGTGTCGACGGGGGTCGCGGTGCCGGTCAGCACGGGTCCGACGACCGCGTGGGAGCCGTCGCCTGCGAGACCGTGGCGGCCGGGCCGCAGCGCGGCGAGGTCCCGGGTGAGGGTGACCTGTCCCGCGGCCGTGGCGTGGACGGTGAGCACGGGTTCGGTGGGCAGGGGCCCGTCCGGCGGGATCCTGAGGGCGGCATCGCTGGCGAACCGGCCGGCGGCCACCGCGGCGGCGCCGGCCCCTATCACGGCGGTGACGGCAGCGGCCGTCGCTCTGACAGTGCGCACGCTCTCCAGTGTCATGTCGGAACGTGTACCCGGCCAGTGGGCGGATGCGCCCGCGCGGGGCCCGGGGGTGGTGCTCCCGCCCCCCACCGCCCCGGCGGGGGGGACTGCCGCCCCGCCCGGCTCAGTCCCGCTGCCCGTACCCCCGCAGGCGTTCGCCCACCTCCCCCACCTGCTCCGGGGTCAGCAGATGCGGGGACAGGCCGGGGACCGACGAGGCGGTCAGCCAGACGCGGCACATCCACTCCAGCTGGGCCGTGCGGTCGTAGGCCTGGGAGAGGGTCGCCCCGTACGTGACCGTGCCGTGGTTCCGCAGGAGGCATCCGGTGCGGCCGTCGAGGGCCTCGAGCATGTTCGCGGCCAGTTCGTCGGTGCCGTACGTGGCGTAGCGGGCGACCCGGACGGGGCCGCCCAGCGCCGCGGCCATGTAGTGGATCAGCGGCAGCTCGTCGACGAGCGTGGAGACCGCCGTGGCGTGCACGGCGTGCGTGTGCACGACGGCACGCGCGCCGGTGGTGCGGTACACCGCGAGATGCATGGGCAGCTCGCTGGTCGGGACCAGTGTGCCGAGCACCTGCCGGCCGCCGAGGTCGACACCTGTCACGTCGCCCGGCCCCAGCCGGTCGTACGGCACTCCCGACGGCGTGACCAGGACCGTCCCGCCGACCCGCACCGAGACATTGCCCGAGGTCCCGACCACGAGCCCGTCGGCCACGCTCCGGCGCGCGGTCTCCACCAGCTCCGCCCAGGCGCGCGCCTCCTCCTCGGCGGCGCCCGAGGCCCGCGGGCCGCCGCCACCCCGGGCGCCGTCCGCGGCGCTCCCCGTTCCCCGACCGTCCCACCGCTGCTCAGCCATGCCGCGATCCTGCCAGGCGGGCCACCGGCCGGCGGCGGGTCCCCGGGAGTGACCGACGTCTCTTCACCGGCTCCCCCGGCCCGCGGAGCCCGTACGGCGGCGGCCCCGCCATCCGGCGGAGCGCCCACCCCCTCTTACGGTCACCACGATGCCCATTCCAGTTCATCTTCCGTTCACCCTGGTTACCTACGTTCGACCAGCCAATGACCTCGAACGATTGCCTGGGTAAATGGAAAGCTTCTCGCTGATCCTCGCGATTGTGGTGGTAACCGCACTCGCGTTCGATTTCACGAACGGTTTCCACGACACCGCGAACGCGATGGCAACGACCATTTCGACCGGTGCGCTCAAGCCCAAGGTCGCGGTGGCCATGTCCGCCGTGCTGAACCTTGTAGGCGCATTCCTCTCGGTGGAGGTCGCCAACACGATCTCCAAGGGCCTCGTCGACGAGGCCGGCATCCGCCCCGAGGTCATCTTCGCCGCGTTGGTCGGCGCGATCCTCTGGAATCTCCTGACCTGGCTGGTCGGTCTGCCGTCCAGCTCCTCGCACGCCCTCATGGGCGGTCTGATCGGCGCGACCGTCGCCTCCGCCGGCTTCGGCGCGGTGCACGGCGACGTCCTCGTCACCAAGGTGCTGATCCCCGCGATCGCCGCCCCGCTGGTGGCCGGCCTCGCCGCGATGCTCGCGACCCGGCTCACCTACCGCATGGGCAAGAAGGCCGACGGCAAGGCCTCCGAGAAGGGCTACCGCGCCGGGCAGATCGCCTCCGCCGGCCTGGTCTCCCTGGCCCACGGCACCAACGACGCCCAGAAGACGATGGGCATCATCACCCTGGCCCTGGTGGCCGGCGGCACCCTCGCCCCCGACTCGGACCCGCCCATGTGGGTCATCCTCTCGGCGGGCATCGCCATCGCGCTCGGCACCTACCTCGGCGGCTGGCGCATCATCCGCACCATGGGCAAGGGCCTGACCGACCTCCAGCCGCAGCAGGGCTTCGCCGCCCAGACCAGCGCCGCGACGGTCATCCTGGCCTCCTCCCACCTGGGCTTCTCCCTCTCCACCACGCATTCCGTTTCCGGTTCCGTGATGGGCGCCGGCCTGGGCCGCAAGGGCGGTGTCGTCCGCTGGTCGACCGCCACCCGGATGTTCGTCGCCTGGGGTCTGACGCTGCCGGCGGCGGCCCTCGTCGCGGCGCTCGCCGAGTGGGTCTGCGGCTTCGGCGACTGGGGCACCGCCGTCGTGGCCGTCTTCCTGGTCGTCTCCAGCGCGGCGATCTGGAAGATCTCCCGGCGCGAGGTCATCGACCACACCAACGTCAACGACCACGAGGCCCCGGGCGCGGAGCCGTCCGGCGTGGTGACGCAGGCGATGGCCGCGGTGACCCCGCCCCCGGCGGGCACCGTGAGCGAGGAACTCGCCGCCACGATCCCGGCCCCCAACGACCCGGCATCGCCGGCCAGGACCACCGTCTGACCGCGACGGCCCGGAACGAAGGAAGAAGAGCACCATGAAGATCGACTGGGCGGCCCTCGGTTCCGTCTTCGGCGTCAGCCTCGTGGTCACCGTGGCCCTGGTGGCCCTGTTCACCCTCGGCATCACCGGCCTGTCCCGCCGCGAGCGGGCCGCCGCCCAGGGCCAGTCCGCGGCCCTGGCGGTCACCGGCGCCTACGCCTGCTTCGCGGCGTGCGCGGCGGCGGTGGGCTACGGGATCTACCTGATCATGGCCTGATCGCAGATCGTCTCCGTCCGGCGGGCGGTGCGGGAGCTCCCGCACCGCCCGCCGGCGTGCGCGCGTCCGCCCGCCGGTTCACCCACCGGCGCCCCTCTGTGGGCCTCAGCACACTTCAGCCTCGCAGGTCAACGGCAAGTTGACGGCCCTTCCGGGGCCGTGGTGGACTGCCTCCGCCACTACGGCGGCAGGAGAGGAAGCCGGTGCGATTCCGGCGCGGTCCCGCCACTGTCACCGGGGAGAACACCCCGGGAGCCAGGAACTCTCACCGCCGGTCTCGTCGAACCAGGGCGTGGACACCCTGAGTGAGGACATATCGCCATGCGCGGCTGCCTGCCGAGGTCGACCAGCGACACCCCACCCCGCTCCGGGGCCCGTCCCTGCGGATCCTTCACCGGCTGAACCCATGGGTGCCGATCGCGTGTTCGCGTACGGCGCCGCCGCCGGCCTCCTCGGCGACCTGCTGCTCGGCGATCCCCGCCGCGGTCATCCGGTCGCCGCCTTCGGGCGGGCCGCGGCTGCCGTGGAACGAGTGCTGTGGCGGGACGACCGGGGCCGGGGCGCCGTGCACACCGCCGTGTGCGTCGGCGGGACCGTCGCCCTCGGCGGCCTCGCCGCCCGGTGCGTACGCTCCTCCCCCGCCGCCTCCACCGCGCTGACCGCCGCGGCGACCTGGGCCGTCGTCGGCGGCACCTCGCTGGCACGGGAGGCCCGCGCCGTCGCGCGGGCGCTGGAGGCCGGGGACGTGGAGGCGGCCCGGGCCCGGCTCCCCCACCTGTGCGGCCGGGACCCGCAGGCGCTGGACGCCGACGGCATCGCCCGCGCGGTGGTCGAGTCGGTCGCCGAGAACACCTCCGACGCCGTGGTCGGCGCCCTGGTGTGGGGCGCCGTCGCCGGAGTGCCGGGACTGCTCGGCTTCCGGGCCGTCAACACCCTGGACGCCATGGTCGGCCACACGTCCCCCCGCTACCGCCGTTACGGCTGGGCCTCCGCCCGCCTGGACGACGTCGCCGGGTGGCCGGGGGCGCGGCTGACCGCCGTACTCGCCGCGCTCGCCGGACCGGACCCGCGCGGTGCCGTACGGGCGTGGCGCGCGGACGCGGCGAAGCACCCGAGCCCCAACGCCGGGCCCGTGGAGGCGTCCTTCGCCGGCGCGCTCGGCGTGCGGCTCGGCGGGACCCTCTCCTACGGCGGGCGGGTCGAGCACCGGCCCGTGCTGGGCCGCGGCGGGCGTGCCGTGGCCGTGTCCGACATCGACCGGGCGGTACGGCTCTCGCGGCGGGTCGGCTGGCTCGCGCTCGGGGCCGGCGTCCTCGCGCGGAGCGTCATGAAGGGACGCAGATCATGAGCGGTGGAGGACTGCTGGTCGCCGGGACCACCTCGGACGCCGGCAAGAGCGTGGTGACCGCCGGGATCTGCCGGTGGCTGGTGCGGCAGGGCGTCAAGGTCGCGCCGTTCAAGGCGCAGAACATGTCGCTGAACTCGTTCGTGACCCGGGAGGGCGCCGAGATCGGGCGGGCGCAGGCCATGCAGGCCCAGGCCTGCCGGGTCGAACCGACCGCGCTGATGAACCCTGTGCTGCTCAAGCCGGGCGGCGAGCAGTCCAGCCAGGTGGTGCTGCTGGGCAGGCCGGTCGGCGAGCTGAGCGCCCGCGGCTACCACGGCGGGCGCCAGCAGAGGCTGCTCGGCACGGTGCTGGACTGTCTGGAGCAGTTGCGGGGCACGTATGACGCGGTGATCTGTGAGGGGGCCGGCAGCCCGGCCGAGATCAACCTGCGGCGCACGGACATCGTGAACATGGGCATCGCCCGGGGTGCCGGACTGCCGGTCCTGGTGGTGGGCGACATCGACCGGGGTGGCGTCTTCGCGTCCTTCTTCGGCACCGTCGCGCTGCTCTCCCCCGAGGACCAGGAGCTGGTCGCCGGATTCCTGGTGAACAAGTTCCGCGGCGACGTGTCGCTGCTGGAACCGGGCCTCGACATGCTGCACGGCCTGACCGGGCGGCGGACCTACGGCGTGCTGCCGTTCCGGCACGGGCTCGGCATCGACGAGGAGGACGGACTGCGGGTGTCGCTGCGCGGCGCCGTACGGGAGTCCGTGGTCGCCCCGCCGGCCGGCGAGGACGTGCTGCGGGTCGCCGTGTGCGCGGTGCCGCTGATGTCCAACTTCACCGACGTGGACGCGCTCGCCGCCGAACCCGGTGTCGTGGTGCGGTTCGTGGACCGTCCCGAGGAGCTGTCCGACGCCGACCTCGTCGTGGTGCCGGGGACGCGCGGGACCGTACGGGCCCTGGAGTGGCTGCGGGAGCGCGGGCTGGCGGACGCGCTGCGGCGCCGGGCGGCCGAGGGGCGGCCCGTGCTCGGCGTCTGCGGGGGTTTCCAGATCCTCGGCGAGCACATCGAGGACGAGGTCGAGAGCCGCGCGGGACACGTCGACGGGCTCGGCGTCCTGCCCGTACGGGTGCGCTTCGCCCGCGAGAAGACGCTCACGCGGCCCGTCGGCCGGGCCCTCGGGGAGCCCGTCGAGGGGTACGAGATCCATCACGGGGTCGCCGACGTCCTCGGAGGGGAGGCGTTCTTCTCCGACGACCGAGGACACGGCCTGGACGGCTGCCGGGTCGGGCAGACCTGGGGCACGCACTGGCACGGCTCCCTGGAGTCGGACGGTTTCCGGCGCGCCTTCCTGCGCGAGGTGGCAGCCGCCGCGGGACGCCGCTTCGTCCCGGCGCCCGGCACCTCGTTCGCCGCGCTGCGCGAGGAGCAGCTCGACCGGCTCGGCGACCTGATCGAACAGCACGCGGACACGGACGCGCTGTGGCGGCTCATCGAGTCCGGCGCGCCGCAAGGACTGCCCTTCATTCCACCGGGAGCGCCCGCATGAGCACTGTGTTGTTGTTGTCGACCGCCGACACGGACCTGCTGGCGGCCCGTGCCTCCGGCGCCTCCTACCGGATCGGCAACCCGACCCGCGTGGACGTGGCGGACGAGCTGCCCGCGCTGCTGGACGGGGCGGACCTCGCCGTCGTACGGCTGCTGGGCGGCAAGCGCGCCTGGGAGGACGGGCTCGCGGCGCTGAAGGCGTCCGGGATCCCGGCGGTGCTGCTCGGCGGGGAGGCCGTGCCCGACGCCGAGCTGATGGCCGAGTCGACGGTGCCGGCCGGTGTGGTGGCTCAGGCACTGCGGTACCTCGTCGAGGGCGGCCCGGACAACCTCACCGAACTGGCCCGGTTCCTGTCGGACACCGTGCTGCTGACCGGCGAGGGGTTCGAGGAGCCCCGGAAGATGCCGGAGTACGGCGTCCACGGCGCACGCGCCCTGGAAGACGGCCGCCCGACGGTCGGCGTGCTCTTCTACCGGGCGCACGAACTGAGCGGCAACACCGCCTTCGTGGACACGCTGTGCGACGCCATCGAGGCGCGGGGTGCGAACGCCCTGCCCGTGTACTGCGGTTCGCTGCGCGGCGCCGACCCGGAGCTGTACGGGCTGCTGGCCAAGGCCGACGCCCTGGTCGCCACCGTGCTGGCGGCCGGCGGCACGCACGCCTCGCAGGCGTCGGCGGGCGGTGACGAGGAGGCCTGGGACGTCGGGGCGCTCGCCGACCTGGACGTGCCGGTGCTGCAGGGGCTGTGCCTGACCTCGTCGCGCGCCGCCTGGGAGGAGTCCGACGCCGCGCTGTCCCCCATGGACGCGGCGATGCAGGTCGCCATCCCGGAGTTCGACGGCCGGCTGATCACGGTCCCGTTCTCCTTCAAGGAGCAGGGCCCGGACGACGTCCCGGTGTACGCCGCCGACCCGGAGCGTGCGTCGCGGGTCGCCGGGATCGCCGTACGGCACGCCCGGCTCGGGCACAGGCCGAACGCCGCGAAGAAGGTCGCGCTGGTCTTCACCGCGTACCCGACGAAGCACTCGCGGGTCGGCAACGCGGTCGGCCTGGACACCCCGGCGTCCGCGGTACGGGTGCTGGACGCGCTGCGGGACGCCGGGTACTCCCTCACCGAGTACCCCGACAACGGCGACGAGTTGATCCACCGGCTCATCGAGGCCGGCGGGCACGACGTCGAGTGGCTCACGGAGGAGCAGCTGGCCGCCGCGCCCGCGCGGGTGCCGCTGGCGGACTACCGGGCGTGGTTCGAGAAGCTGGACCCGCGGCTGCGGGACGGGATGCGTGAGGCGTGGGGCGAGCCGCCGGGGTCGCTGTACGTCGACGGGGACGACATCGTGCTCGCGTCCCTGCGGTTCGGGAACGTCGTCGTCATGATCCAGCCGCCGCGCGGCTTCGGGGAGAACCCGATCGCGATCTACCACGACCCCGACATGCCGCCGTCGCACCACTACATGGCGGCCTACCGGTGGCTGGAGAACAGTTTCGGCGCCGACGCGATCGTGCACATGGGCAAGCACGGCACGATGGAGTGGCTGCCGGGCAAGGGCCTGGGGCTGGGCGCCGGGTGCGCGCCGGACGCGGTGCTCGGTGACCTGCCGCTGATCTACCCGTTCATCGTCAACGACCCGGGCGAGGGCACCCAGGCCAAGCGGCGCGGACACGCCACGGTGGTCGATCACCTGGTGCCGCCGATGGCGCGGGCCGACACCTACGGCGACCTGGCGAAGCTGGAACAGCTCCTCGACGAGTACGCGCTCGTCTCCGACCTGGACCCGGCGAAGGCACCGGCGGTGCGCGCGCAGATCTGGACGCTGGTGAAGGCCGCCGAGCTGCACCACGACCTGCATGTGGACGACCAGCCGGACGACGACGCCTTCGACGAGTTCGTCATGCACATCGACGGCTATCTGTGCGAGATCAAGGACGTGCAGATCAGGGACGGCCTGCACATTCTCGGCGGCGGCCCGGTCGGCGAGCCGCGCGTGAACCTCGTCCTCGCGGTGCTCCGCGCCTCGCAGGTGTGGGGCGGGCAGGCGAACGCGCTGCCGGGTCTGCGGGCCGCGCTGGCCGCGCACTTCGGGCTGGTGGAGAAGGAACTGCTGGCCGAGCCCGGCGCGCCGGTGAAGGCGCCGGTGGAGCTGACGGACCTGGTGGACGGTCCGGCGCGCACGGGTGCCGACGTGATCGACCTGCTGGAGCAGCTGTGCCGGCGGTTCGCGGAGGGGATGGAGGAGCGCGGCTGGGCGGCCGGCTCGGTTCCCTCACTGGTGCGGGAGGTGCTGGGCACGGAACTGCCCGACGCGGTGGCCGTGTTGCGGTTCGCGTGCGAGGAGGTCGTGCCCCGGCTGGCCCGCACCACGGACGAGATCGGGCACATCCTGCGGGCGCTGGACGGCGGTTACGTCCCGGCGGGACCGTCGGGGTCGCCCACGCGCGGGCTGGTCAACGTGCTGCCGACCGGGCGGAACTTCTACTCCGTCGACCCCAAGGCGATTCCCTCACGGCTGAGCTGGGAGGTCGGGCAGTCCCTCGCGGACTCGCTGGTGCAGCGGTACCTGCAGGACACGGGTGACTATCCGAAGTCCGTCGGCCTCACCGTGTGGGGCACGTCCGCGATGCGCACCCAGGGCGACGACATCGCCGAGATCCTGGCGCTGCTCGGGTGCCGTCCGGTGTGGGACGACGCGTCGAGGCGGGTGACCGGGTTCGAGGTGGTCGGCCTGGAGGAGATCGGCCGGCCGCGCATCGACGTCACGGTGCGCATCTCCGGGTTCTTCCGGGACGCGTTCCCGCACGTGGTGGGGCTGATCGACGACGCGGTGCGGGCGGTGGCGGAACTGGACGAGCCCGCCGATTCCAACTACGTGCGGGCGCACGCCGACGAGGACACCGCCCGGCACGGCGACCGGCGGCGGGCCACCGCGCGCGTCTTCGGCTCGAAGCCGGGAGCGTACGGTGCCGGTCTGCTGCCGCTGATCGACGCGCGGAACTGGCGGTCGGACGCGGACCTCGCCGAGGTGTACGCCGTCTGGGGCGGCTACGCCTACGGGCGCGGGCTCGACGGACGGGCCGCGCGCGGGGACATGGAGACGGCGTTCCGGCGGATCGCGGTGGCGGCGAAGAACGTGGACACGCGCGAGCACGACCTCGTCGACGCCGACGACTACTTCCAGTACCACGGCGGCATGGTCGCCATGGTGCGGCACCTGACGGGGGCCAGCCCCGAGGCGTACGTGGGCGACTCGGCCACACCGGACCAGGTGAGGACCCGCACGCTGGGCGAGGAGACACACCGGGTCTTCCGGGCCCGCGTGGTCAACCCGCGCTGGATGGCGGCGATGCGGCGCCACGGCTACAAGGGCGCCTTCGAGATGGCGGCGACCGTGGACTACCTCTTCGGGTACGACGCCACGGCCGGGGTCGTGGACGACTGGATGTACGAGCGGCTCAGCGCGGAGTACGTCTTCGACGCGGAGAACCAGGACTTCATGAAGAAGTCCAACCCGTGGGCGCTGCGCGGCATCACCGAACGGCTGCTCGAGGCCGCCGACCGCGGACTGTGGGCAGAACCCGACGCGGACACGCTGGAGCGGCTGCGCGCCACCTATCTCGAACTCGAAGGCGATCTGGAGGGCGACGACCAGTGACCACCCCCTTTCCGTTCACGGCCGTCGTCGGGCAGGACGACCTGCGGCTCGCGCTGCTGCTGAACGCCGTCTCCCCCGCGGTCGGCGGTGTGCTGGTGCGCGGCGAGAAGGGCACCGCCAAGTCGACCGCGGTGCGCGCGCTGTCGGCACTGCTGCCGGAGGTCGCCGTGGTGCCCGGCTGCCGGTTCTCCTGCGACCCCTCGGCCCCGGACCCGGCCTGTCCGGACGGACCGCACGGGACCGGGGGCGGTGCCGCACGGCCCGCGCGGATGGTCGAGCTGCCCGTGGGCGCCTCGGAGGACCGGCTGGTCGGGGCGCTCGACATCGAGCGGGCCCTTTCGGAGGGCGTGAAGGCCTTCGAGCCGGGACTGCTCGCCGACGCGCACCGGGGGATCCTGTACGTCGACGAGGTCAACCTCCTCCACGACCATCTGGTGGACCTGCTGCTGGACGCGGCGGCGATGGGCGCCTCGTACGTCGAGCGCGAGGGTGTCTCCGTACGGCACGCGGCGCGGTTCCTGCTGGTCGGGACGATGAATCCCGAGGAGGGCGAGCTGCGGCCGCAGCTGCTCGACCGGTTCGGGCTGACCGTCGAGGTGGCCGCCTCGCGCGAGCCCGACCAGCGGGTGGAGGTCGTACGGCGGCGGCTGGCGTACGACGACGATCCCGCCGCCTTCGCCACGCGGTGGGCCGGGGAGGAGGCCGCCGTACGGGCGCGGATCGTGGCGGCGCGGGAGCTGCTGCCGTCGGTGCGGCTGGGCGACGGGGCGCTGCGGCAGATCGCGGCGACCTGTGCGGCGTTCGAGGTGGACGGCATGCGGGCCGACATCGTGATGGCGCGCACGGCGACCGCGCTGGCGGCCTGGGCGGGGCGGACGGACGTGCTCGCCGAGGACGTGCGGCAGGCCGCGCTGCTGGCCCTCCCCCACCGGCGGAGGCGGAACCCCTTCGACGCGCCGGGCCTCGACGAGGACAAGCTCGACGAGACGCTGGAGGAGTTCGGGGGCGACGACGGTCCCGACACCGATCCGGACGGACCCGACGGGGGTGGCGGGCAGCCGCCCGCGGAAGGCCCCGAGGGTCCGGAGGGTCCGGAGGGTCCGGAGGGTCCGGAGGGCGGTGGTGACGCGGGGGCGCCGGCCGAGGCCGGGGAGGCCGGGCAGCCCGCGGGGGGCGGTTCCGGTGAGCGGTCCCCGGTGGGTGCCGCCGAGCCCTTCCGCACCAAGGTGCTGAGCGTGCCCGGGATCGGTGAGGGCGCCGCCGGGCGGCGGTCACGGGCGCGGACCGAGCACGGACGGACGACGGGCGCACGGCGGCCGAACGGTGCGCTGACGAAGGTGCACCTGGCGGCGACCGTCCAGGCGGCGGCTCCGCACCAGCGGGCACGGGGCCGGTCCGGTCCTGGGCTGGTGGTGCGCCGGGACGATCTGCGGCAGGCCACGCGCGAGGGGCGTGAGGCGAACCTCGTGCTGTTCGTCGTGGACGCCTCCGGGTCCATGGCGGCGCGGCAGCGGATGAGTGCCGTGAAGGGCGCCGTGGTGTCGCTGCTGCTCGACGCCTACCAGCGACGGGACAAAGTGGGTCTGGTGACCTTCCGGGGGGCGGCGGCCGACGTCGCCCTGCCGCCCACGTCGTCGGTGGACGCGGCGGCGGCCCGGCTGGAGTCGCTGCCGACCGGTGGGCGGACCCCACTGGCGGCGGGGCTGCTCAGGGCGCACGACGTGCTGCGTGTGGAGCGGCTGCGCGATCCGGCGCGGCGGCCGCTGGTCGTCGTGGTGACGGACGGGCGGGCGACCGGTGGTCCCGAGCCGGTCGCGCTGGCCTCGCGTGCGGCGCGGCTGTTCGCCGCCGAGGGGGTCGCGTCGGTGGTGGTGGACTGCGAGTCGGGGCCGGTGCGGCTGGGGCTCGCCGGACGGCTGGCCGGTGAGCTGGGCGGCAGCGCCGTGACGCTGGACGAGCTGCGGGCCGACTCGATCGCCGGTCTGGTCAGGGACGTGCAGGGGACTTCGAGGAGGGCCGCGTAGTGCCGAAGGGGCAGCCGAGTGTCGTACCCGATGACGGTCTGACGACCCGCCAGCGGCGCAATCGTCCGCTGGTCGTCGTGCACACCGGTGTGGGGAAGGGAAAGTCCACCGCCGCCTTCGGGCTGGCGTTGCGGGCCTGGAACCAGGGGTGGCCGATCGGGGTGTTCCAGTTCGTCAAGTCGGCGAAGTGGAAGGTCGGCGAGGAGAACGCGCTGCGGGTGCTCGGCGCCTCCGGCGAGGGCGGGACCGTCGACTGGCACAAGATGGGCGAGGGCTGGTCGTGGGTGCAGCGCGACGCCCAGATGGACAACGAGGAGAAGGCCCGGGAGGGCTGGGAGCAGGTCAAGCGGGACCTCGCCGCCGAGACCTACAAGCTGTACGTGCTGGACGAGTTCGCCTACCCGATGCACTGGGGGTGGGTCGACACCGATGAGGTGGTGTCCGTGCTGCGGCAGCGGCCGGGGACGCAGCACGTGGTGATCACGGGGCGGAACGCGCCGGAGAAGCTGGTCGGGTTCGCCGACCTCGTCACCGACATGTCGAAGGTCAAGCACCCGATGGACGCGGGGCAGAAGGGGCAGAGGGGCATCGAGTGGTGAACTCCGTTCCCCGGCTGGTGATCGCCGCGCCCTCGTCGGGGAGCGGCAAGACCACCGTCGCCACGGGACTGATGGCCGCGCTGTCCGCGCGGGGGTTCGCCGTGTCCCCGCACAAGGTGGGACCCGACTACATCGATCCCGGGTACCACGCGCTCGCCACCGGGCGGACCGGGCGGAACCTCGACGCGTACCTGTGCGGGCCGGAGCTGGTCGCTCCGCTGTTCGCGCACGGTGCGCGGGGGTGTGACATCGCCGTGGTCGAGGGTGTGATGGGGCTGTACGACGGGGCGGCGGGTGAGGGCGAGCTGGCGTCCACCGCGCAGGTCGCCAAGCTGTTGCGGGCGCCGGTGGTGCTGGTGGTCGACGCGTCGTCGCAGTCCCGGTCGGTGGCGGCGCTGGTGCACGGGTTCGTGAGCTGGGATCCGGAGGTGCGGGTCGGGGGGGTGATCCTGAACAAGGTCGCCTCGGATCGGCACGAGGGGCTGTTGCGGGAATCGCTGGACTCCGTCGGGGTGCCGGTGCTGGGGGTGTTGCGGCGGGCCGCTCAGGTCGAGACGCCGGCTCGGCATCTGGGGCTGGTGCCGGTCGCCGAGCGGCGCGGCGCGGCCGTGGATGCGGTCGCGGCGATGGCGGCTCAGGTGGCGGCGGGCTGCGACCTGGAGGGGCTTGTCGCGCTGGCGCGGAGTGCGGGTCCCTTGGCGGGTGCGGCGTGGGATGCGGGTGAGGCCTTGGTTTCCTCGCCCCCGCCGCCCCTTCCCTCCCCCACTCCCGGCTCCGCTCGAGCGGGAGGACCCCCGTCGTCCCCGGGGGCTCTGCCCCCGGACCCCCGTTCGGCCCTGGACGGGCCTCGTCCTCGAACGCCGGACGGGCTGGTGGATGCCGGACGGACCACAAGGGTTGCCGTCGCGGGTGGGAGCGCCTTCACCTTCTCGTACGCCGAGCATGCCGAGCTGCTGACCGCCGCCGGGGCCGAGGTCGTCACCTTCGATCCGTTGCGGGACGAGGAACTGCCCGAGGGAACCGCCGGGCTGGTCATCGGTGGGGGGTTTCCCGAGGTGTACGCCTCCGAGCTGTCCGCCAACGAGGCGCTGCGCAAGGCCGCCCGCGACCTCGCCCTCAGCGGGGCTCCCGTGGCGGCCGAGTGTGCCGGGTTGCTGTATCTGTGCCGGGAGCTCGACGGGCTGCCCATGTGCGGGGTGCTGGACGCCTCCGCGCGGATGTCGGACCGGCTGACCCTGGGCTACCGGGACGCGGTGGCCGTGAGCGACAGCGTGCTGGCCGCCGCCGGCACGCGGATGCGGGGGCACGAGTTCCACCGGACCCTCGTCGAGCCGGGGGCCGGGGACGAGCCCGCCTGGGGGACGCGGGTGCCCGAGCGGCGTGTCGAGGGATTCGTACAGCGCGGTGTGCACGCGAGCTATCTGCACACGCACTGGGCGTCCGAGCCCGGTGTCGCCCGTCGGTTCGTGGAGAGGTGCCGGACGTCATGAGCAGCAGGCTGATCGGGGTCGGGGTGGGGCCCGGGGACCCGGAGCTGGTGACCGTCAAGGGGGTCAACGCGCTGCGGGCCGCGGACGTCGTCGTCGTACCCGTCATGGACACCGGTGAGCGCGGGCGGGCCGAGGCGACCGTGCTGCACTACGTGCCCGCCGAGAAGGTCGTCCGGGTGGTGTTCGCGCTGAACGAGCGGACCGACCGGGCGCGCCGTGAGGCGGCCTGGGACGCCGCCGGCGGGCGGGTCGTCGAACTGCTGCGGGAGCGCGGGACCGTCGCCTTCGCGACGATCGGGGATCCCAACGTGTACTCGACGTTCACGTATCTCGCCCAGACCGTCACCGAGTCCGTGCCGGACACGGTCGTCGAGACCGTGCCCGGGATCACGGCCATGCAGGATCTCGCGGCGCGGTCCGGGGCCGTGCTGGCCGAGGGGACCGAGCCGCTCACGCTGGTGCCGGTGACCGCCGGGGCCGCCGTGCTCAAGGACGCCCTGGCCGGGCCCGGGACCGTCGTCGCGTACAAGTTCGGGCGGCAGGCCGGTGAGGTCGCCGAGGCGCTGCGGGAGACCGGGCGGATGGGTGACGCGGTCTGGGGGTCCGCGCTCGGGCTGCCGGAGGAGTCGGTACGGCCGGCCGCGGAACTCGGCGGGGCACCGCTGCCGTACCTGTCGACGCTCATCGCACCGCCGCGGCGCGACGGCGGGCGGGGCGGCAAGCTGTGAACCGGGTCGCGTCCCGCTCAGTGCGCGGCGCCCACCACCAGCCAGATGAACAGCGCCCCCGCGACCGTGCACAGCAGTGTGGTGCGGGCCGGGTGCTCGTGGTGGGCCTCGGGCAGGATCTCGGCCGCCGCGAGGTACAGCAGGGCGCCGCCGAACAGGCCGAGATAGCCGCCGAGCAGGGGTTCCGGGATCGTGAAGAACAGCGTCGACGCGGCTCCGGCGACCGGTGCCGCGGCGTCCGCGAACAGCATCGTCAGCGCGCGGCGGCGGGCGTTTCCGTAGACGCGTGTGAGGGTGTACGTGTTGAAGCCGTCGGCGAAGTCGTGAGCGATCACGGCCACCGCGACGGCGGCGCCCATGCCCCCGTCGACCTGGAAGGCGGCGCCGATCGCCACACCGTCCATGGCGCTGTGACCGACCATCGCGGCGGCGGCCGTCAGACCCACCTCGGGCGTACGGCCGTTCCTCTCCCCGGCGCCGTGCACGGCCATGGGGGTCCCCCCGGCTCGAGCGGGGTCGAGAGACCGGGGGCGCTGGGCGAGCAGTCGTTCCACCAGGTGGGCGAGCAGAAAGCCCGCGACGAAGAGCAGCAGGGCCACGGGGACCCCGTGCACCTCGGTGCCGGCCGCATCCAGGGACTCCGGGAGGAGTTCCAGGCCCACGACGCCCAGCATCAGCCCGCCGGCCAGGCCCAGCACCAGATGGCGGCGGTCGGTCACGCGGTGTGCCGACCAGCCGCCGGCCAGCGTCATCAGGAACGCGCCGAGCGCGACGAGGACCGCCATGTGCTCTTCGTATCCGATCGGCGGCCGGTCACGCACGCGTGACAGCCGCTCACCACCCACCGACTTCCACCACTCGCAGGAGAGGACCCATTCCCATGGCCGACGCCCCCACCGGCAAGGTGACCTTCGTCGGGGCCGGCCCCGGCGCCGCCGATCTGCTGACGTTCCGTGCCGCGCGGGCCATCGCCGAGGCCGATGTCGTCATCTGGGCCGCCAGCCTGGTCCAGGAGGACGTCCTCCGGCACGCGCGCGAGGACGCCGAGATCCTCGACTCGGCGACGATGTCCCTGGAGGACGTCGTGGCCGTGTACGGGCGGGCCCGCGCGGAGGGGCTGAAGGTCGCGCGGATCCACTCGGGCGACCCCGCGCTGTGGGGCGGCACGCAGGAGCAGGTCGACCGGTGCGCGGAGCTCGGCATCGCGACCGAGATCGTGCCCGGGGTGTCGTCCTTCTCGGCCGTCGCGGCGCTCGCACAGCGCGAGCTGACCATTCCCGAGGTGGCGCAGTCGGTCGTGCTGACCCGGCTCGGCGGCGGCAAGACGCCGATGCCGCCGGGTGAGGAGGTCCGCGAGTTCGCACGGCACGGCACCACCATGGCGATCTTCCTGTCGGCCGCCCGCAGCGGGCAGCTGGTGCGGGAGCTGCTGGAGGGCGGCTACCCGACGTCCACGCCGGTCGTCGTCGCGTACCAGGCGACCTGGCCGGAGGAACTGGTCGTGAAGTGCACGATCGGCACGCTGGAGGAGACGGTCAAGGAGCACAAGCTGTGGAAGCACACGCTGTTCCTGGTCGGTCCGGCGCTCGACGCGCACGGCACCCGCTCGCACCTGTACCACCCCGGTCACTTCCACGGCTTCCGCAAGGCCGACCCCGAGGCGCGCCGGGAGCTGCGTTCGCGGGGTGCGAGTACATGATCACCGTCGTCGGGATGGGGGCCGGGGCGCCGGTCGACGCAGGGGTGACGGACGGGGCGGAGCTGGTGGTCGGCGGCCGGCGGCACCTGGACGCCGTGCGGCTGCCGGACGGGGCCGAGCGGATCGTGCTCGGGCCGCTGGCGCCGGCCCTCGACACCGTGGAGAGGTACGTCGCCGGGGAGCGGCCGGTCGTGGTGCTGGCGTCCGGGGATCCCGGGTTCTTCGGCATCGTGCGGGTGCTGGCCGAGCGGTTCGGGGCCGAGCGGCTCGACGTCCGGCCCGGTGTCCCGTCCGTGGCCGCCGCGTTCGCGCGGATCGGGCTGCCGTGGGACGACGCCGTGGTGGTCAGCGCGCACGGCAGGGATCCGCGGACGGCGGTCAACCTGTGCCGGGCGCTGCCGAAGGTCGCCGTGCTGACCGGACCGGGGGCCGGTCCGGCCGAGCTGGGGGCGGCGCTGCGGGGCCACGACCGTGTGCTGGTCGTCGCCTCCGCGCTCGGCTGCGCCGGGGAGCGGGTGGAGCGGGTGACGCCCGCCGAGGCCGCCGCCCGGGACTGGGGCACGGCGGTGAGCGTGGTGCTGTGCCTGGACGAGGCGCGGGCCCTCGGGCCGGTGCGGACCGTGGCGGGCGGGGGCCGGGAGCCCGCGGGCTGGGCGCTGGACGAGGCCGGGTTCGACCACCGTGACTCCATGATCACCAAGTTCGAGGTGCGGGCGCTGGCGCTGGCCCGGCTCGGACCGCGTCCCGGGGAGCTGGTGTGGGACGTGGGAGCGGGGTCGGGATCCGTCGCCGTGGAGTGCGCGCGGCTCGGCGCCGCCGTCACGGCCGTGGAGAAGACCGAGGACGGGGTGGAGCGCGTCCGGGCGAACGCCGCCGCGCACGGGGTCGACGTTCAGGTGGTGCACGGGGCGGCGCCGGACGTACTGGCCGGCCTCGACGGCGATCCCGACGCGGTGTTCGTCGGCGGGGGCGGTCGGGAGCTGCCGGCCGTCGTCACCGCGTGCGCGCGGCGGGCCCGGCGGACCGTGGTGGTCGCCCTGGCCGCCCTCGACCGGGTGCCGGCCGTGCGCGAGGCGCTGACGGGCGCCGGGTTCGGCTGCGACGGGGTGCTGCTGCAGTCGTCGCGGCTGGCGCCGCTGCCCGGGGACGTCACCCGGCTGGCGGCCACCAATCCCGTTTTCCTGCTGTGGGGCGTCCGGTCCCACGGCCGTACCGAAGGAGACGACCAGTGATCGGCCTCATCTCCGCCACCGCGGCGGGAGCGGCAGCGCGGGACCGGCTGGCCGCCGCGTGGCCGGACCGTACGCGCGTGTACGAGGGTTCCGTCGCGGACGCCGTACGCGCCGCGTTCGCCGAGTGCGAGCAGCTCGTGTGCTTCCTCGCCACGGGCGCCGTGGTGCGGCTGGTGGCACCCCTGCTGGACGACAAGCGGACCGACCCGGGCGTGGTCTGTGTCGACGAGGGCGGACGGTTCGCGGTGTCGCTGGTCGGCGGACACGGCGGCGGGGCGAACGGACTGGCCCGTGAGGTCGCCGAGGTGCTGGGCGCCGAGCCGGTGGTGACCACGGCGACCGACGCGGTCCGCCTCCCCGGCCTGGACACCCTCGGTCTGCCCGTGGAGGGGAACGTCGCCGCCGTGTCGCGGGCCCTGCTGGACGGTGAGGCGGTGGCGCTGCGCGCCGAGGTGACCTGGCCGCTGCCTCCGCTGCCGGTCGCCGACGACGGGCCGTACACGATCCGGGTCACGGACCGTCTGGCCGAGCCGGGCGAGCGGGAGGCGGTGCTCCGGCCGCCCACCCTCGTCGTCGGCGTCGGCGCCTCCAAGGGCGCCCCCGTCGAGGAGGTGCTCGGGCTGATCGAGGAGGCGCTGCGCGGGGCGGGACTGTCGGCGGCGTCGCTCGCCGAGCTCGCCACCGTGGACGCCAAGGCCGGGGAGCGGGGCATCGTGGAGGCGGCCCGGCGGCTCGGGGTGCCCCTGGTGACGTACGGCGCCGAGGAGTTGGCGCGCGTCGAGGTGCCCAATCCGTCGGACGCGCCGCTGGCCGCCGTCGGCACCCCGTCGGTGGCGGAGGCCGCGGCGCTGGTGGGCGGGGGCGAACTGCTCGTGCCCAAAAGAAAGTCGGCGGCCCGGCCCGCGATGGCGACCTGTGCCGTCGTACGGCGTCCGGGGCGCGGGCGGCTCGCGGTGGTGGGGCTGGGGCCCGGCGCACGGGATCTGCTCACCCCGCGGGCGAAGGCCGAGCTGCGCCGCGCCAGTGTCCTGGTGGGCCTGGACCAGTACGTCGACCAGATCCGCGATCTGCTGCGGCCCGGCACGCGCGTGCTTCAGTCCGGTCTCGGCGCGGAGGAGGAGCGGGCCCGTACGGCCGTCGCCGAGGCCCGGCGCGGGCAGGCGGTCGCGCTGATCGGGAGCGGGGACGCCGGCGTGTACGCCATGGCCTCCCCGGCGCTCGCGGAGGCGTCCGACGACATCGACGTGGTCGGGGTGCCGGGGGTGACGGCGGCGCTGGCGGCCGGGGCGCTCCTGGGGGCGCCGCTGGGCCACGACCACGTGTCGATCAGCCTGTCCGACCTGCACACCCCCTGGGAGGTCATCGAGCGGCGGGTGCGGGCGGCGGCCGAGGCGGACCTCGTGGTGACGTTCTACAACCCGCGCAGCCGGGGCCGTGACTGGCAGCTGCCGAAGGCCCTCGCGATCCTCGCGGGGCACCGGGAGCCGGCGACGCCCGTCGGGGTCGTGCGCAACGCGTCCCGCGCGGACGAGTCGAGCCGGCTGACCACGCTGGCCGCCCTCGATCCGGCGTGGGTCGACATGATGACGGTCGTGACCGTGGGCAACACGGCGACCCGTGAGATCGCGGGGCGCATGGTCACCCCGCGTGGCTACCGCTGGCAGGAGGAGTCACGGTGAACCGTGTGGTGCACCCCATCGAGCAGGAGTCCTTCCGGCGGCTGCGCGCCCGGCTGGACACCTCCCACTTCCCGCCGCTGACCCGGGCCGTGGTGGAGCGGGTCGTCCACTCCGCCGCCGACCTGGAGTACGCCTCCGATCTCGTCATGGACGAGGGCGAGTTGGTGAAGGCCCACGCCGCGCTGCACGCCGGGGCGCCGGTCGTGGCGGACGTGGAGATGGTCGCGGCCGGGATCACCCGCCGGGAGACCGTGTGCCGGCTCGCGGACGCCGTGTCCGGGCCCGGGCTCACGCGTTCCGCGCACGCCGTGCGGCTGGCGTACGAGGAGGTCGGGCCCGGTGCCCTGTGGGTGATCGGCTGCGCGCCGACCGCCCTGGAGGAACTGCTGATCCTGGACGCCTCTCCCGCGCTCGTCATCGGTCTGCCCGTCGGTTTCGTCGGCGCGGCCGAGTCCAAGGCCGCGTTGCGGGAGAGCGGACTGCCCGCCGTGAGCAACGTGTCCGAGAAGGGCGGGTCGGCGGTCGCCGCCGCCGCGCTCAACGCCCTGCTGTACCACCCGATCCCATCCGAGGAGAACCTGTGACCACCCCGCCCGCCCTGCTCATCGCCGGCCACGGCACCCGGGACGACGCCGGAGCGGAGGCGTTCCGGGACTTCGTGCGGGAGCTGGGTCGCCGCCACCCCGGGCTGCCCGTCGCGGGCGGTTTCATCGAGCTGTCCCCGCCGCCGCTGGGCGAGGCCGTCGGCGAGCTGGTGGAGCGGGGCGTGCGGCGGTTCGCCGCCGTGCCGCTGATGCTGGTGTCCGCCGGGCACGCCAAGGGCGACATCCCGGCCGCGCTGGCCCGCGAGAAGGAGCGTCACCCGGGCATCTCGTACACCTACGGCCGTCCGCTGGGCCCGCACCCGGCGCTGCTGAGCGTGCTGGAGCGGCGGCTGGCCCAGGCGGTCGACCCCTCCTGGGACCCGGCGGAGGTGACCGTGCTCCTGGTGGGGCGCGGGTCGACGGACCCGGACGCCAACGCCGAGGTGTGCAAGGCGGCGCGGCTGCTGTGGGAGGGCCGCGGGTACGCGGGCGTGGAGACGGCGTTCGTGTCGCTGGCGGCGCCGGACGTGCCGAGCGGGCTGGACCGCTGCGCACGGCTGGGGGCGCGCAGGGTCGTCGTCCTGCCGTACTTCCTGTTCACCGGGATCCTGCCGGACCGGGTGCGGCGGCAGACGGAGGAGTGGGCGGCGGCGCACCCTGAGACCCAGGTGCGGTCGGCGGACGTCATCGGTCCGGAGCCGGAGCTGCT
This sequence comes from Streptomyces marokkonensis, assembly GCF_008312835.1. Lineage (GTDB taxonomy): Bacteria > Actinomycetota > Actinomycetes > Streptomycetales > Streptomycetaceae > Streptomyces > Streptomyces marokkonensis_A. The sequence goes on along the minus strand of NZ_VSKS01000014.1, from coordinate 139,649 downwards.
GGATCTTGTGATGGAGCGGTACGAGGAGGCCGTGAAGGGTGACCTGCGGATGAACTGCGACTCGTGTGTGTACCGGATCGCGCTGCCGGGCTTCGAGGACAAGGTGGGGCAGCCGCAGCAGCCGCACTTCCACCCCGACGACGACGGCCACCACCACCACGGGCACGGCCACGCGCACTCCCATGCGCACTGATCAGGGGAGCGGCCACGACCTGCGCCACCACGGCGACGCCGAGGTCCGCGACGACGGTTCCGCGCTGGTGGACCTCGCGGTGAACGTCCGCGCGGACACGCCTCCGGGGTGGCTGCGGGAGCACATCGCCGGGTCGCTGTCCGCACTGGCCGCCTACCCGGACGGGCGGGCGGCGCGGGCGGCGGTGGCGGCGCGGCACGGGCTGCCGGTGGACCGGGTGCTGTTGACGGCCGGGGCGGCGGAGGCGTTCGTGCTGCTGGCGCGGGCGCTGAAGGTGCGCAGGCCGGTGGTGGTGCATCCGCAGTTCACGGAGCCGGAGGCGGCGCTGCGGGACGCCGGGCACACGGTGGACCGGGTGCTGCTGCGGGAGGCGGACGGTTTCCGGCTGGACCCGGCGGCGGTGCCCGAGGACGCGGACCTGGTGGTGATCGGCAACCCGACGAACCCGACGTCGGTGCTCCACCCGGCCGCCGCCGTCGCCGGGCTGGCCCGCCCCGGGCGGACGCTGGTGGTGGACGAGGCGTTCATGGACGCGGTGCCGGGCGAGCGCGAGGCACTGGCCGGGCGCACCGGCGTCCCCGGTCTGGTCGTCCTGCGCAGCCTCACGAAGACGTGGGGGCTGGCGGGACTGCGGATCGGCTATGTGCTGGCCGCCCCGGAGACCGTCGCGGAGCTGGAGCGCGCCCAGCCGCTGTGGCCGGTGTCCACCCCGGCCCTGGCGGCGGCGGAGGCGTGCGTGGGGCCCCGGGCATGCGCGGAGGCGGCCGACGCGGCCCACCGTGTCGTGGCGGACCGCGCGCATCTGATCGCGGGGCTGCGGGACTTCTCCGGTCACGGGCTCCGGGTCGTGGAGCCCGCCGAGGGCCCGTTCGTCCTGGTCCGGCTGCCGGGCGCGGCGACGGTACGGCACCGTCTGCGCGCCCTCGGCTACGCGGTGCGCCGCGGGGACACGTTCCCGGGGCTGGGTGAGGAGTGGCTGCGCCTGGCGGTGCGGGACGGGGGGACGGTGGACGGGTTCCTCGATGCGCTGGGCCGGGCCCTGAGAGCGGCTTGATCCGCCCCCGGCGAGGAACCGTCAGTCCCCCCGGCCCCGGCGGGACAGGGCCACCGCGCCGCCGCCCGCCGCCAGGAGGGCGACCGCGGCGCCCGCGACGTAGGGCGTCATCGAGTCGCCGCCCGTCTCGGCCAGGTTGGCCTCCTGCGGCGCCGCCCGCTCCGCCCGCGCTCCTTGCGGCTGGACGTCGGCGGCCTCCTCCCGGGCCTCAGGGGCGTCAGGGGTCTCGCACTTGGCCTCCGCCAGGGTGAGCGTGCCCTCGACCTCGGCGACGTTCAGTTTCAACGGATTGACGGAAACCCTGAGTCGGAGGGCGGTCGCCGCGGCCGTGGTCGACGTGGTCCCGGTCTTCGACAGGTCCAGGTGGACCTCGCCCACGCCCGGCACCTCCACGTGGGTGGGACCGCCCGAGGTCAGGGTGACGCGTTTGCCGAGGACCGTCACCGAGGCGGGCAGGGTCGCCGAGGCGTGCGGCGGCCTCCCGGCCTCACAGACCGCCTTGGAGGTGATGGTCTCGAGCTCGATGACCGACAGCAGCGGCAGACCGGGGACATGGAGCCGGGCCTTGGCGAGGGTGGTGGACGCCTCGGCCCGCCCGCCGTTCACCGTCGCCCCGGCGTCGGCCACCTCCGCCCGCAGCACGGTGAAGGGCCTGCCGCCGTCGACGCCGTCCAGGCCGGCGGTGAGGGCCGTCTTCCGCGCGCTCCGCGGTGCCCGGACCTCGTTGAGGGTGACGGCGAGCGGGGCGTGCACGGTCCTGTTGAGCAGGGACACGTCGAGCCCGGTGCGCAGCACGACGGCGCTCGCGGTGCCGTGCTCCCCGGTGGCGTGCGCGGTGCCCGCGCCGGCCAGGGCGGCGGGACCCGCGGTGAGGGCGGTGGCCGCGGCGACGACGGCCCAACGACGTGCGGGCACGCGGACGTTGATGGTGAACAAGGTGGTGGGACCCCCATGAGACATGACTGGGACCCGGCAAGAATGTCCGCACGCGCAGCGGGACGTCAGCGATCCGCCGACGCTTCACCCCTTCGGGGAGAATCGGCGGACACGTTCGAATCACGGGGCACGGCTGTTCCCCACCGTCACCCTCGTGTGTCCCACCGGGGGCGCGTTGGGGCGCCTTCCTACGCGACCACGCGCCCGTTCAGCACCACCCGGCGCGGATCCGCCAGCACGCGCAGGTCCGCGCGCGGGTCGGAGCCGTAGACGACCAGGTCCGCGGGGGCTCCCTCCTCCAGGCCGGGGCGGCCGAGCCACTTCCGGGCCGCCCAGGTACCGGCGGCCAGGGCCTCGACCGCCGGGATGCCGGCCCTGGCCAGCTCCGCCACCTCGTCGGCCGCCAGGCCGTGCGGGAGTGTCCCGCCGGCGTCCGTGCCGACGAAGACGGGGATGCCGGCGTCGTAGGCGGAGCGCACGGTGTCGTAGCGGCGTTCGTGGAGCCGGCGCATATGGGCGGACCAGCGGGGGAACCTGGACTCGCCGCCGTCGGCGAGTGCGGGGAAGGTGGCGATGTTGACGAGGGTGGGGACGATCGCCACGCCCCGTTCGGCGAAGAGGGGGATGGTCTCGTCGGTCAGCCCCGTCGCGTGCTCCACGCAGTCGATGCCGGCCTCGACCAGGTCCCGCAGGGAGTCCTCGGCGAAGCAGTGCGCGGTGACGCGGGCGCCCAGCCGGTGCGCCTCGGCGATCGCCGCCTCGACGGCGCCGCGCGGCCAGCAGGCCGACAGGTCGCCCAGGTCGCGGTCGATCCAGTCGCCGACCAGCTTCACCCACCCGTCGCCGCGCCGCGCCTCCTGCGCGACGTACGCGGTGAGGTCCTCGGGTTCGACCTCCCAGGCGTAGTTGCGGATGTAGCGGCGGGTGCGGGCGATGTGCCGGCCGGCCCGGAGGATCTTCGGGAGGTCGTCGCGGTCGTCGATCCAGCGGGTGTCGGAGGGAGAGCCCGCGTCGCGCAGCAGCAGGGCGCCGGCGTCGCGGTCGGTGAGCGCCTGCTTCTCGGCGACGTCCTCGGGAACCGCGCCGTGCCGGTCGAGGCCGACGTGGCAGTGGGCGTCGACCAGCCCGGGCAGCACCCAGCCGTCGACGGTGCGGACGTCCCGGGCCCCGGCCGGGCGGTCGTAGGAGATCCGGCCGCCGACGACCCACAGCTCGTCGCGGACCTCGTCCGGGCCGACGAGGATCCGCCCCTTCATGTGCAGCACCGCGCGTTCGCTCATGCACCGCACCCTAGTCAGGCGCTACTCGGACTTCCCCACCTGGTCCGAGGTCTCCTCCTCCACCTCCGCCATGGCGGGGTCGAGCAGGCGGGAGAGGAAGTGCCGGGTACGTTCGTGCCGGGGGGCGCCGATGACCTGTCCGGGGGTGCCGTCCTCGACGATCACTCCGCCGTCCATGAAGACGACCCGGTCGGCGACCTCGCGGGCGAAGGTCATCTCGTGGGTGACGACCATCATCGTCATGCCCTCGGTCGCGAGCATCCGCATCACCGCGAGCACGTCGCCGACCAGCTCGGGGTCGAGCGCCGAGGTCGGCTCGTCGAACAGCATCACCTCGGGGCCCATGGCCAGCGCGCGGGCGATGGCGACGCGCTGCTGCTGGCCGCCGGAGAGGGAGGAGGGATAGGCGTCCGCCTTCTCGGCGAGGCCCACGCGCCGCAGGTTCTCGGCGGCGACCCCGGCGGCCTCCGCCTTGCCCCTGCGCAGCACCCTGCGCTGCGGCAGCGTGAGGTTCTCGGTCACCGTGAGGTGCGGGAAGAGGTTGAACTGCTGGAAGACCATGCCGATGCGGCGGCGCACGGCGTCGATGTCGACGTCCGGGTCGGTGAGTTCCGTACCGCCGACGAAGACCTGGCCCTTGGTGGGTTCCTCCAGGAGGTTCACGCAGCGCAGCAGGGTCGACTTGCCCGAGCCGGACGGGCCGATGACGCAGACGACCTCGCCCTGGCCGATCTCCAGGTCGATGCCGCGCAGCACCTGGTTGTCGCCGAAGGACTTGTGCAGACCGCTGACGCGGATCTCCGGTCGGCTCATTTCACGGCCTCCTGGGCCTTGGCCTCCATGCGGCGCACGACGAAGCCGAGCGGAATGGTGATCAGCAGGTAGCACAGGCCGGCCACCAGGATCGGGGTGGAGTTGGCGGTCTGGCTGGCCAGGTCGCGGCCGTACTTGGACAGCTCGCGCTCCTCCAGGGTGACGCCGAGGAACAGCACCAGCGAGGAGTCCTTGAAGAGCAGGACGAGTTCGTTGGTGAGCGGCGGCAGGATGATCCTGAAGGCCTGCGGGACGATGATGGAGACCATGGCCCGGGCGGGCGAGAAGCCCAGCGAACGGGCGGCCTCCATCTGCCCCTTGGGCACGGCCTGGATGCCGGCCCGGATCGTCTCCGCCATGTACGCGGCGGCCACCAGGCCGAGCGCGAGGGCGACCTTGCCGTAGGTGCCGCCGATGATCTCCGTGCCGGGGAAGGCGAGCGGCACGGCGACGCCGATGAAGATGAAGATCAGCAGGGCGGGCAGGCCGCGGAAGATCTCGATGTAGATGCCGGCCAGCCACCGGTAGGGCCCGACGGACGACAGCCGCATCAGGGCGATCACCATGCCGAGGGCGAGTCCGACGGCGAAGCCGGTGACGGTGTAGAGCACGGTGTTCTTCAGCGCCAGGGTGATGACGTCCGGGAACATCCGCTCGGCGATGTCGGCCTGCGCGAACTGGTTCTGCAGCCGGTCCCAGTCGGCCACGACCGCGAAGGCGGTCACGGCCGCGACGAACACGGCGTACTGGATGCCGCGCGACAGGCTGCGCCTCTGGCGCCGCGTCAGGCCCCTCTTCTTCGGCTGGAGTGGTGGTGTCTCCGTGTCGGTCATGGGATCAGGATGCGGCCGGCGAGGCGGCGGACTCGTCGTACGGGCCGATCCACTGCTCGTACAGCTTCTTGTACGTGCCGTCGGCCTTGGCGTCCGCGAGCGCCTTGTCGATGGCCTCGCTCAGCGCCGTGTTGCCCTTCTTCACCGTGAAGCCGTACTGCTCTCCGGTGTCGATCTGCTCGGCGACCTCGAAGGCGTCGGCGTTGGCCTTGTCCTTCAGCCAGCCCTGGACGACCGGGTAGTCGATGACGACGGCCTTGACCTGGCCGGTGCGCAGGCCGTTGAGGACGGCGTCGGAGGACTCGAAGGAGACCGGGTCGAAGCCCTGCTTCTTGGCGTAGTCCTCACCGGTGGTCTGCGCCTGCGCGCCGAGCCTGACGTTCTCGGACTCGACGTCGGCGAGGGAGGTGACGCCGCTGCCCTTGTCGACGAGGACGGCCTGGGTGGCGTTGAAGTACGGGTCGGAGAAGTCGACGTTCTTCTTCCGCTCCTCGGTGATGGTCATGCCGGCCGCGGCCAGGTCGCACTCGCCGGAGTTCAGGAAGGCGCCGGTCTTGAAGTTCTCGAAGGGCGTGTCGAGGATCTGCTGCTTCACGCCGAGGTCGTCGGCGACCAGGTCGATCAGCGCGACGTCGAAGCCCTGCACCTTGCCGTCGATCTCCGACTGGAAGGGCGGATACGGCAGGTGGGTGCAGGTGGTGAGCTGCCCCGCCTTGACGAGCTCGACGCCGCCGGCGGCGGTCCTGGAACCGCTGCCCCCGTCGTCGCTGGAGGTGCAGGCGGTCAGGAGGGCCAGCCCGGCCGTCGCGGTGGTGGCGGCCAGCATGCGGGTCCGGCGGCCGAGGAGCGTCTTCACGGGAGCCTCCTGTCGGGGAACTGTGGGTTCCGATTATAAGGAGATGTTTGAGCACCTCAAACCAAACCGATGGCAGCGGGGCCGTCCGGCCTGGGAACGCGGCGGTCGGTCCACCCTTCGGGCGAAGGTTTACCCTCGACTTCGTCGTACGTACCCGCGCAGTAGCGAAGCAGAGAGAGCACCGCCGTGACCCACCTCCTCCTCGACCTGCCTCCGCTGGGCGCCGCGCGCTTCGCCTCGATCGAGGACCGGGTGGCACGGCTGCTGGACACCCGGCAGGACGTAGTGATCATGCAGGGTGAGGCGCTGCTGCCGCTGGAGGGCGCGATCCGCGGGACCGCCGGACCCGGCACCACCGCGCTGAACGTCATCACGGGCCCCTATGGGCAGACCTTCGGCGACTGGCTGCGGGACTGCGGTGCCACCGTGATCGATCTGACGGTGCCCTTCCACACGGCGGTGACGGCCGGGCAGATCCGGGAGGCCCTCGCGGAGCACCCGGAGATCGACTTCGTCTCCCTGGTGCACGCGGAGGCCGCGACCGGGAACACCAACCCGGTCGCGGAGATCGGTGAGGCGGTGCGGGCGCACGGGGCGCTGTTCCACCTGGACGCGGTGGCGTCCATCGGGGCGGAGCCGGTGCTGCCCGACGTGTGGGGCGTGGACCTGTGCGTGATCGGGGCGCAGAAGGCGATGGGCGGTCCCGCCGGGGTGTCGGCGGTGTCGGTGAGCGAGCGCGCGTGGGCGCGGATGGCGGCGAACCCGCGGGCACCGCGCCGCTCCTACCTCTCGCTCCTCGACTGGAAGGAGCGCTGGATCGACGGCGGCCGCAAGGCGCTGCCGCACGCACCGGCCCAGCTGGAGATGTTGGCGCTGGAGGCGTGCGCGCAGCGGATCGAGGCGGCGGGCCCGCAGACGGTGATGGCACGGCACGCCTCCGCCGCGGCGGCGACGCGGGCGGGGGCGCTGGCACTGGGCGGCGGCCTCGAGCCGTACGTCCGTGACGCGGCGGAGGCGGCACCGGTCGCCACGACGCTGCGCGCGCCGTCCGGCACGGTGGCCGCGGACCTGGTGGCCCGCGCCCTGTCCGCCGATCCGGCCCTTCCGCTGGCCGCGGGCGGCGGCGCCCTCGCCGGGGAGATGATCCGCGTCAACCACTACGGCCCCGAGGCGAACCCGGGCGCCGTCCGCGCGAGCCTGACGGCGCTGGGGGCCGCGCTCGCGGAGAAGGGGCTCGGCGTGGACACCGCGGGCGCCCTGCGGGCCGCGGAAGCGGCCTGGCGCTGAACGGGGGCCGGGGGTCCCGGCCCCCCATCCCCGCCGCTCCGTGTCGAAGGAGTGACTGGGAGCTGAATTCCGGGGGTTTATCGGAATTCCTTGCACAGATTCTCCCGCGACATTCTTTCGCTTATTTCCCGATTACCTTGCGGAGTAGCTTCCCGTCTTCTCCTGCCCGCTTTCTCCGGCCCTAAACGCTACGATTCGGATCACGGGGAGCGGGGCGTCACGGGAGTTACACAGTTGTGACCGGTTCCACACCGCGCCCGATTTGCACCTTATCCACCAGTAGAATTAGGGCATATCGCCGAACTCTCGCGCGGACGTACCCGCGCGCCTGATAACACAGATCAAGCCCGGACGTAACCCCGACAGACGATGCAATTTTGAATTTACCTGGGTAAGTTCAATTCGCATGACTGCCGCACAAGCAGACCTGCAAATCGACCGCCCCACCGTGGCGGACGGAGCCGTGCTGTGGCGGATAGCCAGGGACTCGAAGGTCCTCGACCTGAACTCGTCGTACAGCTATCTGCTGTGGTGCCGTGACTTCGCCGCCACCTCGGCCGTCGCTCGCGACGAGCGCGGAGAGCCGATCGGCTTCGTCAGCGGATACCTGAGGCCGGACAGCCCGCGCACCCTGCTCGTCTGGCAGGTCGCGGTCGACGCGTCGTACCGCGGCCGCGGTCTGGCCGCCGCCCTGCTCGACGGCCTGGCCGCCCGGACCGCCGCCGAGCACGGGGTGGACACCGTCGAGACCACCATCGCGCCGGGCAACACCGCCTCCGAGCGCCTGTTCACCGCGTTCGCGGAGCGTCACGGCGCCCTGCTGGAGCGCGAGGTGCTGTTCGAGGCCGGCCAGTTCCCCGACGGGCCGCACGACCCCGAAGTCCTGTACCGCATCGGGCCGCTCGCGCACTGACCGGCCGGCCGCCCGCCCCCTGATCTTCCGACTCCCTCTGACCTCCCACGCCACCGAGGAGCGATTCGTCGTGACCATCACCCAGCCCGACCTCAGCGTCTTCGAGACCCTCGAGTCCGAGGTACGAAGCTACTGCCGCGGCTGGCCCGCCGTCTTCGACCGTGCGCACGGCAGCCGCATGTACGACGAGGACGGCCACGAGTACCTCGACTTCTTCGCCGGAGCCGGTTCACTCAACTACGGGCACAACAACCCCGTGCTGAAACGGGCGCTGATCGACTACCTGGAGCGGGACGGCGTCACCCACGGCCTCGACATGTCGACGACGGCCAAGCGCGCGTTCCTGGAGTCCTTCCAGAACTACGTCCTTCGCCCGCGTGACCTTCCGTACAAGGTCATGTTCCCGGGCCCGACGGGCACCAACGCCGTGGAGTCCGCGCTGAAGCTGGCGCGGAAGGTGAAGGGGCGCGAGGCCATCGTGTCGTTCACCAACGCCTTCCACGGCATGTCGCTGGGCTCGCTCGCCGTGACGGGCAACGCCTTCAAGCGGGCCGGCGCCGGCATCCCGCTGGTGCACGGCACGCCGATGCCGTTCGACAACTACTTCGACGGCCAGGTGCCGGACTTCCTGTGGTTCGAGCGGCTCCTGGAGGACCAGGGCTCCGGTCTCAACAAGCCCGCCGCCGTGATCGTCGAGACCGTGCAGGGCGAGGGCGGCATCAACGTCGCCCGGCCCGAGTGGCTGCGCGCCCTGGCCGACCTGTGCGAACGCCAGGACATGCTGCTCATCGTCGACGACATCCAGATGGGCTGCGGCCGTACCGGTGCCTTCTTCTCCTTCGAGGAGGCCGGCATCACGCCCGACATCGTCACCGTGTCCAAGTCGATCAGCGGCTACGGACTGCCGATGGCGCTGACCCTGTTCAAGCCCGAACTCGACGTCTGGGAGCCGGGCGAGCACAACGGCACCTTCCGCGGCAACAACCCCGCCTTCGTCACGGCCACCGCGACGCTGGAGGCGTACTGGGCCGACGGGTCCGCGATGGAGAAGCAGACCCGTTCGCGCGGCGAGCAGGTCGAGCAGGCGATGATCGCCATCGCCGAGGAGAACCTCGCCGACGTGAAGGAGTACCGCGGCCGCGGCCTGGTGTGGGGCATGGAGTTCCACGACAAGGAGCGCGCGGGACGGATCGCCCGGCGCGCCTTCGAACTCGGGCTGCTGATCGAGACGTCCGGCCCCGAGAGCGAGGTCGTCAAGCTGCTCCCGGCCCTGACCATCACCCCGGACGAGCTGGACGAGGGCCTCACCGTCCTCGCCCGCGCCGTCCGCGAAACCGCCTGAGACACGCACCCGAGCCGAGGAGGCATCGCACCACCGTGATCGTCCGTTCGTTCAAGGACCTCGAAGGCACCGACCGGCACGTGAAGTCGGCGTCCGGCACGTGGGAGAGCAAGCGCATCGTCCTCGCCAAGGAGAAGGTCGGCTTCTCCCTGCACGAGACGATCCTGTACGCGGGTACGGAGACGTCGATGTGGTACGCGAACCACATCGAGGCCGTCGTCTGCACCAAGGGCGACGCCGAGCTGACCGACCGCGAGACCGGGGAGACGTACCGCATCACCCCCGGCACTATGTACCTCCTCAACGGCCACGAGCGGCACACGCTCAAGGTCAAGGAGGACTTCCACTGCATCTGTGTCTTCAACCCGCCCGTCACCGGACGGGAGGACCACGACGAGAACGGCGTCTACCCGCTGCTCACCGAGGAGGTGTGAGTCACCGTGACCACCATGACCACGAACGTCACCGACCTCTATCCCACCCGTGGCGCCACCGAGGTGGCGACCCCCCGGCAGGACCCGGTCGTCTGGGGCTCCCCGGACGCGCCCGGTCCCGTCCCGCCCGGTGACCTGCGGGCCCTGGACCGCGACGGCTTCCTCGCCATCGACCAGCTCATCGGGCCGGACGAGGTCGCCGTGTACCGGCGCGAGCTGGAGCGGCTCGTCACCGACCCGGCCATCCGCGCGGACGAGCGCTCGATCGTCGAGCCGCAGTCCAAGGAGATCCGGTCCGTCTTCGAAGTGCACAAGATCAGCGAGGTCTTCGCGAACCTGGTGCGCGACGAGCGGGTCGTCGGGCGGGCCCGGCAGATCCTCGGCTCGGACGTCTACGTCCACCAGTCGCGGATCAACGTCAAGCCGGGCTTCGGGGCCAGCGGCTTCTACTGGCACTCGGACTTCGAGACCTGGCACGCCGAGGACGGCCTGCCGAACATGCGCACGATCTCGGTCTCGATCGCGCTCACCGAGAACTACGACACCAACGGCGGTCTCATGATCATGCCGGGGTCGCACAAGACGTTCCTCGGGTGCGCGGGGGCCACGCCGAAGGACAACTACAAGAAGTCCCTGCAGATGCAGGACGCGGGGACGCCGTCCGACGAGGCACTGACGAAGATGGCGTCGGAGTACGGCATCAAGCTGTTCACGGGCAAGGCGGGCTCCGCCACCTGGTTCGACTGCAACTGCATGCACGGTTCCGGCGACAACATCACGCCGTTCCCGCGCAGCAACGTGTTCATCGTGTTCAACAGCGTCGAGAACGCGGCGGTCGAGCCGTTCGCGGCGCCGATCCGGCGTCCCGAGTTCATCGGGGCGCGGGACTTCACCCCGGTGAAGTAGGCGCGTCACAGGACCGCGGGCCGGGCCTCCTCGTGTGGGACAGGGAGGCACCGGCCCGCTGCCGTGTTCCCGGGGTGCGGTCAGCCGGACAGCGCCTCCAGCAGCCGGTCCACGTCGTCGGCCGTGTTGTAGAGGTGGAAGGAGGCCCGCAGATGGCCCGCCCGGTTGGACACCTGGATGCCGGCCTCCGCCAACTCCGCCTGGAGACCCCCGAGTCCGGGCACGGACACGATCGGTGAACCGGGCGCGGGCACGGCTGTGCGGCCCAGGTTCGCGAGCCCCGCGCGGAAGCGGTCGGCGAGGGCCAGGTCGTGGGCGCGGACGGCGTCCACGCCGATCTCCTCGACGAGTTCGAGGGAGGCACGCAGCCCCACGTAGGTGAACAGGGCGGGGCTGGAGTCGAACCGCCGGGCCGAGTGGGCGAGTTCGGCGACCGGTCCGTAGCAGCTGGCCCAGGGGTGCTCCGCCGCGACCCAGCTCGCCTGCACCGGCGCCAGATCGCCGAGGTCCTCGGGCACGACGAGGAACGCCGCCCCGTGCGGGCCGAGCAGCCACTTGTAGGTGATGGAGACGGAGTAGTCGAACGCGCCGGCGTCCGCCGGCAGCCAGCCGGCCGCCTGGGAGAAGTCGACGTAGGTGCGCGCCCCGTGCGCCCGGGCCGCCTCACGCAGTGCGGGCAGGTCGGCGATCCGGCCGTCGGCGGACTGGGCGGCGCTGACCGCGACCAGCGCGGTGCCCGGCCGGACGGAGCCGGCGAGCCGCTCCAGCGGCACGGCCCGCACCTTGAGGTCGCCGCGCGTGTGGAACGGGTTGAGCACGGACGTGAAGTCGTCCTCGACGGTGAGGACCTCGGCGCCCGGCGGCAGCGAGGCCGCGATCAGCGAGGTGTGCAGGGCGGCCGTGGCCCCGGCGGCGACCCGCTCGACGGGAACGCCGGCCAGCCGGGCGTACGCGGCGCGGCAGGCCTCGACGTCGGCGAACAGCGGATCCAGCGAACGGCCCTCCGCGCGGAGCCGGGCGGCGTCCTGCAGCGCGGCCACGGTACGGGCGGGCAGGAGGGCGCTGCTCGCGGTGTTCAGATAGGTGTTCTTCGGGGTGAACTCGGCACGGACGAGGTTCTCGAAGGTCTCCATGGAAACCACTCTGCGGCCCCGGGAAGTCCCCGTCCATTGCCGAATTCTGCGCGGTACCCCGAAGGAAGGCTTATGCGTACGCGCTGACCTGGGCGTCTACCGCTGCGGCACCGCGCATCCGTCCGGGCCGCAGGCCTCGGCACCGGCACCGCCGTCGATCAGTTTCAGCGGCGGGCGCTCCCCCCAGGCCTGGGTCAGCGCTCGGGTGAACACCTCGGCGGGCTGGGCCCCGGAGACGCCGTACTTGCGGTCGAGCACAAAGAAGGGCACCCCGTTCGCGCCGAGCTCCGCGGCCTCGCGCTCGTCGGCGCGGACCTCGTCGGCGTACGCCTGCGGGTCGGCGAGGACCTTGCGTACGGCCCCGGTGTCGAGGCCGGCGGCGCCGGCGAGCCCGACGAGCCGTTCGTCGTCGCCGAAGACGGACCGCTCCTCGGCGAAGTTCGCCCGGTACAGCAGGTCGAGCAGCTCCGCCTGGCGGCCCTGCTCGCGGGCGAAGTGCAGCAGGCGGTGCATGTCGAAGGTGCTGCCGTGGTCGCGGCCGCGGGTGCGGTAGGGCAGGCCCTCGGCGGCGGCCTGGGTGCCCAGGTGGTCCTCGCCCGCCTCGGCCTGTGTCTCGCTCATGCCGTACTTCTTGGTCAGCATGGTGATCACCGGCTGGATGTCGTCCTTGGCGCGCCCCGGGTCCAGCTCGAAGGAGCGGTGCACCACCTCGACCTGCTCACGGTGCGGGAAGGAGGCCAGCGCCTTCTCGAAGCGGGCCTTTCCGACATAGCACCAGGGGCAGGCGATGTCGCTCCAGATCTCGACGCGCATGGGTCGGCTCTCTCCAGGTCGTACGGTTGCGGAGACTCCCTCCGCAACCGGATGAACCTTCAAGCAGCTGTTCCCATTCCCTCAGCTGCCGTCCCGCAGGTCGTGCGGCCAGTGGGGCCGGTACTCGAGGTGGTCGTACGTCACCACGCAGCCCTCCCCCATCGGGGACTGGGTCATGAAGCCGACCAGGGCGGCTCCGGTCTCCTTCTCGTCGCCGAGGGTGAAGAGCCGGACGAAGGTCCAGCGCTCGCCGTCGCGCGAGGCGTGGAAGGTGAAGGCACGGCCCGTGCGGCTCACCCGCAGCCAGACGGAAGTGCCGTCCACCGTGAAGGAGTTGGCGTCGTCGGAATGCCCCCGGGTGACCACCGTGCAGACGGTGGGCACGTCCGGGGAGTACTCCAGGCAGAGCTTGGCCCAGGCCCGCTCGCCGGAATGGACGTAGAGGACGCCTGCGTCGAAGGAGGCTGCGAAGCCGACCGTGACCCGGGCGATCAGCTGGAAGTCGCCCTCGGGCGCGCCCAGCAGACGCGGCGCGTCGGCGGCGGGGTCCAGGGCCTCGCCCGTGGGCGGCACGAAGCGGTCCTGCCGGGGTCCGGCCCATCCGGTGAGGACGCCGTCCTCGTAGGACCAGGAGCCGTCGGGGCCGTAGGTGCGCAGCGGGAAGGGGAGTTCGGCGATTTTCAGGTCCATGGCGGGATTGTCGCAGGAAGGACCCCGCGCCGGGACCCGGCCAGTGCACCGGTCAGCGGCCCGGAACGCGCCGCGGGGGTTCCCGGTGGCGTCCCGCACGTCGTAGCCGTCACCCGGCCGTCGGAGCCGTCACCCGGCCGTCGGAGCCGTCCGGCAGCAGTTCGGTCACCACGCACCGGTTGACCGTCGGGGCGGCCTTCTGAAGAAGGGTGAAGCGTCGGCCGTAACGGGAGGCGCCGGCCCGGCGCAGTCTCCGTGAGCCGACGGCCGCAAGGACCAGGGATGACGTCGGGGGCCGGTGTTCACTTTCGTCGACCGGTCCCGCGCCGAAGGAGGGATGCGGGCGTGCGGGGGTGGCCCTCTAGGGTCTGCGCGTGGACGTCAGCGAGATACCCCGTACCCGTCGGCCGCTCCGTTCCCGGCTGGCCGCCGCTTCCCCCTGGTCTCCTCGCCGCATCGCCGGGGAGGCGGTGCTCGCCCTGGTGCTCTCCGGGTGCGCGGCGCTCCTCCACACCACGGAGACCGGGTCCCCGGTGCGCGGCGGCGCCCTCGCCCTGGGCGTCGCCGTGCTGTCGCTCGTCCGCCGCGCGCTGCCGGCGACGGTGCTGATGGTCTCGTCGGCCCTGGCCGGGGCCGTCATCGGCACGGTTCCGCTGCTGATCTACGCGAGCTGGTCGGCGGGCAGCCGCATCAAGCGGCCGGGGCGCGCGCTGGGCGCGTACGCGGCCGGGCTGGTGCTCTACTTCGTCTTCGCCCTGGTCGGCACGGCCTCCGAGGACCCGGGGCTCTCGGTGCTGCTGACGGCCGTGCTGGCCGGAAGTCCGTTCCTGGTGCTTGCGGTCGTGCCGGGGCTCGCCTCCCGGTACCGCGCGCAGCGTCACGACCTGCTCGACGCGCTGCAGCGGCACAACGCCCAACTGGCGCGCGAGCAGGCCATGGTGGCACGTCAGTCCCGGCTGCTGGAGCGGCAGCGCATCGCCCAGGACATGCACGACAGCCTGGGCCACCAGCTGGCCCTGATCGCCGTGCACGCCGGGGCCCTGGAGGTGGACCCGCAGCTGAACGACCGTCAGCGGGAAGGGGTGGGCATCCTCCGGGAGGCCTCCAGGACGGCGATGCAGGAGCTGCGCGAGGCCGTGGGCATCCTGCGGGACGGCGTGGAGGGTCCGGAGCCGGACCCGGCGGACACCGCCGGACCCGCGCAGGCCCGCGTGGCGGCCTCCGTCGGCAAGCTGGTCGAGTCGTCGCGGGCCGCGGGCGTACCGGTGCGGCTGAACCGGTCCGGCACCGAACGGCCCCTGGCGCCCGCCGCGGACCACGCGGTGTACCGCATCGCCCAGGAGGGGCTGACCAACGCGCACAAACACGCGCCGGGTGCCCCGATCACCGTCGCGCTGCGCTACGAACCGGACAGCCTGGTGGTCGAGGTGGCCAACGGGCCGGTACCGGCCGGGGCGCCGGACGGGCCGCCCGCGATCAGCGGCGGCCAGGGTCTGACGGGCCTGCGGGAGCGGGCCCGGCTGGTGGGCGGCATGGTGCACTCCGGCCCCACCCCCGAGGGCGGGTTCCGCCTCGCCGGGGTGCTGCCCTACGACGGGGGCGAGGCCCCGTCCCGTGCGGACGGCGCGACGTCCGTCGCTGCGGGCGGCGACTTTCGGGGGCAGACCGGCGAGGGCCCCGCGGGCGACGGTGGAGCGGTCAACGAGCACCGCGCCGATCCGCAGAAGGAGTTCGCCGCCATCATGAGCAGCAGGAAGAACGTCGCCCTCGGGTGCGCCCTCACCGCCGTCGTCCTCGTCGTGGGCGTAGGCGCCCTGGTGGTGTGGGGGGTGTCGCAGCTGATCGACGAGGTCGAGAAGGGTGTCATCCCGGCGAGCGTGTACGAGTCGGCCCGGGTCGGCGACGCCGAGGCGGACCTCCGCGAGAAGTTCCCGGAGGGCGGCTCGCTGCTCACCGAGGGCGTGGAGAAGGACGGCCCGCCGCTGCCGGAGGACGCCACCTGCGAGCACTTCGTGGACGACGAGGACGACATCGTCTACCGGTTCTGCTTCCGCGACGGGAAACTGTCCTCCAAGGAGTCCTACGAGCACGAGATATGACCGACGGCAGATGGCCGCACCGGCGACCGGATCGGGCATGATGGGCGGGCTTCGACATCCGCGGGGCCCTGTCGCCGAACTCCCGTCCGCCGCGCGCCCTTCGGGCGGGCGACGGGGTCCGGCGGGAGACCTCGTCACACCGACACCGCGCAGGAGGCCGCGTGATCCGGGTCCTCGTCGCCGACGACGAGCCGCTCATCAGGGCCGGTATCAGGATGATCCTGACCTCGGCGGAGGACATCGATGTCGTCGCCGAGGCGTCCGACGGCCGGGAGGCGGTGGACACCGCCCGGAGCACCGCGGTCGACGTGGCCCTGCTGGACATCCAGATGCCCGTGATGGACGGGCTGACCGCGCTGGCCGAGCTGGGCCGGGTCGCGCCGGGGGTCCGGGTGCTGATCCTGACGACGTTCGGGGAACGCGACAACGTCCTGCGGGCGCTCGGCCACGGCAGCGCGGGCTTCCTGCTGAAGGACTCCGCGCCGCAGGAGCTGATCCACGCGGTCCGTGCCGCGGCGGCCGGCAACGCCTATCTGTCCCCGGCCGCCACCCGGCACGTGGTGGACACGCTCGCCTCCCCCGCCGCCACCACGCGCGGCGAGGAGGCACGCCGCCGCCTCGCCGGTCTGACGGAACGCGAGCGCGAGGTCCTGGCCCTGCTCGGCGAGGGCCTGTCCAACGCGGACGCCGGCGCCCGGCTGCACATGAGCGAGGCCACGGTGAAGACGTACGTCAGCCGCATCCTGACCAAGCTCGACTGCGACAACCGGGTGCAGGCGGCGCTCCTGGCCCGGGACGCGGGCCTGGAGCCGAGCGCGGGGTGAACCCCCTCAGCGCTCCAGCCTGCCGTTGAACCTCCGGGGCAGTCCCAGCGGGTTGGCGTCCTTGAGCTCGTCGGGCAGCAGCGCCTGCGGAGTCCCCTGGTAGACCACCGGCCGCAGCCACCGCTCGATGGCCGTGCCGCCCACCGACGTGGACGTGGAGGTCGTCGCCGGGTACGGGCCGCCGTGGTGCTGGGCCGGGGCGACCGCGACCCCCGTCGGCCAGCCGTTCACCAGCACGCGTCCTGCGAGCGGGGTCAGTTCCCGGACCAGTTCGGCCCCGCGGCCCGCTCCCGCCGCCTCCTCGGCGGACAGCTGCACGGTCGCCGTGAGGTTGCCCGGCAGCCGCGACAGCACGCCCCGCACCTCGGCGTCGTCCTCGTAGCGGGCCACCACGGTGACCGGCCCGAAGCACTCCTCCAGGAGCAGGTCGTGCTCGCCCTCCCGGGCCAGCCGGCTCGCCGGGACGGTCAGGAAGCCCGCGCTGACGGTGTGCTCGCCGCCCGCGCCCGGGGTCACCGGGGACTCCACCCCGGGCAGCTGCGCGCGCTCGGCGACGCCGGCCACGAAGTTGTCGCGCATGCGGTGGTCGAGCAGGACGCCCGCGTCGGTGTCGCTGACGGCGTCCGTCAGGGACTTCAGCAGCGCGTCGCCGGCCGGACCGGCCGGGGCGAGGACCAGACCCGGCTTGACGCAGAACTGGCCGACGCCCAGCGTCATCGAACCGGCGAGGCCGGCGCCGATCGCCTCGCCGCGCTCGGCGGCGGCGGCCTCGGTGACGACGACCGGGTTCAGCGAGCCCAGCTCACCGTGGAAGGGGATCGGGACGGGCCGGGCGGCTGCCGCGTCGAAGAGGGCCCGGCCCCCGCGGACGGAGCCGGTGAAACCGGCCGCAGCGACCAGCGGGTGCCTGATCAGCTCGATGCCTGCCTCGAAGCCGTGCACCAGGCCGAGCACGCCCTCGGCGATGTCGTGGCGGGCGGCGGCCCGGCGCAGCACCTTGGCGACCAGCTCGGACAGTCCGGGGTGGTCGGGGTGGGCCTTGACGACGACCGGGCAGCCCGCCGCGAGCGCGCTCGCGGTGTCGCCGCCGGCCACGGAGAAGGCGAAGGGGAAGTTGGACGCGGAGTAGACGGCGACGACGCCCAGCGGGATCTTGTAGCGGCGCAGGTCCGGGACGGGCGGGGTCGCGGTGTCGTCGGGGTGGTCGATGACGACGTCGAGGAAGGCGCCCTCGTCGACGATGCGCGCGAAGGCCCTCAGTTGGTAGCAGGTGCGGGCGAGTTCGCCGGTGAGCCGGACCGGGCCGAGCGCGGTCTCCGCGTCGGCGGCCTCGACGAGCCGGTCCCCGGCCGCCTCGAGCTCGTCGGCGGCCGTGCGCAGGAAGGCCGCGCGGACACCGCGGTCCGTCAGCGCGCCGCGCGCGTCGTGCGCGGCGCGGACGGCGGCGTCCACCTCCTGGGCTGTGGCCTCCACCGCAACCTGTTCACGCTGCTTCCCGGTTCGGGGGTCGACACTCCAGACTGGTGCTGCTGCCACCGCGGGTCCCTCCACTTGAATGCCGCATGCAATGCCGCAGTATGTACGTCACCCACCAGCGGTGTTCGATATACTGAACGCCGTCTGCGTAGATGAATGTGCTGGGAGACTATTTCCCGGCGAACGAAGGGGTCAAGGGCGATGTCGGCTGGCGAGACAGGCGGCGGGGCGCAGGTCAAGTCCGCGGTGCGGACCGTTGAACTGCTCGAATACTTCGCCGGGCGCCCCGGCATGCATTCCCTGGCGGCGGTCCAGGAGGCCGTCGGCTATCCCAAGTCGAGCCTGTACATGCTGCTGCGCACGCTCGTGGAACTCGGCTGGGTGGAGACGGACGCGACGGGCACGCGGTACGGCATCGGCGTCCGGGCGCTGCTCGTGGGCACGTCCTACATCGACGGGGACGAGGTCGTCGCGGCGGCCCGGCCCACGCTGGACCGGCTCTCCGACGACACCACCGAGACCATCCACCTCGCCCGGCTCGACGGCACCAACGTCGTCTACCTGGCCACCCGCCAGTCGCAGCACTACCTGCGGCCCTTCACCCGGGTCGGACGCCGGCTGCCCGCGCACTCGACATCGCTCGGCAAGGCGCTGCTGAGCACGTACTCCGACGAGCAGGTGCGCAAGATGCTCCCGGAGACGCTGCCCGCCCTGACCGAGCACACCATCACGGACCGGGAGAAGCTCATCGAGGAGCTGCGCCTGGTGCGGGAGCAGGGCTTCGCCGTGGACCGCGAGGAGAACACGCTGGGGCTGCGCTGCTTCGGTGTGGCGATCCCGTACCGCACCCCCGCGCGGGACGCGATCAGCTGCTCGGTGCCGGTGGCCCGGCTCACCCCCGCGCACGAGCAGATGGTCAAGGACGCCCTGTTCGACGCCCGCGACCGACTGGCCCTTGCCACCCGGAGGCTCTGACCCGTGGACATCGCCCTGCGACCGCTGCACGACAGCGATCTGCCCGTCTTCTACCGGCAGTTGAACGACCCGGAGTCGCTGCGCATGGCCGCCTTCACCCCCGAGGACCCGGCCGACCGGGACCGCTTCGACGCCCACTGGGCGCGCATCCGCAGCTCACCGGAGATCGTCGTGCGCACGGTGCTGGGCGACGGCGACGTGGTCGGTCACGTGTCGGTCTACGGGGAGCCGGGTGAGCGCGAGGTGACGTACTGGGTCGACCGCGCCCACTGGGGCAAGGGCATCGCCACGGCCGCGCTGCGCGGTCTGCTGGCCGAGGTGGCCGAACGCCCGCTGTACGCGCGCGTGGCCGCGGACAGCGCGGCCTCGCGGCGGGTGCTGGAGCGGTGCGGCTTCGAGGTCTCCGCGCGGGCCACCGGGTACGCGCCCGCGCGCGGTGCGGAGATCGACGAGCTGGTGCTCACGCTGGACGGCTGACCCGGCACTCCCCCGCACGGCGGAGGCGGATCGTCGCCGGGCAGGACGTGCCGGCGGGCCGCCGCACGGGAGTGTGGGGGCATGTCGCAGACACTCGCCTCCGCCGTCGTCACCGGCGGTCCCGCGCTTCCCCGCTCCCGCAGGCTGTTGCGCGCCGTCGCCGTCGTGGCCTGCCTGCCGTACCTCACGCTCAAGACCGCGTGGGTGGCGGGCAGCCGGGTCGGCATCCCGGCGGGCAGCCCGCTCCTCGACCACCCCACCGGGATGGCCGTCGCCAACGTCCTGACGATCCTGATGGACGGCGCGGTGATCGTGCTCGCGCTGCTGCTGACCCGGCCGTGGGGCCGCGCGGTGCCCGCGTGGCTGCTCGCGGTCCCGATGTGGATCGCGACGGGCCTGCTGGCGCCCATCATGGCCGGTTATCCGCTCCAGCTGCTGGTGCGCGCGTTCGGCGGGGACGCGGCGGGCACCTCGGGCGGCGAGGCCGAACCCTTCCTGCACGGGTGGGTGTTCGCCGTCGTCTACACCGGGTTCATCGTCCAGGGCCTCGCGCTCGGCACGCTGTTCGTGCTGTACGCCCGGGACCGCTGGGGCCATCTGTGGCGCGGCCGGACGGGGGACCTGCCCGCCCGACGGGCGGGGGCGGCGCAGCGCGTCCTGGCGGTGGCGGCCGCCGTGCTCGCGCTGTTCCCGCTGACCCTGCGGACGGTGTGGGCCTGCGGCGGCACCACCGGCCTGAACGAGGGCGTCGCCGCCGGCCGGGGCAGCGACTTCCACGTCCTTGAGTCCCTGTACGTCGTCTTCCTCCTGGCCGCGGTCGCCGGGGGCCTGGTGCTGGCCTTCCGGCGGGTTCCGGCGCTGCCGGCGCGGGTGCCGCTGACCGTGGCGGGGATCGCTTCCGGCGCGGTGGCCTGCTGGGGCGGCTGGATGGCCGCGGCCGCGCTGGTCCCCGGGGCGGATCCCGCCGACCGGCCGACGGCGCTGATGCTGCTGACCTACGCTGGCCAGATGATCGTCGGCCTCCTCGTCGCCACCGTCGGCGCCCGCATCCTCGCGGCGCGGTCCGCGGGGCACCCGGTGACGTGAGGGCGTTGCTGCGGCCGCTGTTCGGCCGGCGGGCGCGGCTGCGCTGGATCCACCTGATCCTGGGCGGGGCGCTCGCCATGCCGTACGTCCTGGTCGGCACGGTCGTCGTCGGTCCCGTGAGCGGCTCCACCGAGGTCTTCTCCTCGCTGGGCCTGCAGCTCGCGTCGTTCGGTGTGGGCCTGCCGCTCGCCGCCGTCACCTCGCTCTTCCCGCTGACCCGGCCGCTGGAGAGCGCCGCGGTGCGCTGGCTGTGCGGGGTGGACGCGGCCCTGCTCGCCGACGGTGCCGCCCGCGGCCGGGCGGCCAAGGCCCGTACGGCACTGTGGTTCACGCTGCACCTGGGGATCGGCGGGATCGTCGCCGGGATGTCGCTGGCGCTGCCGCCGTTCGCCGCCGTGCTCGTCGTGCTGCCGCTCGCCGCGGGGCTGCGGGACACCGGGCTCGGGCTGCCGGACGTCCTCCACCACGGCTGGGCACTGGCCCTCGCGCCGGTCGCGGGGGTGGCGTCACTCCTGGCGCTGGCGGGCTGCGCGGCGGGGGCGGGCGCGCTGCTGGCCCGCTGGGCGCCCGCGCTGCTCGGTCCGGCCCCCGAGGACCGGCTCGCCGCCGCCGAGGCACGCGCCGCCGACCTCGCCGTGCGCAACCGGCTGGCGCGCGAGCTGCACGACTCGGTGGGGCACGCGCTGAGCGCGGTGACCCTGCAGGCGAGCGCCGCCCGCCGGGTCCTCGACACCGACCCGGAGTTCGCCCGCGAGGCCCTGGCGGCGATCGAGGAGACCACCCGGCGCACGGTGGGCGAACTCGACGCGGTGCTCGGTGTGCTGCGCGACGGCGACGCGCCCGGTACGGCCCCGGCGCCGACGCTCGCCGCGGACCTGGACGGCCTGCTGCGCCGCACCCGGGCCGCCGGGCCGACGGTGGCGGCCACGATCGCGGCACCGCTGGAGACCCTGCCTCCGGTGCTCTCCCGCGAGGCCTACCGCATCGTCCAGGAGGGTCTGGCGAACGCCCTGAAGCACGCCGGTGAGCGGGTCACGGTGACCGTACGCGTCGAACTGCGCGCCGGGCACCTGGAGATCGGTGTCGAGAACCCCCTCACGGCCCCCTCCCCCACCCGCCCCGGCGGCGGTCACGGCCTGCCCGGCATCGAGTCCCGCGCCCGCCTGCTGGGCGGCACGGCACGGGCGGGCCCGGCGGACGGCACCTGGCGCCTGCGCGTTCGGCTGCCCCTGACGCCCCCGTCGGCCGCCCCCGGTCCCCACGGACCGCGGCACCCTCCCGAGGAGCCCTCATGACCGGTCCCGCCCCGATCCGTGTCGTCCTCGCCGACGACGAACGCATGGTGCGCACCGCGCTGCGGGCCATCCTGTCCGCCGAGCCGGACCTGGAGGTGGTCGGCGAGGCCGCCACGGGCGCCGAGGCGGTGGCCGTGGTGCGGGAACAGCGGCCGGACGTCGTGCTGATGGACGTACGGATGCCGGAGGTCGACGGCATCCGCGCCACCGAGCAGATCCTCGCCGGGCTCGCCGGGCCGCCCCGGATCGTCGTCGTCACCACCTTCGAGAACGACTCCTACGTGTACGACGCCCTGCGCGTCGGGGCCGCCGGGTTCCTCCTCAAGCGGGCGGAGCCCGACGCGCTGGTCGGGGCGGTGCGGCTGGTGGCCCGCAGCGACACGCTGCTGTTCCCGGCGGCGGTACGCGCCCTCGCCGCCGAGCACGCGCGCGCGGGGCGCACGCCCCCCGCGTGGGTGGGGCGGCTGACCGGACGCGAGAGCGAGGTGCTGCGGCACATGGCGGGCGGGCTGACCAACGCCGAGATCGCCCGGCGGATGGGGGTCGGCGCCGCGACGGTGAAGACGCACGTGGCGTCGGTGCTGGCCAAGACGGACGCCCGGGACCGTACCCAGGCCGTCATCGCGGCCTACGAGGCGGGCTTCCTGCGCGGCACATGACGGGCGCGACGTGGGGCGGGCTCGATGAACGTCCGATGAGAAAACGGCCGTAAGGGAACGTTTCGCCCCCTGCCGTTCGTCTGTCCGGGCGCGATGAACAAGACGATCAGGCGTGCCTCGGTCTTCACGCTGCTGCTGGTGTTCTCCCTGCTGATCAGGGCGACCTGGGTGCAGTTCTACGAGGGCCGGGCACTGGCGGACGACAAGGACAACCGGCGCAACGCGATCGAGACGTACGCGGAGCCGCTCGGGAACATCGTCGTGGCCGGGGAGCCGGTCACCGGCTCGGCCCGGACGGAGGGAGGCGACCTGGCGTACACACGCACGTACGAGAACGGCCCGCTGTACGCGGCGGTGACGGGCTATGCCTCGCAGGCCTACGCGCCGACACAGCTGGAGGGCATCTACGCGGATCTGCTCAACGGCACGGACCCCCGGCTGAGGACGGTGACGGACACCGTCACGGGCCGGCGGGCCGATCCGGGCACCGTGGTGACCACCATCGACCCGGCGGTGCAGAAGGCGGCGTACGAGGCGCTCGGCGGCAAGAAGGGCGCGGCGGTCGCGATCGACCCGGGGACGGGCCGGATCCTCGCGGTGGTGTCGACCCCGTCGTACGACCCGGCGTCGCTGACCGGCGCCGGCACCGCCGGTGCGGCCTGGAAGAGGCTCAACGCGGACCCGGACAAGCCGCTCATCAACCGGGCGCTGCGCCGGCCGCTGCCGCCGGGCTCGACGTTCAAGCTGGTGGTCGCGGCGGCCGCGCTGGAGGACGGGCTGTACCGGTCGGTGGACGAGAGGACCGACAGCCCCGACCCGTACCGGCTGCCGGGCACGGTCACGGACCTCACCAACGAGAACCCGGACGCGCCCTGTGAGAACGCCTCGATCCGGGTCGGGCTGCAGTACTCCTGCAACAACGTCTTCGCGAAGATGGCCGTCGACCTCGGTGAGGACAGGGTGCGGGCGATGGCCGAGAAGTTCGGTTTCAACGACGGGACGCAGGACGTGCCGGTGCGCGCCCACCCCAGCGTCTACCCCTCGGACATGGAGCCGTCGCAGACCGCGCTGACCGGCATCGGCCAGTTCGACGTGACCGCCACCCCGCTGCAGATGGCGATGGTGTCGGCGGCGATCGCGAACGGCGGGGAGCTGGCGAGGCCCCACATGGTCAGCCGGGTCACCGACAGCGGCGGCGACGTGCTGAGGGACTACGACGAGGAGGCCGGCTCGGAGCGGATCGTCAGCTCCTCGACCGCCGGGCAGCTCCGGTCGGCGATGGAGACGGTCGTCGACGAGGGCACCGGGTCGAACGCGCGGATCTCCGGCGCCGCGGTGGGCGGCAAGACGGGCACCGCGCAGCACGGCGAGAACAACAGCATGACGCCGTACGCCTGGTTCACCTCGTACGCGCGGTCGGACTCCTCGGACAAGGAGGTCGCCGTGGCGGTCGTGGTGGAGCAGTCCGACGCGGCCCGCTCGGAGGTCAGCGGCAACGGCCTGGCGGCCCCGGTCGCCAGGGCGGCGATGGAAGCGGCGCTGCGGGACTGAACCCGCCCGCCCGCACAGGCGTCTTCACGGACGGGCCGCCCCCTTCCCCCCGGGGGCGGCCCGTCCCCCGTCACCACGCGGCTGCGTGACGCCGAGGAGCTGCTCGATCGGGTCGCTCGCGAAGTACACCCGTCGGTCGGCCGTCTTCTGCGCACGCCGGCTGGATGGTGCCCGTGCGGGACATCGTTCAGGTGTGGTTCCTGTGACACGGATTCGCGTGCCGACCCGTCAGACGGCGTTCGACCCCCCGCACAGGTGTGCGATGATCACTGCTACGCTCCGGAACTCACGCCGTGCGAGGGGAGGTCGCCCGTGGGCACCGTCGTCGACGACGCCGCCTCCGTGGAGTTCCACGCCTTCTTCGAACGCCATTACGCCGAACTGTCCCGGCTGGCCCATCTGCTGACGGGTGAGGCGGACGCCGCCGACGATCTGGCGGCGGACGCGCTGCTGGCACTGTGGCACCGCTGGGACCGGGTGCGCGCCGCCGACCATCCGGTGGCGTACGCCCGGGGAGTGGTGGCCAATCTGGCCCGCACCCGGATCCGCGGCGCGGTGCGCGAGCGTCGCCGGATCGCGCTGTTCTGGTCGCCGCGCGAGGAACGGACCGAGAACCCCGACGTGCCGGGTGTGGTGGACGTGCAGGAGGCCCTGCGCCGGCTGCCGTTCCGCAAGCGGGCGTGTGTGGTGCTGCGGCACGCCTTCGACCTGTCGGAGAAGGACACCGCACTGGCCCTGGGCATCTCGGTGGGTACGGTGAAGAGCCAGACCTCGAAGGGGATGACCGAACTGCAGCGGCTGCTGGGCACACACGAGGTGCCGCGACGGGTGCACGCGGCGGTGGCGGCGTCCGCGCGCCCCGGCGAGGCGGCGGGAAGGGACCGATGACGATGCGGCGGGACGTGCACGAGGAACTGCGCGCCCGGCTGCACGAGGCGGCCGGGGCGCACGAGCCGGACCGCGAGCGCATCCTCGCCCGGGTGGAACGCGGCATGGCCGGCCCGGCCCGCCCGGAGCACCGGGCCACGCGCCCCGGGGTGTTCGGCTGGGTCCGGGTGGCGGGCGCTACGGCCGCGGTGGCCGGTGTGCTGGCGGTGGGCGGCTACGCGGTCGCCTCCGCGGTGAAGGGCGAGGAGGCGCCGCCGCACCGGCAGGTGGCCGTCTCGCCGACGCCCACGCCGTCCCCGGACGCGACGAGCAGGGCCCCGGAGCCGCCGGTAAGCCCCTCGACCGGCGCCCCGGACGGCCCCCGGAACACCGCCGCCCCGCCCGCCGGTACGCCGAGTTCGTCCACCGGCGTCTCACGTCCACCGGCCGGGGTCGAGGACGGCCCGCTGTGGTCGGACGGCTCGGTGGACCCGCACAGCAACGAGTTCTGGGCGCAGAGCAACGTGACGCTGAAGACGAAGGTCCCGCTGACCTCGCTCACCGTGGAACTGCGGATCGAGCAGACCGGCCGGGTGTCCTCCGCGGGCGCCTGGCGTTCGCTGCCCGAGGGCGACTTCGGCCTCGCGGTGGACGAGCGGGACGGCTTCCTCGTCTACACCTGGACGCTGAAGGCGGGCCGTACCGTCCCGGCGGGCGAGTGGGTCTTCGCGGGCCAGTACAACCACGAGCGCGGTGGCCGGGACGCCCGCGGCGACAGCTACGCGGCGTGGGCCGGCACCGGGTCCGAGGAACACGCCGTCGACGGCGACTTCGCGCCGCGGGAGGACAAGGACACGACGGACGACGACGGTTCGTAGAAAAAAAGATCGCCGGACGCGGCAACCCTTCCGGCGGCGGTGGCGACCAGGAGACGCAAAGACTCTCCCACGCAAGGAAACGGGCATGACTGCACGAGCCGAACAGCGCGTCTCCCACCGCCGCCGGACCACCAGGAGGCGGGCCGTGATCGCCGGGGTCTCCGCGCTCGGCATCACGGGTGCGGCGATCGTCACGACGACGATGCTGTCCACCGCGGGCGCCGCCTCGTCCTGGCCCTCCGACACCGGCAGCAAGCCGGTGTCCAAGACCGTGCCGGTATCCGGCGTCTACGACGGCGGCATGAAGAAGTTCTACGGCACCGGTGCCCTGGGCGGCGACAGCCAGGACGAGGGGCAGGACCCCATCTTCGAACTGGCCGACGGCGCCACGCTGAAGAACGTCGTCATCGGCACCCCCGCCGCCGACGGCGTCCACTGCAAGGGCAGTTGCACGCTGCAGAACGTGTGGTGGCTGGACGTCGGCGAGGACGCGGCCAGCTTCAAGGGCACGTCGTCGTCGGCGCAGTACAAGGTGATCGGCGGCGGGGCGAAGAAGGCCGACGACAAGGTGCTGCAGTTCAACGGCGCAGGCACGCTCACCGTGACCGGCTTCCGGGTCGAGGACTTCGGCAAGCTGGTGCGCTCCTGCGGCAACTGCAAGAAGCAGTACAAGCGCACGATCGTGCTGAGCGACATCGACGTGGTCGCGCCCGGCAAGTCGATCGTCGGCGTCAACGAGAACTACGGCGACACGGCGTCCCTGCGCAACGTCCGCATCCACGGCGACAGCAAGAAGAAGATCGAGATGTGCGTCCGCTTCACGGGCAACAACACCGGCAAGGAACCGAAGAAGCTCTCGCCGGCCGGCCCGTACGGCAAGGTCTGCAACTTCACCGCCTCGGACATCACCTACAAGTGACCGCCCGAGCCCTTCGAGCCGCCGGCCCGGCCCCCCGGGCCGGTGCGCGTCGTCCGAGCCCCCCTCGGACACGCGTCAGGAGGCCGTGACCGAGCTCCACTCGGCCGGCCGGCCGGACGCCCCCGCCCGTGACGACGGGCGGGGGCGTTCCGCTGCCTCCCCCGCGTCCTCACAGGACGCGGTCCAGCCAGGCGTACACCTCGTCCTGCATCACGGCGTTGAAGGTGTGGCCGTACTCGGGCCAGGTCCTCAGCCGCAGCCGCTCCTCGGCACCGTACGCCCGCCAGACGGCGCGCAGCTTGTCGTGGGCGGTCCGTACCCCGTCGGCGGGGAACAGGGCGTCGAGCCCGCCGTGAAGGAACAGCATCGGCCGGGGAGCGGCGATGCCCGCGACGTCGGGGATGTCGAGGTACCGGGCGAGCCCGGGGTGGAGCATGTGGAACGCCGACTGTCCGCGCAGCGTGTTGTTGCCCGGCACCAGCATCTCCTTGAGCCCCGTCATCCAGCACACGCTCGCCGCCGCCGCGACGTGGTCGCTGAGCGCGGCGGCCTGCCAGGCGCGGTAGCCGCCCATGGAGAAGCCGACGGCGGCGACCCGGCGGCCGTCCACCCGGTCCAGCCCCGCCAGGAAGGCCGCGGCCCGCTGGTCCTCACGGGCGTGGAGTCCGGCGAGGGAGGAGCCGAGGTGGAAGAGGGTGCTCGCCAGCGCCTGCTGCTGCTCGTAGGCCAGGGGCCCCCGCTCGCCCCAGCCGAGCGCGTCCGGGCAGAGCACCACGTAACCGCGCCGGGCGAGTTCGTCGCCGGTGAAGCGTCCGTCGGAGTACCGGCCTGCCCACTCCTCGGCGGAGGCGAGCCGGGTGTCGTCGTACCAGGGCCGGACGCACTTCTCCTTGCCGATGTCGAACCGGGACCCGTGGTCGTGCAGCAGCAGTACGGCCGGGAAGGGACCGGTGCCGTGCGGGGTGAGCAGGGCTCCGCGGACCCGGGTGTGGCGGGTGAGCGAGACGGTCACCAGTTCCCGGCTGTATCCGTCCGCCTCGGGCCCGGCCGTGTACTCGGGTGCGTACGGCGTTCCGTCCTGCCCCGGCACGATGAGCAGTTCCTCGACCTTGGCCCGGGCCGCCCGGCGCCAGCGCCGGACGTCGCGCACGGGTGAGGTTCCCCAGGCGAGCGGGAAGTACAGGTCGTCCTTGAGCGCCCGGTGCAGGCCGGGCGGGCCCGGGACGGAGGTCACCCGCGGAGCCGCCAGTCGCCGAGATGGGTCCTGCTGGTACGGGCGGCGGCCTCGGCGCGGGTGAGCTGGGGCCGGTTCCCGGGCACGGTGATCACCGCGCCGGGGCCGGTGTTGCGGTACTCGGCGAACCGCTGGTCCTGCCAGGGGTGGCCGCCGGCCATGGTGGCGTAGGGCGCGACCGCGTCGATGCCGGCGCCGAGGTGGGTCTCCCGGACGGTGAGCATGGGGCGGGCGGTGCGGTCGGAGCTGGGGACCCAGGGGCGGGCCAGCTTGTAGTAGCCGTCCGGGGCCTCGCTGCTGATCCTGCTCCGGGTGACCAGGTAGCCGCGCGGGTTGGCGCCGGCGGTGGAGGGCGCGAAGACGAAGCCGTACGGGGCGGCGGTGAGGTCGGGGCGGATCAGGGTGCGGAAGTGGCAGTGCTCGAAGACGGCGGTGGCGCGGCCGAAGACGAAGTCGACGTCGCCCTCGACGTAGCAGTGGGCGAAGTACTGGCGGGCGAAGGTGTTCACGGAGGCCGAGTCGGCGTACAGGGTGTCCTGGTGGCCGAGGAACCGGCAGTGGGTGAAGGCGCTGCGGTCGCCCTGCACCTTGAGGGCGACGGCCTGGGTGCCGCTGGTGCCGGGCAGGTCGCCGCGCAGCCAGTCGTTGGCGAAGGTGATCCAGCGGGCGGTGAAGCCGTCGGGGCGCACGGTGGTGGTGGCCGAGCCGGAGGTGCCGAGGGTGCCGGAGCCGTCCGGCTTGGGGGTGCCGGCCGCGTTGTCGTAGACGATGACGACGTCACGGGGGTTCTCGGAGGCACCGATCCAGGTCATGCCGGTGCGGTCGGCGTCGACCGAGACCGTCTCGCGGTAGACGCCGGGCGCGATGACCAGCGTGCGTCCGGTGCCGGTCGCGGCGGTCACGGCGGCCTGGACGCCGGTGAAGTCACCGGCGCCGCGCGGGTGGACGTACAGGGTCTGCGGGGTGAGCCGGTCGGACGGTGAGCCGAAGCGGCCGAACGGGGCGCGCGGCCGGCCGCCGGCCCTCGCCGGGGCGGCGGACAGGGCGAGCGCGGTGCCGGCCGCGGCGCCGGTGAGCAGGAAGGACCTTCGGGACGGGGCAGCGGGCATGCGGGTGCTCCTCGGGATGGCGGGGACGGGCCGGTGCGGGCCGTAGTGGGGGCGGACCGCACCGGCCGGCCGTGGGGCGGGGTCAGCGGATACGGCCGGCCCCCGCGCCGTGCTTGACCAGCACCGGGACCGCCCAGGCCGGGTGGACCGCGGTGCGCAGGGTGGGGGTCCAGCCGGCGCCGGACCGCAGGGGTGCGTCGGGGAGCTCCGCGTTGTGCGCGGCGATCAGGTCGACCCGTTCGCCGTTGACCAGGTTGTCCGCGGCGGTGAGCGGCGAGTCGTTCCAGCGCTTGAGGATCTTCGCCGGGCTGATGCCCTTCGGCAGGGTGAACGCGTTGTGCTCGGCGACGAGCTGGGACTCCTTGCCGATGCCGAAGCTGTAGGAGTAGCCGGCGTCCGCCACGAAGTGGTTGTTGTACACGTCGACCTGCCCGAAGCGGACGCGTGGCGCGCGCTCGACCAGGTTCGAGAACAGGTTGTGGTGGAAGGTCGCCTTGAGCTTGCCCCGGTCGCCGGCGGCGGTGGACTCGCTGTCGCTGTTGCCGATGAGGATCGTCTTGTCGTGCTCGGTGAAGACGTTCCAGGAGGCGGTGATGTGGTCGGCGCCCCGGACGATGTCCAGCTCCCCGTCGTGCTGCTGGTAGAGCATGCCGAAGTGGGTCGGGGCCTCGCTGTCGGGGTGCTCGCCGTCGGTGAAGGTGTTGTGGTCCAGCCACACGTGCGTGGAGCCGTACACGACGGCAGTGTCGTACTCGGAGTTCCAGTTGCCCCGGCTGCCGTCGGTGGGGTCCCACTGCGGGAAGCAGTCGATCGGGCTCTCGAGGGTGAGGTTGCGGACGATGACGTTGTCCACGCCCTTGATCTGCAGGCTGGCGCCCTTGATGCCGGCGTTCCTGCCGACGCCGATGATCGTGGTGTTGGAGGGGATGTTCGCCTTGATGGTCGCGTCCTGGTGGGCGGCGGACGCCCTGCGCAGCCCCTCCGGGCTGTCGTCCGGCTCGGCGCTCAGGTCGCGCTCCAGTCCCCAGGTCTCGGGCGCGTACTTCTCCAGGTAGGCGTCGAAGTCGTATCCGGGCGCGGCGAGAGCTTCGCAGCCCTCGGAGACCGCGTCGATGGTGCCCTTCACCTTGATGATCTTCGGCGCGTCGCCGCCGTCCGCCAGGGCGGCCTTGAACCCGGCCCAGTCCGTCACGGTGTACACGTGCTCGGCGTCGGCGGTGGCGCCCCCGGTGGTGCCGGTGCCGTGGGAGGCCCAGCCGTCGCCCGCGCCCAGTGTCTGCCGGGCGGGGTCACGGTGGTGGTGCGACGGGGAGTGGGCCTGGGCGCCGGTGCCGGTCAGGGTCAGCACGAGGGCGGCACAGCCGGCCACCGAGACGGCTCTCACTGTGGCATGCGCATGCCATTCAGCTGGGTGCATGGTGCGGCTCTCCTTCTTCCAGGGTTCGGGTGTGTTACGCGACGGACTCCGGCCAGGTGATCCATGACTCGGGGATCCGGTCGTCCAGCCGCCGCACGTCGCGCGGTGCGAGCACCCGGGTGCGCAGCAGCTCCCGGGCGACCAGCCGGGCCACGGCGATCGCGCCCGGCGGGTTGAAGTGCGTGTTGTCCTGCTCCGTCGCCGTCCAGTTGAAGTACGTCTTGGTCTTCTCGGCCCCGAGCTCCTGCCACAGCGCCAGCGACAGCGCCTGGACGTCGAGCAGCGGGACCCGCTCCTCGCGTGCCAGCGCCCGCATCGCCGCGGGGTACTCCCCGTGACTGGGCACGGCACGCCCGTCCGCGTCGAACCGCCGCCGCTCCACGGCGGTGGCCAGCACGGGCCGCGCGCCCCGCGCCCGGGCGCCGTCGACGTAAAGCCTCAGATACCGCTGGTACGTCGTCCACGGCTCGGTGTGACGGCTGGGATCGGCGGTCTTCTCGTCGTTGTGCGCGAACTGGACGAGGAGGAGGTCGCCGGGACGTATCGAGGAGAGGATCACCTCGAGCCGCCCCTCGTCGACGAAGCTCTTGGAGCTCCGCCCGTTGACGGCGTGATTGTCGACCGTGAGATGCCGGTGCAGCAGGAAGGGCAGCGCCATCCCCCACCCGGTCTCGGGCGCGGCGTCGGCGTACTTCTGGGCCGCGGTGGAATCACCGGCGATGTAGAGGGTGCGGCGGCGGCCGGAGGCCTCCGCAGGGCCGGTCAGGGCGAGGGCCAGCGGGGCTCCCAGCCCGGCAACGGAAACCTGCCTGCGCGTGAGTGACACGGGCCAAGCCTTTCGACAGGGGGCGGGAAGCACCCCGAAGGGCGCGGGACTTGATCGATGTGCGGCTCCGCCGCGTGGGCGATCGACCACGGACGGCCCGCAGCCCGAGGCAGACGGGCCGCCCCGCGGCGCCACAAGCCCTCAGCCCATCTGCTCGTCCCACTCGGCCTGCGCCTCGTTCAGCTGCTCGGCCAGGCCGTTCAGGAAGTCCTTCGCGCTCATGTCACCCAGCAGCACCTTCTGGAAGTTCGGCTCGTTCTCCGCCTTGGAGATCGTGTTCCAGTCCGGCAGGTAGTACGGCAGCTGCACGATGGTGGTGGACCCGTCGGTCAGCGCGTCCGCCGCCAGCTTCGTGGGCTCCGCCTTCGCGATCCACTCGGCCTTCGCGGCGTCCAGGTGCGCCGGCACCTGCCCGGCCGACTCGTTGAACTTCGAGCTGGACTCCGCCGACGTGGCGAACTCGATGAACTTCCAGGCGGCCTCCTTGTTCTTGGAGCTCTTGAACAGGCCGACGCCGTCGACCGGGTTGGAGACCTGGACCCGCTTGCCGTCGGGCCCCACGGGCTGCGGGATGCCCCGGAACTTGTCGGCGCCGAGGGCCTTCACGTGGTCCTGGTACGAACCGAGGTTGTGGTTCAGCATGCCGATCTCGCCGGAGTCCCACTGCGCGACCATCTTGGTGAAGTCGTTGTTGAGGTCGGCGGCGGGGGTGACCTTCTTGAACAGGGCCGCGTACTTCTCCAGGGCCTTGACGTTCTTCGGGTCGTTGACCGTGGTCTTCTTGCCCGTGGAATCCCAGAAGGAGGTGATGCCGGACTGGCCGTACATCGCGTCCAGGGCCTGGGCGATGGAGCCGGCGCCGCCGCGGATGGTGTAGCCGAACTTGTTGGCGCCCTTGTCGGTGAGCTCCTCGGCGGCCTCGAAGAACCGGGGCCAGGTGGTCGGCTCCTCCAGGCCCGCCTTCTCGAACAGGTCGGTGCGGTAGTACAGGACGCCGTTGTTCGCCGAGGTCGGGATCGAGTACAGCTTGTCGTCCCCGCCGCCCGCGGCGCGCAGCGACTCGATCATGTCCTTGTTGAGCTTGCCGTTCAGGGACGACCCGTCCAGCCGGTCGTCCAGCGGGTCGAGCGCGCCCTGGGCCGCGAAGCCCGCGAGCATCGACGCGCTGATGCCGCCGACGTCCGGCAGGCCGCCGCCCTGGATGGCGGTGTCGACCTTGGACTGGTACTCGGTGGAGGCGATGCCGACGTACTGGACGTCGATGTCCGGGTTCGCCTTCTCGAAGTCGGCGATGATCTCCTTCCAGATCTCGGTGCGGACACCGCCGTTGTTGTCCCAGAAGATGATCTTGCCCTTGCCGCTGCCCTCGCCGCCCTCGCCCGCGCCGCCGCCGTCGTCGCCGCAGGCGGTGGCGGTCAGGGCGAGCACGGCCCCCAGGGCGACGGCGGCCGACGTGCGGCGGCCTCTGCCGGTGCTGTTTCCGAGAATGCTGATCTTCATTGGTCGGCTCTCTTCTTCTGGATACTGATCCTGAACTGCGTGAACGTGGCGGTGCCGGCGTGCCCCTGACCGGAGGGCGCCAGGGCGACCAGGCCGAGCAGGGCACCGACCCAGCGCCAGGGCGTGGCGGCGAAAACCTGACCGGAGGAGCGGAAACCGTCCCCGGTGTCGTACGAGAAGCGGCAGCGCGCACCCGCACCGATGTCGATGCGCAGCCGCGCCCGGCCACCGGGGGCGGGCCGCGGGTGGTCGGCGTCCCGCTCGTGCTCGGCGACGGTCTCGGCGAACCGGTGCACCAGGTGCACCGTGCCGTCCGTGCCGCGCTGGAGCCCGATCCAGCGGTAGGCGTCCCCGAGGACCACGAGTCCGGCGCGTGCTCCGGGTTCCTCGCTGTCGAGCCGGAGCCCCACCTCGACGGTGCACGGGGTGCCGGGCAGCCGCTGGGTGAGGACGTTGGGCAGTGTGCGCAGGTCGTGCGCGTCGGCGGACCGGACGCAGGTCAGCCGCAGTCCGTCGGCGGAGTGCTGGGTGGCCCAGCCGTCCCTGGGGTTGGCGGTCCACTGCCACTGGCGGCCGTGGCGTCCGCCGGGGAAGTCGTCGTCGGCGGCGGGCGCGGCGGGCTGCTGCGCGGGCAGGTCCGGGCGGCGGTGCACGGCGACGGGGGCGCCGTCGTCCCCGAGCACCGGCCAGCCGTCCGGGCCCCAGCCCATCGGCTGCAGGTGCACGACCCGGCCGTACGCGCCGCGCTGCTGGAAGTGCAGGAACCAGTCCTGCCCCGACGGGGTGCGCACCCAGCCGCCCTGGTGGGGGCCGTTGACGTCGGTGTCCTTCTGCTCCAGGACCACCTTCTCCTCGTACGGCCCGAAGAACGCGCGTGAGCGGAAGGCGCCCTGCCAGCCGGTCTCCACTCCCCCGGCGGGGGCGAGGATCCAGAACCAGCCGTCGTGCCGGTAGAGCTTGGGCCCCTCCAGGGTGAACCAGCCGGGGATGCGGTCGGCGTCGACGATCACCTTGCCCTCGTCGAGGAGTTCGGTGCCGTGCGGGTGCATCCGGTGGCCGGTGAGGCGGTTCTTGACGCCGGAGCGGGACCTGGCCCAGGCGTGCACGAGGTACGCCTCGCCGGTCTCGTCGTCCCACAGGGGGCAGGGGTCGATCAGGCCCTTGCCGGCCTTCACCAGGTGCGGCCGGGTCCAGGGGCCCCGGATCTCGGGGGCGTTGACCTGGAAGATGCCCTGGTCGGGGTCGCCCCAGAAGATCCAGAAGCGGTCGTCGTGGTGGCGCAGGGCGGGGGCCCAGACCCCGCAGTCGTGCCGCGGCACGGCGAACTCGGCCTCGGGTTCGAGGCGTTCGAGAGCGTGGCCGACGAGGGTCCAGTTGACCAGGTCGCGGGAGTGCAGCAGGGGCAGTCCGGGGACGCGGCCGAAGCTGGAGGCGGTCAGGTAGAAGTCGTCGCCGACCCGGATCACGTCCGGGTCGGACCAGTCGGCGTCCAGGACCGGGTTGCGGTAGGTGAGGTCCGCCCGCTCGGCGCTCATGGGCCCACCGCCTTGCGGACCAGGGCGGCGGCCTCGTCCCGGCCGAGGCGGCCGTCGGCGACGACGGTGACGATCCGGCGGACGACGGTCCCGCCGGGCGGGACCGGCAGCCGGTCCGCGTGCGCGAGGGACGAGCCGACGCCCGGGTACTCGGCGGTGCGGACGAACCAGGGGTCGCGCCTGGTCTGTTCGGTCGCCCCGGCGAAGACCAGGGTCCAGGTGGATCCGGCGAGCGCCAGCCAGTCGGCGGTCCTGCCGTGGGCGTCGTTCTCTCCGTCGGTGCCGGCGGTGAAGACGTCCGGTGCCGTCTCCTCCTTGCGGGCCCGCCAGAAGAAGCCGCCGTAGGCGGCGCCGGGGCGGCCGTTGGTGGCGGGGCTGCCCAGGGAGAGCGGCCCCGACGTGATGTTGGTGAGGGAGAAGGTGAGGTCCAGCGCCCAGGCGGCGCCGGTGAGCGCGGTGGCGGCGACCGTGCGGCGCTCGCGCAGCAGCTCGCCCGGCGCGGCCGTCCAGCGCAGTTCCTCGACGAATCCGTCGGGGTCGCGCAGCTGGTAGGAGATGTGCCGCTGGGAGCCGTGGTTGTCCAGCTCGGTCGGTCCCCGGTCGCGGACGTAGGTGCGTCCGCCCCAGAAGTTGAACCCCTCGACGTCGGGAACGGCGACACCGACGCCGAGGTGGTGGGCGTGGTCGGCGGGGCTCAGCTCGGTGACCGCCGTGCCGGCCAGGGTGGTGACGGGGTGCAGACAGGGCCGCGGGGAGAGCCGCGCGGGCAGTTCGGGCCGGGTGACGTACCGGCCGACGGGCCGGCCCGCGACACGCAGCACCACGGAGTCGTTGCCGGTCATCGGGTGCTCACCTCTTTCGGCAGGTGGTGGGCGGGCAGCGCCCAGGGGGCGCCCAGCTCGGAGTAGAGGGACAGGGTGTCGGCGGCGGCCGCGACCAGGCCGTCGATGCCGGGCACGACCCGGCGGTCCTCGCCGGGAGCGCGGTGCCAGGCGCCGGCGGGCAGCGGGACCGGATCGGGGGCCCTGCGGATCGCCTCGACGACCTGCATGAAGGCTCCGGTCGCCTCCGGGGGGACGAGCAGCCCGGTGCCGTCGGTGAGGTGCGCGACGAGGTTCTCCAGCAGGTCGGTGCGGTCGTACCGCGTCTCCTCGGGGCCGTGGTCCGCGCGCTGGAGCAGGACGCGGTCCTGCTTGTACCAGAGGGTGATCCGGCCGCTGGTGCCGTGCACCATGACGTACGGCTCGTCCGCCCGCTCGGCGCAGAGCGTCGCGGCGACGGTGACGGAACCGCCCCGCGCGGTGGTGATCCGTACGCAGGAGGTGTCGTCGGACTCGATGTCGTTGGCGCGCAGCAGTTCGGTCTCGATGCCGGCGACGTCCTCGGCGCGGGTGCTGTCGCCGAGCGCGAGGGCGGTGGCGACGGCGTGGGCGAGCGGGTTGGTCAGCGCCCCGTCGATCACGTCGGCGCCGTCGAGCCGGCGCCGGCCCGCCCAGGGCGCCCGCCGGAAGTACGCCTCGGGCCGCACCCAGGCGCCGGCCGCGCCGATGCCCACCACCCGGCCGACGGCGCCCTCGGCGACCAGCTCGCGGATCGCGGGGACGGCGTGCGAGCCCAGCGACTGGAAGCCGATCTGGCAGGCGACCCCGGCCGCGGCGACCCCGTCGGCCATCCGGCGGAACTCGGCGTACGACGGTGCCGGCGGCTTCTCCAGCAGGATGTGCACGCCCCGTGAGGCCGCCGCGAGGGCGAGGTCGGTGTGGGTGGGGATCGGGGTGCAGATCACCGCGACCCGGGCGCCGGTCGAGTCGAGCAGCGCGCCGAAGTCGGCTGACTGTTCGGGGAGTTCCCCGCCGAACTCGTCCTTGGTGAGCGGGGTGAGCTCACAGACGCCGGCGAGCCGTACGACTCCCTTCTCCTGGAGCCGGCGGATGTTCTCCACGTGCCAGCGGCCGTGGCCGCGGGCACCGGCGAGGACGACGGGAACGGGCAGGGCGGACGTCATCCCTTCACCGCCCCCGCGCTGAACCCGGTGATCAGCCACTTCTGGATGAAGGCGAACACGATCACCACGGGGACGGCCGCGATGATTCCGCCCGCGGCGAGTGCGCCGAGGTCGACGCTGTCCGCGCTCATCAGGGTGTTGAGGCCGACCGGGATGGTCTGCTTCTCCTGGTTGTTGAGGAACATCAGGGCGAACAGGAAGTGGTTCCAGGAGTGGACGAAGGCGAAGGAGCCGACGGCGATCAGACCGGGCCGCAGCAGCGGCAGGACGACCACCCGGAAGGCCCTGAACCGGTTGCAGCCGTCGACCCAGGCGGCCTCCTCCAGGGAGTACGGCACGTTCTTGATGAAGTTGCTGATGAGGATCATCGACAGCGGCAGCTGGAAGACCGTCTCGGCGATGATGACGCTGCCGAGGGAGTTGATCATCTGCAGTTCGGCGAAGATCTCGAACAGCGGGACCAGGAGCAGCGCGCCGGGCACGAACTGGGAGCAGAGCAGGGCCAGCATGAACGCCCGCTTGATCCTGAAGTCGAACCGGGCGAGCGCGTAGCCGCCGGCCAGGGCGACCAGGGTCGTCATGATCAGGGTGGCGACGCCGACCAGCACGCTGTTGTAGAAGAAGGTGCCGAAGCTGCGGTCCGTCCAGACCTTCTCGAAGTGGACGGAGGTCATCGGCCAGGGCACCAGCGAGGTGGAGCCGGCCGGGCGCAGCGCGAAGAGCAGGATCCAGTAGAAGGGGATGAGGGTGAAGACGAGGTAGACGCCCAGGGGCAGGTAGATCTGCCAGCGGGGTGCCTCGTCCCAGGCCCGGTGCCCCTTCGCCGGCCGTGGCGGCTCAGGGGCGACGGCCACGGGGGCGGGGGCGGCCACGGTGGCCTCCTTGGTGATCACTTCTCGCCTCCGAACTTGCTCAGCCGCAGGTAGACCATCGAGCAGAAGAGCAGGATCACGAACGCGACCGTCGTGAGGGCCGACGCGTAGCCGAAGTCATGGGACTCGACCGAGGTGTTGGCGATGTACAGCGGCAGGGTCGTGGTCGCGCCCGCGGGTCCGCCGCCGGTCAGCGTGTAGAGCAGGTCGACGTTGTTGAACTCCCACACCGCGCGCAGCAGCGTGGACAGGATGATGGCGTCCTTCAGGTGCGGCAGCGTGATGTGCAGGAACTGCTTGAAGCGGCTGGCCCCGTCGACCTCGGCGGCCTCGTAGAGGTCCTTGGAGACGGACTGGAGGTCGGCGAGGATGAGGATCGCGAAGAAGGGGACACCGCGCCACAGGTCGGCGACGACCGCCGCCGGGAAGACGGTGGAGGTGTCCGACAGCCAGCTGACGCCGTAGTCGCCGATGCCCATGTCCGCGAGGTACCGGGTGATGCCGGTCTGGGAGTTGTAGAGGAGCACCCAGATCGCGGAGGTCAGCACGCCGGAGACGGCCCACGGCGAGAAGACGAGGGCGCGGCCCAGGGCGCGGCCGACGAAGGTCTGGTTGACGATGAGGGCGAGGGCCAGGCCGAACATCAACTGCAGTCCGACCTCGACGACGACCCACTTGGCGCTGAAGACGAGGGTGTCCCAGAACAGCGGGTCCTCGGTGAAGATGTGGGTGAAGTTGTCGAAGCCCGCGAAGCCGTTGCGCCACGGCTTGGTGGGGTTGTACTCCTGCAGGCTGTAGTAGAAGACGCTGAGGACCGGGTACGCGATGAAGCCCAGCATGAGCAGGGCGGCCGGTGCGATCAGCAGGTAGGGGAGCCTGCGGGGCGTGGCGGAGGCACGGCGCCGCCGGGGTGGCGCGGGCGGTTTCGCCACGGCTGCGGCTTGGGCCATGACTGTTCTCCGTTTCTCGGTACGTCGTGCTGTGTGGTGCGTGAGCGGGGGAAGCGCTTTCTTCGTAGGTGTGCGGGATCCGCCCGGGACGGCGGGTCAGCCCGCGTAGGGGTCCTGGACGGTGCCCGGGCGGGCGAGGAACTCGAAGTCGCAGCCGGTGTCGGCCTGCGTGATCTGGTCGTTGTAGAGCGCGCCGTAACCGCGCTCGTAGCGTGCGGGCGGCGGCGTCCACCGCGCCCTGCGACGCTCGAGCTCCTCGTCGTCGACGTCGAGCCGGAGCGTGCGGTTCTCGACGTCGAGCGTGATCGGATCCCCGGTGCGCACCAGGGCCAGCGGTCCGCCGACGTACGACTCGGGGGCGATGTGCAGGACGCACGCGCCGTAACTCGTCCCGCTCATCCGGGCGTCGGAGATCCGCACCATGTCCCGCACCCCCTGCTTGAGCAGGTGGTCGGGCAGGGGCAGCATCCCGTACTCGGGCATGCCCGGGCCGCCCTTGGGGCCGGCGTTGCGCAGCACCAGCACACTGTCCGCGGTGATGCCGAGCTCCGGGTCGTTGATGGTCCGCTGCATCTGCTTGTAGTCGTCGAAGACGACGGCGGGACCGGTGTGCCGGAGCAGGTGCCGCTCGGCGGAGATGTGCTTGATGACGGCGCCGTCCGGGCAGAGGTTGCCGCGCAGTACGGCGAGCCCGCCCTCGTCCGCGACCGGGTTGTGGCGGGGCCGGATGACGTCGTCGTCGTGCACCTGCGCGCCGGCGATCTGCTCGCGCAGGGTGTCGTGACAGACGGTGGGCCTCTCGAGGTGCAGCAGGTCGGGTATCCGGGAGAGGAACCCGGGCAGTCCGCCCGCGAAGTGGAAGTCCTCCATCAGGTACGTCTGTCCGCCGGGACGGACGTTGGCCAGCACCGGGACGGTGCGGGCGATGCGGTCGAAGTCGTCGAGGGTGAGCGTGACGCCGGCCCGGCCGGCCATGGCGATCAGGTGGATGACGGCGTTGGTGGAGCCGCCGAGTCCGAGGACCGTCGTGACCGCGTCCTCGAAGGCGTCCGCGGTGAGGATGTCGCTCAGCTTCCGGTCCCTGTGGACCAGGTCGACGATCGTCATGCCCGCCTTCGCGGCCATCCGGTCGTGCCCGGAGTCGACGGCCGGGATGCTGGACGCGCCCGGGACGGTGACGCCGAGCGCCTCGGCGGCGGCGGTCAGTGTGGACGCCGTACCCATCGTCATGCAGTGGCCCGGCGAACGGGCCAGGCCGCTCTCCAGCTCCTGCATCTCGCAGTCGCCGATGACGCCGGCCCGCTTGTCGTCCCAGTACTTCCACATGTCGGTGCCGGAGCCCAGGGTCTCGCCGCGCCAGTGGCCGGGCAGCATGGGCCCGGCGGGCACGAAGACGGTGGGCAGGTCGGCGCTGGCGGCCCCCATCAGCAGGGCGGGCGTGGACTTGTCGCAGCCGCCCATCAGCACGGCCCCGTCGACCGGGTACGACCGCAGCAGCTCCTCGGTCTCCATGGCGAGGAGGTTGCGGTAGAGCATGGGGGTCGGCTTCTGGAAGGTCTCACTGAGGGTGGAGACCGGGAATTCGAGGGGGAAGCCGCCCGCCTGCCACACCCCCCGCTTCACCGCCTGCGCGCGGTCGCGCAGATGGACGTGGCAGGGGTTGATGTCGGACCAGGTGTTGAGAACGGCGATGACGGGCTTGCCCAGGTGCTCCTCGGGCAGATAGCCGAGCTGCCGGGTGCGGGCGCGGTGGCTGAAGGAGCGCAGTCCGTCGGTGCCGTACCACTGGTGGCTGCGGAGCTGTTCGGGCGACTTCACAGGGACCACCCCGCGGCGATGGCGGCGACCTCGGCGCGCTCGCTCTCCGGCAGCGGCCTGCTCGGCGGGCGGACCTCGCGGCGGCACAGCCCCAGGGAGGCGAGGGCCTCCTTGACGACGGTGACGTTGTTGGCGGAGCCGTTGGCGGCGCGCATCTCCTCGAAGCGGCGGATCTGCTCCCACACCTTCATGGCGGTCGGGTAGTCGCCGGAGCGCAGCGCCTCGATCATGTTCAGCGAGACGGAGGGGGCGACGTTGACCAGCCCGGAGGTGAAACCGGTGGCGCCGGCCGAGAAGTAGGAGGGGGCGTACGGCTCGGCGAGCCCCGCGACCCACACGAACCGTTCGAGTCCCGCGTCCCGGGCGAAGGCGGCGAACCTCGCCGCGTCCGGCACGGCGTACTTCACGCCGATGACGTTGGGGCAGGTGTCGGCGAGTTCGGCGAGGCGGGCGCCGGTGAGCTGAGCGTTGCGGATGTAGGGGACGACGCCCAGGTCGGGCACGGCCTCGGCGATGGCGCGGTGGTAGTCCACCCAGCCGCTCTGGGAGACGTAGGGGTGGACCGGCTGGTGCACCATCACCATCTGCGCGCCCAGGTCACGAGCGTGCCGCGCGGAGTCGACGGCGGTGGGCACGTCGTGGCCCACTCCGACGAGGATCACCGAGCGGTCGCCGGCCTCCTCGACGGTCAACTCGGTGACCAGGCGGCGCTCTGCGGGGGTCAGGGCGTAGAACTCGCCGGTGTTGCCGTTGGGGGTGAGAGTCGTGATGCCACCGTCGAGGAGACGGCGCAGCAGGGCCCGGTAGGTCTCCGGGTCGATGGAGCCGTCCTCGGCGAACGGGGTCACCGGGATCGCCACCACGCCGGCCAGGGCCGCCCGCTGGGTCTCGAACGTCGTTGTCATGCCTGACCGTCCTCTGTCTGGGCCGCCGAGGCCGCCTCGAACTCCGCTTCGGGGAAGGCCCGTCGCACGAACGACGCGATGTGCGCGTGCAGGGCGCGCGCCGCGCCGTCCGCGTCCCCGCCGAGGGCGAGCCGCAGGATCTCCCGGTGCTCGCCGGCCTCCCGTTCCCAGGAGGGGTCGGCGGCCCAGGCGACGGCGGAGACGAGGGCGGCCTGGTCGCGGACCTCGTCGAGCATCCTGCCGAGCAGCGGGTTGCCGCACGGTACGTAGAGAGCGCGGTGGAACTCGCGGTTGGCGAGCGACCGTTCGGCCGTGTCGGTGGCCTCGTCGGCGCGGGTCAGCGCGTCGCGTGCGGCGTCGAGGGAGGCACCGCGGCGCACGGCGCGCTTGAGCGCCTCGGGCTCGAGGAGCAGGCGCACGTCGTAGACCTCCCGCGCCATGTCCGCGTCGACCATGCGCACCGTGACGCCCTTGTACTGGCTCATCACGACCAGACCGGTGCCGGCCAGGGTCTTGAGCGCCTCGCGCACCGGGGTCTTGGACACCCCGAACTGTGCGGCGAGGTCGGTCTCGACCAGGGCCTGGCCCGGTGTGAACCGGCCGGTGAGGATGCGGCGTTTGATCTCCTCCAGCACGTACTGCGTGCGGGAGGGGATCGGCGTGGGCACAGAGGTCATGCGCGCCTCTCGGATCTCGCGGATCGGATCTCGCGTATCGCGTCTCATATATGACGTACGAAGTACGACGCGGATGACCGTAAGAGCGGCCCAGGGTTTCGTCAATGCTTCTGACAAGGAAACGTGCTGTTGCCCCGCACGGTGTCCGTGGCCCGGCGGTGGTGCCCCAGGGGTGGTGCGGGTCAGGTGCCGGCGTTCGCTGCCGCGACGGCTGCCCGTGCCGGCCTCGGAGGAACAGAGCGGGATCGCGGTGGAGTCGACGCATGGACACAAGGAGGCCGGGGCGCCGTGAGGGTTTCCCCACGGCGCCCCGGCCCGGCCGGATCCGTGTGCCCGCGCAACGCGGCGAAGGTCACACGGGCCGTGTCCAGCCCGGGTCCCGGCCGCTGAGGCCGATCGTCCGGTCCAGGAGCGGGGCGTCGGGCGGAACGGGGACGACGGGGCCGAAGATGCCGTCGCCCCGGTCGCCCTCCTCGGCGGCGGCGAGCAGGAAGGCGTGCGCGCTCTCCAGCGCGGCGGGATCGGGCGCGTACGGCTGACCGGTCGCGCGGGCCAGGTCCCAGGCGTGGATCACCAGTTCGTCGGTGACGACGGCACCGGCGACCTCGCCCGGCAGGTCCACGCCCCCGGCGCGGGTCATACCGGTCCAGGCCGCGGGGTCCCGCCAGACCTCGGCGAGTTCGTCGAGCACCTTGGGCAGCTCCTCACGCCATCCGGGACCGATGTCCGGCAGGGCGGCATCCGGGCTGGTGTCGGTGTTCGCGCCCAGCTCCTTGCGGCCGGCGTCCCGGAAGGCGACGGCCAGTCCGAGGATGTGGCCGAGCATGTGGCGCACGGCGTACCGCGGACAGGGCGTCCCGTGCGCCAGCTGCTCGTCGGTGACGCCCTCGGCGAGACGCGCCACGACCTGGGTCTGCGGTCCCAGGTCGACAGTGGTGTCGGTCATCGGGTTTCTCCTCCTGACGGTGTTCCTGGGAGGTTGACCGACGCGGGCACCAGAACTCATCGCCGAACCGCCGTCCTCCTAGGGCATCCGCCCGATCCGCACCCCCCGTCCTCAGCCCCAGGATGACCGGGCATGACGAAGTCGACATGGACGGCGGCCCGTGTGGTGCGGGACCGCGACGCGCGCCTCTGCCTCACCGCGGTGGTGATCTCC
This sequence comes from Streptomyces marokkonensis, assembly GCF_008312835.1. Taxonomy (GTDB): domain Bacteria; phylum Actinomycetota; class Actinomycetes; order Streptomycetales; family Streptomycetaceae; genus Streptomyces; species Streptomyces marokkonensis_A. The sequence goes on along the minus strand of NZ_VSKS01000014.1, from coordinate 97,053 downwards.
GGGTTCGGCACCTCCGCGCTGTGGCTGGTCTCCGGCGTGTGGGTCAAGGACCTCACCGGCTCGGACGGTCTCGCGGCCCTGTGCATGCTGGCGATGTGGGCGCCGACCCTGGCCGGTCCGCTGCTGGGCACCCTCGCCGACCGGGTCCGGCGCAGACCGCTGCTGATCGGTACGAGCCTGCTGATGGCGATGCTGCTGCTCACTCTCTGCACCGTGGACTCACCGCGCGGCCTGTGGCTGCTGTACGCGGTGCTGTTCGTGTACGGCGCGGCCGGCGTGGTGAACGACGCGGCCGAGTCGGCGCTGATCGCCACCGCCGTGGACCGCTCCCTGCTCGGCGACTTCAACGGACTGCGGACGACCGCGGGCGAGGGCGTGAAGCTGCTGGCCCCGCCGGCGGGGGCGGGTCTCTACGCGGCCTGCGGCGGGGCGGGCGTCGCCGTCCTGGATGCGGTCACCTTCCTGCTGGCCACGGTGGTGTACGCGCTCCTGCGCGTCCGGGAGGAACGGCCGGCGCCGCCGGCGGGCGGCCGCCGGGAGCGGACGGCCGAGGGGGCCCGCCACCTGTGGGCCCATCCCGTGCTGCGCCCGCTGGTGGCGGCGGGCGGCGCGACGATGCTGTGCGCGGGTCTCAGCGGGGCACTGCTCTACGCCGTGGTGGAGGACCTCGGCCACTCCCCCGCCTACGCCGGTGCGCTGTACGCCGTCCAGGGCGCGGGGTCGGTGGCGGTCGGTCTGCTCTCCGGCCCGGCCCTGCGCCGCTTCGGCGCCCGGCGCTTCGCGGCGTACGGCATCGCCGTCCTGTCCGTGGCGGTGGCCCTGCGCGCGGTGCCGCACGACCCACTGGCGTGGGGGTGCAGCGCGGCGATCGGCGCGGGCCTGCCCGCCGTGCTGATCGCCACGCTGACCGCCGTGCAGCACGAGACCCCGCCACCTCTGCTGGGCAGGGTCACCGCCACGGCCAACACGCTGGTGTTCACCCCGAACGTCGTCGGCCTGGCGGCGGGCGCGGCCCTCGTCGAACTCCTGGACCACCGGCTGCTGCTGGCCGTGCTCGGGGCCGCCCTCGCGGTGACGGCGGCGGCGCTGCTTCAGAGGCCGGCGAGCGCCGAGCGCACCGCTTCCAGGTCGCCGTCCGACGCCAACCCGGCGTGATACAGCCGCAGTTCCGTCGCGCCCAGGCGGCGGGCCCCGGCCGCGTCGGCCGCGAGTGCGGCGGGGTTGCCGCCCATGCCGGCGACCACGGTGAGGTTGGCGGCGAGCACGGTGTCCGCGCGGGCCTCCCGTGCGAACGGGGTCAGCAGGCCGGCGCCTCCGGTGCAGGGCACGACCACGCCGTCGGCGACGGACAGGATGTGCACGGGGTCGACGCCGGCGTTCGCCCCGCAGTGGTAGGACACCGGGTCCGCGTGCAGCAGCACCTGGAACCCCCGGGGCGCGGCCCGCCGTACGGCCTCGACCGCCACCTCCTGGAGTGTGCGGGCCGCCTCGTCGCGCCAGGCGCGCGTGGCGTTCGCCGCCGTCTCGCCGAGGAGCTTCTCGACGCCCGCCCAGGCCCCGTCGGAGGGCGCCCCCCGCCACACCGGTTCCAGCGCCGCCCGCACGGCGGCGGCGAGCGCGTCGGCGTCCAGGCCGCGGGTGCCGTAGCCGTCGCGGCAGGCCGGGCAGAAGCACAGGGACATCAGGTACTGACCGGCGTCCCCGAGGCCGACCCCGGCGGTCTTGTCGTGGGCGTGCAGATGGGCCAGCCCGTACCAGCCGAGGGACTCCAGCTCGGTGCCGCGCGCGCCGGGACGCACCGCCGCCTCGGCGGCCAGGTCGGTCAGGTACGCGCGTGTGGCGGGCTGGGCGATGCACGGCGCCCAGGGGTAGCGGTCGCCGTAGGCGTTGACCACCGAGGTGCCGGGGTGTTCCGCGCCGAGGCGGGAGTTGTGCGCGAGGACCACCCAGGTGTGCACCTCGAGACCCGCGCCCGTGAGCGCCGCCGCGGCCTCGCCGAAGGCGTCGCCGGGCGCCCAGTCGCCGGCCGCGTACGGACGCGGGGTGCGGCCGGACCAGTGCTCCCCCGGCGGGTAGAGCACGGCCGCGTACTCGGCCGTGACGACGCGGTGGCGCGGGTGACGGGGGGTCAGCGCGCGGGTGGAATGGTAGGCGGAGGCGAGCGTCACCTGTGCCGTGCCGAGCGCGGCGATCCGCGCGGGTGCCTCCGGGTCCCCGTTGACGTCCCAGGGGTAGACGAACGCCGACGCCTTCACATGCCCTCCTCGAGCAGCGCGTGTCCCCGCTCGATCAGCTGAGCGAGCTGCTTGACATGATCCCCGGCGGGTTCGTGCAGCGGGGGGCGCACCTCCCCCACGTCGAGGCCGCGCATCCGCACGCCGGCCTTGACCAGGGAGACGGCGTAGCCGTGGCCCTTGGCGCGCAGTTCGGCGAACGGCCGGTAGAAGCCGTCGATCAGGCGGTTCGCGGTGGCCTCGTCGCCGGTGCGGAAGGCGGTGTGGCAGGCGAGGGCGATCTCGGGCGCGAAGCAGAACACCGCGGAGGAGTACAGGGTGATGCCGAGGCCCCGGTAGGCGGGCTGGGTGAGTTCGGCGGTGGGCAGCCCGTTGAAGTAGAGGAAGTCCCCGGGCTCCTCCGCGCGCACGGCGCTGACGGTCCGCTGCATCAGGTCGAGGTCGCCGAGGCCGTCCTTCAGGCCGATGATCCCGTCGGTGCGGGCCAGTCCGACGACGGTCCCGGGCGTGAGGACGGCGTTGTCGCGCTGGTAGACGATCACGGGCAGCGAGGTCGCCCCGGCCACCTCGCGGTAGTGCCGCAGCAGGCCCTCCTGACCCGCCCGGACCAGGTACGGGGGCATGGCGAGCAGCCCGTCGGCCCCGGCGCTCGCGGCGAGCCGCGCGTAGCGGACCGCCAGCGCGGTGCCGTAGCCGACGCCGGCGACGACCGGGACGCGGCCCTCCGCGGCCTCCACGGCGGCCCGGACGCAGGCGTCGAACTCCTCGGGCGTCAGCGCGTGGAACTCACCGGTGCCGCAGCAGGCGAACACCGCGGCGGCCCCGGCCTCCACCCCCCGCCGGACGTGGAGCCGGCAGGTGTCCGGATCGACGGCGCCGTCGGGCCCGTACGCGGTGACCGGGAAGAACAGCGGCCCGCTGGGGGCATCGAGTCGGGCGGCGAGAGGGGCTGACGTCACAAGCTCTCCCTGGTCCATATTCTTGATTGGCGTCCACATCTCTGAACATGCACTACGCTAAGCCGCCCCACGGAGGCCGGTCAAGCACCTCATCCCGTGCACACCGGCGGAGTCGCACGCGCCCCGAGAACATGGGGGATACTTGACGCGCCGCGCCCCACCTCCTTAGCGTGTCCACGAATATGAATGCCGTGCGCTCATATGTACGTGCGCCACGGCCGGCGCCGCAAGGAGACCCGAGGATGCCCGCTCCCCGCACCGTTCTGCTCACCGGCGCCGCCGGCGGCCTCGGCACCCTGATGCGGGGACTGCTCCCGGACCACGGCTACGCGCTGCGCCTGCTCGACCTGCGCCCCGTCGACGGCGAGCCGGAGGCGATCGTCGCGGACCTCGCCGACAGGGACGCCGTGCGGGAGGCGGTCCGCGGCGTCGACGCGATCGTCCACCTCGCGGGCATCTCCCTGGAAGCGTCCTTCGACAAGATCCTCAAGGCCAACATCGAGGGCACGTACAACCTGTACGAGGCGGCACGCGAGGAGGGCGTCGGACGCATCGTCTTCGCCTCCTCCAACCACGCCGTCGGCTACACCCCGCGCCCCCGGGGCGACGACCCCCTCATCCCGGTCGACACCCCGCGCCGCCCGGACACCTTCTACGGCCTGTCCAAGTGCTTCGGCGAGGACCTCGCGCAGCTCTACTGGGACAAGCACGGCCTGGAGACCGTCTCCGTGCGCATCGGCTCCTGCTTCCCCGAGCCGACCAGCGTGCGCATGCTCTCGGTGTGGATGAGTCCCGCCGACGGCGCCCGCCTCTTCCACGCCGCCCTGACCGCCGAGAACGTCGGCCACACCGTCGTCCACGGCTCCTCCGCCAACACCCGCCTGTGGTGGGACCTCACCTCGGCGCGTGCGCTCGGCTACGACCCGCAGGACAACTCCGAGCCGTACGCCGGGAAGCTGATCGCCGAGCAGGGCGAGCTGGACCCGGACGACCCGGCGCACGCCTGCCTGGGCGGCCACTTCGTCACCGACCCGCCCGTCTGGCCGTACTGACGAGGCAACACCCGCGCCAGGGCGGCGCGAAACAGTCGCATGCGGCGGCGGGCGGGCACCGAACGGGCCCGCCCGCCGCCGCATTCGGGCATCCGCACTGCCCGTTCTCACGTCCCGCCCCACGGTCGCGCAGGTCGAAGACGGGCAACCGGCAGGCCAAACGGGCACAAGCGGGCAGCATCGGATTCGCAACAGACCTGTTCAGCAGGCGAGCACCGCTGTAGAACTTCCCCCATGGACACCACCGGGCCCGAACGGGCAGCCCTGCCCGCCCCCCGGTGGCGATCAGGCAAGGAAGACCGTACGGAAGCGGGTGTCGGCGATGACGACGGCGAGAGCGGCGAGGACCGCCGAGGAGCGCCAGCGCGAGATCGTTCGTGTCGCGCGGGCCTCCGGCTCGGTCGAGGTCACCACGCTCGCCGCCGATCTGGGCGTGGCCAGGGAGACCGTCCGGCGTGACCTGCGCGTCCTGGAGGACCACGGACTGCTCCGCCGCACCCATGGCGGCGCCTGCCCGGTGGAGAGCGCCGGCTTCGAGACGACACTCGCCTTCCGCGCCACCAGCCATGTCCCCGAGAAACGCAGGATCGCGGCCACCGCGGCCGAGCTGCTCGGGGACGCCGAGACGGTTTTCGTCGACGAGGGCTTCACCCCGCAGCTCATCGCCGAGGCCCTTCCCCGGGACCGGCCGCTGACCGTGGTCACCGCCTCCCTGCCGACCGCCGGCGCGCTCGCCGAGGCCGAGAACGTCTCGGTCCTGCTGCTCGGCGGCCGGGTCCGGGCCGGCACGCTGGCGACCGTCGACCACTGGACCACGAAGATGCTGGCCGGATTCGTCATAGACCTGGCGTACATCGGCGCCAACGGCATCTCCCGCGAACACGGCCTGACCACGCCCGATCCCGCGGTCAGCGAGGTCAAGGCACAGGCCGTCCGGTCGGCGCGGCGCACCGTCTTCGCGGGGGTCCACACCAAGTTCGGGGCGGTCAGCTTCTGCCGTTTCGCCGAGATCGGCACGCTGGAAGCGATCGTCACCAGCACCCTGCTCCCCACCGCCGAAGCCCACCGCTATTCCCTGCTGGGGCCCCAGGTCATCCGCGCCTGACGGCCGAGCCGCCCTCCGGCGCGGCATCACGTCCCCGCACCACCAGGCCTGCCGCCCCCGTGCGGGCCGCCGTAACCCACAGCTCCCCTTTTGTCCCCATACGCACAGGAGTACCGCATGCGAACCGAGAGCCGACGCATACCCCGTACCCTCTTCGCCGTCGCCGCGGCAGGGGCACTGATCACTCCGCTCGCCGCCTGCTCGGGTGCCGGCGGGTCCGGGTCGTCCGACGGCCGCTCCATCAACGTCCTGATGGTCAACAACCCGCAGATGGTCGAGCTGCAGAAGCTCACCGAGGCCAACTTCACCAAGGACACCGGCATCAAGGTGAACTTCACGGTGCTGCCGGAGAACGATGTCAGGGACAAGATCAGCCAGGACTTCGCCAACCAGGCCGGCCAGTACGACATCGCGACACTCAGCAACTACGAGATCCCGATCTACGCCAAGAACGGCTGGCTCCACTCCCTGGACTCCTACGTCGAGGGCGACCCGGCCTTCGACCAGGACGACATCCTGCCGCCGATGACCAAGGCGCTCACCGCGGAGGACGGCAAGCTCTACGGCGAGCCGTTCTACGGCGAGTCCTCCTTCCTGATGTACCGCAAGGACGTCTTCGAGAAGGAAGGGCTGAGCATGCCGGAGAAGCCCACCTGGACGCAGGTCGCCGGCCTCGCCGCGAAGGTGGACGGCTCGAGCCCCGGGATGAAGGGCATCTGCCTGCGCGGCCTGCCCGGCTGGGGCGAGGTGACGGCCCCGCTCACCACGGTCGTCAACACCTTCGGCGGCACCTGGTTCGACGAGGACTGGACGGCCGGGCTGGACTCCAAGGAGTTCAAGGAGGCCACGCGTTTCTACGTCGACCTGGTCCGTGAGCACGGTGAGGCCGGCGCGGCACAGTCGGGCTACGCCGAGTGCCTGAACAACATGACCCAGGGCAAGACGGCCATGTGGTACGACGCCACGGCCGGCGCGGGCTCCCTGGAGGCGGACGGTTCGCCGGTCAAGGGCAAGATCGGATACGTCCCCGCCCCGGTCGAGAAGACGGAGAGCTCGGGCTGGCTCTACACCTGGGCGTGGGGCATCCAGAAAGCGTCCGACAACGCCGAGGACGCCTGGAAATTCATCTCGTGGGCGTCCGGCAAGGAGTACGAGAAGCTCGTCGGCGAGAAGATCGGCTGGGCGAACGTGCCGGCCGGCAAGCGCGCGTCGACCTACGACATCCCGGAGTACCGCGAGCAGGCCGCCGCCTTCGCCGACGTCACCCGGGACGCCATCGCGAACGCCAAGCCCGAGAACCCGGGCGTGCAGCCCCGGCCCGCGCCCGGCATCCAGTTCGTCGGCATCCCCGAGTTCACCGACCTGGGCACCAAGTTCTCCCAGGAGATCAGCGCCGCCATCGCCGGGCGCCAGTCGGTCGACAGCGCCCTGACGAAGGCCCAGAAGCTCGCCGAGGCCGTCGCCGAGAAGTACGAGGCATCATGACCCTGACCAGCCCGGCCCGCGCCGCCGCCGCTCCTGTGCGGCCGGCGGCCCCCCGGCCGAACCGCATGCGCGCCTGGGCCACCCGCGCGCCCCTCCTGCCCGCGCTGATCTTCATGATCGTCGTGACGCAGCTGCCGTTCGTGGCCACACTGGTGATCTCGTTCCTCGACTGGAACGCGCTCTACCCGGACGACCGCCGCTTCGCCGGCTTCGCCAACTACGGCGAGGTGCTGAGCGACCCGGCCCTGCGGAAGTCGATCTGGACGACCATCCTGCTGACCGTCACCGTGGTGCTGGTCAGCCTGCTCCTCGGGCTGCTGCTCGCACTGCTCCTCAACCGCCGCTTCCGCGGCCGGGCGGCGGTGCGCACCATGCTCATCGCACCGTTCCTGCTGGTCCCGGTCGCCGCCGCGCTGCTGTGGAAACACGTGCTGTTCAACCCGGAATACGGGCTGTTCAACGGCATCCTGCACGCGATCGGCGGGGACGGCGCGGCACAGCCGGACTGGATCTCCGAGATGCCGCTGGTGGCGGTGGAGGCCTCGCTGATCTGGCAGTGGACCCCGTTCATGATGCTGATCCTGCTCGCCGGACTGCAGAGCCGCGACCCCCAGCTGATCGAGGCGGCCCGGATGGACGGCGCGAGCGACTGGCAGGTGTTCGTCCACATCACGCTGCCGCATCTGCGCCGCTACCTCGAACTGGGCGTGCTGCTCGGCTCGATCTACATCGTGCAGAACTTCGACGCGGTGTTCACCATCACCTCCGGCGGCCTGGGCACCGCCAACCTGCCCTACACGATCTACCAGACCTTCTACCAGGCGCACGAGAACGGTCTCGCCTCCGCGGCCGGGGTCATCGTCGTGATCGGCTCGCTCATCCTGGCGACCTTCGCGCTGCGCGTGGTGTCGTCGCTCTTCCGCGAGGAGGTGTCCCGCTGATGGCCACCGTCGCCACCACCACCGCGACCGTCCAGGCCCGGCGGGCCCGGCCCGGCGGCAGGCTCCGGGCGGGCGCCCTGGGAATCGTCGCCTGGCTGGCCGGCCTCGTCTTCGTGCTGCCCCTGCTGTGGATGGTCCTCACGTCCTTCCACTCGGAGGCGGACGCGGCCACCAACCCACCCTCGGTGACCGCCCCGCTGACGCTGGACGGCTACCGCGAGTTCTTCGGCCTGACCGGCGGAGCCAGCCCCTGGCCCGCGCTGATCAACTCCATGACCGCCTCGGTGGTCTCCACGCTGCTGACGCTGCTCCTGGCCGTCCCCGCCGCGTACGCGCTGTCCATCCGGCCGGTGAAGAAGTGGACCGACGTCCTGTTCTTCTTCCTGTCCACCAAGATGCTGCCGCTGGTGGCCGGTCTGCTGCCCATCTATCTCTTCGCGAAGAACACGGGCCTGCTCGACAACATCTGGGCGCTGGTCATCCTCTACACGGCGATGAACCTGCCGATCGCGGTGTGGATGATGCAGTCCTTCCTCTCCGAGGTACCGGTCGCGATCATCGAGGCGGCCCAGATCGACGGCGCGAAACTGCCGACCGTGCTGACCCGCGTGGTCGCGCCGATCGCCCTGCCCGGCATCGCGGCGACAGCGCTGATCTGCTTCATCTTCAGCTGGAACGAACTGCTCTTCGCCCGGGTCCTGACGGGCGTGGTCGCCGAGACCGCCCCCGTCTTCCTGACCGGCTTCATCACCAGCCAGGGCCTGTTCCTGGCCAAGGTGTGCGCCGCGTCGCTCGTCATCTCCCTGCCGGTGCTCGCCGCGGGGTTCGCCGCCCAGGACAAACTCGTCCAGGGCCTGTCGTTGGGAGCCGTGAAATGAAGGCCGCCGTCATCGAGTCCGTGGGCAAGGCCGTCGTCGCCGAGGTCCCGGACCCGACGCCAGGGCCGCGCGACGTCGTCGTCGAGGTCGCGGCCTGCGGACTGTGCGGCACGGACCTGCACATCCTCCAGGGCGAGTTCGCCCCCAGGCTCCCGATCGTGCCGGGACACGAGTTCGCCGGCGAGGTGGTCGGCGTCGGCTCGCGCGTCACGGAGGTGTCGGTCGGCGACCAGGTCGCGGTGGACCCCTCCCTCTACTGCCACGAGTGCCGCTACTGCCGTACCGGCCACAACAACCTCTGCGAACGCTGGGCCGCGATCGGCGTCACCGCGGCGGGTGGCGCGGCCCAGTACGCGGTGGCGCCCGTGGCGAACTGCGTCAAGCTGCCCGAGCACGTCCGCACGCAGGACGCCGCGCTGATCGAGCCCCTCTCCTGCGCGGTCCGCGGCTACGACGTGCTCCAGTCCCGTCTCGGTGCCCACGTCCTGATCTACGGCTCCGGGACCATGGGGCTGATGATGCTGGAGCTGGCCAAGCGGACCGGGGCGGCGAGCGTGGACATGGTGGACCTGAACGCCGCGCGGCTGGAGACGGCGCGGCAGCTGGGGGTCTCCGCGGCGGCGGCGACGCCGGACGAGCTGGACCGGCCGCAGGGGTGGGACCTCGTCATCGACGCGACGGGGAACGCGGCGGCGATCCAGGACGGGCTGGACCGTGTCTCCAAAGCCGGTACGTTCCTGCAGTTCGGCGTCGCCGACTACGCGACGCGCGTGCAGATCGATCCGTACCGGATCTACAACCAGGAGATCACGATCACGGGTTCCATGGCTGTCCTGCACAGCTACGAACGCGCGGCGGAGCTTTTCGCCGGTGGCGTCCTGGACCCGGACGTCTTCATCAGCGACCGCCTCCCCCTGGACCAGTACCCCCAGGCCCTGGACCAGTTCGCGGCGGGCGTGGGCCGGAAGATCGTGGTGGTCCCCTAGGACTCCTCACGCCCCCGCCGCCCCTTCCCTTCCCGAAATCAGCCCCTCCGGCTTCTGAGGAGCGGGGGTCCGCGGGCAGCGCCCCCGGGGTGGGACGGGAAGGGGCGGCGGGGCGAACCACCCTCCCGGTCCCGCCGCCCCCGATCGGACCAGGTAAGGGAACGGTAAAGCGCCCCCGCTCGTTCACCCGGCATGACAGCTATGACCCCCGGCTCGAACATCCCTCTCCCCACCGCCCGAGTGACGGTGGACGTCGCCGCCCCCGTGCGGCTAGACGTATCGGGCCTGCTGCTCACCGCCGACGGCAAGGTGCGCTCCGACGACGACTTCATCTTCTACAACCAGCCCGCCGGCCCGGGCGTGACCTACCGCTCCGGCGGCGGCACCACCCCCGACGCCATCACGGTCGACACCACGGCCGTACCCCCCGGCATCGAGAAGATCGTCGTCACCGCGAGCCCCGACGCCGCCGGCCAGACGTTCCAGGGCATCGAGCCGACGGCCACCATCCGCAACGCGGACGACAACGCCGTCCTGGCCACCTTCACACCCCCGCGCCTCGGCGATGAGACGGCACTGGTGATCGTGGAGATCTACCTCCGCAACGGCGCCTGGAAGGCCCGTGCCGTCGGCCAGGGCTACGCCAACGGTCTGGCCGGCATCGCCACGGACTTCGGCGTCACGGTCGAGGAACCGGCCGCCCCCGCCCAGCCCGTGGCCCCGCCCGCGCCGCCGGCCGCCCCGCCCGCCCCGCCGATGTCCGCCCCGCAGGCACCCCCCGCCCCCGCCGCGCCCCCGGCACCGGCCCCGCCCGCCGCCGCCCCCGGCACCGGGAAGATCAACCTCGACAAGGGCCGGGTCAGCCTGCAGAAGAACCAGACCGTCTCCCTGATGAAGGGCGGCCGCCCGCTGCTCTCCCAGGTCAAGATGGGCCTCGGCTGGGAGCCGGCCTACCGCGGCAAGGACATCGACCTGGACGCCTCGGTCATCGCCTACGGCCCGCAGCGCAACCACATCGACAGCTGCTACTTCGGCAAGCTCCAGATCGTGAACGGCGCGATCCGCCACTCCGGCGACAACCTCACCGGCGAGGGCGGCGGTGACGACGAGGTGATCACCGTCGACCTCGGCCGTCTTCCCATGGAGGTCAGCGGCCTGGTCTTCACGGTCAACTCCTTCTCCGGCCAGAAGTTCACGGAGGTCGCCAAGGCCTACTGCCGCCTGCTGGACGCCACCACGGGCGAGGAACTGGTCCGCTTCGACCTCACCGGCGCCGAGCCGCAGACGGGCGTGATGATGGCGAAGCTGATCCGCCAGTTCTCCGGCGAGTGGGAGATGACCGCGATGGGCGACTTCGTGAAGTCCCGCACGGTCCGCGGCATGGTGAAACCGGCCGCCCAGGCACTGTAGTCACCCGTGCGCAGCGCCGGGCGCCCCCGACGGAGGGGGTGCCCGGCGTTCGTCACGCGGCCCACGGCCAGTCGGCGTCCCGTCCGGCCTCGAGCAGCGGAACCATCCGGAAGGCGGCGTCCGAAAGGCCTCCGAAGGTGTGCCGGTTCGCCGTGCCCGACGGGCCGTGGCCCGCCCGGTGTCCGGCGAGGTTCCAGGTGTAGACAGGCACCTCGGACGGCACCTGCTCGGTCGGGTCGCCGTGGTGGCTGTGCGCGTACTGCTCGTCGGTGACGATCAGCACCCGGTCGTGCCCCTTGTAGTGCCGCCGCACGGCCCCGGTCGTGTCGGTCCCGCCGAGGTCGCCGAAGCGGTCGAGGATCTTCAGCATGGACTCGCCCCGGCGGAACCGCACCGGCTTGCTCGTCGAGCCGAACTCGACGAGGTCCGCCTTCGCCGCCCGCAGCGCGAGCGCCGTGCCGAAGACCGCCGCCGCGTCCGCGCGGGTGAGTTCGGACCGGTCCGACATCCGCGAGTGGAACATCGAGCCCGAGCGGTCCACGAGGACCAGCGTCCGGCCCGGCAGCGCGGGCACGTGGCCCAGCGAGTGGCCGAGCGCCTGCTCCAGCGGGTACGACCAGCGCAGTGACGGCGCGTGCCGGTACGCGGCGAGGTAGCGGAAGGGGAACTGCCGCGACCGCGCGACCTCCACCGGGTCGGCGATGCGGGCGGCGACCCGGGCGGCGACCTCGTCACCGACCCCGGCCTCGTCGAAGTTCCGCAGGTTCCGCACCAGGGCCATCGTGCCCATGGACCCGATCACGGCCTCCCAGGCCGCCTTGTCCATCGGCCCCTGCAGCCATCCGGCCAGCGCCTCCCAGGTGATGCCCGCGGCCGCGAGCCGGTCGGCGCCGTCGGGCGCCGTGACGACCGCGCGCCGCTCCTCGACGGGCAGCGCCATCAGCTCGCGATGGGCGGTGAGGACGCGGACCGAGGCGGGCGGCTCCGCGGTGTCCGGGTGGTGCCGGCGGTCGAGGGCGTACCGGAACAGCTCGCCCTGCCACGGCTTGTCCGGGTCGGGGGCCGCGTGCACCAGGTTCAGGATGTCGCCGAAGCGGTAGCCCCTGGAGGCGGTGTCGTACTTCAGCAGGGCCTTGCCCCCGTACAGCCGGCGTACGGCGTCGGCGACTCCGCGCTTGACGGGCTTGGGGATGTTCCGGCCGTGGGTGGCGGTCCAGTAGGCGAGCAGTTCGCCGGGCTCGTCGGGGCGCCGCAGCACGGAGTCCACGACCTGCCGGTTCGACGGACCGCCGGTCGCGCCGGCGTCCAGGCGGGCCTTGACGTACTCGGCGGCGCCCACGATCGACGCGGTCCGCAGGTTGCCCTCGCCGCGCAGCCAGCCGAGCAGCCCGGCCGTCCAGGACGGGTCGGTCACGGCGAGCTCACGCACGAGCTTCGCGAACCGGTCGTCGCGAACGTCGCCGCGCTCGTAGAAGGTCCGCTGCGTCACGAAGTCGGACACCGCGAGGAGGAAGAGTTCCGAGCGTGCGTCCCGCTCGCGGCCACGGCCGCCCTCGTACGTGCGCAGCACACGGCCGGTCGACGTCACTCGCGACGTCGGCTGCGCCTTGGCGGCCCGGGTGTTGAATCGCGCCATGCCGAATTCCCCCGAATTCATGTCCGTTCCGGAGGGAGGCGCGGCAAAGGAGGGTGCCCGAGAACCGAGTCGGCGGCGGAACACATCAGGCGCGTCTTCCCTTTCCGCCACATCGACCGGGGGCCGACGACGGGATTCGAACCCGCAAGGAACCTGATCCCGGAAGTATCCGCTGCCTGCGCACCGGGCACCCACCAGTTGCCGCACCTCCCGAGATCAAGTCGGCGGCGGCCTGGATTCGTTTACAGCGAAGGAGCCGTCACCTGCGCACCGGGAGGTGCGTGAAGTTGTGGCGTCCAGAGATCGAGGCCGGCGGAACCGACGATGGCGCTCCAACCCCTGAGCTACACCGGCGCGTTGTGCCGGTGACGGGACTCGAACCCGTGACCGCCCCATGATGAGTGGAAGTAGGTCCTGCCTTCGCACCTGGACGTGCATCACTCTAAGAGGGCGGCCGTCGGTCGGGCGAGCGAATTTGGCTACCGCCGCTTCTGCCGCTTCCAGGGCCCCGTGACGGCGACCATGATGCCCGGTTCCTGGATGTTGGCGTACAGGGTCCGGCCGTCCGGTGAGAAGGTGACGCCGGTGAATTCGCTGAACTCCGGCTCGTCCTCGGTGCCGATGTTCAGTTCGTTGCGGGCGATGGGATACGTGCGTCCGCTGTCGGTGGCCCCGAACAGGTGCTGCGCGCCGTCTCCGTCCTCGGCGATGATCAGACCGCCGTACGGCGAGACGGTGATGTTGTCGGGTCCGTCGAAGGTGCCGTCCGCGCCCGGGTCCCGGTCGGCGCCGAGCAGCACCTTCAGGGTCAGGGTGCGGCGCCTGGGGTCGTAGAACCAGACCTGGCCGTCGTGCTGTACGGGGCTCTCCGCACGGGCGTAGGAGGAGACGATGTACGCCCCGCCGTCACCCCACCACATGCCCTCCAGTTTGCGGCCGCGGGTGACCTCGCCCGGTCCGAACTGCTCGCGGACCGCCACCTCGCGGGCGTCGCGGTCGGGCACGTCCACCCAGTCGACGCCGTACACGGTGCCGGTGCGCGTGGCGCGGGAGAGGTCGTCGACGTACCGGCCGCCGGAGTCGTAGCACTTGGGCGCCTGGAGGACACCCGCGTCGTCGGCGAGCGTGCGGAACACGCGGGGGCCGTGGCGGAAGTCCCGCGGCGGGGTCCAGCGGTAGAAGAGGCCGTTGGGCTCGTCGGCGTCCTCGGTGAGGTAGGCGTGGCCGCGCCGCGGGTCGATGACCACGGCCTCGTGGTCGTAGCGGCCGAAGAACTTCAGGGGCTTGGGGTCGCGGTTGGCGCGCCGGTCGGCGGGGTCGACCTCGAAGACGTAGCCGTGGTCCTTGGTCATGCCGTTCTCGCCGGCCCGGTCGGAGTTCTCCTCGCAGGTGAGCCAGGTGTTCCAGGGGGTGCTGCCGCCCGCGCAGTTGTTTGCGGTCCCGGAGATGCCGACCCATTCGGCGACGCCGCCGTCGGGGCGCACCTCGACGATGGTGCAGCCACCGGGTGCGGCCGGGTCGTAGACGAGGCCCTCGGTGAGCGGCACCGGGAACTCGGCCTCGTCGCGCGGGCCGTCCATCTCGTGGTTGTTCACCAGCAGGGTGCTGCCGCGCGGGCCGGGGAAGGCGGCCGTTCCGTCGTGCTCGGCGGGCGTGAACTCACCGGACTCCAGGCGGGTCCTCCCGGTGTGGGTGAGGACGCGGTAGGTGAACCCCGCGGGCAGGGCGAGGAGTCCCCGCGGGTCCGGGACGAGCGGCCCGTACCCCACCCCGCCGTGCCGGCCGGACGCCTCTTCGGCGATGTCGGCGGAGGCGAGGGCGTGGGGGGCCGAGGCGAGGGCGCCGGCCGTGCCCGCCAGCGCGACCCCGGCACCGGTGATGACGGACGTTCTGGCGAAGTCCCTGCGGGTGAGCGACATGCGGTCTCCAGGTGACGGTGGACGGACCGTGGACTGTGCGCCGTCACGCTTCCGCCCCCACCTGAACGCGGGTTGAACAGCGGGGGGCACGGCGCTCCTCGCTCCCGTGAAGCTCAGCCCCCGTGCTGCGACCGTGCCTTGAAGGCGGCCTTCCGTGCTTCCTTGGCGACCCTCTTGTCCGGGTGCAGGCGCCCCATGGCCTCCAGTACGTCCGCCGTGGCCGGGTGGTCCACCCGCCAGGCGGTGTCGAAGAAGCCGCCGTGCTGCCGTGCCAGCCCTTCCACGAGGGAGCGCAGCTCCTCGGAGTTGCCCTCCGCGGCGAGCTGGGCGGCGACCGTGTCGATGGTCAGCCAGAAGATCATGGCCTCGGACGGCGGCGGCACATCGGCGGCGCCGTGCTCGGCCAGCCACACCCGTGCGAGCCCGCCGAGTTCGGGATCGTCCAGCACCTCCCGCAGGGCGGGTTCGGCGGACGTGCCGACCAGCGACAGCGCCTGCTGGCACCGCAGCCGCCGCAGCGGCGCGCCCTCGTCGGTCCCGCGTGCCGCGGCCAGCAACTCCCTGGCGGAGGCCAGGGGTTCGCGCCGGGCGAGCCACTGCTCGGTCTCCGCGTGGGCCGCGACCGGCGGGAAGCCGGCCGTGCCGTCGAGCAGCGCGTCGGCGCCCTTGTCCGCGAGGTCCCCGACCGCCGGCGCCTGGAACCCGGCCTCCAGCAGCCGGGCGCGCAGCCCGTAGAGCCCGAGCGGGGTGAGCCGCACCATGCCGTAGCGGGAGACGTCGGTGTCGTCCCCCGGTGCCGCGGGCTCCTCGTCGGCGTCGGCCATGAGCGCCTCGTCGACCGGCTGGTACTCCACGAGTCCCACGGGCTCCAGCATGCGGAACTGGTCGTCGAGCCGCATCATCGCGTCGGACACCTGCTCGAGGACGTCATTGGTGGGCTCCGCCATGTCGCCGGGCACGATGACCGACGCGGCCAGCGCGGGCAGCGGCACGGGTGCCCCGCCGGACCCTTCCCCCCCGACCGTCAGCAGGTAGAGGTTGCCGAGCACTCCGTCCAGGAACTCGGCCTCGGCCTCGGGGTCCCAGTCCAGCGCGTCGAGGCCGAGCTCACCCTCCCCCTCGGCGATGGCGTCGACCAGCCCGCCCAGGTCGGGGACACTCGCGTCGCCGAGCAGCGTTTCCAGGGCGCCGAGCCAGACCTCCAGCACGTCGTGCGGCGATCCCCCGGTGAGCAGCGCGAGGTCCGCGCCCGCCGCGACGGTCCCCTCCTCCTCGTCGGCCACCTCGACGAGCCCGGTGTCCACGGCGACGCGCCAGGCCTCACTGGCGTGGGCCGCCGCGTCGTCCCCGGTCAGCCCGAGCTCGTCGGCCGCCGCCGGCAGTTGCTCCTCGACGAGCCCGCCACCGGCGTCCACCCGGGTTTCGGGCCCGGCCCAGCGGGCGAGCCGGGCGGCCCGGGACAGCACCGGGGTGGACAGGGCGTCGCGCGCCAGCTCCGCTTCGGGACGCAGCCGCACCGGCGGCAGGATGGAGCTGTCTGACATCGGCTTGTTTCTCCTAGGGCCTCTTACGACTCAGCCGCTCAGCCTAGACGGATTTCCACCCATGCCGCCCGCTTCATCTCCTCTTCGGCGACCGTACATGGCCGAAACCTTGACAAGTGGCTTGACCAGGCTGGAGATTGACGCGCGTAGACAGGGAGTGACCCACGCTCCACCCTCGTCCCGGCGTAGATCACATTCCCGGAGGGAATCCGTTGCCCAGCAAGTCGTCCGCGCGTCTCGCCGCGCTCACCGTCGCCGCCGTGTGCACCGCGGCGTCCACCGTCGTCCTCACCTCGCCCGCGCACGCGGACTCCGTGCGCATCCATGACATCCAGGGCGACACCCGCATATCGCCGTACGCGGGCGAGCAGGTCACCGATGTGACCGGAATCGTCACCGGCGTCCGCACCTACGGCTCGTCCCGCGGCTTCTGGATCCAGGACCCCGCCCCGGACGCGGACCCGGCCACCAGTGAGGGCGTCTTCGTCTTCACGGGCTCCACGCCGAAGGGCGTCGCGGTCGGCGACGCCGTCACCGTGTCCGGCACGGTGACCGAGTACGTCCCCGGCGGCACGTCCTCGGGCAACCAGTCCCTGACGGAGATCACCCGCCCCACCTTCACGGTCGTCTCCAGCGGCAACGAGGTCCCGGCCGCGACGCCGATCACCGCGAGGTCCGTCCCGGCGGCCTACACCCCCACGCCGAACGGCTCGGTCAACGACCTCCCCCTCCGCCCGTCCGCCTACGCCCTGGACCACTACGAGTCCCTCGAGGGCATGAACGTCCAGGTCTCCGACACCCGGGTGGTGGGCGCCACCGACCCGTACACGGAGCTGTGGGTCACGGTGAAGCCCTGGGAGCACCGCAACCTCCGCGGCGGCACGGTCTACGGCTCGTACGGCTCCCAGAACACCGGCCGTCTCCAGATCCAGTCGCTGGGCAGGGCGGCCGACTTCCCCGACGCGAACGTCGGCGACACCCTCACCGGGGACACCACGGGCCCTCTGGACTACAACCAGTACGGCGGCTACACCCTGGTGGCCGGGGACCTCGGCACCCTGGAGTCCTCGGGCCTGCGCCGCGAGGTCACGCGCGCCCAGCGCACCGGCGAACTGGCGATCGCGACCTACAACGTCGAGAACCTCGACCCCTCCGACGACACCTTCGCCGCCCACGCCGCCGCGATCGTGGACAACCTCAAGTCCCCCGACATCGTGTCCCTCGAGGAGATCCAGGACAACAACGGCGCGACCGACGACGGCACGGTCGCCGCCGACCGGACCCTGGCCGCGCTGATCGGGGCCATCGAGGCGGCGGGCGGCCCGCGCTACGACTGGCGCGCCATCGACCCGGCCGACAAGCAGGACGGCGGCCAGCCGGGCGGCAACATCCGCCAGGCGTTCCTCTTCAACCCGGCCCGGGTCTCCTTCACCGACCGCCCCGGCGGCGACGCCACCACCCCCACCGGCGTCACCGAGGTCCGCGGCAGGGCCGCCCTGACGAGCTCCCCCGGCCGGATCGACCCGGCGTCCGAGGCGTTCGAGGACAGCCGCAAGCCCCTGGCCGGCGAGTTCACCTTCCGCGGCCGCACGGTCATCGTCATCGCCAACCACTTCGCCTCCAAGGGCGGCGACCAGAGCCTGACCTCCCAGTACCAGCCCCCGTCCCGCGGCTCGGAGACCCAGCGCCACCTCCAGGCCCGGGCGGTCCACGACTTCACCGCGAAGATCCTCAAGGCACAGAAGAACGCCAAGGTCGTGGTCCTCGGCGACATCAACGACTTCGAGTTCTCGGAGACGACCGACATCCTCGAGGGCAGGGGCACCCTCTGGTCGGCGGTCAAGTCCCTGCCGAAGTCGGAGCGTTACTCCTACGTCTACCAGGGCAACAGCCAGGTCCTGGACCAGATCCTGATCACGCCGTCCATCCGCCGCTTCAGCTACGACAGCGTGCACATCAACGCGGAGTTCCACGACCAGATCAGCGACCACGACCCGCAGATCCTGCGTTTCCGCCCGTAGGGGGACCCGGTCGCCCGACGGCGATGAGGGGCCGGAGCGGGGACACCCGCGCCGGCCCCGCCCGACCCACCGACCGCTCAGCAGCGATGGCGCTGCACCATTACCGCGCCCACCACCACGGCGACCGCCGCACCCGCGATCATGACCGGCTTGCGGTGCCGCATGCCCACCTCACCGGCGTGCGCGGCGGTGCTGCGCATCTGCACGGTCATCGCCCCGGCCCGGTCGCGGAGATCGTCGGCCCGCGCCTTCGCCCGCCCCTTCACATCCATCTTCGCGGCCAGCTCCTCCACGGTGTCGCCGAGTTCGTGCCGCGTCCGCTCGATCTGCCGTCGCAGCTCATCGGGCCCCTTGGCCCCGCGCCCCGAAGCGGCGGCCTCCGCCTCGGCATCCACATGGGCCCCCGCCCGGCTCACATCGTGCGTCATCGGTGCGCCCTTCCCTTGATCTCCTCCACATCGGCCTTCACGCTGCCCAGCGTCCGCTCGGGCCTGGGCGGTGTGGCCCGGCGCAACTGCCCGCGGCCGGCGAGAGCCAGCACACCGGCGATGAGGAACAGCACGCCCGTGACGATCAGCGCCGCGGCCCACAGAGGCAGCACCAGGTCCAGCGCGGCGACACCCGTACCGGCCAGCGCAAGCAGCCCCGCGTAGCCGAAAGCGCCCGCCGCCCCCAGCATCCCGCCGCCACGCCCGGCACGACGGCCCTTCTCCGTCAGCTCCTCCTTGGCGAGTGCCACTTCCTGCCGCGCGAGCCGCGAGATCTGTTCGGTGGCCTGCCCGACGAGCTCGCCCACGCTGTGCTCGTCACGAACCGGCCGTCGCTCCATGGTTTCGGTCACGATGCGCCTCCTTCCAGGTCGGGCAACCCGAGTACCCCCGCCCACCTCGCCCTATCCATAAAGCAACGCTTACCGATACCGATCACCACATGTAAGTAGAACTTCACATCACGGCGGCCGACACTACTCCCATGACCCCTTTCGGCCGCACCCTGTGCGCGATGATCACCCCGTTCACCCCCGCCGGCTCGCTCGACCTCGACGGCGCCCAGCGGCTGGCCGACCACCTGGTCACCCAGGGCTGCGACGGCCTGGTCCTCTCCGGCACCACGGGCGAGTCCCCCACCACCACGGACGCCGAGAAGTCGGCCCTCGTCACGGCGGTACGCCAAGCCGTCGGCACCCGCGCGACGATCGTCGCGGGCGTCGGCACCCCCGACACGGCCCACACCGCCGAACTGGCCCGCACGGCCGAGAAGGCGGGCGCCGACGGCCTCCTGGTGACCGCCCCGTACTACAGCCTCCCCCCGCAGGACGCGATCGAGGCGCACTTCCTCGAGGTCGCGAACACGACGGGCCTCCCCCTGGTCCTGTACGACATCCCCTCCCGCACGGGCACCCGCATCGCACCGGACACCCTGCTCCGCCTCGCGGAGCATCCCGCGATCGTGGCGGTGAAGGACTGCTCGTACGACTTCCTGTCGGCGCAGAAGCTGATCTCCCGCACGGACCTCGCCTACTACGCGGGCTCCGACGAGCTCAACCTCGCCCTCTACGCGGTCGGCGGCGCCGGCTGCGTCAGCACGGTCGCCAACGTGGTCCCGGACCGCGTCCGCGCCGTCCTGGACGCCTTCGACGCGGGCGGGACGGCCCGCGCCGCACACCTCCAGCAGCAACTGACCGCCCTCATCGAGGCGATGAGGGCGGGCGGCCTCCCCGGCGCGGTCACCGCCAAGGCCCTCCTCCCGGCGCTGGGTCTCCCCGCGGGCCCGGTCCGCCCGCCCCTGCGGCCCGCCGGCCCCTCGGCGACGGCCCGGCTCACCCGGGTCCTCGACGGCCTGACGGCCTGACACCCGCCCCCGCGACGAGAAGCGGGCCGGATCCCCCCACCGCGTGGTGATCCGGCCCGCCCGGGCAGTGAACGACCCGGTGCCTCAGTCCCAGACGTACCCGTCGCCGAACAGCAGGAAGTGCTCCAGCACGTCCTCCGCGGGGTCGTCGATCTGCCCGACGTCGGCGTTGAGCAGGGCCACCCGGTGACCGTTGCCCGAGCCCGTGGAGGTCTCGTCCGCGTGGGCGGTGCCCGCCAGCGTGCCGCACAGCATCAGCACGGCCACGAGACCCATCACTCCGACCGCGCAACGCAGCACGCCCCGCACCCACTTGTTCGTCATCGCCCGTCCCCATCTCCTGTGTGTCAGTCGTCCCGGCGGCTGATCGGACCCTGTGTCCACCCGTTCATCTGCCAAAACGACCCCGAAGTCACGGGGAGTAACCCAAACGGACGTGACGCACGGGTCAGTTGTGGCTGTGGAGAACCTCGTTGAGACCGCCCCAGACCGCGTTGTTCGGGCGCGCCTCGACCGTGCCGGTGACGGAGTTGCGGCGGAAGAGGATGTTCGAGGCGCCGGACAGCTCACGCGCCTTGACGACCTGGCCGTCGGGCATGGTGACGCGGGTGCCGGCGGTGACGTACAGGCCCGCCTCGACCACGCACTCGTCACCGAGGGCGATGCCGACGCCCGCCTCGGCGCCGATCAGGCACCGCTCGCCGACGGAGATGCGCACGTTGCCGCCGCCCGAGAGGGTGCCCATCGTGGAGGCGCCGCCGCCGATGTCGGAGCCGTCGCCGATCACGACACCGGCCGAGATGCGGCCCTCGACCATCGACGTGCCGAGCGTGCCGGCGTTGAAGTTGACGAAGCCCTCGTGCATGACCGTGGTGCCCTCGGCGAGGTGCGCGCCGAGCCGCACCCGGTCGGCGTCGGCGATCCGGACGCCCTTGGGAGCGACGTAGTCCGTCATGCGCGGGAACTTGTCGACGGACGTCACGGCGAGGTGCAGACCCTCGGCGCGGGCGCCCAGCCGGACCTTCTCCAGGTCGTCCACCGCGACGGGACCGAGCGAGGTCCAGGCCACGTTGGCGAGGTGGGCGAAGATGCCGTCCAGGTTCTGGCCGTGCGGCCGGACCAGGCGGTGGGAGAGCAGGTGGAGGCGCAGGTAGACGTCGTGCGCGTCGACCGGCTTCTCGTCCAGCGACGCGATGACCGTGCGGACCGCGACGACCTCCACACCCCGGCGGGCGTCCGGGCCGACCGCCGCGGTGGCGCCGCCGCCCAGCAGTTCGGCGGCCCGCTCGGCGGAGAGCCGCTCGGTGCCGGAAGGGCCCGGCTCGGCGGCGAGTACGGGGGCGGGGAACCAGGTGTCGAGAACGGTGCCGTCGGCGGCGACGGTGGCGAGGCCGGCGGCCACTGCGCCGGTGGTGCTCTGAGCAGTCGTGTCGGTCATAAGGGCAACCTAACCGTCCGGCGGCCACGGACGCGAACCAGTGTCCCCGCATCTCACGCGCCGGACGTCCCGTCCCGGCCCGGCGCCTCGTCACCTCCCGCGATCACCCGCCCCAGCACCTCCCTGGCGTACCCCTCGTCATAGGGCGTGCCGGTCAGCAGCACCTGGAGGCAGATGCCGTCCATCAGCGCGACCAGGGCCCGGGCCGTGACCGGGTCCGTGCGCCGGGACAGGTGCTCGGCGACGCCCTCGCACCACTCCGCCGCGACGGGACGCAGGGCGGGGCGGCGCAGGGCGGCCAGATACAGCTCGTACTCCAGCTCCACGCCCGTGCGCTCTCCGGCGAGCCATTCGCCCATCAGGCCCGCCAGTCCGTCCGCCAGGCCGGTGCGCGGATCCTCCAGGCCGCCGCGCGCCGCGACCACCTTGGCGAAGCCCTCGTTGGCCTGGCGCAGTGCGGCGACCATCAGCTCGTCGAGGGTCTTGAAGTGGTACGTGGTGGAACCGAGCGGAACATCGGCCTCCGCGGCGACGCTGCGGTGGCTGAGACCGGCGATGCCGCTGCGGCCCACCACCCGGATCGCCGCGTCGATGATCCGCTGCCGCCGCTCGGGGTCGTGGCGCCGGGCCATCAGTGCGCTCCGCCCAGGTTCAGCACCACGACGCCGATGATGATCAGCGCGATGCCCGCGGCCCTGGCGGCGGTGAGCCCCTCCCCCAGGAAGAGGATGCCGATCGCGGCGATGGCCGCGGTGCCCACGCCGGCCCAGATCGCGTACGCGGTGCCGATGGCGACCGTGCGGAGCGTCTGGGCGAGGAGGGCGAAGGAGACCACGTAGCCGGCCACGGTCAGCAACGAGGGCCAGAGCCTGCTGAAGCCGTCGCTGTACTTCATGGCGGTGGTGGCGCACACCTCGGCGGCGATGGCCCCGGCCAGCAGCAGGTATCCCATGTGTACGAGCGTACACAACGGCGCGGGTCCGGACACGGAGAACGGCGGCGCCCGAAGGCGCCGCCGTTGCCGTCGAAGCGTGTCTCAGACGTTGAAGCCCAACGCCCGGAGCTGCTCACGACCGTCGTCCGTGATCTTGTCGGGACCCCACGGCGGCATCCACACCCAGTTGATGCGCAGCTCGCTGACCAGACCGTCCGTGGCGGACTTGGCCTGGTCCTCGATGACGTCCGTCAGCGGGCAGGCCGCGGAGGTCAGGGTCATGTCGATGGTCGCCACGTTGGAGTCGTCGATGTGGACCCCGTAGATCAGGCCGAGGTTGACGACGTCGATACCCAGTTCGGGGTCGACGACGTCGAGCAGGGCCTCGCGGACCTCCTCCTCGGAGGCCGGCTTCATCTCCACGGTCTCGCTCATGCCGTTGTCCTTTCGGCGTCGGCGCCCAGCGCCTGGGCCGTCGCGTCCTTCCACGCCATCCAGCTGAGGAGGGCGCACTTCACCCGCGCCGGATACTTGGACACCCCGGCGAACGCGACCGCGTCCTCCAGGATCTCCTCCATCGCGTCGTCGGGCTCGATCCTCCCCTTGGACTGCATCAGCTCCAGGAAGGTCCCCTGGATCTTCTGCGCCTCGGCGAGGTCCTTGCCGACCAGCAGGTCGTTCAGCACGGAGGCGGAGGCCTGGCTGATGGAACAGCCCTGCCCCTCGTAGCTGACGTCGCTGATCCTCGTGCCGTCGTACTTCACGCGCAGCGTGATCTCGTCACCGCACGTCGGGTTGACGTGGTGCACCTCGGCGTCGCCGTCCCGAAGACCCCGGCCGTGCGGGTTCTTGTAGTGGTCCAGGATGACGTCCTGGTACATGGAGTCCAGCTTCACGCTCAGCCCCTCATCCGAAGAAGTTCCGTACGTGCTCCAGGCCGTCGACCAGTGCGTCGATCTCGGCCGGCGTGGAGTACAGATAGAACGACGCTCGCGTGGTCGCGGGAATTCCGTACCGCAGGCAGACGGGGCGGGCGCAGTGGTGACCCACCCGTACCGCGATGCCCTGTTCGTCGAGCACCTGGCCGACGTCGTGCGGGTGGATGTCACCGAGCGTGAACGAGATCGCGGCGCCGCGGTCCTCGGCCGTGGCCGGGCCGATGATGCGCAGGTCCGGGACCTCGGTCAGCCGCTTGACCGCGTACTCGGTGATGGCGTGCTCGTGGGCGAGGATCTTGTCCATGCCGATGGCCGACAGGTAGTCGATCGCCGCGCCGAGACCGACCGCCTGGGCGATCGGCGGGGTGCCCGCCTCGAACTTGTGCGGGGCCGGGGCGTACGTCGACGAGCTCATCGACACGGTCTCGATCATCTCGCCGCCGCCGAGGAACGGGGGCAGGTCCTCCAGCAGCTCCTGGCGGCCCCACAGGATGCCGATGCCGGTCGGGCCGCACATCTTGTGGCCGGTGAAGGCCACGAAGTCGGCCTGGAGGGCCTGGACGTCCAGCGGCATGTGCGGCGCGGCCTGGGAGGCGTCGACGCAGACCAGGGCGCCGACCTCCTGGGCGCGGCGCACTATCGCCTCGACCGGGTTGACCGTGCCCAGGATGTTGGACACCAGCACGAAGGAGACGATCTTCGTCTTCTCGGTGATGACCTCGTCGATGTTGGACAGGTCGAGCCGGCCGTCGTCGGTGAGGCCGAACCACTTCAGCTTCGCGCCGGTGCGCTGCGCGAGCAGCTGCCACGGGACGATGTTGGAGTGGTGCTCCATCTCCGTGATGACGATCTCGGTCTCGTGGTCCACCCGGTAGGGCTCGTCGGCCCAGCCGAGCATGTTGGCCACGAGGTTGAGCGACTCGGAGGCGTTCTTGGTGAAGATCACCTCGTTGCGGCTCGGCGCGTTGACGAACTCCGCGACCTTGTCGCGCGCGCCCTCGTACAGCGCCGTGGCCTCCTCGGCGAGCACATGCACACCGCGATGGACGTTGGCGTTGTAGCGCTCGTAGTACTCGCCGAGTGCGTCCAGCACCTGGCGCGGCTTCTGGCTGGTCGCCGCGTTGTCCAGGTACACGAGCTTGCGCCCGTCGTGGACCTGCCGGTCCAGGATGGGGAAGTCCTTGCGGATCGCCTCGGTGTCGAGGAGGCCCGGCAGCTGTGTCACGCGACATCCTCCTTTGAGTGGCCTCCGGCCACGGGGCCACCCTTCACGTATGCCTCGTAGCCCTCGTTCTCCAGCTTGTCCGCGAGCTCGGGGCCGCCGGACTCGACGATGCGGCCACCGGCGAACACGTGGACGTGGTCGGGCTTGATGTAGCGCAGGATGCGCGTGTAGTGCGTGATCAGCAGGGTGCCGACCTCGCCGGACTCGCGGACGCGGTTGACGCCCTCGGAGACGATGCGCAGGGCGTCGACGTCGAGGCCGGAGTCGGTCTCGTCGAGGATCGCGACCCTCGGCTTGAGCAGCTCGAGCTGGAGGATCTCGTGGCGCTTCTTCTCACCGCCGGAGAAGCCCTCGTTGACGTTGCGCTCGGCGAAGGCGGGGTCCATGTTGAGGCGCTCCATGGCCTCCTTGACCTCCTTCACCCAGGTGCGCAGCTTGGGGGCCTCGCCGCGGACGGCGGTGGCGGAGGTGCGCAGGAAGTTGGAGACGGAGACGCCGGGGACCTCGACCGGGTACTGCATGGCGAGGAAGAGGCCGGCCCGGGCGCGCTCGTCGACGGACATCTCCAGGACGTCCTCGCCGTCCAGGGTGACGGTGCCGCCGGAGACGGTGTACTTGGGGTGACCGGCGAGCGCGTAGGCGAGGGTCGACTTGCCCGAGCCGTTGGGGCCCATGATGGCGTGCGTCTCGCCCTGCTTCACGGTGAGGTCGACGCCCTTGAGGATCTCCTTCGTGGCGTTCTCGGCCTCGACGGTGACGTGCAGGTCTCGGATTTCAAGCGTTGCCATGGGTGCCTCAGGACTCCTGGGTGAGGGAGACGAGCACGTCGTCCCCTTCGATCTTTACGGGGTATACGGGGACGGGGCGCGTCGCCGGAAGGGCGTCGGGCTTGCCGGAACGGAGGTCGAAACGCGAGCCGTGCAGCCAGCACTCGATGTGGCAGTCGTCCACCTCGCCCTCCGCGAGGGAGACGTTCGCGTGCGAGCAGATGTCGTGGATCGCGAACACCTCGCCCTCGGTCAGCACGAGGGAGACCGGCGTGCCGTCGAGTTCCACCCGCTTCGGGGTGTCCTCCTCCAGCTCGCCCAGTCCACAGACGCGTACGAAGGTCATGCGACCGCGGCCTCCAGCTCCTCCTCGATCTTGGCGATCAGGCGCTCCTCGATGTCGGGGAGGCCGATCTGCTGGACCAGCTCGGCGAAGAAGCCGCGGACCACCAGGCGGCGGGCGTCCTTCTCCGGGATGCCGCGGGCCATCAGGTAGAACAGCTGCTCGTCGTCGAAGCGGCCGGTCGCGGAGGCGTGGCCGGCGCCGACGATCTCGCCGGTCTCGATCTCCAGGTTGGGCACGGAGTCGACGCGGGCGCCGTCGGTGAGGACCAGGTTGCGGTTCATCTCGTAGGTGTCGGTGCCCTCGGCCCTGGCCTCGATGAGCACGTCACCGATCCACACGGCGTGCGCGCCGTCGCCCTGGAGCGCGCCCTTGTAGACGACGTTGGACTTGCAGTGCGGGACGTTGTGGTCGACCAGGAGGCGGTGCTCCTGGTGCTGGCCGGCGTCCGTGAGGTACAGGCCGAACAGTTCCGCCTCGCCGCCGGGGCCCGCGTAGGTGACGCGCGGGTGGAGGCGTACGACGTCGCCGCCGAAGGTGACGACGACCGACTTGAAGGAGGCGTCGCGGCCGACCAGGGCGTTGTGCTGGGCGACGTGCACCGCCTTGTCGTCCCAGTCCTGGACCGAGACGACGGTCAGCTTGGCGCCGTCGCCGAGGACGAAGTCGACGTTGGCGGCGAGCACCGCGTCACCGGTGTGGTCGAGGACCACGAGGGCCTCGGCGAAGGCGCCGAGCTCGATCACCTGGTGGCCGTAGGCGGTGCCGCCCTCGCCCCGCACCGCGATGCGGATCGGCTCGGTGAGGACGGTCTCCTTCGGCACGGTCACGACCGAGGCCTGTTCGAAGGCGGAGTACGCCTGGGCGGCGACGCGGTCCACCGGGATGCCCGCGCGGCCGATCCGCGCGTCGTCGCGGGCGACGCTCTCGACGGTGACGCCCTCGGGCGCCTCGACGACGACCTTGACGCCCCCGCCGGTGGCGGTGGCGGTGCCGTCGTGCAGACCGCGCAGCCGCTCCAGCGGAGTGAACCGCCACTCCTCCTCGCGGCCGTGGGGGACGGCGAAGTCCGCCACGTCGAAGGACGGGGGCGCGCTCATACGGGTGGCGACGGTCGACTCGGCGGCCACCGCGATCGAGCCGGCGGTGGTGGAGCCCACCGGTGGGGGTCCCCCCGCCGGAGCGTAGCCGGAGGTGGGGGAGTTCTGAGCCTCAGCCATGGCTGTCGTAGTGCTCGCTTTCCTTTACGTAAGGGGCTTGACGGAACGGCGTGGTGCTTAGCCGACCGCGCCTTCCATCTGCAGCTCGATCAGCCGGTTGAGCTCCAGCGCGTACTCCATCGGCAGTTCCTTGGCGATCGGCTCGACGAAGCCGCGCACGATCATCGCCATCGCCTCGAACTCGCTCAGGCCCCGGCTCATCAGGTAGAAGAGCTGGTCCTCGGAGACCTTGGAG
This sequence comes from Streptomyces marokkonensis, assembly GCF_008312835.1. Taxonomy (GTDB): domain Bacteria; phylum Actinomycetota; class Actinomycetes; order Streptomycetales; family Streptomycetaceae; genus Streptomyces; species Streptomyces marokkonensis_A. The sequence goes on along the minus strand of NZ_VSKS01000014.1, from coordinate 69,932 downwards.
ACGGTCGCCTCGTGGCCCATGGACACGTCGTCCTCGCGGACGTCCACGTAGGGGTAGGTGTCCGAGCGGGAGATGGTGTCGACCAGCAGCGCGTCGCACAGCACGTTGGACTTGGCGCCCGGGGCGCCCTCGCCGATCTCGATCAGACCGCGGTAGGAGGTGCGGCCGCCGCCGCGTGCCACCGACTTGGAGACGATGTTGGACGAGGTGTTCGGGGCCATGTGGACCATCTTGGCGCCCGCGTCCTGGTGCTGGCCCTCGCCGGCGAAGGCGATGGACAGCGTCTCGCCCTTGGCGTGCTCGCCCATCAGGTAGACGGCCGGGTACTTCATCGTCACCTTGGAGCCGATGTTGCCGTCGACCCACTCCATGGTCGCGCCCTCGTAGGCCACGGCGCGCTTGGTGACCAGGTTGTAGACGTTGTTCGACCAGTTCTGGATGGTCGTGTACCGGCAGCGGGCGTTCTTCTTGACGATGATCTCGACGACCGCGGAGTGCAGCGAGTCCGACTTGTAGATCGGCGCGGTGCAGCCCTCGACGTAGTGCACGTAGGCACCCTCGTCGACGATGATCAGGGTCCGCTCGAACTGGCCCATGTTCTCGGTGTTGATCCGGAAGTAGGCCTGGAGCGGGATCTCGACGTGCACGCCCGGCGGGACGTAGATGAAGGAGCCGCCGGACCACACGGCGGAGTTCAGCGACGCGAACTTGTTGTCGCCGACCGGGATGACCGTCCCGAAGTACTCCTTGAAGAGCTCGGGGTGCTCCTTCAGGGCCGTGTCGGTGTCGAGGAAGATGACGCCCTGCTCCTCCAGGTCCTCACGGATCTGGTGGTAGACGACCTCCGACTCGTACTGGGCGGCGACACCGGCGACGAGGCGCTTCTTCTCGGCCTCGGGGATGCCCAGCTTGTCGTAGGTGTTCTTGATGTCCTCGGGCAGGTCCTCCCAGGACTCCGCCTGCTTCTCCGTGGACCGCACGAAGTACTTGATGTTGTCGAAGTCGATGCCGGAGAGGTCGGAGCCCCAGTTCGGCATGGGCTTCTTCTCGAACAGGCGCAGGCCCTTGAGACGGAGCTTGGTCATCCACTCCGGCTCGTCCTTCTTCGCGGAGATGTCCCGGACGACGTCCTCGTTCAGGCCCCGGCGCGCCGACGCACCGGCCTCGTCACGGTCGGCCCAGCCGTATTCGTAGGTGCCCAGACCCTCCAGCTCGGGGTGGGCAGTCTCCGTGGGGAGAGTCATGCGGGGTTCCTCCCGGACGTGCTTTCAGATGCGTGGTGGGAAATCTTGGGGATGAACGTCGTGCAGACGCCGTCGCCGTGCGCGATGGTCGCCAGTCGCTGCACATGCGTACCGAGAAGCTCGGCGAAGAATTCCGTCTCGGCCTCGCACAGCTGCGGGAACTCCTCGGCGGCGTGGGCGACCGGGCAGTGGTGCTGGCAGAGCTGCTCGCCGACCGGTGCGCTCCGCGCAGTCGCAGCGTACCCGTCCGCGCTCAGGGCCTTGGCCAGTGCCTCCGTCCGGTCCTCGGGCGCCGCGGCGGCGACCGCGCTGCGGTACGCCTGCGCCTGGGCGGCGATCCGGGCGCGGGCGAAGGCGGCGATCGCCTCGCTGCCGCCCTCCCTCTCGCCGATCCAGCGCAGGGCGTCCACGGCCAGCTTGTCGTAGGACTGGTCGAAGGCGTCGCGTCCGCAGTCCGTCAGGGCGAACACCTTGGCCGGGCGCCCGCGCGTGCGGGCGCCGTACACCCGCCGCTCACGGGCTTCCACGACGTTGTCGGCGGCCAGCGCGTCCAGGTGCCGGCGTACGGCCGCCTGGGTGAGTCCGAGTCGCCCGGCCAGCTCCGCGACGGTCGACGGTCCGTGGTCCAGGATGGAGCGGGCGACGCGGTTGCGGGTGGACCGCTCACCGGTTGCCAGTTCCTCGTGGGGAGGCCCCGTCGGATGCTCGCCGTTTTTCACAACGCCATTGTTGCGTAATTCATCCGAGCCGGGCAAGCCGCGCCCGGAGGCCCGAAGGTGCCCTGCATCACTTAGGCAAACCTAATCCGACCTGCGGAAACGATCTTTGATCGATCAGATCCGTGAGGTCGGTGAACCGCGTCCGGGACACTCACGAACCACGCCGGCACCCCCTCCGACCGGCCCTGTTGTCACCCGCGCCCCCCTCACCCGCGGCCGCGCGAGCTCGGTGTGCGGCCCGCAGAGATCCTCCTCGTGCCCCCGGTCCGGCCACCTCTCCGACCCGGCGCCGTGGCGGGGGGCCATCCGGGCGACCGTGCCCGCCGTGGCTCCCGGTGCACCGGCCCCGGGAGGAGGAGGTGCGGCACCCCGCGGTCCGGGGCCCCGGCCGCCTCCCTAGACTCGTGACCCATGCGAAGTGAGCCCGTGGTCCAGGTCCAGGCCCTGGTGAAGCGGTACGGCACGAAGACCGCGGTGAACGGCCTCGACCTGGTGGCCCGGCAGGGCGTGACCGCCGTGCTCGGCCCCAACGGGGCGGGCAAGACGACCACGGTCGAGACCTGCGAGGGTTACCGGCGCCCGGACTCCGGCACGGTGCGCGTCCTGGGCCTCGACCCGGTGCGGCAGTCGGCGCGGCTGCGGCCCCGGGTCGGGGTCATGCTCCAGTCCGGCGGCGTCTACTCGGGCGCGCGGGCCGACGAGATGCTGCGGCACGTGGCCCGGCTGCACGCGCATCCGCTGGACGTGGACGCGCTCATCGAACGCCTCGGGCTCGGCTCCTGCGGCCGGACCGGCTACCGGCGGCTCTCCGGCGGCCAGCAGCAGCGGCTCGCGCTGGCGATGGCCGTGGTCGGGCGCCCCGAGCTGGTCTTCCTGGACGAGCCGACGGCCGGCCTCGACCCGCAGGCCCGCCACGCCACCTGGGACCTGATCCGGGACCTGCGCTCCGACGGCGTCTCCGTCATCCTCACCACGCACTACATGGACGAGGCCGAACAGCTCGCCGACGACGTGGCGGTCATCGACGACGGCCGGGTCATCGCCCAGGGCTCGCCCGAGGAACTGTGCAGGGGCGGCGCCGAGAACACCCTGCGCTTCTCCGGCCGCCCGGGACTGGACGTGGCCTCGCTGCTGAAGGCCCTGCCCGACGGCACCACCGCCGCCGAGACGGCCCCGGGCTCGTACCGGGTCGTGGGCAAGGTCGACCCGCAACTGCTCGCCACGGTGACGTCCTGGTGCGCGCAGCACGGGGTGATGCCGGACCGGATCTCGGTGGAACGGCACACCCTAGAAGACGTCTTCCTGGAGCTCACCGGCAAGGAGCTGCGCTCATGACCCCGACCAGGACCGAGACCGGCCGGGGGTCCGGGGGTCGCCCCCCGGAAAGACACAGCCTGGAGCTCACCGGCAAGGAGCTGCGCTCATGATCCCGACCAGGACCGAGACCGGCCGGGGGTCCGGGGGTCGCCCCCCCGGAAAGACACAGCCTGGAGCTCACCGGCAAGGAGCTGCGCTCGTGACGGCCACCGGCACCTACTCACCGAAGCCCGGCGCGGCGCCCCTGCCCCGCATGATCGCCGCGCAGGCGGTGCTCGAGACGAAGATGCTGCTGCGCAACGGCGAGCAGCTGCTGCTGACGGTGATCATCCCCACGCTGCTGCTGGTGCTCTTCAGCACCGTGGACGTGGTGGACACCGGGGACGGCGAGGCGGTGGACTTCCTCGCCCCCGGCATCCTCGCGCTCGCGGTGATGTCGACGGCCTTCACCGGGCAGGCCATCGCCACCGGCTTCGAACGCCGCTACGGCGTGCTGAAGCGGCTGGCCGCGTCGCCGCTGCCACGCTGGGGTCTGATGACCGCGAAGACGCTGTCGGTCCTGGTCACCGAGGTGCTCCAGGTGATCCTCGTCACGGTGATCGCCCTCGCGCTCGGCTGGTCCCCGCAGGGCGACCCCTTCTCGGTGTTCCTGCTGCTGGTACTGGGCACGGCCGCCTTCTCCGGGCTCGGCCTGCTGATGGCGGGCACGCTCAGGGCCGAGGCGACGCTCGCCGCCGCCAACCTGGTGTTCCTGCTGCTGCTCGTCGGCGGCGGGGTGGTCGTACCGCTGGACAGGTTCCCGGAGGCGGCGCAGGACGTGCTCGGCCTGCTGCCCATCGCCGCGCTCTCCGAGGGTCTGCGGGACGTGCTCCAGCACGGGGCCGGGATGCCGTGGGGCAACCTCGGCATCCTCGCCGTGTGGGCGGTCGCGGGTCTCGCGGCGGCCGGCGCGTTCTTCCGCTGGGAGTAGACGCCGTGGCCGGGCAGGACCCTCGTGAAAGCGTGCACAAGCGGCCGCCTACGATGGAGCACGTGCCAAACGTGACCCGCGCCGACGCCCAGGCGGCCCTGCGCAACCCGCTCGCCTTCATCGCCGCACGCTGGACCCCGGATCCCCGGACCGTCCGGCGGGCGGCCCTCGCCGCGCTCGTCATGGCGGTGGTCATCGTGGTCACCGGCGGTGCCGTCCGGCTGACCGGCTCCGGCCTGGGCTGCCCGACCTGGCCCAAGTGCACCGACGACTCGATCACCAGCACCAGCGAGATGGGCCTGCACGGCGTCATCGAGTTCGGCAACCGCCTGCTGACGTACGTGCTGTGCGCCGCCGTGGGCTGGGCGATCATCGCCGCCCGCTCGGAGAAGCCCTACCGGCGCGGCCTGACCCGGCTGGGCTGGGCGCAGTTCTGGATCGTCATGGGCAACGCGATCCTCGGCGGCATCGTGGTCCTCGTGGGTCTCAACCCGTACACGGTCGCGGCGCACTTCCTGCTGTCCACGGCGCTGATCGCGGTCGCCACGGTGATGTGGCAGCGCACCCGCGAGGGCGACGCGGGGCCCCGGCCGCTGGTCGGCACGGCGGTGCGGCAGCTGGTGTGGTTCATGGTGGCCGCCTCCGTGCTGCTGATCGCGGTCGGTACGGTGGTCACGGGCGCGGGCCCGCACGCGGGTGACTCCAGCGAGGTCCCGCGGATGCCGCTGGACTGGGAGACGGTCAGCAAGGCGCACGCCGTGCTGGCGTGGATCGTGGTGACGCTGACGTTCGCCCTGTGGTTCGTCCTGAAGGCCGTCGACGCCCCCCGTGACCCCCTGGCCCGCACCCGCGAGCTGTTCCTGATCCTGCTCGCGCAGGGCGTCATCGGCTACGTCCAGTACTTCACGGATCTCCCCGAGGTCCTGGTCGGCCTGCACATGTTCGGCTCGTGCGTGATGTGGATCTGGGTGCTGCGGGTGCTGCTGTCGCTGCGCGAGCGCCCGGCGGCGGTGGCGGACGCGGCCGTACCGGCGGCTCAGGAGCCCGCCACGAGCGCGTCGATCGCCGGTCCCAGGTAGTCCCGGGTCAGCCGGGCCCGGCGCAGCGCCCACTCCTCGGTGGGCGGCGCGGCACCCTCGTAGCGCCTGCTCCTGATGTCGGCGACGACCTCGGCGGGGGCGCCGAGACCGGGCAGTACGTCCAGGGCCTCCCGCTTGGAGATCAGACGGCCCTCGCGGAGGGTGACGGTGGCCCGGGCGAAGGTCAGCAGGCCCAGGTCGACCCACACGTCCCGCGTCCAGTGGGCGGCGCGGTCCACCTCCCGGCGCCAGTAGTCGCGCTGGTCGCGCACCACGAAGCCGGCGAGTTCACCGGCCTGCACCGGTGGCAGCACGTCCGCGGGCGGCACCCCGCGCAGGACCCGGCCGACGGTGTGCAGCTCGGTCCGGGTGACCGGGGTGACGGGGCGCTTGAACAGCTGCTCGTGCGCCCAGGTGAGATGGCGCCGTCCGGCGCCCGCCGCGGTGTCCGGTGTCAGATAGGTGCAGTGGAGCAGGCCGGCGAGCGGTTCGCCGCGCAGCCGGGCGTGCAGCAGGGCCAGCCGCCACACCGTCCGGGTGCTGACGGGGTGGGGCAGGACCGCGATCAGGTCCAGGTCGCTGCGGCCCTCCACGTAGTCGCCTGCGGCCAGTGAGCCGTGCGCCCAGACGGCGACGGGCGCGAGCGGCGCCAGGCCGGTGAGGAAGCGGTCGAGCAGGGCATCGGTCGGCATCCGCCCAGTCTTCCCGTCTCAGTCCAGCCCGTACACCCTGCCCGCGTTGCCCGAGGCGATCAGGCCGGCCACCCGCCGGGCGTCGGCCGGCGACCACGCGCCCTCGGCCACCCAGGTGCCCAGCACCCGGCCGAGCGCCTCGCGGAACAGCTGGGCGCCCACCACATGCAGTTCGGGCAGGCCGCGGGCGCCGCTGGAGAAGAGGATCTTGCCGAAGGGGGCGACTTCCAGGACTTCGGCGAGGACGGTCGCCGCGCGTGCCCCGGTGCGGACCGGGGCGGCGCCGCAGTCGGCGTAGACGTGCGGGAAGACGCCGGCGAGGTGGGCGGCGTGGCGGTGGTACGGGTAGCCGTGCAGCAGCACGAGGTCGGTGCCGAGTCCCGCGGTGGCGCGGACGAAGTCGGTCAGCGGGACCGGGTCGGTCCGGTCGACGCGGGTGCCCGGGGCGCCGAGGCCGTGGAGCTGGAGGGGCAGACCCGAGGCGACCGCGATCCACAGCAGGTGGCGCAGCAGCACCGGGTCGCTCAGCTCGTCCCCGGCCCGGCGGCCGGCCAGCCAGCGCCCCGCCGCGCCGCGGACCTGTCCGGGACCGGGCGGCTCGGGGGCGAGCGCCTGCCCGTGCCGCAGCCCGGCGACGGAGGCGAAGGCGACCGCGTGCGCGGCGGCGCCGTGCACGGACTCGGCGAGGTTGGCGAGGAAGGACTCGACGGTGCCCGAGGTGTCGGCGACCTGCTCGGCGAGCTGCTCCAGACGGACGATCTCATGGGCCTCGGCGTCGCCCGCCCTGCCCAGCTCGGCCGGCCCGGTGAGGTCGTCGGGCAGGCCGGTGTCGACGAGGTAGGCGGTGATGCCGCTGCCCCGCAGCAGCCGGCGCCCGGCCTCGATCATGCCCAGTTCACGGCGCCGGGCGAGGTACCGGGCGGGCGGACAGTGCGGCTCCAGGCCGAGCAGGGGCGGGCACCAGCGGCGTACGGCGAACCCGGTCTGGGTGTCGAAGAGGGTGGTGCCGGGGGCGGGCGGACCCTCGGTACGGGCCAGCTGGGCCTCGAAGGTTCCGAGGCCCAGCTCCGTGCGGAGCACTCCGTGGCAGTGCTGGTCCACGAGTGCGGGCGTGTCGATCATCCGGGCTCCCCGGGACGGGACCGTGTGGTGACGCTTCACAGGTCCTAACGGGTGAACCCGGGGTGAGGTGGCGCCGGGGCGGCCGCCGGATGCCGGTGGTCAGCCGCCCACCTGGATGCCGGCCATCCTCTTCCACTCGTACGGGCCCGTCGTCACCTTCGCCGCGAACTCGCCGTCGAAGTCCTCGTGGACGGTGATGCCCGCCTTCTCGAGGGCCCTGCCGGCGATGTCCACGGAGGGGGCGAAGACGTCGCCCCACGCGCCGTCCTCGCCGACGAGGACGATCCGTGCGCCGCGCTGCCCGAGGTACGCGACCTGGCCCTCGGCGCCGCCGTGCGCCGTGGCGAAGCCGCCGATCTGCTTGGCGAGCCGGGCGGCCTTCTGCTCGGCCTTCGGGTCCACCTGCTGCGTGTCTGCCATGAACAGGATGCTACCGACGGGTAGATCAAACGGCGACGGGCGGGGTCCGTGGCCTTGACCACGTACCCCGCCCGACCGGAGCCCGACAGGGCGTCAGCGCAGGAACGGGTCCACCGCGACGGCCACGAAGAGCAGCGACACGTAGGTGATGGACCAGTGGAACAGGCGCATCTCCTTGAGCTTGCCGCCCGTCACCCCGGCCTTCGCGCGGTGCAGCAGCGCGTGCGCCTCCCACAGCCACCAGCCGCCCGCCACCAGGGCGACCGCCGTGTAGAACCAGCCGGTGTAGCCGAGCGGGGTGAGCAGCAGCGACACCAGAACCATGACCCAGCTGTAGGCCACGATCTGCTGGGCGACCGCCTTGTTCCCGGCGATGACCGGCAGCATCGGCACCCCGACGCGCGCGTAGTCCTCCTTCACCTTCATGGACAGCGGCCAGTAGTGCGGCGGCGTCCAGAAGAAGATGACGAGGAAGAGGATGACCGGCGCCCACGCCATCGAGTTGGTGACCGCGGACCAGCCGATCAGCACCGGCATGCAGCCGGCGATGCCGCCCCACACGATGTTCTGCGACGTACGCCGCTTGAGGATCATCGTGTAGACGACGACGTAGAAGAGGAGCGCGCCGAGGGAGAGCCAGGCGGACAGCCAGTTGACGGTGAGCCCGAACAGCAGCGTCGAGACGACCGCCAGGGAGACGCCGAAGACGAGGCACTCGCGTGGGCTGACCATCCCGGTGACCAGCGGCCGCTGCGAGGTGCGGTCCATCAGCGCGTCGATGTCCCGGTCGATGTACATGTTCAGCGCGTTGGCGCCGCCCGCGGACAGGTAGCCGCCGACACAGGTCAGCAGCACCAGCTTGAGGTCGGGCACGCCCTGCTGCGCCAGGAACATCACCGGGACGGTGGTGATGAGCAGCAGCTCGATGATCCGCGGCTTGGTGAGAGCCACGAATGCCATCACACGGGCCCCGAACGGCCGATGGGCAGGGCTCTGAGTCGTCCCCAGCAACCCGGCTGGACGGGATTCAACGGCCGTCACGCACACCCCTACAGAGACATCCCAGCAAGCCTCCCCAGGTGAAGTGGCGGTAAAGGCTCGCGCGTACCACGCCACTGTAGACGCTGCCCAGACCCGGACATTCGCGGGGGTCCGCTCGTGTTGGACGGCGCCCTCCGGGGTGCGCCTGCGAGCTCGATTGAGCACGCGGATGAGCGGCTCCGTATTCATCTGCCGAATGCGGTGACTTCCCTGTCAGGAAGCGGCTGCGAAGGAGTGCCCGCACTCTGGAACGACTCGGAAAAACGCACGTCCCTCGGGGGTAGGCTCGACCACGCCGGTGGGCAGTCACCGGCATCCGGAAATCATGTGGAGAGGAGCCCTGACTCAGGGTGAGCACAAAGCCGACCACCACAGACCTCGAGTGGACCGAGTTGGACCAGCGGGCCGTCGACACCGCCCGCGTCCTGGCCGCCGATGCCGTACAGAAGGTCGGCAACGGCCATCCGGGTACGGCGATGAGCCTGGCGCCTGCCGCGTACACCCTCTTCCAGAAGGTGATGCGGCACGACCCGGCGGACGCCGACTGGGTCGGGCGCGACCGTTTCGTGCTGTCCGCCGGCCACTCGTCCCTGACCCTGTACACCCAGCTGTACCTGGCGGGCTTCGGCCTGGAGCTGGACGACCTGAAGGCGTTCCGCACCTGGGGCTCGAAGACCCCAGGTCACCCGGAGTACGGCCACACCACGGGCGTGGAGACCACGACCGGCCCGCTGGGCCAGGGTGTCGCCAACGCGGTGGGCATGGCGATGGCCGCCCGCTACGAGCGCGGTCTGTTCGACCCGGAGGCCGCCGAGGGCGAGTCCCCCTTCGACCACTTCGTCTACTGCATCGCCGGTGACGGCTGCCTCCAGGAGGGCATCTCCGCGGAGGCGTCCTCGCTGGCCGGCCACCAGAAGCTGGGCAACCTGGTGCTGCTGTGGGACGACAACCACATCTCCATCGAGGGCGACACCGAGACGGCCGTCTCCGAGGACGTCGTCAAGCGGTACGAGGCCTACGGCTGGCACGTGCAGCGCGTGGCCCCGAAGCCGGACGGCGACCTGGACCCGAACGCGATCTACGACGCGATCCAGGAGGCGAAGAAGGTCACGGACAAGCCGTCCTTCATCGCCATGCGGTCGATCATCGCCTGGCCCGCCCCCAACGCGCAGAACACCGAGGCCGCGCACGGCTCGGCGCTCGGCGACGACGAGGTCGCGGCCACCAAGCGCGTCCTCGGCTTCGACCCGGAGCAGAGCTTCGAGGTCTCCGACGAGGTCATCGGCCACACCCGCAAGGCGCTGGAGCGGGGCCAGGCGGCCCGTGCGGTGTGGGAGAAGTCCTTCCAGCAGTGGCGGGACAACAACCCCGGGCGCGCCGCGGAGTACGACCGGATCGCCGCCGGCGAGCTGCCCGAGGGCTGGCAGGACGTCATCCCGGTCTTCGAGCCGGGCAAGGGCGTGGCCACCCGTGCCGCGTCCGGCAAGGTGCTGCAGGCGCTCGGCGCGGTGATCCCGGAGCTGTGGGGCGGCTCGGCCGACCTGGCGGGCTCCAACAACACCACGATCGACAAGACGTCCTCGTTCCTCCCGGCCGGCAACCCGCTGCCCGAGGCGAACCCGTACGGGCGCACGATCCACTTCGGCATCCGCGAGCACGCCATGGCCGCCGAGATGAACGGCATCGCGCTGCACGGCAACACCCGTGTCTACGGCGGCACCTTCCTGGTGTTCTCCGACTACATGCGCAACGCGGTGCGGCTGTCGGCGCTGATGCACCTGCCGGTGACGTACGTGTGGACGCACGACTCCGTCGGTCTGGGCGAGGACGGCCCGACGCACCAGCCCGTCGAGCACCTGGCCTCGCTGCGCGCCATCCCCGGTCTGAACGTCGTCCGTCCGGCGGACGCCAACGAGACCGCGATCGCCTGGCGGGAGATCCTCACCCGCTGGACGAAGGAGTTCGGCAAGGGCACCCCGCACGGTCTGGCGCTGACCCGGCAGGGCGTGCCGACGTACGAGCCGAACGAGGACGCGGCGAAGGGCGGCTACGTCCTGTTCGAGGCCGAGGGCGGTGAGCCGCAGGTCGTGCTGATCGCCACCGGTTCCGAGGTGCACGTCGCCGTCGAGGCGCGCGAGCGGCTCCAGGCCGACGGCGTGCCGACCCGCGTGGTGTCGATGCCGTCGGTGGAGTGGTTCGAGGAGCAGGACCAGGGGTACCGGGACAGCGTCCTGCCGCCCTCCGTGAAGGCCCGTGTGGCCGTCGAGGCGGGGATCGGCCTCACCTGGCACAAGTACGTGGGGGACGCCGGCCGCATCGTGTCCCTGGAGCACTTCGGGGCCTCCGCCGACGGCAAGGTGCTGTTCGAGGAGTTCGGCTTCACCGCGGAGAACGTGGCCGCCGTCGCCCGGGAATCGCTCGCCGCAGCCCAGCGCTGACGCCCATACACGACACGTAGGAGATGGAATTTCCATGACGGACGCACTGAAGCGCCTTTCCGAGGAAGGCGTCGCGATCTGGCTGGACGACCTGTCGCGCAAGCGGATCACGTCCGGCAACCTCGCCGAACTGATGGACCAGCAGCACGTCGTGGGCGTCACCACCAACCCGACGATCTTCCAGAAGGCGATCTCCGAGGGCGACGGCTACGACACGCAGCTGACCGACCTGGCCGCCCGCAAGGTCACCGTCGAAGAGGCCATCCGCATGATCACCACGGCGGACGTCCGGGACGCCGCCGACATCCTGCGCCCGGTCTACGACGCCACGGACGGCCGGGACGGCCGGGTCTCGATCGAGGTGGACCCGCGCCTGGCCCACAACACCAGGGCGACGGTCGCCGAGGCCAAGCAGCTGGCCTGGCTGGTGGACCGGCCCAACACCCTGATCAAGATCCCGGCGACCGAGGCCGGCATCCCGGCGATCGCCGAGACCATCGGGCTGGGCATCAGCGTCAACGTCACGCTGATCTTCTCCCTGGAGCGCTACCGCAAGGTCATGGACGCGTTCCTGACCGGTCTGGAGAAGGCCAGGGAGCGCGGTCTGGACCTGTCGAAGATCCACTCCGTGGCGTCCTTCTTCGTGTCCCGCGTGGACACCGAGATCGACAAGCGGATCGACGCGCTCGGCACCGACGAGGCCAGGGCCCTGCGCGGCAAGGCCGCGATCGCCAACGCGCGCCTGGCCTACCAGGCGTACGAGGAGGTCTTCGGCTCGGAGCGGTGGAGCGCGCTGGAGCGCGAGGGCGCCAACAAGCAGCGTCCGCTGTGGGCGTCGACCGGTGTGAAGGACAAGGCGTACAAGGCGACGATGTACGTCGACGAGCTGGTGGCGCCGAACACGGTGAACACCATGCCGGAGGCGACGCTGTTCGCCACCGAGGAGCAGGGCGAGATCCGGGGCGACGCCGTGGCCGGCACCTACGAGCAGGCCCGCGCCGACCTGGACGCGGTCGAGGCGCTCGGCATCGCGTACGACGACGTGGTGCGGCTCCTGGAGGACGAGGGCGTCGACAAGTTCGAGGCGTCCTGGAACGACCTGCTGAAGTCCACCGAGGCGGAGCTGCAGCGCCTCGCCCCGTCGGAGGGCTGACACCTTGTCGAGCAGCAACCCGCTGCGTGACCCCGCGGACCGACGGCTCCCGCGTATCGCGGGGCCGTCGGGCCTGGTCATCTTCGGTGTCACGGGCGACCTGTCGCGCAAGAAGCTGATGCCGGCCGTGTACGACCTGGCCAACCGGGGGCTGCTGCCGCCGGGCTTCTCGCTGGTGGGCTTCGCCCGCCGGGAGTGGGCGCACGAGGACTTCGCCCAGGAGGTCCACGACGCGGTCAAGGAGCACGCCCGCACGCCCTTCCGCGAGGAGGTCTGGCAGCAGCTCATCCAGGGGATGCGCTTCGTGCAGGGCACCTTCGACGACGACGAGTCCTTCGAGCGGCTGCGCGACACGATCGACGAGCTGGACAAGGCCCAGGGCACGGGCGGCAACTTCGCCTTCTACCTGTCGGTGCCGCCGCGTTCGTTCCCGGTGGTCATCCAGCAGCTCAGGAAGCACGGGCTGGCCGACCAGACCGGCGGCTCGTGGCGGCGTGCGGTCATCGAGAAGCCGTTCGGCCACGACCTGAAGTCGGCCGAGGAGCTCAACGCCATCGTCCACGAGGTGTTCGCTCCGGACCAGGTGTTCCGGATCGACCACTACCTGGGCAAGGAGACCGTCCAGAACATCCTGGCGCTGCGCTTCGCCAACACGATGTTCGAACCGATCTGGAACCGCTCGTTCGTCGACCACGTGCAGATCACCATGGCCGAGGACATCGGCATCGGCGGCCGGGCCGGCTACTACGACGGCATCGGCGCCGCCCGCGACGTCATCCAGAACCATCTCCTGCAACTGCTGGCGCTGACCGCGATGGAGGAGCCCGCCTCCTTCGACGCGGACGCGCTGGCCGCGGAGAAGACCAAGGTGCTCGGTGCGGTCCGGCTGCCGAAGGACCTGGGCCGGGACACCGTGCGCGGGCAGTACGCGGCCGGCTGGCAGGGCGGCGCGAAGGCGGTCGGGTACCTGGAGGAGGAGGGCATCGACCCCTCCTCGAAGACCGACACGTACGCGGCGATCAGGCTGGGCATCGACAACCGCCGCTGGGCGGGTGTCCCCTTCTACCTGCGCACCGGCAAGCGGCTGGGCCGCCGGGTGACGGAGATCGCCGTCGTCTTCCAGCGGGCGCCGCACTCCCCCTTCGACACCACGGCCACCGAGGAGCTGGGCTCCAACGCGATCGTGATCCGCGTCCAGCCGGACGAGGGCGTCACGGTGCGCTTCGGCTCGAAGGTGCCGGGCACGTCGATGGAGATCCGGGACGTGTCGATGGACTTCGCCTACGGCGAGTCGTTCACCGAGTCCAGCCCGGAGGCGTACGAGCGGCTGATCCTCGACGTCCTGCTCGGCGACTCCAACCTCTTCCCGCGCACGGAGGAGGTCGAGCTGTCCTGGAAGATCCTCGACCCGATCGAGGAGTACTGGGACACCAACGGCAGGCCGGCCCAGTACCCGGCCGGTACATGGGGGCCCGTCGAGGCCGACGAAATGCTCGAGCGAGACGGACGGAGCTGGCGCCGGCCATGAAGACAGACCTCACGGACACCACGGCCAGCAAGATCAACAAGGCGCTGGTGACGGGGCGCCGCGCCATCGGCACTCCTGCCGTCGGCATGGTGCTCACGCTGGTCATCGTGACGGACGAGGAGAACGCCTACGACGCGCTGAAGGCGGCGAGCGACGCCTCGCGCGAGCACCCCTCGCGCACGCTCGTGGTCATCAGGCGCGTCTCCCGCTCGCCCCGTGACCGCACCCAGTCCCGCCTCGACGCCGAGGTGCGGGTGGGCGCGGACGCGGGCACCGGCGAGACGGTGGTGCTGCGGCTGTACGGCGAGGTCGCCGACCACGCCCAGTCGGTGGTGCTGCCGCTGCTGCTGCCGGACGCCCCGGTGGTGGTGTGGTGGCCGGTCAACGCCCCGCTGGATCCGGCGAACGACCCGCTGGGCGCGCTGGCCCAGCGCCGGGTGACCGACACCTACGCCTGCGAGCAGCCGGTGAAGGAGCTCGCCGCCCGCGCGGACGCCTATGCCCCGGGTGACACGGACCTGTCGTGGACCCGCATCACGCCCTGGCGTTCGATGCTGGCGGCGGCGCTGGACCAGGTCGCCTGCGAGGTGCAGGGCGTGGAGGTGGAGGGCGAGGAGTTCAACCCGAGCTGCGAGCTGCTGGCGATGTGGCTCGCGGACCGGCTGGACGTCCCGGTCAGGCGGTCGCACTCGGCCGGCCCGGGACTCACGTCGGTCCGCCTGGACACCGACTGCGGCCCGATCGTCCTGGACCGCGCCGACGGTTCACTGGCGACGCTGTCCATCCAGGGGCAGCCCAAGCGCGCGGTGGCACTCAAGCGCCGGGACACGGCGGAGCTGATCGCGGAGGAACTGCGCCGCCTGGACCCGGACGACACCTACGCCTCGGCCCTGCGCTACGGCGTGGAACGCCTGAAGGCCCCGGACGGGGACGACGCGCCGGCCAAAGGAGAACGGGAGGCGGTCCCCGCTCCCGTCGGGGCGGCTGCGAAAGCTCCCGCGGCCGAGGCGACGGCGCAGGCACCGGTGAAGAAGGCGGCGGCGAAGTGAGTACGGCACCCCAGCTGGTCGTGCACCGGGACAAGGAGCTGATGGCGCAGGCCGCGGCGGCCCGGCTGATCACCAGGATCGTGGACGCGCAGGCCTCCCGGGGCTCGGCGTCCGTGGTCCTGACCGGTGGCCGCAACGGCAACGGCCTGCTGGCCGCGCTGGCCGCGGCACCGGCCCGGGACGCGATCGACTGGGCCCGGCTGGACCTGTGGTGGGGCGACGAGCGGTTCCTCCCGGAAGGCGACCCGGACCGCAATGTCACCCAGGCCCGCGAGGCACTGCTCGCGTCGGTGCCGCTGGACCCGAGGCGCGTGCACGCCATGCCCGCGTCGGACGGCCCGTACGGCACGGACGTGGACGCGGCGGCGGCCGGCTACGCGGAGGAACTCGCCGCGGCCGCGGCCCCGGAGAACCACGCGTCCGTCCCCGCCTTCGACGTCCTGATGCTGGGCGTCGGCCCGGACACGCACGTGGCCTCCCTCTTCCCGGAACTCCCGGCGGTCCGGGAGACGGAGCGCACGGTGGTGGGCGTGCACGGCGCCCCCAAGCCCCCGCCGACGAGGGTCACCCTGACCCTCCCCGCGATCCGGGCGGCCCGGGAGGTCTGGCTCCTGGCCGCGGGCGAGGACAAGGCGGAGGCAGCGGCGATCGCCCTCTCGGGCGCGGGCGAGATCCAGGCCCCGGCGGCGGGCGCCCACGGCCGCGCCCGCACCCTGTGGCTCCTGGACAGGCCGGCGGCGTCACAACTCCCGAGGGCCCTGTACCCACCGGCGTCCCCGTAGTCGGCCCGTCCGGCGATTGAGGACGAGGCCCGTTCAGGGCCGAAAGGGGGTCCGGGGGCGCAACCCCCGGGAACGGGAAGGGAAGGGGCGGAGGGGGCGAAGAACCCTCCCTGCCCCACCCCCTACTTCACCGACCCCGCCATGACCCCCTGCACGAAGTGCCGCTGGAACGCGAAGAACACCACGACCGGCACCACCAGCGACAGGAACGCCCCCGGCGCGAGCACGTCGATGTTGCTCCCGAACTGCCGGATCTGCGACTGGAGCTGCACCGTCAGCGGCTGCGAGGAGCTGTCCGCGAACAGCAGCGCGACCAGCATGTCGTTCCACACCCACAGGAACTGGAAGATGGCGAGGCTGGCGATCGCCGGCCGGCCCACCGGCAGCACCAGCCGGGTGAAGATCCGCCACTCGCTCCCCCCGTCCATCCGGGCGGCCTCCAGCATCTCCTTCGGCATCTCGGCGAAGTAGTTCCGCAGCAGGAACACCGCGAACGGCAGCCCGTAGGCCACGTGGAACAGCACGACGCCGGGAATGGTCCCGAACAGCCCCAGTTGCCCGAAGAGTTTGGCGACGGGCAGCAGCCCGATCTGCACGGGCACCACCAGCAGCGCGACGACCAGCAGGAACACGGAATCGCGGCCGGGGAAGTCCAGCCAGGCGAAGGCGTACCCGGCGAGCGCCGCGACGACCACGACCAGCACGGTCGTCGGCACCGAGATCAGCACGGTGTTCCAGAACGCCTGGGTGATGCCCGAGTTCTCCAGCAGCGCCGAGTAGTTGTCGAAGGACAGCTGCCCCGGGCCGGTGAACACGGTCCACCATCCGCCCTTGGCCGTGTCCTCCGCGGACCGCAGCGAGGACAGGAACAGGCCGGCCAGCGGGGTCATCCACACCAGGCCGATCACGACCAGGAAGGCCTGCACCACCGTGTTGCCGAGGCCGCGCCGGATCGCGTTCATCGCTGACTCCTTCGAAAGCGGCGGACGTTGAACACCATGGCGGGGATGACCAGGAGCAGGAGCAGCACACCGAGCGCACTGCCGAGGCCCTGGTTGTTGCCGCCGCCGAACGACACCAGCCACATCTGGGTCGCCAGCACGGTCGCGTCCTCCTGCACCGGTCCCGGGGCGATGATGTACACCAGGTCGAAGACCTTCATGACGTTGATGACCAAGGTCACGAAGACGACGGTGAGGACGGGCGCGAGCAGCGGAACGGTGATGCGGCGGAAGATCTGCCACTCGTTGGCACCGTCCATTCGCGCGGCCTCGAGTGCGTCCCGCGGCAGGGCCGCGAGCCCCGCGCCGATGAGCACCATCGCGAAACCGGTCCATATCCATAGGTACGCTCCGATGATCGCCGGCGTGACGAGCGCCGGGCCGAGCCAGGAGATGCCGTCGTAGGGTGCCGCGAAGTTGGAGGACGGCAGCTTCACCGCGTACGAGCCGCTGTCCAGTCCGGTGAAGCGGAAGGAACCGTCGGCCGCGGTGGTGGTGCCGGCGACCGTCTTCCCGTCGCGCACCGCCTCCACCGTCACCCCGGGCAGGCCGCTCTCCTCCCGGTCGACCACGCCCGGCTTCCCTCCCCCGCCGGGGGTGAAGTCGAGGTACACCACACCGCGCACCTCGTCGGAGCCCGCCTTCCCCGCCGCCGCCGCGGCGGCGGGTCGCGCGTCGCCCGGCAGATCCTTGGGGGCGACGCCGACCAGCCCCAGCGCCGCCGTGCCGCCGGGCGAGACGTCCGCGCCGGTGACGTACGAGCCGTCCGCCTGCTTGGTCAGGCCCTCGCCGTCACGGGCGCGGGCGGTCGGGTAGGAGGAGGTGCCCTCGAAGGCGTCGTGGACGGAGACGACCGCGGCGTTGAGCACGCCCTTGTCCGGGTCCTCGTCGTAGGCGAGCCGGAAGATGATGCCGGCGGCGAGGAAGGACACCGCCATGGGCATGAACAGCAGCAGCTTGAAGGCGGTGGCCCAGCGGACCTTCTCGACCAGCACGGCCAGGATGAGACCGAGCCCGGTCAGCAGGGTCGGCGCCACGACGACCCAGATGGCCGTGTTCCGGATGGCCGTGAGGGTGGTCGGGTCCCGGAACATCTCGGCGTAGTTCTCCCCGCCGACGAACTCGTTCCCGGAGGCGTCGAAGAGGCTGCGGCCGACGGAGAACAGCACCGGGTACACCACCAGCGCGCCCAGCAGGAGCAGCGCGGGGAACACGAACAGCAGGGCGATGACCCGCCCCCGACGGCGCAGGCGTCGGCCGCGCGCGCCGTCGGGGTGCACAGGTGCCGGAGGGCTCGCCTCTTTCACCATGGTGGCGGTCATGGCCGTCAGTTCCCGTACGCCTTGGCCGCGGCCTTCTCGAGCTCGGCCGCGGTCTTCGCCGGGTCGGCCGGGTCGCGCAGGAAGTCCTGGAGGATCTTCCACTCACCGGCGCCCTTGGTGCCGCCGAAGGCCGCGGGGGCCTGGTCGGACATGTCGAAGCGGACCGAGTCGCCGGCGGCGACGAGGGACTTGGCGGTGGCGCGGGTGACGTCGTCGCCGTAGGAGGAGAGGTCGAGCTTCTTGTTCGGGGAGAGGAAGCCGCCCGCCTCGGCCCACACGGCGGCGGCCTCGGGGGTGGCCAGGTACTCCAGCAGTGCCATGCCGGCCTTGCTGTTCTTGCCGTCCTTGAGGACGACGGCCGCGTCGCCGCCGCTGACCACGGGCGCCTTGCCGTCGCCGACCGGCGGGAAGGGGAAGAAGTTCGCGTCGGTGCCGATGCTCTTGCCGAACTGGTCCTTGGCGACGCCCGCGACGAAGTCGCCCTCGTAGACCATGGCGGCCTCGGCCTCGGGGCCGAAGACCTTCTCCACCGAGCCGGGGAAGTCGGTGTTGAGCGCTGCCTTCTGGCCGCCCGCGATGAGCTGCTTGTCCTTGAAGAGCTTGCCGAGGGTGGTGAGCGCCTCGACCACCGTGGGGTCGGTCCACTTGATCTCGTGCGCGGCGAGGGCGTCGTACTTCTCGGGCCCGGCCTGGGAGAGGTAGACGTTCTCGAACCAGTCGGTGAGGGTCCAGCCGTCCTGTCCGGCGACGGAGAAGGCGGCGAGTCCGGAGTCGGAGATGGTCCGCCCGTCCTTCAGCATGGCGTCGTACGTCTTCGGCGGGGTGACGCCGGCCTGTTCGAGGGCCTCGGGGCTGTACCAGACGGTCGACTTGTGGGCGGCCTTGAAGTAGAGGCCGTACAGGGTGCCGTCGACGCTGCCGTAGTTCTGCCAGACCTCGGCGAAGTTGGCGCCCACGGTGGACCGCACCTTCTCGTCCAGCGGCTTGAGCCAGCCGTTTCCGGCGAACTGCTTGAGCACGCCGACCTGCGGGACCATGACGACGTCGGGGGCGTTGCCGCCCTCGATCTTGCTGCCGACGACGGTGGAGACGTTGTCGCCGGTGGAGACGAACTGGGTCTTGGCGCCGGTCTTCTCGGTGAAGGCGTCGAGCACCTTCTGGAAGTTCTTCTGCTCGCTGCCGGACCAGACGCCGGCCACGGTGACGGTCTGGCCGTCGAGCGACTTGTCGCCGCCGCCGGCCGAGACGGGTTCGTCGCCGCCACAGGCGGTCGCGCCGAGCGCGAGGACGAGGGCGGTGCATCCGGTGAGCAGGGTGGTACGTCGTCGCATCATCATCGATGTCCCTTCGGGATACGGGAGTTGACCGGACTTTCAGGAGCCGTCGATCCACCAGGCGGCGGTGGAGCCGGGAAGCACTCCGGGCGGGCAGGGACCGCTGGCGAGCAGCGGGGTGCCGGGGACCGGAGCGGGTACGGGGGCGGTGCCGAAGTTGACGGCGCAGACGAGGTCGTCGCCGCGGGTGAAGGCGAGGATGCCGGGCTGGGTGTCCAGCCAGCGCAGCGTGCCCTCGCCCAGCTGGTGCAGGGCGGAGCGCAGTTGCAGTCCGTCGCGGTACAGGTGCCAGGAGGAGCGGGTGTCGGCGAGGGCGCGGTGGGTGGCGTACTCGGCGAAGTACTCCGGCTGCGGCAGCCACGGCTTGGCGCCCTCGGCGCCGGAGGTGAAGCCGAACGGGGAGGCCTGTCCCGACCAGGGCAGCGGCACCCGGCAGCCGTCCCTTATCCGGGCGCGGCTGCCGGTGCGGCGGAAGATCGGGTCGGTGAGCACGTCGTCGGGCAGGTCGACGACCTCGGGCAGGCCCAGTTCCTCGCCCTGGTAGATGTACGCGGCTCCGGGCAGCGCCAGCATCAGCAGGGCCGCGGCGCGGGCCCGGGCGGCGCCGAGACCGCTGCCCTCGGGGGCGGGTTCCCCGTAGCGGGTGACGGTGCGGACCTGGTCGTGGTTGTTGAGGACCCAGGTGACGGTGGAGCCGGTGCCGGCTATGTCCTGCATGGCCTCGGAGATGACCTTGCGGAAGGCGTCGGCGTCCCAGTGGGCGCCGAGCAGGTCGAAGAAGAAGGCCTGGTGCAGCTCGTCCGGGCGGACGTACCGGGCGTGCTCGCGTGCGGTGGGCACGGAGACCTCGCCGACCAGGAGGCGTTCGCGGCCGTCCCGGGCGGTGTACTCCTCGCACACCGCGCGCCAGTGCCGCCACACGTCGTGGACCTCGGGCTGGTTCCAGGCGAGCGGGTTGACCGAGTCGCGGGTGCGGGCGTCGGCCTCCGGGTCCGGGGAGTCGGGCAGTTCGGGGTGCTTGAACAGGCCGGCGGCGACATCGATGCGGAAGCCGTCGACGCCCCGGTCCAGCCAGAAGCGGAGGGTGCGGTCGAAGTCGGCGGCGACCTCGGGCTCGCGCCAGTTCCAGTCCGGCTGTTCGGGCGTGAACATGTGCAGGTACCACTGGCCGGGCCGGCCGTCCGGCTCGGTGACACGGGTCCAGGCGGGGCCGCCGAACATGGCGTGCCAGTTGTTGGGCGGCTCGCTGCCGCCGGGGCCGCGGCCGTCGGCGAAGTGGAAGCGGGCCCGTTCGGGGCTGCCGGGGCCGGCGGCGAGCGCCGCACGGAACCAGGGGTGCTCGTTGGAGCAGTGGTTCGGGACGATGTCCAGCAGCACCTTGATGCCGAGCCGGCGGGCGGAGGCCACCAGCAGGTCGAATTCGGCGAGGTCGCCGAAGACCGGGTCGACGTCGCGGTAGTCGGCGACGTCGTAGCCGTGGTCGTGCTGCGGCGAGGGGTAGAAGGGGCTCAGCCAGATCCCGTCCACACCGAGCTTCTTCAGGTAGGGCAGTCCCGCTCTGACCCCGGCGAGATCGCCGATGCCGTCACCGGTGCTGTCCAGGAAGCTGCGGACGTACACCTGGTAGATCACCGCGTCACGCCACCAGTGATGCCTGTTCACCCCGTTGACCTGTCTGTGAGGAGCGCTAGTCGTTATGCATGCATGTTAGGTAGCGGTGTCGAGAGGGTGTCAATGAACTTACGCAAGCTACCGCGCGGTTGGGTTCGCTACATCGGGACGTAAGCGGGCACAGCGGACACATTTGAGACGTCCGCGTTACCTAACATGTAACTAGGAAGGCTCCGGGACTAGCGGGAGGAGACGGCGGCGAGCTCGCCCGCCAGCCGGCGCACCGCGGCCTCGGGCGTCTGCCGCCCGGTCATCGCGTCGTGCACCACCGCCTGCACCACCAGGCTCACCTGGTCGTAGTGCGGGCTCTTGGGGCGCGGAGCGGCGGAGCGCACGCTCTCGCGCAGGGTCGGCAGGTACGGGAAGTCCCGGACCAGTTCCGGATCGTCGTACAGGTCGGCCCGTACCGGCGGCAGCGCGCCGCGGGTGAGCACCTGGCGCTGGACGCGCTCACTGGTGAGGTACGCGATCAGGCGCGCGGCGGAGTCGGGATGC
Source organism: Streptomyces marokkonensis (assembly GCF_008312835.1). GTDB lineage: Bacteria > Actinomycetota > Actinomycetes > Streptomycetales > Streptomycetaceae > Streptomyces > Streptomyces marokkonensis_A. The sequence goes on along the minus strand of NZ_VSKS01000014.1, from coordinate 48,555 downwards.
CGGGCGTGGCTGCTGACGGCCAGGTTGGAGCCGCCGAGGACACTGGTGCCCGGACCGTCCGGCCCCGGCAGCGGTACGGCGCCGACCTTGCCGGCGACCACGGAGCCAGGGGCGGAGGCCGCGACGTAGGCGTAAGGCCAGTTGCGCAGGAAGAGCAGCCGCCCGTTCTGGAAGGCCTGCTTGGACTCCTCCTCCTTGTACGTCAGCGCCTCGCGCGGGATCCAGCCCTCGCGGACGCCGCGGGCCAGGAAGCCGATGCCCTCCCGGGCCGCCCTGGAGTTCACGGTGACGCGTTCGCCCTCGTCGCCGAGGATGGTGCCGCCCGCCGAGTAGACGGCCTCGGCCGCGTTCACGGTCAGGCCCTCGTAGGGCAGGAACTGGCCCGCGTAGCCGTCGAGACCGTGCTCCGGGGCGAGGGTCTTCGCGGCCCGCTCCAGATCGGCCCAGGTGCGCGGCGGCGGGACGCCCGCTTCGGCGAGGACGTCCTTGCGGTACAGGAGCAGGCCGGCGTTGGTGACGTAGGGGACGGCGAAGAGCCGGTCGCCGTAGGTCGCCGTGTCCACCACCGGGGGCAGGAAGGTGTCGAGCGGGAACCGGTCGCGGGGCAGCGGACGGATCCACCCGGCGCCGGCGAACTCCGAGGTCCAGCTGACGTCGATGTTGAGCACGTCGAACCGGCCGCGCTCACCGCCGCGCAGATCGGTGATCATCTGCGCGCGCGTCTCGTCGGCGGAGTCGGGCAGCTCGACGAGGGTCACCTTCTCGCCGGGATGGCTGCGGTTCCAGCCGTCGAGCACGGAACCGAGATAGCCGGTGAGATCGCCGGCGGTGGCAAGGGTCAGGGGGCCGCGACCGCCCGCGTCGGCCTCGCCGGCCCGCGCGCCGGAGGCGACGTAGCCGGTCAGGACGACGATCAGGACAAGGAGGCCCCTACCCGCGGCATGCATCCACCGCATAGGTTCCTCCCTGTGCACCGGCACCCGGGCACCCTTGCCGGGGTCAGAGGCCATGTATACCCGTTAGGTATGGGCGATACTAGGTCCTGCGGCACATTACCCAGGATGCGAGGAGGAGAGCACGAGTGCGGCTGCCCCTCCTGGCCCTGCTCGCCCGCGGTCCTGCCCACGGCTATGAGCTGAAGCAGGACCTTGAGCAACTGCTGGGCTCCGCGTACCCTCAGCCGAACGTCGGCCAGATCTACGTCACCCTCGGCCGCCTCGAGAAGACCGGACTGATCGAGGGCGAGGACGTCGCGCAGTCGAGCCGGCCCAACAAGAAGGTCTACCACCTCACCGACGCCGGGCGGGAGGCGCTGCTCGCCTGGTACGAGGAGACGGCGGACGAGCCGCGGGTGCGGGACGAGTTCTTCATGAAACTGGCCCTGGCCCCGCAGACCGGTCTCGCCGACCGGATCGCCCTGATCAACAGACAGCGGCGCCAGTATCTGAACACCATGCGGCAGTTGTCGAAGCTGGCCGCCGCCGAGGACCGGGACAACCGCATTTCCCATCTGCTGATCGAGGGCGCGATGCTGCACCTGCAGGCCGACCTCGACTGGCTGGAGCGGTGCCAGGAAGAGCTGGAGGAGCTGGGGTGAGTGACAGCACCACTCCCGTGCTGCGCGCCGAAGGCCTGGTCAAGACGCACCACGGCGAGGGCGCCCCGGCGCACGCGGTGCGCGGGGTCGACCTGCGGGTGACACCGGGCGAGTTCGTGGCGATCACCGGCCCGTCCGGTGCGGGGAAGTCGACGCTGCTGCATCTGCTCGGCGGGCTCCAGCGGCCCGACGCGGGCAGCATCTGGCTGGACGGCGAGCGCACCGACGGCTACAGCGAGGCCCGCTGGGCCGTCGAGCGCCGCAGGCGCATCGGGATCGTCTTCCAGTTCTTCAACCTGGTCTCCGACCTGTCGGTCGCCGACAACGTGGAGCTGCCCGCCCTGCTCGCCGGGGTGCCCCCGAAGAGGGCCCGCGCCGGGCGGGAGGAACTCCTCGCCGAGCTGGGTCTCGAGGGCAAGGAGCGCAGCATGCCAGGCGAGCTGTCCGGCGGCGAGCAGCAGCGGGTCGCCCTCGCCCGGGCGCTGGTCAACCATCCTCCGCTGCTGCTGGCCGACGAGCCCGCGGGCAGCCTGGACAGCAAGGGCACCCGTGAGGTGATGCGGCTGCTGTCCCGCTTCCACCAGCGCGGGCAGACCATCCTGCTGGTCACGCACGACGCGCGGCTGGCGAGCGCCGCGGACCGGGTGATCAGCTTCTTCGACGGCCGGATCGCCGACGACGCCGCACTCGACGGCGGCGCGCCACTGCGGCGGACCGGGATATCGGGTGTGCTGGAGCTCAAGGACTGACATGCGCCTCCACGACCGACCCGCGAGGGGCTGAGGCCGGTGCGAGCGACTCTGCGCTGGGCGCACTCCGATCTGCGTACGCACCGCGGCGAGGCACTGTTCCTGGTCCTCGCCACCGCGGGCATCGTCGCGTCCCTGCTGCTGGCCACGGCCCTGTTCGGCTACGCCACCAACCCCTGGCAGCGCGTGTTCACCCAGGCGCACGGCGCGCACGTCACGCTGCACACCACCGCCTCCGCCGACGCCGGGAAGCTGGCCGGCCTGGACGGTGTGGACTCCGTGGCCGGCCCCTACCCCACTGCCTCGGTCACCCTCGCCTCGCAGGGCGGCCGCGCCTCGGTGGAGCTGCGCGGCACCTCGGGACGGCCCGGCGTGGGCCGCCCGCTGATCACGTCCGGGCACTGGCTGGACCCGGCCTCCCCCGACGGGGTGGTCCTGGAGAGCCGTCTCGCCCGTGCCCTGCTGACGGCCCCCGGCGACACCCTCACCGTGCCGGGCACCGCGCGCCGGCTGACCGTGGTGGGTATCGCCGACAGCGCCGAGCCGCGCTACCGGCCGGGTGAGCGGACGGGCCTGGTGTGGGCGCTGCCCTCGGCGGTGACGGACCCGGGCGGCCAGGTGGTGGGGCTGCGGCTGACCGACCCGGGCGACACCGGGTACGCGGTGCAGCGGGCGGTGACCGAGCTGGGCGCCGGGGCGATCGGCGAGGTCGCCACCTGGCAGCAGGCGCGCGCCGAGGCCCAGGGTGACAACCGGCTGCTCGGCCAGGTGCTCGGCCTGTTCGGTCTGGGCGCGCTGGTCGCCGCCGGGTTCGCCGTGCACGGGGCGATCGCCACCCGGATCCGGGGGCATCTGCGGGACATCTCCGTCCTCAAGGCGATCGGCTTCACGCCCGGCCAGGTCGTCCGAGTCTTCCTGATCCAGCACCTGGTCTACGCACTGCTCGGTGCCGTCGCGGCCGCCGCGCTCACCGAGGCGCTGGGCAGCGCGGTGCCGGGGCGGCTCGGGGACGCCGTCGACGTGTGGCAGGACCTGCCAGGGCACACCGTGGCGCTGTTCGTGGTGCCGGTGGGGGCGGTGCTGTTCATCGGCGCGACCACCGGGCTGGCCGCCTGGCGTGCGGGACGGGTGCCGCCGGTGCCGGTGCCGCGCCCCGCGGCGCCCCCGGCCGGAGGGCTGACCGGCGTGGCCCGGCGGGCGCTGGGCGCGAAGGTGCCGCCGGCGCTGGTCCTCGGCTGGCACAAGGCGTTCACGCGCCGGCCGCGTTCGCTGGGCGCGGTGGGCAGGCTGGCGCTGCCCCTGCTGCTGATCGTGGTGGCGCTGAGCGCCTGGACCACCATCGACCGCTTCCACAGCACCCCCGAGCGGATGGGGATGCCCACGGCGCTCGGCGTCCGCGCGGACACCTCGCTGGGCGACCGGGAGGTCCGCGCCCTGCTGGAGCGCGATCCGCAGGTCGCCGCCGCCTACCCGGGCGTGGAGGTGGCCGCCCTGGTCCCGGGCCAGACCGCCACCATCGCCCTGCGCGGGCTCGGCACCTCCCGGGAGCCGTACCCGTTCACGCTGGCCGAGGGCCGCGCCGCGCGCGGGCCGGACGAGGCGGTGGCCGGGCAGGGGCTGCTCGACCTGCTGCACGTCCAGGTCGGCGACTGGGTGCGGATGACCGTGGGTGACCAGCCGCAGATCCTGCACATCGTCGGCCGCAGCATCGAACCGGAGAACGCCGGCCGGGTCATCTCCACCTCGCTGGACACCCTCCGCGCCAACGACCCGGACCTGCGGCCGAGCATGTACCAGGTGCGGCTGGACCCCGGTGCCGACCCCGCCGCGGTCGCCGCCCGGCTGGACTCGGCGGGCCGCGGCCACCTGGACGTGCACACCGTGGCGAACCCGGCCGACGGGCTGTCGCCACTGCGCGCGGTCGTCCTCGGAATGATCGCGGTCCTCGCGCTGATCGGGCTGATCGAACTGCTGACGGCGATCGGCGGCACGGTCCGTGAGGGCGAACGCGATCTGCTGGCGCTCAAGGCCATCGGTCTCTCCCCACGGCAGATCACCGCGGTCACGGTCACGGCGACCGCCGGTACCGCCCTCGCGGCCGTGCTGCTCGCCACGGCCCTCGGGCTGCCGCTCGCGCACTGGCTGATCGACGCCCAGGGGAGAACGAGCGGCATCGGCGCCGGGATCGCCCAGGGGCCCTCCCCCGTGCTCCTGCTGCTGCTCGGGACGGCCGCGGTGCTGGGTGCCGCCGCCCTCGCCGCCGTCCCGGCCGCACGAGCGGCCCGCCGCCGCCTCGCGGACACCCTGAGCGCGGTGGCCTGAGCCCCCTCCCGGACGGCCGGTCAGCCGCCGTAGGGGCCGTGCGGGCTGTAGGGGCCTTGCGGGCTGTAGGGGCCTTGCGGGCTGTAGGGCGGCTGCGGAGCGTACGGGCTGCCGCCCGCCCCGGTCGCGTACGGATTGCCGCCCGCCCCGGGGACGTACGGGGGCCGGGGGTGCGCAGGGGCGTACGGGTTTCCCTGGGGCGGTACGTGGGGCAGTCCCGTCGGGGGCACCGGCGGGACGGGGCCGGGGACCGGCGGGAGGCTCGCCGGATGGGTGGCCAGCCGGATGCCGTAGCGGCGCTTGAGCCGCCCCGTCTCCAGCAGGGCGATCGCCGTGACGGTGACGGGTGCGCCCAGGATGAAGACGACGCCCATGGTGAGGCCGAGGCCGTGCAGGTCGCCGGTGACCAGGTCGGGGATCGCCATCAGCCAGCTCGTCACCGTGGCGAGCAGCGCCGGCAGACAGCGGTGCACGGCGGCCGTACCGAAGAAGTTGCCGGAGACCCGGACGGCTCCGTAGGCGACGAAGATCAGCATCCACATCATCGTCGCGCCCACGCCGAGGATCATCAGGATGCTGCCGGAGGCGTTCGTCATCTGCGCCAGCAGCACCACCGTGACCACGCAGCCGATGAACAGCAGGAGCAGCTTGAGGGAGTTGAGCAGCGGCACCCGCAGCTGCCGCACGGTGCCGGTGCGCCGCCAGACGAACAGCATCACGCCGACCGTCAGCGGCGTGAGGAACAGCAGCACCGCCGAGGCGGTCAGCGCGTTCTCCAGCAGCTCCGTGAGGTCGAAGCCGCCCTCGAGGACGGTGTAGACCCCGACGGACGCGACCGCCCCGGCGATGACCCGGATGCGCTTGAGCCGTTCGACGGACGGGTCGAGCGACGGCGGGATCCACGCGGGGTGGAACACCACCGCCGCGACGTGATGGGGCTTCAGGAACGTCCGCGGCGTGAGCGTGCCACCGGTCCAACTTCCGTACGTCCGTGCCATCTTGTGCTCCCCCGAGCGCTCGCCGTGATGATCGCCGGGGATTCTACGGGAAGCGGACGGCGCTCCGCCGCCCGCTTCCCGCGGCGTGCTCACTGCCGCCCGCGCAGCTCCCGGTAGGTGGCGACCAGGGCCTTGGTTGAGGCGTCCAGACCCGGCACCTCGGCGCCCTCGGTGAGGGCGGGTTCGACGCGCTTGGCGAGGACCTTGCCCAGTTCGACGCCCCACTGGTCGAAGGAGTCGATGTTCCAGATCGCGCCCTGGACGAACACCTTGTGCTCGTAGAGCGCGACGAGCTGGCCGAGCACGGACGGCGTGAGCTCGCGCGCGAGGATCGTGGTCGTCGGGTGGTCGCCCTTGAACGTCTTGTGCGGGACGAGCTCCTCCGGCACCCCTTCGCCGCGCACCTCGTCGGGCGTCTTGCCGAAGGCCAGGGCCTGGGTCTGCGCGAAGAAGTTGGCCATCAGCAGATCGTGCTGGGCCTTGAGTTCGTCGCTCAGCTCGGCGACGGGCTCGGCGAAGCCGATGAAGTCCGCCGGGATCAGCTTCGTGCCCTGGTGGATCAACTGGTAGTAGGCGTGCTGCCCGTTGGTGCCCGGGGTGCCCCAGACGACCGGCCCGGTCTGCCACTCCACCTCGCGGCCGTCGCGGCCGACGTACTTGCCGTTGGACTCCATGTCGAGCTGCTGGAGGTAGGCGGTGAACTTCGACAGGTAGTGCGAGTACGGCAGCACCGCGTGCGACTGCGCGTCGTGGAAGTTCCCGTACCACACGCCGAGCAGGCCCAGCAGCAGCGGAACGTTGGACTCGGCGGGGGCGGTGCGGAAGTGCTCGTCGACGACGCGGAATCCGTCGAGCATCTCCCGGAAGCGGTCCGGGCCGATGGCGATCATCAGGGACAGGCCGATGGCGGAGTCGTAGGAGTAGCGTCCGCCGACCCAGTCCCAGAACTCGAACATGTTCGCCGTGTCGATGCCGAACTCGGCCACCTTCTCGGCGTTGGTCGACAACGCGACGAAGTGCTTGGCGACCGCCGTGTCGTCACCGAGCCCCTTGAGCAGCCAGGTCCGCGCGGAGGTGGCGTTGGTGACCGTCTCGATGGTGGTGAAGGTCTTGGACGCGATGATGAACAGCGTCTCCGCCGGGTCCAGGTCCCGGGTGGCCTCGTGCAGGTCGGCTCCGTCCACGTTGGACACGAAGCGGACGGTGAGATCGCGGTCGGTGAAGGCGCGCAGCACCTCGTACGCCATGGCGGGACCCAGGTCGGAGCCGCCGATGCCGACGTTGACGACGTTGCGGATGCGCTTGCCGGTGTGGCCGGTCCACTCTCCGGAACGGACCCGGCCGGCGAAGTCGGCCATCCTGTCGAGCACGGCGTGCACGGCCGGGACGACGTTCTCCCCGTCGACCTCGATCACCGCGTCACGGGCGGCCCGGAGCGCGGTGTGCAGCACGGCCCGGTCCTCGGTCGTGTTGATCTTCTCGCCGCGGAACATGGCGTCGCGCAGCCCGGCCACGTCGGTGGCGGCGGCCAACTCCCGCAGCAGCCGCAGGGTCTCGTCGGTGACCAGGTGCTTGGAGTAGTCGACGTACAGGTCACCGACCCTGAGGGTGTACCCGGTGCCGCGGCCGGGGTCGGCGGCGAACAGCTCGCGCAGCCGCACCTCGCCGAGCTCCTCGCGGTGCTTGGCCAGTGCGGTCCACTCGGGCGTCTGGTTGAGCCTCGTACGGCCGTCTGCGTTCATCTCGGACTTCAGCCTTCTTCCTTGGTGTCCCCGCTGTGCCGGCTGTTCCCAACCTAATTGATCAGCGGTGAAGAGGACTGAAGGCGTCCGCAGTGCGAACCGGTCCGGCGGGAGGCCCGGGGCCCGTCCCTCCGGTCCTAGATCTCGCCCCGCAGTTTGGCGAGCGCCTCGGCGAGAATGGCCTCGCCGTCCGCGTCACTGCGCCGCTCCCGCACATAGGCGAGGTGGGTCTTGTAAGGCTCGGTGCGCGGCGGGTCCGGGGGGTTGTCGCGGTCCTGCCCGGCCGGGAATCCGCAGCGGGGGCAGTCCCAGGTATCGGGCACCTGCGCGTCGCTTGCGAAGCTCGGCTGTGTCTCGTGCCCGTTGGAGCACCAGAAGGAGATGCGCAGCCGCGGCGCGGACTCGCCGCGCTCGGCCTCGCCCATCGGCCCCGCCCCGACCCGGCTTCCCCGGATCGCGTTGCCACTTGCCACGGTCGTAACTCCCTGCGTGATGGTGCCGCGAAGCGAGTCGGCGTTCCGCTTCGCCGCGAGCGCCTCAGTCTACGTAAGGCCCAACGCGCGTCCAGTGGTAGGAGTTACCTGCCCCCGCTTCCAGACGCAAGCCCCATGATAGGCCGCGCTCAGCTGCGCGTACCGTACATGGGGCCTTACGCGGGGAATGCGTGGGTGATTGCGGGCGGATTGCGCCCTCGGCTCAGTTGCTGACCTTCATCATGATGCCGAGCACGACGATGCACGCGAACCAGAGCAGACCGATCACGACGGTGATCCGGTCGAGGTTGCGCTCGGCGACCGAGGAGCCGCCGACGGAGGACTGCATGCCACCACCGAACATGTCGGAGAGGCCGCCGCCCTTCCCCTTGTGCATCAGCACCAGCAGCATCAGCAGCAGGCTGAAGACGATCAGGGCGATGGAGAACCCCAGAACCACGGCTGGACCAACTTCCTCGGATGCGGATGGACGACGCGGGGCCCAGCACAGGACTGGACCCCGCAAGGGTACGACGAATCGTCGTTACCGCATACTCACTGGTCGCGGAAACGAATGATCTTGACGAACTCGTCGGCGTCCAGCGAGGCACCGCCGATCAGGGCACCGTCGATGTCGGCCTGCGCCATGATCTCGGCGACGTTGCCGGACTTGACCGAGCCGCCGTACTGGATCCGGACCCGGTCGGCCAGCTCCTGGGTGTAGAGCTCGGCGATCCTGCCGCGGATGGCGGCGCAGACCTCCTGGGCGTCCTCGGCGCCGCAGACCTTGCCGGTGCCGATGGCCCACACCGGCTCGTAGGCGATCACGATCGTCCCGGCCTGCTCGGCCGGGAGGTCCTTCAGGCCGCCCTCGACCTGGGCGAGGGTGTGCGGGACGTGGTTGCCCGCCTCGCGGACCTCCAGCTCCTCGCCGACGCAGAGGATGGGGGTGATGCCGTGCTTGTAGGCGGCCTTCACCTTGGCGCCCACGATCTCGTCGGTCTCGGCGTGGTACTGGCGGCGCTCGGAGTGGCCGATCGCCACGTAGGTGCACTTCAGCTTGGCCAGCATGGGGCCGGAGATCTCGCCGGTGTAGGCGCCGCCGTCGTGCGCCGAGATGTCCTGGGCGCCGTACTTGATCTTCAGCTTGTCGCCGTCGACCAGGGTCTGCACGGAGCGCAGGTCGGTGAAGGGCGGCAGGACGGCGACCTCGACGGCCTCGTAGTCCTTGTCGGCCAGGGCGAAGGCGAGCTTCTGGACGTGGGCGATGGCCTCGAGGTGGTTGAGGTTCATCTTCCAGTTGCCCGCCATCAGCGGCGTACGGGTGGTCATTGAGGGTCAGTCCTCCAGTGCGGCGAGGCCGGGGAGCGTCTTGCCCTCGAGGTATTCGAGGGAGGCGCCGCCTCCGGTCGAGATGTGGCCGAATGCCTGCTCGTCGAAGCCCAGGGTACGGACCGCCGCGGCGGAGTCTCCGCCGCCCACCACGGTGAATCCCGGGGAGTCGACGAGGGCCTGGGCGACCGCCTTGGTGCCCTCGGCGTAGTCGGGGTGCTCGAAGACGCCCATGGGGCCGTTCCAGAAGACGGTGGCGGCGTCGGCGAGCTTCGAGGCGTACAGCTTGCGGGTCTCCGGACCGATGTCCAGGCCCATGTGGCCGGCCGGAATGGCGTCCGCGGCGACGGTGGTGGGGTTGGCCGACGCCTTGGTCTTCATGTCGGGGAACTCCGCGGCGACCAGCGTGTCGACCGGCAGCACCAGCTCGACGCCGTTCTTCCCGGCGCGCTCCAGGTACTCGCGGACGGCCGGGATCTGGTCCTCCTGCAGCAGGGACGTACCGATCTCGTGGCCCTGGGCCTTGAGGAAGGTGTACGCCATGCCGCCGCCGATGAGGATGCGGTCGGCCTTGCCGAGCAGTGCGTCGATGACGGCGAGCTTGTCGGAGACCTTCGCGCCGCCGAGGGCGACGACGTAGGGACGCCTGACGTCGTCGGTGAGCTTCCTCAGCACGCCGACCTCGGTGGCGATGAGGTACCCGGCGTAGTGCGGCAGGCGGGCCGGGAGGTCGAAGACCGAGGCGTGCTTGCGGTGCACGGCACCGAATCCGTCGCCCACGTACACGTCGGCGAGGGCGGCCAGCCGGTCGGCGAACTCGCCGCGCTCGGCGTCGTCCTTGGACGTCTCGCCGGCGTTGAAGCGCAGGTTCTCCACGACCGCGACCTGCCCGTCGGCGAGGCCCGCGACGGTGGCGCCGGCGGACTCGCCGACGGTGTCGGTCGCGAAGGCGACGTCGGCGCCGAGGAGTTCACCGAGGCGCGCGGCGGCCGGGGCGAGCGAGAAGGCGGGGTCCGGGGCACCCTTGGGACGGCCCAGGTGCGAGGCCACGACCACGCGGGCGCCCGCCTCGGCGAGGGCCTTGACGGTGGGCAGCACGGCGCGGATGCGGCCGTCGTCGGTGATGGTGGTGCCGTCCAGCGGCACGTTGAGGTCGGCGCGGACGAGGACCCGCTTGCCCGCGACATTTTCGGAGAGGAGTTCGTCGATCGTCTTCATAGGGGCTCCCTGGCTAGAGCTCGTGTTCGCTCGTGATCGCTCGTGATCGAAAGGGGGCGACCGTTCCGATACGTGCGTCAGGGCTCGGACAGCGCGTTGCCGCGCCGGCCGAGCCCTGCACTCATATCAGGCCGCCTGCTCCACGGTCAGAGCTGGTTGCCCACGAAGACCGTCAGGTCGACGAGGCGGTTGCTGTAGCCCCACTCGTTGTCGTACCAGCCGATGACCTTCACGTTCTTTCCGTCCTGGACCATGGTCAGGGAGGAGTCGAAGGTGCAGGACGCCGGGGCGTTGACGATGTCGGAGGAGACGATCGGGTCCTCGGTGTACTCGAGGATGCCCTTCAGTTCACCCTCGGCGGCCTTCTGGAAGGCGGCGTTGACCTCTTCCTTGGTCACCTCACGGCCGAGCTCCAGCACCAGGTCGGTGACCGAGCCGGTCGGCACCGGCACGCGCATGGCCATGCCGTCCAGCTTGCCCTTGAGCTGCGGGAGCACCAGGGCGGTGGCCTTCGCGGCACCGGTGGTGGTGGGGATGATGTTCTCGGCGGCGGCACGGGCGCGGCGCAGGTCCTTGTGCGGGAAGTCCAGGATGCGCTGGTCGTTCGTGTACGCGTGCACCGTCGTCATCAGACCCTTGACGATGCCGAAGTTCTCGTCGAGGACCTTCGCCATCGGCGCCACGCAGTTGGTGGTGCAGGAGGCGTTGGAGATGACGTGGTGGTTCGCCGGGTCGTACTGGTCGTGGTTGACGCCCATGACGAGGGTGATGTCCTCGTTCTTCGCCGGGGCGGAGATGATGACCTTCTTGGCGCCGCCGGTGATGTGCTTCTCGGCGTCTTCCTTCTTGGTGAAGATGCCGGTCGACTCGATGACGATGTCGACGCCCAGCTCGCCCCACGGGATGTCGGCGGGGTTGCGCTCGGAGAGGACCTTGACCGTCTTGCCGCCGACGGTGATGGTGTCCTCGGTGTGCGAGACCTCCTGCTTGAGGCGGCCCAGGATGGTGTCGTACTTCAGCAGGTGTGCCGTGGTCGCCGTGTCACCCAGGTCGTTGACGGCCACGATCTCGATGTCGGCGCCTTGTTCCAGCAGTGCGCGGAAGTAGTTGCGACCGATGCGGCCAAACCCGTTGATGCCTACGCGGATCGTCACGAACCGATCTCCTCGTTGGTACGCCGGCTGTGACGCCGGCGAGCTGTATTTGGGATGTCCCCGACCACTGTCGACCCTACCTCTCCGGGGCCCCGGTCGTGACATCGAGTTGCCCCATACCCGGCAGGGCGGTTCGTACCCGCCAGTAGGGTACGGACCGCCCTCCCCGGCGGACCCTTCTCACCCCATTTCGCCACGGATCGCCGGTCTCCGTGGGCGTGCGGTGTCACCCGTCGAGGGCGGCCAGCGCCTTCCCCAGCAGTGCGGACCGGTCGGCCGCGGAGGCCAGGTGCTCCAGGCCGAAGCCCAGCAGCACGGTGTCGTCGGTGGTGACCGCTCCATGGGTCCGGAACAGCACTCCGGTGCGTGTCCAGTCCTTCAGGACGGCCGGGCTGCCCGCGGGCGGTCCGGACGCCTTCCAGACGCCGAGGGAGGTCTCGAAGCCCTCGGTCCCGGTGGCCGTGCCGCCGACCACGAGGGAGGCCTCGTCGGCGAGGACGCCGTGGCCGCCGCTGCCCGGGTCGGTGACGTAGGCGATCGAGACCTCGACCGTCCTTCCGGCGTAGGCGCTCAGGTCGAAGTCCACCTGCTGCCAGCCGCTGGAGGACCCGGTGAGACTGTTCCAGGAACCGGTGGTGCCGGTCGCGGCGCAGCCGTCGTCGGCGAGGGTCAGGTAGTGCTCCAGCCAGGGGTGCTCGCCCAGGTAGAACCCGGCCGCGCACTCGGCCGGCACGGTGGTGCGGGTCGCTCCGCCGGCCTCGGGCAGGGTCGTCCAGTCGTCGGCGCCGGCGGTGTGCGCCTCGACGACGACGTGGTCGTAGCCCGGCTCGGTGTCCCACAGCAGCTGGGTGCGCAGGGTGGGCCGCTCGGCGGCGGCGACACCGGTGAGGTCGACGGTGCGGGTGAGGCGCTTGTAGCCGTCGTCGGTGTGCACGGCGGCCGCCATGTACGAACCGGCGTAGGGCCCGTAGGGGTTGACCGTCCCGGAGAACTGTCCGGCACCGGCGCTCGCGAACCGCGGATACTGCTCGGCGGGCAGCTCGTCGGAGGTGACGCCGTAGGTGCCGGCCCGGTCCAGCGGGTTGCCGGGCGCGTCGCCGAGCGGGCCGGTGAAGCCGCCCAGAGCGCCGGAGCCGGTGAAGGCGGTGGCTCCGGGGGTCGAGGTGCGGCTGTAGGCACCCAGGTAGTACTGGCTGAAGTCGTCGGACAGGGTGCCGCCGCCGAGGTCGACGCTGCCGCCGGCCTGCTCCCCCGCCTCGATCAGCCGGCCGCCCTCGTTGAGGAAGGCCCGCAACTGGAGTTGGGTGGCGACGCCCGGGGCGCCGGCACCGGTGTGGTGCACGACCGTGCGGAAGTGGCTCAGCACCCCGAGCGCGTCCGGGGCTCCCTGCTCGGCGACGTCCCAGACCGCCGCGCGGCGGCCGTTGGCCCTCAGCGCGTCGACGTACTTCTGCGTCCCGGTGGACTTCGTGCCCTCCTCGGAGACGACGAGGACGTCCGCGCGGGGCCGCTCGGCGACGGTGTAGGTGAAGTGCTCGCTGGAGACCTTCCTGCCTCTGCGGTCCTCGCCGGTGAACCACACCTCGACCTCGTCGCCGGGCCCGCCGCGCCTCACCTCGGCCCGGTACTCGTCGAAGTGGAGGTTGTCCTCACCGCCGTACCGCTCGCCGCCCCGCCAGCGCCTGAGGTCCACGTCGTGCGTCCGGCCGCCGTTGACCCGGTACTTCAGCTCCTTGTCGCGCACGGCCCTGCGGGCGACGACGGAGACCTCCTGGCCGGCGCCGCGCGCGTACGACGTGCCGAAGGCGGCCGGGGTGAAGTCGGCGGCCTCCAGGCCGACCGAGGAGGACGGCCGGTCGGGGTGGGCGGCGGACTCGGCGACGGAGAGCGCGAACGGGACGTTCTTGGCGAACTCCTGCTGGATCAGCTTCTCGTCGTCGGGGAAGTTGAAGCCCGAGCGGCAGTCGCCCGGGTTCCACTCGTCGTCCGGGTCGGCCTCGGACACGGTCTGGCAGGTCGACATCTCGGGGGTGAACATCGCCATGCCGTTGACGTTGGCCGCGTGGCCGTCCGCCTCGCCGTTGGTGGTGTACAGCTCGGAGGAGAGCTGCGGGTGGTAGCCGGGGATCGCGGAGTTGCCGGGTGTACCCGCGAGGGCCTCGTGTAGGACGTCGTCGGGGGTCGGCGTGGCCACCTGCCAGCCGACCCCGTAGAGGAGGAGTTCGGCGGCGGAGTGGTAGTTGATGCCGTAGGTGAAGCCGATGCGCTTCTGGAAGGCGTCGATGGCCTTGGTCTCGGGCTCGGAGCCCGGGCCGGCGCCGCGGTAGGTCTGGCTGGTGGGGCTGGGGGACGATCCCTCGTCGTCGTAGCCCCACTTGTAGGGGAAGTTGCGGTTGAGGTCGACGCCGTCGCCGGTGCCGATGACGCCGTCGCCGTTGACGTCCCGCAGGTTCTTGCGCCACAGGCGGTTGTCGTCGTCGGCGAAGGTGTGGTCGTAGCCGTCGGGGTTGGCGGAGAGGACGAACCACAGCTCGGTGCTGTCGACGATCCTCCTGGTCCGCCTGTCCGTCCTGTACGTGTCCAGGTAGTGGTGCATCAGCCGCCGCGTCATCTCCGGGGTGATCCACTCACGCGCGTGCTGGTTGGACATGTAGAGGACGGCCGGCCTGGAGCCGTCCTCGGTCTGCCTGGCCTTCCTGGTGAGCTTCAGGGCGAGGATGTCCTGGCCCCTGACCGTCCTGCCGATGGAGACGACCTTGGTGAGGCCGGGGTGCTCCCGCGCGGTGCGGAGGATCTCCTCCTTGATACCGCCCTCGCCGCCGTACGGGCGGAACACGCCCTCGGCGGCGTCCTCGACGCGGTTCTCCGCCCGGGCGGAGAGGGTGTGCTCGGTGAGGTCGACGCCCTGCTTCTCCAGCTTCTCGGCCTGTCCCTCGGTGAGGTACACCTCGACGGTGGCGGTGCCCCTGCCGGGCACCCGCTCGCCGAGCTCGTGGCCGTCCTGCCCCGCCGCCAGAAGCAGGGGCACCTGCTGCTGGGTGACGTCGGCGCGGAAGACCTTGACCTCCTCCGAGCCGGAGGCCGAGGGGGTTGCTGGCTGTGCCTGGGCGATGGGTGCGAAGCCCGCTCCGCCGATCAGGAGCGTGCCGACAGCGAGGATCGATCTCGCTCTGTGTCTCATGAGCCCCCCAGAGAGTGGTCCGCCACAGCAGCGAACAGATGCCAGGCTCATGACACAACATGATCGAGTCAAGGGTGCCGCCACGACACACGCGAACGGCGCCGGTCACCCAAGTGGACGCCGGCGCCGGTGCTCTGATCGGCCGTCAGCCGACGAGGTTGTCGGCCAGTTCCTCACTGAGATTGGCCTCCGTGCCCGGGATGCCGAGGTCGGAGGCGCGCTTGTCGGCCATGGCCAGCAGTCGCCGGATCCGGCCGGCCACGGCGTCCTTGGTGAGCGGCGGGTCGGCCAGCGCGCCAAGCTCCTCGAGGGAGGCCTGCTTGTGATCCATGCGCAGCCGGCCGGCCGCGGCGAGGTGCTCGGGGACGTCGTCGCCGAGGATCTCCAGCGCGCGCTGGACCCGGGCGCCGGCCGCCACCGCCGCGCGGGCCGAACGGCGCAGGTTGGCGTCGTCGAAGTTGGCCAGCCGGTTCGCCGTGGCCCGCACCTCGCGGCGCATCCGGCGCTCCTCCCAGGCCAGCACCGACTCGTGCGCGCCGAGCCGGGTGAGCAACGCGCCGATCGCGTCGCCGTCGCGGACCACCACGCGGTCCACGCCGCGCACCTCGCGCGCCTTGGCGGCGATGTGCAGCCGGCGGGCGGCGCCGACCAGGGCGAGCGCGGCCTCGGGGCCGGGGCAGGTCACCTCCAGGGAGGAGGAGCGGCCCGGCTCGGTGAGCGAGCCGTGGGCCAGGAAGGCGCCGCGCCATGCCGCCTCGGCGTCGCAGGTGGCCCCCGAGACCACCTGCGGCGGCAGACCGCGGATCGGCCGGCCCCGGCCGTCGACCAGACCGGTCTGGCGGGCCAGCTGGTCACCGCCCGCGACCACCCGGACGACGTAGCGCGAACCGCGGCGCAGTCCGCCCGGGGCCATCACGATCAGTTCGGAACCGTGGCCGAAGATCTCCAGGATGTCCCGCTTGAGGCGGCGGGCCGCCATCGCGGTGTCCAGCTCCGCCTCGATCACAATGCGCCCGCTCACCAGGTGGAGGCCGCCGGCGAACCGCAGAATGGCGGAGACCTCCGCCTTCCTGCAGCAGGTACGGGTGACGGGGAGCCGGCTGATCTCGTCCTTCACCGCTGCCGTCATCGCCATGGGCCGATCCTTCCATGCATCCGAAAAATACGGTCGTACGCGGCGGCCAACAGCTCCGGGTCGTGCCGGGGGCTTCCGTCGGGCCGGGCCACCGGGGCCAGCTCGACCGCGGCGCCGAACCGCTTGGCGGCGTCGGTCAGCGAGTCGCGGTCGGGCACGGCGGCCTCGTCGGCCAGCACCACGTCCAGGGCGAGTTTAGGGGCGTGTCGTCCCAAAACCTCCAAATGACGCTGCGGAGAGAAGCCCTCGGTTTCTCCCGGCTGCGGCGCGAGGTTCAGCGAGAGTACCCGGCGCGCCTTCGTCTCGACGAGCGCGTCCAGCAGCTCGGGCACGAGCAGATGCGGGATGACCGAGGAGAACCAGGAACCGGGCCCGAGCACCACCCAGTCGGCGTCGAGGACCGCGTCCACCGCTTCGGGGACGGCGGGCGGGTCGTTCGGCACGAGGTGCACGGACTGCACCTCGCCCGGGGTGAGGGCGACCGTGGCCTGTCCGCGGACGGTGTCGACCTCCTCGGGCCGCTCCGGGTCGTGGCCCCTGACCAGGGCCTGGAGTTCCAGTGGCACGGCGGACATGGGCAGCACGCGCCCGTGCGCGCCGAGCAGCCGGCCCACCAGGTCCAGCGCCTGGACGTGGTCGCCGAGCTGCTCCCACAGGGCGACGATGAGCAGATTGCCGACCGCGTGCTCGTGCAGGTCGCCCTGGGACTGGAAGCGGTGCTGGATGACCCGGGCCCAGGTCTGGCCCCAGTCGTCGTCCCCGCACAGCGCGGCCAGGGCCTTGCGCAGGTCGCCGGGCGGCAGCACCCCCAGCTCGTCGCGCAGGCGTCCGCTGGAGCCGCCGTCGTCGGCGACGGTGACCACGGCGGTGAGGTCGCCGGTGATCCGGCGCAGGGCGGCGAGCGAGGCCGACAGGCCCATGCCGCCGCCGAGGGCGACGACCTTGGGCTGGGTGCCTCTGCGGCGCGGTCTCGCGCCACGGGTCTCGACCGGCCGGCCGGCGCGGCCGTCGGGGACCGCTCTGCGCAGCCGGCTCAGCCGCGGAGTGCGTCGCGTCATTCCCGTCCCATGTCCCGGTGGACGACCACCGTCTCCACGCCCTCGGCGGCGAGCCGGGCGGCGAGCTTCTCCGACATGGCGACCGAGCGGTGCTTGCCGCCGGTGCAGCCGACCGCGATGGTCACGTAGCGCTTGCCCTCACGGCGGTAGCCCGCGGCGACCAGCCGCAGCATCTCGGCGTACCGGTCGAGGAACTCCTTGGCGCCGGGCTGGTTGAAGACGTACGACGCCACCTCCTCGTTGAGGCCGGTGTACGGGCGCAGCTCGGGGACCCAGTGCGGATTGGGCAGGAACCGCATGTCCACGACCAGGTCGGCGTCGACCGGGAGGCCGTACTTGAAGCCGAAGGACATGACGGTGGCGCGCAGCTCGGGCTCCTCCTCGCCGGCGAACTGGGCGTCCATCTTGGCGCGCAGCTCGTGCACGTTGAGACTGGAGGTGTCGATCACCAGGTCGGCGTCGCCGCGCAGCTCGCGCAGCAGCTCCCGCTCGGCGGCGATGCCGTCGACGATCCGGCCGTCGCCCTGGAGGGGGTGCGGGCGCCGCACCGACTCGAAGCGGCGCACCAGGGCCTCGTCGGAGGACTCCAGGAAGACGGTCCGCCGCGTCACTCCCCGCGCGTCGAGGTCGGCGAGGGACTCGCGCAGATTGTCGAAGAAGCGGCGGCCGCGGACGTCGACGACGACCGCGATCCGCGCCACGTTGCCCTGGGAGCGCGCGCCGAGCTCCACCATGGTGGGGATCAGCGCGGGCGGCAGGTTGTCGACGACGAACCAGCCCAGGTCCTCCAGACACTTCGCGGCCGTCGAGCGGCCGGCCCCGGACATGCCGGAGATGATCACCAGCTCGGGGATGCCCGCCTCGGGCACCCCGGAGTTCTCCTTGCCCGTCTTCACCTGTGCTCCGTCGTCCTGGGGGGCGCTCCCGAGCGTGCCGTTCCCGCCGGTGTGCTGCCGCGCCCCGTCCTGTTCCGTCACGGGCCCTGTCTCGTGCTCCGTCATCGCTCCTGCCCCCGTCGTTCGTCCGGGGCGCCCGTGGACACGGGCTCCCCGGGAGAACCCGTCGCCTGCCCGGGTTCTTCCGTGTCATCCATGATCTCGCCCGTCGCCGTGTTCACGGCGGGGGCGGGTGCCGCCTGTGCGAGGGCCCCGGCGATGGTCTCGGCCGTCTTGCGGCCTATGCCCGGAACCTCACAGATCTGCTCGATTGTCGCCGATCGCAGCTTCTTCAACGAGCCGAAATGCTTGATCAGCGCCTGCTTGCGGGTCCCGCCGAGGCCCGGCACGTCGTCCAGGGGGCTGGACCGGAAGCGCTTGGCACGCTTGGAGCGCTGATAGGTGATCGCGAAGCGGTGCGCCTCGTCACGGACCCGCTGGAGCAGGTAGAGGCCCTCGCTGGTGCGCGGCAGCACCACCGGGTCGTCGTCCCCGGGCAGCCAGACCTCCTCCAGCCGCTTGGCGAGACCGCACACCGCGATGTCGTCGATGCCGAGCTCGTCCAGCGCCCGCTGGGCCGCCGCGACCTGCGGGGCGCCGCCGTCGACCACCACGAGCTGCGGCGGGTAGGCGAAGCGCCTGGGGCGGCCGTCGTCCTCGGTGAGGGTGCTCGCGGGCGGCTCGCCGAGGCCTCCGTCCGATTCCCCGGCAACGGGGTCCTCGCCGTCGGTCCACTCCCCCGTCCGCTCCTTCTCCGCGAGGTAGCGCCGGAACCGGCGGGTGATCACCTCGTGCATGGAACGGACGTCGTCCTGCCCCCCGAAGCCCTTGATCTGGAAGCGCCGGTACTCGCTCTTGCGGGCCAGCCCGTCCTCGAAGACGACCATGGAGGCCACCACGTCGTCGCCCTGGAGGTGCGAGATGTCGTAGCACTCGATCCTCAGCGGGGCGCTGTCCAGGCCCAGGGCGTCGGTGATCTCCTCCAGCGCGCGCGAGCGCGTGGTGAGGTCGGAGGCGCGCTTGGTCTTGTGCAGCACGAGCGCCTGCTGGGCGTTGCGCTCCACGGTCTCCATCAGGGCCCTCTTGTCGCCGCGCTGCGGGACGCGCAGGGAGACGCCGGAGCCGCGCCGTCCGGTCAGCCACTGCTGGACCGGCTCCACCGGGTCCGGCAGGGCGGGGACCAGGACCTCCCGGGGGACCGCGTCGCCGGTCTCCTCGCCGTAGAGCTGCTGCAGGGCGTGCTCGACCAGGGCGCCGGTGGTGATCTCCTCGACCTTGTCGGTGACCCAGCCGCGCTGGCCTCGCACGCGTCCGCCGCGGACGTGGAAGATCTGGACGGCCGCCTCCAGCTCGTCCTCGGCGACCGCGATCAGGTCGGCGTCGGTCGCGTCGGCGAGCACGACCGCGTTCTTCTCCATCGCCTTCCTCAGGGCGCCGATGTCGTCGCGCAGGCGCGCCGCCCGCTCGTACTCCATCTCCTCGGCGGCCTCCGCCATCCGCTTCTCCAGACGGCGGAGGTAGGTGCCGGTGCGGCCGGCCATGAAGTCGCAGAACTCCTCGGCCAGTTCCCGGTGGTCCTCGGCGGGTATGCGGTCCACGCAGGGCGCCGAGCACTTGCCGATGTAGCCCAGCAGACACGGGCGGCCGGTGCGGGCGGCGTTCTTGAAGACGCCGGCCGAGCAGGTGCGCACCGGGAACACGCGCAGCATCAGGTCCACGGTGTCGCGGATCGCCCACGCGTGCGCGTACGGACCGAAGTAGCGGACGCCCTTCTTCTTCTGACCGCGCATCACCTGCACGCGCGGGAACTCCTCGTTCATCGTCACCGCGAGGTACGGGTAGCTCTTGTCGTCGCGGTACTTGACGTTGAACCGGGGGTCGTACTCCTTGATCCAGGAATACTCCAGCTGGAGCGCCTCGACCTCGGTCGACACCACCGTCCACTCCACGGACGCGGCCGTGGTGACCATCGAGCGGGTCCGCGGGTGCAGCCCGGCCAGGTCCTGGAAGTAGTTCGCCAGGCGCTGGCGCAGGCTCTTCGCCTTTCCGACGTAGATCACCCGGCGGTGCTCGTCGCGGAACCGGTAGACCCCCGGCGAGTCGGGGATCTCACCCGGTTCGGGGCGGTAGCTGGAGGGGTCGGCCATGTCTCACACCCTACTGGCGGGGACCGACACCGCGGCGGGCCTGTGGACACCGGGCCCCGGGCGGGCCCGGATGGGTTACGGCGGCCGGGAAGCGGGAAGGTGGGGGGTCCGTCCTCCGGACGACCGGAGCACGGTCACGGAGGCGGCCACGAGGGCGGTCACGAGTCGGAGGACGGTCGGATGATGCGACGGACGCGGATCGAGAAACCACGACGGCCGGCCCGGTCCCGCCGGTACGCGGACGAGACGGCGGCGCTCGTCGAATCCCTCGACCCGCGCGATCCGGACATCGTGCGCGCGAAGCGCCTGCGGCCCCGTCTCCAGGAGCCGGACGGCGCCTCAGGCGCGTAGAGCCGGACGAAAACCGCATCACGGTACGTGCCCCGGGGGCCGTACCGGCCCTCGGGCCGGTACGGCCCCCGGCGGGTGTGCGCCGCCGTGGGGACTCAGGTGTTGTCGGGACTTGGTCAACACGCTTCAATGCGGGGGAACTCGGGGCCCTGAACGACGGCGTACGGATGTGAAGGCTCCGCCGCGCCGACGGGGGTGGGCTCCGGGATGCCCCGCGCGAACGGTCTGACCAGCCGTTGTGGACATTCACAGAAAGGCCCCTGCATGCCGCACGCCACACAGCACGCGGACGTCGCCACCGCGGAACTGGACTCGGCCCTGCGCGGCGGACCGTTCCACGTCGCCCTGCGCGCCGCGATAGCCGCGCGAGGGCTGCCGCTGCAGCGGGTGCAGCACCATCTGTCGCGCCACGGCGTGAAGGTCGGCGTCACCAGTCTCAGTTACTGGCAGCAGGGCGCCCGCCGCCCGCAGCGCCCGGAGTCACTGCGTGCCGTACGGGCGCTGGAGGAGATCCTGCAGCTGCCGGAGGAGTCGCTGATCCGGCTGCTCGCCGCGTCGGACGGGCGCGCCGCGGACCGGCGCTCCCCCGGCCGGTCCTACCGCTCCCTGGTGGAGGCGTCGGGCGTGCTGGACCGGCTGCTGGCCGAGTTCGGCACCCCGCGCGACGGTGGGCTGCACACCCTCGGGCATCACGAGCGGGTGCGGATAGGGACGCGCCGCGAGCTGGCGGAGCGCGAGTCGCACCACATCGTGCGCGCGCACCGGGACGGTGTCGACCGCTATGTGGCCGTGCACCACGGCGACCCCGGTTCCGCGCCGGAGCGGATGAGCGTGCACGCCCTGGAGAACTGCCGGACCGGCCGCGTCCGCCGGCACCACGAGACCGGGGTGCTCGCCGCCGAGCTGCTCTTCGACACCCGGCTGCGGGCCGGTGACACCTTCCTCTTCCGCTACGCCGTCGAGGACGGCACGGCCGGCGTCTCACGCGAGTACGTGCGCGGGGCGGACTCCCCCGGCGGCCAGTACGCGCTCCAGGTGTGCTTCGACTCCGGGGTGCTCCCGGTGCGCTGCCACCGGTTCACCCAGCATTCGGCGGCGGCGCCGCGCGGGGGGCGTCAGGAGCTGCCGCTCAGCGGGCGGCACCGCTCGGTGCACCTGGTGGAACCGCGTGTGCGGTCGGGCTACGTGGGGATCTCCTGGGACTGGGACTGACCCGCTCAGGTCTGCGGCCCGGCGACCATCGTGCCGTTCCTCACCTCGACGGTCAGCGGCACCAGGGGGGCCACGGCCGGCTCGCGCAGCACCTTGCCGGTGGTGACGTCGAACTCGCTGCCGTGACAGGGGCAGATCAGCTTCGTCCCGTCCAGCTTGTTGATCGGGCAGCCCGCGTGCGTGCAGACGGTGTTGTACGCCTTGAGGGTGCCGTCGCCGCTCCGGCTGACCACGACGTTGTGGTCCCGGTACAGCTTCGCGCCGCCTTCGGCGACCTCGCTCTCGGGGCCGAGCTCGACGGGCTCGCTCAGCGGGGCGGACCTGTCGTCGCCGCCCTCGCACGCGGTGAGGCCCAGTCCTGCGACGGGGGTGAGGGCCGCGCCCCGCAGGACGGTACGGCGGCTCGCGGCGGGTCGGGCGGGCATGAGGGCTCCACTGGCGGGACGGTGTGGACGGGGTCACCGGCGACGATACCGGGGGTGGCCGTGCCGCCTGCGACCGCCCCACCACGCCCGGCCGCGCTCTCCCCCTCGGTCCGCATCAGTCCTCATCCGTCCGCGTAAACGCTTGCGCAAACGTTTACGCCCACCCATCGGATGGGGTACGGTCCCCACCCAGTACGTGAGCGCACCGGCACCCGAGGAGAACGCACGATGGCCACCATGGTGGACGTGGCGCGGCGCGCCGGTGTCTCGGTCGCCACCGTCTCGCACGTGCTGAACGACACCCGGCCGGTGCTGCCCCGCACCCGTCAGGCGGTCCTGGACGCGGTCGAGGAGCTCGGCTACACCCCGAACACCCTGGCCCGCTCCCTGGTGACCTCCCGGACCCGGTCGATCGGCCTCGCGGTGTCGGCGATCAGCAACCCGTACTTCACGGAGATCCTGCAGGGCGTCGAGGCCGCGGCCCTGGAGCACGGCTACAGCCTCCTGATCGCCGATCCGCACGACGACCCGGCCCACGAGCGCAAGGTCGTCCAGCTGCTGCATGAGCGCCGTGTGGACGGCATGATCGTCGCACCCTCCGCGCGGCCGCGGGAGCTCCTCGCCTACCTCGGGCGCCACCGGGTGCCCGCCGTGTTCCTGGACCGGCTGGTCGACGCGCCCGGGGACGTCGACGGACCGCGCTTCGACCAGGTCTGCGCCGAGAGCGCCGGACCGACGGCCCGCCTGGTCACCCATCTCGCCGGTCTCGGACACCGCCGCATCGCCCTGGTCGCGGGGCTGCCGGGGCTCAGCACGACCACCGAGCGGATCACCGGGTACCGGCACGGACTGGCGGCCGCCGGTCTGCCGTACGACGAGCGGATCCTGGTGCACGGCGACTCCGCGTCGGCGGGGGCGGAACGGGCCACCGCAGGCCTGCTGGCCCTCGGTTCGCGTCCCACCGCGCTGGTCACCGCCAACAACGCCATGACGATCGGCGCGCTGCGGGCCCTGCGGGCCCACGGGCTGTCCGTGCCCGGGGACATCGCCCTGTGCTGCTTCGACGACTTCGCCTGGGCGGACCTGTTCTCACCCCGCCTGACGGCAGTCGCCCAGCCCAGCAAGGACATCGGGGCCCGCGCCGTGCACATGCTCCTGGACCGCCTCGCCGCGCCGGACCGCCCGGCGCGGACCGAACGGCTCCCGTGCGCCTTCGTGCACCGGAATTCCTGCGGCTGCCCGGATGAACGGCGACGGCCAGGGGATTCCGATCGGCCGTAGCATCCCGCGCACCCCGAGTCCCGAGCCCTCCGAGAAAGGACCTCTCTCGTGATCGTCGTAGCCGGTGAGGCACTGATCGACCTGGTACCGCGGGGCGCGGGCGCGCTCGCGGCGCTGACGCCCGCACTCGGCGGCGGCCCCTTCAACACGGCGGTGGCGCTGGGCCGCCTCGGCTCCCCCGCCGCCTTCTGCTCCCGGGTGTCCCGTGACGCCTTCGGCGAGGCGCTGCTGGAACGGCTCCGGGAGACCGGGGTGGACGTGGCGTCCGTGCAGCGGGGCGACGAGCCGACGACGCTCGCCGTGGCCACCGTGGGCACGGACGGCTCGGCGGCGTACTCCTTCTACGTGGAAGGGACCGCGGACCGGCTCTTCACGGCGCCCGCGGCGTTGCCCGCCGGCACCCGCGCGGTCTCCTTCGGAACCTGCTCACTCGTGCTGGAGCCGGGAGCGAGCGCCTACGAGGAGCTGATGCGCACCGCGTCCGCGCGGGGCGTGTTCACGGCGCTTGACCCCAATGTCCGGCCCGGGCTGATACCGGATCCCGGCGCCTACCGGGCCCGGTTCAGGAGCTGGCTGCCGTCGGTGTCGCTGCTGAAACTGTCGGAGGAGGACGCCCAGTGGCTCGGCGGGGCACCGCGGGAGTGGCTGGCGGCAGGTCCGGCGGCGGTCGTGGTCACCCGGGGCGGCGACGGGCTGACCGTGCTCACCCGCGAGGGCGAGGAGTACTCCGTACCGGGTGAGCGGGTGCGGGTGGTGGACACGATCGGCGCCGGCGACACGGTGAACGCGGCGCTGCTGCACGGCCTGGCGGCCCGTGACGCGCTCAGTGAGGAGGGCGTGGCCGCACTGGGGTCGGAGGGCTGGAAGGGTCTGCTCGGTTTCGCGGCGCGCGCGGCGGCGGTCACCTGCTCCCGTGCGGGCGCGGAACCGCCGTACGCGCACGAGCTGGAGCCGGAGGGCTCCTGACGCACGCGCGCGCCGTGCAGCACGGGGCGTGGGCCCCGGCGGCACGGCGCGTGCGTGCGGGCCGCGCCGGTCAGGACTTGGTCGCGCGTGTCGTCTTCTTCGCGGTGGCATTGGTGGCCGTCTTCCTGGCCGCGGCACCGGCGACGGTCTTGGTGGCCGTCTTCCTGGCGGCGGAGGTGGCGGCGGCCGTCTTCTTCGCGGCGGTCCTGCGCGGGGCCCGCACCTGGGTGGCGTCGCTGACCCGCTCCGCGCCGAGGATCTCCCGCAGGAACTTGCCGGTGTGGCTGGCCGGAACGCCCGCCACCTGCTCGGGCGTGCCCTCCGCGACGACCAGACCGCCGCCGGAACCGCCCTCGGGGCCCATGTCGACGACCCAGTCGGCGGTCTTGATCACGTCGAGGTTGTGCTCGATGACGATGACCGTGTTGCCCTTGTCGACCAGGCCGGACAGGACCGTCAGCAGCTTGCTGATGTCCTCGAAGTGCAGACCGGTGGTCGGCTCGTCCAGGACGTAGACCGTGCGGCCGGTGGAGCGCTTCTGCAGCTCGCTGGCGAGCTTCACGCGCTGTGCCTCGCCGCCGGACAGGGTGGTCGCGGACTGGCCGAGGCGGACGTAGCCGAGGCCGACGTCGTTGAGCGTCCTGAGATGGCGGGAGATCGCCGGGACCGCCTCGAAGAAGTGCATGGCCTCTTCGATCGGCATGTTCAGCACGTCGGCGATGGACTTGCCCTTGTAGTGGACCTCCAGGGTTTCCCGGTTGTAGCGGGCGCCGTGGCAGACCTCGCAGGGGACGTACACGTCCGGGAGGAAGTTCATCTCGATCTTGATGGTGCCGTCGCCCGCGCAGTTCTCGCAGCGGCCACCCTTGACGTTGAAGGAGAAGCGGCCCGGCAGGTAGCCGCGGACCTTCGCCTCCGTCGTCTCGGCGAACAGCTTGCGGACGTGGTCGAAGACACCGGTGTACGTCGCCGGGTTGGAGCGCGGGGTGCGGCCGATGGGCGACTGGTCGACGTGGACGACCTTGTCGACGAGGTCGTCGCCCTCCACGCGCGTGTGCCGGCCGGGGACGCTGCGGGCGCCGTTCAGCTCGCGCGCCAGGTGCGTGTAGAGAATGTCGTTGACCAGC
Organism: Streptomyces marokkonensis; assembly: GCF_008312835.1. GTDB lineage: Bacteria > Actinomycetota > Actinomycetes > Streptomycetales > Streptomycetaceae > Streptomyces > Streptomyces marokkonensis_A. Next base: position 23,152 of record NZ_VSKS01000014.1, on the reverse strand, counting down.
GTGGACTTGCCGGAGCCCGACACACCGGTGACCGCGGTGAACACGCCCAGCGGGAAGGACACGTCGATGTCCTGCAGGTTGTTCTCGCGGGCGCCGTGCACCGTGAGCCGGCGCGAGGGGTCGTGCGGCCGGCGGATGTCGGGCAGCGGGATGGCCTTCTTGCCGGCCAGGTACTGGCCGGTCTGCGACTCCGCGTTGGCCAGCAGCTCCTTCAGGGAGCCGCTGTGGACCACCTTGCCGCCGTGCTCGCCGGCGCCGGGGCCGATGTCGACGATCCAGTCGGCGACCTTGATGGTGTCCTCGTCGTGCTCCACGACGATGAGCGTGTTGCCCATGTCGCGCAGCCGGACCAGGGTCTCGATGAGACGGTGGTTGTCGCGCTGGTGCAGGCCGATGGACGGCTCGTCGAGGACGTAGAGCACGCCGACGAGTCCGGAGCCGATCTGGGTGGCCAGGCGGATGCGCTGGGCCTCGCCGCCGGAGAGGGTGCCCGCCGCGCGGTTGAGCGAGAGGTAGTCCAGGCCGACGTCGACCAGGAACCGCAGCCGTTCGTTGACCTCCTTGAGCACGCGCTCGGCGATCTTCTTTTCCCGTGCGGTGAGCTTCAGCTCGCCCAGGAAGTCCGCGCAGTCGCTGATGGACATGCCGGAGACCTCGGCGATCGACTTGCCCATGACCGTGACGGCGAGGACGACCGGCTTGAGCCGGGTGCCCTCACAGGTGGGGCAGGGCACCTCGCGCATGTAGCCCTCGAAGCGCTCCCGGCTGGCGTCGCTCTCGGCCTCGCTGTGCCGGCGCTTGACGAAGGGGACGGCGCCCTCGAAAGCCGTCGTGTACCGGCGCTCTCGCCCGTAGCGGTTGCGGTACCGCACCTCGACCTGGGTCTTGTGGCCGTGCAGCAGGGCCTTCCTGGCGCGCTGCGGCAGCCCCGCGAAGGGGATGTCCGTACGGAATCCCAGCGCGTCCGCGAGGGCGCCGATCAGGCGGTCGAAGTAGTCCCTGGTGTGGCCGTGCGACCACGGGTGGATGGCGCCCTCGTCGAGGCTCTTGTCCGGGTCGGGGACGATGAGCTCCGGGTCGACCTCCATGCGCGTGCCGATGCCGGTGCACTCGGGGCAGGCGCCGAAGGGCGAGTTGAAGGAGAAGGAGCGGGGCTCCAGCTCCTCGAAGGACAGGTCGTCGTACGGGCAATACAGGTGCTCCGAGAACATGCGCTCGCGCTCGGGGTCGTCCTCGGGGAGGTCGACGAAGTCGAGCACGACCATGCCGCCGGACAGTCCGAGGGCGGTCTCCACGGAGTCGGTGAGCCGGCGCTTGGCGCTGTCCTTGACCGTGAGGCGGTCGACGACCACCTCGATGGTGTGCTTCTCCTGCTTCTTCAGCGTGGGCGGCTGGGAGAGCTGGACCGTCTCGCCGTCCACCCGCGCGCGGGAGTAGCCCTTGGTCTGGAGGTCGGAGAAGAGGTCGACGAACTCGCCCTTGCGCTCGCGCACCAGCGGGGAGAGCACCTGGAAGCGGCTGCCCTCGGGCAGTTGCAGGACCCTGTCGACGATGGCCTGCGGCGACTGCCGGGAGATCGGGCGGCCGCACTCGGGGCAGTGCGGCTTGCCGATGCGCGCGAAGAGCAGACGCAGGTAGTCGTAGACCTCGGTGATGGTGCCGACCGTCGAGCGCGGGTTGCGCGAGGTCGACTTCTGGTCGATGGAGACCGCCGGGGACAGACCTTCGATGAAGTCGACGTCCGGCTTGTCCATCTGGCCCAGGAACTGCCGGGCGTACGAGGAGAGCGACTCCACGTAGCGCCGCTGTCCCTCGGCGAAGATCGTGTCGAAGGCCAGCGAGGACTTGCCCGACCCCGACAGGCCCGTGAAGACGATGAGCGAGTCGCGCGGGAGATCGAGCGAGACGTTCTTGAGGTTGTGCTCGCGCGCTCCACGGACGATGAGACGGTCGGCCACGCCGGTCCGCACCTTTCTTGAGAGAAGTGACAGGGGCGGGGCCCCCGTCCTTCTCAGACTAGGGGGAGCCACTGACAACGCCGGTTCGGGTTCACGGGTTGTCAACAATCCCCGGCTCTCCAGCATGCCCGACGCCGCACCCGACCATATAGCACGTGCATTCGATTTAGCGTGCCGGTTCACCACCTTCACCCGAAGGTGTGACGGGACTAGGGTCAGCACCATGATTGATCACGCTGATGACCTGGCGTCTGTACAAGCCGCTACGGAGCGGCTGCTCACCGCGGTCGGCACCCTGGACAACGCGGCTGTGACCCAGTCGTCACGCCTGCCCGGCTGGACCCGCGGCCATGTCCTGGCCCACCTGGCCCGCAACGCCGACGCCCTGCTGAACGTCCTGGAGGGACGTCCCATGTACGTCTCCGGCGAGGCCCGGGACGCCGACATCGAGCGGGGAGCCCCGCGTCCCCTCGACGCGCACCTCACCGACCTGAGGGAGAGCGCGGAGCGCTTCCGCGCGGCGGGCGCGGCACCGGCGGACTGGTCGCGCACGGTGGAACTGCGCAACGGTGTCACCGACCGGGCGGAGCGGGTCCCGTTCCGGCGGTGGGCCGAGGTGGAGCTGCACCACGTGGACCTCGGGATCGGCTACGAGCTGGAGGACCTGCCGGAGGACTTCACGGAGCGGGAGATCGACTTCCTCGCGGCGCGGTTCGCCGGTCACCGGGACGTTCCGCCGACCGCCCTGGCCACCGCGGACGGCAGGACCTGGACGACCGGCGGCGGGGCGGACGGCGGCCCGGTCGCGGTCGAGGGGACACCCGCCGACCTGCTCGGCTGGCTCGCCGGCCGCCGGGACGGCTCCGGCCTGGCGGTGAAGGGCGGCGGCCTTCCGTCGCTTCCCCCGCTGTAGGACGCCGGGGAGCCCGGACGCCGGGGCCCGGGTGCCGGGACGACCGGCGCGGGTTCCGGCGATAGGCTGACGGCCATGACGTACAGCGGTCGGGTGACGGTCGGCGGCCCAGCCGACGTGCACGAACTCAAGGACCTGATGATCACCAAGATCGCGGTCGGCCCCATGGACAACAACGCCTATCTGCTGCGTTGCCGGGCCACCGACGAGCAGTTGCTGATCGACGCGGCCAACGACGCGAGGACCCTGCTGGGCACGATCGGTGACGACGGCATCGCGTCCGTCGTCACCACCCACCGCCACGGGGACCACTGGCAGGCGCTCGCCGAGGTCGTGGCGGCCACCGGCGCCCGCACCCACGCGGGCCGGGACGACGCCGAGGGCATCCCGGTGCCGACCGACGTACTGGTCGACGACGGCGACGTCATCCGCGTGGGACAGGTGGAGCTCACCGCCCGCCATCTGGCCGGGCACACCCCCGGCTCGATCGCCCTCGTCTACGACGACCCCCACGGGCATCCGCATGTGTTCACGGGGGACTGCCTGTTCCCGGGCGGTGTGGGCAACACCCGCAAGGATCCGAAGGCGTTCGCCCGTCTGATCCACGATGTGGAGACCAAGATCTTCGGCGTGCTCCCGGACGAGACCTGGGTCTACCCCGGCCACGGCAACGACACCACCCTGGGCGCGGAGCGCCCGCATCTGCCGGAGTGGCACGCGCGGGGCTGGTAAGGGCGCGGGCGGACCGTGAGGAGGGCCCGCCCGGCCGCACGGGGCTCACGCCTCGGTCAGTCCCGGGCCGGCGAGCGCCGCGATCCGCTCCACCGCGAACACATAGCCCTGCACCCCGCACCCCGCGATGACCCCGTCGGCGCGCAGGGAGACGTAGGAGTGGTGCCGGAAGGACTCGCGCCGGTGGATGTTGGAGATGTGCACCTCGATCACGGGCAGGCCGTCACAGGCGTTGAGGGCGTCCAGGATCGCGACGGAGGTGTGCGAGTAGGCGCCGGGATTGATCACGATCCCGCAGTGGTTCAGCCGGGCCTCGTGGATCCAGTCCACCAGCCGGCCCTCGTGGTTGGACTGCCGCAGGTCCACCGTGCCGCCCCGCGCTGCCGCCGCCTTCGCGCACAGCGCCTCCACGTCGGCGAGCGTGTCGGACCCGTAGATCTCCGGCTGGCGCTGCCCGAGGAGGTTCAGGTTGGGGCCGTTGAGGATCATGATCGGGGCGCTGGCCAGGGTGCGGGGCACGGTTCCTCCGGTCGGTCGGGTGGGTCGGTTCCCGCCGGAACCGCTGCTCGCACCCGGTTTATCACGGTGCGGCGCACGGCCGTCGGGTCCTAGCCTTCCCCCATGACGACGACCCCCTCGTACCCTCCCAAGCCCTCCCCGGGTGACCGCGTCGCCGTGCTCTCCCCCTCCTCGGGTCTTCCGGGGCTCCTCCCGCTCCCCTACGAGCTGGGGCTGCGACGGCTGCGCGAGGAGTACGCCCTGGAGCCGGTCGAGTATCCGGCGACGCGCACGATGGGCTCGACACCGCGGCAGCGTGCCGACGACATCCACGCCGCCTTCGCCGCCCCGGAGATCAAGGCGGTCATCGCGTCGATCGGCGGTGACGACCAGATCACCGTGGTGCCCCTGCTGGACCGGGAGTTGATCCGCGCCAACCCGAAGCCGTTCTTCGGGACGAGCGACAACACCAACCTCCTCGCCTTTCTCCGCGAGACCGGCATCGTCGGGTTCCACGGGGCGAGCGTGATGGCCGAGCTGGGCCGCCCCGGGGCGATGCATCCGCAGACCGCCGATTCCCTGCGGGCCGCGCTGTTCACCTCCGGCGAGTACGAGCTGCGCCCCGCCGAGCGGTGGCGCGACATCGACCGGGACTGGGCGGACCCGGCGACGTTCGACGCGGAGCCGGAGACGCGGCCGGGGACGGGCTGGATCTGGCTGAACGCCGATCGCGTGGCCGAGGGCCGCACCTGGGGCGGGTGTCTGGAGGTCCTCGGCTGGATGCTGATGGCCGGCCGCGGGGTCGCGCGGGACCTGTCCGAGTACGACGGCGGCGTGCTGTTCCTGGAGACCTCGGAGGAGATGCCGAGCGGGGAGGAGGTCTTCCGCACCCTGCGGAACATGGGCGAGCGGGGACTGCTCGGGCGCTTCTCGGCGCTCCTGATGGGCCGCCCCAAGACCTGGTTCTTCGACCGGCCCCGCACTCCCGTGGAGGCCGCGGCCTACGCCGCCGAGCAGCGCGAGGCCGTGACGCGGGCGATGCGGGCCTACGCGCCCGAGGCGCTCGTCGTCTTCGACGTGGACCTCGGGCACACCGATCCGCAGCTGGTGATCCCCTACGGCGGCCTGGTCCGTGTCGACGGTCCCGCCCGGCGCGTCACCGTCACGTACTGAAGCCGGGCGGAACCGCCGTTCTACGGATTGACCGCCAGCTCCAGGTAGGCGGCGAGCAGCACGAGGTGCACACCGCCCTGAAGCGGCGTGGCCCGGCCGGGCACCACGGTCAGCGCGCCCACCACCATGGTCAGGGCGAGCAGCACCATATGGGTGCTGCCGAGGCCGAGGACGAGGGGGCCGGTGAGCCAGAGGGAGGCCAGCGCGACGGCGGGGATGGTCAGGCCGATACTGGCCATCGCCGAGCCGAGTGCGAGGTTCATGCTGGTCTGCACCTGGTCGCGGCGCGCGGCCCGCACCGCGGCGATGGTCTCCGGGAGGAGGACCAGCAGGGCGATGATCACACCGACGACGGAGTGGGGCAGCCCCGCGCCCTCCACGCCCGACTCGATCGTGGGCGAGACCCCCTTGGCCAGGCCGACCACTCCGACCAGGGCCAGGCCCAGCAGTCCCAGACTGATCAGCGCGGTGCGGGTGGACGGCGCCGGGGCGTGCTCGTCGGGCGCGGTCGCCTCGCCCTGCTTGGCCACCGGCAGGAAGTAGTCGCGATGTCTGACGGTCTGGGTCGCGACGAACAGGGCGTAGAGGATCAGCGAGGAGACCGCCGCGAACGTGAGTTGCACGGTGGAGAACTCCGGGCCCGGCTTGCTGGTGGTGAACGTCGGCAGGACCAGGCTGAGGGTCGCCAGGGTGGCCACCGTGGCGAGGGCCGCTCCCGTGCCCTCGGAATTGAAGACGGCCGTGCCGTGACGCAGCGAGCCGACCAGCAGACTCAGCCCGAGGATTCCGTTGACGGTGATCATCACGGCCGCGAACACGGTGTCTCTGGCGAGCGTCGCGCTCTTGTCCCCGCCGTCGATCATCAGCGTGACGATCAGCGCCACCTCGATGACGGTGACGGCGACGGCCAGGACCAGGGAGCCGAAGGGCTCACCGACCCGGTGCGCGACCACCTCGGCATGATGCACCGCCGCCAGCACCGATCCCGCGAGAACCAGGGTCACCACCACGACGAGCCAGCCGGGCAGATCCCGCCCCCAGGTCAGCGCCAGCAGCACCACGGCGATGGCCGGCACCGCGGTCGTCCACCGCGCCGCGAGCGGCCCGATCCGAGCGATCATGGTGCGATCGTCCCGGACGTCAGGAGGCGCCGCACCTTGCTGGAAACCTCCGCCCGACGGCCGGCCGCGGTGGGCGCGAGAGGTGTCAGCGCCCCACGGCGTGTCCCTTCGCCGCGCCCTCCTGATCGTCCCGGGGTCATCAGGGTCATGCATGGCCTCCTCGTACGAGTCGAATACGGTCGGCGCCGGCGGGCGGCGCGGGGGGAAACAGGCGGGCACCGGGAGCGGTGGCCGGCGTTGTGCTGACCTCCGTTCCCGGTGCCCGTGTTTCCCTGTCCGACAGGGTCAGACGTCGATGTCGCTCTTGGCGGAGGTGTCGTCCCGGTCCCCGGCCGCCGCGGCCTCGGCCTGCTTGCGGGAGGCCCGGAGGCTGGTGATCGTGGTGACGATCAGAACCGAGCAGATCACGCCCAGCGAGACGGGGATGCTGATCTCCGGTACGTGCACCCCGGACTCGTGCAGTGCGTGCAGCACGAGCTTCACGCCGATGAAACCGAGGATGATCGACAGTCCGTAGGAGAGGTGCACCAGCTTCCGCAGCAGTCCGCCGATGAGGAAGTACAGCTGCCTGAGGCCCATCAGCGCGAACGCGTTCGCCGTGAACACGATGTACGGGTCCTGCGTCAGGCCGAAGATCGCGGGGATCGAGTCGAGCGCGAACAGGACGTCCGTGGTGCCGATGGCGAGCATGACGACCAGCATCGGGGTCATGACCCGCTTGCCGTTCTGCTCGATCCAGAGCTTGGTGCCGTGGTACCGGTCGGCCACACCGAAGCGGCGCTCGGCGGCCTTCAGCAGCTTGTTCTCCTCGAACTCCTCGTCCTCCTCGTCGGTCCGGGCCTCCTGGATGAGCTTCCAGGCGGTCCAGATCAGGAAGGCACCGAAGATGTAGAACACCCACGAGAAGCTGGCGATGATCGCGGCGCCGGCGGCGATGAAGATCGCGCGCAGCACCAGGGCGATGAGGACACCGACCAGGAGCACCCGCTGCTGGTACTGCGACGGAACCGCGAACTTCGCCATGATCAGGACGAAGACGAAGAGGTTGTCGACGCTCAGCGACTTCTCGGTGATGTAGCCGGCGAAGAACTCGCCCGCGGGCTGTCCCCCGCCCCAGATCAGCAGACCGAGCCCGAAGAGGGCGGCCAGGACGATCCAGACGATGGTCCAGATTCCGGCCTCTTTGATGGACACGTCATGCGGTTTGCGGCCGATGAAGAAGTCGACCGCGATGAGGGCGCACAGGCCCACGATCGTCAGGACCCACAGGGTCAGGGAAACATCCACTGCGCCTCCGGCAGTACGTCACAGGGCAAATGTCAGCGTCGTCGCTGCCGGAGGTCTCTTCCACCCGGGCCTCCGGCGCTCGATTGCGCCCGGACGGTCCTTCGGGCCGACGCCCCGGGATCTGGCCTGATCCGTATTGACGGGGTCGCCGCACAGACAGGGAGTACTCCCCTCCGTGCGGCCAACAGTACCGAATCACCAAGGATTGGTAAAGACTCAAGTAAAGAAACTCACAAAGCCCCAGCTCACAGGGGCTTTGCGTGGGCTTGGTCAAGGGCCCGGCGAGGTCACCGGTCCCAGGCGCGGCGGGCCGCCGCGACCTGGGTGAGCACCTGGTGGAGAACCTGGCTGCCCGGCGGCACCAGCGGCGGCTCGTACGTCCAGGCGTGCCCCACCCACGGGTCGGCCAGGTGGTCGTCGGGCACGGGGGTCAGCCGCAGCAGCGAACGCCACAGCGGGTCGAGGAGCGGGCCGTAGCCGGCGGACTCCTCGCGGTCGGCGACCATCATCAGGTGGACGCCGACGGACGGACCCTCGTCGGCGAGGTAGCGCAACTGGTTCACCGCCCGGTCGTCGAAACCGTGCGGGAAGTCGTTGACGATCAGCAGGTGCTGGGAGGTGTCGAAGCCGGGCGGCAGCGCGTCCGGGGCGCCTCCGCGCAGCGCCATCTGCACCAGGTCGACCCGCTGGGTGAGCCGGCCCAGGACATCCGTCACGCCCGCCGCGCCCTGCGCGGGCGGGGCCGCCAGCACACCGGTCTGCGTCAGCGGTGCCAGTGCCTGCGCGCCGGACCCCGCCGGGTCGACGACGTGCACGGTGAACTCGCCGGCCGGGTAGACGGCGAGCAGCCGGGCCGCGTGCGCCACCGCCGTCTCCATGGCGAGGCGCCGCATGTCGTGCGAGTCGGTGAACGACCCGTCCACGGAGTCGGCGCGCCCGCTGTCGATCCACAGGCCGCGCTCGAGCGGCAGCCGCAGCAGCATCGGGATGCGGATCCGCTCGGCCTCGGGGAGGCGGAGGTCGCCCAGACGGAGCGCCATGGGTATCTCCATCGGTACCCGGTACGCGTGCCAGGCCGGGTTGTCCCACCGGGCGAAGGCGGGGGGCAGTGCGGGCTCGACGACCTCGGCCTCGGCGACGAGCTGGACGAGGTCCCGGTCGAGGGACTCCCGGGCCTGGCCGACGAGCTGGGCGTGCCGTGCCCGGGCGCTCTCGCGGGCGGCGTCGCCCTGACCGCCGATCCGGCTGCGCGGGTCGGACAGGGCCTGCTCGAGCTCCTTGTCCATGCGCGACTCGGCGAAGTCGACGGCGCTCCGGTAGGCGGCTGTGGTGCGGGCCAGGTCCTCGAACATGCCCCAGACCTGGTTGTAGAGACGCTCCTCCATGGACCAGCCGGTCGCGTCCCCCGCCACGGGCTGCGCGGGCTGCCCGGGCGGGGCCTGCGGCGCGGCCGGCGGAGGCGGCGGCGGAGCGGAGTTCCGCCGGCCGGGATGGCTGTAGTCGACCGGGCCGCCGCCGGTGGTCGCCGACGGGTCCGCGGCGCCGGTCGCGCCGTACGCCGGCTGCGGACCGCCCTGCCCGGTCCCGCCGGCCGGCTGACCGCCGTACGAGGGCGGTACGGGGCCGGGGACGCCCTGGGGCGCGGTGCCGCCCTGGTCCGGGCCGACCGCGGGGGCTGCCGCCTGCCGCGAACGGTCGCCGTCGGAGGGGCGGGGCGGGGGTGCCTGCACGGAACGGGCGAGGCCCCTCGCGACCGCCTCGTTGATGCTGCCCGCGAGCTGCGCGGCCTCGGGCAGGCCCTGGTCGGTGAGGAGTTCGGCCAGACCGCCCGCGTAGCCCTGGCCGACGGCGCGCACCTTCCAGGCGCCCTGCCTCCGGTAGAGCTCCAGCGCGACGACGGCCGACTCGGCCTCCAGGCCCGTGATGGTGTAGCTGGCGACCTCGTCGCCGTCCAGGCCGGTGACGGCGACGAAGGGGGCCGCCACGGCGCCGAACCGGGCGGGTCCCGGGCCGCCGCCCGGGGCCGGCAGGGCGAGCAGCACGCTGACGCGGTGGACCGCGTCCGTCATGGCGTCCAGGTCCACGGCGAGACGGTGGTCGGCGGCCGCCTGACGCGACACCTCCAGCCCGGGCCGGGTGGGGGTACCCGGATGGGCCACCCAGTCCGTCCCGTGGATCCGGCCGTTCTCGTCGCCGAGCGCGGCCGCGGCCACGACCGGCGTGCCGGCCGAGATCCGGATCTCCAGACGGGACTGGGAGAGCGGGTGGTTCTGTCCCCGCACCAGCTCGGCCGTCATCGCCTTCGTCCCCCTGCGTCGCATGTGATGGATCGTGTGCCGCTCACCGGCCCGGTGAGGGGCCGGTGAGCCTTCGGGTGCCTAGAGGACCGGCAGGATCGCCGGCATCAGGTCCTGGAAGGTGCGGCCGTTGGCCGGGTTGCCGAGCGCCGTCATCGTCCAGCCCGTGCCGGTGCGGTGCACCTTGGCCATGATCTGGGCCGTGTAGGCGCCGCCGCCGGCCAGCGTGTAGCGGGCGAGCTCCTGGCCGTTGGTCTCGTCGACGAGGCGGCAGAAGGCGTTCTGCACCTCCTGGAAGGTCTGGCCCGTGAAGGAGTTCACGGTGAAGACGATCTGGTCGATGTGGACCGGGACGCGCGACAGGTCGACGAGGACGGCCTCGTCGTCGCCGCCCTGGCCGACACCGCCGACGAGGTTGTCACCGGTGTGGCGCACGGAGCCGTCGTCGCTCACGAGGTGGCGGAAGAAGACGACGTCGACCGGCTGCTTGTCGGCGAACAGGACGGCCGAGGCGTCCAGGTCGATCTCCCGGGTGCGGGAGCCGAACAGGCCGCGACGGGGAGCCGCCTGCCAGCCGAGACCCATGCGCACCGCGGTCAGGCTGCCGCCGTCGTTCTTCTGCAGACTGATGGCCTGACCCTTGGTCATGTTGACGGTCACGCGCTGATTCCCCTCTCGAACTGTCCCCTGTTGCCGCGAAACCGCGGTTGACCAGAACCCTACGCAGGGGCACTGACAGTGACGTACTCCGGTCCGCACTTTGTGTCGTTCTTGCAACACATCCCGTACGCGGCCGTCAGGACAGGCCGGCCTCCTGCATCTGCCGCAGTTCCTTCTTCATCTCCGACACCTCGTCGCGCAGCCGGGCCGCGATCTCGAACTGGAGGTCGGCGGCGGCGGCCCGCATCCGTGCGGTGAGTTCCTCGATCTGCCCGGCGAGTTCGGCGGCGGGCCGGTCGGTCGGCACGGTCGCGGCGGCCTTGCCCTTCTTCGCGCCCTTGGCGGCCTTGGTTCCGAGGGAGGGCACGGGCGCCTTGGTGCCGCCGCCGTCCTTCCTGGCCTGGCGGTAGCCCGAACCGAGGAGGTGCTCGGTGTCGATGTCCTCGCGGGCGATCTGCGCGACGATGTCGTTGATCTTCTTGCGCAGGGGCTGCGGGTCGATGCCCTTGGCCCGGTTGTACGCGATCTGCTTCTCCCGGCGGCGGTTGGTCTCGTCGATGGCCTTCGCCATCGCCGGGGTGATCTTGTCGGCGTACATGTGGACCTGCCCTGAGACATTGCGCGCCGCGCGGCCGATGGTCTGGATCAGGGAGGTGCCCGAGCGCAGGAAGCCCTCCTTGTCGGCGTCGAGGATCGCCACCAGGGACACCTCGGGGAGGTCGAGGCCCTCGCGCAGCAGGTTGATGCCGACGAGGACGTCGTACTCGCCGCTGCGCAGCTCCCGCAGCAGTTCCACGCGGCGCAGGGTGTCGACGTCGCTGTGCAGGTAGCGCACCTGGATGCCCAGTTCGAGGAAGTAGTCGGTGAGGTCCTCGGCCATCTTCTTGGTGAGCGTGGTGACCAGGACGCGTTCGTCCTTCTCCACGCGCGCGCGGATCTCGTGGACCAGGTCGTCGATCTGGCCCTCGGTGGGCTTGACCACGACCTCGGGGTCGACGAGGCCGGTGGGGCGGATGATCTGCTCGACGAAGCCGTCCGAGCGGGAGAGTTCGTACTGTCCGGGGGTGGCCGACAGATAGACGGTCTGGCCGACGCGCTCCTGGAACTCCTCCCACTTCAGCGGGCGGTTGTCCAGGGCGGAGGGGAGCCGGAAGCCGTGGTCGACGAGGGTGCGCTTGCGGGAGGCGTCGCCCTCGTACATGGCGCCGATCTGAGGGACGGTGACGTGCGACTCGTCGATGACGAGGAGGAAGTCGTCCGGGAAGTAGTCCAGCAGGGTGTTCGGCGGCGAGCCCGGCGCGCGGCCGTCGAAGTGCATCGAATAGTTCTCCACGCCGGAGCAGGAGCCGATCTGGCGGAGCATCTCGATGTCGTACGTGGTCCGCATGCGCAGCCGCTGGGCCTCCAGGAGCTTGCCCTGGTTCTCCAGCTCGGTCAGGCGCGCCCCGAGCTCCTTCTCGATGTCGTTGACCGCGCGCTCCAGCCGCTCGGGGCCCGCGACGTAGTGGGAGGCGGGGAAGACGTACAGCTGCCGGTCGTCGCTGATGATCTCGCCCGTGAGCGGGTGGAGGGTGGACAGTGCCTCGATCTCGTCGCCGAACATCTCGATGCGGACGGCCAGCTCCTCGTAGACCGGGAAGATCTCGATGGTGTCGCCGCGGACGCGGAAGGTGCCGCGGGTGAAGGCCATGTCGTTGCGCGTGTACTGGATGTCCACGAAGCGGCGCAGCAGCTCGTCGCGGTCGAACTCGTCGCCGACGCGGAGGGGGACCATGCGGTCCACGTACTCCTGCGGCGTGCCCAGGCCGTAGATGCAGGAGACGGAGGCGACCACGACGACGTCGCGGCGGGTGAGCAGCGAGTTGGTCGCCGAGTGGCGCAGCCGCTCGACCTCCTCGTTGATGGAGGAGTCCTTCTCGATGTAGGTGTCCGACTGGGGGACGTACGCCTCGGGCTGGTAGTAGTCGTAGTACGAGACGAAGTACTCGACCGCGTTGTTCGGCAGCAGCTCGCGGAACTCGTTGGCCAGCTGTGCGGCCAGGGTCTTGTTCGGCGCCATCACCAGGGTGGGGCGCTGGAGCTTCTCGATCATCCACGCGGTGGTGGCGGACTTGCCGGTGCCGGTCGCGCCGAGCAGGACGACGTCCTGCTCACCTGCTTCGATGCGCCGGGCGAGGTCGGCGATGGCCGTCGGCTGGTCACCGCTCGGCTGGTAGGGGCTGACGACCTCGAAGGGCGCCACCGTGCGTTCGATCTGGGAAACGGGCCGCATGCCATCCACCGTACGACCCCCCACTGACAACGGGTCCGGATCAGCGTCGCTGCGGGGTCCCGGAGTGGTGTTCCACCGGGCCGCGGAGGCGCAGTCGCGAACGCGTCGGGCGGTGGTGGGCCGGGGAGTGGGCGGGGATGCCGGGCTTGCGCTCGGCCGGGGGCGCGCCGGATCCGTGCGTGACCAGCGTCGGGTCGAAGATCACCACGATGCCCGCGAGGACCAGGAAGGCGAGCGGGCCGACCATCAGGGGCCCGAGCAGGCTGGTCGCGGCTTCCCCCGCGGCGGGGGTGGCCGTGCCGTGGACGTGCACGTCGAGCGCGGCCATGCCGGTGTAGTGCATGCCGGTGACCGCGAGCCCCATGACGAGACTCGCGCCCGCGCTCCACAGGAAGCCCCTCACCTGTCCGGCCGCCCACAGGGCGGCGGTTGCGGCGGCCATGGCTATGGCCACGGAGACGGCGACGACGAGGGTGTCGTACTCCAGCCGGCCGTCAAGGCTCATGCCGGCCATGCCGAGGTAGTGCATCGAGGCGATGCCGAGGCCGGTGACGGTGCCCCCGGTGAACAGGGCGGTTCCGGAGGCGCCCCGGTAGCCCACGATGAAGATTCCCGTGCCCACCATGACGATCCCCACGGCCAGACTCGCGAAGGTCAGGGCCCGGTCGTAGTGGATCGGGCTGCCCTCGATCGTGAAGCCCATCATGCCGATGAAGTGCATGGTCCATATGCCGGAGCCGATGGCCACGGACCCCAGGGCGAGCCAGCCGGGGCGCCAGGACCGGGGCGCCGTTCCGGCCCGGGTGACGCAGCGCAGGCCCAGGGCCCCGCCGAGACAGGCCATGAGAAAGGCCACCAGCGGTGTGACCAGGCCGTAGCTGAATCCGTCGACCGTGCCTTGCATGCGCGGCTGCCCTTCCCGCCCTGTACGTCCCGCAAAATTCCGACGTGGTCCCCCTCCCAGGACCGCGAGGGCGGCCAGGGTTGACGCAGAGAGTATGGCCCCCACCGGAATGGTCGAACGACTTTCCGGCAAAGAAACACGCTCTTGCCCCAGGTGTGTGCCACCAGTGTGCGGAGTTCGGGCAACTCCGTTCAATCTGTGGCCATCCTGCACCCGCCTCGCGTTGACCCTCTGCTGTCACAGTTGAGCTGACCGTGAACGTTCGACGCGAGGAGTACGCATGCACGCACGCGCTGTTGCCGCCTCGACCACCGCGCTCCTGGGGACGGCCGCCCTCCTGCTCCCGCTCTCCCCCGCGCGGGCCGCCGACGACGGCGCCCGTCCCGTGATCGTCGCTCACCGGGGCGCCTCCGCGTACGCGCCCGAGAACACGCTCGCGGCCGTCGACAAGGCGGCCGCCCTCGGTGTCGACTGGGTGGAGAACGACGTCCAGCGCACCAAGGACGGCGAACTCGTCGTCCTGCACGACGACAGCCTGCAGCGCACCACCGACGTGGAGGAGGTCTTCCCCGACCGGGCCCCCTGGAAAGTGAGGGACTTCACGGCCGCGGAGATCGCCCGGCTGGACGCGGGCAGCTGGTTCGATCCGGCGTACGCGGGCACGCGCGTTCCGACACTGGAGCAGTTCGTGCACCGTGTGGAGCGGAATCACCAGAAGCTGCTCCTGGAGATCAAGAACCCCCAGCTCTATCCGGGCATAGAACGGCAGACCCTCAAGGTCCTGAGCAACGAGGGGTGGCTCGACCGCCGGCATGTGAAGCACCGGCTGATCGTGCAGAGCTTCAGCGCGGACAGCGTACGGGCGGTCCATGACCTCAAGCCCGCGGTGAAGACCGGGTTCCTCGGGACGCCGCCGGTCACGGATCTGCCCGCCTACTCGGCCTTCACCGACCAGATCAACCCCTCGCACGGCTCACTCTCCGCCCCCTACGTCGCCGCCGTGCAGGCCTTCCGGGGCCCGCACGGCAAGCGGATGGAGGTGTTCACCTGGACCGTGAACGACGCGGCCGCGGCACGCCGGGTCGCCGGGTTCGGGGTCGACGGGATCATCACCAACACGCCCGACGTGGTGCGGGACGCGGTCGGCGGCTGACGCCTGCGCGGTCGGATACCGAGCGTCCCGCCGGGTCGCCGGCGCTCACCCGGCGTTGTCGGTGCCGGGCCGTACGGTGGGTCGCATGGACAGCCAAGGGCAGTACGAGCAGCGGGTCGTGTGGGCCGTCGTGGACACCGGCATCGGCCCGCTGCTGCTGGCCGCGACCCGCGGGGGTCTGGTCAACGTCGTGTTCCACGCCACGGCCGAGGTGCGCGACGGCGCGCTGGAGCGGCTCGGGTCCCGGCTCGGCGCCGCGCCGGTCGAGCTCGGCACCGAACGGTCCGGGGAGCCGGGCGGTCCGCTGCTGACCGAGGCGATACGACAGGTGAGGGCGTACTTCGCGGGCGAGCGGCGGTCCTTCGAACTGCCGCTGGACTGGTCGCTGGTATCGGGCTTCAACCGGGAGGTGCTGCGGGAGCTGGCCGCCGGGGTGCCGTTCGGCGCGGTCGTCGGGTACGGCGACCTGGCCGGGCGGGTGGGCCAGCCGGGCGCGGCGCAGGCCGTCGGGACGGCGATGGGCGCCAATCCCCTGCCGGTGGTGGTGCCCTGCCACCGGGTCGTGGAGAGCGGCGGCGGCATCGGCGGTTTCGGGGGCGGACTGGAGACGAAGAGGCGGCTGCTCGCCCTGGAGGGCGTGCTGCCCGAGCCGCTGTTCTGACGGCTCGGGCACGCCACGGGTCCCGGGTCAGTCGTAGTGCTGCGCCTCGAACACGTTGCCGTCCGGGTCGCGGAAGTAGAAGCTGCGCTTGGCCGGGCCGCGCGCCCCGAAGGAGTCGTGCGAGACGTCAGACATCGGCACGGACTGCTCCTCGAGGCGGCTGCGGAGGGCGTCGAAGGCGTCGGCCGGGAGAGACAGGCAGACGTGGTTCACGGGGTGGCCGGAGCTTTCGACGGCGCCGGGAAGCATCCTCATGCGTTCCGCCATGGCCGACGGCATGAGGTCGAGGATGGTCTCCTCGTTGACGCGCACCGAGGGAAAGGGAGCCTCGCCCACGGAGAAGTCGGTGAGCCTGACCGGCTCCAGGCCCACGGCCTTCTCGTAGAAACCGGCACTGGCGATGGGGTCACGCACCCACAGGACGATGTGGTCGAGGCGAGTCGTGTTGTCCGTCATGCCGCCAGCCTCCGCGATCCGCGCGACGGCACGCAAGGGGGTTTGGCCCGGGGCGCGGCCCGCCAGAGATGAGGGAGAGGCGGCAGACAGGAGGCAGGCGCGTGGTGCTCAGGGTGTCCGAAGAGGTGCGGGAGGCGATCGCCGCGGGCCGGCCGGTGGTCGCCCTGGAGTCCACGATCATCGCGCACGGGCTGCCCCGGCCGCGTAACCTCCGGGTGGCGCTGGAGCTGGAGGCGGCCGTACGGCACGAGGGCGCGGTCCCGGCGACGATCGCCGTCCTGGACGGACTGCCCCGCATCGGCCTGGACAAGGATCAGCTGGAGCGGATCGCGAGCGGGGACGGCATCCGTAAGCTGGGCCATCGTGATCTGCCGCTCGCGGCGGCGGCCGGGGCGAGCGGGGCGACCACGGTGTCGGCCACGGCGCTGCTCGCGGCCCTCGCGGGCATACGGGTGTTCGCCACCGGAGGGCTCGGCGGGGTGCACCGGGAGTGGACGGTGACCCAGGACGAGTCGGCCGACCTGGGCCTGCTGGCGCGCACTCGGATCACCGTGGTGTGCGCGGGGGTGAAGTCGATCCTCGATGTGCCCGCGACCCTGCAGCGGCTGGAGACACTGGGCGTGGCCGTCGCCGGGTACGGCACGGACCGTTTTCCGGGCTTCTATCTCTCGGACTCGGGGCATCCCGTGGACTGGCGGCTGGACACCCCGGGGCAGGTGGCGCGGGCGATGCGGGCGCAGGACGCGCTCGGCGGGCCCGAGTCGGCGCTGATCGTGGCCAACCCGGTGCCCGAGGACGAGCAGTTGGATCCCGGGGTGCACGCGCGGGTGCTCGACGAGGCGCTGCGGGCGTGTGCGGCGGAGGGGGTCACCGGTCAGGGGGTCACCCCGTTCCTGCTCGGCCATCTGGTCCGCCACACCGACGGCGCCTCCCTCGCCGCGAACCTGGCCGCGGTCCGGGGCAATGTGCGCCTGGCGGCTCGCGTCGCGTCCGCCTGGGCCGCCGGGGAGTGACGGGGAGTGCCGGAGTCCGTGCGGGTGGGGGCGTTGCTGGTCGTCGGTGACGTGATCACGGACGTGGTCGCCCGGCACCGGGGGCCGCTCGCCCCGGGGACGGACACGGCGGCCGTGATCCGGACGGTACCGGGCGGCGCGGGTGCCAATGTGGCCTGCTGGGCGGCGCGTCGGGAGGGCACCGAGGTCCGGCTCGTCGGGCGGGTGGGCGCGGACACCGCGGCGTGGCACGAGCGGGAACTGACCGCCTGCGGGGTCCGTCCCCTGCTGGTCGTGGACGGCCGGGTGCCGACGGGCACGGTGATCTGCCTGGTCGACGGGGACGCGGCGGCCGAGCGGACCTTCCTCACCGACAGCGGCGCGTCACTGCGGCTCGGTCCCGGTGACTGGTCGGACGCGTTGCTGGACGGAGTGGCGTGGCTGCATCTGTCGGGTTACCTGCTGTTCGCCGAGGCGAGCCGTGCCTTCGTCGCGGTGGCGTTGGAGGCGGCACGTGCGCGGGGGGTGCCGGTGAGTCTGGATCCCGCGTCGGCGGGGTTCCTCGGCGCGCTGGGCATCGACCGTTTCCCGGCGCTCGTCGAGGGCGTGGACGTGCTGCTGCCCAGCCGTGACGAGGCCTGTCTGCTGACGGGGGCGTCCGACGCCGCGGACGCCGCCGCGCGGCTGAGCCGCCGTGTCCCGCTGGTGGTGGTCAAGCGGGGCGCGGAGGGTGCGCTGATCGCGAGGTCCGGCGAGGTGTGCGCCCGTGTGCCCGCCGTGCCGGCGACGCCCCGCGACACCACCGGCGCCGGTGACGCCTTCACCGGCGCGTTCCTCGCGGCTCTGCTCGCGGGCGCCGAACCGGAACAGGCGGCGAAGGAGGGCTGCCGGGCGGGCGCACAGGCGGTGGAACAGACAGGGGGCCGCCCGCCGGCACGCACCTGACGGGTGGGCCCTTCACCGGGTGAACGCCCTTTGTCCACAGGAGGGAACAAAGCGGAACGACTCCTGCCCACAGCCTCGCACACGGTGCGCCGAGGACTGGCAGACTGGCGAGCCGGACCCGGAGAGCGGGAACGCGCGGGGGAACACGCAAGGGGGCCACATGTCCATGGCTGGGAATCTGCGGAAGGTCACGAGTCTCGGCGGGGTCGGCGGGCTGCGCCGGGTGGCCCGCCTGGCCCGGCGGCGTCCTCGTGTGGACCTCAGTCATCCGGCCCGGTCGCCGCTGGGCTCCTCGGTGGTGAACTGCGTGACGTACCGGGACGGTCACCGCGTCCTGGCGCGAGGTGATCTGGTGGAGGCCGTGAAGCGGGTCCGCAGGGACGGGCAGGGGTTCGTCTGGCTGGGGCTGCACGAGCCGACCGACCGGGAGTTCGCCGGCATCGCCGAGCTGTTCGACCTGCACCCGCTGGCGGTCGAGGACGCCGTCGAGGCCCACCAGCGGCCCAAGCTGGAGCGGTACGGGGAAACGCTGTTCGCCGTGTTCAAAACGGTCTGCTACGTGGAGCACGAGGAACTCACCGCGAACAGCGAGGTGGTGGACACCGGGGAGATCATGGTGTTCCTCGGAGGGGACTTCGTGGTCACCGTGCGGCACGGACGGCACGGTTCGCTGGGGCCGCTGCGCGAGGGGCTGGAGTCCGATCCCGCGCAGCTCGCCCAGGGTCCGTCCACCGTGCTGCACGCGGTCGCGGACCATGTGGTCGACGACTATCTCACGGTCATCGACTCGGTCCAGGACGACATCGACCAGGTCGAGACGGACGTGTTCGCGGAGCACGGCGCGCGGGTCGATCCGGGCCGCATCTACCAGCTCAAGCGGGAACTCCTCGAGTTGAAGCGGGCGGTGGTGCCGCTCGGCCGGCCGCTGGAGGAACTGGCCACACGACCGATCCGGGTCGTCGCCCCGGAGACACAGGCGTACTTCCGTGACGTCTCCGACCATCTGCTGCGGGCGAAGGAGCAGATAGCGGCGTTCGACGAGCTGATCAACTCGATCCTCCAGGCGCACCTGGCCCAGGTCACGGTCGCGCAGAACGAGGACATGCGCAAGATCACCGCCTGGGCGGCGATCGTGGCGGTGCCGACGATGGTCTGCGGGATGTACGGCATGAATTTCGACCATATGCCGGAGCTGCACTGGCGGTACGGCTACGGCATGGTCGTCGGAGTGATATCCGTGGCGTGTCTGCTGCTGTACCGGGCGTTCCGGCGCAGCCGCTGGCTCTGACGCGGGCCCGCGCGCACCGCCGCCCCGCGGATGGGCTCAGCCCGTGGTGGACCGGGCGTAGACGCTCTCGGCCCAGGTGGCCATCTGGTCCTCCGTCAGGTGCCGGGCGAGGTCGGCCTCGCTGATCATGCCGACCAGGCGTTTGTCGTCGATGACGGGCAGCCTGCGGATCTGGTGGGTCTGCATCTCGTGCAGCACCTCGTCGACGCCGGCGTCCGCCTCGATCCAGCGCGGGGTGCCCTTCGCCATCTCGCCGGCGGTGACCCGGGCGGGATCGTGGCCCATGGCGACGCAGCCGACGACGATGTCGCGGTCGGTGAGGATGCCGCACAGCCGCTCGTTCTCGTCGCTGATGGGCAGGGCGCCGACGTTCAGCTCGCGCATCAACTGTGCGGCGCGGTCGAGGGTTTCGTGCGCGGGGATCCACTGGGCTCCGCGGTGCATGATGTCTCCGGCGGTGGTCATGGAGTACCTCCCGGTGCCGGACGGCCGGCGCGATGCGGGGCGCACCGCGAGTCCCGACGTGCCTCATTCTCGTCGGGCCGGACGCGGACGGCACCCGGAGGGGCCGCTCGCGCCGGGAGGGCGGCCGGCCGGACCCGGCCGACGGGCCCCGTCGGGTCAGCCGCGCCAGGCCGGATGGCGGGGATCGTCGGCCCGCACGAGTACGTCGGCGGTGCCGGCCGGGTCGGTCTCCCGCTCGTAGCGTTCGAAGGCGGGGAGGGTCCAGTGCTCGGCCTCGGGGGTACGGCGACGCAGGGCACCCGGGGAGAGGAGGAGGTTGACGCTCAGGTCGAAGGGGAACCAGTGGCGCAGGAGGAGGGGGCCGTGCAGCAGCAGAACGCCACCGGGCGGGAGCTCGGCGTAGGGACTGCGGGTGGCGCGGTCGGTGACCGGGTCCCACAGGTCGGGCAGGACCAGGCCGTTCCCGCCGGGTTCGAGGGGACCGAACACCTCGCGCCACAGGGCACCGGTGTCGTACCAGCCGTCGTAGTAGGACTCGGCGTCCTGATGGCCGTACTCGAGCCGGACCGAGGCGGGGCGCAGAAAGCCGTCGGTGCCCACGACCAGGGAGGGCCGGCCGCGTATCCGCAGTGCCTGGGCGATCCGTTCGGCGAGGTCTCCGGGCCGGGCCGCCGGAGCGCCGTCGAGGGCGACCCGGGGCCGGGGGCCGCCGTCGGCGGTCCTCAGCTCCAGCAGGCGCTCGGCGAGGAGGTCGCCGAGCCGGTCCCAGGTGATCGCTTCGAGTCGCACACGGCCATCATGCGTCAGCCCGGCCTCCGGAACGTGGTCCGCGGCCTGTCAGGGGGAACGATGCACTCATGGCGTCCGTACGGCATCTGGACGCGCCGTACGACCGCCTGCTGATGAGCGGGTTGCCGCGCACGAGGCGACGGCGGATCGCCGCGGCCGTGGAGACGGTGCTGAGGGGGTGGCCGGAGGAGGGGCTGGGTTCCACGGGGCGACGTCCGGCGGGTCACCGGCCCGGCCCTGGACGCTCACGCATGCGTCCGCGCCCCTCGGCCATGGCCGGGCGCTTCCCGGTGCGCGTTCACTTGTGGTGACGGTGGTGGCCGGGAGGGATCCCGGCGGACGGGGGTGACGACGTGATCGACGGGCCGTACTACGTGCTGACGGTGCTGGGCGTGCTGGGGACCGGGCTGGCGGCCGGGGTGTTCTGCGCCTTCTCGGCCTTCGTGATGAGAGGGCTCGCGGCGCTGCCGCCCGCGCAGGGCGTGGCGGCGATGCAGGCGGTCAACGTGGCGGCGGTGCGGCCCGCCTTCATGCTGGTGTTCCTGGGCTCGGCGGTGCTGTGCGCGGTGCTCACGGTGGTGACGTTCGTGCTGTGGCCGGACGAGGGGGCGGTCGAGCTGCTGGCGGGTGGCGCCCTGTACCTGCTGGGCTCGTTCGGCCTGACCGTGGTGGCGAACATACCGCGCAACGACGTGCTGGCCCGGCTGGAACCGGGGAGCCCTGAGGCGGCCGCGTACTGGCCGGTCTATGTGCGCGAGTGGACGCTGTGGAATCACGTCCGCACGCTCGCCTCCGCCGGGGCGGCGCTGGCGTACGTCCTGGCTCTCGCGGGCTGACGGGCCCGCCGCCGTCCTCCGCCCCCGTCCGGGAAAGCACTGTTCCGGCACTCTGCGGGCGGGGGTGAGCGGACGTATCGTGGCCGCAGGAGTGCCGCCCGACGCACGGCCTGTCACCCGCGCACGCAAGGAAGACGGCCATGGCCGATCCCAAGGGTTTCCTGACCACGCCCCGCGAGGAATGGCCACGCAGGCCGGTGGCGGAACGCGTCCGCGACTGGAACGAGGTGTACGTCCCCGGAGCGCTGCTGCCCATCGTCGGCGCACAGGCCGACCGCTGCATGGACTGCGGTGTGCCCTTCTGTCACGAGGCGTGTCCGCTGGGCAATCTCATCCCCGAGTGGAACGACCTGGTGTCCCGGGAGGACTGGCGGGCGGCGGCGGAGCGGCTGCACGCCACCAACAACTTCCCCGAGTTCACCGGACGGTTGTGTCCGGCACCCTGCGAGGCGGGCTGTGTGCTCGCCATCAACCAGCCGGCGGTCACCATCAAGAACGTCGAGTGCGCGATCGCCGACCGGGCCTGGGAGGAGGGCTTCGCTCCCCCGGCGCCGCCGGACCGGCTCTCCGGCAGGACGGTCGCGGTCGTCGGCTCCGGCCCCACCGGACTGGCCGCGGCCCAGCAGCTCACCCGGGCCGGTCACACGGTCGCCGTGTACGAGCGGGACGACCGGATCGGCGGGCTCATGCGGTACGGCATCCCCGAGTTCAAGATGGAGAAACGTCATCTGGAACGGCGTGTGGAACAGATGCGGGCGGAGGGGACGAAGTTCCGCACGTCCACGACGGTCGGGCGGGACGTGGACGCGACGGAGCTGCGGGCCCGTTACGACGCCGTGGTGATCGCCACGGGGGCGACCGCGTGGCGCGAACTGCCGGTGCCCGGGCGTGAACTGGGCGGTGTTCACCAGGCGATGGAGTACCTGCCGCTGGCCAACCGGGTGTGCGAGGGGGACCTGCCCTCGTCGCCGCTGTCCGCCGCGGGCCGGCACGTCGTCATCGTGGGCGGCGGCGACACGGGTGCGGACTGTCTGGGGACGGCCGTGCGTGAGGGAGCCGCGTCGGTCACCCAGCTCGACATCTACGGCCGGCCGGGGAGCGAGCGGGACGAGGACGCCGAGCCGTGGCCGACGTATCCGAAGCTGTACCGGCTGTCCGCCGCGCACGAGGAGGCACGTGATCTGCGGACGGCGCCGGCGGCGGACGCGGACGCGCGGCTGTTCGCGGCGTCGACGCTGCGCTTCACGGGGGACGGGGAGGGGCGCGTGCGTGCGCTGCACCTGGCCGAGGTGGACTCCGAACGCCGGCCGGTGCCTGGCACGGAGCGGACGCTGCCCGCCGATCTGGTCCTGCTCGCGCTCGGGTTCTCCGGGCCCGATCCCGGGGACGGGCTCGTCGCCCGGCTGGGACTGTCGCTGGAACCTCGTGGCACGATCGCGCGGGGGCCGGACTTCGCCACGAACATGCCGGGGGTGTTCGCGGCGGGGGATGCCGCCCGGGGCCAGTCGTTGATCGTGTGGGCGATCGCCGAGGGGCGGGCGGTGGCGGCGGCGGTCGACCGCTTCCTGATCGACGCGCCGACCCGCCTGCCGGCGCCGATCGGTCCGTACGACCGTCCGATGACGGCGTGACACCCCGTTATGTTCTTCGTGGTCCTGCAAGAGGGCCGCTGGCCTCCGGGCCCGGCATGACTGTTGCCCCCTGTCGAACGGATGACCTGGGGGGTGGTGTCACCGGGCCCGAGAGGTGCCG
>NZ_VSKS01000013.1 GCF_008312835.1 Streptomyces marokkonensis | reverse complement strand
TACTCCCAGTCCACCGTGGAGCCGGTCACGAAACTGAAGGCGTACTTCTCGTAGTCGGAGAGCGCGTCCTTGCCGGGCAGGACGGCCAGGGAGAAGTAGTCCTTCGAGCCGAGGTCGGCGCGGATGTCGTTGCCGGACACGGTCCAGTCGCTGCTGCTCGGGGCGAACAGTGCGTAGTGGTGGCCGGAGATGGTGACGCCGAGGACGTTGCCCCGGTCGGCGAAGACCGTCGGCGCGGCCGCGGCTTTGATCTGCGCCGCGCCGCCCGTGCCTTCGGCGTACACGTACGGCATGCCGTGGCCGATGGTCGTCCGCAGGGTCCGTGTCCCGTCGCTCCAGTACGGGGTGACGGTCCAGTCGCTCCACCCGTCCGCCTTGGCGTCGGGCGAGTTGAGGCCCGACAGGCCGAGGGTCAGGTCGGCCTTGTGCGGGAACTCGTACTGGCGTCCCCCACCGACGATCTGGTGCGTGGTCGGATAACCGACCTCCAGGCCGCCGGACACCGCCTTGTAGGTGAGGGGGTGGCCGTACATGTTCTCCGACCACGGGTTGGCGGCGAACCGCTGGAAGACCAGCGAGGACCACCAGTCGTTGGTCGGCACCGGCTTGTCCGCCACGGCCGGCGTGACCTTCGGCTTGACCGCCTGGCCACCGCTGTTGGACGGCCCCTGCCGCCCGGCCGGCCGGACGTCGCTGTAACTTCCCTTGCCCACCTCGATGGTGGCGGCCGAGGCGATACCCGCGCCGGCGGTCGCCACCAGGCCTCCGGCGGCCACCGCGGCCGCCGACAGGAGGGCGAGACGTCTACGGAATCTCATGAGCCACCTTTCTGAGAGCGCTCTCAAGAGTTCCGTCAACGTAGGTCTATGACGATGAACGGTCAACACTTGTAACCAAGAACTACCCGCCGGGCGCCTCGGGTTCGAGCGCTGACGCTCTCACCGCGCCCGGCCGGGGACCACGGTGGGTGCGCGTTCGCGCCCCCACGCCCACCGGCGCTCCGGGCGCCGACGGCACACCGGAAGGCGTACGACGCGGTGGGGGCTGCCGGGCCGCACACCCGCCCCGGGGAACAGGCCGCCCGTGCTGCTCGACGAGCCGTCGAGCAGCACGGGCGGCATCCTTCGAGTGCCTCAGGTGCCATGGTGCCGGCGAGGCTCACCAGGGGGCGGGCCGGTAGGAGTCGTTGACGTCGACCGGTGCGCCGCCGCCCAGGACGCCGCCGCCGGGAATGTGGATCGTGCCGCGCACGGCGACGGCGGCCGTGCCGTGGCGCGGCACCGGCATGGGGGCCAGCCGCCGCCACCGGTCGCGCTCGGTGTCGTACGCCTCCGTCTCGTCGAAGACCGTGTTCGGGTTGCTGCCGTCGTGCCGGCCCTCACCGCCGAAGGTGTAGATCCTCGTCCCCACGGCCGCGGCGGCGATACCGCCGCGGGCGGTGGGCATCGGTGCCCGTTCGGACCAGCGGCGGCCGCGCAGGTCGAGCGCGTGAACGGTGTCCCGCACGTTCACCTGCCCACGGTCCCGGCCGCCGAGCACGTAGAACGTCCCGCCGACCACGGCTCCGCCCGCGTGGTCGCGGGCCTGCGGCAGCCTCGGCAGGCTCTCCCACCGGCCGGTCACGACGTCGTACGCGGACACGGTGTCCACCGTGTCCTGAAGGCCGCCCGCGCCCGGCACGAGGACGCGCATGCCGCCGGCGAGGACGATCCGCGTCCCGTGCACGCCGATCGCGGCACTCCCCCGCACGATGGCCGCGGGCACGGATGGCAGCCGTCGCCATCGGCCGGCGCGCGGGGAGTAGACGAAGCTGTCGGGCAGGGCCTGCCACGCGGATCCGCCGGACAGCCCGCCGAGGACGTAGATGCGGCCGTGGACCACCGCCACATTGGGATGGTTCATCGCGACGGGCAGCGGTGCCGCGTCCGACCAGGTGTCGTGGCGCGTGTCGTAGACGTCGACCCGTCCGGTGGTCGTGATGCCGCCGGACCCTTGGGGAACGATGCCGCCGATGACGTAGACCTTGTCGCCGACGGCGGCGACTCCGTGCTCCTGCCGGGGTCCGCCGGCGATCGGCGCGAGCTGCCGCCACCGCTTGCGGTAGGTCCCCTGTTCCACGGGGGTCGTTCCACCGGGGGCCGCCGGGTGATCCGGATGCGCGTGGGCCTCGACGGCCGGGGACACCGCCAGGGCGGCGCCGAGGAGCAGGACTGTACGCCGCTGCATGAGGAACTCCTTGTGACAGGGCCTGGTCTTCCGCAAGAAGCAGGTGGCTTCGGCCCGTTCAGTGTTTCCGTGCCGCGGCGGGGGAGCCAGGGGATGTCATCCCGTGTGAGGGGCAACCCCGGCTCGGCCGGCGTCCGTCAGGACGCGGAGTCGACGACGTCCTGGGTGCCGAGGACGGCGAGCAGGTCGAGCAGGTCGGCGCTGTCGGTGCTCAGGGCGGGGGTGAACCAGAGCAGCCGCTGACGGCCGTCCTCGCTGAACAGGTTGAGGCAGTTGACCTCGACGACCCCGAGCGCGGGATGCCGGATGCGTTTGCGGTCGTCACGCCGGAAGGCCACGTCGTGCTCGGCCCACAGTGCGGCGAACTCGGCCGACGTGTCCCTCAGCGTACAGATCATCGACGTGACCTCGACGTCCTTGGCGTCCCGCCGGGCGGCGGCCGCCCGTAGGTCGGCGACGAACGCACGGGACTGGGTCGCGTGGTCGGCCTCGGGGTACATGTGCCGAGCCCCGGGTTCCGTGAACCACCGGTGGACGAAACTGGCCCGCGCTCCCCGGTAGCCGGAGTGGTCTCCCAGCAGCGCCACCGCCAGCGGGTTCTGCACCAGGGTGACATGCAGATCGGTGATGACCTGTGCGGGTGTCGACGGCATCCGCTGGAGCAGGTCGAGCATGCCGGGGTGGACATGGGAGGCCGCGCCGCCCGGCACGGGCACGGGGCGGCCCGCCAAGCGGTGGAGGTAGGCGCACTCGTCGGCGGTCAGGCGCAGCGCCCTCGCCAGTGCGGCGATCATCTGCTCCGACGGCTGAGACCCGGCGCCCCGCTCGAGCTCGTTGTAGTAGTCCACCGATGCCCCGGCGAGCTGGGCGACCTCGTCCCGGCGCAGCCCGGGCACGCGGCGCCGCGGCCCGGCGGGAAGTCCGACGTCGGCCGGGCGGATGCGGTCCCGCCGCGACCGCAGGAACGCGCCCAGCTCGGTGTATCTGACAGCAGCCATGTCACCCATTGTCGGCCGCGCCGGGGTACCGGCCCAGGGGATGACATCACCTGGTTCCGCCGGCCGGCACCTCGCATCGTGGGGGACATGACTTCGAACGACCCCCCTTTCACACCGGTGCCCGAGCGAGTTGCCGTCGTCACCGGTGGATCACGCGGGATCGGCCGCACGGTCGCTCTCGAGCTGGCCCGGAACGGTCTGGCCGTGGTGGTGAACTACACCAGGGACGCGGCCTCGGCCGAGGAGACGGTCGAGACGATCACCGCCGTCGGCGGGCGGGCGATCCCCGTGCGGGCGGACGTGGCGGACGAGCACGCGGTCGCCGCGCTGTTCGACCGGGCGGAGCAGGAGTTCGGCGGCGTGGATGTAGTCGTGAACTCGGCCGGCCGCCTCGCCCTGTCGTCCATCGCCGACCTCGATCTGGCCGTGCTCGACGACGTGCACCGCACCAACATCCGCGGCACCTTCGTGGTGGCCCGGCAGGCCGCTCGGCGACTGCGCGCGGGCGGCTCCTTCCTGGGCGTGTCGACCTCCGTCGTCGGAGCGCAGTTCCCCGGTTACGGCGCGTACGCGGCGAGCAAGGCAGCCGTCGAGTCGATCACGCTGATCCTCGCCCGCGAGCTGCGGGGGCGGGACATCACGGTGAACACCATCGCCCCCGGTCCCACGGCCACGGACATGTTCCTCGACGGCAAGACCCCCGAGGAGATCGACAGGCTCGCGAAGACCCCGCCGTTGGAGCGGCTGGGCACCCCGGAGGACATCGCCAGGGTCGCCGCCTTCCTCACCGGCCCGGCAGGGCATTGGGTGAACGGGCAGATCCTGCGGGTCAACGGCGGCATGGTGTGAGCACCCGACCGCACACCCTGTCGGTTCACTCCTGAGACGTCCGCATCACGTCCCCGTGACTTCCACTTTCCGCTTCACGAGAGCGCTTCCACAGAGCTTCCGAAGGAGATACGGCCATGCCTTTCGCCCACTTCAAGGTCCCCGCCGGCACCATCACCCCCGAGGAGAAGAGGAAGATCGTCGAGCGCACCACTGATCTGTACGTGGAGATCTACGGTGAGCGGGCTCGCGCCACCACCGTCGTGCTCGTCGACGAGGTCGCCGACGGAGGCTGGGGTGTGGCCGGCGCCGTCCTCACCGCCGCCGTGCTCAACGGCGGCGCCTGACCCCGGCGCCGGTGGGCGCGCGAGGTTCACCCCCGCCTCCGCGCCCACCGGAACGTCAGGCCGCCCGCCGTGCGAGGTCCCGGTGCCCGCGGACGATGTCCGCGTAGCGGTGGCCGGAGCCCTTGATCGTGCGGCGCTGGGTGTCGTAGTCGACGTGGACGAGGCCGAAGCGCTTGTCGTAGCCGTACGCCCACTCGAAGTTGTCCAGCAGCGACCAGGCGAAGTAGCCGGCCAGCGGGGCGCCCCTGCGGGCGGCGCCGGCGCAGGCTGCCAGGTGCCGGGTCAGGTACTCCCGGCGTTCCGGGTCGTCGACGGTGCCGTCGGGGCGGACGACGTCGGGGAAGGCGGAGCCGTTCTCGGTGACGTAGAGCCTGCGGGCGCCGTACTCGTTCGTCAGCCGCAGCAGCAGCGTCTCGATGCCGCCCGGGTCGATCTCCCAGTCCATGCCGGTGCGCGGCACGCCCTCCCTGCGTACGAACGCGGCGTGGGGGGCGGGGCCGTCCGGGTCGGCGGCGACCACCTGCGGGAAGTAGTAGTTCAGGCCGAGCCAGTCGAGCGGCGCCGCGATGGTCTCCAGGTCGCCCGCCCGCTCCGGCAGTTCGACGCCGTAGACCTCGCGCATGTCCTCCGGGAAGCCGCGGCCGTGGACGGGGTCGAGCCACCAGCGGTTGGTGTGGCCGTCCATGCGGACGGCGGCGGCCCGGTCCTCGGGGCTGCCGCTCGCGGCGTGGACGGTGGAGAGGTTGTTGACGATGCCGACCTGGGCGTCCGGGGCCGCGGCGCGGACGGCGCGGGCGGCCAGGCCGTGGCCGAGCAGGAGGTGGTACGAGGCGCGGACGGCCGCGGTCAGGTCCGTCCAGCCCGGGGCCATCTTGCCCTCGAGGTGGCCGATCCAGGCCGAGCACAGGGGCTCGTTGAGGGTCGCCCAGTGGTGCACGCGGTCGCCGAGGCGTTCGGCGACGACGGAGGCGTAGGCGGCGAAGTGCTCGGCGGTGTCGCGCTCGGGCCAGCCCCCGCGGTCCTGGAGGGCCTGCGGCAGGTCCCAGTGGTAGAGGGTGACCGACGGGGTGATGCCGGCCTCGAGCAGGCCGTCGATCAGCCGGTCGTAGAAGGCCAGGCCCTTGTCGTTGACCGGGCCGTCGCCGCCCGGCAGGACCCGCGGCCAGGCGACGGACAGCCGGTAGGCGTTGGTGCCGAGGCGGCGCATCAGGTCGATGTCCTCGCGCCAGCGGTGGTAGTGGTCGCAGGCGACGTCGCCGTGGTCGCCGCCCGCGATCGTGCCGGGGGTGTGCGAGAAGGTGTCCCAGATCGACGGAGCCCGGCCGTCCTCCGCCACGGCCCCCTCGATCTGGTACGCCGAGGTGGCCGTGCCCCACAGGAAGTCGTCGGGGAGGGCGGCGTAGTCGATGGTCACGGAAGTCCTTTCGGAGGCGGAGGAGCCGGTCACTTGACGGCTCCCGCCGTCAGGCCGGCGACGAGGTAGCGCTGCAGGAGCAGGAATCCGGCGACCACGGGGACGCTCACCACGAGGGAGGCCGCCATGATCTGGTTCCAGTACACGTCGTTGAGGGTGGAGTAGCCCTGGAGGCCGACCGCCAGGGTGCGCGTGGTGTCGTTCGTCATCACGGACGCGAAGAGGACTTCGCCCCAGGCGGTCATGAACGCGTAGACGGCGACGGCGACGATGCCGGGGACCGCCGCCGGGACGACGACGCGGAACAGCGCGCCGAGCGGGCCGCAGCCGTCGACCGTCGCCGCCTCGTCCAGGTCGCGCGGGACCGAGTCGAAGTAGCCGATCAGCATCCAGATGGAGAACGGGAGCGAGAAGGTCAGATACGTCAGGATCAGCCCGCCCCGGGAGCCGAACAGGGCGATGCCGGTGGCGTTGCCGATGTTGACGTAGATGAGGAACAGCGGCAGGAGGAACAGGATGCCCGGGAACATCTGCGTCGACAGCACGGTCACCGTGAACACGCGCTTGCCGCGGAACGAGTAGCGGCTCACGGCGTACGCGGAGAACACCGCGATGACGACCGAGCAGACCGTGGCGGCCCCCGCCACGACGAGCGAGTTCACGAAGTAGCGGCCCAGCGGGACGGTGGACCAGATGTCGATGTACGGATCGATCGTCAGCTCGGTGGGCAGCCAGCGGAACGCGCCGGTGACGTCGGCGAGCGGCTTCAGGGAACTGGAGACCATCACGTAGACCGGGAGCAGCACGAACCCGGTCAGCAGGGTCAGGAAGATCCGCCGGGTCCACAGGAACGAGCGGGGCGGGGCCATCGGGGACCGGGTCGGGCTCATGGGGCGGTCCTCCGTCCGCGCGAGGTGAGTGCCAGGTAGACGCCCGTGACGACGAGCAGGAACAGCAGGAGCAGGACGGACATCGCGGAGCCGGTGCCGAAGTTCCAGGTGACGAAGGACGCCTGGTAGATGTGGACCGAGACGAGGTCCGCGGCCTCGGGCGCCGTCTTGCCGAACATGACGTACGGGGTGTTGAAGTCGTTGAACGTCCACAGGAACAGGACGAGGACCAGCACCTGGTTGACGGGGCGGAGCGAGGGCAGGGTGATGCGGCGGACCTGCTGGATCATTCCGGCGCCGTCCAGGGCCGCGGCCTCGTACAGCTCGCGCGGGATGTTCTGCAGGCCGGCCATCACGATGAGGAAGGCGAACGGCCAGCCCTTCCACACCGACACCGTCAGCAGGGCGGCGAAGCTGTTGTCGCCGATGAGCCAGAAGGACGGCTTGCCGGTGATGCCGAGCTGGTCGTGCAGGACGTGGTTCACCAGGCCGTTGTCGTGCTGGAACATGAACACCCAGGTGATGACGGCCGCGTAGACCGGCAGGGCGTACGGCACCAGGAACAGGGCGCGCAGCAGGCCCCTGCCGCGGAAGCCGTCCTGCATGCAGATCGCGGCGGCCGTGCCGATCAGCCAGCACAGGCCGACGGACAGCAGGGTGAAGGCGATGGTGACGAGGAAGGAGTGGAGCAGGGCCTTGCCCACGGGGGCGTCGAAGTCCACCGACACCGTGTAGTTGTCGAGTCCGGCCCAGGGGGCGGAGCCCCAGTCGCGGATGTGGAACTGGGTGAGTTCCTTGAAGCTCATCACGATGCCGATGACCATCGGCACCAGGTGGACGAGGAGTTCGAGGAGCAGGGCGGGCAGGAGGAGCAGGTAGGGCAGTCCGATGCGGCGGATCCGCCCGGGGCGCCGGCCGCGCGCCGCACCGGGGGGACCTTTGCGCACGGCGGCCTCCGCCGCGGGAGCAGTGGCAGTCATGGCGGTGTCGGGGCTCACTTCTTGGGCATCTGCTGCTGCGCCTTGGTGAGCGCGGCCTTCACCGAGTCGGTGGTCACCGCGCGTCCGGCGGCGGCGTCGGCGAACAGTTCCTTGATTGCCGTGCCGACGGCGGTCTCGAACTGCGACTCGTCCGGCACCTGCGGCAGGGCGACGGCGCTCTTGGCGAGGGTGTCCCTCAGTACGGCGTTGGCCGGGGAGGCGAAGGCCGGGTCCTCCTGGGCGGCCTCGACCGGCGGGATGGAGCTGTACGCGGTGTTGAGGATCCTCTGCTCGGCGTCGCTGGTCATGAACTTCACGAACTCGGTGGCACCGTCGAGGTTGTCGCTGTTCTTGAAGACGGCGAGGTTGATGCCGGCGACCATGGAGTTGACCTGCTTGCCGGCGCCGGGCGTGCCGGACTGCACGGGTACCGGGGCGATGCCGTAGGCGTCCTCGCTCATGCCCTGGGACTTCAGGTTGGCGGAGGCGGACTGCCACAGCAGCATGCCGGTCCTGCCCTTGGCGAAGTCGCTCACCGACTGGTTCTGCGCGTACTCGGCGTTGCCCGGGGCGATGATCTCGTCCTTGGCCATGAGGTCGACGTACTGCTTGACCGCGGCGACGGTGGCGTCGCCCGTGAAGTCGGCCCTGCCGTCGGCGGTGAAGAAGTCGGCGCCGTGCTGCTCGGCGAAGACGAAGGCGTGGTGGACGTTCTCGGCGGGGTTCGAACCCTCCGCGCCCAGGCCCCACTTGGCGTCCTTGGACAGCTTCTTGCCCGCGGCGACCAGTTCGTCCCAGGTGGCCGGGGGGCCGTCGATGCCGGCGTCGGCGAACATCTGCTTGTTGTAGTAGAGGGCGTAGGCCATCGAGTACAGCGGGACGGCGGCCGGGTCCTGGCCGTCGGCGCCGGTGGAGCCGAGCGCGGAGTCGACGAAGCGGTCCCTGCCGCCGATCCTGTCGAAGTTCTTCGCGTCCCACGGCAGCAGGGCGCCGGTCGCCTGGAGCGAGGCGGACCAGGTGTTGCCGATGTTCAGCACGTCCGGGCCCTGGCCCGAGGTGGTGGCGGTGAGGATCCGGTTGAGCAGGTCGGACCAGGGCACGACCTCGAGCTTGACCTTGATGCCGGTCTGCTTCTCGAACTTGTCGAGCTCGGGCTGGAGGACCTTCTTGTCGATCTCGATGCCGGCGCCCTGGTTGGAGGCCCAGTACGTGAGTTCCTTCGGCGAGTCGTCGGACCCGCCGCCCGTGCTTGATCCGCCCCCGCAGGCGGATGCGGCAAGTGCGAGAGACAGCATGACGGCGCCTGTGGCCGCGGCTCGGATACTGCGCATGCTCCTGGTGTCCCTTTCCGGGAAGTGCGTACGGGCGGTGCGGTGGTACGTCGGGGAAGTGCGTACGGGCGGTGCGGTATGCGACGGGCAGTGCCCCCGCAGTGCCTCATGGCTTAATTTAGGACGTGAGTTAAAACCTCCGGGGGCCGCCCGTCAAGGGTTTGGACGGACTCGCCCAACTCACGCCGCACCTCTTGACGCACGCGTTCCACGGATGAACCATTCAGCGGCGAGAGAGCGCTCCCATCACCCCACGCCGTTCACTTCCCGAACCAGGAGAGCCGCCCCATGACGCCCGATTCCCCGTCCTCCCCACGGCCGCCCGCCCTCGGCCGCCGCACCGTTCTCGGCGCCGCGGCAGCCGCTCCCGTGCTGGCCGGACTGCCCTCGGCGGCCGCCGCCGCTCCCGCGGCCGGGCGCGGAAGACCGCACCGTCTGAAGGGCGGCGGCGACCTCGGCCCCAACGTGATCGTCTTCGACCCGTCCACGCCGGGCATCCAGGCGAAGCTCGACGAGGTGTTCGCCCGGCAGGAGTCGGCGCAGTTCGGGACCGGCCGCTACCAGTTCCTGTTCAAGCCCGGCGCCTACCACGGCCTCAACGCCCAGATCGGCTTCTACACCTCGGTCTCCGGCCTCGGCCTGTCCCCGGACGACACCACGATCAACGGTGACGTGACGGTCGACGCCGGCTGGTTCGACGGCAACGCCACGCAGAACTTCTGGCGTTCGGCGGAGAACCTGGCGATCGTCCCGGTCAGCGGCACCAACCGGTGGGCGGTCGCGCAGGCCGCGCCGTTCCGGCGGATGCACGTACGCGGCGGTCTCAACCTGGCCCCGTCCGGATACGGGTGGGCGAGCGGCGGCTACATCGCCGACAGCCGTGTCGACGGCACGGTCGGGCCGTACTCGCAGCAGCAGTGGTACACCCGGGACAGTTCGGTCGGCGGCTGGACCAACGCCGTGTGGAACATGGTGTTCTCCGGCGTCGAGGGCGCCCCGGCGCAGAGCTTCCCCGACCCGCCGTACACCACGCTCGGCACGACGCCGATCTCCCGCGAGAAGCCCTTCCTGTACCTCGAAGGCGACCAGTACCGCGTCTTCCTGCCCGCGCTGCGGACCGACGCGCGCGGTGTCACCTGGGGCAACGGCACCCCGCGCGGCACCTCCCTGCCGCTGGACCGCTTCTACGTCGCCAGGCCCGGCGACTCGGCGGCCACCCTCAACCAGGCCCTCGACCAGGGCCTCAACCTGCTGCTCACACCGGGCATCTACCATGTGGACCAGCCCGTCCGGGTGAACCGCCCGAACACGGTCGTCCTGGGTCTCGGCTACGCCACCCTGATCCCCGACAACGGCGTCACCGCCCTGAGGGTCGCCGACGTCGACGGCGTACGGCTGGCGGCCTTCCTGATCGACGCAGGGCCGGTCAACTCGCGCACCCTGCTCGAGATCGGCCCGAACGGCGCCGGCCGGAACCACTCCGCGAACCCCATCACCGTGCAGGACGTCTTCATCCGGATCGGCGGGGCGGGCCCCGGCAAGGCGACCACCAGCATGGTGGTCAACGCCCGGCACACACTCATCGACCACACCTGGGTCTGGCGCGCCGACCACGGCGACGGCGTCGGCTGGGAGACCAACCGCTGCGACTACGGCGTCGTCGTCAACGGCCACGACGTCCTCGCCACCGGTCTGTTCGTCGAACACTTCAACAAGTACGACGTGCAGTGGAACGGCGAACGCGGCCGCACGGTCTTCTTCCAGAACGAGAAGGCCTACGACGCCCCCGACCAGGCCTCCGTCCAGAACGGCTCGATCAAGGGCTACGCCGCGTACAAGGTCGGCGACCACGTCACCACCCACGAGGGCTGGGGCATGGGCAGCTACTGCTATTACAACGTGAACCCGAGCATCGTCCAGCACCACGGTTTCGCCGCCCCGGTCCGTCCGGGCGTGCGCTTCCACGATCTGCTGGTCGTCTCGCTGAGCGGGCACGGGCAGTACGAGTGCGTCATCAACGACACCGGCGCCCCGACGTCGGGCACCGACACCGTGCCGTCCACGGTGGTGTCGTACCCCTGATCCCGGCGCCGTGGGCACGCGACGGCCGACGCCGACGGCCCGGACGTGCCCCAGCGGCGGCGGTGGCGGCCCCTCCCCGGCTGGGGCCGGGGAGGGGCCGCCGTGCACGCCCTACCGTGCCGGTGCCGGGGCCGGTGCGGGGGCGTGGCCGGTGGGCCGGGTGGTGAAGGTGCCGCGGCCCTGGGTGCGGCTGCGCAACCGGGTCGCGTAGCCGAAGAGTTCGGCCAGCGGAACGGTGGCGGTGACGACCGTCGCGCCGGCCCGGGTGACGGACCCGGTCACCCGGCCGCGGCGTGCGGCCAGATCACCGAGCACCCCGCCCAGCGCGTCCTCGGGGACGGTGACCGTGACCTCGGCCACCGGCTCCAGCAGGACCATCGCGCAGGCCCGCAGGGCGTCCCGCAGTCCGAACCTGCCCGCGGTGCGGAAGGCGGTGTCCGACGAGTCCTTCACATGGGTCGACCCGTCGGTGAGCGTGACCCGCAGCCCGGTCACCGGATGCCCGCCCAGCGGTCCCTCGGCGAGCGCGTCCCGGCAGCCGGCCTCGACGGCACGGACGTACTCCTGCGGCACGCGCCCGCCGACGACCGCCGAGCGGAACTCGAAGCCGGCCTCCGGCGCGTCCAGTGGCTCCACGTCCAGGACCACGTGGGCGAACTGCCCGGCGCCCCCGTCCTGTTTGACGTGCCGGAACACGAACCCGGACACTCCACGGCCGACGGTCTCCCGGTAACTCACCCGGGGCCGTCCGACGTTGACGCCCAGACCCTGCTCACGCCGGATCTTCTCCACCGCGACCTCCAGATGCAGCTCGCCCATTCCGGACAGCACCGTCTGGCCGGTCTCCGGGTCGGTGCGCACGACCAGCGAGGGGTCCTCCTCCGCGAGCCGCGCCAGTGCCGACGCCAGGCGCCCGGTGTCCGTGCCCTTCAGTGCCTCGACCGCCACGGAGACGACCGGGTCGGCGACACCCGGGGGCTCCAGGACCAGCGGGGCGTCCGGGGCGCACAGCGTGGAGCCCGCGCGGGCGGACTTCAGCCCGACCACGGCGACGATGTCGCCGGCGGTCGCACGCTCCAGCCGGTCGTGACGGTCGGCCCGCACGCGCAGGATGCGTCCGACGCGCTCGGTGCGGCGTGCCGTGGCGTCCCACACGGTGTCTCCCTTCTCGATCGTTCCCGAGTACACCCTCAGGTAGGTCAGCCGCCCGGTGGCGGTCGCGTTCACCTTGAACGCCAGGGCGGTCAGCGGTGCCGCCGGGTCGGCGGTCCGGTACTGCTCGCTGCCGTCGTCGCGCGTGCCGCGCACCGGTGGCACGTCGAGCGGCGACGGGAGGTAGGCGAGTACGGCGTCCAGCAATGGTTCCATGCCGCGGTTGCGGTAGGCGGAACCGCACAGGACGACGACGGCGGCGCCGCTGCGGGTCAGGTCCCGCAGGGCGGCCGCGAGCGTGCCGGTGCCGAGCGCACCCGTGTCGCAGAACTCCTCGAGGGCGCCCGGATGCAGCTCGGCGACGGCCTCCTCCAGCAGTCGGCGCCGCCGCCGCGCCTCCTCGCGCAGGTCGTCCGGCACCGGTGCCGCGTCACGGGCGTCACCCTCGTCGGTCCAGGTCAGGGCCCGCATGTGCAGCAGGTCGACGACGCCGGTGAAAGCGTCCTCCGCGCCGATCGGCAACTGCACCGCCAGGGGTGCGGGATGCAGCCGCTCCCGGATGGAGGCGACGGCGCTGTCCAGCTCGGCTCCGGCCCGGTCCATCTTGTTGACGAACGCGATGCGCGGCACACCGTGCCGGTCCGCCTGCCGCCACACCGACTCGCTCTGCGGCTCCACACCGGCGACCGCGTCGAACACGGCGACGGCGCCGTCGAGGACGCGCAGGGAGCGCTCCACCTCGTCGGCGAAGTCGACGTGGCCGGGGGTGTCGATGAGGTTGATCCGGTGACCGTCCCACGCGCAGCTGACGGCGGCGGCGAAGATGGTGATGCCCCGGTCGCGTTCCTGCGGGTCGAAGTCGGTGACGGTGGTGCCGTCGTGCACCTCGCCGCGCTTGTGCGTGGTGCCGGTGGCGTACAGGATCCGCTCGGTGACGGTGGTCTTGCCGGCGTCGACGTGGGCGAGGATGCCGAGGTTGCGTACGGCGGCGAGTGGGTTGGTGTTCCTCGGGGTGCGCATGGCCCGTGGCCTTTCGGATGTTCCGGAGAAGGGCGGCGCGATCTCCCCTGGCGCACGGCGCCGGACGCCCCCACTGAGGCGTGGGGCGCCGGCGGTCAGACGTGCGTCACGGGCATCCGGTGCCGGCCGCGCAGCGGGCACCGGACGGCGCGAGACACCAGGATCACCTCGAAGCGGAAGCCGCGGCGGGGGACGGCACATGCGGTGCGCTCACGCATGGTCCTGCTCCCCTCACTCGTCGGCCGGCGCGCCGCGTCGCCCTGGCAGACGCACGGTCACGAGCCGAGTGTAGGGAGGACGCCGGGCACGGGGCACCGCATTTGTTCGAGTGGGCGCGGAGGGCCTCGAGCTCATCACGGTGGCCGGTGCGCGCCACGATGTTCGAGGACCCTTCATCCCTACGGAGCTTTCTCCGCCAGTATGGCCCACACGGCCATGTCGGTCGGTAAGATCACCCGCACGGTCGTCGCGGGAGGATTGATGATTGAACTGGCCGACGTGGTAAGGGAGTTGAGGGACCAGCTCGACTCCGCCCTGGCCGGGTCGGGATCCGGTCCGGTCCGCTTCGAGCTCGGTCCCGTGGAGATCGAGGCGACCGTCGCGATCGAGCGGGCGGGCGGCGTCGGCGGCAAGGTGAACTTTTGGGTGGTCGAGGCCAACACGGACGTGTCCGTCGCGTCCTCCCGCACGCATCGCGTCACGCTCACACTGCAGCCCACACTGGTGGCGCCCGACGGCACCCACCACCACGTGCTGGTCTCCGGCGACGAAGTGGACGGCGAGCGTTGAGAATTCCGCCTTGTTCGCGCCGCTGACGCAGTGGGAAAGCTAGTCGTACGCTGTCCGGACCGGACGCGGACGAACTCGATGACGGCCGGGGGAGGGCACGAGGTGGAGGGGCGCAACGCCGTACGCGTGCGAAACGAACTCATGGCCGAGATGTCCGGTGTGCTCGCGGCGACGGAGACCGTGCGACGGCAGGCCGGCGAGGACATGCTGGTTCAGGACATCGCCGCGGAGCTGCGGTTGACCGTGAACCCCCGTCAGGACCAGGCCCTTGCCCTGTGGACGCGGCAGCTGGTCAAGAAGTGCGCGGAAGTCGACGAAGGATTACAGACATTGGCTCGCTGTCTGGGGTACGCCGAGCAGGGATCGGTGAGCGTGCTCGCCCTGTGGCGCCTGGTCGACGAGTGGGAAGCCACCTCCTTCTTCAAGGACACCGACCTGCGCCCACTCCGTCCCCTGCTGCGCGAGCTGCGGTCCCCTTCGCTCCTGACGGCACTCGCCCGCCGCGCCAGCCACTCGCGCACCCAGGAGCTGGAGGAGTGGTGCGACACAGGCTGGGAGGTCTTCCTGCGCCTGGCGGGAGACAACACGGCAGCTGACGAGCTGCCGCCGTCCATGGCGTTCGTCTCGCTCGCCGCCGACCACCTGGTGAAGGAAGGGCGCACCGAGGAGGCCGAGCAATTACGGCGCTGGAACCGCAAGCAGGCCCAACTCCGCGGTCTGGCGGAGGAAATGGCCGACTGGCAACAGGGCGAGTTCGCGCCGCCCGGTGAACCCTCGCACCATCCTGCCTATCTGCTGATCCAGTTCGAACCGGACGGAGTGGACCCCGACGCCTTCTGGGTGTCCCACTGGCGTCAGGCCGACTCGGACGGCTGGCACCCCATACCCGGTGAGACGGTCAAGCTGCACCGGGACGATCTGCCGGCCGCTGCGGACCGTCTGATCGAGCAGGC
The DNA here is from genome assembly GCF_008312835.1 of Streptomyces marokkonensis. Lineage (GTDB taxonomy): Bacteria > Actinomycetota > Actinomycetes > Streptomycetales > Streptomycetaceae > Streptomyces > Streptomyces marokkonensis_A. The sequence continues at coordinate 222,074 of NZ_VSKS01000013.1, read as the reverse complement.
CGAGGAGCGCTGGTCCGACCTGCGTCAGCCGGTCGTGATCGAGTTCATCCTGCCGTGGGAGCTGCTGGCGGAGCCTGTGGAGTGGTGGCACAAGGAGGCCGACGCCGCCGTGCCCACTCCCCTGGTGCTGGACTACACCGTCGTGGTGCGCAGCTTCGAGCGCCTGCGCAAGGCCGCGTGGCACCGGCCGTGGAACAACCGGTGGCGGCAGCTCAAGGAGAGGCCCGCCGAGAGCCGCTCACACTGGAGCCCGCCGAACCAGTCCGCGTTCCATCTCGAAAGGGAGCTGAAGGACGACGAGCAGATCGTCTGCCTCGTCCTCAGCGCTCCTCCCGGCACCGAGTCGCCCGCCGCCCGACAGGAGTTCGTGGCCGCACTGCGAGCCGGCATCCCGGCCATCCTGTGGGACCGGGGCGCATCAGGGACGGCCTTTCGGGAGGCGGCCGCCGACATCCTGCAGGAGCGTGGTCTGGCAGGAGTTCTGGAACGCACCCGGCGCTGGCGCGACCGGGCGCTGGCACTGGGGCCCGAGGGCTGGCACGACCACGTCGGCCGTCATCTCGCCCTGTTGCTGGACGACCCGGAGCGCATGCCCGGCCCCTCGGCACCGGGCGGTGGTTCCGACCGTGCCGGATGAGACTTTGACCGCGGACGGGGACAGAAGGGAGCGCACTCCGTGATGGCAGGTGCGTTGACCGGAAAGTACGGCCGTCCACCCGGGGCGCGGGCAGGCCGGCCCTCGTACCGGGCTGCTGCCGCGCGGCACCCGGGCCGGAGCGGAAGGCACCCTGTCGCCGGTACCGCATCCATAGCGAAAGAGTGGGCGTGACCATGGCCGGTGACAGCGCTCGGCACGAGCGGTTGCGGCCCGAGGCGGATGTGGCGGGCCTGTGGCGCGGCTGGCGTCCCGGGGGCGACGCGACCCCGAGAGAAGCCGTGCTGGTGATCGACGGGCATGTGACGATGCGGGTGTGGGACCACGCGCTCGGCCGCCTGGCCGACGCCCTGGCCGAGAGTTTCACCGTCCAGACCGTGACCCTGCTCGGCACGGACGAGGCACTCCCCGCCCGCGTCCGCGCCGAGCAGCCGCTCGACGCACCGGCCGCCGGAACACAGCGCGTGGTCCTGGTGGTCACGGACGCCCTCGCGGCCGGCTGGCATCTCGGTGCGGTACAGCCCCTTCTCCGGCACTGGGCACAGTCCTGGCCCGTGGCGGTGATCGATGCGCTGCCGCCCCACGTCTGGTTCCGTACCGGCCTCGACGTGCTGCACGTCCAGGTCACGTCGCCCCGCCCATGGTCGGCCAATGCCGAGTGGACATGGCACGAACGGGAGCTCCCCGTCTCTCCGGGGGCGGCCCTCTCGGCCCACCCGCACGACGACGAGGCCCCGGTCGCGGTACCCGTACTGTCACTGACGCATCACGGCGCCCACGCCCTGTCCGAGGTCCTCGCCGGGACCGGGCCCCACCCGCAGGACCTGCCCGCGACACAGGCCGGCGTCTGGAAGGGGCGGCCGGACGCGGCTCGGGCCTTTCCCTGGGCAGTGGAGTTCTCCGCCGCTCAGGATCCACCGTCCGCCGTCGATCGAGTGTTCGATTTTCGTGCCGCGGCCTCTCCCGTGGCCTTCCGTCTGGGCACTCGCCTCGCCGCAGCACCGCTCAGCCTGCCGGTCATCCGCCGGCTGATCGGGTCGACTCCGGGGGCCGGGCCGGTCCACGCCTCCGAGTTCTTCATGAGCGGGCTGGTCCGCCCCACTGGCGTGCACCACGACGCCCCGGATGCGATCGTCTACGACTTCCTCCCCGATGCCAGGGATGAACTGCTGGCCCAGGGGCGGCGCAGTGCGACCATCCGAACGCTGCGTGAGGTCCGCGAGGTACTGGCCGCGACCCCGGCCACCGCGGCACTGCTCCCCCCTCCCGGCGAATTGTCACAGAAGCCGTCGGTACCGCAGGTCACGGTGAAGAACGCGCCGTTCCTCCGCGTGGAACTTAAGGCGCTGAACGCTTTGTCCGGTTCACACCTTCAGCGCGCCAAATTGTTGCGTCACGCCCTGAAATGGCACGATCAGCGGTATGCAGTACCGCTCGCCAAGGTCCCGCCGCCCACAGCCCCCCTGACACCACCTCCCGCGCCCGGAGCCACCGAAGGAGCCACGCCGATGTCCACCACACCCCAGCGCACTCTGGAGGGAGAACGCGCCGTTCAGCCGCGCGTCTGGGGGAACCTGCCGCCCCGCAACCAGAACTTCACAGGCCGCAGCGAGCTGCTGGATCTTCTCGGCCAGCGCCTGCGGGAGGGCACGACCACCGTTCTGCCCGAGGCGATCCACGGCATGGGCGGCGTCGGAAAGACTCAGCTGGCGATCGAGTACGCGTATTTGCATCAATCGGAATATGACATCGTATGGTGGATCCCCTCGGAGCGGCCCGGCCAGATCGGCCAGTCCCTGGTGGAACTGGCCAAGCGACTGGGCCTGGTGACCACCTCGGAAGCCAACATCGCCGGTCCAGCGGTGCGAGAGGCCCTGCGGGAGGGACGTCCGTACTCCAGGTGGTTGCTGATCTTCGACAACGCGGACAGCCCCGAACAAGTGCGCCCGTACTTCCCGACCGGCGGCACCGGAACCATCCTGGTCACCTCCCGCAACCGCCGCTGGGGACTCGTGGGCGGATCCCTCGAGGTGGACGTGTTCACCCGCGAGGAGAGCAAGGAACTGCTCCGCGGCTCGGGACCTGAGCTCGCCGACGAAGAAGCCGAGGCTCTGGCCGAGGCACTGGGTGACCTGCCACTGGCCCTGGTGCAGGCGGCCGCCTGGCGGGCGGAGACCGGTATGCCGGCGTCCGAGTACCTACGGCTGTTCGAGAGCAAGCGGAACGAACTTCTCGAGACAGCGCCGCCGCCGGACTACCAACTGCCCGTCGCCGCCGCCTGGAACGTCTCACTCGACCACCTGGAGACCCGCAGCCCTGCCGCCCTGCGGCTGCTGCAGCTGTGCTCGTACTTCGCACCCGACCCCATCTCCAGGCAAATCCTGTCCGGCCCGGGATACACCACCATTTTTCCCGAACTGGACGCGGCTCTGAACGACCCGATGAAGCTCGCACGCGCGATACGGGAGATCAACCGCTACTCGCTCGCCCGAATCGACCACCGTACGAACTCCATCGAGATGCACCGGTTGGTCCAGCACGTACTGATCAACCGTATGAGCCCAGAGGAGCAGAACCGCATGCGTGAAGGCGCCCACGCCCTGATGGCGGCCGCGGATCCGAGGACGCCCACCGACCCGGAGAGCTGGCCCCGCTACGCGGAGCTCTACACGCACGTCATCGCCTCCGGCGGCGTCACCTCCGACCAGCCGTGGATGCGCCAGCTGGTGATGAACATCGCCAAATACCTGTACTACTGGGGCGACCACGACGTCTCGCTCGACTTCTCCGAGACCGCCTGGAACGCCTGGGTGGAGCGTTTCGGGGAGGAGGACACACAGACCCTTCTGATGGGGCGCTGGCTGGTCTTCGTCTACCTCATGGTCGGCCGGCACACCGACGCCTCCACCTTGGTGGAGCACATCAGGAGCGTCCACGAGCGCGTCTCGTCGCCCGACAGCGAGGAGTCACTGGACGCCGCCCAGATGGAGGCCGCTGTGCGACGCGCCCAGGGACGCTTCCTGGAGGGCGCCGAACTGGACCGGCTCGTCCACGACCGGGCCCACCGGGCCTTCGGCGACGACGACCCGGCCAGCCTCAACATGGCCCACAACCTGGGTGTGAGTCTGCGCCTGTCCGGTGAGTTCCAGGAGGCGCTGCAACTCGACCGGAAGACGTGGCATCTCAAACTGCGCCTGTTCGGACGCGACGACCAGCGCAGCCTCATCACGGAGAATTCGATCGCCATCGACGTGCGCGAATCGGGCGACTACATCGGGGCGCTCCGGCTGCAGGAAGCCGCACTCGAGGCGTTCCGGGACGTCTTCGGCAACAACAACCCGGCCACGATCAGCACCGAGCGCGAACTGGGCATCGCCAGCCGCAAGGCCGGCAACCATCCCCGTGCGCTGGAGCTGGCCATCAAATCCCACGAGGCGTTCACCCGGCGGTACGGCGACACCCACCCGCAGTCCCTGGCTACCGCACTGCCGCTCGCCATCGCGCTGCGCCAGAACGGCGACCTCGAGGCGGCGCGGGCGCGCGGTGCGCAAGCCTGTTCGGGCTACCGCAAGGTCTTCCATCCTCAGCACCCGTACACCCTGGCCGCGGACGTGGGCCTGGCCGTGTCCGAGCGGCTGCTCGGCCGGCACGGGGAGGCCCGGAGGCTGGACGACGAGGCGGTTGCGGCACTGTCCGAGATCCTCGGCGCCGGTCACCCCTTCACCTTGGTGGCGGCCGTGAACCTGGCCAGCGACCTGGCCGCGCTGGGTGAGCTCGACGAGGCGATCCGCAAGGGACGCGACACCCTGGCGCAGTGCCGGCGCAGCTTCGGACCCGACCACCCGACGACGCTTGCCTGCGCCGCGAACCTCTCACTCGACCTGGTGGCCGCGGGCCAGGAGGATGAGGGAGAGACCGTACGGTCCGACACCCTCGAGCGCATGGCACGGGTACTCAACACGCAGCACGGCGACGAGGAGGCCTCTCCGCACCCGGCGGCCGTCGCCTTCCTCAACGGTGAACGGGCGAACTGCGACATCGACCCCATGCCGTTGTAGAGGCCCGCTTCCGGCTCCACAAGGAGGCGGAACGCGATGGAGTACTTGCGTCACGGCCGGCGGTCCCGAAGCCCTCAGCCCGGCGGCCAGGCCCCTGGCCGGGTCCGGCCCAGCCATGCGGCCAGGGCCACCGGATCGGGCCGCTCCCCGTACTCCGCCACCAGTGTGTCCCGCACAGCCCGTGCCCATTGCGGCGAGCGGAGCAGGAACCGGGAGGCCACCCTCTGTTCCGGGTCACCGGCCACGGCCCGGCCCAGCGTGGCCCAGGACCCCACCGCGGGTTCCCCGCTCAGCAGCCGGGCCGTCAGTTCCCTCCGCGCGGCCGGGCGATCCCCGGCCGCCAGCAGGACATCGGCGGGCTCGGCACCTCGCACGGCACCCGCCACGGGATCGCTCCAGGCGCCGCCCGGGTTGGTCAGACGATGCCGGGCCAGAACCGCCGTGGCGTCCAGGAAGCAGGCGCCGGCATCCGGCCGCAACGACGACGGTCCCATCCGCACGGACGGCGGACAGGTCTCTCCCCGTCGCCAGGCCCGTACCACCTGGTCCACCGTCTCGGGTGACGGCCGAAGGTGGTGTTCACGCCATCGAGCACGGTGACTGGCCGCCGCTTCCCGTGCCAGCCGCGACTCCTCGCCCGGAACGGGCTCGGCGAGCCACCCGGCACAGATCCGGGCCAGGGATTCCAGGAGCCGGTGTCCCAGGGGGGTCAGCCGCTCGTGTCCGCGGACTCCTTCGAGTGCCGACCACACCGCGTCCCGCCACAGGGCGAACTCGAAATGCGCCAGCGGCGCGTACGCCGCGTCGGCGGCACCACGGTGGGCGCGCCAGAAACGGGTCACGCCGAAGAAGGCGTAGATCCCCTGCAGCAAGCCCTCCAGCGGCCGCGGATCGTCCCGCCACGGCGCGTGGAACAGCTCCGGCCGGTCGTCGGTCCTGTCGGCTCGTCGCACCAGGGGTTCTATGTGCATGAGCGCGCCGAGTTTGACGTGCTGGAACTCGTGCACCAAGGTGGCGGCCAGCTCCGGGCCGTTGTCGGGGAGCGAGACGTTGATCCCTCCGAACGCCTCCGCGGAGGAACTACTGTATGGCCGAAACCTTTCTCCTCTGGGCACGGGCGTGATGGAGATCAAGCCCCGCCGCATCGCCTCCGTCTCGGCCGGTTCGTCGCGCAGCAGCACCTCCCAGGCCTCGCCGAGTGCACATTGCCAGGCCTCGGCCTCCTTCTCGGACAAGGTGCGCGGTGCGTCGGCCCCGGAGAACGAACGAAACGGGTCGTGCTCTTCGAGTGTCAGGGACGCGGCCGTGCCACCCCGCCCCAGCGTGAGGCGCCGGGTGGGCCGCCAGCCCGGCGTACGACGCGTCCACCCGGGCCCCGCGACCACCTCTCCGCCCGGTCCGCTGATCCGCAGGCGCGCCCCGTCCCCCGTGACACGTACAGCCGCCCATGTCTGTGCGGTGGGAAGGACGGCGCACCCCAGACCTGGCAGGGCAACGGCCCCCTCGCGCGCCGGGACCCACAAGGTGAAGGCGATACCCGCCGCGGCCGCCGCAGCCGCGGCCAGCGTCGACAGATGTCCGAGGGTCACCCAGACGGGTGCCTCGTCGTGCGCGGCGCCCTTCAGTTGCCGCAGGGCCGAGGAGACCCAGGTCCCGGTCCCCGGTGCCATCAGGACACCGTCGACCGCCTCCGGGGCTTCGAGCTGCGCCCTCTCGAGCAGCTCCCAGGCGTCATGGACGGACAGGGGCGGTTCGTCGTCACCTCGGGAACGGCCCGTGCCCCGGTCCAGGAGGGCCCGCAGCAGCAGCAGTCGTCGACTGCGCTCCGCGCCCAGCAGCTCATCGATGACTTCGCCCCCACCGCCGCCCCGCACGAGCCCACGCAAACCGGATTCCGAGATGCTGTGAAATACGGATCGATCAACAGGCGTGCTGTCCGCGGGACGCACCGGCACTCTCCCTGCACACGGCTACAGTTCCTGGTCTCCCAGCCCTGTGTGCGTCTGGTTGACGCCGGCCACCGTGATCGCATGGGGATCTTCGACATCGGCCAGCAACCGTTCAAGTGACGCGGACATGACTGGGCCGTCAAGGGAACGCAGCGCCTCGAGTGACACTCCCGAGAGGTCCATGAGTCCGGACTCAAAGGCCGGCGTCGCCCGCTCCACGGCTGCCAAGTCCCCTCCCCGTATGGTCTTCGTCGCGCCGTCATTCCTCCTTCATCATGACCCAGGGGGCGGTGGGCCGAAACCCTGTGTACCGGCCAGTTGCCACATCAAGTCAGTTGTGACGCATGACCAGTTCGGCCGCCACCCGCTCCACCGCGCGCAGTTCCTCCGAGTCCTCTTCCCATGTCCGCAGCTCCGCCATGAACGTGTCGAGGGTGCCGGGGTAGCGCAGGCAGGTACGCACCACGCCGTACACCTCGAACCTCAGCCGGTCGTCGCGCGGCCGGTGGGCGGCCACCCGCGGGTCGATTCCCTGCAGGACGGCATCGAGTCCGTTCGGTCTGCGCAGCGTGGGCAGAGCCGTCAACGCGTCCACCAGATCCCTGAGTTCGGAGAGGGTGAGAGTGTGCGGCAACGCACTGAGGGACGGCTGGTGCGGGGGCGGCTGAGGTGCCGTCGCTCCTGGTCGGGGAAGGGGCGCCGGGCCGGGCCGGGCCGGAAGACCGGCGCGGGTCCGGAGCAGTTCGAGTTCGGCCGGGGTGAGCAGCTCGTACCAGCGCTGCACCCGCACGGCCGCGAGCCGGCCGAGCCCGTCGGAACGGTGGTGGGTGGTGATGAGTCCGATGACGGCACCGTCGGACCAGAGCGGGGCCCCGGACATGCCCTCCCACGGAGAACGCTCCGGTTCGACGTCGTCGGCAGGTGGCGGGACGGAGACTTCCAGCGTTCCCGCCCGACGGTTGGACAGCGCCGACACCGATCCGTCGACGTGACATGAATCACGGTACCGGCCAGGTGGGCCGTCGGTGCGGCGACGGCCGGGCCCGGTGTCCTCGCGGAGTTTGAACCGCGGGAAGCCGACTGCGCTGACGGGCAGGGTAACGGCGGTTTCGGGTATGACCGCGTAGCGAGGCGCGCAATGGACCGGGACGGCCTCGGGTGGCAGGTCGGAGAGTTCGAGCAGGGCGAGATCCGCGGGGCCGGAGTTGAGGACGACGCGCGCTTCACAGATCCACTCGGTGGAACGGTCGGCGTCGAAACGGACCCGGATCGTGGTTGCGGGAAGCTTCACGAGATGGGCGGCCGTGAGGACGTACCGGTCGGTGACGCGGTAGCCGGAGCCCCTGCGGCCCGGCGCCCCGCCGGGGCGGCCGACGATCACCTCTGCCACCCGGGCCATCTCCGGCCCGCTCACTCCCTGTCGCCGTTCACTCACACCGGGCCTCTACCCCCTGGGCCGGCTCGGCAAATGTGGGGACGCCCGCAAAACGAAGAGGACCCGCAGCCGTACCGGCCGGGGCCCTCAATACACGTGTCGATGATGCTGAGTGTCCGAGGGGGGACTTGAACCCCCACGCCCGATAAAGGGCACTAGCACCTCAAGCTAGCGCGTCTGCCATTCCGCCACCCGGACAAGGTGTCCGCCGCCGTGCCGGGGTGTTCCCCGCGGCGACATGGACAACCATACCAAGGTTTGGCAGTGCCTTTCACCTGCGTTTCCGTGCCTGGGCGCGGGTGCGTGGCCGTGTCGGGGCGGCCCTTCCCGCGAGCTCCGCGGGACGGGCCGCCGCCGGACGGCCGGGCGGTGCGGCTAGCAGCGCCGCGTGCGCAGGGCCGCCATGTTGTCGTAGCTGATCTTCGCCTCCCGCAGCGACTGCGCGGGATCGGTGGCGCTCGGGGAGTTGTCGTCCTCGACCATCGGGTTGTGGTAGTTGCGCTGCCCGACCCGCGAGAAGAACGTCGTGTAGTCGATGTCCCCGGTTCCGAACGGCACCATGTCGTAGCCCATGCCGTTGGTGGCGCTGACCACGCCGTCCTTGGCGTGGAACAGCGGGTAGCGCTTGTTGTGCCGGGCGACCAGGCCCGCCGGGTCGAAGACGCTTCTGCGGGTTGAGCCGTCGTGTGCGGTGTACGTGTGGAACTTGTACTGGGCGACGTGCGCCCAGAAGACGTCCATCTCCAGCCAGACGAGCCGGGGGTCGGTGATCTTCAGGAAGTACTCGAGCTTCCGGATGCCCGAGCTGCGGGTCGGGCGGCCCTGGTCGTCCAGCGGGCCGCCGTCGAGCAGGAAACCGTAGGCGCTGTCGTGGTTGTGGGTGTAGAGCTTGATGCCCTCGCGGCGGGCCATCTCGCCCATGGCGTTCCACTTGTCGGCGGCCACGTCCCAGTCGGCGCGGTGGGAGCTGCCGGTGGGGTCGCCGCCGGTGCCCATGTGCTCCATGCCGAGGATGTTGGCGATCTCCAGGTGCTTCTTGAAGGTGTCCTTGTCCGCCTCGGTCAGGGGCCAGGAGGGCGGGATGAAGCCGTGGTTGCCCTGGGCGCGCAGACCGTGGTCGTCGAGCCACGAGCGCAGCAGCCTGGCGCCCTGGACGGATTCCAGGTTGTCGCCGCCGGGCGCGTTCGCGTGCTGGCGGTACCCCGCGAACTCGACCTGGCGGTAGCCGTGGCGGGCCAGTTGCCTGAACACCTCGCGGAAACCCGAGGGCAGGTCGCTCGCGAGGGGGTCGCGGGCGGTGGCGTCACGCACGGTGTAGAGGATGATGCCGCGCTTGTGCGGGGGGACGAGCACGTGGCCGCGTCCGTGCGCGTGGTCGTGGTCTCCGCCGCGGTCCTGGGCCAGGGCGGGGGCCGCGCCGAAGACGGGCGCCGCGACGGCTCCCGCCGCCACGGCGGTGCAGGTGCTGAGGAAACGGCGCCGGCCCAGACCGAGGCTGCGGCGCAGGCCCTCGTCCGGGGTGGCGGCGGTGGCGGCATCGGTGCGGGAGGGGTCGGAATACGGGGTCACGAGTGGCCTGCCTTCGCGGTCGTGGCCGGTTCCGGTGCCGCCGGGACCGGCCGTTGTCAGTGCCGTGTGTTTCACTCTCGGTAGTCGGAATGCGGCGGCCGTGCGTGGTGCGGTGTCAGCCGAGTCCGGCGAGCCGGAGCAGGAGTTGTTTCACATCGGTGGCCGCGACGCGGTCGCCGACGGCGCGGGGGGTGGAGCAGATGAGGAGCGGACCGTCGTCGTCGCTCGCGGGGAGGCGGCCGTGGCTGCCGCGAATAGGTGAGGGGTCCAGCGGCACGACCGCCATGCGGTAGCGCATGCCGAGCTTCTTGCGCGCCAGCGCGGTGGCCGCCTTGACCTTCACGTAGGGGTCGAGGGGGTCCATGAACAGTTCGACCGGGTCGTAGCCGGGTTTGCGGTGGATCTCGACGAGCTGCGCGAAGTCGGGCGCGCGGGCGTCGTCGAGCCAGTAGTAGTACGTGAACCAGGCGTCGGGTTCGGCGACGGCGACCAGTTCGCCGGCGCGCGGATGGTCGAGCTGGTGGGTCTTCTTGCCCTCGTCGTCGAGGAGCTGTTCGATGCCGGGCAGCCCGTCGAGGGCGGCGCGGGTGGCGTCGAGGTCCTCGGGGCGGCGCACGTAGACGTGGGCGATCTGGTGGTCGGCGACCGCGAAGGCGCGGGAGGCCATCGGGTCGAGGTACTCCATGCCGTCCTGGGTGTGCACCTCGAGCAGGCCGGCGCGGCGCAGGGCGCGGTTGATGTCCACGGGCCGGTTCACGCGGGTGATGCCGTACTCGGACAGGGCGACGACGGTACGGCCCTCGGCGCGGGCGTCGTCGAGGAGCGGGGCCACGGCGGTGTCGAGGTCGGCGGCCGCCTTCAGGGAGCGCGGGTCGTCGGGGCCGAAGCGCTGCAGGTCGTAGTCGAGATGAGGGAGGTAGCAGAGCGTCAGGTCGGGGTGGCGGGTGCGCATGACGTGGCGGGTGGCGTCGATGATCCACTGGCTGGAGACCAGGTCGGCGCCAGGTCCCCAGAAGTGGAACAGGGGGAACGTGCCGAACTTCCCGGTGAGTTCGTCGTGCAGGGCGGGAGGCCGGGTGTAGCAGTCGGGTTCCTTGCGGCCGTCGGCGTAGTAGACGGGGCGGGGGGTGACGGTGATGTCGGTGTCGGCGCCCATGGCGTACCACCAGCAGATGTTGGCGACGGTGTAGCCGGGGTGGGCGCGGCGGGCGGCGTCCCAGAGCTTGTCGCCGGCGACGAGACCGTTGTGCTGCCGCCACAGCAGTACGTCGCCGAGCTCGCGGAAGTACCAGCCGTTGCCGACGATGCCGTGCTCCGCGGGCATGGTGCCGGTGAGGAAGGTGGACTGGGCGGCGCAGGTCACGGCGGGCAGGACGGTGCCCAGCGGGGCGCGGGAGCCGGACTGGCCGAGCGACTTGAGGTGGGGCATGTGGTCGAGCAGACGGGGGGTGAGGCCCACGACGTCGAGGACGAGAAGGGGGGTGGGACCGCTCATGGGAGTTCCTTCAGGCCGAGGTCCGTCAGGAGGTCGCGGGCCAGGGTGAGTTCGGCGGCGATGCCGTCGGCGAGCTGGGACCGGCCGCGGGGGCGCAGGGGGGGCGGGAGGGCCTGCCAGGTGTAGGTCTCGACCTCGAGGTGACGGGTGAGCGGGTGCGGTCCGCCGACGAGCCCGGTCAGGACGGATTTCAGGACGGGCAGCGTGGAGGTGAGGGGCGCGGCGGGGGCCGCGTGCAGCGGAACGTGGAAGTGGGCGCGCCAGGGTGCCGCGTCGGGCAGGGTGTCGGCGGTCAGGGCCTCGTCGAGGTCGTCGGTGCCGCGCAGGCCGGCCAGGGTGGAGGTGCGGGTCTGGTGCAGGAAGCGGGGTTCGGCGAAGGCGGCCAGGGCCTCGCGTACCTCGGGGAGGTGGGGGTGTTCGGCGTGCAGGGCGGCCGACAGCTGGGACTTGACCACGGGCACGCCGGCCCGGGTGAGGTCGTCCAGGGCGGCGTGCGGGTCCTCGAAGGAGGTGGCGAGGTGGCAGGTGTCGACGCAGATGCCGACGCGGTCGTGGCCGATCGCGGTGAGCGGGGCGATGGCGTCTCGGGTGGTCTCGACGACGCAGCCGGGTTCGGGTTCCAGGGCGACGCGGATGGAGCGTCCGGTCAGCTCCTGGAGCGCGTCGAGGCGGTCGGCGAGGGTGCGCAGGGCGGTGCGGGCCGTCTCGGCGCGCTGTTCGTCGTAGGCGGTGCGCCAGGCGAGGGGGAGGGTGGAGATGCTGCCGTCGGTGACGTCGTCGGGGAGCAGTCCGGCGAGGACCCGGGCCAGGGCGGCGGTGTGCTCCAGGCGTTCGGGATCGGCCCAGTCCGGTGTGTAGACGCGGTACTTCACCTCCTCGGCGCCGAAGCCCTCGTAGGGGAAGCCGTTGAGGGTGACGACCTCCAGGCCGCGCCGTTCGAGTTCGCAGCGCAGTCCGCGCAGGGCGGACGGGTCGGTCGCGAGGGCGTGGGCGGCGTCCTTGGCGAGCCACAGGCCGATGCCGAGCCTGTCCCGGCCGAGGCGGCGGCGGACGGGCTCGCAGTGGTCGCGGAGCTGGGCGAGGACGCCGTCGAGGGTCTCGGCGGGGTGGACGTTGGTGCAGTAGGCGAGGTGGACGGTGGAGCCGTCGGGGTGGCGGAAGCGCATGGCTCACGCCTCCGTGGCACAGGCGCCGGCGGCCCGTGGTTCGTCCCTGGGTGCGCCGCGCAGGATGGAGTTGCCCTCGTGGGTGGCGTCCGTGGCGGTGACGTCGAGGCTCAGGCGGCCGCTGAGTCCGTAGAAGGCGACGGGGTTGCGCCACAGCACCCGGTCGACGTCGTCCTCGGAGAAGCCCTCGGCGAGCATCAGGTCGGCGACCTTGCGGGTCTTGAGCGGGTCGCTCCTCCCCCAGTCGGCGGCGGAGTTCACCAGGACCCGCTCGGGGCCGTGGGCGCGGAGGATCGCGACCATCCGCTCCTCGTCCATCTTGGTGTCCGGGTAGACGGAGAAGCCGAGCCAGGCGCCGCTGTCCCTGGCCTCCTTGACGGTGGTCTCGTTGAGGTGGTCGACCAGGACGCGGTCCATCGGCAGCGCGGACTCGCGGACCACGTCGAGGGTGCGGCGCAGCCCGGCGAGCTTGTCGCGGTGCGGGGTGTGCACCAGCGCGGGCAGTCCGTGGTCGGCGGCGAGCTGGAGCTGGGCGGCGAGGGCGGTGTCCTCGGCGGGCGTCATGGAGTCGTAGCCGATCTCGCCGACGGCGACCACGTTGTCCTTGACGAGATACCGGGGCAGCGCGTCGAGGACGGGCGTGCAGCGGGGGTCGTTGGCCTCCTTCGGGTTGAGGGCGAGCGTGCAGTGGTGGGCGATGCCGTACTGGGCGGCGCGGAAGGGTTCCCAGCCGAGGAGGGAGTCGAAGTAGTCGAGGAAGGAGGCCGGGGAGGTGCGGGGCTGACCGAGCCAGAAGGCGGGTTCGACGACGGCGCGGACGCCCGCGGCGTACATGGCCTCGTAGTCGTCGGTGGTGCGCGACGTCATGTGGATGTGGGGGTCGAAGATGCGCATCAGGACTCCTTGCCGTGGGGGTCGTCCGTGCCGTGGAGGTCGTCCGTGCCGGGTGCCGGGGCGGCGGCGGACTCGGTCAGGGCCAGAACGCGGCGCAGGTCCTCCGGAACCGTGCGGCCGGCGGCGCCGCGCTCCTCGGCGTAGTCGCCGAGCATGCGGCCGAGTTCGGCGTCGCCCCGGGCGCGCCGGGCCAGGTCCGCCACGTGGTCGAGGGCGACGCCGGTGAAGAGGCACTTCAGTACGGCGTGCCGCCAGGCGTGGGCGTCCAGGTGGCGGGCGCCGTAGGGGCCGAGGGCGGCGGCGACGAGCCGGGTGTCGTTGGTACGCAGGGCGTCCTCGACGAGCGGCAGGGCGTCGGGGCCGGGCACCAGGTGCGGCAGGGCGTGCAGGACGGCGCGGCGTTCGTCGGCGGTGCCCTGGAAGTAGACCCGGGTCAGGGCGTCGGCGTCGGCGCGGGCCGCGTGCAGGACGAGCACGCGGGCGGCGTCGGCGTGGACGGGACCGCAGCGGCGGCCGGCCTCGGCCAGGCGCAGCTCCCACACCGAGATGGGGCCGTGGGTGCCGGGGTGGGCGGCGGCCTCGTCGAGGGCCTGGTCGAGCCAGGCGCGGGCGGCTCCGCCCAGCAGGCCGGTGAGGCGGCGGTGCAGCTCGGCGGGCGGGGTGAGGGCCGGGCTGGTGCCGGCACCGGGGGTCGCCGGTCTGCCGGTGATGTCTGCGGCCGGGGTGGCCGGGGTGGCACGGGGGCGGGTCATGGCGTGCTGCTCCCTTCGGGGGTGACGGAGGGATCGCCGTGCGAGGGGACGGGGACGACAGGGGCGGCGCTCGCCGCGAGCCGGGCGGCGCGGCGGAGGAACGGCAGGGAGTGGGCGGCGAACCGGGGGCCCGCGTGGGAGTGGCGGGGCAGTTCGACGACGGTCAGGCCCTGGTATCCGGTGGTGGCGAGGGCCGCCAGGACGGGCGGGAAGTCGATCTCGCCGTCTCCGAGGGGGAGGTGTTCGTGGACGCCTCGGCGCATGTCCTCGATCTGGACGTGGCGCAGCCAGGGGGCGGCCTCGCGCACGCAGTCCGCGGGAGGGAGGGGTTCGAGGCACTGGCAGTGGCCGATGTCCAGGGTGAGGCCGAGGGGCTCCGGGTCGCCGAGGGTGCGGCGCAGGTGGTGGAAGTCGGCGAGGGTGGCGAGGAGGTGACCGGGTTCGGGTTCGACGGCGAGGGGCACCCCGGCGCCGGCGGCGGCGTCCAGGACGGGGGTGAGGGTCTCGGCGAGACGTTTCCAGGCGGTGTCCTCGTCGGTGCCGTCGGGGACGGTCCCGCTGAAGCAGTGCACGGCGTGCGCGCCCAGGTCGGCGGCGACCCGGACCGCGCGCACCAGGAGATCGGCGCGGCGGGCGCGGTCGTCGGGGCCGGGGTCCAGCAGCGAGGGGCCGTGCTTGCGGCGGGGGTCGAGCACGTAGCGGGCGCCCGTCTCCACCGTGACACCGAGACCGAGCTCGTCCAGCCGGTGCGCGACCCGGCGGGTGCGGGCGGCGAGGCCGGGGGCGAGCGGGTCGAGGTGCATGTGGTCGAGGGTCAGGCCCACGCCGTCGTAGCCGAGGTCGGCGAGGAGGGCGAGGGCGTCGTCGAGGCGGAGGTCGGCGAGGCCGTTGGTGCCGTAGCCGAAGCGGAGGGGGGCCGCGGTGACGTCGCTGGGGTTCCGGCTCACGTGATGCTCACCTTCCTCATGGCGGCCCGTCGCGCGAACGCGCGGCCGGCCGGGACGAGGGACGCGATCAGGAGGGACGTGGCGGCCGCGCCCGAGCGGGCGGCGAGCGCGGCCTGGAGCGGGACGGTGGCCCGGACACCGCCGCCGACGGCGCGCTGCGTGAGCGGGGGTGAGGGGTTGAGCGCGGCGTGGACGTAGGGCCGGGCGGCCGTGGCGGCGTAGGCGGCGCCCAGGGCGGCGGCGAGGAAGCCGGTGGTCCCGGGCGGTCCCCCGGACGGGCCGGAGCCCGGCAGGCCGGGGGCGGCTGCTGCCCGCCGGCCTGCCGGGAGTCGGGTGCGGCGGGGGGTGACCAGCCGCGTCAGCACCCCCGTCGTCGCGAGCGCCGCCAGCGGGGCCAGCACCGAACCGCCGGTGGTCTCCCGGCGGGACACGGTCGTGACCGCGAGGGTGTGGCTGCCGAGCAGCGCGGCGGACGGCAGCGCGGCCCGGGTGCCGGCGCCGGTCACGGCGGCTCCCAGGAGCAGGTCAAGACCGCGGGCGGCGGCCATGGCCGCGGGCCCGGCGGGCGTGTGCTTCAGCGCCAGGTCGTAGGCCCAGACGGTCGCCGCCAGCGGCGCGGCCACCGCGAGGGCGGGCCGGCCCGCGCGGGCGGCGAGCACCAGTCCGGCGCCGGTGAGACCGCAGGCGGCGGTGAGGGCGGCGGAGGGCTTGATCCGGCCGGAGGGAATCGGGCGGTGCGGGCGCTCCGCGGCGTCCTCGGCACGGTCCGCCCAGTCGTTGAGGGCCATGCCGGCCTCGTACAGGCAGAGGGAGGAGCCGATGGCGAGCAGGGTGCGCGGGCCGGGACGCGCACCGGTCGCCGCCGCACCGGCCAGGGCGTCGCCGGGGACGGTGAAGAGGGCGGGCAGCCGCAGCAGTTCGGCCCACGCGCCCACGCGGTCACGGCGGGACGCGGCGCCGGCGTCGGGCACGGTGGCGTCCCGGGTGGCCCGGAGACGGCCCGGCGTCGTCGGCGGGGCCGTGCGCTGTGCCGGGATGGTCGTGCGGCTCATCGGCGGGATCCCTGGCCGTCGGCGTCGTCGCGCAGGCGCTCGGCAAGGCTCTTCAGCTCCGCGTACTGCTCGGCCAGTGACGACGGGCCGTCGCCGACCGGGTCCTTGAAGTAGAAGCCCAGTTCGCGCAGCGGCCCGGACAGGCCCTTCTCCCGGGCGCGGACGGCCAGCCGGGCCAGGTCGAGGACGAGCGGGGCGGCGAGTGCCGAGTCGCAGCCCTGCCAGATCGTCTGCAGGATCATGCGGGAGCCGAGGAAGCCGTCGAAGGCGATGTGGTCCCAGGCCGTCTTCCAGTCGCCGAGCGCGGGCACGTCGTCGATGTGGACCTCGCCCTCGGGCGCGGCACCGAGGGTGTCGGCGAGGACGCGTTCCTTGCCGGCGTTCTTGGCGGCGGCGGCCGCGGGGTCGGCGAGGGCGGCGCCGTCGCCGCCGCCCAGCAGGTTGGTGCCGGACCAGGCGCGCACGGGGAGGGCGCGCTGCCGGAACATCGGGCCGAGGACGGAGCGCAGCAGCGTCTGACCGGTCTTGCCGTCGCGGCCGGCGTACGGCAGGCCCGAGGACTCGGCGAGCGGAGCCAGCGCCGGGTGGTGCAGGCCCGTGGACGGGGTGAAGTTCACGTAGGGGCAGCCGGCGCGCAGGGCGGCCGCCGCGTAGAGGGAGCTGGGCGGCAGGGAGCCGTCGGTGGGGGCGGGTTCGGTGGAGGCGACGTTCACCACGACGGCGCCCGCGAGGTTCTGGCGGCGCACGAAGTCGCGGATGTCGGCCGCGAACACGTCGATCCACTGGTCCGGGGTTCTGCCGGTGTCGCCGGGCAGGGGGCCGCCGGGCCTGATCTCCCGGTCGGCGGCGACGAGTTCGGCGTGCACGGCGGACGGCAGGCCGTGCGGCAGGACGCCGCCCTCGGCGAGGTGTTCCGCACGCTTGGGCAGCGGGCAGTCGACGGTGTCGTGACCGCCGAAGACGAGGGACGACAACGATGGCAGAGCGCACGGGGCGAAGTCGGGGGTCTCGGTGACCATGCCGGTCGGCGGGTGGAGCCCGGCGGCGACGGCGGCGCAGCCCGCGACGGCGGTCGTGGCCACGGATCCGCGTGCCCCGATGAACCAGACGCCGTGGCGGGGGGCCGTGGAGGGGGTGGGGAGGGACGGTTCGGCGGACATGGGCAGCCTCCTTGTCGTACGCGAACCCGGTGCGAGCGCCGGAAGCGGATCGACGGGTGCCGGGCACGGGGTCCGGCGGGGTGCCGGACCCCGTGCCCGGCGGGACGGCGGGCGGAGGTCCGGCGTCCTCCGCCCGCCGCCGTTCGGGTCGCCCTAGGAGGGCAGTTCCTTCAGCTGGATGTCGCGGAAGGAGACCTGGTCGGCGGCGCCGTGGTTCTGCAGACCGATGTAGCCGTCGGTCAGGCTCCGCTCGGGGTCCTTGTTGGTGAAGTCGTTGATCCTGACTCCGTTGAGGAACACCTGAAGGCGTTCGCCCTGGACCTTGATCTCGTAGGAGTTCCACTGGCCGGGCGGCCGCAGGACCTGGTCACGGGCCTTGATGTTCGCCGACTTGAACGAGTAGACGGAGCCCGTGGTGCGGTCCGGCGCGTCCGTGGCGTCGATCTGGATCTCGTAGCCCTTGTTCACCGCGGACCAGGGGTCGTCGGAGGCCGGGAAGCCCACGAAGACACCGGAGTTGTCGTCGCCCCGCATCTTCCAGTCGAGCTTGAGCGAGTACGACGTCAGCTCCTTGGCCTGGTACCACAGCAGGCCCATGCCGCCCTCGGACTCCAGGGTGCCGTCCTTGGCGACGAACTTTCCGGGGCCGGCCTGCTTCCAGCCGTCCAGGGTCTCGCCGTTGAAGATCTCCCGGTAGCCCTTGTCCGGCTTGCAGTCCGCCTTGACCTGGCCGGTGGCGTACTGCAGACCGCCGAGCAGATGGGCGCGGAAGGCCTCCTCGGCGTACGACTCCTTGGTGTGGCCGCCGCCGGTGTAGAAGGAGCGGCCGCCGCCGTAGCTCTGGCACCAGGCGATCGGGTGGTCGCCCTTCATGGTGCCGCCCTCGTAGGTCGTCTCGTCGAGGGTGGCGAGGACCTTGGCCTGCTCACGCGGGTTGGTGCGGTAGTTGTACCACTCGTCGGTGCGCTCCCACGCGTCGTCCAGGTGCGCGGTGGCCGGGTGGTCGTGGTCGTGGACGCGTACGGTGGCCTTCTGGATGGCCGGGTGCGAGTCGAAGTAGGCGCCCACGAGACCGCCGTAGAACTCCCAGTCGTACTCGGTGTCGGCGGCGGCGTGGATGCCCATGTAGCCGCCGCCGTTCTTGACGTAGTTCTCGAACGCCTTCTGCTGGTCGGCGTTGAGCACGTCGCCGGTGGTGGACAGGAAGGCCACGGCGTCGTACTTGGCGAGGTTGGCCGTGGTGAACTGCCCGGCCTCCTCGGTCGAGGTGACCGAGATGCCGGCAGGTCCGCCGAGTTCCTTCAGCGCGGCGATGCCCTCGGGGATGGAGTCGTGCCGGAAGCCCGCCGTCCTGGAGAAGACCAGGACCTTCTTGCCGGCCCTGAACGGCTCCTTGGAGAACTCGAAGTCGTCCACGTCGTACAGCGCGCCGTCGCCGCCCCGGAAGACCAGGTAGATCTCCGTGGTGCGCTTCGGCAGCGACCGCAGCGGCACGTCGACGTCCTGGAACGTCTCCCAGCCGCCGGTCGGCGGGATGTACGCCGAGCCGTGCAGCTTGCCGTCGGGCGAGCCGGTGCGCAGTTCGATGAAGCCGCCCGCGCCGCCGGAGGAGGCCCGCACGGTCATCTTCTTCTGCCCGTCGAACCGGTAGGGGCTGAAGGAGATCCAGTCGCCGTCGCTGATGTCGCCGACGGTCTTGCCGCCGTTGGCCTGCGCCTTGTCGTACGTCGTCACGCCCGACTGGGTGGTGAAGTGCTCGGCCTGGCGGTGCAGCGGCTGGAGGACGGTGCGCGCGGTGCCGGTCAGGGCCTCCTGGCCGTTCGCCCCGCCGTCGGTGTAGCTGGCGCCGACGACTCCGTAGATGTTGGCGTTGGGGTCGTGGCCGCCGTCACCGGCGGGCGGCTTCAGGGTCCCCTCACAGCCCGTCTCGCTGGTCAGCTCGTGGGCGTGGGAGTCGTGGCCGAGGCTGTAGGCGACCTTGACCCTGGAGCAGTCGACGGTCTCCTCGGGGTCGGTGACGGTCACCTTGAACGGGACGGGCTCGCCGAAGGCGGCCATGCTGCCGTTGCCGGGAACCTCGATCTTCACCTTGGGCTCGGTGTTGCCGACCACGATCCGGACGCTGGCGTTGCCTGTGTTGCCCTCGGGGTCCCTGGCGGTGAAGGTGGCGCTGTAGGTGCCGGTCTTCTTGTACCGGTGGGTGGGGCTGAGGCCCTCGCCCTTGGTGCCGTCGCCGAAGTCCCAGCTGTAGGTGAGGTCCGTGGAGTCGGCGTCCTTGGCGGAGGCGGTGAACCGGACCTTGAGGCCTGCCGCGCCGGAGGTCTTGTCGGCGCTCACCTCGGCGATCGGGGAGAAGCCGTCCTCGGCGTTCTCGATCCGGTACAGCGCGGAGTGCTCGTCGCCCTGGAACCAGGAGACGCCGTAGTCCAGGACGTAGAGCGCGCCGTCGGGGCCGAACTCCATGTCCATGATCTGGGTGCCGGTCCACGGGAAGTCGTTGATCTTCGCGACGGAGCCGTCCGCGTTCTGCTCGATCCTCTTGATCCAGCGGCGGCCGAACTCGCCGGCGAAGAAGTCGCCGTCGTAGGCCTCGGGGAATTTCACGCTGGAGTCGAGGTCGGGGTCGTAGCGGTAGACGGGGCCCGCCATCGGGGACTCGGATCCGGTGCCGAACTCGGGCAGGGAGCCGCCGTCGTACGGGATCCAGGCGGGCTGGGCGGGCGGCAGGTCGACGAGGCCGGTGTTGTGCGGGGAGGTGTTCTTCGGGGCGGCGCAGTCGAACTTCCCGCCGGACTCCTTGGTGGCGAAGTCATAGTCGAGGTAGGCGTCGTTGTTCCCGGTGCAGAACGGCCAGCCGAAGTTGGCTGCCTCGGTGACCTTGGCGAACTCGACCTGCCCGGCCGGGCCCCTGGTGGGGCTGGCGGCGCCGGCGTCGGGGCCGTAGTCGCCGACGTAGACGGTGCCGGTCTTGTCGTCGACGCTCATCCGGAACGGGTTGCGGAAGCCCATCGCGTAGATCTCCGGGCGGGTCTTCTCGGTGCCCGGCGCGAAGAGGTTGCCCTCCGGGACGGTGTAGGAGCCGTCCTCGGCGACCTTGATACGCAGGATCTTGCCGCGCAGGTCGTTGGTGTTGCCCGAGCTGCGGCGGGCGTCGAAGGCCGGGTTGCGGTCGGGCCGCTCGTCGATCGGCGTGTAACCGTCGGAGGCGAAGGGGTTGGTGTCGTCGCCGGTGGACAGGTACAGGTTGCCGTCCGCGTCGAAGTCGATGTCGCCGCCGACGTGGCAGCAGATGCCGCGGGAGGCGGCGACGTCGAGGACCTTCTTCTCACTGGCCATGTCCAGTGTGCCGTTGGCGTTCAGCACGAAGCGGGAGAGGCGGTTGACGCCGTCGAACTTCTCGAAGTCCTCGGCTGTGCCGGTCTCGGGGGCGTCGCCCGCGGGGGTGTCCAGCGGCGGGGCGTAGTAGAGGTAGATCGCCCGGTTGTTCCTGAAGTCCGGGTCGACTCCGACGCCCTGCAGCCCCTCCTCGTCATGGCTGTAGACGGGGATCTTGCCGGCGACCTTGGTGACGCCGCCCTGGTCGGTGAGGCGCAGCGTGCCGTCGCGCGAGGTGTGCAGGACGCTGCGGTCCGGGAGCACGGCGAGCGACATCGGCTCGCCCGTCTCGGGCTCGCCCTTGGCGAGCGGTACCTGCTGGAACTGTCCCTCGGCGGCCGCCGGTCCGTCGTGTTCCGGGTGGCCGGGGTGGGCGCCGGCGACGGTCGCCGGGGTGCCCACGGCCAGCAGCAGGCCGGTGAACAGCGCGAGGGGCGTGCGGAGTCCGGAACGCCTCGTGGTGCGGGTGGATGTGAGTCTGCTTCTGTGCACGAAGTCCCTCCGGGAACGGGGTGGGGCCGTACGGAACAGGTGCGAAGACGTGTGGTGCGTGCGGGCGCCGGGGTGCGCCGTCACCCCGGAGGCGTGGGTGTCCTGAACACTTCAGGGACGGTAACCGCGTTCTTCCGGGGCGAACACCCCTTGGACCGCGCCCGGTTGACCTTTTTCCCAACTCAGGACAAAGCGGGACGCGGGCAGGCCGGACCGGGGACCGGCGCACTCGCCGGACCCCGTTCCCGACCTGCGTCGGCTGCGCCGGTCAGCTGTTGAAGGCGGCGTCGAAGGAGGCGCTGGGCGGCTCGAAGTCGTACGCCTTCAGCCGGGTCAGCGCCTCGGGGGCGCCCTGGAGGCGGTCCATGCCGGCGTCCTCCCACTCGACGGAGACGGGGCCCTGGTAGCCGATGGAGCGCAGCATGCGGAAGACGTCCTCCCAGGGGACGTCCCCGTGGCCGGCGGAGACGAAGTCCCAGCCGCGCCGGGGGTCGCCCCAGGGCAGGTGCGAGCCGAGGCGGCCGTTGCGGCCGTCGAGGCGCTTGCGGGCCTCCTTGCAGTCCACGTGGTAGATCCGGTCGCGGAAGTCCCACAGGAAGCCGACCGGGTCGAGGTCCTGCCACACGAAGTGGGAGGGGTCGAAGTTGAGGCCGAAGGCGGGCCGGCGGCCGACGGCGTCCAGGGCGCGCACGGTCGTCCAGTAGTCGTAGGCGATCTCGCTGGGGTGGACCTCGTGCGCGAAGCGCACGCCCTCGGCGTCGAAGACGTCCAGGATCGGGTTCCACCGCTCGGCGAAGTCCTCGTAGCCCCGCTCGATCATCGACTCGGGGGCGGGCGGGAACATGGCGACCAGGTGCCAGATGGCGGAGCCGGTGAAACCGATGACGGTGTCGACACCGAGGAGGGCCGCGGCGCGCGCGGTGTCCTCGATCTCGGCGGCGGCCCGCCGGCGTACGCCCTCGGGCTCGCCGTCGCCCCAGATACGGGCGGGCAGGATGGCCCGGTGGCGTTCGTCGATGATGGCGTCGCAGACCGCCTGCCCGACCAGGTGGTTGGAGATCGCCCAGCACTTCAGGCCGTACTTGTCGAGCAACTGGTGGCGGGAGGCGACGTAGGACGGGTCGGCGAGTGCCTTGTCCACTTCGAAGTGGTCGCCCCAGCAGGCGAGTTCGAGCCCGTCGTAGCCGAAGTCGCGGGCGAGTCGGCAGACCTCCTCCAGTGGCAGGTCCGCCCACTGGCCGGTGAAGAGCGTGAAGTTGCGCGGCATCCGTATCCGTCCTCTCAGGCGGCGATCGGGGTGTAGACGGAGTTCTTCTCGGCACTCTCCTCCACCGCCGCCAGGACGCGCTGCACCTGGAGCCCGTCGGCGAAGGAGGGTTCGGGGCCCCGGCCCTCGGCGACCGCGTGGACGAGGTCGCGGGCCTGGTGGACGAAGGTGTGCTCGTAGCCGAGGCCGTGGCCGGGCGGCCACCACGCCTCGAGGTAGGGGTGGTCGGGTTCGGTGACGAGGATGCGGCGGAAGCCGGCGTGGGCGGCGGGCTCGGCGCCGTCGTGGTACTCCAGCTCGTTGAGCCGCTCCAGGTCGAACGCGAGCGAACCGCGCTCGCCGTTGAGCTCGATGCGCAGGGAGTTCTTGCGTCCGGTGGCGTACCGGGTGGCCTCGAAGGAGGCGAGGGCGCCGGAGGTGAAGCGTCCGGTGAACAGGGCGGCGTCGTCGACGGTCACCTCTCCGGTGCCGGCGGCGGAGACGGCGGCCAGGCCGCTGCTGGGGCCGTCGGGCAGCGGCCGCTCCCGTACGAACGTCTCGGTGAGCGCGGAGACGCCCGCCAGCCGCTCGCCGGCCAGGTACTGCGCCAGGTCCACGATGTGCGCGCCGAGGTCGCCGAGCGCCCCCGAGCCGGCGTGCTCCCGGCGCAGCCGCCAGGTCAGCGGGAACGCGGGGTCCACCAGCCAGTCCTGCAGGTACGCCACCCGCACGTGCCGCAGTCTGCCGATCCGTCCCTCGGCCACCATCCGCCGGGCCAGCGCGGTCGCGGGCACCCGGCGGTAGTTGAAGCCGACCATCGCCAGCTGACCGCGCGTGAGGCCCTCTTCGGCGGCGCGGGCCATCGCCTCGGCCTCCGCGACGGTGTTGGCGAGCGGCTTCTCGCACAGCACGTGCTTGCCCGCCGCGAGCGCGGCCAGCGCGATCTCGGCGTGGCTGTCACCGGGGGTGCAGATGTCGACGAGGTCGATGTCGTCCCGCTGGACCAGGGCGTGCCAGTCGGTCTCGGTCTCCGCCCAGCCGTGCCGGTCCGCCGCCGCGCGCACGGCGTCGGCGTCCCGGCCGCAGATCACGGCCAGTTCGGGGCTGAGCGGCAGGTCGAAGACGCGGCCCGCGGTGCGCCAGCCCTGGGAGTGGGCGGCCCCCATGAAGGCGTAACCGACCATGCCGATGCGCAACGGTGGCTTCCCCGTCTCCGCCCCTTCGGACGTTTGCGGCTGTGCCATTCGGATGTCCTCCTCGTCGTCGTGGCGGGCGGGGGGTGGGCCCCGCCCGGTGGGCTGGTCAGGCCCGCGGGGCGGGGCTCCTCACTTGAAGCCGGTGGACATGTACTGGTCCACGTTCTCCTTGTCGACGACGGCCGAGTAGCAGGTCACCGACGAGGGGATCTCGAACTCGGCGAGGCCGCCGACGCCCTTGCCCTGGCCGAGGGCGCGGGCGAGGTCGATCGCGGAGGCGGCCATGGTCGGCGGGTACAGGACGGTGGCCTTCAGGACACCGTTGTCGGCCTTGATGGCCTCGAAGGCGGAGAGCGCGCCCGCGCCGCCCACCATGAGGAACTCGTCGCGCCCGGCCTGCTCGATGGCGCGCAGCGCGCCCACGCCCTGGTCGTCGTCGTGGTTCCACAGCGCGTCGATCTGCGACTGGGCCTGGAGCAGCTGGGCCATCTTGGCCTGGCCGGACTCGACGGTGAACTCGGCGGCCTGGCGGGCCACCTTCTTGATGTTGGGGTAGTTCTTCAGCGCGTCGTCGAAGCCCTGGGTGCGCTGCTTGGTCAGCTCCAGGTTGTCCAGGCCGGCCAGCTCCACGACCCTGGCGTCCGGCTTGTCCTTGAGCTTCTCGCCGATGTAGTGGCCGGCGTTGAGACCCATGCCGTAGTTGTCGCCGCCGATCCAGCAGCGGTAGGCCTGCGGGGTGTTGAAGATCCGGTCGAGGTTGACGACCGGGATGCCGGCGCGCATCGCCTTGAGCCCGACCTGGGTGAGCGCTTTGCCGTCGGCGGGCAGGATTACCAGGACGTCGACCTTCTTGTTGATGAGGGTCTCGATCTGGCCGATCTGCTGCGCGGTGTCGTTGGAGCCCTCGGTGATCTCCAGGGTGACGTCGGAGTACTTCCCGGCACGCTTCTTGGCGTTGTCGTTGATGGCGTTGAGCCAGCCGTGGTCGGCCTGCGGTCCGGCGAAGCCGATGGTGACCTGCTTGCCGGGCTTGTCGTCGGCGGCCGGCTGGTCGTTCGCGGCCGGCTCGTCGTCACCGGACTCGTTGCTCGTGCAGCCGGTGACGAGGACGCCGGCGGACACGGCGGCCGCTCCGAAGAGCAGTCCTCTGCGGCTTGTGGAAGGCGTCTTGGGCATGGCGGTGAACCCTCTCCTCAGGTCGTGCTCGCGGTACGGCGCTGGACCAGCACGGCGGCGACGATGATCGCGCCCTTGGCGATCTGCTGGACGTCGCTCTGCAGGTTGTTCAGGGCGAAGATGTTGGTGATGGTGGTGAAGATCAGCACGCCGAGGACCGAGCCGACGATGGTGCCGCGGCCCCCGGTGAGCAGGGTGCCGCCGATGATCGCGGCGGCGATGGCGTCGAGTTCGTAGAGGTTGCCGTTGGTGTTCTGGCCGGAGCCGGCCAGCACGATCAGCAGGAAGGCGGCGATGCCGCAGCACAGCCCGGACAGCAGGTACAGGTAGAGCCGCTGGCGGCGCACGTCGATGCCGGCGAGGCGGGCGGCCTCCGCGTTGCCGCCGACGGCGACGGTGCGGCGGCCGAAGGTGGTCCGGTTGAGCACCAGCCAGCCGATGACGGTGACCGCGGCGAACACCAGGACCAGCGGCGGTACGCCGAGCACGTAGGAGTCGCGTTCGCCGAGGTCGAGGACGCCGTCGACGGTGACGATCTGCGTCCGCCCGTCGGTGATCTGCAGCGCGAGACCGCGGGCGGAGGCGAGCATGGCGAGGGTGGCGATGAACGGGACCATCCCGCCGTAGGCGATGAGCACCCCGTTGACCAGCCCGCATCCCAGTCCCACGATCACGGCGGTGAAGAGGATGCCGCCGAACCCGTACTCCTGGGTGGCGACCGTGGTGGCCCACACCGAGGCGAGGGCGACGATCGCGCCGACAGACAGGTCGATGCCGCCGGAGATGATGACGAAGGTCATGCCGACGGTGACGACGCCGATGACGGAGGCCTGGGTGAGGACGAGCTGGAGATTGCGGGTGTCCAGGAACTGGTCCGGTTTGGTGATGCCGCCGATGAGGATCAGTGCGGCGAGCACGCCGAGCAGGGACAGCGTGCGGACGTCGGCGCGGAACAGCACGGCGCGCCAGGCGGGTGGTTCGCCGGCCGGGGACACCTTGGGAGTGCTGTCCCGCGGCGGGGAGACGTTCTGCGTCATGACGCCGGGCTTCCTTCCATGACCAGGTCGAGTACACGGTGTTCGTCGAGCTCACGGGCGGGTGCCGTGTGGACGACGTCGCCCTCGCGCAGCACCAGGACGCGGTCGGCGAGGCCGAGCACCTCGGGCACCTCGCTGGAGACCAGCAGCACGGCGAGTCCCTCGTCCGCCAGCCGGCGGACCACCGCGTAGAGTTCGGCGCGGGCGCCCACGTCGACGCCGCGGGTGGGTTCGTCGAGCAGCAGCACCCGGCAGCCACGCAGCAGCCAGCGCGCGAGCACGGCCTTCTGCTGGTTGCCGCCGGACAGGGTGCGCACGGGCACGTTCGGGTTGTCGGGCCGCAGGGACAGTTCACGGACCGCCGCGCGCGCCGCCCCCAGTTCGGCGCCGCGGTCGATCCAGCCGGCCCTCGCGAAGCGGGACATGGAGGAGACCGACACGTTGCGGGTGACGGACTCCAGCATGAGCAGGGCCTGCGCCTTGCGTTCCTCGGGGGCGAGTCCGAGCCCGGCGCGCACGGCCGCCCGCACACTGCCGGGTTTCAGCGGCCGCCCGTCGACGAGGACCCGCCCGGTGTCGGGCTTGCGGGCGCCGTAGACCGTCTCCAGGATCTCGGAGCGTCCCGAGCCGACGAGCCCGGCGAGCCCGACGATCTCCCCCGGGCGCACCTGGAGGTCGAGCGGGGCGAACTCGCCCCGCCGGGACAGCCCTTCGACGGTCAGCACCGGTGCGCCGTCCGCCGGGGCGGCGGGCCGCTCCGGGAAGACGTACTCGACGGTGCGTCCCGTCATCAGCGCGACCACCTCACGGGTCGGCGTCGACTTGGCGGGCAGCCCGCCGGCGACGGCCCGGCCGTCCTTCAGGACGGTCACCCGGTCGCCGATGCGCCGGATCTCCTCGAGGCGGTGCGAGATGTAGACGACCGCGACACCGTCGGCGGTGAGGTCGCCGACGATCCGGAACAGGTTGTCGACCTCGTCCGGGTCGAGGGCGGCCGACGGCTCGTCCATCACGATGAGCCGCACGTCGTGGGAGAGCGCCCGTGCCATCGACACGATCTGCTGCTGCGCCGCCGACAGGTCCCCCACCAGCCGGACCGGGTCGATCTCCGGGTGCCCGAGCCGCTTGAGGAGTGCGGCGGTCGACGACCTGGCGGCCCTTCCCCGTACGACGAAGCCGGCGGCGGTGGGTTCATGGCCGAGGTGGACGTTCTCGGCGACCGACAGGTGCTCCACCAGGTCGAGTTCCTGGTAGATGGTGGCGATGCCGAGACGCATGGCGGCGATCGGCGAACGCAGTGTCACGTCGTCGCCGCGCCAGCGGATGGTGCCCGAGTCGGGCTGGTGGGCGCCGGCCAGCACCTTGATCAGGGTGGACTTGCCGGCGCCGTTCTGGCCGAGCAGGCAGTGCACCTCGCCGGCCTGGACGTCGAGGTCGACGCCGTCCAGGGCCCGGACTCCGGGGAACGACTTGGTGATGCCGGACATGCTGAGCAGCGGTGGTTCTGGTGCCATGCGGATTCCCCTCGGCGGGCGTACGGGCCGGTGTCAGGGCGATCCCCTTGCGGGGCAAGCGTTTTCGGGCAGGGCGGAGCAGAGCGGGGGCGGGGGCTGTTGCCTGCGGTGACGCGGTGCGGGGCTGCTGTTCCGTGCGGTGGGCAGGTGTGACGAAGGGCGGGGCTGTTCCGGGCGGTGGAGCAAGTACGGCGAAGGGTGGGGCTGCTTACGCGGGTGAGAACAGGTGGTCGCTGATGAGCCGGGCGCCGCCGATGACTCCGGCGGTGGGCCCCAGTTCCCCGAGGACGATGGGCAGGTTGCCCGTGGCCAGGGGCAGCGACCCGCGGTACACCTGGGTGCGGATCGCGGCGAGCAGGGTGTGGCCGAGGCCGGTCACCCCGCCGCCGATCACCACCAGGCCGGGGTTGAAGAAGCTGACCAGGCCGGCGATGACCTGGCCGGTGCGGTTGCCGCCCTCACGGATCAGATCGAGGGCGGTGGCGTCACCGGCCGCGGCCGCGGCGGCGACATCGACGGCGCTGAGCGTGCCGTTCGACTCCAGCCGGCTCGCGAGTTCGGCGGAGAGCTGCTGCTGGGCGGCCTCCGTCGCGTCCCGGGCGAGGGCCGCGCCGGAGAAGTGCGCCTCCAGACAGCCCCGGTTGCCGCACGCGCACGGACGGCCGTCGGGCACGGCCTGGATGTGCCCGATGTCGCCCGCGCTGCCCGTCGTACCGCGGTAGACCTCACCGCCGACGACGATGCCGCAGCCGATGCCGGTACCGATCTTGACGCAGAGGAAGTCGCCGACGGTGCGGGCGACGCCCGCGTGCTGCTCCCCCATGGCCATCAGGTTCACGTCGTTGTCGACCATGACGGGGCAGCCGAGGTCCTGGCTGAGCGCCTCCCGCACGGGGAAGCCGTCCCAGCCCGGCATGATCGGCGGAGCCACCGGGATGCCCTCGGGGAAGCGGACCGGGCCCGGCACGCCGATGCCGGCGCCGTCGAACCCCTCCGCGAGCCCGGAGGCCTTCAACTTCGCTGCCATGGACAGCACTTGCTCGAAGACCGCGACCGGCCCCTCGCGCACGTCCATGGGCTGGTTGATGTGCCCGAGGATCTCCAGTTCGGCGTTGGTGACGGCGACGTCGACCGAGGTCGCGCCGATGTCGACGCCGAGGAACCGCAGGTGCGGGTTGAGGCGGATGTTGTGGGAGCGCCGGCCACCGCGCGAGGCGGCGAGTCCGTCGGCCACGACGAGTTCCGTCTCCAGCAGCCGGTCCACCTCCACGGCCAGCTTCGACCGGGAGAGGTCGACCTGGTCGCCCAGTTGGGCACGGGAGCTGGGGCCACCGTCGCGCAGCAGCCTGAGCAGTCGTGCCTGATGGGCGTTCGCGGGTCGCGCGGTCATGCGTCTCACGAGTCCCTCCCCGCCTCATCGGCCTGTGCGCGCCGGATTCCGGCCACGTGTGCGGTGTTCCTTCGGATGGGAAAGTAGCAGCGCCTGCCGGAGGTGGGAAGAAGTCGCGCAGGAATTGGCCCCTACTTTTTCCACTCACAGGACAAAGGGTGCTCCGACGGTCATCGGCCGCCCGTCGTTCCGGGAACGGGCGGGCGACCCGGTACGGTGCGCCGCCGGCACCCGGACCTCGTGGTCCCGCAACCGCGGTGGCCTGAAGTGTGTCTGTCATCGCGAGGGCCGGATGCCCCGGAGTGCCGCCATACTCCTGGGGACGGAGGACGGCCCCGGGGGGGATGTCGATGAGCACGTGGACGGTTCCGGGGTACACCGAGTCGCTGGAGCTCGGTGCCGGTGCGAGCGGGCGGGTGGTTCTGGCCATCCACGAGGTGACCGGTGTCCCGGTCGCGGTCAAGTACCTCAGCGAGTCGCTGCACACCCGCCCGGGCTTCGTGCACGACTTCCGCGCCGAGGCGCGGCTGCTCGGCGGACTCGACAGCCCGTACGTCGCCGGACTGTACGAGTACGTGGAGAGCCCGGACGGGGCGGCCATCGTGATGGAACTGGTGGACGGCCTGTCCCTGCGGGCCGTGCTGGCCGGGCAGGGCCCGCTGGATCCCGAGGCCGCGCTGGTGATCCTGAAGGGATCGCTGCTGGGCCTCGCCGACGCGCACCGGGCCGGGGTGGTGCACCGGGACTACAAGCCGGAGAACGTGCTGGTCACGCCGGACGGCGCGTCGAAGCTCGTCGACTTCGGGATCGCGGTCGACACGCGTACGCGCGCCGGTGTGGCGGGGACCCCCTCCTACATGGCGCCCGAACAGT
This sequence comes from Streptomyces marokkonensis, assembly GCF_008312835.1. Classification (GTDB taxonomy): domain Bacteria; phylum Actinomycetota; class Actinomycetes; order Streptomycetales; family Streptomycetaceae; genus Streptomyces; species Streptomyces marokkonensis_A. The sequence continues at coordinate 192,643 of NZ_VSKS01000013.1, read as the reverse complement.
GGCGCGGCGAGCCCGCCTCCCCCGCCACCGACGTGTACGCGGCCACGGCGACCTTCTTCGAGTGCCTCACCGGCCGCAAGCCCTACGCGGGTGACAACATCGCGGAGCTGGCCCTGCGGCACGTGGACGCGCCGGTCCCGGTGGAGGACGTGCCGGAGGCGGTGCGTTCCCTGGTCCGCCGCGGACTGGCCAAGGAGGCCGCGGGGCGGCCGGGCGACGCCGAGGCGTTCGTCGCCGAGCTGGAGGCGGTCGCGGGCACCGCGTACGGGCCCGGGTGGGAGGAACGGGGCCGCGGGCGGCTCGCCGCGCTGGTGGCGCTGTTCCCGCTGCTGCTCCCGTCGGCCCGCACGCCGGGGCGGTCGGCGACCGACACCGCCCGTACCGTGCTGCGGCAGCCGCCGGGCCGGGGCCGGGCGCAGGCCTGGAAGCCCACCGGGCCGGGGATGCTGGCCGCCGCGGCCGCGGTGCTCCTGGCGGTCCTGCTGGCCCACGCCGCCCCGCCGGACTCCGGCGGGGCGCAGGAGCGGGCGGCCGAGGCGTTCGCCACCACCAGCGCCCGTCCGGAGGTGACCTCGGGCCCCACCGCCCCGTCGCCGTCCGCGTCCCCGACGGCCGGCACCCCGGGCGCGTCCGCCTCCGGCCCGGCCTCCGCGAGCCCGGGCGGGCCCTCGGCGACCGCCACGGGGCCGGGGCCGGACCCGGGTACGGGCCCCGGGACGGATCCCGGCGCAGACCCCGGCACCGAACCCGGCACCGGCACACCCGCCGGTGCGCCGACCCCGACCGGCACCCCGTCCGCGACCCCCACGGACACCTCCCCGGCCGCGCCCGCGGTCAAGGACGTCACCGTGTCGGAGTTCCGGCAGACGGGCCCCACCACCGCCACGACCACGGTCACCGTCGTCACGGACGGCACCGGGCCGGTGTCGATCGACCTGCGCTGGTCCGTGGGCGACACCGCGGGCGGGCCGGGCACCCCGGACGGCGCCGGCCAGGTCTTCCGGCGCAGCGGCGCCACCGAGTACACGGTGACCGCCGAGCACGTCTTCCAGAACCTCGGCTGCTACTGGACCGTGACGGCGACGACCGCCCCGGCGTCCGCCGACGGGGGCGCGTCCCAGCAGCTCCTCACCAGGCGGTGCGATCTGCGATGAAGGCGACGAACGAGCCCGCTCCCCCGCCGGGCGAGGACGCCCGGCCCGGCGCCGACGACGAGTACAGCGCCACCGTGCTCGCGAGCCACTGGATCCAGCGGCCCGAGCACGACACCACCGTGACGGCGACGACACGGGACGGCGGCGCCCGGACCGGCCCCGGGCGGGACACCACGGTGACCGCCACGACACGCGACGGCGGCGCCGGGACCGGCACACCGACCCGGCCCGACCGGGTCGAGGGAGCGGTGCTGCGCTTCGGTCCCGGAGTGCAGGGCGCCCTCGCGCACCGGTCCACCCGGACGCCGCCCTCCGTGCCGCCGCCCGCCCCGCCCCGGCGGCACGGTGCGCGCCGGCACGCGCTGCCGGCGCTCGTGCTGCTCGCCGTCCTCGCCTTCCTGGCCTGGCAGCGTCTCGGGCCGGGGCTCACGGTGCACGGGGCCACGGTCACGGCCCCGTCCGCCGCGGTGGGGTGCGACGGGACCGCGGACCTCGTGGGCACGGTCACCACGAACGGCCGCCCGGGCACCCTGACCTACCGCTGGACACGCGGCGACGGCACCTCCTCCGGCGTGCTGCGCGAGGAGGTGGCACGGGGTCAGCGGCAGGTGCGGCTGCACCTGCTGTGGACCTTCGAGGGCACGGGCCGTTACGAGGCGCGGGCGGAGCTGCGGATCCTGTCCCCCTCCGGCCGCATCGCGACGGCCGGCCTCACGTACGTCTGTCCCTGAGCACGCGGGCGGACCGGGACCGCACCGCAGCGCCCCTAGGAGTCCGCGTGCGCGTGGTACGAGCGCCGGGTGCGCTCGGTGTGTTCGCGCATGAGCCGGGTGGCCAGCTGCTCGTCGCGGGCCGTGATGGCGGCGACCAGTTCGCAGTGCTCGACCCAGGACTGTCCGCCGCGCTGCCCGGCGACCGGTGGGCGGTACCAGCGCACCCGCCGGTCGACCTGGGCGGCGAGTCCGGCGAGCACGGCGTTGCCCGCCAGCTCCATGATCTTGGCGTGGAACCGGGCGTTGAGGACGACGGCGGCGTCCACGTCGTCGGCGTCGACGGCCTCGAGGCCCTCCGCCAGGATCTGCTCCAGGGCCTTGATGCCCGCGCCGTCGGCATGGCTCGCGGCGAGCCGGGCGGCCTCCGCCTCCAGCAGCGTGCGGACGGTGAGGAGCTGGTCGGCCTCCTGCTCCGTCGGCTCGTGCACGAACGCGCCCTGGGCGGGCCGCAGATCGACCCAGCCATCGGTGTGGAGGCGCTGAAGCGCCTCGCGCACCGGCTGACGGGAGACGCCGAGGTGGCCGGCGAGTTCACTCTCGACGAGATGCCGGCCCGGCGGGAGGGCGCGGGTGGTGATGAGTTCGAGCAGCGCCTCGTGGACGCGGTCGCGCAGTGGGCCGGGCCGTGCGAGCTTCGGCACCGCCCCCCGGGGCAGTCCTGTCGACACCATCGCGGTCCCCCTCCTCGGCAGCGCCACGCCACGAACGCCGGTGTCACCGCGAACGCCACTGCTGCGTCTTTCGTCTACAGACTACGGCGGCGCGCGTACCGGAGGACCCGGGAGGAGACGCTTCAGGGGCAGCGCACGACCTGTCCCGCGTACGACAGGTTCCCGCCGAAGCCGAACAGCAGCACCGGGTCGCCGGTCGACACCGCGCCCTGTTCGACGAGTTTGGAGAAGGCCAGCGGGATGCTCGCGGCGGAGGTGTTGCCGGACTCGGTGACGTCGCGGGCCACGACGGCGTTGACGGCGCCGAGCCGGCGTGCGAGGGGTTCGATGATCCGCAGGTTGGCCTGGTGCAGTACCACCCCGGCGAGGTCCTCGGGCGCAAGCCCCGCCTTCTCGCAGGCCTGTCGGGCGATGACCGGCAGCCGGGTGGCCGCCCAGCGGTAGACGCTCTGCCCCTCCTGCGCGAACCGCGGGGGCGTCCCCTCGATCCGCACCGCGTGTGCCATCTCGGGCACCGAGCCCCACAGCACCGGCCCGATCCCCGCCTCCTCGCCCGGCGCGCAGGCCTCCACCACGGCCGCGCCCGCCCCGTCGCCGACGAGGACGCAGGTGGAGCGGTCGGTCCAGTCGGCCACCTCGGACATCTTGTCCGCGCCGACGACCAGCACGCGGCTCGCGCCGCCGGCCCGCACGGTGTGGTCGGCTGTGGCGAGGGCGTGGGTGAAGCCGGCGCACACCACGTTGAGGTCCATGACGGCGGGCCCGGGCATGCCGAGTCGGGCGGCGACGCGGGCGGCCATGTTGGGCGAGCGGTCGATCGCGGTGGACGTGGCGACCAGGACCAGGTCCATCTCGTCGGGCGTCCGGCCGGCCGCCGCCAGCGCCTTGGCGGCGGCGTGAGCGGCCAGTTCGTCGACGGGTTCGTCGGGGCCCGCGATGTGGCGGGTGCGGATACCCACCCGGCTCGTGATCCACGCGTCGCTCGTGTCGACCATGCCCGCCAGGTCCTCGTTGGTGAGGACCCGGGCGGGCTGGTAGTGGCCGACGGCGGCGATGCGCGAGCCGATCATGGGTGGTCCCCCTCGTTTCCGGTTGCGGGATGCACCAGTCTGATCAGTGACTCACCGGTACGAGGGCAGGTGAAGCGACAGGAAACGGGTGGCGTGCTTGTCGGCTTCCCTCACCTCCCGGAGTGCGGCTCCCGCCGTCCGCGGCCGGCCCGTGCACCGTCGTGCCGCCTTGCGCACGAGCTCGTACGGACCGTAGGCGAGCGGCACCCACGCGGCACCGCAGTGCGGGGCGCGGTCTCACGCTCCCCGTGCAGGAGAATGGGATCGTGAAGAACCGGGACTGAGCGGAACTGGTAGGGACATGGGACGAGTCACGGAACGACGCAAGGTGGTCCGCATCCGGGACGGGGCGGTCTCCAGCCGTCCCGACACGCTCGTCACCGAGGAGCCCCTGGAGATCCGGCTCAACGGCAGACCGCTGGCGATCACCATGCGCACGCCCGGGGACGACTTCGCCCTGGCGGCCGGGTTCCTGGTGAGCGAGGGAGTGCTCGCGACCGCCGCGGACCTGCAGACCGTCGTCTACTGCGCGGGCGCGACAGCCGACGGCGCGAACACCTACAACGTGGTCGACGTGAGGACGGCCCCCGGCGTCGCGGTCCCGGACATCACACTGGAGCGCAACGTGTACACCACGTCCTCCTGCGGCCTGTGCGGCAAGGCCAGCCTGGACGCGGTGCGCACGACGGCCCGCCATCCCATCGCCGACACTCCCCCGCTGCGGGTGGAGCCGGGGCTGCTGTCGAGCCTCCCGGACCGGCTGCGGGCGGCGCAGCGGGTCTTCGACCGCACCGGGGGCCTGCACGCGGCGGCCCTGTTCGACGAGAACGGCGAGCTGCTCGACGTACGCGAGGACGTGGGCCGGCACAACGCGGTCGACAAGCTGGTCGGCCGCGCCCTGCAGAGCGGGCACCTGCCGTTGTCCCGGATGATCCTGATGGTCTCCGGGCGGGCCTCGTTCGAGCTGGCGCAGAAGGCGGTGATGGCCGGCATACCGATGCTTGCGGCGGTCTCGGCGCCGTCCTCGCTGGCCGTGGACCTGGCGGCGGAGACGGGTCTGACCCTGGTGGGTTTCCTGCGCGGCAGTTCCATGAACGTGTACGCGGGTGAGGACCGCATCGCCCTGCGGGCCGCGGCCGCGCGGGGCTGACCGGGCCGCTCGCCGCACGGCGGCGGGGCCCCTGCCGGCGTGGAGAGCCCCCCGCGCCGCGGGGTCCCGCCCCACGGCAGCCCCGGACCACCCGGGGCGTCCGGGCCCGGCCCGCGCCGGCTCGAGGCCCCATGGACCCGGACCCCGGCGACCCACTAACGTCCCCGGGCATGCCCGACGACGCTGCCGGAGCGCGACGACGCACGGGGACCGGGATCGCACTGGTGCTGACCCTGGTCCTCGGTGCCCTGCTGGTCACCGGTCTGCCGGACGACGACGGTGGGCCGGACGGCGCGGGCTGCCGGCCGCGCACGGTCGCCTCCTGGACCGCCGACGACACCCTCACCGCCGAGTTCGCCCGTTACGGCGACGACCCCGGCCGCACCGACGACTGGACCGGCGGCGACGGCACCCACTCGGTGCGGCTGCCGGACGGCCGGCTGCTGTGGCTGTTCTCCGACACCTATCTGGGCCGGGTGCACCGGCCGCCGAACCCGGTCGGCGAGTCGTACGCGTGGCGGGACTCGAACACCCCGCTCGTGCGCAACTCGGCCGTGCTCATGCGCGACGGGCGGCTGGAGAGCACCCTGCCCGCGCCGCTCTTCCCCGACCCGGCGCCCGACCGGTGGCGCTGGCCGGTCGCCGCCCGGGTCGAGCCGCGTTCCCCCGGCTCCTCCGAGCAGGTCCTGAGGGTCCTGCTGTGGGTGCGTCAGGCCGGGCAGCACCCGTGGATCTACGGCGTGCCCACCGCCACCGAGGTCGCCACGCTCTCCCTGCCCGGGCTGCGCCTGGAGTCGGTGGTGACGGTGCTCGACCAGCAGCAGGTCGCCGACCCGTCCCGGCGGGTGCTGTTCGGGACGACGCTGGTCGAGGAGGACGGCTGGACGTACGTCTTCGGCGGTGACGACGGCCGCCCCGCCGCCCGCCCGGCCTCGCACGCGTACGTGGCCCGCGTCCCGGAGGGCCACCTCGCCGACCCGGCCGCCTGGGAGTACTTCGACGGCTCGGCCTGGCAGACCCGCGCCCGCCCGCGTCCCGTGCTCGGCGACGGGCGGCGCACCGGCGTGGGCAGCGCCTTCTCGGTGGTGCGGGACGAGGGGACGTACGTCCTGTTCACGATGGCCGCGGGTGCCGAGGGGCTGGCCACGGTGGCGTCGTACTGGGCCTGCTCCCCGACCGGGCCGTGGCACGGGCCGGCGAGGGAGTTCACCCCCGCCCTGCCCCACGGCGGGACCGCCGCCTACAACCCGCAGGCGCATCCGGAGCTGAGCGGCGACGGGCGGCTGGTGCTCAGCCATGACGTGAACTGGCTGGAGACGGCCGGGGCGGCCGGGATGCTCAGCCGGAACGTGTCCCTGTACCGGCCCCGGTTCGTGAGCGTCCGGCTCGGTCCGGGGCGGTGATCTCCCCGACGGGGTCGTGCGACCGGCGCCTGGCGATCACCGCGCAGACCATCAGCTGCATCTGGTGGAACAGCATCAGCGGCAGCACGGCCAGCGAGGCCTGCGCCCCGAACAGCACGCTCGCCATGGGCAGCCCGGCCGCCAGCGACTTCTTCGAGCCGGCGAACTGGATCACGATCCGGTCCTCCCGGCCGAACCCCAGTGCCCTGGCGCCGTACCAGGTCAGCAGCAGCATCACCGCGAGCAGTACGGCCTCGACGGCGAGCAGTCCGCCGAGCCGGGCCGGGCTCACCCGGTGCCAGATGCCCTGGACCACGCCCTCGCTGAACGCGGTGTAGACGACGAGCAGGATCGAGCCGCGGTCGACCAGCCCCAGCACCTTCCGGTGCCGGGTGACGAATCCGCCGATCCAGCGGCGCAGCAGCTGTCCGGCGACGAACGGCACCAGCAGCTGGAGCACGATCCTCGTCACCGGCCCCCCGGAGAACCCGCCCCCGCCGTTGCCCAGCAGCGTCGCCGCGAGCAGCGGGGTGACGACGATGCCGACCAGCGAGGAGAAGGAGCCGGCGCAGATCGCGGCGGGCACGTTGCCGCGGGCGATCGAGGTGAAGGCGATCGACGACTGGACGGTGGACGGGACGAGGGTGAGGAAGAGCAGGCCCTGGTACAGCGGGTCGGTCAGCAGCACCGGGACGAATCCGCGGGCGGCGAGACCCAGCGCCGGGAACACGACGAAGGTGCAGGCGAGCACGGTGACGTGGAGCCGCCAGTGCTTCAGTCCGTCCAGCGCCTCGCGGGTGGACAGCCGGGCGCCGTACAGGAAGAAGAGGAGCGCGATCGCGGCGGTGGAGGCGCCGGAGGCGATGTCGGCGCCCGTTCCCCGGGCGGGCAGCAGCGCGGCGAGGCCCACCGTCCCGAGCAGGAGCAGGACGTACGGGTCGATCGGCATCCAACGCGGCCAACGCAGGCGTTTCACGGTGCTCCACTTGCTCGTACTCACGCTTGTGCTCAGGGTCGTGCCCTCTCATCCTGCTCCCTCCCGCCGTGATCGGGAATCCGGTGTACGGCTCTCACTGTCATCATGTTCCGCGATGACCGCCGCTACCCTGGCCGCATGTACGACCCGACGCACCTGCGGACGTTCCTGTCGGTGGCGCAGACGCTGAGCTTCACCCGGGCGGCGCGGCGGCTCGGGCTGCGCCAGTCGACCGTGAGCCAGCACGTGCGGCGGCTGGAGGAGGCCACCGGACGGCAGCTCTTCACCCGGGACACGCACTCGGTGGAGCTGACCGAGGACGGCGAGGCGATGCTCGGTTTCGCACGGCGGATCCTGACCGTGCACGAGCAGGCGGCGCGGTTCTTCACCGGTACCCGGCTGCGCGGGCGGCTGCGGTTCGGCGCGTCGGAGGACTTCGTGCTGACGCGGCTGCCGGAGATCCTCGAGCGGTTCCGGCACGAGCACCCGGAGGTCGATCTGGAGTTGACGGTCGAGCTGTCGGGCATCCTGCACGAGCGGCTGGCCGCGGGCCGGCTGGACCTGGTGCTCGCCAAGCGGCGGCCCGAGGATCCGCGCGCCGACCCGCACCGGCTGGTCTGGCACGACGAACTGGTGTGGATCGGCGCGCCGGGGCTGCGGCTCGACCCGAACCGTCCGGTGCCGCTGATCGTCTACCCGCCACCGGGCATCACGCGGGCCCTCGCACTGCGGGCACTGGAGCGGCAGGGCCGGGAGTGGCGGATCGTCTGCACCAGCGGCAGCCTCAACGGTCTGCTCGCGGCGGCCCGGGCCGGGCTGGGGGTGATGGTGCACTCGCGGGGACTGATCCCGCCGGGGCTGGCGCGGATGCCGGAGCGGGCCGGGCTGCCGGAACCGGGCGAAGTGGACTTCGTGGTGGTGCACGGCCCGCGCCGGTCCTCCGCCCAGGGCGCGGCCGACGCCCTGGCGGCGGCGATCCTCGCGGGCGGTGACCGGCTGCACCGCGGCGGGCGGGGGTGACGGTCCGGCCCGCGCGCACGCCGGGGGGATTGGGGCCCGCCGCGCCGCCCCAAGGGGCGGTCATGCGCTCGTACAGATTCGGTGGAGATTGCTCCACCGAAACTTACTCCTGCGTCAGGTTTCTGTCCGGCCCTTCCCCATGTGAGCGCATTTTCCTCCCTTGACCAGCGCGGACGAGAGCCAGGCCCGGTCTCCCGGCCCCTCCCGGCTTCCGGCCGCGTGGGGTAGCTTTCACGGCGCTGTGCGGGACGACGACGTCGCGCAGCGGTCCGGGCGCTGAGGAGCGGGGAGCGGGATTGCGCGAGTTCACCAACCCTCCGTTGGACTTGGAGCCTCCGGTGGGCGGTCTGGCCGACGTGGTCTTCCGGTATGCCGAGGAGGACCCGTCGCGCGTCGCGCTGGGCCGCAAGGACGGCACCGGCCACTGGCGGGACGTGTCCAGCGCCGAGTTCCGCGACGAGGTGCTCGCCCTCGCGAAGGGCCTGCTCGCGGGCGGGGTCCGGTTCGGCGACCGGGTCGCGATCATGTCCCGTACCCGCTACGAGTGGACGCTCTTCGACTTCGCGCTGTGGACGGTCGGCGCGCAGGTAGTCCCCGTCTACCCCACGTCCTCGGCGGAGCAGTGCTTCTGGATGCTGCACGACTCCGAGGTGACCGCCGCGGTCGTGGAGCACGAGGACCACGCGATGACGATCGCCACGGTCATCGACCGGCTGCCGCGGATGCGCCGGCTGTGGCAGCTCGACGCGGGCGCGGTGCAGGAGCTGTACGACGCGGGCGCGCATCTGGACGACGAGGTGGTGCACCGGCACCGGCAGGCGGTCACGCCCGACTCGGTGGCGACGGTCATCTACACCTCGGGCACCACCGGCCGCCCCAAGGGCTGTGTGCTCTCGCACGGCAACTTCATGTACGAGGCGGACACCGTCATCGAGCGCTGGGAGCCGGTGTTCCACTCCCGCAGGGGCGACGAGGCGTCGACGCTGCTGTTCCTGCCGCTCGCGCACGTCTTCGGGCGGATGGTGGAGGTGGCGGCGATCCGCGGGAGGGTGAAGTTCGGCCATCAGCCGCAGCTGAACGCGGCCGCGCTGATGCCGGACCTGGCCGCGTTCCGGCCGACGTTCTTCCTGGCCGTGCCGTACATCTTCGAGAAGGTGTTCAACGCGGCGCGGCGCAAGGCGGAACGGGAGGGCCGCTCAGGGCCGTTCGAGAAGGCCGTCGACGTGGCCGTCAGGTACGCGGACGCGATGGAGGCGAAGGCCTGGGGCACCGGGCCCGGCCCGTCCGCGGCACTGCGGATGCAGCACCAGCTGTTCGACAAGCTCGTCTACTCCAGGATCCGCGCGGCGATGGGCGGCAGGATCCGGCACGCCATGTCGGGCGGCTCCGCGATGGACCGCCGGCTCGGACTGTTCTTCGCGGGCGCCGGGGTGCACGTCTTCGAGGGGTACGGACTCACCGAGTCGACGGCGGCGGCCACCGCCAACCCGCCCGAGCGCACCCGTTACGGCACGGTCGGCCGGCCCGTCCCCGGTGTCACCGTGCACATCGCGGACGACGGCGAGATCTGGCTGCACGGCGACAACGTCTTCAAGGGCTACCTGAACAACCCCAGGGCCACCGGTGAGACCCTGCACGACGGCTGGCTGGCCACCGGGGACCTCGGTTCGCTGGACGAGGACGGCTATCTGACGATCACCGGGCGCAAGAAGGAGATCCTGGTGACCTCGGGGGGCAAGAGTGTCTCGCCGGGGGTGCTGGAGGAGCGGGTGCGCGACCATCCGCTGGTCAGCCAGTGCATCGTGGTCGGCAACGACCGCCCGTACGTCGCCGCCCTGGTCACCCTCGACCAGGAGGCGGTGGAGCACTGGCTGACGATGCGCGGCAAGGCACCGATGCCGGCGGCCGAGCTGGTGCGCGACGCGGACCTGGAGACGGAGGTGCGACGCGCGGTGGTCGCGGCCAACACCCTGGTCTCGCGGACCGAGTCGATCCGCACGTTCCGGATCCTGGCGCAGCCGTTCACCGAGGAGCACGGGCTGCTCACCCCGTCGCTGAAGCTGAAGCGCAGGGCGATCGAGAAGGCGTACGAGGACGAGGTCGAGGCGCTCTACCGCGCGTGAATTCTCCGGTCAGGAATGCACCGCGGGCCGTGATCGTTGACGATGGGGGTACACCTGTAACACCTGACCACAACCGAAGGATCGAGAGCTCGTGAGCAAGGTCCCCCCGATCATCCTGAACAACGGCGTCGAGATGCCCCAGCTGGGCTTCGGCGTCTGGCAGGTGCCGGACGCGGAGGCCGAGACGGCCGTGGCGACGGCGCTGGAGGCGGGCTACCGCAGCATCGACACCGCGGCGGTCTACGGCAACGAGGAGGGCACGGGCAAGGCCGTCGCGAGGTCGGACGTCCCGCGCGAGGACCTCTTCGTCACCACCAAGCTCTGGAACAGCGACCAGGGGTACGACGCCACCCTGCGGGCCTTCGACACGTCGCTGTCGAAGCTCGGTCTCGACTACGTGGACCTGTACCTCATCCACTGGCCGACGCCCGCGCGTGACAGGTACGTCGACACCTACAAGGCGTTCGAGAAGCTGCACGCCGACGGCCGCGTCCGCGCCATCGGCGTGTCCAACTTCCTGCCGGAGCACCTGGAGCGCCTGATCGGCGAGACGTCCGTCGTGCCGGCGGTCAACCAGATCGAGCTGCACCCGCACCTGCAGCAGCACGCCGCGCGTGAGTACCACGCCGAGCAGGGCATCGCCACGGAGGCGTGGTCGCCCCTGGGCTCCGGCAAGGGCATCCTGGAGGTCCCGGCGATCGTGGCGATCGCGCGGAAGCACGGCCGCACGCCGGCGCAGGTGGTGCTGCGCTGGCACCTCCAGCTGGGCAACGTCGTCATCCCGAAGTCGGTGACGCCGTCCAGGATCCAGGAGAACATCGACGTCTTCGGGTTCAGCCTGGACGCCGAGGACCTCGCCGCGATCAGCGCGCTGAACGAGGACCGGCGGATCGGTCCGGACCCCGCGGAGTTCAACGCCGGCTGACGCCGGGCACGCGGACGGCCTCCCCTCGGCGGGGAGGCCGTCCGCGTCGTTGTGGTGGCGGTGGTCAGTTGGGCTGGCCGACGGGCCGTACGACCACGGTGTTGACGTCGACTCCGGCCGGCTGCCCCATGGCCCACACGACGGAGTCGGCGATCTGGCCGGCGGTGAGCAGATGCCCGGGCGGCAGGCTGCCGTGGGCGTCCCAGAACGGGGTGTCCACGCGGCCGGGCGCGATCAGGGTGACGCCGACGCCCCACTCGGTGACCTGCCGCCGGGTGTTCTCGGCGAGCCCGGTCACCGCCCACTTCGTCGCGCCGTAGAGGTTGCCCGGCGTGGGCACGAACCCGGCGACGCTGCCGACCAGGACGATCCGTCCGCGGGTCTCCTTCAGGGCGTCGATGGACGCCCGGATGAGCAGCGCGGGACCGAGGACGTTGGTCAGCACCATCCCGGTCCACCCGGCGGGGTCGCCCTCGGCGACCGAATCACCGGTGGCGTAGCCCGCGTTGGCGACGACGGTGTCCAGCCGGCCGAACTCCGCCAGCGCGGTGTCGACCGCCGACCGCACGTCCTCGTACACCGCCGCGTCACCCGGGATCGTCAACAGCCTTTCGGGCTCCCCCAGTTCCTTCGCGAAGCCGCGCAGCCGCTCCTCGCTCCGCCCGGTGACGGCCACCCGCTGTCCCGCGTCCAGCAGCCGCCGTGCGACGGCGGCGCCGATGCCGCTGCCCCCACCGGTGACGAGCGCGACCGGAGAGTCGGTCATGGAAACCCCCTGTGTGTTCGTTGCGTGCCGGGGAGTCCATCACTTGGAGAGCTCTCCAAGTCAAGCCGTCACACCGGCCGCACCGCCGCGTGGACCGTGTGGGCCGCCAGGACGAACAGGTCAGGGCGGTGGTGCACGCCCGCCGGGTCGCCGGGGTCGAGGAGCCGGTCGAGGGTGGCGCGGTCGTCGGCGTCCAGGTCCTCGCCGATGACCTCGCGGGTGCGGGTGAGCGCGGCGGTCACGTAGGCGCGGGCGCGGTCCGTGGCCGGGGCGGGGAGGTCGAGGAGGAAGGTGCGCGAGCGGGTGTGGTGCAGGCCGGCCGCGGTCAGCAGCGCGGGCCAGTCCTCGACGGCGGCCACGGAGCCCGGCAGTTCGGCGCGCATCCGGCTGAACCGGTCCTCCTCCGCCGCGTCGACGCGGGCCTGGAGTCCGGGCCGGCCGAACCCGATGTCACGCGGCAGGAAACGGGCGGGCAGGCCGCCCTCCATCACCGCGAGGGTGCCGCCCGGTGCCAGGCGCTCGGCGCAGGCGGCCAGCGCGGCGCGCTGGTCGCCCAGGTGGTGGACGCTGCGGCTGGCCCACAACAGGTCGGCGGGGTAGTCCAGTTCGCCCAGCACGTCGGGGAGTTCGCCGGCGAGGGTGCCGAAGCGGTCGGCCGCGCCCTGGCGCTCCGCCCGGGCGCGGGCCCGCTGAAGCAGCGGCTCGGAGCCGTCCACGGCCACGATCCGGGCACCCGGGAACGTCTCGGCGAACAGGCAGGCGATGACTCCGGGCCCGCTGCCCGCGTCCACGATCAGACCCGGTTCGGTCACCTCCTTCGCCAGCCAGCTCAGGGCACGCTCGTACAGGGGGGTGAACAGTTCCGCCTGCGCCTCGAGCAGGGGTGCCATCTCGGCCCAGTCGATGTCGTCGTGGACGTGTCCGTGGCCGTGTCCGTGTCCCTGCTGGTGCGTGTGGTGCTCGTGCTCGTGGTGGTGCGCCATGCCGATCAGCCTCTCCGCTCGGATGCCGTCAGGGTGCGACGACGCACCGCGCACGGGCAACCGATGTTGCCGTTCGCGCAAAAACGCGCCGGGCGGGAGGAGTGCGGTGGTCCGCCGGGCCCGGACCTCGTGGCCCGGACCCGGCGGACCGGTGATCAGCCCGTCACGACAGCGGCGGGTAGGCGTTCTTCATCAGCTCCTGGAACTGGGCGGAGAACCAGTGCCCGGAGATCGGGGCGTCGGGCAGGGCACCCGACATGTTGTTGTCGTTGCGCGGGTTGCCGGTGTACGTCGGGTCGCACATCCGGTCGAAGCCCTTGCCCTCGTCGTTGTCGATGACCTCGCTCGCCCCGTCGGACTCGCCCGGGGGCTTCATCCACACGTAGGCGTCGATCCCGGGCTCCGGGGAGGCCTGGGGCCGCTCACCGAGTCCGGCTCCCGACTGGTTGCACCAGTTGCCCGTGTTGAACCGGCGGTCGTAGCGGCCGCCGTCGACGTAGGTGTCCACGCTGGTCGTGGCACCGGGTCCGGTGGGCCGGTTCGCACCGCCCCAGCCGTTGCGGGAGGTGTCGATCAGCATGCCGATGCCCGAGTCGAAGCCGATCGAGACCAACTGGTCGCGCAGCGCCTGGGCGTACGACAGCTCGTCGACGTAGCGGTTCCAGCTGACCCACTTCGACTCGCGCACCGACTTGCCGGCCACGTTGTCGCCGATGGAGAAGTGGTCCTCCTTCAGCGCGCTGTAGTTGGCCGTGTTGGCGATGAAGCCGTGCACGTCGGCGACCGTCGCGCCCTCGGCGGTGGCGGCCTGCTTGAACAGGTCCGCCGAGGGGCCGAAGTTGTCGTCCCAGCCCAGCCAGCCGTGGTGGCCGGCGTCCACGTAGTTGTAGACGTTGGGCACGTCACCGAGCTTGTTGAGGGCGTAGCCGACGCCCTTGACGTAGTTGCCGTTGGCCTTCATGACGTCGCAGTTGGGCGTGGCGGTGGCCCGCGGGGAGACGTTGGTGACCAGGTTCGGCAGGGAGTCGATCTCGACCGTGGTGACGATCCGCAGCGAGGCGTACTTCGAGTCGGCGAGGATGGCCTTGATCGGGTCGATGTAGTCGGTCTTGTACTTGTCGATCTCCGTCGGGCCGAGCTCGCCGTTGGAGGCGAGGGCGGCGCAGTCACGGCCGGGCAGGTTGTAGATGACCAGCTGGACGACGAGCTCGCCTGAACCCTTCTGCCGCAGGGCCTCGTCGAGGTGGTCGCGCAGGCCCATGCCGCCGTTCACGCCGTTGATGGCGGCGGTGCGGTCCAGCCAGACACCGGTGGGCTGGTTCGCGATGCGGCTGCCGCCCGGCTCGGCGGCGGCCTTCTCCGACCACTCCGGGTTCACGTACACCTTGGCGCCGTCGTAGGGGTTGTCCACCCGGTTGCCGGGGGGCGGGTCGGTCGGGTCCGGCGGATCGGTCGGGCCACCGGAGTCGACGTTGCAGGTCACGCCGTCGAGGGTGAAGGTGGCGGGAACGGCGTTGCTGCCGCTGTAGGTGCCCTGGAAGCCGAAGGTGGCCGAACCGCCGGTGGCGAGCGTGCCGTTGTAGGACTCGTTGGCGGCGGTGACGTTCGCGCCGGACTGGGTGACCTTGGCGTTCCAGCCGCTGGTGACCTTCTGGTTGCCGGCGTAGGACCACTTCACCGCCCACGACGACTTCGCGGCGCCGTTGTTGGTGACCTTCACGGACGCGGTGAAGCCGGTGTCCCACTGGTTCTGCACCTGGTAGTCCACGGTGCAGGGGACGGCGGCCGCGCCGGCGTCGCCGGGGACGACGGCGAACGCCGTCCCGGTGGCGCCGGCGACCAGCGCCATCGCGGCGAGAAGCGCGGTTCTGGTGCGACTCATGGTGCGGGTTTCCTATCCGTAGGGGGCTGTCCTTCTGGGGCGCGCGCGGACGATCTCGCGGCCTGGTGCCTTACGGGTGGGAGTGCCGTCCGGGCCTGGTCGGGACAGGCCCGCGAGGCCGCCGGGACGAAGTCCGGGCAGCGCGGACGGCAAGGGGATCCCACGGGAACGAGCGCCCCGCGTCAGGTGCTCCACACGTGCACGGGGACCGCTGAAAGTACTGAACGCGGGGGGTGGCGCATGAGCGACTCCTTGCAGCTCGGACGCGTCGTGACGGACGCGTCGACTGATGGAACCGCTCCCACTGGTGTACTTGAAGCTAGCGCCAAGTGACGGCGAAGAACAGAGGGGCTGCTGACATTCGCCCGACTCGAACCGTCGAATCTTTTCGATTCTCCACAAGGCTTGACCGCTCACCACCCCGTCCTCACTATGGGAGCGCTCCCACTGGTTCAAGGCTTGACATGACCGAGTCGCAGGAGGAACCAGCACCATGCATCCCCCACCCAGGAGACGCAGCGGCGTCCGGCGCCTGTTAACGGCCGTCGCGGCCGCTCTGGCGCTTCCGTTGACGATGCTCTCGACCGGCTCGACTCCCGCCCAGGCGGCCGCGGTTCAGTGCAGCGTCGACCACAAGGCGAACGACTGGGGGTCCGGCTTCACCGTCGACCTGACCCTCACCAACCGCGGCGCGGACGTCATCGACGGCTGGACCCTGACGTACGACTACGCGGGCAACCAGAGGCTGGTGAACGGCTGGAACGGCAGCTGGTCGCAGTCCGGCACAACCGTGACCGTGAAGAACGCCGGGCACAACGCCCGGATCGCCGCCGGCGGCGCCGTCACGACCGGCGCGCAGTTCTCCTACAGCGGCAGCAACGCCGCTCCCACGTCCTTCGCGATCAACGGCACCACCTGCACCGGGGCCCACCAGCCGCCGATCACCGTGCTGACCAGCCCGCAGGCGGGCGCGGTCTACACGCAGGGCGAGACCGTCCCGCTCGCGGCCACCGCCGCGGCGGCCGACGACGCCACGATCACCAAGGTGGAGTTCTACGACGACACCGAGCTGCTGGGCACCGACACCAGCGCGCCCTTCACGCTCTCGGCCGCCGGCTTGGCCGTGGGCAGTCATTCGCTGGTGGCGAAGGCGTACGACAGCATGGGCGCCTCCGCCGACTCCACCCCGGTCGGCATCACGGTCGCCTCCGGTCCCACCGTGGTGGCCACGCCGTCCCAGCTGGGCGTCCAGCAGGGTGAGTCGGGCACCTACGAGGTGAAGCTGTCCAAGCAGCCGACCGCGAACGTGACCGTCACGACGACGCGTGCGAGCGGCAACACGGGGCTGTCGGTCTCCGGTGGCGCCTCGCTCACCTTCACCCCGTCGAACTGGAACACCGCGCAGAAGGTGACGATCTCCGCCGACTCCTCGGGCAGCGGCTCGGCCGTCTTCGAGTCCTCGGCACCCGGCCACGCCAAGGCGGCGGTCACGGTGACGCAGCTGGGCGCCCAGAAGGCGTACGACGCGCGCTTCCTGGAGCTGTACGGGAAGATCACCGACCCGGCGAACGGCTACTTCTCGCCGGAGGGCATCCCGTACCACTCGGTCGAGACGCTGATCGTCGAGGCGCCGGACCACGGTCACGAGACCACCTCGGAGGCGTACAGCTACCTGCTGTGGCTGCAGGCGATGTACGGCAAGGTGACCGGTGACTGGTCGAAGTTCAACGGGGCCTGGGAGATCATGGAGAAGTACATGATCCCGACCCACGCCGACCAGCCGACGAACTCCTTCTACAACGCCTCGAAGCCGGCGACCTACGCGCCGGAGCACGACACCCCGAACGAGTACCCGTCCGCCCTCGACTCGGGTGTCTCGGTCGGCCCCGACCCGATCGCGGCCGAGCTGAAGTCCGCCTACGGCACGGACGACGTCTACGGCATGCACTGGATCCAGGACGTCGACAACGTGTACGGCTACGGCAACTCGCCCGGCAAGTGCGAGGCGGGTCCGGCGGACACCGGACCGTCGTACATCAACACCTTCCAGCGCGGGCCGCAGGAGTCGGTGTGGGAGACCGTCCCGCAGCCCACCTGCGACGCCTTCAAGTACGGCGGGAAGAACGGCTACCTGGACCTGTTCACCAAGGACGCGTCCTACGCCAAGCAGTGGAAGTTCACCAACGCGCCGGACGCCGACGCGCGTGCCGTGCAGGCCGCGTACTGGGCGGACCTGTGGGCGAAGGACCAGGGCAAGGGCTCCCAGGTGTCCGCGACCGTCGCCAAGGCCGCGAAGATGGGCGACTACCTGCGCTACGCCATGTACGACAAGTACTTCAAGAAGGTCGGCGACTGCACCAGCCCGTCCTGCCCGGCCGGCACCGGCAAGGACGCCTCGCACTACCTGCTGTCCTGGTACTACGCCTGGGGCGGCGCCACCGACACCTCGGCGGGCTGGGCCTGGCGCATCGGCTCCAGCCACGCGCACGGCGGCTACCAGAACCCGCTCGCCGCGTACGCGCTGAGCCAGTACGCGCCGCTGAAGCCGAAGTCGGCGACGGGCGCGGGCGACTGGGCGAAGTCGATGCAGCGGCAGCTGGAGTTCTACCGCTGGCTGCAGTCCGACGAGGGCGGCATCGCGGGCGGCGCGACCAACAGCTGGGCGGGCCGGTACACCACCCCGCCGTCCGGCACGCCGACCTTCTACGGCATGCACTACGACGAGAAGCCGGTGTACCACGACCCGCCCTCGAACCAGTGGTTCGGCTTCCAGGCGTGGTCGATGGAGCGCGTGGCCGAGCTGTACCAGCAGACCGGCAACGCCCTCGCCAAGTCGGTCCTCGACAAGTGGGTGGACTGGGCGCTGTCCGAGACCACGATCAACCCGGACGGCTCCTTCCGGATCCCGGCGACGCTGCAGTGGTCGGGCAAGCCCGACACCTGGAACGCGTCGTCGCCCGGCGCCAACAGCGGGCTGCACGTCAGCGTCACCGACTACACCAACGACGTCGGTGTGGCCGCGGCCTACGCCAAGACGCTGACGTACTACGCCGACCGCTCCGGTGACACGGAGGCGGCGTCCACGGCGAAGGCGCTGCTGGACGGCATGTGGGAGAACAACCAGGACGCGCTCGGCATCGCCGTCCCGGAGACCCGCGCCGACTACAACCGCTTCGACGACCCGGTGTACGTCCCCAGCGGCTGGACGGGCACCATGCCCAACGGTGACGCGATCAACTCGTCGTCCACCTTCGAGTCGATCCGGTCCTTCTACCAGGACGACCCGGCCTGGTCGAAGATCGAGAGCTATCTCGAGGGCGGCGCCGCGCCCACCTTCACGTACCACCGGTTCTGGGCCCAGGCCGACATCGCGCTGGCCATGGGCTCGTACGCGGAGCTTCTCGAATAGCCCCCGCCGACGCTCCGCGTACCGGCCCCGGCACCTGACGCCGGGGCCACCACGGGCCGGGCGGTTCTCGGTCCCTGTCGTCGGACCCCCGTCTGCCTCACGACGTCATGCACGCACTCTCACCGGCACTCCCCCGGCCTCCGGCCGGGGGGACCCCAGAGAGAGCACGCACCTGACGCCGCGCGGCCCGCCCTCCGGGCGGACGACGGGGGTTCGACGACGGGGGCCACGCACGGAGGACCGCCCGGCCCTCGCACGCTCCCTCCCCCTCCCCCTCCCCCCACGAGGAAGGACCGCACCGTGCGAAGAACCCGCGTCCTCACGGCCGTGCTCGCGCTGGCGGCCGGTCTGCTCGCGGGCGGCCCGCCCGCCCTGGCCGCCGACGCCCCCGAGCCGGCCTCCGCGCCCGCCGCCGACACCTACACCTGGAAGAACGCGCGCATCGACGGCGGCGGCTTCGTGCCCGGCATCGTCTTCAACCGCGGCGAGAAGGACCTGGCCTACGCCCGCACCGACATCGGCGGCGCCTACCGCTGGCAGGAGGCCACGAAGACCTGGACCCCCCTCCTGGACTCGGTCGGCTGGGACGACTGGGGCCACACCGGTGTGGTGAGCCTCGCCTCCGATCCGGTCGACCCCGACCGGGTGTACGCGGCGGTCGGCACGTACACCAACGACTGGGACCCGGCGAACGGAGCCGTGCTGCGCTCCACCGACCGGGGCGCGAGCTGGCGGAAGGCCGGTCTGCCGTTCAAGCTCGGCGGGAACATGCCGGGGCGGGGCATGGGGGAACGCCTGGCGGTCGACCCCCACGACAACGACGTGCTGTACCTGGGCGCGCCCAGCGGCCACGGGCTGTGGCGGTCGGCCGACGCGGGCGCCACCTGGTCGGAGGTGACGTCCTTCCCCAACCCCGGGAACTACGTCCAGGATCCGAGTGACACGACCGGGTACGCGTCCGACAACCAGGGAATCGTCTGGGTCACCTTCGACGAGTCGACGGGCGGCGCGGGGACGGCGACGAAGACGGTGTACGTCGGGGTCGCCGACAAGGAGAACGCCGTGTACCGGTCGACGGACGCGGGCGCGACATGGCAGCGGCTGGCCGGGCAGCCGACGGGATACCTGGCGCACAAGGGCGTCCTGGACGCCGAGAACGGCTACCTCTACCTCGCGTACAGCGACACGGGCGGCCCGTACGACGGCGGCAAGGGCCGGCTGTACCGGTACGCGACGGAGAGCGGCACCTGGACCGACATCAGCCCGGTCGCGGAGGCGGACACCTACTACGGGTTCAGCGGGCTGACGGTGGACCGGCAGAACCCGGGCACGGTGATGGCGACGGCGTACAGCTCGTGGTGGCCGGACACCCAGATCTTCCGCTCGACGGACAGCGGCGGGACGTGGACCCAGGCGTGGCGCTACACCTCCTACCCGGACCGCGAGAACCGCTACACGATGGACGTCTCGTCGTCGCCCTGGCTGACCTGGGACGCGAACCCGTCGCCGCCCGAACAGAGCCCGAAACTGGGCTGGATGACGGAGGCGCTGGAGATCGACCCGTTCGACCCGGACCGGATGATGTACGGCACCGGCGCGACGGTCTACGGCACGGAGGACCTGACGAACTGGGACGACGACACGCCGTTCACCATCCGGCCGATGGTGCGCGGCCTGGAGGAGACGGCCGTCAACGACCTCGCGTCTCCTCCGTCGGGTGCCCCGCTGCTCAGCGCGCTCGGTGACATCGGCGGTTTCCGGCACACGGATCTCACCGAGGTGCCGTCGATGATGTTCACCCGTCCGAACTTCACGTCGACGACCAGTCTGGACTTCGCCGAGTCGGACCCGGACACGGTGGTCCGGGCCGGCCATCTGGACTCCGGCCCGCACATCGCGTTCTCGACGGACAACGGCGCCAACTGGTTCGCGGGGACGGACCCCTCGGGCGTGAGCGGCGGCGGGACGGTCGCGGCGGCGGCCGACGGCAGCCGCTTCGTGTGGAGCCCGCAGGGCACCGGCGTCCACTACGCGATCGGGTTCGGCACGTCCTGGACGGCGTCGAGCGGCATCCCGGCCGGGGCGGTCGTCGAGTCCGACCGGGAGGACCCGATGACCTTCTACGGCTTCAAGTCGGGCAGGTTCTACGTCAGTACGGACGGCGGCGCGACCTTCGAGGCGTCGTCCGCGACGGGGCTCCCCGAGGGCGACAGCGTGCGTTTCAAGGCCCTTCCGGGTGCGGAGGGCGAGGTCTGGCTGGCCGGCGGGGCGAGCGACGGGCCGTACGGTCTGTGGCACTCGACGGACTCGGGAGCGACGTTCAGGAAGCTGCCGGGCGTCGGCGAGGCCGACACGATCGGCTTCGGCAAGGCGGCGCCGGGGGCCTCCTACCAGACCCTCTTCACCAGCGCGGAGATCGGCGGCGTACGCGGCATCTTCCGCTCCACGGACCGGGGCGCGACCTGGACCCGCGTCAACGACGACGCCCACCAGTGGGGGTGGACCGGCGCGGCCATCACCGGTGACCCGCGGGTCTACGGCCGCGTGTACGTGGCGACCAACGGCCGCGGCGTCGTCTACGGCGACACGGCGGGCACCGGCGGCGAACCGGACCCTGACCCGTCCGGCACCTGCGAGGTGACCTACAGGATCACCAACCAGTGGGCCGACGGCTTCCAGGCCGACGTCCGGCTCACCAACACGGGCTCGGCCACCTGGAACGGCTGGTCCCTGACCTGGTCCTTCGCGGACGGCCAGAAGATCTCCCAGCTCTGGAACGGGTCCCACGCCCAGTCGGGTCCGGCGGTGACGGTCCGCAACACCGACTGGAACGGCACGGTGACGGCGGGTTCATCGGCAGCCTTCGGCTTCACGGCGACCCGCTCGGCGGCGAACGGGACGCCGGCGTCCTTCCGCCTGGGCGACCGGACCTGCACGCTCCGCTGAAAGCCGCCGGTGGAGAATGGTGCCTCCTCCACCGGCGACAGCAAGGAGCCTCGGATGCCCGGCCGCATCATCTTCCTGAACGGCACGTCCAGTTCGGGGAAGTCCAGCATCGCGCGGGAACTGCTGCTGATGCTGGACGAGCCGTACTTCCACCTGCCCGTGGACTCCTTCCACGCGATGCGGTCACGCCGGGAGATCCCCGCGGAGGAACTCCCCGACGTGCTGCACCGCACCTGGAGGGGGTTTCACCGGGCGGTCGCCGGCATGGCCGCGGCGGGCAACAACGTGGTCGTCGACCACGTACTGAGTGAGGAGTGGCGCCTGCTGGACTGTCTCGAACTGTTCCCCGCGCGGGACGTCGTCCTGGTCGGAGTCCGCTGCTCACTGGAAGAACTGCGGCGACGCGAGCAGGCACGCGGCGACCGCCCCGCCGGCCTCGCGGACCGGCAGTTCGAGCTGGTGCACTCACACGGCCTGTACGACATCGAATGCGATACGACCGCTGCCGGTGCGGCGGACTGCGCACGCCGGATCAGCGACTTCCTGCCCCACCAGCCGCGTCCCACCGCATTCGAGAAGCTCCGCACCGCACTGCGCCCCGACCTGCGGGCGGTCGGCTGATGTCCCGGGACCGCCGCGTCCCCGCGCGTCGTCTTGCCCTCCTCGGCGGCGGTTTCTCCACCGACGACGACGGGCTGCTGGACGACTGGCTGCTCGGTCATGCCCGCGGGCCACGGCCCAAGGTGTGCTTCGTGCCCACGGCCAGCGGGGACGCACCCGCGTATGCCGAGAAGTTCCTCGACGCGTTCCGGACGCGGGGCTGCGAGCCGTCCGTACTGTCCTTGTTCAGGCGTGAGCTCGACGACGAGGCACTACGGGCCTTCCTGCTCTCCCAGGACGTCGTGTACGTGGGGGGCGGCAACACCGCCAATCTTCTGGCGGTGTGGCGGGTCCACGGTGTGGACCGTCTGGTGTGCGAGGCGTACGAGCGCGGGACCCTGCTGTGCGGGATCAGTGCCGGCGCCAACTGCTGGGCCGAGGGGTCGCTCACCGACTCCTTCGGCCCGTTGACGTACCTCGCGGACGGCCTGGGGTTGCTGCCCGGGTCGGTGTGTCCGCACCACGACGGTGAACCCGGCCGCCGGGACTCCTACCGGGCGGCCGTGGCGGGTGGCATGCTGCCCGCCGGGTGGGCGGTGGAGGACGGGGCGGGCGCCCTGTTCGTGGACGGCCGGCTCGTCGAGGCGGTGACGCGGAGTTCCGAAGCCCGCCTGTACCGGGTACAGGCGGGCCCGGGTGGTGTGGCCCACGAGCGGGCCCTGGAATGCCGGACGCTCAGGGTGTGAAGACGGTGGGTCGGGGTGGGGTGGGCATGTCGGCGCCTGTGAAGCAGCTTGTGTGCGGGAGTTGGTGTCGGGCCGGTGCCGCCACGGCGAGTGCCGCGGGGAGGAGCACACGGTGTCTGCCGTGCCTGCGGGGGTGCTTCACGGGGCGGACCTCCTGGGAGGACGGATGGATTTTGTCCATCGGTCGCCGCCGGGGCCCTCCGGGTTGCCGGTCGGTGGCCTGCGGTACGCGCGCAGGCTGAACACGGGATCGGGGCGGGGCCGGTCCTGGTCGGGGAGGCCGGCCAGCCGGGAGGCGAACTCCTCGGCGGCCGGTTCCCCGGGGGGCAGGGTGACGAACCAGCCGCGCCGCAGGTCCGCGATGGTGCGGCGGGGGCTGCGGCCCTGACCGTGGCCCCGGAAGCGGGCCTCCCCCGCGGGGAGCAGCCCGTGCGCGGATGCGGCGGCCGCCACGTCGGCGGGGGCGTCGGGCACCGGGCTGGGCGGACGGGCGGCGAGGACCGCGTCGATGTCACTGCCGACGTTGTGGGAGGCGCCCTTGTGCACGGTGGTGACGTACACCCCGCCGGGCCGCAGGACGCGGGCGCACTCGCCGACGACCGTCCGCACCTCCCGCGGGCCGGACATCAGGTGCAGCAGCCACACGCTGACCACCACGTCGAACCGGGCGTCGCCGAAGGGCAGCGCGCGGCTGTCCGCGCGGATCACGGCGCCCGGCAGGCGGGCGGCGGCCATCCGGGTCATCGACGGGGCGAGGTCGGCACGCGTCGCCCGCAGTCCGGGGCGGGCGGCGGGAAACCGCCTGGTCACGATGCCGGTGCCGCAGGCGACGTCCAGCAGTTCGCGCGCACCGCCCGGTACGAGGCTCAGCACGGCCTCGGCGGCGGCCGCCGCCCGGGCCTCACCCCCGCGCAGGGCGTCGTACCGTTCCGCTTCCTCGTCGTAGTCCAGCACGCGCCTCAGTGTGCACCGTGTGCGGGCGCCAGGTCCTCCACCCTGCGGGCGAGCTCGAGGTCCTTGGCGGTGACGGCGCCGCCCGCGCTGTGGGTGTGCACGGAGAGGGACACGGTGTCGTAGCCGAGGGTGAGGTCGGAGTGGTGGTCGAGTTCCTCCTGCACCTGGGCGATGTGGACGACCATCGCCGTCGCCGCGACGTGCGAGCCGAGCCGGTAGGAGCGGGTGAGGCGGTCCCCCTCGAGCGACCAGCCCGGCAGGCCGGCCAGCCGGTCCTCGATCTCCTTCTGCGACAGCGGTTCGACGGGCATGGGCTGCGCTCCTTCGCCGGTTGGGGTCTCGTGCCGGACTCCCAGGCTGCCACAGGAGGGCTCCCGGGACCCGGCCGGAGGCGGGCGGTTCCCCGGTGCGGCCGCTTCTCGACTACGGTCCTGGCATGACCACTGTCCCGTCCCGAACCGCCGCCGGCGCCGATGGCGTGGGCCCGTTGCTGCGCGCCTGGCGGGAGCAGCGGCGGGTCAGCCAGCTGGAACTGGCCCTGCGCGCC
Source organism: Streptomyces marokkonensis (assembly GCF_008312835.1). Classification (GTDB taxonomy): domain Bacteria; phylum Actinomycetota; class Actinomycetes; order Streptomycetales; family Streptomycetaceae; genus Streptomyces; species Streptomyces marokkonensis_A. Next base: position 168,545 of record NZ_VSKS01000013.1, on the reverse strand, counting down.
GACTCCTCCGCCCGGCACATCAGCTTCATCGAGACCGGCCGCTCCCGGCCCAGCGAGGAGATGGTGCTGCGGCTGGCCGAGCAGCTGGACGTCCCGGTGCGGGAGCGCAACGCGCTGCTGATGGCGGCCGGTTACGCGCCCCGGTTCCCGCACACCCCGCTGGACGATCCGGCACTGGACGCGCTGCGGGACGGCATCGAGCGGCTGATCGGCGGTTTCGAGCCGTACCCGGCGCTGGTGGTGGACGCGATGTATGACGTCGTGGCGGCCAACCGGGGGGTCATGATGCTCTTCGACGGCGTCCCGGAGTCGCTGCTGACACCGCCGCTGAACGCGGTGCGGCTCACGCTGCACCCGCAGGGGCTGGCGCCGCGGATCCTGAATCTGCGGGAGTGGCGCGGGCATCTGCTGGAGCAGATGCGGCGGCAGATCGCGCTGTGCCGCTCCGAGCCGCTGCGGGCCCTGTACGAGGAGGTCGCGGCGTTCCCGGTCCCGGACACCCACGAGCGGCACCCGGAGGAAGCGGACGTGCCGGTGGCGTACTTCGCGCTGCCGATGGTCATCGAGCACGAGGGCCGGAGGCTGTCGTTCGTGTCGTCGATCTCGACGTTCAACACACCGATGGACGTGACCGTCGCCGAGCTGGCCGTGGAGACGCTGCTCCCGGCGGACCCGGCGACGGCCAAGTACCTTCAGTCCTGGCTGAGCTGACGCGCCCTCAGCGCCATGTGCTGGAGCACGGCGAAGCCCGCCACGGTGAGCGCCTGGAGGACCGTCCACACCGCGCCCGCCGTGGTCGGGGAGAGCCACAGCGCGAGGGCGGCGACACTCACCGCCGCCCAGGCGAGGTTGGCCTCGACGACGGCCCGCACCCCGAGCGTCGGAGGGTGGCGGCGCGCGGCCAGCAGGCCCACCCCGGCCGCGTACACGGCGAGGAACGCGCCGAGCCCCAGCAGCAGGCCGGAGCCGGCGCCGAGGAACCGCCCGAGCGGGCCGGCCAGGGCGAGGTAGGCGAGCGCGTTCGCGCCGGTCACCGCGGCGTCGAGGGCCAGGAAGCGGCGCAGCATCCGCTGCGGCTCCACGGTCCGGGCGAGCGCGGCAAGCTGGGTCGCGGACATGATGAATCACCCTTCGTCGGGATCGGTTGCGGCGGCCGGAGCCGGGTCCCGGGCCGGAGTGCGCCGGCCCGGAACCCGGTGCGTCCACGATGGCGCGGGGGCGGCGCCGGGTCGATTACCTGCCGGGTAATGGGGGTGGGGAGTAGGGAAACAGGGCGGTTTCCCGTGGCCCGTGAGAGTGTCGGAGGAACATGACAGACTGAGCGCGTGCCCGGGCGCGTTGGGGAGGCGTGGCGTGAGTGAGCGGCGGGCCGCACCGACCGTGGGCCAGGTGGTCCTGGGAAGGCGGCTGCATGAGCTTCGGGAGGCCGCGGGCCTCTCACGGGAGGAGGCCGCCCGGATCCTGCGGGTGGCGCCGGCGACCGTGCGACGGATGGAGACCGCCGAGGTCGCGCTGAAGATTCCGTACGTCCAGCTGCTGCTGACCGCGTACGGGGTGCCCGAGGGCGAGTCCGAGGCATTCGTGGAGCTCGCCGAGGAGGCGAACCGGCCGGGCTGGTGGCAGCGGTACCACGACGTGCTGCCCGAGTGGTTCAGCATGTACGTGAGCCTGGAGGGCGCCGCCCGGATCATCCGGTCCTACGAGCCGCACTTCGTGCCGGGGCTGCTGCAGACCGAGGACTACGCGCGTGCGGTCCTGGAGGCCGGGACGATCGGCAACGCCGGGCGGGAGGCCGTCGAGCGGCACGTGTCCCTGCGCATGGAGCGGCAGCGGCTCCTGGAGCGCCCCGATCCGCCGCACCTGTGGGTGCTGATGGAGGAGACGGTGCTGCGGCGCCCGGTGAGCGCCGACGGCCGGGTGATGCGCGACCAGCTCGACAAGCTGCTGGAGTACTCCGAGCGGGACCGGGTCACGCTGCAGATCGCCGAGTTCGCGGACGGGCCGCACCCGGGGACGTACGCGCCGTTCTCGCTGTTCCGCTTCGCCGAGCCGGAGCTGCCGGACATGGTGTTCACCGAGTACCTGACGGGCGCCCTGTACCTGGACTCCCGCAAGGAGGTCGCGGTGCACCTGGAGGTCCTGGACCACATGACGGCGCGGGCGGCCTCGGCCCAGCGCACGGAGAAGCTGCTCCGGGAGTGCCGGGAGCACTACTGAGACAGGGACGGCCCGGGGTCAGGCCGCGCCGTCCTTGCGGCCCCCGGCGCCGGTGTCCTTGTCGTCGTCGACGATCTCCGCGTCGACGACACCGTCGTCCTCCTGCGGTGAGGATTCCTGTTCGGTGCCCCCGGTGGGGGCCGACGCGGTCTGCGCGTACATGGCCTGGCCCATCTTCTGGCTGACCGACGCGAGTTTCTCCACGCCGGCCCGCAGCTCGGCCGTTTCTGTGGCCTCCTGCCCCAGCAGCTGCTTCAGTTCCGTGACGGCGGACTCCACCTCGCTCCTGGTGTCGCCTGGCACCTTGTCGCCGTTCTCCCGCAGGAACCTCTCGGTCTGGTAGACGAGTTGTTCGGCCTGGTTGCGGGTCTCGGCGGCCTCGCGGCGCCTGCGGTCCTCCTCGGCGTACTGCTCGGCGTCGCGCATCATGCGGTCGATGTCGTCCTTGGGCAGGGCCGAGCCGCCGGTGACGGTCATCTTCTGCTCGCGGCCGGTGGCGAGGTCCTTGGCGGAGACGTGCATGATCCCGTTGGCGTCGATGTCGAAGGCCACCTCGATCTGCGGGACGCCGCGGGGGGCGGGCGGCAGACCGGTGAGGTCGAAGACGCCGAGCTTCTTGTTGTAGGCGGCGATCTCGCGTTCGCCCTGGTAGACCTGGATGCCGACCGAGGGCTGGTTGTCGGTGGCGGTGGTGAAGATCTCCGAACGCCGGGTGGGGATCGTGGTGTTGCGCTCGATCAGCTTGGTCATGATGCCGCCCTTGGTCTCGATGCCGAGGGACAGCGGGGTGACGTCGAGGAGCAGCACGTCCTTGACGTCGCCGCGCAGGACGCCGGCCTGGAGGGCGGCGCCGAGGGCCACGACCTCGTCGGGGTTGACGCCCTTGTGCGGCTCCTTGCCGGTGAGTTCGCGGACCAGGTCGGTGACGGCGGGCATCCGGGTGGAGCCGCCGACGAGGATTACGTGGTCGATCGCGGAGAGTGTCACACCGGCGTCCTTGACGGCCTGGTGGAAGGGCTTCTTGCAGCGTTCCAGCAGGTCCTCGGTGAGTTCCTGGAACTGGGCGCGGGTGAGCTTCTCGTCGAGGTGCAGGGGGCCTTCGGCGGAGGCGGTGATGTAGGGCAGGTTGATGCTGGTCTCCGTCGACGAGGACAGTTCGATCTTCGCCTTCTCGGCGGCCTCCCGCAGCCGCTGCACGGCCATCTTGTCCTGCGCCAGGTCGACGCCGTAGTGCCCCTTGAAGCGCTTGGCGAGGTACTCGACGACGCGCTGGTCCCAGTCGTCGCCGCCGAGGTGGGTGTCGCCGTTGGTGGCCTTCACCTCGATGACGCCCTCGCCGATGTCGAGCAGCGACACGTCGAAGGTGCCGCCGCCCAGGTCGAACACCAGGACGGTGTGGTCGTTCTCCTTGTCCAGGCCGTACGCGAGGGCCGCGGCCGTGGGCTCGTTGATGATCCTCAGCACCTTCAGGCCGGCGATCTCCCCGGCCTCCTTGGTGGCCTGCCGCTGGGTGTCGTCGAAGTACGCCGGTACGGTGATGACCGCGTCGGTGACGTCCTCGCCGAGGTACGACTCGGCGTCCCGGCGCAGTTTCTGCAGCACCCGGGCGGACAGTTCCTGTGCCCGGTAGCGGGTGCCGTCGACGGAGCCCTGTTCGGGGAACCGCCACTGGGCGTCGCCCATGTACCGCTTGACCGAGCGGGCGGTGCGGTCGACGTTCGTCACGGCCTGCCGCTTGGCCACCTCGCCGACCAGCACCTCGCCGTTCTTGGCGAACGCCACGACCGAGGGGGTGGTGCGCGCGCCCTCCGCGTTGGCGATGACCGTGGGTTCACCGCCCTCGAGCACGGCCACCACCGAGTTCGTCGTTCCCAGGTCGATTCCGACGGCACGTCCCATCGCTGTCCCCTTCCGCCAGGGCACCTCTCCGGACTTCCAGCACAAAACTTGAGCGCCCTGTTGTCAATAGTTTGAATGGGTGGTTGTCAACGAGAGGTGTGGGCGTCGGTCGTCCCGCGCAGTTCCACGGCGCGACGGGGGCGGTCGGTGATCAGCACGTCCACGCGCGGGTCGCCGAGGAAGCTCCGCAGCGCCGCGTCCTCGTTGACGGTCCACACCATGGTGAACAGTCTGTTACGCGCGGCCTCGCGCAGCACGGTGGCGCGGGCCAGACGCTGGTGCACGGCGACCCCGTGGGCGCCGCAGGCGCGGACCCGGCGCATGGGGAGCAGCTCGCTGATCCGGGTCGCCACCAGCCCGCGCCGGCCGACGCCCTCGCCGCTGCGGCCGAGGGACAGTGCGGTGCGCACGCGTGGACGGGCCGCGGTGATGGCGGCGACGGAGCGGTCCTCGAGGGTGGTGGCGACGAAGCCGTCCTCGCCGAGCAGGGCGACCGCGCGATCGATCAGCTCCCGCTCGTGGCCGGTCTCCTTCAGGTCCAGATGCCCGACGAGCCTCCCGGCGATCAGCTCCATGAGCTCCTCCACCACGGGCACCGGGTAGCCGGCGCGCTCGTTCAGCTCGGCGTGGGTGAGCGTGGACAGCGGCGGGCCGGTGCGGCGCACGCGGGGGTCGTGGTGGACGACGAAGACCCCGTCCGCCGTGCGCCGGACGTCGAACTCGACGTACTCCGCGCCGGACGCGAGCGCGTCCTCGTACGCCTCCCGGGTGGCCGGGGCGGCGCGCTCGGAGCCTCCCCGGTGGGCCGAGACGGCGGGTCGTGGCGTCATGGTGGTCGCTCCCGGAGGGGGACGTGCCGCGGGCCGCTCCCCGGGGAGCGGCCCGCGGTGGCTCGACGCGGCGAGCGGGTCAGGCGAGCTTCGCCGTCAGGGTGATGTTCGTGCCCTTCAGCGCCTGGCTGACCGGGCAGTTCACCTTGGCGTCCTCGGCCGCGGCGACGAAGCCGGCCTCGTCAAGGCCGGGAACGGTGCCCTCGACGGTGAGGTGGATGCCGGTGATGCCCTCGCCGGGCACGAAGGTGACGTCGGCGGAGGTGGTCAGCCGGGTCGGCGGGGTGCCGGCCTTGTCGAGCCCGTTGGACAGGGCCATGGAGAAGCAGCTGGAGTGCGCGGCGGCGATCAGCTCCTCCGGGCTGGTCTTCCCGTTCGCCTCCTCGGCACGCGACGCCCAGGTGACCGGCTGCTCGGCGATGCTGCCGGAGGAGTCGAAGGCGACGACCCCGCTGCCCTTGAAGAGACTGCCTTCCCAAACGGTGTGTGCGGAGCGCGTGGCTGCCATGACGCATCCTTTCGAAAAAGTCCGGCCGTGTGTCCGGCGGTGCTCGGTCCGGGCTCCGGTGTCACCGGGTGCCCGTCCCCATCCGATCACATCACGGCTCAACTCACCCGGAAGACGGGCCCTCTCGCGGTGAACGGCAGCCGCGCGCCCCGCGGGATCAGATACGCGTGCTCGCGCCGGACCCGCAGGACGTCGCACCAGCCGTCGGTGATGACGAGGACCGGCGCGGCGGGCGGGAAGTCGTCCGCCCGCTGGAGGAGGTCGATGCCGGGCTGGAGGACGGTGCCGCCCCGGCCGCGCACCCGGACCCTCCCCGCGATCTCCGTGACCGGCACGTAGCCGGCGTCGTGCGGTGCCGCGTCGCAGAACACCACGCGGGCGGCCGGTACGTCACGGGCCCCGGCGTAGGAGGCGATGGCGCCCAGCGCCTTGCCGAGCAGGACGCGGTCCATGGAGCCCGAGGTGTCCAGGACGACGCCGAAGGTGCAGCGGGCGACCTCCTCGGGCGGGAAGTGGCGTCCCGCGCGGGGGATGTCCGGGGTGGAGGCCTGGCGCCGGGAGGGGCGGGCGTACGACCGGAGCGGCTCGGGGCGGGGCACGAACTCGTCGAACCAGCGGGCGAGGCGGGCGTCCCAGGGCAGCGGCGGATGGCTGAGCGCGCGGATGTCCTCGACGAGGCCGCCGGGCAGGTAGCCGCGCTCCTGCCGCTGGTGCAGGTCCAGGCCCTGGGCGAGGCCTCGGCGGTAGAAGCCGTCGAGGTCGACGCAGTCGCGGGGCGGGCCGAGCGGGCCGCCCAGGATGTCACCGAGCCCCTTGCCGCGGAGGGTGGAGAGCCGCCGCATGCGGCGCAGGTCGCCGGTGATGCGGTCGTAGACCTCCTCGGCGGACAGTCCGGCGAGCTCCTTGTCGTACAGCAGGCCCTCGGGCATGGTGCCGACCTGCATCTCCTCCAGCCAGCCGTTGACCACGTAGTCGCAGGCGACGTTGAACAGGTACGGGTCGCGTCCGCCGCAGCGGTCGCCGTGGCGCAGGGCGGCGTGCAGCATCTCGTGGGCCAGGACGAACCGCCACTCCTCGTCGTCGTACCGCCGCAGCGGGTTGACGTAGATCTCGCCGGCCTCGGCGTCGACGGCGGCGACGGAGATGCCGTGCGCGCGGGCCAGTTCGGCGTCGGCGACGAGGGTGATGCCCGAGGCGATGCCCCCGAGCAGGGGGTAGGAGGAGACGAACCAGCCGAGCGCCCGCTCCCAGGGGCGCCGAGGGACCGGCTTGCCGTCCAGGCTGTCGCGCCGGCCGCCCGCCATGTCCATCGCGGCGGACACGGTGCGGGTGAGGGCGGTGGCGAACGCCAGCTGATGGTCCGGCGGCTGCCCGTACCAGCCGTACCACTCCTGGAGGAACACGTCCGCCTCGCCGCCCGCCGTACCGCAGCGCTCGTACACGGCCGGGACGCCGTCGCGTCGCCAGCGCGCGGCGAGCCGCTCCTCGTCGCCGTCGGGGTAGGCGGCGGGCAGGTCGTCGGGCATGCGGCCGACGGGGAAGCCGAGCAGGAAGCGGTTGACGACCACGCAGCGCGCGGCGAGCTCGCAGCGGTCCGGCTGCACGCGGGTCCCCTGCGCGGCGGGGACATGACCGAAGCCGAGGTGGAGGACGGCGTGCGCGAGGGCCCACGCCCAGGTGTCCGGGTCGGCCATGCGGTCCGGGTGGGCGTGCAGGACGGCCTCGGAGTCGACGCGGACCAGTCCCTCCCGGGGTGCGAGCTCGCAGTTCTCCCGGCGGCAGACGTCGAAGTCGACGGCGGCCAGCGCCGGGTTGGCCCGCACCAGCCCCAGTCCCGCGGTGAACGCCTCCTCCGCGAGGTCGCGCTTCTTCGGCCCCTTGGCGTTCTTCGGCCCCTTCGCGCGGGCGCGCGTCACCGGCGCGCCTCCACCAGCCGGGGCATGTCGCGGGCCGCCTCGACCAGGAACCAGGACGGCAGGACGGGGTTGCCGTCGTGGTCGGAGGCGATGACGGTCTGGGCGACCTCGACGGAGATCTCCGCGAGCTGCACCAGCAGCGACTTGGCGCGGTACGCGGTCTGGCGGCCGTTCGCCGACATGTGCTCCTTGGTCGCCGGGAGTTCCTTGACGAGGCGTCCGCGGAAGGACTCGGCGAGGTAGTAGAGCAGGTCGCGGTCCTCCGGGCGGTGCGGCCAGCGGGCGTCGCCCTTGATCACGGCGTCGATGCCGAAGCGGCTGCGCACGATCTTGACGTAGCCGCAGAAGGCGGTGGCGTGCGCGGGGGTGAGCGTGCCGTGTGCCAGGACCTTCAGGGTGTCCTCGTCGAGGTCGCGGCCGAAGGAGTGCAGCGCGTCGGAGAGCATGTGCCAGGACCGCGGGGTGGAGAACGGCTCCTCGGTCTTCGGCGGCTTGGACCACAGGTGGTCGGGGCGGTCGGTGAGGTGGTCGGTGACCCACGGGTGGATGCCGTTGTTCGCCGCCCAGACCAGCCAGTCCTTCGAGGACGCCTCCAGGTGGACGTGGGTGAGGCGGTTGACGAGCGCGGAGGCGATGGGGCGGGCGAGCGCGTTGTCGGTGGCGCGGTTGCCGGCGCCGATGACGATGGAGCCCTTGGGCAGCTCGTAGTCACCGATCCGGCGGTCCAGGATCAGCGAGTAGAACGCCTTCTGCACGTCCGGGGTGGCCGCGTTGAGCTCGTCCAGGAACAGGCAGTACGGCTCGTCGCGGGCGATCGACTCCGGCGGGCAGAACACCGAGCGGCCGTCGCGGATCTGCGGGACGCCGATGAGGTCCTCGGGGGCGAGCTGGGTGCCCAGCAGGCTCACGCACTCCAGCCCCAGCGACTCGGCGAACTCCCTGACCAGGGAGGACTTCCCGATGCCGGGCGCACCCCAGAGGAACACCGGCCGCACGGTCGCGAGACCGAGCAGCAGCTCCGGGATGCGGGCCGGGGTGACGGTGACGGCTGCCTGCACGCAAGGACTCCTGAGGCGTTCGGGGAGGTCGGAAGGGGGCGCGCGGCCGCCCGCGGCCGGGTGGGAGCACGCGGACCACGAAGGGCGCCGGCACCAGTGAACTGCGCCCCGCGGCGGCGGGGCAACGCGTTTTCCGCGAGGTCAGCCCCGCCGGACCCGGTCGAGCGTCTCGACGACCCAGTCGTGGAGGACGAGCCGCGGGAGGAGCCGGTGCCGGGCCGGTTCCCGCAGGCCGGTCCGCTCCGTCCGGGCGTCCCCGTGGCCGTCGGGGAACACCACGAGCCGTGGAATCCCCCCGCGGCGGCTCCGGTGGGCGGGGAGGTCCCGGACGGCGCGGTCCGAGACGCGGGGACGTCCGCGCGCACCGCCGGTCGCGGTGCCCGGAGCTGTTCCAGCGTGTACGCGGCCTCGTTCACCGCGCCATCGTCCTCGGGGACGGCCGTCGGATCAACGGCCGGCTCAGGCGACGCGCCTCCGGTCCGGGGCCGCGGGCCGCTGCGCCGCGTCCGACTCCGTCAGCCAGCGGCGCAGTACCCGGTGGATCTGCTCGGCACCGGCGAGTTCCGCGCCGTCGGCGACCGGTGCGGACAGGGCGAGCGGGGACAGCAGGAAGGGGCGGGACTGGGCGCCGCCGAGACCGCCGTGGGAGCCGATCTGCTCCTCGAAGGCGAGCACCTCGCCGTCGGTGGGGTCGTGGAAGGAGTTGACCATGATGTCGGCGGTGTGCGGGAAGGTGTGGGTGCGGCGTACGACGTCGGCGGCGCCGGGGCCGAACGCGGCCAGGGGCCCGGGGTTGTCGTCCAGCTCGTCCAGCGGGATCTCCGCGCCGTACGCGCCGAGCACGACCCCGCCGTGGCGTGCGCTGCGGACGAGGAGGAAGCCGATGCCGGGATGGTTGGCGAGGGTCGGCAGCAGCGCGGGGTGGCGGGCGTCGATCTCCTCCTTGGTCATCCGGTGCGGCACGTCCGGGAAGGAGACCAGGCCCAGGTTGCCGGAGGCGAGCACGACGGGTTCGGAGCCGCGCGGGGGGCGGTAGTGCTCGGCGCCCTCCTCGACGGGCCGGCGCAGCGCCGCGCGGACCGCCGCGCGGGCCTCCGCGCCGCTGTGGGTGCGCCCGGCGCGGCGCGGCACGGGCAGTCCGCAGCCGGCCCGCACCAGGTCCGCGAGGGTGAGGCCGTAGCGGGAGCGGAAGGTCTCGCCGGGGCTCTGCCCGTGGTCGGAGAGGACGACGATCCGGTACGGGCGGGGGGCGTGCTCGGCGACGTGCTCGATCAGGGCGAGGGCGCGGTCGAGGCGCTGGAGGACCTTGTCGGTGTCCCGGCTCACGGGCCCGGAGTGGTGGGCGACCTCGTCGTAGGCCACCAGGTCGGCGTAGACGGCGGTGCGTCCGGCCAGCAGGTCGCCCGTCACGGCGGCCACCACGACGTCCCGTTCGACGACGGTCGCGAAGGCCCGTACGAACGGGTAGAGCCCGCCGCGCGAGACGCGCGGGCGCTGCTTGCCCAGCCGGGCCCGGGTCGACTGGCCGATCTCCCGGCCCACCTCGGCGACGAAGGACAGCGCGGTGCGCACGGCGTTGGCGGGGTCGGAGAAGTACGCGAAGTAGCCCGCGCGGGAGCGGGCCGCCGGGCCGCGGCGGCGGGTGGCGATGGAGAGCACCAGGGCCTGTTCGTCGGCGCCGCCGCTGAACAGGTTGCCGCGGCTGGCGCCGTCGTCGGCGAGCAGTCCGGCGTGGCCCGCGTACTCGATGGCGCGGGCCTGGAGTTCGGCGGCGCTGGTGGGCCGGTTGCAGACCATGACCTCGCGGCGGGCCTTCTCGTACCAGCGGAAGGCGGGGACGTCGTGGTTGCTGCCGTGCAGGATGCCGAGCTGGCTGGCGCCGGTCTGGCTGGACCAGTCGGTGCGCCACGGGGTGAGGCGGTGGCTGGGCCGGTCGCCGGCGGTGCCGGTGCCGAGCCAGCGGGCGACGGTGGGCATCAGCCCCTTGCCGACGGCGTCCAGGAGCACGTCGTGACCGACGCCGTCGAGTTGCAGGAACACCGTGCCCGGGGTCGGGGGGCAGGGCGGGGCGGAGCCGCGTCTGCGGTGGGCGAGACGGTAGAGGCGGCGGCGGTAGGCGTCGTCGTCGCGCACGGCGAGGGCGGCGCCCGTGGCGGAGGCGACGGCGGACATGACCGCGGCGACCACGACCGCGGTCTCCGGGGCCGCGGCGCCCCGTTCACCGGGGTTGACCCGCAGGGCCAGCCACAGGAGGGCGCCGTTGAGGAAGAACACCAGCAGGCCGAGGACGAGCGCGGGCACGAGCAGCAGCAGTCGCACCAGCAGCGGCCAGACGAGGGCGGACAGCAGGCCGAAGGCGCCGGCGCCGAGGGCCGCGGTGACCGCGATGTCGGTGGCGCTGTCACCGTCGGCCGAGCGCAGCCGGAAGTCCGGCAGGATCCCGGCGAGCAGCAGCATGGTGAGGGTGGAGACCACCCACACGGCGACACTCCGCCCGATCTGACTGGCGACCCGTCGCCAACGCCCGCCACCCACGCCCCGCACACCTCACGTCCCGGCCGGTTCCGACCCGTATCACCCTGTCACAACGTCCGGAGCAGGCGTTTCGTCCCCGGCGGCGCGGTCCGTCGGCGGCTCAGCGGCCGTCGTAGCCGGCGGTCGGCATCGACAGCCGGCGGTGCACACGCGCCTTCATCGCCGCGTCGTACGACGGTTCCGCGCGGCCCACCGTCTCCACGCGGACCCCGCGCCGCGCGCACTCGGCGGTGAACTCCTCCACGGAGGACAGTGCCCGTTCCAGTACCCGCAGGCTGGGTGCCACGAACAGATCCGTGCCGGGCCGCACACCTTCCCACAGCACGCAGTGGTCGGGCCGCAGTCCCCGCACGAGCAGTTCCCGCGCCACCACGTAGCCCTGCTCGGTGGCCCAGCGGGCGCACATGGCGTGCTGGCTGCGCGAGTCCACCAGGAAGGGATCGGCGTCGAGTTCCTCCAGCGGCGTCAGACTCGCGATCGCCGTCACCCGCACCGCCCCCATGGCGTCCCCCCTCACCTCCGGTTTTCGCCGCCGACCCTACTCCTGCGCGTAGGCTTCGGGGAGTCGCGCGAAGGAGGCGAAGAGGTGCCGGTGGAGGTCACGTGGTGGGGTCACGCCACCTGCACGGTCGAGGATTCGCACACCCGTGTGCTCACCGACCCCCTGTTCGCCCGCCGGCTCGCGCACCTGCGGCGCCGGCGCGGAGCCGTGCCGCCCCCCGAGGCCCGGCACGCGGACGTGGCCCTGGTCTCCCACCTGCACGCCGACCATCTGCACGTGCCGTCCCTGGCCCGGCTCGCCCCGGGCACGCGCCTGCTCGTGCCCCGGGGCGCGCGACGCGCGGTGCCGGGGCTGCGCCGGCTCACGCATCTCAGCGTGAGCGAGGTGGCACCCGGCGATGTGACCACGGTCGGGAGCCTGGCCGTACGTGCCGTGCCCGCGCGGCACGACGGGCGCCGGCTGCCGGTCGGACCGCACCGCTCCCCCGCCCTCGGCTATGTCCTGGAGGGTGAGGGGCGGACGTACTTCGCCGGGGACACCGGTCTGTTCGAGGGGATGGCCAAGGAGGTGGGGCCGGTCGACGTGGCACTGCTGCCGGTGGGCGGCTGGGGACCGTACCTCGGGGAGGGGCACCTGGACGCGGGGCGCGCGGCCGAGGCGCTGGCCCGGCTGGGGGCGCCCAGCGCGGTGCCGGTGCACTACGGCACGTACTGGCCGATCGGGATGGACGCCGTGCGCCCGCACGAGTTCCACGCTCCGGGCCACGAGTTCGAGCGGCTGGCGGCCCGGCACGCCCCCGGGGTGACCGTGCACCGGCTCGGGCACGGGCAGAGCGTGCGCCTGGAGGTCGCGCGGTGATCTTTCCCGCCGCCATGGGCCAGGCGGCCGGTGCGTCCCTGCCGACGGTGACCTCGCCGTCGTACATACCGGTCGTGGCGCCCGAGTCCACCCAGCAGGTGATCGGGTATCCCTCGCTGTTCCTGCTGGTGCTGATCGGGGCGCTGGTGCCGGTGGTGCCGACGGGCGCGCTGGTGAGTTCGGCGGCCGTGGTCGCCGTCCACCGGACGGCGCCGTTCTCGCTGGCGCTGGTGTTCGTCACGGCGTCGCTGGCCGCTTTCCTGGGGGACGTGACGCTGTACTGGCTGGGGCGGCGCGGCATGAGGTCGAAGAACGGCTCGCGCTGGCTGGAGGCGATCCGGCGGCGCGCTCCGGAGGACCGGCTGGCGCAGGCGCAGCAGAAGCTCGCCGACCACGGGGTGGCCGTGCTGGTGCTGTCCCGGCTGATGCCGGCCGGGCGGCTGCCGGTGATGCTGGCCTGTCTGCTCGCCAAGTGGCCGGTGCGGCGCTTCGTGCGCGGCAATCTGCCTGCTTGTCTGGCCTGGGCGGTGACCTACCAGCTGATCGGCATCCTCGGCGGGTCGCTGTTCGAGGAACCGTGGCAGGGCGTGCTCGCGGCGATCGTGCTGACGGTGCTGATCAGCGCGGTCCCGAGCGTGTGGCGGCGGGTGCGGGGGACGGCGGCGGGATGACGTGCGTCCCCGGTCACTCCAGGACCCGGGAGGCGCCCACCGGCAGGTCCCACAGGTGCTCGCGCGGCAGCCCCTCCTTCGCCCACGCGGCGCGCACCCGGGCGAGGGGCTCCAGGACCGGCTCCGCGGAGAGGACGAACGTGCCCCAGTGCATGGGGGCCATGCGGCGCGCGCCGAGGTCCTGGAAGGCGCGGACCGCCTCCTCCGGGTCGCAGTGCACGTCGGCCAGCCACCAGCGCGGATCGTAGGCGCCGATGGGCAGCAGGGTGAGGTCGATGCCGGGGTAGCGGCGGCCGATGCGGGAGAACCAGTGGCCGTAGCCGGTGTCGCCGGCGAAGTGGACACGCCGGCCCTCCCGGTCGGTGAGCACCCAGCCGCCCCACAGGGAGCGGCAGGTGTCGGTGAGGGTGCGCTTGGACCAGTGGTGGGCCGGTACGAAGTCGAAGCGCACGCCCTCCAGTTCGGCTGCCTCCCACCAGTCGAGCTCGGTGACCCGGGTGAACCGGCGGCGGTGGAACCAGCGGGCGAGCCCGGCCGGCACGAACACCGGGGTGCCGCGCGGGAGCCGGCGCAGGGTGGGGGCGTCGAGGTGGTCGTAGTGGTTGTGGCTGATGACGACCGCGTCCACGCGCGGCAGGGCCTCCCAGGCGACGCCGACGGGCGTGATCCGCGCCGGGGTGCCGAGGATGCGGCGGGACCACACCGGGTCGGTGAGCACCGTGAGCCCGCCGATCCGCAGGACCCAACTGGCGTGCCCCGCCCAGGTGACGGCGACCGTGCGGGCGTCCACGCGGGGCAGCGGGCCGGGGGCGTGGGGCAGCCGGGGGATGTCGGCGAGACCGTCCGGGGTGGGGCGCACGGCGCCCTCGCGGGCGAAGCGGGCGAGGGCCCTGAGGCCGGGCAGCGGGGCCGTCAGCCGGTCGTGGAAGGTGCGCGGCCACACCCGGCGTTCGGCGAGCGGGCGCGGTTCGGCCGGCGGCGGGTACGGGCGGGCGGAGAAGGGCGGGCCGCCGGAATCCGGTGCCGTCCCGGCGGGGGCAGTGGTCGTGGCCGTTCCCTCGGCCGGCTCGGGCCGCTGCGTCATCGGGGGGACTCCCATCGCCGAGCGTCGTCACGGAGATCGTCGAAGACCGATGTCAGGTGGGTCAACGCGCTGCGTACCCGGGGCAGTTCCAGGGGCGCGGGCGAGTGCAGGCACTCCGCGCGCCCTTCGGGGGTGTCGCCCATCAGAGGGGCGGTGGACAGCCGCACGCGCGGCGCTTCGAGCTCGTCGCCGAAGCGGTGACCGCCCGGCGCGGGCATGCCGAGCCGGGCGGTGAGGAAGTCCTCCAGTTCCTGGGCGTCCCCGACGCCGTGCGCGGTGAGCGCGGGCGCCAGGGGCGTGAGGTCGACGTACAGGTGCCGGCCGCAGCGCGGGGGCCGGGACAGGGCACCGGCGGCGACGACGGCCCGGTGCGCGGCGGCGGCGAGGCGCGCGTGCAGGCGCACGGTGGCGGCGACGCGCGTGGTGACCGGTTCGGGCTCCGACAGCGCGTACACCGCCGCGGTGGCGACGGGGGAGGCGACGCGCGCGTCGAGTGCGGTGAGCACGTCGAGCACGCGCGCGTGCAGCGCGTTCCCCTCCTCGCCGGCCGGGAAGCGGGCCACCGCGGCGGGCCAGCCGGGCGGGAGCAGGGCGCCGAGCAGGTCGGTGACGACCGTGACCCGCTCGGGCAGCATCTCGGCGGGGCTGAGCAGCACGGTCCCGTGAGGGTCGTGCAGGGTGTCGCGCCATGTCTCGTCGCTGACCAGGTGCAGCCCCTCGCCGACGGCGGCCTCCACGGTCTCGTGCAGCAGTTCGGGCGGAGCGACGGTGGCGGTGGGGTCGTCGGCGACGGAGAGCACCAGCAGGCGCGGGTCACCGCCCTCGGCCCGCAGCCGCCGCACGGTCTCCAGCAGCGCGTACGGATCGGGCACGCCGCCGCTCTCGGCCGGGGTCGGCACGTGGAAGGCGGGCCTGCGCAGCAGCCGGGCGTAGGGGGCCCACCACGCGGCGCAGGGTCTGGGTACCAGGACGTCGCCGCCGATGGCGGCGGTCAGGGCCACCAGCAGCGCGGGGGCGCCGGGGGCGACGGCCACCCGGTCGGGGGCGGCGGGCAGTCCGCGCCGGTCGCCGTAGCCGCACGCGGCGTCCAGCAGGGCGGGGCCCCCGCCGACCGGCTCCGCACCGGCGCGGGAGGCCGCCGCGGCCAGGACGGCGGCCAGCTCGGGCAGGACGGGGAGCCCGTCCTCGGGGTCCGGCGGCCCGAAACGGACGGGGCCGTGGCCTTCCGGATCCGTCCGCCGCATCCCTACCTCCGCGCAGTCCGTGGCGCCCCGGCGCTGTGCCCCGGCGTCCGCTCGTGCCGTCCCTCGGCCGGTCAGTACCCAGCGTGCCGCGTGCCATGACTGCGGGCCGGGGAGGGGCGACGGCTGTCAGGCCTCCGTCCGGTTCGTGCGGTCCCGGTACAGCCGGTGGGCGGCGGCGCCGAACGCGCCCGCGATGAGCAGCCCGCCGGCGGCGAGGGCGGGCACGGAGTCGGTGAAGGCGCCGCCCTCCCCCGCGTGGACGCCCTGGGGCACGGGCGTACCGGCGCAGTGCGTGCCCTGGGAGGCGGTGGCCCGCGGTTCGGGGGTCCTGGGACCGGCCTTCCCGGGAACGGCGGTCCGCGACGCGGCGGGCCCGTACTCCTCGCCGGGCTCGCCCGGCTCCGGGGCGGGGATCCCTGCGGCGTCGGGCACGGCGGCGTCCGGTGCGGGACGGCCTGGTGCGGGTTCCCCGAG
Source organism: Streptomyces marokkonensis (assembly GCF_008312835.1). Taxonomy (GTDB): domain Bacteria; phylum Actinomycetota; class Actinomycetes; order Streptomycetales; family Streptomycetaceae; genus Streptomyces; species Streptomyces marokkonensis_A. The sequence goes on along the minus strand of NZ_VSKS01000013.1, from coordinate 152,749 downwards.
CGTTTCCGGCTCGAGGGCCTCCTCCTCGAGCGTTTCCTGCTCGAGTGCCTCCTTCCCGAGGGTGTCCGGTTCGACGGCCTCGGGCCGGGCGGCGCCCGGTGCGGTGCTGCCGGGGCTGTGTCCCTCCCAGCCGTGCCCCCCGGGTTCCGGGCAGGGCGCGTGGGAGGCGGTGCCCCACGACGGCCCGCTGCCGGGGGCCGTTCCCGCGGACGCGGCCGGTGCGAGCGCGCCGAGGACGGTGCCGGCGACGGCGGCGAGGGACAGGGCACGGGCGGTGCGGCGCATGGTGCGGGCTCCTTCGAGCGACGGCGGGGGCACGGTTCCCGGCTGCCCCACAGCCATCACAGCCCGCCCGCCGTCCGGCCGCGCGCGGCCGGACGCCATTGGCGGCATCCGGCGCACCCGAGCGGGTGAAGGGCGCGGCTACTCCTCGCCGGTGTCCCGCATGGCGTGCTCGCGCACCCGGCCGCAGCAGCGGCTGATCAGGCGGGAGACGTGCATCTGCGAGATGCCGAGCTCCTCGGCGATGCCGCTCTGCGTCATGTCGTCGAAGAAGCGCATGTAGAGGATGGCCCGCTCCCGTTCGGGGAGCGCGGCCAGCCCGTCCTTGACGGCCTCGCGGTCGACCACGGTGTCCAGCGCCGGGTCGGGTGCGCCGAGGGCGTCGCCCAGCGAGTAGCCGTCGTCACTGCCGGGCAGCTCGGCGTCCAGGGAGAGCGCGCTGAAGCTTTCCAGCGCCTCCTGACCCGCGCGGACGTCCTCCTCGCTGAGACTGGTGTGCTCGGCGATCTCGGCCACGGTCGGCCGGCGGCCCGGGATGCTCTGGGAGAGGTCCTGGGAGGCGTGCCGGACGCGGTTGCGCAGCTCCTGGACCCGGCGCGGTACGTGCAGGGTCCACATGTGGTCGCGGAAGTGCCGCTTGATCTCACCGGTGACGGTCGGCACGGCGTAGCTCTCGAAGGCGTTGCCGAGCCCGGGGTCGTACCGGTCCACGGCCTTCACCAGGCCCAGCGCGGCCACCTGGCGCAGGTCGTCGAAGCTCTCGCCCCGGCTGCGGAAGCGTCCGGCGAGGCGGTCCGCCATGGGCAGCCACGCCTCGACGATCTCGTCCCGGAGGGCGTCGCGCTCCGGCCCGTCGGGCAGTGCGGCGAGCCTGCGGAAGGCGGCCGCGGTGTCGGGGGCGTCGTCGTGCGGGTGGTGCTTCGCGCTCGCTCGGGTCGGCATGGTGCGTCGCCACTCCCTCGGGGTGCTCGGGGACGGAACAGTCACCGTGGCGAACGCACTGAACGGGGACAGGCGCCCGGAGCGACGTCGTGCCGCTGCCACGGACGTGCCTCCTGTCCGAAGCACTTCAGGTGCGCATGCCCCCGCTTCACCGTCCCAAACCACCGAGTGGCGTCCGGTTCGGTGATTCGTCCTCGGGCCGGGCGGGTGGGAGCAGGAACTCCTCGTAGCGGCCCAGCATCAGGATCACGCCGAGCATGAGGGGCGGGATGAGCAGGGCGAGCACCGCCATGGCCGGTCCTTTCCAGGAGGCTCGTGGGGGGCGTGCACACCGGGTCTCCCACCGCCCGGGAGCCAAACCCGGCCCGTGACGATCCGCCGCCCGAAGCCCGTGTCGGCTTTCGCTCCCCGGGTACGCGGTGCGCACCCCGAGGCATCTGGAGGGAGACATGCAGCGAGGCAGTGACCGGCTCAGCGTCCACCGTGACGACGAGATGAAGCACGAACTGCAGGGTCTGCTGAGGTCCGGGCACCCCACCCGCACCGAGGAGTGGAACGACCCGGAGCCGTACGCCGACGACGACCCCGAGGTCGCGTACGGCCCGGTGACACCGGGCCGCGGCCCGACGTCACTGGAGTCGGTACGGCTGGACCTGGCCAGGATCCTGGGCCGCGGGGCGTTCCCCGCGGGCCCGCGCGAGCTGATGCGCGCCCTGGACCGGCGGCACGCGCCCGACGCGCTCGTCGAGGCGCTGGAACGGCTTCCGCGCCAGGCCCGCTACCACAGCGTCCAGGAACTGGCCGAGGCGCTGACCCGGACCCCGGAGACCGAGACCGCGTGAGCGGCCCGTCCGGAGTGCCGCGTCCGGACCGTCCCGCGGGGCGGCGGGCCGCGGCGCCCCGGGGGCCGGCACCGGACGGAGGGCACAGGTCATGGCCGAATTCGTCAAGGACGTGATGACCCCGGGCGTGGTCGCCGTACGCCCGGACGCCTCGATCGTCGAGGCGGCGCAGCTGATGCGCACCCAGAACATCGGCGACGTGGTGGTGGCCGACGGCCGGCTGGTCGTCGGTGTGCTCACCGACCGCGACATCACCGTACGGGCGGTCGCCGAGGGCGCGGACCCCCTCGGCGTGAGCGTCCGGTCGGTGTGCACCCCGGACCCGCTGACGCTCGCCCCTGACGATCCGGTCTCCGCGGCCGTCGCCCTGATGCGGGAGCACGCCGTGCGCCGGGTTCCCGTCGTCGAGGGCGGTCTGCCCGTCGGACTGGTGAGTCTCGGCGATCTGGCGGAGGCGCGGGATCCCGGTTCGGCCCTGGCGGACATCAGCCGCGCGGAGCCCGACACGAGCGGTGTGGCCGCACAAGAGCAGCCGAAAGCAGACGAAGGGACGTAGGACATCATGCGCATCGCATTTCTGACCGCACCCGAGGGCGTCGAGCAGGTGGAGCTGACCGAGCCGTGGCAGGCGGCCGTGGACGCCGGTCACGAGGCCGTGCTCGTGTCCACCGAGCCTGGCACGGTGCAGGCCTTCGACCACCTCGACAAGGCGGACACCTTCCCCGTGCAGGAGGTCGTCGGCGAGACGTCGGCGGACTCCTTCGGCGGGCTGGTGCTGCCGGGCGGGGTGGCCAACCCGGACTTCCTGCGGATGGACGGGAAGGCCGTCTCGTTCGTGCGGGACTTCTTCGAGCAGGGCCGGCCGGTCGCAGCGATCTGTCACGCCCCCTGGACCCTCGTGGAGGCCGATGTCGTCCGCGGCCGGGAGCTGACGAGCTGGCCCAGCCTGCGGACCGACGTCCGCAACGCCGGCGGCACCTGGGTCGACGAGCAGGTGAAGGTGTGCGACCACGGGCCGAACAAGCTGGTCACCAGTCGCAAGCCGGACGACCTGAAGGCGTTCTGCGAGAAGTACCTGGAGGTGTTCGAAGCGGAGGCCTGAGAGGGGCGGAGGCCTGAGAGGGATTCGGGCCCGGCGCTCGGCACGACGGCGACGGGGCTCGCGCGTCCGCGCGGGCCCCTTCGTCGTACCCGGGGGCAGCCGGGGGCGGAGCTCAGGTCCCCGGGGTCGTGGGCGTCGTCGTGTCCGCGGCGCTCCGCTCGCGGGCCCCCTCACGGGTGCGGCCCGCGGCCACCGGGCGGCGCGGGTTGCGGCGCAGGTACTCGCCCTCCAGTTGCGCCATCCGCTCGTTGTGCGTCCGCAGCGCGTCGTTGGAGCCGTACAGCAGTGTGTCGTGGCGCGTGCGGTGGATGGTCTCCAGCTCCTTCATGAGCTGCTGGTCGTCCAGGCGGTCGGGCTCGACTCCGGTCATCGTGGTGCCCCGCTCGTCGTGTGCGTTCATGCGGCCCGGGTACCCGCCGGTCGGCACAGGCACTACCCCGATCGGCAACCGGGAGGGAACCATGGAACTCGCATTCCTGAATCCACTCTACGAACGTCCCGGCCCCTGGGCATCCGTCTACGTCGACACCTCCCGGCACACGGAGAACACCCCGCACGAGCGGCAGCTGACGGCCCGGGCGATGGCCCAGGAACTCGCCGGTCAGGGCGCGGACGACGCCACCTGCCAGGCGGTGCGCCACGCGATCGAGGAGCTCCGGCACTCCGGCGAACCGCACGGCCGTGCCCTGTTCGCCCGGGACGGCCAGGTGGTGCTCGACCCCGCGCTGGCCCGGTCCCCGCAGCGCGACTGGGCGCAGTGGGCGCCTCTGCCGCGGGTCGCGCCGCTGCTGGAACTGGCCGGTGAGAACCCCGTGTGCGTCGTCGCCTACGTCGACCGCAAGGGCGCCGACTTCGAGCTGCGCAGCGCCCTCGGCCGGGACGACGCGGGCGGCGTCACCGGGCGCCAGTGGCCGCTGCACCGGACCGCCTCCGTCGACTGGTCGGAGCGGCATTTCCAGCTGCGGGTGGAGAACACCTGGGAGCACAACGCCGCGGAGATCGCCGACGCGCTCGCGGTCTCCCAGGAGGAGACCGGGGCCGATCTGCTGATCCTCGTCGGGGACGACCGGGAGCGGCGGTCCGTGCGCGAGCGGCTGCCGCAGCGGCTGCACGACCTGGTGGCCGAGGCTTCCCACGGCGCCGGCAGCAGGCTGCTGGACGAGGAGGTGGAGCGGATCCGCGCGGAGCACGTCCAGGAACGCACCGCCGCCGAGCTGGAGCGGTTCCTGGCCGCCCGCGGACCCGACGACGAGGGCCGTGCGGGTGCCGTCGAGGGCGTGCCGGCGCTGGTCGAGGCCGCGCGCGAGCACCGGATCGACGAGCTGCTGATCCGGCCGGACGGGCCGGACGCGCACCGGGAGGTGTGGATCGGCGAGGATCCCGACCAGCTCGCGGTGCGGCGCACCGAGCTGAAGGTCCTCGGTGAGCAGAACTCCTGGTCGGCGCGCGCGGACGACGCGCTGATCCGGTCGGCGGTCGCGACGGACGCGCCCGCGCTGGCGGTCACCGGACCGGGTGCGCGGGAGGACACGCCGGTCGGCGGGCTGGGAGCGCTGCTGCGCTGGAAGTGAGGTCCCCAGGGGGTGTCTGACACATGCCCGTGACGCCGCGGGCATGTGTCAGCCACCCCCTAGCGGACCCGTTCCACCCGGCGCTCGTCCCAGACCGGTTCCGGGGTCTCCCTGACCCGGCCGTCGCTGCCGAAGACGAGGAAGCGGTCGAAGGAGCGGGCGAACCAGCGGTCGTGGGTGACGGCGAGCACCGTGCCCTCGAACGCCTCCAGGCCTTCCTGCAGCGCTTCCGCGGACTCCAGGTCGAGGTTGTCCGTGGGCTCGTCGAGCAGCAGGGCCGTGACGCCCTGGAGCTCCAGCAGCAGGATCTGGAACCGGGCCTGCTGGCCTCCGGAGAGCCGTTCGAAGGTCTGCTCGGCCTGGCCCGTCAGCTCGTACCGGCGCAGCCGCGACATGGCGGCTCCCCGGTCCTGGGCGTGCTCCTTCCACAGGATGTCCAGGAGGGTGCGGCCCTGAAGTTCCGGGTGGGCGTGGGTCTGCGCGAAGTGTCCGGGGACGACCCGGGCGCCGAGGCGCCACCCGCCGGTGTGCGCCACGTCGTCCCCGGCGAGCAGACGCAGGAAGTGCGACTTGCCGGAGCCGTTGGAGCCGAGCACGGCGACCCGCTCGCCGTAGAACACCTCCAGGTCGAAGGGCTTCATCAGGCCGGTGAGTTCCAGCTGTTCGCAGGTGACGGCGCGGACTCCCGTACGGCCGCCCTTCAGGCGCATGGTGATGTTCTGCTCGCGCGGCGGCTCCGGCGGGGGCCCCGCCTCCTCGAACTTGCGCAGCCTGGTCTGGGCGGCCTGGTAGCGGGAGGCCATGTCGGGGCTGTTCGCCGCGGCCTGGCGCAGGTTCAGGACGAGTTTCCTGAGCTGGGCGTGCTTCTCGTCCCAGCGCCGGCGCAGCTCCTCGAAGCGGGCGAAGCGTTCCCGGCGGGCGTCGTGGTAGGTGGCGAAGCCACCGCCGTGCACCCAGGTGTCGGCGCCGGCGGGGCCGGGCTCCAGGGAGACGATGCGCTGGGCGGCGCGGGCGAGGAGTTCGCGGTCGTGGGAGACGAACAGGACGGTCTTGCGGGTCTCCCCGAGCCGGTCCTCCAGCCAGCGCTTGCCGGGCACGTCGAGGTAGTTGTCGGGCTCGTCGAGCAGCAGGACCTGATCGGTGCCCCGCAGCAGCGCCTCGAGGACCAGACGCTTCTGCTCGCCGCCGGAGAGGGTGCGGACCTCGCGCCACTGCGCCTTCTCGTACGGGATGCCGAGCGCGGCCGTGGTGCACATGTCCCACAGCGTCTCCGCCTCGTAGCCCCGGGCCTCGGCCCAGTCGGCGAGGGCCTGGGCGTAGGCGAGCTGCGCGGCCTCGTCGTCGACCGTCATGAGGGCGTGCTCGGCCCTGTCGACGGCGTGGGCCGCTTCCCGGATCCTGGGCGCGGCGACGGAGACGAGCAGGTCCCGCACGGTCGTCTCGTCCCGTACGGAGCCGACGAACTGGCGCATGACGCCGAGACCGCCGGTGACGGTGACAGACCCGCCATGAGGCTTCAGCTCGCCGGCGAGGAGGCGGAGCAGGGTGGTCTTGCCCGCACCGTTGGGGCCCACCAGGGCCATGACCGCGCCTTCACCCACCCGGAAGGACACATCGCCCAGGAGGGCCCTCCCGTCGGGGAGGTAGTACTCCAGGTGCGCTGCTTCCAGGTGGCCCATGGTGGGGATTGTGCGGGCTCGCCGACGCAGGTGGCAAACGGGTTTCCGAGCGGTATGGTCCACCATGCGATACGTGGGTCTCAATATGCGGCCGCCGCGCGTAGCGTGAGGGCTCTCCTGCGAGAACCACGAGAGCGGAAGGGGTGGGCCCGGCATGCCGGAAGCGCGCGAAACGGCCGTGTATACCCACGGGCACCACGAGTCGGTGCTGAGGTCGCACACCTGGCGGACCGCCGAGAACTCGTCGGCGTACCTCCTCGGGGTCCTGGAACCCCACATGCGGATCCTGGACATCGGGTGCGGACCCGGCACCATCACCGCCGGCCTGGCGGCGCTCGTCCCCGACGGGCACGTCACCGGTCTCGACCGCGAGCCGGGGATCCTGGAGCGGGCCCGGACGGTGGCCGTGGAGCGGGGACTGGCGAACGTCGGCTTCACGACGGGGGACGTGCACGCACTGGACTTCCCGGACGGCACGTTCTGCGTCGTCCACGCCCACCAGGTGCTCCAGCACGTGGGCGACCCGGTCCGTGCGCTGCGCGAGATGCGGCGGGTGACGAGACCGGGCGGGTTCGTCGCGGTACGGGACTCCGACTACGCGGCCATGACCTGGTACCCCGGGTCGGCGGGCATGGACCACTGGCTCGACCTGTACCGGCGGGTGGCCCGGGCCAACGGGGGCGAGCCGGACGCCGGGCGGCGCCTGAAGTCCTGGGCGCTGGCCGCCGGATTCACGGACATCACGGCGACCTCCGGCTCCTGGACCTTCTCGACCGCCGGGGAGCGGTCCTGGTGGAGCGGCCTGTGGGCGGACCGCACCGTGGCGTCCGCCTACGCCGAGCGGGCCGTCGAGGGGGGCCACGCCACCCGCGAGCGGTTGCGGGAGGTGTCCGCGGCGTGGCGGGAATGGGGCACGCGGGAGGACGGCTGGTTCAGCGTGCTGCACGGGGAAATTCTCTGCCGCAAGGAAGCCTGAATCGCGTTTTCCAGGACATCAGAACGGCAGGAGGTTCGACATCATGGTTCCCATTCTGCTCGTTCTGCTGTTGGCACTGATCCTTTTCGGTGCCGGGTTCGCGGTAAAGATCCTCTGGTGGATCGCCCTGGCCGTGCTCATCGTGTGGCTGCTGGGATTCTTCATGCGCAGCACCTCGGCAGGCGGGGGCAGAGGCCGCTGGTACCGCTGGTGAGGTGAAAAGAATTCCCCGGGACGCGGTCCCGGGGAATTCTTGTTTCCGGGAACCTCAGTCCCGGGGAAGCAGCGGTCCGAGCGGCCCGAGGTCCAGGTTCAGGTCCTCGGGCCGCAGTCCGTACCGGTCCCGCAGTTCCGCCATGCGGTCCTCGAGCAGCATCAGGGTGAGCCCGACCCGCTCCTCCTGCTCCTCGGTCAGGTCCCCCTCGTCGAACCGGCGCAGCGCCTGGCGTTCCATGAGCTGGCGCAGCAGTTCCACGACGGTGAGCACCAGTTTGATCAAATCGCGTTCGACCGTGTCCGGCTCCAGGTCGAGCCGCTTGCGCCGGCTGGCGTGCGGCTCGACCTGCCGGCCGTCGTCGGGGGCGGCCGTCACAGCGACCCCTCGAACGGCGAGGGGACCTGGGCGTTCACCGAGCTGATGAGCGCGTTGAGGTCGATACGGACCAGGTCGACGTCCGCGATGCGCAACGTGATGTCGCCCGTGATGACGACCCCGCCGGCCAGGAGCCGGTCGAGCAGATCCACCAGGGCTATCTCGCGGCGTTCGACGACGGTCACTGTCCCTCCTTCTCGCCCGTTTCCTCACCGGCGAACGAATAGGCCGCCCAGGGGCCGGTGAGTTCCACGCGTATTCCGGGGACCCCGTCCTTCGTCCGGTCCACCCGTTCCACGAATTCCTCGGATTCCGCGCGCGGCACGAGATACGCGGCATTGAGCACATTGCGTCCGGAGGCACCGGAGAGCGTGGGGTTCTGCGGAGCGTGCAGCCGGGAGTCCTCGGCGCTCTCGCACAGGGTCTCGTGCAGCCGGGTCGCGAAGGTCTCGGCCCGCTGCCAGAGGTCGTCCTGCGACTTGGTCCGCATGCGCCGCTGCCGCAGGTAGTCCCGGCCGGACGCCGGCTTGGGCGCGGGCGCGGCGGCCGCCTCGGGCGCCCGTTCCGCTTCCAGGTACACCTTGACGCCCCACTCGACCCGGCCTTCCAGCCGGTCGAGGGTGCGCAGGAAGCTCTCCTCCCGCGCCTCGATCATCGACCGCACACCGCTGTCGTCGCGGAACACGGTGCCGAGCCGCAGCGGCAGCGGGGTGGTGACGGTGGTGAGCGCGTCGATCACACCCTGGTGGGCGCGGGCGACCGCGGTCAGCCAGTCGAGGTCCTCGAGGTGGGCGCGCAGCGGGCCCTCGGCGAAGTCCGCCTCGGGAACGTGGCTGACCACCGCCACCAGGTCGTGGTGGGGCACCAGCCGGGGCGGATCGCCTCCCACCCCGGTCAACTGGGCCTGGAGCGGTGTGCCGAAGGGGCGGCAGACCGCGTAGACGTACCGCAGTCCTGTCACGGCCTCTCCTCCTGTGCGCGACGGGGCCCCAGCTCCAGTTCCTCCAGCCGGGCCAGCCGCTCCCGCAGCTCGGCGTTCTCCCTCGCCAGCTCGTCGCGACGGGCCCGCGAGGACAGCGCCGGGTCGGACTCCCACCAGTCGATCCCCATCTCCTTCGCCTTGTCGACGGAGGCGACGACCAGGCGCAGCTTGATGGTGAGCAGCTCGATGTCGAGCAGGTTGATGCGGATGTCACCCGCGATCACGACGCCCTTGTCGAGCACCCTTTCCAGGATGTCGGCGAGATTGGCGCCGCTGCCCTGGCCGTAGGGATCCGGGAGCCGGCTGGGGGTGGTCATCGGCGGCTCCGGCTCTCGGCGCGCTCGTCCTCGGGCTCGGGCTCGTACTCGTCCTCGACCTCGTCCTCGGGCTCGCCGGCCTCCGCCTCGTCCTCGGGCTCAGCGTCGGGCTCGTCGGCCTCCGCCTCGTCCTCCTCCTCCGGGTACTCGTCCTCCTCGTACTCGTCGGCGGGTTCCTCGTCCTCCCCGGGCTCCTGGTCCTCGGCCTCGGCCCCGGCCTCCTCGGATTCGTCCTCGTACTCGGGTTCCTCGTCCTCGCCGTGCTCATCCGCCGGGGATTCGTCCTCCTCGCCCTCCTCGGGCTCGCCGGACTCCGCTTCCTCCTCCTCCGCCAGCGCGTCCTCGTGGCTGCGGACGACCTCGCCGTCGCGGATCTCGCCGCGCCAGCTGTCCTCGGCCTCGCCCTTGAGGGTGATGAAGCGGGAGAAGTTCTTCAGGTCGAGCCGGGCGCGGCGGCCCTGGGCGCGCCAGATGTTGCCGGTCTTCTCGAAGAAGCCCGAGGGGTAGTACTCGATGACCAGCAGGACCCGGGTGAGGTTGTCGGCCAGGCGGTGGAAGGAGACGACGCCCCGCGTCGTGCCCTTGGCGCCCTCCGAGGACCAGGCGATGCGGTCGTCGGGGACCTGCTCGGTGGTCTTCGCCTTCCAGCTGCGGTTGGACCACCAGATCTTCGCCTGCCAGTCCGACGTGGTGTCGTCGGCCCTGCTGGCGCTCTTGACGCCCTTGGCGAAGGTGCTGAAGTCCTGGTACTGGGTCCACTGGTCGTAGGCCGTGCGCAACGGGACCCCGACGTCGATGTGCTCCATGATGACGGTGGGCTTGTTGCCGGACGAGCGCTTGCGCTTGCCCTTGCCGCCGCCCAGTCCCTTGAGCTTGCCCATCACGTTGTCCTTCGCCCGTGAGGCGCCGAGTTCGATGGCGCTGCGCAGCGGACCCTTGCCCTCGGCGATCTTGCGGCCGCCGTCGAGGGCGAGCTTGCCGAAGCCGGGGCTGTTGCCCTCGGCGATGTCGGTGAGCTTGTTGGTGGTCTCGCCTAGCTTGTTCCCGAGGCCGCTCAGCACGCGGGTGGCCTGGGCCGCGAGGTAGTCCTGCACCTCGGCCTTGAGCCGGTCGGCGGCCTCGCTGTGGGTGACGTCGGCGAGGGGGTTCTTCGATGCCCCTTTCGCACCGTCACGCGCGGCGGAGGTGGCCGATCCCAGGGTCTCGGTCATCGCTCACCGCCTCCCTTCGACGTGCGGGGACGGGATCCGCGGGAGGCGGCCGCGGTCTTCTTCGCGGCTGTCTTCTTCGCGGGAGCCGTCTTCTTGGCCGCGGCCTTCTTCGACGGCGCGGTCTTCTTCGACGGCGCGGTCTTCTTGGCGGCGGCGTTCTTGGCCGGCCGCTCGGGGGCGGGCTCCTCCTCGTGGTCCTCCTCGCCGTCCGGCTCGTGCTCCTCCTCCGGCGCCTCGTCGAGGTCCTCGTCCGTCTCCTCGTCCTTCGCCTCGTCCGTCTCCTCGTCCTGCGCGTCCCCCTCCTTCGGACCGGATCCGTTCAGCTGTGCGCGCATCTCGGCGGTACGGCCGTGCAGCCGGTCGGCGAGCGAGCCGAGCTGCCGCTCGACCAGCGCGCCGGAGGCCGCCTTGCCGACCCCGCGCAGTTCGCCGCGCAGCTGGTCGCCGAGCTCCTTGAACTGCGGGTTCTCACGCAGCTGCTGGGACACCAGCTCGCCGACCATGCGCGGGCTGAGGTTCAGCTTCTTGCCCGCCACCAGGCCGCCGACGGCGACCGCCATCTTGAGCTTCTTGGTCCGTCCGAGGAGATATCCGGCCCCGATCGCGAGGCCCAGTCCCATTCGATTCATTGTCGTGCCGTCCCGTCGCCTGTGCCCGCGCCTGTGCGCGTTGCGGTCTCCAACCGGTCGAGGAGTTCGTCCTCCTGCCGGTCGAACTCCTCCTCGGTGATCTCTCCGGCCTCCAGCAGTTCCTCCAGGCGGGCCAGCTCTGCGCGAATCGTGGCGGGGTCGTAGTAGATGCGCTCCGCCTCCTGGATCACCTGCCGGATGGCCCAGGAGGCGCCGCGTGCCGGTGCGAACGGCAGCAGCAGCACCTCCGAGATCAGGCCCATGACGTCACCCCGCTCCGGTGTCCGCTCCACCTGCCGCGGTGCCCGCCGGCTCGGCCGGCCCCGGTTCGACGAAGCTGTACGGAGGCAGCGGCCCGTTCAGGCGGACCTCGAGGTGGGGCATGTCCGAGCGGACCTGCTCCACCGCTGCCAGGAATTCCTCCGCCGTCTCCCGCTTCACCAGATAGGAGACGTTGGCGAGCCAGCCCGTGGACTCGGGGCCCACGCTCACGGCGTCGGCGGCACCTTCCAGCGCGCGCTCCAGGGCGGGGCCGTCCTCGGACTCCTTGGCCTTGACCGCCGCGGCGACCATCTCGCCGAGCCGGATCTTGTCGTCGTAACTACCGCCGCCGGACTGCCTGTTGGCCTCCGCAAGGGCCCGGATCTCCGGGTTGCCGGCCATGACGTGGTGCAGGACGGCTTCCTCGACGTGATTGGCCTTGACGTTGTACTCGACCCGGTCGTCCAGCGCGCGCAGCCGCTCCAGGTAGTGCTCGGCCCGCTCGGCGAGGACAGCGGTGACGGAGTCGTCGTCCGGGGCGACACTGCCGAACCGCATGGGCAGCACGCAGCCGGCCGCGCCGATCTCGCTGAGCACGTTCTGGTGGGCGAGCAGTTCCCTGCGCTTGGGACGCAGCCCCTCCGGCGCGTCGCTGACGACGGCGGCCAGGTCCCCCGCGCGCAGGATGCGCACCGGACGTGACGGATCGCCGACACCGCCCATGCCCTCGGGCAGTGACGGGTGCGAAGCCGCCGTGATGCCGTAGACGTAGGTGCTCACTCCTGCTCCTCCTTCCGCCGGGCGGCGGTGCTCTTGCGGGCCCGCGGACGGGACTCGGTCTCGCGCTCGGAATCACCCTCGCGTGCCTGCTTGAACGCGCCGGAGATGGTCTCGGCGGCACCGGACAGGGCGCCCTTGGACTTGCCCCGGGCACCGGACTCGGTGACCTCGCCGACGATCTCGGGCAGGCCCGGGCTCTTGCGGGGCCCGGCCTCGAGGTCGAGGCGGTTGCACGCCTCGGCGAAACGGAGATAGGTGTCGACGCTGGCGACGACGACACGCACATCGATCTTGAGAATCTCGATGCCGACCAGGGACACGCGCACGAATGCGTCGATGACGAGCCCCCTGTCCAGAACGAGCTCGAGCACGTCGTAGAGGCCGCTGCTGCCGCCCCCACCGCCGGTCTGCTGTGCCGGTACGACTGTCATGCCGGCTGTCCCTCCTTGTCTGTGTGTGATGTGAGTCCGACCGGGCGGCCTAGCGGCCGCCGGACCCGCGGGCGTCGGAACGTCCCCGTTCGTAGCGGCGGACCCGCCGGTAACCGGTGAGCTGCCCGTCCGGGTCCAGCTCCACCTGGTAGCTCGCCATCAGGCTCATCGTGTCGGGCACGCGCTCGAGTTCGAGGACCTCGACCTCCAGCGCCCAGCCCTCCTCCGTCTGCTCGAAGGACGACACGGACTCGGCTTCCATACCGGTGAGCTCCGCGAGCTGTCCGCGCGCCTGGCGCAGCACCTCCATCGGGCTCGGCCGCTTGGTGGTTCTGTTGTCTCCGGTCTGCTTGCGAGATGTCTGTGAGTTTCGGGCTTCCTGTGAACCCTGTGACTCTTCGGTGTTCTTCGTGTTCGTCATGGCCACCTCCCCCTCCGTGTGGCCGCAAGTCTGTTCGCCAAACCTCCGCGGGCTCACCCGATTGCCGCGGCCTGCCCGCTGCCCGATCGGCGTGGAGGGCCGCTCCGCTCAGCCCCGCAGCCCCGCCAGCCGGCGGCGCGCCGGGCCCGGGGCGCGCCCCGGCGCACCAGACCGGCACACGGGCCGGAGCGGGCCTGCTCGACCGCGTCGGCGACCGTCCGGCGGCGGGCGTGCAGGTCCGGATCGTCCAGCTGGTCCCAGGAGACGGGTACGGCGACGGGCGCGCCGGGCAGGGCGCGGACGGTGCGGGGGCGACCGCGGTCCGCGCGTAGGCGTTCCGGCCGGTGGATCTCCACCGAGCGGCGGCCTGCCCGTACGGTGCGCGGCCCGTCGTCGCTCACGACACGACCGCCTCCCCCACCAGCAGCCGGCCCGCCACGGCGATCGACTCCGCGTCGATGCCGGAGGCGCGCAGCTGCTCCCGCGGGGAAGCCGAACCCGGCATGTTCCGCACGGCCAGCCGCACCAGGCGCGGTACGGGGCGACCGTCGCCGAAGGCCTCCGCGACCGCGTCCCCGAGGCCGCCCTCCGGGTGGTGGTCCTCCACGGTGATCAGGCAGCCGGTCTCCTCGGCGGCCGTGCGCAGGGTCTCCCGGTCGACCGGCTTCACCGAGTACAGGTCGATCACCCGTACGGCGATGCCCTCGCGATCCAGGGCGTCCGCGGCGGCCAGCGCCTCGGGCACGGTGACGCCCGCGGCGACGAGGGTGAGCCGGTCGCGTCCCGAGGAGCGCAGCACCTTGCTGCCGCCGACCGGGAACTCCTCATCCGGGCCGTAGACGACCGGGCTCTCGCCGCGTGAGGTGCGCAGGTAACGGATGCCGTCCAGGCCGGCCATCGCGGCGACCAGCCGTGCGGTCTGGTTGGCGTCGCACGGGTACAGCACGGTCGAGCCGTGCACCGCGCGCATCATCGCCAGGTCCTCCAGGCCCATCTGGCTGGGACCGTCCTGGCCGATGGCGACGCCCGCGTGCGAGCCGACGAGATTGATGCCGGAGCCGCTGACCGCCGCCATGCGGATGAAGTCGTGGGCGCGGGTGAGGAAGGCCGCGAAGGTGGAGGCGTACGGCGTCCAGCCGCGCGCCGCGACGCCCACCGCCGCCGCGACCATCTGCTGCTCGGCGATGTAGCACTCGATGTACCGCCCGGGGTGCTCCTTGGCGAAGAACTCCGCGCGGGTGGAGTCGCCGACCTCCCCGTCGAGTGCGACGACGTCGCCGCGGGCGGTGCCGAGCGCGGCCAGCGCCTCGCCGAAGGCGTTGCGGGTGGCCACCTCGTCACCCTTGTCCCAGCGGGGCAGGACGGGTTCCCCGGTGTGCCGGGCCGGCGGTGCTCCGTCGGAGGACGGCGGGCGCGCCGGGATGCGCAGGTCGCGCGGGCCGCCGAGTTCGGCGACGGCGTCCTCGGCCTCCGGCAGCGGCTTGCCGTGCAGGCCCTCGCGGTCCTCGGCCGACTCGACGCCCTTGCCCTTCAGGGTGCGGGCGAGGATCGCGGTGGGCTGGCCCCGGGTGGAGAGCGCCTCTCCGTAGGCGCGGTCGACGGCGTCCACGTCGTGGCCGTCCACCTCGACGGTGTGCCAGCCGAAGGCCTGGAAGCGGCGGGCGTAGGCGTCGAGGTCGTGGCCGTGCCGGGTGGGGCCGCGCTGGCCGAGCCGGTTGACGTCCACGATCGCCGTGAGGTTGTCCAGGTGCTCGTACGCGGCCTGCTCGGCCGCCTCCCACACCGAGCCCTCGGCCAGCTCGCTGTCGCCGCACAGCACCCACACGCGGTAGTCGGCGTGGTCCAGCCGCCTCCCGGCCAGCGCGATGCCGACGCCGACGGGCAGACCCTGGCCGAGCGAGCCGGTGGCCGTCTCGACCCAGGGCAGCTGTCGCGGGGTCGGGTGCCCCTCCAGGCGGCTGCCGTCGTCGCGGAAGGTGAGCAGTTCCTCGTCGTCGATCGCGCCGGCCGCCTTGAGGGTGGCGTACATCAGAGGGGAGGCGTGGCCCTTGGAGAGGACGAAGCGGTCGTTGGCCGGATGCTCGGGGCGCTGGAAGTCGTAGGCGAAGTGGCGGGCGAACAGGACGGCCATCAGATCCGCCGCGGACATCGACGACGTGGGGTGCCCGGAGCCCGCCGCGGCCGCGGCCCGGACACTGTCCACGCGCAACTGCTGCCCGAGCTCGACGAGTTCGCCGGTGTTCATGAGTCTCCTTCGGTGGGTCGGTCGGTGCGCCTGACGGGTCCGGGAGCGACATCGGGACCGGGCGGCGGCTGGTCGGGCGGCGGCGTCACGGCGGGCTGGTTCTTCGCGGGCTCCCCACCGGGCTGGTTCCTCGCCGGCTCCCCACCGGGCTGGTTCCTCGCCGGCTCACCGCCAGGCTGATTCTTCGCAGGCTCACCGCCAGGCTGATTCTTCGCAGGCTCACCGCCAGGCTGGTTCCTCGCAGGCTCACCGCCAGGCTGATTCTTCGCCGGTTCACCGCCGGGCTGGTTCCTCGCAGGCTCGCTGCCCGGACCGCCCTTCCCGGGTTCCGCACCCGCGTCCGGCCCGCCGGGCGCCGACGGCCGGGTCCGCTCCGGCATGCCGGGGACCCGGGCCAGTTCCGGGGACGCCGTGTCCAGCGGCACCGACCAGGACCGTACGAGCCCCAACTGGACCGCCTGACGCGGCAGTACGGCGTCGAGCAGCCAGTCGGCGGCCACCCGCACGCGGTTGCCCGGCATCGCGGCGAGGTGGTAGCCGCGGGTGACCGCTCCCGCCGCGATCCCGGACAGGTTCACGCCGAGCGGGTTGGCCGCGGCCTTGACGCCGCCCAGGTCCACCACGAACCCCATGTCCTTGTGGCGGTAGGCGCGCCGCTCACCGTCGCCGAACGACGCGGCGATGTTGTGCCCGCACACCTTGCCCTGTCGCCAGGCGTGCTGCGCGGTCATCGGGGTGTACGACCCCGGCTTCTCCAGATCGGGCACCGCCGCCGCGTCACCGCAGGCGAACACCTCCGGCCGGCCCGGCACCTGCAGGTGCGGGTCTACGAGCAGCCTGCCGCGCTCCATGGGCAGCCCGAGCGACTCGGCGAGCGGGTCGGGGCGCACGCCCACGCACCACACGAGGGTCTGCGTGTCCACGAACTCCCCGTCGGTCAGGAGCACCCCGTCGTGCGTGGCCTCCTTCACCGAGGTGCCCATCCGTACGTCCACGCCCCGCTCGCGCAGGACCGTGTCGGCCGTGCGGGAGAGCCGTTCGTCCAGCTCGGGCAGGACCCGGTCGGCGATGTCCAGCAGGATCCAGCGCGGCCGCATCCCGGTCCGCATGGGGTGCCTGCTGACCTGCGAGTCGGTGAACAGCTGCCCGTGCGCGGCGACTTCGGTGCCGGTGTAGCCGGCGCCGACGACGACGAAGGTGCAGCGGGAGGCGCAGCGCTTGGGGTCGTCGGTGGTGGCGGCGAGCTCCACCTGCCGGGTCACGTGGTCGCGCAGGTAGAGGGCTTCGGGCAGGCCGCGGAAGCCGTGGGCGTGCTCGGCGACACCGGGGATCGGCAACAGCTTGTTGACGCTGCCGGCGGCGAGCACCAGCCGGTCGTAGGAGAGGGTGCCGCTCTCGCCCTCGGGCCCGGTGTAGTGCACCTGCCGTGCGTCGAGGTCGATGCGGTCGGACTCCCCCAGCACGAGCTTCACGTGCGGCAGCGTGCCGGAGAGGGAGACGGTGACCCGGCGCGGCTCCAGGATGCCCGCCGCGACCTGGGGCAGCAGCGGAAGGTACAGGAAGTAGTCGGTCGGATTGAGCAGGACGATCTCGGCGCGGCCACGGGCCAGCCGGGACAGGGTCTGGGCCGTGCGGTACCCGGCGAAGCCGGCACCGACGATCACTATGCGGGGTCGACTCACGGTTCGCCTCCGGCGCTGTCGCGTACGTCGGGAGACTTCCGCGTCCCCCCGGCCGGGGCCGCCAAACGTCCGGCCGGTTTCCGCCCGGCCCCCCGGGTACCCGGCCCGGGACCCGAACCGCCCATGTCGCGGAGGCACCCCCCATGCCCCAGTACGGTTACTTCCTCTCGTGCGAGCAGTACGGTCCCGCCGAGCTGATCGAGCAGGCGCGGATGGCCGAGCAGGCCGGGTTCCAGGCCCTGTGGATCTCGGACCACTACCACCCGTGGAACGACGAACAGGGGCAGAGTCCCTTCGTGTGGTCGGTGATCGGCGCGCTGTCCGAGGCGGTGTCCCTGCCGGTGGGCACGGCGGTGACCTGCCCCACCGTGCGGACGCACCCGGCGGTGGTGGCGCAGGCCGCGGCCACGAGCGCGGTCATGGCGCCGGGGGAGTTCCGGCTCGGCGTGGGCACGGGCGAGGCACTGAACGAGCACATCCTGGGGGACGCCTGGCCACCCGCGCACGTACGGCTGGAGATGCTGGAGGAGGCGATCCAGGTGATGCGCCGGCTGTTCACCGGCGAGGAGGTCAACCACCACGGCGCGCACTACACGGTGGAGAACGCCCGCCTGTACACCCTCCCGGACCAGCCCGTGCCCATCGACATCTCCGGCTTCGGCCCGGCGGCGACCAAGCTGGCGGCCCGGGTCGGCGACGGCTACATCACGATGATGCCGGACGACTCGATGGTGGAGCAGTACCGCAAGGGCGGGGGCGGCGGGAAACCGGTCAGCGGCGGCACCAAGGTCTGCTACGGCACCGACCGTGACGACTGCGTGCGCACCGTGCACCGGCTCTGGGCGAACGAGCAACTGCCCGGCGAGCTGGGGCAGGTGCTGCCCTCGCCGAGGCACTTCGAGCAGGCGCAGACCCTGGTCACCGAGGACATGGTGCGCGAGAACCGGGTGTGCGGCGACGACGTGGACGAGCATGTCGCCGAGCTCCGGCAGTTCGCCGACGCGGGGTTCGACCGGATCTACGTCAACCAGATCGGCCCCGATCTGCGCGGCTTCTTCGACTTCTACCGCACCAAGGTCCTGCCGCAGCTCCAGCAGGCCGGCTGAGTCCCGGGAGGACGGACCGACGATGAGACTGCACCGACCCGTTGCCTCCGTCTACACCGTGCCGACCGACGCCCCCGAGGCGGACGGGACGCTGGCCTGGGAGTCCACGACGTCCGTGATCGCCGAGGTGTCGGCCGGTGACGCGACCGGCACCGGATGGACGTACGGTCCCGCGGCGGTCGGCGACTTCCTGACCGGGCATCTCGCGCCGCTCGTGGAGGGCATGAGCGCCCTGGACATCCCGGCCGTGCACGAGGCGATGTGCCGCTCGGTCCGCGACATCGGCCGGCCGGGCATCGCGGCCTGTGCGATCTCGGCGCTGGACATCGCGCTGTGGGACCTCAAGGCGCGGCTGCTGGAACTGCCTCTGGTGCGGCTGCTTGGGGCACGCCGGGAGCGGGTGCCGGTGTACGGCAGCGGGGGCTTCACGACCTACCACGACACGCACACGGCGGCGCAGCTCAACGGGTGGGTGCACGGGCAGCACATACCGCGCGTGAAGATCAGGATCGGTGAGGGCTGGGGGCGGGAGGTCACCCGTGACCTGCACCGGGTGCGGGCCGCCCGGCATGTCGTCGGGGAGCACGCCGAGCTCTACGTGGACGCGGGCGGCGCGTACACCCGCAAGCAGGCGGTGCGGGTCGGGCACACGCTCGCCGAGTACGGGGTGGGCTGGTTCGGGGAGCCGGTGTCCTCGGACGACCTGACCGGGCTGCGGCTGGTCCGCGACGCCGTGGTGAGTGACGTGGCCGCCGGGGGGCACGGCTCCGACCCGCCGTACTTCGCCCGCGTGATCACGGCCGGGGCGGTGGACTGCCTCCAGGTGGACGCGACGCGCTGCGGCGGCATCACCGGTTTCCTGCACGCGGCGGCGCTGGCGGAGGCGCACGGCCTGGAGGTCTCCGCGCACCACGCCCCGCACGCCCACGCGGCGGTGGCGGCCACGGTCCCGAACCTGCGGCACGTCGAGTGGTTCCACGACCACGTCCGGGTCGAGGACATGTTCTTCGACGGCGCCCTGGACCCCACGGGCGGCACGGTCGGCCCGGTCGGGGGCCCCGGCCACGGTCTGACCCTGCGGACGGAGGACGTCGCGGAGTACAGGGTGGGCTGACCGGCCGTGCGGACCGTCAGCGGGTCCGGGTCGCCGCAGGGGTCACGGCCGGTGGTGGGTGTCCGGGCCGGAGCCGTCCGGCCGCGGCGGCGGGACGACGCCCGCGGTGGGCGGGGTGGACGGCACCGGCGGGATCGGGGCGCCCCGGCCTCCGGGTGCGGTGGCCTGCCGGGGGGCCGAGGGCCGGGCCGCGCCGCGCAGGGCGTAGGACAGCGCGGCCAGGATCGCGGCCGTGATCAGCGCGGCGGCCCAGTCCGGCAGGACCAGGGCGAGCGCGAGGCCCACGGCCAGCGAGACCGCCGCGCCCGCGTAGAGGGCGGCGGTGCCGGACGCGGCGTACAGGGCGGCCTTGCGGCGCTGCCCCCGCGCCTGTTCGCGCAGTTCGTCACGTACGGTTTCGCGGGCCACCTGTGCCAGTTCGTCGGCCAGGTGCTTGTCCAGATGCTCCAAGTGCTCCAAGCGCTGCATGACGCACCGGGTACCCGCGGCCCGGGGCGCGTAACGCCCGCGGGCGCGGGGCGTGGTGAGCGGCGGGGGGACCGGCCGGGGGCGGGCCCTTCGTTACGGCCGCCCCCAACTAGGCTCCTCCCCATGGAGATTCTGGGTGCCACACTGCGCGTCTGCGTCGACGACATCGAGACCGCCATCCCCTTCTACGAGCGGCTGGCGGGCGGCAGAGCCCTCCGGTTCGAACGGGCCGGCGTCGAGGTCGCCGCGGTGGGCTGCTTCCTGCTGATGAGCGGTCCCGCGGCGGAGCTGGACGTGCTGCGCAAGGTCGCGGCGACCATCGCGGTGCAGGACGTCGACGAGGCCCGCCGGGTCCTCGCGGAGATGGGCGCCGACATCATCGCGGGCCCGGTCCCCACCCCGGTGGGCCGCAACCTCATCGCACGGCACCCGGACGGGGCGGTCTACGAGTACGCGGACCGCCGCGCCTGACACCCGCTCAGGGCGAGGGCCGCATCCGGAAGTCGTGGCGTTCCGGCAGGGGTTCGCCGGTGAGGGCGCTCCACGGCCGTCCGATCCCCGCTTCAACGGCCGGTCGTCATCTCCCTGGTGACGGCCCAGCGCTGGTGGTCGCGCCAGGCCCCGTCGACGAAGAGCATCTTCGGCGAGAAGCCCTCCAGGCGGAAACCGCAGGCGCGGGCGAGGGCGATGGACGCGGCGTTGCCGGGCTGGACGTTGATCTCCAGACGGTGCAGCCGCATCGGGCCGAAGGCGTACCGCACGACGAGGTCCAGGCCCTCGCGCATCAGCCCGCGCCCCGCCGCGTGCGCGAAGGCGCCGTAGCCCAGCGCACCGCACAGGAAGCCGCCCTCGACGATGTTGTTGATGTTGATGAACCCGGCGAGGGCGCCGTCCGCCTCCTTCTCGCAGACCAGGAACCCCGCCTTGGCGGGGTCCTCGATCAGCCGCCCCGCGTACGCGGCGTAGGCCGAGGCGCTGTCCGGCGGGAACAGCCAGGGGTGGTGCAGGTCCTTGCTCTCCCGGGCACGGGCGGTGAACTCGGCGCCGTCCGCGTGGGTGAAGTGACGCAGGCCCACGCGGGCGCCCTCGGCGAGATAGCGGGAAGCGGTGTGCGGCACCCCGCCACCCTACGACGGTCAGGCGAGTGCCGGTTCGTCCAGCGTCAGCGTGCCCGCGTCCGCGTCGAGTTCGGCGGCGACGCCGAACGGGACGGTGAGCGCGTCGTCGCAGTGCCCGAACCCGAACTGCTCGGCCACCGGTACCCCGAGGCCGCCGAGCCGGTCGGCGAGCAGCGCCCGCACCCCGTCGTACGGCTCGCACTGCGCCCAGGAACCGAGGAGCAGCCCGGCGACCCCGTCCAGCCAGCCGGCCCGCAGCAGCTGGGTGAGGTAGCGGTCGAGCCGGTACGTCTCCTCGCCCACGTCCTCCAGGCACAGCAGTCCGCCCCGCGCGGAGGGCCTGGCGTGCGGGGTGCCGAGATCGGCGGCGAGCAGGGAGAGACAGCCCCCCAGGGTGACGCCGCGGGCCCGGCCGGGGACGAGCGCGGTGCCGTCGGAGGCGATGGTGCGGACGGTGTCGGGAGCGAGGAGGGTGGCCCGGAGATGGTCCTGTGCCCGCGCGCTCTTCACGAAGTCGAGGCCCGCGGCCATCGGCCCGTGCAGGGTGACCAGTCCGAGCCGGACGGCGAACGCCTCGTGCAGGGAGGTGATGTCGCTGAACCCGACGAACACCTTGGGCCCGGCCGCCCGCATCGCCTCCCAGTCGAGCGCGTCGACGATGCGCTGCACGCCGTAGCCGCCGCGGGCGCAGATCACCGCGTCGACGTCCGGGTCGCACCACGCGGACTGCAGATCGGCGGCCCGGTCGGCGTCGGTGCCGGCCAGGTAGCCGAACCGTCCGTGCCGGTCGAGGACGTGGGGGGCCGCCACCGGATCGAGGTCCCAGCCGCGCAGTACGTCGAGCCCGGCCCGGAGCCGCTCCTCGGGCACCGGGCCGCTGGGCGCGACGACGGCCACCCGGGCGCCGGGGGAGAGCCGGCGCGGCCGCCGCAGCGGTTCGGCCCGGCTCACGCGCCCAGCTCCAGGGTCGGGACGCCGGGCACCCTCAGCCCGAACACCTGGGCGTACAGGGACATCTCCGCCTCCAGGGCGCGCACCATCGTCTCCGCCCGCCGGAAGCCGTGCCCCTCGCCCTCGAAGGTGAGGTAGGCGTGCGGCACGCCCCGGCCGGCCAGCCGGGCCAGGAACCGTTCGCACTGGACGGGCGGGCAGATCGGGTCGTCCAGTCCCTGGAGCATCAGGAAGGGCACCGAGAGCCGGTCGGCGTGTTCGACGGGCGAGCGCCGCACGTACCGGTCGGGGACCTCGGCGCGCGGGCCGATCAGGCTCTCCAGGTACTGGGACTCGAAGTCGTGGGTCTCCCCCGTGCCCCAGCCGGTGAGGTCGAGCACCGGGTAGATGATCGTGCCGCAGGCGTAGACGTCGGTCGTGGTCAGCGAGGCGGCGGTGGTCCACCCGCCGGCGCTGCCGCCGCGGACGGCGAGCCGGTCGCGGTCGGCGGTGCCCTCGTCGGCGAGGGCCAGCGCGACCGCCGCGCAGTCCTCGACGTCGACCACGCCCCACTGTCCGCGCAGCCGGTTGCGGTACTCGCGCCCGTATCCGGTCGAGCCGCCGTAGTTGACCTCGGCGACGCCGATGCCGCGCGAGGTGAAGTACGCGATCTCCAGGTCGAGCACGAGCGGCGCCCGGCCGGTGGGGCCGCCGTGCGCCCAGATCACGTACGGGGGACGCTCGTCCGCGGGGCCGGCGTACTCCGGGTGGTGCGGCGGGAAGACCTGGGCGTGGATCTCGCGGCCGTCGGGCCCGGTGAACGTGCGGACCTGGGGCCGCGGGTAGTGGGCGGGGTCCACGGCGTCCTCGTGCGCGGCGCCGATCACGCGCGCCCTGCCCGTCCTGGTGTCCAGCTCCACCACCTCGTGGGCGCTGCGCGGGCCGGCCCCGATGGCGACGACCCGCTCGCCGTGGGCCGCCACGGAGGGCGCGAACTCGGTCCAGGGACCGACGGCGTCGACGACCTCACCGGTCTCCGGGTCGAGTACGCCGAGCCGGGGGGCGCCCCGGCCGTGCACGACGGCGATCAGCCCGCTGTCCAGCGGGGCGAACCAGCGGTGCCCGAGCTTCCACAGCGGTCCGCCGAACTCCTCCTCGCGGGGGCAGACCGGCTCCCCGTCCCGGTAGAGGTTCCACCAGCCGGTGCGGTCGCTCGAGTACAGCAGCCGGCCGTCGTGGGTCCAGCCGGCCTGGGCGACCGACTCCTCGGGGCCGCCGGCCACCGTGCGGGCGTCGCGCAGGGTGCCGTCGTCGGCGACCTCGGCGGTCACCAGTTCGGTGCCGTCCCACGGCATGCGCGGATGGTCCCAGCCGAGCCAGGCGGCGCGCCGCCCGTCGGGCGAGAGGCGCGGCCCGGTGACGAACCGGTGCCGTCCGTCGCTCAGTTCCCGCACGGCGTCCCGGTCGTCGGCGGCGGTGCCGTCCAGCGGTACGGCGGCCAGGACCCGGCGTACGTCGCTGGGGCCGTCGCCGGTGAACTCCTCAAGGACGCACCACACCTCGCCGCGTTCGGGCAGCAGCACCGGGTCCGCCCAGCGCAGCCCCTGCCCGACCGGCGACACCGGGGTGAGCGGGCGCGGCTCGCCGCCCGGCTCCCAGAGGTACAGGCGCTGGTCCGCGAAGTGCGCGAACACCACGAGCGGGCCGCCGCGGCGCACCGTGCCGGCCCAGGGCCGGCCGCCGTACTCGATGACGCGGGTCCGCACGTTCCACGGCGCGGGCAGGACGGACTCCTCCGTGCCGTCGGCGTGCCGGCGCACCAGCGTGCGCCGGCCGGCCTCGGTGGGCCGGGGCTCGGTCCACCACACCTCGTCGCCGACGAAGTCCGCGAACTCGGGGCTGCCGTCGTGGGCCGCGGCCGTGGCCGCGTCGATGGGCGAGGGCCACTCGCCGTGGGCCAGGGTCTGCACTGTCTCCCTCACTCCGCTCAGGCCGAACGCAGGAACCGGTCGAGGACCCGGACACCGAAGTGGAGCGCCTCGACCGGGACGCGCTCGTCGACGCCGTGGAAGAGGGCCTGGTAGTCGAAGCCCTCCGGCAGCTTCAGCGGCGCGAAGCCGTATCCGGTGATGCCGAGCCGGGAGAACTGCTTGGCGTCCGTGCCGCCGGACATGCAGTACGGCACGACGTGCCCCTCGGGTGCGAACTCCTCCACGGCGGCCCGCATCCGGGCGAACGTCGGCGAGTCCACCGGCGCCTGCAGGGCCACCTCGTGGTGCTCGAACTCCCAGTCGACGTCCGGCCCGGTGAGCCGGTCCATCGTCGCGCGGAACTCGTCCTCGGCGCCCGACAGGTACCGGCCGTCGACGCGCGCCACGGCCTCCCCGGGGATCACGTTGATCTTGTACCCGGCGTCCAGCATGGTCGGATTGGCACTGTTGCGGACGGTCGCCTCGACGAGCTTGCCCGCCGTACCGAGCTTCTCCAGCAGGGCGTCCACGTCGGACAGGTCCGTCCCGATGCCGTACACGGCGGCGAGTTCGGTGAGCGCGGCCCGCACCGTGGGGGTGAGCCGCAGCGGCCACTCGTGCTCACCGATGCGGGTGATGGCGGCGGCGAGGCGGGTCACCGCGTTCTCCCGGTTGACCTTGGAGCCGTGCCCGGCCCGGCCGCGCGCGGTGAGCTTCAGCCAGGCGGTGCCGCGCTCGCCTGCGGCGATCGGGTAGAGCTGCCGGCCGTCGCCGTCGTGGAAGGTGAACGCGCCCGACTCGCTGACGCCCTCGGTGCAGCCCTCGAAGAGGTGGGCGTGCCGGTCGGCGAGGAATCCGGAGCCGTCCTCGGCGCTGGCCTCCTCGTCGGCGGTGAACGCGACGACGATGTCGCGGCGGGGCCGCACGCCCTGCCGGGCCCAGGCGCGCACCACGGCCAGGATCATCGCGTCCATGTTCTTCATGTCGACGGCGCCGCGCCCCCAGACGACCCCGTCGCGGACCTCCCCGGAGAAGGGGTGCACGCTCCAGTCGGCGGCCTCGGCCGGCACGACGTCGAGGTGCCCGTGGACCAGCAGCGCGTCGGCCGACGGGTCGGTGCCCTCCAGGCGCGCGACGACGTTGGTCCGGCCGGGGGTGCGCTCGAGGAGGACCGGCTCCAGGCCCGCCTCGGCGAGCCGCGCGGCGGCGTACTCGGCGGCGGGCCGCTCCTGGCAGTCGCCCCCGCCCCTGTTGGTCGTGTCGATCCTGATCAGGTCGGACGTGAACGTCACGACCTCGTCCAGGGCCTGCTCGTCAGCCATACTGCTCCTCCACCGCGGCCGAGGCGATCGTGGTGACCGCCTTGAAGGTGCGGATGCCGTCGTACATGGTCCCGCTGGTGTAGGCGACCTTGCGCTCACCGGCCCGGGTCACACCCGGCACGACGGTGGCGGCCATCGCCAGGTGCTCGGCGTCGAACTCCACCGCGACGGTGAAGGGCCCGCCGTCGACCGGCTCGCGGCGCCCGGCCAGCGCCGTCGCCTGCTTGGCCGCCGCGCGGATGTCGGCGGCCGTCCTGGCCGGTGTGCGGCACACGGCCGCGTACCGGGACACATGGTCCTTGACGGCGACCTTCAGCGCCCCGGGCGCGTAACCGAGGGCGTCCTCGCAGGCCACGTCGTCGCCGGTGACCAGGACCACCGGCACCCCGTACTCGGCGGCCACGTGCGCGTTGAGCAGTCCTTCGCTCGCCCGTACGTCGTTGACCCACACCCCGGTGATGGAGTTGGCGAGGAAGGTGTGCGCGAGGACGCCCTCCATGCCGGCGCCGGCGTGGTAGCCGACGAACGCGATGCCGTCGACGTCGCCGTGCTGCACACCCTCGACCATGGAGAGGGACTTGTGCCGGCCGGTGAGCATCCGGGCCCGCTCGTCCAGCCGCTCCAGGAGCAGGTTGCGCATGGTCCAGTGGGCCTCGTTGATCAGCACCTCGTCGGCGCCGCCGTCGAAGAAGCCCTGCACGGCCGCGTTGACGTCCGAGGTGAACAGGGACCGGCACCGCTCCCACTGGGGAGTCCCCGGCAGCACGTCGGCCGGCCAGGTGACACCGGTGGCGCCCTCCATGTCGGCGCTGATGAGGATCTTCATGGTGCCTCACGTTACGCGCCGGCCGGGGGCCCGCCCCACGAGGGGTGGGAGGAGGGCCCTTTGCTCACCGGAGCGCGCCGCGTCCGTCGCGGGGGCCCCGCCCCTCTCCCCGGGCGAGAGCGCGCGGCTCCGCCCCCGGCAGCGCCGGGGCCTTGGTCTCACCGGCCGCCCGCCCGGCGTGCCGACGGCGCCAGTAGGGATTGTCGTGGGGCAGCCGGCTGGAGACGCGGCCGTACATGCCGAACGTCGCGATGAGCAGACCCATGACGTAGCTGAAGATCACGTTGGTCATCCCGAAGTCCAGGATGTTGGCGGGGCGGTCCAGGACGAAGGTGTGGGCGAAGCCGCTCAGTACGAACAGCCCGCCGATCGTCATGTTGAGGGCCGACGCGAAGTTGCCGCCGATGACGGCGCCGACGAGCAGCGCGCATCCCACGACGGCGGAGATGACACTGAGGGTCACGTTGGTGGTCATGCCGGCGATCGTGTCGCCGGACGTGTCGAAGGGGCTGAGGGCGTCGGCGAAGCCGAGGCCCGCGAAGGTCAGCAGGACCAGGCCGCAGAAGGCGGCTCCGTAGCGGTACACGGTCGCCAGGTGGTGGTCGACCGGAAGTTCCTCTCGCAGCTTCATGTCACCGTTTCGCCCGGGAAAGTCCCCTTGGATGCGCATCGGGGTCGTTTTGGAGGCGGACCGGGGTCGTTCCCCGCACCGGGCGTCCGTTCCGGGCCGGAGCGGGTCGCCGGCGTACGGCCGCCGGCATGCCGACGGCGCCGCCCGTGCTTACGGTGAGACGGGACGAACGCCGCACGGAACAGGAGCCGTCGCATGCCGGTCACCGCGAGCCCGCTGCACGGAAGGACCGCCGTCGTCACCGGAGCGGCGCGCGGCCTGGGAGCGGCGATGGCCCGGGAGCTGTCCGCCCGCGGGGCGAGGGTGGCGCTGCTCGGGCGGGAGGAGCGGACGCTGAAGCGGGTCGAGGACACCCTGCCGGGCGCCTGCGGCTGCTGGGAGGTCGATGTCACGGACGACCGGGGCCTGGCCCGGGCCGCCGCGGACATCCGCGCGCGGCTCGGTCCTCCCTCCGTCGTCGTCGCCAACGCGGGTGTCGCCGAGGGCGGGCCGTTCGCCGAGTCCGATCCCGCGGTGTGGCGGCGGGTGATCGAGGTCAACCTCATCGGCAGTGCCGCCACGGCCCGGACGTTCATCGGCGACCTGCTCGACACGTCCGGCTACTTCCTCCAGGTCGCGTCGCTCGCCTCCCTCGGTGCGGCGCCCATGATGAGCGCGTACTGCGCGTCCAAGGCGGGGGTCGAGTCGTTCGCCCACGCGCTGCGGGCCGAGATGGCCCACCGGCGCGTGGGCGTGGGCATCGCCTACATCAACTGGACCGACACCGACATGGTCCGCGACGCGGACGAGTTCGCGGTGCTCCGTGAGCTGCGCGGCCACATGCCGCCGCCGGCGCGCAAGGTGTACCCCGTCGAGTACGTCGCGGGCCGCCTGGTCGCCGCGATCGAGCGGCGCCGCCCGTCGGTCTACGTGCCCGGCTGGCTGCGGTCGGCCCAGCTCGTGCGCGCCGCCCTGCCCCCGGTGGTGACGCTGCTGTCGCGACGCGAACTGCCGCGGCTGGCCGCCGCCGAGCCGTTCGAGGCCACGGGGCTCCTGGGCGCCGGCGGCCGGGCCGACCAGGACGCCTCCCGGTCCCCTCGCGGTTAGGGCCTCGTCCGCCCGCCTGCGCGGACCACCGCGACCGGGTAGGGGCGGCCGGGGAGCGCCGGTGGTGAGCGCGTTCGGGTGACGGGTGCATCCATCGGGCCGGCGGCCGGTGAAGTGGCTGTGTGGGGCGGTCGCACCGCCCGACGCCTTCGGCAGGAGACGCTCATGCACGCTACGGCGATCGATACGGCTCCCGCGGCCGGCACGTGGCCGCGGAGCGACCGCGACGCGCCGGGTGCCCGGGAGACCGAGCACGGCGACCCGCTGCTGTGGCACACGATCGGGCTGGAGACCATGGCGTCGCTGCTCGTCGTGTCCCTGCGCCGTCAGGGGAGCCACTTCTTCGCGGCTCGGTGCCAGTGGCCCCGCCTGCACCCGCTCAACGAGCGGACGGCCACCGTGAGACACCATCCGCTGATCATGGCGGAGTCCACCCGTCAGCTCGCCACGGCCCTGGAACACACGTACCTGCCCGGGGCCGGGACCGCACCGTTCGAGCCCGTCTCGGTCAGCATGGGGACGCCTCCGCGGACGCAGCCGGCGGAGAGCGGCAGCGCGACCGAGGTGGCCGTCCGGGTCGGCGTGAGCGACCTCGTACGACGGGAGGGCGGGGCGCTCGTCGCCTACCGCGTCACGGCCGAGTACCTGCACGCCGGTGCTCCCTTCGGCTCGTGCACGATGCGGTTCGCCCGTAGGGCGCAGTCCGCCCCGGCCGGCGAGCACCCGGCGGTCCCGCCCGCACTGCTGCACCCCGCCGCGGCGGCGGTCGGTGCCGCCGCGGAGCACGACGTCCTCGTGGCACGGGCGCCGCAGGGGCGTCTGGTGGTCGTTCCGCGGGACCCGGCACACCCCGTCCTCCTGCCGGGGCGCCCGTCCCGCCTGCCCACCCTGGCGCTCCTGGAGGCCGGGCGGCAGGCGGCCCTGCTGAACTGCGGGAGGACGGCGGGCGCCGTGGCCGGACTCGGCATCGACCTGCGGGCACCGGTACCGGCCCGCGGTGCCCGGCTGGAGGTGGCGGCGGACCCGGGCGGCTTCCGCTTCCTCGTCATGGTGGCCGGCCGCGTCGGCGCGACGGGCACGGTCGCCCTGCCGCGCTCATGATGTGACGCAAGAGGGAAGTCGTGACGGACGCAGAAGCCGTGACGGACACATGGGAGGAACAGTCGTGGCGGTCGAGGACGGACAGCGGGACGGAGAGCGGCTGCACTGCCTGGTCACCGGGGCGTCCGGGTACGTCGGCGGACGTCTGGTGCCGGAACTGCTACGGGCCGGGCACCGGGTCCGCTGCCTGGCCCGCTCCCCCGGCAAGCTCCGCGACCACCCCTGGGCCCCGGACGTCGAGACCGTCCGCGGTGACGTCACGGACGCCGCGTCCCTCGCCGGGGCCATGCGCGGGGTGGACGTCGCCTACTACCTGGTGCACGCCCTCACCACCGGCCCCGGTTTCGAGGAGACGGACCGTCGCGCCGCCCGGATCTTCGCCGAGCAGGCGCACGCCGCCGGCGTACGGCGGATCGTCTACCTGGGCGGGCTCACCCCGGAGGGGGTGCCCGAGCACTCCCTCTCCCCGCACCTGCGCTCCAGGGCGGAGGTGGGGCGCATCTTCCTCGACTCCCCGGTCCCGGCCACGGTGCTGCGGGCGGCGGTCGTCATCGGCTCGGGATCGGCGTCGTTCGAGATGCTGCGCTACCTCACCGAGCGCCTGCCCGTGATGGTGACCCCCAGCTGGGTGCAGACGCGGACCCAGCCGATCGCGGTCCGCGACGTGCTGCGCTACCTCGCCGGCTCGGCCACCATGCCGCCCGACGTCGACCGGGCCTTCGACATCGGCGGACCGGACGTCCTCACCTACGAGGAGATGATGCGCCGTTACGCCGAGGTCGCCGGACTGCGGCGACGGCTCATCGTCCGGGTGCCGGTCCTCACCCCGCGGCTCTCGAGCCACTGGGTGGGCCTGGTCACCCCGGTGCCCGCCGCCATCGCCCGTCCGCTGACCGAGTCGCTGCGCCACGAGGTCGTCTGCCGGGAACACGACATCGCCCGCCACGTGCCCGACCCCCCGGGCTGCCCGCTGCCCTTCGACGAGGCGCTGACCCTGGCGCTGCGCAAGGTCCGGGACGCCCAGGTGGACACCCGCTGGTCGTCCGCGGCCGTGCCCGGCGCGCCCAGCGACCCGCTGCCCACCGACCCCGACTGGGCCGGCGGCAGCCTCTACCGGGACGAACGGTCCCTGCCGGTCGACGCCTCCCCCGCGGCGCTGTGGAAGGTCATCGAGGGCATCGGCGGCGACAACGGCTGGTACTCCTTCCCGCTCGCCTGGGCGGTCCGGGGATGGCTGGACCGGTTCGTCGGCGGGGTCGGCCTGCGCCGCGGCCGGCGTGACGCGGCCCACCTGCGGGTCGGTGACTCCCTGGACTTCTGGCGCGTCGAGGAGATCGAGCCGGGCCGGCTGCTGCGGCTGCGCGCCGAGATGCGTTTGCCCGGACTCGCCTGGCTGGAGATGTGCGCCGAGACGGACCCCGCCGGCCGGACCCGCTACCGCCAGCGCGCCCTGTTCCATCCGCGCGGCCTCCTGGGCCACGCCTACTGGTGGAGCGTCTCGCCGTTCCACGCCGTCGTCTTCGGCGGTATGGCCCGCAACATCGCGCGGGCCGCCGCCCGGGGCGCGGGCGCGCGCGGACGAGCGGCACGCACGGGCCGCACCCGGCCCGCCCGCCCCGCGCACCGGTCACGTCCCTGACCGGCCGGTGCCGCACCGCCTCACCCACCAGGAGCGACGACATGACCCGCGCGGTCGTCCTGTTCACCTCGGATCTGCGCCTGCACGACCATCCGCCGCTGCGCGCCGCGCTCGCGGCCGCCGAGGAGGTGGTGCCGCTCTTCGTCCGCGATCCCGCCGTGCACGCGGCGGGCTTCGACGCCCCCAACCGCAGCGCCTTCCTCGCCGACTGCCTGGCGGATCTGGACGCCTCGCTGCGCCGCCGCGGCGGCCGGCTGGTCCTGCGCAGTGGCCCGGTCGCGCGGGAGGTCGGCGCGGTCGCGGCCGAGTCCGGCGCCACGGAGGTCCACATGGCCGCGGCGGTCACGGGTTACGGCCACCGGAGGGAGGAACGGCTGCGCGAGGGCCTCGGCGCCGACGGCGTGGCCCTCCACGTGCACGACACCGTGATCACCGCCGTCGCGCCCGGACGGGTGACGCCGTCCGGCGCCGACCACTACGCGGTGTTCACGCCCTACTTCCGCCGCTGGTCCGCCGAGCGGCTGCGGGAGGTGTGCCCGGCGCCGCGCACCGTGCCCGTGCCGGACGGGGTGCGCGGTGAGCCGCTCCCGTCCCGCCCGGCCCCCTCCCTCCTCTCACCCGGCCTCCCCGAGGGAGGCGAGAAGGCGGGCCGGGAGCGGTTCGCGA
The DNA here is from genome assembly GCF_008312835.1 of Streptomyces marokkonensis. Lineage (GTDB taxonomy): Bacteria > Actinomycetota > Actinomycetes > Streptomycetales > Streptomycetaceae > Streptomyces > Streptomyces marokkonensis_A. Next base: position 121,827 of record NZ_VSKS01000013.1, on the reverse strand, counting down.
GGTGGGCACGGTCGGGGATGCCCGCCTACGAGGACCGGCACGACGACCTGGCCGGCGACGCGACGTCACGGCTGTCGCCGTTCCTGCACTTCGGTGCCCTGTCCGCGTCGGAACTCGTGCAGCGGGCGCGCGCGGGGGGCGGTCCGGGCGCAGAGGCGTTCGTGCGGCAGCTGTGCTGGCGGGACTTCCACCACCAGGTGCTGGCGGCGCGTCCCGAGGCGTCCTCACGGGACTACCGCACCCGGCACGACCGGTGGCGGACCGAGGAGGAGGCCGCCGGGGACATCGCGGCCTGGCGGGAGGGCCGTACCGGCTATCCGGTCGTCGACGCGGCGATGCGCCAGCTCCGCCACGAGGGCTGGATGCACAACCGGGCGCGTCTGCTGACGGCGAGCTTCCTGACCAAGACGCTCTACGTGGACTGGCGGATCGGCGCCCGGCACTTCCTCGGCCTCCTGGTCGACGGCGACATCGTCAACAACCAGCTCAACTGGCAGTGGGTGGCCGGCACCGGCACGGACACCCGCCCGCACCGCGTCCTCAACCCCGTCGTCCAGGGACGGCGCTTCGACCCGCGGGGGACCTACGTACGCCGCTGGGTGCCCGAACTGCGCGACGTGGAGGACCGTTTCGTGCACGAGCCCTGGCGGCTGCCGGAGGACCGGCGCGCCCGCCTCGGCTACCCCGCACCGGTGATCGACCTGTCCGACGGGCTGGCACGCTTCACACACGCCCGCGGCCGCGACTGAGAGGGGACGAGTCGTGCACTGGCTCTTCGGGGACCAGCTCGGCCCTCACTTCCTCACCCCCGGCGAGGGCGGGCCGGGCCGCGGCACACCACTGCTCATGATCGAGGCCCGTTCGGTGTTCCGCCGCAGGCGCTTCCACCGGGCCAAGGCCCACCTGGTCCTCTCCGCCATGCGCCACCGGGCGGCCGAGCTGGGCGACCGGGTGACCTACGTGCGGGCCGACACCTACCGGGAGGGGCTCGCACGGGCCGCGGGCGACCGCCCGGTCACCGTCCACCACCCGACCTCGTACGCCGCCGCACGGCTGGTGCGCTCACTGCCCCAGGTCACCGTCGGTCCCGCCCGGGGGTTCCTGGTGCCGGTGGACGACTTCGCGGCCTGGGCCGGCGGGCGGGGCGGCGAGCGGCTGAGGCAGGAGGACTTCTACCGGTGGGTGCGGCGCACCCACGACCTGCTGATGGACGGCGACGCCCCGGCCGGTGACCGGTGGAACCTCGACCACGACAACCGCCGGCCCCCGCCGCGCGAAGCCTCCACCCTCCCGGTGCCCGCGCCGTACCGGCCGCGGGAGGACGAGATCGACGACGAGGTCCGTCACGACCTGGACCGCTGGGCGGAGGACGGCGACGTGTCCTTCGTGGGGCGGGACGCACCGCGCGCGTTCCCGGCGGACCGCGCCGAGGCCCGGGCGGCGCTCAAGCGCTTCCTCACCCACCGGCTCACCACCTTCGGCCCCTACGAGGACGCCGTGCTCGCCGCCGACCCGGTGATGAGTCACAGTCTGTTGTCGTCCTCCCTCAACCTCGGCCTGCTCGACCCGGCCGAGTGCGTCGAGCGTGCGGAGGCGGAGTGGCGCGCCGGCCGGGCGCCCCTCAACAGCGTCGAGGGGTTCGTCCGGCAGATCGCCGGCTGGCGCGAGTACGTGTGGCAGCTGTACTGGTACTTCGGCGAGGACTACCGGCGCTCCAACGTCCTGCGCCACACCGCCCCGCTGCCCGGCTGGTGGAACGAGCTGGACGCGGACGCGGTGCAGGCACGCTGCCTGCGCACGGTGCTGGCCCAGGTGCGGGACACGGGCTGGACCCATCACATCCCCCGGCTGATGATCCTCGGCAGCCACGCGCTCCAGCGGGGCTGGGACCCCGCCGCGGTCACGGACTGGTTCCACCGCTGCTTCGTGGACGGATACGACTGGGTCATGGTGCCCAACGTCGTCGGCATGTCCCAGTACGCCGACGGCGGCCGGATGACGACCAAGCCCTACACGTCGGGCGGCGCCTACGTGCACCGCATGAGCGACCTGTGCGGGCCGTGCCGCTACCGGCCGGGCGACCGGACCGGGGAGCACGCCTGCCCCTACACCGCCGGCTACTGGAGCTTCCTCGACCGGCACCGCGAACGGCTGGGCCACAACCACCGCACCGCCCGGCCGGTACGCGGGCTGGAGCGGCTCGGCGATCTCGGCGAGCTGCGCCGCCAGGAGCGCGCCCGGGGTGACGCACCGCCGTGACAGGGCCGGCTCACCCGGCGCGCCGTTCCACCACGGGCGTCCCGTCCGGGGCGGTGCGCAGCAGTTCGGCGTCGGCTTCCAGCGCGTCGGCGACGGCCCGCACGACTCGGCCCGGGTCGCCTCCCGGCGGCATCGGCGGGGCCGTGCCCGCGACGGAGCGGCCGGCGAAGCCGGTGTCCAGGTGTCCGGGGCTGACCTCCAGCACCCGGACGCCCCCGGTCCGTGCCTCGCGGCGCACCGCGGCGAGCCAGGCGCTCAGCGCCGCCTTGGAGGCGCTGTAGTCGGCCATCCCCGGCTGCGGGCGCCGCGCGACCACGCCGGTGAACGCGGCGATCACGGAGCCGGGCCCCATGACGGTGAGCGCGGCCCGGAAGAACGCGGCGGGCGCGAGGAAGTTGACCGCCGCCAGGTGCTCCCCCACTTCGTCCCCGACCTCCGCCGCCCGCCCGAAGCCCACCGAGCCGAACGCCGTCACCACCGCGTCCAGCCCGCCCAGCAGCGTGTTCGCCTCGTGGACGGAGCGGGCACAGGACGCGGGGTCGTACGCGTCGAACAGGACGGCCGGTGCACCCGGGTAGTCCTGGACGGCTCGGGCGAGGCGCGCCGGATCGCGTCCCGCGAGCGCCGGCCGTGCCCCGCGTGCGGCCAGTTCGGCGGTGAGGGCACCGCCGAGGACTCCGGTGGCGCCGGCCACCAGTACGCGTGCGCCGTCGAGATCCATCGTCCGCTCCTTCTCCCGGAGACAGGCCACCGGCCCCGCTCCTCCTCGTCCGTTTCGGTGCGCCGGTCTCCGGTGGACGCACCGTGCCCGGCCCGGCCGGCCGTCAGCCGGACACCGCGTCGGCGAGCAGTTCACGGGCGGCGCGGGTGCCCGAGGCCAGCGCGCCCTGCACGCTGCCGGTCGCCCGGTGGTCCCCGCAGACGTACCTGCCCGCGGCGAGACGCGTGGTGCGGCTCAGCGGCCACGGCGGCGTCATGGCGGGCAGGGCTCCCTCGACGGTGTACGCGGCGACCTGCCGCCAGGCGGCGGTGTCGGTGCCGTACAGCTCGGCCAGGCGCCGCAGCACCGCCCCGCCCGCCCCGGGCCGGTCAGCGCCCAGCACGGACGTGGAGATCAGCGCGGTGCCCGGCGGCGCGTAGGTGGATGCGACCTCGGTGAGCACACAGGTGTTCAGCAGGGCGCCGGAACCGTCGACCACCAGCGTGGGCTCGGTCAGCGGCGGGCGCCGCGCGGCGTGGTAGTAGGTGGTGACCGTCCGGGTCTGCGGAACGGCGAGGCCCGGCAGCAGGCGCGCCGCGGCGGCCGCGTCCGTCGCCACCACGACCGACGCGGCCGGCAGTTCCCGGCCGTCCGTCAGCAGCACTCCCGAGTCGGTGACCGCGTCCACGGGCGTCTCAAGGCGCAGGACGCCGTCGGGCAGACCGGCCGCCAGCTGGGCGGGCACGGCGCCCACGCCGTCGGCGGGCAGGCAGAGCGTTCCCCTGACCATGCTGCGCCAGACCAGGTGGAAGAAGCGGGCGGAGGTCTCCAGGCGGTCTTCCAGGAACACTCCGGACAGGAAGGGCCGCAGGATGCGGGTGACCGTCGCGGCCGACACCCCGGCGCGCTCGAGGGCGGTGGCGGTGGAGCAGTCCGGACGGCGCTTGAGGAGGCCGGCGGGCAGCAGGGCGTCCCGCGCGGTGAGCGCGGCCAGGGCGGCGAGGTCCCGGGCCGGGAGGACCCGGCCGGGGAGCAGGGCGCCCGCGGCGTGCGGCCGCCTGGTGGGGTCGGCGAGGCGGACGGGCCCCGTCGGCGTGTGCGCGATCAGGCCCGGGGTGAAGGGCCTCAGCCGTAGGCTCCGCAGGTCGAGACGCCGTTTGACCTGCGGGTAGGAGGTGTTGAAGACCTGGAAGCCCCGGTCCAGCAGGAAACCCTCCCGCCGGTCGGTCCTCATCCGGCCGCCCACGCCGTCGGAGGCCTCGAGCAGGGCCACCCGCCGCCCGGCGCGGCACAGGTCCAGGGCGCAGGCGAGGCCGGCGAGACCCGCCCCGACGACGATGGTGTCCGGGGCGCCGCGGTGGTGGTGACTGGTCATGGTCCTCTTCCTTCGTCGCCGGCCGGCGCGCCCCCGTCGACTTGTAGGGTCCCCGCGCGGACTTCTCGTCCTTCCCGTCGCCGGCTCGTCGCGCCCCGGCCGAGGGGTTCGGGCCCCGGGCGGGCATCCGGTCCGTCGCGTCTCCCGTGGGTCGCCCGGCACCGGGTGCGTCGTTCGTGTTGCGTCGTTTCCGGTGGCGGACCGGGCGCGCCCGCCCCCGTGTGCTCCGCCCGGTGATGGGGCCGGGCGCCACCATGTGTACCCGGCGGGCGGCGTCGCCTCACCCGCGCACCGCCGACTCCACCACGGCGACGGCCTCCGCCAGCCCGGAGGGATGCGGCAGACCCGGCGCCCGCTGCCCGGCCCAGCCGGGGCCGAGGGTCATGACGACCGGCTTCCGGCGAGCGCCGCGCACGCCCCACTCGATCGCCGCGACGTGCTGGGCCAGCGGCCGGCTGGCCGTGGTCCGGGACTGCGCCCACAGGCCCACCGCGGCCGGTCCGGTCCGCCGTACGGCGGCCACGAGGGACTCGACGGGCAGCGCGCCGCCGAACATGCGTACGGGCAGGTTCCGTTCGGCCAGCGCGGCGGCGAGCACCTCGAGGGGCAGCGTGTGATTCTCCGCGGGCACGCAGGCCAGCACCGTCACGGCACCGGGGCGATCGGCGGGCACGGGGGGCGCGTGGCGCCGTAGGGCGCCGGAGACGTGCCAGGACAGGAAGTGCTCGACCTCGACGTACCTCTCCCCCGAGCTCTCCCACTTGCGGCCGACCGCCTGCAGCGTCGGCATGATCACCTCCGTCCAGGCCGCCACCAGGCCGTGTTCCTCGATCGCGTCCCTCAGCAGTCCGTCGAGGGCGGCGGCGTCGAGGCGCAGGGCCGCGCGGGCGACCCCTTTGCACTCCTGGCGCACGTCGCCGAGCCTCAGACCGCTTCCGGCCCGGCTCCGCGCGCGGACCGCCGGCCGCGGCCCGGGGGCGGGGTCCCGCGCGGGCACGGGCGCGCCCGTCGCGGTCTCGTCGAGGGCCAGGCGGGCGGCCTCGGCCGGGGGCAGTCCGGTCGCCGTCAGGGCGCACATGCGTTCCAGCCGGGCCAGGTCCTCGGGGGTCCATCGGCGGTGCCGCCCACCGGTGTGCGCGGCGGGGCCGAGGCCGTAGCGGCGGTCCCACGAGCGGACCGTCGTCGGCGCCACGCCCAGACGCCTCGCCACCTCTCCGGTGGTCAGCCCACCGGCGCGCCGCTCCTCCGCCGCGTCGTCTTCGCGCTCGTTCATGTCCACACCCCCATCTTACGACGCACAAGCGACGCATGTTGTGTGCGTTGTTTTTGCTCAGAAGACTGAACCGCACGAGCCGGTGGCAACGGCACACGCCGTCCCGACCCGCTCCGCGGGCGGCCTTCCCCGCGCACAGCGCCGACGGCAGGAGGAACAGGTCATGACCACGAACTCGCCCCACGCAGGTGTCCGGTCCCCGGTCCCCGAGGAGGCCCGGTACGAGGACGAACTCGCCCGTGGTCTGCTCGCCGCCGACGAGAACGCGTTCGCGGCCGTCTACCGGCGCTGGGGGTCGCTCGTCCACACGATGGCCACCCGCTCGCTCGGTGACACACACGAGGCCGAGGACGTGACCCAGCAGGTGTTCCTCGGCGCCTGGCGCGGACGGGACGGCTACCGCCCGGAGAGAGGTCCGCTCGGCGGCTGGCTCGTCGGCATCACCCGCCGCAAGATCGTCGACGCGCTGGCGGCCAGGACGCGGCGCCTCACCCTGATCGACTCCGTGGCCCGCGACGCCGACGGGCCGCGCCGGACCGACGGGGGACCGGACGAGGTCCTGGACCGGGTGCTCCTGGTCGACGCGCTGTCCCGGCTGCCGCGCAGCCAGCGCGAGGTGCTGTGTCTGGCCTTCTACGAGGACCTGACCCAGGCCCAGATCGCCGAGCGCACCGGCATGCCCCTGGGCACCGTGAAGAGCCACACCCGGCGCGGCCTGCTCCGGCTGCGCGAGGGGATCGAACAGGGCCGTGCCGTGGACGAGGCGGCGTAGCAGCCAGAAATGCCGTGCCGCACGCATCCACGGCGGCACCCCCGCACGAACCACCTACGAGATCGCGCAACAGGCGCATCCTCCATGAAGGGACGATCCCCATGACCTCCCGGACCCCCCTCCTCCTGGGCGCATCGGCCGGAGCCTGCGCCCTCGCCCTGGCCGTGGCCGCCCCCGCGACGGCCGCCCCCGCCGCCGACGGTGACGACAAGGCCATGGTGTCCGTGTTCCACGGCGTCCCGGGACTGACCGTGGACGTCTACGCCAACGGTGACGAACTCCTCAGCGACTTCGAGCCCGGAACGGTGACCGACCCGCAGTCGCTCGACGCCGGCACCTACGAGATCCAGGTCTTCGAAGCCGGCCAGGGACCCGACGGGACACCGGCCGTCGAAAAGGAGATCGACGTACCGGCCGGCGCCAACGCCACGGTCGCCGCGCACCTGTCCGCCGACGGCACTCCGCAGCTGACGGCCTTCACCAACGACGTCTCCGAGGTCGACGCCGGCAAGTCGAGGCTGACCGTGCGTCACGTGGCCGCCGCACCGGCCGTGGACGTCCGGGCCGGCGGACAGCCGGTCTTCAAGGGACTGGAGAACCCGAAGCAGGACACCGCCGTGGTCGACGCCGGGACCGTCCCGGCCGACGTGGTGCTCGCCGGCACCGACACCGTGGCCGTCGGACCCGCCGACCTGAACCTCGAGGAGGGAACGAGCAACATCGTCTACGCCTGGGGCAGCGCGGAGGACAAGAACCTCGCGCTGGCGACCCAGACCCTCAGCGGCATGGAATCCGCGCCGAACACCGTCAACGCGGGCGGCAGCGGCGCGGCGGCCACGCCCAACTCGTCCGACGAGTGGCTGGCCTGGGCAGCCGTGACCGGCATGGTCGCCCTGACCGGCGCCCTGCTGATCCGCCGGACCGCGAGCCGGCGTGGGTGACGTGTCACGACGACTCACCGGCCTCACCGTGGCGACCGCCGCCCTGGCGGCGGTCCTCACGTTCGGGGCCACTCCGGCGGAACAGGCCTCGCCCCCACCCGATTTCGGCGGTGCCACCGCCGCGGACGCCACCACCTCCGAGGCGTCGCCCGGCGCCGCCTCCGACCGGGCGGGCCCCTCGTCCCGGGTGCGAAGCGCGCTCCCGCCCCAGCGGATCCTCATCGACACGGTGGGGCTGGACGCCCGGATCCGGCCGGTGGGAGTCACCGGAGCGGGTGACATGGCCGTCCCGTCCGATCCGGCCGTCGCGGGCTGGTACCGCTTCGGGCCGGCCCCCGGCAGCAACCGGGGTTCCTCCGTGCTCGTCGGGCACGTGGACGGCGACACCGGAGACCTCGGCGAGTTCGCCTCGCTCTACGAGGTGAGGCCGGGAGACCCGGTCGAGGTGCGACGGGCCGGGGCCGAACCGGCCCGCTACCGCGTCACCGCGCGTTCGACGGTCCCCAAGGACTCCCTTCCGCCCTCGGCGTTCCGCAGGAGCGGCCCGCCGGTTCTCACCCTCATCACCTGCGCCCCTCCCTTCGTTCCCGGGCGGGGCGGCTACCAGGCCAATCTGATCGTCACCGCGGAGCCCCTCACCGCCTGACACCGAACGGACCCGGTACGGCGGTGAGCACGTCCGCGGACGGCCACCCGCCCGTACGGGTACGGGAGGACGGCCAAGCACACGAACAGGAGGGTGACGGTGCCGCACGTCGACCCCACGCACCTGGTGGAACTGGCGCTGGGAAACGGCGTCTCCCACCACGACGTCAGTGCCCTGCAGCACATCGCCGTGTGCCCGCGCTGCTGGGAGGAACTGAGCCTGATGACCCGTATCGTCAACGCCGCCCGCGGGGTCGAGGAGCCGGATCTGCCGACCGCGCCTCCGGACCGGGTGTGGCAGCGCATCACGGAGGAGCTGACCGGGACGGACGCACCGGCCGCTCCGCCACCCGCGACTCCGCTCCGGGGGCACCACCCGTCGTGGGCCTCCCCGCACGCCGGCCGTCTCCCGGGCGTCCGGTGCCGAAGAGCCGGTCCCGTGCTCGGCCTCGCCGCCGGCCTCGCCCTCCTGTGGTGGTGGCACCGGACCCGCTCGGGGCGCCGCCCCGCACGGGACGGGTGACCGCCCGCCCGTGCCGGCGACGGCTTCCTACGCGGCGCGCCCCGTCACGTACCAGAGGGACGGCAGTTCGACGCGGGTGCCGTCGGGGCCGTACTCCGTGGTGGTGAGCGGCAGGGTGCCGCTCGCCAGCACGGTGAGCCCGGCCGCGGTCAGGAACTCGGGCACCGCCGCGTCGGCGACCTCGCCGGGGGCTATGCCGTGCCGGAGGACCGGCGCGAGTTTGGCCGGCGGGCCGCCGGGGCCGGCCGCCAGGCTCCTCAGCACCGCGCCGGCCTCCTCGGACGGCTCGACGAGGAAGGCCCGGCCGCGCCCGCCCAGCACCGTGGCGACACCGTCCACCAAGCCCTGCCGGTCGTCGGCCTCGCACTGGTGCAGCACACCGCGCACATAGACGTTGGCGTCGCCGAGTTCCGCGTGCAGCGCCTGCGACTCGGCCTTCTCCACGGCGTCCAGCCGACGGTACGCCGCCCGGCCGGCCGGGTCCGCGCGGCGTGCGCGGTCCAGGGCCGCGGCGGACAGGTCGGCGCCGAGGACCCGGGGGAAACGGTCGGCGAGGAAACGGGTCTGGGTGCCGTTGCCGCAGCCGAGGTCCACCAGGGGAAGCCCCGGATCCGAGAGATACGGTTCGAACAGGGCGAGATGCCGGGCCACGGTGAGGGCGGGCTCCGCGTCCCAGAACACGGCACCCTGCTCGTCCGGTGCCTCACGCCAGAAGCCCTCCCAGGCCTCCCGGTACCGACTTGTCACGCTCATGACCGACTCCCCGGGGTGCGACGCCGGCCCGCCCGGTGCGGCGGGCGAGTACGGTGTATCGCGCCCCGGGCGCGCGGACAAGCGCGCGGGCGCATTCCTTCACGGCTCGTCCGCCGCGGAACGCGCCGTCGTACGACCGGCGTCGGCGGCCGCCGTGCTCAACGGCGCGGCAGCGTCAGCTCGAACCACACGCTCTTGCCGGCCGCCGTCCGGCTCGTGCCCCACTCGCGGGCGAGGGTGCTGACCACGCGCAGTCCGCGCCCGGACTCGTCCGCCGGCCGCGCGTCGGTCAGCGTCGGCAGTTCGTGGTCGTCGTCCTCCACCTCGCACAGCAGCGTGTCGCCGCGCACCAGCCGCAGGGCGACGGGGCGGGCGTGGGAGTGCCGTACGGCGTTGGTGACGAGTTCGCTCACCATCAGCCCGGCGCCGTCCACGAGTTCCGGCAGCCCCCAGTCGTGCAACTGCTCGCGGACCACCGCACGGGCCCGGCCGACCCCCGACGGCTCGGGGGCGAGCCGCCACTCGGCGACGTCGCCGGGTCCGATGCCGCCCAGACGGGCCATCAGCAGCGCCACGTCGTCCTTGCGGCCGCCGCGTGTGCTGAGCGCGCGGATGACGGTGTCGCAGGCGTCGTCCATGGACGCGGCCGGGTGGGCGGCGGACTCGCACAGCGTGGCGAGCCCGACACCGATGTCCTCGCCGCGCACCTCGACCAGTCCGTCGGTGCACATCACCAGCCGGTCGCCGGGCTCCACGCGTACCCGCACCGCCTCGAAGGGCACTCCCCCGACACCGATGGGCGCGCCCGTGGGCAGGTCGAGCAGTTCGCTGCGCCCGTCCGCGGCGCGCACCAGCACGGGCGGGACGTGTCCGGCGTTGGCGAGGTGCAGTGCACCCGCGACGGGGTCGTGGACGGCGTACAGACAGGTCGCCAGATAGGTGTCGCCGAGCCGCTGGGCCAGGTCGTCGAGATGGCGCAGGAGCTGCGCGGGCGGCAGGTCCAGGGCGGCCATGGTCTGTACGGCGGTGCGCAACTGACCCATCATCGCGGCCGCGTTCAGCCCGTGCCCCATGACGTCGCCGACGACGAACGCGGTGCGGGCGCCGGGCAGTTTGACCGCGTCGAACCAGTCGCCGCCGATCCGCCCGAGGAGGGTGCCCGGCAGATACCGGGTGGCGATGTCGCAGCCCGCCATGCGCGGCGGGATGTGCGGCAGCATGCTGTCCTGGAGCGTCTCGGCGACGTTCTCCTGGTACGTGTACATGCGGGCGTTGTCGAGCACGAGCCCCGCGCGGGCGGCGAGTTCGGCGCCGGTGGCCCGGTCCATGTCGTTGAAGACCGGCCGCTCGGGATGGCGCAGCAGGATCATGAAGCCGAGGACGGCATGGCGTGCCTTCAGCGGGACGACCAGCATGGAGCGGCCGGTGATCAGCGGCCGGATGTCACGCTTGTCGAACTGCGAGGCGATGGCGTGGCCCAACTCCTCGCTGATGCGCGGCACCAGGACGGGTTCGCCGGTGGTCATGCACTGGAAGAACGGGGTGTGCGCCGGAAAGGGCATGGCCTCCCCGACGGGCACCACGTCGTCCCAGCGGCCGGGTTCGTCGGTGTGCTCCAGGGCGACCCGGTGCCACATGGTGGTGGTGTCAGGCACGCCCTCGTCGAAGCCCTCGCCGGCGACGACCTGTTCCCGCAGATAGGTGCCGGCGACGTCGGTGAAGCGGGGCACGACGGCCTTGCTGACCTCGACGACGGTGCGGGAGAGGTCGAGGGAGGTGCCGATGCGGGAGCTGACCTCGTTGAGGAACTCCAGACGCTCGCGGACGGCGGCGTACTCGAGGTCCTCGCTCTCGTCACGCAGCTCCTCGGGCACCGGTTCGCCGGACGCCAGGGCCCGCGCGGCCCGTTCGCGGCGCTCCCGGCGCCCGGCGCGCCGGGGCACACCCCAGTCGGGGGTGACCGGGACCCGGTCGTTCCGACTGAACTCCAGTATGGGGTAACCCAGTTCCAGGACCTGCGCGACGATGCGGGCGCTGTCCTCGACGCTCATGCTGGGGAGGATCTCCGGGAGCCTGCGGGCGAGGTCCCCGGAACCGGGGAAGTCGGTGTGCAGGGCGAAGCCGGGCGCGACGCGTTCGACCACCCCGGCCCCGTCCGCACGCAGCCCCTCCGCGTCGGCGGCCAGCACCAGCAGCCGCTCCCGTCCCGAGCCCACCAGCGGATACGCCCACCACAGCACGTCGACGCGGACGGCCGGCGACGTGGCCAGACGCGCCCGGCCCGCGGCCGGGTAGGCCAGGCCTCCGCCGAGGGAGACACCCAGGCCCGGTCCCAGGCCGTCGTGGGGCGCGTACGCCCCGTACGGGGTGTCCTCCTCTTCCTCCGGTTCCTCGGGCAGTGCTCCGGTCACGGGCAGCAGGTCCACCGCCGGACGGCCGAGGGCCTCCTCCTTGGGGAGTGCGAAGAGGCGCCGCGCGCCCCTGCTCCAGTGCGAGACGAGTCCGTCGCGGTCGACGACGACCACGGCCAGCGGGATCCGGCCGGCGCGGCCCGGTCCGGTCGCCGTGCCGTCACCGGTGCGGCGATCGGGAGGTCCGTTCCGCTCGGTGCCACGGTCCATGGCCCAGGCCCTCTCTCCCCCGGCTGCGCAAGATCTGTACGGCCGCCACCACCGTACGGCCGCGGTCGGCCGCGATGTGCGGCAATACCGGAATTGCCCGCCGGGGCCCGCACCGGCGCGCGACACCCCGTGCGGCGGACCGTCTCAGTCCTCGTGCCCCAGTTGGAGGTCGCGTTCCGTACGGCCTCCGCCGGCCACCTGGAGCACGGTCGCGACCGGCGGGTAACCGGCGGCGATGACGGTGTACTCGCCGGAGGAGAGGTCGACGAAGCGGAAGGTGCCGTCGGGTCCGGTGGTGAGGGTGTCGACGACGTTGCCCGCCGCGTCCAGCAGCGTCACGCGCGCCTCCTCCACGGCCCGTCCGCCGCCCGCCCGTACCGTGCCGCGCAGCACGGCACCGCCGGCCAGCTCGACGTCCTGGCGGGTCTCGCGGGCCGCCTGGACGGTGACGGGGAGCGCGGCCGGGCGGAAGGCGGGAGCACTCGCGGCGAGGGTGTACTCGCCCGCCACCAGCTCGCTGATGACGTACCCGCCCTCGCGGCCGCTGCGGGTGCTCGCGACCACCTCCCCGTGGACGTTGGTGAGGGTGACGGCGGCGTCCCGCACCGGTGTGCCGTCGGCGGTGAGGACACTGCCGGCCAGGCGGCCCGCGCCGCCGAGGACGACGTCGAGCTCGACGGGCCGCTCGCCGACGGTCACGGAGACCGCCTGCGGCTGGTGGCCGCCGGCGGCGGCGATCAGGACGTACGAGCCCGGTCCCGGCGTGGCCAGCGCGTACCGCCCGTCCTCGCCACTGGCGCCGCGACCGGTCTGCTGCCCGCAGACGTCGATGAGGGTGAGCGCCGCGCGCGGTACGGCGGTCCCGTCGGGGTGCTGCACGGTCCCGCAGACGGGGATCCCGCCGGTGTGCGGGGCGCGGGCCTGGGGCACGCGCGTGCGGGCGTGCGGTGCTTCCTGAGCCGGGTCGGCGAGGGGGGTGTGGTGGGACACCAGTGGTTTCTCCTTGAGGAAGAAGGCGATGAACAGGCCGAGGACGAGCACCGGCACCAGGTAGAGGAAGATGCGCGGCATGGCGTCGGCGTAGGCCTGGACGTAGGCGTCGCGCAGCTCGGGCGGCAGCGCGTGCACGAGCTCCGGTGTGATCGACTCGGCGTCCGGCAGGGCGGTGCCCGCGTCCGCGGGGAGGCGCTCGGCGAGCGCGTCGGTGAGCCGGCCGGCGAAGAGGGTGCCGAAGACGGCGGCCCCGACGCTGCCGCCGATCTGGCGGAAGTAGTTGTTGGCGCTGGTGGCGGCGCCGAGGTCGGCGGGGCGCACGGAGTTCTGCACGGCGAGGATCAGCACGGGCATCACCATGCCGAGGCCGGCTCCGAGCACGGCCATCCAGATGCTGTAGTGCAGCCGGGGCGTGCCGGTCTCCAGGCGGGAGAGCAGCCACATGCCGAGGACGGAGAGGGCGGCGCCGACGACGGGGTGGCGCCGGTAGCGGCCGGTGCGGCTGATGAGCTGGCCGGAGACGACCGAGGCACCGACGATGCCGCCCATCATGGGCAGCATCAGCAGTCCGGACTCGGTGGCGCTGGCCCCGTCGACCATCTGCAGGTACGTCGGCAGATAACTGGCGGCGCCGAACAGGGCGACACCGGTCACCAGGCCCACCAGGGCGGTGACGTTGAACACGGAGTCCCGGAACAGCCCGAGCGGGATGAGGGGTTCGGCGGCGAAGCGCTCGACGACGAGGAAGAGGACGGTGGCCGCGGCGGCGCCCGCGCCGAGACCGAGCACGAGCCGGGAGTCCCAGGCGTGCTCGGTGCCGCCCCAACTGGTCAGCAGGACCAGGCAGGTGGAGGCGGCGGCCAGCAGCAGGGTGCCGAGAACGTCGAAGCGCCCCCGGGCGGCCGGCTTGGGGAGCTTGAGCACCAGGGCGACGACGACCATGGTGACGATGCCGAACGGCACGTTGATGTAGAAGCACCAGCGCCACGAGAGGTGGTCGGTGAAGTAGCCGCCCAGCAGGGGTCCGGCGACGGACGCGAGTCCGAAGGCGGCGCCGATCAGCCCCATGAAGCGGCCGCGCTGCCGTGCCGGCACGATGTCCGCCATGATCGCCTGGACGCCGATCATCAGTCCGCCCGCGCCGACGCCCTGCACCGCGCGGCAGGCGATGAGCTGGTCCATGGTCGTCGCGCGGCCGGCCAGCGCGGATCCGACGACGAAGACGAGGATCGCGAACTGGAAGACGCCCTTGCGGCCGAGCTGGTCGCCGAGCTTGCCGTAGACGGGCAGTCCGACGGTGGCGGTGAGCAGGTAGGCGGTGATCGCCCAGGACATGGTGTCCAGGCCGTGCAGTTCACCGACGATCTTCGGGAGCGCGGTGGCGACGATCATCTGCTCCAGCGCGGCGAGCAGCAGCGCCAGCATCAGCGCGACGAAGACCAGCCGGACCCGGCGCGGGCTCAGGCCCGGTTCCGCGACCGGTGCCGGGGGCGGCGGGCCCCCGGCCGGTGGTGCCGCGACCGACTCGTCCTGCGTCAGAGTGATCCCGCCCACGTGCCGCTCCCCTCGTCGCACCGCCGGACAATTCCCGCGTAAAAGCGACAACTACGAGCAAGCGCGGCGAGTTACGGGACAGAGGCGGTCCGCCGGCAGATCACCCGAACCGGTGAGGAGTCAACTCCCCACCGTTTCTCGGGCCTTGAGGACGCCGGGCGGCGGCTACTTCTCGACTTCCGTGGCCAGCTTGGCCAGCAGGGCGTCGTAGATGCGGGCGAGACCCTTGGGCGCGAAGGTCTTCTCGAAGAAGCCGCCGATGCCGCCGGCGCCGTTCCAGACGGTGGTCACGACGACCCGGGACCGGCCGTCGCCGGCGGGGGTGACGCGCCAGGTGGTGACCATGGAGGAGTTGCGGTCCTTCTCGACGAGTTCGCCGTCGGCCGGCTCGGTGACCTCCAGGAGGCAGTCGCGCACGCGCTTGCTGGTGGCCTGGAGCCTCCAGTGGACGAGGGTGCCCTCGCCGTCGCCGCCCTCGCGGACCTCGTACTCGCTGAACTGCTCGGGCAGCACCCTGCCGCGGGTGCCGCTGTAGTCGGCGAGGGCGTCGAACACCGTCTCCGCGTCCGCCGCGACGATCCGCTCCGTAGTGGCCTCGACCTGCGCCATCGCTTTCCTCCAGGGCATGGGTTCTCGGGGTCGGGGCAAGCCAACCACCCCGCTGCCCGGCCGCCCAAATCGGGGTTCCGGTTCTGACCGAACATGTCACTCGCACGATCAAGGGAACACTTGTTCTATTGTGGGGCGGAGTACAGCCACAGGAGGCGCCATGCGCTGGGAGAACCTCACCCCGGACTCCGGACACAGCCGGGCCGACGCCGCGCTGTTCGGCGCGGAGGCGGTGGTCACCCGCACCTTCGACACGCCGGAGTTCCGCGGCATCACCTTCCACGAGATCCGGGCCCGCTCGATCGTCAACCGGGTGCCGGGTGCCTCGCGCATGCCCTTCGAGTGGACGGTGAACCCCTACCGGGGCTGCACGCACGCGTGCGTGTACTGCTTCGCGAGGAAGACCCACAGCTACCTGGACCTCGACACCGGCCTCGGCTTCGACAGCCAGATCGTGGTCAAGGTGAACGCGCCCGAGCTGCTGCGGCGCAAACTGTCCTCCCGCGGCTGGCAGGGCGAGCACATAGCCATGGGCACCAACGTCGACTGCTACCAGCGCGCGGAGGGCCGCTACCGGCTGATGCCGGGCATCCTGGCGGCCCTGCGCGACCACGCGAACCCGTTCTCGATCCTCACCAAGGGCACGCTGATCCTGCGGGACCTGCCGCTGCTGCGGCAGGCGGCCGAGGTGACCGACGTGGGCATCTCGGTCTCGGTGGGCTTCACCGACGAGACGCTGTGGCGCACGGTCGAGCCGGGCACGCCGGCCCCGGAGCGGCGGCTGGACGTGGTCCGCGCGCTCGCCGGGCACGGCATCGGCTGCGGGGTCCTGATGGCGCCGGTGATCCCGTTCCTGAGCGACCGGCCGGACCAGCTGCGCGCGACCGTGCGGGCCGTCGCGGCCGCGGGCGCCACCTCCGTCACACCCCTGGTGCTGCACCTGCGGCCCGGCGCCCGCGAGTGGTTCATGGCCTGGCTGGCACACCACCACCCGCACCTGGTGAACCGTTACGAGCGGCTGTACACGGAGGGGGCCTACGCGCCGAAGTGGTACCAGCGCCGCATCACCCGTCAGGTGCACGACCTGGCCCAGGAGTACGGCATCGGCCCCACCCGCGCGGGCATGCCGCGCCGGATCCCCACCGCGGGGCCCGCCGGGCCCTCGACGGCGGAGCCCACCCAGCTGACGCTCCTCTGAGCGCATCCGAGGGCATCCGGCGGCCCAATTGGGTCAACTATCGATCGAACGCGTTCCTACGGGGTCCCACATCGGGACGATGCCGCGTGGACCGTGAGCCTCGCGGTCCGCAGCACCTCCGTCCTGGGAGGACCCCCATGAGTAAACGCGCAGCCGTGCTGTGCGGTGCCGTCGTCGTCGTGGCCGGAAGCCTCACGGCCGTCCCCGCCGAGGCCGGCACTCCGCGCGCCGCGGAATCCTTCCACGCCGCGAAGCCCGCGTGGAGGAAGTGCGGCACCGACGACCACCCGACGCTGCAGTGCGCGTCCGTCGAGGTGCCGCTCGACCACTCCGCCCCCGCGGGGCGGACGATCACGCTCGCGCTGTCCCGCGTGCCGCACACCGCGAAGAAGTACCAGGGCCCCCTGCTGGTGAACCCGGGCGGTCCCGGCGGCAGCGGGCTGACGCTCGCCGGGTTCGTGGCGTCGTCGCTGCCGGAGAAGGTGGCCGCCCAGTACGACGTCATCGGCTTCGACCCGCGCGGTGTGGGCGCGAGCGAACCCGCGCTGGACTGCGCGCCGGACCACTTCGGTGCGGTGCGCCCCGACTCGGTGCCCACCTCGCCCGAGGTGGAGCAGGCCAACCTCCGGCGTGCGAAGTCCTTCGCCGAAGCCTGCGGCCGGAAGTACGGCGACCTGCTGCCGCACATCGGCACGGGTGCCGCGGTGCGCGACATGGACGTCATCCGGCAGGCACTGGGCGCCGAGCGGATCAACTACTTCGGCTACTCCTACGGCACCTATCTGGGCACCGTCTACGCCAAGCGGTTCCCGGATCGGGTGCGGCGGCTGGTCCTGGACTCGGTGGTCGACCCCACCGAGGTCTGGTACGACGCCAATCTGAACCAGGACCACGCCTTCAACGACCGTCACCGCGCCTTCATGGACTGGGTGGCCAAGTACGACACGACGTACCGCCTCGGCACCGACCCGGAGAAGATCGAGGCCAGGTGGTACGCGATGCGCGCGGACCTGAAGAAGCACCCGGCCGGCGGCAAGGTGGGCGCCGCCGAGCTGGAGGACACCTACATCCCGGGCGGTTACTACAACGGCTACTGGCCCTATCTCGCGGAGGCGTTCTCGGCCTACGTGAACGACGGGGACGCCGAGCCGCTGATCGAGGCGTACGAGAACTTCGGCGCGAACGACGCCGCCGGGGACAACGGCTACAGCGTCTACACGGCGGTCGAGTGCCGGGACGCCTCCTGGCCGCGGGACTGGCGGCAGTGGCGCAAGGACAACTGGGAGGCCTACGCACGGGCACCGTTCATGACCTGGAACAACGCCTGGTACAACGCGCCGTGCGCGTTCTGGCCGGCCGAGTCCCTGCGGCCGGAGCGCGTCAGCAACAGCGAACTGCCGCCGGCGCTGCTGTTCCAGGCGACGCACGACGCGGCGACCCCGTACCAGGGCGGTGTCACCGTCCACCGGCTGCTGTCGCGCTCCAGCCTGGTCGTCGAGTCGGGCAGCGGCAACCACGGCATCACGCTGAGCGGGAACGCCTGTCTGGACCGGCACCTGGCCGCCTACCTGGCCGACGGGACCGTGCCGCGCGGCAGCCACGGCGAGGCGGACGCGGTCTGCGCGGCGCTGCCCGACCCGAAGCCGCTGACGTCGAAGGCGGCGCCGAACACGGCACGCGGCTCGACGCTGCACGGCCTGCTCGGCCCCCGCGGCTGAGCGCCTGACACCCCGTCGGGGGCGGGACCGACGTACCCGTGGTCCATCATGAACACATGATCGACCTGACCCGCGTCCCCGCCCCCGACGGCGTGGCCCCCGCGGCCCGGTACCCCCACGTGGTGACGGGCACGGGCCGCCTGGTCGCCGTCTCCGGCCGGCTCGCCCGGGACGAGGACGGGGAGCTCGTCGGCGCGGGGAACGCCGGGGCCCAGGCCCGTCAGGTGTTCGAGAGCCTGAGGCGCTGTCCGGCGGCGGCCGGGGCGACGTTCGACGACGTCGTGAGGCTCACCTGTTTCGTGACGGACAGGGCGCACCCGTCGGCCGTCCAGTTCGCCGGGCTGGTCCGCCAGGAGTTCCCGTCGGAGACCGAGGCCCTCGCGGTGGTGGCCGCATGAGCGGGCTCCTGGTGCGGCCCATGACCGCCGGGGACTGCGAGGGCGTCGCCGCGATCCGGATCCGCGGGTGGCAGCACGCGTACCGGGGCCTCGTCCCGCAGCCGTATCTCGACGGCCTCGACATCGGGGCGGACGCCGAGCGGCATCGCGCCCGCCTGCTGGAGGGCGACGGCAGCGCGGTCGACCTGGTCGCCGAGGCCGAGGGCGGCGAGCTCGTCGGATGGGCCGCGTTCGGTCCGTACCGGGACGGCGACGTGCGCACCGGGGACGCCGAGTTGTACGCCTTGTACCTGCGCCCCGAGCACATCGGCCGGGGTGTGGGGCGGACCCTCCTGTCCGAGGCGACCCACCGCTGCGCCTCCGCCGGCCCCCGGCGCATGTACCTGTGGGTCCTCAAGGACAACACCCGCGCCCGCCGCTTCTACGAGCGCGCGGGCTTCGGCGCGGACGGCGCCGAGGAACCCTTCGAGGTGGCCGGCGTGGCGGTGCCCGAGGTGCGGTACGCGCGGGAGCTCGGCGGCTGACGCGGGGCACCACCGGCCGGGACCCCGCGGGCACGCGGCCACCTGCCCGGCGACTCCGCTCCGGCGCGCGCATCGCCGGGAGGGCCGGAGCACCGCCCGGGCACGAACGGTGTCGCGGAACCCGCCGAGGCGGCCGGGGTGCGGTACCCGCGGGAGCGCGGCGGCCGACGGCGGGGTTACCGCTGTCCGGGGACGCGCCCCCGGGCGCCCCCCTGCCGGGGGATCCGGGTCAGGGCGCGCACCGCCGCCTCGGCCAGTGCCGGGTGGGCGAGGGCGTCGTTCAGTACGGGTTCGGCGCGCGGGTCGCCGAGTTCGCCCAGCCCGTCGACGCAGGCGAGCGCGACCCGGCGGTACGGGTCGTGGGGGCGGAGCCGGCGCCGCAGGGTGGTGATCAGGGCCGGTACCGCCTCGGGGGCGCGCAGTTCGGTGAGCAGGCGGACCGGGTGCAGGGCGTAGGCGACGCGGAGTTCGTTGGTGGCGAGGGCGGCGGCGGCGCGGGCGGTGCGCGGGTCGCCGAGGCGGGCCAGGGCGTGGGCGGCGGAGGCGCAGCGCGGCGGGTCGCGGTGGTTGAGGAGGAGGACGAGGGCCTCGAAGGCCCTGCGGTCCCCCGCCAGTCCCAGCCGGAACGCGGCCAGTTCCCGCGCCCACAGCGGCTGTCCGGGCTCGGTGAGCACGCCGGCCAGGGTGTCGGGGTCGTCGGTGGCCAGGAGACGGTCGTACGCCGCCGATCCGCCCGACTCCGCCCGTAAGCGCTCCGTGAGCGATCGCAACTCTTCGTCCATGTCCCAGAGATTAGGGGCCGGGCGGGGGTGCTCGGGACCTACATCACAAAGCAGGGGGCTGGCGCGCTCGTTACCCGCGGGTTAAGCTCAGACGAGCGAGTTACCCACTCGCCACCCTCCTCACGCCGGTCTGGTGACGCGGCCGTCGTGAGTCGCAGTCGGTTCGGTACCCCGTGTACCGCAGTACGGCTCGGCCCCGGGACAGGGCCGGCCGGATCCACCGTCGCTCCGTCGACGGCACCGGGCGTGTGCGCTCGCAGCCCGGTCCACACCCGCATCCCGCACGCACCCGGTGCGCCCTTCGGCGCACCCGGGCGTGTTTCCCGTCGTCACCCTCATTCCTGGAGTCCCGCGATGGCCACTCCCCTGTCCGACACCCCTCTGTCCCCGCTCCGGACCATCGCCGTGGTCGGCCTCGGCACGATGGGCACCGGCATCGCCGAGGTCCTGGCCGCGGCCGGCCGCGACGTCGTCGGCATCGACATCAGCGAGGCCCAGGCCGCCCGGTGCGTCGCCGCCCTGGAGGCCTCGACCGCCCGGGCCGTGGAGCGCGGCCGGCTCACCGGGCAGCAGCGCGCACAGCTCCTGGCCCGCGTCACCACCTCCACCGACCTCACGGCCGCAGCCGACGCCGATCTGGTGATCGAGGTGGCGCCGGAGTCGTACGAGGTCAAGCAGCAGATCCTCCGGGAACTCGACGGGATCGTGCGGCCGGAGACCATCCTGGCGACCGGCACGAACGCCCTGTCCGTCACCCGTCTCGCGGCCGACTCGGCCCGCCCGGAGCGGGTGCTGGGCATGCACTTCTTCAACCCGGCGCCGGCGATGAAGCTGGTGGAGATCGTCTCCTGTGTGCTGACCGCCCCCGCGGCCGTCACCGCGGTCACGAACCTGGCCCTGGACCTCGGCAAGGAGCCCGTGGCGGTCGGCGACCGGCCCGGATTCGTCGCCGACGGCCTGCTGTTCGGCTACCTCAACCAGGCCGCCGCGATGTACGAGGCCAACTACGCCTCGCGTGAGGACATCGACGCCGCGATGCGGCTGGGCTGCGGACTGCCCATGGGCCCGCTGGCACTGCTCGACCTGATCGGCATCGACACCGCGCGCACGGTCCTCGAGGCCATGTACGCCGAGTCCCGTGACCGGCTGCACGCCCCGGCCCCGGTGCTCAAGCAGCTCAGCGAGGCGGGCCTGACGGGCCGCAAGGCGGGGCGCGGCTTCTACACGTACGAGGCGCCCGGCAGCGGCACCGTCGTGCGCGACGCCCTCACCCCGCGTGAGGACGGCGCCGCGGCCGGGGGCCGTCCGGTCCGCTCGGTGGGCGTCGCGGGCTCGGGCACCATGGCCTCCGGCATCGCCGAGGTCTTCGCGAAGGCGGGTTACGACGTGGTCCTGGCCGCCCGCAGCGAGGAGAAGGCACTCGGCGCCAGGGCCCGGATCGGGAAGTCCCTCGCGCGCTCCGTGGACAAGGGCCGGATGACCGCGGAGGCCGCCGCCGAGACCCTGGAGCGGGTCCGTGCGACGGGCACCTACGACGATTTCGCCGACGTCGATCTCGCGGTCGAGGCGGTCGCCGAGGACCTGGAGGTCAAGCGGCAGCTGTTCGCGACGCTGGACAAGGTCTGCAAGCCGGGCGCCGTGCTCGCCACCACCACGTCCTCCCTCCCGGTCGTCGCCTGCGCCCGCGCCACCTCGCGCCCGCAGGACGTGATCGGCATGCACTTCTTCAACCCCGCGCCGGCCATGAAGCTGGTCGAGGTGGTCCGTACCGTGCTGACCGCCGACGACGTGCACGCCACCGTGCGCGAGGTCTGCGGGAGGATCCGCAAGCACGCCGTGGACTGCGGCGACCGGGCCGGGTTCATCGTGAACGCCCTGCTGTTCCCGTACCTCAACAACGCGATCAAGATGGTGCAGGAGCACTACGCGTCCCTCGACGACATCGACGCCGCGATGAAGCTGGGCGGCGGTTACCCGATGGGCCCCTTCGAGCTGCTGGACGTCGTCGGGCTGGATGTCTCGCTGGCCATCGAGAAGGTGCTGCACCGCGAGTTCCGCGACCCGGGCCTCGCCCCGGCGCCGCTGCTGGAGCACCTGGTGGCCGCGGGCTGCCTCGGCCGCAAGACCGGCCGTGGCTTCCGCGAATATGCCAAGCGCTGAGCAGCGCCCCGGCGACTGGTTCCTGAGCGGCGCGGAGTGGGGCGGACTGCTCGACCCCGACCGGTTCCCGCCACCCGCCCGCAGCGATCCTCCCCCGCCCGCCGAGGGCGGGGGAGCCCCCGGTCACGCGCATCGAGCTGCGCACATGCAGTACGTTCAGGGCATGTCCCAGCCCGCCAAGTCCGCACGTACGCCAGCCACGACCGAGCCGCCGGAAAGCGCCGCAGGCTCTCGGGCCGCCGCCCAGCGGCTCAAAATGCGCCGGGAACTGGCGGCCGCCGCGATGGAGCTGTTCGCGACCAAGGGGTACGAAGCCACCACCGTCGACGAGATCGCGGCCGCCGCCGGGGTGGCCCGCCGCACCTTCTTCCGCCACTTCCGTTCCAAGGAAGAGGCGATCTTCCCCGACCACGACGACACCCTGGTCCGCGCCGAGGCGGTGCTCAACGCCGCCCCCGCGCACGAGCATCCGCTCGACACGGTGTGCCGCGGCATCAAAGAGGTCATGAAGATGTACGCGGCGCGGCCGGAGATCTCGGTCGCCCGCTACAAGCTGACGCGCGAGGTGCCCACCCTGCGCGAGGCCGAGATCGCGTCGGTGGCCCGCTACGAGCGGCTCTTCACCCGCTATCTCCTCGGCCACTTCGACGAGCACGCGCACGACGACGACGCCAATGACGACCCGCTGCTGGCGGAGGTCGCCGCCTCGGCCGTCGTCACCGCGCACAACCACGTGCTGCGGCGCTGGCTCAGGGCGGGCGGCCAGGGGGACGTGGAGGCGCAGCTGGACCACGCCTTCGCGATCGTCCGCAAGACCTTCGGCAGCGGCATCATGGCGGGCCGGCGCACCGCGCCCCCGCCGTCTCCGGCCGCCTCGGCGTCCACGCATGGCGAGGTGCTGGTGACGGTCGCCCACGTGGACGCGTCGCTGGACGAGGTGATGCGGACCATCGAGCAGGCGCTGAAGGAGCGCTGAGCGGCCCCTCGACGCGCGCCGCCCGCTGTGACAACGGCCACCCCACCGGGTGGCCGTTTTGCCATGTCAGAGCCCCTTTTCGCACTGATTCCGGAGCCCGTTCGATCGATCATCGCTCATCTGATGCGTAAAGATTTCACCTGAGCCAATGTTCTGGCACGCAGTGCCTTGCCGGATGACACGGCGTGCCATACGTTGAAGGAGTCCGGGCGAACTGTCCCGGCGGGCCCACCGCCCGTACGTCCGGACGCCTGCGTCACAGGCAACCTCCCGCGCACACCAAGCGCTGCCGAAGCACCACCGCCGAACCGACGGCAAACCCCCGAACCCTCAGCAGCACACCGACGTAACCCTCAGCGCCCCTCCCTCAGGGCGCTCATCGCCGGAGGCAACACCGTGACCGTCAAGGACATCCTGGCCGCGATCCAGTCGCCCGACTCCACGTCGGAGGACTTCGCCGCCCTGCCGCTCCCCGAGTCGTACCGCGCCATCACGGTGCACAAGGACGAGACGGAGATGTTCGCGGGCCTCGAGACCCGCGACAAGGACCCCCGCAAGTCGATCCACCTGGACGACGTGCCGCTGCCCGAACTCGGCCCGGGCGAGGCCCTGGTGGCCGTCATGGCCTCCTCGGTCAACTACAACTCGGTGTGGACCTCGATCTTCGAGCCGCTGTCCACGTTCGGGTTCCTCGAGCGCTACGGCCGCACCAGCGAGCTGGCCAAGCGCCACGACCTGCCGTACCACATCATCGGCTCCGACCTCGCGGGCGTCGTGCTGCGCACCGGCCCCGGCGTCAACTCCTGGCGGCCCGGTGACGAGGTCGTCGCCCACTGCCTGTCCGTCGAGCTGGAGTCCAGCGACGGCCACAACGACACGATGCTCGACCCCGAGCAGCGCATCTGGGGCTTCGAGACCAATTTCGGCGGCCTCGCCGAGATCGCCCTGGTGAAGTCCAACCAGCTGATGCCCAAGCCGGACCACCTCAGCTGGGAGGAGGCCGCCGCCCCGGGCCTGGTCAACTCCACCGCGTACCGGCAGCTCGTCTCCCGCAACGGCGCCGGCATGAAGCAGGGCGACAACGTCCTCATCTGGGGCGCGAGCGGCGGACTCGGCTCCTACGCCACCCAGTTCGCGCTGGCCGGCGGCGCCAACCCGATCTGTGTCGTCTCCAGCGAGCAGAAGGCCGGCATCTGCCGGTCGATGGGCGCCGAGGCGATCATCGACCGCAGCGCCGAGGGCTACAGGTTCTGGAAGGACGAGAACACCCAGGACCCCAAGGAGTGGAAGCGCTTCGGCAAGCGCATCCGCGAGCTCACCGGCGGCGAGGACATCGACATCGTCTTCGAGCACCCCGGCCGCGAGACCTTCGGCGCCTCGGTCTACGTCACCCGCAAGGGCGGCACCATCACCACCTGCGCCTCGACCTCGGGCTACATGCACCAGTACGACAACCGCTACCTGTGGATGTCGCTGAAGCGCATCATCGGCTCGCACTTCGCCAACTACCGCGAGGCCTGGGAGGCCAACCGGCTGATCGCGAAGGGCAAGATCCACCCGACGCTGTCCAAGGTGTACTCCCTGGAGGACACCGGCCAGGCCGCCCACGACGTGCACCGCAACGCGCACCAGGGCAAGGTCGGCGTGCTGTGCATGGCGCCCGAGGAGGGCCTGGGCGTGCGCGACCACGAGAAGCGCGCCAAGCACATCGACGCCATCAACCGCTTCCGGAACGTCTGAGGGCCGGGACATGACAGAGCGCCAGAAGGACCGTCCGTGGCTCATGCGGACGTACGCCGGTCACTCGACCGCCGAGGCGTCCAACGAGCTGTACCGGCGCAACCTCGCCAAGGGCCAGACGGGTCTGTCGGTCGCGTTCGACCTGCCGACGCAGACCGGGTACGACTCCGACCACGTCCTCGCCCGCGGCGAGGTCGGCCGGGTCGGGGTGCCGGTGGCCCACCTCGGTGACATGCGCCGGCTGTTCCAGGACATCCCCCTGGAGCAGATGAACACCTCGATGACGATCAACGCCACCGCCATGTGGCTGCTGGCGCTCTACCAGGTCGTCGCCGAGGAGCAGGGCGCGGACATCACCAGGCTCCAGGGCACGACCCAGAACGACATCGTCAAGGAGTACCTGTCCCGGGGCACCCATGTGTTCCCGCCGGGGCCGTCGCTCCGCCTGACGACGGACATGATCGCGTACACGGTCTCCCACATCCCGAAGTGGAACCCGATCAACATCTGCAGCTACCACCTGCAGGAGGCCGGGGCCACGCCGGTGCAGGAGATCGCGTACGCGATGTCCACCGCCATCGCCGTCCTGGACGCCGTCCGCGACAGCGGACAGGTGCCGCAGGAGCGCATGGGCGACGTGGTCGGCCGCATCTCCTTCTTCGTGAACGCCGGCGTCCGGTTCATCGAGGAGATGTGCAAGATGCGCGCCTTCGGCCGCATCTGGGACCGGGTCACCCGCGAGCGGTACGGCATCGAGAACCCCAAGCACCGCCGCTTCCGGTACGGCGTCCAGGTCAACTCCCTCGGTCTGACCGAGGCGCAGCCGGAGAACAACGTCCAGCGGATCGTGCTGGAGATGCTGGCCGTCACCCTCTCCAAGGACGCACGCGCGCGTGCCGTGCAGCTGCCGGCCTGGAACGAGGCCCTGGGCCTCCCCCGCCCCTGGGACCAGCAGTGGTCGCTGCGCATCCAGCAGGTCCTGGCGTACGAGAGCGATCTGCTGGAGTACGACGACATCTTCGAGGGTTCGAAGGTGATCGAGGCGAAGGTGGAGGAGCTGGTCGCGGACTCGCTCGCGGAGATGGAGCGGATCGAGGAGATGGGCGGCGCGATGGCCGCCGTCGAGTCCGGCTACCTCAAGTCCCAGCTGGTCTCCTCGCACGCCGCGCGCCGGGCCCGGATCGAGTCCGGCGAGGAGAAGATCATCGGTGTCAACGCCTTCGAGGGCACCGAGCCGAACCCGCTGACCGCCGACCTGGACACCGCGATCCAGACGGTGGACCCGGCGGTGGAGGCACGCGTGATCGCCTCGCTGCAGAACTGGCGCGACACGCGCTACCAGCCGCCCTTCAACCACCCGCGCCCCTGCAAGGCGCTGGAGAAGCTGAAGGAGGCCGCGCGCGGCACCGACAACCTCATGGAGGCCACCCTGGAGTGCGCCCGCGCCGGCGTCACGACCGGCGAGTGGGCCGGGGCGCTGCGCGAGGTGTTCGGCGAGTTCCGGGCACCGACCGGCGTGTCCTCCGCCCCGGTGGCGGTCGCCGCGGAGGAGGGCTCGGCCCTGTCCGAGGTGCGCCGCAAGGTGGACCTGACGGCCAGGGACCTGGGCGTGGGCAAGCTGCGCTTCCTGGTCGGCAAGCCGGGCCTGGACGGACACTCCAACGGCGCCGAGCAGATCGCCGTGCGGGCCCGCGACGCCGGGTTCGAGGTGGTCTACCAGGGCATCCGGCTCACCCCGGAGCAGATCGTGGACGCCGCCCTCGCGGAGGACGTGCACGCGGTGGGCCTGTCCATCCTCTCCGGTTCGCACGCCCAGCTGGTGCCGGACGTACTCGAACGGCTCCGTGTGGCCGGTGCCACAGATATACCGGTGATCGCCGGTGGCATCATCCCGAACGGGGATGCCGAACAGCTGCGGGCAGCCGGAGTGGCCGCGGTCTTCACCCCGAAGGACTTCGACATCACCGGGATCATCGGCCGCATCGTCGACGAGATCCGCACAGCGAACAAGCTCGACCCCCTGGAGGTCCCCGCATGACCACGCCTGTCAACCGTCTCCGTCCGCGGCGTTCCTGCCTGGCGGTGCCGGGCTCGAACCCGCGCTTCCTGGAGAAGGCCCAGGGCCTCCCCGCGGACCAGGTCTTCCTCGACCTGGAGGACGCCTGCGCGCCGCTCGCCAAGCCCGAGGCGCGGCACACCATCGTGAAGTTCCTCAACGAGGGCGACTGGACGGGCAAGACGCGCGTGGTCCGCGTCAACGACTGGACGACCGAGTGGACGTACCGGGACGTCGTCACGGTCGTCGAGGGCGCCGGCCCGAACCTCGACTGCATCATGCTGCCGAAGGTCCAGGACGCCCAGCAGATCGTGGCGCTCGACCTGCTGCTGACGCAGATCGAGAAGACGATGGGCTTCGAGGTCGGCCGCATCGGCATCGAGGCGCAGATCGAGAACGCGCAGGGCCTGAACAACGTCAACGAGATCGCGCAGGCCTCCCCGCGCGTCGAGACGATCATCTTCGGCCCGGCCGACTTCATGGCCTCCATCAACATGAAGTCGCTGGTCGTGGGTGAGCAGCCGCCCGGCTACCCGGCGGACGCCTACCACTACATCCTGATGAAGATCCTGATGGCCGCCCGCGCCAACAACCTCCAGGCGATCGACGGCCCCTACCTGCAGATCCGCAACGTCGAGGGCTACCGGGCGGTCGCGCAGCGCGCCGCCGCGCTCGGCTTCGACGGCAAGTGGGTGCTGCACCCGGGACAGGTCGAGGCGTCCAACGAGATCTTCTCGCCGTCGCAGGAGGACTACGACCACGCCGAGCTGATCCTGGACGCGTACGACTACTACACGTCCGAGGCGGGCGGCAAGAAGGGCTCGGCGATGCTCGGCGACGAGATGATCGACGAGGCCAGCCGCAAGATGGCACTGGTCATCTCGGGCAAGGGCCGCGCCGCCGGCATGCGGCGCACCAGCAAGTTCGAGATCCCGGAGGGCTGAGCGCGATGCAGTTCGGACGCACCTACGAGGAGTTCGAGGTCGGGGCGACGTACAAGCACTGGCCGGGCAAGACGGTCACGGAGTACGACGACCACCTGTTCTGTCTGCTCACCATGAACCACCACCCGCTCCACATGGACACGAACTATGCGGAGAAGACGACGGACTTCGGCAAGAACGTCGTCGTGGGGAACTACATCTACTCGCTGCTGCTCGGCATGTCCGTGCCGGACATCTCCGGCAAGGCCATCGCCAACCTGGAGATCGAGTCGCTGAAGCACGTGGCGCCGACCTTCCACGGCGACACCGTCTACGGCCAGACGACCGTGCTCGACAAGTGGCCGTCGAAGTCGAAGAACGACCGCGGCATCGTCCACGTCGAGACCAAGGGCTACAAGCAGGACGGCACGCTCGTCTGCGTGTTCCGCCGCAAGGTGATGGTGCCGACCGAGACGTACATCAAGGAGCGCGGCGGCGAGCAGCCCGGCCGCCCGGAACTGAAGCAGCAGGAGAAGTAGGCCATGGCCCGTCTCGCCCAGACCGCCGGTCTGACCGACGTTCAGCAGGAGATCCTCTCCACCGTCCGCGACTTCGTGGACAAGGAGATCATCCCGGTCGCGACCGAGCTGGAGCACCGCGACGAGTACCCGCAGGCGATCGTCGACGGTCTGAAGGAACTCGGCCTGTTCGGCCTGATGATCCCCGAGGAGTACGGGGGTCTGGGCGAGTCCCTCCTCACCTACGCGCTGTGCGTGGAGGAGATCGCCCGCGGCTGGATGTCGGTGTCCGGCATCATCAACACGCACTTCATCGTGGCGTACATGCTCAAGCAGCACGGCACGCAGGAGCAGAAGGACCACTTCCTGCCGAGGATGGCGGCCGGCGACATCCGCGGCGCCTTCTCGATGTCGGAGCCGGGCCTCGGCTCCGACGTGTCGGCCATCACGTCGAAGGCGGTGAAGGACGGCGAGGAGTACGTCCTGAACGGCCAGAAGATGTGGCTGACCAACGGCGGCACGTCCTCCCTGGTGGCCGTTCTGGTCCGGAGTGACGAGGGTCACCCCGAGGGCACGGCCCCGCACAAGTCGATGACGACCTTCCTCGTGGAGAAGGAGCCGGGCTTCGGCGAGGTGCGCCCCGGCCTGACCATCCCCGGGAAGATCGACAAGATGGGCTACAAGGGCGTCGACACGACCGAGCTCATCATGGACGGCCTGCGGATTCCCGCCGACCGGGTGCTCGGCGGGGTCACCGGCCGAGGTTTCTACCACATGATGGACGGCGTCGAGGTCGGCCGGGTCAACGTGGCGGCGCGTGGCTGCGGCGTCGCCCAGCGCGCCTTCGAGCTGGGCGTCCGGTACGCCCAGCAGCGGCACACGTTCGGCAAGCCGATCGCCCAGCACCAGGCCATCCAGTTCAAGCTGGCCGAGATGGCTACCAAGGTGGAGGCCGCGCATGCGATGATGGTGAACGCAGCGCGCAAAAAGGACTCCGGGGAACGAAACGACCTTGAAGCAGGGATGGCGAAGTACCTCGCCTCCGAGTACTGCAAGGAGGTCGTGGAGGACGCCTTCCGGATCCACGGCGGCTACGGCTTCTCCAAGGAGTACGAGATCGAGCGCCTCTACCGGGAGGCTCCGATGCTGCTGATCGGTGAAGGCACCGCCGAGATCCAGAAAATGATCATCGGTCGCCGACTGCTCGAAGAGTATCGATTCCAGGGCTAGATGTCTGGGTACGGGGTGTTTTCTTGGAGAAGAGGATCACACCCCGTATGCACTCTTCGGCCGTCGACTTGGCTGCCTGCCTTACCCAGTTGCCGCCCGAAGCCGCTACGATCGCCGGAAAGCCGCCGTCCCCCGCAGTTGCGCGGCATCATCCGCTACGAAGGTCATCCATGCCCCACAGCCAAACCTCTGCACCTCGCGACAGCCTCGCCGGCGTACGCCTCGCGCGCGGAGCCTCGCCGTGGCTCCTGCCGACCGTTGCCACCGCAGCCGTCAGTCTGCTCCGCTCCCGCCGGTCGGGGGCCGCCAAGGCCGTCGCCGTCCCCGCCACCGCCCTGGCGGCGGGGATGCTGTGGTTCTTCCGCGACCCCGAGCGCGAGATCGCCCAGGGCCGGGTCATCTCGCCCGCCGACGGTGTGGTGCAGAGCATCATGCCGTGGAAGGACGGCCGCACCCGCGTCGCGATCTTCATGAGCCCGCTCAACGTCCACGTGAACCGGGCCCCGCTGGCCGGCACGGTGACGTCGGTCGAGCACATCCCCGGTGGCTTCGTTCCCGCCTTCAACAAGGAGAGCGAGAACAACGAGCGCGTAGTCTGGCACTTCGACACCGAGCTCGGTGACATCGAGATGATCCAGATCGCCGGCGCGGTGGCCCGCCGCATCGTCCCCTACGTGCCCCGGGGCACCAAGGTCGAGCAGGGCGAGCGCATCGGTCTGATCCGCTTCGGCTCGCGTGTGGACATCTACCTGCCGGAGGGCGTGGAGGTGGCCGTCGAGGTCGGTCAGAAGACCGTGGCTGGGGTGACTCGCATTGACCGTGGTTGATCCGGAGACACAGGCCGGCTGGGTGCCGGAGGCCGACGAGGCGGACGACGAGGAGGAGATGCCCCTCTCGCTCCGCCTGTCGATAGCGGACACCCTCACCCTGGGCAACGCCACCTGTGGCTTCATGGCGGTGTACTTCACCACCACCGGCATTCTGATCCCGCACCTCCAGGGCAGCCAGGAGACCGGCATGGCCCGCCACAGCGCGGCCACGGCCGTCATCCTGATGCTGTGCGCGGCGGTCTTCGACCTCTTCGACGGCCTGGTGGCGCGCAAGCTGCGCTCCTCGCCGATGGGCGCGGAGCTGGACAACCTGTCCGACCTGATCAGCTTCGGCCTGGCGCCGGCGTACTTCGTCCTCGTCTACGGCATGGTCGCGAACGACGCGCACCAGCGAGTGGCCGCGGTCGGAGCGATCATGGTGCTGCTGGCGGTGGTGCTGAGACTGGCGCGGTTCTCGTGCGTCACGGTGAAGGACGGCACCTTCCAGGGCATGCCCTCGCCCTTCGGGGCACTGACGGTGGTCTCGATCGTGCTGCTGGAGCTGCCGTTCGAGGCGACGCTGATGGCGATCCTGGGTACGGCGTGGCTGATGGTCAGCCGGGTGGAGTACCCGAAGCCGCGGGGGCGTCTCGCGGTGGCGATGCTGACGTGGATCGTACTGAGCATGGGACTGCTGGCGGCGTGGGCGTTCGACGCGCCGGGCGGTCAGCTGCTGCTGCAGATGGGCTGTGCGCTGCAGCTGGTGATGGGTGCGGTCATTCCGCTGTTCGCCACGGCCCGCCGTGTGAACAACTTCCGCGACAACCGCCGCGAGGCACGGGCGGCGCAGCTGCCGTAACGCCGGTTCGTTGTGATGGCCCCGGACCCGGGTTGGGACCGGGGCCTTCTTCTTGCCACCCCGGCGCGGCTGCGGCCCCGCCCGGGGCTCCGCCCTCGGACCCCCGGCCCATGCCCACCCACCACCCGACTCAGCCGGCTCAGCCGACTGAAGGGGCACCGTCGGACCCACCCAGCCCGTCCGGCGTTCGAGGACGAGGCCCGTTCAGGGCGGAAAGGGGGCCCGGGGGCGAAGCCCCCCGGGGAGGGGACGGGAAGGGGGGCGGGGGCGGAAAACCGCGTCAGCTCAGGAAGTCGCTCGCGATCCGTTCCGCCGTGCGTTCCAGGATCGGCCCCGCGTCGGCGATGCACACGGCCACGTCCGGCTCGAGGTCCGTCAGGGCGTACGCCCGCCGGATGCCCGCCCGGCCCAGCACCTCCGGAGGCAGCGCCAGCCGCCCGCACACCGCGACCACCTCCTTGCCCGCCGCACGCGCCGCCGCGGCGACACCCGCGGGGGCCTTGCCGTGCAGCGTCTGCCGGTCCAGCGAGCCCTCACCGGTGATCACCAGATCCGCCCGCTCCAGCGCCGGCGCGAAGCCCAGCACGTCCAGCATGACCTCGATGCCCGGCCGGAACGCGGCGCCCAGCAGCAGCGCGCCGTAGCCGATACCGCCCGCCGCCCCCGCCCCCGGCGACGCGGCGTACTCCGCGGCCCTCGGCCCGACGGCGCCCTCCAGCACCTTCGCGAAGTGCGCGAGCGCCGCGTCCAGCGTCTCCACGTCCTCCGGCGAGGCGCCCTTCTGCGGGCCGTACACCGCGGGCGCCCCCTTGGGGCCGGTCAGCGGATTGTCGACGTCACTGGCGAGCACGAACTTGACCGACGACAGCCGCGGGTCGAGCCCGGACAGATCGGCCGACGCCAGTTCGGCGAGCCCTCCGCCCCCGGGCGCCACCGGCTCGCCCCCGGCCGTCAGGAACCGCGCGCCCAGCGCCGACAGCATGCCCGCGCCGCCGTCCGTGGTGGCGCTGCCGCCCACCCCGAACACGATGCTCCGCGCCCCCGCGTCCAGCGCGGCCCGCAGCAGCTCCCCGGAGCCGTACGTCGATGCCGTGAGCGGCGCGAAGACCCCCTCCGGGAGCCGCTGCAGCCCGCTGGCCTCGGCCATCTCCACGACGGCGGTGCCGTCACGCAGCGCGTACGCCGCGGTCACCTCGTCCCCGAGGGGGCCGGTGACCCGTACCTCCCGCCGCTCGAACCCCGCCGCGACCGCCGCGGCGACGGTGCCGTCGCCGCCGTCGGCCACCGGCAGCGCCTCGACCACCAGCTCCGGTACGACCCGGCGCAGCCCCGCCGTCACCCGCTCGGCGACCTCCACGGCCGTCAGCGACCCCTTGAACTTGTCCGCGGCGACGAGCACCCGCTGTGCCGACCCCGCCGTACCAGTGCCGCTTTCTGCAGCGTCCGCCACGTGCCTTCCCCTCGCTCTCCGGGCCTCGCGCACACGTCAAGGCCAGTCGCGCCGCTGCGACCTTAACCGGCGGGCACCGCCGCCGCCATGCCCTGCCCACCCCGTGAAACGGCGCGGACCCGCCGGTAATCGGGTAGACCGGTGCCATGACCGCCATGACCGCTGTGGGTACGGAGCCAGGACTCGCCGACCGCGTCCTCGGGGGCTGGCTGGGCCGGATCGCGGGCAACATGCTCGGCAAGCCGGTCGAGCAGGGCGAGGTGTGGACGCGTGAACGCATCGACCGCTACCTCCGGCGGACGGACGCCCTCCCCCTCACCGACTACCTGCCGGAGCCGCCGACCGAGAGCGAGAGCCTCCAGCTGCGCCCCGAGTGGCGCCACTGCGTCCGCGGCCGCATCCACGGAAGCTGCCGCGACGACGACGTCGACTACGCGATCCTCGGGCTCCACCTGCTGGAGACCCACGGCTTCTCGTTCAGCACCGAGCAGGTGGGCGACCTGTGGCTGCTGCGGCTGCCCTACCTGCAGACCTTCACGGCGGAGCGGGCGGCGTACCGGAATCTCGCGAACGGTCTCAGGCCGCCGCTGACGGCCACGTACGACAACCCGTACCAGGAGTGGATCGGCGCCCTGATCCGCGCCGACATCCACGGCTGGACCTCTCCGGGGGCCCCGCGCCGCGCCGCCGGGCTGGCCCGCCGGGACGCGGTGCTGTCCCACACCGGCAACGGCGTGTACGGCGCGATGTGGGCGGCGGCGCTCGTCTCGGCGGCGTTCACGGCCTCCACGGTGCGGCAGGCGGTGGACGAGGCGCTGACGGTGATTCCGGCGAGCAGCCGTCTCGCCCGGACCGTGCGCCGGGTGGCCTCCCTGCACGAGGCGGGCCTGGCCTGGGAGGACACGCTCACGACGGTCGAGGAGGAGACGGCGGGCCTCGGCTGGATCCACACGGTTCCGAACGCGGCGGTGCTCACCGCGGGCCTGCTGTTCGGCGACGGGGACTTCACCCGCACCATCGCGCTGACGGTGCGCGGCGGCCTGGACACGGACTCCAACGGGGCGACGGCCGGCTCGGTGGCCGGCGTGCTGTGCGGCGCCGCGGCCGTCCCGGACCAGTGGAAGGACCCGCTCCAGGACACGGTGCGCAGCGCCGTCTTCGGGTTCGACGGGGTGCGGATCAGCGAACTGGCGGAACGGACGCTGCGCCTGGCGCTCTCCCCGTGACGATTGCCCGCGAGGTCAGACGAGGGCGGTGACCAGCAGGGTGAAGGCGGCGATGATGACGGCGACGCGGACGTAGTGGAAGCGGTCCCAGCGGTTCACCTGCCGCTTCCAGTCGGCGGGCCGGTTGTCGGGGGTCCATGTCCTGCCCCGGTTGTTGATCGGGACGAGCAGCAGGAGCGACATGATCACGCTGACGATCAGCAGCGCGCCGCCGGTGACGACGAGGCCGACGCCTTCGTGGTGCCGTCCGGCGACGGCCCAGACCGCGACGAGGACGAGCGAGCCGATGTACCAGACCGGCATCACGGCGCCGAGCATCCGGCCCCCGTGGGCGCGGCCGAGTTGGCCACTGTCCTCCGGGAGTGCGTTGAGGATCGGGTTGATGACGAAGGCGACGGAGAACTCCACCCCCACCATCACGCCGACGACCACGGTGGTGAACACCTCGAGCGCGTTGAGCATGATGACCCCTGCCGGTATCTAGTGCTGCTAGCCGATAAAGCAACGCTAGCGCTGCTGCCGCTCGATTGTCTAGCGGTGCTAGGATCGGGTCATGTCGGTACAGGAACGCAAGCAGCGCGAACGGGCGGAGCGCGAACGTCTCATCGTGGCGACAGCCCGCGAACTCGCCGAGCAGCAAGGCTGGGACGCGGTCACCACCCGCCGGCTCGCCGAGCGCATCGAATACAGCCAGCCCGTCCTCTACAGCCATTTCCGCGGCAAGCGCGAGATCATCGGCGCCGTGGCCCTCGAGGGCGCCGCCGAGATGGCCACGGCGCTGCGGGCCGCGGCCTCCGTCGCGGACGGACCTCGCGCCCGGGTCACCGCCCTCGCCCGCACCTACCTCGACTTCGCCGCGCGCAACCCGGCGGTCTACGACGCCATGTTCCAGCTCGACGGCGGCCTGGCCTTCGCGAAGGAGGAGACCCCGCAACCTCTGAAGGACGCCTTCGCCGCCCTGCTGGACAGCCTCGGCGAGGTCGCCGGCGACGGCGTCCACCCGGGACGGTTCACCGAGGTGTTCTGGGCGGCCCTGCACGGGCTGGCCACCCTGACCCGGGCGGGACGGATGCCGCCGGAGGACACCGAGCAGAGGGTGGAGCTGCTGGTGGACCGGCTCGCCGTGCTCTGACCCACCGCCACGTCGGGCCCGCCGCCGCTCCTAGGACGGACGGGGTGGCGCACCCCCGTCTCCGGCCGGAGGCGGCGAAGATCCAGCGGACGTTCCCCGGCACGCGCGTCGTGAAGACCCTCGTCACCGTCGACAGGGAGCTGATGGTCGCGCCCGATTCCCTGGAGGGGCCGAGCACCGTCTTCCTGTCCGGGGAGGACACGGACGCCAAGCACACGGTCGCGGGGCTCCTGACCGACCTGGGCCGGCCGGAGGACTCCCCGCTCGACCTCGGGGGGATCGCGACGGCGCGGGGGCAGGAGCACTACGCCCTGCTGTTCTTGGGCATCGCCGGGGCCACCGGCTCGTACGGCTTCGGGATCCGGGTGGTGCCACCGGCCGGGGCATGACGGTTCCGCCGCCCGTGCCCCCGGCGCGTGCGCCGCCGCGTGCCGGTCGCGGGACCGCGTGTGCTGTGGTGCGCCCTGCGAGCCGGTCGCCGTTCCCAGGAGGAGGCCCGGCGCCGCCGCTACCCTTCCCGCATGACCACCACCCAGGACACCCAGGACTTCGCCGCCTACGTCGCCTCGCTCCCCCGTGTCCTCGCCGGCGCCGCCGTTCTCCTCCGGGACGAGGAGGGACGGGTGCTGCTCGTGGAGCCGAACTACCGGGAGGGGTGGGCCCTTCCGGGCGGGACGATCGAGTCGGACCAGGGCGAGAGCCCGCGCGAGGGGGCGCGGCGCGAGACGGCCGAGGAGATCGGGCTGGACCGGGAGCCGGGACGGCTGCTGGCCGTGGACTGGGTGAAGGGAGCGGGCCGGCCGCCGCTGGTGGCGTACCTGTACGACGGTGGCGTGCTCGGCGCGGGCGAGGTCGCCGCGATCCGGCTGCAGGAGTCGGAGCTGCTGTCGTGGCGCTTCGTGCCGCGCGGGGAGCTGACGGAGTATCTCCGGGGCTCCCTGGGGCGCCGGG
Source organism: Streptomyces marokkonensis (assembly GCF_008312835.1). GTDB lineage: Bacteria > Actinomycetota > Actinomycetes > Streptomycetales > Streptomycetaceae > Streptomyces > Streptomyces marokkonensis_A. Next base: position 86,159 of record NZ_VSKS01000013.1, on the reverse strand, counting down.
TGCTGGCCGCGCTGGACGTCCTCGCCGACGGCTCGGGCACCGCGGAGCTGGAGGACGGGCACCGGGTGCACTGAGTGCGCAGGGGCCGATATCCGGTCGCGGGGCGGGCGCCCCGCTCCCTACCCTCGGCCCATGAGCAAGCCCCTCGTCGCCCTCCTCACCGGCGCCGGTGTCAGCACCGACTCCGGCATCCCGGACTACCGCGGGCCGAACGGTCTGTGGCGCCGCGATCCCGAGGCCGAGAAGCTCGTGACGTACGCGTACTACATGGGCGACCCGGAGATCCGCCGCCGGTCGTGGCGCATGCGGCGGGAGAACTTCGCACGCGCGGCCGAACCCAACGCCGCGCACCGGGCCGTGGCCGACCTGGAGCGGTCCGGGGCGGCGGTGCGGGTGATCACCCAGAACGTGGACGGGCTGCACCAGCTCGCCGGACTGCCGGACCGCAAGGTGCTCGAACTGCACGGCACCGTACGGAGCGTGGTGTGCACGGCGTGTCGTGCGCGGGGCTCGATGGAGGACGCCCTCGCCCGGGTCGAGGCCGGTGAGGACGATCCACCGTGCCGGGACTGCGGCGGCATCCTGAAGCCGGCGACGGTGATGTTCGGCGAGCGGCTCGACCCGGTGGTGCTCGGCGAGGCGGTGGCGATCAGCAAGGCCTGCACCGTCTTCGCCGCCGTCGGCACCAGTCTCCAGGTCCATCCCGCCGCCGGGCTCGCGGACGTGGCCGCCGACCACGGCGCCCGTCTGATCGTCGTCAACGCGGAGCCGACCCCCTACGACGACCGTGCGGACGAGGTGATCCGCGAGCCGATCGGCACGGCGCTGCCCGTGCTGCTGCGCCGGATCGTTGCCCGAAAATCGTTCTGAACACGTTCGAGGAGCGCTCTATAGTCATGCCGACCGAGACCGACGGTGAGCATGACAGCCATGGGGCTCTCCGGGCGGTCCCTGCGCGAGCCGAGGGCGGCGAGACGTCCCCGTGCAGGACCGGACAACACCACACGGGGGACCCCACCGCATGAACCCGCATTCCGGCCGACGAGCCAGAACCACCGCCGCGGCCACGGGACTGGCGGCCGTGCTGCTCGCCGCCTTCCCGGGCATCGCCACGGCGGCCGGGGAGAACCTCCCTCCGCTTCAGCCGAGCGTCGACACCCTCACCGTCGACTGGACCAAAGCCTGCTCCGACGAGCCCGTCCACGTCCCCCGCGCGCCCGAACTCCGGGCCGTCGTCGAGGACACGACGGAGGACAACCAGGAGGGCGAGACCAACGGAGCCGGCGCCCAGTTCGAGGCCTGGTGGACCGACACCGACGGAGCCGAGCAGCGCCGCACCCACACCTCCGGCACGGTGCACTCCCCCATCACCCAGCTGTGGCGGACCCCGGACGACCTCCCGGCCGACACCGTCGTCTCCTGGCACGTCCGGGCCGTCGACGCCGAGGGCGCGACCTCGCCCTGGAGCGACGAGGCCCCCGGCACGACCTGCCGGTTCGTCATCGACACGGTCAGCCCGGAGCCGGCGACGATCGTCTCGGAGCAGTACCCGGACGACGACAGCGGCTGGCACGACGGCGTCGGCGTCTACGGCAGCTTCACGTTCGACTCCCCCTCCGAGGACGTCGTCGAGTACGTCTACTCCGTCCTCGGCTCCACCCCCAAGCGTGTCCGGCCCGAAGAACCGGGCGGACCGGTCACCGTCCGCTGGATGCCGGAGCGCAGTGGGCCCCACTTCCTCGAGGTCGCCGCCGTCGACCGGGCCGGGCGGCGCAGTTCCCAGACGACTCACTGGATGCGTGTCGCCGAGGGCCGCGCCCCCGTGGCCCACTGGACGCTCGCCGATCCGGCCGGAGCCGACGGCGCCGCCGCCAAGGCCGGCCCCTCGGCCCGGGCCGAGGACGGTGTCGTATTCGGCGCCCCCGCTCCCTCCCGCACCGGCCTCACCTCCACCGTCACCCTTGACGGCCGGGGCAACAGCTACCTCACCCCGGACGCCCCCGCGACGGACACCGCCGGGACCTTCGCCCTCTCCGCCTGGGTGCGCCCCGCCGCCACCGGCACCGCGATGACGGCGGCCAGCCAGGACGCCGCCGACGGCACTTCCGCCTTCACCCTCGGCCTGCGCCCGGCCGAGGGCTCGGCGGCCACCTGGGCCTTCCGCTACGGCGCCACCACGCTCACCGGCGGCAGCGCCTCCGCCGGCGGGTGGGCCCATCTGACCGGCCTGTACGACAGCGAGGACGACACCCTGCGCCTCTACGTCAACGGCAAGGAGGTTGCCTCCGGGACCGGCGTCGCCCCGGTGAGCGCCCCCGGCGCCTTCCAGATCGGCCGCGCCCGCGGCGAGGGAGGTGCGCGCTGGCAGGGCGAAGTCGGCGACGTCCGCGTCTGGGACCGGGTCGTGCCCCGTGAGGAGATCGAGAAGCTGGGTTCCCGCCCCGCCGAACTGGCCGCCGCCTGGGACATCGAACGGACCGATGACGGTGTGATCCCCGACCGGGACGGCGACGAGCCGCTCACCCTGCACGGCGGCGCCGGCTTCTACACCCCCGACTACGACGCCTGCTTCGAGGACCCCGAGTGCGTCGAATTCCCGGAGGGCGCTCTCGACGGCGACGACCACCTCGCCCTGGACGGCGCGGACGACTACGCCGCCACCCGTGGCCCCGTCGTCGACACCGCCGACAGCTACAGCGTCGGCCTGCGGGTCCGCTTCGCCGACACCACTCCCGACCGGCCGATGACCCTCCTGTCCCAGGGCGGCGCCGGCAGCGACGCCTTCACCGTCCGCTACGACCCGGCCGCGTCCGAGTGGCAGCTGATCGTCACCCACGGCAGCGCACCGGGCGCCGCGCGGACCGTCGTCGCCGGGCCCGGCGCCCCCAGGTCCTACTCCGACGACGTGGTGGTCGTGTACGACGACTCCGAGGGCCGCGTCACCCTGTATGCCGAGGGCGAGGCCGTGGCCACCGCGGAGTTCAACGCCTCCTGGAGCGCCCCCGGCCCTCTGCAGATCGGCCGCGGCCACACCGCGGACGGCGGCTGGGGCGAGTACTTCCACGGCGGGGCGGACACCGTCCGGGTCTTCAGCGGCGCGCTCACCGCGTCCCAGGTGCGCTCGTTCGCCCATCTGTCCTGAGCCGCGCGGAGGGGCTTGTGGTGGTGAGCTCCCCCAGAGGGTTCGCCGAGGTCGGACCGGCGCCTACGGCGCCGGTCCGCTCCGCGCGTTCGAAGTCCAGCAGGCGCTGTTTGCGGTCCAGTCCGCCGCCGTAGCCGGTGAGGCCGCCGCTCGCGCCGATGACGCGGTGGCAGGGGACGATGATGCCGACCGGGTTGCGGCCGTTCGCGAGACCGACCGCGCGGGAGGCCTTGGGGTTGCCGAGGAGGTCGGCGAGTTGGCCGTAGGTGCGGGTCTCCCCGTAGGGGATGCGCGTCAGCTGCTCCCAGACCCGCCGCTGGAACGGGGTGCCGTGTAGGCGCAGTTCCACGGTGAACTCCTTCAACTCGCCCGCGAAGTAGGCCGCCAGCTGCTCCTCCGTCTCGGCGAAGGGGGTGTCGTCGGGGGAGCCGAAGGTCTCCTCCGGCGGGCGGTGGCGCTGGTCGGTCATGTACAGGCCGCACAGGACGCCGCCGTCGGCGACGAGCGTCAGCGGCCCGTAGGGGCTGTCGATCACGGTGTGCTGCTTCATCGGCTGTGATTCCTTGGCTGCTTCAGACCGGCAGGAAGTTGATCGGGTGGCTGTCCGTCGCCCAGAGGTACTGCACCGCGTACGCCCGCCAGGGCCGCCAGGCCGCCGCGCGTGCGGTGAGGGCGGCCGGGGTGGACGGCAGGCCCAGTTCGCGGGCGGCGCGGCGGATGCCGAGGTCGGTGGGGAGGAAGGCGTCGGGGTCGCCCAGGGCGCGCATGGCTATGACGTCCACCGTCCAGGGGCCGAAGCCCGGGAGGGCGAGGAGCTCCGCCCGGGTCTCGGGCCAGTCGCTGTCGGCACCCAGGTGGAGGCCGCCGTCGGCCAGCCGGCGGACCAGGGTGGTGAAGGTGGTGCGGCGGGTGCGGGGCATGGCGAGGGTCCCGGGGTCGAGCGCGGCCAGGGCCCCGGGCGTCGGGAAGAGGTGGGTGAGGCCGCCCTCGGGGTCGTCCACCGGTGTGCCGTGCGCGGTGACCAGGCGGGCCGCGTGGGTGCGGGCGGCGGCCGTGGAGACCTGCTGGCCGAGGACGGCCCGTACGGCGAACTCCGCCTCGTCGACGGTGCGCGGCACGCGGCGGCCGGGTGCCTTGTCGACCAGGGGCGCGAGGACCGGGTCCGTGCGCAGCTGTTCGTCGACGGCGACCGGATCGGCGTCCAGGTCGAGCATGCGGCGGCAGCGGCTGATGGCGACGGTGAGGTCGCGGGGGTCGCTCAGCCTGAGGCGGCAGGCGATGTGGTCGGGACGCGGGGTCAGCGCCACGATGCCGTGTCCGTACGGCAGTCGCAGCGTGCGCCGGTAGGCGCCGTCCCTCCACTCCTCCACGCCGGGTACGGCGGTCGCGGCGAGGTGGCCGAAGAGGTTGTCGGGGTTGAGCGGGGCGCGGAACGGCAGGCGCAGGGAGAGCACGCCGGGCGTGCCCCGGGGGCCGTTCCTCGGGGCCCGGGTGCGCAGGTCGCTCGGGGAGAGCGCGAAGACCTCGCGCACGGTGTCGTTGAAGGTGCGGACGGAGGAGAAGCCGGCCGCGAAGGCGATCTGGGCCATCGGCAGGTCCGTCGTCTCGACGAGCAGCCGCGCGGTCTGGGCGCGCTGGGCGCGGGCGAGCGCGAGGGGGCCCGCGCCCAGCTCGGCGAGCAGCTGGCGTTCGAGCTGCCGGGTGCTGTAGCCGAGGCGGGCGGCGAGTCCGGGGACGCCCTCGCGGTCCACGACGCCGTCGGCGATCAGCCGCATGGCGCGGCCCACGAGGTCGGCCCGGTGGTTCCACTCCGGTGAGCCGGGGCTGGTGTCGGGACGGCAGCGTTTGCACGCCCGGAACCCGGCCTGCTGGCAGGCGGCCGCGCTCGGGTGGAAGACCATGTTCTCGGGCCTGGGCGGGACCACGGGGCAGCTCGGCCGGCAGTAGATGCCGGTGGTCAGGACGGCGGTGTAGAACCAGCCGTCGAACCGCGCGTCCTTCGACCGCACGGCGCGCACGCAGCGCTCGGTGTCGGTGTGCATCCCCTTCTGCATGTCTCAAGGATCGGGCACGAGGGCGTGCCGGTCTGGCGGGAATCCGACATCGACGTCAGTTGTCCTGCGGCTGTCCGGATCGCCAGGCCGACTCGCGGAGCAGCCGCGGTCCGTTCAGTCCGACCAGCACGGTGGAGCCCTCGTGCCCGGCGACGCCGAGCGGGAGGGGAGGTGGCCGAGGAGGTCCCACAGGACGAGAACGGTGATGGCCGTGCCCGCGATGACGAGGTTCTGCCGCACCGGCCGGCGGGCGGTGCGGGACAGCCGTACGACCGCCGGGACGGCGGCGAGCTCGTCCCGCACGACGACCGCGTCCGCCGTCTCCAGGGTCAGGCCGGGCCTCCGGGAGCGTGAGGACGCGGGTGCGGCGGGGCGGCGCCGGGACGCCGGCGGACGACGGGGGCGCGGGAGCGAGAGTCACGGACACGCGGCCACCATGAGGGAAGACATGAAGACTCGTTCATGTGTTCAGGTGCGATGGGTAGGATGGGCGCATGGGTCATGGAGCCGTCACCGCCGCGCAGGACGACGCCGGGCGGGTGCGCCTGGACGCGGACAACGTCGCGAAGGTCGCCACCACGCTCCAGGCCCTGTCCACCCCCTCCCGGCTGCTGATCCTCGCCCGGTTGCGCGAAGGCCCGCTCCCGGCCACGGAGCTGGCGGCGGAGGTGGGCATGGAGCAGTCCGCCTGCTCGCACCAGCTGCGGCTGCTGCGCAACCTGGGCCTGGTGGTCGGCGAGCGCCGGGGCCGCTCCGTCGTCTACGCCCTGCACGACCACCATGTCGCCGAGCTGCTCGACCAGGCCGTCTACCACGTGGAGCATCTGCGGCTGGGGATCAGCGACACGGCCGGGTGAGCAGGCTCCGCATGGTCTCGGCGGCACGTACGGCGGCGTCCGCGCAGCAGTTGTTGAACAGGACGTGCAGCTCGTCGGTCTGGCGGGCCGCGCGGCGCAACCGGGGTACCCAGGCGGCGAGTTCGGTCACGTCGTAGTCGTGGCGGAAGCGGTCCTCCTTGCTGCCCCTCCCCCAGGCCCTGCTGCGGCCGTGGAAGCGGACGACGGCCAGGGCGGGGCGGCTGACGGGCGCGACGGGCGGGGTCGAGCCGGTGAGTCCCTGGGCCATGTCCACGCCGACGGCCGTCGCGCCCAGCCCGGACAGCAACGCGCGGGTGCCGTCGGCCCGTTCGGCCTCCCACCACCCCGGGTGGCGGAACTCGACGGCGATCGGCCAGCCCGCCGTGCGCTCCGCGCAGTCCTCCAGCGCGCGTTCGGCCGGGGCTCCGGGCGCGAACCAGGGCGGGAACTGGAACAGCACGGCCCCCAGCCGCCCGGCCTTGCGCAGCGGCTCGACCGCCTCCGCGAACCTGCCCCACACCTCGTCGAGGAGCGCGCCGCTCACCGGTGCGCGCGGGCCGGCCGGCGCCCGGGTCCGCAGGTCGGCGGGCAGCGCCTGCGGGCGTGTGGGGTGACCGGTCAGCAGCGAGAACGCCTTGACGTCGAAACGGAATTGGTCCGGGGTGCGCTCCACCCACAGCTCGCTGTTGCGGCGGCTGGGCAACGCGTAGTAGGCGGCGTCCACTTCGACGACGGGCAGCCTGGAGGCGTAGTGCCGCAGCCGGCCCTCCGCGTCCCGCCGCCCGCGCGGATACCAGCCGCTCGCCACGAGCCGGCGGTCCGTCCACGAACAGGCCCCGACGAGAATCTCACCCATGGGAGCCCGGTTACCCCGGGCTCCGCCGGGTGTGTCCCCCTACTCGGCCGCCGTCGGCCGGCGTGACGCCTCCATCGCCTCCCTCACGTCGGCCAGCGGGCGCAGCCGGTAGGTGTACGCGTAGTCGCGGTCGGCGAAGAGCTTGAACTCGTCGTGGGTGTGCGCGCCCCAGCTGTCGTCGCCGCCCACGCCCATCTGCCGGTGGTTGACCCGCAGCACGACGGCGTCCCGCGGGGTCAGCTGGTAGTCGTGCCGGACCCCGGCCGACAGGTCCTCCGGGGTGAAGTGCGAGGCGTTGATCTCCAGGAGGGGCTCGCCCGACACCAGCAGACCGCGCCCGCGGCCGTCGGTCAGGGCCGCCCAGCGGACGTCGGTCCTGTTGCCGTTCTCCTGCGGGCGGATGTACGGCGTCCACTGGCCGGCGACGGTCGAGGCGTACCGGCCCACGTCGGTGCCGGTGTTGCGGTCCCAGTGGTTCTCCTCCGGGCCGCGGCCGTAGTAGTGCAGACGGTCGAGGCGGCGCGGCAGGAACAGCAGGGTGCCGACCTCGGGGATGTACGGCAGGTTCGCGGCACCCGGGTGGAGGGTGTTGTCGACCTTGATCTCGCCGTTGCCGAAGACCGTGTACCTGGTGGTGTACGCCGACTCGACCGTGGTGGGCAGCGTGCCGCGGACCTCGATCTCGACGGCCCGGTCGTCGAGCGTCCGCACGGTGACGTCGGTGACCGTCCGGCGGGCTCCCGCGTCGCGCCAGGTCTGGTTGCGGGTGTGCTGGCCGTTGCCCTTGTCGTTGTCGGTGGGCGCCCGCCAGAAGTTGGGCACGGGCCCGGACGTGATCAGGCGGGTGCCCTCCGCCTCGTAGGAGGTGATGGTGCCGCTGCCCCTGTCGACGGTGACCGAGAAGCCCCTGCCGGTGACGTGGATGTCCTCCTCCCGCTCCTCGTGCCGCAGGGCCGGGACGCCCGCCAGGGGCACGGGGGTGACGGCGGGGCTCGCGGCGTCCAGGGGGAGCTGCTCGCGGGCCACCTCGAAGCCCGCCTTCGCCCACTTCGTGGACTGCCTGGTGGTGAAGGAGAGCTGGAGGAAGTACTCGGTCCCCGGCGCCGGGTCCTCGGGCAGACGTACGGGCAGGCTGATGTCCTTGGCGGACCGCGGCGGCACGTCCAGCTGGTCCCGGTTCAGCCGTCCGCCCCGAACGGCCTCGCCGTCGGCGACGAGTTCCCACCGGCCGTCGAACTCGCGCAGGCCGGTGAACAGGTACTCGTTGGTAAGGGTGACCGCACCGGGGCCGCCGCCGGGGGTGCGGGCGACGCCGACCGCCTGGTGGACGCGCTTGACCTCGACGGCCTTTCCGGTGTGCCCGCGGTCGGCGGTGACGATGCCGTCCGCGGCGAAGGCACCGTCGTTGGGGTTGTCGCCCCAGTCGCCGCCGTAGGCGAGGAACGAGGTCTGCTCGGGCCGCTTCTGCTCCGCCCGGACGGTGGCGGCGTCGAACCAGAACCGCACGCCGTCGTCGCCGGGGCCCCGGCTGTCGGAGGCCAGTTCGGCGGCGGACAGGGCGCGGGCGTAGACACGGGCGCGGCGGATGGTGCCGCTGAACTCCCGGGTCTGGTTGTCGGCGTCGGAGGCGAGCGCGAGCGGCGCGGTGGTGCTGCTGGGGCGCCGGTCGGTGGTGCGGGTGGCCCTGACCGCGCCGTCGGCGTACAGGGTCAGCGTGCCGGCGCCGGCGTCGAAGACGCCCGCGACGTGGTGCTCGCGGCCGGTCCAGTCGTCCGGCAGCGCCCAGTTCACGGCGATCCACCGGCCCGCGGAGTGGATGAAGAACTCCAGCCTCCGGTCGGTCTGCTTCAGCGCGTACTGGGTGTCGCCCTTGGCGATGAGGGGCTGGTGGTACCCCAGGACGTCCGGGGTGATCCAGGCCTCCAGGGTCAGGGAGCCCGTGAGGTCGAGGCTGTCGTCGCGTTCGAAGACCGTGATGCCGGACAGGCCCTTGTCGCGGTCGAGCCGGCCGCGGGTGGCGAGGATCTCGCCGCGCAGGCCGGCCGGTCCCGACTCGGTGAGCAGGGTGCGGGCGGGGACGGGCGTGTACAGGGACTGGTCGGCGAAGTCCCAGATCCAGCCGCCCTGCAGGACGTCGTGGCGGCGGATGACGTCCCAGTACTTCTTGAAGTTGCCGCCTGAGTTGCCCATCGCGTGGGAGTACTCGATCAGGACGTACGGCCGGGTGTCGGCGGTGTCCCGGGCGCGCTGCTCGATGCGTGACGGGCTCTCGTACATCTCCGAGCGGATGTCGCTGACGCCGGGCCGGTCGTCGCCCTCGTACTGGATGACGCGGGACGGGTCGTAGGAGCGGATCCAGTCGTGCATGGCGGTGAAGGTGGATCCGCCGCCGGCCTCGTTGCCCAGCGACCAGATGACCACCGAGGGGTGGTTCTTGTCGCGGTGGACCATGTTCTGGGCCCTGGCGACGCAGGCCGCGGTCCACTCGGGGTGGTCGCCCGGGTACTCCGCACGGATGCCGTGGGTCTCGAGGTTGGTCTCGTCCACGAGGTACAGGCCGTACTCGTCGGCGAGTTCGTACCACAGCGGCTGGTCGGGGTAGTGCGAGGTGCGGACGGAGTTCATGTTCATCCGCTTGATGAGCGTGATGTCCTCGATCAGGTCCTCGCGGGTGAGGGCGGTGCCGCGGCTCGGGTGCATCTCGTGGCGGTTGGTGCCGCGGAAGGAGACGGGCTCGCCGTTGATGCGCATCAGCCCGTCCCTGATCGCGAACTCGCGGAAGCCGACGCGGTGGGACAGGGTCTCGACCACCTTCCCGGCCGGGTCGCGGAGCCTGAGGACGGCCGTGTAGAGGTTCGGCTGCTCCGCCGACCACAGCCTCGGCCCGGTCACCGCCTTCGACGCCCGTACGGTGACGTCCTCGCCGGCGCCGGCCGTGCCGAGGTCGGCGGTCTGCTCCAGCGGGCGGGACCAGACGGCGTGGCCGCGGGCGTCGTACAGCCGGGTCTCGACGGTGTACCGGCCGCGCGCACCGGTGCCGTACGCCCGCACGCTCGCCGTGACGGCCAGTTCGGCGGCCGTGTACGTGTCGTTCAGCGGGGTGTCCAGCTTGAAGTCGCGCAGGCGCACGGGCGGGGTGGAGTACAGGTGGACCGAGCGGAAGATGCCGCTCAGCCGGATCATGTCCTGGTCCTCCAGCCAGTCCCCGTCGGAGTAGCGGTACACCTCCACGGCGATCTGGTTGGTGCCGGGCCTCAGGTGGTCGGTGATGTCGTACTCGGAGGGCGTCCAGGAGTCCTCGTCGTAGCCCACCAGTGCGCCGTTGATCCACACGTAGTGGGCGGACTTGACGCCCTCGAAGTGCAGGAAGGTGCGGCGGCCCCGCCAGTCGCGCGGCACGGTGAAGGTGCGCCGGTACTGGCCGACCGGGTGGTACCGGGTCGGGGCGGCGGGCGGCTGCGGGTCCTCGCCGCGGCCGTTGGGGCCCCAGTACGGGTAGGTGATGTTCAGGTAGACGGGGAAGTCGTGGCCGTGCAGTTGCCACACGGACGGCACCGGGATCGTCTCCCAGTCGCTGTCGTCCACGTCGGTGCGGTGGAAGTCGGGGTCCCGGTCGTCGGGACGGTCCGCGTAGGCGAACTTCCAGGTGCCGTCGAGGCTCTTCCGGTAGGGCGAGCGGGTGCGGTCGCCGGCGAGGGCCTGTTCCACGTCCGCGTACGGCGTGAGCGTGGTGTGCGGCGGCTGGGTGCCGAGCCGGAAGACACCGAAGTCGTTCCACTCCGGGGGTGCGCCGGCCGCCGCCCGCGCGCCGGCCGCGTACGCGGCGGCGGGGGACGTCGGCAGGGCGAGGGCGCCGAGCACGGCGGCGCCGGACTCCAGGAGACGGCGGCGGCTGACGACCGGCCGGCCGGGCCGGGTGGGCCGGCCGGCGGGAAACACGTGGGGCATGACCGTGGCCTTCCTCGGTTCGACAGGGCGCTGCACGGAGGGGGCGTCACGCCGGGGAAGCGCCGCGACTGTTGGTGACGGAGCAACTACCGAGCCAGCCACACCCTAGGACTCGAACACAATCGAAGCAATGGCCCCGTCGGACTCTGTGCGATCCTGATGGTTCTGCCGTCTGTGTCGTCTTTCTCGCGCACACCTCTCGGAACGCGACCTACCCATGGGTAAAATGGGTGCAAAGGTGTCGGTTGTCGTTCCGTCTCGGCCGGCACCCCGGTTCATGCCCTCGAGACCCGTACCGGTGAGAAGAGGCGCGTCATGGATCCATGGCTGATCTGGCTGATCGTCGCGGCCGTCCTGGCGGTGGCGGAGATCCTCACTCTCACGGCCGCGCTGGGGATGCTGAGCGTGGCCGCGCTGGTCACCGCGGGAACGGCCGCGGCCGGGCTGCCGCTGGGACTCCAGTTCCTGGTGTACGCGCTCGTCGCCGCCGCCACGCTGCTGTTCGTACGGCCCCTCGCCCTGCGCCACATGGACCGGCCCCAGGCCGCACGTTTCGGCACGGACGCCCTGATCGGCAAGTCCGCCTACGTGGTCTCGGACGTGACGGGCACGGGCGGCAGGGTCCGTATCGACGGCGAGGAGTGGACGGCCCGCAGCTACGACGAGACCCTGGTCATCTCGTCCGGAACGACCGTCGACGTCATGGAGATCAGCGGAGCCACCGCGCTCGTCTACCCACGGGACTGAAGCCATGGACATCACCGCCTCCCTCATCGCCGGCCTGATCATCGCGCTGTTCGCGATCTTCACCGTCGTGCGAGCGGTCCGTATCGTGCCGCAGGCACGCGCTCGCAACGTCGAGCGGCTGGGCCGCTACCACCGGACCCTCACCCCCGGACTCAGCCTCGTCATCCCCTACATCGACCGGGTGCACCCGCTGATCGACCTGCGGGAGCAGGTGGTCTCCTTCAAACCCCAGCCGGTCATCACCGAGGACAACCTGGTCGTCGAGATCGACACCGTGCTGTACTTCCAGGTCACCGACCCGCGCGCGGCCTTCTACGAGATCGCCAGCTTCCTGCAGGCCGTCGAGCAGCTCACCGTCACGACCCTGCGCAACGTCGTGGGCTCCATGGACCTGGAGAAGACCCTCACCTCGCGGGACACCATCAACAGCCAGCTCCGCGGGGTGCTGGACGAGGCCACCGGCAAGTGGGGGCTGCGGGTCAACCGGGTCGAGATCAAGGCGATCGACCCGCCGCAGTCCATCAAGGAGGCGATGCAGAAGCAGATGCGGGCCGAGCGGGACAAGCGGGCCGCGATCCTGGGGGCCGAGGGGCAGCGGCAGTCGCAGATCCTCACCGCCGAAGGGGACAAGCAGGCGGCCGTCCTGCGCGCGGAGGGCAACAGGACCGCCGCGATCCTCCAGGCCGAGGGCCAGTCCCGGGCCATCGACGAGGTGTTCCAGGCCGTGCACCGCAACGACCCCGACCCCAAGCTCCTCGCCTACCAGTACCTCCAGGCGCTCCCCCAGCTCGCGCAGGGCTCGGGCAACAACTTCTGGGTGATCCCCAGCGAGATCACGTCCGCGCTCCAGGGCGTGTCCAGGGCCTTCACCGAAGTGCTGCCCCCGTCGCCGGCCACCCGGGAGAAGCCGTCGGCCGACGACAGCACGACCCGGGCCGCCGACGACACGGCACAGGCCGCCCAGGCCGCGGCGGAGGCCCTGGCGGACGCGGCCCAGGCCGACAGCGGTCCCTCCGCCGGCGGTCTCCGGCACCGCCGCCTCGCGGAGGGGGACGGAGACGGCCGGGGGTGAGGCCGGCCGGTCATCAGCCGACCTGTGCGGCGAACGCCTCGTGGGCGCGGTCGTCGAAGAGGACGAAGGTGACCTCCTCGACCGCCGTGTCCGTGGTCCGGACGGTCTCGACGGCGATGCGGGCCGCGTCCTCCATCGGCCAGCGGTAGACGCCCGTGGAGATGGCGGGGAAGGCGACCGTGCGGGCGCCCAGTTCGTCGGCGACGCGGAGGGACTCCCGGTAGCAGGAGGCGAGCAGGCCGGACCGGTCCTCGCTCGTACTGTGGACGGGGCCGACGGTGTGGATCACCCAGCGGGCGTCCAGGCGGCCCGCGGTGGTGGCGACCGCCTGGCCGGTGGGCAGGCCCCTGCCGTACCGGGACGCGCGGAGTCGGCGGCACTCCGCCAGGATGTCCGGGCCGCCCCGGCGGTGGATCGCGCCGTCGACGCCTCCCCCGCCGAGAAGGGAGGAGTTGGCCGCGTTGACGATCGCGTCGGCGCTCCGGCGGGTGATGTCGCCCCGGACGAGCGTGACAGTGGGGGTCATGTCTGGCGGAGCCTCCTCCAGACGGCCTTCGCCGCGTTGTGCCCGGACATGCCGTGCACGCCCGGGCCGGGCGGGGTGGCCGACGAACAGATGAAGACGGCCGGGTGCGGGGTCGCGTAGGGGAACAGGGACAGCTTCGGACGCAGCAGCAGCTGGAGTCCGGAGACCGCGCCGGAGGCGATGTCTCCGCCGACGTAGTTGGCGTTGCCGGCCGCGAGTTCGGGCGGGCCTGCGGTGGCGCGCGCCAGGACACGGTCGCGGAAACCGGGGGCGTAGCGCTCCAGTTGGCGTTCCATGGCGTCGGTGAGGTCACCGGTCCAGCCGTTCGGCACGTGCCCGTAGGCCCAGAAGACGTGCCGGCCGGCCGGGGCGCGGGTGGGGTCGGCCACGCCCGGCTGCACGGTGATGAGGAACGGGGCGTCCGGGGCCCGCCCCTCCCGGGAGGCGGCCCGCAGGGCGGCGCCGATCTCATGACTGTCCGCGCCGATCTGCACGGTGCCGGCGGCGCGGGCCTCCGGAGCGGTCCACGGCACGGGGCCGTCGAGGGCATAGTCGATCTTGAAGACGCCGGGCCCGTAACGGTAGTTCGCGTAGTGGCCGCCGAAGCCGGCGATGCGGGCCAGGGCGGTGGGCGAGGTGTCGAAGACGTACGCGCGGGCGGGCGGCAGGTCGTCGAGGCGCTTGACCTCGAAGTCGGTGTGGACGCTGCCGCCGAGGTCCTTCAGATACGCGGCGAGGGCGTCGGAGATGGCCTGGGAGCCGCCGCGGGCGACGGGCCAGCCCCGGGCGTGTGCGGCGAGGGCGAAGACCAGGCCGACGGCGCCGGTGGCGAAGCCGCTCAGGGGGGCCATGACGTGGGCGACGAGGCCGGCGAACAGGGTGCGGGCGCGCTCGTCGCGGAAGCGCCGGGTGAGCCAGGTGGACGGGGGCAGGCCGACCAGCCCGAAGCGGGCGAGGGTGACCGGATCGCGGGGCAGCGCGGTCAGCGGCAGGGACATGAAGTCGCGGGCGAGGGTGTCCCACCTGGACAGGAAGGGCTCGACCAGGCGGCGGTAGGCGCCGGCGTCGCGCGGCCCGAAGGAGGCGGCGGTCTCGCCGACCGACCGGGACAGCACGGCCGCCGTACCGTCCGGGAAGGGGTGCGCCATCGGGATGGCGGGGTGCAGCCATTCCAGACCGTAGCGGTCGAGCGGGAGGGCGCGGAACGCCGGTGAGTTGACGGCGAGGGGGTGCGCGGCGGAGCACGGGTCGTGGCGGAAGCCGGGGAGGGTGAGTTCCTCGGTGCGCGCGCCGCCGCCGACGGTGCCCTTCGCCTCGAACAGGGCCACGGAGAAGCCCCGCCGGGCCAGCTCCACGGCAGCGGTCAGCCCGTTCGGCCCCGCACCCACCACGACCGCATCGAGCATCGACGGCACCTTCGGACTCCCTTGTCAGCCGACGGCCACTGGAGGATCAGGATATGCCGGGGCCGGAGCGCCTTCCCGGGGCCTCCGGCGCGGGACCGCTCAGGCCCCGTCCGACAGCAGCGCCACCACCCGGTGCGCGGTGGCCGCGTCCCGGGCCGCCGTGAAGGGCAGGGTGTTGCCGCCCCTGATGTCGAAGGGCCTGCCCGCGCGGGTGAGGTGGGCGCCTCCGGACTCCTCCACGAGAAGCAGCCCGGCCGCGTGGTCCCAGGCGGCCTCCCAGGAGAAGGCGGTGGCGTCCGACGCGCCGCGGGCCACGGCCAGGTACTCGAGTCCGGCCGAGCCGCAGGGGCGCGGGGCCACGCCCTCCGTCCGCAGGCCGAGCAGGGCGCGCTTCTGTTCGTCCGTCGTGAAGTCCGGGTGGGAGGTGGCCACACGGAGATCACGGCCGGGCTCGGGGGAGCCGGCCCGCAGCCGCTCGCCCTCGAGGTGGGCGCCGTGTCCCCGGACGGCCGTGGCGAGTTCGTCCCGGACGGGGGCGTAGGTCCAGGAGGCGCACACCACTCCGCGCAGGGCGAGGGCGACCAGGGTGCAGAAGCCGGCGTCGCCGTGCACGAACTGGCGGGTCCCGTCGACGGGGTCGATGATCCAGACCGGCGCCTCGCCCTGTATCGCCCCGTACGACGCGGGGTTGGCGTGCACCGCCTCCTCGCCCACCACGACCGAGCCGGGCAGCAGGGCGGCGAGCACCTCCGTGAGGTACAGCTCGGCGTTGCGGTCGGCGTCCGTCACCAGGTCGTGCGGGCCGGTCTTGCGGTCCACCTCGTGCTCGGCGAGGCGGCGCCAGCGCGGCATGATCTCCTGTGCGGCGGCCTTGCGGACGGCCTCCTCCACGTCGGAGGCGTGCCGGGCGAGAAACTCGTCGATGGTTTCGTTGTGGTTCTCGATCATGTCTCCATGAGAGCACGCGCCACTGACATTCCCGTCCCTCCCGGTGCACGTCAGGTGGAATCGGTATGAAAATGGGGTGCCGGCCGGTCGGCCTGTGGGTTCAGCGGCCCACCGCGTAGCCCTGCTGGCCGCGCGGGTTCGCCGCCGCGGAGAGGACGCCGGTGGCCGGGTCCCGTGCGACGGCGCAGAGCCGGCCCTCCGACCAGGCGTCGCCGACCGTCACGTCGTGGCCGCGGCGGCGCAGCGCCTCCACCACCGCGGGGTCCGTTCGGGACTCGACGGTGACGCTGCCCGGGCGCATGCCGCGCGGGTAGAAGGAGCCGGGGAAGCTGTCGTTGTGCCAGTTCGGGGCGTCGATGGCGCCCTGGAGGTCGAGCCCGCCGCGCACCTTGGCGCGCTGGACGACCGAGAGGAAGAAGTGCAGCTGCCACTGGTCCTGCTGGTCCCCGCCGGGCGTGCCGAACGCCATGACCGGCACGCCGTCGCGCAGCGCCAGGGACGGCGTGAGGGTGGTCCGGGGCCGGCGGCCCGGTGTGAGGGTGCCCGGCAGCCCCTCCTCCAGCCAGGTCATCTGCAGCCGGGTGCCGAGCGGGAAGCCCAGTTCGGGCACGACGGGGTTGGACTGGAGCCAGCCGCCGCTGGGCGTGGCGGCGATCATGTTGCCCCAGCGGTCCACGACGTCCAGGTGGCAGGTGTCGCCGCGGGTGGCGCCGTCGGCGGAGACGTCCGGTTCGCCGGGCACGGGGGACGTGGGGCTCTTGGCGACCGTCGGCTCCCCGGCGCCCATCGGGGCGAAGCCCGGTTCGTCCGCGGCCACGACGCGCGCGTGGGCGCTCAGCCGGGGGGTGCGCCCGCCGGGACTGCCGGGCCGCAGGTCGTGGG
The DNA here is from genome assembly GCF_008312835.1 of Streptomyces marokkonensis. Lineage (GTDB taxonomy): Bacteria > Actinomycetota > Actinomycetes > Streptomycetales > Streptomycetaceae > Streptomyces > Streptomyces marokkonensis_A. The sequence continues at coordinate 69,721 of NZ_VSKS01000013.1, read as the reverse complement.
AGGCGCGGGGGCCGATCCTGGTCCGCCGCTCGGCGTTGTACTCGGCCGACAGGAGGTCGTCCAGAGGCACGTCGGCCGCGTCCCCGTACCAGGCCTCACGGTCGGCCATGGCGAGCTTGCAGCCCTCGATCAGCAGGTGCATGCAGTCGGCGGAACCGTACCGGGGCAGTTCCGGCGGGAGCAGGGCGAGCTGCTGGAGCAGGACCGGGCCCTGGCTCCAGGGGCCGGCCTTGCACACGGTCCAGCCGTCGAAGTCGTACGTCACCGGGGTCTCGTAGGTCGCGGACCAGCCGGCGAGGTCCGCGGCGGTCAGGGTGCCGGTGTGGCGCTCGCCGCTGGTGTCCACGGTCGGCCGTCCGGCTTGCCTGACCAGGGCCTCCGCTATGAATCCGCCGCGCCACACCTCCCGCGCGGCGTCGATCTGGGCCTCCCGGTCCCCCGCCCCGGCGACCTCGGCGAGGAGCCGCTTCCAGGTGGCGGCGAGGGCGCGGTTGCGGAACGGCTCGCCGGGGCGGGGGGCCCGGCCGCCGGGCAGGTACACCTCGGCCGAGGTGGTCCACTCGGTCTCGAACAGCTCGCGCACGGTCTCGACGGTCTCGCCGACGCGCTCCACGGGCGGGTGCCCGTCCTCGGCGTACCCGATGGCGTACTTCAGGACGTCGGCGAGGGTCCTGGTGCCGTGGTCGCGCAGCAGGAGCATCCAGGCGTCGAAGGCGCCGGGCACGGCCGCGGCGAGCGGTCCGGTGCCGGGGACGAGGTCCAGGCCGAGCCCGCGGTAATGGGCGGCACTCGCCCCGGCCGGGGCGACGCCCTGCCCGCACAGCACCCGCACCTCCCCGCCGGCCGGCGCGAGCAGGATCGGCACCTCGCCGGCCGGGCCGTTGAGGTGCGGCTCGACGACGTGCAGCACGAAGGCCCCGGCCACGGCCGCGTCGAAGGCGTTGCCGCCGTCCTCCAGCACGGCCATCGCCGACTGGGAGGCCAGCCAGTGGGTGGAGGACACCATGCCGAAGGTGCCCTGGAGGGTCGGTCGGGTGGTGAACACAGGGCCTCTACCTCGCTGTCCACGTGTACGGGCCCGAGTCCTTCTCCGGCTCCCCCGGAAGGCTATCGACCGCCCCGCGCCCCTTCCTCCCCGCCTCCGGCATGCGATGGGCGTCCGGCGCCGCGGTACACGCCGGCCAGGGCCCGTGCCGTGGGGGCGACGGAGCAGCGGGCCGAGCACGGCGCGCACGCGGTGCTCGTCCGGGGTCGGATGCCGTGTCGCGCCTCCCACCATGACGAGGGTCGCGCACCGCCACAGGTCCGCGGTCAGCCAGGTGCGCAGCAGCAGGTCCTGCTGCTTGACCGGGGGCAGGCGCTCGACGCACAGCAGCAGGGGCAGGTCCCGGTCGGCCGGGTCCAGCGCGTCGGGACGGTCGCCGCCCGCGAACAGGAAGTCCAGCAACGCGCGCCGCCGGTCCCGCCCGTCCTCCGCGGGCTCGCAGGGGGCGATGCCCTCAGGGGGGCGGGTCAGGGCCGGAAACCCCTTGGGGGACGAGGACGGAGTGCGGGCACGCGTCGAGGAGGAGGGACCGCCGGGGCCGTCCGGCCTCCCGCCGGTCCGGGGACGGGGAACATCCCCGCACCCGCCGGTGTTGGTCCCGAGGGCGGAACGAAAGGCGGAGCCGTGCACGGTGAGTACAAGGTTCCCGGCGGCAAGCTCGTCGTCGTGGACGTGGACGTGGAGGACGGCGTGCTGCGCCGCGTTCGCGTGGCGGGCGACTTCTTCCTGGAACCCGACGAGGCGCTGGACGCCGTGAACCGCGCGCTGGACGGCGCGCCGGCCGGCACCGACGCCGCCGGTCTGGCCGCACGGATCGACGGCGCCCTGCCCGAGGGGACGGTGATGTACGGGCTCACCTCGGAGGGCGTCGGCATCGCGGTGCGCCGCGCCCTGGCCCACGCCACCGACTGGACCGACTACGACTGGCAGTTCATCCACGAGGGACCGCAGTCCCCCGCGCTCCACATGGCGCTGGACGAGGTGCTGACCGCCGAGGTCGCCGCCGGCCGGCGTCCTCCGACGCTGCGGGTGTGGGAGTGGGGCGCCCCCGCGGTGATCATCGGCAGCTTCCAGTCGCTGCGCAACGAGGTCGACGCCGAGGGCGCGCGGCGGCACGGTATCGAGGTGGTGCGCCGTGTCTCCGGCGGCGGAGCGATGTTCGTGGAACCCGGCAACACGATCACGTACTCGCTGTCGGTGCCCGGGTCGCTGGTGCAGGGGCTGTCCTTCCAGGACAGCTACGCCTATCTCGACGACTGGGTGCTCGGCGCGCTCGGCGAGATGGGGATCCGGGCCTGGTACCAGCCGCTGAACGACATCGCCACCGACCAGGGCAAGATCGCCGGCGCCGCGCAGAAGCGGATCGTGGGTCCGGACGGCGGTCCCGGCGCGGTGCTGCACCACGTGACGATGGCGTACGACATCGACGCCGACAAGATGCTCGAAGTGCTGCGCATCGGGCGGGAGAAGCTGTCCGACAAGGGCACCGGGAGCGCGAAGAAGCGGGTGGATCCGCTGCGCCGGCAGACCGGTCTGCCGCGCGAGGCCGTCATCGAGCAGATGACCGACTCGTTCCGCGCCCGGTACGGGCTCGCCGACGGGAAGGTGACCGACGAGGAGCTGGCCCGCGCGCAGGAGCTGGCGCGGACGAAGTTCACCGCGCCGGAGTGGATCGCGCGCGTACCCTGAGGCGCGAGCCCTGACGCACCCGAATCACCTGTTTCACAAAGGAATCGAGGCAACCGGCGGCACCGGCCGGTACGCCCCCGTCATCACGCGCCTACGGAGCGAGTTGACCCTTCCGCACCACCACGATGCGTGTGACACTGGCGTCCCGTCCGCAGTGCGGACCCTCTCCGCACCGTCCCCCACGAGAAGTGCGCCGTGCGTTCCTTTCCTCTGCCGATCGCCCTGACCGCGCGCCTGTCCCCGGTGGTCGTTCTCGCCGCGGCGGGATGGGCGCTGTCCTCCGGCCCGTTGGCCGCTCCGCAGGCCGCCGAGAACAGGCCGGCCGAGAAGACGCGGCCCCAGTCCGCCTCCGCCCCTTCCAGGACCCAGGTGCCGAAGACGTACACCGCCGCGCCTGCACCGTGCGACAGCGTCGCCGAGAAGAGCGTCAAGTCCCTTGTGCCGGGCGCCAGGACGGCCGGCAAGGAGATACCGTCCACGGACGCGAAGCTGCGCCGCACCTGTTCCTGGAACGCGCTCGAGGGATACGAGTACCGCTGGCTCGACGTGTCCTTCGAGGTGCTGGAGTCGGACGACGCGGCGGAGCGGTCGTACCGGGGGCGGCTGGAGGAGAAGAGCGGCGGGGGCCCGGTTCCCGGACTCGGGGACGCGGCGTACTCCGTCGTGAACCTCACCACCGAGGACAAGCAGCAGACGCGTGAGGGTGTGGTCGTGGCGCGCGCCTCCAACGCGCTGGTGATCGTGACGTACAACGGCAGCGACTTCGAGTCGAAGAAGGCACCGGGCACGGACGAGATCAACAAGGGCGCCATCAAGGCCGCCAAGGAGGCCGTGGCCGCCCTGGAGGCCGCGCGGGACTGATCCGGAATTGATGGTTCCGTGACATCTGTCACAGCGGGTTGCGGATCTGTGCGGGCCGCTTAGTAGCGATCACTCCGACGACATAGTGGACTTGTCCGGCTTGCCACGGATGGCGGCCGGAGCGGGGCGGGTGGCGGCCGGGCGGGGAGCCGGGAGCCCCGGCTCCCCCGGCATGCGGGGGTTTCTGACGAGGTGGCAGGCGCTGCGGGGAGCCCTCCACCAGGGGGTCGGCACGCTCCCCCGCCCGCCGCAAGACCCCCGCGGGGCTACGAAGCCCGGTAGTAGCGAGGCCCTTTGCGCCCGGCGCCGGGCCGTCCCAAGAATGACCAGCCTCCGCACAGCAGGGGTGAGGTCACGCAATGGGAAAGCACCGCCATCAGCAGCAGTACCGCCGCACGGTCGTCGCGGCAGTCGCCATCGGCGTCATAGGCATACCCTCGGTCGCCATGGCCTGTACCGACTGGCCCGGCGAAGGGGAACGGCAGGACCGGAACACCGCCGCGCCGGTCGCTGACCGGGACAGGTGGGACGGCCCCGACTGGTACCGCGAGTGGAGCGGCCAGCACGAGAGTGAGCCCTCGGCCGCACCGTCCGGCACACCGGCCGCCACGACGGCCCCGTCGAAGCCCGCCGCACCGAAGCGCGGCAGCGCCAGGCCGTCGCACAAGCCGGAGAGGACGGCCCCCGAGGCCCCCACCTCCCGGCCCACCACCGCGGCCCCGAGGCCCACCACGGCCGCTCCGAAGCCCACCACGGCCGCTCCGAGGCCGAGCACGTCCGCTCCCGAGCCCGGCGCCACCGCCTCCAGTCCCGCGCCGACGGGCGGCACCCAGGCCTCCGGCGCCGTCGCCCGGGTCGTGGAACTCGTCAACGCCGAACGCGGCAAGGCCGGCTGCTCCCCGGTGAAGGTGAACGCCACCCTGACCGAGGCCGCGCAGAACCACAGCGAGGACATGGCGGCGAGTGGCAGCATGTCGCACACCGGCTCGGACGGATCCTCCCCCGGCGACCGCATCACCCGCGCCGGCTACAGCTGGAGCACCTACGGCGAGAACGTCGCCTACGGCTACTCCACCCCCGAGCAGGTGATGCAGGGCTGGATGACCAGCCCCGGTCACAAGGCGAACATCCTCAACTGCGCGTTCAAGGAGATCGGCGTCGGTCTCGCCCAGCCCGGCTCCTACTGGACCCAGGACTTCGGCACGGCCCGCTAGGGCCTTGCCGGCGGCGTGCGCCGCCGCCCCGCCATCAGCGCGACGTACACCGTGAGCGACGCCGCCAGGCCCACCGCCCAGCCGTAGTCCGCGAGGGGCTTGAGGAAGGGGATCAGTCCGTCCTGCGGGAAGGGACCCTTCCCGGGCGCCGAGTGGGAGCCGCCCACCGCCAGCACCCCGCCGGCCAGGAAGGCGGCGACGGCGCGCAGGTTCCAGCCGGACGTGTACCAGTAGCGTCCGCCGGGCCTGTACAGGTCGGGCAGGTCCAGGGCGGTGCGGCGGACCAGCCAGTAGTCGGCGATGAGGATGCCGGCGACGGTGCCCAGCAGCCCGCCGACCAGGCCGAGCCAGGTGAAGATGTACAGCTCGGGTGTCTCAGTGAGCTTCCACGGCATGATCAGCACCCCGACGACGCCGGTGATCAGCGCGCCGGTGCGGAAGCTGATGAGGCGCGGCGCCAGGTTCGCCAGGTCGTACGCCGGGGAGACCACGTTGGCCGCGATGTTCACCGAGATGGTGGCGACCAGCACCGTCACCAGGGCGAAGAGCAGCCCGAAGACGTTGTCGGTCTTGGCGGCGAGTGCGACGGGGTCCCACAGCGGGGCCCCGTACACCGCCTGCGAACCGGACGTGACGAACACGGACAGCAGCGCGAACAGGGTCATGGTGGTGGGCAGTCCGAGCGTCTGGCCCCAGACCTGGGCGCGCTGGCCCGCGCCGAAGCGGGTGAAGTCGGGGATGTTCAGGCTCAGGGTCGACCAGAAGGCGATCATGCCCATGAGGGAGGGGAAGAACACCGGCCAGAAGTCGGCTCCCCAGCCGAGCTGCGAGGGCTGGTCGAGGAGCGGTCCGAGACCGCCGGCCTTGCCCGCGATCCAGGCCAGCAGGACCAGCGCGCCGACGATGACGAACGGCGCGGCCCAGTTCTCGAACCGCCGCAGTGTCTCCATCCCGCGGTGGATGATGGCCAGTTCGAGGGCCCAGAACAGGACGAAGCAGACCCACAGCGTCCACGGCTGGCCCCCGACCCGCGACGCCTCGGCCCACCCGCCGAACAGCTTGCCGAGGAGCACGAAGATGCCCTGGCCGCCGATCCACGTCTGGATGCCGAACCAGGCGCACGCCACCCCGGCCCGGATCATCGCCGGCAGGTTGGCACCGCGCAGCCCGAACGAGGCACGGGCGAGCACCGGGAACGGGATGCCGTACTTGGGTCCTGCGTGACCGGTCAGCAGCATCGGCGCGAGCACGATGACGTTCGCCAGCGCGATGGTGAACACGGCCTGCTTCCAGTCCATGCCCAGGGCGACGAGACCGGAGGCGAGCAGCCACGAGGGGATGTTGTGCGCCATCCCCACCCACAGCGCGGTGAAGTTGTACGTCGTCCAGCGGCGGCGGGCCAGCGGCACGGGCAGCAGGTCGTCGTTGACGAAGCGGCTGTCGGTGAGGGCGACGCCCGGCGGGAGCTCGACGCGTCCCGCCGGGTCGGGTATCGGGTTCTCTGACGGCACGGGCGGGACGGTCGCGGTCATGGGCGTGTCCTTCGGCGGTGGTACCGGTCAGCGGTTGAGTGCCGGGATGATCTCCGCGCCGTACGCGTCGATCGTCGCTTCCTGCGCGTCGTGCATGTCGTAGACGGCGAACTGGTCCACACCCAGGTCGCGCAGCGCCTTCAGCTTCTCGATGTGCGCCTCGGCCGGGCCGAGCAGGCAGAACCGGTCGACGATCTCGTCGGGCACGAAGTCCGTGGACGGGTTGCCGGCCCGTCCGTGGTGGCTGTAGTCGTAGCCGTGGCGTTCCTTGATGTACGCCGTCAGCGCCTCGGGGACCATGCCGGAGTGCTCGCCGTAGCGGGCGACCAGGTCGGCGACGTGGTTGCCGACCATGCCGCCGAACCAGCGGCACTGCTCGCGGGCGTGCGCCAGGTCGTCACCGACGTACGCCGGGGCGGCGACGCAGACGGTGACCGAGGCGGGATCCCGCCCCGCCTCCACGGCCGCGGCCCGCACGGACTTCACCATCCACTCGGTGAGATACGGGTCGGCGAGCTGGAGGATGAAGCCGTCGGCCCTGCGCCCCGCGAGGGCGAGCGCCTTCGGTCCGTACGCCGCCATCCAGACGGGCAGCTTCCCTTCGCTCACCCACGGGATCCGCAGCGGCTGCCCGTCGACCTCGGTCTCCCGCCCCTCGGCGAGATCGCGGATCACGTCGATCGCCTCGCCCAGGCGGGCCAGGGTGTTGGGTCTGCGTCCGGCGACGCGCATCGCGGAGTCGCCGCGCCCGATGCCGCAGACGGTGCGGTTGCCGAACATGTCGTTCAGGGTGGCGAAGGTGGAGGCGGTGACCTCCCAGGTGCGGGTGCCCGGGTTGGTGACCATCGGGCCGACCGTCAGTTTCGTGGTGTTGGCCAGGATCTGGCTGTAGATGACGAAGGGTTCCTGCCACAGCACGGCGGAGTCGAAGGTCCAGCCGTGGGTGAAGCCGTTGCGCTCGGCGCGCTTCATCAGGCTGACGACCCGCGAGGCCGGCGGGTCGGTCTGCAGTACGAGTCCGAAGTCCATGCGGAGCGCTCCTAGGTGAGGTACTGGCAGGTGGCGCGCGGGGTGTAGACGCCGTGCCCGGCGCGCCCGGTGTACTCCCGCTCGGTGAGGACCGGGACTCCGCGCGAGAGGACGGTCTCGACGCGGCCGGTGACCCGCTTGCCCTCGTAGGCCGAGTAGTCGACGTTCATGTGGTGGGTGCCGGCGGAGATGACCTGCTCCGCGCCCGGGTCGTAGATCACGACGTCGGCGTCCGCTCCGGGCGCGATCGTGCCCTTCTTCGGGTAGAGGCCGAACATCCGGGCCGGGGTGGCACAGGCGATCTCGATCCAGCGCCGGCGGGAGATGTGCCCGTCGACGACGGCCTGGTGGAGCAGGTCCATGCGGTTCTCCACGCCCGGGAGACCGTTGGGGATCCTGGAGAAGTCGCCGCGGCCGAGCTCCTTCTGTCCGGTGAAGCAGAAGGGGCAGTGGTCGGTGGAGACCACCTGGAGGTCGTTGGTGCGCAGGCCGCGCCACAGGGCCGCCTGGTGCTCCTTCGGCCTCAGCGGCGTGCTGCACACGTACTTGGCGCCCTCGAAGTCCGGCTCGGCGAGGTTGTCCGTGGACAGGAACAGGTACTGCGGGCAGGTCTCGCCGAAGACGTTCAGGCCCTCGTCGCGGGCCCGGGCCAGTTCCGCGACGGCCTCGGTGGCGGAGACGTGGACGACGTACAGCGGGGCCCCCGCGACCTGGGCGAGCCGGATGGCGCGGTGGGTGGCCTCGGCCTCGAGGAGGGCCTTGCGGACCTCACCGTGGTGGCGGGGGCCGGTCTCGCCCCGGGCCAGGGCCTGTTCGACGAGCACGTCGATCGCGATGCCGTTCTCGGCGTGCATCATGATCAGCCCGCCGTTCTCGGCGGAACGCTGCATGGCGCGCAGGATCTGTCCGTCGTCGGAGTAGAACACGCCCGGGTACGCCATGAACTGCTTGAACGACGTGACCCCTTCCTCCACCAGGAGGTCCATCTCCTTCAGCGTCTCGGCGTTGACGTCCGAGACGATCATGTGGAAGGCGTAGTCGACGGCGCAGTTGCCCTCCGCCTTGGCGTGCCAGGCGTCCAGGCCCTCGCGCAGGGAGTGGCCGACGCTCTGCACGGCGAAGTCGACGATGGTCGTCGTGCCGCCCCAGGCGGCGGCCCGGGTTCCCGTCTCGAAGGTGTCGGAGGCGAAGGTGCCGCCGAACGGCAGCTCCATGTGGGTGTGGGCGTCGACGCCGCCCGGGACGACGTACTTCCCGGTGGCGTCGATGGTCCGGTCGGCGGTGAACGCCCGGGCGGCGGGGGTGCCGGAGGCGGCGAGGGCGGCGATGCGGCCGTCCTCGATCAGGACGTCGGCGTGCATCTCGTCGGAGGCGGTGATGACGAGGCCGCCGCGGATCAATGTTCGGCTCACTGGTCACTCCTCGCGGTGGGTACGTGCGGGTTGTGTGTGTGGCTGGTCGCGCCCCGCGCGGCGGCGGCCGCACATCGGACGCGGCCCCGCGCCCCCGGGCTGGTCGCCGCTACGGCGTCGTCAGGGGCCCGTAGGCACCCGGAGCGCGGTCCCGGTAGAACTGCCAGCGGTCGCGGACCTCCCTCAGCTTCGCCGTGTCCAGGTCGCGGACGACGAGTTCGGTCTCCTTGTCGCTCGCCGGCTCGCCGACGAACCGGGCCTCCGGGTCGACGAAGTAGCTCGTGCCGTAGAAGTCGTTGTCGCCGTACTCCTCCACGCCCACCCGGTTGATGGCGCCGACGAAGTACTCGTTGGCGACGGCCGCCGCCGGCTGCTCCAGCTGCCAGAGGTAGCCGGACAGTCCCCGCGAGGTGGCCGAGGGGTTGAAGACGATCTCGGCGCCCGCGAGGCCGAGCGCCCGCCAGCCCTCGGGGAAGTGGCGGTCGTAGCAGATGTAGACGCCGATCCGGCCGGCCCTGGTGTCGAAGACGGGCCAGCCGCTGTTGCCGGGCCGGAAGTAGAACTTCTCCCAGAAGCCCTTCACCTGCGGGATGTGCGTCTTGCGGTACTTGCCGAGGTAGGAGCCGTCCGCGTCGATCACGGCGGCCGTGTTGTAGAGGACTCCGGGCTGCTCCTCCTCGTACATCGGCAGCACCAGGACGATGCCCAGCTCCTGGGCAAGTGCCTGGAAGCGCTGGACGATCGGGCCGTCGGGGATGCGTTCGGCGTACGCGTAGAAGGCCGGGTCCTGCACCTGGCAGAAGTACGGCCCGTAGAACAGCTCCTGGAAGCACAGCACGTGAGCGCCCTGCGCGGCCGCGTCGCGGGCGGCCTGCTCGTGGACCTGGATCATCGACTCCTTGTCGCCGGTCCAGGCGGTCTGGAAGACGGCGGCACGGATCACTCGGCTCATCGGGACCTCCGGTCGCTCGGTGTGCGGTGAGCCTAGGGAGGGGACGAGCCCGCTTTGAGGTGCACCGTGTCACGTCCGCCGGGGTGCGGCGTGTCACCGTGTCACCCGTCGACGATCCCATGTCTCACCGCCGTTGCCGCAGGTGGTCACCTGTTTCAGTGCTGTTGCGCGTCGTGTGCGAGGAGCGCGATGTGGACCGAGGCGGCCTGCTCGAAATCGTCGAGGTCCACGCCCAGGCGGGTCTGTATCGCCTCCAGCCGGCGGTAGAGGGCGGGCCGGGAGACGTGGTGGAGCTGCGCGGTGCGGGACTTGTTGCGGCCGGTGGCGAGGTAGGTGCGCAGCACGGACAGCAGGTCCTCGTCCGGCTCGCCGAGCAGGCCGTCCAACTCCCGTTCGGCGAAGGACTGCACCTGCGGGTCGTCCCGCAGCAGCCGGATCAGTCCGCGCAGGTGGACGTCCCTGAGGCGGACCACGGGTGGCAGGTCCAGCGCGGCGGCGGAGTCCGCCACGGCGTCCGCCACGTGCCGGGCCTCGCGCAGCCCGGCGGGCACGTCGTCGAAGGCGGTGCGGGCACCGGCCGCCGCCACCACGGCCGGCGCGGAACCGGGCTCGGCACGCAGTCGTGCGGCGAAGTGGAGGGTGAGCGCGTCGGCGTCCTGGTCGCGGGCGAGGCTGAGCAGGACGGCGGCCCCGGTGTCGGCCAGTTCGGCTGCGATCCCGGGAAGCCCCAGCAGGCGCAGGACGCGGTCCAGCCGGGCCGCGTCCCGGCCGCGTACGACGAGCGGCACGAAGGTGCGCCGGTTCACCGGCAGCCCGGCCGCGCGCGCCCGGGGCAGCAGGGTCCTGGCCGGTACGACGCCGCCGACCAGGTCGGTCATCAGGCTCCGCGCGGACTGTTCCTCCCAGGAGCGGGCGGCACCGCCGCCGAGCATGCGGTGCAGCACCAGGGCCTCGGCGGCACGGTCGGCGAGCAGCCGGCCGGTCGCGGTGTCGCCCCGGTAGCCGCACAGCACGATCCGGCCCCACCGCTCGCCACGCCCGCCGAGCTCGGCGCGGATCCAGCCGTCGCCCTCACCGCGTCCGGCCTGCCGGGCGATGCGCTCCCAGTCGCGCAGGACGTCGTCCACGGCCGGCCGCTCCCCCGCCGTGCCGAGGACCCGGTGGGCGAGGTTGGTGACGACGACGGGGCAGCCGCTGTGCCGGGCGACCTCGTCGAGCAGGCGCTGCAGCGGGGCGCCGGTGGTGATCAGTGCGGTGAGTCCGGTGCGGACGGCCTCGGAGAGGCTGACGGCGGCGAACTTCCGCCGCACCAGCCGGGACTGCACCTCCTCGGTCAACTGGGCGAAGGGCGACGGGCGGTGGAGGACCACCAGGGGCAGTCCGCACCGCTCCGCCACCCGCCGCATCGTCTCCGGCGGGGACGGGAAGGCCCGGCCGAGCCCGAGGACCACGGCGGACGCCTCGGCGCGGTGCAGGGAGCGGACGTACTCGGCCTGCTTGTTCTCGTCACCGGCGAGCAGGACCCCGGTGGTGAGCACCATCTCGCCGCCGCTGAGCATCACCCCGACGTCGGCCGCCTCGGCGACGTGCACCCAGCGCACCGGCCGGTCCAGCCGCCCCGCGGCCGCCACCACCTCGGGCTCCCCGGCGAGCACCCGCTCCAGGGCGAGGACCTGCCGGACCGACAGGGCCGGTGCGGATGGCTCCCAGGTCGTCATGGCGGCGTCCTTCTGATCGGTGTACGGGTCCTACCGGATGCTCCGCAGCGCGCGATCGAGGATCTCCGCGCCCTCCTCGGCCTCCGCGACGTTGAGGGACAGCGGCGGGGCGATGCGCAGGGCGCTGGTGTCGTGTCCACCGCCCTTGCCGATGAGCAGGCCGCCCTCCCGGGCCGCCTCCAGGACGGCGGACGCCGCCTCGGGGTCGGCCTCGTCGGTGCCGGGGCGGCTCAGCTCGATACCGATCATCAGCCCGCGTCCGCGCACTTCCCGTACGGCCGGCACCTGGGCGGCGACGGCGCGCAGCCGCTCGATGAGCAGGCCGCCGACCCGGCGGGCGTTGCCCTGCAGATCGTGCTCCAGCAGGTAGGTGAGATTGGCCAGGCCCGCCGCCATGGTGATCTGGGTGCCGCCGAACGTCGAGATGCTGTTGGCGTCCAGGCAGTTCATGATCTCGGAGCGGGCGACGACCCCGCCGATGGACATGCCGTTGCCGATGCCCTTGGCGAAGGTCAGCATGTCGGGCGGCCCGCTGCGGCCGTGGGCCTGCCAGCCCCAGAAGTGCTCTCCGGTGCGGCCCCAGCCGGTCTGCACCTCGTCGGCGATCCACAGGATGCCCCGCTCGTGCAGCACCTCGCGGAAGGCCGCGTACAGTCCGTCGGGCGGCGAGGTGAAGCCGCCGACGCCCTGGATGGGTTCGGCGATCAGCGCGGCGGGCGGGCGGGTGTGGCCGAGGAGGTCCTTGAGGTCGTCGACGCAGGCGGCGACGAAGTCGTAGTCGTCGAGGTCGGCGAAGGGTCCCCGGGTGCGCACGCCGCCGTGCACGTACAGCGTCTGGAGCGGGGACAGGGAGGTCGGGGACCAGCCGCGGTTGCCGGTGATGCCGACCGAGCTGAAGGAGCGGCCGTGGTAGCTGTTGCGCATCGCCAGGACCGTGTTGCTGCGCCGGTAGGTGGTGGCGAGCAGCAGGGCGGTGTCGTTGGCCTCGGTGCCCGAGGTGGTGAAGAAGACCCGGGCGTCCGGGATGCCGCTCAACTTGGCGATGCGTTCGGCGAGTTCCACCATCTGCCGGTTGAGGTAGAGGGTGGAGGAGTGGACGATCCGCCCGGCCTGCTCGCTCACCGCCTTGGTGATCTCGGGCAGGGCGTGGGCGGTCATGGTGGTGAGGATGCCGCCGAAGAAGTCGAGGTAGCGGTTGCCCTCGGAGTCCCAGACGTGGCGTCCCTCGCCGTGGGTGATCTCGATGGGCTCCTCGTAGTAGAGGGCGAGCCAGTCGGGGAGCACGGAGCGGTGGCGGCCCAGCAGGTCGTCGGTCACGGGCGCACCAGCCCCTCGTAGGCGTCGGGGCGGCGGTCGCGGTAGAAGGCCCACTGCTGCCGCACCTCTTCGATGAGGCCGAAGTCCAGGTCGCGGACCACGAGTTCCTCCTTGCTGTCGCTGGCGACGTCGCCGACGAACTGACCGCGCGGGTCGACGAAGTACGAGGTTCCGTAGAAGTCGTTGTCCCCGTACTCCTCCACGCCCACGCGGTTGATCGCGGCGACGAAGTACTCGTTGGCGACGGCCGCGGCCGGCTGCTCCAGCCGCCACAGGTGGGACGACAGGCCCCGGTGCGTGGCGGACGGGTTGTAGACCAGCTCGGCGCCGTTGAGGCCGAGTTGCCGCCAGCCCTCGGGGAAGTGGCGGTCGTAGCAGATGTAGACGCCGACCTTGCCGACGGCGGTGTCGAAGACGGGCCAGCCGAGGTTGCCGGGCCGGAAGTAGAACTTCTCCCAGAAACCCTTCACCTGCGGGATGTGGTGCTTGCGGTACTTGCCGAGGACGGTGCCGTCTGCGTCGATCACGGCGGCGGTGTTGTAGTAGTGGCCCGACTGCTCGATCTCGAAGACCGGCACGACGACCACCATGCCGGTCTCGCGGGCCAGGGCCCGCATCCGGCGGGTGGTCGGGCCGTCGGGGACGGGTTCGGCCCAGCGGTAGTGCTCGGGGTCCTGGACCTGGCAGAAGTACGGAGCGTTGAACACCTCCTGGAACCCGATGACCTTCGCGCCCCGCCGGGCCGCCTCGCGGGCGTGCTCCTCGTGTTTCGCCAGCATGGACTCGGTGTCGCCGGTCCAGGTCGCCTGGACCAGAGCGGCACGTACGACGTGGGTCATGAGCTGCTCCTTCGACGCGGCGTCAGCGCCTCTACGCCCGTAGAAACGGTCGTAGAGGGACGAACGTAAGCCTCTCGGACGGCCTTGCCAAGACCATCGTCGTCGAGACCGGGGAGTCGATCGTGTTTGACACCCCTGTGGGCGAGTCGGCCCGGTCGCCGGTCAGGCGGCGAATCCCGCGACGCGGAGGGCGTGCAGCAGATCCCAGTGCCGCTCGTCGGACACGCCCCGGGCGGCGGTGAGGAGCAGCGGGACGAGACGGTGCGGGTCCGGTGCGGCCGCGCGGGCGGCGTCCTCGGGGGTGCGCATCCGGACGCAGGCGTCGAGCAGGGCCCGCGCCTCCTGGTGCCGCGTCCCGGAGGTCAGGGTGAGCACCGCCCGCCCGATCTCCTCGGCGGGCCGTACGACGCCCTGCCGCAGGATCTGCTCACCGTCCTGCGCGCGGCCCGCCACGGTGAGCGCGCCGGCGGCGGCGACCAGCCGGTCGGCGGGCAGCGAGGCGGCGGCCTCCCACAGCAGGGTCGCCCAGTCGGCACCGAGCCCGGCCCGCTGCATCTCGTCGGCGAGCAGCGGGAACCGGTCGGCGGGCGAGTGCGCGGTCTCGGTCAGCAACGCGTGGGCCTCCCCGCCGCGCGCCTCGCGCCGCAGCCGCGCGAGTGCCGCGACGACCCGGCCGACCTCCTGCCGGTCCGCCGCGCCGACGGGCCGCCCGGGCCGGGGCACCGGCTCCTCCTCCGCCTCGGCGCCCCCGGCGAACCGCGCGCCGCGCGAGGCGGAGGCGGCCACCGGAAGGCCGGGCACGGCGGCGGGCGGTACGACGACGGGCCCGCCCCCCTCGTCGTCCGCGGCGCCGGCGAACCGGGCCCCGCCCCGTCGGCGCTTGCGCCGACCGGGGGCGGCCCGCCCGGCCCCCGTGTTCCGCACGGCATCCCCCTGCGGCCCGGGACCACCGCCCCCGTCCCACGGATCACGGCCGTCTCCCGGCCCCCGCACCCGGGCGGGATCCTCCTGCGGCCCGCCGCCCGACCCGGCCACGCGACCGCGACCACCGCCCCCGTCCCACGGATCACGGCCGTCTCCCGGCCCCCGCACCCGGGCGGGATCCTCCTGCGGCCCGCCGCCCGACCCGGCCACGCGACCGCGACCACCGCCCCCGTCCCACGGATCACGGCCGTCTCCGGGGCCACGCACCCGAGCGGCAGAGCCGTCGTCGTCCGGATCGGGCACCCCGGCACCGAACCGGTCACCGTCGGGGCCGGCTTCCGCTACGGAAGCACTCTCCCGCCGACCGCCACGCGCGCCGGTGGCAGCCCCGGGGCCGGGCACCCCGGCGGCGAACGCACCGCCCCCGGGGCCGGCCTCCGGAGCGGGCGGGCCGCCGTGGCCGCCCCGCGCCGTCCACCGTTCCCGCCCCGGCTCGCGGGCGCGGCGGTCCAGGGCTCGCAGGCGCGCGTCGATCTCCGCGCACCGGGCGGCGGCGCGCGCGTGGTCGTCGTGGGCCCAGGCGAGGTCGTCGCGGAGGGTGTCCGCCTCCTCGGGGGTGGTGGCGGAGGCGAGGCGGCGGGTCAGTTCCGCCCGTCGCTCGGCGGCGTACCTCCGCTCGCGCAGCAGGACGTCGAGCCGGTCGCCCAGCGCGTCCCGGGCGCCGGGCCGGGCGTCGTACGCGGTCAGGGCGGCCGCGTGCAGGGAGCGGGCCCCGGGAGTCTCGGCCCCGGCGGCACCGGGGCCGTAGGCGGTGGCGAGGTCCTGGAGGAGGGACTCCACCACGTCCCAGGGCGGCGGCTCACGTCCTTCGACGCACGCCCGCATGCCGTCGGGGTCCCGCTGCCAGAACACCAGGCACCAGCCGCCGTACCGGTCCAGGCGCGCCAGCAGACCCCGCAGGTAGTCCGTGAACTCCCTTACCGCGTTCGGGAGTTGCTCCGCCGCCATAGTCAACTCCCGCCAGATCCGGAGTACTCAGCTCCGTAGGTAACACCCGTCGTGTTACAGCGGCGCTACGGAGAGTTTTCCGGCGGGCTGCGGGCCCCGCGCCGGGGATCCGGGCGGCCGGGCTCAGGCGGCGACGGACCCGCTCGGCGCGCAGCGGTCCGCCAACGCGTCCATCGACAGGCCGAGCACGCCGGCCAGCGCGGCCACGGTGAAGAAGGCCGGGGTCGGGGCCCGCCCGGTCTCGATCTTCCGGAGGGTCTCCGCGGAGATCCCGGCCCGTGCCGCGACCTCCGCCATGCTGCGGTCGCCGCGCGTCTCGCGCAGCAGCCGGCCGAGCCGCTCGCCGCGTTCGCGTTCTTCCGGGGTCAAGGGGGTGCGCACCATGCACCCATTCTAATACCGGTATAGTAATTGGCATGGTGGAGCTGAAGACCGACGCATCGATCGATGCCATGTACGAGGCCGGGCAGGTCGTCGCGAGCGCGCTGACGGCCGTGCGGAAGGCCGCCGACGTGGGCGTTTCCCTGCTGGAGCTGGACGAGGTGGCGCGGGACGTGCTGCGCGCGGCGGGCGCGACCTCACCCTTCCTGGGCTACCGGCCGTCCTTCGCGTCGACCCCGTTCCCCGCGGTGATCTGCGCGTCCGTGAACGACGCGATCGTGCACGGCATCCCGGACGGCTACCGGCTGCGCGACGGGGACCTGGTCTCCATCGACTGTGGTGCCCAACTGGACGGCTGGGCTGGGGACTCGGCGATCAGTTTCACCGTGGGCACCCCGCGTCCGGCCGACGTCACGCTGATCGGGACCGCCGAGCGGGCGCTCGCCTCGGCCGTCGAGGCGGCCGTCGTCGGCAACCGCGTCGGTGACATCGCCCACGCGATCGGCACGGTGTGCCGCGGCGCGGGGTACGGGATCATGGAGGACTTCGGCGGCCACGGCATCGGCCGCCGCATGCACGAGGACCCGGGGGTGCCGAACGAGGGCAGGCCGGGGAGGGGCATGCCCCTGCGGCACGGCATGTGCCTCGCGATCGAGCCCATGCTGATCGCCGGCGGCACGGACACGTACCACGTCGCCCCGGACGGCTGGACCCTCCGCACGAACGACGGCACCCGCGCGGCGCACGTGGAGCACACGGTGGCCATCACCGAGAACGGGCCGCGGATCCTGACGGCCCGCGGAACCGCCTGACGAGGGGACACCGCCACCGACGGAAAACGGAGGCGGTGTTGTGCGGTGGAGGTCCGCGAACGCCCCCCGGCGCCTCCCTCCGCTCCCGCGGGGGAACCCGTGCGCCGGGCGGGTGATCTCCCCCCGGAAGACGAGATGGGAACGTTTCTCCGGACAGACGTCCGACTGTCCCGCCCACGGCGTGCCACACCGGACCGACCGGGACCGGGCCGGCCGGCAAACGGAATCGCCAGGCATTTGCACATAGTCCTACTTCTTCATATCTCCTTGCCCTGCTCGACGGTTCTCCCGCTAGCTGGGTGCCGCACCGCTCCTCGCCCTGGGCTCCCGATGAGCCACGGGCACGTCGACGAGGGGAGCGGGCCAAGCCATCAGCACGCGAGGAGAGTCATGAAGAAGGCATACGAAGCACCGACCCTCGTCCGTCTCGGGACCTTCCGCAAGGAGACCGGGCTCCTGGGCAAGCACGGCAACGACCGGCTGATCCTGAGCAAGAACTGACGGACGACGGGACCGACCCGACGCATGACGCCACTGCACGCGAGTGCGGGGACGGGCCCCGGCGAGGCGCACTTCGCGGTCTTCACCGACCGCGAGGATGCGGCCGCCGTGGCCCGCTCCTTCGCCCGGTCCGGGAGCCGGACCGTGAATCATCCCTCGGGCCGGCCCTGGCTGGTCGGCCACTGGCGCGACGACGAGGCCGTCACCGTGCACACCGGTGACGCCGCCCTGGCGGTCATCGGCTGCTGCCCCGTGACGGCGGACGAACTGCGGCCCCGCGTGGCCCGGTTGCGCGACCTCGCCGAGGTCGACGCGCTCGCCCGGTCCCTCCCGGGCAGCTTCCACCTGGTGGCCGCGCTCGACGGGAGGATCCGAGTCCAGGGCACGGCATCCGGCCTCCGCCTGGTCTTCCACACGGAGATCGGCGGCACACGGGTCGTCGCCACCCGGGCCGACGCGCTCGCCGACGCCCTCGGCCTCGACCCCGATCCCGTGGAACTGGCCGTCCGGCTGCTGTGGCCCGCCCCGTATCCGCTGTACGAGACGTCCCTGTGGCCCGCCGTGACCGCCGTGGCCCCGCAGGACGCGGTGGTCGTCGCGGCGGACGGGCGCGGCGCCCGGCACACCCGCTGGTGGACGCCGCCCGAACCGGTCGTACCGCTGGCGGAGGCGGCCGGCCCGGTCCGCGCGGCGCTCGAGGAAGCCGTCGGTGCGCGGACCCGGCAGGGCGGCGTGGTCAGCTGCGACCTGTCCGGCGGGCTGGACTCCACCTCCGTCTGCTTCCTCGCCGACCGTTCCCCCGCGCGCGTGGTGGCCGGCACCTGGCCCGGACGCGACCCGGCGGACACCGACCTGTACTGGGCCGAGCAGGCGGCCCGGTACCTCCCGGACGTCGAGCACGTGGTCTGGGACGCCGACGCCTCGCCGCTGGTCTACGACGACCTGCTCGGCATCGACGACGTACTGGACGAACCCACCATCGGCGTGATGGACCGCTCCCGGACCCTGCACCACCTGCCGGGGCTGGCCGCGCGCGGCAGCCGGGTGCACCTGACCGGCATCGGCGGCGACCACGTGGCCTGGTGCTCCGAGGCCTACTACCACCGGCTGCTGCGCACCCGCCCCCTGCACGCGGTGCGGCAGCTGCGCGGATTCCGGGCCTTGTGGCAGTGGCCGCTGGGCGGCACGGTCCGCGCCCTGGCCGACACCCGGCCGTACGGGAAGTGGCTCGCCGGGACCGCCGGCCGGCTGCGCGCACCTGCCGCGTCGTCCTCCGTCGGCACGGGACTCGGCTGGGGCATGGCCCCCCGCCTGCTCGACTGGGTGACCGCGGACGCCGGGCGGATGGTGCGCCGGGCGCTGCTCGACGCCGCCGCCACGGCGGCTCCGCTGCACCCCGACCGGGGCATGCACGCGGACCTGGAGCAGATCCGCTCCACCACACGGGTCATCAGGCAGTGGGACCACATGGCGGCCCGCACCGGCCTGCCGATGGCCTCCCCCTTCCTCGACGACCGGGTCATCGAGGCGTGCCTCGCCGTGCGTCCGGCCGAACGCGTCACGCCTTTCCGGTACAAACCGGTGCTGACCGCCGCGATGAGCGGGATGGTTCCCGAGCCGTGCCTGCGCCGGACCACCAAGGCCACGGCCTCCATGGACGCCTCCAACGGACTGCGCGAGAACCGCGCCGAGCTGCTGGCGCTGTGGGAGGACTCCAGGCTGGAGCGGCTCGGTCTGGTGGACGGGGCCGAGCTGCGCCGTCTCGCCCGGCGGCCGGCCTCCCCCGGGCTGTCCGACGCCGTGCTCTACTCGACGATCGCCGCCGAGGTGTGGCTGCGCGGGCGCGCCCGCAGCCGCTCCGGCTCCCGTACCCGTATCCCTTAGCCCCGCGCGTGCCGCGGGGATCTCCGCCCCGCGGCGCAGAAAGGCGATGCCATGCCCCTGCGTTTCGACGCACACGTCTCCACGGCCGAGACCGACTACGGCACCGTGCTCCTGGACGAACGGGCCGGAACCTACTGGGAGTTGAATCCCACCGCCACGACGGTGGTGCGGGCGCTGCTGGACGGCGGCGAGGTCGCCGACGCGGTCGCCGCCCTGGTCGGCGAGTTCGACATCGAGCCGGCGCAGGCCCTGCGGGACGTCGAGGCGCTCGTCGGTGACCTGCGCGCGGCGGGGCTGGCCTCATGACGACGCCCAGCGCGCTGGAACGCCCGACCGGTGTGCCGCTCGGACGGCGGCTGGCCGCCCGGCTGGTCCTGGCGCCCGCCGCGGCACTCGCCCTGCTGCCGCCGCGCCGCATCCGCGCCGTGCTGCGCGTGCTGCGGCGCGGCGCGGCGCCCGCCACCGCCGTCCAGGCGCAGGCCGCGCGCGACGCCCTGTGCGCCGTCAGCCTCCGCTGCACCGGGCCGAAGGGGTGTCTGCCGCGTTCCCTGGGCGCCGCGCTGCTGTGCCGGCTGGGCGGGACGTGGCCGACGTGGTGCGCCGGGGTCCGTGTCGTGCCGCCGTTCACCGCCCACGCCTGGATCGAGGCCGAGGGCCACCCGGTCGGCGAGGGCGTGCCGGACGGTTACTTCGCCCGGCTGGTCTCCGTGGAACCGCCCTCCCGCCCACCGGCCCGATGACCACCCGCCCCACCCCCGGCAATCCGCACCCGCCGTGCCCGGCACCCGACGCCCCGTCGCCAGGCGCTGCGGCGGCCGGTGATCCGGACCGGGGCGTGGGGCAGTCGGCCGGGGGTACCGGCACCCCGGCGCCCTCGGACGAGGACCGGTCCACCCGCGCCGCGATCCGTACGCTCTGCCGCCTCACCGCAGGGCACCGGCGGGCCATCGCTCTGGCCGTGCTGCTGACCCTCGCGGGCTCCGCCCTCGGGCTGGCCCAGCCGCTCGTCGCCCGGCAGGCCGTGGACGCGAGCGGCCGCGGGCAGGTCGTCTGGCCGCTGCTGGGGCTGCTCGGCGCGCTGTTCCTCGCCGAGGCCGTGACCGGATCGGTGGGCCGGTTCCTCCTCGAGCGCACCGGCGAGGGCGTCGTACGGCAGCTCCGGCTCGGCCTGGTCGACCGGCTGCTCCGGCTGGAGATGCGCGAGTACGACCGCCACCGCGGCGGCGACCTCGTCTCGCGCGTCACCGCCGACACGACGCTGCTGCGCGAGGTCGTCTCCCAGGCCCTGGCCGATCTGGTCACCGGGAGCATCGTCGCGGCCGGGGCGCTCGTCCTGATGGCGTGGCTCGACCCGCTGCTGCTGCTCCTCGTCGTCCTGACCGTGGCCGTCGCGGCCGGTGTCGTCACCTCGTTGCTCAAGGCGATCCGGCGCGCCTCGGAGCGCATGCAGCACGCGGTCGGTGCCATCGCCGCCGATCTGGAACGGGCGCTGGGCGCCCTGCCCATGGTCCGGGTGCACCGCGCCGAAGCACGGGAGTCGGCCCGCGTGGGGACCCGGGTCGCGGAGGCGCACGACGCGGGCGTGCGCACCGCGAAGCTCGCCTCCGTGATGAGTCCCGCCGTCGAACTCGCCGTGCAGGGCTCCTTCCTCCTGGTCCTCGTCGTCGGCGGCCTGCGCGTGGGCGGGCGCTCGGGGTCCCTGGGCGACCTCGTCGCCTTCCTGCTGTACGCCTCGTACCTCGTCCTGCCGCTGTCCTCCCTGTTCCAGGCGGTGGGCCAGATCCAGCGCGGCATGGGCGCCCACCGCCGGGTCGAGCAGGCGATGCGCCTGCCCGTCGAGCGCACCGGGCCGGTGTCCGCACCGGCCCACCTCACCGTCCGGCCCCGCCCCGCCCCACCGGACGACCGCGAGCGGCCCACGCTCGCCCTGGACGACGTCCACTTCGGCTACGCACCGTACCGGCCCGTGCTGCGCGGCGTGTCCTTCGCCGTCCCCGCGCGATGCCAGGTCGCCCTGGTGGGCCCCTCCGGCGCCGGGAAGAGCACGGTGTTCGCACTGGTGGCGGGCTTCTACGAGCCGGACGCGGGCACCGTGCTCTTCGGCGGCCGGCCGGCCGCCGAACTGGGCCGCGACGCGTGCCGGCGCCGCCTCGCCGTCGTGGACCAGAACACCCACGTCGTGCACGGCACCCTGCGGGAGAACATCGCCTACGCGGTGCCCGGCGCCCCGGAGACGGAGCTCAGGCGCGTGGTGGAACTGGCCCGGCTCGAAGAGGTCGTCGACCGGCTGCCCGGCGGCCTGGACGCCGTCGTCGGCGAGCGCGGGAGCACCCTCTCCGGCGGCGAACGCCAACGCGTGGCACTGGCCCGCGCCCTGCTCGCCCGTCCCTCGCTGCTGCTGCTCGACGAGCCCACCTCTCACCTGGACGCGATCAACGAAGCGGCGCTGACCACGGTGATGCGGGAGGTGGCCCGGGAGTGCGCCCTGCTGGTCGTCGCCCACCGCCTGTCCACCGTGCGGCACGCCGACCGGATCGTCGTCCTGGACCGGGGCCGCACCGTCGGCCAGGGGCGGCACGAGGAGCTGCTGGCCACGCATCCCCTCTACCGGGAGCTGGCCGCGGGCCAGATGCTGCGGCCGGGCGGACACCCGTCCGCGGGCCGCGCCCCGTCGCCCTCCTGACGTGCCCGTGCATACGGATCGTGTCATCGTGGGCATGAGCGAGCCCCGGCCGGGCCACCCGGCCCCGGCACGTCGACCCAGCGAAGGAACGGATGACGATGACGAGTGGTTTCGTCGGCCCGGAGGGTGACCCGTTCGCAGAATTCCTCGCCCGCTTCTTCGGCGGAGCGCGCCCCCGCCAGATCGACATCGGCAGGCTCCTCAGCCAGCCCGCCCGGGAACTGGTGCGCGGCGCCGCCCAGTACGCCGCCGAGCACGGCAGCCGTGACCTGGACACCCAGCACCTGTTGCGCGCCGCCCTCTCCGCCGAGCCGACCCGGAGCCTGCTCAGCCGGGCGGGCGCGGATCCCGACTCGCTGGCGTCCCAGATCGACGACCGGTCGGGTCCGGTCCAGCACAGCCCCGGCGACGCCCCGCCGCCGACCTCGCTGTCCCTGACCCCCGCCGTCAAGCGCGCCCTGCTGGACGCCCACGAGATGGCCCGGGCGAGCGGCGCCGGCTACATCGGCCCCGAGCACGTACTCAGCGCCCTCGCCGCCAACCCCGACTCGGCCGCGGGGCACATCCTGGGCGCGGCCCGGTTCGCCGCCTCCGGTCCGCCGGAGGCACCGGAGGCCACGCAGTCCCGCGCCGAACGCCCCCGCACCTCGACGGGCACCCCGACGCTGGACAAGTACGGCCGTGACCTCACCGAGCTGGCCCGCGAGGGCCGCATCGACCCGGTGATCGGGCGGGACCAGGAGATCGAGCAGACCGTCGAGGTGCTCTCCCGTCGCGGCAAGAACAACCCGGTGCTGATCGGTGACGCGGGTGTCGGCAAGACCGCCGTCGTGGAGGGGCTGGCGCAGCGGATCGCCGAGGGGGACGTGCCCGACATACTCCTCGGACGGCGCGTGGTCGCCCTGGACCTGACGGGGGTCGTCGCCGGAACCCGCTACCGGGGCGACTTCGAGGAGCGGATGAACAACATCGTCGAGGAGATCCGCTCCCACTCCGACCAGCTGATCATCTTCATCGACGAACTGCACACCGTCGTCGGCGCCGGGGGCGGCGGCGAGGGCGGTTCGATGGACGCGGGCAACATCCTCAAGCCGGCCCTCGCCCGCGGCGAGCTGCACATCGTCGGGGCGACCACCCTGGAGGAGTTCCGCCGGATCGAGAAGGACGCCGCGCTGGCCCGCCGCTTCCAGCCGATCATGGTCCCGGAGCCGACCCCCGCGGACGCCGTCGAGATCCTGCGCGGCCTGCGCGACCGCTACGAGGCCCACCACCAGGTCCGCTACACCGACGAGGCGCTGGTGGCGGCCGTGGAGCTGTCCGACCGCTATCTGAGCGACCGCCGGCTGCCGGACAAGGCCATCGACCTCATCGACCAGGCCGGCGCGCGGGTGCGGCTGCGGGCCCGGACCAAGGGCACGGACGTACGGGCGCTGGAGCGCGAGGTCGAACAGCTGACCTGCGACAAGGACCAGGCGGTCGCGGACGAGCAGTACGAGCAGGCCACCCAGCTGCGCGACCGCATCGTGGAGCTGAAGCAGCGGATCACGGAGACCGGCGGCGACGGCGAGGTCGACGAGGGCCAGAGCCTGTGGGTGGACTCCGAGGCGATCGCCGAGGTGGTGGCCCGGCAGACAGGCATCCCGGTCAGCCGGCTCACCGAGGAGGAGAAGGACCGGCTGCTCGGGCTGGAGCGGCATCTGCACCAGCGGGTCGTCGGCCAGGAGGAGGCGGTGCGCGTCGTCTCGGACGCCGTGCTGCGCTCCCGCGCGGGGCTCGCCAGTCCCCACCGGCCGATCGGCAGCTTCCTGTTCCTCGGACCGACGGGCGTCGGCAAGACGGAGCTGGCACGGGCTCTCGCCGAGGCGCTGTTCGGCAGCGAGGACCGGATGGTGCGCCTCGACATGAGCGAGTACCAGGAGCGGCACACGGTCAGCCGGCTGGTGGGCGCCCCGCCCGGCTACGTGGGGCACGAGGAGGCCGGGCAGCTGACCGAGGTGGTGCGGCGGCACCCCTACTCGCTGCTTCTGCTGGACGAGGTGGAGAAGGCCCATCCGGACGTCTTCAACATCCTGCTCCAGGTCCTGGACGACGGCCGGCTGACCGACTCGCAGGGCCGGACGGTGGACTTCACGAACACCGTGATCGTCATGACCAGCAATCTCGGTTCCGAGGCGATCACCCGGCGCGGCGCGACCCTGGGTTTCGCGACGGGCGGCGCGGAGGCGGACGAGGAGGCGCGGCGCGAGCAGATCCTGCGGCCGCTGCGGGAGCACTTCCGGCCCGAGTTCCTCAACCGGATCGACGAGGTCGTGGTGTTCCGCCAGCTGACCGCCGACGAACTGCGGCAGATCACCGACCTGCTGCTGGAGAGCACCCGGCGCGGTCTCAAGGGCCGGGGCATCGCGGTCGACTTCACCGACGCGGCCGTGGACTGGCTCGCCGAGCGCGGCTACCAGCCCGAGTACGGCGCCCGGCCGCTGCGCCGCACCATCCAGCGGGAGGTCGACAACCAGCTCTCCCGGCTGTTGCTGGACGGCCGCGTCCAGGAGGGCGGCCGGGTGACGGTGGACAGCCAGGACGGGCGTCTGACGTTCCGTACGCAGGAGACGCCGGCGCCCGAGCTGTGAGCCCGGGGCGCCCCGGTCGGGGGCGCCCCGCACGTGATCAGCGTGCCGGACGGACCACCATCGCCGATCCGCCGCCCCGGCGGACCTTCTCGGCCGCCGCGAGCCACCTGCCGCCCGGCAGCCGCTGGACGGCCGTGGCCGCGCCGATCTCCGGGTTCTCGCGGAACGAGTGCCCGATGGCCTGCAGGCTCTGCCGCAGTTCACTGTCGTACAGGCCGGGTTCGAGGTCCGTCTGCGCCGTGTTGCGCTGGCTGGCGCGGGGCGCCGCGATCGCGTCGACGAGGGGCAGTCCGCGGTCGAGGAAGCCGGTGAGGGTCTGGAGGACG
This sequence comes from Streptomyces marokkonensis, assembly GCF_008312835.1. GTDB lineage: Bacteria > Actinomycetota > Actinomycetes > Streptomycetales > Streptomycetaceae > Streptomyces > Streptomyces marokkonensis_A. The sequence continues at coordinate 44,967 of NZ_VSKS01000013.1, read as the reverse complement.
GTGGTGATGATGGTCGAGCCGCCGGGCGAGCCGAGCGCCACCACCGGCCGGTCGTACCGGTCGAGGACGATCGTCGGTGACATCGACGATCGGGGCCGCTTGCCCGGACCGGGCAGGTTCGGGTCGTGCACGGCCGGGTTCGCCGGGGCGAAGGAGAAGTCCGTCAGCTCGTTGTTGAGCAGGAACCCGCGCCCGGGCACGGTGATGCCGCTGCCGCCGGTCTGCTCGATGGTGAGGGTGTAGGCGACGACGTTGCCCCACCGGTCGGCGGTGGTGAGGTGCGTGGTGCTGTCGCCCTCGTACGTCGTCGGGGCGGCCGCGCCGCCCGTGGCGCAGGGCCGCGGGTCGCGGGGGTCGCCGGGGGCGAGGGGGCTGGGGAGGACGGCGTCGTCCTTGATGAGGCACGCGCGCGAGTCGGCGAACCGCTGGGAGAGCAGTTCCTTCGTCGGTACGTCCTCGAAGGCGGGGTCGCCGACCCAGCGCCCCCGGTCGGCGAACGCGATGCGGCTCGCCTCGATGAAGCGGTGCAGGTACCGGACGTCGCTCGCCTCGGAGAGGTCGGTGCGCTCCAGGATGTTGAGGGCCTCGCCGACCGTGGTGCCGCCGGAGGAGGAGGGCGCCATGGAGTAGACGTCCAGGCCGCGGTACGAGGTCCTCGTGGGCGCCTGGGACTTGGCGCGGTACGTGGCGAGGTCACGGGCGGACAGCTCGCCGGGGCGGGCGTTCCAGCCGGAATCCGGGTCGACGGGCGGTTTGTTGACCGTGGTGACGACGTCCCGGCCGATGTCGCCCCGGTACAGGGCGTCGACGCCCTCGCGGCGCAGCTCCCGGTAGGTGCGCGCCAGATCGGGGTTCTTGAAGGTGGAGCCCACGACCGGGAGTTCGCCGCCCGGGAGGAACAGCTCGGCCGTGTCGGGGAAGTGGCGGAAGCGGGTCTCGTTGGCGGCGGTCTGCGCGCGGAAGGTGTCGTCGACGGTGAAGCCGTCGCGCGCGAGGCGTTCGGCGGGCTTGAGGACCGTGCCCAGGCCGCGCTCGCCCCACTTGTCGAGCGCCCGCTGCCAGGTGGCGGGCGTGCCGGGGGTGCCGACCGCGAGGCCGCTGCTGACGGCTTCGGCGAACGGGATCGGCTCGCCGTTCTCCAGGAACAGTCCGGAGCCGGCGGTCAGCGGGGCGGTCTCGCGGCCGTCGAGGGTGTGCACGGTGCGGGACCCGGCGTCGTAGTAGACGAAGTAGCCGCCTCCGCCGATACCGGCCGAGTAGGGCTCGGTGACGCCGAGGGCGGCGGCCGTGGCGACGGCCGCGTCGACGGCGTTGCCGCCCTTCCTCAGGATCTCGATCCCGGCGGCGGAGGCGTCGGCGTCGACGCTGGAGACCGCGCCACCGTGTCCGACGGCCACCGGGACCTTGGGGATGTGGGGGGCGGGCCGGGCGGGCCGGTCGTGCTGGGTGGGCGGCGCGGCCGCCCCCACCGACACGACGGCGGCACCGACCGCCAGGACTGCGAGACTCCGTGCGACAGGGCGACGCATCCGCACCTCCGGTTAAGGGCCGTCCGCGCAGCTTAGTTCGTCAGCATGCCCTCGTCAGGGATGTCGCCCCGGGTGCGCCGTGCCCACGGTGCGGGTAGGTCCGTGGCCTGCGTGTCGAACACGGGTTTGCGTCGGCCCGCTAGCATGCGCGCCCATGACTGACGACGTACGCAACATCGTTCTGGGTGTGGTGGCCGCGGGCATCAGCGCCGCACTGGGCTGGATCGCCCGTACCTATCTGTGGAAGCGGAAGCTCCGGCGCAAGCAGGCCTTCTTCGGCCTGCCGGACAACTCCGAGTCGCTGCTCGTCGTCAACCGCGATCCGGCGACGGCGGAACCGGCCGTGCACCGCTTCGACGTGTTCGCGCTGCTTGAGCTCTCCGCGCTGATCAAGGACTGCGGGGCGCACGTCCAGGTGGTCACCCAGGACGCGGCGCACCAGGGCTTCGGCGAGCGGACCGAGTTCTGCGTCGGCGGCCCGGGGTCGAACCGCCGCATGGTGGCCCACATGGCGGCGATGCTGCCGGGGGTGCGGGTCAACGTCGATCCGGAGCCGGGCCCGGACCGGGGTGCCTTCCAGATCGGCTCCGAGCGCTACCGCATGGACCCGGGCGTCACCGAGTACGTCCTGCTGGCCCGGCTGACCGCCGGTGAACGGCGCGAGACCCGCCCCGTGTTCCTGTTCTGCGGCCAGCGCGCGATCACCAACCAGGCCGCCACCCGCTATCTCGCCCGCCACCACGAGCGGCTGGCCCGCAAGCACGGGACCGGCTCCTTCGTCCTGCTGCTGAAGGTGGTCAACTCCCAGGCCTACGGCCCCGACGTGGTCGAACTGGTGGCGGACGTGACCAGGGCGGCGCAGACCCCGCTGCCGGCCCCGGCGCCGCGCAAGGCGCACCGGGCGGACGGCTGAGGACACCGCCCGCCCCGACCTCGGCCGGCCGGCCTGCTGTCAGGCGCTCTCCCGTGCCCCATCCGGCCGGACGGGGGCCCGTCGGCCGGGGCCTCGGCGAGTTCCGGGGGCGCTCACCAGCCCGACTTGCGTCGGCGCAACGTTGCGGCGAGTCCGCGCAATCTGCGCACCTGGGTGTCCGCGATGTCCACGACGGTCGCGACGGAGGCGAGGGTGAGCAGCGCCGTGCCGGACACCGCCATGTGCACCGGCCGGTGTTCGTCTCCCTTCACCTGCAGGAACTCGGGTTCCCTCGCAGGCGCGGGCAGTGTCATGTCAACCGCCTCGGCGCGCTGTTTGAGCGGTAGCTTCCAGATCCCGGGCACGGCGGCGTGCGCCCGCAGCCCCGCCTTGACCGCGGGCAGCTTCACCTTGTTGTCAAGACGCCAGATGGCACGGCGCTCCAGGCTGCGGTGCCACCGCTCCACCGCGGACGCCACCACATGAGGGTCGACGTGGTGCCAGGGCGCCGACTGCGACAGGAAGAGGCGACGGCCGAGCCCTTCACGCAGGGCCGCATGCTCGGACGTCTCCTGGCTCGTGCGGCCGCCTGTCTCCATCAGCCACCGCGAGACGCGGAAGCGGCCGAGCATCGCCGCTCCGAAGATCGTCAGGTCCAGGAGGTGGTCGAGGACGAAGAAGCGGCTGTCGGCGATCGCGGGGCTGTACTTGGAGCGCACCATCGAGCGCATGATGCGCCAGTCCGCGGTCGCCGCGCGGTTGACGTGGTCCAGGTAGTCGCGGTCGAGCGTGCCGTCCCGGATGTCGCGTTGCGCGATGTTCGCCAGGTGCCAGGAGACGGTCATCGACAGGGAGATGCCCTGGCTGTAATAGGCATCGATGATGGACGAGGCGTCGCCCACCATCGCGTACCGCTTCGGCGAGACGAAGGTGTCGGTGCAGTGCTGCACGTCCCGGTAGGCGCTGAACTCGAGGACGTCCTCCTCCTTGAGCCAGTCCAGCATGGGGTAACGGCGCAGAACCTTCCAGAACACCTCCCGCGCGTTGCCGTCCTCCGGCGGCCGGCCGCGATGGTAGGAGACGCCGATGCTGACCCGGTCCCCGGCCAGCCGGATGACCCAGATCCAGTAGCCGTCGCCCCACAGATGGAGCGTGTTGCGGTCCCGGCGCGCCACGTCCCCGTCGGGGAAGCTGTAGTTCCAGCGGTCGTCGAAGAGCGAGTCGTCACAGTTCTTGAACTGCGCCCACGCCGCGGTGGTCCTGAACTCCTCGTCCAGAGGGAGGTCGTGGTCGTACTTACGGGCGAGGACACGTGCTCGGCCGGAACAGTCGACCATCCAGCGGGCGGCGATCTCGCCGCTCTCCTTCTTGCTGCGCGACACCCAGGTCAGCACGTGGTCCGAGGTGTCGTCGCCGAGTTCGATGTCGCGGACCAGACCCCTGTTCAGCAGGGTGACGCCATCCATCGCGGCGGCCCGCTCGCGCAGTTCGGCCTCGATCTCGGGCCGGACGATCTGCGAGTCCTGGAACATCACACGCGGGAAGTAGGGGTTGGTGAACTTGCCGTACCAGCGCTCGGGCAACTTGCTCTGGAAGCCCCACTCGGAGACGGTGTCGTCGAAGGACGTGCGGCCCTCCAGGCCGTGGGCCATCCAGAAGCCCGCCTTCTGGAACGAGTTGTTGAGCGAGTCGTCCAGCTCCCCGAGCGTGCGCAGGAAGGCGTTGGAGTAGATCAGCAGCGACTCGCCGACCTTGTAGCTCTCCCGCTGCTTGTCGGTGGGCTGGTCGACACAGACGACGGACAGTCCACGCTTGGCGAGTGCGATGGTGTTGATCAGTCCGACGATGCCGGACCCGATGACACACACATCGGCTCGCACACGTTTCCCTGCCGGGTCCTCGACCACGTCCTGGTTGGCGGGCACATCGTCTCCTCTTGTCGGTCAGGGCGAGCTGGGCGGGCCGGCAGACGCGGGAGGGGTCCGGCGGCTTGCCGGTCCGTTCCGAGGGTATGGAGACGGGCCGTCGTCGGCACCTTCCAGGTTGCTCAGCCGCACCGGTCCGCCACTGCCCCGTGGATGGCGGCCGGTCGGCGTGCTAGTTGATGAAGTCGAGATGGGGGTCGGTGTCGGCCACGGCCTGAGGCCAGGTCGCGTACCGGCGCAGTCCGTACAGGAGCGGCTGCTGTGTTCGCAGGACACTCATCCGCCGCACCCGGCCCATGATCACGACATGGTCGCCGACCTCGCTCGTCGCGCTGACCTCGCAGTCGGCGACGGTGTGCGCGGAGAGCACCAGGTGCGGGCCGCAGGCCTCGTCGTCGGCCCGCCAGTCGATACGGTCGAAGCGGTCGGCCGCGCCGGACGCGAAGAGCTCCGCCGACGACCGGGCCCCGTCGTGCAGCAGGTTGACGGCGAACGCCCTGCTGGCGAGGACCGCGCCCAGAGTGGGGCTGCCCCGGCGCAGGCACACCAGGAGGGTCGGCGGATCGAGCGCGACGCTGCACAGGGAGGTACAGGTCATGCCCCAGGGGACGCCGTCGTCCTGGGACGTCACGATGCAGACGCCGGTGGGGAACCCCGTCATCAACACGCGCATGTCGATGTCCGCCCGCACCGTCCTCATTCCCGTCATGCCGGGCCTCCTGTCGGAATCTGGTCGAGGGCGGTCGGCGCGCGCCGGACCTCGTCCGCAAGGGACCGGCCCAGCGCGGCGAAACCGTCATCGAAAAAGTGGAAGTGGCCGCCCTCGAAGATCCGTTGGGTGAAAGCACTCCGGGTCAGAGCAGCCCAGTTGGCGAGCAGGTGCACCGGCGCGAGATCGTCGCGCGTGGCGCCGAACGCGGTGATCGGCGCATCGAGCCGTCGGAACGGGGCGCCGGTCCGCGCCGCGCCGAGGGCGTGCAGGTCGTGACGGACCAGGCGCAGGAAGCGGCTGCGGAAGCCGGGGACTTCGTCGAAGCGCGCCGGGATACCGCCCATCGAGCTGAGTCCCGCCATCAGTTCCTCGTCGGGCAGCCGCGGGTCGAGGTGCGCGACGGGCCGGCAGTCCGCGGGCGCGAGCCGTCCCGAGACACCGACCCAGACGACCGGTGTCCCGCGCTCCTCCAGCGCGAGGGCGGTCTCCACCGCGACGACGGCGCCCATGCTGTGACCGAACAGCGCGAGGGGTGGCCCGGTCCACGGCAGCACGTCCTCGGTGACCCGGGCCGCCATGGCGCCCATGTCGCGCAGGGGTGCCTCGCGGTGCCTGCGACCGCGGCCCGGCAGATCGACGAGGAGCACGTCCCAGTCCTCGGGTACGCGTGCGGCCAGCGGGAAGTAGGCGCTGCCCGAGCCGCCGGCGTGGTGGCATACCACCAGGCGCAGCGCCGGGTCGTCGTTGCGCCGAGGGCGGACGAGGGCGCTCACCGGTGTCCCTCCTGTGCGGTGGCGGCGGCCCCGCCCGCGGCGATGTCGTCGGCGAGCTTGCCGATGAGGGTGCGCAACGGCAGGTCCAGCGGGAGTTCCTCACGCGTGAGCCCGACCTCGAAACGCTCCTCGACCTTGGTGATGAACAGCGTGGAGATGAAGGAGTCACCACCCGCCTCCAGGAAGGAGCACTCCATGTCGGGCTCGTCGGTGGCTTCCAGGGCGTCCTTGAGCACGGCGAGCAGATGGGCGTGGATCCGCTCGCGCGTCCACGTCTCGGGCGGCTCCCCGCCGTCCGTCTTCACTTCCGGGCGTCCACCGCCCTGTCCGCCGGTGCCCGGCTCGTCGACCCAGAAGCGTTCGCGCCGGAAGGGATACGTCGGCAGGTCGGCGACGAGCGGCGTCCCCGTGGCGCACAGGGCACCCAGGCGGAGATCGGCCCCGGCCTCGAAGAGCCGCCCGAGCAGGGTGAGCAGCGCGAGACGATGGGCTCGCGCACCGCCGCCCCCCTCCGCCGCGGGATAGGTGAAGGCGGCACCGGAAGGGTCCGTGCCGGCACGGACCTGTACGCCGAACTCGCCGACGACAGCGGCCAGCCGGTGCTCCGGCCCGCCCGTTTCGGCGGATCCTTCGAACAGCCACGGGAATGCCTGTCCGAGCGCGGCCACGGCCGGAGCCGCGACGCCGTCGGGCACCCGCAGTGTCACTCGGCGCAGCGGCGTCGTCCCGTGCGCGGCACCGTTCGCCGCCCGTGCCGCGCGAGCCAGCCGGTCGGCGAGTTCCGCCGGGGTGGAACCGGTGACCGCGACGCGGCACGGGTGGGGGGCCCGGCCACTGCGCAGTGTGTGGCAGAGGGCGGGCAGCTGCTCCGGGCCGGTCTTGCGCAGCAGGTCGGCGACAGTGTCGGCGAGTTCGCGGAGGATCCCGGGTGTTCGGGCCGAAAGGGTGATCAGCTCCGGGAGCGCTTCGGACGCGGTGACGCCGGCCGGGACCGGTGTACCGGCGGCGGCGGGTGCGGGTGCGGGTGCGGGTGCGGCATCGTATGCCTCCAGGACGACGTGCACGTTCGTACCGCTCATGCCGAAGGAGTTGATGCCGGCGACGCGCCGCGGCAGTTCCGTGGGCCAGGGCTGGTTGGCACGCGGCACGGTGAAGGCGATGCCGTCCCAGGGGATGTGCGGATTGAGCGGCCCGTCGTCGGGACTCGCGGCCGCCGGTATCTCCCCGTGCCGCAGCATCAGGACCGTCTTGATGAGCGCGGCGATACCCGACGCTGCTTCCAGGTGCCCGATGCGCGACTTGACGCTGCCGATGGGCAGCGGGAAGCCGCGGGAACGGACGGCGTCACCGAGGACGGCGGCGAGCGCGCCGACCTCGATGGGATCACCGAGCGCGGTACCGGTACCGTGCGCCTCGATCCAGCCGACCTCCCCGGCGTCGACCCCAGCGTCGGCGAGCGCGGCACCGATCACTTCCTGCTGGGCGGAGCCGTTCGGCGCGGTGAGGCCTGAGGCGGCTCCGTCATGGCCCATCGCGGAGCCGCGCAGCACGGCGAGCACCGGCCGGCCCTCGCGTTCCGCGTCGGCGAGCCGCATCAGCGCGACCGCGCCGACACCCTCACCCCGTCCGTATCCGTCCGCGGAGGCGAGGAACGACTTCGAGCGGCCGTCGGGGGCGAGGGCCCGCGTCTGGCACAGGGACACCATCAGGTGGGCCGACAGGAGGAGGTTCGAGCCGCACACCAGCGCGTACCGGCACTCACCCGCGCGCAGGCCCCTCACCGCCAGGTGCAGCGCCGAGAGGGAGGAGGAGCAGGCGGTGTCCACGCTGGCGACAGGGCCGGAGAAGCCCATCACGTGACTGATGCGCCCCGCGCCGAAGCACAGGCCGCCCCCTGTGGTGTAGTACGGGTCGATGCGGCTCATGTCCGCCCGGTCCTCGAGGCGTTCGCTGTACTCGGACGCCATCATGCCGAGGTAGACGCCGACCGGCAGCCGGTCCGCGCGCCGCACCGCGACACCGGCGCGTTCCAGGGCCTCCCAGGCGGTTTCGAGGAGCAGTCGCTGCTGTGGGTCGAGGAGCTTCGCCTCCCGCCGCGAGATGCCGAAGAAGTCGGCGTCGAAGTGGGCGATGTCGGTGAGGAATCCGGCGGTGTCGACGTAGCTGCGCCCCGGGACCCCGGGGTTCGGGTCGTACGCGGCGCGCAGTCCCGGCCGGTCGGCCGGGATGCCGGAGTACGCGGTCGTGTCGCCGCGCAGGAAGTCCCAGTACGCCTCGGGGGACGTGAGGCCGCCGGGCAGTCTCAGGCCCATGCCGACGACGGCGACCGGAGCGCGCCGCTCGTGTTCGAGCTCGCGTATCCGCTCCCGCAGCCGTCGGGACAGTTTGAGTTGGTCCTCCATCAGCTGACGTACCGCTGCCTGGTCCATGGTGCCCTCCTCACTTCTCTTGTGTCAGATCGGCCTGGACGGCCTGGACGAGTGCGTCGAACGACAGGGCCGCGGGGTCGGCCGGCTGGGGGACGGCTGGTTCGGTCACGGGCGGCCGGGGCGGCTCCGGGGGCGCGGCCGGCTCCTGCCCGGCGCTCAGCGCGCCGTCCGCCAGATGCACGGCCAGAAGCGCGACCGTCGGGTGGTCGAGCGCAACGGTCGCGGGCAGGTCGGTGTCAAGGGCGTGGGAGAGCCGGGTCCGCAGATCGATGACCATGATCGAGTCGAGTCCCAGGTCGCCGAAGCCCAGATCGTCGTCGGCCTCGAAGCGCTCGCCGAGCACCTCGGCCGCGCAGTCGCGCACGGCGGCCCGCAGCCGCTCGTCGACCGCCTCGGGGTCCAGGCCTTCGAGCTGTTCCCGCAGCCAGCCACGCGCCGTCCCGTCCGCGTCCCCCGCCGGCGCCGGTGAGGTGCCGCGGACCAGCGCCGCCCGCGCGGGACCGACGGCCCGCTCGTACTGGGCCGTGTCCACCGCGACAGCCACCAGGTGCGGTGTCCGCGCGGCGACGGCGAGATGCAGGAGTCCGGCCGCGGTCTCGTCGTCGAGCGGGCTGATGCCGAGCCTGCCGATGGCCCGCCGGGTGGCGTCGGACCCGGCGAGGCCGTCCTTGGCGGAGGGCGTCCACGGTCCCCAGGACACACTCGTGGCGGGCACGCCCGACGCGCGCAGGTTCCGTGCGAGACCGTCCAGGTAGCCGTTGGCGGCCGCGTAGTCGGCCTGGCCCGCCGAACCGAGCACGGCCGAGACGGAGGAGTACAGGACGAAGGCGGTCAGCTCCTCGGCCCGCTCCCCCAGCACCTCGGTGAGCCGGGCCGCGCCGGCCGCCTTGGCGGCGAACACGGTGGTGAAGGCCTGTTCGTCGAGGTGCTCGAAGGCGCGGTCGTCGGTGACGCCCGCCAGGTGCAGCACGAGCCGCAGCGGCGCCCGGCGCGCCGCTTCCGTGACGGCCCTTCGGCAGTCCTCGGAGTCGGTGACGTCACCCCGCACCACCTGGACCGCGGTGCCGCCCGCCGACAGTTCGTCGATGACGCGTCGAGCCGCGGCGTCGGGTTCGGAACGGCCCATGAGGGTGACCGAGGACAAGCCCCAGCCGACGAGGATGCGCGCCGTGCTCAGGCCGAGCGCGCCCAGGCCTCCGGTGATCAGCGCGGCGGCACCCGCGACGCCGTCGGGGGCGCCGCCGGGCAGCGGCTCGTCGCGCGGCACCAGCCGGACCGCCGCGGTGCCCTCGGCGTCGATCTCCAGCCGGGGCTCGGGGAATCCTGCCTCCAGGGCTCCGGTGAGGACACGGGCGACGGTGTCCGGGCCGGTTCCCGCGCCCGACGTGACCCGCAGCAGGCGGCGGTCCCGCTGCTCGGCCTCCAGCGAGGCGAGCAGTCCCCAGAGCGCGTCGCGCAGCGGCCTCGCCGGGTCGGGCCCCTGGGCTCCGGCGGGCGGCGCCGCGCTCATCACGGCGTACGGAATGTGCCGGGGCACCTCGCGCAGGGTGCGGGCCAGCGCCACCGCGCGGTCCAGGACGGCCTCGGGCGGGCTGCCGGCGCCAGGTCCGCCGGGCGGCATGACGAACCGGGTGTCGACGATCAGGTCCACGTCCCCGGTGAGGAGTTCGGGCTCGTCCACGGTGGTCACCCGGTGACCGAGCTGCTCGAAGGCGCGCACGAGCAGCTTGACGGGCGGCTGGTCCGCACCGGCGACGGCGACCCGGTGTCGCCCGGTGGACTCCGCGACGGTGACCGGTTCCGTGGTCACCTCATAGGCATGCGGCGCACGCTCCCGCAGTGACCGCTCCAGGAGCGTCCGCGGGGCACTGCGGAAGCGGAACCCATCGACGGCGAGCACCGTCTCACCCGCGCCGTCGAAGAGCCGCAGGTCTGCCGATCCGATGGCATCGAAGTCCGCCGACCGGCGGGCGTGCGCATCCCGTACGACCCGGACGTGGCCCCAGAGCTCGCTGCCCGGGCCGCGCCGCGGCCGTCCCGGGAAGTCGACCCTGGCGGCCGCGAACGGAATGGCGAGCGACGTCTCCTCGGTGACGGACCCGGGCTCGGTCCGGGCGACCGCGAAGGCCACCGTGGACTGCAGGAGCGAGTCGAGGAGGCCGGGGTGGATCTCGTAGCTGTCCGGGCTCTCGTTCATCCCCCCGGGTTCGGCGAACCGCACGACCGCCTCGTCGCCGTCGATCCACACCTCCCGGATCCAGCGGAACGAGGGGCCCAAGTGGTAGCCGAGGGCGCGCAGATGGGCGTAGAAGCGCTCGCCGTCCACATGGATCGGCGCGTTCTCGGCGAAGGCATGGGTGTCGGGCGGCGGCGCCGTACCGCCCGCGGCCGGGTCGGCGACGCGTGCGGCGAGGTGTTCCTGCCATCGGCCGCGATCGGCGTCGATCAGGCTCTGCACGCTGACCGTGCGCGCGCCGTGGGCCTGCTCGGACTCGATGACCTGCACGTCGTAGCGTTCGCCCTCGCGCAGGACCAGGGCGCGCGGGAAGTGCAGGTCCTCAAGGGCCACCGGGACGCCGCCGCTGCCGAGCGCCGAGAGGGCCGTGGCCGTCTGGGAGGCGCCGGGCACGGAGACCACGCCGAAGAGCCGGTGGTCGGTGAGGTGGGCGGGGTAGTCGGCGGCGCGCCGGGTGGCGAAGACGCGGCCGCGCAAGGCCGGTGAGCGCAGCGGGACGCCCCAGGGCGGGGCTTCTGCCGTCACCGCGGCGGTGGCGGGCGCCGGGACCGCCGCCTGTCCGGCGGCGGGCGTCCAGTGTCTGGTGTCCGCGAACGGATACAGCGGGGCGGTGAGCCGGCCCGCGGGCCGTCCGCGTGCGGCGGTGCCGGTCCGCCGCCAGTCGAGGGTTCGGCCCAGTTCGTACAGCTTCTTGGCGGCCGTGAGCATGGTGTCGCCGCCCGGCGCGCCACGCCGCAGCGAGAAGGCGGTGCCGCCGTGGGGCGCGACGCCCGCGGCCTTGACGAGGTTGACGAGGGTGCGGTCCGGTCCGATCTCCAGGCAGACGTCCACATCGAGGGCCGCCAGCTCGCGTGCCCCGTCCCAGAACCGGACGGGCCGGCGGGCGTGTTCGCGCCAGTACGCGGCGTCGAGCTCGTCGTGGCCGGCCGGCCGGCCGGTCACGTTCGACACCAGCGGCACGGCGGGTGGCCCGAACCGCAGCGGGGCGAGGGCTGCCGAGAAGTCGTCGAGGGCCGGGTCGAGGAGCCGGGAGTGGAAGGCGTGCGAGACGCTGAGCCTGCGGTGACGCACCCCCAGGCCGGTCAGGCGCTCCTCCAGCGCGGCGACCGCGTCGGGGGCGCCGGAGACGACGGTCGCCTTCGGCCCGTTGACCGCGGCGAGGTCGAGCCCGGTTTCCGCCGCCCAGGCCGCCGCGTCCTGTTCCGACGCGACCACGGCGAGCATCGCCCCGCGTTCGGTGGCCTGCATCAGCCGGGCGCGGTCCGCGATCAACGCCAGCCCCGTCCCGAGATCCATCACCGAGGCGCACAGCGCCGCGGAGATCTCGCCCACGCTGTGTCCCATCACGACGTCGGGCCGTACCCCCCAGGACTCCCACAGCGCGGCCAGCGCGTACTCCAGGGCGACCAGGGCGGGCTGGGTGATCCGAGTCTCGTGCACGGCGTTCCCGTCGTCCGCGTACAGGACGAGATCGGTCAGTGAGGCGCCGAGCACCGGCGCGAGAACCCGGTCGCAGGCGTCGTACGCGGAGCGGAACACCGGTTCGGTCTCGTACAGTTCGCGTCCCATACCGGCGTACTGGCTGCCCTGGCCGGAGAACAGGAACGCGACGCGCGGCTCGCCGCCCTGCCGCGGTGCGGGGGCCTGGGCGTCCAGCCCCGCCAGGAGCTCGTCGCGGTCGCGGCCGAGCAGTGCCCTGCGGTGCGCGAAGTGGGCGCGGCCGGCACCCGCGGTGCGGGCGAGGTCCGCGAGTTCCCCGGGCGCGGCCCGTTCGATGCGGTCACGCCAGGCGGACGAGAGCCGGTCCAGTCCGGCGGCGTCGGGGGCCGAGAGCGGCAGCAGGCACAGTGGCCGTGCGGGTCGGGTGCCGTCGGCGGTCTCAGGACCGGGGGCACCGCCGGCGTCGGGAACGGAGGGCTCCGCCAGGATGATGTGCGCGTTGGTGCCCGTGAAGCCGAAGCCGGAGACGCCCGCCACGCGCGGCCCCCCGGCGGCACGCCACGGTGTGGCGCTCTCCACGACCTGGACGTTCATCGAGGCCCAGTCGATGTGCGGGTTGGGCTCCGAGAAGTGCAGATTGGCGGGGAGCAGTCCGTGCTGCAGCGCTAGCACGGTCTTGATGACGGCGGCCATGCCCGCGGCGGACTCGCAGTGCCCGATGTTGCTCTTGACGGAGCCGACCTTCAGCGGACTGCCCGGCTTGCGGCCCGGTCCGAGGACCCGCCAGGCCGCACCGAGTTCGATCGGGTCACCGAGCGTGGTGCCGGTGCCGTGGGCTTCCAGGTAGGAGATCTCGGCGCCGTCCGTGCCCGCGTCGGCGAGGGCTGCCCTGAGCATCGCCTCCTGCGCGGTGCCGCTCGGCGCGGTCAGACCGGACGATGCGCCGTCCTGGTTGACGGCACTGCCGCGCACGACGGCCAGGACGGGGTCGCCGTCGCGCCGGGCGTCGGCGAGGCGCTTGAGGACGAGGACGCCGCAGCCTTCGGAGCGCACGAACCCGTTCGCGTCGGCGGAGAAGGTACGGCAGCGCCCGTCGGGGGACAGCATGTGGGCGCGGCTGACGGCGATCGACGCGGTCCGGTCGAGGATCACGTTGACGCCGCCGGCGAGCACGGTGTCGCTCTCACCCGAACGAAGCGACCGGATGCCCAGGTGAAGAGCCACGAGTGACGAGGAGCACGCCGTGTCGACGGCGAGGGCGGGCCCGTTCAGGCCGAGCACGTAGGACAGACGCCCGGCCGCCGCGTTGAGGGCTGTGCCGGTGCTGTAGTACGCGTCGAGCGAGTCGGGTCCCCCCTGGGCGAGCAGGCGCGCGTAGTCGGCGTAGCTGATGCCGACGAACACGCCGGTCCGGGTGTCCTTCAGACGGCGGGGGTCGACGCAGGCGTCCTCCAGGGCGTGCCAGGCCGACTCGAGCAGGAGCCGCTGCTGCGGGTCGAGATTCTGGGCCTCGCGGGACGGGATGCCGAAGAAGTCGGCGTCGAACCGGTCGATGTCCCGGAGACAGCCTCCCTGGTCGCTGGTGACGGGACCGTCGTCGGGGACGTGCAGTGCCTCCGTGCGCGAGCGGGGCATGGTGCCGACGCCGTCCCGGCCTTCGCGGAGCAGGTCCCACAGTTCGTCGACGGAGTCGGCGCCCGGGAACCGCCCGGCCATGCCGATGATGGCGACGGGCTCCCCGGCAACGGGCGGACCGGCGTCCACGTGCCGCGCCGCTGTGGCGCCGTCGGCGGAGGGACGGCCCGGCCGGGCGGCGCTCTGCGGGGCGGGACGCGGACGGGACGACACCCCGGTGGTCCCGGGGGCGGTACCGCCCGGGGCGGGCCCGGTCCCGCTCGCGGATCTCGTGAGCAGGAAGGCGGCCAGTTCCGTCACGGTGGGATGGTCGAAGACGTCGGCGGGGAGCAGCGGTGTGCTGAAGGCGGCGGAGAGCCTGGCCACCAGGTCGACGGCCGCGATCGAGTCGAGGCCGAGGTCGAAGAAACCGGAGTCGCGACGCACGGACCGTTCGTCGTCGTGCCCGAGGACGTCCGCGAGGACACGGGCGACATGGGTGGCGGCCGCGTCCGCGCGCGCCCGCTCCGGAAGTGCGGCGAGTTCCTGCACGACGGACGGCTCGCCGGCTTCCGGTCCGTCGGGCCGCTCCCCCCTCACCTCGGACACGGAGGTGAGTCCGCGTGGCCGCAGCGCGGACATCAGCTGCCGAAAGCGTGGAAGGTCCAGCGGGCAGGCCACGACGTGCCCGCTGTCCACGGTCGGCCGCGCGGCCACGGCCGCGCGGCCCGCCTCGGCGTCGAGCGCCCCGACACCGAGGCGGGCGTAGTGATCACGTGCCGCGTCGTCGGCCATGCCCTGGCCGTCCAGTGCCCACGGGCCGTAGGCCACGCTCACGGCGGGCAGTCCCCGGGACACGCGGTGCGCGGCGAGGGCGTCCAGGCTTCCGTTGGCCGCGGCGTAGGCGGCGCACTGGTCGGTGCCCCACACCGCGGACACCGAGGAGACCAGCACGAAGAAGTCCACGTCCCAGTCCCGGGCGGCCCGGTGCAGCCACCATGCGCCCGCTGCCTTGTCCCGCAGGGCGCGGGCGAACTCGGCGGTGCCGGTACGGGCCGCCGGGTACCGCTCGACGGTCCCGGCGGCGTGGATCACGCCGCGCACCGGGGGAAGTCCGTCGAGCGGTGCGCAGGCGGCGGCGAGCGCGGCCGGTGTGTCACAGCCGCCGCTGCGGTAGACCACCCGCCCGGCCTGCCGGCGCAGTTCGGCGAGCGCGTCGGCGGCCCGCCGCCCCAGCGCCTCCTCGTCCCTGCGTCCGATCAGCAGCAGGTTGCGCGCGCCGCGGCGCACCAGCTCCGCGGACAATTCGCGTCCCACGGCGCCGAGTCCACCGGTGACCACGTAGGTGGCTTCGGGACTCACCGGCAGTCCCGTGGTGGCGGTGAGGGGGTCCGGCCGCAGTCGCGCACCGAGCGCACGCCCGTCCCGCACCGCGACGAGGTCCTCCACGCTGCGCGGCTGCGCGCCACCGGACCGTGCTGTCGGGTCGGCCGTGAGGGACAGGAGCGCGCCGAGGTCGTCGTCCGTCGGCACGGGCGGCAGGTCGACGACGCCGCCCCAGGCCGCGGGGAGCTCGAGGCCCAGTACCGGCGCGAGTCCGTGCAGGGCGCCGTGATCAGTGGCGGCCACCTGGTCGGCGGGGCCGGTGCGACGGGCGGCGCGCGTCACCGCGTACACCAGGGCGGCCGGTGCTCCGGCGGCCTCCGCGGCGGCGGTGACGGCGGCGGTGACGGCCGCGCACAGCTCGGCTCCGGGCACGGAGGACCGGCCCGCGTCATCGCCCGGGTCCGTGCCGCCGGTGCCGCTCCGGTTCCCGGTGCCGGTCCGGCGTGCGGTCCCGGTGCGGCTCCCCGCCTCGTCCTCCTCCGGGAACGCGGTCGCTTTCATGGCGAGGACGAGACGCGACACTCCGGCCCCGGCACGCGCCTCCCAGAACGCGCGCCACTCGTCGGCGCCGGTGGGCAGTGGGGCGCGTTCCCAGTCCGCCGTCTCCGGCAGGGCCGAGCCCGGCGGTACGAGCACCGTTCCCCGTGCGCCGCGCGCCGACGCCTCCCGTAGCAGGCCGGTCAGGAGGGGAGTGTCGTCACCGGCCAGTACCAGATCCGTGGCGACCGTGCCGGCCGGCGGCTCCGTCTCCTCCCAGACCAGCCGGTAACGGTCCGTCGGCCCGGCTGCCGGGTGTTCGGCGGCGCGACCTTCGCTGCCCGCGGGGGCGTACCTCCGGCGCTGCCACGGATAGCCCGGCAGGTCGATGACCCGACGCGGCAGGTCCGAGCCGGGCCGCTCGGCCCGGGCGTCCCCGTCCGCCGTGTCCGTCACGGTGACGTGGGGGTTGGGAGTGCCGGACGCCAGGTCGCGCAGCGCCGTCTCCGCCGCTCGGGGATCGCCCGCCACAATCCGCGCCCGGATCTCCAGGCGCGCCCGGCCGGCGCCCGCGGTGTGGGCGAAGGCCGCGTAGTCGGTGTCGGCCAGTCCGGTCAGGTGTTCGGCGTAGGCACCCGCCAGTGCCCGCAGAGCCTGCGGCGTCCTCGCGGACAGTTCGAATTCCCGGACGGAGACGTCGGCCCTCGGCTGCCCGTGTGCGGCGCGTTCCTCTTCGGTCGGCATGCCGAGGATGACGTGTGCGTTCGTGCCGCTCATCCCGAAGGAGCTGACCGCCGCGTGGTCTCCGGCTCCTTCGGGCCACGCCTGAAGTGCGGTCGGCACGGTGATGCCGGTGCCGGACAGGTCGATGCGCGGGTTGAGCGTCCGGAAGTGCACCACCGGCGGAATCTGCCGGTGCCGCAGGCACAGCGCCGCCTTGACGAGCCCGGCGATGCCCGCCGCCGCTTCCAGGTGACCGAAGTTGGTCTTGACGGCACCGACGGGCAAGCGGGCTCCGCCGTTGCGTCGCCCGAGGGCGGTGGCGAGCGCCTCCATCTCGATCGGGTCGCCGAGGGAGGTGCCGGTGCCGTGCGCCTCGACGTATCCGATGTCGGACGGTTCGAGTCCCGCCGTGGACAGGGCCGTTTCGATGAGCGAGACCTGGGACAGGACGTTCGGTGCGGTGAAGCCGCCCGAACGCCCGTCCTGGTTGAGCGCCGATCCGCGGATCACGGCGTGCACACGATCGCCGTCGCGCAGCGCGTGGTCCAGGCGCTTGAGGACGACGGCCCCACAGCCTTCGCCGCGTGTGAAGCCCGCCGCGCGCGCGTCGAACGTGCGGCACAGCCCGTCCGGTGAGAGGGAGCGGGTCTCGTGCACGAGCCGCATGGACCGCGGCGACATGATCAGATTGGCCCCGGCCGCGAGCGCCGTCTCGCACTCGCCGCGCCGCAGCGCCTGCACCGCGAGGTGCACGGCCACGAGCGAGGAGGAGCAGGCCGTGTCGACGGACATGGCGGGACCGTTCAGCCCCAGGGCGTACGCGATGCGTCCCGCTGCGAAGTTGTGGCCGTTGCCGGTCGTCCAGTAGGCGTCGGGCTCACCGGTGAGCCAGTCCCGGTAGTCCTGCCACATGATGCCCAGGTAGAGCCCGGCGCTGGTGCCCGCGAGGCTGTCGGCGGGCAGTGCCGCGTTCTCCAGGGCCTCCCAGGTCACTTCCAGCAGCATGCGGTGCTGGGGATCGAGGTGGCGGGCCTCGCGAGGGCTGATGCCGAAGAAGTCGGCGTCGAAGTCCAGGACCTCGTCGAGGAAGCCGCCTCGCTGCGGCAGCCCCTCCCACTCCTGCGCGAAGGGGCCCTTCCGGGAGGCCGGCATCGGCCGCACGAGGTCGCGGCCTTCCGCGAGCGCCGTCCAGTAGCCGTCCAGGCCGTCGATGGGACCGGGCAGACGCAGGCCCACGCCGACGACGGCGATCGGCTGGTTGGCCCGGTGTTCGTCCAGCCGTCGTTGGAGGTTCCTGATGGTCGCCAGGGCACGGGTCAGCGGGGTCTGCTTGGTTGCGGGCGCCGTGCCGTCCGCGGTCGGGTCGACGGCCTTCCGGTGTTCCTGGTGCTCCGGGTTGGGACTGTCCATGTGCGGGGTTCCTCGCAGAAGAGTGGGGCGGACGGAGGCGGTGGGGCGGGCTCGCTCAGCCCTCTTCCGGTGTGGCCGCGAGCAGTTGCCCGGCGAGCGCTCCGGCGAGCGCGGTGGGGCTGCCGTAGGACCACAGAAGGGTGGGGGAGAGCTTCAGGCCGAGCACCGCTTCGAGCCGGTTGCGCAACTCCAGGCTCATCAGCGAGTCGAGACCCAGCTCCTTGAACGGCGTCTCGCCGTCCATGGCCGCAGGGTCCAGGCGCAGCACACGGCCCGTGAGTTCGCGCACCGTCGCCTCCACGAGCGGGACCTGCTCGTCGGCGGCGGCCGCGCGCAGCCGCGCGCGGAACTCGGCGCCCGAGGCACCGGTGTGCCCGTTGCCGCGGGCAACGGCGCGCAACCGCTCCCAGCTCGTGAGGGCGGCGGTGTCCGGATAGGCGTCGAACCACTGCCGCAGATCGATGGGTACGTAGCCGACGACCGGTTCGTCCCTCTCGAGCAGGCGCACCAGGGCGGGCCAGATCTCCTCGGCCGAGATGCCGCCCATGCCCCGGGCCGCGAGCCGCTCGCCGCGCCGCCCGTCGGCGTCGGCGGCCAGTCCGACATCGGTGACCGGGCCCCACTGGACGCTCAGTGCGGGACGCCCACGGCGTCTGCGGGATTCGGCGACCGCGTCGAGGAAGGCGTTGCCCGCGGCGTAGACGGCCTGGCCCCCGTTGCCGACCAAGGTCGCCGCCGAGGAGAACAGGACGAAGAAGTCCAGCGGATCGGCCTCGGTCACCGCGTCGAGGTTGCGGGCGCCGTCCGCCTTCGGTGTGAGCACCGACGTCAGCTGACGGGAGGTGACGTTGAGGACCGTGGCGTCGTCGAGGACTCCCGCCGCGTGGATCACTCCGCGCAGCGGCGGCAGGGCGGCGCGCGTCCCGGCGAGCGCCCGGTCGAGGGCCGCGCGGTCGCCGACGTCGCATCGCACCGTCTCGACCCCGGTGCCGCCCACGCGCAGAGCCGCGAGCCGCAGCTCCGCCTCCGGGGACGGCGCCGAGCGACCGAGCAGGACGAGGTGCCCGGCGCCGGCGTGGGCGAGTGATTCGGCGAGCGACAGCCCGAGTGCGCCCAGCCCGCCGCTGATCAGGTAGGTGCCGTCGGAACGAAGACGGCCGCCGGGAAGCGGCACGGGTGTCACACCGGTGACGTCCTGCGGGCCGGCGAGGACGACGCGTTCGTCGTCAGACACGTCGCGCAGAGCGCGCGGCACGTCGGCGAAGGAGTGACGGCGCACCGGAAGGGCCTTCAGCCGCCCCTCCGTGACGAGAGCCCACACGTCGCGCAGGAGCCGGGCGAACCGTTCGGGCTCCGTCGCGGCGAGGGTGGGCATGTCGAGGGTGGCCAGGCTGACGCCGCCGCGCAGCGCGCCGAGCCCCATCGAGGAGCCGCCCGGGCCGTGGTCGCCGGTGTCGACGAACCGGCCGCCCGGAGCGAGGAGTTCGAGGTCCGACCGAACGGCCGTACCGGTGAGCGGCCCCAGGACGATGTCGGCCCCCCGGCCTCCTGTTGCCTCGCGCACCCGGTCGTGCCAGGACGGGTCCCCGCTGTCGAAGACATCACCGACGCCCAGTGCGGTGAACCGGGCACGGCTCTCGGCGGTGGCGGCGGAGGCCATGACGCGTGCGCCGCGTGCGTGCGCGACTCGTACGGCGGCGGGGCCGAGTCCGCCCCCCGGCGAGTGGACGAGGACCGTCTCCCCCTGCTGCAGACGGCCCAGGGTGGTCAGCGCGTGCCACGCTGTCGCGAGAGCGAGTATCAGCCCCGCCGCCTCCTCGTCGCCGAGCCCGTCGGGTATGGGCCGTACGTGCCCGACGGGCACCGTCAGATGGCTGGCCAGTGCGCCGGGCGCACAGGCCACGACGCGGTCGCCGACGCCGAGCCCGTCGGCGCCGGGACCGGCCGCGACGACGACTCCGGCGCAGGAGTGACCGAACGCCGGGGCGCTCTCGGCCGTGCCCTCGGCGAGTGGTGCGGCGCCGGGCGTGCCGTGGCCGTGGCCCTCACGGCGGGACGGGCGCGAGCCGGCCCAGGGACCGCGCACGTCGGATGCGTCCAGAGCCGTGGCGGTGACCTCGATCTCGACCTCGCCCCGGCCGGGGGCGCGCCGCTCCAGCGGTACGTACGCCACGGTTCCCGGGGACACGGCCCGGACCGAGAAGGGCTGTCGGCCGGTGCGCGGCGCGGGCAGCCCTGTCGCCGCGCCGAGCGCGGGGCCGCGCACGATGCGGGCGGTGAGTCGGCGTCCGCCCCGCAGCGCGACCTGGTCGTCGGTGCCGCCGCCGAGGATCTCCGCGGCGCAGGCCTCGGCCCAGTCGGCGTCGTCGGCAGCC
Source organism: Streptomyces marokkonensis (assembly GCF_008312835.1). Lineage (GTDB taxonomy): Bacteria > Actinomycetota > Actinomycetes > Streptomycetales > Streptomycetaceae > Streptomyces > Streptomyces marokkonensis_A. Next base: position 25,025 of record NZ_VSKS01000013.1, on the reverse strand, counting down.
ACGTCGACCAGGCGCGGTTCGAGCTCCCCGTGCTCCCTGCGCAGCACACGGGTGAAGCCCCAGTACTGGGCGGCGCCCGCGTCCGGCACGTGATCGCCGCCCGCGCCCTGCGCGCGGTCGGTGACGACTGTGAGCCGGGGCGGTACGCCGGCTGTCACGCAGCCGCGGACGACCGCGGCGAGCGCGCCGAGCCCTGCGCGCTGCGCTTCGTGCCCCCTGTCGGGCCCCGGAGCGACGAACACGACTCCGTCCACCGCACCGGCGTCGGCCGGGCCGAGGTCGAGCGCCTGCCCGTCGCCCGCGAGCGCCGGCGCATCGGCACGCAGGACGCGGGCGCCCGACTTCTCCAGTGCCTCGGCGAGTTCGGCGGCCACACCGGTGCTCTCCCCCACGAGGAGCCAGCGGCCGGCATCGGCATCGATATCGGCATCGGCATCGGCATCGGTCAAGGTGTTCCCGTCCGTTCCGTCTTCCGTGCCTGCCCACTCCACGCGGTGCAGCCGCTCCGCGTCCGACACCGCGCCGCCACCGCCCGGTAGCGGCCGCAGCGTCAGGCCCTCCATCAGCAGAAGCGGCTTGCGCTCCTCGTCGAAGACGCTCACGTCCAGGTCACCGTCCGGGCGCCGCACGACGTGCGACCAGAGACGCGTCACCGGCCGGTCGTGGTCGTGCAGCAGTCGCACCGCGCGCACGGACGTGGGAACGAGTGCCTCTCCGTCCGCGCCGCTCAGGGTCAGCGACACCTGTAACGCGCCGTCCCACATCGCAGGATGCAGGGCTTGTCCCCGGTTCGACGCGTGCAGCCGCTCCCCGCACACCACCTCACCCACCGCCTCACCGGCGTCGGGCCGCACCTGCACCGACCGCACGCAGCGGAAGGCCGGACCGTAGTGGAGGCCGCGCGCGGCGCAGGTGTCGTAGAAGGCGTCGGCCGCCACCGGGACGGCCTGCCTGTCCCGGCCGTCCTCGGCCGCGTCGTCGTACCAGGTGGGGAATTCCGGGAGAGCCTCCCGGCCGGCGTCCAGAGCGACACGCGCCGTCGCGTTCACCGTCCACTCCGTGGCTCCCTCGGGCAGGGCCAGCAGACGGAACGCGCCGCGCCCGCCGCGGTCACCGTGCCACTCGGCGGCGAGTCGCACCGGGTCGTCGCCGACCGCGACCTCCTTGTGGAACGTGACGTCGTCGACGCGCAGGGCGCCCGCGCCGAGGCGTGCCCGCGCCGTGTGCACGGCCAGCGTGAGCATCCCGGCACCGGGCAGCACGGCGGTGTCGTACACGCGGTGGTCCGCGAGCCACGGCAGGTCCGGCACGGCGAGTTCGAGATCCGCCTGCCACACCTCGGGGCGCCCCGGCGCGGGCACGGGCTGCGGGTCGAGTCCGCGGACCGCTCCGGAGCCGCGCCGCCGCTGTGGAGTCCAGTGCCGGTCGCCCTCGAGCGGATAGCCGGGCAGGGGCGCCAAGGCGGTGCGGGGCAGCGAGCCGAACGGCTCCAGGCCACTGGTGTAACCCGCCGCGAGGGCCAGCGCGAAGTCGTCGGTGCCGCCGTGGTGCCGGCGCAGTGTGGTGAGTACGGCGGGCGGCCGCCCCCGTCCCGTGCCGAGCTGTTCGACCGCCGGGGCCAGCACGGGGTGCGGGCTGATCTCGACGACGTGGGTGACCCCGTCCTCGAGCAGCGCCTCCATCGCGTCGGCGAACAGCACCGGACTGCGTAGGTTCTCCACCCAGTACGCGGCGTCAAGCTCTGTTCCGTCGAGGACGCGGCACCGTACCGTCGACATGAGGGGGATCGTGCCCTCACGCGGTGCGGCGGGCCCGAGAGCGGTGAGCAGATCGGCTTCGAGCGGGTCCATCTGGGGGCTGTGCGAGGCGTAGTCGACGTTGACGAGCCTGCAGTAGGTGCCGTCGGCCTCGAGGAGCTCCTTGAGCATCAGGACGGCGTCCTTCTCCCCTGAGAGGACACACGAGTTGGGTCCGTTGTGCACGGCGAGCGACACACTGTCCTCGAACCCCTCGAGCGCCGCGGTGGCCGCCTCGCGGTCCAGGTCGACGGCGAGCATGCGGCCCTGTCCCGAGGTGCGCATGGCGATCGCGCTGCGCCGCGCCATCACCAACGCGGCGTCCTCGTAGCTGAGGACGCCCGCGAGGGTGGCCGCCGTGATCTCGCCCTGGCTGTGGCCGAGCACGACGTCCGGCTCGACACCCGAGGCCCGCCACACCTCGGCCAGGGCCAGTGACATGGCCCAGAGAGTGGGCTGGAGCATGTCGATGCGCCTGGTCCACGCGTCGCCCGCGTCGCCGGTGAAGACGTCGAGCAGGTCCCAGGCGACGTGCGGGGCGAGCGCGGCCCTGCAGCGGCGGATCACCTCGGCGAACAGAGGGCTGTCGCGATACAGTTCGCGGCCCATCCCGTCCCACTGGGAGCCTTGTCCGGGGAAGACGAACGCCGTGCGTCCGCGCGCGGTGGCCCGGCCCTGGACCACACCGTCCGTATCGGCGCCTCCGGCCACGAACCCGTCGAGTCTTCCGGCCAGCTGTTCGGTGTCGGCGGCGAGGAACGCGGCACGCACCGGGAAGTGGTCCCGCCGTGCGGCGAGGGTGCCCGCGACGTCGGTGATGTCCAGGCCGTCGAGCGCGGCTCCGAGTTCCGCCGCCCGGCGGGTCAGGACCTGGGGGTCCTTGGCGGACAGCGGCACCAACGGGACCAGTCCGGTCGGCAGCCCCCCGCGGGGCGCCTCGCCCGCCGGCTCGGGTGGGCTGACCGCGATGACGTGCGCGTTCGTGCCGCCCCAGCCGAAGGAGTTGACACCCATCGCGAGCGTCCCCCCGGCCGGTAGCCGCAGCGGCTCGCGCACGACGTGCAGGTTCAGGTCGCCGAACGGAATGTCCGGGTTGAGTTCTTCGGAGTGCAGGCTGGGCGGCACGACGCGGTGGCGCAGTGCCAGCAGGATCTTGAACAGTCCGGCCATGCCCGCGGCCGCCTCGAGGTGGCCGATGTTGGTCTTCACGGAGCCAACGGCCAGCGGGCCGCCGACGCGGTGCCGCGCGACGGCCCTGCCGATCTCGGTCACCTCGATCGGGTCGCCGCGTCCGGTGCCGGTGCCGTGCGCCTCGATGTAGGCGACGGAGTCGATCGGCACGACGCCGTCGCCGTACGCGCGCGTGAGCAGGTCGCGCTGCCCCTCGGGGCTCGGCGTGACCAGGCTCTCGCCGCCGCCGTCGTTGTTGACGACGGTCCGCGGGATGACGGCGTGCACACGGTCGCCGTCGGCGAGGGCGCGTTCCAGGGTCTTCACCAGCAGAACGGCGACGCCTTCGCCCCGTACGAATCCGTTGGCGTGCGCCGAGAAGGTCGCACAGCGGCCGTCCGGCGACAGGGCCCCGAAGTGCGTGAGCCCGACGGTCACATGGGGGTCGAGCATCAGGTTCACACCGCCGACGAGGGCCGACTCGACCTCGCCCTGGCGCAGCGCCTGAGCCGCGAGGTGGAGCGCCACCAGCGAGGAGGAGCAACCGGTCTCCACCGTCAGGCTCGGTCCACGGAGGCCGAACACGTACGACACCCGGGCGGCGATCACGTCGAGGGCGTTGCCGACCAGGCTGTGCGGGGTGGGCCGGGCGGCCCGCTCCTTGCGCAGCAGCTCGTAGTCGTGCCAGGAGGCCCCGACGTACACACCGGTGCGGGTACCCCTCAGGTCATCGGCGCGGACGCCGGCGTCCTCGAGTGCCCGCCAGGTCTCGTGGAGGATGAGGCGCTGCTGCGGGTCGATCGCGGCGGCCTCGCGCGGTGAGACACCGAAGAAGGCGGCGTCGAAGCGGTCCACGTCGTCGAGGAAGCCACCGACACCCTGGACGTCGCGTTCCGGATCGAGGGGCGCGGATGCGTCCCATCGGTCCGCCGGTACCGGGCCTATCGCGTCGCCCCGGTCCAGCAGCAGCCGCCACAGGGCATCGGTGTCCGCCGCACCCGGGAAGCGGCCCGCCATACCGATCACGGCGATGGAGCCCGTGGAGCCTTCTGCTGTGTTCGCGACCATGCGCTGCCTTCCGGACGGATGTGAACCCGGGGAGGAAACCCCCTTGGACTTCGTCGCACTGCGACGCACTCGGCGTGGAAAGAATCCCGAGAGGTATCGGCAGCGTACGTTGATCGGGAACGGCCGGGACACCCCTCATTTTCCTGCCGTGCAAGCGGAAAACCCCTACCGATTCGGTAGGGGTTTTCCGTCCCGGGTATGGGGTGGTGCGCGGGACGCAGTCAGCCGCGCAGCCGCATCCGCACCAGGCCCTTGCTCGCGTTGATCATCCTCGGGCCGATCTCCGGAGGGGCCTGCCTGCGACACCACACGGCATTGGTCGCCATCTTGCCCGGGGACATATTGAAACACCGGGTGTCGCGCTCACCGAACCTGAACGACGGAGCGATGAAGTCCGCTTGCCGGATATGTTCGAGAATCCGGGCGGCGGCGGCGGTCGGTGTGGTCGATCCCGCTTCGACGGACTCGCACAGTTCTCGCGTGAGGACGCCCATCCTGTTGAATCCGTCACTGACCGGGAGCGGAGATCCGGGCCTTGCGCTGTTCTCGAGTTCCAGGAAGATCTTCTCGTCACCCGAGCGCGTGTAGCGGTAATAGGCATCCTCCAGCATCACATTGCCGAGCATGGTGCCGAGCATCCAGGTGCGGTTGACCGCGTTCCACAGTTCGTAGTCCCGGAACCCCACGAAGGAGCTGTAGACGAGGTCGTCATGGAAGTCGAAGAGTCCCTGCTGGAGCGTCTCCAGGTAGTCGAACCGTTCCTGCGACCAGTCACCGTCCCGTGAGGCCGCGATGAGCCGCCAGCCCAGGGCGTTGACGAGTTCCAGGGTGTTGGTCAGACCGCGCGAGTACAGCGCGTCGATGAACCCGGCGGCGTGCGACGTCAGGCAGAAGCGCTCGCCGACGACCTGCTTGGCGGAGTACTGGAGGCGTCCGGTGGACACCCAGGGGCGTACCGCCCTGGCGTTCTTGAACTGCCAGGCGACCTCCGGGAACCGCGCGAGGAACGCGTCGAACTCCTGCTGACCGGGTGTCTCGTCCTTGGGGAACACCCGCGGGTCGAGCGTCAGACCAACGCTGCACAACGGGTTGATCGACTCCGCGTGGTTGTCGAACGGAATGACCCACAGCCAGCCGCCGTCGAAGACGTGGTGCAGGGTGCCGTGGTGCCATGGGTTGGGCTGGTCGTGCTTCCTGGCCGCCGGCGCCTTGTCGAACGGCTTGACGCCGATCATGTGGGTGAACAGCGTGCGGGAGTGGGTCCTCGCCCGGGTCGGCGCCTCGCGCAGGGAGAACTTCTCGGCGAGCGGCGAGCGGAAACCGCTGCCGTCGACGACATAGCTCGCGCGGAACTCCTCGCCGCGCTCGGTACGCAGCAGCGCACCCTTTTCCGGATCGATCTCGACATCGGCGATGCGGGTGGCAAGGCGCGGATGCGCCCCGTACTTCACGGCGACGTTGAACAGATACGAGTCGATGTCCTGGCGGAACAGATGTGTCTCGGTGCGGATCGCGGACGGAACAACCAACTGGTTGATCTTACCGGGATCCTGCAGCTTCCCCTCTTCGTGATAGACGAAGCCGAAGTTCTGCTTCTGCCCGCAGTACCTGGACACCTGCGAACTGATGCCTTTGTGGCTGGCGAGCGGTTTCAGCTCCGGCACGTCGTACCGGTCGGCGATGAGCCGGGTCATTCCCGACGTGTAGGGGATCGTGGACTCTCCCACCGCGAAGCGCGGGTGTGTCCCGGCGTCGAGCAGCAGGACTTTCACGCCGTTGCGCGCCAGGACCGCTCCCAGCATTCCACCGGCCATACCACTGCCCAGGATTGCCACGTCGTACTGTTCGGCGCTCGTGTTCGAAGCGGTCATACGTAGTCTCCCTCACTTTCGGAATCGCGTGCGCGTGTGTCTTTAATCGGCCATGTCGAAGACGATTTCCGCGGGGAGTTCCCGGCGCGCTCGCACGCCGATCTTGCGGAAGACCCGGGTGAGATGCTGTTCCACGGTGCTGACGGTGATGCAGAGTCGTTCGGCGATCTCCCTGTTGGTGTGGCCGTGCGCGGCGAGCGCGGCCACCCGTCGTTCGGCGCCGCTGAGCCGGCCGACGGCGGCCGCACGCTCGGCGGAGTCACCCGTGGTTCGCACGCCGCGTCGGCCGATCTGCGCCAGTTCGGCGGCCACGGTGACGGCGAGGGGTTTCGCGCCGCACTGCTCGGCGAGCCGGGCGGCCATCTCCAGGGCGGGCCGGGCCCGTGAGGGGCGACCCGTCTCACGGTGGGCGCGGCCCAGGTCGGCGAGGGCACCGGCCGCCTGCAGCCGGTCGCCGCTCCCCTGCAGGATCTCGGCAGCTCTGGTGAGCCACCCGACCCGGTCCGTGGGGTCCCCGGTGGCGGCCAGGACCCGCAGAGTGATGCCACGCGCGCGGGTCCGGTCCGGGCCGAGCAGCGAGAGTTCTTCGCGGACCAGGCGATGAGCCCGGTCGCGGTCACCCAGGGCGAGATGGGCACGCGCCGACTCCGAGCGCCAGGGCACCAGCGCGGGCTGGTCGAAGCCCCAGCCGCGCATCAGCTCGGCGCAGGCCGAGAAGTCGTCGAGCGCGGCATAGGGGCGGCCGGTCTCCAAGTGGTAGCGGCCGCGGGCGTGCAGGAAGTACAGGCCGAACCTCGTGGAGAACATGCCGTCGAGCACCGGAACGTCCAGATACTCCTGGGCAGCCGCGAAGTCACCCGTCTCGGTGGCCGCCTGTACGAGGTTGGCCAGTGGCCCCCCGAGGCACACCCCCCAGCTCTTGGCGGACACCTTCGCCAGCGCGGCCTCGGACAGCCGGCGTGCGGTCTCCGGGTCGCCCTGGCGCAGCAGGATCCCCGCCCGCATGGAGGAGAACTCGGCCTCCCACAACGGCACGTTGCGGGCGCGGGCCTCGGCGAGCCAGTGATCGCACCAGCTGGCGGCCGCGTCGAAGCGGTCAGCGAACTGCAGTGCGGCAACCGCGCACATGATCCATTCCTGGGTGTTCTTGCCGAGCCGCAGCACACGCATGGCCGCTTCCGCGTCGTCGGCGGCTGCGGCGCTGGGGCCGCAGCTGAGCACCTGGGTGAGGGCCGCGGCAGCCCGGATCCGCGCGTCGTCGTCCGCTCCTCGGGCCGGTGCGGGGCCCGAGGCGGACGGTACTGCGAGCACGGCGGAGTGAACCAGCGGGGGGTACGTGGAGGAGAGGAGTTCGCGGGTGGCCCGGATCTCGGCGGCGTTCGACGGGTCGGGGTCGCCGCGCTCCCCCATCCGCTCGATGGCCTCGACGGCCTCTTCGAAACGGCCGTGCCACAGCAGGTGCTTGGCCAGCATGAGGGCGTGCCGGTCGGGAAGCCGTCCGTCGCGCAGCGCTGCGGCCAGATCATCCAGGTGCCTGGCGCTGATCGAGGGGTTGAGCACCCATGCCGTACCGGCCAGCTGTGCCTTGAGCGCGACGCGTTCGCCGTCGTCCGGGCTGGCGGTGAGCGCCGCGTCGAGGCAGGCACGCGCGTCCGCGGGCCGGTTGCCCGCGAGGTAGCGCTCGGCGGCCTCCCGGAGTATGGAGGGAGCCCAGCTCTCCAGGTCGTGCTCGGCACCGAGGAGGTGAGGGGCGATCCGGACAGCACTCGCACCGTCCTTGTACAGGACGTGCGCGGCCCTTCGATGCAGGTCGCGGCGGGCGTGTACGGAGAGGTTGCGCAGCGCCGCGGCGCGGGCCACGGGGTGGCGCAGCCGGCCGTCCGCGATCAGCCCCGCCTCCTCCAGCGCCGTCGCGCACTGCTCGACGACCGCTTCCTCCTGTTCCAGGAGGTGGGCGGGGAGCTGCGTCCCGGGGTCCGGCTCGTCCAGGACGGCGAGTACCTGTGCCAGCTGCAGCGCGGGCGCGCGGCCACGGTGCAGACAGCTCAGGACGGTGTCGGCGTAGCCGTCGCCGACGACGAGCTCGGGCGCGGCGCCGGACAGGGTGGTGCTGTGCCGCTGGTCCTCCACAAGGGCCCGCACGAGCAGTGGGTTTCCTCCGCTCACCCGATGGCACGCCGCGCCGAGCGCCGCCGCCCTGGCGGCGTCCGTGTGATGGGCGAGCACCTCGGTGACACCATCGGGTGAGAGGTTGCCCGGATTCAGACGCCGGTAGTTCGGATGGCGCAGCAGCTCGGCGTGCAGATGGGGGTGGACCGAGTCGGACAGGGTGCACTCGGCGACCACCAGCGCGATGGACGAGGTGCGCAGAACCCGCACGAACTGCAGGATCCAGTGCAGGGACAGGGCGTCCGCGAACTGGATGTCGTCCACGCACAGCAGGACGGGTGCCTGCTCGGAGATGCGCACCAGCTCCGTGGAGAACTGGTACAGCGCCGCCGTGGTCGCGGGGTCGAGCGGCCACCGCTCGAAGGCTCCGCCGTCGGCGTCCGAACGCATGGAGCCGACGCGTCGCAGGGCCCGGGCGAGCACGTCGCTCCCGTCGGCGAGCGCACCGGCGTACCGCGGCAGCTGCCCGAGGACACTGCCCGGCGAGTGCCGCTCGGCCCAGGACCCGGTGGCCCGCAGCGCCAGGAAACCGGATTCCGTCGCCAGTTCGCGGGCCGCGTCCAGGAGTTCGGTCTTGCCGCTGCCGATGCCGCCACTGATGACGGTGACCCCGCCGTGACCGCGCGCCGCGCGCCGGAGCATGTCTCTCAGGGCGGCGAGTTCGACGTCACGTTCAACGAGCCGCATGATCACCCCTTCCACCCGTGCCAACACCATCACCCATGACGTCGTTGTCGTGGGTGACGGGACCGGCCCGCTGGGGGGCGGCACCCCCGCGGCGGTCGATCAAGGAGAGCAGTGGCCCGGTCATGGCCGTGGTCACGAGAGCCATGAGGACCATGAGTGAGTACAGCTCCGCGTTCAGGAGCCCGAGTTGCAGTCCCACGCCGAGGATGACCAGCTCGGTGAGCCCGCGCGTGTTCATCAGGGCGGCAAGGGTGGCCGACCCCCGCGCCGGCAGCCCCTGGGAGCGGGCGCCGGCGTAGGTGCCCGCGAACTTGCCGCCGACCGCGACCAGGACGATGGCGCCGAGCTGGACGAGCCCGTCGGCGCCGAGGCCGCGCAGATCCACCTTGAGGCCGGCCACCACGAAGTACACGGGCAGGAGCAACGAGGTGATCTGCCCGGTTCGTTCGCACAGGTCGTTCCGCAGCGAGCTGGTCCTGTCACGTGGCAGGGCGGCACCGAAGAGAAAGGCGCCGAAGATGTAGTGCATGCCCATGGCCTCGGTGGCCGCGGCGGAGAGCAGCGCACCGATCAGCACGATGACGAGGAGGTTGGCGGTGAACTGTTTCGGCTTGCCGCTCGGCGTGACGAACAGCCGCCGCATGAGCGGCCGGAGCAGGAGCAGGAGCCCGGTGAACGGCAGCAGCAACGCGGCCCGCCAGTAGTCGTCGGCGCCGCCGACCACGGCCTGCACGGCGGCCAGCGCGGTCCAGGCGACCACGTCGACCAGCGCCGCCGCGGTCAGGGCCAGACCCCCGACCGCGGTTCGGGACAGACCACGGTCGGCGAGGATGCGGGCCAGGACCGGGAACGCCGTCACCGACACGGCCAGGCCGATGAAGACCACGAATGCCGCCCGCTGATCGGTGTCGTGAGCACGCAGCAGATAGAGGCCCAGGCCGACGCCCAGCCCGAACGGCACCAGCGTGGAGCCGAGAGCCGCGCCCGCACTGACTCTGGTGCGGCCGCGCAGCGCACGGTGTTCGAGTTCCAGACCGATGACGAACATGAAGAGCACGACACCGATGTCGGCGAGAGCGGTCAGCAGGGGACGTACATCGGCGGTGAAGAGATGGTCGGAGAGGAACGTACCGAACAGGGTGGGGCCGAGCAGGATGCCGCCGAGAATCTCACCCACGACGGGCGGCTGACCGATACGGAAGGCCAGCGCGCCGAGGCTGCGGGCCAGCATCAGAATGAGCGCGACATCCACGAACAACAAGGTGACTTGCTGACTACTCATGGAGGGAACAGACCTCAATCACGTCGTGAGATACGAAGCGGGCGGCTGCTGCTGGGCCCCTTGCTCACGACGCCGCTTCGGTACTCTCGGCACGCTCCGTGGGGGCGCCCGCTTCCGCCCCGGCCTCCCCCACGCCACCCGGTACCAGGTCGTCGAGGCTGATGTTGAACATCGGGTGCCGCCCGCTCAGGCCGGAGATGAGCGTGACGAAGTCCGCCGAGGGCTCCCTCTCCTTGTCCGGGTCGATCATCTCCTGGGCCAGGCTGTAGTAGAACTCCTTGTACTTGCTGCGGTCGTAGAACCGTTCGACGAACTCCCGGATCTCGTCGAAGAAGCCGGAGTACGCGGTCGCGTAGCGGTCGAGGGCCTTCTCCTCGATCTCCGGGTACTCGATGATCTTGTCGACGATCTTGGACAGCACGCTGCCGGCCAGCGTGGCCAGGGCGACTCCCGTGGAGAACAGCGGGTCGACGAAGGCCGCGGCGTCCCCGACGAGGACCCAGCCGTCGCCATGGAAGCGGTCGCTGTGGTACGACCAGTCACGCGCCGTGCGGAAGCCGGCGGAGCGACGGCCGGGCGCCAGCATCTTCTTCAGCTTGGTGGACTTGGCGACCTCCGCCTCGAAGTGCTCCTGGAGCGACTTGTCGGACTCGCCGACCGTGGAGGACCGCGTCACGTAGCCGACGCTGATCGTGCCCTTGTCGATCGGGATCGCCCAGAACCAGCCGTCGTCAAGGCCCTCGATGAGGATGTTCGTGTACTCGTCGCCGGGCAGCCGCTCGCAGTTGTCGAAGTACGTCCAGATGGCGACGTTGCGCAGTTCGTCGTGCCAGCGCAGGTCGGTGAAGCGGCGGCTGAGCACCCGGGCCTGGCCTGAGGCGTCGATGACGAGGCCGGCGGTGGCCTCCTTCATGTCCTCCTCACCACGGACCGCGAAACGGATGCCGGTGACCCTGCCCTCCGAGTTCTGCAGCGGCTCCTTCACCGTCGCGTCCTCGATGATGTAGGCGCCGAGTTCGCGGGCACGGTCCAGGATCAGCGAGTCCAGGTCGGCCCGGCGGGTGTGGTAGGCGTAGGCGTGTGCGCCGCCCTTGATGAAGGAGAACTGCCAGGGCACCTGCTTGTTGCCCCATACCAGCGAACCGCCGTACTTGCGCTCGAAGCCCCTGGCGTCCATCCGCTCCGGCAGACCGAGCTCCTGCATGGGGCGCATGAATGCCGGTATGAGCGACTCTCCGACGTGGTAGCGCGGAAACCTCTCGCGATCGAGTACGAGGACGGAGCGACCGCGCTGGGCGAGGAGCCCGGCCGTGGTCGCCCCCGCGGGCCCGCCACCGATGACGATGACGTCGAAGTGTTCCGGAATCCCGTAGAGAGTGGATGACATGCGTAGACCTTCCCTTTGTCGACCCGGGTCGGCCCGCAGGACGCGGGCATCGTTCTCCATCTGGTGCCGATGTGCACGGTCAGTCTGCGACGCGGGTTCTGCAGAGGTTCTGGATAGCCTCTGGACGACTACTGGGCGTGGGTCAGCTCATGTCATGCCCTGCCAAGTGGTGTGCTCTGAATGAATATTGAACCTTCGGGCGCAGGGGCCGCCGCCCCTTGCCGTACGCCTGCAGGGAACGGGCGAGAGCGGCGTCGACGGATGGTGCCGGTTCGTCCCGTTCCGCGCATTCGGCGGCGTAGACGCCGATCAGCTCGTGGAAACGGAAGAGTCCTTCCCCCAGCTCCACCAGCAAGTGCGCCTCGGCGAGGCTGTCCAGGAGCCGGCGTGCCCTGACGCGGCCGCAGCCGGCCAGCGTGGCGGCGACGTCTTCCGTGATCAATGTGCCGTCGTAGAGGCCGAGGATGCGGAACATCTGCGCGACGTCGGCGGGCAGCGCCCGGTACGAACGGCTGAAGGCTGTGCGCAGGCTCGCTGCGGCGTCGCGCACCACGTCGAGCCACTCCATGGCGCCCTCGTCCAGAGCCTGTGCCAGCTGGGAGAGCGTCGTACCCGGGCGCGTCGTGAGCGCCTCGGCCACCACCCGCAGGGCGAGCGGGAGATGCCCGCACAGCCGCGTGATGCGCTCGACCGTCTCTGGTTCCTCACGAACGCAGCGGGACGGCGCGAGGTAGGCCAGCAGGTCCACGGACTCCTCCGGGGACAGCGGCGCGAGCTCCACCCGGTAGGCGCCGTCGCGAGCCACCAGGCCGCTGTGCCGCCAGCGGCTGGTGATCAGGACGCAGGCGGGTCCCTGCGGGATGAGGGGGCGCAACTGATCGGCGTCGTAGGCGTCGTCGAGGACGAACAGCACCCGTTTGCCGTACAGCAGGCTGCGGTAGAGTGCCGTGCGGCCCGGCAGGTCGTCCGGTATGGCCGACTCGTCCACGGCGAGGCTGCGCAGCAGCTGTGCAAGCGCCTCCCTCGCCGACAACGGGGCACGCTCGGGACTGGTACCGCAGAGATCGAGGAAGAGCTGGCCGTCCGGGAAGTCGTCCGCGAGGTCACTGGCCACGTGCAGCGCGAGGGCGCTCTTGCCGACGCCGGGCGCGCCGGTGATCAGCGCCACGGTGGTGCGGTGACGTGCGCCGTCGTCTGCCACCAGCCTACTGAGCCGGGCCCGCTCCGCACCGCGGCCGAGGAACCCGCGGGTGAGCGGCGGAAGCTGAGCCGGCCGTAGCGGCGTCCACCGGTCCGCCGGGAGTTCCCCGGCCTCCGCGGGAGGCCCCGGGGCATGGAGCGCCGCAGTCGTGGTGTCGAGGCGGCCACCGAGCATCTGCTCGTGCAGGGTCCGCAGTTCGGGCCCCGGTTCGATACCGAGTTCGTTGCGGAGCAGTTCCTGGGTCTCGTGGTAGAGCGTCAGCGCTTCGGCACGGCGTCCGCTGCGGTAGAGCGCCACCATCAGCAGCCAGCGCAGCTTCTCGCGCAGCGGTTCCTTGGCGACCAGGTCGGTGAGCATGACCACGACCTCGACATGCCGTCCGAGGGCGAGCAGGCCCTCCGCCCACTCCTCGGTGGCGACGAGGCGCAGCTCCTGCAGCCGGGTGCGTTCCATGGCGGCGAAGGGGCCGGGAATGTTGGCGAAGGCCTCGCCGTGCCAGAGCGGCAGCGCGCGCTCAAGGACCCCCAGTGCGCCGCGGACGTCGCCGCCGGCCCGCAGGCGACGGGCGGTCGCGTGGAGGTGGGCGAAGACGTGAGCGTCTATCTGCTCCAGCGGCAGGCGCAGTGAATAGCCGCCGCCCGAGGAGACGAGCGCCCCGCCGGACTCCCTGCTGCCACGCCCCGGCTCGATGGCCCGGCGCAGGCCGGCCACGTAGGTGTGGACGCCGTTGACGGCCGTGCGCGGAACGGCACTGCCCCACACGGCGTCGATGATCTCCTCGATGTGGACGACATCCCCCGCTCGGCTCGCCAGAAGTCCGAGGACTCCGCGTTGCTTGGGCGGACCGAGGGGTAACTCGATCCCCCTTCGCCATGCTCTGACCGGACCCAACAGTTGCAGCCGCATACAGTTCCCCCGTCTGTCCGACAACCTCGGGGCACGGCCGTGCCGGCTGCCCGCCCCGGTCCCACACCGCTTGAGCTTACGTAAGGAGCGAAATCGTCAGGGATACGAGCCGTACCGCGCGGACTTTGCGCCGCGAGCCCGCACGGCGCGGAATCGACCGCCGCCGTGCCCCGGCGGCGCCTCCGGCGCCGCGGCCTGCGGCCAACCGTTTCGCGGGGCCTGTGCGACAGCGTCGACGGTTGTCGTTGACGCGGCGCGCAATGGGTTCTCAGCCAGCCGGCATCCCTTTTCAGCCATCACTCATCGACACGCTCCCTCCGCGGAGCAAGCCGTGAACGAACCACTGACGACCCTCCCCTCCGCCTGCCCCTGGACGTGCGGTTTTCCCTACCCACGCGAGACTAACCGAAGCGCCTGGATCCCCATACCCCCTATCAAATACCCGAGCGATCACCCCCTCAGTAGGGGTCGAGGGAACAAGATAAGGGTATTCAGGCCGCGCGAAGTGGAGCCATCATCGATGGGCACCCACCCCATTAGCGCCCAGCAGGGAGCAGCCAGTGACCCCATCGCCCGCTTCGCACGCGACCGACCGGACCGAAAGCACCATTGAAGCGGTACTCGTCGGCGGACCCGCGGATATTGCGGAGGAAGCCCGCACGGTGCGCCTGCCGGTCACCATCGACGGCAACCTGGACGAGAAAGTGAAACTGAGGCACCTCAACGGCTACGAGCACTTCGAACGCGCCCCCGGCGCCGTGGACCCCGACCGCACCTCCCCCGTGATCTTCCAGTGGACCACGTGCACGAAGATCGCGGAATGACACCAGCGCAGCGGCCGCAGACAGCCGGATGCCCCATCCCCCCGACCGGGCCGCTCCGGGACCGGTGACGGCAAGGACACGAGCCGGAGGCAGGGCGCGCCCGGGGGCACAAATCCCTTGACACCCCTGCACCACCCTGCTTGCCTACTGGCTGGCGTTTATAGATCAGTGACCTGCGACCATCGAGGTTTCACATCTCTGCGCACATCATGGGGGAATCAATGAGGGTCGAAATAGAGCAGGTCGTCGAGGGAATACGGGAAAGGTATGAGGAGCCGCTTTCCCTGAGCGATCTGGGAATGATGGCGCGACTGACCCCATTCCATATGGCGAGGCTGTTCCGCGAACAGACCGGACTTCCTCCGGCACGTTTCCTCACCGCGGTCCGGCTCGAGGAAGCCAAGCGCCGGCTGCTGCGGACCGACGTGAGTATCGCCGACATCTCGCTGGGCGTCGGTTACGCCAGCGTCGGCTCCTTCACCACGCGCTTCACCAAGACGTTCGGGGTTTCGCCCGGCCAGTACCGCAGAATGACCCAACTGGGTCCGGACGCCGTGGATTTCGCCGGCGGATGCGTCGACACCTCCTACGCCTACGGTGCCATTCAGGGCCGGCTGCGCCGGGACGACGGCCTCGATCACGCCTCGGTGTTCGTCGCAGCCTTCCACGCCGTCTCGTCCGGCGACCGGCCGGCCCGCTGCTACCGCGTGGAGCGATCGTCGGACCTGTGGACCATCCCGTACGTGCCCGAGGGCCGGTGGTTCATCGAGGCGGTGTCCCTGACGTCCAGACAGGGCGGCGGCTGTGTGGTCGCCGGGTCGGTCGGCCCCGTCGTCGTCGCACCCGGAGCGGTGGTCCAGGTGGAGGTGGTCCTGGAGCCGTCCCGGCGGGTACGCGTGGCGGACAGCGAGCGGTGCCCGCTCGCCTTCTCGCTTCCCGACCTCTACGCGTCCTGACCGCTGCGCGCGAGTACGGCCGGACGCCCTCCGCCACTGCGACGGGGTGGTCGTGGACCGTACGTCGCCGGGATACGGATGTTTCGGCCACCGGCCTACACGCGTGCGGGTGACCGCCGCGCGTGCCGCAGCGCGCGCAGGATCGTGGCCGGCCGCATCACGGAGGCCGGGGGTGCCAGCAGGTGCTGCACGTCGAGCAGGACCCGGTGGGCGTCCTGCGACACGTGACTGGCGAGCACCACCTGCCGGATGTAGGAATTGAGCAGTCCGTTGCCGAGCGGGCGGATTCCCTCGGTCTCCGGGAAGATGAAATCGCTGCCCGTCGCCATCTGCCAGGGCGTATCGATGATCTTGCTCGCGGCACGGTAGAAGGAGCGTGCCATCGGCGCGGACGCCGCCCCGAACCGGTCGAGGTGGCGTCCCAGTTCGATCGCCTCGAGTACGGCGACGGTCATGCCCTGACCGTAGAGCGGGTTGAAGCTGCAGATCGCGTCGCCGAGCGCCACATGACCCGCGGGGACCGTACGCAGCCGCTCGTAGCGGCGCCGCCTGGCCGCCGGATACGTGAACTTGCGGGCGTCCTTGTCGTCCAGGGGCTCGGCCCTGGCGAGCAGTTCCGCCATCTCGGGGGCTTCGAGCCCGGCCGCGAACTCCTCGAACCCCGCACGGTCCACCGGCGCGTGGGCGCGGTGCCAGCCGCCGAGGGTGACCATCCACCGGTCTCCCTCGACGGCGAACGCGGCAGCGGCCCGCTTGTCGTGCGGCGGCACGGCGCTCATCAGGTACAGCAGCCCGTTGCCCGGCAGGTCTCCGGGTCTGCGCTTGAGCATCAGGGTCGTGTAGCCGACGTTGATCTTCACGGTGTCGATCTCGGGCAGTGGGTAGCCGAAGCGTTCCATGGACCGGGTCGGCCCCCCGCCGCCACGCCCCGTGGCGTCGACGACGAAGTCCGCCCAGAGCCGCTCACCACCGTCCAGTTCGACGCCCGTGATCCGTCCGCCGCCGGCCAGGTGGCCGCACACCTGGGTCCGGTCCCGGATGGTCACGTTGTCCAGTGCCCGCACCCGGGCCCGGACACTGTGTTCCAGGTATGCGCGGGTGAGGCTGACGCCGCAGCGGCCGCTGGCGAATCGGGCACGCAATGAGCCCATCTGGTGGAAGAGCAGGTCGTGGCCGGGGTCGAAGAGGACCGCGCCGCCCTCGACGAGTTCGTCGGTGAGTCCCGGGAAAAGCCTGTCGAGCGCAATGCGACCGCTGATCAGCAAGGCGTGCGCATGACCTCCGTGCGGGACGGCTCGGCGATTCTCCGGACGGTCCGGAAGAGTGTCGCGATCGATGACCGTGACACGGCGAAATCGCGCCGCCAGTGTCCTGGCGGCCGCCAGGCCTCCCATGGAAGCGCCCATCACCACCGCGTGTTCACCGATCACGCCCATGCGTCCTCCATGCGTCTTCCGCCGGGAAATGCCGAAAAGGCGCGACTGAGCCTTCCGGCTTCTTCGAGTATTCTGCGCGGCCCTGCTTCGTGTCTTCTTCGAGCTTGCTCAACAGACTTTTCTGCGACCCGAGTTGGTTGCGCCACGCGCTACAGTCCCTCACGTCCTCACCGCCTTTCGCCCGACGGACGGGACAAGCACGGCACACGCGACCGGACCGACGGGAGAGTACTCGGTATGTCCAGTTCCACTTCCGCACCGTCCGCCCCGCCCTGGACGGAGGAGCAGATCACGGACCAGACCGGGCGGGTGGCCGTGGTCACGGGGGCCAACGCGGGCATCGGTTACGTGACAGCCCGCGAGCTGGCCCGCCACGGCGCCCACACGGTCCTCGCCTGCAGGGACAGAGAACGCGGCGAGGCCGCGCTCGGCCGGCTGCGCCGCGAGGTGCCCCACGCCCGGGCCGAGTTGCGCCTCGTCGATCTCGCCGACCTCCGGTCCGTCCGGGCCTTCGCGGACGGCTGGGACCACGACCGGCTCGATCTGCTCGTCAACAACGCGGGGATCGTGATGCCGCCGCTGACCCGGACCGTGGACGGTTTCGAGGCACAGTTCGGCGTCAACCACCTGGGCACCTACGCGCTCACCGGCCGGCTCCTGCCCCACCTGCTGCGTGCCGCCGCGCCACGCGTGGTGACGGTGAGCAGCGAGAGTCAGCTCACCGCCTCCTTCGACCTGGCCAACCTCAACGCGGAGCGGCGGTACCGCCCCGGCTCCGCCTATGCCCAGTCGAAGCGCGCCAACGTCTACTTCTCCGCGCAGCTTCACCGCTGGGCCGTCGCCCAGGGCCTGCCGCTGCGCAGCATGATCGCCGTCCCGGGCCTGACGGACACCGGTGTGATCACCAAGTCCACCCGGTACGGCACGCTGTGGCGGGCCCTGGTCCCCCGCCTGGTCGGTCTGGTCGCCAAGCCCGTCGCCGAGGGCGCGCGGCCCTCGCTCTACGCGGCCACGGTGCCGGATCTGCCGGGCGGTTCGTACGTCGCCCCGAGAGGCCCACTGCAGATCCGGGGCGCGACGACGGTCCGCCACGGCCGCCGCACGGTGTACGACGAGGCCACCGCTGTCGCGCTGTGGGACCTCTCGGAGCGGCTCACCGGAGTGCGTTACGACAATCCGGGCGCCCAGTCCGGTTGACGGGCACCCAGGCAGGCCGTGGCCTCCGCGTCAGCTCTGCCAGCTGTGCGGTGCGCGGAAGGCCCGGAAGCCGCCCGAGCGGTGCCAGTGCGCCACGAGCGGCTCCCGGGTCACCCGGCGGGCCGACACCGCCTCGATGCGGGCCAGCAGGACCACGGTGACGGCCACGAGTTCCTCGGGCTCCGGACGGCCCTTCTCCACACGGATGCCCGGGGCGGTCCCGCGCGCCCTCACAGGCCGCTCACCTCGAGCAGCCTGTCGTCGTTCCAGTGGCCCGTGTAGCCCGACACCGCCCACGGGGTTCCGGGGGGTGCACCCCCACCGGGCGCGCCCAGCCGGTCGAAGGGCAGGGCCGCACCCGACGCCCAGATCTCGCCGGTACTGCCCACCGGAAGCACGCGCCCCTCGCTGTCACGGATGGTGATCCGAACCCGGGGCGAGGCGTCCCCCACGACGCGGCCGCCGGGACGGTTGCCGACGGCCGGCACGTACTCGACCGCCGTCCAGGGCAGCGCACCGTCCAGCGGGGAGAACTCGGCCAGCAGTCTGGAGCGGGGCAGCAGTGCGAAGTGCCGGTCCACCAGTCCCGGGGGACACGGCTCACCGACGAGGACCACTGTGCCCGGCCCCCGTACCTGCGGCTGCGGGGTCGCGGCCAGGACCGCGGCGTACGTCTTCGGAGTGAACACGGCTGTCCCGGCCCGGCCCGACATGTCCAGGCCGGAGCCGCCGACGGCCTGTCTGCCGTGCAGGGTGCCGCCCGCCGCGACCGACCACCACATCGAGGTGAGCGTGTCGGGGCTCCCCGGTTCAGCAGGGCAGAGAACTCCCCGGTCCGCGCGCCCCGCCCTGCGGGCGCGGTCCGTCAGGGCCAGCACCCAGGCCCGGTGATCGATGAGGTGGCCGGTCGGCGGTCCAGCCGGGTCCTGCTCGACGATCAGGTACGCGGCGTCCGTCGGACTCGACCTGGGCAGCGAGCGGTCGACGCGCAGCGGCGTGATCCTGGCCCACGTCCGCTCGTCGTCCAGGACCACCGCGGGACTGCGCCAGTGGGCCCGGGTGGCACCGCTGCACAGCACCAGTTCGGCCCCGCTGACGGCCGCCGTCCGCGCACGCGCGCCCGCCCCCGCACCGCCGGGCACGGGAACGCAGACGCCCCCGGCCTTCAGCACCGCCAACTGCGCGACCAGCGACTGCACATGATCCGTACAGTGCACGAGGACGGGATCGCCGAGCTGCACACCGGAGCGCAGGATCGCCGTCGCGAGACGGTCGGACCGCTTCGCGGCCGCCTCGTACGTGATGCTGCGGCTGCCGTCCTCGACGGCGGTCCCGCCGGCCCTGCGCCCCGCGGACCTGGAGAAGAGGCCGTCCAGGGTGACGTCCCCGTCCGAGGGGAGAGCGGATGCCGGCCGTACCACCGGGGCCGCTGGTGCGAAGGCGGTTCGTGCCGTGCCGGACGAGGCCGTTGTTCCTGCGTACACCGAGCCCTCCAGGGGAACTGCGGGGAAGCTGGTCAGGGGCCGACGGCCAGCAGAGGCGTGCTGGTCTCGCTCTCCGTCGAGCATCTTGTGGACGCGCTCACCGAGCGGCCTGGCAGGGCACGGACCCGAATCCGTCGTCCACCCGTACGATCACCCCGGCGGTGCGGGCTCCACCGGGGCGGCTCACCACCTCAGCTCGGGGAAGCCGCCGGAAGGGTCCGCAGCGCCTTCGTCACCAGGTCCACCACCTCGTCCTCACGGTCGTCGAGGTAGAAGTGGCCGCTGCCCTCGAAGACACGCATCTCGAAGGCCGCCCGGGTGTGGCCGGCCCAGGTGCTCACCTCGTGGAGCGTGGCCTTGGGATCGCCGGCGCCGACCAGCGCGGTGACCGAGGTGTGCCGCAGGACCGCGCCGGGAGGGCAACGGTACGTCTCGATCGCCGTGTAGTCGTTGCGTACGGCAGGCAGGATCATCTGGCGCAGCGCCTCGTCGGCGAGGATCTCGGGACGGGTGCCCCCCAGTTCGATGATTTCGTCCACCAGGCCGTCGTCGTCCCTGAGACGGACCCGTTCGTCGCGGTACGTCGACGGGGCCCGCCGACCGGACACGAACAGGTGCGCCGGGAACATCCCTTCGGCCTCCATGCGCAGCGCCACCTCGAAGGCGACGGTCGCGCCCATGCTGTGACCGAACAGCGCCAGCGGCCGTTTCTGTGGCCCTGTCCAGGACCGCAGCGCCCGGTGGGCCTGGTCGGCCATGCTTCGCACGTCGGTGAGGAAGGGCTCGGTGCGCCGGTCGTGGCGGCCCGGGTACTGCATGGAAAGCACTTCAACGGCCGGTGCGAGGCGTGCGGACAGCCGGTGGTAGGTGCTGGCAGCGCCACCCGCGTGCGCAAAGCACGCGAGGCGCCACCGGGGGCCGCGCGAGGGGTGGAACCGCCGGACCCACGCGTCGGCCGTCGTCGTCATCTCAGCCATTCGACTGCCCCGTTCATCGGCTTCCCCGTTCTCGTCGTGCGGGTGGCACGGCACGGGATGCCGCACGCTCACCACACTCTCCTGTGCGCGCGGAGGCCCGCGCATCTCCGTCGTTGCCCGATGCGCTTGCCCACCCCTCCGACGCCCTGGGGCCCCGGTCTCAACGGCAACGGCCGGCGCCCGACACCGCCGTCTGCTGTCTGCAACCGAGCGCCCCGTACCGGGCGCGCATCAGGGTTTCCCGGCAGGGTGCCGCACGCCGGAGCGAGGCATCGGCGGAAGCTTCCGCCGTGCCGCCCTGGGCGAGGAGCCTGGACAACGCGTCCATGCGACCGCGCAGCGGCTCCTCGTCCGCGCGTTCGGCTGCGTAGAGCCGCAGCAGGTCGGGGAACCGGTACCGGTCCGGCCCCGTCCGCTCCAGGAGGTGACCGGCCGCGAGCATGTCGAGCCGGCGACTCGCGCCCTCCCTGGTGATGCCCGCGAGTGCGGCCGCCATGGACACCGTGATCTCGCTGTCCTGCTGCAGCCCGAGAAGCCGGAACATGTGCGCGGCCTCGGGTGGCATGGCACGGTAGGACCTCCTGAAGCTCATCCGCAGGCTTGCGGCGGTGTCACCGACTACGGTCAGCTGCTCACGACGCCCGTTCTCGATGTCGTCGGCGAGCTTTTCCGGGGAGAGACCGGGGTCCTCGACCAGGGCTCCGGCCGCCATCCGCAGCGGCAGCGGCAGGTAGCCGCAGAGCAGAGCGAGGCGGAAGGACTCACGTCGTGCTCCCGAGAGGCGTTGCGGACCGGCCAGGTGGGCGAGCAGCCTCACCGACTGCTGGGGCGTCAGGGGCCTCAGCTCGATCCGCTCCGTGCGCGGCGACGGCAGGCTGCCGAGCTGAGACCAGCGACTGGTGACCAGGACGCATGCCGGGCCCCCGGACAACAGGGGGGCCAGGCTGTCGGTGTCGTGGGCGTCGTCGAGGAAGAGCAGGGTCCGCTTGCCTCTGAGCAGGCTGCGGTACAGGCGCGCGCGCCCGTCCACGGTGGCGGGCAGCCGAGCCTCGGCAACGCCGAGGCTGCGCAGAACGAGCCCCAGGGCCTCCCCGGCGCCGACCTGCGAACGCCTGAGGCTGCTGCCGCACAGGTCGACGAAGAGCTGCCCGTCCGGGAACCGATCCGCGGTCTCGTAGGCGATCTGCAGCGCCAGGGCACTTTTGCCGACTCCGGGTGCCCCGTCGATCAGGGCGATGGCGGGCATTGTCGCGGGATGGGCGCCGGCCTCGTCGACGAAGGATCGCAAACGACGCTGCTGCGCGGCCCGGCCGATGAATCCGCGGACGGTGGGCGGAAGCTGCGCCGGGCGCGGTCGGACCCGGGTGGACCTGACCGATGGGGTGGGGGCCAGGCGCGGAACCTGGGCCGGGGCGAGGGCCGCCGGGTGTGCGCCGGCCACCTCGCCGGTGCCGGGGCCGCCACCGGCGCCCGCACTCCTGCCCCGGACGCCGGCGTCCACCACACCGCCCGGCACCGGGCCGCCACCCGGGCCGTCGCACCCGCTCGTTCCGGTCCCGGGCCCACCGGGCACGCCGCGCCCGCCGGCACCCTTGGCCTCGTCGGCTCCGTCCGTGCGCCCCGCACCGATGACCGACCGCCCGTGGGCGTCCCGTGCGAACGTCACGGGCTGGTCGGCGAGAATCCGTTCGTGCAGCGCACGCAGGTCCGGACCGGGTTCGACGCCCAGCTCGGCGTGGAGCAGCTCACGGGTCTCGCGGTAGACGGCCAACGCGTGGGCACGCCGCCCGCAGCCCTGGAGAGCCGTCATCAGCAGGGCCCTCAGCCGCTCGCGCAGCGGCGCCTTCACGACCAGGTCACCGAGCAGTACGGTTGTCTCCGCGTGCCGGCCCTCCGTCAGCATCTCGACGGCCCACTCCTCGACGGCGGCGAATCGCAGCTCCTGCAACCGCATGCGCTCCACGACCGCGAAGGGCCCCGGGACGGCGGTGTACGCCTCGGCCCGCCACAGGCCAAGGGCCAGTTCGAGAAGGTCGAACGCCGCCCTGCGCTCACCGTGGGCGAAGAGCCTGCGTGCCTCCGCCACGCGGTGCTCAAAGCTTCGCGCGTCCACGTTCGCCGGGTTCATCAGGAGCGCGTAGCCTCCACCGGTCGACACCAGCGCAGGACCACCCGCCGTGCTCTCCCGCGGGAGTCCCAGGGCGCGGCGCAGCCCCGCCACGTACGTGTGCACCGCGCTTCCCACGGTCCTCGGCGGCTCGCTGCCCCATACCGCGTCGGCTATCTCCTCCATGCTCACGGCTTCGTTGACGCGGCTCGCCAGGAACGCCAGAACGGCCCGTTGCTTCGGAGGCCCCACCACCACTCTGTGCCCGTGCCGCCAGGCCCGGACCGTCCCGAGCAGTTCCAGTCGTACGGACTCCCCGTCGCCGACACCGCCGTTCATCCCTGCCCCCCTTCACCGGACCTGCATGTCCCTCGCGCTCATCTGGAGAGGACGCTCCAGGGCCACGCCGGACTCGTCATACCCCAAGGCCGTACGGGTATCTACGGTGCACCCGGACACGTCCGGCGTCATCGCCCAGGTTGCTCAGCCGAGGAGACCGGCGAAGCTGCGCCCGTCCGGCCGCGACGAGGCACCCCGACCGGAGCCCGCCGAGGCCGTCGGGGTCGGTCCTCCGGTGGATACGTGCCCTCGAACGCACCCACGTCACGGAAGCTGCCACTCCGCTAGTCAGCAAGGACGAAGAAGACAGAGCAACAGCAGGCCCTGCACGATCAGGTGTCAGACAGGTCACCGACGCAACCATTCATTTCGGCGGATCCTCCGGCGCACCGCGGTCCGCCGCCTTCGCTCAGCGCAACTGCGCACGCCAGGATGCTCAGCACCCCGGGCCCCACAGGCGCAGTCAGTCGTACTCCGCACTTTCACGTGGACAAAGGGCAAATGAGGCGAACTTGCGCACGTACGGATCCCATGTCATCTGCGGTGCCGTACGGCGCCCGGCTTCGGCCTCCCACGGATCTCCGGTTCTCGTGACCCCTGAGCGCTTCACCTGATTCTCGCGAGCCGACCCATCCCCTGAGTGGCCTGTCCTCCGGCGCTTCCACGCACCCGCGCCGAGCGGCAGGTTCCCCACCCGTAAGCCTCCCCATACCGGAGACAACGATGGAACACCTGGTCCAGCGGTCGATAGCCACCATGCACCATCGTTTTCACGAACCGCTGACACTGGACGACTTAGCGCGCTCCGCCATGGTCAGCAAATTCTACTTTCTACGCGTGTTCAGCAAGGTCACCGGCGTGACGCCGGGCCGCTTCCTCAGCGCCGTCCGTCTCCACGAGGCCAAACGCCTGCTGCGCGATACGTCCCTCAACGTCGCCGACATCTCCGCGCGCGTGGGGTACAGCAGCACCGGAACGTTCTCCCGCCGGTTCAGCGAATCCGTGGGCGTCTCCCCCACCAAGTACCGGTACCTGGCCTACGAACGCTGTACGAGCGGGCCGGAAGCAGCCGACGGCCACAAGCCCGCGGCGCCGTCGCGTGCCGTGGCTCCGATCACGTCAGCTCATCAGGCCGCGGCGAACACGGTCCACGGCACGATCGTCGCCGAGGAACATCCCCTCGACTCCGTCCGGCTCGGCGTCTTCGACAGCCCCATCGTGCAGGGTCATCCCGTCACCACCGCGGAGGTCAGCGCCCCAGGCCGGTACTTCCTGCCCGAGCTGCCGTCCGGCGTCTGGTACCTGCACGCCGTGGCTCACTCCCACACCGCAGCCATCGATGCCGCCCCTGACGAACCACAGTTGCTGGTGGACATGGTGGGGCCACTGCGCTTCGGCCAGAACACCGACCTCCATGTGAATCTGACGCTACGCCCGTTCACCTGGAGCCGCCCTCCCATCCTTTCGGCGCTCGAGGGCCTGGACCCGCTCGACCGCACACCGGGCCGCGCGGCGTAGCACGAGCCGGCCGCTGTCCCCCGCCCCAGTGAGCAATCTCGGCGGTGACATGTCATCACTGGCCGAAGCAGTCTTGCTGTGCTGACGGGGGACTACGGGTTACGTCTGCCTCCGTCTGCCGTGATACGGGAATCGACACCGGCGCGGAGGAGAAGGTCGTGGGGGCAGAGGACCCGGAGAAGCTTCGCTATTTCCTCAAGCGGGTGAGTGGCGAACTCCATGAGGCACGGATCCAGTTGCGAGAAGCCGAGGAGGCCTCGCACGAGCCGATCGCCGTCGTCGGAATGGGGTGCCGCTTCCCGGGGGGCGCCGTCTCCCCCGACAAACTGTGGGAGCTGGTCTCTCAGGGCCGGGACGCGATCGGCGACTTCCCCACGGACCGCGGCTGGGACCTGGAGTCGCTGTTCGACACATACGGCACGTGGGCCGACGACAGTGCCGGGAACCAGGACGGGGACGGTCACGGAACCGAGGACCGGAGCACGGACGAGTCCGGGAGCCCAGGGGACGCCCAAGAGCCTCGTGGCGGCCGGCCTGGCACGTCGGCTACGCGCTACGGGGGGTTCCTCCACGACGCGGGTGCCTTCGACGCCGCGTTCTTCAACATCTCCCCCCGCGAAGCCAAAGCGATGGACCCCCAGCAGCGGCTA
>NZ_VSKS01000012.1 GCF_008312835.1 Streptomyces marokkonensis | reverse complement strand
GTAAGGCTCCCAGTAGACGACTGGGTTGATAGGCCGGATCTGGAAGCACGGTAACGTGTGGAGGTGACCGGTACTAATAGGCCGAGGGCTTGTCCTCAGTTGCTCGCGTCCACTGTGTTAGTTCTGAGACAACGACCGTTGTCGGCTTTTGAGCAGAACAGACAATAGAAAAGTGTGCTTGTTCGCTCGAAACCATTAGGGTTTCGGTGGTCATAGCGTAGGGGAAACGCCCGGTTACATTTCGAACCCGGAAGCTAAGCCTTACAGCGCCGATGGTACTGCAGGGGGGACCCTGTGGGAGAGTAGGACGCCGCCGAACAATCTTTGGAAGGACCCCTGGTCACCAGCGTTCAGCTGGGACCAGGGGTCCTTTTTTATTTATGCTTGCGGTACCGAAGACAGGAGTCACCGATGTCCACCAACTCTCCCGACGACCGACCGGAGCGCGACCAGCGGCGACGGGACAGTGGTGACCGCTCGGACCGCCCTGACCGTGGCGGCCAGCGCGGAGGCCCGCGTCAAGGCCCTGACCGTGATCGCGGATTCCGCAGGGACGGAGACCGTCCCTCCTTCCGCCGCGACGACCGCGACCGGGATCGTGACCGGGACCGTGAGGGCGATCGCGGTGGCGACCGCGATCGCGGGTTCCGCCGCGACGACCGCGCCGGCGGTCGGCCGGACCGTGGGGGCTACCGAGGGCGCGACGACAATCGCGGGGGCGAGCGCGGTGGTTACCGCGGTCGGGATGACCGCAGGGACGTCCGTAGGGACAGTGATAGCGACCGCGGCGGTTTCCGGGGCCGTGACGACGACCGCGGTGACCGCGGTGGCTTCCGCAGGGATGACAGTCGTGGCGGCGACCGTGACCGGGGCGGTTTCCGTGGTCGTGACGACCGCGGTGGCTTCCGGCGCGATGACCGCCGTGATGACCGAGGCGGTGAGCGTGGGGGCTTCCGTCGGGACGACAACCGCGGCGGCGACCGGGACCGTGGCGGCTACCGGCGCGAAGACCGCAGGGACGACCGGCGCGATGACCGGCGCGATGACCGGCGCGATGACCGCCGCGATGACCGCCGTGATGACCGAGGCGGTGAGCGTGGGGGCTTCCGTCGGGACGACGACCGCGGCGGCGTCCGGCGCGATGACCGCCGTGATGACCGAGGCGGTGAGCGTGGGGGCTTCCGTCGGGACGACAACCGCGGAGGCGACCGGGACCGTGGCGGCTACCGGCGCGACGACCGCAGGGACGACCGCGGGGGCTACCGGCGCGACGACCGGCGCGACGACCGTCGCGATGACCGGCGGGACGAGCGTGGCGGTGAGCGTGGGGGCTTCCGTCGGGACGACAACCGCGGCGGCGACCGGGACCGTGGCGGCTACCGGCGCGACGACCGCCGTACGGGCGAGCGCACCGACAGTCGTGGCGAGCGCGGTGGGTTCCGCCGCGATGACCGCGGCGACCGCGGAGACCGGGGCGGTTTCCGCCGCGAGGACAGCCGAGGCGGCGAGCGCGGCGGCTTCCGCGGCCGTGACGACCGCGGCCGTGACGACCGTGGCCGCGGCCCCCGCCGGGACGACCGCGGCGGACGGCCCGGCGGGTTCCGTGGGCGGGACGACCGGCACGGCGGCGGGCGCTTCCGTGACGAGCGGGACCGCGACCGCGAGCCCATCAAGCGGCTCCCGATCCCCGAGGACGTCACCGGCGAGGAGATCGACAAGGACGTACGGCAGGAGCTGCAGAGCCTGCCCAAGACGCTCGCGGAGGACGTCGCCAAGAACCTGGTGATGGTCGCCCGGCTGATCGACGAGGACCCCGAGGGCGCGTACGGCTACTCCAGGGTGGCCCTGCGGCTGGCGTCGCGTGTCGCCGCCGTCCGGGAGGCCGCCGGGTTCGCCGCGTACGCCAACCAGAAGTACTCCGAGGCGCTCGCCGAGTTCCGGGCCGCGCGGCGGATGACCGGGACCGTGGAGCTGTGGCCCCTCATGGCCGACTGCGAGCGCGGGCTCGGGCGGCCGGAGAAGGCGCTGGACATGGCCGGGGCACCCGAGGTGCAGAAGCTGGACAAGGCAGGACAGGTCGAGATGCGGCTCGTCGCGGCCGGCGCCCGGCGTGACCTGGGGCAGCTGGACGCGGCGATCGTGACGCTGCAGAGCTCGGAGCTGGCGTCCAACTCCGTTCAGCCCTGGACCGCGCGGCTGCGCTACGCGTACGCCGACGCGCTGCTCGCGGCCGGCCGGAGCGGTGAGGCACGTGAGTGGTTCGCCAAGGCCGTGGAGGCCGACCGGGACGGCAGCACAGACGCCTCCGACCGGCTGGCCGAGCTGGACGGTGTGGAGTTCGTCGACGCCCTCGTGGAGGACGAGGCCGACGACGCCGCGGACGAGGACGACAAGGACTGACGTCCGGGCCGCGGAACCGGCACGAAGGGGCGGGGCTCTCCGGAGACCCGCCCCTTCGTCACAGGTCGAGCGCCCGCAGGACCAGACCCGAAGCAGGCTTCGGGCCGAACGACGTCGACTTGCGCGGCATCGTGACACCCTGGCGCGCGAGGTCGCGGACGACGTCCTCGTGCACCGGGTGCATCAGCACGCCCGTGCCGCCGTCGCGTTCCGCCTTCTCGACCGTGGCGGCCGTGTCGTGGATGTACGCGATGTGCGCGGGGGAGTCCGGGACGCGCCAGACGTGGTCGAGGAGCGTGGCGTGCAGGACGGTCGCGTCCAGGGTGCGCCAGGCCACCGGGCGGTCGGCCGGGACGGTACGGGCCAGCAGACCGGGATCCGGACGGTCGACGAGGTGGAAGGCGCCGTCTCCGGCGAGGAGGAAGGCGTTGCCCGTCGAGGCAGCCTCGGCCAGGACGCCCATCGCCGCGGGCAGCGGTGCGTCGATGCGGCGGACGCGGAAGAGGCCGTGGAGCGCGGCCACGGCGTCCGCGACCGGCACGTTGTGCAGCAGCCGGTGGATGGCGCGGACGCGCAGAGGGTAGCGGGTGGTGTCGACGAGGAGCACCAGGCCGTGGTCCCAGGGGCCGGGGGAGGAGTGCTCCGCGCGGAGGCGGCGGTACGTCGCCCAGCGGTGGTGGCCGTCGGCGATGAGCGCCTGGTGGCCTGCGAGTTCCTCGCGTACCGCGGTCAGTTCGGCGGGGTCGGTGACGGACCAGAGCCGGTGGTGGAAACCGTCCTCCGTGGTGGTCGCCAGCAGGGGCGGCTGCCCGGCCGTGCGCGCGATCAGGCCGGCCGTGGCGGTCGCCGCGTCGTCGCCGCGGTAGGTGAGCAACAGGGGTTCGAGGTTGGCGGAGGTGGCCCGCATGAGGTCCGCGCGGTCGGCCACGATGTGCGGCATGACGTCCTCGTGCGGCAGCACCAGCTGCTCGCCGGGGTCGGAGACCCGCAGGACGCCGATGACGCCGCGCTGCACCATGCCGTCGCCGTCGCGCTGCTCGTAGACGTACAGGCCCGGTTCGGGGTCCGCGGCCAGGACGCCCTCGGCGCGCCAGCGCCGGAGGGTATCGGCGGCCTGGGCGTTGCGGGCCTCGGGCGTCGCGGCCTCGGGCAGGATCAGCCGGACGATGTTGTACGGGTCGGCGGACTGGAGGTGGTGCAGGCCGTCGGGGCGGACGACGACGTCGTACGGCGGGGATGTCACGGCGGCGAGGCTGCCGACCCGGTCGGGGTCGTAGCGAAGGCCTCGGAACGGGGTGAGTTCCAGGCCCCGGGGCGCCTTTGCTTCCGAGTGACCTGCAGTGTTCATCCCGGCATCGTACGGGTGCCGGTGGCATGGGGGATGATCGGGGGAAAACCGTCGAACGAGGAGCGATGCGGAATGAGCCGGAGCGTCAGGACGAGGCCCCAGGGCAGTGGGCAGGCCCTGAGCGAGGCGTACGACACGGCGCTGCTCGACCTCGACGGCGTGGTGTACGCGGGCGGCAACGCCATCGTCCACGCGGTCGAATCGCTCGCCACCGCGCGCGAAGGCGGTATGCACCTCGCCTACGTCACCAACAACGCGCTGCGCACCCCGGACGTCGTGGCGGCGCACCTGACCGAGCTGGGGATACCGGCGGAGGCAGGTGACGTCATCACCTCCGCGCAGGCGGTCGCCCGGCTGATCAGTGAGCAGGTGCCGCAGGGCTCCCGGGTGCTGGTGGTCGGCGGCGAGGGGCTGCGGGTGGCGCTGCGCGAACGCGGGCTGGAGCCGGTGGAGTCGGCGGACGACGATCCGGTGGCGGTCGTGCAGGGCTACGGCGGGCCGGAGCTGCCGTGGGGACGGTTCGCGGAGGCGTCGTACGCCGTCGCGAGCGGGGTGCCGTGGTTCGCGTCCAACACCGACCTGACGATTCCCAGCGGCCGGGGCATCGCCCCGGGCAACGGCGCGGCGGTGGAGGTCGTGCGGATCGCGACCGGTGCCGAGCCGCAGGTGGCGGGCAAGCCGCTGCCTCCGATGCACCGGGAGACGGTCCTGCGGACGGGCGCGGAGCGGCCGCTGGTGGTGGGCGACCGGCTGGACACGGACATCGAGGGCGCGTTCAACGGCGAGGTGGACTCGCTGCTGGTGCTGACCGGCGTGACGGACGGCGCGCAGCTGCTCGCGGCGCCGCCGCAGCACCGGCCGACGTATGTGGACGCCGACCTGCGCGGGATGCTCACCGGGCAGCCGGAGGTGTCCGGGGCGGGCGACGGGTTCCGGTGCGGTGGCTGGACGGCGACGGCCGGAGCCGCGCGGCTGGAGCTCGACGGGGACGGAACCGCGCTGGACGGGCTGCGGGCGCTGTGCGCGGCGGCGTGGACGGCGGCCGGTGAGGGTGTGTGCGAGCTGGACGGCGGGAAGGCGCTGGCACGGCTGGGGTTGTGAGACCTCTCGAGCCGCCGGGGAGGCCGGTCTGCGGATCATGATCGAATAGCAGGGTAGGCTAACCTAACTGCGTGTTGGTCGAGAGTCCCCCAGAACAGCGCGCGGAGAGTGCCCCCGCGCCCCCGAACCGCCGGGCGATACGCGTCCTCGGGCTGCTCGTGTCCGTCGTGATCCTGGTGCTCGTCGCGCTGGCCAGCATCGCGGTCGGGGCGAAGGAGCTGTCCCTGGAACAGGTGTGGCACGGCCTGTTCGACGCGTCGGGCACCTATGGTGACGTCGTGGTGGCGGACAGGGTGTCACGAACCGTCCTGGGACTGCTCGCCGGCGCCGCGCTCGGCCTCGCGGGCGCGGTCCTCCAGGCACTGACCCGCAACCCGCTGGCCGATCCCGGACTGCTCGGCATCAACGCGGGCGCCTCCGCGGCCGTGGTCACCGCCATCACCTTCTTCGGCGTCACCTCGCTGTCCGGGTACGTGTGGTTCGCGTTCTTCGGCGCGGCGGCGGTCGGCGCGCTGGTGTGGTTCCTCGGCGGGAGCCGGGGCGCGACCCCGGTGCGGCTCGCGCTCGCCGGTACGGCCATCAGCGCGGCGCTGTACGGCTACCTCCAGGCCATCATGATCCTGGACGACGCCGCGCTCGGCAGGATGCGCTTCTGGACGGTGGGTTCGCTGGCCTCCGGGAGCGACTCGACCATCGAACAGGTGGTGCCCTTCCTGCTGGCAGGGTCGCTGCTGGCGCTGGCGCTCGCCCGGCCGCTCAACGCCATGGCCATGGGCGACGACACCGCCAAGGCCCTCGGCGCCCACCTCAACCGCACCCGGGCGCTGTCCATGCTCGCCGCGACCGTGCTGAGCGGGGCGGCGACCGCCGCCTGCGGACCGATCATGTTCGTCGGTCTGATGGTGCCGCACGTCGTGCGTTCCTTCACCGGACCCGACCAGCGCTGGATCCTGCCGTACGCGGCGGTCCTGTCGCCCGTGCTGCTGCTCGGCGCCGACGTGCTCGGCCGGATCGTGGCCCGGCCCGCCGAACTCCAGGTCGGCATCGTCACCGCGATCCTCGGCGGCCCGGTCTTCATCTTTCTCGTACGACGGCGGAGGACGGCCCAGCTGTGAAGACCAACCGCGCGGTGCGGACCCCCGGTGGCCTCTCGGTCCGGCTGGACGTGCGCACCTTCACCGTCGTCGTCCTGCTGCTGGTCGTGGCGCTCGCCGCGAGTGTCGTGCTGATCGGCACCGGCGACTTCCCGATCCCCGCCGCGGACGTGCTCAGGACGCTCGTCGGCGAGGGGGACGCCGGCCAGGAGTTCATCGTCAACGAACTGCGGCTGCCCCGGGTCCTGGTCGGGCTGCTGGTCGGTGCCTCGCTCGGGCTCGGCGGTGCGCTGTTCCAGTCCATCTCCCGCAATCCGCTGGGCAGTCCCGACGTCCTCGGCCTCGGTCAGGGGGCGACGGCCGGTGCCCTCACGGTGATCGTGCTGTTCTCCGGCAGCGCCAACCAGGTCGCCCTCGGCGCGCTCGTCGGCGGACTGGTGACCGGGTTCGCCATCTATGTGCTCGCCTGGAAGCGGGGCGTGCACGGCTACCGTCTGGTCCTGGTCGGCATCGGTGTCTCCGCGATCGTCACGGCGGTCAGCGGCTATCTGCTCACCAAGTCCGACATCGTCGACGCCGCCCGCGCGGTCGTCTGGATGACCGGATCCCTCGCCGGCCGTGACTGGGACCAGGTCTGGCCGCTGCTCGCCCTGTGCGCCGTCCTGGTGCCGCTGGTTCTCGCCCAGTCCCGCGGACTCAGGATGATGGAGATGGGCGACGACGTCTCGTACGCCCTCGGCGTGCGCGTGGAGCGCGTCCGGCTGCTGCTGATGCTGTCGGCCGTCCTGCTCACCGCGTCCGCGACCGCCGCCGCCGGACCGGTCAGCTTCGTCGCGCTCACCGCGCCGCAGCTCGCCCGGCGCCTGACCCGTTCGCCGGGGCCGAACCTGGTGGCGGCGCTGTGCATGGGAGCCGCCCTCCTGGTCACCGCCGACTGGATCTCGCAGCGGACGTTCGGCGCCGACCAGTTGCCCGTGGGCGTCGTCACCGGCGTGGTCGGCGGCGTCTATCTGCTGTGGCTGCTGGTCACCGAGCGCAGGGCGGGCCGGATATGAGCGACGGCACCACCAACAGCGGCGGGCCGAACCACCGAAGGAGCACCGTGAACCGACTGTCCGCCGAGAACGTCACCCTGGCCTACGACCAGCGGGTCATCGCCGAACAGCTGTCGGTGGAGATACCGGACAACTCCTTCACCGTGATCGTCGGCCCCAACGCCTGCGGCAAGTCCACCCTGCTGCGGGCCCTGTCCCGCATGCTCAAGCCGAACGAGGGACGGGTCCTGCTCGATGGGCAGGTCATCCAGTCGATGCCCGCCAAGAAGGTCGCCCGCACCCTGGGACTGCTGCCCCAGTCGTCCATCGCGCCCGACGGCATCACGGTCGGCGACCTGGTGGGCCGGGGCCGGTACCCGCACCAGGGCCTGCTGCGCCAGTGGTCCGCCGAGGACGAGCGCGTCGTCCGGGAGTCGATGGCCCGCACCGGCGTCGCCGAGCTGGCCGAACGCTACGTCGACGAGCTCTCCGGCGGTCAGCGCCAGCGCGTGTGGATCGCGATGGCGCTGGCCCAGCAGACCCCGCTGCTGCTGCTCGACGAGCCGACCACCTACCTGGACATCCAGCACCAGATCGACGTACTCGACCTGTGCGCGGACCTGCACGAGGAGCACGGGCGCACCCTCGTCGCCGTCCTGCACGACCTCAACCACGCCGCGCGGTACGCCACCCATCTCATCGCCCTGCGCGCGGGCAGGGTCGTCGCCCACGGGGCGCCGAAGGACATCGTCACCGCTGAGCTGGTGGAGGAGGTCTTCGGGCTGCGCTGCCAGGTCATCGACGACCCCGAGACGGGGACCCCGCTGGTGGTGCCCGCGGCCCGCACGGCGCGACGGAAGGGCACGGCCGAGAAGGTGGGAGCTACAGAAGCTTCCTGAGGTGGAACAGGTCACGCAGACCCGCCTCGAGCCGCACCCGGCCCGCCCCCCAGGCCCTGGCGAAGTGCAGCTCGCCGTCGACCAGGGCCACCAGGTCGTCTCCCGTCATGGCGAGCCGTATCTGCGCCCTCTCGCGCGGCGGGCCGGAGAACGTGTCGCGCACATGGATCCGTCCGCCCTGGAGCCGGCCGGCGAAGGTCACGTCCAGGTCGGTGATGTGGCAGCTGACCGAGCGGTCCATCGCCGCGGCCGCGCGGACGTTCCCCTCGGCGCCCTGCATGCTGTCCGAAAGCTTGTCGAGTGCCGCACGGCACTCCTCGATCGTGGCCATCGCGGACGACGGTACCGCAGCCGTTCGCGGTAGCGTCGGGGCATGAACGACGCAGTGCCGGAGGCGGAGCCCGGGCAGGGGCGGCCCCAGGAGGCCGGCCCGCAGCCGCCCGAGGACGGCCCCGCCGCACCCGCCCCCCTGAACGTGCCGCGCACCCCCACCGGGCACCCCGAGACGGACGCCCACGTGGAGCGGCTGGCCGACGCCGACCACCTCACCACGGACGGCCATGCCGAGGTGTACGAAGATGTGCACCGGGGGCTGCGCGACGCGCTCACCGCGCTCGACGCACGCCCGGGACCGCCCGCCCCCACCCGTCCCCCGGGCACCACCCCTCCACGGGGCCCTTCGGGCCTCGTGTCCGATCCGCCCCACGAACACAGGAGCTGAACCGAACGTGGCAGGAGTCGCACGCCGCCGTCTCGACGCGGAGCTGGTCCGCCGCAAGCTCGCGCGTTCGCGCGAGCACGCCAGCCAGCTGATCGCCGCCGGGCGGGTCAGCGTCGGCAGGACGGTCGCGACCAAACCCGCCACGCAGGTGGAGACCGCCGCCGCGATCCTCGTCGCCGAGGACGCCGGCGACCCGGACTACGTCTCGCGCGGCGGGCACAAGCTGGCCGGCGCCCTCGACGCCTTCGTACCGCGGGGGCTCGTCGTCGAGGGGCGGCGGGCGCTCGACGCCGGCGCCTCCACCGGCGGCTTCACCGACGTCCTGCTGCGGGCCGGGGCCGCGCACGTGGTCGCCGTGGACGTCGGATACGGACAACTCGCCTGGGCCCTGCGGAACGATGAACGCGTCACCGTCAAGGACCGTACGAACGTACGGGAGTTGACGCTCGAGGCCATCGATGGGGAGCCTGTGGATCTTGTCGTGGGGGATCTGTCCTTCATCCCGCTCGGACTGGTGCTGCCCGCCCTGAAGCGGTGCGTGACGCCGGACGCCGACCTGGTGATGATGGTGAAGCCGCAGTTCGAGGTGGGCAAGGAGCGGCTGGGCAGCGGCGGAGTCGTCCGCAGCCCGCAGCTGCGGGCCGAGGCCGTGCGCGGAGTGGCCGCGAAGGCCTGGGAGCTGGGGCTCGGGGCGAAGGGCGTGACGGCGAGTCCGCTGCCCGGACCCTCGGGGAATGTCGAATACTTCCTGTGGCTGCGGGCCGGGGCTCCGGAACCGGACCCGGCCGATGTTGACCGTGCTGTGGCGGAGGGGCCGCGTTGACACAGAACCGAGCTCGTACTGTTTTCCTGCTGGCCCACACCGGGCGGCCCGCGGCCATCCGCAGCGCCGAACTCGTGGTCAAGGGGCTGCTGCGCTCCGGTCTCGGGGTGAGGGTCCTGGAGGACGAGGCCCGTGACCTGCCGCTCCCGGACGACGTGCAGACCGTCAAGGAGGCCACCCCGCAGTGCCTGGACGACTGCGAGCTGCTCATCGTGCTGGGCGGTGACGGCACGCTGCTGCGCGGCGCCGAGTTCGCCCGCGCCTCCGGGGTGCCCATGCTCGGCGTCAACCTCGGGCGGGTCGGCTTCCTCGCCGAGGCCGAGCGCGACGACCTCGACAAGGTCGTCGACCGGGTGGTGAGCCGCGCGTACGAGGTCGAGGAACGGATGACCGTCGACGTCGTCGTGCACCGCAACGGCGACATCGTGCACACGGACTGGGCGCTGAACGAGGCGGCCGTGCAGAAGGTGTCCGCCGAGCGGATGCTGGAGGTCGTGCTGGAGATCGACGGGCGGCCGGTCACCGGCTTCGGCTGCGACGGCATCGTGTGCGCGACCCCGACCGGGTCCACCGCGTACGCCTTCTCCGCGGGCGGTCCCGTGGTGTGGCCCGAGGTCGAGGCGCTGCTGATGGTGCCGATCAGCGCGCACGCGCTGTTCGCCAAGCCGCTGGTGACCTCGCCGGACTCGGTGCTGGCGGTGGAGGTGCTGCCGCACATCCCGCCGGGGGTGCTGTGGTGCGACGGGCGGCGGACGGTCGAGTTGCCGGCCGGTGCCCGCGTGGAGGTGCGGCGGGGAGCCGTGCCGGTGCGGCTGGCCCGGTTGCACCACGCCTCGTTCACCGACCGGCTGGTCGCGAAGTTCGCGCTGCCGGTTTCCGGGTGGCGGGGGGCTCCCCACTAGCGGGCCGTGGGGGGTGGTTGCTCGTCGTCGGCGGGTGCGGGTGGTTCGAGGTTGTGCGCGCCCACGCGGCGGAGCCGCACATTGATTCAGCCCCGCGCACCTGAGGGGGCGCTTCCACTCGCCTGGGTGACAAGGGCGGGCCGGTCGCACTCCCCGTCCCGGACCTCGTAAGGTCGGGGGCGTGCTTGAGGAGATGCGGATACGGTCGCTCGGGGTCATCGACGATGCTGTCGTCGAGCTGTCGCCCGGCTTCACCGCCGTCACCGGTGAGACGGGTGCGGGCAAGACCATGGTGGTCACCAGCCTGGGCCTGCTGCTGGGCGGACGCGCGGATGCGGCGCTGGTGCGGATCGGCGCGCGGAACGCGGTCGTCGAGGGACGGATCGCCGTGCCCGAGGGTGCCGCGGCCGTCGTACGCGCCGAGGAGGCCGGGGCCGAGCTCGACGACGGGACGCTGCTGGTCAGCCGTACCGTCTCCGCCGAGGGGCGCTCACGGGCGCACCTGGGCGGGCGGAGCGTGCCGGTGGGGCTGCTCGCGGAGCTCGCCGACGACCTCGTGGCCGTGCACGGGCAGACCGACCAGCAGGGGCTGCTGAAGCTGTCCCGGCAGCGGCAGGCGCTCGACCGGTACGCCGGGTACGCGGTAGCCGTGCCGCTGGGCAAGTACGGCGAGGCCTACAAGCGGCTGCGGGCCGTCACCACGGAGCTGGAGCAGATCACCACGCGCGCCCGTGAGCGCGCGCAGGAGGCCGACCTGCTGCGCTTCGGCCTCGAGGAGATCGCCGCCGTGGAGCCCCGCGCGGGCGAGGACGTGGAGCTGGCCGAGGAGGCCGAGCGGCTCGGCCACGCCGAGGCGCTGGCGTCCGCCGCGGCGGTCGCGCACGCCGCGCTCGCGGGCAACCCGGAGGACCCCGAGAGCGTCGACGCCGGGACGCTCGTCGCGGGCGCCCAGCGGGCTCTGGAGGCCGTACGGGCGCACGATCCGGTGCTGGCCGGGCTGACCGACCGGATCGGGGAGATCGGCATCCTGCTGCGCGACGTCGCGGGGGAGCTGGCGGGGTACGCCGACGACCTGGACGCCGATCCGCTGCGGCTGGCGGCGGTCGAGGAGCGGCGGGCCGCGCTCACCGGGCTGACCCGGAAGTACGGCGAGGACGTCTCCGCCGTACTGGCGTGGGCCGAGCGGAGTGCCGCGCGGCTGACCGAACTGGACGGCGACGACGAGCGGATCGGGGAGCTCACCGCCGAGCGGGACGCGCTCCGTGCCGAACTGGGCGTGCTGGCCCAGGAACTGTCGGACGCGCGGACGGAGGCGGCGGAGCGGTTCGCGGCGGCCGTGACGGCGGAGCTGGCCTCGCTCGCCATGCCGCACGCCCGCGTGTCGTTCGACATCCGGCAGACCGAGGACCCGGAGGGTGTCGAGGTCGGCGGACGGACGGTCGCCTACGGGCCGTCGGGCGTGGACGAGGTCGAGCTGCTGCTGGCCCCCCACCCGGGGGCGCCGCCCCGGCCCATCGCCAAGGGGGCGTCCGGCGGTGAGCTGTCCCGCGTGATGCTGGCCGTGGAGGTGGTGTTCGCGGGGACGGATCCGGTGCCGACGTACCTCTTCGACGAGGTCGACGCCGGTGTCGGCGGCAAGGCGGCGGTGGAGATCGGGCGGCGGCTCGCGCGCCTGGCGAAGACGGCGCAGGTCGTGGTCGTCACGCACCTGCCGCAGGTGGCCGCGTTCGCCGACCGGCAGCTGCTGGTGGAGAAGACCAACGACGGGTCGGTCACCCGGTCCGGCGTGAAGGTGCTCGAAGGCGAGGACCGCATCCGCGAGCTGTCCCGCATGCTCGCCGGCCAGGAGGACTCGGAGACCGCCCGCGCGCACGCGGAGGAGCTGCTGGCCACGGCCAGGGCGGACGTCTGAGCCGACGCGCCCACCCGGGCCGCGGACCGCGCGGCCCGGGCACCGGCCGGGAGCCGGAAGCTGGTGTTCCGTCACTCGTACGGGTGATCCGGCGCCACGGACGGATTCGGGCCTCCGCTCCGGTGATTCCCGGAACGGGTGTGCGCCCTGGCATGCTTGACGGAGTACGCGTAGGGAACCGCGCGGCACACCCCTCCGCACGATCCTTCTGTACGTTCTTCGTGACCGTCCGACCCGAACCAGGAGCCCGGCCACGTGACCCCCGTGAGCAGCCACTCATCGATGCGCACCGTGCAGGTGCTGGGCGGTGGCAACGCAGCCAGCGGCGCCCATGTGCGCTCGCTGGCCGCGGGGCTCGTCGCGAGGGGCGTGCGGGTCACGGTGTGCGCCCCCGTGGAGGCGGACCACACCTACGACTTCACCGGTGTCGGCGCCGAGCACGTGCACGTGCCGCGCAGCAGCGACCCGGGGTCGGTGGCCGCGCTGCGGGCCGCCTGCACGGGTGCCGACCTGGTGCACGCGCACGGCCTGCACGCCTCGTTCCGTACCGCGCTCGCCCTCAGCGGGCGGCGTACGCCGCTCATCGTCACCTGGCACGACCGGGCGCGCGCCGACGGTCCGCGCGCCCACTTCCTGCGCGTGCTGGAGCGGCGGGTCGTCAGGGCGGCCACCGTGGTGCTCGGGACGACCTCCGCCCTGGTCGACCGGGCGCGCCGCACGGGAGCGCGGGACGCGCGGCTGGCCGCCGTCTCCCTGCCCGGTCCCCGCACGTCCCCGGTGGTGGACGACCCCGACCGGCTCCGGCCCAAGGTGCGGGCCGAACTGGGCGCCACGGGTCGCCCGTTGCTCATCGCCGTGGGCTCCCTCGAACGGCACCGGGGCTACGACGTCCTGCTGGACGCCGCGCACGCGTGGCGGCGTCTGGACCCCGTCCCGCTCGTGGTGCTGGCGGGGGAGGGGCCGCTGCGCGGCGAACTCCGGCGCAGGATCGAGGACGAGGAGCTGCCGGTCCGGCTCGTCGGCCGGCGTGAGGACGTCGCCGACCTGCTCGCCGCCGCCGACATCGCGCTGCTGCCGAGCCGGTGGGAGGCGCGCTCCCCGCTCGCCCAGGAGGCGCTGCAGGCGCGCGTGCCGCTCGTCGCGACCCGGGTGGGCGGTATCCCCGAACTCGTCGGCGACGCCGCGGAACTCGTCCCGTACGGCAACGCGCGGGCACTCGCCGACGCCGTCGTGCGGCTGCTGGACGACCCCGAACGCCGGGAGCTGCTCAAGGAGCGGGGCGTGCGGCAGGCGGCCACCTGGCCGACCGAGGACGAGACGGTGGCCCAGGTGCTCAGCGTGTACGACGAGTTGACGCGGCCCCGGCCGCTGATCTGACGTCAGGGCACGTGGCGCCGGGCGCGCAGGGCGAGGCTCAGCGTCAGGACCGTCTGCGGGTCGTCGAGGTCGGTGCCCAGCAACTCCCCGATGCGGGCGAGCCGGTTGTAGAGCGTCTGCCGGTTCAGATGCAGTTCGCGGGCCGTTTCCGCCTTGCGTCCGGCGTGCGCCAGATAGGTCTCCAGGGTGGGCAGCAGGGGAGGCCTGGAGCGGCGGTCGTGGTCCAGGACCGGGCCGATCGCGCGGTCCACGAAGGCCGCCAGATCCGGGTGGTCGCGCAGCCGCCACAACAGCAGGTCGATGTCCAGCCGGCGGGAGTCGTACCAGGGGCGGTCGGGCAGTCCCTGTGCCGCGGTCGCCGTCTCCGCCGCGTGCCGCAGACCCGTGGACGCCGCCGCCCAGCCGCCGGCCGGCCCGACCACCACGACGGGCGGCCCGGCCGCCGGCCGCGGCATTCCCGCGCGCTCCACCCCGGCCCGCAGCGCGGCCGCCACCCGGTCCGCGACCGTCGGCCGCTCGGCCTCCGCCCGCAGCCCGACCAGCAGCGGCACCCGCCCCTCGACCGGCCGCACGCCGAGCAGCACGGGAACCCCGAGGGAGGCCAGCTCCTCACCGACCGCGCGGGCCAGCACCGCCCAGCCGCCGCCCTGCGGGGTGAGCGCGTCACCGAGCCGCATCACCACCGGCAGCAGCGGCCCCGTGCCGGGCTTGAAACCCAGCACGCGCGCCTGCGCGGGGGCGTCCCGCGCGGTGACGCGGCCCTCGGCGAGGTCGGTGAGGAAGTCCCCGCGGCCACGCGCCGCCAGCTCCTCCTCCTGACGGGCCTGCATCAGCACCACGGCGAGGATGCCCGCCGCCCGCTCCGCCGCCATCCGGTGCACCGGCTCCGGGGTGCTGCGGACCGGCAGCAGCACCAGCCGCGCCCGCACACCGCCGCTGCCGGGGCCGCCGCCGGGCACGTCCACCAGGGCCGAACCGGCCGGCGGGTCGTCCCGGTGCCGGTCGCGCAGCCCCTCCCACACCTGGAGCGGGTCCGCGCCCTCGGGACCCTCGCCGGCCGCGTACAGCAGCTGTCCGTCGGTCGTCTCCAGGAACACCGGGTTGCCGGTGAACCCGGCGAGGATCTCCAGGACCTGGGGGACGCCGCCACCGCCCAGCAGCGCCTCGGTGCAGCGGCGGTGCACCTCCTCCGCGCGTTGCAGCAGCGCGTAGTGCCCGTTGACGATCTCGGTGTGGATCTCCTCGGTGACCGTGACGAACGGCACCTCGCGGTGCAGCTGGACCAGGGGCAGACCCGCCGTCCGGGCCGAGTCGACGAGGGCGGCGGGCAGCCGGGTGAAGCGGGGGCCCAGTTCCACCACGAGCGCCGCGATGCCCCGCTCGGCCAGCGTCCGCACGAACGCCCGCTGGTCGGCCGGGCGGGTGCCGAGACCGTACCCGGTGGTCAGCAGCAGTTCGCCGCCCTTGAGGAGCGAGGCGATGTTGGGCACCTCGCCCGCGTGCACCCAGCGCACCGTGCGCCCCAGCCGGTCGGCGCAGGCGAGGACCTCCGGGAGGCCACTGCGCAGGCCGGGGAGTTCCAGGGCGCGCTGCACGGTGATGCCCGTGGGCGGGGGTGCTGCGCTGGGGGTGTTCATGCAGCGGACGGTACCTGGGGGTGTGTCCCGGGCACATCTCCTGGCGGCCGGGGGGGCGCGACGGCGCCGGCGATGACAGGTCGCCCGGCGCGGGGGCCGGCCGGGGCTGGGTTTCGCGACCTGCGCCGGCCGGGTGCCTCCCCCGGAGGGGGTACCCCCAGTGCCCTGGGGGTACCTCCCAGGCCTTTGAGGCACTGGGGGGGCACGACTTGCCCGCAGCCGCGGGGGCGTCCGCCCGCCGCTGGGGCGGGCCCCGTGCTTCAGCCTCCGTATGCTCCCGATGCCGTCAGGCGCAGGGCCGTGTCGATGAGGGGGACGTGGCTGAAGGCCTGGGGGAAGTTGCCGACCTGGCGCTTCAGGCGCGGGTCCCACTCCTCCGCGAGCAGCCCGAGGTCGTTGCGCAGGGCGAGCAGCTTCTCGAAGAGCTTCCTGGCCTCGTCCACGCGGCCGATCATCGCCAGGTCGTCGGCCATCCAGAACGAGCAGGCGAGGAACGCGCCCTCGTCGCCCGGCAGGCCGTCGACACCCTCGTGCTGCCCCTCGGTCGGGTAGCGCAGGATGAAGCCGTCGGAGGTGGACAGCTCCCGCTGGATCGCCTCGACCGTGCCGATCACGCGCTTGTCGTCCGGTGGCAGGAAGCCCACCTGCGGGATCAGCAGCAGGGAGGCGTCCAGCTCCTTGGAGCCGTAGGACTGGGTGAAGGTGTTGCGTTCCTTGTCGTAACCCTTCTCGCACACGTCCCGGTGGATGTCGTCGCGCAACTGCTTCCACTCGTCCAGCGGGCCGTCGGCGTCGCCGGACTCGACGAGCTTGATGGTCCGGTCGACGGCGACCCAGGCCATCACCTTGGAGTGCACGAAGTGGCGGCGCGGGCCGCGCACCTCCCAGATGCCCTCGTCCGGTTCCTGCCAGTGCTTCTCCAGGTACCGGATCAGCTTCAGCTGGAGCAGCGAGGCGTAGTCGTTGCGGGCCAGGCCCGTCATGTGGCCGAGGTGCAGGGCCTCGGTGACCTCGCCGTACACGTCCAGCTGGAGCTGATGCGCGG
Source organism: Streptomyces marokkonensis (assembly GCF_008312835.1). Lineage (GTDB taxonomy): Bacteria > Actinomycetota > Actinomycetes > Streptomycetales > Streptomycetaceae > Streptomyces > Streptomyces marokkonensis_A. Next base: position 222,542 of record NZ_VSKS01000012.1, on the reverse strand, counting down.
CGCCGTTGCCCACCCGGACCGGGGCGGAGTTCTCGTAGCCGGGCAGCCAGTCCAGCTCCGCCTCCCCGAGCTCGCGCTCACCGGCGATGCCGTACATGATCTGCAGGTTCTCCGGGTCGCCCGCGACCGCGCGCAGCAGCCACTCGCGCCAGGCGCGGGCCTCCTCGCGGTAGCCGGTGCGCAGCAGCGAGGACAGGGTGATCGCCGCGTCCCGCAGCCAGGTGTAGCGGTAGTCCCAGTTGCGGACGCCGCCGATGTCCTCGGGCAGGGAGGTGGTGGGCGCGGCGACGATGCCGCCGGTCGGGGCGTAGGTCAGGGCCTTCAGCGTGATCAGGGAGCGGATCACTGCCTCGCGGTAGGGGCCGTGGTACGTACAGTGCTCGACCCACTCGCGCCAGAAGTCCTCCGTCGCCTCCAGCGACTGCTCCGGCTCCGGCAGCGGCGGGGGCTGCTTGTGCGACGGCTCCCACGAGATCGTGAACGCGATCCGCTCTCCCGGCCCGACGGTGAAGTCCGAGTACGTGGTCAGCGACTTGCCGTAGGTCTCCGCGGGGGTGTCGAACCACACGGAGTCCGGTCCGGCGACGGCGACCGTGCGCCCCTCGTGCCGGTGCACCCACGGGACCACCCTGCCGTAGGAGAAACGCATCCGGAGCGCCGAGCGCATGGGCACGCGGCCCGAGACGCCCTCCACGATGCGGATCAGCTGCGGGGCGCCGTCGCGCGGGGGCATGAAATCCGTCACCCGGACCGTGCCGCGCCGCGTGTCCCACTCCGATTCCAGGATCAGGGAGTCGCCGCGGTAGCTGCGCCGGGTGGCGCTGGGCGGTTCGGCGTCGGCGGCGTGCGCGGGACCCAGCCGCCAGAAGCCGTGTTCCTCGGTGCCCAGCAGGCCGGCGAAGATGGCGTGCGAGTCGAAGCGGGGCAGGCACAGCCAGTCCACCGTGCCGTCCCGGCAGACCAGCGCGGCGGTCTGCATGTCTCCGATGAGTGCGTAGTCTTCGATGCGCCCGGCCACGTGCATCTCCAGTCGAACGGCCACGTCACCCCTCAAGGGGGTTGTCGCTAGTGCGGTCAAGGGGTATTTGCAATGCGTCGTTGAGCTGTGAAGCAAAGCAGTCGCTCAGCCGTGAATGCAAAGCGCCAATTGTTGCTCAACGAACTGACGAGCTCACGTTGTTCCGGAACTTACGGGCGGGGGTGGTGCCGTACGGCCGGCCGGGCTCGGCAGCGAGTGTCCGAGCAGGATACGACGCACGTAGATGATCTGTGTGCCGCTCGGGGCAACGCGGCTCCGCCGAACGAGTGACCAAGGGGTGAGGGTCCGGTGTGCGGTGCATGGACCGTGCCGGCGCGTGTGCGGAGCGTGGCCGTGAGCCATCGCCGCGCGGCGCTGATACGCTGGTAGCCCGTGGACCGGTGGGCGAGAACCCCGGAACCGCACCCACAGACCGCGACCACGGGAGCCCCCTCTTGGCCATGCCGCCCAAATCCTCGACGACCAAGCACATCTTCGTCACCGGGGGTGTCGCCTCCTCGCTCGGCAAGGGGCTGACCGCCTCCAGCCTGGGCATGCTGCTCAAGGCCCGGGGTCTGCGCGTCGTGATGCAGAAGCTCGACCCGTACCTCAATGTCGACCCGGGCACGATGAACCCCTTCCAGCACGGTGAGGTCTTCGTCACCAACGACGGTGCCGAGACCGACCTGGACATCGGACACTACGAGCGGTTCCTCGACCGCGACTTGGACGGCTCCGCGAACGTCACTACGGGCCAGGTGTACTCGACCGTCATCGCCAAGGAGCGGCGCGGCGAGTACCTCGGCGACACCGTGCAGGTCATCCCGCACATCACCAACGAGATCAAGCACCGGATCCGCCGGATGGCGACCGACGAGGTCGACGTGGTGATCACCGAGGTCGGCGGCACGGTCGGCGACATCGAGTCGCTGCCGTTCCTGGAGACCGTCCGCCAGGTGCGGCACGAGGTCGGCCGCGACAACGTGTTCGTGGTCCACATCTCTCTCCTGCCCTACATCGGCCCCTCGGGTGAGCTCAAGACGAAGCCGACCCAGCACTCGGTTGCGGCGCTGCGCAACATCGGTATCCAGCCGGACGCGATCGTGCTGCGCTGCGACCGCGAGGTGCCCACCGCGATCAAGCGGAAGATCTCGCTGATGTGCGACGTCGACGAGGCCGCCGTGGTCGCCTGCCCCGACGCCCGCTCGATCTACGACATCCCGAAGACCGTGCACGGCGAGGGCCTCGACGCCTACGTCGTCCGCAAGCTGGACCTGCCCTTCCGGGACGTGGACTGGACGACCTGGGACGACCTGCTCGACCGGGTCCACAACCCCGACCACGAGATCACCCTCGCCCTGGTCGGGAAGTACATCGACCTGCCCGACGCCTATCTGTCGGTCACCGAGGCGCTGCGCGCCGGCGGCTTCGCCAACAAGGCCCGCGTGAAGATCAAGTGGGTCACCTCGGACGACTGCAAGACCCCGGCCGGCGCCCAGGCGCAGCTCGGTGACGTCGACGCCGTCTGCATCCCGGGCGGCTTCGGCGACCGCGGCGTGCTCGGCAAGGTCGGCGCGATCAAGTACGCCCGCGAGAACCGCATCCCGCTGCTGGGCCTCTGCCTCGGTCTGCAGTGCATCGTGATCGAGGCCGCGCGCAGCCTCGCGGACATCTCCGACGCCAACTCCACCGAGTTCGACCCGGCCACCTCCCACCCGGTCATCTCCACCATGGCCGAGCAGCTCGACATCGTGGCCGGTGAGGGCGACATGGGCGGCACCATGCGGCTCGGCATGTACCCGGCCAAGCTGGCCGAGGGCTCGATCGTGCGCGAGGTGTACGACGGCAAGGAGTACGTCGAGGAGCGCCACCGGCACCGCTACGAGGTGAACAACGCCTACCGCGCGGAGCTGGAGAAGAAGGCGGGCATCGTGTTCTCCGGCACCTCCCCGGACGGCAAGCTCGTCGAGTACGTCGAGTACCCGCGCGAGGTCCACCCGTACCTGGTCGCGACCCAGGCGCACCCGGAGCTGCGCTCGCGTCCGACGCGTCCGCACCCGCTCTTCGCGGGCCTGGTGAGGGCCGCGGTCGAGCGGAAGATCTCGAAGTAACACGCCCAGTTGTACGGTGGCCGGGGTGCGCACCTTCGGAAGGTGCGCACCCCGGCCGCTTTTTTCACGCAGGGCACGCGCACGACCGCTTCACGTCGGGAAGGACAGGCATGACGATCAAGGACAGCCCGGAAAAGTGGGAGATCCGCGGGACCGGGACCCCGTTCGTGGGCAACAAGACCTCCGTGCGCACCGACGACGTGGTCATGCCCGACGGCACCGTGGTCCACCGCGACTACCAGGTCCACCCCGGGTCCGTGGCCGTCCTGGCCCTCGACGACGCCGACCGGGTCGTGGTGCTGCGCCAGTACCGGCACCCGGTGCGCCAGAAGCTGTGGGAGATCCCGGCCGGCCTGCTCGACGTCGCCGGCGAGAACCCGCTGCACGCCGCGCAGCGCGAGCTGTACGAGGAGGCGCACGTCAAGGCGGAGGACTGGCGTGTGCTGACCGACGTCTACACCACGCCCGGCGGCTGCGACGAGGCCGTACGGATCTTCCTCGCGCGTGGGCTGTCGGAGGCCGAGGGCGACCGCTTCGAGGTCGAGCACGAGGAGGCCGACATGGAACTGGCCAGGGTCCCCGTCGAGGAGCTGGTGCGCGGGGTGCTGGCCGGTGAGCTGCACAACAACTGCCTGGTGGTGGGCGTCCTCTCACTCGTCGCCGCGCGGACCGGTGACGGACTGGACGCGCTGCGCCCGGCGCAGGCACCGTGGCCGGCGCGGCCGTTCGAGGTCTGACGCCCCCAGGGGTGCCGTGACGCGCGGCCCGGCCTCCGCGGAGGCCGGGCCGCGCGGCTTCCCGGGCCCTTCCACCGCCCCTGCCGAGCCGTCAGTCTTACGATCTGTTGATCCGATCGGGCGAGTCTTGCTCCCGGTGCCGCGCTCCTCACGGAACGTCGCAGAGCGTGAACTAGGCTCTGGAAAACGCCCGATCCGGAGACCCGGCGGGCTTGCGCGTGCGGTGGGACGGGAGTGTGGCCCGTGACGGATCAGGCGGTGGACCCGGACGGTGTGCGGCTCCCTCGGGACGCTGCCCCGGAAGGTCGATTCCTGGGCCGTACCAGGGAGTTGAAGGAGCTGCGTGCCGACATCGAGCGCGCGGGCCTGGACACCCTCTCCGGCCGCAAGGCGCCCCGCGCACGCGTACTGCTCATCGCGGGCCGGCCCGGCTCCGGCCGGTCGGCCCTCGCCGAGGAACTCGTGCGCCAGGTCGCCGACCGCTACCCCGACGGGGTACTGCGCACCCGCCTCAGCGAACCCGACGGCACGCGCGTGCCGGTCGGGCGTGCCGCACGCGAGCTGCTCGACGCGCTGGAGACGCCCGCCCCGGCAGGAGCCCCGGAGGACGAGCTCACCGAGGCGCTGCGCACCGCCCTGGCCGAGCGCCGCACGGTGCTCCTGCTGGACGACGCGGCCGACGCCGAGCAGGTCGACGCACTGCTCCCGGACAACCCCGACTGCCTGGCCGTCACCGTCTCCTCGGGGCCGCTCACCGGCATCGCCGACGTCCGCCCCTGCACCCTCGGCGGCCTCGACACCAAGTCCGGGGTGGAGCTGCTGTCCCGGTTCACCGGATCGGTGCGCATCACGGTCGACCCCCGGGCCGCCGAGCGGCTCGCCGAACAGTGCCAGGGCCAGCCCGCCGCGCTGGTGCTCGCCGGGGGCTGGCTCGCCGCCCGGCCCAAGGCGGCCGTCGCCGACCTGGCCAAGCAGCTGCACACCGACACCGGTCAGGGCGCCGCCGTCGGCCGTGTCGTCCGGCTGGTGCACGACTCGCTGCCCGCGACCGCCGCCCGGACGCTGCGCCTGCTCAGCCTCGCCCCGGAAGGCCTGGCCGACCCGCACACCGCCGCCGCGCTCGCCGGCTGCTCCGTGGAGGCCGCCCGCGCCACCCTGGACGACCTGGCCGCCCACGGCCTGCTGCACGCGGTGCGCTCCTCCCACCCGCAGTACCGGGTGCCCTGCTGCCTGCACCCCCTGCTGGACGACCTCGCCCGGACCCACGAGCGGCCCGCCGAGCTCCAACTGGCACGCGCCCGCATGCTGGAGCGGACCGTACGGCTGCTCCAGTCGTGCAGGGCGATCACCGAGACCGACAGCCCCCAGGCACGCGAGAAGCTCCTCGGCATGCCGAGCGCCCTGCGCTTCCCCAGCCCCCGGGCGGCCGCCGACTGGCTGCGGCTGCGCAGGCCCGCCCTGCTGGCCGCCGCCCGGCTCGCGGTCGCCGACGGGGAGCTGGACACCCTGGCCCGGCGGCTGATGTCCCAGCTGGTGCGCGCCCTCGTCGCCCACTTCGGCACCCAGGCGGCCGCGAGCGACCTGTACGACATCCACGGCCTGGTCCTCGACGTCGCCGAGCGCCGCGGACTGCCCCGGGAGCGGGCGGCGGCCCTGCTGAACCTCGGCGACCTCGACGCCCACACCGGCCGCACGGCCGAGGCCCTGGCGCGCTACCGGGCCGCGCTGGACGCCGGACGCGAGGCGAACGACCCGTACGCGACCGGCCGCGCGATGGAATCCGTGGGCGGGGCGTACCTGGAGCTCGGGGACTACGACCGGGCGGCGGACTGGTTCGGCCGGGCCCTCACCGAGCGCCTCGCCCGCGGCGAGCGCCCGGAGGCGGCCCGGCTCTACGGCCGGATCGGCGCCGCCCACACCTACGCCGGCCGCTACGGCGAGGCCCTGCGCAACTGGCGCGCGGCCGTCGCCGGGCACCGCCGGTGCGGGGACCTGGCCGCCCAGGCGCGGGCCCTGAACGAACTGGCGCGGGTGCAGGAGTACGCGGGCCGGTTCGACGAGTCGCTGCGCACCTGCCGGGAGGCCGTGGAGTGGGCCGGCCGGGCCGAGGACACCCGGTTGCAGGCGGCGCTGCACCTGCGGCTCGCCGACTCCTTCGAGCACCTCGGCGACCCCGCGTCGGCCGCACTGCACCGCGGCACGGCCGAGCGGATGCTGGCCGAGGAGGCCCCGGAAGACGACTCCGAGGCGGAACACGGCGATAACGCCTGCGAAATCCGTAGCGTATCCGCTGAAGATTGATGCAATGGAAGGCTAGACAGCGGGAACGCCTTCATTAAACTGGCTCTGCCGCACCTTCTTCTGCGGTCTCTCCCGGTGTGCCCGTGCGTGCCCGGGTATGTGTAGTGATATCCCCATACCCTCTGAGCCAAGGACCGTGATCGACGTGAAGGTCGGCATCCCCCGCGAGGTCAAGAACAACGAGTTCCGGGTGGCCATCACCCCCGCCGGTGTGCACGAACTCGTGCGCCACGGCCACCAGGTCGTCATCGAGCGCGGCGCCGGCGTCGGCTCCTCGATCCCGGACAGCGAGTACATCGCCGCGGGCGGGCAGATCCTGGACACCGCCGACGAGGTCTGGGCCGCCGCCGACCTGCTGCTGAAGGTCAAGGAGCCCATCGCGGAGGAGTACCACCGCCTGCGCAAGGACCAGACCCTCTTCACCTACCTGCACCTGGCCGCGTCCAAGGAGTGCACGGACGCCCTCCTGGAGTCGGGCACCACCGCGATCGCCTACGAGACCGTCGAGCTGCCGAGCCGCGCGCTGCCGCTGCTCGCCCCGATGTCCGAGGTCGCGGGCCGGCTGTCCACCCAGGTCGGCGCCTACCACCTGATGCGCGCCCACGGCGGCCGCGGCGTGCTCCCCGGAGGCGTCCCCGGCGTGCTGGCCGGCAAGGCCGTCGTCATCGGCGGCGGCGTCTCCGGCTGGAACGCCGCCCAGATCGCCATCGGCATGGGCTTCCACGTGACCCTGCTCGACAAGGACATCAACAAGCTCAAGGAGGCCGACAAGGTCTTCGGCACGAAGATCCAGACCGTGGTCTCCAACGCCTTCGAGCTGGAGAAGGCCTGCCTGGAGGCCGACCTCGTGATCGGCGCGGTGCTGGTCCCCGGCGCCAAGGCCCCGAAGCTGGTCACCAACGAGCTCGTCTCGCGGATGAAGGCCGGAAGTGTCCTTGTCGACATCGCGATCGACCAGGGCGGCTGCTTCGAGGACTCCCACCCGACCACGCACGCCGAACCGACCTTCAAGGTCCACGAGTCGGTCTTCTACTGCGTGGCCAACATGCCCGGCGCGGTGCCCAACACCTCCACCTACGCGCTGACCAACGCCACGCTGCCGTACATCGTGGAACTCGCCAACCGCGGCTGGGCGGACGCGCTGCGCCGCGACCCCGCGCTCGCCAAGGGCCTCAACACGCATGACGGCAAGGTCGTTTACAAGGAGGTCGCCGAGGCGCACGGTCTGGAGCACGTCGAGCTCGCCTCGCTGCTCGGCTGAGCCGCCCGGACGGTAAGTCGACCAAGTCGCCGACCCGCAAAGGCGATACGTCAACACAGGTCGTCAACGTCGCGTACCCGGCCGGACCTTGCACGACAAGGTTCGGCCGGATGTGTGTATGGTCACTTCCGGATTCCGGGACAACTCGCCTCGAACGTAACCCTTCTACCGATTAGCACACCCGTGAAACCTGCCGTGCGACGGCCGTACGCCCTTGACAGAGGGATGTTTCATTGCCGACACATCGGGCCGGGTCCGGCGGATTGTGTTGCTGCGAACGGCCGACACGCCATAGAGTCGCCAATCGTCGGCATGGTGCCACGCTGACCTGTCTAGAAGTTTCCTGGTCACCAAGGAGGTAAGACGACTTGTGAATGAGTCGACATTTACTCCCGGGGGTGGTCAACCAGGAATGCCCGCGCCGGGCCAGGGGCCCGCGGGATTCGCTGCTGTCGGCTCCGTCGCTGTGCGCACCTTCGCAGCCCACCGGAGTCACCGGACTCCAGGGGTGACTCACCCAGCACACCAGAGCATGGATGGCCATCACGTGAACGCCATGGCCGGCGACGGAAGTGGCGCGCCCCACAACCATTTCGCCGACTACGACGAACTGCCCGAGGGGCACTTCTACGACCCCGACGCCGAGTACGAGCCGGATCCCGAGTACGCGGCCACGCTCGCGCCCGACGCGGCGCGCCAGCGCCGCGAGCGCATCGGCCCGACCGGACGCCCGCTGCCCTACTTCCCGATCCCGGGCCCGCTGACCGACCACGGCCCCGCGAAGATCATCGCGATGTGCAACCAGAAGGGCGGCGTCGGCAAGACCACGTCGACCATCAACCTGGGGGCCGCGCTCGCGGAGTACGGACGCCGGGTGCTGCTCGTCGACTTCGACCCGCAGGGCGCGCTGTCGGTCGGTCTCGGCGTCAACCCGATGGAACTCGACCTCACCGTCTACAACCTGCTCATGGAGCGGGGCATGGCGGCCGACGAGGTGCTGCTGAAGACCGCGGTCCCCAACATGGACCTGCTGCCCAGCAACATCGACCTGTCGGCGGCCGAGGTGCAGCTGGTCAGTGAGGTCGCGCGCGAGTCCACGCTGCAGCGGGCGCTGAAGCCGCTGATGGACGACTACGACTACATCGTGATCGACTGCCAGCCCTCGCTCGGTCTGCTCACGGTGAACGCGCTGACCGCCGCGCACAAGGTGATCGTGCCGCTGGAGTGCGAGTTCTTCGCGCTGCGCGGTGTGGCGCTGCTGACCGAGACCATCGAGAAGGTCCAGGAGCGGCTCAACCCCGACCTGGAGCTCGACGGCATCCTCGCCACCATGTACGACTCGCGCACGGTGCACAGCCGTGAGGTGCTCGCGCGGGTGGTCGAGGCGTTCGACGACCACGTCTACCACACGGTCATCGGGCGCACGGTCCGCTTCCCGGAGACCACGGTCGCCGGTGAGCCGATCACCACGTACGCCTCCAACTCCGTCGGTGCCGCCGCCTACCGCCAGCTCGCCAGGGAGGTGCTCGCCCGGTGTCACGCCGAGTGAGTCTGCCGGGGGCCGACGAACTCTTCCGTACGACAGGGGGGACGGCGCTCCAGGCGTCCACTCCCCGGCGCTCAGGCGGCGACGCCCGCGTTCCCGCTCCCGCCGGGGAGGGCGACGCGGCGGCGGCCGCGCAGGAGGACGCGCCGCAGTCGGTGCCCGCGCAGGGCGGCGACGGCGAGGGCGCGGAGCATGTCGCGGCGGACGCGGAGCCGGACGGGGCCGGTGAGTCCCGCAGCCGGGGCACGACGGGCTCCGGGCGGCGTCAGGCGGCGCAGGAGGGCGCGGCCCCGCGCAAGCGGGGACGGGCGGCGGCACGACGGCCCAGCGGCCGGGAGCGGCACGACGAGAAGATCACCGTGTACGTGTCCGCCGAGGAGCTGATGGACCTCGAGCACGCGCGTCTCGTCCTGCGCGGCGAGCACGGTCTCGCCGTCGACCGCGGCCGGATCGTCCGTGAGGCGGTCGCCGTGGTCCTCGCCGACCTGGAGAGCCGGGGAGACGCCAGCATCCTCGTACGACGCCTCCGCGGACGGTAGCGGTAGCCTGCGGAGGCCATGACCTCGAACGACGCCCCCGCCCCCGCCCCCGGCGACCGGCCGCCCCGCCGCCGCACCCTGGGCCGGGGCCCGGGCGCGTGGCCGTCGGCACCCGCGCCGGACGGCCCGGCCGCCGGGCGCACGCCCGGGGAGGGCACGGGCGCGCAGACGTCCCCGGAGCCTTCGCCGCCGGAGACCGGCGCCGGCGGCCCCGGGGAGCCGGTCCCGGCGGCGCCCGCCCCCGCGCGCGGGATGCCCGGGGAAGCGGCGGACGCCGGGCTCCCCGCGCCGGTCGCACCGGCGGCGACGCCGGAGGACGGAGCGGCCGGGCCGGGGGAGGAGCGGGACGGCGGGATGTCGACCGGCGTCCCTCCGGCCGTCGACCCGGTCGTGACACCGGGGGACGCCGCGCGAGCCGGAGGGGCGGTCGCGGCCCTCCCGGACGAGGCCGCGGCCGAGCACGCCGTCGCACCGCGCGCACCGGAGGCGGCCGGGGAAGCCGTCCCGGACGCGTCGGCCCCGGGCACCGGCGCCGACGACGACAGTGGGCGGTTCAGGGTTCGGCTGGCGAACTTCGAAGGTCCGTTCGATCTGCTGCTCCAGCTGATCGCGAAGCACAAGCTGGACGTCACCGAGGTCGCCCTGTCCCGGGTGACCGACGAGTTCATGGCGTACATCCGCGCCCTGGGGCCGGACTGGGACCTGGACGAGACGACCGAGTTCCTCGTCGTGGCCGCCACGTTGCTCGACCTCAAGGCCGCGCGGCTGCTGCCCGCCGCCGAGGTGGAGGACGAGGCCGACCTCGCCCTGCTGGAGGCCCGCGACCTGCTGTTCGCGCGGCTGCTGCAGTACCGCGCGTACAAGCAGATCGCCGAGATCTTCGACCGGCGCCTCCAGGACGAGGCCCGGCGGTATCCGCGTACGGTGGGGCTCGAACCGCAGCACGCCGAGCTGCTGCCCGAGGTCGTCATCGGCATCGGCGCCGAGGGCTTCGCCAGGCTCGCCGTCAAGGCGATGCAGCCCCGGCCCAAGCCGCAGGTGTACGTCGACCACATCCACGCGCCGCTGGTCAGCGTGCAGGAGCAGGCCGGGATCGTCGTCGCGCGCCTCAGGGAGCTCGGTGAGGCCACCTTCCGCGCGCTCGTCGAGGACACGGACGACACGCTGACCGTCGTGGCACGGTTCCTCGCCCTCCTGGAGCTGTACCGCGAGAAGGCCGTCGCCCTGGACCAGGAGACCGCCCTCGGCGAGCTGACCGTGCGCTGGACCGGCGGGGACGGCGGCGCCGAGCCGACGGTCACCGACGAGTTCGACCGGCCCCCCGAGCAGCCACAGGAGGAGAGGAAGCCGTGAGCGAGGAGACGACCGGAACCCCCGCCGGGCTGCGCACCGTTGCGGACCTCGACCTCAGGCCCGCCCTGGAGGCGGTCCTCATGGTCGTGGACGAGCCCGCGACCGAGGAGCATCTGGCGAAGATCCTGGAACGCCCGAAGCGCCAGGTCGCGGACGCGCTGCGCGAGCTGGCCGACGAGTACACCGTCCAGGGCCGCGGCTTCGAGCTGCGCCTCGTCGCGGGTGGCTGGCGCTTCTACACCCGCCCCGAGTACGCCGCCGCCGTCGAGCGCTTCGTCCTGGACGGCCAGCAGGCCCGGCTGACGCAGGCCGCGCTGGAGACCCTCGCGGTCGTCGCCTACCGCCGGCCGGTCAGCCGCAGCCGCGTCTCCGCGGTGCGCGGAGTGAACTGCGACGGTGTGATGCGCACCCTCCTCCAGCGCGGTCTGATCGAGGAGGCGGGCACGGAACCCGAAACAGGTGCGATCCTGTACACGACGACGAACTACTTCCTGGAGCGGATGGGCCTGCGCGGTCTGGACGAGCTCCCGGAGCTCGCGCCCTTCCTCCCGGAGGCGGAGGCGATCGAGGCCGAGACACAGGAAGCCGTACCGTCGTTCGATCCGGACGCCCCGGAGCCGGACGACGGTCCCCCGACGAACACGACGACGACGGAATTCTGATGCGAAGCAGCGGCAGCGGTAAGAGCGGCGGACGCGGTAACCACCGCGGTGCCGGCAACAACAGGGACCAGAAGCAGGGGCAGGGCCGCCCCCGCAAGCCCCGCCCCGAGGAGCGCCGCTACGACGTGGGCCCCGGGGGGACCAAGGAGGGCCCGAAGTCCGGGCGCGGCGGTGCCAATCCGTCGTCCCGGAGCGGTGGCGGCCGTACCGCCCCCGGGCGTTCGCGCGAGTACGAGACGCGGATGGAGGAGCGCAACCGCGACCGGTACGCGGGCAAGAAGGACGTGAAGCTCCCGAAGACCTTCCCCGGCGCCGAGCAGGAGGGCGAGCGGCTGCAGAAGGTGCTCGCGCGCGCGGGCTACGGCTCCCGGCGTGCCTGCGAGGAACTGATCGAGCAGGCGCGGGTCGAGGTCAACGGCGAGATCGTCCTCGAGCAGGGCCGCCGGGTCGACCCGGAGAAGGACGAGGTCAAGGTCGACGGCCTGACGGTGGCCACGCAGTCGTACCAGTTCTTCGCCCTGAACAAGCCCGCCGGTGTCGTGTCGACCATGGAGGACCCGGAGGGGCGCCAGTGCCTCGGTGACTACGTCACCAACCGTGAGACCCGGCTCTTCCACGTCGGGCGGCTCGACACCGAGACCGAGGGCGTCATCCTGCTCACCAACCACGGCGAGCTGGCGCACCGGCTGACCCACCCCAAGTACGGCGTGAAGAAGACCTATCTCGCGCACATCGTGGGCCCCATCCCGCGTGACCTGGGCAAGAAGCTCAAGGACGGCATCCAGCTCGAGGACGGCTACGCGCGCGCGGACCACTTCCGGGTCGTGGAGCAGACCGGCAAGAACTACCTCGTCGAGGTGACCCTGCACGAGGGCCGCAAGCACATCGTGCGCCGCATGCTCGCGGAGGCCGGGTTCCCGGTCGACAAGCTGGTGCGCACCGCCTTCGGACCGATCACCCTGGGCGACCAGAAGTCGGGCTGGCTGCGGCGGCTGTCCAACACCGAGGTCGGGATGCTGATGCAGGAGGTCGACCTCTAGAGTCCGGCCCCCGAAGAGGGTTGTCTCCACCCCGCACCCCCTTTTATAGTCGTAGTGACTATAAAAGGGGGTGCGGGTCATGGACGGCTACGACAAGTACGCCTTCGAACCCTTCGCCGTCACCGTCGACCTCGCCGTGTTCACCCTCCGCGCGGGCGCGCTGCACGTGCTGCTCGTCGAGCGCGGCCGGGAGCCGTACGCCGGACAGTGGGCACTGCCCGGCGGCTTCGTCCGGCCGGACGAGTCCGCCGAGAGCGCCGCGCGGCGCGAACTGGGCGAGGAGACCGGGCTGACGGACGTGTCCGGGCTGCATCTGGAGCAGCTGCGGACGTACAGCGAACCCGACCGCGACCCCCGGATGCGGGTCGTGTCGGTCGCCTTCGCCGCGCTGCTTCCCGACGCGCCCGAGGCGCACGGCGGCAGCGACGCCGCACAGGCCCGCTGGGCGCCGTACGGCTCCGTGCGCGACCTCGCCTTCGACCACGGCCGGATCCTGGCCGACGCGCGGGAACGCGTCGGCGCCAAGCTCGAGTACACCTGCCTCGCCACCGCCTTCTGCCCGCCCGAGTTCACCCTCGGAGAGCTGCAACAGGTCTACGAGGCCGTCTGGGGCACCGCCCTCGACCGGCCCAACTTCCGGCGCAAGGTGCTCGCCACGCCGGGCTTCGTCGAAACCGTCCCCGGCGCCGCACGCCTCACCGGCGGCCGGGGCAAACCCGCCGCGCTGTACCGCGCGGGCACCGCCGCCGCCCTCCACCCGCCGCTGCTCCGGCCGACCCCTGAAGGACGCCCCGCATGACCACGACCACCGTCACCAAGCGCGCCGCGACAGGTGCCCTGACCGGACTCGCCCTCGGGGACGCGCTGGGGTTCCCGACCGAGTTCAACGACGTCCCGTCGATCCTCGCCAAGTTTGGCCCCTGGCGGGGGATGGACCTGCCCAGACCGGCGATCGTCACCGACGACACCCAGATGACCCTCGCGCTCGGGCGGGGGCTGCGCACGGCCATGGACCGGGGACCGCTCACCCCGAAGCGGCTGGAGCGGCCGGTGCGCGAGGAGTTCGTGGAGTGGTGGCGCTCGCCCGAGAACAACCGGGCGCCGGGCAACACCTGCCTCAAGGCCTGTCACCTGCTGTCCCGCGAGGACCGGCCCTGGCAGGACGCAAGCCAGACCGGCTCCAAGGGCTGCGGCGCCAACATGCGCGTCGCCCCCATAGGCCTGGTCCCCGGCCTGACCGACGAACAGCGTTCGGGAGCCGCCCAGTTGCAGTCGGCCCTCACTCACGGGCACCCCACCGCGCTCGCCGCCTCCGACCTCACCGCCCACGCCGTCAGGCTGCTCGCCCAGGGAGCCGAGCCGACCGGCCTGATCGGCCTCCTGCGCTCCTACGCCTACGAGAACCGCACCCGCTACCACGAGTTCTGGCTCGGCGACCTGTGGACCCGCGCGCAGGACCCCACCCCCGAGCACTTCATCGCCCGCGGCTGGGACGAGTGCCTGGAGATCCTGGGACGCCTCCAGGACGCCGTGCGCACCGTCTCGCCGGAGACCGACCCGTGCCTGGCCACGGGCGAGGGCTGGATCGCCGAGGAGGCCCTGGCGACCGGCCTGCTCTGCTTCCTCCTCTTCGTCGACGAACCCCTCACCGCCCTGCGCCGCGCCGCCTGCACCGCGGGCGACTCCGACTCCATCGCCTGCCTCGCGGGCGCCTTCGCGGGCGCGTACCTGGGCGCGGACGCCTGGCCGGCGGAGTGGGCGGACCGCATCGAGTACCGGGGTGAGCTGCTGGCGCTGGGGACGCTCTGGGACGCTTGACCGATGACCGACGCCCTGGACCTCGACCTGAGCCCGGTGATCGCCGAACAGCCCGGCCCGGTGCTGTTCGCCACCGTCTCCGGCGCGCACCTGTACGGCTTCCCGTCCCGCGACTCCGACGTGGACCTGCGGGGCGTGCACCTGCTGCCCGCCGCCGATCTCGTCGGGCTGCGCGAGCCGGACGAGACCCGGTCCAGGATGTGGGTCCGGGACGGCGTCGAGATGGACCTGGTCACGCACGACCTGCGCAAGTTCGTCCGCCTGATGCTGCGCCGCAACGGCTATGTGCTGGAACAGCTGCTGTCCCCGCTGGTCGTGCACACCACCGACGCGCACCGGGAACTGGTCGCGCTCGCCCCGGGCGTCCTCACCCGTCACCACGCCCACCACTACCGGGGGTTCGCGCAGACCCAGTGGCGGCTGTTCGAGAGGACGGGCGGGCTCAAACCGCTGCTCTACACCTTCCGGGTGCTGCTCACCGGCATCCACCTCATGCGCTCCGGCGAGGTGCAGCCCCATCTGCCCACCCTCGCCGGGGAGGTGGACGCCGCCCCGGACCGTCTGCCGGAGCTGATCGCCGCCAAGGCGGAGCGCGAGCACGGGGACGCCGCCGTCGACCGCGCACGCGTGCGTGCCGAGGTGGAGCGGCTGCACGGTGTGCTGGACGAGGCGCAGGCGGCGTCAGCCCTGCCCGACGCCCCCACCGCGTACGACGCCCTGCACGACCTCGTCGTACGGATCCGCCTGGAGGGCTGAGGCGCGGCGGGTGCGCACGAGGAAGTCCTCGACCCGGCGGCGGTCGGGCTCCTCGGGCAGCGGACTGCGCCGGAGGGCCTGCGCGCCCTCCTCCGCCAGCCGGGCCATCCGGGACTCCACCTCGGGCCAGGGAACCTCGCCGCGCTTCACCGCGAGCAGCGGCTCGCGTCCGTCGCCCACGTCGATCGTGAGGGTGCCGGTGCGGAGCAGGTCGCGGGCGCTGGTCAGCAGGCGGAGCAGGTGCATCGCGTGCTTCCAGCGCGGGGCGCCGTGGGCGCGGACGTCGGCGTCCAGCTTGCGGCGCTGGCCGTGGGCGTAGCGGGTGAACGTCTCGTGGACCTTGCGGGAGAGGAACGCCCCGCGCAGGGACAGCAGCTCGCGGCCGGTGGTGTCGGCGTACTCCACCAGCGGGGAGTGCAGGCACTCCAGGATGTTGGGGTTGGCGCGCAGGGCCAGCTCGCAGAAGCGTTCCAGCTCCCAGCTGAACTGTTCCCCGGCCGGCCCCTCGACGTGCGTCGGCGGCTTCTCGAAGCGCCAGAACAGGGGAGTCGGCGCGAGGAAGACGCCCCGGCGGTCGGTGTCGCTGCCCTCCGTGGCCAGACCGAAGGCACGGGAGCCCATGACGCAGGCGTAGATCGTGTGGTCGCCGACCAGGGTCTCGGGGCGCATGCCCGGGAGCGTACGCGGCGGATCACGCCAGACGGATCGAATTTCCCTCCACCGTGATCCGCTCCCCGGGCAGCGGCCTGGTCGCCGGGCCCCGCTCCACCGAGCCGTCGGTGATCCTGAACCGGCTGCCGTGACAGGTGCAGTTGATGCTGCCGTCCGACACGTCGGCCACGACGCAGTTCTGGTGCGTGCAGATCGCCGAGAAGGCCCTGAAGTCCCCCTCCTCGGGCTGGGTCACGACGATCCTGTCGTCCTTGAGGACCGTGCCCCCGCCCACCGGAACGTCAGCGGCCGAGGCCAGCTCCTGACCGCCGGAGGCGTCCGGTCCTGTGGTGTCCGGCGAGGCGCCGTCCCCGTCCTCCGAGCCGCAGCCGGCGGCCAGCGCCGCCGCGCCCGTCGCGAGCAGGACCGTGCGGCGCGTCGCGCGAGGGGTCATGTCGTCACTCCCGGAGATCGCAGTCCCCGCATCCTGGCACCGAATGCGTCGAACGATAAGCAAACCACAGCGAACCGGCATGAAACGTGCACCTTGCCCGTCTCAGCGGGCGAGCGCCCGGCGCCACCCCCGCGTGGCCTGACTACGCTGGACGACCGAACAGCTCACACGCACGTCAGCAAGGAGCATCGTCGTGGCGGTACGCGCGGTCCGGGGGGCCGTCCAGTTGGAACGGGACGAGTCCGGTCACATGGAGGAGCAGGTCGGCGCGCTGCTCACCGCCGTTCTGGAGCGCAACGATCTGCACGCGGACGACCTGATCAGCATCTGGTTCACGGCCACACCCGACCTGCACTGCGACTTCCCGGCCGCCGCCGCCCGCAAGCTCGGCATCGTCGACGTGCCCCTGATCTGCGCCCAGGAGCTCGACGTCACGGGCGCCATGCCCCGTGTCGTCCGGGTCCTCGCGCACATCGAGTCCGACAGGCCCCGCGCCGGCATCACGCACGTGTACCTCGGTGCCGCCGCCGCCCTGCGCAAGGACATCGCCCAGTGAGAACCGCACTCGTCATCGGTACCGGGCTCATCGGCACCTCGGCCGCCCTCGCCCTGTCCCAGCGGGGCGTCACCGTCCACCTCGCCGACCACGACCCGGAGCAGGCCCGTACCGCCGCCGCGCTCGGGGCCGGCACGGCCGAGGCGCCCGACGGCCCGGTGGACCTGGCGGTCGTCGCCGCCCCGCCCGCCCACGTGGCCGACGTGCTCGCCGACGCGATGCGACGCGGTGCGGCACGCGGCTACATCGACGTGGCCAGCGTCAAGGGCGGACCCCGCCGCGAGCTGGAGGCACGCGGGCTGGACCTGGCGTCGTACATCGGCACCCACCCCATGTCCGGCCGGGAGAAGTCCGGTCCGCTGGCCGCCAGCGGTGACCTCTTCGAGGGCCGCCCCTGGGTGCTCACCCCCGCCCGGGAGACCGACACCGAGGTGCTGAACCTCGCCCTGGAGCTGATCTCGCACTGCAGGGCCGTGCCCGTCGTCATGGACGCCGACGCCCACGACCGGGCCGTCGCTCTCGTCTCCCACATGCCGCACCTGGTGTCCAGCATGGTCGCCGCGCGCCTGGAGCACGCCGAGGAGGCCGCCGTACGGCTGTGCGGGCAGGGCATCCGGGACGTGACCCGGATCGCCGCCTCCGACCCCCGGATGTGGATCGACATCCTGTCCGCGAACCCCGGGCCGGTCGCCGACCTGCTCACGGAGGTCGCCGGTGACCTGGAGGAGACCGTGCGGGCCCTGCGCGCCCTGCAGTCCTCCGACGAGGGCAAGCGCCGCGAGGGCGGCACCGGCATCGAGGACGTGCTGCGCCGCGGCAACGCCGGCCAGATCCGCGTCCCCGGCAAGCACGGCACCGCGCCGCGCGTCTACGAGGTCGTGGCGGTGCTCATCGACGACCAGCCCGGCCAGCTGGCCCGCATCTTCGCCGACGCCGGCCGCGCCGGGGTCAACATCGAGGACGTCCGCATCGAGCACGCCACCGGACAGCAGGCCGGTCTGGTGCAGCTCATGGTGGAGCCCAAGGCGGCGCCGGTCCTCACCGCGGGGCTGCGCGAACGGGGCTGGTCGATCCGGCAGTGACGACCCGTTGCCCTTCCCCCGAAGGGCCGGATCGTCCGCTTGTCGGAGGGGTTCCGGGGGGCCGGTAATCTGGTGCGGGGCGTGTCCGCGCCCCGCACACCCCCTCCAGTGCACCAGGAAGGTGTTCCCCCGTGGAAAACGGCGCCGCCCAGCCCGTGATTGTCGCCATCGACGGCCCCTCCGGCACGGGCAAGTCGAGCACGTCGAAGGCCGTGGCGGCGCAGCTCGGCCTGAGCTACCTGGACACCGGCGCCCAGTACCGGGCGATCACCTGGTGGATGGTGAACAACGGCATCGACATAGAGGACCCCTCCGCGGTCGCCGCCGTCGCCGGCAAGCCGGAGATCGTCTCCGGCACCGACCCCAAGGGTCCCACCATCACGGTCGACGGCGTCGACGTGGCCGTCCCGATCCGCGAGCAGGACGTCACCTCCAAGGTCAGCGCGGTCAGCGCGGTGCCCGAGGTGCGCGCCCGGATCACCGAGCTGCAGCGCACGATCGCCTCCTCCGCCGGCGGAGGCATCGTCGTCGAGGGCCGTGACATCGGCACCACCGTGCTGCCCGACGCCGATCTCAAGATCTTCCTCACCGCTTCCCCGGAGGCGCGTGCCGCCCGCCGCAGCGGCGAACTCAAGGGCGCCGACCTGCACACCACCCGTGAGGCCCTGATCAAGCGGGACGCGGCCGACGCCGGCCGCAAGACCTCCCCGCTGGCCAAGGCCGGCGACGCCGTGGAGGTGGACACCACCGACCTGACCCTGCAGCAGGTCATCGAGTGTGTCGTCACGCTCGTCGAGGAGAAGCGGGCGGCGAAGTGACCGACGTCCCATCGGCGCGGGGCGCCGAGGTCGGGCGGCGCATCGGCGTCGGCCTGATGTACGGGCTGTTCAAGCCGCGTGTGCTGGGCGCCTGGCGGGTGCCCGCGGCCGGTCCGGTGATCTTCGCCGTGAACCACTCCCACAACGTCGACGGCCCGATGGTCATGGGCGTGGCGCCCCGGCCGACGCACTTCCTGATCAAGAAGGAGGCGTTCATCGGTCCGCTCGACCCGTTCCTGACCGGCATCGGCCAGCTCAAGGTCGACCGGCACAGCACCGACCGCACGGCGATATCCCGGGCGCTGGGCGTGCTGGAACAGGGCGGGGTCCTCGGCATCTTCCCCGAGGGCACACGGGGCGAGGGCGACTTCGCCTCGATCCGGGCGGGGCTCGCGTACTTCGCCGTACGCAGCGGCGCGCCCATCGTGCCCGTCGCCGTCCTGGGAAGTTCCGACCGGCCGGGACGGTTGGTCAAGGCACTGCCCCCGCTGCGCTCCCGCGTCGACGTGGTCTTCGGTGACCCCTTCGAGGCGGGCGACGGCAGCGGGAGACGTACGCGCAAGGCGCTGGACGAGGCGACCGAGCGCATCCAGAAGCAGCTCACCGCGCACCTGGAAAACGCCAGGCGCCTCACCGGGCGCCAGGGTCTGCCTCGGTTCACCGAGGCAGACCCTGCGACACTTGAGTAGTGGATCACCGCTCACCGCGAAGGTCCACCGATCACCACGATGAACGACGAGGTACGGACTTCATGAACGACCACATCCAGCCCGACGGCTCGGACGCGTACGAGGGTGCGCACGAGCACGACCACGGGGCGCTGGGCGATGCCGAGTTCGCGGAGTTCATGGAGCTCGCCGCGGAGGAGGGCTTCGACCTCGAGGACGTCGAGGGCGCCATCGAGGCCGCGGGCCACGGCCCGCTCCCGGTGCTCGCCGTCGTCGGCCGGCCCAACGTCGGCAAGTCGACCCTGGTGAACCGCATCATCGGCCGCCGCGAGGCGGTCGTCGAGGACAAGCCGGGCGTCACGCGCGACCGTGTCACCTACGAGGCCGAGTGGGCGGGCCGCCGCTTCAAGGTCGTCGACACCGGCGGCTGGGAGCAGGACGTCCTCGGCATCGACGCCTCCGTGGCCGCCCAGGCCGAGTACGCCATCGAAGCCGCCGACGCGGTCGTCTTCGTCGTGGACGCCAAGGTCGGCGCCACCGACACCGACGAGGCCGTCGTCCGGCTGCTGCGCAAGGCCGGGAAGCCGGTCGTGCTGTGCGCCAACAAGGTGGACGGCCCGAGCGGCGAGGCCGACGCGGCCTACCTGTGGTCCCTGGGCCTGGGCGAGCCGCACCCGGTCTCCGCCCTGCACGGCCGCGGCACCGGCGACATGCTGGACCAGGTCCTGGAGGCTCTCCCGGAGGCCCCGGCGCAGAGCTTCGGCACCGCGGTCGGCGGCCCCCGCCGCGTCGCCCTGATCGGCCGGCCCAACGTCGGCAAGTCCTCGCTGCTGAACAAGGTCGCGGGCGAGGAGCGGGTCGTCGTCAACGAGATCGCCGGCACCACCCGCGACCCCGTCGACGAGATGATCGAACTGGGCGGCAAGACCTGGAAGTTCGTCGACACGGCGGGCATCCGCAAGCGCGTCCACCTCCAGCAGGGCGCCGACTACTACGCCTCGCTGCGCACCGCCGCCGCCGTCGAGAAGGCCGAGGTGGCCGTCGTCCTCATCGACGCCGCCGACTCGATCTCGGTGCAGGACCAGCGCATCGTCACCATGGCCGTGGAGGCGGGCCGCGCGCTCGTCCTCGCGTACAACAAGTGGGACACCCTCGACGAGGAGCGCCGCTACTACCTGGAGCGGGAGATCGAGACCGAGCTCGGCCAGGTCGCGTGGGCGCCGCGGGTGAACGTCTCGGCGCGCACCGGCCGGCACATGGAGAAGCTGGTCCCGGCCATCGAGACGGCCCTGGAGGGCTGGGAGACCCGGGTCCCGACGGGCAGGCTCAACGCCTTCCTCGGCGAACTGGTCGCCGCCCACCCGCACCCGGTGCGGGGCGGCAAGCAGCCGAGGATCCTGTTCGGCACGCAGGCGGGCACCAAGCCGCCGCGGTTCGTGCTGTTCGCCTCTGGTTTCATCGAGGCGGGCTACCGGCGCTTCATCGAGCGCCGGCTGCGCGAGGAATTCGGCTTCGAGGGGACGCCGATCCACATCTCCGTGCGGGTGCGCGAGAAGCGCGGCAGGAAGAAGTAGCGCACGACGGACACGGTGAAGGGGCGGCTCCCTCGGGAGCCGCCCCTTCACCGTGTCCGGATCAGGTGCCTCTGCGCGGGGACGGCGGCAGGCCGGCCGGCACATGGTGCATCCCGGAGGCGTTCCGGCCGACCGTGCCGACCCGCTGCCACTGCGGCGGCCGGTCCTCGCCCTGACGGGCGTCGGTCGCCCCCGTGCCGTAGGCGCCGTACGCACCGCTCACCAGGGAGGCGCCGAACGACCCGGGGCTGTGGCCGCCGTACGAGCCCGTACTGTGCGGGATGTTCCCGAAGGCGGTGAAGCCCAGGTCCTCCTCGCCGCTGCGGTCGCCCGGCAGCGTACGGAAGGACTTGACGTACTCGGTGTAGAGGGCGTCGTAGATCGGCGTGGCCGAGGAGCCGCTCCGGGAGTCCTGCGCCGGGCGCACGGGTGCGGGGACCGAGGCGAGGGACTGGCGGCGGGGAACGTCATATGCGTGCACGTATGTCCAAACGACCCCGTCCCACAAGGGATGCGGCCCTTTCGGGGCTTTCGCCGGTTGCCCGTGGCCGTGCCCCGGACGCCCCCCGGTTGTGTCCCGGCGGGCCGGTCAGATGCCGGCGAGCGGCAGCGCGGCGGCGACCAGCTTGCCGTTCGCCGCGGCCTTGTCCAGCGCGTCGCGCAGCAGGTCCTCGCGCGGCTGGCGGCCGATCGAGCCGACCGGGGCCGCGAACATCAGGACCTGCTGGTGCTTGTTGGCGGCCGCCCGCCAGCCGTCGGTGACCTGGAGCGGCTGGTGGGCCTGCCACCAGGCCACCGGGTGGCCGCCGGCCGGGTTCGGCTGGAGCACGGCGTGCAGCTGGCCCGCGGCGAGCAGCACCGACCAGCCGTGCAGCACCGGCGGC
Source organism: Streptomyces marokkonensis (assembly GCF_008312835.1). Lineage (GTDB taxonomy): Bacteria > Actinomycetota > Actinomycetes > Streptomycetales > Streptomycetaceae > Streptomyces > Streptomyces marokkonensis_A. Next base: position 200,713 of record NZ_VSKS01000012.1, on the reverse strand, counting down.
ACGGCCGCCAGCTCGGTCAGGGGCATGAAACCCTGTTCGATGAGCAACGGCAGGAAGTCGTCACCGGCCCCGGGCGAACCCGGCCGAGCGACCGGCGCGGTCGGCTCGACGACCAGGGCCGGGTGCAGCTCCCCGGAGATCAGGACCAGTCCGCTGGTCACCCCGAGCACGGCCTGTTCGGGGGTGACCTTCGCGGACTCCGGCTCCGGTGCGCCGCCGCCGATGGCCCGCACGGCACCCTGGAGCTGCTCCTCGGTGACCTGGACGACCTGTGAGGGCAGGCAGGTGGCGTGGGCGAAGGCGAGTACGGCGGTCTCGTCCCCGATGAACAGCACGGTGCTGGTGCGCTCCTGTTGCGGGTCGCCCGGGGTACGGCAGGAGGTGCAGTCGTAACTGCCCGGGGCGGACTCTCCGGCGAGCAGGCGGGCTGCTTCTTCGTCGCCGATCTCGGCGCGTACCTCGTCGCTGACGTCGAGCATGCGCGGCACGGGTGGCTCCCTCGGGATGCGGTGCGTGGCGAGGCCGGGTGGCTCCCGGCCCGTGGTCCGGGTGGCTCCCCGGCTCATGAAGAAGACAACGGGCGATCTGTGGCGGGAGTCACGCCCCAGGGCGAACGGAATCGAACCATCCAGCGCCCACGGTCACGACCGGTGCGGAATCGGCCACTCAACGTCAACTGGTGGCGCATGCAAGCCCGTTGAACGGGTGAGGTGACTCACAGATCAACCGGCTCACGGGTCGACAAATCCGGAAATCAGCGAATGAAGTGGGTGGCCGAAAATCGCCGATACCCCGCGTAAGAATCAACTGGCCTGGCACGACGAGGCGTTGGTTGATCCGACGGTCAAGCCTCCTTGGATTCCTCCGCCGTGTGCAACGAGCACCGCTCGGGTACGTCCGCCGACCGCACAGCACAGCACCACCGCACGACCCGGAGGCGGACGGGGCGGGCGCGGGTCACCCGCCCCATGGCGTGGTGAGCGGCGCTCCGCCTCGGGGACCCCGAGTCCTCCGGGAAGGACTTCCATGTCCACGGCGCCGCTACGGCGGGTTCGGCTCGCCGAGTTCGCCCGCCTCCCCTGCGAACACCACCGAGCCCCGGCGCAGTTCGTACACGAAGGCGGGACGGCCGTGCAGCGCGGGCGGCAGCCGTTGCTCGGCGACGACCACGCACGCGTCGAGCGCCCCGAGGAGCGCGTACGTGCGGGCCGCCACCGCCGGCGACATGCCCTGGGCGGGCTCGTCGACGAGCACCACGCGCGCGCGTGCCAGCCAGACCCGGGACAGTGCCAGCATGCGCTGCTCACCGCCGGAGAGGGTGCCGGCCCGGCGCCCCAGCAGGGACCTGAGCGGCGGGTAGGCGTCGAGGGCGGGCGTCGGGTCGGGGGAGGTGAGGGCGAGGTTCTCCCGAACGGTCAGGGAGCCGAACACGGCCCGCCGCTCCGGCACCAGGCACAGCCCGCGCCGGGCCCGCTCGTACGCCGGTACGCCCGTCACGTCCTGCCCGTCCCACCACACCGTGCCGCCGGACAGCGGTACGGCACCGGCCAGCGCGCGCAGCACGGTCGTACGGCCGGAGCCGTTGCGGCCCAGCAGCACGGTCAGGCCGGGACCCGGGGCGGTGAGGCTGACGCCGTGCAGGGCCTCCAGCGGGCCGTACCGCACACGGGCGTGGCGCAGGGAAACGGTGGTCATGGGCCGGTCTCCTCCCCGAGGGCGTCCAGGACCCGGCCGGGAGGCCCGGAGGCGACGATCCGGCCGGCCGTCATCACGTGCACGACGTCGGCGAGGCCGGCGACCAGGTCGAGGTCGTGCTCGACGACCAGGAGCGCCGTTCCGTCGGCGGCCAGCGCCCTCAGCACCCGGGTCAGCGCGGCGACCTCGGCGGTGTCCAGACCGGCGGCGGGTTCGTCGAGCAGGAGCACGCGCGGGGCGGTGGCGAGGGCCCGCGCGAGTTCCACCCGGCGCAGGGCCCCGGTGGGCAGCCCGGCGGCCGGCCGCGCCCTGGCCGGCCCGTCAAGACCGAAGAGGCGCAGCATCCGCTCCACCACGCCGGGCCGGCCCGGACGGCCCTGCTCGGCACCCACGCGCACGTTCTCGGCCACGGTCAGCGTGGGGAAGACGGCCAGCTGCTGGAACGTCCGTGCGACGCCGAGCCGCGTGCGGGCCTGCGCGGGCAGCCGCGTGATGTCCCGTCCCGCGAGCAGGACCGTCCCCCGCGCGGGCCGCACGGTCCCCGCCAGACAGTGGAACAGCGTGCTCTTCCCGGCCCCGTTGGGCCCGACGACCGCGGTCACCCGTCCTGCCGGTACCTCGATGTCCACTCCGTCCAGCACGGTGAACGCGCCGTAGCGCACATGCAGTCCACGGGCCTCGAGGACCCCTTCGCCGCCGGCGGGCGCCGGCCGGACGAACGGCCGGGGGCGGGGCGGGCGGGGCGGGCGGTCCGGTGCCGCGCCGGCGGGGGCGGGCCGCGGGGCCGGTGCCGCCCCGGCCGGCGCGTCCGGTCGCGCGGCCGTCGCCGTCGCCCCGCCCGGGAGCGAGGCACGTGCCGGTGCGGGTTCCGGGCCGCGCAGCCGGCGTCGCAGCCGGGCGCCGAGGGGTGTCAGCCGGTGCGGTGGCCCGGTCCGGCGCAGCCGCTCCGCCAGCCCGCGCAGGCCCTCGAGCGGACCTCCGGGGAAGCGGCCCGCCAGGACCGCCAGGACGCCGATCACCGCCGCTGCCACGCCCCCGCGCGTGCCCGCGTCCAGGCCGACCAGGAGCGCCGCCGCCAGGAGGGCGCCCAGCGTGCTGTCCGCGCCCAGGACCACCACCGCGGCGAACCACAGCAGGCCCCGTACGGGGTCGTAGGCGGCGGGGTCGAACGCCCGCAGCCCCATGCCGAGCATGCCGCCGCCGAGCGCGGCCAGCGCGGCCCCGGAGACGAACGCCAGGAGCTTCAGCGACGGTACGCGCACGCCCGCCGCCCGCGCCCCGGCCTCGTGGTCCCGCATCGCAGCCAGGGCACGGCCCGTACGGCCCCGGCGCAGTGCCCCGACCGCCGCCAGCGCACACGCCAGCAGCACCAGCTCCAGGACGTAGTACGCGCGGTCCCCGTCGAAGCCCGCCGGCCGGCCCAGGGAGAGCCCCGCCGTGGCGTACGGCTGGTCGAAGACGAAGCGGCTCACCCCGACCCCGACCGCGAACGTCGCCAGGGCCAGGGCCAGTCCCCGGCGGCCGATCGCCGGCCCGCCGGTCAGCACGCCCAGCGGGGCGACCAGGACGACCGCCACCGCCAGCGCGGCCAGCTCCGGCACACGGGGCAGCCCGGGGAAGCGCCCGGCCGCCAGCAGGGCGGTGAACAGGGCGCCCAGACCCGCGTACGCCGCCTGCCCGAGCGAGATCTGCCCGCCGCGGCCGGTGACCACCACCAGCGACAGCAGCACCACCCCCAGCGCCGGTACCTGCACCGCCGTGTGCAGATCGCTCCCGGCGAAGCCCAGCGGCAGCAGGAACAGCACCCCGGCCACGATCCAGGCGCCCGGCGGAGCGGGCACCCGCGCGCCGGCCGTGCGCGGGAGCGTGTCACGCGCGGCGACCCCGGGCAGCACCAGCGCAGCGAACAGCAGCGCCACGACGAAGAGGTTGGTGCCCACCGCCTGGAGCAGCGGCTCGCCCCACCCGGTCGGGTGCAGCCGGGTCAGCTGACTCTGCGCCACCCCGATGCCCAGCGCGACGACCACCGCCACCGTCAGGCCGCGCATCCGGGCGGCGACCGCGACCGCCACCACCTCCATGACGAGCAGCGGCAGCCCGTACGGGTCGAGCCGCACGTACGGCGCCAGCAGCACACCGGTCAGACCGGCCGTGAACGAGCCGAACGCCCAGCCCGCGGCCGCCACCCGGTCCGCGTCCACACCGGCGAGCACGGCCAGGTGCCGGTCGTCCACGACGGCCCGCAGCTCCCTCCCGAACCGCGTCCGGCGGATCACCGCCCCCACCCCCGCGGCCAGCACCGCCACCACCGCCAGCTGCCCCCATGGCTCCGCCGCCACCAGCACCGGGGCGTCGTCCCGCGCGCCCTGCCCCCACACCAGCGCCGCCCCGCCCACCAGCAGCACGAACACGCCGATGGACGCCACCAGCGTCTGCGCCGGATCGCCGCCCGGCACGGACAGCGGACGGAACACGAACCGTTCCAGCACCACGCCGATCCCCGGAGCCACCACCAGCAGCGTCAGCGCGGCGGCCCCCCACAGGGGCCAGCCCCGGTCCACCACCAGGTCGCGCAGGACATACGCGCACACCATGGCGATCGCCCCGTGCGCGAAGTTCAGCACCCCGGTCGCCCGGTACGTCACGATCAGGCCGATTCCGGTGAGCGCCGCCGCGGCGCCCACCGACAGACCGGCCAGCGTGAGGTCGTACGTCAGCGAGGACATCGGCGGCGCGCGTCAGCCGGTCTCTGCTGCCGGCTCGCAGATCGGACAGGGTCCCAGCTCACCGCTCGCGATCAGCCCGGTGTCCACCGGCACCGCCTCCGCCTTCCCCGCCACCAGCGGGCAGTCCGCGCGGTGCCACAGGGTGCCGCCCGGCACCATCAGCATCTCCCCGCCGACCGCGACCGGCGCGCCGGCCGGCCGCCCGGACGCGTCGGGGCCCGCCGGCTCGGCGGCGACCAGCAGGCCGTACAGCTCCTCCACGCGAGAGGCGGCGACCGCGCCCCGGGCATGGGCGAGCAGCACCGCCCCGGCGACGATCAGCGCGGCCCCGGGAATCGTGCAGGAGGCCAGGTAGGGCAGCTGCCGTTCGGCCCAGCGCTCGCCCGAGACCCCGTACCAGCCGAGGACGCACAGCACCGCCCCGGCGGCGAGTGCGGCCCAGCCCGCCCACAGCACGGGGTGGGCGGTTCGCAGCCGGGCTGTCCGCGTCATGGCTCCCACCCCTCGGGGTCAGTCCGTGTGCCTCTCCGTGCCGGCCGATGGCTTGCACTATGCCCCCTGTGAGCCGACCCTGAAAGCACCGGGCGGACATGGCCCGGACCGACACCCGATTGGTGAGCCAGATGGTTCTCGGCAGCGACCTCAGGCGGGGGAACGCGACGAGGGGACGTGGCCCACGGACGGCGGGGCGGGGCACGGCGCTCACCACCGCCCTGCTGCTGTTCCTCGGGCCGGCCCTCGCGGCGTGCGGCGACGACAGCGGTGGCGCCGACAGCCCGCCCCCCACGACGCCGGCGGACCGGACGACGAGCGCACCGGGCAGCGCGCCCGCGGACCGGGCCGCGGCCGAGCAGGAGATCCGGCAGAACTGGGAGAAGTTCTTCAACCCCGACACCTCCCTGGACGAGAAGAAGACCGTCCTGGAGAACGGCGACATGATGGGCCCCGTGCTCGAGGCGTTCAGCGGTGACGAGCGCGTCGGACAGGTCCGGGCGGAGGTCACCGGGATCGCGTTCACCTCGCCGACCGAGGCGGACGTGACCTTCGTCCTGACCCTCCAGGGCGCCACCGCCCTCCCGGACGCCTCCGGCACCGCCGTCGAGCAGGACGGCACCTGGAAGGTGTCCGTCAGGTCCCTGTGCGCACTGGTGCAACTGAGCGGCGATGGCTCGGCCCCGGCCGTCCCGGGCTGTTAGGGCACTCGCCGCGGTCCTGCTGCTCGCCCTGACCGCGGCCTGCGGCAGCCGGCTGCCGGAGAGCGACTTCGACAGCGGTGACCGCCGCCCGCCCGCCTCCGGCCGGGGCGCGGGCGAGCCGATCCGCGTCGGCATCGTCACCAGCGCCACCAGTCCGGTCGGCGGCAGCGCCTTCACCGGCCCGCGCGACGGCGCCCGGGCCTGGTTCGACCGGCTCAACGCGCGGGGCGGCATCGACGGCCGGCGGGTCGAGGTGCGGCTGTGCGACGACGGCGGCAGCGGCGTCGGCAACAACGAGTGCGTGCACGAGCTGATCGACGAGGAGAAGGTCGTCGCCCTGGTGGCCACCACCGCCCTGGACTACGCGGGCGCCTCCCGCGTGTCCCGCGCGGGCGTGCCCGACATCGGCGGCCAGCCCATCGGGACCGCCTACGACACCTATCCGCACCTCTACGGCATCTACGGCAGCAAGGCCCCCAGGAACGGCACCCCGGGCTGGGACGGCAAGCTGTACGGGGGTACCGAGGTCTACCGCTACTTCAAGCGCGAGCACGGCGCCCGCACGGCCGCCGTCGTCTCCTACAACCAGTCCGCGTCCGCCGCATATGCCCGCCTCGTCGAGCGGGGCCTGAAGGCCGAGGGCTACAAGGTGGTCACCGAACAGGTCGACTTCGCGCTGCCCAACTTCCGCGCGGTGGCCGCCGACCTGAAGGAACAGGGCGCCGACGTGGTGTTCGACGCCATCGACGGCCACGGCAACGCCCGCCTGTGCCAGGCCATGGACGACGTCGGCGCCCGGGTCACCGCCAAGGTCACCAACGTGCAGAACTGGACGTCGGCCGTCGCCGAGGACTACGAGGACGCGCCGCGCTGCCGCAACGCCCTGTGGGTGACCGGCTCCAGCCGGAACTTCGAGGACACCGGCCACGAGGCCGTACGCGCCTTCCGGGACGCCACCGAGGGCCTGAGGACGCACTCCCAGTGGCAGCTCGAGGGCTGGGCCGCAGCGCGCTGGTTCACCGAAGCGGCGACGTCCTGCGCGGACTCGGGCATCACCCGCGCGTGCGTCGACGCCCACGTGAACCGTGCCGACGGCTACACCGCGGGCGGACTGCTGCTCCCCGTCTCGTTCACCCCGTCCCCCGAGCCGCCGGAGACCGGCACGACCTGCCTGTCCGTGGCCCGTTGGCGCGACGGCGAGGGCTGGGTCACCCAGGGCGACATGAACCGCACCTGCTTCCGGGTGCCGCAACTCGCCTACGAGCCCTGATCCCGCTCCAGGACAGAAGCTGTCCGCAAGGGCGGGCAGACTGGCCCCATGTTGGAGACCTCGGCACGTCTGCTGCGTCTGCTGTCCCTGCTGCAGGCCCACCGCGAGTGGTCCGGCGCCGATCTGGCCGGCCGGCTCGGGATCAGCGCCCGCACGCTGCGCCGGGACGTGGACCGGCTGCGTGAGCTCGGCTACCCGGTCAACGCCAGCCCGGGCACCGGCGGCGGCTACCAGCTGGGAGCCGGCGCCGAACTGCCGCCGCTGCTGCTGGACGACGAGGAGGCCGTGGCCGTCGCCGTGGGGTTGCGCACCGCCGCGGGACAGGGCGTCGAGGGCATCGGCGAGACCTCCGTACGGGCCCTCGCCAAGCTGGAACAGGTGCTGCCCCGCCGGCTGCGCCGCCGTGTGGGCGCCCTGAACGCCTTCACCGTGCCGATGCTGCGCGGTCCCGGCGCCGACGCCGTCGACCCCGCCGTGCTGACCGGTCTCGCCAACCTCTGCCGGGACGCCGAGCGTGTGCGCTTCGAGTACCGGGGACACGACGGCACGTCGACCCGCCGCACCGTCGAACCGCACCGCCTGGTGTGCTCCGAGCGCCGTTGGTACCTGGTCGCCTGGGACCTCGACCGGGAGGACTGGCGGACCTTCCGCGCGGACCGCATCACGCCCAGGCCGCCGCACGGGCCGCGTTTCGTCCCCCGCGAGCCGCCCGCCGGGGACCTCGCCGCCTATGTCTCGCGGGGCGTCTCCACGCGCGTGTACGCCGCGCACGCCGTGATCCGCCTGCTGGCGCCCCTCGAGGAGGCCGCCGGGCGGATCTCACCCTCCACGGGAACACTCGAGGCGGAGGGCCCGGACACCTGCCTGCTGCGGACCGGGGCGGCGAGCCTCGACGTCATGGTGGTCCATGTGATGCTGCTGGGCTTCGAGTTCGAGGTGCTGGAGCCGGTCGAGCTGATCGACGCGCTCAGCGCGGCTCATGACCGGCTTGCTCGCTCCTTGGCTCGGGCTGGGACGTCACGGCCGCGTACTCGGGATGGTTCAGGTCGAACGCCGGCGACTCCGAGCGGATCCGCGGCAACGTCGTGAAGTTGTGCCGGGGCGGCGGACACGAGGTCGCCCACTCCAGGGAGCGGCCGAAGCCCCAGGGGTCGTCGACCTCGACCTTCTCGCCGTACCTGGCCGTCTTCCAGACGTTGTGGAGGAACGGCAGCGTGGACAGGCCGAGCAGGAAGGAGCCGATGGTCGAGACGGTGTTGAGCGCGGTGAAGCCGTCCGCCGACAGATAGTCGGCGTAGCGGCGCGGCATGCCCTCGGCGCCCAGCCAGTGCTGCACCAGGAACGTGGTGTGGAAGCCGATGAACAGCGTCCAGAACTGGATCTTGCCGAGCCGCTCGTCGAGCATCTTCCCGGTGAACTTGGGCCACCAGAAGAAGAACCCGGCGAAGGTGGCGAAGACGACGGTGCCGAAGACCACGTAGTGGAAGTGCGCCACGACGAAGTACGAGTCCGTCACGTGGAAGTCCAGCGGGGGCGACGCCAGCAGCACCCCGGTCAGCCCGCCGAACAGGAACGACACCAGGAACCCGGTCGCCCACAGCATGGGTGTCTCGAAGGACAGCGAGCCCTTGATCATGGTCCCGGCCCAGTTGAAGAACTTCACGCCCGTCGGCACAGCGATCAGGAAGCTCATGAGGGAGAAGAACGGCAGCAGCACGGCGCCGGTGGCGAACATGTGGTGCGCCCACACCACGACCGACAGGCCGGTGATGGCCATGGTGGCGCCGACCAGCGTCAGATAGCCGAACAGCGGCTTGCGGCTGAAGACCGGGATGATCTCCGTGACGATGCCGAAGAACGGCAGCGCGATGATGTAGACCTCGGGATGGCCGAAGAACCAGAACAGGTGCTGCCACAGGAGCGCCCCGCCGTGGGCGGCCCCGAAGACCTGTGAGCCGAACCGCCGGTCCGCCTCGAGCACCAGCAGCGCCGCGGCGAGCACCGGGAACGCCAGCAGGATCAGGATCGACGTGAACAGCGTGTTCCAGGTGAACAGCGGCATCCGGAACATCGTCATCCCGGGGGCGCGCATCCCGATGATGGTCGTGATGAAGTTGACCGCGCCGAGGATCGTGCCGAAGCCGGACAGGGCGAGCCCCATGATCCACAGATCCGGGCCGAGGCCGGGGGAGTACCGCACGCTGTTCAGCGGTGCGTAGGCGAACCAGCCGAAGGCGGCCGGCCCCCCGGTCACCAGCAGCGACCCGAGCACGATCAGGCCGCCGAAGAGGAACAGCCAGTACGAGAACATGTTCAGCCGCGGGAAGGCCACGTCGGGCGCGCCGATCTGCAGCGGCATCAGTTCGTTGGCGAACCCCGCGAAGCTGGGCGTCGCGAACAGCAGGAGCATGATGGTGCCGTGCATCGTGAACATCTGGTTGAACTGCTGGTTGTCCACGATCTGCAGTCCGGGCCGGGCCAGCTCGGCGCGCATCACCAGCGCCATGACGCCGGCGATCAGGAAGAACACGAACGACGTGATCAGGTAGAGGTGGCCGATCCTCTTGTGGTCGGTGGTGGTCAGCCAGTCGATCACCACCCGGCCGCGCCGCTGCCGGCGCGTCGGCCGCTCCGTGGCCCGCACGGTCTGCGTCCCCATCGCTCGCCCCTTCGCTCGTCGCGCGCCGGGCCGCCGGAGCCCGCGCCACCTGTACCCCGGGCCCACGCCATGATGCTCGCCCTGTGCACGCTCCGGCAGAGGGCGAGCACGGGTCATGTGAGGAAAACGAGTATTTTTCGTGCACGCAGGTTTCCGCGGTCGTGCGCGGCGGTGAAAAGGAACGGGGTCCCGGGAGCGCTTCCCCGGGCACTTTCCGCCGGGGTTTATGGCGGCGGCGGTGTGACACGCGGGAATTGCGTTCGAATGCCTGCGAAAGGCGTACCGAACCGCCCATCCGGGTGACGGTCACCGTCGTGAACGTCTGTCGTGATCCTGTGACACAAGTGTGACCGCCGGGGGACCGGGCCCGCCGATCCCGGTGCGGACTTCCCCGCTCGGGGGCCAGGGCATAGCGTGACCGTATGGCACCCATTCCGACACCCTCCGCGGAGCCCCACGACAGTCCGGACGCCTATGTCGGCCTCGCCGCCGAGCGGGCCGAGCACCTCGCGCGCGAACGCGGCTGGTCGAGTGTGCGGGCGCTGGCTCCGGGGACGATCATCACCATGGAGTACCGCGTGGGCCGGCTGAACTTCGAGGTGAAGGACGGCCGGGTGGCGCGGGCCTGGAAGGGCTGAGACACGGCGACGGCCCCGGTTCCGTCGGGGAACCGGGGCCGTCGCCGTGTGTGCCCGCCGTCCGTCAGGGGCGGGTCGCCGGCGTCGTACCGCGCGGGTGGCGCTCCGGGTGCGGCGGGCGGCGGCTGCCCGCGGGGGTGACGGGGGAGCGCTCCGCCCGGGTGGTGTGCGGGCCGGGCGCCAGATAGACCGGCGGCCGGGCCGGGCGGCCCGGGGAAACCGGTTCGGGAGCCGGGTCGGCGCGGTCGGTGAGCGGCTTGAGCATGACGGGCCGGCCGACCGGTCCCGCCGCCGGTGCCGTACGGCCCCGGCGGGCCCGCAAGCGGTCGCGCAGGTCGAAGACGCGGTCCTCGGTGCGCGCGATCATCGGCTCGAACCAGGGCAGCGCGAGCAGGATCAGCAGCCCCGCCGCCCAGCCCAGGACCACATCGCTCAGCCAGTGGGTGCCGATGTAGACGGTGGACAGCCCCACGCCCAGCGAGGTCACCGCGGACAGGGCGGACAGCCAGCGGCGCGCTCTCGGGGTGGAGGCCAGGTAGGCCAGGATTCCCCAGGTCACCACGGCGTTGGCGGTGTGGCCGCTGGGAAATATATCGCCGCCGAGCCACATCTCGTTCGAGCCGATCTCGGTCGCGTAGTGCGGTCCGAGGCGCCCCATGCCGTACTTCGCGGCACCCACGGTGACGTTGAGCAGCAGCAGGGAGACGCCGAGGGCGAGCAGGGGGCGCAGCGTATGCTGCCGCCAGGAGCGCCAGCCCAGCCAGGCCGCGACCATCACGGCGGTCGGGCCGCGCTGGCCGAGCACCACGTAGTAGTCGACGAAGGCGTGGAGCTCCGGCCACTGCTGGTAGGGGCGGAAGAACATCACCTGCCAGTCCAGCCGGACCAGCCAGGAGGTGATCAGCACGGCCCACACGATCGCCACGTAGAAGGCCAGTGTGGCGCCGAAGAGCACCATCCGGTGCCGGCTCATTCGCGGCATGCCGGCGAGAGCCGGTCGTTCCGGCTCACGGTCCAGCCTCGCGAACACCCGGTCCAGACGGGTGTGGTTCCGATCGGTACGCACCCAATCGACGTTACAGCGAGTGAGCGCGGAACCCCGACGAATCAGCGTCTTTGTGATGACGATGTGATGTGGGATTCCTCTCAGGAGGACCTTTATTTTCTGCGTATCCGCGCTGCGGCCTTCAATTCTTTTGATCATTCAGGGCGGCGGTTTTATCGCGCTTATGAATTCGTTCACCGGGGCTAGGTGCGGAATTTCCCCGGTGCTCATCGGCCGTCCGGGCGGGTCAGGGCGGGCCGGAGCCGTTCAGCCAGAAGGCGCCGTACAGCGCCGAGGCCGTCGCGGCCGCCCCCACGACCAGCGCCCGCCGGGGCGCGCGCCACCGGGCCAGGGCCAGGGCGAGGGGCAGCAGCAGGGGGAACGCGGGCAGCAGCAGCCGCGGCTTCGAACCGAAGTAGCTCGACGCGCACAGGGCGAGCGCGGTGACGACCCCGGCGTACACCAGCAGGGGGAGCGGCTGGAGCTGCCGTACGCACACCACGTACAGCCACACCACCAGGCCGACGCCGGCCACCAGTGCGAGCCCCGCCAGGGCGGACGGAAACGACGTGAACATGGCCGCGACGAAGCGGGCGAAGGCGTAGCCGCCGTCGAAACCGTTCCGCCATCCGGCCTGCACGTCGAGATATCCCAGCGGGCCGTTCCCCGTCCGGTGCCCCACCCACAGAACGTAACCGGAGGCTCCGAGGGGCGCGAGGAGCATGCCGAGGACCCGGCGCGGGCGGTCGCCGGGGGCGCCCGGGAGGTGCGGGGCGCCGTCCGGTGCGCGCACGCGCGGGGCGGTCGCGGGCGGACCGGCGCCCTCGCCGGTCCGCGCGCCGTCCGCCGGTACCGTGCTGCGACACCGCACGAAGGGGGTGCCCCCGCGGGGGGAGGCGGCGCGTTCCCGCACGAAGGCGGCGACGCCCGCCGCCCACACCGCGGCGACCACCGCGAGCCCGACCGGCCGGGTCAGCCCCGCCAGCCCCGCCAGGACGCCCGCCGTCACCCAGCGGCCCGTCAGCACGGCGTACAGCGACCACGCTGCGAGCGCGGTGAACAGGGACTCGCTGTACGCCATCGACTGCACGATCCCGACCGGCAGCACCGCCCACAGCAGCACCGCGCACACCCCGGCCCGCGGCCCGTACACGTGGTCCGCCACGGCGAAGACCCCCCAGGCCGCGGCGAGCGAGGCGAGCGCGGCGACGAGGAACCCCCCGTCGGCGTACGACAGCGGGGAGACGGCCGCCACCAGCCGCTCCAGCCACGGGAGCAGCGGGAAGAACGCCAGGTCGGAGTGCACGTCGCCGCCCGGCAGCCGCACCTCGTAGCCGTACCCCCGCTCCGCGACGCGCGCGTACCAGAGCGCGTCCCAGCGCGCGGTCAGCAGGGTGTACGCGCTCTTGCCGCGGGCCTCGCTCCACAGGAACAGCACGGCCAGGCCCAGGGCACGCACCGCGGCGTACCCGAGGAGCGCCGGCGCGGCCCGGCGCAGTGCTCCGGGGCGGGCCGGGACGGCACGTGTCTCGAGATCGTTCACGGGCCCGATTATCGACCTGACCCGGAACCGGCCGGCCCCCCGACGGGGTGTGCACCGGACGGGACACGTGGTGCACGCCACACCGATCCGCCCGAGCAGTGAGAGGTCCGCCACTCGACCTCTGCTCCCACTCGCGTACTCTGACGTGTCACTCGCCGTTCGCTGCGCGGGCCGGAGACCACCGCTCCTCTCCGGCCGAGTCACGGGGGAGTCCCCACCTCCGTGAGCCCGCCGATCGCGAGGGAACATCTGGGAGGTACGTGTACATGTCCGGGACGACCACGGCCGCCACGCTGCGCCGTAGGGCGGCCGGAGCAGGTGCCAACCGCTGGGTGGTGCTCGTCGTCCTCTGCACCAGCCTGCTGCTGGTCGCCGTCGACGCCACCGTGCTGCACGTGGCGGTCCCCGCCGTCACCGAGGACCTCAGGCCCGGCGCGGTGGAACTGCTCTGGATCGTCGACGCCTACCCCTTGGTCTGCGCCTCGCTGCTGATCCTGTTCGGCACCCTGGGCGACCGGGTCGGACGCAGACGTGTTCTCCTGCTCGGCTACGCCCTGTTCGGCGTCGCCTCCGGCCTGGCGGCCCTCGCGGACAACGCCCCGATGCTGGTCCTGGCGCGGGCGCTGCTCGGCGTCGGCGGCGCCATGATCATGCCGGCGACCCTGTCGATCCTGCGCCAGGTCTTCCCGGACCGCCGCGAACGGGCGCTCGCCATCGGCCTGTGGAGCGCGGTCGCCGCGGTGGGAGCGGCGGTCGGGCCCCTGCTCGGCGGCCTGCTGCTGGAGCACTTCTGGTGGGGCTCGGTGTTCCTCGTCAACATCCCGCTGATGCTGGTCAGCCTGCCGGTGGGACGGATCCTGCTGCCGGAGTCGAAGGGCGACGCCGGCGGCCCCTGGGACGTGGCCGGCGCGCTGATGGCCGCCGCCGGACTGTTCGCGCTGGTCCTCGGTGTGAAGCGGCTCGGCGGCGGGGAATCCGTCACCGGCGTGTGGACCGTGCTGCCGCTGCTCCTGGGCGCCGGACTGCTCACCGCCTTCGTGCGCCGGCAGCGGCGCCGGGCGCACCCGCTGGTCGACCTGCGGATGTTCGCCCGTCCGGCGTTCAGCACGTCCGTGGGCTGCATCGTGCTGGCGATGCTGGCCCTGGTGGGCCTGGAACTGATCGCGGCGCAGTACCTCCAGCTCGTCCTGGGGCTCTCCCCGCTGGAGACCGGGCTGCGCCTGCTGCCGCTGACGGTCGCGGCGATGGCGGCGGGACTGGCGGGCGCGCGCATGCTGCGCGGATTCGGCCCGCGCCGCATGGTTGGCTGCGGCTTCTGCCTGACCGCCGGGGCGGTGGTGCTCCTGACCGCGATGGGCGACCAGGACAACGCCCCGCTGCTGCTCACCGGTTTCGTCCTGCTCGGCTTCGGCCTGGAGACCACGCTGTTCGGCGCGTACGAGTCGATGCTCAGCGAGGCGCCGCCGGAACGGGCCGGCGGGGCGGCGGCGATCGGTGAGACCTCCTACCAGCTGGGCGCCGGGATGGGGATAGCGCTCCTCGGCAGCGTGATGAACGCGGCCTACGCGCCCGGCCTCACCGGCGTCCCCGGGGTGCCCACGACGGCGTCCGACGCCGCGGGACACTCCCTGGGCGAGGCGTACGAGGTGGCGGCGCAGCTCGGCGGGCCCGCCGGGGACGCCCTGCGGCACGCGGCGCGCCAGTCCTTCGTGCACGGACTGCACGTGACCCTGCTGGTGAGCGCGGGGCTGCTGCTGCTCGGGGCGGCGATGGCGCTCAGGCTGCCGCGGGTCATGCAGTGCGAGCCGGCGGCCGTCGAGGTGCCCGCGCCGCGGGAGGCCGTGGAGCCCCGCGTCCTCCACGGCGACGGTGTGAGCCACGCCCGCCCGGCCGGGGTGGACGTGCGGGAGACCGCGTCGTAACGTCGCTCCGAGCCGTGACTAGCAGTGCTAGTTGATGTCCCGGAGTTGTCCCGGATCAGCCCCCGGAGGGTGTCCCATGTCCGCGTCCGCGAAGTTGCCCGCCTTCGACCCCGCCGACCCCCTCGGCCTCGACGACCTGCTGGAGCCGGAGGACCTGGCGATCCGGGACACGGTGCGCGGCTGGGCGGCGGACCGCGTGCTGCCGCACGTCGCGGACTGGTACGAGAAGGGCGAACTGCCCGGCATCCGGGAGCTGGCCCGGGAGCTCGGCGGGATCGGCGCGCTCGGCATGTCCCTCGAGGGCCACGGCTGCGCGGGGGCGAGCGCCGTGCAGTACGGACTCGCCTGTCTTGAGCTGGAGGCGGCCGACTCCGGGATCCGTTCCCTGGTCTCCGTCCAGGGCTCGCTCGCCATGTACGCCATCCACCGCTTCGGCAGCGAGGAGCAGAAGCGGCAGTGGCTGCCGCGGATGGCCTCCGGCGAGGTCATCGGCTGCTTCGGGCTCACCGAACCCGACATCGGCTCCGACCCCGGCTCGATGCGCACCCACGCCAAGCGCGACGGCGGCGACTGGGTGCTCAGCGGGCGCAAGATGTGGATCACCAACGGGTCCGTGGCCGGTGTCGCCGTGGTGTGGGCGCAGACCGACGAGGGGATCCGCGGCTTCGTCGTGCCCACCGACAGCGCCGGGTTCTCGGCGCCCGAGATCAAGCACAAGTGGTCCCTGCGCGCCTCCGTCACCAGCGAGCTGGTCATGGACGACGTACGGCTGCCCGCCGACGCCGTGCTGCCGGAGGTGACCGGGCTCAAGGGACCGCTCAGCTGTCTCTCGCACGCCCGGTACGGAATCGTCTGGGGCGCGATGGGCGCCGCGCGGAGCTCGTTCGAGGCGGCCCTCGGCTACGCGACGTCACGGGAGCAGTTCGGCCGGCCCATCGGCGGGTTCCAGCTGACCCAGGCCAAGCTCGCCGACATGGCGGTCGAACTGCACAAGGGGATTCTGCTCGCCCATCATCTGGGGCGGCGCATGGACGCCGGCCGCCTGCGTCCCGAGCAGGTCAGCTTCGGCAAGCTCAACAACGTGCGCGAGGCCATCGACATCTGCCGTACGGCCCGTACGATCCTCGGGGCCAACGGGATCTCGCTCGAATACCCCGTGATGCGGCACGCGACGAACCTGGAATCGGTGCTCACCTATGAGGGCACCGTGGAGATGCACCAGCTCGTGCTGGGCAAGGCGCTCACCGGAATCGACGCGTTCCGGTAGAGCCGGCCGCGGAAGGACCCACGCGGAGGCAGGGCCGGCGAGCGGCCCTGCCTCAGCTCTGGTTGAAGAAGCCGTCCGAACGGTGCGCGGCCGGCTCACCGCTGACGACCTCGGTGTCGGCCGGGCTGAGCAGGAACACCCGGTTGGACACGCGCTCGATGGAACCGCGCAGACCGAAGATCAGGCCCGCGGCGAAGTCGACGACGCGCTTGGCGTCGCCGGCGTCCATGGCCGTGAGGTTCATGATGACGGGAACACCCTCGCGGAACAGCTCGCCGATGGCGCGGGCGTCCCGGAAGCTGTCCGGGGTGACCGTGCCGATGCGGCGGCCCTTCTCCTCGGCGACGTCCGCGGCCACCTTGACCCGCGGATCGGTGACCCAGGCCTCCCCGGTCTCGGGCCCGTCGGAGTAGTCGTCGTCGTAGTAACGCTCGTCTTCGTTGTCGTCGACGAGGCCAAGCCAGGCACTCGCCTTGCGTACCGATCCCATGGACGCCTCCTCTCACAGCGGTCTTTTGCTTTCCGCATCCCTATGGTCGTCCATGATGCGGATGGCGCGCCAAGTGGATAGACGCCGCGCGGGGGGTTTGTGACGGTACTGGTGCACAGCGAATCCGTCGAGAGTCCGTGTTTCCCAAGGGTCTTGATGTAAACGGCTGCTGACTGTGAGTGAAATATGATTCTTCCCGGCGTACGGGTGATGAGGGGTACGTACGGGTGAACGCCGTGGCCGATACGATGCGGCCGCTCAGCGTCGTACAACTGCACGGGGGAACGTCGTGTTCGGAATGGTCAGGCCGTGTCGGCACCGGCTCGGAGAGAAGCTCACCGCCCAGTGGATGGCCCATTTGTGCGGGCTGTGCCTCGCCCTGCGGGGGGACCACGGACAGCTCGCGCGCATCGTCACCAATTACGACGGGCTCCTCATATCCGTTCTGACGGAGGCTCAGTCCGGGTCCGCCGAAGCGGGACGGCGCACCGCGGGGCCCTGTCCGCTGCGCGGTATGCGCACCGCGTCCGTCGCGCACGGTGAGGGCGCGCGGCTCGCGGCGGCCGTCTCGCTCGTGCTCGCCTCCGCGAAGGTGCGCGACCATGTCGCCGACGGGGACGGACTGCTGGCGCACAGGCCGGTGGCGCTCGCCGCGCGCCGGGTCGCCGCGAGCTGGGACCGGGCCGGGGCACGGACCGGATCGGACATCGGGTTCGACACGGCCGTCCTCCTCGACGCCGTGGACCGGCAGACCGGCATCGAGACGCTCGCCGGACCCGGCACTCCGATCCTCGCCGTCACCGAGCCGACCGAGACCGCGACCGCGGCGGCCTTCGCGCACACCGCGGTGCTCGCCGGGCGGCCGCGCAACGCCGGACCGCTCGCGGAGGCCGGAGCCCTCTTCGGGCGCCTCGCGCACCTGCTGGACGCCGTGGAGGACCGGGAGTCCGACGCCGCCTCGGGGGCCTGGAACCCGCTCACCGCCACGGGCACCCCGCTTCAGGAGGCCCGCCGGCTCGCCGACGACGCGGTGCACGGCATCCGGCTCGCGCTGCGCGAGGTCGAGTTCTCCGACGGCGGCCTCGCGCACCGGCTGCTCGTCCATGAACTCCCCAACTCCGTCCATCGTGCCTTCGGTACGGTCTCCTGTGCCCACGCAAGCGGTCCCTACGCCCCTCCCGGTGGCCCCGGCGCCCCGCTGCCTCCCGAACCGCCGCGCCGCGACCGGCGCGGGGCGCTCGCCGGCTGCGCGGTGTGGCTGGGACTCGCCTGCAGCTGCCAGCTGTGCTGCGGCACCTATGAGGACCCCTGGACCCGTGAGCCCAAGCAGGGACCCTGCACCAACTGCGACTGCAGTGGGTGCGGCGACTGCTGCAACTGCTGTGAGTGCTGCAACTGCTGCAGCTGCTGCGGTGAGGACGGCGGCTGCGACTGCGGCTGCGACTGCTGAGCCGCGTCCGCGGGCGGGCGCCGGCGGGGCGGCGGTGGGGTGCCGGCACGGTATTCGGAGGGGCGAATTCCGGACACCGTGCGGCTGTTCGACCGGTCGTCAGGCGGGTGTGACCGCTGGTAATGCGCTGTCGTGCGCGGATCAAATCTCCTACATGGTTCAAAGGTTGACGGCCAAAAGACACCCTTGCGCCGAACGGTCGGTCGGCCGAATACTCGCCACCAGCGCTTGTCAGGGGCACGGCGTGTTCGGAATCCGGGCACTCGGTCCACTGGCTGCGCCTCACGGGCCCACAACCCCACGAGGGCCCCCTACTTCCTTTGTGGAGGAACGAGAAGTGAGGATCAAGCGCACCACCCCCCGTAGCGGCATCTCGAGACGGACTCGGCTGACCGCCGTATCCGCCGGCCTCGTCGCCGCTGCCGCGATCGCGATCCCCAGCGCGAACGCGGCCGACACCCCCACCACCTTCAGCTCCGCCGAGCTCAAGAGCGTCAGCGGCTCGGTGCTGAAGGCCGACGTTCCCGGCACCGCCTGGGCCGTCGACAGCAAGACCAACCGGGTGCTCGTCACCGTCGACAGCACCGTCTCCCAGGCCGAGATCAACAAGATCAAGCGGCAGGCCGGGGACGACGCCGGGGCGATCACCATCAAGCGCACCCCGGGCAAGTTCACCAAGCTCATCCAGGGCGGCGACGCCATCTACTCGAACAGCGGCCGCTGCTCCCTCGGCTTCAACGTCCGCAGCAGCAGTGGCGTCCAGTACTTCCTGACCGCCGGTCACTGCACCCAGGGCGCGGGCACCTGGTACTCCAACTCCAGCCGCACCACGGTGCTCGGCTCGACGGCCGGCTCCAGCTTCCCGGGCAACGACTACGGCATCGTCCGGTACACCAACTCCTCGGTGAGCAAGCCCGGCACCGCGAACGGCGTGGACATCACCCGCGCGGCCACCCCGAGCGTGGGCACCACCGTCATCCGTGACGGCTCCACCACGGGCACCCACAGCGGCCGGGTCACCGCCCTCAACGCGACCGTCAACTACGGTGGCGGCGACGTCGTCTACGGCCTCATCCAGACCACGGTCTGCGCCGAGCCCGGCGACTCCGGCGGTTCGCTCTACGGCAGCAACGGCACCGCGTACGGTCTGACCTCCGGCGGCAGCGGCAACTGCTCCTCCGGCGGCACGACCTTCTTCCAGCCGGTGACCGAGGCCCTGAGCGCCTACGGGGTCAGCGTCTACTAGGACCGGCTCCGCGCACCACCGGTCCCACTGGTTCCGCCTGCAGACGAACCCCCGCACGCAACCGCGTGCGGGGGTTCGTCGTTTCGTGTGCCCGGATCCAGAGGGCCTATTTCAAGCCAGGCGCGGATTCCGTGAACCGCACCACCGGTTACCGCCTCGTAACGTTTGCAGTGTGAACCGTCCTGCGTGTCCATGACCTGTCAGGACATAGGGGGCGCACGGCTGTTGCCGTACGCGCGTCCTGAAGTCGACCTTGTGTGCTCCCTGTGGGGTTCGGAAGAGTAGGCGCCGTTCAACCGGCACGGGCGTGGCTTTTGTTGTGCGCCGCCCCCGTGGCCGTACGCCTTCCGGTCCGGAGAGGTCCCCACAACCTCCCGGGCCGTCCCCCCACAGGAGGACGTGAGTTGAAGCACCGACGCATACCCAGGCGACGTTCGGTCATGGCGGGTGCGGGCATCGCCGCACTGGCCGCCGGCGCGGTCACCTTCCAGACTGCGAACGCCAGCGAGGTTCCGGCGGACGCGACGCCCCGGACCCTCTCGGTCCAGGCGGCCGGAAAGCTCGCCTCGACGCTCGCCCAGGACCTGGGCGCCGACGCGGCGGGAACGTACTACGACGCGAAGAGCAAGAGCCTCGTGGTGAACGTGCTCGACGAGGCCGCCGCCGAGGCCGTCGAGTCGGCCGGCGCCGAGGCGAGAGTCGTGGCGAACTCCCTCGCCGAGCTGAAGAGCGCGCACACCACCCTCAAGCAGGACGCCACCATCCCGGGCACCTCCTGGGTGACCGACCCGACCACCAACAAGGTCGTCGTCACCGCGGACCGCACCGTCTCCGAGGCCGAGTGGGCCAAGCTGGCGAAGGTCGTCGACTCGCTGGGCGCCAAGGCCGAACTCCAGCGGACCAAGGGGGAGTACAAGCCCTTCGTCGCGGGCGGCGACGCCATCACCGGCGACGGCGGGCGCTGCTCGCTCGGCTTCAACGTGACCAAGGGCGGCGAGCCGCACTTCCTGACCGCCGGGCACTGCACCGAGGGCATCTCCACCTGGTCGGACTCCTCGGGCAACGTGATCGGCGAGAACGCGGCGTCCAGCTTCCCGGGCGACGACTACGGCCTGGTCAAGTACACCGCGGACGTGGCCCACCCGAGCGAGGTGAACCTCTACGACGGCTCCACGCAGGCGATCTCCGGCGCCGCCGAGGCCACCGTCGGCATGCAGGTCACCCGCAGCGGTTCCACCACCCAGGTGCACTCCGGCGCGGTCACCGGCCTGGACGCCACCGTGAACTACGGCAACGGCGACATCGTCAACGGTCTGATCCAGACCGACGTGTGCGCCGAGCCCGGCGACAGCGGCGGCTCGCTCTTCTCGGGCGACAAGGCGGTCGGCCTCACCTCCGGCGGCAGCGGCGACTGCACCTCGGGCGGCGAGACCTTCTTCCAGCCGGTGACGGAGGCCCTGTCGGCCACCGGTACGCAGATCGGCTGAGCGCGCTCCGCCACGACGTCCCGTCCCTCCGCCGCGGAGGGGCGGGACGTCCGCGTGGTCACGAGCCGGGCGCGGGCCGTGCTTCCGTGCCCGCCCGTTTCCGCCGCAGTGCCGCCATCAGCAGGGTGACGGCGGTCCCCGCCACGGCCCACGCCGACAGGATCAGCAGCGGGGCGGTCACCGCGCTGCCCCCGAAGTACGCGATCGAGCGGGCCGTCCAGGTGCCCGCGCCCGGCGGCAGCGCCGGACCGATGGCCGCCCAGAACGGCGGGAGCAGCGGCGGCGGCAGTGCCCCGCCCGCGCTCGGGTTGCCGAGGATCACCACGAGCAGGATGGCCACGCCGATGCCGACGACCCCGAAGACGGCCTGCAGGGCGAGCGTGGCGGCGCCCACGGCGAAGGTGATCAGCGCGCCCAGCCCCCACAGGGCCAGGAAATCACCCGGCAGCGCGTCCAGGGCCGGTCCGACGACGAGGGCGCCGCCGAGTCCGCCGACGAGCGCGACCACGGCCATGGTGCCGAGCCGGATCACCGCGCGGCGCGGGGTGGACGCCCGGGCGCCCGCGCTGATCGCCAGGATCGACGCGCACAGATAGCCGCCCACGCACCACCCCACCACCACGTAGAAGGACGAGAGGCCGTTGGCGTCCCGGGCGGAGGCCGGAGCGACGTCGACGACCCGCAGGGCGCGCCCCTCGGAGCTCTCCAGACCGGTGACGAGCTCCCGCAGCGAGGCGGCCAGCGTGGTACCGCCGCCGGTGGCGACCAGCAGCGTGTCGGTGGTTCCCGCGGGGTCGAGGACCAGGGCGCCGTCGAGATCCCGGTTCCCGAGCCGCTCGCGGGCGGCGGCCTCGTCGGACACCGGCCGCGGGTCCAGCGGTGAGCCGGGCAGCCGCTCCAGCCGGGTCACCGCCTGCCCGGCCGCGGCCGGGGGCGCGACGACCCCGAAGGGCGCGTCCCGCAGCCTCGGATGGTGCAGGGCTCCCACGTAGGAGGTGATGAACAGCAGCTGGAGCGCGATCACGCCGAGTACGAGCAGGGTGGCCCGTGGGGTGACGGCGTCCCGCACCTCGTTGAGGAACGAGCCGGGGCGAGTACCGGCGCCGGCGCTCTGCGTCATGCCCCCACGGTCCAGGGGGGCGGCCGTTTGCGCAGGTGGGAGGGGGCCGAATGGTGATCGCACACTCATTCGAAAATTGGTCTATGGTGGGGTGAGGTGGCTGGGAACAATCGTTCGAGAGTCGGTCGGGGCTCACGAGTGCGGGAGGTGCGTGTGCCGGGTTTCACGCATCTGCACACCGTCTCCGGGTTCTCCCTGCGCTACGGCGCCTCCCACCCGGAACGGCTGGCCGAGCGCGCCTCGGAGCGGGGCATGGACGCCCTCGCCCTCACCGACCGCGACACCCTCGCCGGGTCCGTCCGCTTCGCCAAGGCCTGCGCCGGGGCCGGCGTCCGCCCGCTGTTCGGCGCGGACCTCGCGGTGGCGGCTCCCGCGACCTCCCCGGCGGGCGGGGACGGGTCCGTACGGCGGGACAGGCGCCGCACCCCGGTGCGCGGCGGTGCCTTCATCGACGAGTCGGCACCCCGTGTCACCTTCCTCGCCCGGGACGGCGCCCGCGGCTGGGCCGACCTGTGCCGCCTGGTCTCCGCCGCCCACACCCATGACGGGCTCCCGCTGCTGACCTGGGACGCCAACCACGCCGACGGCCTGACCGTCCTCCTCGGCCCCGACTCCGACGTCGGCCGCGCCCTCGCCGCGGGCCGTCCCGACCGCGCCGCCCGGCTGCTCGCCCCCTGGCGGGAGGTCTACGGCGACGCCCTGCGCCTGGAGGCCGTCTGGCACGGACGCGAGGGCACGGGACCCGGCTCCCTGCGGCTGGCCGCCCGCACCCTCGGCTTCGCCGCCGAACAGCACGTCCGGCCCGTCCTCAGCAACGCCGTCCGCTACGCCGACCCCGGTCTCGGCCCGGTCGCCGACGTACTGGACGCCGCCCGCAGGCTGGTCCCCGTCGACCCGGCCCGAGGGCTGGACTCGGGAGAGGCCTGGCTCAAGGACCGGGGCGCCATGCTGGAGGCGGCCGAGCGGATCGTGGCGGCCGCGGGCTTCCGGCGCGAGGCCGCCCTCCGGCTCCTCGAACAGACGCGGGCCACGGCCGCGGAGTGCCGGGTCGACCCCGAGGACGACCTCGGCATGGGCAGCGTCCACTTCCCCGAGCCGCACCTCGTCGGCGCGGGCCGCCGCACCGCCCAGCGGACGCTGGCCTCCCGGGCGGCGGCGGGCATGGTGCTGCGCGGCTACGCCGGCCGCCTCGAGTACTGGGAGCGGATGCACCACGAGCTGGACATCATCGCCCACCACGGTTTCGCCTCCTACTTCCTGACCGTCTCCCAGGTCGTCGACGACGTGCGGGACATGGGCATCCGGGTCGCCGCGCGCGGCTCCGGCGCCGGCTCCCTGGTCAACCACCTCCTCGGCATCGCGCACGCCGACCCGGTGGCGCACGGGCTGCTGATGGAACGCTTCCTGTCCAAGGAGCGCGTCGTGCTGCCCGACATCGACATCGACGTGGAGTCCGCCCGGCGGCTGGAGGTCTACCGCGCGATCATCGACCGGTTCGGCACCGAGCGGGTCGCCACGGTCGCCATGCCGGAGACGTACCGGGTGCGCCACGCCGTCCGTGACGTCGGTGCGGCGCTGTCCATGGACCCGGCCGAGATCGACCGGATCGCCAAGTCCTTCCCGCACATCCGCGCCCGCGACGCCCGCGCGGCGCTCGAGGAACTGCCCGAACTGCGGGAACTGGCGGGGGAGAAGGAGAAGTACGGCAGGCTGTGGGAGCTGGTGGAAGCCCTCGACGCGCTCCCGCGCGGCATCGCCATGCACCCCTGCGGCGTACTGCTGTCCGACGCCTCGCTGCTGACCCGTACGCCGGTCGTGCCGACCAGCGGCGAGGGCTTCCCCATGGCGCAGTTCGACAAGGACGACGTCGAGGACCTCGGGCTGCTCAAGCTCGATGTGCTGGGCGTGCGGATGCAGTCGGCGATGGCGCACGCGGTCACCGAGGTGGAGCGGGCGACGGGGGAGCGGATCGACCTGGACGCGGTGCCGGAGGGCGACCCGGCGACGTACGGGCTCATCCGGTCCACCGAGACGCTCGGCTGCTTCCAGATCGAGTCGCCGGGCCAGCGGGACCTGGTGGGGCGGCTCCAGCCGGCCACGTTCCACGACCTGGTCGTCGACATCTCCCTCTTCCGGCCCGGGCCGGTCGCCGCCGACATGGTGCGGCCGTTCATCGAGGCGCGGCACGGACGGGCGCCGGTGCGCTATCCGCACCCGGACCTGGAGGAGCCGCTGAAGGGGACGTACGGGGTCGTCGTCTTCCACGAGCAGGTCATCGACATCGTGGCCACCCTGACCGGCTGCGGACGCGGCGAGGCGGACCGGGTGCGGCGCGGGCTGTCCGACCCGGAGTCGCAGGCGCGGATCAAGGTCTGGTTCGCGCAGCACGCGGCGGCCCGCGGCTATGACGCGGAAACGATTCGTCGCACCTGGGAGATCGTCGAGGCCTTCGGGTCCTACGGCTTCTGCAAGGCGCACGCGGTCGCCTTCGCCGTACCGACGTACCAGTCGGCGTGGCTGAAGGCGCACCACCCGGCCGCCTTCTACGCGGGGTTGCTCACCCACGATCCCGGGATGTACCCGAAGCGGCTGCTGCTGGCGGACGCGCGGCGGCGCGGGGTGCCGGTGCTGCCGCTGGACGTGAACAAGTCGGGGGTCGCACACAGGATCGAACTGGTGTCTGAATCAAAGGGATCGAAGGAGCCGGAGGTGCCGGAGGCGTGGGGCCTGCGACTTGCGCTCTCCGACGTGCACGGCATCAGCGAGGCCGAGGCCGCCCGGATCGCCGAGGGGCAGCCGTACGCCTCACTGCTCGACTTCTGGGAGCGGGCCCGCCCCAGCCGCCCGCTCGCCGGACGCCTCGCCCAGGTCGGCGCGCTGGACGCGTTCGGCGCCAACCGGCGCGACCTGCAACTGCACCTGACCGAACTGCACCGGGGCGCCCGCGGCGGACGCGGCGACCAGCTCCCCCTGTCCGGCGGCCGGAGGACCGCCCCGGCCGGGCTGCCCGACCTCACCCCGTCGGAGAGGCTCAGCGCCGAACTGGGCGTGCTGTCCATGGACGCCTCACGCCATCTGATGGACGACCACGGCGCCTTCCTCGAGGAGCTGGGCGTGGTCTCCGCACGGCGGCTGCGCGAGGCCCGGCACGGGGACACCGTGCTGGTCGCGGGCGCCAAGGCGGCCACCCAGACCCCGCCCATCCGCTCCGGCAAGCGGGTCATCTTCTCCACCCTGGACGACGGCACGGGCCTGGTGGACCTCGCCTTCTTCGACGACTCCCACGACGCCTGCGCCCACACCGTCTTCCACTCCTGGCTGCTGCTGGTGCGCGGGGTGGTGCAGCGCCGCGGCCCGCGCAGCCTCAGCGTGGTCGGCTCCGCCGCCTGGAACCTCGCCGACCTGCTGGAGATCCGCCGGGAGGAGGGCCTGGAGGGCGTCGCCGCCCGGCTTGCCGAGCCCGCCGGCTCCGGGGCCGCCGGCTCCGGGGCCGCCGGTGAGGACGGCGACGGCCCGGCCCGCAGGCGGCTCGCCGGTTCGGACGGACGGCCCGCACCGGCCGGTTCCGCGGCCCGGGACCCGATGGAGGACAGGACGATCCGCATGCCCACGGGGTACGAGATGCACCCCTGGGCCGATCTGCGCCCGGCGGGCGAAGGGCCCGCGGTGGGAAGGAAGTTGTGGCACCGGAGTCCGGGGAGTGCGGGATGACCATTCTCTGCGTACGTTTCCAGCTGCCTCCGATGTACGAGGCCGCCCTGCCGGGGCTCCTCGGCCTGCTGGAGGAGTTCACCCCCGTCGTCCAGGCCCTGCCGCCGGACGGGGCGCTGGCCGATCTGCGCGGCGCCGAACGGTACTTCGGGCGCACCGCCCTCGAACTGGCCGCGGTGATCCGGGTGCGCGCCCTCGCCCTGCACGGCGTCGACTGCGTGATCGGCGCCGGGCCGGGCCCGATGGTGGCCCGCATGGCCCTGCGGGACGCCCGTCCGGGGCTGACCCGCGCGGTGGCCGGGGACGAGGTGCGGGGCTTCCTGGCCGGCCGGCCCGTCGCCGCGCTGCCCGGCGTCGGCACCAGGACCGCCCGCACCCTGTGCGAGTACGGCCTCGACACCCTGGGCCGGGTCGCCGCCGCCCCCCTGCCCACGCTCCAGCGGCTGGTGGGCGCCAGGGCCGGGCGCGAACTGCACGAGAGGGCGAACGGCGTCGACCGCGGACGGGTCGTCCCGAACGCCGTCTCCAGGTCCCTGGCCACCGAACGCCCCTTCACCCGCGACGAGCTGGACCCCGGCCGGCACCGCCGCGCCCTGCTCTCGGCGGCCGGGGAACTGGGCGCCCGGCTGCGTGCCCTCGGCAAGGTCTGCCGGAGCCTCACCCTCACCGTGCGCTACGCCGACCTCCCCCACTCTCGGCTTCTCCCCCACTCTCGACTTCGCTCGAGCGGGGGGACCCCCATGAGCGGGGGACCCCCACCGCCACCACCCGGACCCGCACCCTCCCCGAGCCGACCGCCCACTCGGCCGCGCTCACCAGGGCGGCGTACGGCCTGTACGAGGCGCTCGGTCTGCAGCGCGCCCGGGTGCGCGCGATCGCGCTGCGCGCGGAGGGGCTCGACCCCGCCGAGCAGGCCTCCCACCAGCTCACCTTCGACCCGGTGGACGAGAAGGTGCGCAGGATCGAGGAGGTCGCGGACCGCGCGCGGGCGAAGTTCGGCCCCCGCGCGGTGATGCCGGGCACGCTGGCCGCCTGAGGGGCGCCGGCTCAGTTGGCCCACGGCGGCACGATGCGGGTGCCGTCGGCCAGGGTCGCCTCCAGGCCGTGGGACGTGGTGACCCAGGAGACGGCGACCTCGGTGGTCGGGTTCTCGACGGCGAGGGTCGCGCCGGGGTTGATGATCACCGTGTCGCCGGCGGTGACCCGGTGGACGGTGCCGTCGAGGGTGATCAGCAGTTCGCCGTCGAGCAGATGGAAGATCTCCTCCCGGCTGACGGTGTGCGCGGGCGCCCGGGTGCCCGCGGGGATCTCGCCCCGCCAGGCGCACAGCTCCCTGCTGCCGGTCGACGGGGTGGCGTACGAGACGAAGCGGGCGCCGTGCATCTCGTGGACGACGGCTTCGGACGGGCGGACGACGGGCATGGCGGACCTCCGAAAATGGTCAAGTAAGTTGACCATATATTCAAGCAGCTTGACCATTTCGTCAAGGTGCTTGAATGCCTCCGTGCAGAACTCCGAGGCCATGGCCCTGTCCGCCGCCCTGCTCGCCGTCGCCGGGGAACTCACCCGGCGTATCCACGACGGTGTGGTCGCGCGCGGGTTCGAAGGGGTGCGGCCCGCGCACGGCTTCGCCTTCACCCGCCTCGCCCCGGACGGCGCGACGGTCACCGACCTCGCGGCCCACCTCGGCGTGACCAAGCAGGCCGCGAGCCAGCTCGTCGACGAGCTGGTGCGCAAGGGGTACGCCGAGCGGCGCCCGCATCCCGGGGACGCGCGGGCCCGGCTGGTCGTCCTGACCGAGTCGGGGTGGGCCTGCACCCGGGCGGCCGAGGAGGCGGTGGCGGAGGTCGTGCGGACCTGGGGCGGGGTGCTGGGGGAGGCGGATGTGCGGGCCCTGCGGGAGGCGTTGCTGCGCATCACGCCCGACGGGCCGATTCGTCCCGCTTGGTGACGCGTTATCAGGGTCCGGCGTGCGGCCGCGGGTCGATGCCGCGAGTTTTTACCGACCCGTAACTTCCCCCTTTTACTACTCACCCGTAACTTGACGAGTGAACAGCATCCTCGTGATCCGGATCACAGGGCGTAGGACCCCACCCTTCCCCCCTTGAACCGCAAGGAGATCACGCGATGCTGCCCTGGAAGCGAATGATCAGACCGCTGGCCGCACTCCTGCTGGCCGCCGCCGTCACCGTCCCCACCACGGCGAGTGCTCAGGCCGCCGACGCGCCCACCTCGGGCTGGAACGACTACGACTGCGAGCCCTCCGCCGCCCACCCCCGCCCCGTCGTCCTGGTCCACGGCACCTTCGGCAACTCCGTCGACAACTGGCTGGGCCTCGCGCCCTATCTGAAGCACCGCGGCTACTGCGTCTTCTCCCTCGACTACGGCCGGCTCCCCGGCGTCCCGTTCTTCCACGGCCTCGGCCCCGTCGAGAAGTCCGCCGAAGAGCTCGACGCCTTCGTCGACAAGGTGCTCGCCGCGACGGGCGCCGCCGAGGCCGACATCGTCGGCCACTCCCAGGGCGGCATGATGCCGCGTCACTACCTCAAGTTCCTGGGCGGCGCGGACGAGGTGAACGCCCTCGTCGGCATCGCGCCCAGCAATCACGGCACCACCCTCGGCGGCCTCACCAAGCTGCTGCCGTACTTCCCGGGCGCGGAGGACCTGCTGACCGAGGCCACCCCCGCCCTCGCCGACCAGGTCGCCGGATCCGACTTCCTCACCCGGCTCAACGCGGGCGGCGACACCGTGCCCGGCGTCCGTTACACCGTCATCGCCACCCGGTACGACGAGGTGGTCACCCCGTACCGCAGCAGTTTCCTGACCGGGCCGAACGTGCGCAACGTGGTGCTCCAGGACCTCTGTCCGCTCGACCTGTCCGAGCATCTGGCGATCGGGCTCTTCGACCGGATCGCCTTCCACGAGGTGGCCAACGCGCTCGACCCGGCCCGGGCCGAGCCCACCACCTGTGCCTCGGTGTTTGGATGACATGTCCAGGTCATAGTGAACGCATCGGGGCCCTGTCCGGCCTGAGCCGCCGGACAGGGCCCCGAGCCGGGTCAGCGGCCGTGCCGCCCGGTCGCCGTGCGCCGCCGCGCGGAGGCGAACAGCGCCGCCGAACCGAGCGCCAGCGCCGCGGCGCCACCGACCATCAGGTACGGGGTGGTGGCGTCGCCGCCGGTCTCCGCGAGGTTCTCCGGCGCCCCGGCCGCCTTGGGCCGGTTCGCCGTCCCGGTGTCCGCCGCATCCGGTGCGGCGCCGCCGTCCGCCGCGGCGGGCTCGGCCGAGGTCCCGGCGTCGTCGTCACCGTGCCCGTGGTTCTCGACGGTCGACTTGTCGGCACCGTCCTCGATCTGCTCCTCGGACGGAGCCGAGGCCGCCGGCGCCGGGGCGGCCGCCCCCTGGGGTGTGTCGCCCGGGCCGGAGGCCTCGCCGCCGGCTCCGCCCCCGCCCGCGGGGGCGCCGCCGCCACCGAAGGTGACGTCCGAGCAGGAGTAGAACGCCTCCGGGCTGTCCGACCGCTGCCACACCGCGTACAGCAGCTGCGAGCCCGAGCGCTCGGGGAGGGTGCCGGTGAAGGTGTAGAAGCCGCCCGACGCGGCCGGGTCGGTGGACGTCGCCACCGGGTTCGCCAGGTCCAGGTCGTCCCAGGCCAGCGGCTGCGAGGGGTCGTAGCCGGGCTTGGTGATGTACACCTTGAAGGTCCCCTTGTGCGGGGCCGTCACGCGGTACTTGAAGGTGTACGAGCCGCTCTTCACGGCCGTCGCGGGCCAGTCGGCGCGGGCCAGGTCCAGCCCTTTGAACGCCTCGTTGCCGGCGCTGCAGAGCCTGCCGTCGGGGATGAGCTCCTGATGGCGTCCGCCCGCGTCACCGATGCGGATGCCGTTCCAGTCGTAGAGCGCCTGGGTGCCGCCGGCCGCGACCGCGGCCCTGCACGCCGCCGAGGCGGGGCTCTCCGGGCCCTCGGCGTAGCACTGCGCGACCCGGCTGACCGGGTCGCCCATCGAACCGTGCGCGGACGCCGGCGTGGCGGACAGCCCGGTCAGGGCGAGCGGGACGAGACCGACGGCGGCGACAGCGGCCTTGCGGCGTGCGGACATGCGGCAGCAACTCCTCGAAACGGCGATCACCGGATCCTGTGGGGGGGTGGATCCCGTGGGGGTGGTTCAGAAGCTAGCCGCGGGGACACGCGGAATCGCCCGGTGAGGGCCCTGGAGGGAGATCCTTATGGCCGCGTTAAGGGAGTGCTCAGGCTGGGATCAGGTAGGTACCGTGCGCGGCATGACAGACGAGCGGATCCGCCCGGCCGTCGCAGCCGACGTGCCCGAGGTGAAGGCCGTGATCGACGCGGCCTTCCGGCCGTACATCGCGCGCATCGGGGTGGTGCCGGTGCCCATGGAGGCGGACCACGCGGCGAACGTGGCCGCGGGCAGGGTGTTCGTGGCGCGGGCGCCGGGAAGCGCGGCGGGCACCGCGCGGGTGACGGGCCTCGCCGTGGTCGAGCCGCGCGAGGACCACCTCTGGCTGGACGTCGTCGCCGTGCGCCCCGACGCGCACGGAACCGGGGTGGGGCGGCTGCTGCTGGAGTTCGTGGACGCACACGCGCGTGCGCTCGGACTGCCCGAGATCAGGCTCTGCACCAACGCCATGATGTGGGAGAACCGGAGGATCTATCCGAAGTTCGGCTACGAGGTCGTGGGGCGCGGGGTCACCGGGCCGTACGACCGGATCCACTACCGCAAGCGGCTGGGCTGAGCCCCGTACCGCGGGGGCGCTCAGCCGTCGGGCCACCAGGTGCGGGCGATGTCCCGGCGGACCTCGGGTCGTCCCGCGGGGCGCTCGTCGGCCTCCTCGCGGACCTGGCGGGTGTCCGTCTTCCTCGGGGGCTTCTGCACGGTGACACGGCGCATGGCTGCCTCCTTCGGGTCCACCGGGTTCCGTGTTCTCACGGAGGTAGACCTTTCGGGGGAGAGTTCCTCATCGGTCCCCTTCTGTCTGTGGCGGCAGTCACGATTCGATTGTCAGTGGCAGGTGTCACTCTTGCGCCATGACCACGCATGACGGTGACGGCAGGGGCACGGACGGTGTCGACTGGGACGCGCGGGCCGCCGCCTTCGACGAGGAGCCGGACCACGGGCTGCGCGACCCGGAGGTGCGCGCGGCCTGGGCCGCGCGGCTGCGGGCCTGGCTGCCCCAGCGGGCCGGCGACGTGCTCGACCTCGGCTGCGGCACCGGCAGCCTGGCGCTCCTCGCGGCCGAGCAGGGACACCGGATCACCGGCGTCGACCGGTCCCCGGCGATGGTCGCGCTCGCCCGGGAGAAGCTCGCCGGGCGCGACGCGGCGTTCCTCGTCGGTGACGCGGCGGCACCGCCGGTCGGAGAGGAGCGCTACGACGCCGTCCTCGTCCGGCATGTGCTCTGGACGCTGCCCGAGCCGCGGCGGGCGCTGCGGCACTGGCGGGACCTGCTGCGGCCGGGAGGGCGGCTCGTGCTGGTCGAGGGCGTGTGGGGGACGGTGAGCCCGGTCGGCATACCGGCGGACGCGCTCACCGCCCTCCTCGCGCCGATGGCCGGGCAGGTGCGCGTGGAGCGCCTGTCCGGCGACAGGGCACTGTGGGGCCGGGACGTGGACGACGAGCGCTACGCGGTGGTCGCGGTCCCGGACCGCTTCTGAACGCTCATGCCAGCAGCGCGCCGAACCCGCCCTCACGGGCCCGCGCGTCCAGTTCGTCGAGGGCGGCCACCGCGGCGGCCGCCGCCTCGGGATCGGTGGTGAGAAGACCGCTCGCCGCGAACTCGTCCTCGTCGAGCCGCCGCACGTCCGTGCCGTCCGCGGAGACCCACAGGTCCAGGTCGAGGTCCTCGACCACCAGCCGGCCGGCGGAGAGCTCCGCGGGGCGGGTGATGTCGCAGTAATGGCCCTTGAGGGTGCCCTCGGCGGTACGGACCTCCTTCACGGAGTACCACCGGTCGCGCCAGTACTGCTCCGTGAAGACGTCACCGGGCTCGAAGCGCACGAAGCCGAAGTCGCGCACGCCGGCGCCCGCCCAGGGGGCGCGCACGCTGACGCGCGTGCCGTCGTCGGCGAGCAGTTCGGCCGGGTAGCGGATCTTCATCCGCCCCGCCTTGACGAGGACGACCTCCACCCGCGCCGGCCCGTCAGCCGAGTTCGCGGACATACCGCACCTCCGTTCCGCAGATCTCGTAGCCGAACCACTTGTTGATCGCGATCATCGGTTCGTTCCCGGTGTCGTTGCCCGTGAACGCCTCCGTGTACCCGGCGGCGCGGGCGCGATGCAGGGAGTCGTTCTTGGCGAGTTTGGCCAGACCGCGGCCGCGGTGGGCGCGGGCGGTGCCGGTCATGCCCGTGGCGTACCGGGTGCCGCCGTCGGTGCGGGCCGCGGAGAAGGCGGCGGGGCGTCCGTCGACCACCGCCACCGTGGTCAGCCCGGCGTCGAACAGCGGGTGCCGCCAGGTCTCCGCCAGCCAGGCCTCGTAGTCGGTGAACTCGGTGTCCACGTCGCTCGGCTCGTCCGCCGTGGTCTCCGCGTCCAGCTCGAACAGCGGGCGCGGATCGGCGGCGAAGGCCGAGGCCGGGCGCAGCTCCACGCCCGGCGGAGGGTCCTGGAGCGGGGGGAGGGCGCCGTTCGCCAGGTCCAGGCGGAGGAAGTGGGCCGAGCGGCTCGCCCGGTAGCCGTGCCGCCCGGCGAAGGCGCGGTTGCCCGGCTCGTCCAGCACCCAGGCCAGCAGCCTGGCCGCCCCGTGCGCGGCCAGATGCTCCTCGGCGGCGCTCACCAGCAGCGTCCCGGCGCCCCGGCGCGTGTGCTCCGGGTGGACGTACACGTTGAGGTTGCCCTGGCCCGGCGCGGCGCTGTCGTGGGCCAGGTGCACCTGCGCCGTGCCGATCACCTCGCCGTCCGCCACGGCCACGAGGGGCCGGTAGCGGGCGTCGGGGTGGAGGTGGGCGAGGTCGTGGGCCAGGGAGTCCGGGGTGACGAGGAGGAACGGCAGCGCGGCCTGCCGGACGCGGGCGAAGCCCTCGAGGTCGGCGGGAGCGCCGGAGCGGAGATCGCGGACGGTCACAGTCATGGAGGCGCACGCTACGGGGGGACGCGCCCGGGGTGCCTCCCATTTTCCGGCGGGTGGGGGACAATCGGGCCGTGACCTTGAAGATCCGGATCGACGACGGCGCACCCCCGTACGAGCAGGTACGCGCGCAGATCTCCGAGCAGGCCAGGTCGGGAGCGCTGCCGGTGGGACACCGGCTGCCGACGGTGCGGGGGCTGGCGGAGACGCTCGGCCTCGCGGCGAACACGGTGGCCAAGGCCTACCGGGCGCTGGAGGCCGACGGGGTGATCGAGACGCGGGGACGCAACGGGACGGTGATCGCCGCCGCGGGGTCGGCGGCGGAACGTGAGGCCGCGGCGGCGGCGCAGGCGTTCGCGGAACGGGCCCGGCGGCTGGGACTCGGCGAGGACGACGCGCTGGCCGCCGTGCGGGAGGCCCTGCGGGCGGCTTACGGGTGAGCGCCGTCGCGGCGGCGGTCACGTCCCACTGCGGGTGCGTTGTGGCTGGTCGCGCCCACGCGGCGGAGCCGCACATCGACTCAGCCCCGCGCCCCTGAGAGGGTGTCCGTGAGCGGTGCCCGTGGTGTTCTGCCTGCTGCGTGCGCCAGTCGCATGAACGCGCGCGCGTCGGTCACCGCCGCCGCGTTCGGGTCGTTGTTGAAGTACGCGTGGACGTCCTCGCCCGCGGGCCAGGTGGCCGCGATGCGGTGGACCCAGGTCTGCAGGGACCGGCGGCCGTAGTGCGGCCAGGGCTGCGCGCGGCCCTGGTGGAAGCGGACGTAGCCCCAGTCGGCGGTGCGCCACAGGGGAGTGGCGGGCCGGGCCAGTACGTCGGCCCAGCACAGCGCGGCGCCCCGGGACTCCAGTACGGCGCGCACGTCCGGCGTCCACCAGGAGGGGTGGCGCGGCTCCACCGCCACCCTCGTCGACGCGGGGAAGCGGCGCAGGCAGGCGTGCAGCAGTGCGGGGTCGGCCTGGAGCGTGGGCGGGAGCTGGAGGAGGACCGGGCCGAGCCGGTCGCCCAGTCCGGCGGCCCGGCTCATCAGGCGGTCCACCGGCTCCTCGGGATCGCGCAGCCGCTTGATGTGGGTCAGGTAGCGGCTCGCCTTCAGCGCGACGACGAAGCCCGGCGGGGTGCGCTCCCGCCAGGCCTCGAAGGTCTCCCGGGACGGCAGCCGGTAGAAGGCGTTGTTGATCTCGACGGTGGCGAAGTGCGCCGCGTACTCCTCCAGCCAGAGCCGCACCGGAAGACCGGCCGGGTACAGCACCCCCCGCCAGTCCTTGTACTGCCACCCCGACGTCCCGACGAACAGGGTCATACGACCATCAAAGCACCTACAGGTACAGGCCCGCGTCGGCGTCGCCCCGCGGTTCCGGCAGGGCGGTCGGGGACGTGCCCCGGCGCAGGGCGTACAGCTCGGCCAGGGTCGCCCCCTCGCGGCCGACGCCCTCCTCGCTGCCCAGCCAGTTCACCGCCTCCCCGCGGGTCAGCTGCCCCACCTCGATCCGGGCGAGACAGCGGCCGGGGCGCACCACGGCCGGGTGCAGACGCTCCAGGTCCTCGTTGGTGGTGACCCCGACCAGGACGTTGCGGCCCTGGCCGAGCAGACCGTCCGTCAGGTTCAGCAGCCGGGACAGCGCCTGGCCGGCGGTGTGCTTGGCCTCGCCGCGGATCAGCTCGTCGCAGTCCTCGAGGAGCAGCAGCCGCCAGCGGCCCTTGCCCGCCGCGTCCTCCTCGCCGATCGCGATGTCCATCAGATAGCCGACGTCGGAGAAGAGCCGCTCCGGGTCCAGTACGCAGTCCACCTGGCACCAGTCCCGCCAGGACCGGGCCAGCGTGCGCAGCGCGGAGGTCTTGCCGGTGCCCGGCGGGCCGTGCAGCAGGAGCAGCCGGCCCGAGATGTCCTGAGGGGTGGTCTTCATCAGGCGGTCCATGGCGTTCGCCACCGGCGCGGTGTAGTTGGGCCGGATCTCCTCCCAGGTGCCCGCCGAGATCTGCCGGGTGGTGCGGTGCGGGCCGCGGCGCGGGGAGACGTACCAGAAGCCCATGGCGACGTTCTCCGGCTGTGGTTCGGGTTCGTCCGCCGCGCCGTCGGTGGCCTCGTCCAGGATCTTCGCGGCGAGGTCGGCGCTGGTCGCGGTGACCGTGACGTCGGCGCCCCGGTTCCAGCGGGAGACCAGCAGCGTCCAGCCGTCGCCCTCGGCCAGGGTGGCGCTGCGGTCGTCGTCCCTGGCAAGGCGCAGGACCCGCGCGTTCGCCGGCAGCAGGGTCGCGCCGGAGCGTACGCGGTCGATGTTGACGGCGTGCGAGTACGGCTGCTCGCCCGTCGCGAAGCGGCCGAGGAACAACGCGTCGACGACGTCGGACGGGGAGTCGCTGTCGTCGACGTTGAGCCGGATCGGCAGTGCGTCGTGTGGGTGCGCGGACATGCGGCCATGATCGGTCACCGGGGCGCCGAGTGCACCCGGTTTGCGAGGTCCACGCGGATGACCGCCCCGGTACGGCCCGGTGTGTTCAGTGCGGCGGGCGGAGCAGCCGGCCCGCCCGCCGGGCGCGGCGCACCATCGCGTACCCCTTGGTCAGGGCGCGGTCCCGGGCGAAGGCGCGGGCGAGGGCCCGTCCCTCCACCAGCCGCTCGAACTCGGCTGCGGACGTGGACCTGCGCACCGTCACGCGCCGCAGCGCGTACGGTCCCTGGGCGCGGCGGGCGAGGCCGTTGCCGACGGCGAGTGCCTGGGCGTAGCCGGTCTCCCGCACCGCCTCGCGGACCCGGCGGCTGGAGTAGCCGTAGGGATACGCGAACGAGGCGGGGACGGAACCCAGCTGGTCCGACACGATCTCCTTGCACAGGATCAGCTCGGAACGCAGCCGGCCCTCGTCGAGCTGGTCGAGCTGCGGATGGCTGTGACTGTGCCCGCCGATCTCCACGCCCACGTCGGCCAGTTCGCGCACCTGGCCCCAGTCGAGCATGGTGTCCGGGCCGCCGCCGGTGTCGTACGGCCCCCGGAGCCAGCCGGTGGAGACGAACAGGGTGGCGGCGAAGCCGTGCCCGGCCAGCACGGGCAGGGCGTGGCGGTGCACGCCCTCGTAGCCGTCGTCGAACGTGACCAGGACCGGCCGCGCGGGCAGCGGGCGGCCGGTGCGCCAGCGCGCGGCCAGTTCGGCCGTGGTGACGGGGGTCATGCCCCGGTCCGCGATCACCGCCATCTGCTCGGCGAACGCCTCCGGGGACACGGACAGGGCGCGGGTCGCCTCGCCGGGCTCGGCCGCGACCGCGTGGTACATCAGGACCGGCACGCGTACGTCAGTCACGGCCACCGCCCTCCTGCACGGTCACCACGGAGAAGGTGACGCCGCCCCGCCGGGCCCGCACGCTCCCCACCAGATAGCCGCCCGCCGCCGTGAGCACCCCGGCGACGATCGCCCCCGCGCGTCCGGCGCCGCCCGGGCGGGCCAGCAGGGCGTCGCGCAGCCCCCGCACCACACCGGCCGGCAGGACGCGCGTGGTGTACCGGCGTTCGGACTCCAGGCCCTTCTCCGTGCCGACGCTGCGCGCCACCAGCGCCTTGGACAGTCCCTCGGCGTAGGTCCGGGTCCGGAAGTAGCGGAAGTGCTCGCGGGCCTCGGGCACCCGGTGGTGGATCACCGCGCGGTCGTCGATGAGCAGGATCGCGTCGGGCCGGGCGCGGCTGAGGCGGATGCACAGCTCCGTCTCCTCCCCGCCCAGCGGGCGCTTGTCGCCGTCGCGTCCGATGCCGGTGGCGAAGCCGCCCGCCGCGTCGAAGGCCTCGCGGCGGAAGGAGGCGTTGCCGCCCAGCACGTTGCGCACCGGCACGCGTCCGCGCGGCAGGCCCCGGTAGGTGCAGCCCACCACCCAGTCGAACTCCTCGGGGAACCAGTCGGGGCGCCGGCCCGACGCCCAGACCGGCTCGGTGCGTCCGCCGACCGCCATCACGCGCGGGTCGGCGTATCCCTCGGCGAGGCGCGCCAGCCAGTCGCGTTCGGCCACGGCGTCGTCGTCGAGGAAGGCGACGACGTCGCCGCGCGAGGCGGCGATCCCGGTGTTGCGGCCGGCGGACAGGCCGCGGGGGCCCGCGTTGGCGAGCACCCGCACGTCCCCGGCCTCCTTGTACTCCTTGCCCAGACGGTCCAGGAGAGCCTGGTTGTGGTCGACGACCAGCAGGGTCTCCAGGGCCGGCCGTGACTGTGCCCGCACCGAGGCGACCGCCGCGAGGACGTCCTCCCAGCGGTCCTCGGTGTAGGCGCAGATCACGACCGAGATGCCCGGGGTTCCGGGTGCGCTCAAGACACCTTCCCCCGGACCGTGTCGAGCAGCGGCGAGTGGTGCGGGCGGCGGCGCAGCGCCCGCCGGTTGGAGCGTTCCCCGAGGATCACTCTCAGCACCCGGAAGCCGTCGCGCACGGCCCGCAAATTGCTGGTGCCGTGGATGCGCAGGTACTCGTGGCTGGGGATCTCCTGCACCTTCAGGCCGGCCTTGACGACCCGGATGTTCATCAGCGTCTCGACCTCGAAGCCGGTGCAGTCGAGGTCGATCTTGTCCAGGCAGTGCCGCCAGAAGGCGTTGTAGCCGTAGCAGAGGTCGGTGTACCGCGCGCCGAACTTGCGGTTGACCACGGCGCACAGCGCCCGGTTGCCGAGCTTGCGGATGAAGGTCATGTCGTCGGTGCCGCCGCCGTTGGCGAAGCGGGACCCCTTGGCGAAGTCCGCGCCCGAGACCAGCGCGGAGACGTAGCTGACGATCTCGCTGCCGTCCGCCGAGCCGTCCGCGTCGACCATCACGACGATGTCGCCGGTGCAGGCCTCGAAGCCGGCGCGCAGCGCGTCCCCCTTGCCCTTGCCGCGCTGCCCGACGACCTTCACGCCGGACCACAGTGCGCGGGCCACCTCGACGGTGTCGTCGGTGGAGTTGCCGTCGACCAGGACCACTTCGTGGATCCAGTCGGGAAGCGTCTTGAAGACGTACGGAAGGTTCTCCGCCTCGTTCATGGCCGGTATCACCACGCTCACCGGTGGCGCGATGGCCAGGTGCGAGGAGACGGGCCGGTACGTCCGGGCGGCCGGCGGATCCTGATCCGCGGCCGCCGGCTGCAGTACGGAGCTCATGAGTCTGGTCCCTCTCGTCCGGCGGACCGCCCGCCCCTCGGGCGGCCCGGCTGTTCGTCCGGTTCGAAAGGGGGGTTGTTCTCACCCCGCGTCACGACGGACGGAGCCGACGCACGCCGGGTGAGCTGGTGAAACTGGCCGGCCGCCACCAGGACGGCCGTCCGCGCGGCACGGCCCGGCCACCGTTGCGGTCACCGAGCACGGCACCCCCCTACCGCGCCCCGCGCCGGTACGTCGCGGTCCTGAGCCCTCCCCTGGAGCCGCGTACTGACGGACCGACGCGAGTGAGATGTATGACGGTATTGACGATTGAACCCGAATGGCAAGACCTGGAACGGCACCTCACGTTTCCGGCGGTTTGGCCGTTGCGGGTGTTTCCTGCCCGGATGGGCGTGTCCGCATGGCCGACTTTGCCCCCCGAAGCGCCGGATGCCGGGCTTCAATCTGGCGTACCCCGTAGGGGGCGTCAAGGGCCGAAAGTCCCTGCGGCCGGATTTCGTCCAGTATTGAAGCAGTAACATTTTTGGCATGGACACTTCCAGTCAACACGCGTAGCTGGTACGACGGTTGTGGCAGAGATCCTGCTAAAGGGAGGTTCCATGAGACGTTCCCGATTCGCCCTCTTCCTCGGCACGCTCCTTCTCGCCGTCACCGCGGCCCTCACCGGGGCGACGACGGCGCAGGCGTCCCAACAGGCCGCGGCCGGCGGCTATGTGGCGCTCGGCGACTCCTACTCCTCCGGCGTCGGAGCCGGCAGCTACATCTCCTCCAGCGGCGACTGCAAGCGCAGCACGAATGCCTACCCCTACCTCTGGGCGGCCGCCAACTCACCCTCGTCCTTCGCCTTCACCGCCTGCTCGGGCGCCCGAACGGGTGATGTTCTCTCCGGGCAGCTCGGC
Source organism: Streptomyces marokkonensis (assembly GCF_008312835.1). Classification (GTDB taxonomy): domain Bacteria; phylum Actinomycetota; class Actinomycetes; order Streptomycetales; family Streptomycetaceae; genus Streptomyces; species Streptomyces marokkonensis_A. Next base: position 162,157 of record NZ_VSKS01000012.1, on the reverse strand, counting down.
CCGCTCTCCACCGCCACCGGCCTGGTCTCGATCAGCGTCGGCGGCAACGACGCCGGTTTCGCCGACGTCATGACGACCTGTGTGCTCCAGTCCGACAGTTCCTGCCTCTCCCGCATCGCCACCGCGCGGGCGTACGTCGACTCGACGCTGCCCGGCCGGCTCGACAGCGTCTACACGGCGATCCGCGACCGGGCGCCGAACGCCGAGGTCGTGGTGCTCGGTTACCCCCGCTTCTACCAGCTCGGCACGTCCTGCATCGGTCTCTCCGAGACCAAGCGGAAGGCGATCAACGACGCCGCCGACCTCCTCGACAACACCATCGCCCAGCGCGCCCGGGCGTACGGCTTCACCTTCGGCGACGTCCGCACCACCTTCACCGGCCACGAGATCTGCTCCGGCAACTCCTGGCTGCACAGCGTGGACTGGTTCAACATCGGCAACTCGTACCACCCGAAGGCGGCCGGCCAGTCGGGCGGCTACCTGCCGGTGCTCAACGCGGCGGCCTGATCCGGCGGCTCCTCGTCGCCGTCCGAACCGGAGGGAGAAGCGGAGGCCCCGTCCGACGGGGTCTCCGTCTCGCACGCCACCGAGAACGGCACCGTCTCCGAGGTGGTGTGCACCGGCTCCCGGACCTCCACGCCGATCTCGCTCCGGTACGTCCCGTCCTCCGCGTACGTCGTCACGACCACCGTGTCCTGCTTCGCCCGCCCGCCCCCCTCGGGGAACGACAGCTTCCGCCACCCCGGATCGGCCACCGAGCCGTCCTCCGCCACCCAGCGGTAGGACACCTCGGCCGGCAACCGCCCCACCGTGAACGTCGCCGTGAACGCCGGCGCCCGCTCACCCGGCGGCGGACACGCGCCGGAGTACTCCGTGTGCGCGCCGGTCACCGTCACCGACACGGTCTGCGGCGGGGGAGTGCTCCTCCTGTCCTCCTCCTCGCTCGCGCCGGGGGAGGGATCCGGGTCCTCCGTCCGCGGCGTCCGGCCGCCTTCACTCCCGTCGTCGCCGGTCCGCGCGGGCGAACCGACCTCACCGCCCGGGTCCTTGGCCTCCGGGCCGCCGTCCCCGCGCTGCAGCAGCGCGTACGTCAGCCCGGCCAGCGCCAGGGCCAGGACGACCAGCCCCACGACGAGGACGACGGCGGTGCGCCGGTCGCGCCCCGGCCGGGTGACCGTGGCGGCCGCCGCCGTTGCCCCGGTGACCGGCGACGGGGGAGTGGGCGAGGGTGTCTCGGGACGCGCCGGGAGCGCGGCCACCGTCGGGGCGTACGCGGCCGCACGCGCCGTGTCCGCGCCGGGCACGCCCCCCGCCGCGACCACCCGCAGGTCCTCCTGCGCCCGTTCCGCCGGCAGCCGCTCGGCCGGGTCCTTGCGCAACAGCCCCTCGATGACGGGGGTGAGCGGACCGGCCCGGCGCGGTGGCGGCAACTCCTCGTCCACGATCGCCCGCAGCGTGCTCAGCGGGGTGTCCTGACGGAAGGGCGAACTCCCCTCGACCGCCGCGTACAGCAGCACGCCGAGCGACCACAGGTCCGACTCGGGCCCCGGGGTGCGGCCCAGCGCCCGTTCCGGGGCGAGGAACTCGGGCGAACCGACGACCTCCCCGGTCATGGTCAGCGCCGAACTGCCCTCCACCGTGGCGATCCCGAAGTCGGTGAGCACCACCCGTCCGTCGTTCGCGATCAGGACGTTCGCGGGTTTCACGTCCCGGTGCAGCACCCCGGCCCCGTGCGCGGCGCGCAGCGCGGTGAGCACCTCCGCGCCGATCCGCGCGGCACGCGGCGGCGGCAGCGGACCCTCCGCCTCCAGCACCTCGGCGAGCGAGAGGCCGCGGACCAGCTCCATGACGATCCACGGGCGCCCGTCCTCCATCGCCACGTCGTACACCGTCACCACGGTGCGGTCGGCGATCCGGGCCGCCGCCCACGCCTCCCGCTCCAGACGGGCGTACATCCGCTCGACGTCGGACGCCGGCAGCCCGGCCGGGGCGCGCACCTCCTTGACGGCGACCTCGCGGTGCAGCAGCTCGTCGCGGGCCCGCCACACCGTTCCCATACCGCCCTCGCCCAGCGGCGACAGCAGCCGGTAGCGGCCCGCGATCACCCGCTCACTGCCGGATTCTTCGGACACGGCGCCCCCATTCGCATCCGGGCGAATTCTCCCTTTGCCGATGAAAGTAGCTCAGCCGAGTGCGGATGCCGCCCCCCTGAACACCAATCCGGCACCCAGGGCCACGACGGCGAACGCCGATCCGAGGGGCGCGGCGCGGCGCACCAGCGCCGCCCAGGGGGCGGCCGTCCAGCGGGGACGCCCGGCCAGCAGCCGGGTCACGCCGCTGCCCGCCCTGACGACCGCGTACCCGGCGGCGGTGAGGGTGAGGGCCAGCCCCGCGCCGTACGCGACGACGAGCAGCAGCCCGAACCAGGCCTGGCCGAGCGCGGCGGCACCGACCAGCACCACGACGGCGGACGGACTGGGCACCAGCCCGCCGGCGAAGCCGAGCAGGATCGTCCCGCGCAGGGTGGGGGCGGCGGCATGGGTGTGGGTGTGACCGCCGTGGGTGTGCGTGTGTCCGTGCGGGTGCCCGTGTTCGTGTTCGTGCCCGTGCCCGTGCCCGTGTTCGTGCCCGGACCCGTGGTGGTGCGTGTGCTTCCGGTTGCGCAGGGCGCGGCGTACGAGGCTCGCGCCGGCCAGGGTCACGAGGACACCGCTCGCGATGCCCAGCCACGCGATCACCGAGGGCGCGGCGGCCGAACCGGCCGTGACCAGCAGGCCCAGGGCGACCACGCCGAGGGTGTGGGTGACCGTGACCGAGGCGGCCATGGGCAGGACGTCCCGGAGCCGGGCCCGGCCCCCGCGTGCCGCCGCCGTCGCGGCCATGAGGGTCTTGCCGTGCCCCGGGGCGAGCGCGTGCATCGCGCCGAGCCCGACGGCGATCAGCAGGGCGAGGGCGGCGAAACCGGCGGTGAGGTCGCGCCGGGCGACGAGGCCGTCCAGGGCGCGCGTCCAGCGGTCGGCCCCGCGCGGCAGCACGGCGGAGGCGGGCGCGTCGGCCTCCGCCCCGGCCAGGGCGGGTCCGCCGGGGCGGACCCGCAGGGTCGCGGTCCTGGTGTCGGCCGGGGACGAGAGCAGCTTCTGCGGATACCGGGTCAGTTCGCGGGACGGCGAGGCCGTGGGCACGTCCGAGGCGGTGAGCGTCGTACGGTCGCCCCGCGCGGTGATCTCCCGCCAGCCCGGACCGGACGCCGCGCCGGCCGCCCGGAAGCGCACGTCGACCGTTTCGCCGTCCGGGAGGGGCGCGGTCAGCGCGCACTCCACGCGCAGCGTGTCGAGCCCCGCCTGACCGGGCCGCACGCGCGCGCGGGCGTCGCGCACGGTCAGCGCGACCGCGCGGCCGTCGACGCGCACCCCGCTGTCCCGCGCGGCCGTGGCGCACCGCTGCCGGGCCCACGCGTCCCGGCCCAGCCGGTCGATGTCCGGCCCGGCCTGCGTGGCGGGGATCTCGGCCAGGTCCTCGACATGACGGACGCGGAGTTCACCGGGCGCGGCCACCAGCCCGTCGTGGCGGTTCACGGTGAAGTTGCCCAGCGGATGCGCGCTCGCCGCCGTGGCCGGGACCAGTGCGAGCGCACAGGCGGCGGTGAGGACGGCGGCACCGGCGGTGACGGAACGGCGGAGCGTCAACGTGCCGCCTCCAGCTCCCTGAGCGCCGCACGGGCCGCGCGGGCGCCCAGCGGCGAGAACGCGGGGTTCAGCTCCAGCGCGGCGGTGAGGGAGTCACGGGCGGCGCCGTCCTGCCCGGCGGCCTTCTCGATCATGCCCCGGTGGTAGAGGAAGGCGGCGTTGCGGTAGCCGGTGGCCGTGGCACGGCGGGCGTACCGGAGCGCCTCCTCGTCGCGGCCGTTGACGTGCAGGGCCCAGGCGAGGGCGTCCGCGGTGTGCACACTGTGCCGCCGGTCCCACTCCGCGCGGGCCGCGCGCAGCGCCTCGCCGGGGTCCCCGTGATCGGCGGCGGCGAGCGCGGTGTCGAGGCCGACGTCGACCCCGCCCGCGCGGGCCAGCGCGGTCCAGGCGTCGACGAGGGCGTACTGGTCGCGTGCCCTGGCGCGGTCGCCGTCGGCGCCGCGTTCCTCGTACAGCTCGCCCAGGGCGACCAGCGGACCCGGCAGCGGGGAGCGGGCGACGACCTGCTCCAGCGTCTCGACGGCACCCTCCCGGTCCCCGCTCGCGGCCTGCGCGCGGGCCCGGCCCTCCAGGGCGGGCAGATGGTCCTCGTCGGCGGCGAGCGCCCGCGCGTAGTGCGTGAGGGCCGTGACGTGGTCGCCCTGGTTCCAGGCCAGCTGCCCCAGCGCGGTCGCGACGTACGCCACGTCCGCGGGCGTGGCCGCGCTGTCGAGCGCCCGCCGCAGCACCGTCCGCGCGGTGCGCACGTCGCCGCGCAGCTCCCGTACGTAGGCGTACCGCGTGAACACGGGAATCCCCGGCCGCCTGCGGTCGGCGGTGGCGGCGGCCTCGCCCGCCTCGTCGTACCGGCCCAGCTCGACCAGGGCGTCGATACGGGAGCACAGGGCGCGCTCGCTGTAGGGGTTCCGCGCCAGGGCCCGGTCGGCATACCGAAGGGCTCCGGTGAAGTCGTGGCGGGCGGCGGCGAGGGCGGCCTGCCCGGCGAGGGCCGGTTCGTTGTCCGGCTCGAGCGCGAGGGACCGCTCGAACGCGCGCGCGGCCTGCGGGTAGCGCGCGGGATCACCCTCGGTGCGCGCCTGCTCGACGTGGGCGAGCCCCAGGGTGGCCCAGCCGCCGAAGTCGCGCGGCTGGGCACGGAGATGGGCCCGCAGGGAACGGACCCCGGCGTCGAGATCACCCCCGGCGAGCACACCGGCGGCCACCGCCCCCGCCGCCGGTGCCGCGTCGGTCCCGGCCCGCCCACCGTCCCGGACGCCGCTCACCGCGACGCTCCCGGCGGTCATCGCGACGGCCAGCAGGACGGCGCACGAGGCGACATGCAGCCCCCGCCCACGCCGCGCGGCGGCGGCGAACCGCCGCAGCGCCGCCACCCGCGGCCCCGGGACGGCGCCCCCACCGGAACCGGCCACCCGCGCCGGGCGTTCCGTCGGCTGCGCGCCCCCGGCGGGTGGTCGCGGGGTGTCCGGTGTGTTCCCGTGGCCGGATGCCGGGGGAGCGGGCGGCGCGGTGGCCCGCTCGTGCTCGTCGGCGCTGTCGTGCGTGCGCGGGGACATGGCCTCTCCTCGGAGTTCGGCGGCGCGGCCCGTGCCGTGGGGGACGGGTGGGGAACGGGCCGCGCCAGTAGGTGGGACGGGCGGGTCGTGCCGGCCGCCCGGGGACACGCCGGGGTCAGTACGCCCGGCCGCGCATCCGGCGCCACCACAACAGCGCCACGCCGATCAGCAGCAGCCCACCGGCACCCGCGCCCGCGGACGCGGCGATCAGGGCCGTGTTGTCCGTGCCCTCCGCGCCCGCCGGGCGCAGCGCGTCACCGAGCTGGTTGCGCACGTCGTTGCCGCCGTCCACGCCCTTGGCGAGCGGGCCGCGCGATCCCTCCGTGGGATTCGCCAGATACGGGAAGGCCTTGCCGAACTCCTTGTCGTTGGCGTCGACCGCGTCACCCAGGTCGTTCTTCGCGCCGACCAGTTCACCCTCGACGACCTGGAGGGCGGCGTCGATCACGTCGTCGGTGAGGCGGCGGCCGTTCGGGAAGCCGGCGGTGTCCCCGTCGAGGACACCGAGCCGCTTGGGCTCCGCGGCGGGCTTGACGGAGGTGTTGAGGCGCAGCTGCTCCGACGGCGTCACGTGCGGCGGCCGGTTGAGGTTCTCGACGCCCTTCAGGAACACGTCGACCAGGTCGTCGCGGGGCTCGTCCGGCGCCGGGATCTTGTAGATGGCCTCGATGAGTTCCGGCAGCTCCGGGTTGGTGACGTTCTCCAGGAACTGTGCGTCGTCCCGGGGCGCGGACGCGTTGAACGTGTCCTTGTCCTTCAGCGGGTTGACGACCTCGTTCACCAGCGGGTTGCCGAGGCGCGAGACCTGCGCGAAGTCACCCTGGGCGTTCTTGCGCTGCGTCGTCGACCAGATGCCGACGACCGGCTGCTCGTCCGACTCGGTGATGAGGCTGTGGGGCACCTGAAGGGCGATCGAGTTGACGTTGTAGCCCTTGAGGGTGTCGTTGCCGACCTCGGAGAGGTTCCCGCCGTACAGCAGGTCGAAGACGCGCAGGTCCAGGAAGAACGGATCGTCCGCCTGCCCGGCGAACGTCCGGCCGCCCCCGGCGAGCTCGTGGATCGCCTGCTTGCGCAGGGTGTCGTAGTCCGGCATCGACGCCTTGCCGACGTTCGACGGCGCCACCGGCGCGTCGTCGGCGACCTTCGTCCTCGACACCGCCTTCAGGTGCCGCAGCTTGATCAGTTCGAGGTCGTACGTCTGCGTGATGTTGAGGTCGGGGTCGTCGAGGCTCTCGACCGGACCCGTGTTGTACAGGAACGTCTTGTCGTTCTTCGTGTGCGTCCTGAACGTGTACCGGAAGATCAGGTCCTCCTGCGCGTCGCCGTCCCGGTCGACGCGCAGGTCGTACTGCGCGTCCTCGGCGAACGTGAAGAAGTTCGGCCCGCCCGCCGGCTCCTCGAAGGGGATCCAGTTCGCGATGATCGTCGTCGTGTCCGGCTTGTCGGGGCTGACGAACGCGTACAGGTCCGTGTTGTCGAACTGCGGGCTGCCCGAGATCAGCGGGGCCTCCCGGTGGGAGGAGGCGGAGGCCGCCTCGGGTTCCAGCGCGGTGACGCCGGCGGCTGCGAGCCCTCCGGCGGCCAGCGCGCCACAGATGAGGGTCGCGAGACTCCTGCGTCCCGCACCGGTCCTGGAGTTAGGTGTCATGCCGTCCGTCCTCAGTGCCAACTTGCCTGACGCACTGGGATTCGGAACGCGCGGCGGGCCGGATTGGTCGAGTTTTCTCGACATCGTTTCTCGCCGCCGACCCGCGTTTCGGGCCCGGTGATCCGTACTTCCCCTCCGGGGGCGCGCTTCTGTGCGTGCCTCATGCCACCGGGCGGCCCCGCGGGGCCGGGAAGAAGGGGATGCGCGTTGGAGGCGGACGAGCTGCTGATGCTTGTGGCCGCGGGTGACCAGAAGGCGTTCGAGGACCTGTACGGCCTGGTCTCCGGGCCGGTGTACGGGCTGGTGCGGCGCGTGGTGCGCGATCCCGCCCAGTCCGAGGAGGTGGCCCAGGAGGTGCTGCTGGAACTCTGGCGCTCCGCCGCGCGGTTCGACCCCGGCCGGGGCAGCGCCCTGTCCTGGGTGCTCACCCTCGCCCACCGCCGAGCCGTCGACCGGGTGCGCAGCGCCCGCGCGGCCGGCGAACGCGAGCAGCGCGAGGCCAGGCGCGGCCACGGCCCCGCCTTCGACCAGGTCGCCGAGGAGGTCGAGGCCGGGCTGGAACGCGAGTGGGTGCGCCGCTGCCTGGACCGCCTCACCGCGCTCCAGCGCCAGTCGGTCACCCTCGCCTATTACGACGGCTACACCTACCGCGAGGTCGCCGAGCGGCTGTCGCTGCCGCTCGGCACGGTCAAGACCCGGATGCGGGACGGCCTGACCCGCCTGCGCGACTGCCTGGGAGGCGCGGCATGAGCCTGTTCGGCCGACTGACGTCCCGCGGCGACCTGCACTCGCTGGCCGCCCCCTACGCCCTCGACGCCCTGGAGCCCGCCGAGCGGGTCCGCTTCGAGAAGCATCTGAGGTCCTGCGGCCGCTGCACCGCCGAGGTGCGCGACCTCGCCGAGGACGCCGTCCGCCTCGCCTGGTCCACGGCCGCGCCCGCGCCGCCCGCGATGCGGGACCGGGTGCTGGCCGCCGTACGGACCACCGCGCAGGAGCCCGCGCCGCAGGGCCCCCCGCGCGCGCGTGCGCCGCAACTCCCGCCCCACGTCTGGGGCACCGCACCACCCCCACGCACCCGGGAGCGGCGCCGGTCGCCGCTGTTCGTGCCGTTCGCGACGGCCACCGCCGCCGCGGCGCTCGTCGTCGCGTCGCTCTTCGCCGTGCAGGCGGACCGGACCCAGGACCGGCTCGACGCCGAGCGCGACCGGGCACGTGAGATCGCCCACGTTCTGGCCGCGCCGGACGCCCGCGCGAGCAGCGGCCGGGACCCGCGGGGCCGCACGATCGGAGTGATCGCTTCCGCATCCTCCCGCAGCGCGGTCGTCACTCTCGGCGGATACGGCGACCCTCCGAACGGACGTGTGCGCCAGCTCTGGCTCATGGGCCCGGGCGAGCGGCCCCGGTCCCTGGGGCTTTTCGACGGCGACACACCCTTGGTCGCATCCGGCCTCGACACCGCGGCGACGTCACTCGCCGTGACCGTCGAGCCCGACGGCGGGTCACCGCAACCCACCGGCCAGCCCATCGTCCAACTCGCCCTGAAAACGGTCGGATTCGGAGAGTAATCGTCGTAGGTTCGTCAACACCCTTATGGGGAAGGTGAATCCTGTGACCTCGATACACGAGTGCCGGGACGGGGCGATAGGGTTACCCTGCCCGGGCCGGGTGGACTCGTACGGGTGGGGAGTGACATGGAACAGATAACAGTGCGCAGCAGGGCCAGGGTCCCTGCGATCACGTGCGGGAGCAGCGCGACCAGTTCGCGCCTCGACCGCCATCTCTCGGTCCTCGGGGGACCGGCCGTCCCGCAGCGCGAGACGGCGGAGGCGACCTCGCTGATGCGCGAGCTGACCGCGCGTGACACCGCGCACAGCCGGGGTGCCAGGGGCGCGCGGGCCCGGACGAGCCGCGTCTCGCTCTTCGCCCCGCTGCGCCGACTGCGCCGCTCCCTGTTCGGCAGCCGGTAGCGCCCGCGCCGGTCGGTCCCACCGTCCCGGCGCAGCGCCCGCCCGTCCGTCATCCCCGCGGTACCGGGCACCCGGCGCATCAGACCCCAGCACGTCCTCCTGCCGGCGCCCCCGGTCCCACCCGGCAGCGATCCGGGGGCCCGCCGGCCTCTCCCCTCCTCCCCGCAGGTCACCGCTCGGCGTGCGCGTACTCCCGCACCGCGAGCGGCACGAACACCGCGAGCAGCACCGCGCACCAGGCCAGTGACCCCGCGACGGGATGCGCCACCGGCCAGGCCGCCCCCTCCGGCACGGGCGCGTTGCCGAACAGCTCCCGCAGCGCCGTCGCCACCGCGCTGATCGGATTCCACTCCGCCACCGTGCGCAGCCACCCCGGCAGCCCCGCGGTGGGGATGTACGCGCTGGACAGCAGCGGCAGCAGGAAGGTCGCCCCGCCCAGCTGACCGGCCGCCTCCTCGTTCCGGGTGAGCAGCCCGAGGAAGATGCCGGTCCACACGCACGCGAACCGGAACAGCAGCAACAGCAGGAGGGCGCCCGCCGCGGCCGCCGGGCCTGCTTCCACCCGCCAGCCGACCGCGAGCCCCACCAGCAGGAACGGCACCGTCCCGGCCGCCGTCACCAGCACGTCCGCCGCGGCCTGGCCCACCGGCACGGCGGCCCGGCTCACCGGCAGCGTGCGGAACCGGTCCGTCACCCCGCGGTGGACATCCTGGGCCGACTGGAACATGCCGGTCATGACCCCGCCCGCCGCCGTCGCCACCAGCAGTCCCGGAACCAGGAAGGACCGGTACTCCGCACCCGGCACGGCGAGCGCGCTGCCGAAGACGTAGCCGAAGAACAGCAGCATGCTGACCGGCATGGTCTGGGTGAGGATCAGCAGCCCGGGGTTGTTGCGCATCCTCCGCAGCTGCCGGCCGAGCATCGCGGTGCCGTCGTACGCCAGCGTGCTCACGCGGCACGCTCCTTGTCGTCGCCGGGGCGGCCGGCGAAGGCCACGGAGCCCCCGGTCAGCCGCAGGAACACATCGTCGAGGGTGGGGGGCCGCAGGCTCGCGTCGAGCAGGGGCACGCCCGCCGCGTCCAGCGTCCGCACCAGGTGCGGGAGAGTGACGGTCGCGTCCTTGGTGACCACGCCGACCGCGTTCCGCGCGCGGTCCAGGGACGGCTGAGAACCGGTGAGGCGGTCCAGCACCCCGGCGGCCGCCACCAGCGCGGCCGCGTCCGCGACGATCACCTCCGCGTGCGTCCCGACCAGCGCCTTGAGCTCGGCCGGGGAGCCGGTGTGCGCGACCCGTCCCCGGTCCACCAGGGCGATGTCGTCGGCCAGCCGGTCGGCCTCCTCCAGGTACTGGGTGGTGAGCAGCACGCTCGTGCCCTCGCCGGTCAGTTCGCGCACCGCCTCCCAGATCAGCGTGCGGCTGGCCGGGTCGAGACCGGTCGTCGGCTCGTCCAGGAACAGCACCTCCGGACGCCGGATCAGGCTCGCCGCCAGGTCCAGCCGGCGCCGCATGCCGCCCGACCAGCCGGACGCCGGCCGGTCGGCGGCCTCCGTCAGCCCGAAGCGGTCGAGCAGCTCGTCGGCCCGCCCGGCCGCACCGCCCACCCGGTGCAGCCGGGCGAACAACCGCAGGTTCTCGCGCCCGGTGAGGTCCCCGTCGATCGAGGTGTCCTGCCCGGTGACGCCGATCCTGCGCCGTACGGCGGCGGCCTCCCGGACGAGGTCGTGGCCCGCGATCCGCGCCGAGCCCGCGTCGGGTCGCAGCAGGGTGGTAAGCAGCCGGACGGCTGTCGTCTTGCCCGCCCCGTTGGGCCCGAGCATCCCGCACACGGTTCCCTCGGCCACCGCCAGATCCAGCCCGCGCAGGGCGCGGACCGCCCCGAAGCGCTTCTCCAGACCTTCACTAAGTACAGCGTACGTAGTAGTCATGGGTCGACCATAGCGCACTACGTACGGTGTACGTAACTACGATGGTGGGGAGGTGATGACCGATGGCGGGCCGAGCGGCCGAACCCGAAGTGATCTGGGCGCGCCCCGAGCGCACCGGCCGTGGACCGAGACCGGCGTACACCCGCGCCGACATCGCGGCGGCGGCCGTCCGGATCGCCGACGCCGAGGGCCTGGACGCGGTCTCCATGCGCCGCGTCGCCGCCGAACTGGGCTGCGGCACCATGTCGCTCTACAACTACGTCCCCCGCAAGGAGGACCTGTACGAGCTGATGGTGGACGCGGCCGGCGGCGAGCACGAGCTGTGGGAACCCAGCGGCGACTGGCGTGCCGACATGCTCAGGGTGGCGCACCAGACCCGCGCGCTGATGCACCGCCATCCGTGGCTGCCGCGGCTGATGTCGCCGGTCTACGGCTTCAGCCCCAACGCCCTGCGCTATCTCGAGCACTGTCTGGCCTGCCTGGACCCGCTCCCCGAGCCCTACGGCACGAAGCTGGAGCTGATCGCGATGCTCAACGGCATCGTGACGACGTACGTCACCAACGAGCTGGCCACCGACGAGCGCACCCGCTCGCTGCCCTGGTCGCAGGAGCGGGAGAACGCGATACGGATCGCCTACCTCGGCGGCCGGATCGCGACCGGCGAGTACCCGAGGATGGCGGCGGCCTTCGCGGAGGACGCGGGGCCGATCGACCTGGAGGCGGTGTTCGAGCGGGCGCTCGGCAGGATGCTGGACGGCTTCGGCCCCCGCCGCTGAACCCGCTCCCGGCGGACGTCAGATGAGGGCGAGCTGGCCCTCCGGGCCCTCCTCGCGGGCGTCCAGCACGGATGCGGGGCGGCGCGCCGAGGACGGTACCGGGAGCACGCCGGCCTCGCGCAGCTCGGCCGGCGTGACCGGGTCGGGGACCGCCGGGTCCGTCAACGCCTCCCACCGCGGGCGCAGTTCGGCCAGCAGGGCGAGGACCGTGATGAGCTCCAGGAGCTCCGAGGTCCAGGCCTGTGGCCAGACGGCGGGCCGGATCGCTGCCAGTGTGCCCGGCTCGCCCGGCTCCGTGCGGGCCGCGAACCACTGTTCCAGCACCCGGACACCGCCGGCCTCGAAGTCCCAGGCCCCGGGCGGCACGGGGGAGATGCGGCCCTCGTCGAGCAGCAGGACCTCCTCGTCCCGGTCGTAGCGCACGGCCGGCGGGCGGGAGGGCAGCGGGGCACGGACGTAGGGGCGGCGTCCGCCCGGCAGCTTCGGGCGTTCCCCGTCGCGCCGCATCAGCCACAGCATCCGGCGGCCCACGGCCACGCCCCGCTCCCACGCGTCCGCGTCGCCGGTGAGCGGCACCGCGAGGCCCCCGGGCGTGGGCCGTGCCACGGCCGTCGCCCAGGCGAGGACGTCCACGGGGGAGGTGTCGCGGCCGAGCCGGAAGGCGAGGTGGTCCGTCAGGCCCGGGGCCAGGTTGGGCTCCGCGGCGCCCGGCCGGCGGTACAGCGGGCGGACGCGCCCCGCGCGGAGCACGGGCAGCAGGGAGGTGGCGAGCAGGGGCGGGCCGGCGGAGCCGTCGGCGGCGGGACCTCCGCGCGCGGTGCCCGTCTCCACGACGAAGACCTGCCGCTCGTCCGCCACCCGCCACAACTCCGGGCGGGCCGCGTCGATCAGCCGCTGGTCGGGGATCAGCCACTGCTCGTCGAACGGGGCGTACAGCACCCGTACCGGCTCCGGGCACGGGCCGGTGGCGCGGGCCAGCTTCCCGGTGCCGCCGCTCCGCCCCGGCAGCTGCCCGACGGCCGAGTGCGGGGTCCGGGAACGGGTCGGCTGGAACAGGGCCTCGCGGTCCGGCCCCCCGGCCTTCACCAGGGCGTCCCAACGGGCCTTCAGGGACGCCGCGTCGGGGGCCGCCGGCCAGCCCCGGCCGAGCCGCGGCGGTGCGACGGACCACGGCATGAGGTCCGCCAGCAGCGGAGCGTCGTCGTGCGTCACGCTGGGCATCGTACGACCTGTGGGGGACGGGCGGATCAGGTGGCGTCCAGGGTCACCGTGAAGGAGAAGCGGTCGCCCCGGTAGTTGATGACGGCCACGTCCAGGGGACGGCCGCCGGTGTCGTAGGTGACCCCCGTGTAGTGCAGGATCGGGCTGAGCAGCGGGACCCGGAGCAGGCGGGCCGTCTCCGGGTCCGCGAGCCGCGCCTCGACCGTGTCCGTGATCCGGCTGATGTCCGCCCCGACCACGTCCCGCAGCACCTTGGTCATCGGCCACCGCACCAGGTCGTCCAGGTCGATGCGGGCGGCGAGCTCGGGGCGGACCCAGTTGCGTGCGTGGTTGGTCGGCTCGCCCGTCTTCTCGTCGCTGCGCAGCCGGTGGTACGCCGCCGCCTCGGACAGGTCCGGGAAGTACTCGGCGATCTCGGCGGGCACCGGCGACGGACCGTGTTCCAGCAGTTCGGTCGTCATCCCGGACTGCTGGGCCACGATGGCGTCCACCGAGCCCAGCAGCCGCACCGGGGCGCCCCGCCGGGCACCGGGCTCGATGAAGGTGCCGCGCCGGCGGTGGCGGCTGATCAGCCCCTCGTCCTCCAGCTCCTTCAGCGCCTGCCGCATGGTCAGCACACTCACCCCGTAGTGGCCGGCCAGCTGTTCCTCGGTGGGCAGGCGCAGGGGGTCCTGGGGCGAGCGGCCGAGGATCGAGGCGCGCAGCGACTGCGACACCTGGTACCAGAGCGGCAACTTGCGGTTCAGGACGATCGAATCCGGAGCGAAGGAGGTCACGGGCTATCCGTACCGGTCCGAGAACGTTCAGTGCAACGGCCGGAAGTGACGCTCGAGCCCCTGCCACACGTCGTCGTAGCCCTGTTGCAGGTGCTCGGCCCGGGCCGCCTGGGGGGTCAGGGACACCGGCCAGCGGGTCTCGAACATGAAGGCCAGACCGTCGTCGATCTTCTGCGGGCGCAGCTCCGCGGCGCTCGCCTTCTCGAACGTCTCCCGGTCCGGGCCGTGCGCCGACATCATGTTGTGCAGCGAGCCCCCGCCCGGTACGAAGCCCTCCGCCTTCGCGTCGTACGCGCCCTCGATCAGGCCCATGTACTCGCTCATCACGTTCCGGTGGAAGTACGGCGGGCGGAAGGTGTCCTCGCCCACCAGCCAGCGCGGGGCGAAGACCACGAAGTCCACCCCGGCCAGCCCGGGGGTGTCGCTCGGAGACGTCAGCACCGTGAAGATCGACGGGTCCGGGTGGTCGTAGGAGATGGTGCCCATCACATTGAAGCGGCGCAGATCGTAGGCGTACGGCACATGGTTGCCATGCCAGGCGACGACATCGAGCGGGGAGTGGTCATAGGTCGCCGACCAGAGGTTGCCGCAGAACTTGTTCACCACCTCCACCGGGCCCTCGACGTCCTCGAAGGCGGCGACGGGCGCCCGGAAGTCACGGGCGTTGGCCAGGCCGTTGGCGCCGATCGGGCCGAGGTCGGGGAGACGGAACGGCGCCCCGTAGTTCTCGCACACGTAGCCGCGGGCGGACTCGTCCAGGAGATCCACACGGAACCGGACCCCACGAGGAATCAGCGCGATGTGTCCCGGCTCGACATGCAGCAACCCGAACTCCGTGCGCAGCAGCAGACCACCGCGCTCGGGGACGATCAGCAGCTCACCGTCGGCGTCGCTGAACACGCGGTCCATCGAGGCGGTGGCGTGGTACAGGTGCACGGCCATTCCGGTGCGCTGGGTGACATCGCCGTTGCCCCCCAGGGTCCACAGCCCGGCCAGGAAGTCGGTGCCCTCGGCCGGGCCGGGCAGCGGGTTCCAGCGCAGCCGGTTGGGATCGGGGACCGTCTGGGTGAAGGGCGCGGTGCGCAGGGCGCCGTTGCCCGTGCGGGTGAACGCCGGGTGGGCGGCCGACGGGCGGATCCGGTACAGCCAGGAGCGGCGGTTCTCCGCCCGCGGCTCGGTGAACGCCGAACCGCTCAGCTGCTCCGCGTACAGCCCGAGCGGGGCGCGCTGCGGCGAGTTGCGGCCCTCGGGCAGGGCGCCCGGGATCGCCTCGGAGCTGTGCTCGTTGCCGAAGCCGGTGAGGTGTTCCAGTGCTTCCGCGGCCTTGCGCGCTCCCTCTCGCTCGGACGCGCTCGCGCGGGCGGTGCCCCCATCGGTCATGTTCGCTGCTCCCTTGCGATCCGATTCCTATGGGACACCGTAGGATTGCGTTTTCCCCGGCGCAAGGGGGCCGCGCGATCCCGGTGGCGCTCCTCCTCTCGGCGGAGGACACGGAACCCGACTTCAGGTGGATCCGCGGGCTCGCACCCCTGTTCTACGCTCCCCGGCATGACGTGGAGGCGGAGCACCCTCACCGCGCTCGCGGTCTGTGTCGTCCTGGCGGCCGGGTCCGCGGGCTGTGACTCACGTGCCGCCCGGGGGCGGGACGAGGTGCCGTCCTCGCCCGTCGGCCGGCTCCTCGACGAGCGGGACGAGGACGGGCGCCCCCTGCGCGAGGTGGACGGGCGGACCGCGCCCGAGGTCGGCGTCGAGGTCGCGCCCGACTCGGACGGCGGCTGGGACGTACGGCTGCGGGTGCGCAACTTCCGCTTCTCGCCGGACGGCACGGGCAAGCGGGCGGCGGCCGGCCGCGGACTGGCCCACCTCGAGGTGAACGGCCGCCGCGTCGCCCTGCTGCGCACCCCCGAGTACCACCTCCCGGGCAGCATGGTCCCGCGCGGCACGCACCAGATCACCGTGCGCCTCTACGCCGACGACGGCTCGGCGTGGGCCGTGGACGGCGAGCCCGTCGAGAGCACGGCCGACATCACGGTGTCGGAGCGGGAGCCGAGCGCGGACCCCGGGGCGGAGCCCCTCGCCGGGGCGGCCGTCCCCGGCGGACCGGGACACGGGGCGGGCGGCCGCCACCGTAGCGGAGGGCGAGGTTCACCGGACGGTGCCGAGCGGGCATGATGAGGCCCGTGCCTCACGCGACATCGCTCCGCAGAGCGCCCGTGCAGCGGCGCAGCGCCGAACGGCTGGCCAGAATCCTCGACGCCTGCGCCGAACTCCTCGACGAGGCCGGATACGACGACCTGAGCACCCGGGCCGTCGCGGAGCGCGCCGGTGTGCCCATCGGCTCCGTCTACCGCTTCTTCGGCAACAAACGCCAGATGGCCGACGCCCTGGCCCAGCGCAATCTCGAGCGCTTCACCGAACGGGTCGGCGAACGCCTCGGGGCCGCGGGCGACCAGGGCTGGCGGCACGCCATGGACGTCGTGCTCGACGCGTACCTGGACATGAAGCGCACCGCCCCCGGCTTCTCCCTCGTCGACTTCGGCAACCAGATACCGGTCGGCACCCTCCGGGCCGAACCCAACCGCCGGGTCGCCGACCGTCTCACCGACCTGCTCTCCGCCTATCTCGGCCGCGAGGCCGACGAGGACCTGCGCCGCACCTTCCTCGTCGCCGTCGAGACCGCCGACGCCCTCATCCACCTGGCGTTCCGGATGGCGCCCGAGGGGGACGAGAAGGTCATCGGCGAACTGCGCGGGATGCTGCGCGCCTATCTCGCCCAGGTGCTGGACTGAGACCCGCCCGCGGCACCCCCTCCCCTCCATGCGTACCGGTCGGTATGCTCGGCCCGTCCGCGCGTCACCGCCGCCGTACCCGGGAGGACCCGTGTCCCGCACCGCCCTTCGTGTCTGCCCCCTGTGCGAGGCCACCTGCGGCCTGACCCTCACCATCGAGGACGGCCGGGTCACCGGCGCCCGCGGCGACCGCGACGACGTGTTCAGCAAGGGATTCATCTGCCCCAAGGGCGCCGCCTTCGGCGCCGTGGACTCCGACCCCGACCGGCTGCGCGCCCCGCTCGTCCGCGTCGACGGCGAGCTGCGCGAGGCGACCTGGGAGGAGGCGTTCGACGCCGTGGCCGCGGGGATACGGCCCGTCGCCGAACGGCACGGACCGCACGCCGTCGGCGTCGTCCTCGGCAACCCCAACGTCCACACCGTGGCCGGCGCCCTCTACCCGCCCGTGCTGATCGGCGGGCTCGGCACCCGCAGCCTGTTCACCGCCTCCACCGTCGACCAGATGCCCAAGCACGTCTCCAGCGGACTGCTCTTCGGCGACGCGAACCTCATCCCCGTGCCCGACCTCGACCGCACCGACCACCTCCTGCTGATCGGCGCCAACCCCCTGGAGTCCAACGGGAGTCTGTGCACCGCCCCCGACTTCCCCGGCCGGCTGAAGGCGCTCAGGGCCCGCGGCGGCACCCTCACCGTCATCGACCCCCGCCGCACCCGCACCGCCCGCCTCGCCGACCGGCACCTCGCCATCCGCCCCGGCACCGACGCGCTGCTCCTCGCCGCGATGGCGCACACCCTGTTCGACGAGGGCCTCGCCGACCTCGGCGAGCGGGCGCCGCACATCCGGGGCCAGCGCGAACTCGCCGCGGCACTGGCCGACTTCACGCCCGAAGCGGTGTCCGGCGCCTGCGACATCGACGCCGCCGGCATCCGCACCCTGGCCCGCGAACTCGCCGCCGCCCCCACCGCCGCCGTCTACGGCCGCATCGGCAGCTGCACCGTCCCGCACGGCACCCTCGCGAGCTGGCTCGTCGACGTCCTCAACGTCCTCACCGGCAACCTCGACCGGCCCGGCGGCGCCCTCTTCCCGCAGGCCGCCACCGACAGGACGCCCCGCCCCGCCGGACCCGGCCGCGGTTTCGCCCTCGGACGCTGGCACTCCCGGGTGCGCCGGCACCCCGAGGCCAAGGGCGAACTGCCGCTGTCCGCGCTCGCCGAGGAGATCGACACCCCCACCGACGAGGGAGAGCCGGTCCGCGCCCTGATCGCCGTCGCCGCCAACCCGGTGCTCTCCGCCCCGGACGGCGAGCGGCTCGACAAGGCGCTCGGCTCGCTGGACTTCATGGTGAGCGTCGACCCGTACCTCAACGAGACCTCACGCCACGCGGACGTCGTCCTGCCGCCGCCCCCGCCCGCGCAGAGCCCGCACCACGACTTCGCCTTCAACACCCTCGCCGTGCGCAACCAGGTCCGCTACACCCGCCCCGCCGTCCCCCTGGAGCCCGGCCGCATGGCCGAGACCGAGATCCTGGCCCGGCTCGTCCTGGCCGCCACCGGCATGCACGGCGCCGACCCCGCCGCCGTGGACGCCATGGTGATCGACCAGACCCTCGGCAAGGCGGTCCGGGACCCGCACTCCCCGGTGCACGGCCGCGACCCGCAGGAGCTCGCCGGCCTGCTCACCGGCGAGAACGGCCCCGAACGGCGCCTCGACATGATGCTGCGTCTCGGCCCCTACGGCGACGGCTTCGGCGCCGACCCGGACGGACTCACCCTGGACAGGCTGCTCGCCCACCCGCACGGCATCGACCTCGGCCCCCTGCGCCCGCGGCTGCCCCAGCCGCTGAAGACCCGCAGCGGACAGGTCGAGCTGCTGCCGGAGCCGATCGCCGCCGACCTCCCCCGGCTGCGCGCCGCCCTGGACGAACGCCCCGACGGGCTCGTCCTCGTCGGCCGCCGCCATCTGCGCTCCAACAACAGCTGGATGCACAACGTGCCCGCCCTCACCGGCGGTTCCAACCGCTGCACCCTCCACCTCCACCCCGACGACGCCGAACGCCTCGGCGTGCGGGACGGGCAGCCGGTACGCATCAAGGGCGCCGGGGGAGAGGTGACCGCCCCCGCGGAGGTAACCGACGCCGTACGCCGCGGGGTGGTGAGCCTGCCGCACGGCTGGGGGCACGACCGCCCCGGCACCCGCCTCCGGCACGCCGCGGCCGATCCCGGCGCCAACGTCAACCAGCTCCTCGACGGCAGCCTCCTGGACCCGCTGTCGGGCAACGCCGTGCTGAACGGAGTGCCCGTCGAGGTGGCCCCGGTGGCCGCCGTCGTGACCGAAACGTTCGACGCTCTGACCTGAGCAAAGCTGTGACCTGGGGTTTTGCGCTTATTGCTCGCGGGTCAACGTCTTGCTGACGCGGCTTTGCCGCACCTAACGTCGTCGCACCGCCGGCCCTGGTGGGATGTTCAAGGGCGAACGTTAGGTATCCACTCATGCTGACCATCCTCGGCTTCGCCATGATCGCGACCTTCCTGGTCCTGATCATGATGAAGAAGATGTCGCCGATCGCGGCGCTCGTGCTGATCCCCGCGCTGTTCTGCGTGTTCGTCGGCAAGGGCGCGCACCTCGGTGACTACGTCATCGACGGCGTGTCCAGCCTCGCCCCCACCGCGGCGATGCTCATGTTCGCGATCGTCTACTTCGGTGTGATGATCGACGTCGGACTCTTCGACCCGATCGTCCGCGGGATCCTCAGGTTCTGCAAGGCGGACCCGATGCGGATCGTCGTCGGCACCGCGGTGCTCGCCGCGATCGTGTCGCTGGACGGCGACGGATCCACCACCTTCATGATCACCGTGTCCGCGATGTACCCGCTGTACAAGCGCCTGAAGATGAGCCTGGTGGTGATGACCGGCGTCGCCGCCATGGCCAACGGCGTGATGAACACCCTTCCCTGGGGCGGCCCGACGGCCCGTGCCGCGACCGCGCTGAAGCTCGACGCCAGTGACATCTTCGTCCCCATGATCCCCGCCCTGCTGGTCGGGCTGCTCGGCGTCTTCGTCCTGGCGTACGTGCTGGGCCTGCGGGAGCGCAGGCGGCTCGGCGCGCTGACGCTGGACCGGACGCCGGTGAAGGAGGAGGCCGAGGAGACGGAGACCGTGCTGGTCGGCGCGGGTTCCGCCGGCGGCGCCGGCACGGGCGCCCGGCTCACCGGCGGCTCCGGCGACGGCCCGGACGCCGGCGCGGAGGACGACGCGGAGGACGACGCGGAGGACGACGCCGACTTCCAGGGCCTCGACCCGAACCGCCCCACCCTGCGCCCGAAGCTCTACTGGTTCAACGCGCTGCTCACCGTCTCCCTGCTCACCGCCATGATCATGGAGTGGCTGCCGATCCCGGTGCTGTTCCTGCTCGGCGCCGCGCTCGCGCTCTCCGTCAACTTCCCCCACATCCCCGACCAGAAGGCCCGTATCGCGGCCCACGCCGACAACGTCCTCAACGTCTCCGGCATGGTCTTCGCCGCCGCCGTGTTCACCGGCGTCCTCCAGGGCACCGGGATGGTCGACAGCATGGCCACGTGGCTCGTGGACGTCGTCCCCGGCGGCTTGGGCCCGCACATGGCCCTGGTCACCGGGGTGCTGAGCCTGCCGCTGACGTACTTCATGTCCAACGACGGCTTCTACTTCGGTGTCCTGCCCGTGCTCGCCGAGGCCGGAGCGGCGCACGGCGTCTCCCCGCTGGAGATGGCCCGTGCCTCCCTCGTCGGCCAGCCGCTGCACATGTCCAGCCCGCTCGTCCCCGCGGTGTACGTCCTGGTGGGCATGGCCAAGGTGGAGTTCGGCGACCACACGCGGTTCGTGGTGAAGTGGGCGGCCCTGACCTGCCTGCTGATCCTCGGGGCCGGCTTCCTGTTCGGCATCGTCTGAGCCCCGCACACCTGAAGGGAAGGACCCGGTCATGGCGCCCGGTGGGGACCGCGGCTGGCTGCTCCGCCTCGTCATCGCCTTCGGCTTCGCCCAGGGGGCGGTGTCGATGGCCCGGCCCGCCGTCTCCTACCGGGCGCTGGCACTGGGCGCGGACGAGCGGGCGGTGGGTGTGATCGCGGGCGTGTACGCGCTGCTCCCGCTGTTCGCCGCCGTACCGCTCGGCCGGCGCACCGACCGCGGCCGCTGCGCGCCCCTGCTGCCGGCCGGCGTGGTGCTCATATCCGGCGGCTGCGCGCTGAGCGGCATCGCCGGCTCGTTGTGGTCGATCGCCCTGTGGAGCGGGGTGACGGGCCTCGGCCATCTCTGCTTCGTCATCGGCGCGCAGTCGCTCGTCGCGCGCCAGTCCGCACCCGGCGAACAGGACCGCAACTTCGGCCACTTCACGATCGGCGCCTCGCTCGGGCAGCTGGCCGGGCCCATCGCGGCGGGCGCGCTGATCGGCGCCGACATGGCCCGTACCAGTGCGCTCGCCCTGCTGGCGGCGGGAGCGGGCGGGGCGCTCGCCCTCACCTCCCTGTGGCGCACGGAGCTCCCGGCGGTCCCGGCGTCCCGTACGGCGCCGGGCGAACGGGTACCGGTGCGCGGCATCCTGCGCGCCCGGGGCGTCCCCGCGGGCATCCTCGTCAGCCTGGCGGTGCTGTCCGCGACCGACGTCCTCACCGCCTACCTCCCGGTGCTCGGCGAGCACCGGGGCATCGACCCGGCCGTCATCGGCCTGCTGCTGAGCCTGCGCGCGGCGGCCACGATCGCCTGCCGGCTGGTGCTCACACCCCTGCTGCGGCTGCTCGGCCGCACGGCGCTGCTGACGCTCACCTGTCTGCTGGCGGCGCTGCTGTGCGCGGGCGTCGCGCTGCCGGTGCCGGTCTGGGCGCTGGCGCTCGACCTGGCGGCCCTGGGCTTCTGCCTGGGCGTCGGCCAGCCGCTCTCCATGACGACGGTCGTCCGGGCCGCTCCCGGCGGGGCCCGCTCCACGGCCCTCGCCCTGCGCCTGACCGGCAACCGTCTGGGGCAGGTCGCGGCGCCCGCTGCGGCGGGCCTGATCGCCGGGGTCGCGGGCGCGGCGGCGCCGTTCGTGACGCTGGGCGCGCTGCTCCTGCTGTCCTCGGGCGTCGCCCTGCGCACTCCCTGCGGCCCCGCGGAGGACCGGCCGCCCGGCCGGAACGGGACCCGGGGCCGCCCCCGGTGCCGTACGACCCGCTGAACGGTCCCGGGGGCGGTCCCGTACGGCAGGATGGCGGGATCACACACCGGTCCGGGCAGCGCACCGGGGACCGGGTGCCCTGCGCCCACGAGGGGGGACCTCATGCTTCTTCTTGTCCTGTCCGCTGTTCTTGTCGTCGTCGTCGGGGGATGCGCCTGCGTGGTCTGGGCCGCGCGGGGCGGCCCGCGCTGGGCGCGCGGTGCCGCGAGGGCCACCCTGGCGGCGGGTGAACTGCTCCGGGCGGGCCGTCCGCGCGGCGGCTCCGCGAACGGCTCCGACAGCGGGGACGACTGACGCGGAACACGTGGCGGCCGGCCGTCCCGCGCACCGAATCCGGACGTCCGCTTCCTGATTCCGGACGTCCGCTTTCTCACGGATCGGACGAAGCGCCGAGATCCCGTCCGGCGTCTTCCCCCGGCCGCCTACATTCCGTTAGCTTCCGTGACTCACACGCCCCGTACGACCCGCACGGGGCGTCCGACCGCGGAGCACCAGCGCCCTGATGAGCCCCCGGGGGCCCCCTCATGACACGCGCCATCACCCTGCACGACGTGAGCAAGGCATACACCCGAGGCGCCCGCGTGGTGGACCGGCTGTCGCTGGACATCGCGCCGGGGGAATTCCTCGTCCTGCTCGGCCCCTCGGGCTGCGGCAAGTCCACCGTGCTCAGGATGATCGCCGGACTGGAGGACATCGACGAGGGCCTGCTGTTCCTCGACGGCGAGTACGGCAACGACCTGCCGCCGTCCGACCGGGACATGGCGATGGTGTTCCAGAACTTCGCCCTGTACCCGAGCATGACCAGCCGCGACAACATCGGTTTCCCGCTGCGCATCGAGTCTCCCGGCACCGACCCCGCCCCCCGGGTGGCCGCCACCGCCCGCATGCTCGGCATCGAGGACCTCCTCGACCGCTTCCCCGCCCAGCTCTCCGGCGGTGAACGCCAGCGGGTCGCCATGGGCCGGGCCATCGCCCGCCACCCCTCCGCCTTCCTGATGGACGAGCCGCTGTCCAACCTCGACGCCAAACTCCGCAACCATCTGCGCGCCGAGATCTCCCAGCTCACCCGCGAACTGGGCGTCACCACCGTCTACGTCACGCACGACCAGTCCGAGGCGATGTCGCTCGGGGACCGGGTGGCCGTCCTGCGCGGGGGTGTCCTGCAGCAGGTCGGGACCCCGCGCACGGTGTACTCGCTGCCGAACAACGTCTTCGTCGCCGCGTTCATCGGCACCCCGCGCATCAACCTGCTGCGCGGTCTGGTGCGCGCCCCGCTGGACGGGGCCATGACCATCAGCCTGGGCAAGCAGTTCCTGCGGCTGCCCGAACCGCTGTCCCTGGACCACCAGTTGCTGCGGGTGCAGCAGGGCCGCGAGGTCATCGTGGGTCTGCGCTCGGAGGCCGTACGGATCGCCAAGCCGTCCGCCGCCCGGCCCGGTGAGGTGGCCCTCACCGGCCTGGTGGAGCATCTGGAGTTCCAGGGCCACGAGGTGCTGGTCCACTTCAACACCGGCTCCCGTCCCGCCGTCGTGCCCGAGCTGGAGGCTCCCCGGCCGGGACCCGACCGCCCGGCCCGGCGCCGTCGGCGCGAGGGCACGGTCCTTGAGCGCCTGCGGGAACGGGCGGGCGCGCTGCGCGCCGGGCCCGTGGTGACGCCGGCCGGGCCCGGCCGGCCGGACCCGGCACCCGCCCCGGCCGAACCGCGTGTCGCCGGTGACCTCATCGTGCGCACCACACCGGACATCCGGCTGCGGCACGGCATGCAGGTACCGCTCCTGGTCGATCTCGCCCACCTGTTCGTCTTCGACCAGCACGGCGAGCGGATCTGCCCGAACCCGGAACGGCTGCCCGGCCTGGAGGAGTGACACCGGCGCGCGTGCACCCCCTGGCGCCGGAAAACTATCATCGCTAGTTTAGGGGCCGGACGACGTGAGCAGTCGTACCCCGACGCCCGCCCCGGAGGAAGCGCGATGAAGGCATACGACGGCATGTACATCGACGGCGCCTGGCGCCCCGCCGCCGGACGGGACGTGATCGAGGTGGTGAACCCGGCCGACGAGCAGGTGATCGCCACCGTCCCCGCGGGCACCGTGGAGGACGTCGACGCCGCGGTGCGCGCCGCGCGCGCCGCCCTCCCGGCCTGGGCGGCCACCCCGCCCGCCGAGCGCGCCGCGCGTCTCGCCGCCCTCCGGGACGTGCTGACCGCCCGGCAGGACGAGATCGCCGGGACGGTCACCGCCGAACTCGGCTCGCCCCTGAAGCTCTCGCAGACCGTCCACGCCGGCATGCCGGTCGCGGTCGCGGGCTCGTACGCCGAGCTGGCGGCCACGTACGCCTTCGAGGAGCGGGTGGGCAACTCGACCGTCCTCCACGAACCGGTGGGTGTGGTCGGCGCGATCACCCCCTGGAACTACCCCCTCCACCAGATCGTCGCCAAGACCGCCCCCGCCCTCGCGGCCGGCTGCACCCTCGTCGTCAAGCCCGCCGAGGACACCCCGCTGGTCGCCCGGCTCTTCGCGGAGGCCGTGCACGAGGCCGGCGTCCCGGCCGGTGTGTTCAACCTCGTCACCGGCCTCGGCCCGGTGGCCGGCCAGGCCCTCGCCGAGCACCCGGACGTCGACCTCGTCTCCTTCACCGGCTCCACCGCCGTCGGCCGCCGCATCGGCGCGATCGCCACGGGCATGGTGAAGAAGGTCGCCCTCGAACTCGGCGGCAAGTCCGCCAACGTCATCCTGCCGAGCGCCGACCTGGCCCGTGCCGTCAACGTCGGCGTCGCCAACGTGATGTCCAACTCCGGCCAGACGTGCAGCGCCTGGACCCGCATGCTCGTCCACCGCGAGCAGTACGACGAGGCCGTGGAACTCGCCGCCGCGGCCGCCGCCAAGTACGGCGACCGCATCGGCCCCGTCGTCAACGCCCGGCAGCGGGACCGGGTGCGCGGCTACATCGAGAAGGGCGTCGCCGAGGGCGCCCGCCTGGTCGCGGGCGGCCCCGGGGCCCCGCGGGAGAAGGGCTACTGGGTCAGCCCGACCGTCTTCGCCGACGTCACCCCGGAGATGACCATCGCGCAGGAGGAGATCTTCGGTCCCGTCCTGTCCGTCCTGCGCTACGACGACGAGGAGGACGCCCTGCGCCTCGCCAACGGCACCGTCTACGGCCTCGCCGGTGCCGTCTGGGCCGGTGACGAGGCGGAGGCGGTGGCCTTCGCGCGCCGCATGGACACCGGCCAGGTCGACATCAACGGCGGCCGCTTCAATCCGCTCGCGCCCTTCGGCGGCTACAAGCAGTCGGGCGTGGGCCGCGAACTCGGCGCCCACGGCCTGACCGAGTACCTTCAGACCAAGTCCCTCCAGTTCTAGGGGAGTCGTCATCGCCATGGCCGTACGTGCCGCCGTTCTGCCCGCCGTCGGTGCCCCGTTGGAGATCACCGGGATCGACCTGCCCGAGCCGGGCCCCGGACGGGTCCGCGTCCGGCTCGCCGCCGCGGGCGTCTGCCACTCCGACCTGTCCCTGTCCAACGGCACCATGCGCCTGCCGGTCCCGGCCGTCCTCGGCCACGAGGGAGCCGGGACCGTCGTCGCCGTCGGCGAGGGCGTCACCCATGTCTCGCCCGGTGACGGCGTGGTCCTCAACTGGGCCCCGTCCTGCGGCACCTGCCCCGCCTGCGCGCGCGGCGAGGTCTGGCTGTGCGCGGGCGCCCTGGACGGCGCCGCCGAGGTGCACGCCCACCGCGCCGACGACGGCACCGGCCTGTACCCCGGGCTGAACGTCGCGGCGTTCGCCGAGGAGACGGTGGTGCCCGCCTCCTGTGTCCTGCCCGCCCCGGAGGGCGTCCCGCTCACCGACGCCGCCCTGCTGGGCTGCGCGGTGCTCACCGGATACGGCGCCGTCCACCACTCCGCCGGGGTGCGGCAGGGCGAGACCGTCGCGGTGTTCGGCATCGGGGGAGTGGGCCTCGCCGCGGTCCAGTCGGCCCGGATCGCGGGCGCGTCGACGATCGTCGCGGTCGACGTCTCCCCGGAGAAGGAGGAGCTCGCCCGGGCCGCCGGGGCCACCGACTACCTCGTCGCCTCCGACACCACCGCCCGGCAGATCCGCGGCCTCACCGGCAAACAGGGCGTGGACGTGGCGGTGGAGTGCGTCGGCCGCGCGACCACGATCCGCACGGCCTGGGAATCCACCCGGCGCGGCGGACGCACCACGGTCGTCGGCATCGGCGGCAAGGACCAGCAGGTCACCTTCAACGCCCTGGAGATCTTCCACTGGGGCCGGACCCTCTCCGGCTGCGTCTACGGCAACTCCGACCCGGCCCGGGACCTCCCGGTCCTCGCCGGACACATCCGCGCCGGCCGCCTCGACCTCGGCGCGCTGGTCACCGAACGCATCGCCCTCGAGGGCATCCCGGCCGCCTTCGACGCCATGCTGGCGGGCAAGGGCGGACGGGCGCTGGTGATCTTCTAGCGCACCCCTCCGCGCCCGCGGCCCACCGGCTTCCCCGGCCCACCGGCTTCCCCGGCCCACCGAGGGACCCGGGGAAGCCGGTGGGCCGTGGACGGCGGAGCCGTGGACCACGTCCCCGGACGGCGTCCGCCACCAAGGCGCCCGTGAGCCCTTGGCGCGGAGCCGGACGGGGAGAGGCCCGCGGCAGTGCCGGTGTGTCCGCCGGCCGCCTCAGGCCGGCCCGGACGTCCGGTCGGCCCGCGGCTCTCCGGCCGCCCGTCCGGAGGCGGGTGCCGCCGTCCGGGCGGCCGCCCCCGCCCCCGACCGGGACCGCGACACCGCCACACCCGCGAGACACAGCGCGCCGCCCACCAGGGTCAGCGGACCCGGTACCTCGCCGAGCGCCAGCCACGACATCAGTACGACCAGGGCCGGAACCGCGTAGGTCGTCGCACCCATCCGGCTCGCGGTCGTCCGGGCCAGGGCGTAGGCCCAGGTCGTGAAGGCCAGGGCGGTCGGGAAGACACCCAGGTAGACCATGTTGAGCGTCGCGGTGAGGGGTGCCACGGCGGCCTCCCGCACCAGGTGTCCGGCGAACGGCAGGCAGGCCACCGCCCCCACCAGGCACCCGTACGCCGTCACCTGCAGCGGACTCGCCGCGCCCAGCGCCGGCTTCTGTGCGACGACCCCCGCCGCGTACGCCACGGCCGCCAGCAGGCAGAGCACCACGCCGAGCACCGAGGAGCCGCCCCCGCCGGACATCGACAGGCCCACGGTCACCGCGCCCGCGAACGACACGGCCATCCCCGCCAGCAGCCGGGGCGGCATCGCGTCCCCGAGCAGCCGGGCGCCCAGCAGCGCGATGAGGACCGGCCCGATGTTCACCACCAGCGCGGCCGTACCGGCGTCGACCTCCTGCTCGCCCCAGTTGAGGGCCACCATGTAGAACCCGAACCACAGCAGCCCCGATATCAGGATCCCCCGCCACGCCGACCGGGGCGGGAGCCCTTCCCGCCGCAGCAGACAGATCGCCCCCAGCGTCAGCGCCCCGGCCAGCAGCCGCCCCAGCGCGAGCGCCCCCGGAGAGTACGCGGCCCCCGCACTGCGGATGGACACGAAGGCGGAGGCCCACAGCACGACGGTGACACCGGCCGCACCGGCCGCGAGCACCTCCGCGCGAGGGGTGGTGGGACGTGAGGGGACGTTCATCATGCTCCCTGGGACTGGGCGGGCCGGCGGGCGGGACGCTCGCGGCTTCCGGACGGGGGCCTGCCGGTCAGCGCAGCGCCGCCGCGTCGAGGCCCAGGAGTGCGGACAGCGCGCGTTCGCCCGCGTCCGTGACCTTGACCGCCCGCTCGGAGCCGATGCGTACGCACCACTGCTCCCTCAGGGCGTGACTGCACAGGGCCGCGCCCGCCACTCCGGCGAGGTGGGGACGGCGTTCGGTCCAGTCCAGGCAGGCGCGGGCCAGCGGGCGGCGGCCCCGGCGGTCGAGGGGGATACCGGCGGTGCCGAACCAGCGCAGCCCCGCGTCGGTGAGGGCGAACCCGGTGTCCTGGCGCAGCAGCCCCCGAGCGGTGAGCGCGTCGGTGACGGCGATGCCGAGCCGCCCGGCGAGATGGTCGTAGCAGGTGCGCCCGCGGGCCATGGCGGAACCGGCGCCCGACTGCCGCAGGGTGCGCGGGGGTTCGGCGGCACCCGGGGCGATCTGCGAGGCCAGGTCCTCCACGACCTGGGCGACCCGCGCGTCGGCCGGCCGTACGTACCGGTGCCGCCCCTGCCGTTCCTCGGCCAGCAGACCGCCCGCGACGAGCTTGCCGAGGTGCTCGCTCAGCGTGGACGCCGCGACCCCGCAGTGCCGGGCCAGCTCGCCCGCCGTCCACGCCCGCCCGTCCAGCAGGGCGAGCAGGCACGCGGCCCGGGTCTCGTCGGCGATCAGCGCGGCGAGCCGGGCCAGCCCGGCCGCCCGGGGATCCTTCCTGTTCATGCCCCCAGCATGCGGTACGGACACTTCGGCGTTCACCGAAGTGTCCCCGAGGGCCCGTCTAGGCGCCGCCGCGCACCTGCTCGTACTGGAGCGCCAGCCCGTCGAGCAGGGCGGTGAGCCCTGTCTCGAACGCCCGCTCGTCGATCTTCTCCTGCTGCTCGGCGAGGAGATGGGCCTGCCCGAGGTGCGGGTAGTCGGCGGGGTCGTAGGCGCTGGCGTCGTCCACGAAGCCGCCCGCGAACGAGCCGAGCGCGGAGCCCATGATGAAGTACCGCATCAGCGCGCCGATGGAGGTGGCCTGCGCGGGCGGCCAGCCCGCCTCGACCATCGCGCCGTAGGCCGCGTCGGCCAGCCGCAGCGCCGCGGGGCGGCGGCCCGGACCACGGGCCAGGACCGGGACGATGTTCGGGTGGTCGCGCAGCGCGGACCGGTAGGAGACCGCCCAGTCGTGCAGCGCGGTCCGCCAGTCCCGGCCGTCCTCGAACATCGACAGGTCGACCAGTGCGCTGACCGAGTCGGCCACCGCCTCGAGGATCTCGTCCTTGGTGCGGAAGTGGTTGTAGAGCGAGGGGCCGCTGACCCCCAGTTCCGCGGCGAGCCGGCGCGTGGAGACCGCGGCCAGGCCCTCCGCGTCCACGAGCGCCCGGGCCGTCTCGACGATCCGGGCGGTGCTGAGCAAGGGCTTGCGCGGTCGGGCCATGGCGCACATAGTAGGGCTGCGACTGGAAACTAGCAGTGCTAATTTAACGTCGCACGGTCCTGGCTGATCTCACGTGGGGTGACTCGGTATGAATCTGGAGCTGAGCGACGAGCAGGAGGCCGTCCGCCGGCTCGCCCGGGACTTCGTGGAGCGCGAGGTCGTGCCCCGCGCCGCCGCCTGGGACCGTGCGGAGGAGGTGGACCGCGGCATCGTGAGGAAGCTCGGCGAGGTCGGCTTCCTCGGGCTGACGATCGACGAGGAGTACGGCGGCTCCGGCGGCGACCACCTGGCGTACTGCCTGGTCACCGAGGAACTGGGCCGCGGCGACTCCTCCGTGCGCGGCATCGTCTCCGTCTCCCTCGGCCTGGTGGCCAAGACCGTCGCCGCCTGGGGCAGCGAGGAGCAGAGGCGCACCTGGCTGCCGGGCCTCACCTCCGGGGAGTACGTCGGCTGCTTCGGCCTCACCGAGCCGGGCACCGGCTCCGACGCCGGCAACCTCACCACGCGCGCGGTACGGGACGGCGGCGACTACGTCCTCGACGGCACGAAGATGTTCATCACCAACGGCACCTGGGCCGACGTCGTGCTGCTCTTCGCCCGCTCCACCGGCGCCCCCGGCCACAAGGGCGTCTCCGCCTTCCTCGTCCCCACCGACACCCCCGGCCTGTCCCGCCGCGCCGTGCACGGCAAGCTCGGCCTGCGCGGTCAGGCCACCGCCGAACTGGTCCTCGAGGGCGTGCGCGTACCCGCCTCCGCGATGCTGGGTGAGGAGGGCAAGGGCTTCTCCGTCGCCATGTCCGCCCTCGCCAAGGGCCGGATGTCGGTCGCGGCCGGCTGCGTCGGCATCGCCCAGGCGGCCCTGGACGCGGCCGTGCGCTACGCGGGCGAGCGGGAACAGTTCGGCAAGCCCATCGCCCGGCACCAGCTCGTCCAGGAGCTGATCAGCGACATCGCCGTGGACGTCGACGCCGCCCGGCTGCTGACGTGGCGGGTCGCCGACCTGATCGACCGGGGCCGGCCGTTCGCCGTCGAGTCCTCCAAGGCGAAGCTCTTCGCCTCGGAGGCGGCCGTCCGCGCCGCCAACAACGCCCTGCAGGTCTTCGGCGGGTACGGCTACATCGACGAGTACCCGGTGGGCAAACTCCTGCGCGACGCGCGCGTGATGACCCTCTACGAGGGCACCAGCCAGATCCAGAAGCTGGTCATCGGCCGCGCCCTGACCGGCGTCTCCGCCTTCTGAGTACGCGCCTGAGTACGTGAGCGGATGTGGCCGAGGCCACATCCGCCGATCCTTGTCCCCATGAGCGACACACCGGTCAAGCAGCACAGTACGGCCGCCTTCTACGGGCAGGCCGTCGCCTCCTTCGCGGTCGCCCTCGGCGCCACCGCGATCGGTATCTTCAACCTCGAGACCGACGCCTGGGTCCGCGCCTTCCTGGCCGTCGCGGTCCTGTACCTCGTCACCTCCGCCTTCACCCTGGCCAAGGTCATCCGCGACCGCCAGGAGGCCGGGCAGATCGTGAACCGGGTGGACCAGGCCCGCCTGGAGAAGCTCCTCGCCGAGCACGACCCGCTGCAGAAGCTCTGAGGGCGCACTAAGCGCCCGCTCACCCTTGCCGGTATGGTGGTGGCCCTGCCAGCGAATGGGGTGAGTGATGAGTACGGCGGAGGAGACGGCCGGCGGTGAGGCGCAGCCGTGGGGTGAGGTCACGCCCGACGCGGCCCGGCGGCTGCTGCTCGCTGCCGTGGAGGCCTTCGCGGAGCGCGGCTACCACGCCACGACGACCCGCGACATCGCGGGCCGCGCCGGCATGAGCCCGGCCGCGCTCTACATCCACTACAAGACCAAGGAAGAACTGCTCCACCGCATCAGCCGGATCGGCCACGAGAAGGCCGTGGAGATCCTGCGCACGGCGGCCCGCGCCGAGGGCGGCCCCGCCGAGCGGCTCGCCGACGCGGTCAGCTCCTTCGTCCGCTGGCACGCCGGCGGCCGGACCACCGCCAGGGTCGTGCAGTACGAGCTCGACTCGCTCGGCCCCGACGCCCGCGCGGAGATCCTCGCCCTGCGGCGCCAGGTCGACGCCGAGGTGCGCGGGATCATCGAGGAGGGCGTGCGCTCCGGCGACTTCGACGTCGTCGACGTGCAGGGCACCACCGTCGCCGTGCTCTCGCTCTGCATCGACGTGGCCCGCTGGTTCAACGTCGACGGGCCCCGCACCCCCGAGGAGGTCGGCGCGCTCTACGCCGACCTCGTGCTCAGGATGGTCGGGGCCCGGGCGGCCGGCGCCGCTCAGAGGTAGTAGCGGGCCACCGACTCGGCCACGCACACCGGCTTGTCGCCACCTTCGCGCTCCACGGTGAACGCCGTGGCCACCTGGACGCCGCCCTTCACCTCGTCCACCGCGGTGATCGTCGCGGTGGCGCGCACCCGCGAGCCGACCGGCACCGGGGCGGGGAAGCGCACCTTGTTGGTGCCGTAGTTGACGCCCATCGTCACGCCTTCGACGGCGATCAGCTGCGGGCCGAACAGCGGCAGCAGCGACAGCGTCAGATAGCCGTGCGCGATGGTCGTGCCGAACGGTCCCGCCGCGGCCTTCTGCGGATCGACGTGGATCCACTGGTGGTCCCCGGTGGCCTCGGCGAACAGGTCGATCCGCTTCTGGTCGACCTCGAGCCAGTCGGTGTACCCCAGCTGCTCGCCCACCGCCGCCTTCAGTTCGTCGACGGACGTGAAGATCCTTGGCTCTGCCATGTCCCGGCCTCTCGCGTCACGTAGTCGCAGGCGCATCCGTGTGCGCATGCCTAAGCAACTGCTTAGCATGGTCGGCCGGGCAGCCCCTGTCAACGGACACGGGCGCCGGACGGGTGGGTAGTCTTCGAGGAGTGCAACGGATTCCAGAGAAGATCCACGAGCTCACGGTCGGCCAGCTCTCCGCCCGCAGCGGCGCCGCCGTGTCGGCCCTGCACTTCTACGAGTCCAAGGGCCTGATCAGCAGCCGCCGCACCCCGGGCAACCAGCGCCGGTACACCCGCGACACCCTGCGCCGGGTCGCCTTCATCCGCGCCGCCCAGCGCGTCGGCATCCCGCTCGCCACGATCCGCGAGGCGCTCGCCGAACTGCCCGAGGAGCGCACCCCCACCCGGGACGACTGGGCGCGCCTCTCCGAGGCCTGGCGCTCCGAACTGGACGAACGCATCAGGCAGCTCAACCGCCTCCGCGACCACCTCACGGACTGCATCGGCTGCGGCTGCCTCTCCCTGGACACGTGCGTCCTGTCCAACCCGGACGACGTCTCCGGTGAGCGTCTGACGGGCTCCCGGCTGCTGTCCGAGAGCGGCGGCGGGCGGCAGTCCGGCCGCTGACCCCGCGGGCGTTCCCGCCCGGGCCGGGCTGACGCGTCGCGGCGGGCAGCCGCGACGCCCCCGGCGCCCCACGGTCCCGTGAGGCGCCCCGGGGCGGCGCGGCCGGGCGCCCGCGGCGCTCACTCGTACTCCGTGCCGCCCTTCCGGGTCAGATAGGCGGGGCTCACGGCCTTGGCGATGGCGCGGCCACCGGTCACCGGGCTGTGGCGTTCGACCGCGGGCCGGATCACCACGCCCTCCCGCAGGTGCAGCTCCCGCCCGGACACCGTCTCCCGGCCGCCGGCGGCCTCCAGCACCCGCTCACTGTCGTACGGGCCGGAGAACAGCCGTGGCACCAACGGCAGCCGGCCGTCCAGCAGGTCCGCCGCGTCCAGCCAGCGCACCTCACCGTCGATCTCCGCCGACACGTCGAACACGGCGTACCCGAGCGTGTCGCGCCGCCCGTCCGCGCCGTACGTCAGGTCCTGCACCCCCGCGCCGTACACCTCGCCGAAGACGCCGACCCGCCGGGCGCCCAGCCGGGCGGCGAGGTCCGCCGCGACCTCGGCGACACCGTGACCGCGCACAGCCCGCCAGTACAGGTTGCGCGGGTCCTCCTTCAACGCCAGCGACCTGGCACCGAACCCCTTCGAGGAGACGTACACCCGGTCCTCCCCCGCGGCGTACGTGAGCAGGCAGGCCGTGCCGTGCAGCTTCTCGGTGACCACCACGGGCTCGCCGGGGGCGAAGATCCCCGGATGGCGCTGGATGTTCTCGATGTCGACCCAGGGCAGCAGGCCGGGCGCGGACTCCACGTCGCCGTCCATGGTCGGCGGGACCGGCGGTACCCATTTGGTGATGCCGAGCAGCTCCGCGAAGTCGGTCCCGTCCGCGGCGGCCCGCACCAGGTCGACGTCCGCGAGGGCCTTCGGGCGGCACACGATGCCCTGCGACAGCTCACCGCGCAGCCGGACCGCCTTGACCCGGTCGTGGTTCGCGCCCGCCAGCCGGCCGGTCAGCCCCAGCTCCTCGACGAGCGCGGCCGGCAGTACGGCCTGCTCGGGGATGTAGACCGCGGCGTCACCCGTGCGGTACGCGCCCTTGGCGACCACCGCCCGGTACAGGCCCACCTGGGCCAGTTCCAGGGCGTCGGCGCCCGGGTGGTCGTGGACGGTCAGGACTTCGGCGGTGACGCGCAGCGTCGACATCGGTACGGCTCCCAGGACTCTCAGGTGGCTTTCATCGCCCTCCACTGTCCGTGGAACAAAGCCCTGGAACGAGTGAATTACCACCTGCTACGGTCCCCGGAGCCGACGGGGGCGCGGCATCCCCTGCGCACCCCCGCTGCTCCCTGTCGCTCAGGCCGACACCAGCAGCCTCGCCCGGCGGGCGTCCGCCAGGGCACCAGGGGTGAGCACGGGGCGCGGCACCAGGATTCCGCAGTCCGTGCAGACCGGGCCGGCCGAGGGCTCGTGATCCAGGTCGTGGCGCCACATGAGCCGTTCCCCCCGGCACACGGGGCAGGCCGAACCCGGCTCGCGCTCCAGCGCGGCGATCAGCCGTCGCAGCACCTCGGCCAGCGGCTCCCGCGGATGCACCCGTGGGTCGTCGCACCAGGCCACACCGAAACCGCCCCAGGTCAGCCGGTGCCAGTCGTCCACACTGCCCGGACTGCGCAGCCCGTCGTGCTTCTCCTTCCTGCGGCGCTCGGCGAACTCCACCTCGTAGGCCAGCCAGACCGCCCGGGCCTCCTCCAGCTCCTCCAGCGCGGCCACGAGCCGCACCGGGTCGACTGAGCGGTCCTCGGGATCGAACCCGGCCCGCGAGCACAAATGGTCCCAGGTCGCCCTGTGCCCGTAAGGAGCGAATCGCTCAAGGCACTTGCGCAGCGAGTAGCGCCGCAGTGCCAGATCGCACCGCGGATCTCGGACCTGTCTCGCCAGACTCCGGAAACCGGCCATCGTCCTGCACCTCCGTCACACCTGCACCTGTAATCCGGTCACTTCGGCGTCGTCGAACGGACGTCGCCGAATAGACGTGTCGACACGCGAATCGGCTCCATCCTTTTTCCGCTGGCCCCCATCAGCCGGCCGCGGGGACCGCGTGCCAACTCCCTTGGCGCGCGCTTCAGTTGTGGTCGTCTGCGGGGACACCTGCGCTCATGCGCTCCGTGCCCCTCCCCGCGGGGAGGAACCCCTCCTCGTCAGCCTGAGAACTCCCCGCGGCTTCCACGGGTTCCTGAACGGCCCGCCGATATGCATACCGGTCCGCACACGGATCGTGGGCTCTTTGGCGCCGACGACCCGGCCGGGGGCCGGTGGTCCCGCCGAACCGCAGGTCACAGGGGCCGGGGCGGGGCGGGCGGAAGCAGAACGGCGGCGGGCCGCCGTACGCGACCCGCCGCCGTCCCCGCCGCCCCGCTCAGCGGTAGAGCAGGTACTCCCGCCGCATCCTCCGGAACCCCGCCAGCTCCTCCTGCCAGCCGGCCACCACCTCGTCCGTGTCCGCGCCCGCGTCGATCATCGTGCGCACCAGCGTCGAGCCGGTGAGCTTGTCGATCCAGTTGTCCGGGCGCCAGGCGAAGCCGCTCCACGACCGCTTCGCCGAGACCAGCAGCCCGATCCCCGTCCGCACCGGATCGAACGCCACCCGGTCGTGCACGTGCAGCTGCACGCCCCCGACCGTCTTCCCCTGGAACTTGGAGAACGTCGGCGCGAAGTACGCCTCCCGGAAGCGCACGCCCGCCAGCCCCAGTCCGTTCGCCGCGGCCGCCCAGCGCCCGTCGATCCCCTCCGCGCCCAGCAGCTCGAACGGCCGGGTGGTCCCGCGCCCCTCCGACAGGTTCGTGCCCTCGAACAGACACGTCCCCGAGTACACCAGCGCCGTCTCGGGCGTCGGCATGTTCGGGCTCGGCGGCACCCACGGCAGCCCGGAGGCGTCGTAGAAGTCCGACCGCTTCCAGCCGGACATCCGTACGGTCTCCAGCGGCACCGGCGTCGTCAGGAACTCCCCGTTGAACAGCCGCGCCAGCTCCGCCACGGTCATCCCGTGCGCCTGCGAGATCGGCTGCCGCCCGACGAAGGTCGCGAACTCCTTGTGCAGCACCGGACCCAGCGCCGCCCGCCCGCTCACCGGGTTCGGCCGGTCCAGGACCATGAACCGCTTGCCCGCGAGCGCGGCCGCCTCCATGCAGTCGAACAGTGTCCAGATGTACGTGTAGAACCGCGCGCCGACGTCCTGGATGTCGAAGACCACCGTGTCCACGCCGGACGCGGTGAAGACGCCGGCGAGTGCCTGACCGCTCTTCAGGTACGTGTCGTAGACGGGCAGGCCGGTCGCCGGGTCGTCGTAGCGGCCCTCGGAGCCGCCCGCCTGCGCGGTGCCCCGGAAGCCGTGCTCGGGGCCGAAGACGGCGATGAGGTCGACGCGGTCGTCGCCGTGCATGACGTCGACGATGTGCCGCACGTCCCGGGTGATGCCGGTGGGGTTGGTGACCACGCCCACGCGCTGCCCGTCGAGTGGCGCGTAGCCGTCCGCGGCGAGCCGTTCGAACCCGGTGCGCGGCCCCCGTCCACCCCCGTGCGCCGCCGCGGGGCCGGTCGCGGCAGCCGCCGGCGCGGCGGCGGCCGCGACCGCGGCCGTGGTGGTGGCGAACAGGCTCCGTCTGGACAGCTTCATTCGGTGACCTCCGTGATCGCGGCGGGTGTCATGCCCACGCACGCTAGCGCGCGTGACCGCCCCGGGGAACGAACCGGACCGACCCCGCCGGGAACACCTCTTCCACCGCGCATACCGACCGGTTAGTCTGACGGCCGGAAGTCGCTGGGAGCCGCGTCGAAGGAGACCGATGGTGCAAGCCGTGCAGGGTGCGAAGGTGGTCGTCACGGGAGCCGGGGGCGGCATCGGAGCGGCGCTCGCCCGACGCTTCGCCGCCCAGGGGGCGCGGGTCGTCGTCAACGACCTGGACGCCGACCGTGCCAAGGCCGTCGCCGAGGAGATCGGCGGCCTCGCGGTCCCGGGCGACGCCTCCTCGATCGTCGGCGAGGCCCGGGAGGCGCTCGGCGGGACGGTCGACGTCTACTGCGCCAACGCCGGTGTCGGCCGCGACGGCGGCGAGCCCGGCGAGCCGCTCGACGAGCGGGGCTGGGCCCTCTCCTGGGACGTCAACGTCATGGCGCACGTCCGCGCGGCGCACGCACTGCTCCCGGACTGGCTGGAGCGCGGCAGCGGCCGTTTCGTCTCCACCGTCTCCGCGGCCGGACTGCTCACCATGATCGGCACCGCCCCCTACAGCGTCACCAAGCACGGTGCCTACGCCTTCGCCGAGTGGCTGTCCCTGACGTACCGCCACCGCGGGGTCAGGGTCCACGCGATCTGCCCGCAGGGCGTGCGCACCGACATGCTCGACGCCAGCGGCAGCGCGGGCGACCTGGTCCTCAGGCCGACCGCGATCGAACCGGACGACGTGGCCGACGCCCTCTTCCGCGGCATCGAGGAGGACCGCTTCCTGATCCTCCCGCACCCCGAGGTCGCCGAGTACTACCAGGCCCGCGCCTCCGACCCCGACCGCTGGCTCTCCGGCATGAACCGCATCCAGCAGCACTGGGAGACGACCCGGTGACCGGCGCCGGGGCGGACCCGGCTGTGCCCGCCGCGCACGGCAGGGGCAGACTGGCCGCCTGCGAGGATCCGCGCCGGGCGGAGGTCCTGCCGGACGTGCCGGGCGCGGTCGGTGGGAAGATCTCCCGGCGGGAACCGCGTTCCCCGACCCACGACGACTGACAGCGACACGGAAAGGCGGGTGGCCGCAGTGCCCAGGACGACGGACGGTGACGGAACTCCTGTGCCGCAGCGGCTCCTGGCCGCCGCCACCCGGCTCTTCGCCGAGCGGGGCTATGACCGCACCTCGGTGCAGGAGATCGTCGAGGCGGCCGGCGTCACCAAGGGGGCGCTGTACCACTACTTCGGCTCCAAGGACGACCTGCTGCACGAGGTGTACGCCCGTGTGCTGCGCCTCCAGCAGGAACGTCTGGACCACTTCGCGGACGCCGACGAGCCGATCGAGAAGCGGCTGCGCGGAGCGGCGGCCGACGTCGTCGTCACCACGATCGAGAACCTCGACGACGCGTCGATCTTCTTCCGCTCCATGCACCACCTCGGTCCGGAGAAGAACAAGCAGGTGCGCGCCGAGCGCCGGCGCTACCACGAACGCTTCCGCGCGCTGGTCGAGGAGGGCCAGCGCGAGGGCGTCTTCTCCACGGCGACCCCGGCCGACCTCGTCGTCGACTACCACTTCGGCTCCGTGCACCACCTGTCCACCTGGTACCGCCCCGACGGCCCGCTCAGCCCGCAGGAGGTCGCCGATCATCTCGCGGACCTGCTGCTGCGGGCCCTGCGTCCCTGAGCCGGCCGCGGCCCACGAGGTGATCGAGCAGGGCGCCCGCCGCCGGGTGGCGCGGCCGTGACCCGCGCCCGGCCGGCACCACCGTGCGCCCCGGATCCGGCTGCCGGACGGTGGCGCACGGCAGTCCCGCCCGCTCACCGATCGGCCGGGGCACGAAGGCGACCCCGGTCCCGGCCCGCACCGGATCCACCAGTGGACCCGCCTGGGTGACGTCACAGGTGGTCCGGCGTGTGAGACCGCAGTGGGCGGTCAGCCGGCGCGCGGCCGTCTCCAGGCCCGTGCCGGCGCGGAAGTCGACGAACGGCTCCTCGGCGGGATCGCTGATCCGCGCCTTCCCCGCCCCGGCGAGCGGATGTCCCGGCGCGGTGATCAGCACCAGTTCCTCGTGCCAGGCGCGTGCACCGACAGCCCTTCCGGCAGTTCCCCGCGCGTCCGGGGCGAGATACGCCAGATCCAGCTCGCCCGCCCGCAGGGCCTCGGTCAGCCCGTCCGCCGCCGCCACCGCTTCCCGCGCGGACCGCTCCCCGGCCGGCAGTGCCCGCGCCTGCGGCAGCAGCTCCCACCCGGCCTCCGTGAGGACCACCCGCCGGCCGGTGCGGCCGAACAGATCGGCGCCCAGCTCCCGCTCCGGATTGCGGATCGAGGTGCTGAGCGCCGACTGCACGATCAGCTCGGCACGCGCGGCGGCGGCGAAACCCCCTCAGTGACGACCGCCATGAAATGACGCAGCCTCTGGTCGGGGTCAGCGGGGCATTACGGTGGGACACGAGGGCCTCCTGAGCTTCGGTGCAGATGTCGCGATCCACACCGAACCCAGAAGGCCCTCACCCGTTCACGCACCCAGCACGCGTGTCACCAACGTCCCGGGACAACACACCTGGAGGCACCTAGAAATACTTCTTCAGCTCCCGGCGCGCCAGCGACCGCTGGTGCACCTCGTCGGGCCCGTCGGCGATCATCAGCGTGCGGGCACCGGCGTACAGCTCGGCCAGCGGGAAGTCTTGGCTGACCCCGCCCGCGCCGTAGAGCTGGATCGCCCGGTCGAGGATGCCGACGACCGTACGAGGCGTGGCGATCTTGATCGCCTGGATCTCGGTGTGGGCACCCCGGTTGCCGACGGTGTCCATCATCCAGGCCGTCTTCAGCACCAGCAGCCGCAGCTGCTCGACGGCCACGCGCGCGTCGGCGATCCAGTTCTGCACCACGCCCTGCTGCGCCAGCGGCTTGCCGAAGGCGTCCCGGGACACCACCCGCCGGCACATCAGCTCGATGGCCCGTTCGGCCATGCCGATCAGCCGCATGCAGTGGTGGATCCTGCCGGGGCCGAGCCGGGCCTGCGCGATGGCGAAACCGCCGCCCTCCTCGCCGATCAGGTTCGACACCGGCACGCGCGCGTGGTCGAAGACCACCTCGGCGTGTCCGCCGTGGTAGTGGTCCTCGTAGCCGAACACCTGCATGGCGCGCTCGACGGTGACGCCCGGCGTGTCGCGCGGGACGAGGACCATGGACTGCTGACGGCGGATGTCCGGCCCGTCCGGGTCGGTCTTCCCCATCACGATGAAGATGCTGCAGTCCGGGTGCATCGCCCCGGAGATGTACCACTTGCGGCCGGTGATGACGTACTCGTCGCCGTCCCGCTCGATGTGCGTGGTGATGTTGGTGGCGTCCGAGGAGGCCACCTCCGGCTCGGTCATCGCGAACGCCGAGCGGATCTCACCCGCGAGCAGCGGCTCGAGCCACTGCTTCCGCTGCCGCTCGTCGCCGAACTGCGCCAGCACCTCCATGTTCCCCGTGTCGGGCGCCGCGCAGTTGGTGACGGTCGGCGCGATCTGCGGTGAGCGGCCCATGATCTCGGCGAGCGGAGCGTACTGGAGGTTGGTCAGGCCGGCGCCGTACCCGTCGTCGGGCAGGAACAGGTTCCACAGCCCCTGCCTGCGAGCCTCGGCCTTCAGCTCCTCGACCACGGGAACGGTCTCCCACGGCGAGGCCAGCCGCTCGCGCTGCTCGTGCGCGACCCGCTCGGCCGGGTGGACGTACTCGTCCATGAAGGCGAGGAGCCTGGCGCGCAGTTCCTCGGTGCGCGCGTCGAACGCGAAGTCCATGTGCCGTCAGCCTTCCTGAAGAGTGGTCAGACCGTGCCCGATGAAGACCGGAACCAGATCGCCGATGCGGTCGAAGCCGCGCCCGACCGTCTGGCCCAGCGTGTAGCGGTAGTGGATGCCCTCGAGGATCACGGCGAGCTTGAACCAGGCGAACGCCGTGTACCAGGAGACCGCGGAGACATCGCGCCCCGACCGCGCGGCGTAGCGCTCGATCAGCTCGGCCGGCGCGGGATGCCCGGGGGCCTCGGCGGTCGTGGAGACGGGGGAGTCCGGCATGCTCAGCGGCATGCTGTACATCACCAGCAGCCCGAGGTCGGTCAGCGGATCCCCGAGGGTGGACATCTCCCAGTCGAGGACGGCCTTGATCTCGTCGTCCTCGCCGATCAGCACGTTGTCGAGCCGGTAGTCGCCGTGCACCACCGTGGGCGCGGGGGAGGAGGGCAGCTCCCGCCCGAGCGCGGCGTGCAGCTCGTCGATGCCGGCCAGCTCCCGGTTGCGGGAGGCGTCCAGCTGCTTGCCCCAGCGCCGCAACTGCCGGTCCAGGAAGCCCTCGGGCCGGCCGAAGTCCGCGAGCCCCACCTCGCCGGGATCGACGGCGTGCAGCTCGACGAGCGTGTCCACCAGGTTCAGCACGGCGTCCCGGGTGCGCCCGGGGCCGAGCGGGGCGAGCTGGCCCGCCGCGCGGTACGGGGTGCCCGCCACGAACTCCATGACGTAGAAGGGGGCTCCGAGCACCTCCTCGTCCTCGCACAGCAGCACCGGGCGCGGCACGGGCACGGCGGTCGGGTGCAGCGCGCTGATCACCCGGTGCTCGCGCCTCATGTCGTGCGCGGTGGCCAGGACATGGCCGAGCGGGGGGCGCCGCACGACCCACCGCGAGCCGCCGTCGGAGACCGCGTACGTGAGGTTCGACCTGCCGCCCTCGATCAGCCGGCCGGAGAGCGGTCCGGTCACCAGGCCGGGCCGCTCCCGTTCGAGCAGGCCGCGAAGCCGGTCGAGATCGAGGCCGGGCGGGTGGTCGGGGCTCATCGTCGCTCCTACGGGCAGATGACAGTACCCGCCTTATGATGCCGACCGGTCGGTATGTCGTCCAGAGCGAGGACGAAACGTGATCGGGCCCACGATAGGCGCTCGCCGCGGCCGCTGCCCGTCCCGCCGTGACGCGAATGGTGTACATCGGGCGATTCGGCTTGCGCGGCGCGGGCGGACCCCGGAGGGTCGGACGCATGAAGGCGATCAGCTACGCACGGTACGGCGGCCCCGAGGTGCTCGAACTCTCAGAGGTCGACGACCCCAAGGTCGGTCCCGACTCGGTGCTGGTGAAGGTGCGGGCGGCGGGCGTCAACCCGGTCGACTGGAAGTGCCGGGAGGGCCATCTGGACCCGGTCCTCCCGGCCGTCTTCCCGGTCGTCCCCGGCTGGGACGTGTCGGGCGTGGTCGTCCGGCCGGGCCCGGCGGTCCCGGAGTTCGCCGCCGGCGACGAGGTGATCGGCTACGTGCGCGAGGACGTCCTGTCCCGGGGCACGTTCGCCGAGTACGTGGCCGCCCCGGTCCGCACCCTCGCCCCCAAGCCGCGCAACCTCTCCTTCGAGGAGGCGGCCGGCCTCCCCCTCACGGGGCTCACCGCGTACCAGGTGCTCCACCGGGTCCTCGGGGTCAAGCGGGGCGAGACCGTCCTGGTGCACGCCGCGGCCGGCGGTGTCGGATCCGTCGCCGTCCAGCTCGCCGCCCACCTCGGCGCCCGGGTCATCGGCACGGCGAGCGAGCGCAACCACGACTTCGTCCGCGGACTGGGCGGGGAGCCGGTGAGCTACGGGGAGGGCCTCGCGGAACGGGTGCGGGGGCTGGCCCCCGAGGGCGTGGACGCGGTGTTCGACTCGGTCGGCGGAGACGCCCTGAAGGTCTCCGCGAACCTCCTCGCCCCGGAGGGCCGCCTCGCGTCGATCACCGACCCGGAGGTGGTGGGCTACGGCGGCCACTACTGGTTCGTCCGCCCCGACCCGCACGACCTGGCCCGCCTGTCCGATCTCGCGGAGCAGGGAGTCCTGACCGTCCACGTCTCACGGACCTTCCCCCTGGACCGGGCGGCGGACGCCCACCGCCTGAGCCAGGAGGGACGGACCCGCGGCAAGATCGTGGTGACGGTACCCGACTGAGCCCGTCCGCCGGTCGAGGACGAGGCCGACCAGCCCGTCCGGCGTTCGAGGACGAGGCCCTTCGGGCCGACCGGGGTTCCAGGGGCGGAGCCCCTGAGGGCGGGAAAGGGAACGGGAAGGGGCGGCGGGGGCGAAGAATCTCCCCGCCACCACCCGGCTCACCCCAGCAGGACGAGCACGGCCCCGGAAACCACCGTCACCACCAGGCACACCACCGCCGCGGCCGCGTACGGCGGAACGAGCGCATCAGGGACACCCCCGCCCGCCAGGGCACGAATCCGCCGATGGGCGACGGCCAGAATCCCGACCCAGCACGCGCAGCACACCGCGCCCGCCACACCCGCCGCCACCGACCCCCCGCCCGCCAGCGCGGCCTTCCCGGCCAGCACGGTCACCACCGTGCTCGACAGCGTCGTACGCCGCCACGCCAGCCGGGTCCGCTCCGGCTGCAACCCGGGATCCCGCTCCACCTCCCGGGCGGCCGCCCCGCTCACTCCTCCCACCCCACGAGCACCACCACGACCATCACCACCGCCACCACCGCCACCACCAGACCCAGCAGCGCCGGGAACCGGGACACCGGCAGATCCTCGCCCCGCCGCATGGCCAGCTCGCACCGGATCCAGTGGTTGACCGCCCGCAACGCGCACAACACCCCCGCGGCGAGCAGCGCCAGCGCGAGCCCCACCCGCCATCCCCATCGCAGATCCGGCAAAAACTGGTCCACGGCGAACCCACCGCCGACCAGCGCGAGCGCTGTACGGAGCCAGGCGAGGAACGTCCGCTCGTTCGCCAGCGAGAACCGGTAGTCGGGCGTCTGCCCCTCCTCCCGCACAGCCGAGGGCGCGAACCACAACCGGACGTTCCGCACGAAGTCGATCATGTCGGCGACCCTACCGGCGCCCGGGCGGCCCGGACCGCCCCGGCCGCTCCGACCGCCACTCCCCGAGCCGCCGGTACGCCTCCAGCCCGTCCGGCACCCACTCCCACCCGCCCTCGGCCACCCGCCGCTCCACCTCGTCCTCCGGCAGGAAGGCGTGCCAGGCCACCTCCTCGGCCTGTGGCCGCACCGGCAGCTCGCAGCGCACCTCGTACACCGCCGACCACCAGGTCCGGCCCGCGCCGTCGTCGTACAGGAACGTGAACAGGTGCCCGGGGCGCGGCAGTCCGCTCACGCCCAGTTCCTCCTCGGCCTCCCGCAGGGCCGCCTCGTCGTATCCCTCACCCGCCGCCACGACCCCGCCGACGAACATGTCGTACAGGGACGGGAAGACGAGCTTGCCCGGCGTCCGGCGGTGGACGAAGACACGCCCCCCGGCGTCCCGGACCAGGACGAAGGCGCACCGGTGGCGCAGACCCCGCGCGTAGGCCTCACCGCGGGGCGCCTGCCCGACCACCCGGTCGTTCCCGTCGACGATGTCGATGATCTCGTCAGCACTCATACGGCCATCCAAGCAGCGCGCCCCGCCCCGCGACCCCCGCCGCCGCACCACCGGGCGACCGACCGGCCGGTGTGACAAGTTGCCTGTTCGTGACCGTAGTTGACGCGTGTAACGCACCGGGCGCCCTTGACGTGATCCGTTGGCTGACGGTTTGCTGTCCGTGATCAGCTCATGGCAGTCGGCAGCCGACCACTGCCGCACCGACCGCCCGCCGTGAGCCGAACCACAAGCAGAGCGCGTGAGGAAGTTCCGCGGTGCCCCCACCCCCGCCTCCCCTCGGCCGTGCCCGCAAACGTGCGGCACAGGCCTTCGACGAGGCTCTCGACGACGCCGAACTCGTCGCGGCGCGGGCCGCGCTGGCGCAGGGCCGATGGCAGAACACCCGCTCGCTGCTGGTGCAGACGGGGGACGACTGGGACCGCCGGGGCCACCGGATCACGGTGCTCGCCCGGGAGTCCTCCTGCGCCGCCTGGGCCAGGGAGTGGCTGCTCGCCGAGCCCGACTCCGGCGACGCCTCCGCGCTGCTCGCCCTGGCGCAGGTGCGGCGCGCGCTGCGCGGCAAGGAGAAGGCGGCCCGCGTCCGCGAGACCTGCCGGCGGGCCGCGGAGCTCCGGCCCGCCGACCCCACCCCCTGGCTCGGCCTGCTCCTCCTCGAGCGCTCCCTGGGGGCTGAGGGCGACGTGGTCCGCATCTTCGAGCAGGTCCGCACGCGGCACGCGGACCACCACCACGCCCACCACCTGGTGGTCGCCTGGCTCGCGGAGCGTCGGGTGGAGGCGGGCCCGGACCCGCTGCACGAGGTGTACGACTTCGCCAACTGGGCCGCCGAGCAGGCCCCCGCCGACTCGCCGCTGGCGATCCTGCCGGTCATCGCGCACGCCGAGCGCTACCGCACCCTGGCCGCCGCCGGGCACGAACCCGCCGACCCCGTCGCCTCGGGCCACTGGGTCGGCCGCCGCGCCCGGCAGGTGATGAAAGCCGCCTTCGACTGGTGGCTGGAGTGGGAGCACGAGGACCATCCGCGCCGGCTGGTCGACCTCAACTTCCTGGCCCACGCCAAGGTCTGCGAGGGCCGGGGCGCCGAGGCCGCCGCCCTCTTCCACCGCATCGGAGACCACGCCACACCCGCCCCCTGGTCCTACCCGGACCGTGACCCCCTGACCGCCTTCCGCACCGCCCGCGCAGCCGCCCTGGGCACGGTCTGACCCCAGCCCCAGCGCCCCCCCCGCA
This sequence comes from Streptomyces marokkonensis, assembly GCF_008312835.1. Lineage (GTDB taxonomy): Bacteria > Actinomycetota > Actinomycetes > Streptomycetales > Streptomycetaceae > Streptomyces > Streptomyces marokkonensis_A. The sequence continues at coordinate 117,827 of NZ_VSKS01000012.1, read as the reverse complement.
CCCACCACCGACCCAAGGACATTCTCGAGATGACGACGGACAGTTCGAGCACGAGCAGGGCAACAGCCGACGGCATCAGTACGTTCAAGGGGCAGGAGCGCGCCCTGCGCGCCGACCGCCTCGGCACGGGGGGCCTGCTGCTCTCCGTCCTCGCCGCGACCGCGCCCCTCATGGTGGTCGCTGGTGTCATGCCCACCACATTCGCGGTGATGGGCATCGTCGGCCAGCCCCTGCTCTTCGTCGTCCTCGGCATCGTGCTGGTGCTCTTCAGCCTCGGCTACGCCGAGATGAGCCGGCACGTCCACAACGCGGGCGCCTTCTACGCGTACATCTCCCGCGGGCTCGGCGGCACCGCCGGCGCGGGCGCCGCCCTGGTCGCGCTCGTCGCCTACAACTCCCTCCAGGTCGGCATCTACGGCATCTTCGGCTTCGAGGTCTCCGGCCTCCTCGCCACCTACGCCGACCTAGAGGTCGCCTGGTGGATCCCCTCGCTCGTGGCCGTGCTGGCCGTCGGCGCGCTGGGCTGGCTGAAGATCGACGTCAACGCGCGCGTCCTCGGCGTCCTGCTGGTCGTCGAGGTGCTGCTGGTCGTCGTCTTCGACATCGCCGCCGTCGCCGACCCCGGCAAGGAGGGCCTGTCGCTGCACGCCTTCAACCCGGACACGCTCACCGGCGCCGGCGTCGGCACCGCCCTGTGCTTCTGCATCGCGGCCTTCCTCGGCTTCGAGCAGGCCCCCGTGTACGCCGAGGAGACCAGCAGGCCGCACGTGCTCGTGCCGCGCGTGATGTTCCTCGCGGTCACCGGCGTCGCCGTCTTCTTCGCCATCAGCAGCTGGGCGCTCACCGTCGCCACCGGCCCCTCCGGGATCGTCGCCACCTCCCAGGAGCAGAGCGCCGGCCTGCTGTTCTTCCTCACGGAGGAACGGCTCGGCTCCACCTTCACCGACGTCCTGCACATCCTCTTCGTGACCGGCATGTTCGCGGCGATGCTCAGCTTCCACAACGTCGTCGCCCGGTACGCCTTCGCCATGGGCCGCGAGGGCCTGCTGCCCGCCGCCTTCGGCCGCACCACCGGCACCAGCGGTGCCCCCGGCACCGGCTCCCTGCTGCAGACCGGCATCGCCGCGGTGCTGGTCCTCGCCTTCGCGCTCACCGACGACAAGCCGGCCGGTGACCCGACCGCGCCCGTCCTGCGCCTGTTCACCTGGGGCGGCAACATCGGCGCGCTCGGCGTGATCGTGCTGATGGCCATCGCGTCCCTGTCCGTCGTCGTCTTCTTCGTCCGGCGCGGCGCCGCGGGCGCGCAGGCCTGGCGGCTGGTCACCTCGTCACTGGCGGGCATCGCCCTGGTGGTGATCGCCGGCTACACGGTCAAGGACTTCGACGTGCTGGTCGGGGCCGGCCCCGACTCCTCCCTGAGCTGGATCCTGCCGGGCGTCATCGCACTGGCCCTCGTCGTGGGCCTGGTCCAGGGAGCGGTCCTGCGCTCCCGCGCCCCCCGGACACACGCCCGCATCGGGCTCGGCAACGAGGCGTTCCAGCTCGAGAAGGAGGCCGAGCGCACCTCCTAGCAGGCGGTGCTTACGGAACTCTGACGGGCACCCGCGATCCCTGGTCCCACGGGGACGCGGGTGCTCGAATGGAGAGGTGAATCCCGAACAGCCGCCGCAAGGCCCGGAATCACCGGACGAGGCAGACGCGCGGGGCAGGCCCGTCGGCCGCCGTGTCCTCCTCGGCACCCTCGGCCTGGGCGCCCTCGGCGTGGTGACCGCGCCCACCCTCCAGCGCGGCCTGGAATCCTTCCTCGCCGGAGCCTCCGAGAAGGACCCCACCGGTCTGACCGGACTGCTCCCGAACGGCGGCGGCTTCCGCTACTACTCCGTCACCTCGTCCGTACCGCGCAGGAACGCCGGAACCTACCGCCTCACCGTCGACGGTCTCGTCGACCGCCCCACGACCTACACCCTGGCCCGGCTGAGGGCCATGCCGCAGACCCGCGTGGTCCGGGACGTCCAGTGCGTCACCGGCTGGCGGGTGCCGGACACGCCGTTCGAGGGTGTGCGCCTGTCCCGGCTCCTGGACGCCGCGGGAGTGCGCCCCGGGGCCGGGGCGGTGCGCTTCACCTGCTTCGACGGCGCGTACTCCGAGAGCCTGACCCTCGACCAGGCCCGCCGCGCGGACGTCCTGGTCGCCCTGCGGATGCGGGACGAGGACATCACGCACGCCCACGGCGGCCCCGCCCGCCTCTACGTGGCCCCGATGTACTTCTACAAGTCCGCCAAGTGGCTCTCCGGCATCACCGTCACCGAGGACGTCGAACCCGGCTACTGGGAGGAGCGCGGCTACGACATCGACGCCTGGGTCGGCCGCTCGAACGGACGCGACGATGAGCCCACGAGCTGACGCCCCGCCCACCACCACGGCCGTCCGGCGCTTCGGCCGCGCCCAGCGGTGGGTGCACCGCACCACCGCCGCGCTGATGGGTCTCTGCGTGGTCACGGCCGCCTGCCTCTACGTCCCCCAGCTCGCCCAGCTCGTGGGCCGCCGCGCCCTCGTGGTCACCGTCCACGAGTGGTCCGGACTGGCCCTGCCCGTCCCCGTCCTCGCCGGACTGGCCTCCCGGGCCTTCCGCGCCGACCTCGGCCGGCTGAACCGCTTCGGTCCGCACGACCGGACCTGGCTGCGGGCCGCCCTGCGCCGCGACAGGCGCCCCTCGTCGCGGCCGGCCGGCAAGTTCAACGCGGGACAGAAGATCTACGCGGCCTGGATCGCGGGCGCCACGCTGGTGATGCTGGGCACCGGCCTGCTGATGTGGTTCACGGCTCTCACCCCGCTGGTCTGGCGCACCAGCGCGACCTTCGTGCACGACTGGCTGGCGCTGACCGTCGGCATCGTCCTCGCCGGGCACATCGGCATGGCCCTGGCGGACCCCGAGGCCCGCCGCGGCATGCGCACGGGCTCGGTCCGCCGGGAGTGGGCGCAGCGGGAGCACCCGCTGTGGCGCCCCTGACGCGACGGGCCCGCCCGCCCCTGGACGGGGAGCGGGCGGGCCTCGGGTGCCGTGCGCCGGGACGGACCGGCTAGATGATCAGTGACAGCAGCAGGACGAAAGCGCCGGCGACCACGGAGATGATCGTCTCCATGATCGACCACGTCTTGATCGTCTGACCGACGTTCAGCCCGAAGTACTCCTTCACCAGCCAGAAACCGGCGTCGTTGACATGGCTGAAGAACAGCGAACCGGCACCGATCGCCAGCACCAGCAGGGCGGCGTGGGTGGTGGACATGTCGGCCGCGAGCGGCGCCACCAGACCGGCCGCCGAGACGGTCGCCACCGTCGCCGACCCGGTCGCCAGCCGGATCGCCACCGCGATCAGCCAGGCCAGCAGCAGTGCCGGGATCGACCAGTCCTCGGAGATGTCCAGGATCATCCGGCCCACGCCGGTGTCGATCAGCGTCTGCTTGAACCCACCGCCCGCGCCGACGATCAGCAGGATGCCCGCGATGGGCGCGAGCCCCTTCTCGACCAGGGACGAGATGCGCTCACGGCTGAACCCGGCGGGCACACCGAGGGTGAAGATGCCGACCAGCACGGACGCGAGCAGGGCGATCAGCGGGGAGCCGATCACGTCGAAGACGCGCTGCACGGCGTTCTCCGGGTCGTCGATGACGATGTCGACGAGCGCCTTGGCGAGCATCAGCACGACCGGCAGCAGGATCGTGGCCAGCGTCGCGCCGAAACCGGGGCGCCTCTGAAGGTCCTCGGACGGCCGCTGCGGGATCATCCGCTCCGGCGCCGGGACGTCCACCCAGCGGGCGGCGTACTTGGAGAACAGCGGGCCGGCGATGACCACCGTCGGTATGGCGACGAGCACGCCCAGGGCCAGCGTGACACCGAGGTTGGCGCCGACGGCGTCGATCGCGACCAGCGGGCCGGGGTGCGGCGGGACCAGACCGTGCATCACGGACAGGCCGGCGAGCGCGGGGATGCCGATGCGCATCAGGGAGTAGTTGCCGCGTTTGGCGACCATCAGCACCACGGGGATCAGCAGCACCACGCCGACCTCGAAGAACAGCGGCAGACCGATCACCGAGGCGATCAGCACCATCGCCCACGGCATGGAACGGCCGCCCGCCCTCTCGAGGATGGTGTCGACGATCTGATCCGCGCCGCCGGAGTCGGCGAGCATCTTGCCGAGGATCGCGCCGAGGGCGATCAGGACGCCCACACCGGCGACGGTGGAGCCGAGGCCGGCACTGAAGCTGGTGATCACCTTGTCCAGCGGCGCCCCGGCGAACGCGCCGAGCGCCAGCGACCCGATGGTCAGCGACAGGAAGGCGTGCAGCTTGAACTTGGTGATGAGCAGGACGATGACGGCAATGCCCGCCAGGACGGCGATGCCCAGCTGAGCGTGGCCGGCCGAGGTGATCGGCTCGGGTGCGTCCGCTGCCAGCATCTCGACGCTGAGTCTGGTCACGGTGGTTCCCTTGTGTGTACGGGGATCGGGGAGCAACCGGGGCGGAGGGGGCGCCCCGGCGGGAGGGTTCGGTCAGGGACCTACGGGGTGGGCCCGGGGAGGGTTTCCAGGGCGGTGGCCGCCCGCTCGGTGATCTCCTCGGGGCTGCCCGCCACGTCCACGGCGACCCCGGCCTCGTCCGGCTCCAGCGGCTGGAGCGTGGCGAACTGGGAGTCGAGCAGTGCCGTGGGCATGAAGTGCCCCTGCCGGTGCGACATCCGGTCCTCGACGAGCGCGCGGTCACCGGTGAGGTGCACGAAGACCACGCCGGGCGCGGCGGCCCGCAGCCGGTCGCGGTACGACCGCTTCAGCGCCGAGCAGCTGACCACCCCGCCGTGACCCGCCCGCCCGTGCGCCCACTCGCCGATGGCGTCCAGCCAGGGGCGGCGGTCGTCGTCGGTGAGCGGGGTGCCGGCCGTCATCTTCTCGATGTTGGCCGGCGGGTGGAAGTCGTCGCCCTCGGCGTACGGGACGTCGAGCCGCGCCGCGAGCAGGGGACCGATGGTGGTCTTGCCCGTGCCCGCGACGCCCATGATGACGACGACATGGGGGGTGTTCATCGCTGCCTCACTGTCTGCTGTCTTCGTCGACGCGTGATGTCGACGGCAACTGAAGCTGATTAATAGGACAACTTCAAGAGTCTGTGACGTATAAGTCTGACTTTTTATCCGCGTGATCCGCCCCGTACTCTGAGTGCATGAGCACCACGGGCCGGGGGCTGCACGGCCGCGTTCTGGACACCCTCGGCCCCGAGATCACCGCAGGCGCATACCCGCCCGGCAGCGTCCTCCGCACCGACGAGCTCGCACAGCGTTTCGACGTGTCGCGTTCCGTGATGCGGGAGGTGGTCCGCGTCCTGGAGTCCATGCACCTGGTCGAGTCCCGGCGCCGCGTCGGCGTCACGGTCCTGCCGGCCCGCGAGTGGAACGTGTACGACCCCCAGGTCATCCGCTGGCGCCTGGCCGGCGCGGACCGGCCCCGGCAACTGCGCTCGCTCACGGTGCTGCGCTCGGCGATCGAACCGGTCGCGGCGGGCCTGGCCGCCCGCAACGCCACGGCCGAGCAGTGCGCCGAACTCACCGAGTGCGCCCTCGGCATGGTCGCCAACTCGCGCGGTCACCGGCTGGAGGGGTACCTCTTCCACGACATGGCGTTCCACCGCGTCATCCTGACCGCCTCGGGCAACGAGATGTTCGCCCGCCTCGGCGACGTCGTCGCCGAGGTGCTGGCCGGCCGCACCCACCACGACGTGATGTTCGAGGACCCCGACCCGGCGGCCGTCACCCTCCACGTCCAGCTCGCCGAGGCGGTCCGCGAGCGCGACGCCGCCCGCGCGGAACGGCTCACCCGCGAGATCACCGAGGGCGCCCTCCAGGAACTGGACATCCTGGCGCCCTAGACCGGGAACTCCCCGTCGACGTACACCCACGCCCCGTCGACCCGCTCGAACCGGCTGCGCTCGTGGAGCGAGCCGCCGCGGTAGGACGCCCGGAAGGTCACCGTCCCGGTGGAGTGGAAGGCGGACCCGGCGGCGGTCTCCAGGATCTCCAGTCCGGTCCAGCGCATCCCGGGATCGAAGTCGATCCGCTCCGGCCGCGTCCGCGGATGCCAGGTCCGCAGCAGATACCCGCCGTCCTGCCGTACGAACGCGCAGTACCGCGACCGCATCAGCCGCTCGGCGGTCGGAGCGGCGGCGGCTCCGGCGTGGAAACGGCCGCAACAGGCCTCGTACGCCTCGGAGAGCCCGCAGGGGCAGGAACGAGCGGTCATGGTCACCTCCGCGACAACGCCGTGAGGGCCGCGACCTCGCGGTCGCGGCCCTCACGCTTCATGTGTCCGAGGGGGGACTTGAACCCCCACGCCCGATAAAGGGCACTAGCACCTCAAGCTAGCGCGTCTGCCATTCCGCCACCCGGACAAGGTGTCTGTCGCGCGGGTTTCCCCCCGCGGCGACGACGTAAACATTACCAGGTGTTCCGGGGTGGCCGATCACCCCGCCCGCCCGCGTCGTCGTGTGAACGGCGCGTGACGGGCCGGGCGGGGTCTTGGGGCGCGCCGCCGGGGGAGAGAGGATGAGGACGACCCACCAGCGGGAACACCAGCAGCGGGAGGAAGCACGTGAGCGAGACGGACACGGCCAAGGGCGTCACCGGTGAGGACGAGGTCGTGGACCTCTGCCGCGAGCTGATCCGGATCGACACCAGCAACTACGGCGACCACTCGGGCCCCGGAGAGCGCAAGGCGGCCGAGTACGTGGCCGAGAAACTCGCCGAGGTGGGACTCGAGCCGAAGATCTTCGAGTCGCACCCGGGGCGCGCCTCCACGGTCGCCCGGATCGAGGGCGAGGACCCGTCCCGGCCCGCGCTGCTCATCCACGGCCACACCGACGTCGTCCCGGCCAACGCGGACGACTGGACCCACCACCCCTTCTCCGGAGAGATCGCCGACGGATGCGTGTGGGGGCGCGGGGCGGTCGACATGAAGGACATGGACGCGATGACCCTCGCGGTCGTCCGCGACCGCCTGCGCAGCGGGCGCAAGCCCCCGCGCGACGTCGTCCTCGCCTTCCTCGCGGACGAGGAGGCGGGCGGCACGTACGGCGCCAAGCACCTGGTGCGCGAGCACCCCGATCTGTTCGAGGGGGTCACCGAGGCGATCGGCGAGGTCGGCGGGTTCTCCTTCACCGTCAACGAGAAGCTGCGCCTCTACCTCGTCGAGACCGCCGAGAAGGGCATGCACTGGATGCGGCTCACCGTCGACGGCACCGCGGGCCACGGCTCGATGACCAACGACGACAACGCCATCACCGAACTGTGCGAGGCCGTCGCCCGGCTCGGCCGGCACACGTGGCCGGTCAGGGTCACCAAGACCGTACGGGCCTTCCTGGACGAGCTCTCCGACGCGCTCGGCACCGAGCTCGACCCGGAGAACATGGACGAGACCCTCGCCAAGCTCGGCGGCATCGCCCGCATGATCGGCACCACCCTGCGCAACTCGGCGGCGCCCACCATGCTAGGCGCCGGCTACAAGGTCAACGTCATCCCCGGCCAGGCCACCGCGCACGTCGACGGACGCTTCCTGCCCGGCTACGAGGAGGAGTTCCTCGCCGACCTCGACCGCGTCCTCGGCCCGCGGGTAAGGCGCGAGGACGTGCACTCCGACAAGGCCCTGGAGACCGACTTCGACGGCAGGCTCGTCGACGCCATGCAGAGCGCGCTGAGCGCCGAGGACCCGATCGCGCGGGCCGTGCCGTACATGCTCTCCGGCGGCACCGACGCCAAGTCCTTCGACGACCTCGGCATCCGCTGCTTCGGGTTCGCGCCGCTGAGGCTCCCCCCGGAGCTGGACTTCGCGGGCATGTTCCACGGGGTCGACGAGCGGGTTCCGGTGGACGGCCTGAAGTTCGGCGTGCGGGTGCTCGACCGTTTCCTGGACGCGTCCTGAGTCGATTGACCGATGAACCCGATAATCGTGCAGGCGTGCGGAGTTGACTGGGAAGGGTGAATGCGACCATAAGCTCGTAGCCTCATTACTTCCTCCTCGTTACCCGTGATGTGATCCGCGACTTTGGATCGCTTTGCCAACAAGGAGGAACAATGCTCAAGAAGGTCGTCGCTGTCGCGGCTGCCACTGGTGGTCTGGTTCTCGCGGGTGCGGGCATGGCCGCTGCCGACTCGGGTGCCCAGGGTGCCGCCGTGCACTCCCCGGGTGTCGTCTCCGGCAACGTCATCCAGGCTCCGATCCACATCCCCGTGAACGTCTGCGGCAACACGGTCTCCGTGATCGGTCTGCTGAACCCCACCTTCGGCAACACCTGCGTCAACGCGTGACGTCGTGCCTCGCCCTCTAGGGCATGCCCGCTGAGGGCTCGAGCCCGTCGGCCCCGGAGCGCGCGCCATGCGTTCCGGGGCCGACCGGTCTTCCGGAAACGTCGAAGCACCGGGAACCCGGCGGAACGCCCCTTCCCGGAACCAGGTCGAAGGCAGGGAATTCAGCAATGCGACAGGTCACCCGCAAGGGCCTGATGACCATGGCGGCCGCCACGGGTGTGTTCGCCGCCGTGGGCGGGGCCGCCCACGCCGACTCCGGCGCGGCGGGCGCCGCGACCGGCTCGCCCGGCGTGCTCTCCGGCAACACGGTCCAGGCGCCCGTGCACGTCCCGGTCAACGTCTGCGGTAACACGGTCAATGTCGTCGGTCTCCTCAACCCGTCCGCGGGCAACGCCTGCGTCAACGAGGGCGGCGCCTCGTCCCCGGAGGGGCACGGCGACACCGGCGGCTCGCACGCCGACGGCCACACGAGCGACTCGCCGGGCGTGGGCTCCGGCAACCGGATCCAGGCGCCGGTCCACGTCCCGGTGAACGTCTGCGGCAACAGCGTCGACGTCATCGGCGCCGGCAACGCCGCCGAGGGCAACGCCTGCGTGAACGGCGGCCCCGGCCACGAGGAGCCGGGCCAGCCCGGCGAGCCGGGCGAGCCCGGCAGCCCCGAGCGGCCGGAAACCCCCGGCGACGAGCCGAGCACCCCGGCCACCCCGGGCGACACCCCGCGCGGCAACCAGCCGGACACGCACACTGTCACCCCGCCCCAGGCCGACGCGCAGCTGGCACAGACCGGCAGCGAGGTGCCGATGGGCCTCGTCCTGCCGGTCGGCGCGGGCGCCCTGCTCGCCGGCGCTGTCCTGTACCGCAAGGCCCGCGGCGCCGCGTGACACCGGGCACACGGAGTGGGCCCCGCGACCGCGGGGCCCACTCCGTGTGTGATTCCGGTCGGGTGCCCGAACTCACCAGGTGGCGCGCACCTGGCGGATGATCCGCCGCCGCAGCCGCACCCTGCGGCTGCCGTCACGCATCAGCGTCAGGCGGTACAGCTCCCAGTGACCGTACTCTGCGTGGTCCGTCAGCAGACGTGCCGTCTCCTTGCGGGAGACCCCGCGCGGCACGTACACGTCGGCAAATTCGTATTCCGGCATCGCATCTATTGTGCGGGCCGGGCCCCGGTACGGATAGCGTCTGCACTATGTCTGATGCTGCGCAGCCCACCGCTGCCGAGGTACGCGCCGCCGCCGAGGCGGTGAAGACCGCGCTCGACCGCCACCTGGCCGCGGTCGAACGCCGGTCGGGGGAGGACGACCCGGCCGTCTACGAGGCGTTCAACCAGCTGGCCGCGGCCGCGGAGACGTACGACGAACTGCTCTACGACCGCTACGACGAGGTCACGCCCTTCGAGATCCCCAGTGCCGAGGACACACTGCCGTACACCGGCCCCGAGGAACCCAACGCGGTCAGCGTGCTGATCCGCCGCGACTACGCCGTCGCGGAACCGCAGCGGCTGCTGGCCCACGCCCAGCGCATCGAGGCGGCGGACGACGAGGGACCGGAGGCCTCGGGAACCGTCCACGGCGCGCTCGGCCTCCTGTTCGGCGAGTTCGAGCCCGACGAGATCGCTTCCCGGCACAAGGAGTTCGGCCTGGAGGAGGGCGACTCCACGCTGTGGGTGACGGCATCGGACGAACCCGCGGACCCCGGCGAGTGGCTGGAGGCCCCGTTCGAGCAGGTGGACCCGCAACACGTGGTCTGCCGCTTCGACGTCAGCGCCGTCTTCGACGACGACACCGACGACGACATCGAGGACGACGCCGTCCCGAGCCTGGACGAGGACGAGGACCTGGAGCCACTCGACGCGGACCGCTGACCGGGCCCCGTCCCGCGCACGACGGCGGCGGCACCCCGGTGCCGCCGCACGTCAGCCGTCCGCGCCGGCCGGGACCTGCGGCGCCAGCAGCGCCGGCAGCCGGGTCGTACGCGGCTTGGCGGCCACCTCGGCCACGGCGCGCGGCAGCGCCTGCTCCACCCCGTGCACCACGGACAGATGCCGTCCGGCCCGGCCGAAGGCCGTGTACACCCAGGGCCGGCTCAGTGCCTGGGCGGCGTCACCGGGCAGCACCACGATCACCGCGGGCCACCGGCAGCCCACCGCCTGGTGCGCGGTCAGCGCCCACCCGTGCCGCACGGACTGCTCCACCCGCTCCGGCGGTACGACGATCTCCTCGCCCCCGCACGCCAGGTGCAGCCCCTCGCCGTCGGCCCGCACCACACGGCCCGGCAGCATACGTCCCGGAGCGGGGGAGTAGGCGACCCGGTCACCCGGGTCGAACCCGCCGAAGCGCCCCGGCCCCGGATTGAGCCGCTCCTTCAGCGCCGCGTTCAGCACCCGCGTACCGGCGGCGCCGCCGTGCCCGGGGGTGATCACCTGGGTCTCCTCCACCGGCACCCCGATCGCGCGCGGCACCGAGTCCGCCACCAGCTGCACGGTCCGGTGCACGGCCTCTCCCGCGTCCCGCACCGGCACGATCACGACCTCCTTGCCGGGCGCCGCTACCTGGTTCAGCTCGCCGACGCCGATCCCGGAGACCAGCTCACCCAGCGGCCCGGGGTCCGGCCGCCGGGAGGCGATCTGCGGACAGACCCGGGCCGCCAGCAGGTCCGCGAACACCCGCCCGGGCCCCACCGACCACAGCACCCCGGGATCACCGGCCAGCACCAGCCGCGCCCCGTCCGGCAGCGACTCCGTCACCAGCGCGGCGGCCTCGACGTCCAGCTGCGGAGCGTCCAGCACGACCAGCAGATCGACATCCAGCGCGCCATCGGCGTCACGCCCGGGCCCCTCGGTACCGGACAGCAGCCCGGCGACGGTGGCGACACCGGGACCCTCGACCAGCGACGCGAACCGCGCACGCCCGACCGGACCGTGCGTGGCGGCCCAGACGCGCAGTCCCAGACCGTGCGCGGCGTTCAGCAGCGCCGCCGGCTCGGCCACCGAGGCCTCCCCGCCGGTGTGCAGCACCAGTCCGTGCCCGGCGACCGCGCGGATCAGCTCACCGGCGGAACCCTCCGCCGAGGCGGCCGCGCGCTCCCACTCCTCACCGGCACCGTCCGGCTCGGGCACGGAGTTGACCAGCCGGGCCAGTCCGTCCGCAAGGCTCTCCTCGGCCATCGCGAAGCGCTCCAGCCCCACCTGCACCCGAACGGGCTGCTCCTCGTCCTCCCCGGCCTCTTCGAGGGCGTCCTGGAAGACGAGTACGTCCCCCTCCGAGATGGCGTTCTGCACGGCCTCCTCGGGATCCGGCACCCCCTGCCGTCCCAGAGCGTCGGTCAGCGCGGCCATCTCGAGAACGGTGTGTCCGGCCGGCGCCGCCTGCTCGAGCAGCCACACGGTGACCGCGCGCCCCCGCCGCTCGTCACCCGGCCCGGCCTCGGCACCGAGCAGCGCCCGGGCGAACCCGTCGGCCTGCTCGGGCCGCACCCCGGCGATCCGCAGCAACTGCCAGGGATCGGCGCGCAGCACCTCCGCTGCCCCCTCGCCCAGTACGCCGGCGGCCTGCACGGCGAGCCCCTCCGGAGCGCCCCCCTGGACCAGCACCTCCCGCACGTCCTCGACGGCACCGGCGGCCGGAACACCCGGCGCGACGGCCGGCGCCCGCCGCACGGGCTCGGGAGCGGCCCGCCGCGGCGCGGGCCGGGCCTCCTCGAACACGGGGGCGGCCGGCTTCTCGCCGCTCTCCACGGCCCGCACGGCGGCCAGCAGATCGGCGGCCGTGCCGCTCAGCTTGCCACCGGCCTCGATCGGCCCCTGCCGCTCCGCCTTCCGCTGCTCGATGCGCTCCCGCTCCAGGCGCTGCGCGGCCAGTTCGGCCTCCGCCTCGGACACCTGCGCGCCCTCGGCGGGCGTGCCGTCCGCGCGCTCCGGCTCGGCGTCCTCCGGCGTCTCGGTGCTCACAGCGTGCTCCAGTCGTGATCGGGATAGCGGTGCAGGGGCGCCGACACATCGTCCAGCGCCCGGCAGATCTCGTCAGGAAGACTAAGGGCCTCCACTGACAACGCCGCCGTCAGCTGCTGCGCGTTGCGCGCGCCGACGATGGGAGCGGCCACACCGGGCCGGTCCCGCACCCACGCGAGTGCCACCTGAAGGGCGGTCACGGCGAGCCCGTCCGCCGCCGTCGTCACGGCGTCCACGATCCGGCTCGCCGCGTCGTCGAGGTACGGCGCGACGAACGGCGCGAGGTGCTCCGAGGCACCCCGGGAGTCCGGCGGGGTGGAGTCGCCCCGGTACTTGCCGCTCAGCACGCCCCGGCCGAGCGGCGAGGACGGCAGGAGCCCGATGCCCAGATCCAGTGCCGCGGGCAGCACCTCGCGCTCCACTCCGCGCTGCAGCAGCGAGTACTCCATCTGCGTACTCGCCAGCCGGGTCCGCGCCCCCGGCACCGCGAGCTGCCAGGTCGCCGCCTTGGCCAGCTGCCAGCCGCAGAAGTTGGAGACACCGGCATAGCGCACGCGCCCGCTGCCGACGGCGATGTCGAGAGCCTGGAGCGTCTCCTCCAACGGGGTGGCGGGGTCGTAGGCGTGCACGTGCCACACGTCGACGTAGTCGGTGCCGAGCCGGGCCAGCGAGGCGTCCAGCGCCGCGAGCAGATGTCCCCGCGAGCCGTCGAACCGGCGGTCCGGGTCGGGCACGCTGCCGGCCTTCGTCGAGATGACCAGATCCCGCCGGGGCACGAGCCCGTCCATCAGCCGCCCGAGCAGATATTCGGCCTCTCCGTCGCCGTACACGTCGGCGGTGTCGACGAGGGTCCCGCCGGCTTCCCAGAACGTCTTCAGGAGGTCTGCCGCGTCGTGCTCGTCGGTGTCCCGCCCCCAGGTCAGAGTCCCGAGCCCGATCCGGGACACGCGCAGGCCGGTACGGCCGAGATGCCTCTGCTCCATGAACGCCGAGATTACTGGCCGCAGGCGATGGCGTGGGGGCCTGTGGACAACCGATTTCCCGGGGCCCGCCGGGGGTCTCCGTGTGGAAGGGTGCCGCTCGTACCGGGTGTGCGCCGCACCCGCCCGGCGCCTGCGGGGGTACTCCGCGTGGGTGTGGACCGGGTGAGTCTGCGCAGCTCACGGGGTGCCGTCCCGCCCACCCGTGCGGCGGTGACGCGTGCGAACAGCAGCCAGTGGTCGCGTACGGCGCGGAGCGCGAGGTGGGCGTGGGAGAGCCGCCCACGGCGCGAAGGGGTCGGGGCGGGTGTGTTCGCCCGCAGTGGCCGGCGCGTCCGCGCCCTCCGCCCCTTCCAGGCAACGCGGTCGCGCCAGTCCGAGGACGGACACCCCCCGACCCGGCCCCGACCCACTCCCCACCCGTGGGCGCCACGCGCACCCCACCCCCCAGACCGCTGCGCCGCAGGCATTCCCCACCCACCGGAGGTATATGGTCTCCGCACAAGCGACGTTACTCATCGGTAAGGGGAGACGGCCATGCAGCTAGGGATCAACCTCGGCTACTGGGGTGCCGGAATGGACGCGGACAACCTCGCCGTGGCCCAGGAAGCCGACCGCCTGGGATACGCGGTCTGCTGGGCCGCGGAGGCCTACGGCTCCGACGCCGCCACCGTACTCACCTGGGTCGCCGCCCAGACCCGGCGCATCGACGTCGGCTCCGCCATCTTCCAGATCCCCGCCCGCCAGCCCGCGATGACCGCGATGACCGCGGCCACCCTCGACTCCCTCTCCGGCGGCCGCTTCCGCCTCGGCCTCGGCGTGTCCGGCCCCCAGGTGTCCGAGGGCTGGTACGGCGTCAAGTTCGACAAGCCCCTCGCCCGCACCCGCGAGTACGTCGAGATCATCCGCAAGGCCATGACCCGCGAGCGCCTCTCCTACGAGGGCGAGCACTGGACCCTCCCCCTCCCCGACGGTCCCGGCAAGCCCATCAAGCTCACCGTGCACCCGCAGCGCGAGCACATCCCCCTCTACATCGCCGCGATCGGCCCGAAGAACCTCGAACAGACCGGCGAGATCGCCGACGGCGCCCTGCTGATCTTTCCCTCCGCCGACCACCTCGAGGACACCGCCGTCACGCACCTCCGCGCCGGCCGCGAGAAGGCCGGCAAGACCCTCGACGGCTTCGACATCTGCCCCACGCTCCCCCTCGCCGTCGGCGACGACAAGGACGTCACCACCCTCGCCGACACCTTCCGCCCCTACACCGCGCTGTACGTCGGCGGCATGGGCAGCCGCAAGCAGAACTTCTACAACCAACTCGCCCAGCGCATGGGCTACGAGCGCGAGGCCGCCGACATCCAGGACAAGTACCTGTCGGGCGACAAGCAGGCCGCGGCCGCCGCCGTCCCGCACGACCTGATCGACAAGACGACTCTCCTCGGTTCGGTCGACCGCATCGCCGACCGCATGAAGGCCTACGCCGCCGCCGGAGTCACCACCCTCACCCTCGCCCCGGCCGGCTTCACCCTCGACGAGCGCCTCGCATCGCTCCGCGCCGGCACCGAGGCCCTGGAGCGCGCCGGCCTCGCCTGACGGTCATCCGCGCGCCACCCCCACCACGGCCGTGGTGGGGGCTCGGGGGTCCACCCCACCACGGCCGTCACCCACACCAACGTCCCTCCGCCCCCACGGTCACGCCCCGGCCCGTCACGCCCCGGCGCATCCGTGCACGTACTCCTTTTGGCGGAGTTGTCCGACACCCCTGTTGCCGCACCCGGGCTCTCGCACTTGACTCGTTCTTTGCGGAACTGCAGCAGTGCAGCACCGCGAAGCCCGCGGAGAGGTGGCCCACCATGCTTTCGGCACAGAGCCTGTTCCAGGAGATCCTCGACAACGACGAGTCGTTCGCCCTGTTCTGCTCCATCGCCGCGAGCGGCGAGTCCCAGGGCGGGTGGGAGAACGCCCGCATCGCCGCGCTGGTCCCCGAGTCCCAGCGCGACCTCGCGCCCAAGATCACCAGGCACGGCGCCGACGAGGACAAGCACGGCCGCATCTTCAACGCGTTGCTGAAGAAGCGCGGACTGCAGCCCGTCCCGGTCCCCCCGGAGACCGACTACACGATGCTGCTGGAGCAGAACGGCATCGGCCTGGCGCACGACCAGCTCAGACGCGACGAGCCGCTCACGGTGCGGGACATCGTCACCTACCTCGCCCACAGCAGGGTCACCGAACAGCGCGCCTCGGAGCAGATGGAACTGCTCCGCAAGCACTTCGCCGACCACCCGGACCTGGGCCGCGCGGTCAGGATGATCTCGGACGACGAGGACAACCACCTCGCCTACTGCCACGAGGAACTGCTGCGCTTCGCGTACGCCGGACACGGCCGCGCCATCCAGCGCACCCTGCGCGAGTGCGCGCTGGCCGAGATCCGCGTCTACCGGGACGTGAGCCTCGCGGTGATGGCCCACATGGGCCGCATCCTGGGCTGGCCCAAGCCCAAGGCGGCGGTGCTGGCCGCGGGCATCCACGCGGTGTACGCGTACGAACGCCTGGCAGGCTGGCGCCGCATGGTCTCCCTCAGGATGCCCGACCGCCGCAACGCCCTGGGCGGCCCGGCCACCCCGGAGCCCGAACCGGCCTGACAGCGCACCACCGCGTGCACCACCGCGCACCACCGCCCCACCACCCACTGCCGCACCGCCGGCCTACAACCACCCCCGCCGCTTGAACAGCCGGTACAGCAGCACCTCCAGCACCGCCATCACCACGATCACCACCGGATACGACCACTCCCACCGCAACTCCGGCATGTGCTCGAAGTTCATCCCGTAGATCCCCGCGATCATCGTGGGGACCGCGGCCATCGCCGCCCACGCGGAGATCTTCCGCATGTCGTCGTTCTGCCGCACGCTCATCTGCGCCAGGTGCGCCGAGAGGATGTCCGAGACCAGCCGGTCCAGCCCCTCCACGGACTCGTTCACGCGGGTGAGGTGATCGTGCACGTCACGGAAGAAGGGCCGCGCCCCGTCCTCCACGAACGGCACGCCCGCCCCGAACGTGCCCACCCCCGCCAGCCGTGTCATCGGCAGTGCCAGCGGCCCGGTCGCGCGGCGGAACTCCAGGATCTGCCGCTTGAAGTTGTAGATCCGGGACGCGGTGTTCCGCGACCCGCCTCCGTCGGGGGTGAAGACCTCGGCCTCCAGCTCCTCCAGATCGGTCTGCAGCTCGGTCGCCACCTCCAGGTAGTGGTCGACGACGGCGTCGGCGACCGCGTACAGCACCGAGGTCGCCCCCTCGCCCAGCAGGTCGGTCTCCCGCTCCAGCCGGTCGCGCACCGCCGCCAGCGGGGCACCCTCCCCGTGCCGCACGGTCACCGCGAACGAGTCACCGAGGAAGATCATGATCTCGCCGGAGGAGACGGTGTCGCTCCGCGGCTCGTACACCACCGGTTTGAGGACCACGAAGAGCGAGTCGTCGTACACCTCGAGCTTGGGCCGCTGATGGGCCTTGAGCGCGTCCTCCACCGCCAGCGGGTGGAGCGCGAACTCCTGCGCGACCAGGTCGAACTCGTCGGCCGACGGCTCGTGCAGCCCGATCCAGACGAAACCCCGCGCCGACCGCGCCTCGTCCAGCGCGTCGGAGAAGTCACGGGGCCCCTCCGACCGTTTTCCCTCCCGGTAGATGGCACAGTCGACGATCACGGAGCGTTTTCTCCTTCCTCACCACGGACACCGCACACACGGGTGCGCCTACCCTGGGCCGCATGCCCACATTGCTCCTGGTCCGGCACGGACGTTCCACCGCCAACACCGAGGGACTGCTCGCCGGCTGGACGCCCGGCGTCGCCCTCGACGACCGCGGGGCCGCGCAGGCCGCCGCACTGCCGGGGCGGCTCGCCGAGCTGCCGCTGGCCGAGATCGTCACCAGCCCGCTCCAGCGCTGCCAGGAGACGATCAGGCCGCTGCTGGACGCCCGCCCCGGCCTGACCCCGCACACCGACGAGCGGATCGGCGAGTGCCACTACGGCGACTGGTCGGGCCGCAAGCTCGCCGAGCTCAAGGACGAGCCGTTGATGGAGGTGGTGCAGGCGCACCCGTCGGCGGCGGCGTTCCCCGGCGGGGAGTCCATGCGGGCGATGCAGACACGCGCCGCCGAGGCGGTGCGCGAGTGGAACGCGCGCGTGGAGCGCGACCACGGTGCCGACGCCGTGTATCTCATGTGTTCGCACGGCGACATCATCAAGTCTCTCGTCGCGGACGCACTGGGACTTCATCTCGACCTCTTCCAGCGGATTGCCGTTGAACCGTGTTCCATCACCGCGATCCGCTACACACGGTTGCGTCCGTTCCTCGTCCGTCTCGGCGACACCGGCGACTTCGCCTCCCTGGCACCGCGCGAGGAGGCGCCCGCCGACGACGCGACGGTCGGGGGCGACGCGGGCGCACCGTGATCGTCGGCCGCAGTAGGGTGAAGCGACCGCAGCAGTGCGCTCCCGTTTGAACAGCCGCCCGTTCCCATGAACAGCCGCCCGTTCCCACGACTCTCAATGGAGATCAGGACGTGTCCCGTCAGGTGTTCCTCTACGACCAGCCGGAACGTTTCGTGGCCGGCACGGTCGGACTGCCAGGGCGCCGTACGTTCTTCCTCCAGGCCTCCGCCGGCTCCCGGGTGACCAGCGTGGCCCTGGAGAAGACCCAGGTCGCCGCGCTCGCCGAGCGCATGGACGAACTGCTCGACGAGGTCGTACGCCGCAGCGGCGGCAGCGCGGCGGTGCCCGCCGTGGTGCCGACGGAGGTCGCCGACACCGCTCCGCTGGACACCCCCGTCGAGGAGGAGTTCCGCGTCGGCACCATGGCGCTCGCCTGGGACGGCGAGGACGAGCGCATGATCGTCGAGGCGCAGGCGCTCGTCGAGCTGGACGCCGACTCCGAGGAGGACCTCGCCGAGGCCGAGGAGCGGCTGCTCCAGGACGAGGAGAACGGGCCCCCGATGCTCCGCGTCCGGCTCACCGGCGCGCAGGCGCGAGCCTTCGCCAAGCGCGCCCTGGACGTAGTCAACGCGGGGCGGCCGCCGTGTCCGCTGTGCAGCCTCCCGCTCGACCCGGAGGGACACGTATGTCCGCGCCAGAACGGATACCGCCGCGGAGCGTGAGCACCGCCGACCCGGCCGCCGCGGTGCTCCTCGCCCAGGGCGAGCTGACCGTGCGCGGACGCATCCGCGAGGCGTCGAACGCGGCGCTGTACTGCACCGTCACCCACGAGGGACGCGAGGCCGCCTGCGTCTACAAGCCGGTCGCCGGGGAGCGGCCCCTGTGGGACTTCCCCGACGGGACGCTCGCCGGGCGCGAGGTCGCCGCGTACGAGGTCTCGCAGGCGACCGGGTGGGGACTCGTGCCGCCCACCGTGCTGCGGGACGGCCCGTACGGCGAGGGCATGTGCCAGATGTGGGTCGAGACGGCACCGGGCGCGGAACTGCTCGCCCTGGTGGACGCGGAGGAGCCCGGGCAGGGCTGGAAGGCGATCGGTCCGGCGGAGGTCGGTGAGGGCCGCACCGCGCTGCTCGTGCACGCCGACGACGAGCGGCTGCGCCGGCTGGCCGTGTTCGACGCGGTGATCAACAACGCCGACCGCAAGGGCGGTCATCTGCTGCCCACCGCGGACGGGCTGCTGTACGGCATCGACCACGGGGTCGCCTTCAACGCCGAGGACAAGCTGCGCACGCTGCTGTGGGGCTGGGCGGGGGAGCCGTTGACCCAGGAGGCACTGGGGGTCCTGGAGGACCTCAGGAGTGCCCTCACGGCCGCCGGCCCCCTCACCGCCGCCCTGGCCCCGTTGATCACTCCCGCGGAGATCGACGCCACCCGCGCCCGTGTCGACTCCCTGCTCACCACGGGCGTCCACCCGCAACCGGGCACCGAGTGGCCGGCCATTCCCTGGCCCCCGGTCTGACGATCCCGGAGACCGCTCCGCGCGGCGGGACCGGACGCACGCCGCGCGGGGACGCGCAAGAGAGCCTTCCCGGTCATCCGGCCCGCTCCGGTTCGTATCCGGAACTCCGGTCCGGTTAGGCTCATGGCATGCATGCCTGGCCCGCTTCCGAGGTCCCCGCCCTGCCCGGTCAGGGCCGCGACCTGAGGATCCACGACACCGCGACCGGGGGCCCGATCACCCTCGACCCCGGTCCCGTCGCCCGTATCTACGTCTGCGGCATCACGCCCTACGACGCCACGCACATCGGACACGCGGCGACCTACAACGCGTTCGACCTCGTGCAGCGCGTGTGGCTCGACACCAAGCGGCAGGTTCACTACGTCCAGAACGTCACCGACGTCGACGACCCGCTGCTGGAGCGCGCCGACCGGGACGGCCTCGACTGGACGGCGCTCGCCGAGCGCGAGACCGCGCTGTTCCGTGAGGACATGACGGCCCTGCGCATGCTGCCCCCGCGGCACTACATAGGCGCCGTGGAGGCGATACCCGGCATCGTCCCGCTCGTCGAACGGCTGCGCGATCTCGGCGCGACCTACGAGGTCGACGGCGACGTCTACTTCTCCGTCGAGTCGGACCGGCACTTCGGCCAGGTCTCGCACCTCGACGCCGCCGCCATGCGCCTGCTGTCCGCCGAGCGCGGCGGCGACCCGGACCGCCCGGGTAAGAAGAACCCGGTCGACCCGATGCTGTGGATGGCCGCCCGCGAGGGTGAGCCGAGCTGGGACGGCGGCTCGCTCGGCCGGGGCCGTCCCGGCTGGCACATCGAGTGCGTGGCCATCGCCCTCGACCACCTCGGCATGGGCTTCGACGTCCAGGGCGGCGGCTCCGACCTGGTCTTCCCGCACCACGAGATGGGCGCCTCCCACGCCCAGGTGCTCACCGGCGAGTTCCCCATGGCCAAGGCGTACGTCCACGCCGGCATGGTCGCCCTGCACGGCGAGAAGATGTCCAAGTCCAAGGGCAACCTGGTGTTCGTGTCCCGGCTGCGGCGCGACGGCGTGGACCCGGCGGCGATCCGGCTGGCGCTGCTCGCCCACCACTACCGCTCCGACTGGGAGTGGACCGACCGGGTCCTCCAGGACGCCGTGACCCGCCTGGAGCACTGGCGCGCCGCCGTCTCCCGTCCCGACGGCCCGCCCGCCGAGGCGCTGGTCGAGGAGATCCGCGAGGCCCTGGCCAACGACCTGGACGCCCCGGCGGCGCTCACGGCCGTCGACCGCTGGACCGTGCTCCAGGAGCGGAGCGGCGGCACCGACACCGGCGCGCCCGGCATCGTCTCCCGCGCGGTGGACGCGCTGCTCGGCGTGGCGCTGTAGGAGAGCGGCACACGACGGAGGGCGCCCCTTCCCGGGAGGGAGGGGGCGCCCTTCGCGCGGTTCAGTCCTCCGGCGACTCCTCGCCGTCCGCGTCGGACTCCGGCTTCGGCGGCTTGGGCGGCCGGGCCCGGCCGCCCGGGCTGTCCCGCCGGTACGGCGTACCGTCCGAGCCGTCCGCGGTGGCGTGCCCGCCGGACGGCCCCGACGCCCCGTCACGACGCCGCAGATAGCGCTCGAACTCGCGGGCGATCGCCTCGCCCGACGCCTCCGGCAGCTCGGCCGTGTCCCGGGCCTCCTCCAGCGTCTGGACGTACTCGGCGACCTCGCTGTCCTCCGCGGCCAGTTGGTCCACTCCCACCTGCCAGGCACGCGCGTCCTCGGGCAGTTCGCCCAGCGGGATCCGCACGTCGATCAGGTCCTCCAGACGGTTGAGGAGAGCCAGCGTGGCCTTCGGGTTCGGCGGCTGCGAGACGTAGTGCGGGACCGCCGCCCACAGCGACACCGCGGGAACGCCCGCGTGTGTGCACGCCTCCTGGAGGATGCCGACGATGCCCGTCGGCCCCTCGTACTTGGTCTCCTCCAGGCCCATGCGGCGGGCCAGGTCCGGGTCGGAGGTGGTCCCGCTGATCGGGACCGGACGGGTGTGCGGGGTGTCGCCGAGCAGCGCGCCCAGGACGACCACCAGCTCCACGCCCAGTTCGTGCGCGAAGCCGAGGATCTCGTTGCAGAACGAGCGCCACCGCATGGACGGTTCGATGCCGCGGACCAGCACCAGATCGCGCGGCTTGTCACCGCCGACCCGGACCACCGACAGCCGCGTCGTCGGCCAGGTGATCTTGCGGACCCCGCCGTCCATGAACACCGTGGGGCGGTTCACCTGGAAGTCGTAGTAGTCCTCGGCGTCCAGCGCCGCGAACACCTCGCCCTTCCACTCCCTGTCCAGGTGCGCGACCGCGGTGGAGGCGGCGTCACCGGCATCGTTCCAGCCCTCGAACGCGGCCACCATGACCGGGTCGATCAGCTCGGGAACCCCCTCGAGCTCGATCACCCAGCGCCTCCTTCCGACGTGCCCTCGCGTACGCCCCAACCTTACGGCGTGCCCACGGGGGCGCCCGCAGCCCCCTCACAGGGGGAGTGCCCCATCACTGCCCCGCGGGACACCGGGAAACACTACGGCGGTGAACTCCGGGCCCATGTCGCCGCGATGGAGGCCGGCGACGGAAGCCGGCGCCTCGCGCGCGGCCGGCGGCGGTGACGACGCGCGTCTGAGGGTCCCTCAGGGCGGGTGCCCCTGAGCGGCGTACGGAGGGGGGCGGCCCCGTCGGCGCGGGACCGCCCCCCTTCCGTCACCGGCTCCCGTGCGGGGGAGCCGGGGGACCGGGCGTCACTTCTTGTCGAGCAGTTCCTGGACGTCCGCGCGTACCTCGTCCGTGGCCAGGCCCCGGATCGTCAGCGTGGTGCGGCGGCGCAGCACGTCGTCCGCGGTCTCGGCCCACTCGTGGTCCCGGGCCCAGACGACCTGCGCCCAGATCTCCGGGGCGTCCGGGTGGACGCGCCGGCCCAGCGCCGGATCCTCGTTGGCCAGCCGGGCGATGTCGAAGGCCAGCGAACCGTAGTGGGTGGCCAGGTGCCTGGCGGTGTCCGCCGCCATCCGCGGGCCGGGCGCCGGACCGTCGACCAGCAGCCGGTGGGCGACCGCGCGGGGGTTGGCGACACCGGGCAGCGGCAGCTTCTTCGGCAGCGAGGAGACCGGCTCGAAGTCCTCGCCCAGCGGGTGGCCCGGGAGGGCCTGGAGCTTCTGCATCACCGTACGGCCGATGTGGCGGAACGTGGTCCACTTGCCGCCCGCGACGGACAGCATCCCGCCCCGCCCCTCGGTGACGACCGTCTCCCGCTTGGCCTTGGCCGTGTCGCCGGGGCCGCCCGGCAGTACCCGCAGACCGGCGAAGGCGTACGTGATCAGGTCACGGTCGAGCTGCTGGTCGCGGATGGAGAACGCGGCCTCGTCGAGTATCTGCGCGGTGTCCTTCTCGGTGACCGCGACGTCCGCCGGGTCGCCCTCGAACTCCTCGTCGGTCGTGCCCAGCAGCAGCATGTCCTCCCAGGGGAGGGCGAAGGTGATGCGGTACTTGTCGATCGGCGTGGCCAGCGCGGCCTTCCAGGGGCTGGTCCGCTTCAGGACCAGATGCGCGCCCTTCGACAGCCGGATGGACGGCGCGGCATCGGGGTCCTCCATGCGGCGCAGGTGGTCGACCCAGGGGCCGGTGGCGTTCAGCACGAGGCGCGCGTTGACGCCGAACTCGTCGCCGGAGAGGCGGTCGCGCAGCTCGGCACCGGTGACCCGGCCCTTGGTGAAGCGCAGGCCCGTGACCTCGGCGTGGTTGAGGACGACCGCGCCGGACTCGGCCGCCGCGCGGACCGTCATCAGCGCCATGCGCGCGTCGTTCATCTGGTCGTCGCCGTACACGGCCACGGCCCTGAGGTTGTCGGTGCGCAGCTCGGGCACGTCCTGCGCGGCCTTGGCCGGCGAGAGCAGGTGGCCGACGCCGTCGCCGAACGCCGAGAGCGCGGAGTAGGCGAAGACGCCGGCCCCGAGCTTCGCCGCGCCGTGCGGCCCGCCCTTGTACACGGGGAGGTAGAACGTGAGCGGGTTCGACAGGTGGGGTGCCACCTGGCGGGAGACCGCACGGCGCTCGAAGTGGTTCTCCGCCACCAGCTTCACCGCGCCGGTCTGCAGGTAGCGCAGACCGCCGTGGAGCAGCTTGGAGGAGGCGGAGGAGGTGGCGCCGGCGAAGTCACCGGCGTCCACCAGAGCCACCCTGAGGCCGGACTGCGCGGCGTGCCAGGCGGTGGAGATGCCCAGGATGCCGCCGCCGATCACGAGAAGGTCGTACGACGCCTTGGAGAGCTGCTCCCGGGTCTCGGCGCGGCTCGGGTTCGAGCCGGACGCCGGGCGCGTCCCCAGGGCAGGCACGGACTGCAGGGTGGACTGGGTGGTCATGGCGGTTCTTACTCCTCGTCCTCGAGCCAGCCCATGGTCCGCTCGACGGCCTTGAGCCAGCTCTTGTACTCACGGTCGCGGGTTTCCGCGTCCATGCGGGGGGTCCACTCGGCGGCCCGCCGCCAGTTGGCGCGCAGGTCGTCGGTGCTGTTCCAGAAGCCGACGGCGAGGCCGGCGGCGTAGGCGGCGCCGAGGCAGGTGGTCTCGGCGACCATCGGGCGCACCACGGGTGCGTCCAGGAAGTCCGAGAGCGTCTGCATCAGCAGGTTGTTGGAGGTCATGCCGCCGTCGACCTTGAGGGCGGTGAGCTCCACGCCGGAGTCCTTCGTCATGGCGTCCGCGATCTCCCGCGTCTGCCAGGCGGTGGCCTCCAGCACGGCGCGCGCGAGGTGCGCCTTGGTCACGTACCGGGTCAGGCCGGCGATCACACCGCGGGCGTCGGAGCGCCAGTACGGGGCGAACAGGCCGGAGAAGGCCGGCACGAAGTAGGCGCCGCCGTTGTCCTCGACGGAGAGCGCGAGGGTCTCGATCTCGGCGGCGGTGGAGATCAGGCCCATCTGGTCGCGCATCCACTGCACCAGCGAACCGGTGACGGCGATCGAGCCCTCCAGGGCGTAGACCGTGTCCTGGTCGCCGATCTTGTAACCGACGGTGGTCAGCAGCCCGCTGTAGGAGTTGATGATCTTGTCGCCGGTGTTCATCACCATGAAGGTGCCGGTGCCGTACGTCGACTTGGTCTCGCCCTCGGCGAAGCAGGTCTGGCCGAACAGGGCCGCCTGCTGGTCGCCCAGCGCGGAGGCGACCGGGATGCCGCCCAGCAGGTCGCCCAGCTTGCCGCCCGTGATCTCGCCGTAGACCTCGGCGGAGGAGCGGATCTCGGGCAGCATCGCGAGCGGCACGCCGATGGACTCGGCGATCTTCTCGTCCCACTGCATGGTGTGCAGGTTCATCAGCAGGGTGCGGGACGCGTTGGTGACGTCGGTGACGTGGTGGCCGCCGTCCACGCCGCCGGTCAGGTTCCAGATGACCCAGGTGTCCATGGTGCCGAAGAGGATGTCGCCCGCCTCGGCGCGCTCCTTGAGGCCGTCGACGTTGTCGAGCAGCCAGCGGGCCTTGGGGCCGGCGAAGTAGGAGGCGAGGGGGAGGCCGGTCTCGCGGCGGAAGCGGTCCTGCCCGACGTTGCGGCCGAGCTCGCGGCACAGGGCGTCGGTGCGGGTGTCCTGCCAGACGATGGCGTTGTGGACGGGCTCACCGGTGTTCCTGTCCCACAGGACGGTGGTCTCGCGCTGGTTGGTGATGCCGATGGCCTTGATGTCGTCGCGGGTGATGCCGGCCTTCTCGATGGCCCCGGCGACGACCTCCTGGACGTTGGTCCAGATCTCGGTGGCGTCGTGCTCCACCCAGCCCGGCTTGGGGAAGATCTGCTCGTGCTCCTTCTGGTCGACGGAGACGATGCGGCCGTCGCGGTCGAAGACGATGCAACGGGACGAGGTGGTGCCCTGGTCGATGGCGGCGATGAAGGGGCCGGCGGTGTGGGCGTCGGTCACTGTGTGCTCCTGCGTGTTCCTTGGTTACGGGGCTGTATGTACGGCGCTTCTACAACATTCGCGCCTTTCGGCGACCTGGTCACCTATGCGAAGGCGACGTTGTAGATACCGGCCGCGAGGGCACCGCCGATCAGCGGACCGACCACCGGGATCCAGGCGTACGACCAGTCGGAGCCGCCCTTGTTGGGCAGCGGCAGCAGGGCGTGAACGATGCGCGGACCGAGGTCGCGGGCCGGGTTGATCGCGTAGCCGGTCGGGCCGCCGAGGGACAGACCGATCGAGACGACCACGAGCGCCGTGATCAGACCGCCCAGCACGCCGAGGCCGTTGCCCGCGTCGTTCAGGCCCTGGGTGAGCACGGCGAGCAGCAGCACGACCGTGCCGATGATCTCCGTGGTGAGGTTCTGCACCGTGTGCCGGATCTCCGGACCGGTGGAGAAGATGCCGAGCACGGGGCCCGCGCCCTTCTCCTGTGCCTCGACCGACTTGGCGGCGGTGGCCTGCGCGCCCGGTCCGCCCACGATCTCCTTGTCGGTGAGGTGGGCCTGGAACTGTCCGTAGTACGCCACCCAGACCAGAGCCGCACCGATCATCGCGCCGAGGAACTCTCCGGCGAAGTAGGTCGGAACGTTGCTCCACTCGCCGTCCTTGACGGCGAGCGCCACGGTCACGGCCGGGTTGAGGTGGGCGCCGGAAAGCGGCCCCGCGATGTACACCGCCGTCATGACGGCGAAGCCCCACCCGAAGGCGATGGCGAGCCATCCGGCGTTACGGGCCTTGGAGGCCTTGAGCGTCACGGCGGCACACACACCGCCGCCGAGCAGGATGAGTATGGCGGTACCGATGGTCTCGCCGATGAAGATGTCGGAGCTGGACACCCGCGACTCCTTTGTCCTTCGTCCAGGGAGCCGACCCCCGGGTCCCACCGGGGATTGGCGCCCTCAGGGGTGAGAGCGATGCCGGCCCTTGGCGTTGTCACACTCTAGCGCGTATTGCCGGTAGGTGTTCGACAATGCCGACCGATGGACGGGAGTCTTTCCCGGCGCCACCCACGCGTCAAGAGTTTGGTTATCGAAAACGCGATCGTTATTGATCGTCCCGGGTTATCGATCTTCGCGGCGTTCCGCCGCCTCACGCCCGGTGTGCGCGCCCCGGGCATCACCCCGGGCACGCCTGTGACCGGAACGCCGTGCGGCGCCCCGGTTCCCTGTCCGTCTTCCCTCAGAACCGGCCGGCGCCCAGGTCCCGCGAGACCGCGCGGGCGCAGTCCCGGACCGCCGCGATCAGCTCGGGCCGCAGCTCGCCCTCGCGGCGCAGCCGCTCCACGGCCCCCGCGATGCCGACGGCGCCCACCGGCATGCGCCGCCGGTCGTGGATGGGGGCGGCGACCGAGGCGACGCCCTCCCAGGTCTCCTCCACGTCCGCCGCGTAACCGCGCGCGCGGGTGAGGTCGAGGATGTGCTCGAAGGCGTCGAGGTCGCACACGGTGCGGTCGGTGAACGCCTTGCGGTCGGCCTCCAGGGCCTCGCTGTGGGCCACCGGGTCGTACGCCGACAGCACCTTGCCCAGGGCCGTGGAGTGCAGCGGCTGCATGGCCCCGATCTCCAGGACCTGCCGGCTGTCGTCGGGCCGGAAGACGTGGTGCACGATCAGCACGCCCTGCTGGTGCAGCACCCCGAGGTAGACGCTCTCGCCGCTGGAGCGGGCCAGGTCGTCCGTCCACACCAGGGCGCGTGCCCGCAGTTCGTGCACGTCGAGATACGTGGTGCCCAGGCGCAGCAGCTCGGCGCCCAGCTGGTAGCGCCCCGAGGCGTCGTCCTGCTCGACGAACCCCTCCTGCTGGAGGGTGCGCAGGATGCCGTGGGCGGTGCCCTTGGCGAGGCCCAGCGAGGAGGCGATGTCCGACAGGCCGAGCCGTCGCTCGCCACCCGCGAGCAGCCGCAGCATCGCTGCCGCCCGTTCGAGCGACTGGATGTTCCGTGCCATCGCCGTACTGCCTCCGTCCCCTTCGACCGTCGACCCGCGACGCGCCGCTGCCGCTGTTCGGCAATGCCGAACACTACCGGTCCATGCCGACCTCTCGCTAATGGTCGACCCTGATCGGTTCCGCAACTCCTACTCCGAACAGCGCTAGTCGGCCATCCTCGTCCGTCCCGTGGACGCCCTGAACATCAGGGCGCGGTCCCGGATACCCTGACGGCGTGCGCCCTGCCGGGAAGCACGACCAGGAGCTTCCCGGGCAGCCGCAAAGCCGACAGCCGTCGCACCTGAGGGAGCCCCTTTCATGGCCTCGTTGCCGCTGACCCCTTCCGCCGACAGCCGGACCCGTGTGTCCGCTCTCCGAGAGGCGCTCGCCACCCGCGTGGTGGTCGCCGACGGAGCGATGGGCACCATGCTCCAGGCCCACGACCCCACGCTCGAGGACTTCCAGAACCTCGAGGGCTGCAACGAGATCCTGAACCTGACCCGCCCGGACATCGTCCGTTCGGTCCACGCCGAGTACTTCGACGCCGGAGTCGACTGCGTCGAGACCAACACCTTCGGCGCCAACCTCACCGCCCTCGGGGAGTACGACATCCCCGAGCGCGTCACCGAGCTGTCCGAGGCGGGCGCGCGCATCGCCCGCGAGGCCGCGGACGAGTGCGCGGCGCGGGACGGCCGGCCGCGGTGGGTGCTCGGCTCGATGGGCCCCGGCACCAAGCTGCCCACCCTCGGCCACACCACCTTCACCGCCATCCGCGACGCCTACCAGCAGAACGCCGAGGGCCTGCTCGCGGGCGGCGCGGACGCGCTGCTGGTGGAGACGACCCAGGA
Organism: Streptomyces marokkonensis; assembly: GCF_008312835.1. Classification (GTDB taxonomy): domain Bacteria; phylum Actinomycetota; class Actinomycetes; order Streptomycetales; family Streptomycetaceae; genus Streptomyces; species Streptomyces marokkonensis_A. Next base: position 89,883 of record NZ_VSKS01000012.1, on the reverse strand, counting down.
CCTGCTGCAGACCAAGGCCTCCGTCATCGCCGCCCGCCGCGCCATGGAGACCGCGGGCTTCGAGGTCCCGCTGATCGTGTCGGTGACGGTGGAGACGACGGGCACGATGCTGCTCGGCTCGGAGATCGGCGCGGCCCTGACCGCGCTGGAGCCCCTCGGCGTCGACATGATCGGCCTGAACTGTGCGACCGGGCCGGCCGAGATGAGCGAGCACCTGCGCTACCTGGCCCGCCACTCCCGCGTCCGGCTGTCGTGCATGCCGAACGCCGGCCTGCCGGAGCTCACCAAGGACGGCGCGCGCTACCCGCTGAGCCCGGGAGAGCTCGCGGACGCCCAGGAGACCTTCGTACGGGACTACGGCCTGTCCCTGGTGGGCGGCTGCTGCGGTACGACGCCGGAGCATCTGCGGCAGCTCGTGGAACGGGTGCGGGGGGTGACCCCGGCGGAGCGCGACCCGCGTCCGGAGCCCGGCGCCGCCTCCCTCTACCAGACGGTCCCCTTCCGGCAGGACACCTCGTACCTGGCGATCGGTGAGCGGACGAACGCCAACGGGTCGAAGAAGTTCCGGGAGGCCATGCTGGAGGGCCGCTGGGACAACTGCGTGGAGATGGCCCGGGAGCAGATCCGCGAGGGCGCGCACATGCTGGACCTGTGCGTCGACTACGTCGGCCGCGACGGTGTGGCCGACATGCGGGAGCTGGCGGGCCGCTTCGCGACGGCGTCCACGCTGCCGATCGTGCTGGACTCCACCGAGGTCGACGTCATCCGGGCCGGGCTGGAGAAGCTCGGCGGGCGTGCGGTGATCAACTCGGTGAACTACGAGGACGGCGCCGGCCCCGAGTCCCGCTTCGCCCGCGTCACCCGGCTGGCGCGGGAGCACGGTGCCGCTCTGATCGCGCTGACCATCGACGAGGTGGGGCAGGCCCGGACCGCCGAGAAGAAGGTGGAGATCGCCGAGCGGCTGATCGACGACCTGACCGGCAACTGGGGCATCCGCGAGGAGGACATCCTCGTCGACTGCCTGACCTTCACCATCTGCACCGGCCAGGAGGAGTCCCGCAAGGACGGTGTGGCCACCATCGAGGGCATCCGCGAGCTGAAGAAGCGCCACCCGAAGGTGCAGACCACCCTCGGCCTGTCGAACATCTCCTTCGGTCTCAACCCGGCCGCCCGCATCCTGCTGAACTCCGTCTTCCTCGACGAGTGCGTCAAGGCGGGTCTGGACTCGGCGATCGTCCACGCCTCGAAGATCCTGCCCATCGCACGGTTCAGCGAGGAGGAGGTCACCACGGCGCTGGACCTGATCCACGACCGCCGTCGTGAGGGCTACGACCCGCTGCAGAAGCTCATGCAGCTGTTCGAGGGGGCGACGGCGAAGTCGCTGAAGGCGGGCAGGGCCGAGGAGCTGGCGGCGCTGCCGCTGGACGAGCGGCTGAAGCGGCGGATCATCGACGGCGAGCGCAACGGGCTGGAGCAGGACCTGGACGAGGCGCTCAGGGAGCGTCCGGCGCTGGACATCGTCAACGACACCCTGCTGGACGGCATGAAGGTGGTCGGTGAGCTGTTCGGTTCCGGTCAGATGCAGCTGCCGTTCGTGCTGCAGTCGGCCGAGGTGATGAAGACCGCGGTGGCGCATCTGGAACCGCACATGGAGAAGACCGACGAGGCCGGCAAGGGCACCATCGTGCTGGCCACGGTGCGCGGGGACGTGCACGACATCGGCAAGAACCTGGTCGACATCATCCTGTCCAACAACGGCTACAACGTGGTCAACCTGGGCATCAAGCAGCCCGTCTCCGCGATCCTGGACGCCGCCGACGAGCACAAGGCCGACGTCATCGGCATGTCCGGCCTGCTGGTCAAGTCCACCGTGATCATGAAGGAGAACCTCGAGGAGCTCAACCAGCGGGGGCTCGCGGCCGACTACCCCGTCATCCTGGGCGGCGCCGCCCTGACCCGCGCCTACGTCGAACAGGACCTGCACGAGATCTACCAGGGCGAGGTCCGCTACGCCCGTGACGCCTTCGAGGGCCTGCGCCTGATGGACGCCCTCATCGGCATCAAGCGGGGCGTCCCCGGGGCCAGGCTCCCGGAACTCAAGCAGCGACGGGTTCGCGCGGCGACCGTGGAGATCGAGGAACGTCCCGAGGCCGGGCACGTCCGCTCCGACGTCGCGACCGACAACCCGGTCCCCGAGCCGCCCTTCCGGGGCACCCGCGTGATCAAGGGCATCCAGCTCAAGGAGTACGCGAGCTGGCTCGACGAGGGTGCCCTGTTCAAGGGCCAGTGGGGCCTGAAGCAGGCCCGCACCGGGGCGGGCCCGACGTACGAGGAGCTCGTCGAGACCGAGGGCCGGCCGAGGCTCCGCGGGCTGCTGGACCGGCTGCAGACGGAGAACCTGCTGGAGGCGGCCGTGGTCTACGGCTACTTCCCGTGCGTCTCCAAGGACGACGACCTGATCATCCTGGACGAGGAGGGCAACGAGCGCACCCGCTTCACCTTCCCGCGCCAGCGCCGCGGCCGCCGTCTGTGCCTGGCGGACTTCTTCCGCCCGGAGGAGTCGGGCGAGACCGATGTCGTGGGTCTGCAGGTCGTCACCGTCGGTTCCCGCATCGGCGAGGAGACCGCACGGATGTTCGAGGCCAACGCCTACCGGGACTACCTCGAACTGCACGGGCTGTCCGTGCAGCTGGCCGAGGCGCTCGCCGAGTACTGGCACGCGCGCGTGCGTTCCGAGCTCGGCTTCTCGGGGGAGGACCCGGCCGAGATGGAGGACATGTTCGCCCTGAAGTACCGGGGCGCCCGCTTCTCCCTCGGCTACGGTGCCTGCCCGGACCTGGAGGACCGCGCCAAGATCGCCGACCTGCTCCGGCCGGAGCGCATCGGCGTCCACCTCTCCGAGGAGTTCCAGCTGCACCCCGAGCAGTCCACGGACGCCATCGTCATCCACCACCCGGAGGCCAAGTACTTCAACGCCCGCTGAGGCGTCCGCGACCCGCCGCACACGCCACATCGGGCATTCCGGGACCGCACGACGTACACTGGTCGGTCCACCGCAGGCCGGTTCCCCCCGTGGGAACCGGCCTGATCGTCCCTCAAGGAGGTATGTGGATGACCAGTACGGTCCCCGCGCTCGGAACGCTCACGGCCGAAGGCTCGGCCCTCCAGGCCGTGCTCCTCGACATGGACGGCACCCTGGTGGACACCGAGGGCTTCTGGTGGGACGTCGAGGTGGAGGTCTTCGCCTCCCTCGGCCACACCCTCGACGACTCCTGGCGGCATGTCGTGGTCGGCGGCCCCATGACCCGCAGTGCGGGGTTTCTCATCGAGGCGACCGGTGCCGACATCTCCCTCGCCGAACTGACGGTGCTGCTCAACGACGGCTTCGAGGACCGCATCGACCGCGCCCTGCCGCTGATGCCGGGCGCCGCGCGGCTGCTGGCCGAGCTGGCCGAGTACGAGATCCCCACGGCGCTCGTCTCCGCCTCCCACCGGCGCATCATCGACCGGGTGCTGCCCGTGCTGGGGCCGCAGCACTTCGCGCTGTCGGTCGCCGGTGACGAGGTGCCGCGCACCAAGCCGCACCCGGACCCCTATCTGGCGGCAGCCGAGGGCCTGGGCGTGAACCCCGTGCGGTGCGCCGTCGTCGAGGACACGGTGACCGGTGTCACCGCCGCCGAGGCCGCCGGCTGCCACGTCGTCGCGGTGCCGTCGGTGGGCCCCATCACGCCGGCCGCCCGGCGGACGGTCGTTCCTTCCCTGGAAGTCGTGGACCTGACATTCCTGCACGGTCTGATGACGGAAATGCGCTAGGCGTTCACCCAGCGTGCAGCGGCACGGGAAACGGAATTGACGCCACTCGGCCACCGGTGACGGGCTCTTGCCCGAAAGAATTCGCTCCGGTTGCCGGTGGCTGAATTTCGGTACCACCGAACCCGTTTTCACATGTGAGGTTCGCCACATGGAAGGGGGTCGACAACGATGTCCGGGTGTGCAGTCCGTCCGATTTCTGACGTCACCGGTGCGCCCTTGTGTCCTGATTGGTGGGAACCTGCACTAATCCTTCCCCCGTCACCTTCGCCGATCCGTTCACACCCGGTTCCACTCCGTGATGAGCGGTCAACTCCGGCGGCTGCGAGCCCTCCTGCGGGCGCGGACTAATGTCGTCGCGAGAACCTCGCCCCATCCATGTCATCCGCTGCAACAACCCCTGCATGCCGGATACACGGAGTCGACAGTCCTGGAGAAACTCGAGCATGAACCGCAAGACTTTGGTGCTGGCGGCCGCGATGGGCCTGCTCGCGCCGGTGCTCGCCGCTTGCGGCGACACCGACAGCGGGAGCGGCGACGGCGATGCGATCGTCGTGGGCACCACGGACCGGTTCACCGCATCGGAGGAGGACGGTCTCGCGCCCCTCGACCCGGCCTTCGCGTACGACGTCGGTACCTGGAACATCCTGCGGCAGACCGTGCAGACCCTGATGGTCCAGCCCCGCGGCGACGGCGAGCCGGTGCCCGATGCCGCCGAGTCGTGCGGGTTCACCGACGCCGGCAACCAGCGGTACAGCTGCAAGCTGCGCGACGGCCTGAAGTTCTCCAACGGCGACGCGATCACCGCGGCCGATGTGAAGTTCTCCATCGACCGCGCCCTCGCCATCAAGTCCGACAGCGGCGTGTTCGCGCTGCTGTCCACCATCGACACCGTGGAGACGCAGGGCGAGAGCGAGGTGATCTTCCACCTCAAGGCCGCCGACGCCACGTTCCCGTACAAGCTGTCCACCCCGGTCGCGGGCATCGTGAACCCGGACGACTACGAGAAGAACAAGCTGCGCGAGGGCTTCGACATCGGCGGTTCCGGGCCGTACACCCTCGACGCCGAGGTCGAGGACAACGAGATCGTCCGGGCCGTCTTCACCAAGAACCCGTCCTACAAGGGCGCGTTGGAGGTGAACAACGACAAGGTCGAGCTGGTGTCCTTCGAGAGCTCCGAGTCCATGGGCGAGGCGCTGGAGAAGGGCGACATCCAGGTCATGACCCGCAGCATGTCGCCGGAGCAGATCAAGAAGCTCGGCAACGCCGCCGGCGGTGAGATCGAGCTGGTCGAGTCGCCCGGTCTGGAGATCCGGTACCTGGCCTTCAACACCGAGGCCGAGACCGTCGAGGACAAGGCCGTCCGCCAGGCGATGGCCCAGATCATCGACCGCGGCGAGCTGGTCGGCAAGGTCTACGGCTCCCAGGCCGAGCCGCTGTTCTCGCTGGTCCCGGCCGGCGTCACCGGCCACAACAACGCGTTCTTCAACAAGTACGGCGACCCGAGCCTGGCCAAGGCCCGCCGGCTGCTGGAGAAGGCCGGCGTGACCACGCCGGTGAAGCTGACGCTGCACTACACCACCGACCACTACGGTCCGGCCACCAAGGTCGAGTTCGAGCAGCTGAGCAAGCAGCTCAACGACAGCGGACTGTTCGAGACCGACATCGAGGGCATCCCCTGGAAGAAGTTCAGCCCCGATGGACGCAAGGGCAAGTACGACGTCTACGGCATGGGCTGGTTCCCCGACTACCCGGACGCCGACGCCTTCATCTCGCCCTTCCTCGATGAGGACAACTTCCTCAACTCGCCCTACTCCAACAGCGAGATCCGCAAGGACCTGATCCCGCAGTCCCGCCGCCAGGCCGACCGGCTGTCCGCCTCCGACAGCTTCACGGAGATCCAGGACATCGTCGCCGACGACGTCCCGGTGCTGCCGCTGTGGCAGGGCAAGCAGTACATCGCCACCCGCGACGGCGTCACGGGCACCGCCTACGCGCTCAACTCGTCCTCGACTCTCCAGCTGTGGGAGCTCGGACGCGGCGTCAGCGGCTGACGCACCGGCAGGACCCCGGAACGCGTGGCGGTCCGGGCACACGGAACGACAAGGCAATTGCACGTGAACCTGCGTCACCAGTGGCCAGTCCTGCCGATCGTGGCAGGGCTGGCCTCCGGCCTGTTGACGGGTTGTGGCACCGAGAACGGCGCGACCGGGGCCGACGGCTCCGACGTCGTGGTGGGGATGTCCGACGACGTCCTGGCCACCGACCCCGCCTCCGGCTACGACCCCGGCTCCTGGCTGCTGTTCAACAACGTCTTCCAGTCGCTGCTCAGCTTCCCCAAGGGAGCCACCGAGCCCCAGCCGGACGCCGCGGAGAGCTGCGCCTTCTCGGGAACCGGCACCAAGGTCTACACCTGCACCCTGCGGGACGGGCTGAAGTTCAGCAACGGCGACCCGCTGACCTCGAAGGACGTGAAGTTCTCCTTCGACCGCATGCTGAGGATCAACGACCCCGACGGCCCCGCGGTCATGTTCCCGACACTGGAGAAGGTCACCACGCCCGACGAGAAGACGGTCGTCTTCCGGCTCAACACGGCCGACGCCACCTTCCCCAGCAAGATCGCCTCCGGTGCCGGCTCCATCGTCGACCACCGCTCGTACGACGCGAACGGACTCCGCGAGGACGGCGAAGCGGTCGGCTCCGGCCCGTACAAGCTGGACTCCTTCGGCAACGACCGTGCCGTGTTCTCCGTCAACGAGCACTACGCGGGCACCGCCGAGCCCCAGAACTCCGGCGTGACGCTGGAGTTCTTCCACGGCGACCAGAAGGCCCTGAAGGAGGCCCTGCAGGACGCCGAGGTCGACATCGCCTACCGCGGCCTCACCGCCCGGGCCATCGCCGACATCGAGGAGGCCGACCGCGGCACCGGCGGCATCGAGGTCGTCGAGGGCAGCAGCGCCGAGGTCCAGCACCTCGTCTTCAACATGGACGACCCGGTCGCCGGCAAGCTCGGCGTGCGCAGGGCCATCGCCCACCTGATCGACCGCGACGCCCTCATCCGGGACGTCCACGAGGGAACGGCCACCCCGCTGTACTCGATCGTCCCGGCCGGTGTCGCGGGCCACAACACGGCCTTCTTCGACACCTACGGCGCCCGCCCGTCCAGGGCGAAGGCCGCAGCGGCGCTGGAGGAGGAGGGCATCAGCGGCAAGGTGGAGCTGACCCTGTGGTCCACCCCGTCCCGCTACGGCCCGGCCACCGACCAGGAGCTGGAGGCGATCGCCGGGCAGCTCAACGCCAGCGGGCTCTTCGACGCCGACGTCAAGTCCGTCCCGTTCGCCCAGTACGAGAAGGACATCGCGGCCGGCACGTACGGCGTCTACGTCAAGGGCTGGGTCCCCGACTACCCGGACGCCGACAACTTCACCGGGCCCTTCTTCGGCGAGGGCAATGTGCTGGGCAACAACTACGACAACGGCACGATCACCGAGTCGCTCCTCCCGCGCACGGCCGCCCAGGGCGACCGCGCCGCCACCGACAAGGACTTCGGCCGGATCCAGGACATCGTCGCCGAGGACGTCCCCGTCCTCCCGGTCTGGCAGGCCAAGCAGTACGCGGTCGTCCAGGACGGCGTGTACGGCCTGGAGTACTGCCTCGACGCCTCGACCGTGTTCCGGTTCTGGGAGCTCAGCAAGAGCTGACGCCGTCGCCGTACGACGAGGGCGCCCACCCCGCCGGACGGGCGCCTTCGTCGTGCGGGCGGGGACGGACTACTGCGCGCCGGGGCGCACCAGCCCGCTCTCGTAGGCGTACACCGCCGCCTGGACCCGGTCGCGCAGGCCCAGCTTGGTCAGCACATGACCGACGTGCGTCTTGACGGTGGTCTCGCTGACGAACAGGTCGGCGGCGATCTCCGCGTTGGACAGCCCGCGCGCCACCAGCTTCAGCACCTCCACCTCACGTTCGGTCAGCGTGTGCAGCGTGTCCGGCACGGGCTCGTCACCGGACGGCAGATGCGTGGCGTACTTGTCCAGCAGCCGGCGCGTGATGCTCGGCGCGAGCATCGCCTCCCCGGCGGCCACCACACGGATCGCCTGCACCAGCTCATTGGCGGGTGCGTCCTTCAGCAGGAAGCCGCTGGCCCCGGCCTTCAGGGCCTCCACCACGTACTCGTCGAGATCGAACGTCGTCAGCACCAGCACCTTCGCGGGCCCGTTCCGTTCGGGCCCGGTGATCTGCCGGGTCGCCTCCACCCCGTCCATCCGCGGCATGCGGATGTCCATCAGCACCACATCGGGCTGCAGCGCCCGCACCTGGTCCAGGGCCTGGAGGCCGTCTCCGGCCTCGCCGACGACCGCGAGGTCCTGCTCGGCCTCCAGAATCATCCGGAACCCGGTACGCAGCAGCGGCTGGTCGTCGACCAGTAGGACGCGGATGGCCACGTAAGTCTCCTTCGCTAGTCCGGCCCCATTCTGCCCTGATGACCCCCGCCGGACTCAGCCGCCCTCACGGGGAGGGGATACGGCGGGGGAGTGCCGCCGAACTCCGGACAGTGGGCTTGGTGGTCGCACCAGCCGCACAGCTTCGTCGGACGCGGACGCCAGTCGCCCGTCTCGGTCGCCAGCCGGATCGCGTCCCACAGCGCCAGCAGCTTGCGCTCCACCCGCTCCAGATCGGTGAGCACCGGGTCGTAGGTCAGCACGTCACCGCTGCCCAGGTACACGAGCTGGAGCCGGCGCGGGACCACCCGCTTCAGCCGCCACACCACCAGCGCGTAGAACTTCATCTGGAACAGCGCGCCCTCGGCGTACTCCGGGCGGGGTGCCTTGCCCGTCTTGTAGTCGACGATGCGCACCTCGCCGGTGGGCGCCACGTCCACCCGGTCGATGATGCCGCGCAGCCGCAGTCCGGACTCCAGCTCCGCCTCGACGAACAGCTCCCGCTCGGCGGGCTCCAGCCGGCTCGGATCCTCCAGCGCGAACCAGCGCTCGACGAGCGTCTCCGCCTCCGCCAGCCAGCGCGCGAGCCGCTCGCCCTCCGGGTCGTCGGCGAACAGCTCCACGACCTCCGGGCGGGTCTCGCGCAGCCGGTCCCACTGGCCCGGGACGAGAGCCTTCGCCCGCGGCGGGGTGCGCTCTGCCGCGGGCGCGTCGAAGAGCCGCTCCAGCACCGCGTGCACCAGCGTGCCCCTGGTCGCCGCCTCGCTCGGCTTCTCCGGCAGCCGGTCGATCACCCGGAACCGGTACAGCAGCGGACACTGCATGAAGTCGCTCGCACGCGAGGGGGACAGCGACGCGGGCGGTACGGCGAGGGCCTCGGTCACCACGACCGTGTCCTTCGCCGCCTCCGCCGTACCCGGGCTGCTGTCGGGCGGTGCCGCGCCCTCGGTGCTCGTCTCCATGACCACAGACCTTACGGCCCGCCACCGACAGCGCGGCGTGACCGAAGGGAGAGAAGGGGAACGAGGGGGTAGAGACAGGGGTGCCGGGGCGGAACGGGCGGCCATCGCCGCATACCATCGACTCGAGACCTCCCGTCCGGCAGGCGCGGGATACGCAGCGAACGAGGGGACACCGGTGGATGTAAGCGGCGGGCGCGGGCAGCCGCGGCCGGGCAACGACGAGTCGGCCGACCACACAGGGCCCGAGGCCCCGGCCGCCGGCGACGCCCTCCCCGGGACCGGCGCGCGCCCCGTGACCCCGGCCGGGCCCACCGACGACGGCGCCCGCACGCCCGGGCCCGCTTCACCGCCCGCCGCGCCGGACGACACCGCCCCGGACGCGGACACCCCCGCGGACCGCGGCGCCGAGCCCGGGCAGCCGTCCGACCGTACGGAACCCGGAGCCGGCCGGCGGGGCACCGAAGGCCCCGCTCCCGCGGACCGCGGCGCCGAGCCCGGGCAGCCGTCCGACCGTACGGAACCCGGAGCCGGCCGGCGGGGCACCGAAGGCCCCGCTCCCGCGGACCAGGACCCCGAGCCCGGGCAGCCGTCCGACCGTAAGGCACCAGCCGGCCCGCACCACGCATCCGGCGCCGGCCCGGCTCCCGGTGCGTGGACCACTCCGCCCGCCGGGCAGGGCACCGGCGGGCACCCCGCCGACGACCCCGCGGCGCGGCACGGCGGCGACCGCCCGCTCGCCCACTCCGGCGGCGGCCGGGGACCCGGGCCGCGGCGACCGGAGGAGCGGCAGCGGGGCGGGCTGCTGATGGGCCGGCCGTTCGGCGTGCCCGTGTACGTGGCACCCAGCTGGTTCCTCGTCGCCATCCTCATCACCTGGGTGTTCGGCGGACAGATCGACCGCGTCCTGCCCGAGCTCGGCGCCGCCAGCTATCTGGTCTCCCTGTTCTTCGCGGTCGCCTTCTACGCCTCCGTGCTCGTCCACGAACTCGCCCACACCCTCGCCGCCCTCCGCTTCAAGCTGCCGGTGCGCCGCATCCAGCTGCAGTTCTTCGGCGGCGTGTCCGAGATCGAGAAGGAGGCCGAGACACCCGGCCGGGAGTTCGTGCTGGCCTTCGTCGGCCCCCTGCTCTCGCTCGTCCTGTCGGGCCTCTTCTACCTGGCCCTGCTGGCCGTCGACCCCAGCAGCGTCCCCGGGGTGCTGCTGGCCGGCCTGATGATCTCCAACCTCATCGTCGCCGTCTTCAACCTGCTGCCCGGCCTCCCCCTCGACGGCGGCCGCATGCTCCGCGCCGTCGTCTGGGCGATCACCGGCAAGCCGATGACCGGCACCATCGCCGCCGCCTGGGTCGGCCGCGCCCTCGCCGTCTCCGTCCTGATCGGCCTCCCGCTGCTCACCCAGTCCGGCGCCCTCGGCTCCGACGCCGTGGACAACGTCGGCATGGACACGGTCCTGGACGCCCTGCTCGCCGCCATCCTGGCCGCGATCATCTGGACCGGCGCCGGCAACAGCCTGCGCATGGCCCGCCTGCGCGAACACCTGCCCGAGCTGCGCGCCCGCACCCTCACCCGCCGCGCGGTGCCCGTCGAGAGCGACACCCCCCTCTCCGAGGCCCTGCGCCGCGCCAACGCCGCCGGGGCCCGCGCCCTGGTCGTCGTCGACCCGGACGGCGCTCCCCTCTCCCTGGTGCGCGAGGCCGCCATCGTCGGCGTGCCCGAGCACCGCCGGCCCTGGGTCCCGGTCAGCGGGCTCGCCCAGGACCTCACCGACGGCATGCGCGTCTCCGCCGAGCTCGCCGGAGAGGACCTCCTGGACGCCCTGCGCGCGGCACCGGCCACCGAGTACCTCGTGGTCGAGGAGACGGGCGAGATCTACGGCGTGCTGTCCGCGGCCGACGTCGAGCGCGCCTTCGTGAAGGCCATGGCACGGCCCAGCTGATCGCACGGGCCGTGGTCGGCGGCCCCTCCGTGGACCGGTAGGCTGGTCACATGTCCGAACCGACCGGTGCCGCCCGCAGGCGCGGGCCCTTCAAGGTCGGGGACCAGGTTCAGCTGACCGACCCCAAGGGCCGCCACTACACGTTCACGCTCGAGGCCGGGAAGAACTTCCACACCCACAAGGGTTCCTTCCCCCACGACGAACTGATCGGTGCTCCCGAGGGCAGCGTTGTCCGCACCACCGGGAACGTCGCCTACCTCGCGCTGCGCCCCCTGCTCCCCGACTACGTCCTGTCCATGCCCCGCGGGGCCGCCGTCGTCTACCCGAAGGACGCGGGGCAGATCCTCGCCTTCGCCGACATCTTCCCCGGCGCGCGCGTCGTGGAGGCCGGCGTCGGCTCCGGCTCGCTCAGCAGCTTCCTGCTGCGCGCCATCGGCGACCAGGGCATGCTGCACTCCTACGAGCGCCGCGAGGACTTCGCCGACATCGCCCGGCAGAACGTGGAGCGCTACTTCGGCGGACCGCACCCCGCCTGGCAGCTCACCGTGGGCGACCTCCAGGACAACCTGTCCGACACCGACGTCGACCGCGTCATCCTGGACATGCTCGCCCCCTGGGAGTGCCTGGAGGCCGTCTCCAAGGCGCTCGTCCCCGGCGGCATCCTGTGCTGCTACGTCGCCACCACCACCCAGCTCGCCCGGACCGTCGAGTCCATCCGTGAGATCGGCTGCTTCAACGAGCCGACCTCGTGGGAGACGATGATCCGCAACTGGCACATCGAGGGCCTGGCCGTCCGTCCGGACCACCGGATGATCGGCCACACCGGCTTCCTGCTCACCGCCCGCCGCCTCGCCGACGGAGTCGAGCCGCCCATGCGCCGACGCCGTCCCGCCAAGGGCGCCTACGGCGAGGACTACGCCGGTCCCAACGCCGACGGAGGCGCCGCCCGCTGACGCGGCCCGCCACTCCCGCAACGCACGGGCGCCGTGGCGCAGTTCCCCCGAACCGCTCGGAACTGCGCCACGGCGCTCCGCCGTTGACACGGTGACACGTCGACACATCGACATGAGTGCGGCGACCGCAGCCCTCCCCGGTTCCCCGGCACCGCAACTGCACACCCCCCGCCGTTCCCTCCGTACTGTGACGTGTGGCACGATGCTGGCCACCCCCACCGGCACAGCCCTCACAGGAGACACTCCTAGTGCAGCCTTCCGCCGTTCCGGAGCTCGCCCACACGCACGCACGCCCGATCCACTGGGTCGCCACCGCCACGGCCCTCGCCGGTGTCGTGGCCCTGTCCTCGGTCCTGGGGCCCGACGCCGCCACCGCGGCCCCGCCCCCCGGACCGCAGACGAAGAGCGCCCCGGCGCAGACCGCCCCACCCGACCCGGCGGCCGTGGAGTTCCCCCTCGAGTGCGGCCCGGTGAAGCCGGTGGTGAAGAAGAAGGCGTCCGGCGACCTCGACGGAGACGGGCGGCCGGAGACGGTGGCGGTGGTGCACTGCGACGCCCCCATGGGCACCCCGCCCGACGGTGTGTACGTCGTCACCCAGGCCGCCGGGAGCACGCGGCCGCGCGTGGTCGCCACCCTGGCCGACCCCGAGGACCGTACCAACGTCGACGACTTCGCCGTACGGGACGGCGAGGTCGCCGCCACCCTCCTCGGCTACTCGTCCGAGGACGTGCCCAGTTGCTGTCCCGATGTGCGCGAGAGCGTGAAATGGCGGTGGGACGACGGCGCGTTCGTGCGGTCGACCCCGTCCGGCGCCAGGAGCGTGTGACCCGCACGCGGGGCGTGCGTCGGGGCGCGCACACCGGAGTGTGAGGAATCAGACAGTCGTGACGCGCCGTGCCGTAGCGGTCACGCGGCGTCCGGCCCGTACACCTCGGCCCTGTCCGAAACCCGACGGACGTGGATGCACTCGCCGGGACACTCCTTCGCGGAGTCGATCACATCCGTGAGGAGCGGCAGGGGCACGGGCGTTGTCGCCCCCTTGTCCTGCAGCAGCTCGTCCTGCGGGCTCTTCACATAGGCCAGACCGTCGATGTCCAGCTCGAACACCTCGGGCGCGTACTGCGCGCAGATGCCGTCACCGGTACACAGGTCCTGGTCGATCCAGACCTCCAGGGCCTCGCCACCGACTCCGGCCTCCTGCTGCACGCTCATCTCTCCTGCCGTTTCCTGCGCCGAGCCGAACGGGAATCCGGCCAGCTCTGACGGGTGTTGAACACTTCGACCCTACCTTCGCCTGGGTTCCAATCATCTTCGGTGGGTATTCCCCTGGCGTGAGGGAGAGCGCAAGGGTGAAGATCGGACACACCCCGACCGTCTTTGTGATCTAGGGGTTTCAATCGACACCCGCCCAGGTAGGGTCTGGAAGCGTCCAGCTCCCCTTGGAGGAGGTGAGGACCGTGGCAGCCCACGACGACGACATGAACCGCGGCATCCGCCCGGGACACGGGTCCGACGACCCGGCCGGGCAGATCGCCTACCTTGAGCAGGAGATCGCCGTCCTGCGACGCAAGCTCGCCGACTCTCCGCGACACACGAGGATTCTCGAAGAGCGGATCGTCGAGCTGCAGACCAACCTGGCCGGCGTGTCCGCCCAGAACGAACGACTCGCGGGCACGCTCCGTGAGGCCCGCGACCAGATCGTGGCCCTCAAGGAGGAGGTCGACCGGCTCGCACAGCCCCCGGCCGGCTTCGGCGTCTTCCTCGTGGCCAACGAGGACGGCACGGCCGACATCTTCACCGGCGGCCGCAAGCTGCGGGTGAACGTCAGTCCCAGCGTCGAGCTCGACGAGCTCAGGCGCGGCCAGGAAGTGATGCTCAACGAAGCGCTCAACGTGGTCGAGGCCATGGAGTTCGAGCGCGTCGGTGACATCGTCACCCTCAAGGAGATCCTCGAGGACGGCGAGCGGGCCCTGGTGCTCGGGCACACCGACGAGGAGCGGGTGGTGCGGCTCGCCGAGCCGCTGCTGGACGTCACCATCCGCCCCGGCGACGCCCTGCTGCTGGAACCCCGCTCGGGATACGTCTACGAGGTCGTCCCCAAGAGCGAGGTCGAGGAGCTCGTCCTCGAGGAAGTCCCCGACATCGGATACGAGCAGATCGGCGGCCTCGGTGGCCAGATCGAGGCCATCCGCGACGCGGTCGAGCTGCCCTACCTCTACCCGGACCTGTTCAAGGAGCACGAACTGCGGCCGCCCAAGGGCGTGCTGCTGTACGGACCCCCCGGATGCGGCAAGACGCTCATCGCCAAGGCCGTCGCCAACTCGCTGGCCAAGAAGGTCGCCGAGGTCACCGGCCAGGCCGCCGGCAAGAGCTTCTTCCTCAACATCAAGGGCCCCGAGCTGCTGAACAAGTACGTCGGTGAGACCGAGCGGCAGATCCGCCTGGTCTTCCAGCGGGCCCGGGAGAAGGCCAGCGAGGGCACCCCCGTCATCGTCTTCTTCGACGAGATGGAGTCCCTCTTCCGCACCCGTGGGTCCGGTGTCAGCTCGGACGTGGAGAACACCATCGTCCCGCAGCTGCTCGCCGAGATCGACGGCGTCGAGGGCCTGCAGAACGTGGTCGTGATCGGCGCCTCCAACCGTGAGGACATGATCGACCCCGCCATCCTGCGTCCCGGCCGGCTGGACGTGAAGATCAAGATCGAGCGTCCGGACGCCGAGGCGGCCAAGGACATCTTCGGCAAGTACCTCACCGAACGCCTCCCGCTGCACGGCGACGACCTCTCGGAGCACGGCGGCGACAAGTCCATGACGGTCCAGAGCATGATCCAGACCGCGGTGGAACAGATGTACGCCGAAACCGAGGAGAACCGCTTCCTGGAAGTCACCTACGCCAATGGTGACAAGGAAGTCCTGTACTTCAAGGACTTCAATTCCGGTGCCATGATCGAGAACATCGTGGGCCGCGCCAAGAAGATGGCGATCAAGGACTTCCTGGAGAAGAGCCAGAAGGGCCTCCGCGTCTCCCACCTGCTCCAGGCCTGCGTGGACGAGTTCAAGGAGAACGAGGACCTGCCCAACACCACCAACCCGGACGACTGGGCCCGTATCTCCGGAAAGAAGGGCGAGCGGATTGTTTACATCCGTACGCTCATCACCGGAAAGCAGGGCGCGGACACCGGACGCTCCATCGACACGGTGGCGAATACCGGTCAGTACCTGTAAAAACCAGGGCGGCTGCGGGTGCCCTCAGCGGGTACCCGCAGCCGACTGTTTTTCGGTGCCACGGCTGGAGCACAGCAATGACGCAAATGATCTCCCCACCAGCGCAAAGGCGTTCTAGGCTCTCTGGTACCGCCGAGTCGCGCAGTGCGGGGACGGGCACCGCACACGCACCGGAGCGCCAGCGGTACAGCAGCGTCCCCGACCGGGGACGCCGCCGGGCAAGGAGGGCCGCATGACCGTACGGCGAGTAATGGGCATCGAGACGGAGTACGGAATCTCCGTCCCCGGCCACCCCAACGCCAATGCCATGCTCACCTCGTCCCAGATCGTGAACGCCTACGCGGCGGCGATGCACCGGGCCCGCCGGGCCCGCTGGGACTTCGAGGAGGAGAACCCGCTGCGGGACGCGCGAGGCTTCGACCTCGCCCGTGAGGCCGCCGACGCCAGCCAGCTCACGGACGAGGACATCGGTCTGGCCAACGTCATCCTGACCAACGGCGCGCGGCTCTACGTGGACCACGCCCATCCGGAGTACAGCGCGCCCGAGGTCACCAATCCGCGCGACGCCGTGCTCTGGGACAAGGCGGGCGAGCGGATCATGGCCGAGGCGGCGGAGCGCGCGGCCCAGCTTCCCGGCGCCCAGCCGATCCACCTGTACAAGAACAACACCGACAACAAGGGCGCGTCCTACGGCACGCACGAGAACTACCTGATGAAGCGGGAGACCCCCTTCTCGGACATCGTGCGCCACCTGACGCCGTTCTTCGTCTCCCGCCAGGTCTTCACCGGCGCCGGCCGTGTCGGAATCGGCCAGGACGGCCACGAGCACGGCTTCCAGCTCAGCCAGCGCGCGGACTACTTCGAGGTCGAGGTGGGCCTGGAGACGACGCTGAAGCGCCCGATCATCAACACCCGGGACGAGCCGCACTCCGACGCGGAGAAGTACCGGCGACTGCATGTGATCATCGGCGACGCGAACCTGTCCGAGATCTCGACGTACCTGAAGCTGGGCACGACGGCGCTGGTGCTGTCCATGATCGAGGACGGCTTCATCGCGGTGGATCTCGCGGTGGACCAGCCGGTGCGGACGCTGCACCAGGTGTCGCACGATCCGTCCCTGAAGCGGCTCGTCACGCTGCGCAGCGGGCGGACGCTGACCGCGGTGCAGCTCCAGATGGAGTACTTCGAGCTGGCTCGCAAGTACGTGGAGGAACGCTTCGGGGCCGACGCCGACGAGCAGACCAAGGACGTCCTCGCGCGCTGGGAGGACACACTCACCCGGCTGGAGAACGACCCGATGAGCCTGGCCGGCGAGCTGGACTGGGTCGCCAAGCGTGAGCTCATGGAGGGATACCGGCGCAGGGACGGTCTGGACTGGGACGCCGCCCGGCTGCACCTGGTGGACCTGCAGTACGCCGACGTGCGCCCCGAGAAGGGCCTGTACAACCGTCTGGTGGCCCGGGGACGGATGAAGCGGCTCCTGGCCGAGGAGGAGGTCGAGCGGGCCCGTACGGCGCCTCCGGAGGACACCCGGGCCTACTTCCGCGGGCGGTGCCTGGAGCAGTACGCGGACGATGTCGCGGCGGCCTCCTGGGACTCGGTGATCTTCGATCTGCCGGGCCGGGACTCGCTCCAGCGGGTGCCAACCCTGGAACCGCTTCGCGGAACGCGTAATCACGTCAAGGAGCTCCTGGACCGCTGCCGGACGGCGGAAGACCTGGTCAGGGTGTTGTCCGGGGGGTGATCCTGGCCTGGGCGGGTACCTGCGGGTACCCGGAAGGACCGGCCGGACAGGGTGGAAAATCCCCGGTCCGGGAATCATCGAGGTGGTCCCCGTACGTTGGAGCAACTGCGGGGGCATTGTCGGACCCGGCTTGTAGGGTCTGATCTTGACCGAGCAAGTGTGTCGGGCGAACCGAGCGGGGTGAGGGTGATGGCGACCAAGGACACCGGCGGCGGACAGCAGAAGGCCACCCGGTCCACCGAGGAGGTCGAGGAGCAGGCGGCGGAGACGCAGGCTTCGGAGGACCTCAAGGAGCGTCAGGAAAAGCTGAACGAGGACGTGGACGACGTCCTCGACGAGATCGACGACGTGCTCGAAGCCAACG
Source organism: Streptomyces marokkonensis (assembly GCF_008312835.1). Lineage (GTDB taxonomy): Bacteria > Actinomycetota > Actinomycetes > Streptomycetales > Streptomycetaceae > Streptomyces > Streptomyces marokkonensis_A. Next base: position 72,450 of record NZ_VSKS01000012.1, on the reverse strand, counting down.
CCGAGGACTTCGTGAGGTCCTTCGTTCAGAAGGGTGGCCAGTAGCCTCCGGACCGGAGGCCGCGGGGGCGCACGGGGCGAGAGACGAAGACGGTGTGAACGCTGTTCGCGGTGCGGGCTCGGCCGGCCGCGGGCAGCGTTCGCGCTGCGGGGGTGACGAGGGCCGCCGTCCGGGGCGTCCCGAAAGCCCTCGCCGGATATGTGGATCATTGCCGTGAGGCGGGTAGGGTCCGTGGCGTACCGTGCTTCAACTGCAATTCGGCCATCGGCAAGTTGGGAGATGATCCCGACGCTGTTCGTCGGGCAGCCGCCTACCTGGAAGGAACTTCGTGGAAGCGAACACTCGTCACACAGGGCGTCTGCCGGCCGCCTTCCTGACGCCCGGATCCTCCTCCTTCATGGATTTCCTCTCCGAGCACCAGCCGGAACTGCTGCCGGGCAGGAGGACGTTGCCGCCCGTCAAGGGCGTGATCGAGGCGCCGCACGGCACGACGATCGTGGCCGTCACGTTTCCCGGCGGGGTCGTGCTCGCCGGTGACCGGCGGGCCACCATGGGGAACGTCATCGCGCAGCGGGACATCGAGAAGGTGTTCCCCGCCGACGAGTACTCGGCCGTGGGCATCGCCGGCACGGCCGGGCTTGCCGTGGAGATGGTGAAGCTGTTCCAGCTGGAGCTGGAGCACTTCGAGAAGGTCGAGGGCGCGCAGCTCTCGCTGGAGGGCAAGGCGAACCGGCTCTCCACGATGATCCGTTCCAATCTGGGCATGGCCATGCAGGGACTGGCCGTGGTCCCGCTGTTCGCCGGGTACGACGTCGACCGGGAGAAGGGGCGGATCTTCTCCTACGACGTCACGGGCGGGCGCTCGGAGGAGCAGGGGTACGCCGCCACCGGTTCCGGTTCGATCTTCGCGCGCGGTGCGATGAAGAAGCTGTTCCGGGAGAATCTGAGTGAGGCCGAGGCCACCACGCTGGTGGTGCAGGCGCTGTACGACGCGGCAGACGACGACTCGGCGACCGGTGGTCCCGATGTCGCCCGCCGGATCTACCCCATCGTCACCGTGATCACCGAGGACGGCTACCGCCGGCTCACCGAGGACGAGGCGTCCGACATCGCCCGGTCCGTGCTGGAGCGGCGGCTGGAGCAGCCGGACGGTCCGCGGGCCTCGCTGCTGTAGGCCGCGCGGGCGGGTTGTTCGGATGTTTCAGGGTGGTCCAGTGACTTCGACAGAAAGGGACGGATAACCGGTGTCGACGCCGTTCTATGTCTCACCCCAGCAGGCGATGGCCGACCGGGCGGAGTACGCCCGCAAGGGCATCGCCCGTGGCCGCAGCCTTGTCGTGCTGCAGTACGCCGACGGGATCGTGTTCGTCGGCGAGAACCCGTCCCGGGCGCTGCACAAGTTCAGCGAGATCTACGACCGGATCGGGTTCGCCGCCGCCGGTAAGTACAACGAGTACGAGAATCTGCGGATCGGGGGCGTGCGGTACGCCGATCTGCGGGGTTACACCTACGACCGGGACGACGTGACCGCCCGGGGGCTGGCGAACGTGTACGCGCAGACACTCGGGACGATCTTCTCGAGCGTGGGGGAGAAGCCGTACGAGGTGGAGCTGGTGGTGGCCGAGGTCGGGGAGACCCCGGAGCAGGACCAGATCTACCGGCTGCCGCACGACGGGTCCATCGTGGACGAGCACGGCTCGGTGGCGGTGGGGGGCAACGCGGAGCAGATCAGCGGGTACCTCGATCAGCGGCACCGGGACGGGATGACGCTGGCGGAGGCGCTGAAGCTGGCGGTGCAGTCCCTGTCGCGGGACACCAACGGCAGTGAGCGGGAGATTCCCGAGGAGCGGCTGGAGGTGGCCGTGCTGGACCGCACGCGGCCGCAGAAGCGGAAGTTCAAGCGGATCGGCGGACGGCAGCTGGGGCGCCTGCTGGAGGCGGGCGGCGCGGAGACGGCCTCGGAGGCGGAGGACGCGGAGACCGACTCCGGCGGCGACGTGGAGTAGGTCTCCTCGTGCAGCGCCTGATGCCGGTGGGTGGGTCGGGGCCGGGTCGGGGGTGTCCGTCCTCGGACTGGCGCGACTGGGTTGGCCGAAGGGGCCGAGGGCGCTGACTCGCACCAGCCGCTGCGGGCGCACACCCCCGCCCCGTCCCCTCCGCGCCGTCGGCGGCGTACTCCGCGGCGGCCGGCCGCGCCAGTGCGGACAACCGCCGGCAGAGGTGCCGCGCGCGCCGTGCCTGCGGGCAAGCGGTGTCGCGCCTCCGTTCCTGCGGGCAGCCTCGCCGTTGCCGGTCGTCGCGGGCGGTCGTGCCGCTGGGGTGATGGGGTCCCCCGCTCGAGCGAAGCCGAGAGTGGGGGAGGTGGCACAGCCCGGCGCGACGGCACCCCGTATGCGCCGGGCTGCGCCACCTCCGCCGGCCCACACCGACGCCGGGTAGCTCCCTCAACCCCGGCCGGCGCAGCCCTCGCCGCGTCAGCCCGCCGGCACCCGTGCCGTCGACCCCCGCACCACCAGGTCGACCGGGATGTCGCCCTCCGAGGGATCGCGTCCCTCCAGCACCGCCAGCAGCGCCCGCATCCCCCGCTCCCCGAACAGCTCCGCATCCAGCCGCACCGTCGTCAGCTCCGGATCGATCGCCGTCGCCAGGGCCAGATCGTCCAGCCCGGTGACGGACAGATCCTCCGGCACCCGCAGCCCCAGCCGCCGCGCCGCCTTGTACGCGCCCGCCGCCAGCTGGTCGTCGTCACAGACCACCGCGGTCGGCCGGTCCGGCGCCCCGGCGAGCGCGGCCTGGGCCGAGGCCTCCGCACCCCTGATGGAGATCGGCGCACGCGCCGTGCGCAACGACGTCCCCGGGACCTCCCGCAGCCGCCCCGCCAGCTCCCGCGCGCGCACCTCGAAGGTCCAGGACGGCACATCCGCCGCCAGATGCAGGAACCGGCGGTGCCCCAGGCCGAGAAGGTGGTCCGTGACCTGCCGGACCCCGTCGGCGATGTCCAGGTTGACCGTGGCCGCGCCCACACTGCCCTCGGGATCGCTGTCCAGCATCACCAGCGGCAGCTGGTCGCCGCGGATCGCGGTCAGCGCCTCCGCCGCCATCGAGGAGGCGATCACGCCGTCCAGGGCCGCCTGGGCGGACGCGAAGGGGTTGCGAGCGGGGCCGATGCCCTCGGGGGAGGGGTAGAGGACCACGCCGAATCCGTGCTGGGAGGCCACCCGGGCGGCACCCGTGTAGACGCCCGCGAAGAACTCCGTGGTGAGGGCGGGGACGACGAGGAGGACCGTGCGGGTACGGCCGAGGCGGAGGTTGCGGGCGGCGAGGTTGGGCCGGTAGCCCAGGGCGCGCGCGGCCTCGCGCACGCGCTCCGCCGTGGCCTGTGAGACCCGGCCGCGCCACTTGTCGCCGAGGACCAGGGAGACCGCGGCCTGGGAGACACCGGCGGCCTGGGCGACATCCCGGCTCGTGGGGCGGGTACCGGCTCCGGGCATCGTCGGGCCGCTCCTTCGTCTGGACTGGTGAACAGCGGCCATGGTACGTATGGAGGAACAAGTTATACGTAAAACTTCAGTGGAGGCGCCGGAATGGCCACGGGATACCTGGAGATCCTCCGGGCACGGCACGCCACCCGGCTGCTGGTCGGCACGCTCGTGGGGCGGCTGCCCAACGCGACCGCGGCCATCGCGATCGTGCTGTTCGTGCGCGCGGAGGGCGGTACGTACAGCCTGGCCGGAGCCCTGGCCGCGGTGTACGGCGTCGCCAACGCCGTCGGACAGCCTGTGCTGGGGCGGCTGGTGGACCTGCGGGGGCAGCCGCGGGTGCAGTTGCCCGCCGCCGTGCTGTCGGCGCTGGCGATGGCCGTGTTCGCCTTCGTGGGTACCGGGCCCCCGGCGCTCGCCTACGGCGCGGTCGCCGCGGCGGGCCTCTTCACTCCGCCGCTGGAGGGCGGGCTGCGGGCGCTGTGGTCCTCGGTGCTGCCCAAGGAGGACCACGTGCACCGGGCGTACGCCATGGACGCCGTGGCGCAGGAGGTGATGTTCACCGTCGGGCCGCTGCTCGTGACGGTCTGCGCCTCGTTGTGGTCCGCCCAGGCCGCGCTGCTCGTGCTGAACGTCATCGGCGTGCTGGGCGCCCTCTCCGTCGTCGTGTCGCAGCCCTCCCGCGCCTGGCGGTCGGCGCCGCGCGAGGCGCACTGGCTGGGCGCCCTGCGCTCGCCGGGGCTGCTCGCGCTGCTGGGCGCCTTCCTGGCCGTGGGGATGGCCCTGGGGTCGATCACGGTGGCGGCCGTGACGTACGCGGACCAGCACGGCGGCGACCACGTGTACGGCTGGCTGATGGCGGGGATCGGGCTGGGCGCCCTGGTCGGCGGTGCGGCGTACGGGGCCCGGCAGTGGGCCGGTGAGCCCGCGCGGCGGCTTCAGGTGCTCGTGGCCCTTCTGGCGGTGTGTTACCTGCCGCTGATGCTGATGCCCGGCCCGGTGGCCATGACGTTGCTCACCGTGGTCGCCGGCCTCTTCCTGGCGCCGGCGATCGCCTGCGCGTTCGTGCTCGTCGACCGGCACGCGCCGCGCGGGACCGTCACGGAGGCCTTCTCCTGGCTGGTGACGACCTTCACCGTGGGCGCGTCGGTCGGAACGGGTCTCACCGGTCCGGTGGTCGAGACGGGCGGGGCGCTGTGGGGGTTCGCCGTGCCGGGTGTCGCGGGCGGCGTGTCGCTGCTGGTTTTGATCGCCACGGGACGGGTATTGGCGGTTCCCGCCGGCAGGGCGGTGGTCGCGGCCCGTTCGGAAAATGATCCGAACCGTGCCCCCGAACCTCGTTTCAGCTCGGGGGATCGGGCGTAATGTTCCCTCATGGACCGCCGCATTTTCGGGCTGGAGAACGAGTACGGCGTCACGTGCACGTTCAGGGGACAGCGCCGCCTGTCGCCTGACGAGGTGGCGCGGTACCTCTTCCGCCGTGTCGTGTCATGGGGCCGGAGCAGCAATGTCTTTCTGCGAAACGGCGCCCGCCTCTATCTCGACGTGGGGTCACATCCGGAATACGCAACGCCGGAATGTGACAACGTGACCGAGCTGGTCACCCACGACAAGGCCGGCGAGCGCATTCTCGAAGGACTCCTGGTGGACGCCGAACGACGCCTGCACGAGGAGGGAATCGCGGGCGACGTCTACCTCTTCAAGAACAACACCGACTCGGCCGGCAACTCCTACGGGTGCCACGAGAACTACCTCGTCGCCCGGCACGGGGAGTTCTCCCGGCTGGCGGACATCCTCATCCCCTTCCTGGTGACGAGGCAGCTGCTGTGCGGCGCGGGCAAGGTGCTGCAGACGCCGCGCGGCGCCGTGTACTGCGTCAGCCAGCGGGCCGAGCACATCTGGGAGGGCGTCTCCTCCGCGACGACCCGCTCCCGGCCGATCATCAACACGCGGGACGAGCCGCACGCGGACGCCGAGCGCTACCGCCGGCTGCACGTCATCGTGGGCGACTCGAACATGTCCGAGACGACCATGCTGCTCAAGGTCGGCGCCACCGACCTGGTGCTGCGCATGATCGAGGCGGGCACCGTGATGCGCGACCTGACCCTGGAGAACCCCATCCGGGCGATCCGCGAGGTCAGCCACGACATCACCGGGCGGCGCAAGGTGCGCCTGGCCAGCGGCCGGGAGGCGTCCGCGCTGGAGGTGCAGCGCGAGTACTACGAGAAGGCGCTGGACTTCTGCGAGCGCCGCGGCATCCGCACCGGCACCGTCGAGCAGGTGCTGGAGCTGTGGGGCCGCACGCTGGACGCGATCGAGTCCGAGGACCTCGACCGCATCGGCACCGAGATCGACTGGGTCATGAAGTACAAGCTGCTCGAGCGGTACCGGGCCAAGCACAACATGACCATGTCGCACCCCCGGGTCGCGCAGATAGACCTCGCCTACCACGACATCCACCGCCGGCGGGGCCTGTACTACCTGCTGGAGAAGAAGGGACAAGCCGCCCGGATCTGCAACGACTTGAAGATCTTCGAGGGCAAGTCCGTACCGCCGCAGACCACTCGGGCCCGGCTGCGGGGCGACTTCATCCGGCGGGCCCAGGAGCAGCGCCGCGACTTCACCGTCGACTGGGTGCACCTCAAGCTGAACGACCAGGCCCAGCGCACCGTGTTGTGCAAGGACCCGTTCCGCTCGGTGGACGAACGGGTGGAGAAGCTGATCGCCGGAATGTGAGAAACACGTTCTGTCAGGGGATCCCAATATTCCCGGAACGTCACACGGGCGCCGTACGTTACACCGTGCGGCGCCCTTCTCACGCCGTAGAGTTGCGCGGACGCCATCCACAAGATCGACGATTACGAGGCCCCCACCGTGCGCCGACGCTCACTTCTCATTGCCGTTCCCGCTGGACTGGCCACCCTCGCCGCGTGCGGCGACGACAAGTCCGACTCGGGCAATGCCGGCGACAGCGCGTCGCCCTCGGCGCCCGAGACGTCCGCCGCGCCGCCGCCGAAGATCGTCGACGGCCCGCTTCCGGCGATCACGGCGGGCACGAAGTTCGGTGAGAAGCCGACGGTCGCCAAGGGCAGCGGCGATCCCTCCAAGGACCTCGCGGTCAAGACCGTCATCGCGGGCGGCGGCAAGACGGTCGCCGAGAACGACTTCGTCGTGGCCCACTACCTGGGTCAGGTGTGGAGCACCGCGAAGGTGTTCGACAACTCCTACGACCGCAAGACCCCGCTGGCCATCCAGCTCGCCCAGGGCACCATCATCGACGGCTGGCGGTACGCGCTCACCGGCAAGAAGACCGGCAGCCGCGTCCAGATGGCCGTACCGCCGAAGTGGGGGTACGGCGAGCAGGGCAACGAGCAGGCGGGCATCAAGGGCACCGACACGCTGGTGTTCGTGGTCGACGTGCAGGACACGTACAACGCCAAGAGCTCCGCCAAGGGCTCCGAGGTGGCCCAGGACAACAAGGACCTGCCCAAGGTCGGCACCAACACCGACGGCAAGGCGCCCTCCATCGAGGTGCCCGACACGGACGCCCCCAAGAAGCTCGTGTCGAGCTACGTCCTCGAGGGCGACGGCGAGGAGGTCGGCGCCGACAACAGCGTGCTCGTGCAGTACAAGGGCGTGCTGTGGGACGGCGGCAAGGAGTTCGACTCCACCTACGGCCGGGGGCAGCTGACGTCGTTCTCGCTCCAGCAGGTCGTCAAGGGCTGGGCGCAGGGGCTCACCGGCAAGAAGGTCGGCAGCCGGGTCCTCATCGTCATCCCGCCGGAGCTGGGCTACGGCGACAATCCGCCGCAGGGCAGCGAGATCAAGAAGGACTCCACACTGGTCTTCTCGGTCGACATCCTCGCGAAGCTGTGACGCCGTGGGGATGTAAGACTGTGCGTGTTCGCCTTTCCGCAGACAAGCAGGAGCGTTAGACGTGAGCATCGACAAGCCCGAGATCGACTTCCCGGGCGGCGAGCCCCCGGCGGACCTCGAGATCAAGGACATCTGGGAGGGCGACGGCGAGGTGGCGCAGGCGGGTCAGACCGTCACCGTCCACTACGTCGGCGTGGCGTTCAGCACGGGCGAGGAGTTCGACGCCAGCTGGAACCGCGGCACCCCCTTCCGCTTCCCGCTGGGCGGCGGCCGGGTCATCAAGGGCTGGGACCAGGGCGTGCAGGGCATGAAGGTCGGCGGCCGCCGTCAGCTGACCATCCCGGCGCACCTCGCCTACGGCAACCAGAGCCCCACCCCGGCGATCAAGCCCGGTGAGACCCTGATCTTCGTGGTCGACCTCCTCGGCGTCTGATCCGACCGGAGTCGATCGCCTGGGGCCCATGCCTGTCCGGGCATGGGCCCTCGGCTTTTACCGCGCCACCTCGGGGCGGTACGGTCATCGCTCGTAAGCACCATAGGGAGGCGAAGCGCGTCGATGGCCATTGCCAAGGCCGAGCGGCTGATGAATCTGGCGCTGTGTCTGCTCGGGACCCGGCGGCCGCTCAGCAAGCGCGAGCTGCGCGAGTCCATCGAGGCCTATCTGGAAGCCGGGTCCGACGACTCCTTCAACCGGATGTTCGAGCGCGACAAGGACGATCTGCGCGAACTCGGACTGGTGATCGAAACCGTTGAGAACCTCGACGGCGACACCGGCTACCTCGCGCGCCGCGACAGCAACCGGCTGCCGCCGATCACCCTCGACGCCGAGGAGGCCGCAGCCCTCGGGCTCGCCGCCAAGGTGTGGCAGCAGGCCCGGCTCGCCGGAGCGGCCAGCGGCGCCCTGCAGAAGCTGCGCGCGGCGGGCCTCCCGGAGGACGTCGACCCGTACGGTGCCCATGGTGCGCTCGAACCGCGCATCCCCGTGCACGAGGCGGCGTTCGAGCCGCTGATGCTGGCCTGCCGCGACCGCCGGCCAGTCGTCTTCGACTACCGCAAGGCCAACGCCGCCCAGCCCGAACCCCGCCACGTCGAACCGTGGGCGCTGGAGTGCTGGCGCGGCCACTGGTACCTGGCCGGCTGGGACCGTGACCGGGGTGCCGAGCGGGTCTTCCGGCTCTCCCGGATCAGCGGCAAGGTGCGGTCGCGCAGCGGCCGGTTCACCGTCCCGGTGCCGGACGTCGTCACCGTGCGGGAGACCGTGGCGAGCTGGGCCGGGGAGACCGCCGACCGCTCGGCGCGGATCCGGCTGCGCTCCGACGCCGGTTACCCGCTCCGGTCGAAGGCCACCGCGGTGCGGGAACTCGGGGACGGCTGGGACGAGTTGGAGATTCCGTACGGACACGGGCTGGATGCCTGGCTGGTGGAGTTCGGGCCGGACGTGGTGGTCCTGGGACCCGCCGAGCTGCGGGCCGACGTGGTGGACCGGCTGCGTGCCGTGGCCAAGGGCTGAGGGGGAGCGGACAAGAACGTGGCAGGCAAACCGGTCAGGCCCGTGAACGCCATCGACCAGACCCGGCGGATGCTCTCGCTGGTGACGTATCTGCGCGAGCGCCCCGGCGCCCGGATCGAGGACGTGGCGCGCGCCTTCGGCATCACCGAGGACGAGCTGGTCTCCGACCTCGACGTCCTGCCCATGTGCGGCACCAGCTTCCGCGGCGGCGACCTGCTGGACATCGACACCGACGGCGAGCGCATCTGGTGGCACAACCCGGCGGCCCTCGGCGCCGAGGCCGCCGAGCCGCTGAGGCTGGCCGCCGACGAGGCGACCGCCCTGCTGGTCGCCGCCCGTGCCGTGGCCACCCTGCCCGGCCTGCGCGAGAGCGACCGGCAGGCCCTGCTGCGCGCCACGGCCAAGGTCGAGACCGCCGCCGGTGAGGCGGCGGGCGCCAGCTCCCGGCTGTCGGTGACCTTCGAGTCCGAGGGCGGGGTCTTCGCGGACGTCGACCGGGCCATCGCCGAGCGCCGCAGGCTGTGGATCCGCTACTACTCGCCCGCGCGCGACGAGGTGACCGAGCGGGAGATCGACCCCATCCGTCTGGTCAGCGTCGGTCACACCTACGTCGAGGCCTGGTGCCGCCGCTCCGAGGCGCGCCGCACCTTCCGGCTCGACCGGGTCGCCGAGATCAGGGTCATGGACGAGCCGTCCGCGCCGCCCGAGATGGAGCTGCGGGACCTGTCGGAGGCACTGGTGCAGCCCGCGGCCGAGGACCCGGAGGTGGTGGTCGAGGTCGCGCCGGGCGGGCGCTGGGTCGCCGAGTACTACCCGCACGACAGCGCGGATGAGCTTCCCGACGGCGGGCTGCGTATCACCCTGCGCACGCCCGACCCCGCCTCGCTCAGACGGCTGGCGCTGCGGCTCGGCCGCGACGGCCGCATCGTCGAGCCGTCCGAGCTGGCCGACAGCGCCCGGCAGGCGGCGCGCGAGGCGCTGGCGGCGTACGACGGGGCCGAGGCGGCCGGATGAACGGGCCGCACGCGGGCTGGGACGGGCGGCCTGTGCGGGACGGGCAGGACGACAGTCAGGAGCGAGGGCTTTGAGCGAGTCGGCGACCCCTGGAGTGCGGGGCATGACGGCGGCGTCCGCGTTCGCCGGGATGAGGAGCGTGGCCCCGGTGATGTTCCGGGCGGGCTGCCCGGACTGCCGGGAGCGCTTCGAGCTCTCCGCGAGCGCGCTGCGCCTGGCCATCGGCGCCAGCAGCCGCACCACCTTCTACTCCTTCACCTGTCCCGGGTGCGGCGCCGCCGTCCGCAAGCCGGCGGGGGAGCGGATCGTCGAGCTGCTGACCGGCGGCGGGGTCCGGACGCTGCGGCTGCACTCGACCGTCTAGGCTCGCTCCCATGTTCTGGCCGATGTTCGCGGTTGCCGTGGGATTCCTGGGTCTTCTGGTGCTCGGGGTGCTTGCCGTCCGGGTCTTCGTCGAAGCGGAGCGGCTCGGCAGGCAGGTCACGGAGTCGGCCCGGCGTATCAGCCGCGCCGCCGAGGACCTGGAGAGCGCGGCGGCCGGCGCGGCGCGTTCGGCCGAGGCGCTCTGACCTCGTCCACCGGTGGCGCGACCGCCCGCGACGGCCGGCAGGGCCGCGCGCTGTCACCCGGCGGGGCCCGGCAGGTACGCTGCCTATCGCGGCCCGGAGAACGAGGCCCGGATCGCGGACGGGAGTACGCACAGGGATTGCCGGACGTTCACCCCTGAGCGTTACGATCGCTGCCAGCACCGTCGTTCGGACACTTGTCCGACCGGTCGGACAGCCACCCACCCACCCGCCTCGGTGAGAAGGTAAAGACTTATGGGACGGCTCGGACCTACCGAGATCATTCTGATCCTCGTCGTCATCATCCTGCTGTTCGGCGCGAAGAAGCTTCCGGACATGGCGCGGTCGCTCGGCAAGTCCGCACGCATCCTCAAGAGCGAGGCGAAGGCGATGAAGGACGACAACAAGTCCTCCGCCCCCGCCGACCCGCCGGCCCCCGGCGAGCAGCCTCCGGCGCAGCGCACCATCCAGGCGGCCCCCGGCGACGTGACCAGCTCCCGCCCGGTCACGGAGCCGACGGACACGACCAAGCGCTGACGCAGGGCCGGTGATCTCCGGCCCGCCGCACGAGATGGGAACGTGGGTTGCTCAAGTCTGCCCGCAAGCAGGAGAGGGATCCCGAGGGGCGGATGCCCCTCGTGGAACACCTGCGTGAGCTGCGCAACCGGCTCGCCAAGGCCGTCGTCGCGATCGTCGTGGTGATGATCGCGGCCGCGTTCTACAGCGAGCAGCTCATGCAGTTCCTCGCGGAGCCGGTGCCGAAATGCGAGGACCTGGCGAACAGCGACGGCGGCAACTGCGCCATCGTCTCCTTCAACACACTGACGTCGCCGTTCACCACGACGATCAAGGTGAGCCTCATGGCCGGCCTGATCGTCTCCAGCCCGGTGTGGCTCTACCAGCTCTGGGCCTTCGTCGCCCCCGGGCTGCACAAGCACGAGAAGAAGTACACCTACTACTTCGTCGCGGCCGCCGTTCCGTTGTTCGTCGGCGGCGCCTACCTGTCGTACGTCATCCTCCCCGTCAGCATCAAGGTGCTGCTCAGCCTGACACCCGGGGGATCGGCCAACATCCTCTCGCTCGACGAGGTCCTCGACTTCACCATCAGGATGGTGCTGGTCTTCGGCCTGGCCTTCGAGCTGCCCCTGCTGCTCATCATGCTGAACCTGGTCGGCATCGTCTCCGGCCGCCGCATGGCCGGCTGGTGGCGCGGTGTCGTCATGGGCGTCTTCGTCTTCGGCGCCGTCGCGACGCCCACGACCGACCCGGTGGGAATGATCGCGCTCTCCGGGCCCATCGTCGTCCTCTACTTCGTCGCCGTGGCGTTCTCGCTGCTCAACGACAAACGGCGCGCCCGCAGGGAGTCCGCGGGGCCCGCCGACGACGAGGCCTCCGAGCTGGACCTCACACCGGAGTCGATCGAACCGGTGGAGCCGGTGGCCGCACTGCCCGAGCAGGCGACCAAGGACCGGGTCAACGGTTATGACGACGTGACCTGAGGAGCGGCCCGCAGCTCATAGGGTCACTCCCGTGACCAGCGAGATCACCCTCTTCGTCAACCCCACCGCGGGCGGCGGCCGGGGCGCCCGCGCGGCGCTGCCGGCCGCTTCGGCCCTGCGGGACGCCGGCTTCCCGGTGCGGACCGTGCTCGGTGACGACCCCCAGGACGCCCTGGCCCGGGCACGCGCCGCGATCGAGAAGGGCACCGGCGCCCTGATCGCCGTGGGGGGCGACGGCATGGCGAACCTGGCGCTGCAGGCGGTCGTCGGCACGGGCACCCCGTTCGGCCTGGTCGCCGCCGGAACCGGCAACGACTTCGCCCGCGCGCTCGGCATGCCCCTGCGGGAACCGGCCGCGGCCGGCCGGATGATCGCCGACGCCCTCAGGAGCGGCCGGGTCCGCGACATCGATCTGGGCCGGATCGGCGACCGCTGGTTCGGCGCCGTGCTCGCCTCCGGGTTCGACTCCCGCGTCAACGACCGCGGCAACCGGATGCGGTTGCCCCTCGGACGCTTCAAGTACGACCTCGCGATGGTCGCCGAACTGGCCGCCTTCCGGCCCCTGCCGTACCGGATCACCCTGGACGGCGGCGAGGTACGCGAGGTCGAGGCGACGCTGGTGGCCGTCGGGAACGGGCCGTCGTACGGCGGCGGCATGCGGATATGCCCCGGAGCGGATCTCACCGACGGGCTGTTCGACATCACGGTCGTGGGGGAGTGCAGCCGGGCCACGCTGCTGCGGGTGTTCCCGCGGGTGTACCGGGGGACGCACGTCGACCATCCCGCGATCACCGTGCTGCGGGCGGCGAGCGTCGAGCTGGCCGCCGAGCACGTCACCGGGTACGCGGACGGGGAGCCGGTGGGCCCGTTGCCGCTGACCGCGCGGTGCGTGCCGGGCGCCCTGCGGGTCGTGGGCCCCTGATCCGGGCGGCTCCCGCCGCTCAGCGGGACGGTTCCGGATAATGATCGTCCTGTTGTCGGTGCGGCCCGGTACGCTCGAAAGCACGATGACAGAGGATCTCTCACCGGCCGAGCGGTACGCGGCAGCACGCAGGCGCGCTGCCGAGCAGGCCACCGCGCTCGCCTCCTTCCGCGAGATGTACGACTTCGGCCTCGACCCCTTCCAGATCGAGGCCTGCCAGGGGCTCGAGGCGGGGAAGGGCGTGCTGGTCGCGGCGCCCACCGGCTCCGGCAAGACGATCGTCGGCGAGTTCGCCGTCCACCTCGCCCTCCAGCAGGGCAAGAAGTGCTTCTACACGACACCCATCAAGGCCCTGTCGAACCAGAAGTACGCCGATCTGTGCCGCCGCTACGGCGCCGGGAAGGTCGGCCTGCTCACCGGCGACAACAGTGTCAACTCCGACGCACCGGTGGTCGTGATGACCACCGAGGTGCTGCGGAACATGCTGTACGCCGGGTCGCAGACCCTCCTCGGCCTCGGCTACGTGGTGATGGACGAGGTGCACTACCTCTCCGACCGTTTCCGCGGCGCCGTCTGGGAGGAAGTGATCATCCACCTCCCCGAGTCCGTGACCCTGGTGTCGCTGTCGGCGACGGTGTCGAACGCGGAGGAGTTCGGCGACTGGCTGGACACGGTCCGCGGCGACACCCAGGTGATCGTCTCCGAGCACCGGCCCGTGCCGCTGTTCCAGCACGTGCTCGCCGGCCGCCGGATGTACGACCTGTTCGAGGAGGGGGAGGGCCGGAAGAAGGCCGTCAACCCGGACCTCACGCGCATGGCCCGTCTGGAGGCGAGCCGCCCGTCCTACGCGGACCGCAGACGCGGACGGGGCGCCATGCGGGAGGCGGACCGGGAGCGGGAGCGCCGGCAGCGCTCGCGGGTGTGGACCCCGAGTCGGCCGGAGGTCATCGAGCGGCTCGACTCCGAGGGCCTGCTGCCCGCCATCACCTTCATCTTCAGCCGCGCCGCCTGCGAGGCCGCCGTCCAGCAGTGCCTGTACGCGGGGCTCCGGCTCAACGACGAGGAGGCGCGGGCCCGGGTCCGCTCGCTGGTCGAGGAGCGCACCGCCTCCCTCCCGTCCGAGGACCTGCACGTCCTCGGCTACTACGAGTGGCTGGAGGGCCTGGAGCGCGGCATCGCGGCCCATCACGCGGGCATGCTGCCGACGTTCAAGGAGGTCGTGGAGGAGTTGTTCGTCCGCGGCCTGGTGAAGGCCGTGTTCGCGACCGAGACCCTCGCACTCGGCATCAACATGCCCGCCCGGTCGGTGGTCCTGGAGAAGCTCGTCAAGTGGAACGGCGAGCAGCACGCCGACATCACCCCCGGCGAGTACACCCAGCTGACCGGCCGGGCCGGACGGCGGGGCATCGACGTCGAGGGCCACGCGGTCGTGCTGTGGCAGCGCGGCATGAACCCCGACCACCTCGCGGGGCTGGCCGGCACGCGCACGTACCCGCTGCGCTCCAGCTTCAAGCCGTCGTACAACATGGCGGTCAACCTGGTCGAGCAGTTCGGCCGGCACCGCTCGCGGGAACTGCTCGAGACGTCGTTCGCGCAGTTCCAGGCGGACAAGTCGGTCGTGGGCATCTCGCGGCAGGTGCAGCGCAACGAGGAGGGGCTGGAGGGCTACAAGGCCTCCATGACCTGCCACCTCGGCGACTTCGAGGAGTACGCGCGGCTGCGGCGCGAGCTGAAGGACCGGGAGAACGAGCTGGCCCGGCAGGGCGCGGTGCAGCGCCGCGCGGAGGCCGCCGTCGCGCTGGAGAAGCTCAAGCCCGGTGACGTCATCCACGTCCCCACCGGCAAGTACGCGGGGCTGGCACTGGTCCTCGACCCCGGCCTGCCCGCGGGCCGGTCACACGGGCACCGGGGTGTGGAGTACCACGACGGTCCGCGCCCGCTGGTGCTGACCGCCGAGCGGCAGGTCAAGCGGCTGGCGTCGATCGACTTCCCGGTGCCGGTGGAGGCGCTGGAGCGGATGCGGATCCCGAAGTCCTTCAACCCGCGCTCCCCGCAGTCCCGCCGGGACCTCGCCTCGGCGCTGCGCACCAAGGCCGGGCACATCGCGCCGGAGCGGCACCGCAAGCAGCGAGCCCAGGCGGCCGACGACCGGGAGATCGCGCGGCTGCGCAAGGCACTGAAGGCGCACCCGTGCCACGGCTGCCAGGACCGCGAGGACCACGCCCGCTGGGCCGAGCGCTACCACCGGCTGCTGCGTGACACCTCGCAGCTCGAGCGCCGTATCGAGGGCCGGACGAACACCATCGCCCGCACCTTCGACCGGATCGTCGCGCTGCTGACCGAGATGGACTACCTGCGCGGCGACGAGGTCACCGAGCACGGCAAGCGGCTGGCCCGGCTGTACGGCGAACTCGACCTGCTGGCGAGTGAATGCCTGCGCGAGGGCGTCTGGGAAGGGCTCGCCCCCGCCGAACTCGCCGCGTGCGTGTCGGCGTTGGTCTACGAGGCGCGGGTCTCCGACGACGCGATGGCACCCAAGCTGCCCTCGGGCAGGGCGAAGGCGGCGCTCGGCGAGATGGTCCGCATCTGGGGCCGGCTGGACGCCCTGGAGGAGGACTTCCGGATCAGCCAGACGGAGGGCGTGGGCCAGCGCGAGCCCGATCTCGGCTTCGCCTGGGCCGCCTACATGTGGGCCTCGGGCAAGGGCCTGGACGAGGTGCTGCGCGAGGCGGAGATGCCGGCCGGCGACTTCGTGCGCTGGTGCAAGCAGGTCATCGACGTGCTCGGCCAGATCTCCGCCGCGGCACCGTCCGTCGAGGGCTCGACCGTCGCCAGGAACGCCCGCAAGGCGGTCGACGGACTGCTGCGCGGCGTGGTCGCCTACTCCTCCGTGGGCTGACCCCGCCCGGTCCCGACACCACGCCGAGCCCGGTGCGCCTTCCGCGCGCCGGGCTCGTGCGTTCCGTGCGCCCTCGCCGGCCCGCATCACCGGCCGGTCCTGTGGGCAGGATCAGGTCGCCACGGGGCTCTTCCCCACCCATGACGGTGAGTGGTTCTCGTACGTCCGTACGTCGTGACGCATTGTGTTCGAACAGGCGCGCACCGTGCAAAGGACCTGAGCGTACTCCTGCCCCAGAGGTCATTTCCGGCACTTGCTGAATATGACATGGCGATGATCCCGTCGGACTAAGCTCGCCCGCAGCGCACCGAGTTGGGATGAATTCGTGCGCTTGTTCCCTTATGCGCACATTCCCCGACCATCAGTCGATTCGCTTCAGAGGGCTCACATGGCGAGTGTCCAACTTCCTTATGCACGCGTGCTGTTGCTGCCGGCCATAGTGATGGCCGCGGCGACCGGAGCCGCCGTCGCCCTGGTGACGGAGCCCGCCCGGACCGCCGTCGGTGTGTGCGGCGCCGTCGCGACGCTTTTCGTGACCGCCGCCGCGGCCGAGGCGGTGCGCCGCGGCCGCGTACTGCGGGAGGCGCGAGCCGAGTACGGCCGTCACCGTGCGTATCTGGAGGCCCGGATCGCCGCCCATGACACGGAGACGCAGTACTTCACCCAGCGGGTCGTCCCCGCGGCCCTGGACCACCTGCACGTCGGCAACGACCCCGACGAGGTGATCCGCGCCCTGCCCCGGCTCGACCCGGCCTGGCGGGACCTGCCGAAGTACCAGATCAGCCTGCTCAAGACGATGCTGAAGATCATCGACGACGAGGAGAACCTGCGCGACTCCTCCCAGCGCTCCTTCGTCAGCATCGCCCGCCGCGTCCAGGCGATCGTCCACCAGCAGGCCAAGGAACTGCGGGAGATGGAGGAGGACCACGGCCGCAACCCCGAGGTCTTCGACGACCTGCTGCGCATCGACCACGGCACCGCGCTGATCGGCCGCCTCGCCGACTCCATCTCCGTCCTCGGCGGCGGCCGTCCGGGACGTCAGTGGCCCCAGCCCGTCGCGCTCTACAGCGTGCTGCGCGGCGCCATGTCCCGCATCCTCGAGTACCGCCGCATCGACCTGAAGTCGATCGCCAAGATCAACATCAAGGGCATCCACGTCGAACCCGTCATCCATGCCGCCGCCGAGCTCCTCGACAACGCCACCCGCTACTCGCCGCCGACGAGCAAGGTGAGTGTCACCGCCACGGAGGTGCAGACCGGCGTCGCCATCGAGATCGAGGACGCCGGAGTCAGCCTCGACGAGCAGGCCCGGGCACGCATCGAGGGCATCCTCGAGCAGGCCCAGCGGGGCGTCGACCTCCAGGAGATCGGGGGCAACCCGCGCCTCGGCCTCGCGGTCGTCGGGCGGCTGTGCACCGCGTTCGACATGAAGGTCTCGCTGCGCGCCTCCGCCTACGGAGGCGTCCGCGCCGTCCTCGTCGTACCGAGCGAGATGATCACCGACCAGCCCGGCGTGGGCCTCGCCCACGGCATCGGGGCGACCGCCGTGCCCCGCCCGGTCGACGCCCTCCCCGGCCCCGAGCGCACACCCAAGAAGCGCCGCCCCACCAGCCCCCGCATCCCCGACACGGTGGCCGTGGAGGACGACGCCCCCGAGGTCACCGAGTGGACCGCGGGCGGCCTGCCGCAGCGCCGGAGCCGGGTGAAGACCCCGCTGGCCCAGCGGTACGCCGAACGGGCGGCCGCCGAACGGGCCGAGCGCGAGGCCAAGGAGCGGGGCGAGGAGTACCACGACATCTGGGCCACGCCCGAGCCCGAGAAGAAGAAGCAGAACGACCGCGAACCCGGGCTGTGGGTCGACGCCTTCTGGGAGGGCCTGAAGAAGGACCTCGACCCGGGCGTCCACCCCACCGACTTCACCCGGAACCCGACCGCCTACCTGCATCTCATCAACGAACCGGCCCGTACCGAGGCCGATGACGAGGGGGACCTCACGTGATCCAGCAGCGAGCCAACTTCGACTGGATGCTCAAGGAGCTCGCCGACGGCGTACCCGGTGTCGAGATGATCGTGGTGCTGTCCGCCGACGGTCTGCGCATCGCGCGCTACGGAGGCGAGCCGGACGCCGCCGACCGGGTCGCCGCGGCCTGCGCGGGCGTACAGAGCCTCGCCGGGGCCGTCGCCCAGGAACTCCCGCACGGCGACGGCGAGATGAAGATGGTGCTCATCGAGATCAACGAGGGCTATTTCTATCTGATGGCGGCCGGCGCCAACGCCTATCTCGCGGTGCTCTCCGACATGACCTGCGAACCCGGCCGCATGGGCGGCATGATGCGCGACCTCGTCGTCCGCATCGGCGCCCATCTGACCAGTCCGCCGCGACGGAACGGGCAGACCGTATGACTCCTCCGCAACGCCAGAGGCGCTCCCCCCAGGACGGCCCCCCTCCGCAACCGGCCGGACCGGCCGGCAGGAAGCCGGGCCGTGGCGGCAATCCCGAGCGCCTGTACGTCGTCGCCGGCCCCGACGGCGAACGGGCGGACATCGATCTCGTGACGCTGATCGTGGCCCGCTCCCCGGACCCCCCGCCCTCGGCCACCCCCGAGCAGGCGGCGCTGCTGCGGCTCTGCGTCGCCCCCCTGTCCGTGGCCGAACTGTCGGCCTACCTCAGCCTGCCGTTCAGCGTGGTGACCGTGCTGCTCACCGAGCTGCTGACGGCGGAACTGGTCCAGGCGCGCTTGCCGGTCGTCCGCGAGGCGCTCCCCGACCGTTCCCTTCTCGAAGCGGTGATGCATGGACTTCAAAGGCTCTGACACCATCCCGGGACCCCGGGCCGAGGATCAGTTGCCGCACACGGCCCAGGCCGCGGTGAAAATCGTCATCGTCGGCGGATTCGGCGTCGGCAAGACGACCATGGTCGGCTCGGTCAGCGAGATCAAACCGCTGACCACCGAGGAGACCATGACGCAGGCAGGCATCGGGGTCGACGACAACTTCGGTTCCCCCTCCAAGACGGCCACCACCGTCGCCATGGACTTCGGCCGCATCAAGATCACGGACCAGCTGGTGCTGTACCTGTTCGGCACCCCCGGCCAGGAGCGCTTCTGGTTCCTGTGGAACGGGCTGTTCGAGGGGGCGCTCGGCGCGGTCGTGCTCGTCGACACCCGCCGCCTCGAAGTCAGCTTCGACGTCATGGGACGGCTCGAGGAACGCGGCGTACCGTTCGTCGTCGCCGTCAACTCCTTCCCGGACGCCCCGCGTTACCCCGTCGCCGACCTGCGGTCCGCCCTCGACCTGTCGGAGCAGATCCCCATCATGGAGTGCGACGTGCGGCGCCGCGCCTCCAGCCGGGACGTCCTGATGACCCTGATGCGGTTCCTGCACTCCCTCGCCATGACGGGCTCGCTCACCTGATCCCCGGCATCCGCCCCCGCCCTTCCCCTCCCCAGCCCTCTGCTCTCCCCTTCCGGAGCGACCACTGTGACGCCTGAATCCCACTCCCTGACGGGTGACTCCCCGACCGGCACGGACGGTCCCCGGCCCGGGCCGCCCCCCGGCTGCCCCGCGCACGGCCCGGGCCCCGGCGGACCGGCCCGGCTGCACGAGTCGGAGGACCTGAGGAAGCTGTACGAGGAACTCCGGGACCGGCACGGTCCGGTGGCACCGGTGCTGGTGCACGACGACGTGCCGATGTGGGTGGTCCTCGGTCACGCCGAGAGCCAGCAGCTGGTCCGCACACCCGCGCAGTACTGCAAGGACAGCCGCATCTGGTCCCCGCTCCGGGACGGTCTGGTCAAGCCCGACCATCCGCTGATGCCGCACATCGCCTGGCAGCCGATGTGCGCGCACGCCGAGGGCGACGAGCACAAGCGGCTGCGCGCCGCCATCGACGCAGCCGTGGCGGCCACCGACTTCCGCGGCCTGCGCCGGCACGTCAACCGCAGCGTGCAGCGGGTCGTCAACCGGTTCTGCGAGGCGGGCGAGGCCGACCTGGTCGGCCAGTACGCCGAGCACCTTCCGATGGCCGTGATGTGCCATGTCCTCGGCATGCCCGACGAGTACGACGACCGGATCGTCGAGGCCGCCCGCGACATGATCCGGGGCACCGAGACCGCCATCGCCAGCAACGCCTACGTCATGGGGGCCCTGGAACGCCTCACCGCACGCCGCCGTACCGAGCCGATGGACGACTTCGCGGGCCACCTCATCGCCCACCCGGCCGGGCTGACCGACGAGGAGGTCAGCCAGCACCTCAGAGTGGTGCTGATCGCCGCCTACGAGGCCACCGCCAACCTCCTCGCCAACGTGCTGCGCCAGGTGCTGATCGACCCCCGCTTCCGCTCCCAGCTCAACGGCGGCCAGATGACCGTGCCTCAGGCGGTGGAGCAACTGCTGTGGGACGAGCCTCCCTTCAGCACCATCTTCGCCTACTACGCCAAGCAGGAGACGGAGCTCGGCGGCCAGCGCATCCGCAAGGGCGACGGACTGCTGTTCGCGCCCGCGCCGGCCAACGTCGATCCGCGCGTGCGCCCCGACCCGACGGCCGACATGCAGGGAAACCGCTCGCACCTCGCCTTCGGCGGCGGCCCGCACGAGTGCCCCGGCCAGGACATCGGCCGCACCATCGCCGAAGTCGGCGTCGACGCCCTGCTCATGCGGCTGCCCGACGTGGAGCTCAGCGTCGACGAGGAGGAGTTGTCCTTCACCGAGTCCATCGCCTCGCGGCATCTGGTGGAGCTGCCCGTCCACTTCACGCCCCGGCCGCAGCAGGACGTGACGCAGCGGCCCAGCCACGAGAACGACACGCCCCGGCAGCGGGACTGGCACATCGGCGCCGCACGCCCACAGCCCGGGCCGGTCACCGCGGCCCCCGTGCCGCCCGAGCCGCGCGTCGAGCCGCCCGTGCCCGTGCCGCCGCCCCCGCCGGTGACGGAACCCGCCCCGCCGCGGAACGCATGGCAGCGCTTCCTGCGCTGGTGGCGCGGCTACTGACCGGCCGCCCAGTCCTCGTACGACGACCAGGCCGCGAGTGCCCGGCCGCTGGTGAAGCGGTGCTCCACGCCCGTCACCGGATCGGTGAACTCCAGGTGCCGCGCCAGCAGTTGCAGCGGACGCCGGAAGTCACCTGCGGGGACGGGGCCGGCCACCGCGGGATACAGCGGATCGCCGAGTATCGGCACGCCGAGGGCGTTCATGTGGACCCGCAGCTGATGGGTCTGCCCGGTGCCGGGCACCAGCCGGTACCGGCCCAGACCGTCCGGGCGGTGGGCGGCGAGCTCCACACGGGTCACCGCGTTCGGCTCGCCCCCGACCTCCCGGGCGGTCAGCACCCCGCACTCCTTCACGATCCGGCTGCGTACGGTCCGGGGGAGCTCCAGCGCCGGGTCGTACGGCGCGACGGCCTCGTACTCCTTGTGCACCAGACGGTCGCGGAACAGCGTCTGGTACGCGCCCCGCTCCCCGGGACGCACCGTGAACAGCACCAGGCCCGCGGTGAGCCGGTCGAGGCGGTGTGCCGCGCCCAGCTCCGGGATGCCCAGTTCACGGCGGAGCCGGGCGAGCGCGGTCTGGGTGACATGGCTGCCGCGCGGGGTGGTGGCCAGGAAGTGGGGCTTGTCGGCCACGACGATGTGCTCGTCCCGGTGGACGACCTCCAACGGGAACGGCACGGGCACCTCGGCGGGCAGCTCCCGGTGGAACCACAGGTACATGCCGGGTGCGTACGGCGCGTCCGCCGGTACGGCCCGCCCGTCCGCCCCGACGATCAGCCCCGCCGCGAACATCCCGTCCACGACGCCGGGTCCGGCCGACAGCCGCTGCACCAGGTGCTCCCGCACCGTGGACCACCGCTCCCCGGCGGGCAGCCGCACCCGCACGGGGTCCACACCGTCGCGCTGCGGCAGGGGAGAGGGCGGGAGGGGGCGTCTACGTCTCACAACGAGCAAGCGTACGAGGCGGCGGGAAGGCGGGAGGCGCCCCTAGGGCCGCCTCCCGCCTTCCCGTCCGCCCGGCCCGGGTGGATCCTCGGGCCGTACCGCCCGTGCCAGCTCGGCCTCGATCTCGTGGAGGGACCTGCCCTCGGCCCGGGCGTACTCGGCCACCGCGACGCGGACGTCACGGGCGAGGTCGCGCCAGGCCCTCCAGGCGGTTTCCCAGGTGGAGGTCTGGTTCCCGCTCCACCGGGCGCGGGCGCGCGGGTCGTAGGCGTCCCGGAGCTGTCGTACCCGGGCGTGTGCCTCGTCCGCCGCGCGCTGCTTGGCCACGAGCTCGTCGAAGGTGTGTGCCACGCGCCCGGATCCTGGGGCAGCGGCCGGCCCGGGCGGGCTCGCCACGCCGTCCGGGCCGGGGCGCGGCGCCGTCGTTCACCCGGACGGCGCTCCCCAGGAGGGCCGGAGGACGGCTCGAGGGCCCGGTCGGGCGGGAGCCGCCGTGCCCTCCTGCTCGGCCTCGATACGGGCGTTCCAGTCCCGCTTGGAGGCCTGCCAGCCGTCCTCGTTGTGGCCGAGCCGCCAGTAACCGGAGATCGACAGGTCCTCGCGCGGGACACCGCGCTCGACCCGCAGCAGACGGCGCAGTTCCTTCACGAAGTGGGCCTCGCCGTGGACGAAGGCGTGCACCCGGCCCTCGGGGAAGTCGAGACCGCGGACCGCCTCCACCAGCGCCTCGCCGACGCGCCGGCCGCCGCGGTGCAGCCAGCGCACCTCCACGTCGGAGTCGATCTTCTGCTCCTCCTCGGGACCGGAGACCTCCACGAAGGCGAACGCCCGGGCGCCGTGCGGCAGTGCCTCAAGAGAGCGGGCGATCGCGGGCAGCGCGCTCTCGTCGCCGACGAGCAGGTGCCAGTCGGCGGCCGGGTCCGGGGCGTAGGCGCCGCCGGGGCCCAGGAAGCGCACCACCTCGCCCGGCCGCGCGTGCGCCGCCCAGGGGCCGGCCAGGCCCTCGTCCCCGTGCACCACGAAGTCCAGGGTCAGCTCGCGGTGCCCGGCGTCCCACTGGCGCACGGTGTACGTACGCGTCACCGGCCACTGCTCGCGCGGGAGCTCCTCGCGGATGCGCTGGAGGTCGAAGGGCTCCGGGTAGGCCGCCCCCGGGGGCGGGAACAGCAGCTTGACGTAGTGGTCCGTGCACGTGTCCGCGGCCAGGCCGGCGAGGCCCTCGCCACCGAGCACCACGCGCTGCATGTGCGGGGTCAGCCGCTCGGTGCGGATCACCTCGGCGGTGTGCGGCGTGCGCGGTGCGCGTCCCGGTCGCTCTGCCATGAGGTGCCTCCCAGCCGTTACAGTTAGGGTTACCTAAGTTAGCACCTCGGGGCTCACGCCGAGAGCGTCGTCAGCAGACGCCGCAGCGAACCGCCCAGGCCCCAGCGGGCGGCCAGGGCGTCGACCCCGGCCGGGTCGCGCGGCGCCCGCGGCAGCGCCGTGTGCACGTCCGGCAGCGGGACGTCGTCCGCGACCCGGACGACCTTGGGGGCGACCGCGAGGTACGGACGCGCCATGTCCAGACGCTTGCGCTGCGTCGGTGTGAGCCTGGCCTGCCGGTCGTCCACGGCCGCCAGGATCCCGGCCAGGTCGCCGAACTCGGCCAGCAGCTTGGCCGCCGTCTTCTCCCCGATGCCGGGCACGCCCGGCAGGCCGTCGCTCGGATCACCGCGCAGCAGCGCCAGATCCGCGTACCCCCTGCCGTCCACCCCATACTTCTCGCGCAGCGCGGCCTCGTCGGTGACCTGGAGCGTGCCGACACCCTTCAGCGGATACAGCACGCGCACCCCGCGCGCGTCGTCCACCAGCTGGTACAGGTCGCGGTCGCCGGTGACGATGTCGACCGGCCCCGTGGCCCGGGCGGTGAACGTGCCGATCACGTCGTCCGCCTCGTACCCGGCGACCCCCACGCGCGCGATGCCCACCGCGTCGAGCACCGTCTCGATGACCGGTACCTGGGGCGTCAGCGTGTCGGGCACCTCTTCCTCGTCGGGGCCCTGAGGACGCTCCTCGGCGACCCGGTGCGCCTTGTAGGAGGGGATGAGTTCCACCCGCCACTGCGGGCGCCAGTCGGCGTCCATGCAGGCCACCAGGTGGTCCGGCCGGTGGTCCTTCACCAGCCGGTCGATGAAGTCGAGCAGTCCGCGCACGGCGTTCACCGGCGTGCCGTCCGGGGCCCGGACGGACTCGGGGACGCCGAAGTAGGCGCGGAAGTACAGGGAGGCGGTGTCGAGGAGCATCAGTCGTCCGGTCACGTCCCGCATCATGCCGCACGGCACCGACACCGCCCCGCCCGAAGCGCGGTGGCGTGCAGGACACAACGAGTTGCGTCATGCGCGACCTCTGTGAGGCGTCGCATGAACACGTTTGCCCTGTGCAAAACCGGGGAGGCGCGGCCCCGGAGCGATGCCGGTTGCAGATTCAACCGTCGTGGGCGGTGTGAGCCGTAGCCGTCCGGACATCGCTCCTGTCCTTCGCCGTCGAGACAAGAGGTACGCGTGTCATCCAGGCTTGAGGCCGAGCATCTGTTCAAGGTGTTCGGCAGACGACCGGACCAGGCGGTCGAACGACTGCGCCAGAAGAAGGCGGACCGGGAGGAGCTGCGCGCCGACGGCATCACCGCGGCCGTCATCGACGCCTCGTTCACGGTGGAGCCGGGCGAGATCTTCGTCGTCATGGGCCTGTCCGGCTCGGGCAAGTCGACCCTCCTGCGGATGCTCAACGGCCTGCTGGAGCCGACCGCCGGACACGTGCGCTTCGACGGTCAGGACCTGACCGCGCTGTCCGACCGGGAACTGCGCCAGGTCCGTTCCAGGAAGATCAGCATGGTCTTCCAGCACTTCGCGCTGTTCCCGCACCGCAGCGTCCGTGACAACGCTGCCTACGGTCTTGAAGTGCAGGGCGTGCCCCGCGCCGAGCGCGAACGCCGCGCCGACGAGGCGCTCGCCCTGTGCGGCCTGGCCGGCTGGGAGAAGTCGTGGCCCGACGAGCTGTCCGGCGGTATGCAGCAGCGCGTCGGCCTCGCCCGCGCGCTCGCCACCGACGCCGACCTGCTGCTGATGGACGAGTCCTTCAGCGCGCTCGACCCGCTGATCCGCCGGGACATGCAGGACCAGCTGATCGAACTGCAGAAGAAGCTGAAGAAGACGATCGTCTTCATCACCCACGACCTCAACGAGGCCATGCGCCTGGGCGACCGCATCGCGGTGATGCGCGACGGCCGCATCGTGCAGATCGGCACCGCGCAGGACATCCTCATCCGGCCCGCCAACGACTACGTCGCCTCCTTCACCCAGGACGTCGACCGCTCCCGCGTGCTCACCGCCGGGGCCGTGATGGACCGCGAGGTGCGCGGCGACGAGGCCGACTGCGGCTGCGAGACCGCCTCGCCCGACACACCGTTCACCGATCTGTGCGCGATCAGCGCCCGCGTGCCGCACCCCGTGGCGGTGCTCGACACGCGGGACGCGCTCGTCGGGGTCGTGCCCCGGCAGCGCCTCGTCGGCTTCCTCGGCGACGAGGAGTCCGACCCCGGGGTCTGCGACACCCCGCGCGACAAGGGCGGCGAGAAGGTGATGGCCCGTGCCTAGGATCCCGCTCGGCGACTGGGTCAACAGCACCGTCGACTGGCTCCTCGACAACGTCAGCTGGCTGTTCGACTTCTTCAAGGCCGTCTTCACCGGCGCCTACGACGGTGTCAACGCCGTCCTCCAGGCACCCGAACCGCTGATCCTCTGCGGCATCTTCGCGGTCATCGCCTTCTGGCTGCGCGGCACCTTCGCCGGTGTCCTCACCTTCCTCGGGTTCGCCTTCCTGGACTCCCTCGAACTGTGGGAGGACTCGATGGTGACGCTGGCGCTGGTCATCGTCGCCACCGTCATCGCGCTGGTCGTATCGGTGCCGCTGGGCATCTGGGCGGCCCGCTCGGACCGGGTCAGTGCCGTCGTCCGGCCGGTCCTGGACTTCATGCAGACGCTGCCCGCGATGATCTACCTCATCCCGGCGATCCTGTTCTTCGGGACCGGATCCGCCCCGGGCATCGTCGCCACCCTGATCTTCGCGCTCGCCCCCGGCGTGCGCATGACCGAGCTGGGCATCCGCCAGGTCGACAAGGAACTGGTCGAGGCCGCCGAGGCGTTCGGCACCACCCCCCGCAACACCCTGCTGCGCGTCCAGCTGCCACTGGCCCTGCCGACGGTCATGGCGGGCGTCAACCAGGTCATCATGCTCGGCCTGTCCATGGCGGCCATCGCCGGCATGGTCGGCACCGGCGGTCTGGGCGGCGCGGTCATCGAGGCCATCGGCCAGCTGAACATCGGCCTCGGCGCCGAGTCCGGCATCGCGATCGTCATCCTGGCGATCTACCTGGACCGGATGACCAGCGCCCTGGGCACCCACGTCTCCCCGCTCGGCCGGCGCGCCGCGGCCAAGGCGCGCGCCGCCCAGGGACTGAAGATC
Organism: Streptomyces marokkonensis; assembly: GCF_008312835.1. Classification (GTDB taxonomy): domain Bacteria; phylum Actinomycetota; class Actinomycetes; order Streptomycetales; family Streptomycetaceae; genus Streptomyces; species Streptomyces marokkonensis_A. The sequence continues at coordinate 46,249 of NZ_VSKS01000012.1, read as the reverse complement.
TGGTCCTACCGGCCCCGCCCGCAGGTCGCCGTGATCGGTGTCGTCGTCCTCGCGCTCGTCGCGGGCGGCATGGGACTGTTCGGCGGCGGCTCCGGCGGTACCGGCGGCATCGCCGACGGCAAGAAGGTCGGTGACGGCAAGAAGGTCAGCATCGGCTACATCCCCTGGGACGAGGGCGTCGCCTCCACCTTCCTGTGGAAGGAGGTCCTCGAACAGCGCGGCTTCGAGGTGGAGGCCGAGCAGTTCGAGGCCGGCCCGCTCTACACCGCGCTCGCCCAGGGCAACGTCGACTTCCAGACGGACGCCTGGCTGCCCACCACCCACGAGGCGTACTGGAAGAAGTACGGAAAGCAGCTCGACGACCTCGGCTCATGGTACGAGGAGACGTCGCTGGAGCTGACCGTGCCGGCGTACATGGAGGACGTCGACTCCCTGGAGGACCTGAAGGGCAAGGCGTCCGTCTTCGGCGGGAAGATCACCGGCATCGAGTCCAGCGCCGGCATGATGGGCCTGCTGAAGGACAAGGTGCTCGAGGACTACGGCCTGGACAAGGAGTACGAGGTCGTCGACAGCTCCACGCCGGCGATGCTGGCCGAGCTCAAGCGGGCCTACAGCAAGAAGGAGCCGCTCGTCGTCACGCTCTGGTCGCCGCACTGGGCGTACAGCGACTACGACCTGAAGAAGCTGAAGGACCCCAAGGGGTCCTGGGGCGAGGGCGACGGCGTGCACACCGTGTCGCGCAAGGGCTTCGCCGGCGACAACCCGCTCGTCGGGAAGTGGCTGAAGGACTTCTCGATGACCGAGAAGGAGCTGACGGGCCTCGAGGCCGAGATCAACAAGGCCGGCAAGGGCAGGCAGCAGGACGCGGTCCGCGCCTGGCTCGGGGACAACCCGGGCGTCGTCGACCGGCTCGCCCCGGTCGGGTCAGGCACCGGCGACGTCCCCGCCGAGGCGAAGCGGACGCTGGACGTGGCCTGGTTCCCCTGGGACGAGGACATCGCCGTCACCTACCTGTGGAAGAACGTCCTGGAACGGCGCGGCTACACGCTGAACCTCAAGCAGATGGAGGTCGGCCCGGTCTACACCGGCCTCGCCTCCGGGGACCTCGACCTCAACTTCGACGCCTGGCTGCCCTACGCGCAGAAGAACTACTGGGACAAGAGCAAGGACGACCTCACCGACCTGGGCACCTGGTACGAGCCCACCTCGCTGGAGATCGCCGTCCCCTCGTACGTCAGGGACGTGAAGTCGCTCGAGGACCTCAAGGGCAAGGCCGGCCTCTTCGACGGCAGGATCATCGGTATCGAGCCGGGCACCGGTGAGATGCAGCTGCTGAAGAACGAGGTCATGCCGGGCTACGGCCTGGAGGACGAGTACGAGGTCGTCGACGGCTCCACGCCGGCGATGCTCGCCGAGCTCAAGCGCGCCCTCGCCGAGAGGAAACCGGTCGCGGTCACCCTGTGGTCACCGCACTGGGCCTACAGCGAGTACGAGCTGACCAAGCTGAAGGACCCCAGGAAGGCCTTCGGTGAGGGCAACACGATCCGCACCATCGCCAGCAAGAAGTTCCCCGAGCAGTACCCGCGGCTCACGGAGTGGATCAAGGGCTGGCACATGAGCGAGGAAGAGCTCGGCAGCCTGGAGGCGGAGATCAAGAACCGTGGCCAGGGCCACGAGGAGGAGGCGGTCGCCGCCTGGCTCGAGGAGCACCCGGACATGGTGGAGCGGATGACCCCGCGGTAACCGCCGTACCGGCCGTCCCGAGGGGCGGGCCCGGATCCGCCCCTCGGGACGGCCGGGCCCGCCCCTCGCGCATGTCCGCGGCCGAGCAGGAACACGAGAGGAATCCGGACAACCACAGAGCGCAATGCCCTGCCCGAACCTCCCCCGTGACCTTCCGCCGAGTCCGGGGAAGAATGGCGGGAACACCCCCTTTTCGTATGTGCGGGGGACCGAGGGGCCCGCCGGGCGGCTGGCGCGAACTGTGAGGTCGGCACCGGTCGCGCGGGACGGCGACGTGACAGGCGCCTGAAACGGTTTGCCGAACATGCGTAGGGTGCAGACAACTCACCAAGGGAGTGGGCCGGGGTGACCGGCACACGGGGTGCGGGACGATCGGCGAGGAGGGAGCCGGAGCGATGGGCGACCACAAGGAACAGCCCTTGCGGGTGGGCGCGGCCGTGCGGCGGCGCCGCCGCGCGCTGGACCTCACCCTCGCCGTCGTGGCCGAGCGCAGCGGCCTGTCGGTCCCGTTCCTGAGCCAGATCGAGAACGAGCGGGCGCGCCCCAGCCAGAGCTCCCTGGAGAAGGTCGCCGACGCCCTGCGCACCACCGCCGTGGAACTGCTCGCCGCCGCCGACCCGGCGTGCAGCGTGGACGTCGTCCGCGCCGAGGACACGGAGCCCTGGGCGGAACCCCGGGTGCGCTCCCTGGTGCGCGGCCACCACCAGATGCACGCCTCCGAGTACACCGGCGACCATGATGCCGGACGCGAACTCCAGTTCCGCAACGACCAGTTGATGTACGTGTCGGACGGCGCCGTGGAGATCGAGGCGGAGGGGCGCGCCTACCGCCTCGGCCGCGGCGACACCCTGTACCTGACCGGAGGCGTCCGGCACCGGTGGCGGGCCACGGTCCCCGACACGCGGCTGCTGGTCGTCGCCGTGGCCGAGGACATCGAGGCGCTGCGGGACAAGCCGCGCCGATGAGCCGTCCCCTCCGGGTCGTCTCCCTCGTCCCGTCGCTGACGGAGGCCGTGGCCCGCTCCGCGCCCGGCGCCCTCGTCGGCGCCACCGACTGGTGCACGCATCCGGCCGGGCTGGACGTCGTACGCGTTGGCGGCACGAAGAACCCGGAGGTGGACCGGATCGCCGCCCTCGCCCCCGACCTGGTGATCGCCAACGAGGAGGAGAACCGCGCGCCCGATCTGGCCGCCCTGCGCGCGGCGGGCCTCGACGTGCTGGTGACCGAGGTGCGGACGCTGCCGCAGGCCTTCGGCGAGCTGGCCCGGGTACTCACCGCCTGCGCCGTCGTGGCACGGCCCCGGTGGCTGGACGAGGCGGAAGCCGCCTGGGACGCCCTGTCCCCGGCCCCGCCCCGCCGGACGGCGGTCGTGCCCGTCTGGCGGCGCCCCTGGATGGTGCTGGGCCGCGACACCTTCGCCGGTGACCTGCTGTCGCGGCTGGGCGTCGACCAGGTGTACGCCGCTCACCCGGAGCGGTATCCGCGCATCCCCCTCGACGAACTGCGCGGGAGGGAACCGGACCTCGTCGTCCTCCCCGACGAGCCGTACCGCTTCACCGCCGACGACGGCCCCGAGGCCTTCCCCGGACTGCCCTGCGCGCTGGTGAGCGGCCGGCACCTCACCTGGTACGGTCCTTCGCTGGTTGAGGCCCCGACGGTGCTGGGGCGGGCCCTGCGAGGAGCGCGCCCACATAAGCTGAACTTATGAGCACGACGGAGGACCACGCCGACGACCGGCCCGTGAGCCCCGGGTCGCTGACCCACAGGGTGCCGGACCTCGGGGCGCTCGAACTGCTGCTGGCGGTGGCGCGGCTGGGGAGCCTGGGCGGCGCGGCGCGCGAACTGGGCATCACCCAGCCCGCGGCGAGCAGCCGCGTCCGGTCGATGGAACGGCAGCTGGGTGTGGCCCTGGTCGACCGCTCGCCGCGGGGGTCGCGGCTGACCGACGCGGGGGCGCTGGTCACCGACTGGGCGCGACGCATCGTGGAGGCGGCGGAGGCCTTCGACGCGGGCGCGCAGGCACTGCGGGACCGCAGGGACTCGCGGCTGCGGGTGGCGGCGAGCATGACGATCGCCGAGTACCTGCTGCCGGGCTGGCTGCTCGCGCTGCGCGCGCAGCGGCCGGACACGGCGGTGTCGCTGCTCGCGGGGAACTCCGCGGCGGTCGCGGAGCGGCTGCTGACAGGGGAGGCGGACGTCGGGTTCGTGGAGGGACTGACGGTGCCGGCGGGGCTGGACTCCGCGGTGATCGCCCATGACCGGCTGATCGTCGTGACGGCACCGTCGCACGCGTGGGCGCGGCGGCGGCGGCCGCTCGCGGCGGAGGAACTTGCGGCGACCCCGCTGATCCTGCGGGAGGAGGGGTCGGGGACGCGGCAGGTGCTGGACGCCGCGCTGGGCGGGCTGGCGCGGCCGCTGATCGAGTTGTCCTCGACCACCGCGGTGAAGGCGGCGGCCGTCGGGGGCGCGGGGCCGGCGGTGCTGAGCGAGCTCGCGGTGGGGGAGGAGCTGGGGACGCGGCGGCTGGTGCGGATTCCTGTGCACGGTGTCGCGCTGGCGCGGGACCTGCGGGCGGTGTGGACCGCGGGGCATCGGCCTGCCGGGCCGGCGCGGGACCTGCTGTCGCTGACACGGGGTTGAGGGGCGTGAGCCGGCACGTGCAGGCGTGGGTGCTGGCCGGGGGCGTTCACGCAGCCCGGCGCTACGGGGTGCCGTCGCGCCCACCCTCCCCCGCTCTCGGCTTCTCCCCACCTCCATGAGCGGGGAGACCCTCATGAGCGGGGAGACCCCCATCGCCGCTGGGGGCACCTCCCAGGCCCTCAAGGCACTGGGGGGAGGCACGACTGCCCGCGGCCGGCGGCGGCGGCCAGGGCCTGCACCACTCGGAGGTCGTCGGCCATTTCCGGGTGCCACTGGACGCCCAGGGCCCACGTCGGTCCCGGCAGCTCGATCGCCTCCACCGTGCCGTCCTCCGCGTGCGCCGAAGGGATCAGGCCGGTGCCCAGGCGGTCCACCGCCTGGTGGTGGTAGGTGGGTACGGAGGTCTGCTCCGGGGCGATGCCGGCGTAGAGCGTGCCCGGGACCGGCTTGACCGGGTGCCGGCCGAAGGTCCCCGGCACCTCCGCGTGGCCGTCGATGTGCTGGACGAGGGTGCCGCCCAGCGCGACGTTGAGCAGCTGCATGCCCCGGCAGATGCCCAGCAGCGGGATCCCGCGGGCCAGGGCCGCCTCGATCAGCGCCAGTTCCCACGCGTCCCGCGCCCGGGCGGGCGGCCCCGTGCGCGGGTCGGGCTCGGCGCCGTAGTGGACGGGCTCCACGTCCGGGCCGCCCGCGACGACCAGGCCGTCGAGGCGTGCCACGGCCGGCGCCGCCTGCTCCGGCGCGTCCGGCGGGAGCAATGCGGCCAGTCCGCCCGCCCGCTGCACCAGCCGCGGATAGCCGGCCGGCAGCAGCACGGCGTCCAGGTGCCACACACCCCAGCGCACACCGGGCTCCGCGTACGTACTGATGCCGATCAGTGGCCTGGACGGCACTCCGGGCACCTCCTTCCGCTCTCAGTCCCGTGCCAACTCTGCCTTGGCCGCCGCCAGCGCCGCGAATTCCTCCTCCGGCGCCTTCGCCACCAGATGCCTGCGGCTGTACAGGCCGAAGTACGCCGCGGCCACGATGTAGACGGCCAGCGCGATGAACGCCGCCGTCACGTCCACCAGGAACGTCGCCACCAGTGCCGCGCACGCGAGCACCAGCGCGACCGAGGAGGTCAGCACGCCGCCCGGCGTCCGGTACGGCCGCGGCAGCTCAGGCTCGCGGCGGCGCAGCACGATGTGGGAGAGGGACATCAGCGCGTACGAGATCGTCGCGCCGAAGACGGCGATGTTCAGCATGCGCGCGCCGTTGCCCGTCCCGGCGGCCAGGGCGAAGCCGATCGCGCCCGGCACCAGCAGTCCGAGGTAAGGCGCCCTGCGGACGCTGGTGAGCGACAGGAACTTGGGCAGGTAGCCCGCGCGGGACAGCGCGAAGAGCTGCCGCGAACCGGCGTAGATCAGCGAGAAGAACGAGGCGACCAGCCCCGCGAGGCCCGCGTAGTTCACGATCCGGCTCAGCACCGTCGCCTCGCCGTCCGGCTGGAGCGCCTCCACCAGCGGGTTGCCCGCGTCCTGGACCGCGGCGGAGCCCCGCGCCCCGGCCGCCGCGACGAAGGTGACCACGGCCAGCACCACCAGGATGCCCATGGACCAGCGGATCGCCCTCGGCAGCGTACGGGCCGGTTCCCTGGTCTCCTCCGCGGCCAGCGGTACGCCCTCGACGCCCAGGAAGAACCACATGCCGAACGGGAACGCCGCCCAGATGCCCAGCAGGCCCATCGGCAGCCAGGAGTTCGCGCCGAGGGCCGATGCGTCCACCGGGATGTCGTCCAGCGAGGACGCGTCGAAGTCGGGCAGCGCCCCCAGCGCGAACACGACCAGCGCCGCCACCGCGATGCCCGTGACGACGAAGCTGAACCGCAGGGCCTCGCCCACACCCCACAGGTGGATGCCGATGAAGACGACGAAGCAGGCCAGGTACACCGGCCAGCCGGACTCCAGGCCGAACAGGCCCAGCGACTCGACGTAGTCGCCGATGAAGATGGAGATCGCGGCGGGTGCCAGGACGTACTCGATCAGGATCGCCGTGCCGGTGAGGAACCCGCCCCACGGGCCGAGCGCCCGGCGTGCGAAGCCGTAGCCGCCGCCCGCCGTGGGCAGGATCGAGGACAGTTCGGCGAGGGCGAAGACCATGCAGGTGTACATGGCGCCCATCAGCACCATGGCGATCGCCAGGCCGCCGAAGCCGCCTTCGGCCAGGCCGAAGTTCCAGCCCGAGTAGTCGCCGGACACGACGTAGGCGACACCGAGGCCGGTCAGCAGCACCCAGCCGGCGCTGCCGCGGCGCAGCTTCCTGCGCTCCAGGTAGTCATCCGCCTCACCGGCGGGCTCACGGGACGGGGGTGGAAGGCTCACAGGGCGACTCCCCAAGGGGCGGCGACGGAGGGGGCAGTGGAGCAATGGAACGGATCCAGACCTTTGTGGGCCCATACCTTCGTGGCGCGGACACCGTGAGCGCAAGCCCCATGCGTCAAGCCGCGGTAAACCATCCGTGCGGCGTCACGCCCTCACGCCAGGAACCCCCGCAGCAGCGCCGCCGTCCCCGCGCAGTGCTCGCGCATCATCTCCCTCGCCCCGTCCGCGTCCCCCTCCAGTACCGCCTCGACCAGCGCCGCGTGCTGCCGCTGGGAGTGCTCCAGGTTGCGCACCAGCAGCGGGATGCAGTCCAGCAGGTCGTTCACCGTCGCCCGTACCGCCGCGTACTGCGCCGTCAGCGTCGGTGAGCCGCACAGCTCCGCCAGCGTGAGGTGGAACAGCGTGTCCCGCCGCCGGTAGTCGCCCAGCGGGGCCTCCTGCGTGCCGGACAGCGCCTCGCGCAGCCGCGCCGCCCGCCCGTCCGTCAGCCCGTGCGCCGCGCACAGCCCCGCCGCCCCCACCTCCAGCACCTCCCGGAAGCGCAGCACGTCCTCGATGTCCACCTCGGCGATCCGCCGCCGCAGCTCCTCCTCGCCCGTGTCCGTCGGGCGGGGCAGCACGAACGTGCCGCCGTACCGCCCGCGCCGCGACTCGACGAGACCCTGGTCCTGGAGCACCTTCAGCACCTCGCGCAGCGTCACCCGGCTGATCCCCAGCCGCTCCGCCAGCTCCCGCTCGGCCGGCAGCCGCTCCCCGCCCGCCACCAGGCCCAGCCGCACCACCTGGAGGATCTGCTCCAGCGCCTCCTCGAAACCGTTGCCCGCGCGGACCTGCCGCAGCACCGGTGCCAGACGGTCCCCGACCGCTCCGACCGCATCTTCCGGCATGTCGCCGTGCCCCCTTCCCAAGCAAAGGTCCTCCGCAATACCTTATGGCTCCCGGCTGACAGAAGCCCGAGGAGGCTCTCCCGTGGCAGACCGCACACCCCCGCTCTCCGTCGAGGAGCTGCACACCCTCGTCGCCGGCGGTGAGATCGACACCGTCGTCCTGGCCTTTCCGGACATGCAAGGGCGGCTCCAGGGCAAGCGGTTCGCCGCGCGCTTCTTCCTCGACGAGGTGCTCCGGCACGGTACCGAGGGCTGCAACTACCTGCTCGCCGTCGACGCCGACATGAACACGGTCGAGGGGTACGAGATGTCCTCCTGGGACACCGGCTACGGCGACTTCGCCATGTACCCCGACCTCGGCACCCTGCGCCGCCTGCCCTGGAACGAGGGCACCGCCCTGGTCGTCGCCGACCTCGCCTGGGCCGACGGCTCCCCGGTCGTCGCCGCCCCGCGGCAGATACTGCGCCGCCAGCTGGACCGCCTCACCGCGCTCGGCTACACCGCCCAGGCCGGCACCGAGCTGGAGTTCATCGTCTTCAGGGACACCTACGAACAGGCCTGGGACGCCGGCTACCGGGGCCTCACCCCGGCCAACCAGTACAACGTCGACTACTCCGTGCTCGGCACCGGACGCATCGAGCCCCTGCTGCGCCGCATCCGCAACGAGATGGCCGGCGCCGGACTCACCGTCGAGTCCGCCAAGGGCGAGTGCAACCCCGGCCAGCACGAGATCGCCTTCCGCTACGACGAGGCCCTGGTCACCTGCGACCAGCACGCCGTCTACAAGACCGGCGCCAAGGAGATCGCCGCCCAGGAGGGCGTCTCGATCACCTTCATGGCCAAGTACAACGAGCGCGAGGGCAACTCCTGCCACATCCACCTCTCCCTCACGGACGCCGCCGGCGACAGCGTCATGCCGGACTCCGCCGAGGAACCGGACGCCATGTCCGAGGTCATGCGCCACTTCCTCGCCGGGCAGCTCGCCGCGCTCCGCGAGTTCTCCCTGCTGTACGCCCCGCACATCAACTCCTACAAGCGGTTCCAGCCGGGCTCCTTCGCCCCGACCGCCGTCGCCTGGGGACGCGACAACCGCACCTGCGCCCTGCGCGTGGTCGGCCACGGCCGCTCGCTGCGGTTCGAGAACCGGCTGCCCGGCGGCGACGTCAACCCGCACCTCGCGGTGGCCGGCATGGTCGCCGCCGGCCTGTACGGCATCGAGCAGGGACTCGAGCTGCCCGAACCCTGCCCCGGCAACGCCTACACCGCCGGCTTCGAGCACGTCCCCACCACCCTGCGCGAGGCCGCCGAACTGTGGGAGAACAGCGCGATCGCCAAGGCGGCCTTCGGCGACGAGGTCGTCGCGCACTACCGCAACATGGCGCGCGTCGAGATCGACGCCTTCGACGCCGCGGTCACCGACTGGGAGCTGCGCCGCTCCTTCGAACGCATGTGAGGCCTCGTTGTCCGAGCACACCCCTGAGCTCCAGGTACGCAACCCCGCGACCGAGGAGGTGATCGCCACCGTCCCGGCCGCCACCCCCGCCGACGTCGACGCCGCCGTCGTGCGCGCCGCACGCGCGCAGACCGCGTGGGCCGCCCTCGCCCCCGGTGACCGGGCGCGGCTGCTGCGCCGGTTCGCCGCCACGGTCGATGCGCACGTCGGGGAACTGGCCCAGCTGGAGGTCCGCGAGGCCGGCCACACCCTCGGCAACGCCCGCTGGGAGGCGGGCAACGTCCGCGATCTGCTCGACTACGCGGCCGGGGGAGTGGAACGCCTGACCGGCCACCAGATCCCGGTCTCCGGCGGGGTGAACGTCACCTTCCTCGAACCGCTCGGGGTCGTCGGCGTCATCGCCCCCTGGAACTTCCCGATGCCCATCGCGGCCTGGGGCGCCGCACCCGCCCTCGCCGCGGGCAACGCGGTCCTCCTCAAACCGGCCGAGACCACCCCCCTCACCGCCCTGCGGCTGGCCGAGCTCGCCCTGGAGGCGGGACTGCCCGAGGGCCTGCTCCAGGTGCTCCCCGGACACGGACCCGTCGCCGGCAACGCACTCGTCGAACACCCCGGCGTCGCCAAGATCGTGTTCACCGGGTCGACGGACGTGGGCAGACAGGTGTGGGCGAAGGGCGCGGCACACCTCAAGCGCGTCACCCTCGAACTCGGCGGCAAGAGCCCCAACATCGTCTTCGCCGACGCCGACCTGGAGGCCGCCGCGGCCACCGCCCCCCTGTCCTTCCTCGACAACGCCGGCCAGGACTGCTGCGCCCGCACCCGCATCCTCGTCGAACGCTCCGCGCACGACCGGTTCCTGGAACTGCTCGCCCCGGCGATCGAGGCGGTCCGGGTCGGCGACCCGGCCGACGAGACCGTCCACATGGGCCCGCTGATCTCCCGCACCCAGCTGGACCGCGTCCGCTCGTACGTCACCGACGACCTCGACGGCATCCGCGGCAAGGCCCCCGAGGGCCCCGGCTACTGGTTCCCGCCCACCGTCCTCACCGGCGTCGACCCCCGCGCGCGCGTCGCCGTCGAGGAGGTCTTCGGCCCCGTCGCCGTCGTGCTCCCCTTCGACGACGAGGCCGGCGCCGTACACCTGGCCAACGCCACCGACTACGGGCTCTCGGGCTCGGTCTGGACCCGGGACGTCGGCCGCGCCCTGCGCGTCTCCCGGGGGGTGCGCGCCGGCAACCTGTCCGTCAACTCCCACTCCAGCGTCCGCTACTGGACCCCCTTCGGCGGGTTCAAGCAGTCCGGCGTCGGCCGCGAGCTCGGCCCGGACGCGCTGACCGCCTTCACCGAGACCAAGAACGTCTTCATCAGCACGGAGGCCTGACCGCACATGAGCGAAGAGAACATCTGCCGCCGACTGGTCGGCCGCAGCGCCGTCGTCACCGGAGCCGGCAGCGGCATCGGCCTCGCCACGGCCCGCCGGCTCGCCTCCGAGGGAGCCCTCGTCGTCTGCGGGGACGTGGACGAGGCACGCGGCAAGGCCGCCGCCGAGGAGACCGGCGGCGTCTTCGTGAACGTCGACGTCACCGAACCCGAACAGGTCGAGGCGCTGTTCCGCACCGCGTACGACACCTACGGCAGCGTCGACATCGCCTTCAACAACGCCGGGATCTCCCCGCCCGACGACGACTCCATCCTGGAGACCGGCCTCGACGCCTGGAAGCGCGTCCAGGAGGTCAACCTCACCTCCGTGTACCTGTGCTGCAAGGCCGCCATCCCCTACATGCGGCGCCAGGGCAGGGGCTCCATCATCAACACCGCGTCCTTCGTGGCCCGGATGGGGGCGGCCACCAGCCAGATTTCCTACACCGCCTCCAAGGGCGGAGTTCTCGCCATGTCCCGTGAGCTCGGCGTGCAGTTCGCCCGCGACGGCATCCGCGTCAACGCCCTGTGCCCCGGCCCGGTCAACACCCCCCTCCTGCGGGAACTGTTCGCCAAGGACCCCGAGCGGGCGGCCCGGCGCCTGGTGCACATCCCGCTCGGCCGGTTCGCCGAGGCCGAGGAGATCGCCGCCGCCGTCGCCTTCCTGGCCAGCGACGACGCCTCCTTCGTCAACGCCACCGACTTCCTGGTGGACGGCGGAATCTCGGGGGCGTACGTCACACCGCTGTAGCGCCCGTCGTTACAGTGCCCGGATGAGCATGACGCCCCCGCCCGGCTGGTACCGCGACCCGCACGCACCGCACCTGGAACGCTGGTGGGACGGCACGGCCTGGACCGGGCACCGGCGCACACCCGGGAGCCCCGACGTGCCGCCGGCCCCGCCCGCGGACGGCACCGGCCGCGCGAAGGCCGTCGCCCTGACCACCGCCGGTGCCGTACTCGTCGCCGCGGTCGTCACCGGCGCGGTGTTCCTCGGCGGGGACGGCGGCGAGCCGGAGACACGGACCGGCCCGACGGCCACCGCCGCCACCTCCGCGACCGCGCCGCCGTCTCCCTCGCCCTCCACGCCTGAGCCCGGCACGGGTGACCCGGACGTCGTCGAGGACCAGCTCAACGGCATCACCTTCCCGCTCCTCGACGGCTGGGTCCGGCCCGAGCACGTCGCCCAGGACGACGTCGTCATGACCACCGACGGCACCTACGACTGCCCCGGCGAGGGCTCCGTCTGCCGCCACGGCCTCGTCATCTCCCGCACCGTGACCGAGACCGACCGGACCTCGCCCGAGGCACTCGCCAAGGAGGACATCTCCGAGGCGGCCGACGCGGCCTTCGACGAGGACAGCCTCGGCCAGCGCCCGTACGGCGGCCTGGAGTCCCACCAGGTCGTGAAGTCCGGCCCGGTCGCGGTGGCGGGACGCGCCGGCTACTTCGTGCGCTGGCGCGTCACCACCGCCGAGGGACCCGGCGGCTACGTGCAGTCGCTGGTGTTCCCCTCCAGCGTCGGCACCGAGTCACCGGTCCTCGTCCGGTACGTCTTCGAAGCGGGGGAGGACGGCCCGCCCCTGGCCGACATGGACCGCATCACCAAGGGCATCCGCCCGGTCACCGACGCCGACTCCGGCGGCGGCGTCGGCAGCAGCATCGGCCCGGCCGGCTGAGCCGCTACAGGAACGTGTGCCCCTCGCCGCGGTACGTCGGCACGGTCGCCGTCACCGCGTCGCCCTCCACCAGACGCAGCGCGTCGAACCGCTCGCACAGCTCGCCCGCCTTGGCGTGCCGGAACCACACCTTGTCGCCGATCAGCAGATCGTCGGCGGGCGGACCCAGCAGCGGGGTCTGCACCTCGCCGGCCCCCTCCTGGGGGTCGTACCGCAGCCCCTCGGGCAGATACGGCACCGGCAGCCGGTCCGCGCCGGCCGCGCCCGAGGCCGGATAGCCCCCGCCCAGCACCGTGACCGCGCCCACCCCCGGCCGCCGTACGACGGGCAGGGCGAAGAGAGCGGCCGGACGCCCGCTGAACGACGTGTAGTTGTCGAACAGCCGCGGCACGTACAGCCCCGAGCCGGCCGCGATCTCGGTGACCGCGTCCTCCGCGGCGGTGTGCTGCACACTGCCGGTGCCCCCGCCGTTGACGAACTCCAGGTCCGGTACGACCTCCCGTACCGCCCGCACCACCGCGGCCCGGCGCTCGGCGAGCTCACGGCGCGCGGCGGCCTGCATCAGCCGCACCGCCCGGGACCGCAGCGGCCGCCCGGCCACCGCGTCGCCGACACCGGCCACATGACCCTCGTACGCCATGATCCCCACGACCCTGAACCCGGGCCGCCGGGCCACCGCGCGCGCGACCTCGGCGACCTGGGCGGGGGCGTGCAGCGGCGAGCGGCGGGCACCGACCCGCACCCGCCCGCCGAACAGCTTCAGCGCGGTGTCCAACTCCAGGCACACCCGCACCACTTCGCCGCCGCCCGCGCGTGACGCGTCGATCAGCTCCAGCTGTGCCGGGTCGTCGATCATCACCGTGACGGCGGCGGCGAGCTTGGGATCGGCGGCGAGTTCGGCGTACCCCGCGCGGTCGGCGGAGGGGTAGGCGAGCAGGACGTCGTCGAAACCGGAGCGGGCCAGCCACAACGACTCGGCGAGCGTGAACGACATGATGCCCGCGAACCCGTCCCGGGCCAGGACCCGTTCGAGCAGCCAACGGCAGCGCACGGACTTGCTGGCGACCCGGATCGGCTTGCCCCCGGCCCTGCGGACCAGATCGTCCGCGTTGGCGTCGAAGGCGTCCAGATCCACGATCGCGAGAGGGGCGTCGAGCTGGGCGGTGGCCCGGTCGTAACGGGCCCGGTCGGCGGCGCGCGCAGTCATGACCGCAGCCTGCCAGACGGGATTACCGCAGGGTAGGGGGACGTTCCGGGCAGATGCCGCGGGCCTGCGGACTGGTTCCCGTTCGGGGCGGACCACGCCGTAGAGTGACGCGCACGCACGGCGGAACGGGGCCGGCCCGGACGTCCGGGCGGGATGACGCGCCGTCCGTGCGGGTATCTGTGCCCGGGACGAGTCCGTGCCGGGCCCCTGGCGGCGGAACACCGGCCCGCACACGAGGAGCGGCCCGGGCACGAGGAAACGGGGGGTGCATGAGCACGGAAGCGCGTCGCGCCTCCCTCCCCCCGCGCCCGGCCGTCCCTCCGCGCCCCGTCCACCCCCCGACCCCACCCGGCACCGCCCCGGCGGAACCCGCCCCCCAGGGCCGGACCTCCGGCGGCCCGGGCGCCTTCGACTCCCGCGAACCCACCCACGGCACAGCCACCGTTCCCCGCGGGCGGACCCCGGGTGCGCCCGGCGCACCCGGAAACCGGGAGCCCGCCGGCCCTCCGGCCGGGACGGCGGACGGTCGGGACGGCGCGACCGGCCGCCGTGGACGCGTCGGGGCCGGCGCCGGCCCCGACCGCGGTGAACCGGGCCACCCGCCGGGCGCCGACCCCCGTGACGGAGCGGCCGGCGCGGCCGATCGGCGCGGGCGGACCCCGGGCGGGTCCGGTGCGTTCGAGAGCCGTCAGCCCGCGAACCCTTCGGCCGGGGAGGGCGACGGCCACGCCGACGGCCCGCTCGACCGCCGCCGCGGACCTGCTCCCGCGGGGGCCGACGGGTCCGCGCCCCGGCCGCGTTTCCCGCGCTTCGGTGCCGGTGCCCACCGGGACGCGGATTCCGCGCCGCCCCCGCCGCCGCGTGCCTCCGCCCGTTTCCCCGACGCCCCGCCCACCGTCGGCCGGGGCCTGCGCTCCCCGGACGCCGCGCCCTCCGTGCCGGCGCAGCCCACCCACCGGCCCACCGCGGGCAGGCCGGGTGCCCCTTCGGAAACGGCGTCGGAGACCACCACCCGTCTGCGCCCCGTCCCCGCCGAACCGGCCGCCGGCCCGAGCGGGACGTCCCGGACACCGCCCGCCCCGCCCCGGCCGGGGCCCGGTCCACGCCCGGGCTCCGGGGAGCCGCACCGTTCCGGAGCGGGCCCGGCGCACGCCCCGGCCGGTGCGCCCGCCCCCGCCCGGCGGCCCGCGACCGGCGACGGCGCGACCACCGGTCAGGGGGGCCGGGGCGGTCCCGACCCCGCGCTGTCCTGGAGCGCCCCCGTGGCGCCGGGCGGCGCCCCCGGACCGGCGGCCTTCGTCACGTTCGGCGAGCCGGAGGCGTACGACGAGCGCGCCCGGCGACGGCCGTTCGGCCGGCGGGGCCGGTCGCAGGTCGTGGCCGCCGCGGCCTGCCTCGTCCTCGGGACGGGGCTCATCGGCGGTGCCGTCACCGGTGCCTGGCTCGCCGGGGACTCCGCGGGACCCGGCGCCCGGCACGGCTTCACCGCCGCCGGAGACCTGTGGCACAACGTCCCGGTCGACCAGCTGTTCCCGCCCACCGTGCGGGGCAAGGGCGCCGGACCCGGCGAAGCCGACCGGACGTGGACCCGTATCGCCGTCGCCCCCGACAGCGGCTGCGAGGGCGCCTTCGACCCCCTGCTGCGCAAGGTCCTCGACCCCGTCGGCTGCGAGCGTCTGCTGCGCGCCACCTACACCGATGCCACCCAGAGCCACGTCACCACCGTCGGCCTGCTGTTCACCGAGGCCGACGCCGCCGGCATGGCCTCCCTCGCCCGCCGTTTCGACAGGGAACGCCTCGACCGCCGGACCGACCTGATGCCCCTGCCCCACGCCGCGAAGGGCACCGCCGCCGCCGGCTTCGGCGCCGGACAGCGTGCCTCCTGGGCGGTCTCCGTCCTCACGGACGCCCCCGTCGTCGTCTACGCCGTCTCCGGCTGGGCCGACGGACGCACCGTCGACACCCCGCAGCCCGCCGAGGACGCCATGGAGTCCGGAGCCACCACCGCCGCCGCCCAGGCGGGCCTCGGCCACGAGGCACGGGGCCTCGCCGACCGCGTCGAACGCGGCCTGCGCAAGAGGGCGGGCACCGCCACGGAGCAGCCGTCATGAGGCCCGTCACCGGCCGGGGTCACGCCGCGGCCCTCGGCGCGCTCCTCGCCGCCACGCTGGTGCTCCTGCCCGCCGCGCCCGCGCACGCCGACGGCATCCGCGTCCGGCAGTGGTCCCTGGAGGCCATGCACACCGAGGAGGCCTGGCGGACCACGAAGGGCGAGGGCGTCACCGTCGCCGTCCTGGACACCGGCGTGGAGGCCGACCACCCCGACCTCGACGGCAACGTCCTCGACGGCAAGGACCTGGTCGGCTTCGGCGCGAGCGAGGGCGACCGTGCCTGGGCCCGCCACGGAACCGCCATGGCCGGCATCATCGCCGGTCACGGACACGGCCCCGGAAACGCGGACGGAGTGATGGGCATCGCGCCCGGGGCGAAGATCCTCCCCGTCCGCGTGATCCTGGAGGACGGCGACCCCTCCCGCGCCAAGGCCCGCAGCACCCGCGGCAACGCCCTCGCCGAGGGCATCCGGTGGGCCGCCGACAACGGCGCCGACGTCATCAACCTCTCCCTCGGCGACGACTCCGCCTCCGCGCACCCCGAACCCGGCGAGGACGAGGCCATCCAGTACGCCCTGCGCAAGGGCGTGGCCGTCGTCGCCTCCGCGGGGAACGGCGGCGAGAAGGGCGACCGGATCTCCTACCCGGCCGCCTACCCGGGCGTCATCACCGCGACCGCCGTGGACCGCTACGGCACCCGCGCCCCGTTCTCCACCCGCCGCTGGTACGCAACGGTCAGCGCCCCGGGCGTCGACGTGATCATCGCCGACCCCGACCACAAGTACTACGAGGGCTGGGGCACCAGCGCCGCCGCCGCCTTCGTCTCCGGCGCCGTCGCGCTGGTCAAGGCGGCCCACCCGGGTCTGACCCCCGCGCAGATCAAGCGGCTCCTTCAGGACACCGCCCGCAACGCCCCCGCCGACGGCCGCGACGACTCCCGCGGCTCCGGTTTCATCGACCCGGCCGCCGCGATCGAGGCGGCGGGCCGGCTGAAGCCGGACGGCCTGAAGCCGGCGGCCCACGGGGAGAAGTACTTCGGCCCCGGCCCGGACACCGACCGCTCCGGCGAGGACACCGCCGACTGGGCGGCGCCCCTGGCGGGCAGCGCGGGCGGCGTCCTGCTGGTCGCCACGGTGGTCCTGTGGCGCGGCCGCCGCGCTGACCGCGAGGACTTCTAGGAGCCGCCCGGCCGCCGCAAGGGGTGCGGAAGCCGGTCCAGCGCCGAGAGGGCCGTCGCCACCGCCCCCTCCACCCGTGCCACGCCCCGCTCCTTCGTCGCGTTGCCGTCGGACAGCGCCGACACCAGGCACTCGCGCCCGCCGGCCGTGACGCACCCGATGCTGTGCACGACCCACAGACCGGTCGCGTCGCGCGGCAGCCAGCCGTTCTTCACGGCCCACGCCGTACCCTCGTCCGCCGCCGTCGGCACACCCCACGCCTGCTCCGGGACGACCCGCGCCATCAGTCCCCGCAGATACGCCCGCGAGGCCTCGCCCAGCTCCGAGTCCCCGCCGAACACCTGCCGCAGCAGCACCAGTTGGTCCTCGGCCGTGGTGCGGGTCAGCCCCCACAGCGTGCCCTCGCCGCCCGCGGTCCGGGTCAGCCCGAGGCGGGCGTTCGCGGCGTCCAGACCGGCCGCCCGCCCGATCCCGTCCCACAGGGCCGACGCCGCGTCGTTGTCGCTGCGCACGATCATCGCCTCCGCGTACGCCCGCTCCGTCCCGCCGGGCTCCCGTCCCGCGTCCTGCGCGCCGAGCAGCAGCGCCGCCAGGATGTCGACCTTGACGATGCTCGCCGTGACGAACGTCCCGTCCCCGTGCGAGACGGTCTCCCGGGAGCCGAGGTCCTGCACCGCCACGGACACCCTCGCCCCGTCCCCCACCGTGTCTCCCTCCGCCGAAGCCGAAGCCGAAGCCGAAGCCGCATGCGCCCCCGCGTCGTACGGGCCGCCCGCGTCCGAGCGTGTCACGGACGGCCGATAGGGTCGGTGACCGTGGCGAACAAGAACATTCCCGACTCCCCGTTCCGTGACGACGACGGCTCCGCCGACCCCCGGCTGAGTGCCGCGCTCGCCGCCTGGGCCGAGGACGGCAACGCGGTCGGTCCCGTCCTGGAGGCACTCAAGGACGCCCGTCTGCTCGTCCCCGTCGTGGCGCTGCTCGGCGAGGTGGAGGAAGACGAGAACGGGCTGCGCCGCGAGAAGACCAGCGACATGGCCGTGCCGACCCTGAAGGCCGGTGGCCGCACGGCTCTGCCCGCCTTCACGTCCGTCGAGTCGCTCGCCCGCTGGGACCCCGCGGCCCGCCCCGTCGCCGTACCGCTGCACCAGGCCCTGCAGGCCGCCGCGCACGAGAAGGCGGACACCGTGGTCCTGGACATGTCCGGTCCCGTGCCCTTCGAACTGACCGGGCCCACCCTGCTCGCGCTCGCCGAGGGCCGCACCAGCACCGACCCGCTCGCCGACCCCGCCGTGGTCGAGGCCGTTCGGGCCGCCGTGGCCGAGGAGCCCGCCGTGCTGCGCGCCCACCTCGGGCCGGGACAGGCCGACGGCACCCTCGCCCTGGTCCTCGACCCGGCCGCCTCCGTCGCCGAGGCCGCCCGCGCCGTGGCCCGGCGCCTCGCGGCCGACGAAACGCTGAGGGCCCGCCTGGTGCGCGGCCTCGACCTGGCAGTCCTGCCGGCCGAGGCGGCGCCTCCCGGCGAGCCCCTGTACGTGCGTCCCTGAGGTCCTAGCCGTAGATCGCGCCCGTGTACTTCTCGCCCGGGCCCTTGCCCGGCTCGTCCGGGACCAGGGAGGCCTCGCGGAAGGCCAGCTGGAGCGACTTCAGGCCGTCGCGCAGCGGCGCGGCGTGGAAGGAGCTGATCTCCGTCGCGGACGCGTCCAGCAGACCGGCCAGCGCGTGCACCAGCTTGCGGGCCTCGTCCAGGTCCTTGAACCTGTCGCCCTCCTCGGTCAGACCGAGCTTCACGGCGGCGGCGCTCATCAGGTTGACGGCCACCGTCACGATCACCTCGACCGCCGGGACCTCGGCGATGTCGCGGGCCATGGCGTCGAAGTCGGGGTTTCCGGGGGTCTCGGGGGTGTCCGAGGGGGAGGTGTCACTCATGCCCCACACGATAGGCGCAGACGCGTGTCCCCTTGACAGCAGGAGGCATGCGGCACGCGGTTAGCGCACGCCTCCCGGAGCTGCTAACCTTGTGTAACGACCGGTCGGACCCGTATGCCTCGCGGCTAGCGAGCCCGGCCCACAAGTGGAGGCTTCGAACTCCCACCTGGCCGCCCTCAGGGTGGCGGGTCACCGGTCAGGCGGTCCCCGTCCCCGAGACGGCGGTCCGCCCGAAATCGCGCCCCGCGGTCATCGCGGCGGTGCTCCGGTAGTTCGAGGAGCCCCGCCTGTGATCGTCCGGGGCGTTTTGCATGCTTCGGCGCGGTCAGGTCTAACGAACACAGACGTTACGCGGCTGTCCGCCAGACCGTCGCGTGGTGCTACCGAGGAGGATCCATCAGCGCCGAGCCCCGCATCAACGACCGGATTCGCGTTCCCGAGGTGCGACTTGTCGGTCCCAGCGGCGAGCAGGTCGGGATTGTCCCGCTTGCCAAGGCCCTGGAGCTTGCGCAGGAGTACGACCTCGATCTCGTCGAGGTCGCGGCGAACGCCCGTCCGCCCGTGTGCAAGCTCATGGACTACGGGAAGTTCAAGTACGAGTCGGCCATGAAGGCCCGTGAGGCGCGCAAGAACCAGGCGCACACGGTCATCAAGGAGATGAAGCTCCGGCCGAAGATCGACCCGCACGACTATGACACCAAGAAGGGTCACGTCGTCCGGTTCCTCAAGCAGGGCGACAAGGTCAAGATCACGATCATGTTCCGTGGTCGCGAGCAGTCCCGGCCGGAGCTCGGCTACCGACTGCTGCAGCGTCTCGCGGAGGACGTGGCCGACCTCGGGTTCGTGGAGTCGAACCCGAAGCAGGACGGCCGCAACATGATCATGGTCCTCGGTCCGCACAAGAAGAAGACCGAGGCGATGGCCGAGGCCCGCCAGGCACAGGAAGCTCGCAAGGCGGAGGCGAAGGCCAACCCCGGCCGTTCGATGAACGCCGCGGACCCCGACGCCGCGAACGCCGAGGCTCCGGCCGAGGCTTCCGCCGAGGCGTGACTCCGGGGGACGCGAGTCCCCAGGACGTAACCGACACAAGTACGACGCTCCACCGTGCCCGGTTCTCACGACCGGGCACCGGAGCGCCACCGACGAGGAGAGAACGGCGCTATGCCGAAGAACAAGTCGCACAGCGGTGCCAGCAAGCGCTTCAAGATCACCGGCTCCGGCAAGGTGCTCCGCGAGCGCGCCGGCAAGCGCCACCTGCTCGAGCACAAGTCGTCCCGTGTGACGCGTCGCCTCACCGGCAACGCCGAGATGGCCCCGGGCGACGCCGCGAAGATCAAGAAGCTTCTCGGCAAGTGACGCCCCGGCGCGCGAGCGCCGCACGTCCGTCCGACCGGGACCCAATCGATTTCGGGCCGTGTGGGCACAACCACGGCCCCGCTACAAGGAGTTAACAAGTGGCACGCGTCAAGCGGGCAGTCAACGCCCACAAGAAGCGCCGGGCGATCCTCGAGCAGGCCTCCGGCTACCGCGGTCAGCGTTCGCGTCTGTACCGCAAGGCCAAGGAGCAGGTCACCCACTCGCTGGTCTACAACTACAACGACCGCAAGAAGCGCAAGGGTGACTTCCGCCAGCTGTGGATCCAGCGCATCAACGCCGCTGCCCGCGCCAACGGCATCACGTACAACCGCTTCATCCAGGGTCTGAAGGCCGCGAACGTCGAGGTCGACCGGAAGATCCTCGCGGAGCTGGCCGTCAACGACGCCACCGCCTTCGCGGCGCTCGTCGAGGTCGCGCAGAAGGCGCTGCCGGCGGACGTCAACGCGCCGAAGGCCGCGTGAGCACTGCGTTGGCCTGAAGCCGACGTGAGTTTCCAGGACCCGCAGGCTTGAAAGCTTGCGGGTCCTGCTGTTGCAGGTTCGCCGGCCGTCGTTCGGCCCCGGGTCCGTTGTGGCTGGTCGCGCAGTTCCCCGCGCCCCGGGGGCGCGTGCCGCGTGTTGAGATCTCCCGAAGGTGACGAAGAAGATGGCCCCCGTCAGCCCCGAGCTGATCTCCCCCCGTTCCTCCCGCGTCGCCGCCGCCCGGCGGCTCGGCAAGCGGAACTTCCGGGGGAAGGAGCGGCTGTTCCTCGCCGAGGGGCCGCAGGCCGTGCGGGAGGCCGCCGCGCACCGGGACGGGGACGCCGCCACGCTCGTCGAACTGTTCGCCACACCCGAGGCCGCAGACCGGTACGCCGACATCATCGGTGCGGCACGGGACGCCGGTGCCCGTACGCACCTCGCCTCCGAGCAGGTCATCGCGGACATCTCCACCACCGTCACCCCGCAGGGGCTGGTCGGGGTGTGCCGGTTCCTGGACACGCCGTTCGAGCAGGTCCTCGCCGCCCGGCCCCGCCTCGTCGCCGTGCTCGCCCACGTGCGGGACCCCGGGAACGCCGGCACCGTGCTGCGGTGCGCCGACGCCGCCGGAGCCGAGGCCGTCGTCCTCACCGACGCCTCCGTCGACCTGTACAACCCCAAGGCCGTACGCGCCTCCGTCGGCTCCCTGTTCCACCTGCCCGTCGCCGTCGGCGTGCCCGTCGAACGGGCCGTGACGGGGCTGCGGGAGGCGGGCGTGCGGCTGCTCGCCGCGGACGGCGCCGGTGACCGGGACCTGGACGAGGAGCTCGACAAGGGCACCATGGGCGGCCCGACCGCCTGGGTCTTCGGCAACGAGGCCTGGGGACTGCCCGAGGAGACCCGCGCGCTCGCCGACGCCGTCGTACGCGTTCCGATCCACGGAAGGGCCGAGAGCCTGAACCTGGCCACCGCCGCCGCCGTATGTCTCTACGCGTCGGCACGTGCACAGCGCGCCGCCGGAGGGTGCCGCTCCGTCACCGGGAACTAGTAGGGTGACCAGCTC
Source organism: Streptomyces marokkonensis (assembly GCF_008312835.1). GTDB lineage: Bacteria > Actinomycetota > Actinomycetes > Streptomycetales > Streptomycetaceae > Streptomyces > Streptomyces marokkonensis_A. The sequence continues at coordinate 24,745 of NZ_VSKS01000012.1, read as the reverse complement.
GGGGACCCTCCCCCAAGCTCTCGGCCGGTCCCGAGCACGGGGCGCCCCGAGGAAGTTCCGAGAGGTGGGGTACGGGGATGAGCGTCGGCACGAGCAGCGCACCGGGGGCACAGCGGACGGCGCGCCCGCCCGCGCCCCGGCCCGGTGATCTCGCCGAACTCGGCATCGACCCCGACCAGCTGCCCGACGGACTCGTCGTCGCCGACGAGCACGGCCGTGTGATCTGCTTCAACGCGGCGGCCGAGCGCATCACCGCCGTACCCGCCCGGCGGGTCCTCGGGCAGCCGCTGGAGACGGCCCTGCCGTTAGAGGACCTGGAGGGCCGCCGCTGGTGGCAGCTCACCGACCCCTACGGCGGCCTCGCCATCCGCGTGCGCCAGCCCGAGCGCAACCTGCTGCTCCCCGGCGGACGCGAGGTCCTCGTGTCCGCGCGCTACGTCCGCGCCCGCCCCACCGGACCCGTCCGCCGGGTCGTCGTCACCCTCCGCGACACCGAGGCCCGGCGCCGCACCGAGCGCAGCCACGCCGAGCTGATCGCCACCGTCGCCCACGAACTGCGGTCCCCGCTCACCTCCGTCAAGGGCTTCACCGCCACCCTGCTCGCCAAGTGGGAACGGTTCACCGACGACCAGAAACGGCTGATGCTGGAGACGGTCGACGCCGACGCGGACCGGGTCACCCGGCTCATCGCCGAGCTGCTCGACATATCGCGCATCGACTCCGGGCGCCTGGAGGTGCGCCGTCAGCCCGTCGACATCGGGGCCGCCGTCGGCCGCCACATCCAGGCCTACGTCGCCGCGGGCCAGCCGGCCGACCGGTTCCTGCTGCGGATGCAGCACCCGCTGCCCGACCTGTGGGCCGACCCCGACAAGATCGACCAGGTGCTGAGCAACCTGCTGGAAAATGCCGTGCGGCACGGCGAGGGAACCGTCACGATTGACATCACGCCCTCGGCGTCCCCGCGCGAACGGGAGGACGCCGGCACGTCGGTCACGGTGAGCGACGAGGGGCCCGGCATCCCGGAGGAGTCCATGAACCGCGTCTTCACCCGCTTCTGGCGGGGCAGCAAGCGTGGCGGGACGGGCCTCGGGCTGTACATCGTCAAGGGCATCGTCGAAGCCCACGGCGGCACCATCACGGTCGGGCGTGCCCCCGGCGGCGGCGCCGAGTTCCGATTTACGTTGCCCGTGGCGGCACCGGCGTATCTCAGCTGAGACGTCCGACGGCCCCCACGGGCGCATTCGCATTCCCTCACCCCGTTAGACTCGGCTTTTGGCACCTTTGCGTCCCGAGGACGAAAGACGAGACGTCACCAGGGATTCGTCCACGAGTCGATGACGGGACCATCAGCCTGGGGGCACCTCTCAGCGACAGCTGGGGGACAACCGGAAGCACGGGAAGAGATGTCGGCACCGAATAAGTCGTACGACCCTGTCGAGGTCGAGGCGTTGAAACCGGAAGAGATCGAGCGCATGCGGGACGAGGCGCTCGCCGCCTTCGCCGCCGCGGACTCCCTCGACGCGCTCCAGGAGGCCAAGGTCGCCCACACCGGCGGCACCTCGCCGCTGGCCCTGGCCAACCGCGAGATCGGCGCCCTGCCGCCGCACGCCAAGGCCGACGCCGGCAAGCGTGTCGGCCAGGCACGCGGTGCCGTGAACAAGGGCCTCGCCGCCCGCCAGGCCGAGCTGGAGGCCGAGCGCGACCAGCGCGTCCTGGTCGAGGAGGCCGTGGACGTCACCCTGCCCCACGACCGCGTACCGGCCGGCGCCCGGCACCCGCTCACCACGCTCTCCGAGCGCATCGAGGACGTCTTCGTGGCCATGGGCTACGAGGTCGCCGAGGGCCCCGAGGCCGAGGCCGAGTGGTTCAACTTCGACGCCCTGAACATCGGCCCGGACCACCCGGCCCGCGGCGAGGCCGACACCTTCTTCGTCCAGGGCCCGGAGGGCGGCACCGAGTCCGGTGTCGTGCTGCGCACCCACACCTCGCCCGTGCAGATCCGCTCCCTGCTCGACCGCGAGCTGCCGGTCTACGTGATCTGCCCCGGCCGCGTTTACCGCACCGACGAGCTGGACGCCACGCACACCCCCGTCTTCCACCAGGTCGAGCTGCTCGCCGTGGACGAGGGCCTGACCATGGCGGATCTCAAGGGCACCCTGGACCACATGGTCCAGTCGCTGTTCGGAGCGGAGATGAAGACCCGGCTGCGGCCGAACTTCTTCCCGTTCACCGAGCCGAGCGCCGAGATGGACATGCTCTGCTACGTCTGCAAGGGCGCGTCCGTCGGCAACCCCGACCGGCCCTGCCGCACCTGTTCCAGCGAGGGCTGGATCGAGCTCGGCGGCTGCGGCATGGTCAACCCGCGGGTGCTCACCGCCTGCGGCGTCGACCCGGAGAAGTACAGCGGCTTCGCCTTCGGGTTCGGCATCGAGCGGATGCTGATGTTCCGCCACAACGTCGAGGACATGCGAGACATGGTCGAGGGTGACGTCCGGTTCACCCGGCCGTTCGGGATGGAGATCTGATGCGGATCCCGCTTTCTTGGCTGCGGGAGTACGTCGACCTGCCGGCGACGGAGACCGGCCGTGACGTACAGGCCAAGCTCATTTCGGCGGGGCTGGAGGTCGAGACCGTCGAGCACCTCGGCGCCGACCTCAAGGGCCCCCTCGTGGTCGGCCAGGTGCTGACCATCGAGGAACTGGAGGGCTTCAAGAAGCCGATCCGCTTCTGCACCGTCGACGTGGGCCGGGCCGGGGGCGCCTCCCAAGTTTTCGGCTCCGGGGGAGGCACCGGTGAGCCTCAGGAGATCGTCTGCGGTGCCCGCAACTTCGCCGTCGGCGACAAGGTCGTCGTGGTCCTCCCCGGCGCCACCCTGCCCGGTGGCTTCTCGATCTCCGCGCGCAAGACGTACGGCAAGACGTCCCACGGCATGATCTGCTCCAGCGACGAGCTGGGCATGGGCGACGACGGCTCCCACGGCATCATCGTGCTGCCGCCGGAGACCGAGGTCGGCAAGGACGCCATCGAACTCCTCGAACTGGTCGACGAGGTCCTGGACATCGCCGTCACCGCCAACCGCGGCGACTGCCTGTCCATCCGCGGTGTCGCCCGCGAGGCCGCCATCGCCTACGGCCTGCCGCTGCGCGACCCGGCGCTGCTCGACGTGCCGGGCCCCAACGCCTTCGGCTACCCGGTGAAGGTCTCCGACCCGGCCGGCTGCGACCGCTTCACCGCCCGCACGGTGACCGGCCTCAGCCCCGAGGCGCGCTCCCCGATCTGGCTCCAGCGGCGCCTGCAGAAGGTCGGCATGCGCCCGATCTCGCTCGCCGTGGACGTCACCAACTACGTGATGATGGAGCTCGGCCAGCCGCTGCACGCCTACGACCGCAACCTGGTCCAGGGCACCATCGGCGTCCGCAGGGCCGAGGAGGGCGAGAAGATCGTCACCCTCGACGGCGTCGAGCGGAAGCTGCACGCCGAGGACCTGGTGATCACCGACGACCGCGGCCCGATCGGCCTCGCGGGGGTCATGGGCGGCGCCAACACCGAGATCGCCGACCACGACGCCTCCGGCAACGGCGGGAACGCGACGACCGACGTGGTCATCGAGGCCGCGCACTTCGACCAGGTGTCCGTCGCGCGCACCGCACGCCGGCACAAGCTGTCCTCCGAGGCCTCCCGCCGCTTCGAGCGCGGCGTGGACCCGCAGGCCGCCGCCGCCGCCGCGCAGCGCACCGTCGACCTGCTGGTGCTGCTCGCCGGCGGCACCGCCGAGGCCGGTGTCACCGAGGTCGTCGCCCCGGCCGCGCCGCACACCGTCACCGTCGCCGCCGACCACCCGGACAAGGTCGCCGGTGTGACGTACGGCCGCGAGACCGTCGTACGCCGCCTTCAGGAGGTCGGGTGTGATGTGTACGGGCAGGATGAGCTGATCGTCACCGTCCCGTCCTGGCGGCCCGACCTCACCGACCCGAACGACCTGGCCGAGGAGGTCATCCGGCTGGAGGGCTACGAGAACCTGCCCTCCACGCTGCCCAGGCCGCCGGCCGGCCGGGGCCTGACCGCCCGCCAGCGGCTGCACCGCCGCGTCGGCCGCGCGCTGGCCGGGGCCGGCTACGTCGAGGCGCCGAACTACCCGTTCGTCAGCGAGCAGGTCTTCGACCAGCTCGGCCTGGACGCGGACGACCCGGCCCGCCGTGTCGTCAAGCTGGTCAATCCGCTCAGCGACGAGGAGCCCGCGCTGCGGACCTCGCTGCTGCCGGGTCTGCTCGGCGCGCTGCGCCGCAACGACGGCCGGGGCTCGCACGACCTCGCGCTGTTCGAGACCGGCCTGGTCTTCCAGCCGCGCGACGAGCGCGGGGTCGCCGCGAACCTGCCCGTCGACCGGCGCCCCAGCGAGGCCGACGTCGCCGCGCTGAACGCCGCGCTGCCCGACCAGCCCCGGCACGTCGCCGTGGTGCTGGCCGGCGCCCGCGAGCAGGCCGGCTGGTGGGGCAGGGGCCGTCCGGCCGACTGGGCCGACGCGGTCGAGGCCGCCCGGACCGTCGCCCGCGAGGCCGGCGCCGGACTCGGCATCCGCAAGGGCCAGTACGGGCCGTGGCACCCGGGCCGCTGCGCCGAGCTGACCGTCACCGTCGACGGCGCCGAGCGCGTCATCGGCCACGCCGGAGAGCTGCACCCGCGCGTCCTGAAGACCCTGGGCCTGCCCGCGCGCAGCTGCGCGATGGAGCTGGACCTGGACGTCCTGGAGCGGGTCGGCGACGACACCCCGCAGGCGCCGGGCATCTCCACGTTCCCGGTCGCCACACAGGACGTCGCGCTGGTCGTCGACGCGTTCGTGCCCGCCTCGGACGTCGAGGCCGCGCTGCGTGAGGGCGCGGGGGCACTGCTGGAGTCCATCCGCCTGTTCGACGTGTACGAGAACGCCGAGCAGCTGGGCGAGGGCCGCAAGTCGCTGGCGTACGCGCTGCGGTTCCGCGCGAACGACCGGACGCTGACCGTCGACGAGGCGTCGGCGGCCCGCGAGGCGGCGGTCGCCCTCGCGGGCGACCGCACCGGGGCGGTCCTGCGGAGCTAGCTCCTCCGGGTTGTGCCGGTGGTGGGGGCGTGCGACACGCCCCCACCACACCCGCACCCCCCTTCCCGCCGGTCACCTCACTGTTCGGGTGGCCATTCCGGGCGATACATCCGGATCGGGCCGTGCGGCCGGTCCAGTTCTGCGAGGCCCGGAACGCCGAGGGGCGCTTCTTTCCGCTGCGGGGGCCCTCACCGAGGCCGCCCGCACCCGCCCGCCCAGGCCCCGGTCGGTGCTGCGCACGCTCCTCGGCGCGCTTCCGCGCCACTCGACCGGGCTCTCGAGGGACGACGTGGCACTGCTGGTCCTCAGGAACGAGCGGCACGCGCGGCACCCCGTCCCGCCCCCGCGCCCCCGTGCCACGGCCGACGCCCACCCGGCGGACCACCTGAAGCTCCCCGCGTGGTCGCCCGCCGACCCGGGCGTGAGCCGACCGCCTGCCGCTCCGGCGGAGTGACCGGCCGTCCGCTTTGGTCGGAGCCGGCGGGGCCGTCCGCCCCGCCACGGAGTGTCGGGCAGGCAGCCGGGCGGACGGCGCGGAAACGGGCCGCCGCACTGTACGAGGGGGAGCCGGCGGCCCGGCCGGCCTCTTTCGAGGCAATTCAGTCAACCGGCTGGAAACTCTCCGCGACAGTGCGCGCACACTACGGATCCTGGCACTCCGTTCACACCCCGTGTGAATCGGCAGCCACTAGTCTGTCCGCACCGAGCCACCGGGGGGCCCGCATGCAGCCCAACACTCTCCTCGACGCGATCCTGGACGAGGCCGGGGTCTCGCACGCCGGCCTCGCGGCGCACGTCAACCAGGCCGGACGGGCGCGCGGTCTGTCCCTCAGGTACGAACACACCGCCGTGGCGCGGTGGCTGAAGGGGCAACGGCCCCGGGGGCAGGTGCCCGACCTGATCTGCGAGGTGCTCGCCGCCCGGCTGCGGCGTCCGGTGACCCTCGACGACATCGGGCTCGGGGTTCCCGGCGAACCGGCCGCCCCGCACACCGGATCGCTGTGCGGGTTCGTCGAGCGGGCCACCGCGCTGTGGCGCTCCGACCAGCAGCGCCGCCCGCACATAGTCGGCGCCCCCGCGGTCACCGGCACGCCCGCCGTGATGCCGGTGTGGGAGTGGGAGAACCCGCCCGAGGACGTGGACGTCTCCCGCGGCGGCCGGCACCGGGTCACGCCGAACGACCTCGACATGCTGCGCGCTGCCCGTACCCACTACGAGCAGATGTACCGCAAGGCCGGCGGTGTGGCGACCCGGGCCCGGATCGTCGGCTTCCTCAACGCCGAGGCGGCCCCGCTGCTGCGCGGCAGCTACACCGACGCGACCGGCCGTCAGCTGCACCGCGCCACCGGCGGTCTGGTCGCCGTCGCCGGCATCTGCGCCTACGACTCCGACGCGCACGGACTCGCCCAGCGCTACTTCCACCAGGCGCTCCGGCTGGCGAAGGCCAGCGGGGACCGCGGACTCGGCGCCTATGTGATCGCGCTGCTCGTCAACCAGTCGTTGTTCATGCGGGAGTACCGGCAGGCCGTCGCCTTCGCGGAGGCCGCGCTGCGCGCCGCCGGCAGCCGCATCACCCCGGCGCTCGCCTCCGACCTGTACGCGATGCAGGCCAAGGCGTACGCGCACCTCGGCGACGGCACGAGCGCGCTGTCCTGCATCCGGCGGGCCGAGCAGTCCGCGGAGCGCATCCGGCGCGGGCACGAGCCCGACGAGACCGGCTACGTCCAGCCCGGCCTGGTCAACGTCCAGGTGGCGGAGGCGCTGCTGAGCCTCGGCGAGCTGGCGGCGGCCGGGGAGCACGCCGCGGCGGCCGTGGACACCCCGGCGCACGACCGGGGCCGGGTGCACCGGCTTGCGATGCTGAGCACCGTCGAACTGCGCCAGGGCAACGCCGACAAGGCGGTGGCCATCGCGGTGCGGATGGCCGAACAGGCCCGGGGGATGGAGTCGCAGCGGCTGCGCGACAGGCTGCGCGCGGTGCGCGAACACCTCGTGCGCAGCGGCTGCTCGGGCACGGCCGAGGCGGCCGAACTCATCGACGGGGCCCTGCGCGTCCCGCTCTGAGGGCCCGTCGGCATCGCCGCGGTGCAGGGACACCGCGGCCAGGTGTGCGCCTCCGCCGCGCCTTCCGCTGCGCCGCGGGCGGCCTCCCGTGCGCCTGCTGCCGGGACGTCTACTGCTGGGATATTGCCCCTTACTCGTTCGGAAGGTGGCAGAACCGTGCAGTGGACGAAACAGAACGAACAGCCTGTGTACGCAAACCGCTGGTTCAGCGTCAATCTCGCGGACGTCGAGCTGCCGGACGGCCGGCACCTCGACCACTTCCTCATACGGCTGCGCCCGGTCGCCGTGGCCACGGTGGTGAACGACGCCAACGAGGTCCTGCTGCTGTGGCGGCACCGGTTCATCACCGACAGCTGGGGCTGGGAACTCGCGGCGGGGGTGGTCGAGGACGGCGAGGACCTCGCCGGGGCAGCGGCGCGGGAGCTGGAGGAGGAGACCGGCTGGCGGCCGGGTCCCCTGCGCCACCTGATGAGCGTGGAGCCGTCCAACGGCCTCACCGACGCCCGGCACCACGTCTACTGGGCCGAGGAGGGGGAGTACGTCGGGCACCCCGTGGACGACTTCGAGTCGGAGCGCCGGGAGTGGGTGCCCCTCAAGGTGGTCCCCGACCTCGTCGCCCGCGGCGAGGTCCCGGCCGCGGGCATGGCGGCCGCGTTACTCCTGCTGCACCACCTCAGGCTCGGCCAGGACGGCAGGCCCTGACGCCGAGGGGCCCGGGCACCCGCGGCCGGGTGTCCGGGCCCCTCGGGGAGGTCCCTCAGCCGTACGTGTAGAAACCGGAACCGCTCTTGCGGCCGAGCCGGCCCGCGTCGACCATGCGCTGGAGCAGCGGGGGAGCGGCGTACAGCGGCTCCTTGTACTCCTCGTACATCGAGTACGCGACCGAGGCCACGGTGTCCAGGCCGATCAGGTCGGACAGCTTCAGCGGGCCCATCGGGTGGGCGCAGCCCATCTCCATGCCGTTGTCGATGTCCTCGCGGCTGGCGATGCCCGACTCGAACATCCGGATCGCGGAGAGCAGATAGGGGATCAGCAGCGCGTTCACCACGAAGCCGGAGCGGTCCTGCGCGCGGATCGCGTGCTTGCCCAGCACCTTCTCGGTGAAGACCTGGGCCCGGCTCAGCGTGCCCTCGGAGGTGGTGAGCGCCGGGATCAGCTCCACGAGCTTCTGCACCGGGGCCGGGTTGAAGAAGTGGATGCCGACGACGTGGTCGGGCCGCGAGGTGGCGACCGCCAGCTTCACCAGCGGGATGGAGGAGGTGTTGGAGGCCAGGATCGCGTCCGGCCGGGTCACCACCTGGTCGAGCACCTGGAAGATCTCGGTCTTGACCTGCTCGTTCTCGACCACGGCCTCGATCACCAGGTCACGGTCGGCGAACTCGCCGAGGTCCGTGGTGAAGCTCAGCCGGGCCTGTGTGGCCGCCAGCTCCTCCTCGGTGATCTTCCCGCGCTCGGCCGCCTTCGACAGGGAGTTGAACAGCCGGGTACGGCCGATCTCCAGGGCTTCGCCGGTGGTTTCGGCGACCATGACGTCCAGTCCGGCCCGGGCGCACACCTCGGCGATCCCGGCGCCCATCTGACCGCAGCCCACCACTCCGACGCGTTCGATGTCGGTCACATCGTCCCTTTCGCTACTGCTTACGGCTGTGGCAGGGTGCCGGGTCCCGGCGCCTGCTCCGTTCGTGCACGTTACTCCGAAGTATCGATGATCGATCGCGCGGGTGGGGCATCCTGGCCGGGAGACGGTACCCGACCAGCCGGTTCGACGGCACACGAGGGGGCACGATGGGGCGGGTGTCCCGCAGGGGCTTCACGGCGATGGCGCTGGCCGCGCTGGCGACGATGCCGCAGGCGTCCGCCGCGCCCGGGCGCGGACCCGGGACCCCCGGCGGTCCGGGGCGGGGCGGCGGCACGGCGGCCGGGGAGATGCGCGGCATGTGGGTGGCCACCGTGACCAACCGGGACTGGCCCTCCCGGCCCGGCCTGAGCGCCGCCCGGCAGCGTGCCGAGCTGACCGCCCACCTCGACGCGGCCGTCCGTGCCCGCCTCAACACCGTGGTGTTCCAGGTGCGGCCCACCGCCGACGCGATGTGGCCCTCGCCGTACGAGCCGTGGTCGCAGTACCTCACCGGCACCCAGGGAGCCCACCCCGGCTGGGACCCGCTCGGCACCGCCGTCGAGGAGGCGCACGCCCGCGGTCTGGAACTCCACGCCTGGTTCAACCCCTACCGCGTGGCCATGCACGCCGATCCGGCCCGGCTCGCCCCCTCGCACCCCGCCCGGCGCCACCCCCACTGGATCGTCCGGTACGGGGACAAGCTCTACTACAACCCGGGGCTGCCCGAGGTCCGCGCCTTCGTGCGGGAGGCGATGCTCGACGCGGTGCGGCGCCACCCCGTCGACGCGGTGCACTTCGACGACTACTTCTATCCGTATCCCGTGGCCGGCCAGACGTTCGACGACGACCGTGCCTACGACACCCACGGCGGAGCCTTCCCGGACCGCGCGGCCTGGCGGCGGGACAACGTCGACCGGCTGGTGCGCGAGACGGCCGCCGGGATCAAGGCGGTCCGGCCCGGCACCCGTTTCGGGATCAGCCCGTTCGGGGTCTGGCGCAACGCCGAGGTGGACGAGCGGGGCTCCGCCACCCGCGCGGGCGTGCAGACGTACGACGATCTGCACGCCGACACCCGCAGGTGGGCCCGGGAGAACTGGATCGACTACATCTGCCCGCAGCTCTACTGGCACATCGGCTTCGCCCCCGCCGACTACGCCGAGCTCGTCCGCTGGTGGGCCGACGTGGTCCGGGGCTCCGCCACACGCCTCTGCGTCGGCGAGGCGCTGTACAAGGCGGGCGACCCGGCGCAGCCCGCGGCCTGGCGCGACCCGGCCGAGCTGTCCCGCCACCTCACGCTTGCCGAGAAGTACCCGCAGGTGCGCGGACACGTCTTCTTCGCCGCCCGTGAGGTGGCGGCCGATCCGGCCGGGGCGATGGCGCGGGTGGTCACCGACCACTACCGGCAGCCGGCGCAACCGCCGCGCTGATCTAGTGCTGCGGGGTCCTGTGCCGGATCTCCGTGTCGGGGCCGGGTGAGCACACGCCCTCGTGTCCGTCCTCGAAGCGGACACGGTAGGGCGGGTTCCCCTCCTGGCCCATCACTTCGACGATCTCTCCGACCTTGTCGTGCTGGCCGACCACCCTGCCGTGCTGGACAAGCTGGTCACCCTCGGTTGCGCGCATCGGGGCCTCCTCTCAACCGCGTGACCGCTGGGTCACGGCGATGCACACGAGCACTGCCGCGGCCGTCAGCGGCGCGGCCACCGTCAGGTGCTCGTTCAGCAACAGCACCGACCACACCAGTGTGAGCAGCGGCTGGGCGAGCTGCAACTGGCTGGCCCTGGGGATGCCGATGGCCGCCATGCCCCGGTACCAGACGATCAGCCCGAGGAACTGCGAGCCCGCCGCCACCCACAGCAGGCCGGTCACGCTGTGGGCGGTCAGCCGCACCGGCTCGACCGTCAGCGCGACCGCGGCGGCGGGCAGGGCGAGCGGCAGGCAGAGGACCAGCGCCCAGCCGATCACCTGCCACCCCGGCATCACCCGGGCCAGCCTGCCGCCCTCGGTGTAGCCGGCCGCGCAGACCAGCAGCGCCCCGAAGAGGTACAGGTCGGCCGTGGTCAGCGCGCCGCCGCTCTGCCGCACGGTGAACGCCACCACCGCGGCCGCACCGGCGAGGGCCGCCGCCCAGAAGGTGCGCGAGGGCCGTGAGCCGACCCGCAGGGCGGACAGCAGCGCCGTGGTCAGCGGGAGCAGACCCACCACGACGGCCGCGTGCGCGGTGGTCGACGTCTGCAGCGCCAGCGTGGTCAGCATCGGGAAGCCGAGCACCACTCCGGCACCGACCACCGCGAGGCCGGGCCGGTGCTGCCGGGCCGGCGCCGGGATGCGCAGCGCCAGCAGACATGCGCCCGCGATCAGCGCCGCGAGCACACTGCGCACGGCCACCAGCGACCACGGCCCGAAGCCCTCGAGACCCCAGGCGGTGGCCGGGAAGGTGAGGGAGAAGGCGATGACGCCGAGGGCGGCCTGGAGGGTGCCGGAGCCGCCGCGGTCCCGGGGAGCGGCAACCGCTATCGGAGGCGCGGTAGTAGCGCTACTCTGTGCTCTCATGCAAGAGCGTAGCAGTGTCGGTGAACTGGCGGAGCGGCTGCGACGGGAGCTTGACCGCTACTCTCCCGGTGAAAAGCTCCCGTCGAGCCGCGCCCTTGTGGAGCGGTTCCGAGTGAGTCCCGTGACCGTCTCCCGGGCGCTCGCGGGGCTCGCCGCAGAGGGGCTGGTGGTCACCCGGCCCGGCGCCGGGGCGTTCCGCGCCCAGCCCCGCGCCTCGGCCGCTGCCGCGGGCGACACCTCCTGGCAGGAGGTCGCCCTCAGCGCCGACGGCGCCGCCGACCTCGTGCCGCGCTCGGTGGACGCCTCCGGCGTGCTCGTCTCGCTGGCCGCGCCGCCGCCCGGGGTGATCGAGTTCAACGGCGGCTATTTGCATCCCTGTCTTCAGCCCGAGCGGGCGATGGCGGCGGCGCTGTCCCGGGCCGGTCGCCGGCCGGGTGCCTGGGGACGGCCGCCCATGGAGGGGCTGCCGGAGCTGCGCGAGTGGTTCGCGCGCAGTGTCGGCGGGCCGGTGTCGGCGGCCGGGGTGCTGGTCACCTCGGGCGGGCAGTCCGCGCTGACCACCGCCCTGCGCGCCCTCGCCCCGCCGGGCGCGCCCGTGCTCGTCGAGTCGCCCACCTATCCCGGCATGCTGGCCATCGCCCGCGCGGCCGGACTGCGCCCGGTGCCCGTACCGGTGGACGCGGACGGCGTACGGCCCGCGCTGCTCGCCGACGCGTTCCGGGCGACCGGCGCCCGTGTCTTCGTCTGCCAGCCGCTGTTCCAGAACCCCACCGGCGCCGTGCTCGCTCCGGAACGGCGCGGCGAGGTGCTGCGCATCGCACGCGAGGCGGGCGCGTTCGTCGTCGAGGACGACTTCGTCCGGCGGCTGGTGCACGAGGACGCGGGCCCGCTGCCCCGTCCGCTCGCCGCCGACGACCCCGACGGAGTGGTGGTGCACGTCTGCTCGCTGACCAAGGCGACCTCGCCCAGCTTCCGGGTGAGCGCCCTGGCCGCGCACGGCCCGGTGCTGGAGCGGCTGCGGGCCATCCAGGTCGTCGACACCTTCTTCGTGCCCCGCCCGCTCCAGGAGGCCACGCTGGAACTCGTCGGCTCGCCCGCCTGGCCGCGTCATCTGCGCGCGATCTCCGCCGATCTGCGGGCCCGCCGGGACGCCATGACCGCCGCGCTCCGCCTGCGGCTGCCGGAACTCGCCCTGCCGCACGTCCCCTCCGGCGGCTACCACCTCTGGCTGCGGCTGCCCGAAGGCACCGCGGAGTCCGCCCTGACCGCCGCCGCCCTGCGCGCGGGCGTCGCCGTCACCCCCGGCCGCCCCTACTTCAGCGCCGAGCCGCCGGCAGGGCACCTCCGGCTGAGCTTCGCGGCGGTGGCCGGCACCGGGGAGATCACGGAGGGCGTGCGGCGCCTGCGCACCGCCTGCGACGAGGTACGGGGATAAAGGTTCGACGCCGCCCCGCCCGGCCTGCGAACATCCCCGACATGACCGACACCCCGCGCCTGCCCGAGGGCTACGAGATCTCCACCGACCCTGCCAGGATCGACGCGGCGCGGGTGCACGGGTGGCTGTCCACCGACGCGTACTGGGCCCTGGGCCGCTCCCGGGAGAAGCAGGACCGGGCGATCGGGGGATCGCTGAACTTCGGCGTCTACGAGAGCGCGTCGCGGGAGCAGGTGGCGTACGCCAGGGTCGTCACCGACCGGGCGACGTTCGCCTGGCTGTGCGATGTGTACGTCGACCCGTCGGTACGGGGCAAGGGGGTCGGCACCGCGCTGGTGGCGGCCGTGCGGGAGGAGCTGCGGGCCTGCGGGCCCAAGCGCGTCATGCTCGCCACGCACGACGCGCACGGCGTCTACGAGAAGCTGGGGTTCCGCCCGCTGGAGCGGCCGGACCACTGGATGGCGCTCGTCTTCGAGTGAGGGGGGCGCACGGGCGTTCCGGGTGACTTGTCCGGCGCGTCCTTACCGGTGAGTAGGGCGGTGGGCACCCGGAGTGACGGCATGGCGGCACCCCTTGACCTGTCCACTCCGGCGACTGACGATCGCGGCATGGCACTTCGGGTCACGTTCGTCGCAGCCGCGGGGAGCTCCTCGGTGCTCGCCGAGCGCTTCGAGGACGTGCGGCCGCTGGACCGGGCCGGATGGGGCGAGGTGCAACGGGTCGCGCACGAACTGCTGCCGCTCGCGGCGGCCGATCTGCGCTACTGCTCCCCGGCCCCGCGCAGCCGTGCCACCGGAGAAGGGCTGGGATACGCGCCGCTGGTGCAGCTCGCCCTCCGTGACTGCGACATGGGCCGCTGGCGGGGGCTGACCCTGGGTGAGGCCATGGCCCGGGAGCCGGAGGCCGTGGACGCCTGGCTGGCCGACCCGCGGGCCACACCGCACGGCGGGGAGTCGCTGCTGGACTTCATCGGCCGGGTCGGCGGCTGGCTCGACACCAGGCCGGTCGAGGACGGCTGCCGGGTCGTCGCCGTGGCCGAGCCGTCGGTGATCCGCGCGGCCCTCGTGTACGTGCTCAAGGCGCCGCCCGCCACGTACTGGAGCATCGACGTCCGCTCGCTCTCGACGGTCGGCGTGACCGGCCGGGCGGGCCGCTGGAGCCTGCGCCTGGAAGGGACCTGTGCTCAGCCCACGCGCGCGTAGCCGGTGGTGAGCTCCAGATCCTTGGCGGGACCGCGCACCCGCCAGACCGTGTGCCAGTGGCCGGCGTCGCGGACGGTGAACTCGCCCCGGTAGAGGTCGGCGGAGCACGGGTGGTCGGTGACGTGCCGGCCCGCGGTGAGATCCAGGTCGTGGAACGGGCGGCCGTCCGCGAACCGTACGTCCGCCGTGCCGCCGGGCCCGGGCAGGAAGAGCAGGGTCCGTTCGGCGGGCCGGGTGAGGCCCCGCCAGGTGAAGTCGCCCGACTCCCGGTGCAGCAGGCCGCCGCCCTCCAGCGGGCCGAAGACGACCGTCCCCGCGAAGTGCCCCTCGTCGCCGCTCGCCAGGTCCCGCACGGTCCGCTCCGCCCGCCAGTGGCCGGCGAGGTAGATCAGTGCGTCGGGTACCGGCCAGAACTCGCCCATCGCCCCCCCCGTTCCCGCGTGGCCCGCGCCGTCACGCGACCCATGAACGTGCTCCTGTCTCCTCCCTATCCTGCCGTTCGAAGTGCTGACCGATGACCGACATACCGAACGGCTCGTCTCCTGTGTCCCCCACCCCCGCGAGAGAGCCGCGGAGCGCCCAAGTCACGCACCGCCCGGAACCGCGCACGACTCGCACTCGGTCCCGAGATCGACCTCGGCGGCGCGAGGGTCGCCCCACGGGCCCGCGTGACCACCCCGGCCGCCGACGCGGACGCGGACGCGGTGAACACGGAGACGGACACCCCGGTCACCCTGATGACCTCCACGTTCCGGGGCATGGCGAGCACCTTCACGTACACCTTCCCGGCGAAACTCGGTGACGTTCCCGAGGATCGGGCGGAGGTGGCTAGGACGGGGCGAGGACGCAGAACTCGTGGCCCTCGGGATCGGCCAGGCACGTCCACGGGACGTCGCCCTGGCCGATGTCGAGGCCGGTGGCGCCGAGGGCCCGCAGCCGGGCCACCTCCGCCGCCCTGTCGTCCCCGGGGTACGGCAGCAGGTCCAGATGGACCCGGTCCGGCACGGTCTTCACGTCGGGGGTGCGGAGGAACTCCAGATACGGCCCGGTACCCCTGGCCGAGCGCATCGAGGCATGACCGTCGGTCACCTCGTGCACGGTCCAGTCCAGTGCCTCACCCCAGAAGGCGGCCATGGCCCGCGGATCCGCGCAGTCGACCACCACGGCGGCGACCGGCCCGGTGTCCCGGTAGGTCTCCCGGGGCTCCAGCACGCAGAACTCGTTGCCCTCCGGGTCGGCGAGGACCGTCCACGGCACCGCGCCCTGGCCCACGTGGGCGGGCGTCGCACCGAGGCCCCTCAGGCGCTCGACCAACTCCGTCCGGTGGGCCGCGGAGGTCGTGGCGAGATCGAGGTGCACCCGGTTCTTCGCCGCGGTCCCGGGCCCCGGGACGGGAACGACGTCGATGCCGAGGGCGACCGGATCCGGCCAGACGAGGCCGCCGGGGGGTCCGACGTAGGTGGTCACGCCGGCGCTGTAGGCGGTCCAGCCGAGCGCCTCCGCCCAGAAACGGCCGATCGCCGGGGCGTCGAGAGCCTTGATGTTCACCATGACCGGTCGCAGCGCCATGCCGCTGATCATACGGGCCACGGCGTTGCATAAACGTGCAAGCAAACGTATAGTCATGCCATCCAGGAGGAGGGTTTTCCATGGCAGTACGTGCGGCGGTGGCCGGAGCGAGCGGGTACGCGGGCGGTGAGCTGCTGCGTCTGCTCCTGACGCACCCCGGGATCGAGATCGGCGCCCTGACCGGAAACTCCAACGCCGGCCAGCGGCTCGGCGCGCTCCAGCCGCATCTGCTGCCGCTCGCCGACCGCGTCCTGGAGCCGACCACCCCCGAGGTGCTCGCCGGGCACGACGTCGTGTTCCTCGCGCTGCCGCACGGGCAGTCCGCCGCCGTCGCCGAGCGGCTCGGCGGGGACGTGCTCGTGATCGACATGGGCGCCGACTTCCGGCTGGAGGACGCCGCCGACTGGGAGCGGTTCTACGGCTCGCCGCACGCCGGCACCTGGCCGTACGGCCTGCCCGAACTGCCGGGTGCCCGCGCCGCGCTGGAGGGGTCCAAGCGCGTCGCGGTGCCCGGTTGCTACCCCACCGCCGTCTCCCTGGCCCTGTTCCCGGCGTACGCCGCCGGCCTCGCCGAGTCCGAGGCGGTGATCGTCGCCGCCTCCGGGACCTCCGGCGCGGGCAAGGCGCTCAAGCCCCATCTGCTCGGCAGCGAGGTCATGGGCTCGATGTCGCCGTACGGTGTGGGCGGCGAGCACCGGCACACCCCGGAGATGATCCAGAACCTCAGCGCGGCGGCCGGCGAGCGGGTCTCCGTCTCCTTCACGCCGACCCTCGCGCCGATGCCCCGCGGCATCCTCGCCACCTGCACCGCGAAGTCGAGGCCCGGCGTCACCGCCGAGTCCGTGCGCGCGGCCTACGGCAAGGCCCTCGCCGACGAGCCCTTCGTCCATCTCCTCCCCGAGGGACAGTGGCCCACGACCGCGTCCGTCCACGGCTCCAACGCCGTGGTGATCCAGGTCGCCCACGACGAGGCCGCGGGGCGGATCGTCGCGATCAGCGCCATCGACAACCTGACCAAGGGCACCGCGGGCGGTGCCGTCCAGAGCATGAACATCGCCCTGGGTCTCGACGAGACCACCGGGCTGACGACGATCGGAGTTGCGCCGTGAGTGTGACGGCAGCGAAGGGATTCACGGCGGCGGGCATCGCCGCCGGGATCAAGGAGAACGGCAACCCCGACCTGGCCCTCGTGGTCAACAACGGCCCCCGCCGCGCCGCCGCCGGCGTCTTCACCTCCAACCGCGTCAAGGCCGCGCCGGTCCTCTGGTCCGAGCAGGTCCTGAAGAGCGGGCAGTTGTCCGCCGTCGTCCTCAACTCCGGCGGCGCCAACGCCTGTACGGGACCGAAGGGCTTCCAGGACACCCACGCCACCGCCGAGAAGGCCGCCGAGGTGCTCGGCACCGGCGCGGGCGAGATCGCCGTCTGCTCGACGGGACTCATCGGTGTCCTGCTCCCCATGGACAAACTGCTCCCCGGCGTCGGGACCGCCGCCGGTCAGCTGTCCGAGCACGGCGGCGAGAAGGCCGCCATCGCCATCAAGACCACCGACACCGTCCACAAGACGTCCGTGGTCACCAGGGACGGCTGGACCGTCGGCGGCATGGCCAAGGGCGCCGGCATGCTCGCCCCGGGCCTGGCCACCATGCTCGTCGTCCTCACCACCGACGCCGACCTCGAGGCCGATGTGCTCGACCGGGCCCTGCGCGACGCGACCCGGGTCACCTTCGACCGCGTCGACTCCGACGGCTGCATGTCCACCAACGACACCGTGCTGCTGCTCGCCTCCGGCGCCTCGGGCGTCACCCCGGGCCACGACGAGTTCGCCGAGGCCGTGCGGGCCGTCTGCGACGACCTCGGCCAGCAGCTCATCCGCGACGCCGAGGGCGCCAGCAAGGACATCAGGGTCGAGGTGGTGGGCGCCGCGACCGAGGACGACGCCGTCGAGGTGGGCCGCTCCATCGCCCGCAACAACCTCCTCAAGTGCGCCATCCACGGCGAGGACCCCAACTGGGGCCGCGTGCTCTCCGCCATCGGCACCACCGGGGCCGCCTTCGAGCCCGACCGGCTCAACGTGGCCATCAACGGCGTCTGGGTCTGCAAGAACGGCGGTGTCGGCGAGGACCGCGACAAGGTCGACATGCGCTACCGCGAGGTGCACATCGTCGCCGACCTGGCCGCCGGTGACGCCACCGCCACCATCTGGACCAACGACCTCACCGCCGACTACGTCCACGAGAACAGCGCGTACTCGTCATGACCCACACCCGTAAGCACACCGCGCTGCCCAAGGCGCAGATCCTCATCGAGGCGCTGCCCTGGCTGACCCGGCACCACGGCAAGACCGTCGTCATCAAGTTCGGCGGCAACGCCATGGTCGACGAGGACCTGAAGGCCGCGTTCGCCCAGGACGTCGTCTTCCTGCGGCACGCCGGCCTCAGGCCGGTGGTCGTGCACGGCGGCGGCCCGCAGATCAGCCGGGCGCTCGACCGGCACGGCATCGTCAGCGAGTTCAAGGCCGGCCTGCGCGTCACCACCGAGGACGCCATGGACGTCGTACGCATGGTGCTCGCCGGACAGGTGCAGCGGGAACTGGTCGGACTGCTCAACCGGCACGGACCGCTCGCCGTCGGCCTCACCGGCGAGGACGCGCACACCCTCACCGCCACCAAGCACCGGCCCGAGATCGACGGCGAGTCGGTCGACATCGGGCGGGTGGGCGAGATCACCGCGATCGACACGGGCGCGATCGAGGCACTGCTCGCCGACGGCCGCATCCCGGTCGTCTCGTCGATCGCCCGCAGCCAGGACGACCACCATGTCTACAACGTCAATGCTGATACGGCGGCTGCGGCACTCGCTGCTGCACTGGGCGCCGAAACCCTCATGGTCCTCACGGACGTCGAGGGACTCTACGAGGACTGGCCCAACAGCGACGAGGTGATCAGCCGCCTCACCGCGTCCCAGCTCGAGAAGCTCCTGCCGGAACTGTCCTCCGGCATGGTGCCGAAGATGGAGGGCTGCCTGCACGCCGTGCGAGGCGGCGTGACCACCGCCCGCGTCATCGACGGCCGGGTCCAGCACTCGATCCTGCTGGAGATCTTCACGGACGAGGGCATCGGCACCATGGTCGTGCCCGACGAACAGGGGGAGTCGTGAGCAACGCAGAACTGACCGCGCGGTGGCAGGGCGCCCTGATGAACAACTACGGCACCCCGCGCCTGCCGCTCGTGCGCGGTGAGGGCACGAAGGTCTGGGACGCCGAGGGCACGGAGTACGCCGACTTCGTCGGCGGCATCGCCACCAACGCCCTCGGCCACGCCCACCCGGCGATCGTCGAGGCCGTGAGCCGGCAGATCGGCTCCCTCGGCCACATCTCCAACTTCTTCATGGCCGAGCCGACCGTCGCCCTCGCCGAACGGCTGCTCCAGCTCTTCGGCCGGACCGGCCGGGTCTTCTTCTGCAACTCCGGCGCCGAGGCCAACGAGGCAGCGTTCAAGATCGGCCGGCTGACCGGACGGACCCACGTCGTCGCCACCGAGGGAGCCTTCCACGGCCGCACGATGGGCGCCCTCGCCCTGACCGGCCAGCCCGGCAAGCGCGAGCCGTTCCAGCCGCTGCCCGCCGAGGTCACCCATGTGCCCTTCGGCGACGCCCGGGCGCTGGCCGCCGCGGTCACCGAGGAGACGGCCCTCGTCGTCCTCGAACCCATCCAGGGCGAACTCGGCGTCGTCGTCCCGCCCCCCGGCTATCTGAAGGCGGCCCGTGCCATCACCGCGGCCAAGGGCGCGCTGCTCGTGCTGGACGAGGTGCAGACCGGCATCGGCCGCACCGGGCACTGGTTCGAGTACCAGGCCCACGAGGGCGTGCTGCCGGACGTCGTCACCCTGGCCAAGCAGCTCGGCGGCGGCCTGCCGCTGGGCGCCACCGTCGCCTTCGGCCGCGCCGCCGACCTGCTCGGGCCCGGCCACCACGGCACGACCTTCGGCGGCAACCCGGTCGCCTGCGCCGCCGGACTCGCCGTTCTCGACACCATTGAGGGCGAAGGGCTGCTGGAGAACGTCAAGCGGCAGGGCGAGAGGCTCCGGGACGGAATCGAGGGATCCGGCCACGCCCTGATCGACCATGTCCGGGGTGCGGGGCTCCTCCTGGGTATCGTGCTCACCGAGCCGCTCGCGCCCCAGGCGCAACAGGCGGCTCAGGACGCCGGATTCCTCGTGAACGCGCCCGCCCCCGATGTCGTACGGCTCATGCCGCCGCTGAACCTCGGGGACGACGCGGTGGACGCCTTCCTCGGGGCGCTGCCCGGCATCCTGGACCAGGCCGGTGCGCCGGCGGGCGGGGAAGGACGATCCGGAGAATGAGACGACGATGAGCCAGGAGCAGCAGGACCAGGGTCAGCAGGCCGGACCTGCCGTGCCGCAGACGCGCACCGCACGCCACCGCCGGATCGTGGACATCCTCAACCGGCAGCCGGTGCGGTCGCAGAGCCAGCTGGCGAAGCTGCTCGCCGACGACGGGCTGAGCGTCACCCAGGCGACGCTCTCCCGCGACCTGGACGAGCTGAACGCGGTGAAGATCCGCAACAACGACGGTGACCTGATCTACGCGGTGCCGAGCGAGGGGGGTTATCGCACCCCGCGGGCGCCGCTGGGGGAGTCCGCCAAGGAGGAGCGGATGCGGCGGCTCTCGCAGGAGCTGCTGATCTCCGCGGAGGCCTCGGCGAATCTGGTGGTCCTGCGCACCCCGCCGGGCGCCGCGCAGTTCCTGGCCTCGGCGATCGACCAGGCGGAACTGCAGGACATCCTCGGCACGATCGCCGGTGACGACACGCTGCTGCTGATCAGCAGGGAGCCGGCGGGGGGTCAGGCCCTGGCGGACCACTTGCTCCGGCTGGCCCAGAACGGCCACTGAGCGCTCCGCGGGGGCGGCGGGTACATGTCGGTACGGCGCCTGCGGCCCGTCGGTGGCCGCTCGCGCAGTTCCCCGCGCCCCTGGGGGAGGTGGCGGCCCCAGGGGCGCGGGCGGCCGTGCCTCCCCCAGTGCCTCAAGGGCCTGGGAGGTTCCCCCAGGGCGGCACGGGTGGGCGACGGGGGTACCTCCTCTGGGGGAGGCACCCCGCCAACGCGGTGAGTGTCACGCCCGTACCTCAGCCGCAGCGCCGGTCACCCCGCAGCGCCGGTCACCCCAGCCAACCCGCCAGCCCACCCGTACAGCGCACCTCGTCGCCCGCCGTGATCAGCAGCGCCTCGACGTCCGGAAGCGACTCCAGCCAGGCGAGCGCCTGCCGGGAGCCCATCGCGAACGCCGCCGTCGCCCAGCAGTCCGCCCACGTCAGCCGGGGCGCGACCACCGTCACCGCGACCAGGTCGGTCACCGCCGACCGCCCCGTACGGGGATCGGCGATGTGATCCCCCCGCTCCGCGGTACCGGACGTCGCCACGGCCAGTTCGTCCGCACCGGCCGCGGAGACCACGGCGGCGAGCCCGCCCGGCCGCAGCGGATCCGACACCCCGACCCGCCACGGCCGCCCCGCCCCCGGCGCACCCAGCACCTGCACGTCGCCGCCCCCGTTGACGCTCACCCCCGTCGCCCCGGCCGCCGCGAGCCGCCGCGCCGCCCGCTCGGTGGCCCAGCCCTTGACGATCCCGGTCGGGTCGAGACGCCCTCGACAGCGCGTGCTGAACCAGCCGTCGCTCACCCGCTCCGCCTCCGCCGCCAGCTCCAGCACCTCGGCGACCTCGGGATCGCACTCCCCGACGCCCAGCTCACCGCGCGCCAGCCGGGAGATCTGGCTGTCCTCGCGGTAGGTGCTGAACACCTCGTCGACCCGGCGCAGCCCCGCGACCGCCTCCTCCAGCGCCGCGCGCACCGCGGCGGGTTCCCCGCCGCGGACGTCGAGGGAGAAGACGGTCCCCATCGTCTCCTCCGCACGACGCACCGCGGCGGGAGCCTCGGCCGGCTCGGCCACCGCGTCAGTCACCGGCCTTGTCCAGCGCCGACTGGAGCGACTGCTTGTACCCCGCACTCGTGTACGTGGCCCCCGACACCGCGTCGATCTCCGCGCTGCCGGCCGCGACCGCCGCCTGGTTGAGCCGGGGCACGGCGCTGGAGGTGATCCGGTCGCTCTGTCCGCCCTTGGGCGCCTGGACGGCCTCGGCCTTGGTGATCTTCCCGCCGCTCACGGTGATCCGGACCTGCACCGGCCCGTACTGCGTCTGCGCCGCGTCCCCGGTGACGGTCCCGGCCTGCTCGTTCCCGGCGTTCCCGCCGCCCCCCGGACCGGAGGACTCCGGGGCTCCGGCGGCCCGCGCCTTGTCCAGCGCCGACTGGAGCGACTTCTTGTACCCGGCGCTGGTGTACGTCGCCCCGGACACCGCGTCGATCTCCGCGCCCTGCGCCGCGACCGCCGCCTGGTTGAGCCGGGGCACGGCGCTGGAGGTGATCCGGTCGCTCTGTCCGCCCTTGGGCGCCTGGACCGCCTCGGCCTTGGTGATCTTCCCGCCGCTCACCGTCAGCCGCACCTGCACCGCGCCGTACTGGGTGCTCGCGGCGTCCCCGGTGACCGTGCCGTCGCCGATGGGCTGGGAGCCGCCCTGCGGGGACTGGGCCGCCGCGGGCGGGGCCGCGCCGCCCGCCGCCGCGGCCGAGCCGGGATCGGACGCCGGCTTGAGCGACAGCAGCAGCACGATCCCGGACACGGTGGCGGCGGTCGCGAGTACGGCACGCCGGACGGGGTGACTCTTCCTCATCGCTTCTCAAGCTCCTGATGGGTGTGGATGGCCCGGGTGGATGACCCGTCGCTCACATCTCGAACGACTCGTGATGGATACGGCGGGCGGGGACCCCGGCGCCGCGCAGTGCGTCGTACACCGACTGCGCGAACCCGGGCGGCCCGCACATGAAGACGTCGTGCCGGTCGACGTCCGGGATCTTCCGCTGCAGGCTCTCCGCCGAGATGTCGGGACGTTCCCCGTCGGGGCTGTTCACCGCGTACATCAGACGTGCGCCGCGCTCGTCGGCGATCTTGGCCAGCTCGCTCCACAGCGCCAGGTCCTGCGTGCTGTTGGCCCGGTAGAGCAGAGTGATGTCACCGGCCGCGCCGGGCAGCGTCTCGAACAGGGCCCGCATCGGGGTGATGCCCACCCCGCCCGCGACCAGCAGCACCTTGCCGCGGCTGCGGCGCTGCGCGGTCAGGGCACCGTACGGGCCCTCCGCCCACACCCGCGTGCCGGGCTCCAGCTCGCGCAGCCGCGAGCTGTGGTCGCCGATCGCCTTGACGGTGATCCGCAGCATGTCGGGACGGGGCGCCGCCGACAGCGAGTACGGGTGGGAGCTGAACCGCATCCCGGGGGCCAGGAACCGCCAGCGGAAGAACTGCCCCGCCTCCGCGCCCATCCGGTGCAGCCTGCGGCCGCTGATCAGCACCGACACGATGCCCGGCGTCTCCTCGATGACCGCCGCGACCCGCATCCGGTGCCGCAAGTTGAGCCGCACGGGGGTGATGATCCGGTACCACAGCACCAGCGCGGTCACGACGCCGTAGAGCCCGTACCAGAAGGTCTTCGCGGTCGGTTCGACGGCGAACTCGTTGCCGGTGGTGATCTGGTGCCAGAACGTCAGGAAGACCGCCGCGTACGTCAGCAGGTGCACGTGGTACCAGCCGTCGTACGGCAGCCGGCGCCGGACCGGGCCGATGGAGAGGAAGGCGATCACGAACAGCAGTCCGGTGCCGATGGCGGCCTTGCCCATGTCCGGCAGCGTGGTGACGGAGGTGATGGTCTGCTGCACGATGTCGCCGAGGCTCTTGCCCGCCTGGCGGGCGTAGCCCCACATGATGAGGAAGACGTGCGCGATGACCAGGCTGACGGTGTAGCGGCCGCTCATCGCGTGCCAGCGGGCGACCCGGTCCGAACCCACCCGCCGCTCCAGGGCGGGCACCCGCGCCATCTGGAGGACCACCAGGGCCATCAGATAGCCGGCGAGCAGCCCGGTGATCCGGCCCGCGGCGACGATCTTCCCGGTGGTGTCCGCGATGGACGGTGTGTTCGTCCACCACAGCCACAGCACGGCCACCGCGCCCGCACCCACGGCGAGCAGCAGGGGCACGGCGGGGGAGCGGCGCGGACGGATGCGGCGCATCGTCTGGCGGCGGGCGGCACGGCCGCCGGCGAGCGTGGTGGTCACGGTTCCTCCGTGGGGACTTGACCCTTGGCCCACAGATACGTGCCGTCACGCTGGAGCGTTCAGAGGATTCCCGGTTCGGTACCGCGTGATCGCCGTGCCTCCGCCCCCGGTGCCGATCGCGCGACGCCTTGCCCACGAGGACGGCGGCGGCGACACCCGGGGCGGGGCTCAGACACTGGACGGGGGCAGCGGCAACGGCAGCCCGGGCAGTCCGTCCAGGCTGGTCGCGACGTGCTCCTTCTTGGTGAAGTACGCGTCGAGCGAGGCGTCGTCCTCCCGCGCGAACCGCTTCTCGTGCAGGTCGCGTTCGCTCTCGTACGCCATGAAGGGCACCGCGTATCCGCAGGTGTCGCGGATCAGTTCGGCCGTCACGACGATGACGGCACGCAGGCCGTGCGCGGTGTGGTCGATGCCGGGGAAGCGGGCGAGCAGCCCGGCGAAGCGGGGGTCGTCCCGGAAGACGGGCTCGCCGCGGCCGTGGACGCGCACGATGTTGGGCGGGCCCTGGAAGGCGCACCACATGAGGGTGATCCGGCCGTTCTCGCGCAGATGGGCGATCGTCTCGGCGTTGGAGCCGGCGAAGTCGAGGTAGGCGACGGTGAGCTCGTCGAGGACCGCGAAGGACCCCTTGAGCCCTTTGGGCGAAAGATTGACCGTGCCGTCGGCGGCCAGGGGGGCGGTGGCGGTGAAGAAGACCGGCTGCTCCTCGATGAATGTGCGGAGGCGGCCGTCTATGCGCTCATAGGTCTTTCCCATGTCCAACGATTATGGGAGCAGATCGTTCGCTTGTCTAAGGAATTGCCGGTTGATCTTGGGAGTCCGGCACCCGGGAGAGGGAACCGTGGCCGCCCCGGCCGGCGCTGAACGGGGCGGCCACAGCGCCTGTCACCTCACTTGGTGAGCGTGCAGGCGGCCAGGGAGTCCAGCCCCGAGGGGCGTTCGGCGGTGCGGCCGATGGCGGTGGCGATGCGGTTGATGGCGGCGACGCGCTTGTCCTCGAGGGGGCCGAGGATGGCGTTCTGGACGAAGTTGGGTCCGCCCTG
>NZ_VSKS01000011.1 GCF_008312835.1 Streptomyces marokkonensis | reverse complement strand
GGTGGTCATAGCGTAGGGGAAACGCCCGGTTACATTCCGAACCCGGAAGCTAAGCCTTACAGCGCCGATGGTACTGCAGGGGGGACCCTGTGGGAGAGTAGGACGCCGCCGAACAAATAGTGAGCTCTGGCTCTCGGGCATACAGCCCGAGAGCCAGAGCTTTTTTGCGTTGAGGTAAGGTCAGGGAGCATCGTCGACACGTTTCCCACAGGAGGATCCCGGGTGGAGGTCCAGGAGACGCGGGTCCAGACAGACCGCGTCCTCACCATCCCGAACATGCTCAGCATGGCGCGGCTCGTTGGCGTACCCCTGTTCCTGTGGCTGATCCTCAGGCCGGAGTTCGGCGGTCCGAAGAGCGACGGGTGGGCGCTCCTGGTCCTGGCGTTCAGCGGGGTCAGCGACTACCTGGACGGCAAGCTCGCGCGGCGATGGAACCAGATCAGCAGCCTGGGCCGGCTGCTCGACCCCGCCGCCGACCGGCTCTACATCCTCTCGACTCTCGTCGGCCTCACCTGGCGCGAGATTCTCCCGCTCTGGCTCACCGCGATACTGCTGGCCCGTGAGCTTGTCCTGCTCGTGATGGTGGGCATCCTCAGGCGGCACGGCTATCCGCCGCCGCAGGTGAACTTCCTGGGGAAGGCCGCCACGTTCAACCTGATGTATGCCTTCCCACTGCTCCTGCTCAGTGACGGAACTGGCTGGATCTCGTCACTCGCTGCTATTTTCGGCTGGGCGTTCGCCGGATGGGGTACAACCCTGTATTGGTGGGCAGGAGTGCTTTACGTGGTCCAAGTCCGCCGCCTTGTCCGTGCGGACGCCGTGGCCGATTGACCTCGCTGATTGTGCGCGCATTGTGGCGCGCTGGCTCGCAGTGGAAAAGTGCGGGACAACTCTGGCGGGGGAAGTCGGCCCGACCGTCGTCTCTTCGAGGAGGACGCTTCCGACATGAAGGCCGTCGTGATGGCCGGAGGCGAAGGCACCCGCCTTCGCCCCATGACCTCTAGCATGCCCAAGCCGCTCCTGCCGGTGGCCAACCGGCCGATCATGGAGCACGTTCTGAGGCTGCTCAAAAGGCATGGGCTCAACGAAACCGTTGTGACTGTCCAGTTCCTTGCGTCACTCGTCAAGAACTACTTCGGTGACGGCGAAGAGCTCGGCATGGAGCTCACCTATGCCAACGAGGAGAAGCCGCTCGGTACCGCCGGGAGCGTCAAGAACGCCGAGGAGGCGCTCAAGGACGATGCCTTTCTCGTCATCTCCGGCGATGCCCTTACCGACTTCGACCTCACCGAGCTGATCAATTTCCACAAGGAAAAGGGAGCCCTGGTCACGGTCTGCCTGACCCGCGTGCCCAATCCGCTGGAATTCGGCATCACCATCGTGGACGAGGAAGGCAAGGTCGAGCGCTTCCTTGAGAAGCCGACCTGGGGGCAGGTCTTCTCCGACACGGTGAACACCGGTATCTACGTCATGGAGCCCGAGGTCTTCGACTACGTCGAGGCCGACGTTCCCGTCGACTGGTCCGGTGACGTCTTCCCGCAGCTGATGAAGGAGGGCAAGCCCGTCTACGGCTATGTCGCCGAGGGCTACTGGGAGGACGTCGGCACGCACGAGAGCTATGTGAAGGCGCAGGCCGACGTCCTGGAGGGCAAGGTCGACGTCGACATCGACGGCTTCGAGATCTCCCCGGGCGTGTGGGTCGCCGAGGGCGCCGAGGTCCACCCCGATGCCGTGCTGCGCGGGCCGCTGTACATCGGCGACTACGCCAAGGTCGAGGCCGGCGCGGAGATCCGTGAGCACACGGTCGTCGGGTCCAACGTCGTCGTGAAGAGCGGCGCCTTCCTGCACAAGGCCGTCGTCCACGACAACGTGTACGTCGGGCCGCACAGCAACCTGCGGGGCTGCGTCGTCGGCAAGAACACCGACATCATGCGGGCCGCGCGGATCGAGGACGGCGCCGTCATCGGTGACGAGTGCCTGATCGGTGAGGAATCGATCGTCCAGGGCAATGTGCGGGTGTACCCGTTCAAGACCATCGAGGCCGGTGCCTTCGTCAACACCTCGGTCATCTGGGAGTCCAGGGGACAGGCCCATCTCTTCGGGGCCCGTGGCGTGTCCGGCATCCTGAACGTCGAGATCACGCCGGAACTGGCGGTGCGGCTGGCCGGCGCGTACGCGACCACGCTGAAGAAGGGCTCGACCGTCACCACGGCCCGCGACCACTCCCGAGGTGCCCGTGCGCTGAAGCGGGCGGTCATCTCCGCGCTGCAGGCCAGCGCCATCGACGTCCGGGACCTGGAGAACGTACCGCTGCCCGTGGCGCGGCAGCAGACCGCACGGGGCAGCGCGGGCGGCATCATGATCCGTACCACGCCCGGAGTGCCGGACTCCGTCGACATCATGTTCTTCGACGGTCAGGGCGCCGACCTGTCGCAGGGCAGTCAGCGGAAGCTGGACCGGGTGTTCGCGCGGCAGGAGTACCGGCGTGCCTTCCCGGGTGAGATCGGAGATCTGCACTTCCCGTCGAGCGTCTTCGACTCGTACACGGGGTCCCTGCTGCGCAACGTCGACATCACCGGCATCGCGGAGTCCGGTCTCAAGGTGGTCGTGGACGCGTCCAACGGCAGCGCCGGCCTGGTGCTGCCGAGCCTGCTCGGCAAGCTGGGCGTCGACTCGCTGACCATCAATCCCGGTCTCGACGAGTCCAGGCCGACGGAGACGGCCGACGTGCGGCGCGCGGGGCTGGTCCGGCTCGGGGAGATCGTGGCGTCCTCCGGTGCCGCGTTCGGCGTGCGGTTCGACCCCGTCGGTGAGCGGCTGTCCCTGGTCGACGAGAAGGGGCGGATCGTCGAGGACGACCGGGCGCTGCTCGTGATGCTCGACCTCATCGCCTCCGAACGGCGCAGTGGCAGGGTCGCGCTGCCGGTGACCACCACGAGGATCGCCGAACAGGTGGCGGCCTACCACGGCACGCAGGTCGAGTGGACGACCACGTCGCCCGACGACCTCACCCGCGTGGGCGGCGAGGAAGGGACGATCTTCGGCGGAGACGGCAAGGGCGGCTTCATCGTCCCCGAGTTCAGCAGTGTCTACGACGGCACCGCGGCCTTCGTGCGGCTCATCGGACTGGTGGCGCGCACCCAGCTCACGCTCAGCCAGATCGACGCGCGCATTCCGCGGGCGCACGTGCTCAAGCGGGACCTGGCGACCCCGTGGGCCGTCAAGGGCCTGGTGATGCGGCGGGTCGTCGAGGCGGCCGGAGACCGCTTCGTGGACACCACCGACGGCGTGCGTGTGGTGGAGACCGACGGCCGCTGGGTGATGGTCCTGCCCGACCCCGCCGAGGCGGTCACCCATCTGTGGGCCGAGGGCCCCGACGACGCCTCCGCGCAGGCGCTGCTCGACGAGTGGTCGGCCGTCGTGGACAGCGCGGGACGGTAGAACGAGCGGTACGTGTGCGTGCCGGACAAGTGTCCCCAACGGGGCCTGTCCGGCACGCCGGTAGGGCCGTTCGGAGGTAGTGGCCGCGGCGTGCGACGATGTGCGGCATGCCGCAGCAACCCCCCGTTCGGAGCACACCCGCGCGGCCCGCGCGCCCGGACGCCTCCATGTCGTTGATCACCAACGTCATGGACCACAGCCTCGACGACGGATACGCCGAGGCCGCCGCGCGCAAGAAGGCCGACGGGAGCGGTGGCCTGCCGAAGACCCTCAGGGCGAAACTGGGTCTCGCCGTCGGCCTGGTGCTGGCCGCGCTGATCGTGACCGTCGGTGCCGCGCAGGCGCGGGTCGCGGCTCCCGTCGTCGCCAAGGAGCGCGAAGAGCTGATCGACCGGATCGATCAGGAGACCGAGGCCGCGGACCGGCTTGAGGACAGTGTCGACGAGCTGCGCGCGGACGTGGGCGCACGGCAGCGCGAGGCGCTCCGCAACAGTGGCGGGAACGACCGGTCCGCGCTGATGGGCATTCTGTCGGGCGCCACCGCGGTGCACGGGCCCGGTGTGCGGCTCGTGGTCGACGACGCCAAGGACGCGACCGCGGGCGGTGACGGCGACGCCCGGTCGACCTCGGGGTTCTCCGACACCGGGCGGGTCCGCGACCGTGACATGCAGCGGGTGGTCAACGGTCTGTGGGAGTCGGGGGCCGAGGCCGTCTCGATCAACGGACAGCGGCTCACCGCCCTGTCGGCGATCAGGGCCGCGGGAGACGCGATACTGGTCGACAACAGACCTCTGGTGCCGCCGTACACGGTGCTGGCGGTGGGGGACGGCGGCCGGCTGAGCGACCGCTTCCAGAACAGCGCGGACGGGCTGTATCTGCACGCCCTTCAGGAGAACTACGGCATCCGGACGGCCATCTCCGTGGAGGAGGACGTCCGGCTGCCCGCCGCACCGAGCGTGATCGTACGTACCGCACAGCCGATAACCGAGAAGGGCACATCGTGATCGCCGTACTGGGCCTCGTCGTGGGAGTCGTGGCCGGACTGTTGGTCCGGCCCGAGGTTCCGGCGGTCGTCGAGCCTTACCTGCCGATCGCCGTCGTCGCGGCGCTCGACGCCGTGTTCGGAGGGCTCCGGGCCATGCTCGACGGCATCTTCGACGACAAGGTCTTCGTGGTGTCGTTCCTGTCGAACGTCGTCGTCGCCGCACTGATCGTGTTCCTCGGCGACAAGCTCGGCGTGGGGGCCCAGCTGTCCACGGGTGTCGTGGTCGTCCTCGGTATCCGCATCTTCTCCAACGCCGCGGCGATCCGCCGGCATGTGTTCCGGGCGTGAGGCCGATGAGTCAGCACGAGCACGACGAGTCGACGCGCCCGGCGGTGTCCCCGCCCAGGACCGCTCCCGAGTCTCCGACACCGGCCGGCCTGCGCCGGGAACTGCCCGCGGAGGTGCCCGCCCCCGCGACGTCGCGGGAGGACGCTCCGCAGGAGCCGGGCAGTCCGGCGCTGACCGGACGGCAGCGGCTGGTGAAGGGGCTGTGGCCGCCGCGGGTGACCCGGGCGCAACTCATCGTCGCCCTGCTGCTGTTCGGTCTCGGCTTCGGCCTGGCCGTGCAGGTGGCCTCCACCAGCGACACCGACAGCGCGCTGCGCGGGGCACGCCAGGAAGATCTTGTGCGCATCCTCGATGAACTCGACAACCGCACAGAACGTCTTGAGGACGAGAAGCAGGGACTCGAGAAGCAGCGCGACGAGCTGGAGAACAGCTCCGACCAGGCGGAAGAGGCCCGGAAACAGACGATCGAGAAGGAACGGCAGCTCGGCGTCCTGGCGGGCACCGTGGCCGCGCAGGGGCCCGGGATCACGATGACCATCGAGGACACGAAGGGGACGGTCGAGGCGAACATGCTGCTCGACGCCGTCCAGGAGCTGCGCGCGGCCGGTGCCGAGGCGATCCAGGTGAACGGTGTGCGGGTGGTGGCGGGCACCTATCTGACGGATTCGGGGAACGGGGTCGGCGTGGACGGGAACAAGATCACCGCGCCCTATCGTTTCAAGGTCATCGGCAAGCCGCAGGATCTCGAGCCGGCGCTCAACATCCCCGGAGGCGTGGTGCAGACTCTCGAGAAGGAACAGGCCACCGTTACCGTGGAGCGGTCGACCAAGATCGTCGTGGATGCCTTGCGGGCGGCGAAGCGGCCTGACTACGCTCGGTCGTCCTCCCAGTGAACCGGGGGTGCATGGGGGGAGTCCGGCGAGGGCATGAGGTTGCGGGGGGTCGGCGCACCGAATGGGTGGTGCGTGGTGGAAACTGTCTGGCGGAGGCGGACGTTGTGAAGATGTCCGGGTCGGCCAATGTGTTCAGTCAGGGTTCGTCCTGCCCCACGGGCGGGTCTGTTTCGGTCAAGGGGAATCGCCCGTGAAGTTGTTTGCGAAGTTGTTCGGCAAGAGCGCGCGGCGAGAGGGCAGCGACAACGCGACCGCTCGTCACCGCGCACAGCCTGACGCGGAAGGTCAGCGTCCGCTGTTCCGGGACCAGGTGGGTCAGGGCGCGCCGTCCGTTGACCCCGCGCAGTCGGGCGGCATAGGTTTCGGGCAGCCGTCGACCTCAGGTACGGGTGGTGGGTACTCCGACCCGTACGCGTCCCAAGCCCCCGGTGGGCAGCCGCGGCAGGAGGATCCGTCCATGTCGGCCCTGATCTGTACGAGGTGCGGTAACCGCAACGCGGAGAACAGCCGCTTCTGCTCCAACTGCGGCGCTCCGCTCAGGCCCGGAGTGGCCCCGGAGCGCCCCTCGGAGACGACGTCCACGATTTCGATCTCCGGTCTCGAGGCCTACGACGCCGAGGCCACCGGCCAGACGCCGATGCCGACGCTCTCGCCCGAGGCGCAGGCGGCGGTCGACGCGCTGCCGATGGGCTCCGCGCTCCTGGTCGTGCGCCGCGGGCCGAACTCGGGCAGCCGCTTCCTGCTGGACGGCGACCTGACCACGGCCGGGCGTCACCCGCAGAGCGACATCTTCCTGGACGACGTGACGGTCTCCCGTCGGCACGTGGAGTTCCGCCGCAGCCCGGACGGTTCGTTCACCGTGGCCGACGTCGGCAGCCTGAACGGCACCTATGTCAACCGTGAGCGGATCGACCAGGTCGCCCTGTCCAACGGCGACGAGGTGCAGATCGGCAAGTACCGGCTGGTCTTCTACGCGAGCCAGCGGGGCTACTGACCTGCCCGGGTCCGTCCGGGGAACTTCAGGGAAGGTCCATGCTTCAGACACCGAGCGGCGGTGCCGGTAACGGCGCCGCCGCGGCGGACACCGGGCTGATGAGCATCGGCGCGGTGCTGAACGTGCTGCGCGAGGAGTTTCCCGAGGTCACCATTTCCAAGATCCGCTTCCTGGAGTCGGAGGGGCTGATCGAACCGCAGCGGACCCCGTCCGGGTACCGCAAGTTCAGCGCCGGGGACGTCGAGCGTCTCGGTCATGTGCTGAGGATGCAGCGGGACCACTACCTGCCGCTCAAGGTGATCCGTGAGCACTTGGCGGCCATGGAGCGCGGAGAGGCCGTCCAGCTGCCGGCGCTGAGCCGTCCGGGTGACGGTGAGGTCGCTCGGGAATTGGCCGCCGACGGGCCCACGGCGGCCCGCGTCGGGCGCGCTCAGCTGCTCGCGGCCGCGGGCGTCGAGGAAGCCGAGCTCGCCGAGTGGGAGTCGTACGGGCTGCTCTCCCCGGTCGAGGACGGGGTGTACGACGCCGAGGCGGTGACCGTCGCCGGGCTCATCACCGAGCTGGGGCGCTTCGGGATCGAGCCACGTCATCTGAGGGCGATGAAGGCCGCCGCCGACCGGGAGGCCGGCCTGGTGGACCAGGTCGTCGCCCCGTTGCGGCGCCACCGCAACCCGCAGACCAGGGCGCACGCCGCGGCCCGTACGAAGGAGCTGGCCGGGCTCACGGCGGGACTGCACGCGGCGCTGGTGCGGTCGGCGCTAGGTGTTCGGCTGCCCTGAGGGGAGGGGCGGCGGGCCGGATCGGCCACCCGTTCCCTGCCCGACTACCCAAACGTCCCGGGCACGGCCTAGGGTTGCTGTGTGAACGAGCTCGATGTCGTAGGTGTCCGGGTCGAAATGCCCTCCAACCAACCGATCGTGCTGTTGCGTGAAGTGGGCGGCGACCGCTACCTCCCCATCTGGATCGGACCGGGGGAGGCGACGGCCATCGCCTTCGCCCAGCAGGGCATGGCACCCGCACGGCCGCTGACCCACGACCTGTTCAAGGACGTGCTGGAAGCCGTCGGACAGGAGCTCACGGAAGTCCGCATCACCGACCTGCGCGAGGGCGTCTTCTACGCGGAGCTGGTCTTCGCCAGCGGGGTTGAGGTGAGTGCCCGTCCCTCCGACGCCATAGCGCTGGCACTGCGCACGGGTACGCCGATCTACGGCAGCGACACGGTGCTCGACGACGCCGGAATCGCCATCCCGGACGAGCAGGAGGACGAGGTGGAGAAGTTCCGCGAGTTCCTCGACCAGATCTCGCCGGAGGACTTCGGAACCAGCAACCAGTGAGTGCCTGCGGTCGCCACCGCGTCAGTCGGCCGCAACGGTCCCGGCGGAAGGCATTCGGCTAGCCTTTCCCCGAGATTGGGCACGGTAAACCACTCTTAGGGTGATTATCACTCGGCGTGCCGAGTGTGGCGATCGTTGACGCACCCTTGGTGACTGCCTACCGTCGAGGAGGCAGGTCAAGGACGGAGGTCGGCGTGAGAAGCAGCGGCGACGGTACGGCTGGGGGTGCCCCCGAACCCGGTTTCGGGGCGAGCGGGCCGTATCCTCCCCAGAGCTCGCGGCTCCGCGCGGGAGGGGCGTATCCGGTGCAGGGCAGCGCGATCGATCACGTTCCGCAGCGGCCGACGGCCGTGGCGAGCGGTGGAGGAGCGGCGGCCATGGCGTCCGAGGAGATCGGTTACCGGGGGCCCACGGCCTGCGCCGCCGCCGGCATCACCTACCGGCAGCTCGACTACTGGGCCCGTACCGGGCTGGTCGAGCCCAGCGTGCGACCGGCCCACGGGTCGGGGACGCAGCGGCTGTACAGCTTCCGCGACGTCGTCGTACTGAAGATCGTGAAGCGGTTCCTGGACACGGGCGTCTCCCTGCAGAACATCCGCACCGCCGTGCAGCATCTGCGCGAGCGCGGCTTCAGCGACCTGGAGCGCATGACGCTGATGAGCGACGGAGCCATGGTCTACGAGTGCACCTCGCCCGACGAGGTGCACGCCCTGCTCCAGGGCGGCCAGGGAGTCTTCGGCATCGCGGTGGGCGTGGTGTGGCGGGACGTCGAGAGCGCGCTGTCGCAGTTGCACGGGGAGCGCGTCGAGACCGGGGAGACCCTGGTCGGCCACAACCCGATGGACGAGCTGGCGCGTCGGCGCAACAGGGCCGTCTGAGGCCTGCCAGGCGGTTCCGGGCCCTCTGAGGAGGGCGTTGTCAGTGGCGTAGGGCAGCATCGGACATGTGAGATCCGCGCCCACGATCCTGCATCTCGACATGGATGCCTTCTTCGCCTCGGTGGAGCAGGCGTCGAAGCCGAGTCTGCGCGGGAAGGCCGTCGTCGTGGGCGGGCTCGGGCCGCGCGGTGTGGTCGCCACCGCCTCGTACGAGGCCCGGGTGTTCGGCGTCCACTCGGCGATGCCCATGGCCCAGGCCCGGCGGCTGGCGCCGAACGCCGCGTATCTGGTGCCGCGGTTCGCTCTCTACCGGTCGATCAGCGAGCAGGTGATGGGGCTGCTGCGGGCCCTGTCGCCCCTGGTGGAGCCGCTCAGCCTGGACGAGGCGTTCGTGGACCTGGAGGCCGGCGGCACCGCCTGGGACGAGCGGTCGGCCCGCCTGGCCGGGACGAAGCTCCGCGCGGACATACGGGCGGTCACGGGGCTCACCGGATCGGTGGGACTGGCGGCCTCCAAGATGCTGGCGAAGATCGCGTCGGAGCAGGCGAAACCGGACGGGCTGGTGCTGATCGAGCCGGGGACGGAGCGGGCGCTGCTGGGACCGCTGACGGTCCGGACCCTGCCGGGCGTGGGCCCGGCGACCGGGGACCACCTGCGCCGGGCCGGGATCCACACGGTCGGCGAGCTCGCCGAGGCGGGGGAGGACGAGCTCGTACGGCTGCTGGGCCGGGCCCACGGGCACGCGCTGTTCGCGATGGCGCTGGCGCGCGACGAGCGGCCGGTGGTGGCCGAGCGGGAGACCAAGTCGGTGTCGGTCGAGGACACGTACGACGTGGACATCCACGACCGGGGGCGGGTCGGGACGGAGGTGCAGCGGCTCGCCGACCGGTGTGTGCGCAGACTGCGCGGGGCGGGGCTGTCCGGGCGGACCATCGTGCTGAAGGTACGGCGGTACGACTTCTCCACGCTGACCCGGTCGGAGACCCTGCGCGGGCCCACCGACGATCCGGCCGTGGTGCGGGAGGCCGCGGCACGGCTGCTGGACTCGGTCGACACCACGGGCGGGGTGCGGCTGCTCGGGGTGGGCGTCAGCGGACTGGCCGACTACACGCAGGAGGACCTGTTCGCGCAGGCGGCGGGCGGTGGCACGGAGGAACCGGCCGGTGAGGAGCCCGAGGCCGTGCCCGCGGCGGAGAGCCCGGCGCCCGCCGAGCGGCGCTGGCCGGCGGGACACGACGTACGGCACGCCGTACACGGACACGGGTGGGTGCAGGGCAGCGGACTGGGCCGGGTCACGGTGCGCTTCGAGACCCCCGGCTCGGAGCCCGGCCGGGTGAAGACCTTCCGCGTCGACGACCCGGCCCTGGAACCGGCGGAGCCGCTGCCGCTGGTGTCACGGGGACCGGAGGAGAGCGAGGGCGTGCGGGCCGGCGGAGGGACGGGGCCGCAGAGCGGGTGAGAAGGGCGGGTCAGACCTGCTTGTCCTTCCCCGCGAGCCTGCCGAAGTCGCGGTCCGGCAGGGCAGGAGGGGCGGCGATGTCCAGACCGTAGTGGTGGTAGAGCTGGAGCTCCTGCTCGGGGGAGAGGTGGCGGCCCACGCCGAAGTCGGGGGCGTCCTTGATCAGGGCGCGTTCGAACGGCACGTGGAGGGCGCCGTCGATCAGTTCGCTGGGCTCCAGGGGGACGAAGGCGTCCCTGCTGAACAGACCGGTGCGTATCGCCGCCCATTCCGGTACGCCGGTGGCGTCGTCGAGGTACACCTCGTCGATCGTGCCGATCCGGGTTCCGTTGCGGTCGAAGGCCTTGCGGCCGATCAGGTGGCGCGGATCGATGTCGGTCTGCACGGGCCCTCCACTGGTCGCAAACTCATCCGTAAGCACTACAAAACGGCACAATCGACCGTGCGGCCACTCGAGGCCCCGGCGTGGTGCTCGCTGGTACGCTGGCAATCGGCCGCTGACCCCGTGCGGGAGAGTCCTCCAGGCACCATCGGAGGCGCCGAAGGAGCAAATCCTCCCCGGAATCTCTCAGGCACACGTACCGCACGGACGAGGTCACTCTGGAAAGCAGGGCGGGTGTCGACGGCTTCCGCTCTCACCGACGGTGAAAGCCGGATCCCCTCGGGCGGTCCGGTGAAGCTCTCAGGTTGAGATGACAGAGGGGGAGGCCGTCCGGGCACCTGCGCCGTGGTGCCCCTCGAAGGTCGTCGGACCAGGAGGCCTCCTCAATGACCGCCCCTCGCACTCCGCTCTCCGAGCTCGAACAGGGAATCCCCTTCGAACAGCGCCACATAGGCCCCGACCACGAGGCCCGGGCCAAGATGCTCGCCCAGGTGGGGTACGGCTCGCTGGACGAGCTGACGGCCGCCGCCGTGCCGGATGTCATCAAGAACGCCGACGCGCTGGACCTTCCGGGTGCGCGGAGCGAGGCCGAGGTACTGGCCGAGCTGCGGTCGCTGGCCGACCGCAACAAGGTGCTCGGCTCCATGATCGGGCTCGGGTACTACGGCACCTTCACCCCGCCGGTCATCCTGCGCAATGTGATGGAGAACCCCGCCTGGTACACGGCCTACACGCCGTATCAGCCGGAGATCTCCCAGGGCCGGCTCGAGGCGCTGCTGAACTTCCAGACCGTGGTCGCCGAGCTCACCGGCCTGCCGACCTCCGGCGCCTCCCTGCTCGACGAGGGCACCGCCGCCGCCGAGGCGATGGCGCTGTCGCGGCGCATGGGCAAGAACAAGAAGGGCCTGTTCCTGGTCGACGCGGACGCCCTTCCGCAGACGATCGCCGTGATCGAGACCCGCGCCGAGCCGACCGGCGTCGAGGTCGTCGTCGCCGACCTGAGCGACGGCATCCCCGCCGAGCTCGCCGAGCGCGAGATCAACGGCGTACTGATTCAGTACCCGGGCGCCTCCGGCGCCGTACGCGACATCAAGCCGGTGATCGACCAGGCGCACGGGCTCGGCGCGCTCGTCACCGTCGCCGCCGACCTGCTCGCCCTCACCCTGCTGAGGTCGCCCGGGGAGCTGGGCGCGGACATCGCGGTCGGCACCACGCAGCGCTTCGGTGTGCCGATGGGCTTCGGCGGACCGCACGCCGGATACATGGCCGTGCAGGAGAAGATGGCGCGCAGCCTGCCCGGGCGCCTCGTCGGCGTCTCCGTCGACGCGGACGGGCACAAGGCCTACCGCCTCGCCCTCCAGACCCGTGAGCAGCACATCCGCCGCGAGAAGGCCACCAGCAACATCTGCACCGCCCAGGTGCTGCTCGCCGTCATGGCCGGCATGTACGCCGTCCACCACGGACCGGAGGGGCTGAGGATCATCGCCCGGCGCACCCACCGGTACGCCACGATCCTCGCCGAGGGTCTGCGGGCCGGCGGAGCGGAGATCGTGCACGGCTCGTACTTCGACACGCTGACCGTGCGCGTCGCCGGGCGGGCCGCCGAGGTCGTCGCCGCCGCCCGCGACAACGGCGTCAACCTGCGTCTCGTCGACGCCGACCACGTCTCGGTCGCCTGTGACGAGACCACCACCAGGGCGCACCTCGCCGCCGTGTGGAGCGCCTTCGGCGTCGAGGGCGACATCGAGGCCCTGGACACGGCGGCGCGGGACACGCTGCCGGACGCCCTGCTGCGCAACGACGAGTACCTGACGCACCCCGTCTTCCAGCAGCACCGCTCCGAGACCGCGATGCTGCGCTACCTGCGCCGGCTCGCCGACCGCGACTACGCGCTGGACCGCGGCATGATCCCGCTGGGCTCCTGCACCATGAAGCTCAACGCGACCACCGAGATGGAGCCGGTCACCTGGCCCGAGTTCGGGCAGCTGCACCCCTTCGTGCCCGCCGAGCAGGCGCAGGGCTACCTCACGCTCATCCACGAGCTGGAGGAACGTCTCGCCGAGGTCACCGGCTACGACAAGGTGTCGCTGCAGCCCAACGCCGGTTCCCAGGGCGAGTTGGCCGGTCTGCTCGCCGTGCGCGGCTACCACCGCGCCAACGGCGACGAGCAGCGCACCGTCTGCCTGATCCCGTCCTCCGCGCACGGCACCAACGCCGCCAGCGCCGTGATGGCCGGAATGAAGGTCGTCGTGGTCAAGACGTCGGACGACGGCGAGATCGACGTCGCGGACCTGCGGGCGAAGATCGGGCAGTACCGCGACGAGCTCGCGGTGCTGATGATCACGTACCCCTCGACGCACGGTGTGTTCGAGGAGCACGTCGCCGACATCTGCGCGGAGGTGCACGAGGCCGGCGGCCAGGTGTACGTGGACGGCGCCAACCTCAACGCCCTGGTCGGTCTGGCCAAGCCGGGCCACTTCGGCGGCGACGTCTCCCACCTGAACCTGCACAAGACCTTCTGCATCCCGCACGGCGGCGGCGGCCCCGGCGTCGGACCGGTCGGCGTGCGGGCGCATCTCGCCCCGTACCTGCCGAACCACCCGCTCCAGCCCGAGGCCGGGCCGGAGACGGGCGTGGGGCCCATCTCGGCGGCGCCCTGGGGCTCCGCGGGCATCCTGCCCATCTCCTGGGCGTACGTCCGCCTCATGGGCGGTGAGGGGCTCAAGCGGGCCACGCAGGTGGCCGTGCTCAGCGCCAACTACATCGCCAAGCGCCTCGAGCCGCACTACCCCGTCCTCTACACCGGTCCCGGCGGGCTGGTCGCGCACGAGTGCATCATCGACCTGCGCCCGCTGACCAAGGCGACCGGCGTGAGCGTGGACGACGTGGCCAAGCGCCTGATCGACTACGGCTTCCACGCGCCGACGATGTCGTTCCCGGTGGCCGGCACGCTGATGATCGAGCCCACCGAGTCCGAGGACCTGGCCGAGCTCGACCGGTTCTGCGACACGATGATCGCGATCCGTGCGGAGATTGAGAAGGTCGGCTCCGGCGAGTGGCCCGCGGACGACAACCCGCTGCGCAACGCCCCGCACACCGCCGCCGCCCTCGGCGGGGAGTGGGACCACGCGTACGCCCGCGAGGAGGCGGTCTTCCCGGCGGGGGTGAGCGCCGCCGACAAGTACTGGCCGCCGGTGCGCCGCATCGACCAGGCCTTCGGCGACCGGAACCTGGTCTGCTCCTGCCCGCCGCTGGACGCGTACGAGGACTGACGCACCGAGGAGGGCTCCGCTCGGCTGGAGCGGGGCCCTCCGGCGTGCCTGGACCGGCCCTCAGGCCGGGTACGCGTGCGTCTGCGTCGCCTTGACCGCCGCCCAGACCGGTGCGCCCGGACGCAGGTCGAGTTCGGCCGCGGCGACCGTGGTCAGGTCGGCGGCGAGGGACAGTTCGCCGGTGAGCTCCGCGCGGATCTGGTCCCCGTGGGTCTCGAGGCCGGCGACCGCGCAGCGCCAGAGGTTGCGGGCGCTGGAGCCCGTGGGCCGGTCCCGGTACAGGGTGACGGCGCCGGGCGGGAAGGCCACGAACGCCGGCCCGGAGAGGTCCTCCGTGGTGCTGACGGCGGGACCCGCGTCGAGCCGCACCGTGTGGCCGTCGGCCTGCCCGCGGTAGAGGTTGAGGCCGACCAGCTGGGCGATGTACCCGGTGCGCGGGTGGCGGGCGATGTCGGACGGCGTGCCCTCCTGCACGATCCGGCCCCGCTCCACGACCACCAGGCGGTCGGCCAGCACCATGGCGTCCAGCGGGTCGTGCGTGACCAGGACCGCCACGGCCTCGAAGGCGGCCAGATGACGGCGCAGCTGTGCCCGCACCTCCAGCCTGGTACGGGCGTCCAGGGCGGCGAGCGGTTCGTCCAGGAGCAGCAGCCGGGGGTGGGTGGCCAGGGCGCGGGCGAGTGCCACTCGCTGGGCCTGACCGCCGGACAGGTGCCGGGGCCTGGTGCCGGCGTGCTCGGCCAGCCCCATGCGGTCCAGCCACGCGGCGGCCCGGGCCCGTGCCTCCGCCTTCCCGGCGCCCCGGCAGCGGGGCCCGAAGGCCACGTTGTCCAGGGCGGTCAGATGCGGGAAGAGCAGGTAGTCCTGGAAGACGACACCCACAGGACGGGACTCCGGCGGCGTGCGGTGCAGTTCCGCGCCGTCCAGGCGCAGATGGCCCGCGGTGAGGGGGGCCAGGCCCGCCAGGGCACGCAGGGCGGTGGTCTTGCCGGCCCCGTTCGGCCCGAGCAGGGCGACGACGTCGCCGGGCGCGGCGGTCAGCGCGACGTCCAGGCGGAAGGTGCCGCGGTCCACGACGAGCCGGGCGTCCAGTCCCTCGGGGGCGGGCCCGGGCACGGCGCCCGCCGGGCCGGGCAGGGTCTCGGGAATCTTCGGCATGGGTCAGACGGTCCTCATCCAGTGGTCCCGGAGCCCCGCGAGTACGGCGATGGACACCGCCAGCAGGACGAGGCTGAGCGCGATCGCGGCCGCCGGGTCGTTCTGCAGGGCCAGGTAGACCGCCAGCGGCATGGTCTGGGTGCGGCCGGGGAAGTTGCCGGCGAAGGTGATCGTCGCGCCGAACTCGCCGAGGGCCCTGGCCC
The DNA here is from genome assembly GCF_008312835.1 of Streptomyces marokkonensis. Lineage (GTDB taxonomy): Bacteria > Actinomycetota > Actinomycetes > Streptomycetales > Streptomycetaceae > Streptomyces > Streptomyces marokkonensis_A. The sequence goes on along the minus strand of NZ_VSKS01000011.1, from coordinate 249,226 downwards.
AGGCCAGGACGGCACCGGCGGCGATTCCCGGGGCGATCAGGGGCAGGGTGACGCGGCGGAACGCGGTGAACCGGGACGCGCCCAGCGTGGCGGCCGCCTCCTCGAAGCGCGGGTCCGCGGCCCGCAGCGTGCCCTCGACGCTGATGACGAGGAACGGCATCGCCACGAACGTCTCCGCGAGGACGACGCCCGCGGTGGTGAACGGCAGGGTGACGCCGAACCACGCGTCCAGCCACTGGCCCACGACGCCGTTGCGCCCCAGCGCGAGCAACAGGGCGACACCGCCCACCACCGGGGGCAGCACCAGCGGGAGCGTCACCAGGGCGCGGACCAGGCCCCGGCCGGGGAAGTCCGTCCGGGCCAGCAGCCAGGCCAGCGGGACGCCGACGACCAGGCTCAGGGCGGTCGCCGCCGTGGCGCAGAACAGTGACAGGCGCAGCGCCTGCCACACCTCGGGGCTGGCCAGCTGTTCGGGGAGGCTGCGCCAGGGAGCCCGGAGGAGGAGGGCCAGCAGAGGTACCAGGAGGAACGCCAGGCCCACGAGGGCGGGCACGAGGAGGGCGAGCGGGACACCGCGGCCCGGCGAGCGGGGGCGGGCCTTCGGGGGAGCTTCCCGGCCGGTGGTCATGGCTTCAGGAACCCCGCCTCGCCCAGCACCTTCCGGCCCTCCTCCGACCTCACCAGCTCCACGAACGCCTTCGCCGCCGAGGGGTTCGGGGCGTTCTCGAGCCGGGCGATCGGATAGTCGTTGACGGCCTCGGCGGACTCCGGGAACTCCACGCCCTCCACCTTGTCACCGGCCGCGCGCACATCCGTGCGGTACACGACGGCGGCGTCCGCCTCCTTGAGTTCGACCTTCGTCAGCGCGCTCCTGACGTCCTGCTCGTAGGAGGCGGGTGTCAGCCCGACGCCCGCGGCCGTGAGCGCGGTCCGCGCGGCGGCGCCGCAGGGCACCGTCCTGTCGCACAGCACGACTTTCAGGCCCGGGGCGGTCAGGTCCCGCAGGGAGTCGATCCGGTGCGGGTTGCCCGGCTCGGTGGCGATCTGCAGCCGGTTGCGGACGAAGGTGCCCGGACTGCCCGCCGTGTGACCCTCGTCCGTGACGAGCCGCATCGTCCTGGCGCTGGCCGCCGCGAACACGTCGGCGGGGGCGCCGTTGTTGATGCCGGCCGCCAGGGAGTCGCTGCCGCTGAAGTTGAAGGTGACCCGGGCCCCCGGGTGCTTCCTCTCGAACCGCTCGCCCAGCTCCGTGAAGCCCTCCTTCAGCGAGGCGGCCGCGAAGACGGTGACCGTGCCGCTCACGTCCTCTCCGCCCGAGCCGGAGGAGGAGCCGGAGCCGGACGGCGAACAGGCGCTCAGCGTGAGCAGCGCGATGGCCCCGAGGCCTGCGGCCCGGTGTGACCGGTGGGCGGAACGGGGCATCGCTGACTCCCTCGACAGGTCGGCGGAAGCGCCCGCACGGCCCTTCCGGTACGCCGATCATACTGACGCGTCTGCGAGGCAGTTGTCCCCTGTCTCATCGCACAAGCGAGGAAAAGCGGCGTGCAGGCACGCATGTGCGTTCTCGCAGGCGCGCCCTTCCGCTCAGGTGCGGTCGATATGCACGTTTGTCGACTTCACCCGTGCGGTGGCCTCCACGCCGACTTCCAGGCCCAGTTCCTCGACGGCCTCGCGGGTGAGCAGGGAGACGAGGCGGTGCGGGCCGGCCTGGATCTCGACCTGGGCGGCGACGTCGCCGAGCTTGATCGCCGTGACGATGCCGGGGAAGGCGTTGCGCGCGGAGGTGTACGGGGTGTCCTCCTCGGTGGTGCCCGCCCTGGCGAGTTCGACGGAGAAGGCGGCGAGGTCCCGCCCGTCGACGAGCCGCCGTCCGCCCTCGTCGCGGTGCGTGGTGAGGCGCCCCGCGTCCGCCCAGCGGCGGGCGGTGTCCGGGCTCACGCCGAGCAGCCTCGCTGCCTGGCCGATCGTGTAGGACTCCATGACCGTCACGATAGGGCGCGGTCCGGCGAGCGGCGGGCCGGCGCCGAGGCGGGAGGCGCCGGTCACCCCGCTCCGTGTCCGGGACTACGGTGAGTGATGTGCCCCGGACACGCGTCGGGGCCGGCTCGCGGGGAGTCCCGCGGTCCGGCCCCTGTCCGCCCGGTGGCGCCAGGCCCCGCTCAGGCGGTGGTCAGGCTGGCGCCCCGGGGACGCTGCGGGGCGATGATCCTGCCGTCGGGCAGGAGCTCGCCGGTGTCCTCGAAGAGCACGACACCGTTGCACAGCAGGCTCCAGCCCTGCTCCGGGTGGTGCGCCACGAGACGGGCGGATTCCCGGTCGGCGGAGTCGGCTGAGGGGCACGGTGGCTGGTGCTGGCACATGGGTGGGTTCTCTCGCTCTGTGGTGACCTGTGAGTCGGCTGTCGATTCAGTTCCGCGGCGTGAAGCCTCGTTCATGACCGCCCCCCGTTGTGATAAGTCGGTCGGAAACCAGTGTTGCCCCACGGACGACGATCCGCAGGGATTTCGCGGCACCGCTCCTCACAGGTTGATGACGCATCACCCGCGCGGACGGTTCATCCCAACTGCACTGTCACTTCGGGTGGTTCGCCGTGGCCGAATGGGGCTAGTCCGCATGCGCGCACCCCGTCGTCCGGAGTGGCCGGACGACGGGGTACGCGATGCCGGAACGTCAGGCGGGTGAGCCGAGCAGCCGGGTCGGGGTCACCCGGTGCGTCAGCACCGGAAGCAGTTCGGTGACCCGGTGCGGGCGGTGGGCCGCGATGCCGGGCGGTGCCGGCGCGAGCGGGACGAGCAGGTCGGTGGCGGCGGGCCGGCCGCCGGCCCCGTCCGCGGTGGGATCGCCGTGCAGCCACAGCGCCAGCATGTAGAGGCCGGGCACCGACAGCAGCCGCGGCTGGTACGGCTGGGTCATGGCCTCGGCCTGGCGCAGGGCGAGCTCGGTGGACGGGATGTACGGGCCCTCGAAGAAGCGGGAGAAGGTCCATCCGTCCGCGGTGAGCACGGTGTCCGCGGCGGCCACCGCGCGGTCGCCGGTGCGGATCAGGAAACGCCACCCGGCCAGCCGTGTCGCGGTTCCGCCCTCGGCGGTGACCCGGTCCAGGACGTGCACGGGGAGGGGAAGCTCGGGCGAGGCGGGTCCCCGCGCGCCGAGCAGGGAGGGAGTTCGCGCCTCACGCACCGCGGTCGGTGAGGAGAGCGCGGTCAGGACGGAACGCAGTGCGGGCGCGGGAGCCGGGGGGACATGCAGCGGCATGGTGGGTCGCCTCTCATTCGAAGGCACAGTGGCGCGAGGGCGGGGCAGGGCGTGGCGGACGGCGCTGTCAGCTCGCGAAGGTCAGAGAGGCAGGGACCGGGGTCCGAACGCGGGAGACGGGGATGAGGACTGCCGCACGCCGTCTTCCGGCTGGATCGATCGACCGTGGGCGCCCACCTTCTGCCTTGTGGGCAAAGTTTATACGACGCGTGTTCAGGCTTTGTTTCGGCTAGCTGTTTTCGGCCGCGCGAGCAAGGGTACTTCTGGCCGGAGAAACGCGAAAATCATCCCGATTCCAGACAGGGTGCACGCCGGTGACCTCGGATAACGACCGTCAAGCGGTCGGCCCATTCGCGTCGGCGTTTTTCACGAGTTCGTATCCGACCCGCACCATGCGTTCTGTGCCATGCCCCGTGAATGTGCCACTGGTCTTCATCGACCAGACTAGCGGCCGACAGTCGGGTCCGGGGCGTTATCGATCGCATCCGCGGGGCATCCTCCTGTGTGGACCGGGACCCCGGCGGCCGTTCTTCGGTCCGCCCATCCGAGGAGGGACGCTTCGATGGGGGAGAAGGTCGTGGCAGGTCAGTTCGACCTGTCCGATCGCCAGCGCTACCGCGAGAAGCTCCGCAGCTGCCTGACGGGCTTGGAGCGACTCCTGGCGGAGAAGCGGTTCGACCGCCCCAAGAACCTGATGGGGCTGGAGATCGAATTGAATCTCGCGGGCGCCGACGGCATGCCGAAAATGTTGAATGCGCAAGTCCTCGAACGGATCGCCAGCAGGGACTTCCAGACGGAACTCGCGATGTTCAATCTGGAAGTGAACATCGCGCCCCACCGATTGAGCGGGCGGGTATTCGACCGGCTCGACGAGGAGCTGCGCACCTCGCTCGCGTATGCCGACCGGAAAGCCGCCGAGGTGGACGCGGGCATCGTGATGATCGGCATCCTGCCGACTCTGGACCGGGACGACCTCGTCTCCTCGAACCTTTCCGATGTCGACCGCTACGCATTGCTCAACGACCAGATCGTGGCCGCGCGCGGTGAGGACTTCACCCTCGACATCGACGGTGTGGAGCGGCTCAGCTGCACCTCGAAGTCGATCGCCCCCGAGGCCGCCTGCACCTCGGTGCAGCTGCACCTCCAGGTCACCCCGGAACGCTTCGCGGGAGTGTGGAACGCGGCCCAGGCCGTCGCCGCGGCGCAGATCGCCGTCGGCGCCAACTCGCCGTTCCTGTTCGGGCGTGAACTGTGGCGCGAGTCGCGGCCCCCGCTGTTCCAGCAGTCCACCGACACCCGACCGCCCGAGCTGCAGGCCCAGGGCGTGCGGCCGCGCACCTGGTTCGGGGAGCGGTGGGTGACCTCGGCGTTCGACCTCTTCGAGGAGAACCTGCGCTACTACCCGGCCCTGCTGCCGATCTGCGACGACGAGGACCCGCTCGAGGTCCTTGACCGGGGCGGCATCCCCACGCTCGCCGAACTCGTCCTGCACAACGGCACCGTCTACCGCTGGAACCGGCCCGTGTACGGCATCGCCGACGGCGTCCCCCACCTGCGGGTGGAGAACCGCGTGCTGCCCGCCGGCCCCACCATCACGGACGTCATCGCCAACGCGGCCTTCTACTACGGAGTGGTCCGCGCCCTCGCGGAGGACAGCCGACCGGTGTGGACCCGCCTGCCCTTCGAGGCCGCCGCCGCGAACTTCGACGCCGCCTGCAGGCACGGCATCGACGCCCGCCTCACCTGGCCCCGGCGCGGTCGCCTGGGCGGTCTCGGAGAGGTGGACGCGGTCACCCTCGTACGGGACGAGCTGCTGCCGCTCGCCGAGGCCGGGCTGGACGCGTGGGGGATCGAGCCCGCCGACCGCGACCTGTACCTCGGGGTGATCGAGGAGCGGTGCCGGCGCCGGGTGAACGGCGCGACGTGGCAGGCCGCGACCTTCCACCGCGCCCTCGACCTCGGCCTGGGCCGGGAAGCCGCCCTGGCCGCCACCACCCGCCGCTACCGCGAGCTGACGGAACAGGGAGAACCCGTGCACACCTGGCCGGTGGGCCTGCCGGAGCCGGTGCCCACGGCCTGACCGCGGCACGGCCCCCCCCGGCCGGGCGCGCGGCCGCTGCCCTCATACTGATCGGACCGATCGGTGATGTGGAGGCAGGTGTGCAGGCGGAGGCGGGCCCGGGGGCCGATTCCCTTCCTGAGCGGAGACTGTCACGGAGGACGCTGCGCAACGAGACGCTGCTCGTGCTCGCGCTGTCGCTCGGCGCGAGCGGCGTGTCCGCGCTGATCAGCTTCGTCGGCTCGGTCACCGAACCGGGCGGGCTGGAGGACCAGGCGGCCACCCTGAACGCGTCGGCCGCGCCGGGCCGCCCGTGGCTGGACCTGGCCTGGCAGCTCTTCGGGATCACCACGGCGCTCGTACCGGTCGCGCTGGTCGCGCACTTCCTGCTGCGCGAGGGCGTCGGGCTGCGCGTCCTCGGCTTCGACCGCACCCGGCCCTGGTTCGACCTCGGTCGCGGAGCCGCGGTCGCGGCGGTCATCGGCAGCAGCGGCATCGCCTTCTACCTGGCCATGCGAGGCCTCGGCTTCAACCTCACCGTGGTGCCGGAGGCGCTGCCCGAGGTGTGGTGGAAGTACCCCGTGCTGATCCTGTCGGCGCTGCAGAACTCGATCGTCGAAGAGGTCATCGTCCTCGGCTATCTGCTGCGCCGGCTCAACCAGCTGGGCTGGAGCCCGGGCGCCGCGATGGCGGGCAGTTCGGTGCTGCGCGGCTCGTACCACCTCTACCAGGGCATCGGCGGCTTCATCGGGAACATGGTCATGGGTGTGGTGTTCGTCCACCTCTACCGGCGCTGGGGGCGCGTGGGGCCGCTGGTGGTCGCGCACACGCTGCTCGACATCGGGGCGTTCGTGGGGTACGCGCTGCTGGCCGGCAAGGTGGACTGGCTGCCGACCGCGTGAGACGGCGGGTGGAGGGGCGTGCGGCCTGCCGCACGCCCCTCCCGTTTGCCAAGGTCAGACCAGCAGGTCACCCTCGATGACCGTCACGGCGCGTCCGCTCAGCAGCGTGCGCTCGCCGCGCACCTCGGTGCGGACGCGGCCGGAGCGCGGTGAGGCCTGGAGACCGGTGAGGGCGGGACGGCCGAGCCGCTCGGACCAGTAGGGGGCCAGGGCGGTGTGCGCGCTGCCGGTGACCGGGTCCTCGTCGATGCCCACGTTCGGGAAGAAGCAGCGGGAGACGAAGTCGTAGCCGAGGGCGGGGTTCCCGGCGCGGGCGGTGGCGATCACGCCGCGCTCGGAGTGGGCGGCCAGGGCCTTGAGGTCGGGCCTCAGGGCGTGCACCGTCCGCTCGTCGGCGACCTCGACCAGCAGGTCCCCGATGTTCGGGCCGGTGTCGAACGCCGTCAGGGGCACGGTGCCCAGGGCCTCGGCGACGCCGTCGGGGACGTCGACCGCGGTGAGCGGGGCCGTGGGGAAGTCCAGGGTGACGGCGCCGTCCTCGCCCGTGGTGGCGACGAGGACCCCGCTGCGGGTGGCGAACCGCACCGGGCCCCGGTGCGCGCCGGTGCTGTGCAGGACGTGCGCGGTGGCCAGTGTCGCGTGGCCGCACATCGCGACCTCGACGGCGGGGGTGAACCAGCGCAGCGCCCAGTCGGCCTCGCCGCCGTCGGCAAGCGGGTGGGCGAAGGCCGTCTCGGCGTGGTTGACCTCCAGGGCGACGTTCTGAAGCCAGCCGTCGTCCGGGAAGGCGTCCAGGAGCAGCACTCCGGCTGGGTTGCCGGCGAAGGGCCGGTCGGTGAAGGCGTCGACGATTCGGATCCGCATGTCCCGACGGTACGGGCCGCGTGAAGCCGCGGACCAAGGCCAATCGGTGGGTGGTGGACCGATCACCGGGAGCGTTCGGTCCGCCGAGGGGGTGTGGGGTTGTCGGACGAAGCCTTCCGATATATCGTTGAAGCATCGCGACAGATCAACGATGGAATGGAGTGGTTGCGATGCGTAGCCATGGACACGAGCACGGACACGGTCACGGCGGCCCGCGGGGAGGCCGGGGCGACTTCGAGAGGCTGCGTGCGGCCTTCGGCCCCTTCGGCCCGGGTGGCCCGGGTGGTCCCGGCGGCCCCTTCGGCCCGGGTTTCGGGCACGGGGGCCCCTGGGGCGGACGAGGGCGCGGCGGGCCGAGGGGAAGGGCGCGGCGCGGCGACGTACGGGCCTCGATCCTGGCGCTGCTGAAGGACCGCCCCATGCACGGCTACGAGATGATCCAGGAGATCGCCGAGCGCAGCGGCGGGGCGTGGAAGCCCAGCCCCGGCTCGGTGTACCCGACCCTCCAGCTGCTGGAGGACGAGGGGCTCATCATCAGCGAGTCCGAGGGTGGCAAGAAGCTGTTCTCCCTCACCGAGGCCGGCCGTACGGCGGCCGGGGAGGGTCCCGAGGCTCCCTGGGAGGAGGCCTCGCGCGGGGTCGACTGGGAGGCGCTGAGCGAGATCCGGCAGGCCGGGTTCGGGCTGATGGAGGCCTTCGGGCAGGTCTGGAAGACCGGCAGCAAGGAGCAGCGCGAGAAGGCCCTCGCCGTCATCAACGAGGCCCGCAAGAAGCTGTACCTGATCCTTGCCGACGAGGACTGACCAGGACTGACGACGCGGACAGGGAGGGGTGAGGGCCGACCGAGGGGCGTGACGCAAACCGGCGCGCGCCCTTCGGTGTCGAACACCCTGATCTCCTTCGCAAGGAGGAAATTCCTGTCCGGGGCGTCCACTTTCCGTGGGACGCCAAGATGCTTCCCGCCGGGGATGTCCCGGCGGCACGGGACTGATGGGGTGGGGGATGTGCAACCCCGTATCCCCCGGCAGCAGGCCCGGGAGCTCCAGGAGCAGGGCGTCCAGCGCGCCGACAGCGATGATGCCAGGCTCAGCGCCGAGCTGGCGGCGGTGGTCGCCGGGGCCCGCCGCAGGGCCGTCAGGGACGGGGACGGCCAGATCGACACGGCCCATCTGCTGCACTCGCTCCTGGAGTCCGACCCCGAGGTGAGGGCCGTCCTCGGCGAGGGGCCCCGCATCGCGCGACTGTTCGGCTATCTGGTCCAGCGCAGCATCGGCTACGGCCTGCGCTGGCACGGCGCGGTGGAGGACTCGGGTGGCGTCCCGGTGGTGACCGGGACGGCGGGCTTCTCCCCGCTGGCCGCCGGCTGCATGGAGTACGCCCACGGGCGCGCCGCCCGCAACGGCGGAGGTCCGGCACGCGGTTCGGACCTGCTCGCCGCGCTCGTCGCGGACCCGCAGGCACGCGCCGCCGAGGTGCTCGAACGCGCCGGGATCGATCCCCGTGAACTGTTCGCCCGGCTCGAGGCGCCGTCCAGTCGGTGAGACAGGTGTCATGGGGGGTGACGCTCCTGTCGGCGCCTGTCATCATGTGCCGGTGCCTACCTCTGCCAGTACCCGGAACCACCGTGGAAGGGGCGTCGGGCTCAGTCTCGCGCTGCTGTCCGCCGTGGCCTTCGGAGGATCCGGTGTCGCGGCCAAGCCGCTGATCGAGGCGGGCCTCGACCCGCTCCACGTCGTGTGGCTGCGCGTGGCGGGCGCGGCGCTCGTCATGCTGCCGCTGGCGGTGCGGCACCGGGGTCTGCTGCGCAGCAGACCGGGGCTGCTCGTCGGGTTCGGCCTGCTCGCCGTGGCCGGAGTCCAGGCCTGCTACTTCGCCGCCATTTCCCGCATCCCCGTCGGTGTCGCGCTCCTGGTCGAGTATCTCGCGCCGGCGCTCGTGCTCGGCTGGGTGCGGTTCGTGCAGCGGCGGCCGGTGACCCGCGCCGCCGCGGTCGGCGTGGTCCTCGCGGTCGGTGGGCTCGCCTGTGTCGTGGAGGTGTGGTCCGGACTCGGATTCGACGCCCTCGGACTGCTGCTGGCGCTCGGCGCAGCCTGCTGCCAGGTCGGCTACTTCGTCCTGTCCGACCAGGGCAGCGACGCCGACGAGGCCCCCGATCCGCTCGGTGTGATCTCCTACGGACTGCTGATCGGCGCCGCCGTGCTGACCCTCGTCGCCCGGCCCTGGTCCATGGACCGGTCCGTGCTCACCGGCAGCGCCGAGATGGACGGCACCCCGGTCGCCGCCCTCGTGCTGCTGGGCTGGATCGTCCTCGTCGCCACGGTGGCCGCGTACGTCACCGGAGTGGTGTCGGTGCGCCGGCTCTCGCCGCAGGTCGCGGGTGTGGTGGCCTGTCTCGAGGCGGTCATCGCCACCGTCCTCGCCTGGGTCCTGCTCGGGGAGCATCTGTCGGCACCGCAGATCGTGGGCGGCGCGGTCGTCCTGGCGGGCGCCTTCATCGCCCAGTCCTCGGCCCCGGCGAAGGGTTCCGCGAAGCCGGTGGCGGGCGGCGGCCCCGAACGGGAGTTGTCCACGCCGGGAACGACCGCATAAGGTGCCGATCATGCATGCGCGCGCACTCGTTCTTCCGCCTCCCGCCGCCTGAGGCGGGCCCTCCGGTACATCCGCCCCGGCATGTCGCCCGGGGCGTAACGGTGCTGCCCGCAGACGAAGTCCGATGATCCCGCCGCTCCGGCCCTCACCGGGCCCGGTCCGGGATCCCTTCCCGAACTTCCGCGCCCACGCCGACGCGCGTGGTGCGTGCATCTGCGGAGAGAACACGTGTCGAACGCCGTCTCCGGCCTGCCCGTCGGGCGAGGCCTCCTCTATCTGATCGTCGCCGGTGCCGCCTGGGGCACCGCGGGCGCGGCCGCGTCGCTGGTCTACCGGACCAGCGACATGGGCCCCGTCGCCCTCTCCTTCTGGCGCTGCGCCGTGGGCCTGGTCCTGCTGCTCGCCGTCCGGCCGCTGTCCCGTCGTCCCCGGTCCGCCGTCCCCGAGCCGTTCGGCCGCCGGGCGCTGCGGGCCGGAGTCACCGGCGTCGGGCTCGCGGTCTTCCAGACCGCCTACTTCGCGGCCGTCTCCGCCACGGGACTCGCCGTGGCCACCGTCGTCACCCTGGGCGCCGGACCCGTGCTGATCGCGCTCGGCGCCCGGCTGACCATGGACGAGCGGCTGGGGCGCGGCGGCCTGGCCGCCGTCGCGGGCGCGCTCGCCGGACTCGTGGTGCTCGTCCTCGGCGGCGGGGAGACGGCCGTGGACCCGTGGGGGGTCCTGCTCGCGCTGGTGTCCGCGGCCGGATACTCGGCGATGACCCTGCTCACCCGCTGGTGGGGGCGCGGCGGAGGTACGGACTCCGCCGGCACGACCGTGGGGGCGTTCGCCGTCACCAGCCTGGTGCTGCTGCCGTTCGCCGCGGTCGAGGGGCTGGTGCCGCAGACCGACGCCCCCGGCGTGCTGTTGTGCCTGCTCGCCTACGTCGCCTCCGTGCCGACGGCGCTCGCGTACGGCCTCTACTTCGCCGGGGCAGCCGTCGTACGGTCGGCCACCGTGTCCGTGATCATGCTGCTGGAGCCGGTGAGCGCGGCGGTGCTCGCGGTCGCCCTGCTCGGTGAGCGGCTCACGGCGGCCACCCTGGCCGGCACCCTGCTGATGCTGGGCTCGGTCGCGGGGCTCGCGGTGGGCGAGGCACGGGCTGCGCGGGCCCGCAAGGGCGAGCCGGAAACCGTCCCCGTGTGACAGCGGGTGCCCTCCCGGGCGGGAGGGCACCCGGTTCAGTCCGGCTGCCGGCGCAGGACGTGCGCGCGTGCCTCCGTGTCACGCGCGCCGTCCCGGTCCGCCAGCCCGGCCGCGATCCGGTCGCGCACCGCCTCGGACCGTTTGCCCGCGTACTTGAACTTGGCCCGTACGCCCGTCACTTCGAGTCGAAGGCCGCGGATCCCGGACAGCAGCCGCCCGTACGGGGCCTCGCCCGCCGCCGCCCGCGCGGAACCGCCCTCCGGCTGGAAATGGCCCGTCTGCCCGTTCAGCAGCGCGGCCTTCTCCGCCGGGTCGTCCACGACGTGGGCGCGGCAGCGCAGCTGGACGGCGGCGTAGAGGCTCGTCGGGACTCCGTGCTCCGGCGGGGTGCCGGGCTCGGCCTGCCAGGGGCCGGGGACGAAGACGTAGTCGTCGACCACGCTCAGCAGGACGTCCGGGTTCGCCTCGAGGGCGTGCCAGAGCGGGTTGGGCCGGGCCAGGTGGGTGAGTGCCTCGCCGCGCTCGGCGTCGTACGCGAAGTGCAGGGGCTGGACGTACGGCGGTTCGCCCGGGGGGCCGTTGACCGCGAGCTGGCCGAAGTCGTGCGCGGCCAGCCACCGCTGCCACTCGTCGTCGTCGCGGGGCGCGTCCCAGGGGTGGATCAGCATCACAGAGCCGTCAGGTAGCCGGGCAGTTCGGTGCCGGGCGCCAGGTCCGGGTCGGCGAGCGGGGTGTCGTAGCCCTTGCTCAGCGGGACGACGCCGGCCCAGTGGGGCAGGGCCAGGTCCTCGGGCTCGTCGTTGACGCCGCCGGTGCGGAGCTTGGCGGAGACCTCGTCGAGCTCGAGGCGGATCACCGCGGTGGCGGCCAGCTCCTTCTTGCTGGCCGGGCGGGAGTCGGCGGCCCGGCCAGGTACGACGTGGTCGACCAGGGCGTCGAGCGCCTGCCGCTTCTCCTCGGGGTCGGTCACGTCGTACGCCAGGCCGTGCACCACCACGGAGCGGTAGTTGACCGAGTGGTGGAAGGCCGAGCGGGCCAGCACCAGCCCGTCGACGTGGGTCACGGTCAGGCAGACCGGCAGGCCCTGGTCGGCCCGGCCCGCGGCGCGCAGCGGACGCGAGCCGGTCGAGCCGTGGACGTAGAGGACCTCGCCGACCCGGCAGTACAGCGTGGGCAGCACGACCGGTGCGCCGTCCCGGACGAAGCCGAGATGGCAGACGTAGCCCTCGTCGAGTATCGCGTGCACCAGTTCCCTGTCGTAGGCGGCACGGTCGGGGGAGCGGGTGGGGACGGTGCGCTCGGTGGGCGGGTAGGTGGCGGCGGGCCGCTGCCGCGGCTGGGGTCCCTGCATGGCGGTCTCCATTGCACTAGTGCATACTTGATTTTGTGCTAGGAGAGTATCGGATCAGTGGACGGCGTGCGGCGGACATTTCCGCCAGCATCGAGCGAGCGGTGGGGGACGGGACGCTGCGGCCGGGCGAACTGCTCCCCCCTATGAGGGAGTTGGCGGACCGGCTCGGGGTGAACCCGAACACCGTCGCGGCCGCGTACCGCACTCTGCGTGAGCGCGGGGTCATCGAGACCGCGGGCCGGCGGGGGAGCAGGGTGCGGCCCAAGCCGGCGACCACGGCACGCGAGCTCATCCGGGTGGAGGTCCCGCCGGGCGTGCGGAACCTGTCCGAGGGCAACCCGGACCCCGCGCTGCTGCCCCCGCTCGCCGGGGCCTTCGCGGCGGCGGCCGCCCAGGGCGACCGGGATCCGGTGCTCTACGGGCAGGCACCCGTCGAGCCCGGGCTGGCACGTCTGGCCCGGGCCGGGCTGGACGCCGACGGTGTCCCCGACGGGCCCGTCGCCGTCACCTCGGGCGCGCTGGACGCCATCGAGCGGGTGCTCACGGCCCACCTCAGACCCGGTGACGCGGTCGCGGTGGAGGACCCCGGGTGGGGGAGTCTGCTGGACCTGGTCCCGGCGCTCGGCCTGCGCACCGTCCCCGTCGGCGTCGACGGCGAGGGCCCGCTCCCCGACGACGTGCGTCAGGCGCTGGCGGGCGGGGCGCGAGCCCTCCTCGTCACCGACCGGGCGCAGAACCCGACCGGGGCCGCGCTGAGCGCCGCACGCGCGCGTGCCCTGCGGTCGGTGCTCGCGGAGCACCCCGAGACGCTGCTGATCGAGGACGACCACGGGCACCACATCGTCGACCTCCCGCTCCACCCCCTCGCGGGAACCACCCGGAGCTGGGCCTTCGTGCGCTCGGCGGCCAAGGCCTACGGGCCCGACCTGCGGCTCGCGGTGCTCACCGGGGACGCGGTGACCGTCGACCGGGTGCGCGGACGGCAGCGGCTCGGGCCGGGCTGGGTCAGCCGGATCGTCCAGCGTGCGGTGGTGCGGCTGTGGAGCGAGGGAGCGGTGGACCCGGCGGCCGTGGCCGCGCGCTACGGGCGGCGCCGCGACGCGCTGATCGGGGCGCTGGCCCGGCGCGGGGTCGCCGCCCACGGGCCCAGCGGCATGAACGTGTGGGTGCCCGTCCCCGACGAGACCGGCGCCGTCGCCCGGCTCCTGCACGCGGGCTGGGCGGTGGCCCCCGGCGCCCGCTTCCGGATGAGCGCGCCGCCGGCCATCCGGGTCACCGTCTCGACGCTCACCGAGGACGAGATCGAGCCCCTGTCCGAGGCGATCGCCGCGGCGATCGGCCCGGCCGGGGAGCCGGCGCGGACGTACGCGTAGGCGCGGGGCTCGGCCGTGTGCCGGGCCGGAGCGGGCGTGCTCGTGAAGCGCGGGTGCGGCGCTCGGTCGTCGTGGCCGGGGCGCACTGTCGCCGTGCTCGGGCGTGCGTGGGGCGTGGGCCGCCGTTCGGAGTGGAGAACGGTCGGCGGCAGCCGTACGCACGGGCCGCGTCCCTCAACAGGCCGGGGCAGGCGCGGTGTTCGAGCCCGGGAGCCCTGTCGTCCCGGCTGCAGCGCGGCGCCGGTGGCGCGGTCACGCCGGCCGCTTCGGCCTCGCCTGCGTCAGTGCCGCGCCCGCCAGCACGATCGCCGCGCCCACCGGTGTCGACCACGTCAGCGTCTCACCGAGCAGCACGATGCCGGCCGCGGCGGCGATCACGGGGACGAAGTAGGTGACCATCTGCCCGGTCGTCGGACCCACCTCGGCGACCAAGCCGTACTGGACGAGGACGGCCAGACCCGTGCCCAGCGTGCCCAGCGCGGCGATCGCCAGCAGCGGCCCGACGGCGAAGGTGGTCGGCAGGGTGGTGAACAGCGGTGTGACGACCGCCAGTTGGACGGTGGCGAGCAGCAGCTGGCCCCCGGTCAGGGACAGGTTCGAGTGACTGCTGCCCGCCAGGGTGCGGCGGACGTAGATCCAGCCGACCGGGTAGCTCAGCGAGGCCAGCAGGGCCAGCGCGGTGCCGCGGGCGTCCAGGCCCTGGAAGCCCTGCCATGCGCCCAGCACGGTCAGCACCCCGAGGAACCCCAGGCCGAGCCCCGCCACCCGCACCCGGGTCGGCCGGTCCTCGGACAGGGCCACCAGCGACAGCGCCATGCCCCACAGCGGCGAGGTCGCGTTGCAGATGCCGGCCAGCGTGGACGGGATGGTCAGCTCCGCGAAGGCGAACAGGGAGAATGGCAGGGCGTTCAGCAGGAATCCGGCGACCGCGAGATGCCCCCAGGTGCGCGCACCGCGCGGCAGCCGCTCCCGGCGCACCGCCATCGCGACGGCGAGGACGGCGGTCCCGAAGGCCAGCCGGCCGAAGGTGACCTGGAACGGGGCGTATCCCTGGGTGCCCACCTTGATGAGGAGGAAGCTGAAGCCCCAGATCAGGGACAGTGCGCCGAAACGCAGCCGCCAGTCCAGACGGGGGCGGGCGTTGTCCGGGGCGGGACCGACCGGGCCCGGCGTGGTGGTGGTCGCGGTGACGCTGCTCATGGACGTAACGATGCTGGACACCCATCTCGTAGCACAATCGAGATTTCGCACGCGGTATCTCGTAGCATCACTTACATGTTGAACCTGGAGCGCCTGCGCACCCTCGACGCCCTCGCCCGGCACGGCTCGGTCAGCGGCGCGGCGGAGGGGCTGCACATCACGACCTCGGCCGTCTCGCAGCAGATGTCCAAGCTGGAGCGGGAGGTCGGCCAGCGGCTGCTGGCCAAGAACGGGCGCGGTGTCCGGCTCACGGACGCGGGCCGGCTGCTCGCCGAGCACGCCGCGCGCATCCTGTCCCAGGTCGAGCTGGCCCAGTCCGATCTGGAGGCGCAGCGCGGGCAGGTCGCCGGTGAGCTGCGCGTCTCGGCGTTCCCGACCGCCGCCCGCGGGCTGTTCCCGGTCGCGCTCGCGGATCTGCGCGAACGGCACCCCGCGCTGCGCGTGCGCTCCCGCGAGCTGGAACCGGAGCAGGGCATCCGGGGGGTGGTCCGCGGGAACCTCGACCTCGCCGTGGTGCTCGACTGGTACAACAAGCCGATGCCGCTGCCCGACGGCCTGGTCAAGGCGCTCCTGCTGGACGACCCGGCCGATGTGGCGCTTCCGGCCGGTCACCCGCTGGCCGGGCGCGACGAGGTGGACCTCGCCGAGTTCGCCGAGGACGAGTGGATCACGTGGGGCGAGGGAGAGTTCTGCCACGAGTGGCTCATGTTCACCTTGCGCTCCAAGGGCATCGAGCCGATCGTCGGCCACCGTGCCGCCGAGAGCCACACCCAGCTCGGCCTGGTCGCGGCGGGGCTCGGCGTCTGCATCGCCCCCCTGCTGGGCCGCAACCCGCTGCCGGACGGGGTCGTGACCGTCCCCCTGCGGCAGCGGGTACGACGGCACGTCTTCGTGGTCTGGCGTGCGGACGCGGACCGCCGCCCGTCCATCCGCGCGGCGGTGGAGGCGCTGCGGGCGGCGGGGGAACGCGTCGGGCCGGCCGGGGAGAGCGACGGGCGTCCTAGGACGGCGTCGGCAGCTTCCTGAAGTCCCAGGACACGATCTTCTCCGGCGTCAGGCGCAGCCAGGCGTGCCGTCCGTCGTGGGGCATCTCGTCCAGGCCGAAGTTCTTGCGGGCGAACAGGGTCTCGGGGACGTCGAGTTCCGCGCACAGCTCGCCGGTGCGCGGGATCTCGCCCACGAACTCCGCCCGCCCGGACAGCTCCGCGCCGCGCAGCTCGTCGTACTCCTCGCCCGTGTCGACCACGACCGCCACCCGCGGGTCCCGCCGCAGATCCGCCCAGCGCCTGCTGCGCACCACGGAGTACAGCCAGAGCGAGGTGCCGTCCCAGGCGAACCAGAGGGTGCTGACGTGCGGTGCGCCGTCGGCGGACACCGTGGCGACCCGGCAGGTGCGCTGGACGGTGAGGAAATCGTCCAGCTCTCCGGGCGTCATCATGATCTTCCGGCCCCGGCGCTGCGTGGCGGTCATACGGCCTCTTCTTCTCTCATGTCGTGCATGGTGCCAGGTGCCGGCCGACGGCTCAGGCGAGGGTGATCGAGTCCCCGCTGACGGTGATCTCCACCGCGGGCAGCGGTTTGGTCGCAGGACCGCTCTTCACACTGCCGTCGGCGATGGAGAAGTTGCTGTTGTGGCAGGGGCAGTTGATGACCCCGTCGGCGATGCTCTTCACCGCGCACCCCTGGTGGGTGCAGGTGGCCGAGAAGGCCTTGAACTCGCCCGCCGTCGGCTGGGTGACGACCACCTCGCGGTCGGCGAAGACCTTTCCGCCGCCCTCGGGGATGTCCGCGGTCGAGGCGAGCGGCTCGGCACCGGCGGCGGCGCCACCGTCGGAGCCGGCGCCGCTCGGACCGTCGTCCGACGGGCCGCCGGTGGGTCCGGAGTCCACGGAGGAGCCCGACGCGTCGTCGTCGGAACCTCCGCACGCGGTCAGCGCGGCGGCGAGGCCCGCCGCTCCGGCCGCCGCCACGACGGCTCGACGGCCGGGTCCCGATGCGGGCTGAGGCGATGCGGTCATGCTGATGTCCCTTCCGGGGAGGGTGGGGGGTCGGGGAGAGGTACGGCCGACGGGGCCACGCTGTTCAGGGGATGCCGAGAGCTTGGCGTGCCCGCGGTCGGAGGGGCGTAAATCACAGCTGTCGTTTCGCTGTCGGGCGCGGGGCCCGTCCCGCCCGGGCCGCCTCCGGCGTGCGGTGCCGCGCCAGTAGCCTGGGGCGATGCTCAAGGAAGTCATCGCGACCCGTTTCATCGCGCCGCTGCGCGAGGGCGGCTCGCTGCCCGGACTGATCGAGGCCGACGACCTCGGGACCTATGTCCTGAAGTTCACCGGCGCCGGGCAGGGCCGCAAGACGCTGGTCGCCGAGGTCGTGTGCGGGGAACTGGCCCGCCGGCTCGGGCTGAGGGTGCCGCGGCTGGTCACCGTCGAACTCGACCCCGTGCTGGGGCTCGGTGAGCCCGACCAGGAGGTGCAGCAACTGCTGAAGTCCAGCGGCGGCACCAACCTGGGCATGGACTTTCTCTCCGGCGCCCTGGGCTTCGACCCGATCGCCTTCGAGGTGGACCCCGGGGAGGCCGGCCGGATCGTCTGGTTCGACGCGCTGGTGAACAACGTCGACCGCTCCTGGCGCAACCCCAACATGCTCCGCCGGAGCGACGGGCTGTGGCTCATCGACCACGGCGCGACCATGATCTGGCACCACAACTGGCCCGGCGCCGCCGCCTCCGCCGCCCGTCCCTACGACGCCTCCGACCATGCCCTCAGGACGTTCGCACCGGACGTGGCGTCGGCCGCGGCGGACCTCGCACCGCAGGTGACCGAGGACCTGCTGGCCGAGGTCACCGCCGAGATCCCCGACGTCTGGCTGGCCGGGGAGCAGGGCTTCGGCAGCCCCGACGAACTGCGGTCGGCCTACGCGCGGCCGCTGATCGCCCGCGCGGCCACCGTCCACCAGCGCATCCACGGCCTCGAGGGGGACCAGTGAGCGACCGGCACGTCTTCGAGTACGCGCTGCTGAGGGTCGTACCGCGCATCGAACGCGGTGAGTGCGTCAACGCGGGGGTGCTCGTGTACTGCCGCCCCAAGTCCTTCGTCGCCGCCCGCACCCATCTCGACGAGGCGCGGCTGCTCGCTCTCGACCCGTCGGCGGACCTGCCCGGCGTGCGGGCCGCGCTGCGGGCGGTCGAGGGCGTGTGCGCGGGCGGGGACGCGGCCGGACAGGCCGCGCACGACGACGCCGGGCGGCGCTTCCGCTGGCTGATCGCGCCCCGGTCCACCATCGTCCAGCCCGGTCCGGTGCACACCGGGCTCACCGCCGATCCGGCGGCGGAGGCGGAGCGGCTGCTCGATCTGCTCGTGCGCTGACCGCGGCCGCCCACGGACCGTCAGGCGCGGCGGCGTCTCACCAGGTGTCCGGCCGCGAGCACGGCACCTGTCACGAACGTCGCGCCGATGCCCAGGTCCCAGCCGCTCGGCCCGGACTCCGACGAGCCGCCCAGCCCGCCCCGCACACCACGCGTGGGTGAAGCGGAGCCGACCGGCGCCGACGGAGTGGTGGGCGCGGTGGTGGCGGGCGCCGACGCCGTGGTGGGCGCGGTGGTGGGGGTTGCGGTCCGGGTGGGCGGAGCGGTCGTCGGTGACGGTGACGGTGACGGCGACCGGGCCGGTGCGGACGTGGCGGGCGCGGGCCGGAAGGTGGACGAGGTGAGACCGCGCCGGGGAAGCGCCTCGCAGGCCACCCCGTCGTCCGGACCCGGGTCCTCGTCGAGCCGATGCGGATCGCTCCGGTCCAGGTCGAAGAAGGTCTGCGCGTCCTCCTGGTAGGTGAAGTCGCTGCAGTCCAGGTCCTGGGCGTGGGCGGTGTCGGCCAACGGCACGATCGCGGCGAGCGCGATCAGCGTGCCCATGGCACCGGTGCGACGGCGCATGGAGCGCCTCCTTTCCGGCCGCGGGTGGCTCGCGCTTCGACGCTAGGGGCCGCCCGGTGCGGGGGCGCGCCGCAGTGGGCCGATCGGGTGCTTCGCGCCGGCCGCGGGGCGGTGCCCGGCGGCCCGCGGCACGCACGGCCGGAAGGGGTGCCCGTGCGGGGAATGGATCACACACGCGCGGTGTGCCGTTGACACCGGGTGCCAGGGCTTCTAGCGTCACGTCTGCTGAAGGTACTAAGCGGTCGCTCACTGAACCGAGTCCGGCCGCGGAGCCGCATCCCAAGGGCGAGGAGAAGCAGCAATGTCCACCACTGAGCAGCGGGTCGCGGTCGTCACCGGCGCCGCGCGCGGCATCGGCGCCGCCACCGCCGTACGACTGGCCGCGGAGGGCCGCGCGGTCGCCGTGATCGACCTCGACGAGGCCGCCTGCAAGGACACCGTCGAGAAGATCACCGCCGCGGGCGGCAAGGCCCTCGCGGTCGGCTGCGACGTCTCCGACGAGGCGCAGGTCGAGGCCGCCGTCGCCCGGATCGCCGAGGAGCTCGGCGCGCCGACCATCCTGGTGAACAACGCGGGCGTGCTCCGCGACAACCTGCTGTTCAAGATGAGCGTCTCCGACTGGGACACCGTCATGAACGTGCACCTGCGCGGCGCGTTCCTGATGTCGAAGGCCTGTCAGAAGCACATGGTCGACGCCGGCTTCGGCCGGATCGTCAACCTGTCGTCCTCCTCCGCGCTCGGCAACCGCGGCCAGGTCAACTACTCGGCCGCCAAGGCCGGCCTCCAGGGCTTCACCAAGACCCTCGCCAAGGAACTCGGCAAGTTCGGCGTCACCGCCAACGCCGTCGCGCCCGGCTTCATCGCCACCGAGATGACCAAGGCCACCGCCGACCGCGTCGGCATGGGCTTCGAGGACTTCAAGGCCGCCGCCGCCACGCAGATCCCGGTCGCCCGCGTCGGCGAGCCCGAGGACATCGCCAACGCGATCGCCTTCTTCACCGGCGAGGCGGCCGGCTTCGTCTCCGGCCAGGTGCTGTACGTCGCCGGCGGACCGCTCGACTAGGAAGACCGGGAACATGACTGCTGTGGAACTCTCGGGCAAGGTCGCCCTGATCACCGGCGCCAGCCGCGGCATCGGCTACGGAGTCGCCGAGGCGCTCGTCGCGCGCGGCGACCGGGTCTGCATCACCGGCCGGGGCGAGGACGCCCTCAAGGAGGCCGTCGAAAAGCTCGGCACCGACCGGGCCGTGTACGTCGCCGGCAAGGCGCACGACGAGGCCCACCAGACCCTCGCCGTCGAGCGCGCGATGGAGGCCTTCGGCCGCGTCGACTACCTGGTCAACAACGCCGGCACCAACCCGGTGTTCGGGGCGATCGCCGACCTCGACCTGAACGTGGCGCGCAAGGTGTTCGAGACCAACGTGATCTCGGCGCTCGGCTTCGCGCAGAAGACCTGGCACGCCTGGCAGAAGGACAACGGCGGCGCGATCGTCAACATCGCCTCCGTCGCGGGCCTCGCGCCCTCCCCGTTCATCGCCGCCTACGGCGTCAGCAAGGCCGCGCTGATCAACCTGACCCAGCAGCTGGCGCACGAGTTCGCGCCCCGGGTGCGGGTCAACGCCATCGCCCCGGCGGTGGTCAAGACCAAGTTCGCGCAGGCGCTGTACGAGGGCCGGGAGGAGGAGGCCGCGGCGGGCTATCCGCTGGGCCGTCTCGGTGTGCCCTCCGACATCGGCGGTGCCGCCGCGTTCCTCACCTCGGACCAGTCGGACTGGGTCACCGGCCAGACCCTGGTCGTCGACGGCGGCATCTTCCTGAACGCCGGCGTGGCCTGACGCGAACGCCCGCGCGCGTGCGCCGAGCACACGCGCGGGCCCGTGCGGGACGGTCCCGGGACGGGCGATCCGTTGACGAAAACGGCGCCCGTGTCGGCGTAGCCGGTCCGCGACGGCGGGTGACAACGTAGTCATCCCGAATCGATCTCAAGAGCCGTACACGGGAGGGTCAGCAGGGGTGACACTGCGGTATGGTCTGCCGACCCTTGGCATGGCAGATCGAGGAGCGTGCGCGTGTTCAACCGGAAACGATGCCTGCGGCGGGTGGCGGCCATCGCGTCCATATCGTCCCTGTTGACCGGATGTGGCATCCTGTCGTCGGACAGCGCGGACGACGAGGGACCTATAGTCGTGGGCACCACCAGCTCGCCCAGCACGCTGGATCCTGCCGCCTCCTGGGACAGCTCCTGGGAGCTGTTCCGCAACATCTACCAGACCCTGCTGAGCTACCCGGTCGGTGCGACCACCCCGCAGCCGGACGCCGCGGAGAGCTGCGAGTTCTCCGACACCTCCAACCAGGTGTTCCGCTGCGAGCTGCGCGAGGGCCTGAAGTTCTCCGACGGCGGCACGCTCGACGCCAAGGCGGTCAAGCACTCCATCGACCGGATCCGGCAGATCAACGTCAACGGTGGTCCGGCCGGTCTGCTCGGCAGCCTGGAACGGGTGCAGGCGCCCAGCGAGAGCGAGGTCGTCTTCTACCTCAACAAGCCGGACGCCACCTTCCCGTTCGTGCTCGCCACCCCCGCCATGTCGATCGTCGACCCGGACGCCTACCCGGCCGACGCCCTGCGCGAGGACAGCGGGGTGGTCGGTTCGGGGCCCTACACCCTCCAGTCGTACGACGAGGGCGAGAAGGCCGAACTCGCCCGCAACGACCGCTACAAGGGTTACGCCGAGCGGAAGAACAACGCGGTCACCATCCGCTACTTCCAGGACTCCGGCACCATGGTCAAGGCGCTGCGCGACGACCAGATCGACCTGACCTACCGGGGTCTGGCCGCGGGCGACGTCGTCGACTTCCAGGGCAGGGCCTCCAAGGAGGAGGACATCCAGCTCATCGAGGGCAGCGGGACCGACATCAACTACCTGGTGTTCAACCCGAAGGACCCGTGGGCGGGCAAGAAGGAGGTGCGGCGGGCCGTCGCCCAGGTCGTCGACCGCGCCGCGATCGCGCACAAGGTCTACCGGGACACCGTCGACCCGCTGTACTCCATGGTCCCCAAGGGACTGACCGGGCACACCACCGGCTTCTTCGACGACTACGGCGACCCCAGCGTCGACAAGGCCCGGGAGATCCTCACCGACGCGGGAATCACCGAGCCGGTCCCGCTCACCCTCTGGTACACCACGGACCGCTACGGCTCCGAGACCGCGCTGGAGTTCAAGGAACTCGAGCGTCAGCTGGAGGCGTCGAAGCTGTTCGAGGTCACCCTCAAGAGCCGCCCCTGGAAGACGTACGTCGAGGGCTACCAGAAGGGCCAGTACCCGGTGTTCGGGCGTGGCTGGTTCCCCGACTTCCCGGACGCGGACAACTTCATCGCCCCGTTCGTCGGCAAGCAGAACGCGCTCGGTACGCCCTACGAGGCGACCAAGATCACGAACGATCTGCTGCCGAGCTCCCGGCGGGAGAGCGACCGCGGCAACGTGGTGAAGCAGTTCGAACAGGCTCAGCAGATCCTCCTCGACGACGTGCGGCTGCTGCCGCTGTGGCAGGGCCGGCAGTACGTGGCGGCGAGCCGGGACGTCTCGGGCGCGGAGCGGGCGCTGGACCCGTCCACGATCATGATGTTGTGGCAGCTCTCACGGAAGACCAGCTGGTAGAGCCCGGTACGACCGTCCGCGGGGCCGGTTGTCAGTGGTCGCCTGTAGGTTCTGTGGCCTGGAAGTGACCGCACACGTAAGGACATTGACGTGACCGACATCGCCATGCTGCCCGAGTCCTGGCGCGGGGTTCTGGGCGACGAACTGCAGCAGCCCTACTTCAAGGAGCTGGTCGAGTTCGTCGAGGAGGAGCGGGCGAACGGTCCCGTGTACCCGCCCCGCGAGGAGGTCTTCGCGGCGCTGGAGGCCACGCCGTACGACAAGGTGAAGGTCCTGGTCCTCGGCCAGGACCCGTACCACGGCGAGGGCCAGGGCCACGGCCTGTGCTTCTCGGTCCGGCCCGGCGTGAAGATCCCCCCGTCCCTGCGCAACATCTACAAGGAGATGCACGCCGAGCTGGGCACGCCCGTCCCGGACAACGGGTACCTGATGCCGTGGGCCCGGCAGGGCGTGCTGCTGCTCAACGCGGTGCTCACGGTCCGCGCCGGTGAGGCCAACTCGCACAAGGGGCGGGGCTGGGAGCTGTTCACCGACGCGGTGATCCGCGCGGTGGCGAACCGCCCCGACCCGGCGGTCTTCGTGCTGTGGGGCAACTACGCGCAGAAGAAGCTTCCGCTGATCGACGAGAGCCGCCACGTGGTGGTCAAGGGCGCGCACCCCTCGCCGCTGTCGGCGAAGAAGTTCTTCGGGTCCCGTCCGTTCACGCAGATCAACGAGGCGGTGGCCGCCCAGGGCCACGAGCCGATCGACTGGAGCATCCCGAGCGTGGGCTGACACACCGCCCGCCCCCGCTCGGCCGGGTGCGGACCGCCACGCCGGGCCCGCACCCGGCCGCCGTCCGGCCCGCTCGAGGGGCCACGGAGCGGCTTGTCCGGTATTGCCCCGGCGTGCGGTTAGCGTCGGGGGACGACAGCCGGCGAGGTGCGGAGGACGTGGTGGCGGAGCGACAGGGGCAGGCGGCGCCGGACGCCGTGCTGACGCGGATCGGTCAGGTCGTGATGCTGCACCACGCGGGGGACCGCGAGGAGGCCCGGCACCGGTTCCTGGGGCTGTGGGCCGAGATCGGCGAAAACGGCGACCCCCTGCACCGCTGCACACTCGCCCACTACCTCGCCGACACGCAGGACGACCCCGAGGACGAACTGGACTGGGACCTGCGGGCGCTGACGGCGGCCGAGGAGGCCGCGGACGACCGGCTCGCCGGGTACGAGGGGTCCCTCGCGGCGCGCGCCCTGTACCCCTCGCTGCACCTGAACCTGGCCGCGGACTATGCCCGCCTCGGCCGCACCGACGCCGCACGCTCGCACCTCCGCCGGGCCCGCGGCGCGGCCCTCACCCTCGCCGACGACCGCTACGGCGAGGGCGTACGGGCGGCCATTGGGCGGCTGGAGATCCTGCTGGGCGAGGGCGGGACGCCCGGCGGCCGGGTACCGCCGAGACAGCGCCCCTAGAGGTGTCGGCCGGTCACGCAGGCGTCTCGGGGTCCGGCCCGCCCCACCGGACCCCGTCCACCTCGGCCGCAGCGCGCCGCCCGTCCCCGCCGGCTCGATCCGCCGGACCGGCCCTGGCCGCGTCCGTGCCGCGCCGCCGTCGGCTCAGCGGCCGTAGGTCTCCCGGCAGATGGCCGCCTCCGGACTGTCCGCGCGCCAGCCGCCGTACTCCCGGCCCAGCGCACAGAGGTCCGGCTTGACCGAGGGGGCGGGGTTCATCGGCCCCCCGGCGCCCGGGAGGTCCACCGGCGGGCGCCGCGGGGGGACGTGACCGTCCGGCCGCGGCCGGACGGTCCGGCCGTCGGGGGGCGTGTTCCGCTCCGGCGCGGCCGGCGGCGCGGTGCGCTGCGACGGCGGCGCCGGCTTCTTCGGTGGCCGGGACGGGCCGACCATCTCCAGGGCCTCGCGCGCCGGTGCCTGCACGACCTGTGTTTCGTTCCGCCCGGCCGGGCCGGGCTCGGTCCGCTGGGACGGTGCCGCCGGGGGGCCGGGTGCGAGGGGCCGCTGGACCGTCACACAGCCCGAGAGGGCGGAGACCGCCACGGTCACCAGAAGCGTTGCTGTGGTCGTCGTTCGATGCACCCGCTCCACTCTGCTGGCTCCGCCCGCTCCGGAGCGGGCGGACAGGCGCAGCATGCCCCGCAAGGGTGATCTCCCGCCCCTAACGGAGGCCCCGGCGGCGCGGGGGTGACGTCACTCTCCGGTGACGCCGTCGAGCCGTTCGCGGATCAGATCGGCGTGGCCGTTGTGCCGCGCGTACTCCTCGATCATGTGCGTGTAGATCCAGCGCAGGGTGTACGGATCGGGGCTGAACCTGTGGCGGCCCCGGGACGGATCGCCCAGGGCGAAGCCGGCCGCGTGGCGCCGGGCGGCGTCGACCTCGGCCTGCCAGGCGGCGTACGCCTCCTGCCAGGTGTCCGCCTCGGTCACGTGGAACTCGCCGTCCGGGTCGGCCTCGCTGTAGTAGAGGGGGCCGGCGTCCTCGCCCGCGAGCACCCTGCGGAACCAGCCGCGCTCCACCTCGGCCATGTGCCGGACCAGGCCCAGCAGGGACAGCTCCGAGGGGGGCACCGACGCGGTGCGCAGCTGTTCCCCGGTCAGTCCTTCGCACTTCCGGGCGAGGGTGCCGCGGTGGTAGTCGAGCCACCCCTCCAGCATGGTGCGCTCGTCGGCGTCGACGGCGGGTTCACTGCGCTCGATCGTCATGCCGCCATCCTGCCCAGGGAAGATCCTCTTCACCAGGGCTTTTCGGTGCCGAGCATCCCGGCCAGCAGTTCCCGCAGGTCCGCGCGGACCTCCTCGAGGCCCGGCACGCGTGCGCTGAAGGAACCGGCCACGCAGGAGAACATCAGGCCGTCCGCCCAGGCGATCAGGGACAGCGAGTGGCGCTCGGGGTCCGTGGAGCCGAGTCCGGTGACCAGGGCGGTCAGCTGATCGCGGAAGCGGGCGCCGGCCGCGTCGAAGTACGCCCGCAGCTCCGGTCGGCGGGTGGCCTCCAGCGCCAGTTCGTAGCGGGCGAGGGTCAGCGCCCGGTTCCGGGTGAGCGCGCGGTGCGCGGCCACGGCCATGGCGTCCACCAGTGGGCCGGCACCGGCCCACGGGTCCGGCATCTCGTGCAGCCCGAGAACCCGAGCCTCCCGCTCGGCGAGCCGCCGCACCGCCAGCTCCAGCAGTGCCTGCCGCGTACGCGCCAGGTTCGACGTGGACCCCTGGGGGAGCCCGGCCGCCTCGTCGACCGCCCGGTGGGTCAGCCCGCGCATCCCGCGTTCGGCGAGCAGGGCCAGGGCGGTGTCGGCGACGAGATCGGCGCGGGAGGCGCCTGCGGCGTGTACGGACATGGAGGTCAAACTACCCGCTTCACTACGACTGTAGTACGTTGGAGCCCACGGTTCACTACAGATGTAGTCCACGACTCGAGGAGGAGCCATGACGCGGGTGGAGCGGGCGATCGTGATCGGCGGCGGAATCGGCGGCCTGACGGCGGCGGTCGCCCTGCACCGGCGCGGTGTCCGCGTCACGGTGCTGGAGCGCGCCGACTCCCTGGAACCGGTCGGCGCGGCCATCTCCCTGTCCCCGAACGCGCTGCGCGGGCTGGACGTCATCGGACTCGGCGACGACATCCGTGCCCTGTCCGCCTGGCAGGGCGACGGAGGGCTGCGCGCGCCCGGCGGACGGTGGCTGTCCCGGACCAGTGCCGCCGCCGCGGCCGAGCGCTTCGGCGGACCCCTCGTCCTGCTCCACCGCGCCACCCTCGTCGGCCACCTCGCCGCGCGGCTGCCGTCCGATGCCGTCCGCACGGCCGCCGATGCCCGTCTCCTGGATTCAGGGGCCGCGGGTGACGCGGGCCGGCCGGCCCGCGTCACCACCCCCGGCGGCGAACTGGAGGCCGACCTGGTGGTGGCGGCCGACGGCATCCGCTCCGCCGTGCGCGGCACGCTCTTCCCCGGCCACCCCGGGCCGGTGTACTCCGGGTTCACCACCTGGCGGGTGGTGATCCCGCTGCCCGGCGTGGAGTTCGCCTCGCACGAGACCTGGGGCCGGGGCCGCATCTGGGGCACGCACCCGCTCAAGGACGGCAGGATCTACGCCTACGCCGCCGCCGTCGCCCCCGCGGGAGAGCACGCCCCGGACGACGAGCGCTCCGAACTGCTGCGGCTCTACGGCGACTGGCACACCCCGGTCCCCGAGGTGCTGGCCGCCGCCCGCCCCGAGGACGTGCTGCGCCACGACGTCCACCACATCGCCGAGCCGCTGCCCGCCCTCCACCACGGCCGGGTGGCGCTGCTCGGCGACGCCGCGCACGCCATGCCGCCGACCCTCGGACAGGGCGGCAACCAGGCCGTCGAGGACGCGATCACCCTCGCCCACCACCTGGACGACCTGCCCGGTTACACCGCGGCCCGGCTGCCCCGCACCACCGCGATCGCCCGCCGGGCCGTGCGGGTGGCCCGCGTCAACCTGATGACCGGCCGGGTGGGCACCGCCGTACGCGACAACGCCCTGGTCGCGCTGTCGAAGGCCGCTCCGGCGCTGTTCCTGCGGGGATTCGACGGCATCGCCGACTGGCGGCCGCCCGGGGGCACCACCCGCTCGGGTGAGGGCGGGAGCGGGGGAGGCCGTATGCTCGCAGACCACGGCAGGCAAGGGCTAGAGGAGAACACCCCGTGAAGGTCGGCTGCATCGGACTCGGTGACATCGCGCGGAAGGCCTATCTCCCGGTGCTCGCCGCGCAGCCCGGGGTGGAACTGCACCTGCAGACCCGCACCCCCGCCACCTTGGAGCGGGTCGCCGACAGCCTGCACCTCCCGGCCGGCCGGCGCCACGCTGACCTCGCCTCCCTGCTTGCCCAGGACCTCGACGCGGCCTTCGTGCACGCGCCGACCCAGGTCCACCCCGAGATCGTGACGCGGCTCCTCGATGCGGGCGTACCGACGTACGTCGACAAGCCGCTCGCCTACGAACTCGCCGACTCCGAGCGGCTGGTGGCGCTCGCCGAGGAGCGGGGCACGAGCCTCGCCGTCGGCTTCAACCGCCGCTTCGCCCCGGGATACACGCAGTGCGCGGACCATCCGCGCGAGCTGATCCTCATGCAGAAGAACCGGATCGGGCTGCCGGAGGAACCGCGCACGATGGTCCTCGACGACTTCATCCACGTCGTGGACACCCTGCGCTTCCTGGTCCCCGGCCAGGTGGACGACGTGACCGTGCGCGCCCGCACCGTGGACGGGCTGCTGCACCACGTCGTGCTCCAGCTCTCCGGGGACGGCTTCACCGCGCTCGGCGTGATGAACCGGCTCAGCGGTTCGGCCGAGGAGATCCTGGAGGTCTCCGGGCAGGACACCAAGCGTCAGGTGGTCAACCTCGCCGAGGTGATCGACCACAAGGGCCAGCCGACCGTGCGGCGGAGGGGCGACTGGGTGCCGGTGGCGCGGCAGCGCGGCATCGAGCAGGCGGTGCTCGCCTTCCTCGACGCGGTGCGGGCGGGCAAGGTGCTCAGTGCCCGGGACGCGCTGGCGACCCATGAGCTGTGCGAACGGGTGGTACGCGCGATCCACGAGCGCCCCGCCTGACGCGCACCACCTCGGTGACGCCCCAGATCCCGAGGACCAGCAGCGCCGCGTGCAGCGGCCAGTCGCCGAAGCGGACGTAGGGCGTGGTGCCGTGCGCCAGCGGCACCTCGTAGACCTGTGCGGCGACGGTGTCCGTGCCGAGCCGCGGGCCGACGCGCGCGCCGTCCGGCCCGTACACGGCGGAGACGCCGGTCAGGGTCGCGTGGACCATCGGGCGGCCGGTCTCCGCGGCGCGCAGCGCGGCCAGCGAGGCATGCTGCCCGGGCGCCCAGCTCTGCTGGAACGTCGACGTGGAGGACTGGGCGAGCAGCACGTCGGCGCCGTCCTCGGCGAGATGCCGGCTCATGTCGGGGAAGGCGGACTCGAAGCACACCATGGGGCCGATCCGCAGCCCGTCCCCCGCGTCCATCACCACCTGCCGGGAGCCCTGGCGGCGGTCCTCGCCGGCCGCCTTGCCGACGGACGTCGCCCAGCCCAGCAGGGAACGGGCCGGGATGTACTCGCCGAACGGGACCAGCCGCATCTTGTCGTACCGGTCCCCGGTGGGGCCGTCCGGGCCGACCAGGACCGAGCTCTTGTAGATGCCCCGCTTGTCGGAGCGCCGGGCGTCCACGTTGACCAGGATGCTCGCGCCCGTCTCGCGGGACAGCGCGGCCAGCCGCCGCGCGAGGTCGGGGCGGTCCCCGAGGTCGAAGCCGACGCTGCTCTCGCCCCAGACGATCAGACCGACGTCCTGACCGGCCAGCTCGCGCGTGAGCCGTTCCTCGCGGTCGAAGCGGCGGTCGGCGCTGTCCGGCCCGGAGACGACCCCCGGCTGTACGAGCGCGATCCGGACCCGGTCCCCGGTGTCCGGGCGCGGCGACCACACCCAGGCGGCGGAGGTGGCCGCGGCCGTGGCGACCAGCCCGGCCACGGCCGGGACCCGGGCCCGGCGGACCGCGACGAGCACGGCCACGGCGACGTTCAGGGCCACCACCAGGAAGCTCGGCAGCCACACCCCGCCCACCGACGCCAGGCGCAGCGCCGCCTCGACCTCCCACTGGCTCGCGCCGAGCACGCCCCAGGGACCGCCGAGCCCCTGCCAGGAGCGGACCAGCTCGATCGCCAGCCACCCCGACGGCACCACGACGAGCGCGGCCGCGACCCGCCCGCGCGACGGCACCCCGCCCAGCAGCCGCCGCACCAGCCAGCCCCACGGCGCCCACAGCGCGCCGAGCAGGGCGGCGATGACGAACGTGAACACGTGCAGGTTCGGCAGCAGCCAGTGGTGCATGGCCAGCATGAAGCCGAACCCGCCCCACCAGCCGTCGAAGGCCGCCCGTTTCCCCGTCGGAGCGGTACGGGCCAGCAGGATCCAGGGGACCAGGGCGACGTAGGCGAACCACCACAGGGACGGGGCGGGAAACGCCAGGACGGGCAGGGCACCCACGACCGCGGCGGCGGTCGAGCGGCGCCACGGGGAGGCGAGCCAGTGGCCGAGCGTCTTCATAGGCGCCTCCCTACCCCGTGGTGCCTCCAGTGTGCGTCCCGGACGTGATCCGGAACAGTGCACGCCGGTTCAGTTGATCACAGGAGCGGCCCGCCGGTCGGGGGCGCGCCGCCACTTCTCCCGCACGACCACCCCGCTCAGCCGCCAGCCGTCGTCCGTACGCAGCACCGCGAAGGCGCACCGGCCGCCGGACACGAGGTCCGGCTCGGCGGACGCGCCGTCCTGCCCGGCACGGCCCAGCGGGCTCACGTAGTCGGCCTGCACCTCCGCCGTGTCGCCGGTGTCCTGTTCCCATACGCCGAACCGCACCCGCCGGTTGACGATCAGGTGCTGCCGCACGGGGAAGCCCCGGAGGCTCTCCGCGAGCCATCCGGCCACCGCCCCGGCGTCCCCCTCGATGCCGCCGGCCGAGCGGTAGTCCGCCCGCCCGTCCGGGGTGAACAGCCCCCGCCAGGCCTGCCAGTCACCGTCGTCCACGGCCACCGCGTACTCGGTGACGAGCCCGTCCACGGCCAGATGGTCCCTCACGGTCGCGAGCTCCACACGCTGCGTCATCGGCTCAGTGTTGACCATGGGACGGGCCGAGCCAAGGGGGCGTGCGCGGATAATCACCGGCCTGCGGCCCGGGCGGGGCCGAGGCCGTGCACCGTGATCTGACCCGAATGCCGGGCCCCTGCGCGCGTCGGCCCGGGGAAGCCCTGCGGGACGCGTCGACCGGGCTAGCGTCGACCGGCATGCGACCTGGGAGCACGGGAGGTGTCGCGATGCCGGCCGTTGGATCACGCACCGACGCGACACCCCTGCCGGTCATCATCGGACTCGCCCTCGCCTTCACGGTGACGGTCGTCGATCCGCTGGTGCTCAGCCTGAACATGCCCCAGGTGACCCGCGCCCTGAGCGTCCCGCCGCAGGTTGTCGGGCTACTGGGCGGAGCGGCGACGCTGGTGATGGCCGCCTCCGTCCTCGCCGCGGGCAGGATCGGGGATGCCGTCGGGCTCAAGCGGCTGCTGATGCTGGGGCTGGCCCTCGTCACGGTCGTCGACCTGCTTTCCGTACTGTCTCCCGCCTACGGCTTTCTGCTGGGAATGCGCTTCCTGGTCGGGCTGGGGATGACCGCGCTGCTGGGAGTGCCGCTGGCCCTGCTGAAAGTGTCCGTGGCGCCGGAGAGGCGGCCGGTGGCCATCGGTGTGCTGATGGCCGTCTACGTGGTGCTGTGCGGGGTGATCCCCCCCATCGCCGGCTGGGCGGTGGCAGCCGCCGGCTGGCGGGTCGTCTTCCTGATCGCCCCGATGCTGTGCCTGGTCTCGCTCTGGTTGGTCGCCCGGTACGTCCCTGAGCCACCCGTTCAGCGGGGCCGTCGCCTCGACGCGGTCGGTGTCACCCTGATCGGGGTGACCCTGCTGGCCCTCGTCGTGGGCCTCGCCGCGGCACAAAACGGCGTCACCCGACCCGGGACCTGGGTACCCCTGGTGACCGGCGCGGTCCTCGCCGTGCTCTTCGTGCTCCACGCACGCCGCGCTCCCGATCCCGCGCTGGACCTGGAGCTGTTCCGCAGCGCACCGTTCACCGTCGCCCTGGCGGCGACCCTCACGCTGAACTTCCTGATCGCCGGGCTCGGCATCGTCCTGGGGCAGTTCGGCACCGCGGTGCTGTCGTTGTCCCCCGAGGCCATCGGCCTGCTGTACCTGCCGGGCACCGTGCTGATCGCAGGTGCCGTGATCCTCGCCGGGCGCCTGGTCGGTACGTACACCCCGCGGCCGGTGATGGTCACCGGTCTGCTGGTGATGGCGGCCGGCGGACTGCTGATGGCGGCCACCGCCGGCCCCACGATGGCGGTATGGCTGCTCGTGCCGGCCGTCTGGCTGTGCAACCTGGGGGCGGTGGTCACGTCCGCGGCGGTGTCCGAGACGGTCCTCTCCCAGGCGCCGCCCGGGCGTTCGGGCACGGTGGCGTCCGTCCAGATGGCCTTCGCGGTGACCGGCGCCGCAATGGGGCCCACCGTCTTTCTCCTGTTGCTGGGCCTCTTCTTCCGGCGGCGGTGGCTGGCGGACGCGGAGTCACGTGGGCTGTCGGCGACCCGGGCCGAGCGGGCCGTGGACGCCGTGCGCAGCGGGATGGCGCAGAGCCCGGGCAGCTCCGTGTACGACCCGAACCTGCTCCGTCAGGCATCAGGGCTGGACCTCGGGCTGGACTTCGCCGACGGACTGCGGCTCACCATGCTGGCCGTCAGCATCCTGCCACTCGTCGTGGCGGTGGCGGCCTTCCTGCTGATGCCTCGTCGCAAGGAACCCCGGGCAGCATAGGGTTCCGCCCCCCGGAATCGTCCCTTTCCCGCACAGGCCGACCCGCAAGTGGTGAGCCGGCCACGGCACTCCTACAGTGAAAACTGAGCCCTTTGCCGGGGAAATCGAGCTTCCGGACCGAATCCAGATGCCCCGAGGAAGCCGCCGCGCGTCGAAAAGCACTTTCATGGTCATGAAACCACCTCCGTCACCTTCCGCCCCGAGCCGTACTCTGACCGCCCGGCCGGAACACGACGCGGTCGTGCGTGAATACACACTCACGGACACACCCGCCGCCCTGCACTATCGCTTGCATGTGGGCAGTCTCGCCTTTTCGTCCAGCATCTCCTACACGTCCATCCCGGGGTGGTCCGACGTCTTCGCCGCCATGCCCGCACGGCAGAACGTTCTGCGGCTGGTCAGCGCGTTGATCGCCTGGGACGCCATGCGGTTCCTCGCGCTGGGCGGTGAGCGTCTTGTTCTGCCACCCGGCCTGCCCTGCGACGCCGTCATCAGTGCGATGTGGCGCCGGTGTTTTCTGAACCAGTTCGGTGAGTGGCGTTACCGCAACGGCATCCGTTACCGCGGCAGCGCGCCGGAATTGGTGTCGCCACCGGGTTCCCCCGCGGACGAGGTGCGCGGGGGAGGCGGCACGTCGCACACCGCCGGCCGCGCCCTGTTGACCAACGGCGGCGGCAAGGACACCTTGGCCGGAATGATGATCCTCGGCAGGAGCGGCATCGATCATGACGTGTACGAGGCCTACCTGCCCGTCGGCGGTGACCACGCACTGCAGCGTCACCTGCTGGAGAACCTGCGGGTCGGTGCGGAGGCGCAGCGCACCGAGGTGGTCCGCGTGTACGTCCACGACGACTTCTACAGCAGGTCCGCAGCCGAGTTCACCGACGCCGGTGTGACGGTAGATCATTACCGGACCGACTTCGCGGTCGGGCACACGGCCAATTACATCGGTTACATTCCGGTCCTCCTGCACGGCGGCTATGACCGCGTATGGTTCAACATCGAGCGATCCGCGGATGACCCTCATGTGGTGTGGGGCGGTGAGGAGATCAGCCATCAGTGGTGCAAGAGCAGGGAATACCAGTCGATATCTTCGCTCCTCTTCTCGGAACTCACCGGCTGCGACTGGTTCATGGGCTTCGAATCCACGTTGCGCGGTCTCTACGACCACGCGATCTACCGCATAGTCGCTACCCGGCCGGATCTCCTCCTCCGTACGCATTCGTGCAACTACGGGAAACCCTGGTGCGGCCGATGCCCCAAGTGCTGCTTCTGCTACCTCATGACGACCGCTTTTCTGGGGGAGAATTACGCGCGGAGGCTGCTTGGTGCGGAAGAGAGTCCACTTGCGGATCCGCGGAACCTTCCGGTGTGGGAATCTCTCATGGATTCATCCCGGGTTGCCTGGGAATGTGTACCGTCCCATCAGGAGATCGTGACCGCGGCGGACCAGTGCCTCGCGCGAGGTGTCGATTACCCGGTACTGCGCCGTTACGCGCCCGAACGCGCGGCGGCGGACCGGCTCCGTCGACGCTTCCTCGACATCGACTGGCCGAACGTTTCCGCCCCGGTAGCGGCGGCCGTACGTGATCTGGCGGCACATCCGGTCCTCCCGCCACAGGTGCGGTGACGGCCGTCGAGTGTCTCCGCCGGCGTCCGCCCCGGGCACCTTCGGCAGCCGGTCATCGGTCCGCGGCGCGCACCCGGCCGGGCGCGGGCCCAACGCTGGACCGCGTCAACTCCGCTGGACGGGCCCGCCGAAGCGTGGATCATGGAGCGGTGGTGAAGTGGACGCAGAAGGCGGCCCCGGTCGGGCGGCCGAAGCGGGAGCCGGAGCTGCTGGCCTGTCAGCGGGCGATGAGGGACCGGCTCCTTGAGGCCCCCGCGGTGCCCGCGCCGGAACCCCTGGCGGTCCGTTGCCTTCGTCCCGGTCGGTGGGCTCCTCGGGGTCGGCTTCGCCACGCATCCCGACAGCGGCCACGATCTGGTGATGGCCGTCTCCCGCGACGGTCACGGACTCTTCGACGGCGTCACCGTGGAGAAGATCGCCAGGGACCGTGACCCCGATCCCGAGGACGGCGCCGAGGCGGCTGCCGACCTCTCCTGCCCCGGCTTGGGGCCGGTCATTGAAAGCCGCGTACACATCGCGGGGCTCTACGGCGGAGGGCTGCACACCACCACCGCGGACGGCTGGACGCTGGAGATCGTCACCCCGGACTGGCCGAACGACCGTGTCCTGCTGTCCCGCGACGGCGGGCTGCCCCACGCCGGTCCGCACGGAGAGCGGTGGTGACACATCTTCCGCTCCTACTGGTCCGAACTCCGGGCAGTCGGTTTCCAGCGACGAGCAGCGACATTTCCCTGTGGGCCCGCCGCCCGGCCCGCCGCCCGGCCGCCCGGGAGGAACTGGCGATGTCCGAGTGGTATCGGTCGTCGATCGACTGAGAGGGCCCCCGCACCCCTCACCGAGGTCGGACGAGGAGAGGCAGGCCCTCGGGCAGCGGGCGCGAGTGGCCTCGGCGACTGTGCGCCGGGAGCTGGACACGGGCTGGACCGCACGCGGCGAGAGCCTGCTCCGGGGGCAGCGGCGTTTCCGCCCGAGCAGTCCCGAGCAGTGACGGACCCGTGGCGAACGGTGTTCGTGAAGGAACGGCCGTGCCCCTCGACGGCAAAGAGGCTCGCGTATCTGGGAGCCTGAGGATCTTCGTCTCGTGCTCTTTGCCAGGAGGTATTCATGAAGCGTCTGGTCACGGTGGTCACCGGTGGGAGCCGGGGGATCGGGGCCGCGACCTGTCTGCGGCTCGCGGCTCAGGGGCACGACGTGGTGGTGGACTACGTCCGCGACCGCGCTGCCGCCGAGGCGGTGGCGGAGGGTGTGCGGGCGGCCGGGGCGCGGGCCGCGACCGTGCGCGCGGACACGTCCGTCGAGGCGGAGGTCGAGCGGCTCTTCGAAGTGGCGGAGCGGGAGCTCGGACCGGTGACGGGGCTGGTGAACAACGCGGCGGTGACGGGGCCGCTCGGGCGGTTCACCGAGGCCGACACCGGCACCCTGCGGCGGGTCGTCGACGTCAACCTCATGGGGACGCTGCTGTGTGCGCGGCGGGCCGCGCAGCTCATGGTCCCGCGGGGCGAGGGCGTGATCGTGAACATCTCGTCGGGCGCCGCCACGCTGGGCAGTCCGAACGAGTACGTGCACTACGCGGCGACCAAGGCCGCCGTCGACACGCTGACCCTGGGACTGGCCAAGGAGCTCGGTCCGGACGGCATCCGCGTCAACGCGGTCGCTCCCGGTGTGATCGACACGGAGATGCACGCCGCCATGGGCGCCCCGGACCGCGCCCGGCAGGTCGCAGGCGCCGTTCCGCTGCGGCGGGCGGGGCAGGCCGAGGAGATCGCGGCGGCCGTGGCGTGGCTGATGTCGCCGGACGCCTCGTACACCACGGGGGCGGTGCTGCGGGTCGCGGGCGGGCGCTGAGGCGTCGCGGGAGGGGCGGGGATGATCAGGCCGCTTCGACGACCCGGCCGCGGATCGCCGCCGCCCACTCGACCACCAGCAGTTCGTACTCCGCGCGTTCCTGGGCGGACAGGGAGCCGTTCGCGCGCAGCCACAGCGCGCGGATCTGCTCGTTGACCTCGGCGGCGGACCGCACGGAACCAGGGGTCGTTAAATCGGGGGACATGCCGACCAGCCTAGGGCCATGGACTGACGGTGCGCTACCGGACGGCTACGCATCCCCTATGTCCTCGGTCACGTGCCCCGGTCACGTCCCGAACGGAACTCAGCCGGCCGACTCCGCCGCGTGCGGGCTGAGCGCCCCCGTGGCGACCAGGACGATGATCACGACGCCGAGGGCGACGCGGTACCAGACGAACGGCATGAAGCTCTTGGTCGAGATGAACTTCATGAACCAGGCGATCACCGCGTACCCGGTCACGAAGGCGATGACCGTGGCGAAGAGCGTCGGGCCCCAGGAGACGTGCCCGCCCTCCGCCGCGTCCTTCAGCTCGAACAGGCCGGAGGCCAGGACCGCGGGGATGGCGAGCAGGAACGAGTAGCGGGCCGCGGCCTCGCGCCGGTAGCCCATGAACAGGCCGCCGCTGATGGTGGCGCCGGAGCGGGAGACGCCCGGGATGAGCGCCATGGCCTGGCAGACGCCGTAGATCAGACCGTCCCTGACGGTCAGGTCGCCGAGCTCCTTGCGCTGCTTGGCCACCCGGTGCCGGCCGCCGCTCTCGTCCCGCGCCGCGAGGCGGTCGGCGACGCCGAGCACGATGCCCATGCCGATCAGCATCGCCGCCGTGAGCCGCAGATCACGGAACGGCCCCTCGATCTGGTCCTTGAGGGTCACCCCGAGCACACCGATCGGGATCGAGCCGACGATGACCAGCCAGCCCATGCGCGCGTCCTGGTCCCGGCGCATCTCCTTGTCCGTCAGGGAGCGGCTCCAGGCCGACAGGATCCGCCCGATGTCCTTGCGGAAGTAGATCAGCACCGCGGCCTCCGTGCCGATCTGGGTGATCGCGGTGAAGGCCGCGCCCGGATCCTCCCAGCCGGAGAAGGCCGCGGTCAGCCGCAGATGCGCGCTGGAGGAGACGGGCAGGAACTCGGTCAGCCCCTGGACGAGTCCGAGGATGAGGGATTCAAACCAAGACATGAGGTAGCGGAGTCCAAGTGCCGATCGTGGGACGGACGAAGGGCACACCACACCGCCGTGTGCGGTGATCGATGATCAGGCGCGCCGAGGGGGAAGCGTAGCGCCCCAAGATGAACCCCCCGCACGGGGGCGTTGCGGCTCGCCGCCGAGGAGGGCTCAGGCCGCCGTCGGGCCGCCCACCGTCCACCCCGGGGCCTGCGGGTGCGGCGTCAGCTCCGCGTGCCGCGCCTCGTCGCCGCAGGCCCGGCAGGTGACGACCGGGACGAACTCGTTGCCGCAGCTGTGCTCGAGCACCATCGGCAGGCCGCCGTCCCGGCGCAGATGGCGGTCGCCCCACTCCTTGAGGGTCAGCAGCACGGGCTCCAGTTCCAGGCCCGCCCGGGTGGGCCGGTACTCGAAGCGCTGCGGGCGTTCGCTGTAGGGGACCTTGGTCAGGATCCCGGCGTCGACGAGCCGCCGCAGCCGCGTGGCCAGGATGTCGCGCGGCGCGCCGATGTTGCGCACGAGCTGGTCGAAACGGCCGTTGCCGAGGCACACCTCGCGCACGACGAGCAGCGAGTACTTCTCGCCGACGAGCGCGAGCGTGTCGGCGATCGAGCAGGGGCGCGGTTCTCCGGTGGCGGCCATACGGCCGAGTCTAGGTGAGGGTTTGCTTTTCCAACTCGCAGGGCTATGGTGAGTTCGGATTTCCTACTCACCGGTACGTCGTTCCTGAATCGCCCCCGGTACCGCCCGGGCGGCCAAGGAGGCCCGCACCATGCGTGACGCAGTCGTCGTCGAAGCCGTACGCACCCCCATCGGCAAGGGCAAGCCGCACGGCGCCCTCGCCCACGTCCATCCCGTCGAACTCCTCGCCCACACCCTGCGCACCCTCGTCGAGCGCTCCGGGGTGGACCCCGCGCTGATCGACGACGTCATCGGCGGCACCGTCGACCAGGTCGGCGAGCAGGCCATGAACACCACCCGCTACGCCGCCCTCTCCGCCGGTCTGCCGGAGTCCGTCCCGGCCACCACGGTCGACCGCCAGTGCGGCTCCTCGCAGCAGGCCGTGCACTTCGCGGCCCAGGGGGTCGTCGCGGGTGCGTACGACCTCGTCGTCGCCTGCGGGGTGGAGTCCATGAGCCGCGTACCGATGTGGTCCAACGTGCCCGAGGGCAAGGACCCCTTCGGCCCCGGAGTCGCCGGGCGCTACCCGGAGGGGCTCGTCCCGCAGGGCATCAGCGCCGAGCTCATCGCAGCCAAGTGGTCGATCACCCGCGAGCAGATGGACGCCTTCGCCGTGTCCTCGCACCGCAAGGCCGCCGCGGCCTGGGACGCCGGACTGTTCGACGCGGAGGTCGCGCCCCTGGACGGCGTCACCCGCGACGAGTGCGTGCGGCCGGACAGCACCGCCGACGTCCTGGCCGGCCTCCGCCCCGCCTACCACGACCCGGCCTTCGCCGAACGCTTCCCGCAGATCGAGTGGAACGTCACCGCCGGCAACGCCAGCCCCGTCAACGACGGCGCCTCCGCCGTCCTCATCGCCTCGGGCGAGACCGCCGCGCGGCTCGGCCTGCGTCCGCTGGCGCGGCTGCACAGCTTCGCCGTCACCGGCTCGGACCCGCTGCTGATGCTCACCGGTGTCGTCCCGGCCACCGAGAAGGTGCTGCGCCGGGCCGGTCTCGGACTCGACGACATCGACCTGTTCGAGGTCAACGAGGCGTTCTCCAGTGTGGTCCTGGCCTGGCAGCAGGAGACCGGCGCCGACCTCGGCAAGGTCAACGTGCACGGCGGCGCCGTCGCCCTCGGCCATCCGCTCGGTGCCAGCGGCACCCGGCTCACGACGACCCTGGTCCACGCGATGCGCGAACGCGGCGCCCGTTACGCCCTGCAGACCATGTGCGAGGCGGGCGGACTGGCCAACGCCATGGTGCTCGAGAGCGTCTGACACCCCGCCGGTCGCCCCGGCGGCCGGCTCACCGTCCGCGCAGCCCGTGCCGCTTGCGCCACGCCACCGCGGCGCCCGCCAGGCCCGGCACGGCGATACAGGCCAGCGCGATCAGGAAGGCCGGGGACGTCGGCGTCGAGGCGCGGGCGCCGGCCACCACGTAGGCGGCGGTGTTCGGGACCGAACCGAGCGCCGTCGCCAGCAGGAACGGCAGCAGGCCCATACGGGAGACGGCGGCGCAGTAGTTCGACGCGGCGAAGGGGATGCCGGGGAACAGCCGGGCCGCCAGCATCGAGCGGAAACCGTGCCGGCTGAGCTGGTCGTCCGCCGCCCTCAGCCAGCGCCCGCGCAGCAGCGGACGCAGCGCCTCCTGGCCGAGCGCCCGCCCCAGACAGAAGGCCAGCCCGGCGCCCAGCACCGTACCGCCCAGCGCGGCGGCCAGGCCCAGCTGGGAGCCGAATAGCGCCCCCGCGGCGAGATTCAGCAGCGGGCGCGGCACGAACGCGACCGTGCAGACCCCGTAGGCCACCGCGTACGCCAGGACCGCCGCGGCCCCGCCCAGC
This sequence comes from Streptomyces marokkonensis, assembly GCF_008312835.1. Taxonomy (GTDB): domain Bacteria; phylum Actinomycetota; class Actinomycetes; order Streptomycetales; family Streptomycetaceae; genus Streptomyces; species Streptomyces marokkonensis_A. The sequence continues at coordinate 210,370 of NZ_VSKS01000011.1, read as the reverse complement.
CGGTCCGGCCAGCCGTCCGTCAGCAGCCGCTGCGGCTCGAGGACCAGCATCGCCGCCGCCGCCGAGGCGAGCAGCACGACGAGCAGGGACAGCCGCGACCACGGTGACAGCAGGACTCTCGCGCACCGGGCGGCGAGGCCCGTGGCGGGCGCGAGAGCGGGCGCGGCCGTGGGGACGGCGACCGCGAGGTCGGCCGCCGCGGCCCGGGGAGAGGCCGCGGCGGTGCCCCCGGAGCGGGTGGTGGCATCGAGCATCCGGTGACACTAACCGACAAATATGTGTGATCGCCGTAGTGTTCGTCTCATGCGCGTCACAGGAGCCGCCGCAGCGGCCGGGACACCGCCTGCACCGGGCAGCCCGCTGGCCGACACGGTGCTCGAGCGGCTCACCGCCGCCTACGGGGCGGCGGCCGATCCGGAGCGGGCCGCGGCCATGCGGGCGTACATGAAGGACGTCGCCCCCTTCCTGGGCCTGGCCACGCCCGTCCGCCGTGCCCTGTCCCGCACCGTCGTGGCGGGGCTGCCCCGGCCCGGCGAGGCCGACTGCACCGCCGTCGCCCTGCGCTGCTGGGACCTGCCCGAGCGCGAGTACCAGTACTTCGCCGTCGACTACCTGCGCCGCCACGTACGGCACTGCTCGTCCGGCTTCCTGCCCGTCGTACGGCACCTCGTCACCACCGTCCCGTGGTGGGACACCGTCGACCTGCTCGCCGCGCACGTGGCCGGCGCCCTGGTCGCCGCCGACCCGGGGCTCACCGCCGACATGGACGAGTGGATCCGCGACGACGACATGTGGCTCGTGCGCACCGCCCTGCTCCACCAGCTGCGCTTCAAGGAACGCACCGACACCGAACGCCTCTTCGGCTACTGCCTGCGCCAGTCCGGCCACCCGGACTTCTTCGTCCGCAAGGCCATCGGCTGGTGCCTGCGCGAGTACGCCAAGACCGACCCGGACGCCGTACGGGCCCTCCTGGCGCGCGAGCAGGGACGGTTCGCGCCGCTGTCGGTGCGGGAGGCGCTGAGGAACATCGGCGCGTAGCGGCCGCCCGGCCCGCTCCCGAAACCACCCGCTCCCAAAACCGTTCGACGCGGCGCGGTCCTTCGGCGATGATCGACGCCATGTTCCGGTACGCCTTCCACCTCGCAGCATCCGCGGTCGCGGATGCCCCGAAGGCTGCCGTTCCCGCTCTCCTCGCCGCAGCCGACGGCGCCCGAAGCTGACCCTCCCCGGATCGTCCGGCGGACCCCCCAGGGGGAGGGTCGGCCGGGTTGCCGGGGTCCCCGTCCCGGACGCGCGCCCGATCCGCCGCGCCCGGGGCCGTCACGCGTCACCACCGAGAGACTTCGAGGTACCGCCATGTCCAAGACGGCGTACGTCCGCACCAAACCGCATCTGAACATCGGCACGATGGGCCACGTCGACCACGGCAAGACCACCCTGACCGCCGCCATCACCAAGGTCCTCGCCGAGCGCGGCTCCGCCGGCTACGTGCCGTTCGACCGCATCGACCGGGCCCCGGAGGAGGCCGCCCGCGGCATCACCATCAACATCGCGCACGTCGAGTACGAGACCGGCACCCGGCACTACGCGCACGTCGACATGCCCGGTCACGCCGACTACGTCAAGAACATGGTCACCGGCGCGGCGCAGCTCGACGGGGCGATCCTCGTCGTCTCCGCGCTGGACGGGATCATGCCGCAGACCGCCGAGCACGTCCTGCTCGCCCGCCAGGTGGGCGTCGACCACATCGTCGTCGCCCTCAACAAGGCCGACGCGGGGGACGAGGAGCTGACCGACCTGGTCGAGCTGGAGGTCCGCGACCTGCTCTCGTCGCACGGCTACGGCGGTGAGTCGGCGCCCGTCGTACGGGTGTCCGGGCTGAAGGCGCTGGAGGGCGACCCGCGCTGGTCGGCGTCGATCGACGCGCTGCTCGACGCGGTGGACACGTACGTGCCCATGCCCGAGCGGTATCTGGACGCGCCGTTCCTGCTGCCGGTGGAGAACGTGCTCACGATCACCGGCCGGGGAACCGTCGTGACCGGCGCGGTGGAGCGCGGCACGGTCCGCGTCGGCGACCGGGTCGAGGTGCTCGGCGCCGGGGTGGAGACCGTGGTGACCGGCCTGGAGACCTTCGGCAAGCCCATGGAGGAGGCGCAGGCGGGGGACAACGTGGCGCTGCTGCTGCGCGGTGTGCCGCGCGACGCGGTGCGGCGCGGGCACGTGGTGGCCGCGCCGGGCAGCGTGGTGCCGAGTCGCCGGTTCACGGCGCGGGTGTACGTGCTGTCCGCCCGTGAAGGCGGCCGGTCGACACCGGTGTCGACCGGCTACCGGCCGCAGTTCTACATCCGCACGGCGGATGTGGTGGGTGACGTCGACCTCGGCGAGGCGGGGATCGTCCGGCCCGGGGACACGGTCACCATGACCGTTGAACTGGGGCGCGAGGTGCCGCTGGAGCCCGGGCTCGGCTTCGCCGTCCGCGAGGGCGGCCGCACCGTGGGGGCGGGGACCGTGACCGCCGTCGGATGAGGACGGTGTCCGCGTGCGCGGGGGACCGCCGGCCGGCTCGGGCCGGCCGCGCGGTTCCCCGCGCCCACCGGAGGCCTTGGCCACCCGCACAATGAGGGGGTGAACGAAGCCATACCCGTCAGCCGCGTCACCGACCACGGCACGGCCAGGCTCATGCCGGACGTGGACCGGAAGCGGGCCTGGCTGCTGACCGTCGACGGGGCGCCGCAGTCGTACGTCGACCTGGACGAGCCGACGCACCTGGAGTTCGAGTACGCCCGGCGGCTCGGCCACGTCCTGGACGCCCTCGCCGAGCCGGGCACCCCGCTGGACGCCCTGCACCTCGGCGGCGGCGCGCTGACCCTGCCCCGGTATCTGGCCGCCACCCGGCCCGGCTCCCGGCAGCACGTCGTGGAGTTCGACGGGGGACTGCTGGAACTGGTCGCCGAGCACCTGCCGCTCCCCGCGGAAGCCGATGTCACCCTCCACGCGGCGGACGCCCGCGCGTGGCTGGAGGCGGCCCCCGACGACAGCGCGGACGTCCTGGTCGCCGACGTCTTCGGCGGCTCGCGGGTGCCGGCGCAGCTGACCTCCGTCGCCTACGTCCGTGAGGCCGCGCGCGTCCTGCGGCCCCACGGGGTCTACCTGGCCAACCTCGCGGACTCGGCCCCGTTCGACTTCCTGCGGTGCCAGCTCGCCACCCTCGCGACGCGGTTCCGGGAACTGGCGCTGATCGCCGAGCCGGGGGTGCTGCGCGGCCGCCGGTTCGGCAACGCGGTCCTTGCGGCCGCCCACCGCCCCCTGGACATCACGCGGCTGTCCCGCGCCACCGCCGCCGACGCCTTCCCGGCCCGGGTGGAACACGGAGAGGCACTGCGGGACTTCACGGACGGCGCGCGCCCGGTGCGGGACGAGGACGCCGTGCCGTCACCGGAGCCGCCCGCGGGGGCGTTCGGCATCGGCTGACGCGCGGTCCGCGCCGGCACGGCGGTTGCGGCGCAACGGCCCGCGGCTCAGTCCCGCGGCACCTTCCTGGGGTCCCCGACGGTGCTCCCGGCACCGGCCGGCGCGGGAGCCGTGCCGGTGACGTGGCGGGTACGGCGGCGCAGGTCGCGCACGTCCGGGACGCACAGGACCGCCGCCGTGACGACCACGACCAGCGCGGCGCAGCCCCACAGTGCCTCCGGGCGGCCGAACGCGGTCTCCGCCGGGCCCGCCAGCGCCATCGCCGCCGGCACCAGCGCGACCGAGCCGAACCAGTCGTACGCGGAGACCCGGGACAGCTTCTCCTCCGGGATCTCCTGGTGCAGAGCGGTCATCCAGGAGACACCGAACACCTCCACGGACACGCCGGTGACGAACATCACCGCGCAGAGCACCCAGACCGGCGCGGGAACGGCCAGTGCCGCGGACGGCAGCGCCAGCGGGAACACGCACAGGGTGCCGACGAACAGCAGCCGGCGCGGCTGCCAGCGGGTCATCAGCAGCGCGCCCACCACCGTGCCCCCGCCGAAGAAGGCCAGCGCCACGCCCCACGGCGCGGCACCGCCCAGGTGGTCGCGGGCGACGAGCGGCCCGTAGACCGCGTCGGCCGCGCCGACGACCGCGTTGGCGACGGAGAACTGCACGACGACGCCCCACAGCCACGGCCGGCCGGCGAACTCCCGCCAGCCGTCCTTCAGATCGGAGAGCAGGCCGCCCCCCGAGGCGCGCGGCGGTATGTGCTTCACGTCGAGGAACGCCCGCAGTGCCGCGGCGACCGCGAAGGCCGCCGCGTCCGCCGCCAGCACCCAGCCCGGTCCGATCACGGCGACCATCGCACCGCCGAGCGCGGCACCGCCGAGGGTCGCCCCGTGCATCGCCATCCGGAACACCGCGAACGCCCGGCCGGCCTGTTCGCCGTCGACCGAGGACAGCAGCATGCCCTCGGCGGCCGGATTGAAGAACGCCTGACCGGTACCCCCGAGCGCGCTGAGGAGCATCATCTGCCACAGCCGCGCCTCGCCCGCCAGCACGAGCGCCGCGAACGCGGCCTGCGAGACACAGTTCAGGACGTTGGCCGCGACCATCACCCGGTGCCGCGGCAGCCGGTCCGCGACGGCACCGCCGATCAGCAGGAACAACACCAGCGGCAGGGTGCGGGCGGCGGCCACCAGACCCACGTCGCCGCCGTCGCCGCCCGCGCCCAGCACGGCGAACGCGGCGGCGATCAGCGCGCCGTGGCTGCCCAGGTTGGTCACCACGGCGGCGGCGGTCAGCAGGGAGTAGTTGCGGCCGGCCCAGACGGGACGGCGACGGAGGACGGAGGTCGGCACCCCGTGACTATCCACGGGCGGGGGCCGACTTGCCAAATGGATTGCCGGCCCCCCGGCCTGCTACGACTCCGTGGGCGCTTCCTCGGTCAGGCGCACCGTGCTGAGGATCTTCTGCACGGTCGCCTCGGGGATCTCCTCGTCGACCTTCGCGGCGCCGTACAGGTTCCAGGTGACGAAGTCACCGGCGCCGTTCTTGAACGCGAAGGTGATCGCCTTGCCCTCGCTGTCGCACTTGCCCTTCTGCGGCGTGTTCTCCGAATGCGCCGTCGCCACGTGGCCCTTGATGCCCGACTTCGTGGTGTACGCCTTCGGCGCCTCGAACTTCACGCTCTTCTTGTCGGGCTGCGTGTAGCCGCCGAAGATCCACCACGGCACCCGGGTCTCGGCCGCCTCCTTGGTGGTCTTGGCGCCGTTCTCACCGCGCGTCCCGGCGGTGGCGAGGGCGGTGTCCTCCTCACGGCCGTCCTTGTTGTCGTCGCTGGTGCACCACTTGGACTTCAGATACGCCGGGGCGGTGACGGTGGTCCTGCCCATCTCACCGTCCTTCTCCTCCCACTCGAAGCCCACGCTGGTGCCGGGAGTCTCGATCTCCCAGTCGCCGGGGACGTCGAACTTGGTGCCGAAGCGCGTGTTGACGACGACCTGCCAGCCCGGAACGGTCGCCTTCTCCCCGTCGCCGCCGCGCGGGTTGCTCCCCGAGGCGGAGGCGCTCGGCTCCGCTGAGGTGTCCTTGGAGGCGGTCGCGCTCGGCTTGGCGTCCTTCTTGCCGTCGGCCTCGTCGTCCTTGTCACCGCCGAGCACCAGGAACCCGGTGACACCCGCCGCCACCACCACGGCCGTCGCCGCCACGATGGCCACCAGCTTGGTCCGGTTCCCGCCGCCCCCTCCCTGCGGCGGCTGGGGCATGCCGACCGTGGACGGATCGCCCCACTGCGGTTGCTGCTGATACGGGTTCGGCTGCTGGTAGCCGGGCTGCTGGTACGGATTCGGCTGTTGGTACCCCGGCTGCTGGTACGGATTGTTCGACTGCGGGTTCTGCTCGCCCCCGGGCGGCTGCTGTCCTGGCCACATGGGCAGCAACCCTAGCCGCGCCCGGGACACGATTGGGTCACCGCCCTTTGACGGGGACGTAGCAACTCCGGTGCCGCCCGCATGGGCGCCCGGAACTACTCGTGGGTAACATGCGGGCATGAGCGCAGATCGGATGTCCGTCGGCGAGATGCTCGCCGCCACGGTGCCCATGGCCCGTACCCTCAACCTCCGGTTCCTGGAGACCACGCCCGAGCGTGCCGTGGTGGCCCTGCCGGACCAGGGCGACTACCACAACCACGTGGGCGGTCCGCACGCCGGCGCCATGTTCACCCTCGGCGAGTCCGCGAGCGGCGCGATCGTGCTCTCCGCGTTCGGGGACCAGCTCGCCCGCGCCGTGCCGCTGGCGGTCCGGGCCGAAATCGCCTACAGGAAGCTGGCGATGGGCCCGGTCACGGCCACCGCGACCCTCGGCCGCCCGGCCGCCGAGGTCGTGGCCGAACTGGACGGGGGCCGCCGCCCCGAGTTCCCCGTCTCGGTCGCCATCCGCCGCGAGGACGGCGCGGTGACCGGCGAGATGACCGTGGTGTGGACCCTGCGCCCGGGCGGCTGACCGCCACCACCCCGTACCGGGTGGAAGCGGCATCCCCTCGTCACGGGGTGGCGCCCGCGCCGTACGGGCCGTAGAGGTCCAGCAGCCGGACCCGGGCGGCGTGCAGCCGGTGGGCCACCACCTCGCCGGCCCACCGGGTGAGGTCCCGGCCGATCCCGGGGTCGTCGCCGCACAGGGCGAGGACGGCCGAGGCGTCGAACTCGTACGCCCGCACCGGAGTGGCCGCCTCGGCGCCCAGGTGCCACACGTGCGGCGAGAACAGCCAGGACCAGCCGACGAGTTCGTTGTGGCCCAGGCGTTCGATGACGGCCGCCCGGCGTCCGGGCACCCGCATGTCGAGTTCGACGGTTCCGGTGCGGATCACCCAGAACCGCTCCGCGTGACCGCCCTCGTCGAACAGCCGGGCGCCTTGCGGGAAGGACACCTCACGGGCGGTCCGCAGGAGCCGTGCCCGGTGTTCGGCGGGCAGGGCGCGCGGCATGCCGGGGGACGGGAGAGCGGACACGGCGAGCCTCCCGGACGGCACGTTGGGGACCGATGTCGTCCGTCGAGCGTCGCCCGGCCCGTCGCCCCGCGCCATGGGCCGTACGGCCCGGGGCACGGGGCCTTCGGCCCGCGTCGGCCCCGGCGCCTCCCTCCGGCCGTCTCCCGTCCACGTCCGTGCCCGCGCGGGCCCTTCGGCGTCGGGCCGGGACCTGCGGCCCCTGTTGCCGGGACCGGTCGTGGGCGACACTCGTGGTGATCACCAGACACCAGGAGGTCTCCACCATGACCCGCACCATCACAGTCGGACTCGACGGTTCCGCCGAGAGCAGGGCCGCCGCCGAGTGGGCGGCCCGTGAGGCGGTGCTGCGCGAACTGCCGCTGAGGCTGCTCCACGTCCGGCGGCCCGACCCGGGGCCCGCGGGCGAGCCCTCGCCGCACGGCGCCGGTTCGCGGGTGGACTGGAGCGAACAGATGCTGCGCAAGACCGCCGAGGGTCTGCGCCAGCGCCACCCCGGTGTCGAGGTCACCCACGAGCGGATCGACGGCATGCCGTACGAGGTGCTGATCAAGGCGGCGGAGGACGCCGAGCTGCTGGTGCTCGGTTCCCGGGGCCTCGGCGGCCTCGGCGGGTTCCTGGTCGGCTCGGTCGGATTCGTCGTCGTCGCCCACGCCGAGCAGCCCGTCGTCCTCGTCCGGGCCGGCGCGCAGGCCGCCGACGAGCACGAACCGGACCCCGCGGGCATCCCGTCCGCCGCCACGCACTACCGGCCCGTGCTCCTCGGCCTGGACGCGGACCGGCCGCACGCGTCGGTCATCGAGTTCGCCTTCGCGGAGGCGGCGCGGCGGGACACCACCCTGCGCGTCGTCCACGGCTGGGCCCTGCCCCCGTACTACGTCTACGGTCTCGCGGCCGCCCCGGAGGCGTACCACGGCGTCGCCCAGGAGGAAGCCGGGAAGCTGACCCAGGTGCTCGCCCCCTGGCGCGAGAAGTTCCCGCAGGTGGAGGTCGTCGAGGAGTCCTTCGGCGGCAGCCCGTCCATCCGCCTGGTCGAGGCGTCCGCGGAGTCCTCGCTCGTGGTCGTGGGACGGCGGGCCCGCCGCAACCCGCTCGGCGCGCACATCGGTTCCATCGCGCACGCGGTGATGCACCACGGCACCGCACCGGTCGCCGTCGTCGCACACGACTGAGGGAGACGAAAGCGGGCCGGCCCCTCGGGCCGGCCCGCCCGCCCGCGACGGACCCCGAGCCCCGCCGCACCACGGACCGGCGCGCGCATTGCGCCACATGGCGTCGTCCGGCCGCGCGAGGGGCATCGAAGCCCGGGAAACTGGTACCCCGCTCCTGGTGCCCGCACGGAGCGCCGCCCTCGGCCCCTCCGCCCGCCGACACCGCCCGACCACCCGGGCCGACCACTCGACGGAGTCATCCATGCCTGAGGACCAGGACACCCGGACCGTACTGAGCGACGAGGAACTGCGCACCCTGGACGCCCACTGGCGGGCGGCCAACTACCTCGCGGCGGGCCAGATCTACCTGCTGGCGAACCCGCTGCTCACCGAGCCCCTCCGGCCCGAGCACATCAAGCCCCGGCTGCTCGGGCACTGGGGCACCTCACCCGGGCTGAACCTGGTGTACACCCACCTCAACCGGGTGATCACGGCCCGTGGGCTGGACGCGCTGTGCATCTGGGGGCCGGGCCACGGCGGCCCCTCCGTGCTGGCCAACTCCTGGCTGGAGGGCAGCTACAGCGCGACCTACCCGGACGTCGGCCGGGACGCGACGGGCATGGAACGGCTGTTCCGGCAGTTCTCGTTCCCCGGCGGTGTGCCCAGCCATGTCGCGCCCGAGGTGCCCGGCTCCATCCACGAGGGGGGCGAGCTCGGCTACTCCCTCGCCCACGCCTACGGTGCCGCCCTCGACAACCCCGGACTGCTGGTCGCCTGCGTGATCGGTGACGGAGAGGCGGAGACCGGGCCGCTGGCCGCGTCCTGGCACTCCAACAAGCTCCTCGACCCGGTCCACGACGGTGCCGTCCTGCCGATCCTGCACCTCAACGGCTACAAGATCGCCAACCCGGCCGTCCTGGCCCGCCTGCCGGAACCCGAACTCGACGCGCTGCTGCGCGGCTACGGCCACGAACCCCTCCATGTGAGCGGCGACGACCCGGCCGTCGTCCACCGCGCGCTGGCGCGGGCCATGGACACCGCCCTGGACCGCATCGCCGAGGCCCAGCGCGCCGCCCGCGACGACGGCGCGAGCGAGCGGGTGCGCTGGCCCGTGATCGTGCTGCGCACCCCGAAGGGCTGGACCGGCCCCGCCGAGGTGGACGGAAAGCCCGTCGAGGGCACCTGGCGCGCCCACCAGGTGCCGCTCTCCGGTGTCCGCGACAACCCCGAGCACCTGCGGCAGCTGGAGGCGTGGCTCAAGTCGTACCGGCCCGAGGAACTGTTCGACGGCTCCGGCCGGCCCGTCGCCGACGTCCTCGCCTGTGTCCCCGAGGGCGCCCGGCGCCTCGGCTCCACCCCGCGCGCCAACGGCGGGCTGCTGCTGCGTGGACTCCCCATGCCCTCGCTGGACGACTTCGCCGTGCCCGTCGACAAGCCCGGCACCACCCTCCACGAGCCCACCCGGATCCTCGGCGACCTCCTCGAACGGATCATGCGGGACACCGCGGACCGGCGGGACTTCCGGCTCGTGGGCCCCGACGAGACCGCCTCCAACCGGCTGCAGGCCGTCTACGACGCCAGCGGCAAGGCCTGGCAGGCCACCGTCCTCGATTCCGACGAACATCTCGACCGGCACGGCAGGGTGATGGAGATCCTCTCCGAACACCTCTGCCAGGGCTGGCTGGAGGGTTACCTCCTCACCGGCCGGCACGGACTGTTCTCCTGCTACGAGGCGTTCGTGCACATCGTCGACTCGATGGTCAACCAGCACATCAAGTGGCTCAGGACCTCGCGCGAACTGTCCTGGCGGGCGCCCATCGCCTCGTTCAACTACCTGCTCACCTCGCACGTCTGGCGCCAGGACCACAACGGCTTCTCCCACCAGGATCCCGGCTTCGTCGACCACGTGCTCAACAAGAGCACCGACGTCGTACGCGTCTACCTCCCGCCGGACGCCAACACCCTGCTGTCCGTGGCGGACCACGCCCTGCGCAGCCGCGACTACGTCAACGTGATCGTGGCCGGCAAGCAGCCCTGCTACGACTGGCTGTCGATCGACGAGGCGCGCGTGCACTGCGCACGGGGCGCCGGGATCTGGGAGTGGGCGGGCACCGAGAACGGCGGCGAACCCGACGTGGTGCTCGGCTGCGCCGGTGACGTGCCGACCCAGGAGGTGCTGGCCGCGGCGCAGCTGCTGCGCCGCCACCTGCCCGAGCTGGCGGTCCGCGTGGTGAACGTCGTCGACATCGCCCGGCTGCTGCCCCACGGGGAGCACCCGCACGGCATGACCGACTTCGAGTACGACGGCCTGTTCACCACCGACAAACCGGTGATCTTCGCCTACCACGGCTATCCGTGGCTGATCCACCGCCTCGCCTACCGCCGCAACGGCCACCCGCACCTGCACGTGCGCGGCTACAAGGAGTCCGGCACCACGACGACGCCGTTCGACATGGTCGTCCGCAACGATCTCGACCGCTACCGGCTGGTCATGGACGTCATCGACCGTGTCCCGGGCCTGGCCGTGCGGGCCGCCGCCGTACGGCAGCGGATGGCCGACGCGCGCAGCCGCCACCACGCCTGGATCCGCGAGTACGGCACCGACCTGCCCGAGGTGGCGGAGTGGAGCTGGAACGCGTGAGCACCGGTCACCGCCTCCCCGGCCTGTGGGCGTCTTCCCCTCCGTGCGCCGGGTCCGCGCGCACGGAGGGGAACGCGGGACCGGTGGACCGGGAGGAAGTGGCGTTGCACGTCCGGGCTAAAACGTCCGGGTGTCCCGCCGCCGGGCGAGATCATCCTGGGCCGTCGTCTTCGGCCGGTTCGTCGCCCAGCTGCGCATCTTCGCCGGGCCGCTCGCGGGTGTGCTGCGGATGCCGTACCGGAAGTTCCCGGTCCTGGCCGTGCTGATCGGCGTGACGTCGATGCCGGTCCTGAAGCGCAAGACGAACGAGGCGGCACCCGCGCCCGTGACCGCGGGCGACTGAGCGCCCCACCGACGCGGAGAGCGGCGCGAGCGGCCACGCACGCCCCGCGGACCGCCCGCGACCTCAACCCCCGTGCTGTTCCCGGTGCGCCCTCGCCAGTTCGGCGTACATCGTGCCGTTGAGCGTGAGCCCTTCCCTCTCCTCGGGGCCGAGCTCCCGCCGTACCTTCGCGGGCACCCCCGCGACGAGCGACCCGGGCGGCACCCGCATGCCCTGCGGCACCAGCGCCTGAGCGGCGACCAGCGACCCCGCGCCGATCACGGCGCCGTTCAGCACCGTCGCCCCCATGCCGATCAGACAGTCGTCCTCGACGGTCGCCCCGTGCACCACGGCGTTGTGCCCGATCGAGACCCGCTCGCCCACGCCGACCGGGAACCCGGGGTCGGCGTGCAGCGTGCAGTTGTCCTGCACGTTGCTGTGCGCGCCGACGGAGATCCGCTCCACGTCGCCGCGCAGCACCGCCCCGTACCAGACGCTCGCGCCGGCGTGCAGCGTCACGTCCCCGATCACGGTGGCCGTGGGCGCCACGAACGCGTCCGGGTCCACCTGCGGCTCCTTGCCGCCGATGCCGCTGATCAGCGCCTGGTGGGTCATCGTCGCCTCCTGGTCGGGTGATGGGGGAACGGTACGCCAACCCGGTGGGGTGAAGATCACAGGGGCACCGGCCCGTCGGCACGGCACCCGCCGACTACGGTGAGCGGGTGCCGAAGCGCAAGAACACGTTCTCGTCCTGGCAGCGCCGCCTCGCTCAGCGCGCGGTCCACGCGGGCTGGGCCTGGGTGCAGCGCACGGGCTCGGTGACCGCCGAGCACCCCGGCCGCTTCCGCTTCGCGGCGATGGGAACGGGTACCAGGCTCGCCTTCCCGCTCGGCACGGTGTTCGGCGAGCCGTGGATCCGGATCGGGGCGCACTGCATCGTCGGCGAACAGGTCACCCTCACCGCCGGTCTGATGCCCGGCCTCGACCTCGGTCCCGAGCCGATCCTGCGCATCGGCGACGGGGTCGTCCTGGGCCGCGGCAGCCATGTCATCGCCGACACGACGATCACCATCGGCAGCGACTGCTACTTCGGGCCGTACGTCTACGTCACCTCCACCAATCACTCCTACGACGATCCGCACGAGCCCATCGGCAAGCAGTGGCCGCGGATGGAACCGGTGGAGATCGGTCCCGGCTGCTGGATCGGCACCGGCGCGGTGATCCTGCCGGGGGCGCGCATCGGACGGAACGTGGTGGTGGCCGCGGGCGCCGTGGTCCGGGGCACGGTGCCCGACCACGCCGTGGTCGCGGGGGCCCCGGCCCGGGTGGTGCGCCGCTGGACCTCCGCCGACGGCTGGCAGCCGCCGCTGCGCACCCCGGCGCCCGTACCCATCCCGGAGGGCGTCACCCCGGAGCAGCTGCGGGCGCTGTCGTTGCTCGACGAGGAGAGCGTGGCCCGGCTCGCGGAACTGGACGAGGGAAACGGGCACCGGCTCGCGGACGGCACCGCCCGGCTCGCGGAACTGGAACCCGGGAGCTGACCGGGCCTCACCCCGCGGCCGACAGCACCGGACCCACCGTGGCGAGTCCCGCCCCGGCCGTCTGCACCACCGGGCCAAGGACGGCGTTCCCGCGCCGCACGGCAACGCGGAGCACGAGGCCGCCCGCCGCGACGTCGGTGACCCGCTGCGCAGCCCGGCGGCCGTCGCGGACCACAGCCTGCCGTCCGCCTCGTTCCACGCACCCGTGGCTACCACGATGACGCCGAGCACGGCCGCCGCGACGGACTGCGCCAGACCCCACAACAGGCTGGTGGCCAGGGCGAAGAGTGCTGTCACGGCGGACCTCGCAGTACAGTGCGGTGAACGATCGGGTGCACCACGCCGTAGTCGAATAAGCTGAACTGCGTCATCCAATATGTTGGACTCGACGCCACGGAACGGACGGAATGTGTCGGACCTCGACCTGCTGACCCAGTCCCTGGCGCGCAACGTCAAGCGCTGGCGCGCCGAGCGCGGCTTCACCCTGGACGCGCTCGCGGCACGGGCGGGCGTCAGCCGCGGCATGCTCATCCAGATCGAGCAGGCCCGCACCAACCCGAGCATCGGCACGGTCGTCAAGATCGGCGACGCGCTCGGCGTCAGCGTCACCACCCTGCTCGACTACGAGCGGGGCCCCCAGGTCCGGATCGTCCCCGCCGACCAGGCCGTGCGGCTGTGGCACACCGAGGGCGGCAGCTTCAACCGGCTGCTCGCCGGCGCCGAGGCCCCCGGCCCGCTGGAGATGTGGGACTGGCGGCTCATGCCGGGTGAGGGCAGCGACTCCGACCCGCACCCCGCCGGCACGGTCGAACTCGTCCACGTCACCACCGGAGAGCTGACGCTCACCGTCGACGGGGCCGAGCACCGGGTGCCGGCCGGCGCCAGCGCCTCCTTCGAGGCCAACGTGCCCCACACGTACGGCAATCAGGGAGACGTCCCGATGGAGATGATCATGACCGTCTCGGTGCCGCCCGTGCACTGAGACACCCCGCCTGCGGCCCTCGGACGGCTGTTACGGTGCGGCCATGCGCGCACCCGTCGGAGACTTCGACCACGCCACGCCCGCTCCGGACTGCCTCGACGAGCTCACCGCCCCGGTCGCCGCCGCCGTCCGCGCCTGGGGCGGCGGCGTCCCCGCCGAACAGATCCTCTACGTCGACACCGACCCGCGCCGGGCCGACACGGCAGTCTTCGTCGAGCACTACGGCCGGGACCTGCTGGAGCGGTCGGCGAACTGCGTGGTGGTCGCGGGCAAGCGCGGTGGCGGGACCACGCTCGCCGCCTGCGTCGTGCTGTCCACCACCCGGCTCGACGTCAACGGCGTGGTCCGCCGCCGTCTCGGTGCTCGCAAGGCCTCCTTCGCCCCGATGGACACGGCCACGGGGGAGACCGGCATGGAGTACGGCGGCATCACCCCGATCGGGCTGCCCGGCGACTGGCCGGTGCTGGTCGACGCGGCCGTCGTGGACCTGCCGTACGTGCTCGTGGGCAGCGGTCGGCGGCGCGGCAAACTGCTGGTCCCCGGCAAGGCGTTCGCGGTGCTTCCCGGAGCGGTCGTGCTCGAGGGCCTGGGCGTGGCCTGAGGTCACCCGGGACCGCCCGGCCGGGTCAGGCCGGGCCCGCCGCGTGGTGGGCCAGCGGCAGATGCGGGTCCGCCGCACCCGGCACCGGTTCCGGATCCGCGTGGACCAGGGCCGCGGTCAGCCGGGGGACGGCGTGCAGCAGTGCGTGCTCGGCGTCCACGGCGATGCGGTGGGCCTCGCGCACCGTGGCGTCGCCGTCCACCACGACCGCCACCTCCGCGCGCAGCCGGTGGCCGATCCAGCGCAGCCGCAGCTCGCCCACCCCGCGCACGCCGGGAACCCGCGTCAGCGCCCGCTCGGCCCGGTCCACCAGCGCCGGGTCCACGGCGTCCATCACCCGCCGGAACACCTCGCGTGCGGCGTCCCGCAGGACCAGGACGATCGCCGCCGTGATCGCCAGTCCGACCACCGGGTCCGCGTACCGCCACCCCAGGGCCGCGCCGCCCGCGCTCAGCAGCACCGCCAGTGAGGTGAACCCGTCCGTCCGGGCGTGCAGCCCGTCGGCGACCAGCGCCGCCGAGCCGATGGCACGCCCGACACGGATGCGGTAGCGGGCCACCCACTCGTTCCCCGCGAACCCGACGACGGCCGCGACGGCGACCACCGGGACGTGTTCCACGGGGCGGGGGTCCAGCAGCCGGCCGACCGCGGTCCAGCCCGCGAAGGCCGCGGACGCGGCGATCGTCAGCACGATCGCGATGCCGGCCAGATCCTCGGCCCGCCCGTAGCCGTAGGTGAACCGGCGGGTGGCGGCACGCCGCCCCAGGACGAAGGCGATGCCCAGCGGCACGGCGGTCAGCGCGTCCGCCGCGTTGTGCACCGTGTCGCCGAGCAGCGCCACCGAGCCCGAGAGGAGCACCACGACCGCCTGCGCCAGCGCGGTCGCCCCGAGCACCGCCAGGGAGATCCACAGGGCGCGCATGCCCGGGGCCGAGGACTCCAGGGCGGGGTCGACCTTGTCGGCGGTCTCGTGGGAGTGGGAGGCGAGGAGATGGGTGAGGCGGTGGAGCAGGGAGGTCCGACGGCGGTGCTCGTGGTGGGCGTGGTGGTGCCGGTCGGTCACGATCGTCCCCTTCCGGTGCGTGCGGCCGTCGAGGTGGACGCGGCGGCGTCCACGGAGCCATTATGTGCGTATGAGCGCACGCATGCACCTGTCATCTGCGCACGATGCGCACCCGCACACTCCGGGCGAGGAGCAGTTCGCGCTCGCGGCGGAGCTTCTCGCGCTGCTCGGCGACCGCACGAGGCTGACCCTGCTGCACGCCCTGAGCGGCGGCGAGGCCGATGTCACCACGCTCACCGAGGCGTGCGGGGCGGCGCGCCCGGCGGTCGGCCGGCACCTGGCACGGCTGCGTCTCGCGGGGCTGGTGGACACCCGCAAGGAGGGCCGCCGGGTGATCTGCTCCCCGCGCGACGGCCACCTGCGGCGGCTGGTGGACGAGGCACTGAACGTGGCCGACCACCGGATCGGCGACCGGCCACCGCACGACTGACGGGCCCGGCTAGTGCCGCGCGGCCGTGCCCAGGTACTGCTCCGCGAAGGCGGCTGCCGCGGCGGGGGAGGTGAACAGACGGCGCAGCCGGGCCTGCGTGGTGCCCGCGCGGAACGGGTCTCCCGCCGCGGTGCCGTGGTACAGCTCGGAGAGCCACTGGGAGAACTCCTGGTAGTCCCACACGCGCCGCAGACAGTCCCGGGAGTAGCCGGCCAGTCCGCTCTCGTCGTCCCGGGTGAGCCGGGCGACCAGGGAGTCGCCGAGCAGGAACGCGTCGTGCAGGGCGAGGTTCATGCCCTTCGCGGCGATCGGCGCGACCAGGTGCGCCGCGTCCCCGGCCAGGAAGAGCCGGCCGAACGACATCGGCTCGGTGACGTAGTCGTGCATGTCCAGCACGCGCTTCTCGATCAGCCGTCCCTCGGCCGGCGGAGCGGCCCCGGCCGCCCCGAGCCGGCGCCGCAGCTCCGTCCAGACGCGCTCGTGCGGCCAGTTGCCCGGGTCGTCGCCGGGCGTGCACTGGAGGTAGTAGCGGGTCACCTCGGGGCTGCGGGGCATCTGACCGGCGAATCCGTCCGGGTGGCAGCCGAACAGGACGCAGTCGGCGGACGGCGGCGCCTCGGCGAGCAGGGCCAGCCAGCCGATGCCGTAGTCGTGCCGTGCGACCCGGGCCCGGTCCGGCGCGACGGACGCGCGGGTCACCCCGCGGGCTCCGTCACAGCCCGCGACGAAGTCGCAGACCACGACCTCCCGCCGCCCGCTCTCCGGGCAGAGGTACGACACCGAGGGGCGGTCGCCGTCCAGGTCGCACAGCCGTACGTCGCGCACGCCGAACCGAATCGCCCCGCCGCGCACGTCGGCGTACTCGCGCACCAGGTCCGTCACCAGCAACGGCTGGGGATAGACCCAGTGGTGGCTGCCCGTCAGCTCCCGGTACGGGAACCGGTACCGCTCCCCGCCGAAACGGAACTCGCACGCGGTGTGCCGTTCGGCCCGCTCCAGCAGGTTTCCCGCGAGGCCCCGCCGCTCCAGCCCGCGTACCGCCCACTCCTCGATCACCCCGGCCCGGGGCCGGCGTTCGATGAATTCCCGGGTCCCGGTCTCCAGGACCAGGCAGTCCACACCGGCCGCCCGCAGGATGCCGCCGACGGTCAGCCCGGCCGGCCCGGCGCCCACGACGACGACCGGAAAGCGTTGCGGCGCACCGGAGTCGGCGTGGGGTGAGCTCGGTGTCATCGCGTCATTATGGGGGCACGGGACCCTCCCGGCGCCGTGCCGTCGCGGACCGCTGGGGAGCGGTCAGCCCAGCCGGGGGATCTCGATCGCCGGACAGCGGTCCATCACCATGTCCAGGCCCGCCGCGCGGGTCCGCCCGTAGGCCGCCTCGTCGATGACGTCGAGCTGGAACCACACCGCCTTGGCGCCCTTGGCCACCGCCTCGTCCGCGACGGCCCCGGCGAGATCACTGTTGACGAACACGTCCACCACGTCCACCTCGAAGGGGATGTCGGCGAGTGAGGCGTAACCCCGCTCGCCGTGCACCGTCTCGGCCTTCGGGTGCACCGGCACCACGCGCTTGCCGAACCGCTGGAGCACCTGGGCGACGCCGTACGCCGCGCGCTGCCGGTTCGACGACAGGCCCACCACGGCCCAGGTGTCACCGACCCCGGTGAGGATCTTGCGGACCGTTGCCTCGTCGCCGTACACCGTGGGCCTCCCGGAGGTCGTCACCAAGCTGTTGCTCCGGACAACGAAGCACGGCACACGGTGATTCCCGGCAGCCGCCGCGGCCCGGGCGCGGCCGACTCTAGCGGCCGCCGCGCCGCGCGGTGCCGGAACGGCGAACGGCGACCCGAAATGCGTGCGAGATACCTGCGTACGCCCGCTCGCGCGCCTACGCTCGCCTCGTGCTGCGCATCACCGACGCCCGAACCGGCGAGCCCGTGGACGCCGCCCCCGCCCGGCGGGGCCTGACCCGGGTCGAGGCCCACTCGCGGGGGCTCGACCCGACGAACCTGCGGGTGCTGCTCGTCGCCGACCTGCTCGTCCGCGCCCTGGAACTCGGCGGCACGCCCGTGTGGGCGCTGCTCACCGGCGAGCGGCAGCAGGCGGAGCTCCGCGCCGCGGGCGCTGCCCTCGGTGTCCGGCCCTTCGAGGACGGCCGGGACGCCGGTGCCGGTCTCGGTGAGGCGCAGGTGCTGCACGTGGTGGGCGAGGGCGGCGAGACCCCCGACGGGGTGCGCCTCGCCGTGGCACCCGTGCACTGGGAGGCGCCCGGCCCGCCGGGCGACACCGACCCCGCCGTCCTGCGCCTGACCCTCCTCGCGCATCCCCGGAGCGAACCCGTGACGGTCGGCCCGGCCGCCCTGGGCGACGCCGGCGACACCCTCGGCCGCTGGCGCCGCGCGGTCGCCGCCTGGGCGCACCGGCCCTCGCGCCCCGTCCCCGACCCGGTGCGCGCGGACCTGCGCGCCGCGTGGGAGGACGACCTGGACACGGCCGGTGTGCTGGGCGTGCTCCGCGCGGTGGAGACGGATCCGGACCTGGCGGACGGCGCCCGCTTCGAGACCTACGCCTACGCCGACCGCCTGCTCGGTCTCCACCTCACCCGCGACCTGGGGTCACCGGCATGATCGAACGCGCCGGCGCGGGGCCCCTGCGCCGCCTGGTCGTCCTGCGCCACGCCAAGTCCGCCCGGCCGGCGGGCGTGACCGACCACGAACGCCCCCTCGCCGCACGCGGCCGCCGGGACGCGGCCGCCGCCGGGCGGGCGCTCGCCGGGGCCGACCGCCTGCCCGGCCTCGCGCTGTGCTCCACCGCCGTGCGCGCCCGGCGCACCTGGGAGCTGGCCGCCGCGCAGTGGGGCACGCCCCCGCCCGTGCGCCACGACCCGCGCCTGTACGACGCCGACGTCCCCGAGCTGCTGGCCGTGATCCACGAGGTGCCGGCGGAGGTCGAGACACTGCTGCTGATCGGCCACAACCCGGGACTCGAGGACCTCGTCCTGACCCTGGCCGACGACGGCCTGGACGACACCCTGGACCGCGTCCGCGCCAAGTTCCCGACGTCCGCGATCGCCGAGCTGTCCTGGCGCGGCGCCCGGTGGCGGGACCTCGCTCCCGGCGGCGCCCTGCTCACGTCACTGACCGTGCCCCGGGGCGGGAAGCGGTAGCCGCGACGTCCCGCCCGCCCGGCGGCGCATAGGCTGGCCGGATGCAGGACGAGTACCGCACCGTCGCGCGCGCGGGTGTGCACGAGACCGAGATCAACCGCTCCCGCTTCCTGTGCGCCCTCGCCCCGGCGGCCACCGAGCAGGAGGCGCAGGACTTCATCGCCGCCGTCCGCAAGGAGCACGCCGGCGCCACCCACAACTGCTGGGCCTACGTCATCGGCGCCGACGCCTCGACCCAGAAGGCCAGTGACGACGGCGAGCCCGGCGGTACCGCCGGCGTCCCCATGCTCCAGATGCTCCTGCGCCGTGACATGCGGTACGTCGTCGCCGTCGTCACCCGCTACTACGGCGGCGTCAAGCTCGGCGCGGGCGGCCTCATCCGCGCCTACGGCGGCGTCGTCGGCGAGGCGCTGGACACGGTCGGCACCCGCACCCGGCGCCGCTTCCGGCTGGCCACGGTGACCGTCGACCACCAGCGGGCCGGCAAGGTGCAGAACGACCTGCGCGCCACCGGGCGCGAGGTGCGCGAGGTGCACTACGGCGAGGAGGTCACGATCGGGATCGGCCTCCCGGACGCCGACGTGCCCGCCTTCCGCGCCTGGCTCGCCGACGCGACCGCGGGAACGGCCGGTCTCGAACTCGGCGGGGAGGCGTACGGGGACGTGTGACCGGCCCCCCAATAGATCTCTTCCGGTCGATAACGGGCGAATACGGACCGGGTCATGACGGAGCGATACGGGAGTAACCGCCCGTGCTGTCGGACCCGCCGGTTACGCTGCGGCCATCATGAGACTGCTGCACACTTCCGACTGGCACCTCGGCCGGTCCTTCCACCGGGTCGGCATGCTCGATGCCCAGGCCGGGTTCATCGGCCACCTCGTCACCACCGTGCGCGAGCGCGACGTGGACGCGGTGGTCGTGTCGGGAGACGTGTACGACCGCGCGGTGCCGCCGCTCGCCGCGGTCGAACTGTTCGACGAGGCTCTGCACCGCCTCGCCGCCCTCGGCGTGCCCACGGTCATGATCTCCGGGAACCACGACTCGGCCCGCCGCCTGGGCGTCGGCGCCGGGCTCATCGAGCGGGCCGGCATCCATCTGCGGACCGAACCGTCCGCGTGCGGCACCCCCGTGGTGCTGTCCGACGCGCACGGGAACGTCGCCTTCTACGGGCTGCCCTATCTCGAACCCGCCCTCGTGAGGGACGAGTTCGCGGTGGAGAAGGCCGGCCACGAGGAGGTGCTCGCCGCAGCCATGGAACGCGTCCGCGCCGATCTCGCCGGCCGCGCGCCCGGCACCCGCTCCGTGGTCCTCGCCCACGCCTTCGTCACCGGCGGTGAACCCAGCGACAGCGAGCGGGACATCACCGTCGGCGGGGTGGCCGCCGTGCCCGCCGGGGTGTTCGACGGCGTCGACTACGCGGCGCTCGGCCATCTGCACGGCTGCCAGACCATCACCGACCGCGTCCGCTACTCCGGCTCCCCGCTGCCGTACTCCTTCTCGGAGGCCGCCCACCGCAAGACCATGTGGCTCGTCGACCTGGCCGCCGACGGAGCCGTCACCGCGGAGCGCGTCGACTGCCCGGTGCCGCGCGCGCTGGCCCGGATCCGGGGCACCCTGGAGGACCTGCTCGCCGACCCCGCGCTGGCGCGCCACGAGGAGGCGTGGGTGGAGGCGACGCTCACCGACCCGGTCCGCCCCGCCGACCCCATGGCCCGGCTCACCGAGCGCTTCCCGCACACCCTCAGCCTCGTCTTCGACCCGGCCCGCACCACGGACGACCCCGACGTCTCCTACGCCCGCCGCCTCGCCGGCCGCGACGACCGGCAGATCGCCGAGGACTTCGTGACCCACGTGCGCGGCACCGGCCCCGACGCGCGCGAACGGGCCGTCCTGCGCGACGCCTTCGACGCCGTCCGGGCGGACGACGCGGTGCGGGAGGTGGCGCGATGAGGCTGCACCGGCTGGACATCACCGCCTTCGGGCCCTTCGGGAGCACCCAGAGCGTCGACTTCGACGACCTGTCCGCCGCGGGGCTCTTCCTGCTGCACGGTCCCACCGGCGCCGGCAAGACCTCCGTCCTGGACGCCGTCTGCTACGCGCTGTACGGCTCCGTCCCCGGGGCCCGGCAGAGCGGCCAGGGCACGGCGCTGCGCAGCGACCACGCCGCCCCGGCCACCCGGACCTCGGTCACGCTCGAGCTCACCGTCGCCGGACGCCGCCTGGAGATCACCCGTCAGCCGCCCTGGGAACGCCCCAAGAAGCGCGGCACGGGCACCACCCTGGACAAGGCCCAGACCTGGCTGCGGGAACGCGACGCCGTCTCGGGCGCCTGGAAGGACCTCAGCCGTTCCCACCAGGAGATCGGCGAGGAGATCACCCAGCTTCTCGGGATGAGCCGGGAGCAGTTCTGCCAGGTCGTGCTGCTGCCCCAGGGCGACTTCGCCCGCTTCCTGCGCGCCGACGCCGAGGCCCGCGGCAAGCTGCTGGGCCGCCTCTTCGACACGCGCCGCTTCGCCGACGTGGAGAAGCGCCTCGCCGAACGCCGGCGGGCCACCGAGTCCCGGGTGCGCGACGGCGACGCCGACCTGCTGGCCGACGCCCACCGGATGCAGCAGGCCGCGGGCGGGACCATGGAACTGCCCGGGCTGACGCCCGGCGAACCGGGACTGGCCGAGGCCGTGCTGGCCGCGGCCGCCGTCGCCCGCAGCACCGCGCGGGAACAGCTCGCCGCCGCCCACTGCCGCCTCGCCGCCGCCGAGTCCGCCCTGGCCGACGCCGGCCGGGCCCTGGACGGGGAACGCGAACGGGACCGGCTGCAACGGCGGTTCGCCGAGGCGCGGGAGCGGGCGGCGCGGCTCGAGGAGGAGGCCGGCGCCCACCAGCGGGCGCAGACCCGCATGGAGCGGGCGCGCAAGGCCGAGACCGTCGCCCCCGCGCTGGAACTGCGGGACTCGGCCGAGACCGAGCACCGGCGGGCGGCCGCGGCCGAGCTGCGCGCGCGAGCCCTGCTCCCGGCGTCCCTGGCGGACGCGGGAGCGGCCGGACTCGCGGTCGCCGCCCGCAGGGCCGCCGAGGAACTGGGCGGGCTGGAGTCGGCCCGCCGCGCCGAGCGGCGCCTGACGGATCTCCTCGGCGAGCGCGCCGGCCTGGACCGCCAGGAACGCGCCGACGAGGAGGTCCTCCAGGACGCGGAGTCCTGGCTCGCGGACTGGGAGGAGACCAGGGCCGGTCTGCAGAGCCGCATCGAAGCCGCGCGGCAGGCCGCGACCCGGGCCGGTGAACTGGCCGTGCAGCGCGACCCCGCGCGGCAGCGGCTGAACGCCGCGCGGCTGCGGGACCGGCTCGCCGAGGACATGGAAACGGCCGCCGAGCAGGCCCGAGCCGCCCGGGAGCGCGCGCTCACGGCCAGGCAGCAGTGGCTCGATCTCAAGGAACAGCGGCTGAACGGCATCGCCGCCGAGCTGGCCGCCGGTCTCACCGACGGCGCACCCTGCGCGGTCTGCGGCGCGACCGAGCACCCCGCCCCCGCCCGCAAGGTCGACGGGCACGTCGACCGCGAGACGGAGGAACGCGCCCTCGCCGACTACCAGGGCGCGGACGACCGCCACGCGGAGGCCGAGCAGCGGCTCGGCGTCGTACGGGAGGCACTGGCCGCCGCGAGCGCCGAGGCCGGGGACGGCGCCACCGAACAACTCTCCCGCGCGGTCGACGAGCTGGAACAGGAACACGCACGGGCGCGGGAGGCCGCCTCCGTGCTGCACTCCGCGCAGGAACAGCTGCGCCGCGCGGAGCACGAGCACGAGCTGCGGGTCGCCGCCCAGCGCGAGGCGGCCGTCCGGGCCGCCTCCCGCGTGGGCCACCGTGAGCGGCTGGACCGGGAACGCGCGAGCCTGGAGGCGGAGTTGGCCCAGGCGCGGGGGGACGCCGCCAGCGTGACCGCGCGCGCCGCGCAGCTGGAACAGAGCGTCGCGCGGCTCACCGACGCCGCCGACACCGCCCGCGCCGCCGAGAACGCGGCCCAGCGGCTCAAGGAGGCCGACGCCCGGCTGGCCGACGCCGCCTTCCGTGCGGGCTTCGACACCCCGCAGGCCGCCGCCGACGCCCTCCTCGACGACGCCGCCCATCGTGCGCTGCAACGGCGCCTGGACGCCCGGCAGCAGGAGGAGGCGGCCGTACGGGCCGTCCTCGCCGAGCCGGAGACCGCGGCCGCCGCACAGCGGCCGCCCGCCGACCTCGCCTCCGCGCGGCGGACCGCCGAGGAAGCCGGCCGCAGGGCGCGCGAGGCGGCCTCCGCCCATGACGCCGCCGTCCGGCGCTGCGCCGAGCTCGACCGGCTCTCCGCGCGGGCCGCCGCCTCGGTACGCCGGCTGGGACCGCTGCGCGAGGAGTACGACCGAGTGGCCCGCATGGCCGGTCTCGCGGCCGGCACCTCGGCGGACAACGAGCGACGGATGCGCCTGGAGTCGTACGTCCTCGCCGCCCGGCTGGAGCAGGTCGCCGCCGCCGCGACCGTGCGACTGCACCGCATGTCGTCCGGGCGCTACACCCTCGTCCACTCCGACGACCGCACCGGCCGCGGCCGCAGCGGCCTCGGGCTGCACGTCGTCGACGCCTGGACCGGGCGGGAGCGCGACACCGCGACCCTCTCGGGCGGCGAGACCTTCTTCGCCTCGCTCGCCCTCGCGCTGGGCCTCGCCGACGTCGTCACGGACGAGGCCGGCGGGGTCCGGCTGGACACCCTCTTCATCGACGAGGGCTTCGGCAGCCTCGACGACCAGACCCTCGACGAGGTCCTGGACGTCCTGGACTCCCTGCGCGAACGCGACCGCAGCGTGGGCATCGTCAGCCACGTGGCCGATCTTCGCCGGCGGATACACGCCCAACTGGAGGTCGTGAAGGGCCGCTCGGGTTCGCAGCTGCGGCAGCGCGGGACGCGATAGGGGTGGTTCACCGCCCCAGCGGGCGGCGCGGCAGGGGCGAGGAGTACACGACGCTGGTGGTCACCGAGCCGAGCGTGCCGATCCGGCCCGACACCTCCTCCAGGTGCCGCATCGAACGGGCGGCGACCTTGATGACGAAGCAGTCGTCGCCCGTCACATGGTGTGCCTCCAGGATCTCGGGCGTCGCGGCGACGAGGTCGTGGAACGGCTTGTAGTTGCCGGTCGGATAGCGCAGCCGTACGAAGGCCAGGATCGGCAGCCCGATCCGCTCCGGGTCCACCACCGCCGCATAGCCCCGGATGACGCCGGCCTCCTCCATCCGGCGCACCCGCTCGGTGACCGCACTGGCGGACATCGAGACGGCACGGGCGAGTTCGGCGAAACTGGCCCGTCCCTCGCGCTGGAGGACGTCGAGAATGCGCCAGTCCGTGGCGTCCGGTGAATACGTGGTCATTCCCGAGAAGTAGCAGGCGATCCCCCGGCCGATCAAGACGAAGGCCGGGGATCTCCCCTTCAGGGCCGGACGTCGCGCCCGTAGTTTCTCTCCCATGACCACCACCGTGAACCCCGTCCTGCGTGTCGCCCCCGCCTCCCCGGCCGAGGCCGCCGCCCACTTCCGCGCGAGCCTCGCCCTCCACGCCGACGTCTCCGACGTGGCCGCCGCGCTCGCGGCGGACGCCGACCCCGGCTTCGTCCTGCTGGACTCCCGCTCCACCGAGGCCTGGGACCAGGGCCACGTCCCGGGCGCGGTGCACCTTCCCACCGCGCTCGTTCCCGAGCGGGCCGCGCGGCTCCTGGATCCTTCGGTGCCGGTCGTGACGTACTGCTGGGGCCCCGGCTGCGACGGCGCCGCCCGCGCCGCGCTCGCCCTCGCCGAACTCGGCTACCGGGTCAAGGAGATGCTCGGCGGCTTCGAGTACTGGGTGCGTGAGGGGCTGGAGTTCGAGACCCGGTGGGGCCGCGAGCGCCGAGCCCCCGACCCGCTGACCGCACCCGTGGGCGCCGACCACTGCGGATGCTGAACCCCCGGGCCAGGCAAGGGAGTCGACCCGGTAGGTTCTGCGTCATGGTGCGATACGCGGAGCCTGGCACGGCCGAGTGGGTGGAGTCGGGCGGCGGGCCGCTCATCGCGGTGCCGGAGACGGTGCTGCCGTTCTGGACGGGTGCCGACGGCGAGGAGACGGCGTCGGACTACGACCGGGCCTGCGAGGTGGACGGGCTCGTCGGGCTCCTCCCGGTCGGCGACGCGGCGGCCCTCGTCCTGGGCGGCGAACCCGCCGCCACCGCCTTCCTCCCCGAGCACGGCACCTTCGTCCGCTGGGTCGCCGGACACGCGGAGGCGGAGCTGCCGGCGAGCGTCCCGGCGGCGCTGCACACCGCCCGGTGGCGGACCGAGGTGCACTGGAAGGTGCCGGGTACGGTCGTGCTGTTCGACGCGGCCTGGCCCGGCGCCCGCTCCACGGGCACCGACCACGTGCGTCTGACCCTCACCCCCGGCCGCTACGCGGTCCGCGCCGCGCGGGTGCGGCCGGGCCCCGAGACCTGGCTGGTCCTCGTACAGCTCGGACCGCTGCCCTGAACCGTGCCGGACCGTTCCCCGGCGTGGTGACCGGCCGACCCGCGTCGCGCGACCGGAGCGCTCCCTCCGCCTCACGGGCGGTGCGGGCCGTGAGGCGGCGCGGCCCGGACGGACAGGGGCCGTCCCCGCGATGACGCGCGGCGTGCCGGCAGGGCCGACCCACCATATCCGTGTGCGCCGGACCGGCACCTGCCCCATGATGGGTGATCATGCCCAGGCTTCCGCACCCCGCCCCCGAAGCGCTTCGCCGTGACCCCCTGCCGCTGCGCGGCCGCACCGCGCTGGTCACCGGGGCCAGCAGACGCGGCGGCATCGGACACGCCGTGGCACGGCGGCTCGCCGCCTACGGAGCCAGTGTCTACCTGCACCACCATGTGCCGCACGACGCCGCCATGCCCTGGGGCGCCGACCGGATCGAGGACGTGACCGCCTCCGTGCGCGAGGCCCTCGGCGACCCGGACGCGACGGTGCTCGCCGGCCCGGGCGACCTCGCCGACCCCGCGGCACCCGCGGAGCTGCACGCCCGCGCGGCCGAGGCGCTCGGCGGACGGCTCGACGTCCTCGTCGCCAACCACGCCCTCAGCGGCTCCGACGGCGACCTCGACACGATCGACGCCGCCATGCTCGACGCGCACTGGGCCGTCGATGCACGCTCGGTGCTGCTGCTGATCCAGGCCCACGCCCGGCACCGCGCCGCCCTGCCGCCCCGCACCCCGGGCGGGCGCGTGGTGATGATGACCTCGGGGCAGGACATCGCCGGCGGCATGCCCGGCGAGATCGCCTACGCCCTCCAGAAGGGCGCGCTCGCCTCCGTCACCCGCTCCCTGTCGACCGCGCTGGCCGGGCACGCGGTCACCGTGAACACCGTCAATCCCGGCCCGGTGGACACCGATTACCTGAGCGGTGAGACCTACGACGCGATCGCCGCCCTCTTCCCCGCCGGCCGCTGGGGTATGCCCGACGACCCCGCCCGCCTCATCGCGTGGCTGGCCACGGACGAGGCGGACTGGATCACCGGTCAGGTCATCGACTCGGAGGGCGGCTTCCGGCGCTGACCGCGGCTCACAGGGCCGACAGTTCGTCCACCAGGTCGTCCAGCCCCAGCGACCCCTGGGACAGCGCGGCCATGTGCCAGGCCTTGAGGTCGAAGGCGTCGCCGTGCCGCTTGCGCGCGTTCTCCCGGCCCAGCAGCCACGCCCGCTCACCGAGCTTGTAGCCGATCGCCTGGCCCGGGATCGTCAGATAGCGGGTCAGCTCGCTCTCCACGAAGTCCGCCGGGCGGCTGCTGTGCGCCCCGAAGAACTCCTCGGCCAGCTCCGGCGTCCACCGCTCACCCGGGTGGAACGGCGAGTCCGCCGGGATCCGAAGCTCCAGGTGCATGCCGATGTCGACGACGACCCGGGCCGCCCGCATCATCTGCGCGTCCAGGTAGCCCAGCCGCTCCTCGGCGTCCGTGAGGAACCCGAGTTCGTCCATCAGCCGTTCCGCGTACAGCGCCCAGCCCTCGGCGTTGGCGCTCACCATGCCCACCGAGGCCTGGTAGCGGGAGAGGTCCTCGGCCACGTGCACCCACTGCGCCAGCTGGAGGTGATGCCCGGGGACGCCCTCGTGGTACCAGGTCGAGACCAGGTCGTAGACGGGGAAGCGGGTCAGCCCCATCGTGGGCAGCCAGGTGCAGCCCGGCCGGGAGAAGTCCTCCGACGGGGGCGTGTAGTACGGTGCCGCCGCGCTGCCGGCGGGCGCGATCCGCGACTCCACCCGGCGTACCCGCTCGGCGAGGTCGAAGTGCGTGCCGTCCAGGGCCTCGACGGCCCGGTCCATCACGCCCTGCAGCCACGCGCGGACCTCGTCGACGCCCTCGATGTGCCGGCCGTGCTCGTCGAGGTGCGCCAGCGCCACCCACGGCGTCGCGGCGCCGGGGAGGATCTTCTCGGCCTCCTTCCTCATCTCGCCGAGCAGCAGGTGGTACTCGGACCAGCCGTACGCGTACGCCTCGTCCAGATCCAGGTCCGTGCCGTTGTAGTAGCGGGACCAGCGGGCGTAGCGCTCGCGGCCCACCGTGTTCGGCGCGCCCTCGATCGCCGGCGCGTACACGTCGCGCATCCAGTCCCGCAGGTCCACGACGGCCGCGGTGGCCGCGCGGGCGCCCTCGTCCAGCTCGGTGCGCAGCGCGTCCGGTCCCGAGGCCGCGAAGTCCTCGAACCAGCCGCGGCCCCCGCCCGTGTCCGCCCATTCGGTGAGCTGTCCGATGAACGTCTCCGTCGGGCGGGGCGCCGCGTGCAGCCTGCGCTCGAGGCCCAGCGCGAGGGATTCCCGGTAGCCCGCCAGCGCGGCCGGGAACGCGCGCAACCGCTCGGCGATCGCCGCCCAGTCCTCCTCCGTCACGGCCGGCGTCACGGTGAACACCTCGCGCACCGAGTGGGCGACCGTGCCCAGGTTGCCGACCTCGCGCAGCCCCTCGCCGGCCTCGTGCACGGCCAGGTGCGCGGTGAGCCGTTCGCGGAGCAGGCGCGCACAGCGGCGCTCGACGTCGCTGTCCGCGCCGGGCAGCCGCTCGGCCTCGTCGAGCCGTGCGAGGGTCGCCCGCTGGAGCTCGGCGACGGCTTCCTGACCGGCGGGCGAGAGGTCGGGCAGCCGGGAGGAGCTCTCCTTCACGCCGAGGAACGTCCCGGTGACCGGATCGAGGGCGATGAGCTCGTCGACGTAGGCGTCGGCGACCTGACGGGGGAGCGCGTTGTTGGTCTGTGACATGCGGACCATCCTGGTACGCGGCCCGCCGCGCGTCACCCGGATTGAGCCGAGGGCGAAGACGGCAGCAGCGGCCCGCAGTCCCACTGCTGGAAGATCAGCCGCGTCTCCACCCGCGCCACCTCGCGCCGGGACGTGAACTCGTCGAGCACCAGCCGCTGGAGGTCCGTCATGTCGGCGACCGCGACATGCACCAGATAGTCGTCGGGACCGGTCAGATGGAACACGGTCAGTGACTCCGGCAGGGCCCTGATCCGCTCCACGAACGGCCCCACGAGCTCCCGCCGGTGCGGTCTGACCTGCACCGACAGCAGTGCCTGCAGGCCCCGGCCCAGTTTGGCCGGGTCCAGTTTCAGCCGGTGCCCGAGGATCACGCCGGAGCGGCGCAGCCGGGTCACCCGGTCCAGGCAGGTCGACGGTGCGACCCCGACCTGTGCGGCGAGGTCCCGGTACGTCGTCCGGGCGTCGTTCTGCAGCAGCCGCAGCAGATGGAGGTCCACCGGATCCAGTACGACAGATTCGGCCACCGGCCGAACGTAGCACGGGAAGCGACCCATAGTCCCCGGTCGGTGTTCAACCTTCCGTACATGGACCTGGGCATGGACACGCGACGCACCACCCGAGCACTCGCCACCGAGGCCGTGCACGCCGGCCGGGACGACCTCGCCGGACTCGGACTGCACGCCCCGCCGATCGACCTGTCCACCACCTACCCCTCGTACGACAGCCGCGCGGAGGCCGCCCGCATCGACGCCTTCGCCACCACCGGAGCCGAACCGGACGGCCCGCCCGTCTACGGGCGGCTCGGCAACCCCACCGTCGCCCGCTTCGAGACCGCCCTCGCGCGGCTGGAGGGCACCGAGTCGGCGGTCGCGTTCGCCAGCGGCATGGCCGCGCTCAGCGCCGTGCTCCTGGTCCGCGGCTCGATGGGACTGCGGCACGTCGTCGCGGTGCGCCCGCTGTACGGGTGCAGTGACCATCTGCTGACCGCCGGGCTGCTCGGCTCCGAGGTGACCTGGACCGACCCGGCCGGGGTCGCCGACGCGCTGCGCCCCGACACGGGTCTGGTGCTGGTGGAGTCCCCGGCCAACCCCACGCTCGCCGAGATCGACCTGCGGGCCGTCGCCCACGCCTGCGGCTCCGTGCCGCTGCTCGTCGACAACACCTTCGCCACGCCGGTCCTGCAGCGTCCGGCCGAGCAGGGGGCCCGGCTGGTGCTGCACAGCGCCACCAAGTACCTCGGCGGTCACGGGGACGTACTGGCGGGCGTGGTGGCCTGCGACGAGGAGTTCGCCGGGCGGCTGCGCCAGGTGCGGTTCGCCACCGGCGGGGTGCTGCATCCGCTGGCCGGCTACCTGCTGCTGCGGGGACTGTCGACCCTGCCGGTACGGGTGCGGGCCGCGTCCGCGAACGCCGCGGAACTCGTCGCCCGGCTCGCCGCCGACCCCCGCGTGGCCCGGGTGCACTACCCCGCCATCGGCGGGGCCATGGTCTCCTTCGAGGTGCACGGCGACCCGCACGAGGTGATCGCCGGCGTGCGGCTGATCACCCCGGCGGTGAGCCTCGGCAGCGTGGACTCGCTCATCCAGCACCCGGCGTCCATCAGCCACCGCATCGTCGACGCCGACGACCGCAGGGACGCCGGGGTCAGCGACCGGCTGCTGCGGCTCTCGGTCGGCCTGGAGGACGTCGAGGACCTGTGGGCCGACCTGGACTCGGCCCTGGGGGAGCGGGCCGGGACGCCCGCCCGCCGGGAGGAACTGGCCCGGGGCTGAGGCCCACCGGCCACACGGGGAAGGGCCCGGCGACTCCCGCCGGGCCCTTCCCCGTCGCCGGACACGGTGACCTAGGCCCGGCCGATGTGCTCGCCGAACTGCCGTACGCGGTGGGCCGGTACGGCGTCCAGACGGGCCGTGACGACCAGGGTGCCCTCCTCCACCTGGTAGTCGAGCGGCAGGCCCAGACCGCGCATGGCGGCGACCATGCCGGTGTTGGACGCCTGGGTCACGGCGTACACCTGGGCGCAGCCCGCCTCGGCCGCCATCGCCACCAGCCGGGTGAGCAGCCGGGCGCCGACCCCCCGGCGCTGCCACGCGTCCTCCACGATCAGCGCGAGCTCGGTCTCGTCCCCGTCCCACAGCAGGTGGCCGAGGGCGACGACGCGGCCCGAGGCGGTCTGCGCGGCGAGCGTCCGCCCGAAGCGCGGGCTCAGCAGATGGTTCAGGTAGCGGTCCGCGTCGCCGACCGGCCCGTGATAGCGCATGCGCAGGGTCTCGGCGGAGCACCGTTCGTGCATCGCCCGCGCGGCGGCCAGGTCACCGGTGTCCGCCCGGCGCACGGAGATGTCGCTGCCCTCCGGCAACGTGAGCACGTCACGGCCGCGCGGGATCCGCGGGCCCAGCCGGGCGTCCAGTTCCACCAGTGCCCGGGCCCGGGCGAACTCGGTGGGCGTGAACGGCAGATGCGGCCGCTCGACGGTGAGGACCCCGCCCTCCGGGTCGCGCAGCCGGATCACGGTCTCCTCCAGGGAGCCCTCCGCCGGCACGGTCACGGCCCCGGCCCGTCCGAAGAGCGGCGCGGCGGGCTGGGAGCGGATCGTGCACCGGCCCAGCAACTGGCGCAGGGCCAGCGGAAGTTCCGCGGCGTCCGTGGCGGTGCGGGCGGCCAGCCCCAGGACCCGGGTGGGTGCGTCCACCAGGTCGTGGGCGTCGGCCCGCTCGGTCCAGGTGTCCGAGCCCCCGGCGAGCGACACCGCGCCGGTGAGATCCGTTCCCGCCGGCGCCCGCAGCAGGAACTCGTCGACGGTGTCCTCGCCCAGCGGGTGCGTCTGCAGGCTCAGGATGTCGACCCGCCGCTCGGCCAGCGCCGTGCACACCGCGGCCAGCGCGCCCGGTTCGTCCTTCACCGTCGTCCGCATCCGCCACAGCACGCTCTCCCCGGCCGCGGCGGAGGGCGGCGGGGCGTCGCCGGTATCGTGTGCCGGCGGTGCGTGGCCGTGGCGGCGTACCCGCCATGCGCGGTACGCCGCCGTGCACCGCGCGGCGAGTCCCGCCGGGTTCCACCGGCGGTGTGCGGGACCTCCGTGCCGGGTGCTCATCGCGTCAGACATGTCTCGACTCATACAGCCACTGTGAAGGAATCGTGTTTCGTGATCACGAACGCACTGTGACTGATGGGTAAAGGCGTACTTCTGTCCTGTTTGCTGCGTTACTGACCGACGAGGCCCGGCTGGAGCGTCTTCGTGAACAGCACGGTGCCGTCCTGCTCCCGCATCCGCACCGTCAACTCGCCGCTGTCCCCGTCGATGTCGACCTCGCCGAAGAACTGGTGGCCGCCGGCGGGCGAGACGTTCGAAGCGGTCGGTGCCTTCACCCACACCCGCTCCGGGCCGAAGGTGGCGTCGAGCGCGACGGCCGGGAAGGCGCCCGCGTTGAGCGGGCCGGAGACGAACTCCCAGAACGGCTCGAAGTCGCCGAACGCGGCACGCGCGGGCTGGTAGTGCTGGGCCGAGGTGTGGTGCACATCCGCCGTCAGCCACACCGTGCCGGTGATCCGCCGGTGCTTGACGAACCGCAGCAGCTCCGCGATCTGCAGCTCCCGCCCCAGTGGCGCCCCCGGGTCGCCCTGGGCGACCGCCTCGACGTTCTTCCGCCCCTCGGTGGTGTCCGGCACGACCAGGCCGATCGGCATGTCGGCCGCGATCACCTTCCACACGGCCCGCGACCGCGCCAGTTCCCGCTTGAGCCAGTCCAGTTGCTCCCGCCCGAGGATGCCCTGGGGGTCCACGGTCTGGTCACCGGAGGAGTTGGCGCCCCGGTACGTCCGCATGTCCAGCACGAACACGTCCAGCAGCGGGCCCTGCCGCAGAACGCGGTACACCCGGCCCTCCCGGGCACCCGGCCGCAGCGTCGACATCGGGAAGTACTCACCGAACGCGCGCCGCGCCCTGGCCGCCAGGACGTCGACGCTCTTCTCCGTGTAGCGGGTGTCGGTGTCCGCGATCCGCTGGCCGGGATACCAGTTGTTGCGCACCTCGTGGTCGTCCCACTGCACGATGGACGGCACCCGGGCGTTGAACCGACGCAGGTTCTCGTCGAGCAGGTTGTAGCGGAAGTTGCCCCGGAACTCGGCGAGGGTCTCGGCGACCTTGGACTTCTCCTCGGTCGTGATGTTCCGCCAGGTGCCGCCGTCCGGGAGGGCGGCGGTCGCGGCGATGGGCCCGTCGGCGTAGACGGTGTCGCCGCTGAACAGGAAGAAGTCCGGGTCGAGCCGCGCCATGGCGTCGAAGATGCGGTAGCCGCCGAGGTCGGGGTTGATGCCCCAGCCCTGCCCGGCCAGATCGCCGGACCACAGGAAGCGCACTCCGTCCCGCCGCCGGGCCGGCACCGTGCGGAAGGTGCCGGTCACCGGTTCACCGGTGCGGCGCGGGTCGTCGGGGTCGGTGAGCAGCACCCGGTAGTGGATCTGCTCGCCCGGAGGCAGCCCGCGCAACCGGGTGGTGCCGGTGAAGTCGGTGCCCGGGCCGAGCAGCGGACCACGCCATCTGCGCGGGTGCCGGAACGACTCGGTCGCGGACGTCTCGACGATCATCCGGGCCGGACGGTCGGACCGCACCCACACCAGTCCGGAGTCACGGGTCACGTCACCGGTCTGCACGCCCCAGCCGGCCTCAGGCCGTCCGGAGCGGGCGAAGGCGGGCGCCGTGCCGAGCGCGGCGGGCAGGGTCAGGGCCGCCGAGGCCGCGAGCGAGCCGCGCAGAACGGCGCGACGGCCGGGGAACGGGCGGTGTGACATGGAGGCGCCTCCAGGGACGGGATCCGGCCGGTGTGCGCTGCCACAACTACTCGGGCGGCGCGGCTCGCACGCGAACCCCAAGTGAACAACTGATCGCGCCCGCGCGGGGGGAGGGGACGGACGGCGCGCCGCATCCGACCCCGGCGGCGGCCTCCGGCCGTCGGCCGCCCCTTCGAAGGATCCGCGCGTACGTGCCGCGAGCGGAGACGACGGGCAGTGTCACCGGGCGCAGGAGGCGCGCCCACGCCCTTCCACCGGCACCGGGCGGTCGAGCGCGCCGTCGCGGGCGAGGTGCGCCGCCCCGGCCCGTGCCGTTCAGCGGCTGCCGTCCAGGATGACGCGGGCGACCAGCGCGGGGTCGTCGTTCATCGGGACGTGGCCGCAGCCGGGCAGCCGGACCAGCCGCGCTCCGGGGATGGTCCGCTTGGCGCGCACTCCCTGGCGGGGGACGAGCAGCCGGTCCCGCGCGCCCCAGGCGACGGTCACGGGGATGCCGGGCACGTCGTCGGTGAACCGTACGGCGGCGCCCGCGCGGAGGGTCTCGGTGAAGCCGGTGGCCCGGGCGAGCGCGAGCGTCTCGGCGACGACGGCCTCCGGGGAACGGCGCCCGGGGCGGGCGTAGATGGCGCTCGTCAGCGCCGCCCGGCCGGCCGCGGAACGGGAGAGGCGCTCGACGAGCGGCAGCGGCATCCGCTCGGCGGTCCGCCGCATGCCGAGCAGCACGGCGAAGGCGTACCGCCGCTCCGCCTGCGTCCAGAAGCCCGCGGGGGAGAGGGCGGTGACGGACCGGACGCGCCGCTCGCGGCCGAGCTCCAGGGCCAGCAGACCGCCGAGCGAGTTGCCCGCGACGTGCGGCCGGTCCAGTTCCAGCGCCTCGCACAGGGCGCCGAGGGCGGCGTTCATGGTGGGCAGGTCGTGGACGAGGCCGTCGGGCAGCGAGGGGGAGGCGCCGAATCCGGGCAGGTCCACGGCGATCACCTCGCGCTCGGTCGCCAGGATGTCCACCACCGGGTCCCAGGCCTGGCGGTGATGACCGATGCCGTGCAGCAGGACCAGCGGTTCGCCGCGTCCCACGCGCGCGTGGGACAGGGTCACGGTCTGCGGGCCGAGGGGAGAGGGGACCTCGAAGGAGACGGTCGCGGGCATGGGGGTGCTCCTCGTCTGGGACTCGCGGAAACGGACGCCGCCCGGCGTCGTAGACAGCTTGTCAGCAATTGCTACCGACGGGTAGCCCCTTGTTCCCGGGCCGGGGCCCCGCGGCCCGGGACGCGGCGGTGCCTGGACACGACCGCGCGGGTCGGCTGGGATGGTGGCGTGACCACCGACACCCCGACCGACGTCTTCGAAGAGCACCGCCCCGTTCTCCTCGGCGTCGCCTACCGGATGCTGGGCCGGGTGGCCGACGCGGAGGACGTGGTTCAGGACGCGTGGCTGCGCTGGTCGGGCGGCGACCGGTCCGCGGTGCGCGAGCCGCGCGGCTACCTGGTGCGCGTCACCACCCGTCTCGCCATCGACCGGCTGCGCCAGATCAAGGCGCGCGGCGAGACCTACGTGGGCCCCTGGCTGCCCGAGCCGTACGCCACGGACTTCGGCGACACCGCCCCGGACACCGTCGAGCAGGCCGTGCTCGCCGACTCCGTCTCCCTCGCCGTCCTCGTCGTCATGGAGTCCCTGTCACCGCTGGAGCGCGCGGTCTTCGTGCTGCGGGAGGCGTTCGGCTACCCGTACGCCGACATCGCGGCCATGCTCGACCGCGGCGAACCGGCCGTACGCCAGCTCGCCGGACGCGCCCGCAAGCACGTCGAGGAGCGGCGCCCGCGCTACGACGTCGACCCCGCCCGGCGGCGCGACCTCACGGAGCGATTCCTCGCCGCGGCGGCCGGCGGGGACATGGCGGGGCTGATCGAACTGCTCGCACCGGACGTGCGTCTCGTCGGGGACAGCGGCGGCAAGTCGCGCGCCCCGCTGCGGGTCCTGGAGAGCGCCGACCACGTGGCGCGTTTCCTCGTCGGGGTGGTCGGCAAGGGGGTGCCGGACGCGGCCGTGCGCTTCCTGGAGCTCAACGGGGGCCCCGCGGTGCTCGTCCTGTCCGGCGGCAAGCCCGATTCCGTCTTCCAGCTCGACGTCGCCGACGGGCGCGTCCAGGCGGTGTACGTCATCCGCAACCCCGACAAGCTCCGCTCGCTCCCCGTGGTGCGGTAGCGACCCCCCCGCTCCGCTCCGAGGCCCCCGCCCCTCCGCCCCGAGGCCCCCGTCGCGCCGTGACGGGGGCCTCCTCGTCGTGCCGATTGGTATTGACCAAGGGTGAGGGCCGCCTTATCGTCGCAGACAAGTGAAACAACCTTTAATAAACAAGGGCGCTAAAACGCGACCGGACTCGGCGATCGTGGAGGACAGGGTGGGGACCACGCAGCTGGAAACGGTGCCGGAACCGAAGTACTGGCATCTCAGGACCGTGCTCAGCGAGGCGCTGGACTCGGAGTTCTCGGTGGGCGAGATCCTGCCCAACGAGCGCGATCTCGCCGCCCGCTTCGGTGTCGCCCGTGCCACGCTCCGGCAGGCCCTGGAACAGCTCGAACTGGAAGGCAGACTGCAGCGCCGCCGCGGGGTGGGCACCACCGTCGCCCCGCCGCGCATGGGCGTCGCCGTCGGCACCGCGCGGCACGCCTGGCCGGGCGGGCCGCTCGACGCCTGGCAGACGCTCGACTGCGCCCTCGAGGTGCCGCCCGCCGCCGTCGCCGAGGCCCTGGTCACCGGCCGCGACGAGCCCGTGCACATCGTGCGCCGCTCCCGCGTCTCCCACGGCCAGCCCGTCGCCGCGGAGTTGCTGTACGTCCCGGCCGACTCGGTGCCCGACCTGTCCGGCATCGACGCCCCCTCCGGCGCGGCACGCGCGCGTGCCGTGCTGCGGGAACTGCAGCGCCTGGAGCTGGAGCGCCAGGAGAACGCCGTGGAGCTCGGTTCCGCCCGCGCGGACGACGCCCGGGAACTGGACCGTCTGCCGGGCGCGCCCGTCCTCGTCGTCACCACGCGTTTCATCGCCCGCGGACGCACCGCGGCGCTCTCCGTGGCCACGTACCGGGCGGACACCTGCCGGCTGACGTTCGGCGACTCCGGCGGCGTGGAGATCCACCACGGGCCGGAGCGCCAGGCCTCCTGACAACGCGTCGCGCGCCCCGGCTGTGCCGCCCGGGTCCCTTTCACGGACCGTCGGCGCGGCGCCGGCGCGCGTACGGCGGGCCCACGGACCGGGACGGCGGGCGGCGGTCGACGCGCGGAGCGCCTGCCCCGGACGGCGCGGCGCCGCTAGCGGCGTGCCGTCACCGTGCCCTCCACCGCGAACAGTTGCTCCTCCACATGGTCGAGAGCGAGCCGTACGGCGCCGGTGGCGACCGCCGCCTCGCCCAGCAGGGACAGGGCGACCCTCGGCGGGCGCAGGCAGTAGCGGGCCAGCTCCCCGCGCAGCGGTTCCAGCACGCCGTCCAGGCCGGCCGCCCAGCCGCCGATCACGACCAGCTCCGGGTCGAGGGCCAGCACCAGCGCCGCCACGTCGTGGACCAGCCGGTGGATGAAACGGTCCATGGCCGCGAGCGCCCGCTGGTCGCCCTGCCGGGCCTGGGCGAAGACCTCCGCGACCGCCTGCTCGTCGAGCGGGTGCAACGGCTCGTCCGTGGTGGACAGCAGCGCCTCCGGGGTCGCCTCCCGGCCCAGCAGGTGCAGCGCCCCGATCTCCCCGGCCGCCCCGCCGTACCCCCGGTGCAGCCGTCCGCCGATCAGTGATCCGGCGCCCGGGCTCAGCCCGGCCAGCACGAACACCACGTCGTCGGTCTCCTTGGCGACACCCTTCCAGTGCTCGGCGACGACAGCCGCGTTGGCGTCGTTCTCCACCAGTACCGGACACCTGAAGGACCGGCTCAGCCGCTCGCCGAGCCCCAGTCCGGTCCAGCCGGGCAGCGCCGTGCCCAGCCGCACCGT
The DNA here is from genome assembly GCF_008312835.1 of Streptomyces marokkonensis. Taxonomy (GTDB): domain Bacteria; phylum Actinomycetota; class Actinomycetes; order Streptomycetales; family Streptomycetaceae; genus Streptomyces; species Streptomyces marokkonensis_A. The sequence goes on along the minus strand of NZ_VSKS01000011.1, from coordinate 173,470 downwards.
GCCGTCCGCCTCGACGATCCCGGGGGTGCCCACGCCGACGGCCCGCAGGGAGCCGCGCGGGACACCGGCCCGGCGCAGCAGCTCCGCGACGGCCGCGCGGATCCGCTCCAGGCGCTCGTCGGCGTCGACCGTCTCGTCGACGTCCCTCACCTGGGCGCCGATCACCCGGCCGTCCAGGTCGGCCAGCAGCGCGGCCACCCGGTGCACGCCGATCTCCAGGCCGAGCAGATGCCCGGCCTCCGCCCGGAACCGGAACCGCCGCGCCGGCCGTCCCTGCCGCCGCGCCGCGCCCTCCTCGGCCGCCGTCTCCACGACGAGGCCCGCCTCGATGAGCCCCTCCACGACGCCTTCGACGGTCGGCCGGGACAGCCCCGTGACCCGGGTGACCTCGGTCAGCGTCGCGCAGTCCGTGGCCCGCAACGCGTGCAGCACCACCGCGGAGTTGATCCTTCGCAGCAGCGAGGGGTCCCCGCCGGTCAGCCGACCCACCGTCCGTCCTCCCAGCTCGTGCGCGTGTTGGGCGGATCGTACTCGGCGCCGTGGACCCGGGCGACCTCAGGGCGGGGGCCCCGGGCGCACCGTGCCGGCGCGGATCAGCCCGGCGCCACGAAGCCCGACTCGTAGGCCGCGATCACCGCCTGGGTCCGGTCGCGCGCCCCGAGCTTCGCCAGGACGGCGCTCACATGGGTCTTCACGGTCTCCGTCCCCACCACGAGCCGGGCGGCGATCTCCGCGTTGGTCAGGCCCCGCGCCATCAGCCGCAGCACCTCCCCCTCCCGCTCGGTCAGCCGCGCCCGCTCCAGCACGGCCCGCGCGGCACGGTTGCCTCCGTCGTCTCCGTACTCGGCCGCGAGCCGGCGCACCGAGGCGGGGAACAGCAGCGACTCGCCCTCGGCCACCAGCCGTACCGCGTGCACGATCTCCGCGGGCCGCGCACGCTTCAGCAGGAACCCGTCGGCCCCCGCGCGCAGCGCCCCGTACACGTACTCGTCGTTCTCGAACGTCGTCACCACGAGGATCTTCGGCGGCGCCCCGACCGTCCGCAGCAGCGCGCGCGTCGCCTCGATCCCGTCCAGCAGCGGCATGCGCACGTCCATGGCGACCACGTCGGGCCGCAACCGCCGCACCAGCGGGATCACCGCCGCGCCGTCGGCGGCCTCGCCGACGACCTCGATGTCCGGCTGCGCCTCCAACACGGCCCGCAGACCCGCGCGTACGAGAGGCTCGTCGTCGACGAGCAGGACGGTCACCGGCATCCGGCCAGCGTAGATCAGCCCAGCGGCAGTTCGGCGCGCACCCGCCAGTCGCCCTCGTCGGGACCCGTCCACGCCCGGCCGCCCAGCAGCGCGGCACGCTCGCGTATGCCGCGCAGTCCGCTTCCGCGCCCCGGGCCGGGCAGGCCGTCCGTGAGCGGGTTGCGGATCTCCAGCAGCAGCGTCGCGCCGGCCACGCCGACCCGGACCCGCACGGGGACACCCCCCGCGTGCCGCAGCGCGTTGGTCAGCGACTCCTGCAGGATGCGGTAGCCCTCGCGGGACACCGGGCCCGGCACGGTGTCCAGGGCGCCGCTCACCTCGGCGTCCACCGTCGCCCCGGAGGCCCGCGCGGACTCCAGCAGACGGCCGGCGTCCACGAGCGTCGGACGGCCGCCGACGGGCTTGTCGGGCTCGCGCAGGATGCCCAGGACCCGCTCCAGGTCCTCCAGCGCCGCCCGGCCGGTCTCCTCGATGGCGTCGAGCGCCCGGTCGGTGAAGGCGGGATCGCCCGCGGCGCGCGCGGCACCCGCCTGAACCACGGCCACGGTGAGGGCGTGGCCGATCGAGTCGTGCAACTCACGTGCGATGCGGTTGCGTTCGAGGAGCCGGTCGGTGCGCGCCTCGAGCGCGGCCAGGCGCTCGGCCGGGGAGGGACCGAGCAGCCGCCGGGCGAGGGCGGTGACCAGTTCCCCCGCCAGGACGACCACCGCGCCGAGGACGAGCAACGGGACCGGCACCAGCAGCGCATGCCACCAGTGCTGTCCGGGCACCCGCACGAACGTCGCGGGGTCCGCCCCGCCCCCGCGCGCCGTGTTCGCCAGGTCCACGGCGAGCATGGGGAGATGAACGGTCAGGAACGCGACGGCGCCGCCGAGGAACAGCCGGCACTCCAGCCAGACCACGGTCCGCCCGCGATCGGCCCACGTGGACGACGGCGCCGGCACGATCTCCGCGTCCCGCGCGTCGTACCGCCGCCCCAGCAGCAGCGCGGTGGCCTGCACCCCCTCCACCGTGCGCATCGCCGGCACGAGTCCGGCGAGCGCGAGCAGCACCGCGGCCAGGTACATCCGGGTGTGGTCGATGAGGTACCACATGACCGGCCACGCGACGGCGATGAACAGATGCAGCCACCGCGTGTACGTCACCGCCCGCCGGAACGGGCGCAGCAGGCGAACCATTCCGTCATCGTGCCAGCGCCCACCGGCAGCCCGCCTCCCCCGCACGGGGGAGGAGATCTCCCCGGCCGGGGGAGGACCGGGGCCCCGCCCGGCGGCCAGGCTGTGCCGCATGACCAGCATCGACGTGCAGGACCTCACCAAGGAGTACGGCACCCGGCGAGCCGTGGACCACCTCACCTTCCGCGTCCTCCCCGGCCGCGTCACGGGCTTCCTCGGCCCCAACGGCGCCGGCAAGTCCACCACCATGCGCCTGGTGCTCGGCCTCGACCACCCCACGTCCGGCTCCGCCACCGTCGCGGGCCGGGACTACGCCACCCTCCCCGAACCCCTGCGCGAGGTGGGCGCCCTGCTCGACGCGCACGCCGCGCACGGCTCCCGCACCGGCCGCGACCATCTGCGCGTCCTCGCCGCGAGCCACCGGATCCCGGACCGCCGGGTCGACAAGGTGCTGGAGGAGACAGGACTGGGGCCGGCCGGGCGCCGCCGGGTGCGGACCTACTCGCTGGGCATGCGCCAGCGGCTGGGCATCGCCGCCGCGCTGCTCGGCGACCCGCGGGTGATCATGCTCGACGAGCCCTCCAACGGCCTCGACCCGGAAGGCATCGTGTGGATCCGCACCCTGCTGCGCCGGCTCGCGGACGAGGGACGGACCGTCCTGGTCTCCAGCCATCTCATGAACGAGACCGCCTCCTTCGCCGACCACCTCGTGGTCCTCGGACGCGGCCGGCTGCTGGCCGACACCCCGATGCGGGAGTTCATCGACGCCCGCGTGCGCCCCGCGGTCCGCATCCGCACCTCCGACCCCGCCGTCCTCGTCAGCGCCCTCGCCGCGCACGGTCACGACGCCGTGGAACACCCGGACGGCCACTGGACCGTGGCGGACGCGCGCGTGGACGACATCGGACGCCTCGCCTCCGCCGCCGGGGTGCCGATCCTCGAACTCGCGGCGGACGAGGGCACGCTGGAACAGGCCTATCTGGACCTGACCGCCACCGAGACCGAGTTCGCCGCGCAGCCCCAGGAGGCCTGACCATGCCGTTCGCACCCGTGCTCAGCGCCGAGTGGCTGAAGATCCGCACCGTCCTGTCGCTCCCGGCGACTTTGCTCGCCCTGTTCGCCGTGACCACGGCGTTCTCCGCGATCGCCGGGGTCTCGAGCACGTCGGACCCGGAGTTCGACCCCCTCTTCATGGCCCTCTCCGGTGTCGGTCCCGGTCAGATCGCCGCCATCACCTTCGGCGCCATGGCCGTATCGGCGGAGTACCACAACGGCGCCCTGCGGCTCTCCCTGGCCGCGGTCCCGCGACGCGGAGTCTGGTACGCCGCGAAGCTCACGGCGATCGCCCTTCCGGTGCTGGTCACCGGCCTGTTGACCTCCCTGGCCGCCCTCCTCGTGGCGCGGGCCGGGCTCGGCCCGGCGGCGGCCGGCCTCACCCCGGCCGAGCAGACGCGCGGTGTCGTCGGCTGCGGCCTCTACCTCACGCTGATGGCCCTGTTCGCCGCGGGCCTGGCGACCCTGCTGCGCAGCGGAGTGGCCACCCTGTCCGGGCTGGTCCCGTTCATCCTCGTGGTGTCCTTCGTGATCGGCGACGCGGCCGGCACCGCCGTCGAGTTCCTGCCCGACCGGGCCGGACAGGTGATCCTGCAGGAGACCTCCGACGGAATCCTGGGGCCCTGGACGGGACTTGCGGTGACCGCGCTGTGGACGGCCGCCGCCCTCCTGGCGGGTGCGTGGAGCCTGCGCCGCAGGGACGCCTGACCGGTATTGGACTGACGCACCGCCAAGTGTCAGTGGCGGCGGGTTTACTGGACGCATGAACATCGCACAGCACATCGCCCTCATCGACGAGCTGTGCTTCCGCCCCTTTCCGGCGGAGCACGGCCCGTCGGACGTCGGCTTCGGCGGACCGGGCCACCATGTGGCGGTACTGGAGAGCGACACCGGTCCGCGCGGCGGCGACCCCGCCGGCTGGGCGGTCACGGTGGACCAGTTCGAGAAGGACCGCGACGCCGTCTACGAGGTGCTGGCCTCACGCTGGGGCGACGTCGCGCCCTGGAACCTGCAGACGGTCCTGCTGCGCACCGAACACGAGGAGATACCCGAGCCCTGGGCCTGGCTCGGCGCACGCGCGGCTGTGGCGTGGCTGTGGGAGGTCCGGGGCACCGGCCGCTGGGTCGCGGTGGCGGTCGCCGACCGGGACGCGGGCGACGAGATCCAGCTGCTGGCGGTGGTCACCGAGACCGCCCCGCCCTGACCGCCGGCCGTCACCGCTCCTCGGCGGCCTCCCGCAGCCGGGCGAACTCCTCGGCCAGCGTGGCCGGCGTCCAGTGCGCGTTCAGCCCGCTCGGGTTGGGCAGCACCCACACCCGCGTCCCGCCGATGGTCCGCACCTGCGGCCCCACCTGCGCCTTCCTGTCGTCGAACGCCGCCCGGTACGCGGTGACCCCCAGCACGGCCAGCCACCGCGGACGCAGCCGGGCCACCTTCACGGCGAGCAGCCGCCCGCCCTCCCGGTACTCCTCCGCGCCCAGTTCGTCGGCCCGCGCGGTCGCCCGCGCCACCACATTGGTGATGCCGATCCCGTACGACAGCAGCTCCTGCTGCCGGGACGGCGGCAGCAGCCGCGGTGTGAAGCCGGAGCGGTGCAGCGCGGGCCAGAAGCGGTTGCCGGGACGCGCGAAGTGGTGGCCGGTCGCCGCCGTCATCAGACCCGGGTTGATGCCGCAGAACAGCACGCGCAGGCCGTCCGCGACCACATCCGGCACGAGCCGGTCGCGGGCGGCCTCCAGCTCCTCCTGCGTGAAGCGCGTCAGAGGATCGCCCCGGGGGTGTAGCCGGCGGCCTCCGGGTGCTGCTTCACGATCTCCTCGATGCGGCCGGCCACGGTCGTGACCTGGTCGCTCGCGGCACCGGTGAAGGACAGCTTGTCCGCCATCAGTGCCTGGAGCTCGTCGCGGCCGAGCGGCAGCCGCTCGTCGGCCGCGAGCTTGTCGAGGAGGTCGTTGCGCTCGGCGCCCCGCTCGCGCATCGCCAGGGCGGTGGCGACGGCGTTCTCCTTGATCGCCTCGTGCGCGACCTCGCGGCCGACGCCGGCGCGCACCGCGCCCATCAGCACCTTGGTGGTGGCGAGGAACGGGAGGTAGCGGTCCAGCTCCCGGGCGACGACCGCCGGGAAGGCACCGAACTCGTCGAGCACCGTCAGGAACGTCTCCAGCAGGCCGTCGAGCGCGAAGAAGGCGTCCGGCAGCGCGACCCGGCGCACCACCGAGCAGGACACGTCGCCCTCGTTCCACTGGTCGCCGGCCAGCTCCCCGGTCATCGAGGCGTAACCGCGCAGGATCACCATCAGGCCGTTGACGCGCTCGCAGGAGCGGGTGTTCATCTTGTGCGGCATCGCCGAGGAGCCGACCTGGCCGGGCTTGAAGCCCTCGGTGACCAGTTCGTGCCCGGCCATCAGCCGGATCGTCTTCGCCAGCGACGACGGCGCGGCGGCCAGCTGCACCAGCGCGGTGACGACCTCGTAGTCGAGCGAGCGCGGGTACACCTGGCCGACCGAGGTGAAGGCCTCGGAGAAGCCCAGGTGGCCCGCGATCCGCCGCTCCAGCTCCGCCAGCTTGGCCGCGTCGCCGCCGAGCAGGTCCAGCATGTCCTGCGCCGTGCCGACCGGGCCCTTGATGCCGCGCAGCGGGTAGCGCCCCAGCAGCTCCTCCACCCGGCCGTACGCGACGAGCAGCTCGTCGGCGGCCGTGGCGAAGCGCTTGCCGAGGGTGGTGGCCTGCGCGGCCACGTTGTGGGAGCGGCCGGCCATGACCAGCTCGCCGTACTCGGCGGCCAGCCTGCCCAGGCGCGCCAGCACGGCCACCGTACGGTCGCGCATCAGCTCCAGCGACAGCCGGATCTGCAGCTGCTCGACGTTCTCGGTGAGGTCGCGGGAGGTCATGCCCTTGTGCACGTGCTCGTGCCCGGCGAGGTCGTTGAACTCCTCGATCCGTGCCTTCACGTCATGACGGGTGACCTTCTCGCGCTCGGCGATCGAGGCCAGGTCGACCTGGTCGAGGACACGCTCGTAGTCGGCGATCGCCGCGTCGGGCACCTCGATCCCGAGGTCCTTCTGGGCCCGCAGCACGGCGAGCCAGAGCCGGCGCTCCAGCCTCACCTTCTGCTCGGGGGACCAGAGCGTGGCGAGCTCGGCGGAGGCGTAGCGTCCGGCGAGGACGTTCGGGATACGGGGCTTGGCGGGCGCAGCAGTCACGTACAGGGATTCTACTGGCGATTCCTGCAGGCCGGCGCCACGGGGTGACCTGGAGGAAACCACAAGGCGCCGCTACAGGCCCTCGTACGGCAGCAGCTCGGGCCGCTTCGGCGGCATGCCGTCGCCCGAGGAACGGCCGGTGAGCCGGCGGCCGATCCACGGCAGGAGGTGCTGCCGGGCGAACCGCGCGTCGGCGACCCGCCGCGCCACCCAGTGCGGCGGCAGCGTCGCCTCCGGCGGCAGGTGCCACTCGGGGTCCTCCGGCGGGTGGCCGAGCGCCTGCCAGACCGCCTCCGCGACCCTGCGGTGTCCCTCGGCGGTCAGATGCAGCCGGTCCACGTCCCACAGACGGGGATCGCCGAGCGCGGGCGCCCCGTACAGGTCGACGACCAGTGCGCCGTGCCGCCCGGCCAGCTCGTCGACACAGGCGAACAGCTCCTCCATGCGCGGCCGGAAACGCTCCAGGACCGGCCCCTGGCGGCCGGGGCTGCGCATCAGCACCAGCTGCTTGCAGTGCGGGGCCAGCCGCTCCACGGCCTCCGTCAGCAGATCCCGCACCTGCCCCATGTCGCACTTGGGCCGCAGGGTGTCGTTGAGTCCGCCGACCAGGGTCACGACGTCGGCCCGCATGGCCGCCGCGACCTCGACCTGCTCGTCGACGATCTGCCGGATCAGCTTGCCGCGCACCGCGAGGTTGGCGTACCGGAAACCGGGAACGGCGGCCGCCATCCGTCCGGCGAGGAGGTCGGCCCAGCCGCGGTACGTGCCGTCGGGCAGCAGGTCCGACATGCCCTCGGTGAAGGAGTCGCCCAGGGCGACGAGGCTGTTGTGGGTGGGATTCGTCTGCATGGCGACAGAGATGGTATCCCGTGGCACATACCCAGCGGTCGGTCGGGCCTCACGTGTGCTCGGCACGCCGTCCGAACAGCTCCTGCAGGACGTCCTCCATGGTCACCAGCCCGGCCAGCCGTCCGTCGGCCCCGAGCACGGCCGCCAGATGTGTGCGGCTGCCGCGCATGGCGGTGAGGACGTCGTCCAGTGGCGTGCTCTCCCGCACGCGCGCGATGGGCCGCATGTCCGCCAGCCGGAACGGCATGTCGCGCGGTGAGGCGTCCAGGGCGTCCTTCACATGCAGGTAGCCGACGATCCGCCGCTGCCCGTCCACCACCGGGAACCGGGAGAACCCGAACTCGGCCGACAACTGCTCCAGGCCCTCCGGGGTGACGCCCACGCGTGCGTAGACGACGCGCTTCAACGGCATCACCACGTCCCGCACGGGGCGCCGGCCCAGCTCCAGCACGTCGTGCAGCCACTCCCGGGCGCGGTCGTCGATCAGGCCCGCCTCACCGGAGTCCTTCACGATCTGGGCCAGCTCGGAGTCCGAGAAGGACGCGACGACCTCGTCCCGGGTCTCGACCCGCAGCAGTCTCAGCAGCGTGTTGGCGAAGGCGTTGACCGTGAAGATCACCGGGCGCAGGGCGCGGGACAGTGCCACCAGCGGCGGACCCAGCGTCAGCGCGCTGCGCACCGGCTCGGCGAGCGCGACGTTCTTCGGCACCATCTCACCGAGCAGCATGTGCAGATACGTCGCGAGCGCCAGCGCGATCACGAAGGACACGGCGTGCCCCGCGCCCTCCGGGACACCCAGCGCGTGGAACACCGGTTCCAGCAGGTGCGCGATCGCCGGCTCGGCGACGATGCCCAGGACCAGCGTGCACAGGGTGATGCCGAGCTGCGCGGCCGCCATCAGCGCCGACACGTGCTCCAGGCCCCACAGCACGCTCCTGGCGCGCCGGTCGCCCCGGTCGGCGTACGGCTCGATCTGGCTGCGGCGGACCGAGATCAGGGCGAACTCGGCGCCCACGAAGAAGGCGTTCACGACCAGCGTCGCCAGACCTATCAGCAGTTGTACGGCAGTCATCGCCGCGCCTCCTCGTCGTCCACGGTCCCGGCGGTCCGCCGTCCCGTCGCGGGCCGGTCGCCGGGCGGCGCGTGCAGCAGGACGCGTGCCGCGCGGCGGCCGGTGGCGTCCACCACGTCCAGCCGCCAGCCCGCGACCTCCAAGGTGTCGCCGACGTCCGGGATCCGGCCGAGCGAGGCGGCCACGAGCCCGGCGAGCGTCTCGTACGGCCCCTCCGGCGCGCGCAGGCCGACCCGGGCGAGCTGGTCCATGCGCGCGGAGCCGTCCGCCGAGAACAGCGTCCGCCCGTCCTCGTCGGTGCCGGCCCGGTCCAGGTCCGGCGTCTCGTGCGGGTCGTGCTCGTCACGGACCTCGCCGACGACCTCCTCGACGATGTCCTCCAGGGTGGCCACTCCCGCGGTGCCGCCGTACTCGTCGATCACCACGGCCATGGTGCGCCGCCCGGACAGCCGGTCGAGGAGACGGTCGACCGTGAGCGACCCGGGGACCAGCAGCGGTTCGCGCATCAGCTCCGACACGGGCACCCTGGCGCGCCGCTCCGCGGGCAGGGCCAGTACGTCCTTGACGTGCGCGGTGCCGACGACGGCGTCGAGGGTCTCGCGGTAGACGGGGAACCGGGACAGGCCGGTCGCCCGGGTCACGTTGGCCACGTCCTCGCAGGTCGCCTGCACCTCCAGGGCGATGACCTGGACGCGCGGGGTCATCACGTTCTCCGCGGTGAGGTCCGCGAGGTTCAGCGTGCGGACGAACAGCTCGGCGGTGTCCGGCTCCAGCGCCCCCTGCTTGGCGGAGTGCCGGGCCAGCGCCGCGAGTTCCTGGGGCCCGCGCGCGGACTCCAGTTCCTCGGCCGGCTCCAGGCCGATGCGGCGCACGATGCGGTTGGCCGTGTTGTTCAGATGGGTGATGAACGGGCGGAAGGCGGCGCTGAACCAGCGCTGCGCGTTGCCGACCCGCTTGGCGACGGCCAGCGGGGACGAGATCGCCCAGTTCTTCGGCACCAGCTCGCCGACCACCATCAGGAACAGCGTCGACAGGGCCGTGCCGAGCACCAGCGCCAGCGACCGCGCCACCGAACGGGAGACGCCGATGTCCTCCAGCGGGCCCGAGATCAGCGCGGCGATCGACGGCTCGGCCAGCATGCCGACCACCAGGTTGGTGACCGTGATGCCGAGCTGCGCGCCGGAGAGCTGGAAGGTCAGGTTCCGTACGGCCTTGAGTGCGCCCGCGGCGCCCCGCTCGCCGCGTTCGACGGCCCGCTCCAGCTCGGCCCGCTCGACGGTGGTGAGGGAGAACTCGGCCGCGACGAACGCGCCGCAGGCGAGCGAGAGCAGGATCGCCGCCAGAAGGAGGAGCACTTCGGTCATCGGGTCACCTCTGTCCCATGGTCGGACAGGACGGGGACGGATGCGCGGTGTCGCGGACGGTGAGGTTCGCCCATGGGCGGACGCACACAACCTTTCATGGAGGACGGAGGGCCCTCCGAGGGTGAAGGACCGGCAAAGGACGGCCGCCGTGTCGTGGGATCAGCCGGTGAGGGGCTTCACCCAGCGCCGCCAGCGTTCCTCCGGCCCGTACCCCGCGGCGCCCCACGCATGCTGCGCAATCTCGTTGCGCACGAGCACCATCGCGTCCGCGCGGCGCCCGCCCAGCCGTACGAACCTCTCCTCCGCGGCGGTCAGCAGCGCGGAGCCGACGCCACGACGGCGGCCGGGGTGCACCGCCAGCCGGTAGAGGTGGCACCGCCAGCCGTCGAAGCCCGCGATCACCGTGCCGGCGAGCACGCCGCCGCTCTCCGCGAGGAGCAGCGCCCCGGGATCACGGGCGATCAGCCGCTCCACACCCGCCCGGTCGTCGCTGATGCTGGTGCCCTCGGCGGCCACCTTCCAGAAGGCCAGCACACCGTCGACATCCTCGGGCGCCGCGGCCCGTACACGCAGTTCCGTCATGCGCCGATCCCAGCACGCCGCACCCGCGACGACGCGCTATTCCACGATCCGGACCACCCGCCGTGCGGCTCACTCGTGCGCGATCGCCTCCAGGACGTTCATCCGGGACGCCCGCAGCGCCGGCAGCAGGGCCGCCGCGATGCCCACGACGGCCGAGCCGACGACGACCGCGACGACCGTCCCCCAGGGAATCGCGAGGGCGGTCATGCCCTGGAGCGCCAGGACCTGCTGGATGCACAGGCCCCACACCAGACCGAGCGCGAGTCCCAGGACCGCGCCGAACACCGCGATCACCACCGACTCCAGCCGGATCATCCGCCGCAGCTGCCGCCGGGACAGGCCGATCGCCCGCAGCAGACCGATCTCACGGGTGCGCTCCACCACCGACAGAGCCAGGGTGTTGACCACGCCCAGCACCGCGATGATGATCGCCAGCCCCAGCAGGGCGTAGACGAGGTACAGCAGGACGGCGATCTGGTCGCGCACCAGCTCCTTGTAGTCTGCCTGGTCACGGGCCTGCACCTGGGGGTACGGATCGAGCGCCGCGTCCAGCCGGTCGCGCAGGTCGTCCACGCCCGTGCCGTCGGCCGCGTTGACGTACAGCGCGGAGTCCTGCCCGCCCGGCACGTACTCCTCGACCGTCGCGATGCCGAAGACCAGCCCGCCCTGCATCCCGAAGCCCTCGCCGCCCTCGAGGTCGGTGAGGGCGGCCACCGTCAGCTCGGTGCTCCTGCCGCCGGGGAACTCGACCGGGACGGTGCTCCCCATGCGGACGCCGTGCTCCGCGGCGAAGCCGGCGTCCATGGAGATGTTGCCGTCCGCCAGGGCGGCCGCCGTGTCGCCGGCCGCGTACGTCACGCGCGCGACGTCGTCGACCCGGTCGTCGTACCCGGCCGCGGTGGTCTCGACCCGCTCGCCGTCCGGCAGCCGCACCGCCACCGGCGCGAACCGCTGCCGTACGACCAGCCCCACGCCCTCCGTGTCCCGCACCCGGTCGGTGACCTCCTGGGAGAACGGCAGGAAGTTGGCGTTCTGGATCACGAAGTCCGCGCCCAGCGTCCTGTCGATCTGCTCGTCGAAGGACCGGGACATCGACGCGCTGGCCACCGACATCCCGCCGACCAGGGCGAGCCCCACCATCAGCGCGGAGGCCGTGGCACCGGTACGGCGCGGATTGCGCAGGGCGTTGCGCTGGCTCATCCGGCCGACCGAGCCGAACAGCGCGGGGAAGGCCGAGCCCAGCACCCGGATCACCGGCCGCACCAGCAGCGGACCCGCGATGACGGTCGCGATCAGCGTGAGGACGACCCCGAGCCCCAGCAGCGAGGCGGCGGAGGCGGTCTCACCGGCGAGCACGCAGCCCACCAGCGAGGCCGTGCCGAGCGCGCCCACCACGGACCCCGTCACCGCGCGGGCCCGCAGCGGCCGCCCCGTACCGGCGGTGTCCGCGGCGGCCAGCGCGGCCATCGGGGACACGCCCGCCGCGCGGCGGGCCGGGAGGTACGCGGCGACGAAGGTGACGCCCACGCCGACGGCGTACGCCGTGACGGGCGTGGCCCAGCCGACGACCATCTCCGTGGTCTTCAGGTTCATGCCGAACGCGCTCATGAGCCGGATCAGGCCGAAGGCGAGCCCGATACCGGCGGCCAGGCCCAGCGTCGAACCGACCACACCCAGCAGCACCGCCTCGGTGAGCACCGACCGGCGCACCTGCCTGCGGTCGGCGCCCAGCGCCCGGAGCAGGCCGAGCTCGCGGGTGCGCTGGGCGATCAGCATCGAGAAGGTGTTGACGATCAGGAAGACGCCGACGAGCACGGCGATCCCGGCGAAGCCGAGCATCACGTACTTGATCACGTCGAGGAACCCGCCGAGCTCCTCGGCGGCCGTCTCCGCCGTCTCGCCGGCCGTCCGCACCTCGTAGGCGCCGGCGCCCAGCTCCGCGGTGACACGCCGCTTCAACTGCTCGTCGGAGACGCCCGGGCCGGCGGTGAGCGAGATGCCGGTCGCCCGGTCGGCTGAACCCAGCACCTCGGTGGCGGCGACCGCCGGGTCGAGGAAGACCAGTGCCGCGCCCGGGTTGGTGGTGGTGAACGTGGCGATGCCGACGACCTCCACCCGGAAGGTGCCCGGCTGGGCCTGCACCGACAGGGTGTCGCCGATCTCCACGCCCTTGGTGTCGGCGGTGTCCGCGTCCAGGACGGCCTCGCCCGCTCCGCGGGGGGCGCGGCCTGAGGTCAGCTCGACGACGCTGCGCTCGGTGACGTGCCAGTCCACCGCGAGGGTGGGCGCGCCGGTGGTCGGTCCCACCGACTCGTTCTCGCTGTCGACGACCGTGATGTTGCCGACCTCGACGTCCGGGTGTGCCGCCGCGACGCCTTCGACGCCGGCCAGCCGCCCGGCGAGCGAGGCCGGGACGGTCCGGACGGCTCCGGTGGGCACCGACGACTCCAGGTCCTCCCGGGGCGTCACGGTCACGTCGGCCGACGAGGAGGCGAACAGCCGGTCGAAGGTGCGGGAGACGGTGTCGGAGAAGATCAGGCTGCCGGCCACGAACGCCACCGACAGCACGACGGCCAGCGCGGACAGCAGCAGCCGTCCCTTGTGGGCGAGGAAGCTCCTCAGGGTCGCCTTCAGCACGGCTCAGTCCTCGCCGGACGTCGCCGGACCCGCCGGGCCGTCGCCGCCGTCGTCCCCGCCGCCGTCGTCCGAGGGCGCGCGGATCACGTCGAACCGCTTCATCCGCTCCAGCACCGACTCCGCCGTGGGCTGCCGCATCTCGTCCACGATCCGGCCGTCCGCGAGGAAGAGCACCAGGTCGGAGTGGGCGGCGGCGCCCGGGTCGTGCGTGACCATGACCACGGTCTGCTGGAGCGAGTCCACGGCCTCGCGCAGGAAGCCGAGTACCTCCAGACCCGCGCGGGAGTCGAGGTTGCCGGTCGGCTCGTCCGCGAAGATGAGCTCCGGCCGGGAGGCCAGCGCCCGCGCGCAGGCCACCCGCTGCTGCTGCCCGCCGGACAGCTGAGCGGGCCGGTGCCCCAGCCGGTCCCGCAGGCCCAGCGTGTCGATGACCCGGTCCAGCCACTGCTCATCGGGTTTCCGGCCCGCGATGTCCATGGGCAGGGTGATGTTCTCCCGCGCGTTCAGGGTCGGGACGAGGTTGAACGACTGGAACATGAACCCGATCCGGTCCCGGCGCAGCCGGGTCAGTTCACGGTCCTTCAGCCCCGTGATCTCGGTGTCACCCAGCCACACCTGCCCGGCGGAAACGGTGTCGAGCCCCGCCAGGCAGTGCATCAGCGTGGACTTCCCGGACCCCGACGGCCCCATGACCGCCGTGAACCGTCCCCGTGCGATGTCCACGTCCACCGAGTCCAGGGCCAGCACCGTCGTCTCGCCCGAGCCGTACGCCTTGGTCAGGCCGCGGGCGCGGGCCGCGATCCCGTCGGCCGACGTGAGGCCGGGGGCGTGCTCCGCAGCAGGTGTGGACAAGGCCGCCTCCTCCGTATGGACATCCGGTCGTGCCTGTCGCGCCGAGGGTAGTGTGATCCGGTCCACGGCCGGAATCCCCCGTGGGTGCGGGACCGTCTCCACCCCAGGTCGTGTCCCCGATACGGATGTAAGGGGCACATTCCTCGCGGCGGTACCCGTACTTGCCGCTGCTGGCGTCCCGGCGCCAGCTTCGAGGCATGGCGAAGACCCAGCTGAACGTACGCGTGGACGAGGGCACCACCCGCGCGGCGCGGGAGCGTGCCCTGGCGCGCGGGATGAGCGTCAACCGCTACATCGAGGAACTGGTCCGGCAGGACGCCGGCGAGGCGGGCCGCGCGTTCGTCGAGGCGGCCGCCGACTTCATGGAGCGGTACGAGAGCGTCTTCGCCGCGGAGTTCGACGGGGCGGAGCGCGAAGGCACCCGTGAAGGTGGCCGCTGAGCCGTTGGACAACCTGCGCATCGACCTCGCGTGGCTGCTCATGCTCGCCGAGCAGCAGACACCGGGGGACCCCCGGGTCACCGACTGGGGCGCCCTCGTCGCCGCCGTCGCACGCCATCAGGCCGAGATCTTCGGCGTCCCCGGCTACGACAGTCCGCACGCCCGTGCCGCGGCGCTCCTCCAGCTGCTGATCCACGTCCCGGCGCTGGAACGCTCCAACGCCCTGTTCGCCTCCGCCGGCGCGTACGCCTACCTCGTCGCCGACGGGCTGAAGGTCGTCACCTCGCCGGAGCAGGTGCGTGACCTGGCCCGGCTGGTCAAGAGCGGCGAGGCGACCGTGGACGACATCGCGGCCGAGCTGCGCCGCTGGTGCGAGTGAGTCAGCCCCCGGTGGTCACCGCGTCGCCCACCGGCCGCCACGCGGTACCGATGACGCAGTACGACGGGGGGAGTGCCGGCCCCTTCTCCGGCATCATCATCCGCCGGTAGGGGCCGAGGTCGAAGCCCGCCTCCCGCAGCGCGCCGACCGGGTCCCGCGCCACGTGGCAGCCGCCGGCCAGCGGCGGCCACACGGTGCGGTCCAGCGCCCGCTGGGTGAGACGCATGACGCGGCCCCCGCCCCGGCCGTGCTCGAAGAACCGCACCTCGCCGCCCGGCCGCAGCACCCGCCTGACCTCCGTGAGGGCCCGCGGCACGTCCCGGACACTGCACAGCACCAGGGACAGCACCACCGCGTCGAAGGCCTCGCTCTTGACCGGCAGCGCCTCCGCCACCCCCGGCGCGACGTCCACCGGCACCTGGGAGCGCAGGGCGGCCTCCACGGCCAGCGCCCGCAGCGCCCGCTCCGGTTCGATGGCGACGACCTCCGAGACGGCGCCCGGGTAGTGCGAGAAGTTCAGGCCGTTGCCCGCGCCGACCTCGATCACCCGGCCGGACAGCCCGCCGAGCAGCCTGTCACGCACGGTCGCCATCCCCGCCCGGGTCTCGGCGGCGACGCTGGCCCGGGCGTAGTAACGGGCGAACACCGGGTGGTGCACGGGATCCCGCGGGACCTTCGTGGAGCAGGCGGACCGCAGATGCATGAGGACCTCCCCCGGAACGGGCCTTACCGGGATTCTCCCCCGGACGGGCCGCCCGCACCCCCGCTTCCGTCAGGGAGCCTCGCGCACCCGGAACGCCTCTGCGTCCCAGGTGCCCTCCAGCCGGGGAGCCAGCCACTGGGGTGCCGACGTCCGGAAACCGGCGGGGTCCAGAGCACCCGCCCCGGCCGGCACGGCGCCCAGCAGCGGGACCCCGGTCACGTCCGGCAGGTCCAGCAGGTTGCAGCGCGCCGCCAGGTCGGGCTCGCCGGGCCAGCTGCCGATCACGACGCCCACCGGGTCCAGCCCCCGCCCGCGCAGTTCCCGTGCCGTCAGCTCGGTCGCGTTCAGGGTGCCGAGCCCCGCCGGCGCCACCACCAGGACCGGCGCGGAGAGCAGCGCCGCCGCGTCCGCCAGCGTGCCGCCCGCCGCGTCGAACCGTACGAGCAGCCCGCCCGCGCCCTCCACCAGCACCAGATCGTGGTCGATGGCGAGCTTGGCCGCCCGCTCCGCGACCTCGTGCGGACGCACGGCCGGCCGGCCGGCCCTGCGGGCCGCCGTGGCGGGGGCCAACGGATCGGGGTAGCGGGCGAGTTCCGCCGTCGTCACCGCCCCCGCGAGCCGCGCGACCTCCTCGGCGTCCCCGGGTTCGTCCGGCCGCACCCCCGTCTGCGCCGCCTTCAGCACGGCCACCGACCGGCCGGCGGCCAGCGCCGTCGCGGCGACCGCGGCCGTCACCACCGTCTTGCCGACCTCGGTGCCCGTGCCGGTGATCACCAGTACCGGCATGTCATCCCTCCTTCGCCGCCGCGCACACCGCGCGGGCGATGCGCTCCACGTCCGCGTCGCCCGTGACGTACGGCGGCATGGTGTAGATCAGATCGCGGAACGGCCGCAGCCACACGCCCTCACGCACCGCCGCCCGGGTGGCCGCCTCCACGTCGACGGCGTGATGGAGCTGCACGACCCCGATGGCGCCGAGCACCCGGACGTCCCTGACCCCGGGCAGCCCGGCCGCCGGGGCCAGTCCCTCCCGCAGGCCCGTCTCGATCCGCTTGACCTCCGCGAGCCAGTCCTGTCCGAGCAGCAGCCCGAGGGAGGCGCAGGCCACGGCCGCCGCCAGCGGATTGGCCATGAACGTCGGACCGTGCGCCAGCACGGGCACCTCACCGCGCGAGATGCCCTCGGCCACCCCCGCGGTGCACAGCGTCGCCGCCATCGTCAGATAACCGCCGGTCAGGGCTTTGCCCACGCACATGACATCCGGCGTGACCGCCGCGTGCTCCGCCGCGAACAACGCGCCCGTGCGGCCGAACCCCGTCGCGATCTCGTCGAACACCAGCAGCACGTCGTGCGCGTCGCACGCCTCGCGCAGCACCCGAAGGTACGCGGGGGAGTGGAACCGCATCCCGCCCGCGCCCTGCACCACCGGCTCCACGATCACCGCGGCCAGTTCTCCCGCGTGCCGTTCTACCGTCTCGCGCAGATGGTCCGCGTAGGACTCCTCGTACCGCTCGGGCGGAGCCTCGGCGAACACCTGGCGCGGCAGCACACCGGACCACAGCTCGTGCATCCCGCCCTCGGGGTCGCACACCGACATCGGCTGCCAGGTGTCACCGTGGTAACCGCCCCGCCAGGTCAGCAGCCGCCGCTTCTCCGGCCGGCCCAGCGAACGCCAGTACTGCAGGCACATCTTCACCGCGACCTCGACCGACACCGACCCGGAGTCGGCGAGGAACACGTGCTCCAGACCGTCCGGCGACATGTCGACAAGAAGCTTCGCCAGCCGCACGGCGGGCTCGTGCGTGAGCCCGCCGAACATCACATGGCTCATCCGTTCGAGCTGGTCGCGCGCGGCCTCGTTGAGCACCGGGTGGTTGTAGCCGTGGATCGCCGACCACCAGGACGACATCCCGTCGACCAGTTCCCCCGAGCCGTCGGCGAGCCGCAGCCGCACCCCGCTCGCCGACTCCACGACGAGCGGTTCCTGACGGCCCGGCATGGGCCCGTACGGATGCCAGACGTGCCGCCGGTCCAGCTCCAGCAGTTCGGCGACGGACCGCTCAGGCATTGGGCGCGAGGTCCGTTCCGGCGCCTCGCCGGCGCACGGCGACCAGATCCGGGCGCGCCTCCTCCGCCGCGCTCCCGCAGGAGTCCGCGGCCGCCGGACCGCACGCTCCGCCGCCCTCGTGGGACCCGCAGCCGCCGCCCGCGCGGTGCTCGGGCAGCGTCACCCGGTCGGTGCCCTCCACCTCGAAACCGGCGTCCGTGATCATCTCCAGGTCCGCCTTGCCGGCCTGGCCCTCGCTGGTCAGGTAGTCGCCGAGGAAGATCGAGTTGGCCAGGTGCAGCGCGAGCGGCTGCATGGTGCGCAGATGGACCTCACGGCCGCCGGCGATCCGCACCTCGACGTCCGGGCAGACGAACCGCACCATCGCCAGGATGCGCAGACACCGCTGCGGGGTCAGGTTCCACTCCTTCGCGAGCGGCGTCCCCTCGAACGGGATCAGGAAGTTGACCGGTACGGAGTCCGGGTCCAGCTCGCGCAGCGAGAAGACCACGTCGACCAGGTCCTCGTCGGACTCGCCCATGCCGGCGATCAGCCCCGAGCAGGCGGAGAGACCGGCCGCGTGCGCCTTGTGCACCGTGTCCACCCGGTCGGCGTACGTGTGCGTGGTCGTGATGTCCCCGTAGGTCGACTCGGACGTGTTGAGGTTGTGGTTGTAGGCGTCCGCACCCGCCTCGCGCAGCCGCTCCGCCTGGCCGTCGGAGAGCAGACCCAGACAGGCGCACACCTCGACGCCCTCGTGTCGCTCCTTGATCGCCTTGATGGTGTCGGAGACCCGGTCCACGTCACGGTCGGTCGGACCCCGGCCGCTGGCCACCAGGCACACCCGCTTGGCACCGCCCGCGAGACCGGCGGCGGCCGCCTGTGACGCCTCGTCCGGCTTGAGCCAGGTGTACTTCAGGATGTCGGCCTTGGAGCCGAGCCGCTGGGAGCAGTACGAGCAGTCCTCCGGGCACAGGCCGGACTTGAGGTTGACGAGATAGTTCAGTTTCACCCGCCGGCCGAACCAGTGCCGGCGCACCTTTCCGGCCGCGGCCACCACATCGAGCAGGTCGTCGTCGGACGTCGCGAGGACGGCCAGTGCTTCCGCGCGGGTCGGCGTCTCGCGCCGAAGCCCCTTGTCCACCAGCGTGTTCAGCAGGTCCATGAGAGCCGATCCTGTCGTACCCGACCCACTCGGGCCAAGGAGAGTTCGTACAACAGAGGCGCTCGGAGGTGTGGGTATCGCCACACAGTGGTCCGCCCGGCCTCCCGCTAGTGTCTGTGCACTGCCTACAAAATCCCCGGAGGACCCATGGCGTTCGGCTGGATCGACGAGCAGGCGGAACTGCGCCGCCGGGCCGGGCTGGTCCGCACCCTGCGCCCCCGGCCCGCCGGCACGCCGCTGCTCGATCTGGCGAGCAACGACTACCTGGGTCTGGCCCGGCACCCCAAGGTCACCGAGGGCGCCGCGCGGGCCGCGCGGACCTGGGGCGGAGGTGCGACCGGCTCCCGGCTCGTCACCGGTACCACCGAACTCCACGCGGAACTGGAACGCGAGCTGGCCGGATTCTGCGGCTTCGAGGCGGCCCTGGTCTTCTCCTCGGGCTACGCGGCCAACCTCGCCGCCGTCACCGCGCTGGCCCCGCACGGCTCCCTGATCGTCTCCGACGCGGGCAACCACGCCTCCCTGATCGACGGCTGCCGGCTGGCCCGCGGGACGACACAGGTCGTGGCGCACTCCGATCCCGACGCCGTGCGCAAGGCGCTCGGCGGCCACGACGGGCCCGCGGTGGCCGTCTCCGACACGGTCTTCTCGGTGGACGGCGACGCCGCCCCGCTCGCGGGACTGGCCGAGGCGTGCCGTGAGTACGGCGCGGGTCTGGTGCTCGACGACGCGCACGGCCTCGGCGTACTGGGCGACGGCGGCCGCGGGGCCCCGCACGCGGCGGGCGTCGCGGGCGCCGGGGACGTCGTGGTGACGGTGACCCTGTCCAAGTCGCTCGGCAGCCAGGGCGGAGCGGTGCTCGGCCCGGCCCGGGTGATCGAGCATCTGGTCAACGCGGCGCGGACGTTCATCTTCGACACGGGTCTCGCCCCGGCGGCGGCGGGTGCGGCCCTGGCGGCCCTCCGGCTGCTGCGCCGGGAGCCCGCCCGTGCGGCACGGGCGGGCGCGGTGGCGCGCGAACTGTACGGCCGGCTGACGGCCGCGGGTCTGGAGGCGGTGCGCCCGGACGCCGCGGTCGTCTCCGTGCGCGCCCCTTCCCCGGAGCAGGCCGTGCGATGGGCGGCCGACTGCCGGGCGGCCGGCCTGTCCGTGGGCTGTTTCCGTCCTCCTTCCGTGCCCGACGGCATCTCACGGCTCAGACTGACCGCCCGCGCGGACCTGTCCGGGGCAGAGATCGAACGCGCTGTACGGGTGATCGGCGAAACGCGGCCATGAGTCGGCGTGGCACGGCCGTGCGTCGCGCGAGGAACGGTTGACGGCGGGATCGGTGGACGTGGGGCCGGGTCAGCCGACCGCGGTCACGAACTCCGCCCAGCTCGCGGGGGAGAAGAGCAGCGCCGGCCCGTCCGGGGCCTTGGAGTCGCGCACGGCGAGGAGTCCGGCCAGGGGGCCTGCGGCCGGCCGGGCCGTCTCGACGCAGTTGTTGGCGCCCGTGCTGTAGCTGCTGCGCAGCCAGCGCACATCGCGCAGGTCGAGGCTGCAAGGGATGGTCCGAGGCGGTGCGGGCATCGTGCCTCCTTACGCGCCGGCTGCTGTACCGGCGATGAAATCCAACGAGTCCTCGGGTGAAAGGGCGTGATGCGAAAGGGCGTTGAAGGCCTCCACATAGGCCCGGAGGTCTTCTTTCCGCTCCAGGTGGAGGCTACTCGTCAAGTGGTCGAGAACAACCACATCGAGATCAGAAGTGCGCGAAAACGAAAAGATGACGAAAGGGCCGGTGACGCCGATGTGCGCCCCGGCGGAGAACGGCAGGACCTGCAACCGCACGTGCGGCAGCCGGGCCGCCTCGACCAGCCGGTTCAGCTGCCGGCTCATCACTCCGGGACCGCCGACCTCCCGGCGCAGCACCGCCTCGTCCAGGACCGCGCTGAGCTCCAGAGGAGGCTCGGCCCGCAGTACGTCCTGGCGGGCCAGCCGCACCTCCACCAGGGCGTCCAGGCGCTCCGCCGAGGTGCCCTCCAGGGCGGCCTCGGTCACCGCCCGCGCGTACTCCGGCGTCTGCAGCAGTCCCGGGATCACCGTGGTCTCCAGGGTGCGCATCGCGCTCGCCTGCGACTCCAGGCTGATGAAGTCCCGGTAGGTGGGCGGCAGTACACCGCGGTAGGCGTGCCACCAGTGGTGCCGGCCACCGTCGTCACCACTGCCCGACAGCACCAGCAGCAACTCCCGCAACTGCCGGTCGGCCACCCCGTAGACGTCGAGCAGCGACCGCACATCGGCCGGTTTCACCCCGCTCGTGCCCGTCTCGATCCGGCTCACCTTCGACTGGTGCCAGCCCGCCAGCCGGGCCGCCTCACCGCTGGTGAGTCCCGCCGAGGTGCGCAGCGCGCGCAGTTCGGCGCCCAGTTTCCGGCGGCGCACCGCGGGACCGTGCTGCATGGGCTTCTCCTTACTCCTTCCGAGTCGCCCGTATACGGTCTCGCGTCGCAGAGTTCACCGCTTTGAGCGACAGATATATGCATATCCTGGTGGATCGCCGCCCAGCGCCGTGCGGTGGTGGCAGTCTGGCGACGAAGCACCAGTGCGGGACCGTACTCGAACCAACCGCTCCGTGTCGGACTGCGGTCCCGTGGGAAAGGGACGACTCGCCATGGCAGACCATCTGGAAGCATCCATCACTCTGCCGAGCGATCCCGCCTCGGTCTCCGCCGCACGGGCCCACGTGGTGGGCACGCTGGTGGAATGGGGCATGCCGGCGGAGACGGAGCTGTCCGACACCGTGCGGCTGATCGTCTCCGAACTCGCCACGAACGCGGTGCAGCACACGTTCGGGCAGTCACCCACGTTCACGGTGGACGTCGCTCTGGTCCGCGATGAACGGGTGTACATCGGGGTGACGGACAGTCACCCCCGTTTCCCCAAGCGGCTGCCCGCCGCCGTCCAGCAGGACAACGGCCGCGGGCTCGTCATCATCCGCTGGCTGATGGCGGAGTGCGGCGGAAGGCTCAGGATCCGCCCCACGCGTGAGGGCGGCAAGACCGTCTCGGTCCACCTGCCCTGGACCTGGACCGTCCAGGCCGCCGCCGAAGCGGTCACGGCGGCGGGACAGCAGGAACCGTAGGGACCACGCGTGCTCGAGCCGGCGGGGGCGGCGGCACCTGCCGGGCGCCGCCGCCCCCCGCCGGCTCACCCCACCCGGCCGTACGAGACGCTCCGGGTCCAGATCTTCTGCAGACGCACCACGTCCCCGGTCTTCGGGGCGTGCCAGATCTTGCCCTTAC
The DNA here is from genome assembly GCF_008312835.1 of Streptomyces marokkonensis. Lineage (GTDB taxonomy): Bacteria > Actinomycetota > Actinomycetes > Streptomycetales > Streptomycetaceae > Streptomyces > Streptomyces marokkonensis_A. Next base: position 151,413 of record NZ_VSKS01000011.1, on the reverse strand, counting down.
CGGCGTAGATGCCGACGTGGTAGACGTAGCCGCCCGAGTGGAAGAACACCAGGTCTCCGGCCCTGCGGCTGCCGGCGGAGATGTGGCGCGCCTTGTTGTACTGCTGGGCGGCGGTGCGCGGCAGCTTCTTGCCCGCCTTCTTGAACGAGTACAGCGTCAGCCCCGAGCAGTCGAAGCGGTGCGGTCCTGTGGCGCCCCACTGGTACGGCGCGCCCTTCTTGGACGCGGCGACGCGCAGTGCCTTGGTGGCGGAGGTCGCGGCGGCTGCCTCCGAGGCGGTTCCGGGGACCACGATGGAGGCGCCCACGGCGGCCAGGGTGAGGGCCGAGGCCGTACCGGCGCGGGCCATGAGAGACGGGACACGATTGAGCGCAGTCATGCGCAACCCTTCGTCAGCCGCCTGTGAAGGATGACCTGTCGGATTCGGGCTGGCGAAGTGGCCCGGCCGCACGAGTGCGGCTTCACCCCAAGGGCTGCTCGGAACGGACGTCCCGGCGACCCGTCGTGCTTGGGTCCTCCACTCCTGCCGATCCACTCCTGTCGACCGGTCATCCGGGCGGCGGCAGGACTCGGCGTCCGCCCGGATCGCCCCGCCGCGGCGGCGGGGTCTTGTCGTCAGTCAGGGATCTTGGCTCATGACGCGATCGAAAACCCAACGGAACGGGGGGTTTGTGTTGTTACTCACCACTCACCCGTTCGGGTGGACACTGCCCTGTTCGATCCGCCGTCCAGGGGGCGGGGGAGCCCCGGACCAGCGGCGGAACACCTCATTCCGACCTCAGGGCGCGTGGGTTGTGCAACTCGAACCGCCCGAAAACAGGAGGTTCGTCTACGCCGGATGGGGGTACGCCGTTTGGTCCGTTTCACCTCCCGGCGTGGCGCACCGCCGTCCGGGCCGTCGTCCGCGGGCGTGCCGGCGTCAACTCCCGGACTCCGGCGGCAACGTGACCCGCGCCGTGCGCCGCTCGCCGTCCAGCACCCGCAGCGCCCGGGCCAGGGTGGCGGAGTGCAGGTCGGTCTCGCCGCGGCGGTGCATCACGGTCAGCGCGTCGCGCAGCGCGACGGCCTTGCCGACCAGGGCCTGGGCCGCGCGCAGCCCGCCGTAGGTGTCACCGGCCAGAGCCGGGTTGATCCGGCCGAGCAGGTCCACGACCTCGAGGTAACGGTCGATCAACTCGGCCTCCGCGCGGGTCAGCGCGGGCAGGGGAGGCAGTTCCGGGGGAAGCATCCGCGGCTCACCTCGCGCCGGTGCCCGGGTGCGTGGCCCTGCGGTGGGGCACGATCCGGTCCGCCAGGCCGTGGTCCACCGCCCCCTGCGCGTCGAGGACCGTGTCCCGCTCGACGTCGGCCCGGACCTGCTCCGCTGTGCGGCCCGTGTACCGGACGAGCATCTCCTCCATGCGGGCCCGGATCCGGGTCAGCTCCTGCGACCGGATCGCCAGATCGCTCGTCCGCCCCTCGACCGGCTCCGGGAGGGCCGGCTGGCGGAGCACCAGGCGGGAGCCGGGCAGCACGAACCGCTTGCCCGGGGTGCCGGCGGCCAGCAGCAGCGCGGCGGCTCCCTCCGCCCGGCCCAGGCAGACCGTCTCCACGTCGCAGGTGACGAAGCGCAGCGTGTCGTGGATCGCCGACATGGCGTGGAAGGAGCCGCCGGGGGAGTTGACGTAGAGCGAGATGTCCCGGTCGGAGGCGTGGTGCTCGAGGTACATGAACTGGGCCATCACGTCGTTCGCGGACGTCTCGTCGATCCGGGTCCCGAGAATGACGATCCGCTCCTGGAGCAGCTTCGCGTAGGGATCCATCGTCCGTTGTCCGGATGCCGTGCGTTCCGTGAACTCGGGCAGGACGTAATGGGCGGACGGTCGGGTCATGAGGCCCCTCCTGTCTGGTGGCGTCTGTAAAAAATGTACAGGACGTACATGACGTTATGATGGGCCCATGGCCTACGAGATTCCGGTGACCCGAGCGAGGGCCGAGCTGGCCGACCTGATCAACCGCGTGGTGTACGGCGGTGAACGTGTCGTCGTGACCCGGCACGGCAAGCCCTTGGTCGCCCTCGTGTCCGCCGATGACCTGCGACGACTCGAGGAGCTCCAGCAGCAGGAGTCCGCGGAGGAGCAGGTGATCAGCACGGTGGCCGGGGTGCGCGAGGTCGCGTCCGCTCCCCGCGAACACCGGCGGTTCGGCATCGCCGCCGAGCACCGGGGGACGGCCACCTCGTAGGCCCGGACGACACCGCCGCGCACCCCCGCCGTGGCGGACGGGGGTGCGCGGCGGTTCGCCTGCCGTCGGAGACCGGCCGTGGAGCGCCCGCGGTCAGCCGGCGGGGGTCAGGTCGCGCTCCGGGGCGGGTGCCGCGTTCCCCGTGCGCCCCTTCGGTGCGGCGCCGATGAGTACGGCGCCCAGGCCCAGCGCCGCCCACCAGGTCAGCGTCAGCAGGGGACCGGTGGCGGCCGCGCCGTCGAAGAAGGACACCGAGCGCAGCAGGGACACACCCGCGCCCGGGGGCAGCCACTGGCCGATCGCCCCGGCCGGCTCGGGCAGCATCTCCGGCGCGGAGGAGGCGCCCGAGAAGGGGTTGCCGAGCAGCATGATCACAAAGCCGCCGAGTGCGACACCGGGATGCCCGAGCAGTGCCGCGAGCCCGGCGACCGCCGCGCCCATGGCCAGCGCGGCCAGTGCGAACGTGCCGGCCACGGTCCACCAGTTGCCCGGTACGGCCTCCAGCCAGCTCTGCGACAGTCCCGCGGCCACCGCGCCGACCAGGGCGGCGGACCCGGTCAGCGCGGCCACCGCGCGGGCGCCGCGCAGCCCCAGCAGTGTCACCCCGGCGCCGGCCCCGATCCCGGCCAGGGCCAGCGGCAGCACGCTGGTGCTGAGGACCGCGCCCCGTGGATCCCGCTCGGCGGCCGCCACCACGTCCACCGTCGTGACGCGGCCGCCGGAGCCGTCCGCCACCGCCTGCTCCAGCAGCTGGGCCACCGCCGGGCCCGCGGCGGACGCGGTCAGCAGTGTCGGGCCCTGCGCCGACACGACGACCGCCCCGTACACCTCGCGGTCCTCGACGGCGGCGCGGGCGGCGGTCCCGTCGGCGTAGCGGTGGACGTCGAAGGCGCCCTTCTGCTGGGCCAGCCGCTGCTCCACCGGTGCGGTGGCGGCGGCGGGGCCGGCGACGCCGAGCGGCAGATCGCGCGGTGCCGTGCGGGCCGCCGGCCAGGCGAAGGCCCAGAGCGCCAGCGCCACCAGGGCGGGGACCAGGAGGACCACGGCGGTGACGCGGCGGTGCGGAGGCAGTGACGAAGGGGACATGAGGGCGCTCCGGCTAAAAAGAAGGATCGTTCGTTTTAGTTCATCACCACCGTCCTGCTCCGGCTCCTCCTTGTCAAGAAGGAATGTTCGTTTTAGATTGCGGACATGGCTCGCGTATCCCAGGAGCACCTCGACGCCCGCCGCCGGCAGATCCTCGACGGCGCCGCGTCCTGCTTCGCCCGCAACGGCTTCCACGCCACCTCGATGCAGGACGTGCTCAAGGAGGTGGACCTCTCCGCCGGTGCCGTCTACCGGTACTTCGGCGGCAAGGAGGAGCTGATCGCCGCGATCGTCGCCGAGGTGCTCGACACGGTGCGCGGCATTCTCGAGCAGGCCACCGAGGAAAGCCCGCCACCCACCCCCGACGTGCTCATCCCGCGCGCCCTGGCCCGGATGAGGGAGCAGCGGCCGGCGACACTGGACGGCGGGGAGTGGATGTTCCCGCGGCTGATGATCCAGGTGTGGACGGAGACCACGCGCAACCCGGAACTGGCGGTCGTGCTGGGCGAGGGGTACCGGAAGGTCCGTACCGCCTGGGGGAAGGTCGCCGAGAGCTACCGGGACGCCGGCCTGATGCCCGCCGGCACCGACACCGACGCCATGGCCCGGGCGATGATCGCGCTCGTACAGGGCTTCGCCGCCCAGATGGCCCTGTTCGGGGGAATCTCCGAGCAGACCCTGCGCGACGGACTGCGGGCGCTGATGGCCGTGCGGTGCGCACCGGGGACACCCGGCACCGGCTCACCGCACGGTTAACGTCCCGGAAACGCCGCCCGGCTACCCTCCGGGTCCACGCCACCGGGACCTGCCCCGGGGCCCGGGCCCGTCACGGCCCGGAGCGAGGACTGTGAGGTGGGACGGCCGTGCAACTGACCCCGCACGAGCAGGAGAGGCTGCTCATCCACGTCGCGGCCGACGTGGCGGACAAGCGCCGCGCCCGCGGGCTGAGGCTGAACCATCCCGAGGCGGTCGCCCTCCTCACCTCGCACATCCTCGAGGGCGCCCGGGACGGTCGTACCGTCGCCGAACTCATGGCGTCCGGACGTCGGTTGCTCACCCGCGACGACGTGATGGAGGGCGTGCCGGAGATGATCCACGACGTCCAGGTGGAGGCCACCTTCCCGGACGGCACCAAGCTCGTCACCGTCCACGACCCGATCGTCCGGGCGGGGGAGCGAGCGCCGTGATTCCCGGAGAGATCGTGTTCGCCGAGGACCCGATCGTCTACAACGAGGGCCGCGAGGTCACCCGGCTCACCGTCCTCAACGCCGCCGACCGGCCCGTCCAGGTCGGCTCCCACTACCACTTCGCCGAGGCCAACCCCGGCCTCGAGTTCGACCGCGCGGCCGCCCGCGGCAAGCGGCTGAACGTGGCCGCCGGCACCGCCGTACGGTTCGAACCCGGCATCCCCGCCGAGGTGGAACTCGTCCCGCTCACCGGAGCCCGCCTCGTGCCCGGGCTGCGCGGGGAGACCGGGGGCGCGCTCGATGCCTGAGCTCTCCCGTGCCGCCCACGCCGACCTGTTCGGCCCGACGACCGGTGACCGCATCCGGCTCGCCGACACCGACCTGCTGATCGAGATCGAGGAGGACCGCTGCGGCGGTCCCGGACTCGCCGGTGACGAGGCCGTGTTCGGCGGCGGCAAGGTCATCCGCGAGTCCATGGGCCAGGCCACCGCCACCCGCGCGGACGGCACCCCGGACACGGTCGTCACCGGTGCCGTCGTCGTCGATTACTGGGGCGTCGTCAAGGCCGACGTCGGTATCCGCGACGGCCGCATCACCGGCATCGGCAAGGCGGGCAACCCCGACACCATGGACGGTGTCCACCCGGATCTCGTCATCGGCCCGGAGACCGAGATCATCGCCGGCAACGGACGGATCCTGACCGCCGGAGCCATCGACGCGCACGTCCACTTCATCTGCCCGCAGATCGCCGACGAGGCGCTGGCCTCCGGCGTCACCACCCTGGTCGGCGGCGGCACCGGTCCCGCCGAGGGCTCCAAGGCGACCACCGTCACGCCCGGCCCCTGGCACCTGGCGCGGATGCTGGAGGCGATGGAGGCGTACCCGCTCAACATCGGGCTGCTGGGCAAAGGCAACACCGTCTCCCAGGAGGCGATGCTCTCGCAGATCCGGGGCGGCGCGGTCGGACTGAAGCTGCACGAGGACTGGGGATCCACCCCCGCCGCCATCGACGCCGCGCTCACCGTCGCCGGGCGGACCGGCGTCCAGGTCGCCATTCACACGGACACCCTCAACGAGGCCGGTTTCGTGGGCGACACCCTCGCCGCGATCGCCGGGCGCGGCATCCACGCCTACCACACGGAGGGCGCGGGGGGCGGTCACGCCCCGGACATCATGACCGTGGTCCGCGAACCGCACGTCCTGCCCAGCTCCACCAACCCGACCCGGCCGTTCACCGTCAACACCGTCGAGGAGCACCTCGACATGCTGATGGTGTGCCACCACCTGAACCCGGCGGTACCCGAGGACCTGGCCTTCGCCGAGTCCCGGATCCGGCCGTCCACCATCGGGGCCGAGGACGTCCTGCACGATCTGGGTGCCATCTCGATCATCTCCTCCGACGCGCAGGCCATGGGCCGGGTCGGCGAGGTGATCATGCGGACCTGGCAGACGGCCCATGTGATGAAGAGGCGGCGCGGCGCCCTGCCCGGCGACGGACGCGCCGACAACCGGCGGGTACGCCGCTATGTCGCCAAGTACACGATCAACCCGGCACTCGCCCAGGGCATGGCCCGCGAGATCGGCTCCGTTCAGAGCGGCAAGCTGGCCGATCTCGTGCTGTGGGAACCGGCGTTCTTCGGAGTGAAACCCCAACTCGTCATCAAGGGAGGACAGATCGCCTACGCGCAGATGGGCGACGCCAACGCCTCCATCCCGACCCCGCAGCCGGTCCTGCCGCGTCCGATGTACGGGGCGGTCGGGCGGGCGCCCGCCGCGGGCTCGGTCAACTTCGTGGCGGAAGCGGCTGTCGAGAGCGGCCTGCCGGAGCGGCTCGGGCTGGGCAAGCGGTTCGTGACCATCGACTCCACCCGCGGCGTGACCAAGGCGCACATGAGGGAGAACGACGCCATGCCGGACGTGCGGATCGACCCGGACAGCTTCGCCGTGCACATCGACGGGGTACTGGTGGAGGCGACTCCCGCCCGGGAACTGCCGCTGGCCCAGCGCTACTTCCTCTTCTGATGTCCAGGGCGGCGCTCCTCGTCCTGGCCGACGGCCGGTTCCCCGCCGGAGGGCACGCGCACTCCGGCGGGGCGGAGGCGGCCGTCGGGGCGGGGCGTGTCACGGGGGCCGCGAGCCTGGAGGACTTCTGCCGGGGGCGGCTGCATACGACGGGACTGGTGGCGGCGGCGGTCGCGGCGGCCGCGGCGCTGGGCGTCGATCCGGTGGAGCTGGACGCGGCGGCCGACGCGCGCACGCCCTCGCCCGCGCTGCGGACCGCCGCGCGCAAGCTGGGGCGGCAGTTGCTGCGGGCGGCGCGCGTGGCCTGGCCGTCCGGTGAACTCGACGCGCTCGCCGGGACATTCCCCAAGGGGGCCCACCAGCCGGTGGTTCTGGGAGTCACGGCGCTGGCGGCCGGACTGGGGCCCGCGGACGCGGCGTACTGCGCGGCATACGAGAGCGTCAGCGGGCCGGCGTCGGCGACCGTGCGGTTGCTGGGGCTCGATCCGTTCGACGCGACGGGGGTGCTGGCCCGGTTGGCGCCGGAGGTCGACGAGGTGGTGACGCGGGCGGTGGGGACGGCGCGGGAGGCCGTCGGTGCGGGGGTCGACGCGTTGCCCGCGGCGTCCGCGCCGTTGCTGGAGGTCTTCGCGCAGGCGCATGCGGGGTGGGCCGTGCGCCTGTTCGCCACGTGAGTGCCCGTCGCGCCCCCGCCACCCCTTCCCGTCCGCTCCCCGGGGTCGTCCTCGAACGCCGGACGGGCCGATCACTGGAGTCGATTCGTGCATCTTGACCCTTCCCCCTCCCACGGCGGACCGGCCGCCGTCAGTGCTGATGTCCGTCGGCCCGACGGGGGCCGGCGGGCCCTGCGGATCGGGCTCGGCGGGCCCGTCGGGTCGGGGAAGACCGCCACCGTCGCGGCCCTCTGCCGGGCCCTGCGGGACGAGGTGTCCCTGGCCGTCGTCACCAACGACATCTACACCCGGGAGGACGCCGAGTTCCTGCTCCGTGAGGCCGTCCTGCCTCCCGAGCGCATCACCGCCGTCGAGACCGGGGCCTGCCCGCACACCGCGATCCGGGACGACATCTCCGCGAACCTGGAAGCGGTGGAGGACCTCGAGGACGAGGCCGGCCCGCTGGACCTGATCCTCGTCGAGTCAGGCGGGGACAACCTCACCGCCACCTTCTCCAGAGGGCTCGTCGACGCCCAGATCTTCGTCATCGACGTGGCCGGCGGGGACGACATCCCGCGCAAGGGCGGACCCGGCGTGACCACCGCGGACCTCCTGGTCGTCAACAAGACCGACCTCGCCCCGTACGTCGGCTCGGACCTCGCCCGCATGGCCGCCGACGCCAGGGCCCAGCGGGCCCGTCTTCCCGTGGTGTTCCAGTCGCTGCGCGGCGAGGACGGGGCCCGGGACGTCGCCGACTGGGTGCGGGAGCGGCTCGCCGCGTGGGTGGCGTGAACACCGCCGGCGTACGGGCCGTCGCCCGCGTCCGCGCCTGCCCCGACGGCCGGGGCGGGACCTGCCTGCCCGTCCTGGAGAGCGACGGGCCACTGGCCCTGCGGCGGACCCGGGGGAGGGGCACCGAGGCGCAGGTCCTGCTCGTCGGCGCCATGAGCGGCCCCCTCGGCGGGGACCGTCTCGCGGTGCGGGCGGATGTCCGGCCGGGTGCCCGCCTCCGGGTCGGGTCGGCCGCCGCGACCCTCGCCCTCCCCGGCCAGCAGGCGGGCGAGGCGCGCTACGACGTACGCCTCACCGTCGCAGACGGAGGCGAACTTCACTGGCTGCCCGAGCAGTTGGTCTCCGTCAGGGGAAGCGAGCTGCTGGTCACCACGCGCGCCGACCTCGACCGCGGGGCCCGGCTCGTGCTCCGCGAGGAACAGGTGCTGGGGCGGGCCGGGGAGGAACCCGGACGGCTCACATCCCGTCTGACCGTGCGGATCGCGGGGCGAACCGTCCTCGATCAGCAACTGGCCTGCGGTCCTGGGGCGCCCGGTGGCTGGGACGGTCCGGCCGTGCTGGGCGGACTGCGAGCTGTCGGCCAGCTCGTCGTGGTGCGACCCGGGTTCGAGGACAAGCCGGTCACCGCGAGAGCGCTGGGAGAGGGCGCCGCCGTCCTGCCTCTCCCGGGTCCCGCCGCGCTGGTGACCGCCGTGGCACCGGACGCGCTGCGGCTGCGCCGCCTCCTCGACGGGGCATCGGCCCTCTTCGGCCCTGCGTCCGATTGATGGAACCTGCTTATCCGGTTATCGGATTGACAAAGAAGGCGCACCGCCCCTGTTCCCGGGAACCCCCGAGCGGCGAGGATCCCCCGTGTCCATCACAACCACGAACGGGGAGGCACCACTTGAGGGCCAGCAGACCGAAGAAGCGGGCGGGGGCGCTCGGTTCGGCCGGAGTGCTCGTCGTGGCCACACTCGTCGCCGGCGCCGTCGCGGCTCCCACGGCGAACGCCACGGCGCCCACGGCGACTGAGCACCACGGCAAGGACCGCGAGGCCAGGGGTGTCGCCGTCGCCGCGGCCCGGGCCGCCGGGCGCGGCATCGACTGGCAGGACTGCCCCGCCGACTGGAACCTGGCCAAGCCCATCCAGTGCGGCTGGGTCTCGGTACCCCTGGACTACGCCAAGCCGTACGGCAAGCAGATCAAGCTCGCCGTCGACCGCATAGGCAGCACCGGCACCAGCAGCGAGCGACAGGGCGCGCTGCTGTACAACCCCGGCGGCCCCGGCGGCTCGGGCCTGCGCTTCCCCGCCCGGGTCACCGGGAAGAACCCCGTCTGGGCCAACACGGCCAAGGCGTACGACTTCGTGGGCTTCGACCCGCGCGGCGTGGGCAAGTCGGCGCCCATCTCCTGTGCCGACCCGCAGGAGTTCGTCAAGGCGCCCAAGATGGACCCCGTGCCCCGCGACGAGGCCGACAAGCTGGCTCAGCGCAAGCTCGCCCGTGAGTACGCCGAGGGCTGCTACGAGCGCAGCGGCGAGATGCTGCCGCACATGACGACGCCGAACACCGCGCGCGACCTCGACGTCATCCGCGCCGCCCTCGGCGAGAAGAAGCTCAACTTCCTCGGCGTCTCCTACGGCACCTACCTCGGCGCCGTCTACGCCACCCTCTTCCCGGGCCATGTGCGCCGCATGGTCGTCGACAGCGTCGTCAACCCCTCCCGCGAGAAGATCTGGTACCAGGCCAACCTGGACCAGGACGTCGCCTTCGAGGGCCGCTGGAAGGACTGGCAGGACTGGGTCGCCGAGAACGACGCCACCTTCCACCTCGGAACCACCCGCGACGCGGTTCAGGCACAGTGGCTGAAGCTGCGCGCCACCGCCGCGAAGGACCCGATCGGCGGAGTCGTCGGACCCGCCGAGCTGATCGGCTTCTTCCAGAGCGCCCCGTACTACGACTCGGCGTGGATCCCCGTCGCGACCGTCTTCAGCAAGTACGTCGCCGGTGACACCCAGGCGCTCGTCGACGCCGCCGCCCCCGACCTCTCCGACACCGCGGGCAACGCGGCCGCGGAGAACGGCAACGCCGTCTACACGGCCGTGGAGTGCACCGACGCCAAGTGGCCCACCAACTGGCGCACCTGGGACCGGGACAACACGCGGCTGCACCGGGACCACCCGTTCATGACCTGGGCCAACGCCTGGATGAACCTGCCCTGCGCCACCTGGCCGGTCAAGCAGCGGACCCCCGTGGACGTCAGGTCCGGCAAGAACCTGCCCCCGGTGCTGATCGTCCAGTCCGAGCGCGACGCGGCCACCCCGTACACGGGCGCCGTCGAACTGCACCAGCGGCTCAAGGGCTCCCGCCTCGTCACCGAGCGGGACGCCGGATCCCACGGCGTCACCGGCCTGGTCAACCCCTGCGTCAACGACCGGGTGGACGCCTACCTGCTCAACGGACAGCTGGACCGGTCCGACGTGACCTGCGCACCGCACGCCACGCCGAAGCCGTAGCACCTTCCTCCCACGACGCGAGGGGCGGCCGGAGTTTCTCCGGCCGCCCCTCGCCCGTGTGTCCGGCCGGATCAGTTCCGCGGCAGACGCGGGAACCGGCGCTTCTCCTCCGCCCTGCGGTCGGCCTCCCCGGCCTTGGCGGCGGCGGCGTACTGGTCGACGTACTCCTGCCCGGACAGGGTGAGGATGGCGTACATGATCTCGTCGGTGACGGCGCGCAGCACCGCCTTCTCGTTCTCCATCCCCTCGTAGCGCGAGAAGTCCAGCGGTTCGCCGAAGCGGATCACCACGGGGTGGATCCGGGGGATCACCTTGCCGGGCGGCTGCGCCTCGAACGTGCCGATCATCGCGCAGGGAACCACCGGGACGCCCGCCCGGAGGGCCATCACCGCGACGCCCACCTTGCCCTTGTAGAGGCGTCCGTCGTGCGAGCGCGTGCCCTCCGGGTAGATGCCGAGCAGTTCCCCCTTGCTCAGCACCCCGAGTCCCTCGCGGATGGCGGCCTGCCCGGCCTCCTTGCCGGAGCGGTCGACGGGGATCTGTCCCGCGCTGCGGAAGAAGAACGCCGTCAGCCGGCCCTTGAGGCCGGGACCGGTGAAGTACTCGGCCTTGGCGAGGAAGGTGATGCGCCGTTTGAGGACGGCCGGCATCAGGAAGTGGTCCGAGAACGACAGGTGGTTGCCCGCCACGATGGCGGCGCCGGACGACGGAACACGCTCCAGGCCCTCTATCCGCGGCCGGAAGGTCAGTCTCAGCAGCGGGCCCAACAGCACGTATTTGAGCAAGTAGTAGAACAAAAGCACGCTCCTCGACTCTGACGAACGGGCAGTGCCGCCGCGTTCCAGCAGGTCGTCCGGCACGTCGTGAGGTGCCAGTCTAGGACCGCGCGGCACGGCCCGGCACCACGTCGGGCGCGACGGGAACGGACCGGCCGGACGGCCGGACCCGCCGGCGGGCGTACCGCGGGGAGTAGGCTCCACGGCATGCGGATCTCCGTCTCCTCCGACATGGACGAACCCGTGGCCCGCGCCCTCCTCACCGAACTGCGCGACCGCGGCCACGAGGTGAGCGCGCACGGCGCGCTGAGCCCCGGGGACGACCCGGGGTGGGCGGTCTGCTCCGCGGCGGCGGCGCGTGAGGTCGCCGACGGAACGGCCGACCAGGCGGTGGTGTGCTGCTGGACCGGCACGGGCGCCTCGATCGCCGCCAACAAGGTGCCCGGCGTGCGCGCCGCCCTGTGCACGGACGCCTACACGGCGGACGGCGCGCGCCGCTGGAACGACGCCAACGTCCTGGCGCTCAGCCTGCGGCTGACGTCCGCCCCGCTGCTCGGGGAGATCCTCGACGCCTGGTTCGCGGCCTCGCCCAGCGACGACCTCGAGGACCGGCGCAACGTGGAACGCACGGCAGGCCTCGACCGCACCCGCGCCGGTTCCTGACCGGCGACCGGCGCCGCCTCGTCGGCCACCGCCTCACTCCATCGGTGCGGCCAGTGACTGCTCCGCCCAGATGATCTTCCCGTCGGGGACGAACCGCGTACCCCACCGCTGGGCCAGCTGGGAGACCAGCAGAAGTCCGCGTCCGCCCTCGTCCATCGCGCGGGGATGACGCAGATGCGGCGCGGTGGCGCCACCGTCGAGGACCTCGCAGACCAGGGCGCGCTCACGGATCAGCCGCAGCGTGACCGGCCCGGTGGCGTGCCGGATGGCGTTGGTGACCAGTTCACTCACGAGCAGTTCCGTGGTGAAGGCCAGCTCGTCCAGCCCCCAGCGGGTCAGTTGCCGGGTGGTGGCCCTGCGCGCCTCGGCCACCAGGGCCGGATCCGCCGGCAGCTCGCGGACCGCGACCTGTTCCGGGGCGAGACGCCTGGTACGGGCCAGCAGCAGGGCCACGTCGTCGTACGGACGGGCCGGAACCAGCGCGTCGACGACGGCCCGGCACCCCCGCTCGAGGTCGGCCGGCGCCCCGGCCAGCGCACGCCGCAGCCGCTCCCGGTCCGCGTCGACGGACCAGGAGTCCCCACGGGCGAGCAGACCGTCCGTGTGCAGGGCGAGCGTGCTGCCCTCGGCCAGGGTCAGTTCCACCGCCTCGAACGGCGGGCCGCCCACACCGAGCGCCGGTCCCTGCGGAAGGTCGACGAAGGCCACCGTGCCGTCCGGTGCCACCACGGCGGGCGCCGGGTGACCGGCGGCGGCCATCGCGCACCGGCCGTCGACCGGGTCGTACACGACGTACAGGCAGCCGGCCCCCAGCGACCGGCCGGGGTCGTCCCCGGGCTCCGCCTCGCCCTCGCCCTCGTCCCGCGCCGACCGGGAGGCCAGGTCGTCCAGGTGGGCGAGCACCTCCTCGGGCGGCAGATCGATCGCGGCCAGCGTCCGTACGGCCGTGCGCAGCCGCCCCATGGCCGCGGCGGCGTCGATGCCGTGCCCCGGTACCTCGCCGACGACCAGGGCGACGCGGGCGCCCGACAGCGGGATGAGGTCGTACCAGTCGCCGCCGAGGCCGGTCAGCTCGTCGGCCGGGCGGTAGCACGCGGACACCTCGACGGCGTCCTGCGCGGGCAGCCGGCGGGGGAGCAGGCTGCGCTGGAGGGTGAGCGCGGCGTCCCGCTCGCGGGTGTAGCGCCGGGCGTTGTCCACACTGACGGCGGCGCGGGAGACGAGGTCCTCCGCGAGACTGAGGTCGTCCGCGTCGAACGGGTTCTCGCGGCGGCGCCGGAAGAACGTGGTGAGGCCCAGGGTGACGCCCCGGGCCCGGACCGGGACGATCATCACGCTCTGCAGACCCAGCTCCAGGAAGGTGTGCTCCCGGTCGCCCGGCGTGACGGCGGCCCACTCCAGGGCGAGCGGGTCGAGCTGCTCCTGACGCCAGGGCCGGCCCGTGGTCAGGCAGCGCACGGGCGGGGAATCCGCCCGGTAGGTCACGACCGCGCCGGTGTCGACGGCCGTCCGCGGCAGGTCCTCGTAGGCTGAGCGGTGGCCCGCCCGGCGCAGGGGCACCCGATCGCGGTCGCCGACGGGTCCCGGCGGGAGCTCGGCGGCGCGCAGCACCGTCTCCAGCAGGTCCACGGTGACGAAGTCCGCGAGGCCCGGCACGGCGACGTCCGCCAGTTCCTGCGCGGTGCTCGTGATGTCGAGGGAGCGGCCGATGTGCCCGCCGGCCCGGTCGAGCAGGGCGAGGCGCTGCCGGGCGCGGTGCCACTCGGTGACGTCCACGACCGTGTAGTACACGCCCATCGGGCGGCCCCGGTCGTCGTCGAGGCGGGTGAAGGACAGCATGTGCGCGGTCTCGCGCAGCGGCGCCGACCGTACGCGGCCGACGTGCTCGTAGCCGACCACCTGCTCGCCGGTCTCCAGCACGTGCCGCATCTGCGCCTCGACGGCCTCGGCGTCCATACCCGGCTGGACGTCGGCGTGCCGCAGACCCAGCCGCCGCTCCGCCGGGCCGCCGCCGAACTGCTCGAGCGCGGCGTTGGACCACACGAAGCGCAGGTCCGTGTCCATGATCGCGATGCCGATCGCCGACCCGGCGACCATCTGCTCCAGCACGGTGCGGCTCATGTCCCAGCCGGCCGTACCGGCCGCCCCGGACAGCAGCACCAGCAGCGACGTCCGGCCCCTCGGCTCCACGGCCGGCGTGACCCGCACCATCATCGCGACCGGGCGCCCGTCCCGGTGCAGCGCCGTCATCAGCCCCGTCCAGTCCCCTCCCGACCGGCACCGCTCGACCAGGTCCGGCACCCGCTCGGCGTCGTCGGAGGTCAGCAGCTCGGAGAACTTCCGCCCCACCACCTCCCGGGCGCCGTACCCCAGCATCCGTTCGGCGTGACCGGTCCAGCTGGTCACCATGCCGTGCGGGTCGAGCAACAGGGGAGCGGCGTCGGCCACGTCATACCCCTGCCGGGCAGCGTCCTGCTCGTTGTGTCCGCCCACGGCCGACCTCTCTGTCGCTGAGAGTGGTCTACCACCTCTTGTCCCCATCTTCACCCTTGACGGGGGCGGGGGCTTGCCGGGCGGGGCAGGACGGTGCCGTGCACGGCCGGCGGGCCGACCGGCCGGGCACGGCACCGGGTGTCTCAGGCGTGCGCGGTGAGCACCTTCTCCAGGGTGCGCAGGGCGCCCTGGAGTTCCTCCGCCGTGATGGTCAGGGGCGGGGCCAGCCGGATGGTGGAGCCGTGGGTGTCCTTGACCAGGACGCCCTCGCGCATGAGGCGCTCGCTGATCTCGCGGCCGGTCCCGATCGCCGGGTCCACGTCCACGCCCGCCCACAGGCCGCGGGAACGGAAGCCGACGACGCCCTTGCCGACCAGCGACTCCAGGCCCTCGCGCAGCACCTCGCCCAGGTCCGCGGCCCGGCGCTGGAACTCACCCGTCTCCAGCAGCTCCACCACCGCCGTGCCGACCGCAGCGGCCAGCGGATTGCCGCCGAAGGTCGACCCGTGCTCACCGGGGTGCAGCACCTGGAGCACCTCCCGCCGGGCCACCACCGCCGACACCGGGACGATGCCGCCGCCCAGCGCCTTGCCGAGCAGGACCACGTCCGGGACGACCGACTCGTGGTCGACGGCGAGCGTGCGGCCCGTGCGGCCGAGGCCCGACTGGATCTCGTCCGCGACGAACAGGCACCCCTCGCGGCGGGTCAGTTCCCGCACGCCGGCGAGGTAGCCGTCGTCCGGGACGATCACACCCGCCTCGCCCTGCACCGGCTCGATCAGCACCGCCGCCGTCGTCTCGTCGACCGCCGCCTCCAGCGCCGCGAGGTCGTTGTACGGCACCACGCGGAAGCCCGGGGTGAAGGGGCCGAACCCGGCGCGGGCCACCTCGTCCGTCGAGAAGCTCACGATCGTCGTCGTGCGGCCGTGGAAGTTGTCGGCGGCCACCACGATCGTCGCCCGGTCGGCCGGGACGCCCTTGACGTCGTAGGCCCACTTGCGGGCCACCTTCACCCCACTCTCCACCGCCTCCGCGCCGGTGTTCATCGGCAGCACCATGTCCAGCCCGGTCAGGGCGGCCAGCCGCTCCGCGAACTCCGCGAGCCGGTCGTTGTGGAACGCGCGCGAGGTCAGGGTGAGCCGGTCGAGCTGGCGGTGCGCCGCCTCGATCAGCGCGGGATGCCGGTGGCCGAAGTTGAGCGCCGAGTAGCCGGCCAGCATGTCGAGGTACCGCCGGCCCTCCACGTCCTCCACCCAGGTGCCCTCCGCGCGGGAGACGACCACGGGCAGCGGATGGTAGTTGTGCGCGAGGACCGGCTCCTCCGCGCCGATCAGCTCGGCGGACGTACGCGCGGGGACGACAGAGGTCATGAGCGGATCTCCTGAGTGCAGCACTTGATGCCCCCGCCCGCCTTGTGGAACTCGGACAGGTCGACGGGGACGGGAACATAACCGCGGTCGGCGAGCCGGCCGGCGAGGGCCGTCGCCTCCGGCGCGATGAAGACGTGGCGTCCGTCGGAGACGGAGTTCAGGCCGAACGCCATCGCGTCCTCACGGGTCGCGGTCACCGCGTCCGGATACAGCCGTTCGAGCACCTCGCGGCTGCCCGGCGAGAACGCGTCGGGGTAGTACGCGACGTTCTCGTCGTCCAGGACGAACAGCGCCGTGTCCAGGTGGTAGAAGTACGGGTCCACCAGCGTCAGGCCGATCACCGGTATGCCGAAGAACTCCTGCACCTCGCGGTGCGCCTCCCGGGTGGTGCGGAACCCGGTGCCCGCGAGGATCCAGCGCCCGGCGGGCACCAGGTCGCCCTCGCCCTCGCACACCGACTCGGGATGCTGGACGTCGAAGCCCTCGGACTTGAACCACGCCTCGTACGGCACGGACTCCGGGCGCCGCTCGGGCGCGCAGAAGAGGGAGCCGAAGACACGGCCCTCCACGACGACCGCCGCGTTCGCGGCGAACACCATGTCGGGCAGTCCGGGCTCCGGGTTCACGGTCTCCACGGTATGGCCGTGGTCGCGGTAGGTGGCGACCAGCGTCCGCCACTGGCGCTGGGCGAGGGAGACGTCGACGGGACGGTCGGGGTGCATCCAGGGGTTGATCGCGTACCGGACGGCGAAGTGTCTGGGTTCGCAGACGAGGTATCGCCGACGGCGCGCCACACGGGATCCGGGCACAGAGGGGTTCCTCCGCTTCCACGCGGTGCCGACAGGGGGTGCCTCCACGGTAGGAACCGACCCGGACGGACGACAAGGAACGAGAGCTGCGCGTTCACGCAGGATCACTGCGTGTTCACGCCGCTCAACGCACGTCTGATGCGCCGTCCGGCGCGGGCTGGGTCACTCCCGCCTCAGGACTGTCCGGCAGCAGATGGGACAGCACCATCACGCTGATCGTCTTGCGGATGAACGGCTCCTGGCGGATCCGCTCCAGCACCTCCTCGAAGTGCTCCACGTCCCGCGCCCGCACGTGCAGCAGCGCGTCCGCGCCACCGGTCACCGTCATCGCGGCGGCGATCTCCGGATGGTTGCGCACCACCTCCGCCAGCCGCCGGGGCGGCGCCGCCCCCTCGCAGTACACCTCGACGTACGCCTCCGTGCGCCAGCCCAGCGCCGACGGCCGCACCGTCGCCGTGAACCCGGTGATCACCCCGGTCTCGCGCAGCCGGTCCACCCGGCGCTTGACCGCCGTCGACGACAGCCCGATGGCCGCGCCGATCTCCGCGAAGGACGTCCTGGCGTTCGCCATCAGGGCGGTGACGATCTTCCGGTCGAGCTCGTCGAACGCCGTGGGCCTGCTGTTCATGCGGGCACTGTATCCAGCGGCGTCCGCTCGTCCCCGGCCCCGGCGGCCGGGCGGCGCACCGGCGGGTACGCCCGCGTCCGGCACGTGTCCAGACGCGGAAATCACCCCTACACTCCACCTTCATGCTGCGCGCCCTCGCCGTCGACGACGAACGTCCCTCCCTGGAGGAACTGCTGTACCTGCTGAACGCGGACCCGCGCATCGGCAGCGCCGAGGGCGCGGGGGACGCCACCGAGGCGCTGCGCCGCATCAACCGCGCCCTGGAATCGGGACCCGACGGGCCCGAGGCCATCGACGTGGTCTTCCTCGACATCCAGATGCCCGGACTCGACGGCCTCGACCTCGCCCGGCTGCTCAGCGGGTTCGCCCGGCCGCCGCTCATCGTGTTCGTCACCGCCCACGAGGACTTCGCCGTCCAGGCCTTCGACCTCAAGGCCGTCGACTACGTTCTCAAACCGGTCCGCAAGGAACGCCTGGCCGAGGCCGTCCGCCGTGCCGCCGCCCAGCGCGGCACGGCCCCGCGCGACACCGCCCCGCGCATCCCCGTGCACGAACCCGATCCCGACCACATAGCCGTCGAGCTCGGCGGCGTCACCCGCTTCGTCGCCGTCGACGACATCACCCACGTCGAGGCCCAGGGCGACTACGCCCGCCTGCACACGGACCGGGGCAGCCACCTCGTGCGGATCCCGCTGTCCACGCTGGAGGAACGCTGGCGCTCCCGCGGCTTCGTCCGCATCCACCGCCGCCATCTGGTCGCCCTGCGCCACATCGGCGAGCTCCGGCTCGACGCGGGCACCGTGAGCGTCCTGATCGGCGCCGAGGAACTCCAGGTCAGCCGGCGGCACGCCCGTGAGCTGCGGGACCTGCTGATGCGCCGGACCACGAGCTAGACAGGGGGAGCACGCATGCCCCAGGACCCGACCGAACGCCGCGTGGTCGTCACCGGCCCGCCCCGCCGCACCGGCCGCGCCTCCGGCCACTACCGCCCGCGCACCGAGATCGACGAGCAGACCACCCTCGGCCACACCTACGTGCGTTCCCTGATGCGCATCCAGCTCCGCGCCGGCCTCACCGTCTTCGCCGTGCTCGCGCTGCTCATCGGTCCGCTCCCGCTGGTCTTCGCCGCCGCCCCCGACGCCCGCCTGGAGTGGGCGGTGCTCGGCTTCGGCCTCTACCCGCCCCTGGTCCTGCTCGCCCGCTGGTACGTACGCCGCGCCGAACGCAACGAACGCGACTTCGTGCGGCTCGTCGAGGACCGCTGAGACCGGGGACCGGCACCACCGTGAACTCCGCCTACGCCGTCACCGCCGTCGTGCTCGTCGCCCTCGCGACCGTCCTCGTCGGCGCCTTCGGCCTGCGCATATCCCGCACCACCTCCGACTTCTACGTCGCGTCCCGCACCGTCGGCCCCCGCCTCAACGCCGCCGCCATCAGCGGCGAGTACCTCTCCGCCGCCTCCTTCCTGGGCATCGCCGGGCTCGTCCTGGTCCAGGGGCCGGACATGTTGTGGTACCCGGTCGGCTACACCGCGGGCTATCTGGTCCTGCTGCTGTTCGTCGCCGCCCCCCTGCGCCGCTCCGGCGCCTACACCCTGCCCGACTTCGCCGAGGCCCGGCTCGCCTCGCACGCCGTGCGGCGGCTCGCGGGCGGCCTCGTCGTCGGCGTCGGCTGGCTGTATCTGCTGCCCCAGCTCCAGGGCGCCGGGCTCACCCTGACGGTGCTCACCGGCGCGCCCGACTGGCTCGGTGCGGTCATCGTCGCCGTCGTGGTGACCGTCATCGTCGCCGCGGGCGGCATGCGCAGCATCACCTTCGTCCAGGCCTTCCAGTACTGGCTGAAACTGACCGCCCTGCTCGTCCCGGCCCTCTTCCTCGTCCTCGCCTGGCAGAGCGACGGCGCGCCCAGCCACGCCTTCGACGAACCGGCGGCCTTCCGCGAACAGCGGGTGGTCCGCGTCGACGACACCGTCGACCTCCGGCTCGCCGAGCCCCTCACCGTGACGGTGGACGGCACCGTCGACGGCCTCGCGCACGACGGCACCGACGTCAGCCTGCCCGCCGGCACCCACCGCATCGACGGCGGTACCCGCCTCACCTTCGCCGAGGGCGCCGCCGTCCCCGACGCCGGACGCGGCGCCGACGACGCCCTGTCGCCCTCCCGCGCCGAGTCGCGCGAGGAACGCCCGCTGTACGCCACGTACGGCCTGATCCTCGCCACCTTCTTCGGCACCATGGGCCTGCCGCACGTCGTCGTCCGCTTCTACACCAGCCCGCACGGCGTGGCCGCCCGCCGCACCACCGTCGCCGTCCTCGGCCTGATCGGCGCCTTCTACCTGCTCCCGCCGGTCTACGGCGCCCTCGGCCGGCTGTACGCCCCCGACCTGACCCTCACCGGTGACGCGGACGCCGCCGTCCTGCTGCTGCCCGGCCGGATGATCGGCGGAACGGGCGGCGACCTCCTCGGCGCGCTCGTCGCCGGCGGCGCCTTCGCGGCGTTCCTGTCGACGGCCTCCGGACTCACCATGGCCGTCGCGGGAGTGCTCACCCAGGACGTGCTCCCCTCCCGGGGCGTGCGGCACTTCCGGCTCGGCACCGTGCTCGCGATGGCCGTCCCGCTCGGCGCGAGCGCCCTGGTCGGCGGACTGCCGGTGGCCGACGCCGTGGGGCTCGCCTTCGCCGTGTCGGCGTCCTCGTTCTGCCCGCTGCTCGTCCTCGGCATCTGGTGGCGCCGGCTCACCCCGCCGGGCGCGGCCGCCGGGATGCTGGTAGGCGGCGGCTCCGCGTTCCTCGCCGTCGCCGCGACCATGGCCGGCTACCCGGGCGCGGGGCCCTGGCACGCCCTCCTCGCCTGGCCCGCGCTGTGGTCGGTGCCGCTGGGCTTCCTCACCATGATCCTGGTGTCCCTGGCCACGCCCGGCCGGGTGCCGCCCGGGACGGCGGCGGTGCTGGCCCGCTTCCACCTGCCCGAGGAACTGCGTACGGAGGTGTCCGCATGAGCGGCTTCCTCGCCGGTCTGCTGGTCGCCGTACTGCCGCTGCTGGCGGCCGGATTCTGGATCGGCCGGCGCACCGCACGGCCCGCCAGCCTCGCCGGACTCGGCACCCCCGTCGAGCACGCCACCTTCGAGACCCTGCACACCGCCTCGCTGGCCACACCCCCGCTCCGCGCGGGCCTGACCGAGGAGACCGCCGGGAAGTCCGCCCGCAAACTGCGCTCCCTGCTGGGCACGGACGCCCTGTGCCTCACCGACCGCGAACAGGTCCTCGTCTGGGACGGTGCCGGCGCCCACCACCGCACCGAGATCATGGAACGCCTGACCGGCCCTCTCGACACCGGCCGCGGCGAGGCCTTCCCGCTCACCTGCGACACCCCCGACTGCACCGTGCGCTGGGCCGTGGTCGCCCCGCTCACCGTCGACGACCGGGTGCACGGAGCGCTCGTCGCCTGTGCGCCCCGCGAGTCCGCCGTCCTGGTGCGGGCCGCCGGCGAGGTCGCCCGATGGGTGTCCGTCCAGCTCGAACTGGCCGACCTCGACCAGTCCCGCACCCGCCTCATCGAGGCCGAGATCAGGGCCCTGCGGGCGCAGATCTCGCCCCACTTCATCTTCAACTCGCTGGCCGTGATCGCCTCGTTCGTGCGCACCGACCCCGAGCGTGCCCGCGAACTGCTGCTGGAGTTCGCCGACTTCACCCGCTACTCGTTCCGCCGGCACGGCGACTTCACCACCCTCGCCGACGAACTCCACGCCATCGACCACTACCTGGCACTGGTCCGGGCACGCTTCGGCGACCGCCTCTCCGTCACCCTGCAGATCGCCCCGGAGGTGCTGCCGGTCGCGCTGCCCTTCCTCTGCCTCCAGCCGCTGGTGGAGAACGCCGTCAAGCACGGCCTGGAGGGCAAGGCCGACAAGTGCCACATCCAGATCACCGCGCAGGACGCCGGTGCCGAGGCCCTCGTCGTCATCGAGGACGACGGCGCCGGGATGGACCCGGGCCTGCTGCGCCGCATCCTTGCCCGCGAGGCCAGCCCCACCGGCGGCATCGGGCTGTCCAACGTCGACGACCGGCTCCGCCAGACCTACGGCGACGACCACGGCCTCGTCATCGAGACGGCCGTGGGCGCCGGCATGAAGATCACCGTCCGGCTGCCGAAGTACCAGCCGGGCGTCCACCTGACGGGGCGGCTCACCCCGAGGTGAGGCCCGCCGCCCCCAGCGCTCCTCAGGTGCTGCGGGTGGCCACCATCCCGAGCGTGATCAGGCCGAGGACGACCCAGCCGAACCACAGCCAGCCGTTGCTCCCGAGCGCCACCGTGTACGCCGTCACGGCGACCAGGGCGCCGACGGTGAGCACTCCCATGGTCTTCGTCGAGGTGGAACCGTTCGTGGTACCGGGCATCGCAACACCCTCCTCATGGTTCGGCTCCCTCCATGGTGCCCCCGTTCTGCCTCCGTACGGTGCAGACGACCAGATGTGTGCCCGATTTCCAGGGCCCCTCACTCGTCCACGCCCCGGCTTCGTGGTCCGACGGGTCGAAGCCGTAGTCGCGCGGCGGCACCTCGCGGGCACACGCGGTGTCCGCCTCGGCGCGCGCCCCGGCGAGCGTGACGTCCTCGCCCAGCCGGGTGAAGCCGAGCACCAGCTCGTCGTACGGTCCCTCGCACGACACCAGCCGTGCCTCCCGGCGGGACCGCACCTCCAGACAGTCCCGGCGCTGCATCGTCGCCGTGTCGGCGAACGCCGTTCCCGGGCGGCGCCGGTCCCCGAGCGGTCCGTACACCGGCCCGTGCGCTCCCAGCACCAGACACGCGGTACGCCGCCCGGCCGCCCCGAACCCGTCCGGCGCCGGTACGACGGCCAGCCCCCGGACGTCGGCCAGCCGGTCGCGCAGCTCCCGCGTCCGCTCCTCGCACAGGGCCGGGCCCCGCTCCCGTGCCTCCTCGTGCGAGGCGGCCGGCACGAACGCCACCACCTGCCCGTCGGGAGCCTCGTCCGCGCAGGTCGGGTCGACGGCCAGCCGGGGCGTGCCGGTGAACCGGGTGCCGCCGGGCCAGCCGGCCACCACGCAGTCGCCCTTCCGTAACGGCTCCACCAGCCCCACCGTCCCGCCGTACGGCGCCGCACTCCCGCCGCCCGCGGCCTCCCGGCCGGCCAGCGCGTACCAGGCCCCGCCCAGGGCGAGCACCGTGCCCAGACCGCCGGCGAGCACCGCGCGCAAGGCGCGGGGGCGGCGGTGGTGACCGGCGCCGGAGGGCCCAGGTGCGGCCGCCTCGGGCGCCGGAGGCGCGGGGACGTCCCACGGGGCCCGGGATCCGAGGTCCGTCCGCGTCCGCGGGTACGTCTCCGACCGGGGCGTCACGATCCGCGCCAGTTCGGCCTCCACTTCCCGCGCGGTCGTCCGCCGCTCCGGGTCCTTGGCGAGCAGGCCGCGCAGCACCGGCTCCAGGGCGCCCGCCCGCACCGGCGCCCGCGGATCCTCCGTGACCACGGCGGTGACCGACGCCAGCGGGGAGTCCCGCGCGAAGGGTGCGCGGCCCTCCACCGCGTGGTACAGCGTGCAGCCGAGCGAGAACAGGTCGGCCGCGGGGGTGGGCGGGCCGCCGGTGGCGCGCTCCGGCGCCAGATAACCGACGGTGCCGACCAGCGCGGACGCCATGGTGTACCGCGTCTCCCCGGTGTCCGGCTGCACGGAGATGCCGTAGTCGGTGAGCAGGACGCGCCCGTGCGGTGCCCCGGTGCGGTCCGGCGCGAGCAGGATGTTCGCCGGTTTCACGTCCCGGTGCAGGACGCCCCGCTCGTGCCCGGCCGTGAGCGCGTCCAGCACGGCCAGCCCGATCCGGGCGCACTCGGCAGGGGCGAGCGGACCGCTCCGGGCGAGCCGATCGCGCAGGTCGACGGCGCCCGCGAGGTACTCCATGACGATCCACGGCAGCCCTTCGTGCTCCAGCACGTCGTGCACGGTCACCACATGGGGGTGACCGCGCAGACCGGCCGCGTGCCGGGCCTCCGCGTGTGCCCGGGCGACCCGGGCCTCCCGCTCCTGTCCGGGCTCGGCCGGATCGCCGAACACGATCTCCTTCAGCGCGACCTCGCAGGCCAGCCGCTGGTCATGGGCGAGCCAGACATGTCCCATGCCACCGCCGCCCAGCCGGCGCAGCAGCAGATATCGGCCGGCGATCACCCGGCCCACTCCCGACGTCGGTGATCCCGAGGGCATCCGGTCACTCCCACGAGAACGATCGCCGGGCCGCAACGCGATTCCACACGCGATCGTGAATGCGTTCCACAGCGGCGGAGCAAAGGGAACAGGCATTCCCTTTGCGTAATGGTGTTGCTATTCCTGCCCCGTGCGTGAACGTGTGACGTCCCATTACCGCTCCCCCTCGGCGGTTCCCCCTGGCGCATCATGCTACTGGAGGAATTCGCCCGTTCAAGGGGACGGGGGAATCAGTGAATTCAGTTCCGGTGTGCGTGCAGTGAGGCCAGATAGGCGTTGTACGCCTCGAGTTCCTTGTCGCCGTCCCGGTCGGCGGCGCGGTCCTCGCGCTTCGCCTGCCGCTGGTCCGAGGCGTACCACTGGAACAGCAGCGCGATCAGCACCAGGACGGAGGGAACCTCGCTGAACGCCCAGGCGATTCCGCCGGCCGCGTTCTGGTCGGACAGCGCGTCGACGGCGAGTGAGGCGGGCGGATTCTCGAACGTCGTGACCATCGGCGTCGACGCCATCATCAGGGCGATGCCGAAGAACGCGTGGAACGGCATGCCCGCGAACAGTTCCAGCATTCGCATCAGATAGCCCGGCCGGTGCGGGCCCGGGTCCACGCCCATGATCGGCCAGAAGAACACCAGGCCGACGGCGAGGAAGTGCACCATCATCGCGATGTGCCCGACCCGGGAACCCATCAGGAAGTCGAACAGCGGGGTGAAGTACAGGCCGTACAGGCTCGCGATGAACATCGGAATGGTGAACACCGGGTGGGTGATGATCCGCATGTAGCGGCTGTGCAGCAGCATCAGCAGCAGTTCACGCGGGCCCTTGCGACCGCGCCCGGCCGGCGGCAGCGCCCGCAGGGCCAGGGTGATCGGGGCACCGAGGAGGATCAGGATCGGCGACACCATGCTGATCACCATGTGCTGCACCATGTGCACGCTGAACATGACCATGCCGTAGTCGTTCAGCTTGGTGCACATCATGAGCCCGATGCTCAGCACACCGGCGGCGAACGCGACGGTCCGCCCCACCGGCCACTTGTCACCGCGCCGCACCAGCCGGACCACGCCCCAGCCGTACAGCGCCAGCCCCAGCAGGCACGCGATGAGGAAGAAGGGATCCGCCGACCAGGCAAGGCCCCGCCCCAGCGTGAACGGCGGCAGATCCATGGTCATACCGTGCCCGCTGTGATCCATCCGCCGGCTCCAGTTTCGTGCAGGTTGTGCGCCATCTGTCCGCACCAGAGTAGAACCGCCCCCGGCGACCTCTGTCACCGGGGGCGGCAGGCACCCCGAAAGGGGCGCGGGGAACCGTGCGGTCGGCCACGGACGGCCCGGAGCCCGCCACGAACCGCGGCGATCCGGCCTCTTACCGGCGGCGCCGCGGGATCACAGCACGCACTCCGCCTCCGCGTACCGGGACTCCGGCACCGTCTTCAACGTCTCGACCGCATCCGCGAGGGAGACCATCACGATGTCGGTACCCCGCAGCGCGGTCATCCGCCCGAACTCACCCCGGTGCACCGCCTCCACCGCGTGCCACCCGAACCGCGTCGCCAGCACCCGGTCGTACGCCGTCGGCGTCCCGCCGCGCTGCACGTGCCCCAGGATCACCGGCCGCGCCTCCTTCCCGAGACGCGACTCCAGCTCGATGGAGAGCTGCCGGGCGATCCCGGCGAACCGCTCGTGGCCGTACACGTCCTTGCCGCCCTCGTCGAAGTCCATGGTGCCGGCCTTCGGCTTGGCCCCCTCCGCGGCGACCACGATCGCGAACCGCTTCCCGGCCGAGAACCGCTCGCCGACCTTCGCGGTCAGCTCGTCGATGTCGAAGGGCCGCTCGGGCACGACGATGGCGTGCGCGCCGGCCGCCATGCCGGAGTGCAGCGCGATCCAGCCCGTGTGCCGGCCCATGACCTCCACGATCAGCACGCGCTGATGGGACTCGGCGGTGGTCTTGAGCCGGTCCAGGGCCTCGGTCGCCACCCCTACGGCGGTGTCGAACCCGAAGGTGACGTCGGTGACCGCGATGTCGTTGTCGATGGTCTTCGGCACACCGACTATCGGCAGGCCGTTGTCGGAGAGCAGCCGGGCCGCCTTGAGCGTGCCCTCACCGCCGATCGGGATGATCGCGTCGAGGCCCAGGTCCCGGACGTGCCCCCTGGCCCGCTCCACACCGTCCCGCAGGTGCTCGGGGCGCACCCGGGAGGAGCCGAGGACGGTGCCGCCGCGGGCGAGGATGCCGCTCACCGCGTCGAGGTCGAGCTTGAGGTAGTCGCACTCCAGGAGGCCCTTCCACCCGTCCCGGAAGCCGATGACCTCGTCGCCGTGGTCGACGACGGCGCGGTGCACGACGGACCGGATGACGGCGTTCAGGCCGGGGCAGTCGCCGCCGGACGTGAGGACACCAATGCGCATAGCCCGAAACAACCTTCTCGATGAGGGCCGGGACCGGACCGCGCTGTCCGGCTCGATCCCCGCCACCCTAGCGGCATCGGGGGGCGGGGCCGCACCTCGCGTCCGCCTGCTGGACGACCCCGCTCACCTGTGCGGAGCAGCCGTCAGACGGGCCGGCAGGACCCGTCCGCGCCCGGGTCCGCGGCCGGTTCAGGCGGGCTGCTGCGCCGCCGCGATGCGCTCGTTCCGCAGCGCCTCGTACCAGTGGTCGTCGGTCGGCGGCAGCGCGTTGACGTCGAGCGCCAGCTTCAGCAGCAGGTCCGCGATCTGCGGGTTGCGGGCCAGCACGGGACCGTGCATGTACGTGCCGAAGACGGTCTCGTTGAACGCGCCCTCCGTGCCGTCCCCGGTGCCGTTGCCGTTGCCGAAGCGGACCTGGGCGAGCGGGCGGGCCGTGGGGCCCAGGTGGGTGACGCCCTGGTGGTTCTCGAACCCGGTCAGCGGGGGCAGCCCCAGCTGCGGGTGGATGTCCGCCAGGACGTCGCCCACGCAGCGGGCGCCCTCACCGCGGACCGAGACCACGTCGAGCAGTCCGAGGCCGGGCTCGCGCTGGCCGAGGTCGTTGATGAACTCGTGGCCGAGGATCTGGTAGCCGGCGCACACCGAGAACACGATCGCGCCGTTCTCGACCGCGCGGTGCAGACCGCCGTCCCGGCGCAGCCGCTCGGCGGCCAGCCGCTGCGGACGGTCCTCGCCGCCGCCGATCAGATAGATGTCGCCGGAGGTCGGGATCGGCTGGTCGCTGCGCACGTCGAGCCGCGCCACGTCCAGGCCGCGCTGCCGCGCCCGGCGCTCGACGACGAGAGCGTTGCCCTGGTCGCCGTACGTGCTGAGCAGGTCCGGGTAGATCCAGACGACCCGCAGCTGGTTGTCGCTCACTTCAAGTCCCCTGAGGTGTGGTGGTCAGTTGCCGACGCGGCGGCGCAGGTCCTGGAACGCGGTGTAGTTGGCGATGACCTCGATCCGGCCCGGCGGGCACAGCTGGACCGCCTGGTCGAGGTTCTCGCACACCTGGAACTGCTGGTTCGCGACCTCCAGCCGCACCGCGAGGTCCAGCTTCCGGTCGCCGACGACGCAGATCGGGTGGCCGGTCAGCCGCGTGTAGTCGACGTCCCACAGCCAGGAGGTGTCGGTGCCGTCGGCACCGCGCGCGTTCACCGAGAGGATCACCGGGGTCGGCGGCGGGTCGATCAGCGAGAACGTCTCGAGCCAGCCCGCGGGGTTCTTGGCGAGCAGCAGGCGCAGGTCCCGGCCCTCGAACTGGACCACGTCGTAGCGGCCCGCCACGGCCTGCACCTGGTACATGCGCTCCAGGGCGACCTGGGGCGGCACCCCGAAGACGGCCGCCACGGCCGCGGAGGACGCGGCGTTGGCCTTGTTGGCGCGGCCCGGCAGCTGCAGGTGGATCGGCCAGGCGGAGCCGTGCGGGTCGAGCACGTGGTCGCCGGAGAGCGCCCAGCTCGGGGTGGGCCGGCGGAAGCCGCACTCGCCGCAGAACCAGTCGTCGCCGGGGCGCTGCATCACACCGCCGCAGGACGGGCAGGACCAGGCGTCGTCCTTCCACATCTGTCCCGCGGCCACCCAGATCACGTTGGGGGAGGAGGACGCGGCCCACACCACCAGCGGGTCGTCGGCGTTCGCGACGATGACGGCCTTGGAGCCGGCCAGGCCCTCGCGCCAGTTCTCCGCGAGCATCCGCGTCTCGGCGGCGCGGTCGAGCTGGTCGCGGGAGAGGTTCAGCAGGGCGATGCACTTCGGGTCGGTGTCCCGTGCGACGCCCGCGAGGTACTTCTCGTCGACCTCGATGACGCCGAACTTCGCGTCCGAGCCGCCCGCCAGCGCCGAGGTGATGCCGGCCGGCATGTTGGCGCCGAGCGCGTTGGACACGACCGGCCCGGCGGCGCGCAGCGCCTCGGCGATGAGCCGGGTGGTGGTGGTCTTGCCGTTGGTCGCCGAGACCAGGACGCAGTCCAGGTTCTGCGCGAGCCGGGCCAGGAGATCGGGGTCGAGCTTGAGCGCCACCCGGCCGCCGATCACCGAACCGCTGCCGCGCCCGGCGGCGCGGGATGCCGCCGCGACCGCCTTGCCCGCGGTCACGGCCAGCTTGGCCCGCGGCGTGAGCGGGTCCGAGTTGCCTGCCATCAGTTCTCGATCCTCCTTGCGTACGCGCCGCGTCTGTGCCTGACGGCCACGTGGTGAGACCTCAGCCTATCGAGATCCATTCGCACTCCAGAACCGCGGCACCATCGTGAGACGGGCGTTGCTGCAAGGACCGTACTCTTGCCGCCATGCGACACGGCTCCATCCCCGGCGTCCACGGACGCGTACGGCCCCTCACCCTGCTCGGCGACCCGGTGCTGCACGGGCCCTGCCGGGAGGTCACCGGCTTCGGCCCGGAACTGGCCCGCCTGGTGGAGGACTTGTTCGCGACGATGTACGCGGCCCAGGGCGTGGGCCTGGCCGCCAACCAGATCGGCGAGCCCCTGCGGGTGTTCGTGTACGACTGCCCGGACGACGAGGACGTCCGGCACCGGGGTCACGTGGTGAACCCGCGGCTGGCCGAGGCGGACGGGCTGGTGCTGCGCGGCCCGGAGGGCTGTCTGTCGCTGCCCGGCCTGGAGGCGGGGACGGAGCGCTACGACCACGCGGTCGTCGAGGGCTTCACGGCGACCGGCGACCCGGTCACCGTCCACGGCACCGGATTCTTCGCCCGGTGCCTGCAGCACGAGTGCGACCACCTGGAGGGCCGGATCTACGCCGACCGCCTGACGGGGTGGCGGCACCGGCGGCTGATGCGGCAGGTGAGCCGGGCTTCCTGGAACCGGCCGGACTGAGGGACCGGGGAGGCGGCGGGCCGGCGGCTCAGAACCCCGGGCCGCCGACCTTGTCGCCCGCCGCCGCGAGACGCCCCCACAGCAGGTCCGCCAGGCTGCGCACCAACTCCGCCCGGGAGCAGGGCCGCTCGCCGAGCCACCAGTCGCCGGCCGCGTGCATCATCCCGACGATGCCGTGCCCCCACACCCGGGCCAGCTGCTGGCTGCCCGGCCCGAGGTCCAGCCGCTCCCCGATCACCTGGGCCAGCTCCTCGCCCATCCGCCGCAGCAGCGGCGCCGAGTGCTTGCCGACGTCGAAGCCCTGGTCGCTCTGCGAGCCCTCCGCCGGGTGCATCAGGAACCGGTACACCTGCGGGCGCGCCTCGATCGCCGACAGGTAGGTGTCCAGCGTGGCCTCCACCCGCTCGCGCCGGTCCGCCGGGGCGTCGAGCGCCGCCCGCAGCGAGTCCAGCAGCGCGTCGGTGTGCCGCTTGGCCAGAGCGGCGTAGAGTCCTCCCTTGTCACCGAAGTGCCGGTAGAGAATCGGTTTGGTGATGCCGGCCTCGGCGGCGATCGCGTTCATCGAGGCCCCCGGGCCGTCGCGCAGCACCACTCGGTCGGCGGCCTCCAGGAGCTCGCGCCGACGCCGGTCGGCGGCGCGCTGCTGATCGGTCCGCTGTGTGGTGTCCATGAGCTCTCCCCACCCGTGCTGATTCGGTGACGCCTGCGCAAACTAACACTGAAGGCCTCACGGCCATCGAACGGGATATGGACCGGCCTGAGGAGTTGACTTTTCCTACCGACCGGTAACAGACTCGGGGTTACCGCAAGTAACATGCACGTGCGCCGCCGCTGGAGGGGTCATGGCCGAGTTCACCATGGAGCTCAACGACGAACAGAAGGAGGTCCGCGACTGGCTGCACGGCTTCGCCGCCGATGTGATCCGCCCCGCGGCCGCCGAATGGGACGAGCGTGAGGAGACTCCCTGGCCGGTCATCCAGGAGGCCGCCAAGGTCGGCATCTACTCCCTGGACTTCTACGCCCAGCAGTACTTCGACGCAACCGGCCTCGGCATTCCCATGGCCATGGAGGAGCTGTTCTGGGGCGACGCGGGCATCGCCCTGTCGATCGTCGGCACCGGCCTCGCCGCCGTCGGCGTCCTCGCCAACGGCACCGAGGAGCAGATCGGCACCTGGATCCCCCAGATGTACGGCGACGCCAATGACGTCAAGGTCGCCGCCTTCTGCTCCTCCGAGCCCGACGCCGGCTCCGACGTGGCCTCCATGCGCACCCGCGCGGTGTACGACGAGGCCAAGGACGAGTGGGTCATCAACGGCACCAAGACCTGGGCCACGAACGGCGGCATCGCCAACGTCCACGTCGTCGTCGCGGTCGTCGACCCGGACCTCGGCTCCAAGGGCCACGCCTCCTTCATCATCCCGCCTGGCACCCCCGGCTGCTCCCAGGGGCAGAAGTTCAAGAAGCACGGCATCCGCGCCTCGCACACCGCCGAGGTCATCCTGGACAACGTGCGCGTCCCCGGCTCCTGCCTGCTCGGCGGCAAGGAGAAGCTGGACCAGCGTCTCGCCCGCGCCCGTGAGAAGGCGAAGAAGGGCGGCGAGCGCGTGAAGAACGCCGCCATGGCGACCTTCGAGGCGTCCCGCCCCGCCGTCGGCGCCATGGCGGTGGGCACCGCCCGCGCGGCGTACGAGGTCGCCCTGGAGTACGCCACCACGCGCGAGCAGTTCGGCCGCCCGATCATCGACAACCAGGGCGTCGCCTTCCAGCTCGCCGACATGCGCACCCAGATCGACGCCGCCCGCCTCCTGGTGTGGCGCGCCTCCTGGATGGCGGTCAACGGCAAGCCGTTCACGGCCGCCGAGGGCTCGATGTCCAAGCTGTTCGCCAGCGAGACGGCCAAGAAGGTCACCGCCCAGGCGATCCAGATCCTCGGCGGCAACGGCTACACGCGCGAGTACCCGGTCGAGCGGATGCACCGGGACGCAGCCATCTACACGATCTTCGAGGGGACGAGCGAGATCCAGCGCCTGGTGATCGCCCGCACCCTGTCGGGCATGCCCATCCGCTGACCCGGCCGCGCGGACCACCCGGCGGTGCGGGCGGCACCGCCGGGTTACCCCCGCCCCGTCGCGGGGGAACGATCGTGGGTGACCGACACGACGGAGGACGCGATGACCCGTACGGCCCGCGACCTGATGGAGACCACCACCCGCGACCTGGCACCGGACCCCCGCGCCAACCCCCTCGTGCCGCTGATCGCCCGCGGCGAGGCGGACCGGGGCGTGCTGGCCGCGCTCGCCCTGGAGCAGCGCCTGGTGATTCCCGCGGACCGCCGCGCGTTCCTGCACCTGGCGGACAGGTCCGCGGCCGAACCGGACTCCGCCGCGTTCTTCACCGCTCTCGCGGAGGGCGAGGCGCTCGCCGGGGAGTACCTCGAACCGTTCGCGGCCGCCTGCGGCGTCGACGCGGCCCGGGCGGACGCGTACGAGGCCCTGCCGGGCTGTCAGGCCTACCCGGCCTGTGTCGCCTGGCTGGCCCTCAACGCCGCTCCGGCCGACGCCGTCCTCGCCCTGACGGCCAACTTCTCCGCCTGGGGCGGCTACTGCGCCACGATCGCCGAGGCCCTGCGCGCCCACTACGGCTTCTCCGACGAGGCCTGCGCCTTCTTCGACTTCTTCGCCGAACCGGCCCCCGGCCTCGACCGCACGGCCCTGGCGGCGGTCCGGGCGGCCATGGCCGCGGGCAGCCTGGACGAGCACCGCGCACGCCGTCACGGACGTCTCCTGCAGAGCTACGAGGCCATGTTCTGGGAGGCCCTGCGGTCTTCGGCCTCCCCGGTCAGGCGGGAGTGAGCTCCTTCCAGACCTGCGCGCCGGTGCCGTTGCACTCGTGGATCTGGACCTGGACCCCGTTGGCGAAGTTCGCGTAGGGCACGTCCAGGCACTTGCCGGACCGGGGGTTGACGAAGCCGGTCGGGACGGTCTGGTTGTAGCGCCACTGCTGGGCGCCGGTGCCGTTGCACGTGTAGATCTGCACCTTGGTGCCGTCGGCGGTTCCCCCGCCGGCCACGTCCAGGCACTTGCCCGAGTTCGGGTTCACCAGGGTGCCCTCGGGTGTGGTCCTCCAGGTCTGGCCCAGGGAGCCGTTGCAGTCCCACAGCTGCACCCTCGCGGCGTCCTCCTTGCCGGCGCCGCTCACGTCCAGGCAGTGCTCGCCGCCGTCAGGGCTGTAGGTGAACTCCGTGGGCGTGGGCTCCGGGCCGGTCACGGTGAACGTGCACCAGGCGGACCAGTCGGACGGGCCGTCGGCGCCCTCGGCGCGGATCCGCCACTGGTAGTCACCCGGGCTGAACGTGCTGGTGGGAATTTGCAGGGCCCACACGTGGCCGGCCCCGGTGTCCGTCTGGAAGGTGCGGAACGGCTGCTCGCCGAGGCGTGCGAGCTCCATCCTCCCGTCCAGCCCGGGCTGGGGATCGAGGCCCTTGACCGAGGCGGCGAACAACGGCGCGGAACCGTTGGTGGTGCTGAACGTCGGCGGGGTCGCGGCGCCGCACTGCTGGAAGCCCGCGTAGGCACTGGTGGAGATCCGCAACGCCTCGGGGACGTCGGGTGTGGCGGCCCACGCGGTGGCGGGAAGGCCGAGGCCGAAACAGGCGGCGGCAAGGCCCGTGGCCGCGGCGGACGCGGAACGATTCCGTCTCATGACGTGTGACTGCTCCTCGCACGACGATCACTCGGTCGCTCAGGAGTTCACACCACCGGACGTCCCCCCGTCAGCCTTTCCGGTGCCGGCGTAAGGATTACGTCACATCCCCCCGTGCCGGCCGGGTGGGTGTGCAGGCGGCCCGCCGAAAGGCGGGGCCTACGGCGCGCTCCCGCTGCTGTGGGCGATGCACGCCACGTCGATCCGGTCGGCCAGCTTCGCCAGCTCGATCGTCAGCGCGGCGACCGTGTCCTCGTCGAGCCCGTCCTCCCCGGCCTCGACGAGCCGGACCCACCGCCCACCGACCGTGCGCAGCAGCTTGCTGACATCGGCGGCGGCAACCTGCAAGGTCCCGCGGTCGTCGACGATCAGAGGAAGAGTCACTTCGCGGTTCACAGTCGGGATCGTAGCCGCGCGGACATCACGCACCCTGCCAAACCGTGGTGATGTTGCAGAACTCGCGGATTCCGTGCCCGGACAGCTCACGCCCGTAACCGGACCGCTTGACCCCGCCGAAGGGGAACGCCGGGTGGGACGCCGTCATCCCGTTCACATACACACTGCCCGCCTCCAGGTCCCTCACGAACCGGTCGACCTCGGCCTCGTCCCGCGTCCAGACGTTGGAACTGAGCCCGAAGGAGGTGTCGTTGGCGATGAGAACCGCCTCGTCCAGGTCCGCCGCGCGGTACAGCGTGGCGACCGGGCCGAAGGCCTCCTCCCGGTGGATGCGCATCTCCCGGCCGATCCCGGCCAGCACGGTCGGCGGGTAGAACCAGCCGGGCCCCTCGGGGCGCTCACCGCCGCACAGCACGGTGGCACCGGCCCGAACGGCGTCGTCGACCAGCTCCTCCAGGTCGCTCAGGCCCTGTTCACTGGAGAGCGGACCGACGTCCGTCTCCTCGTCCATCGGGTCACCGACCTTCAGCGCCTTCATGCCGGCCGTGAACCGCTCGGCGAAGGCGTCGTAGACGTCCGTGTGCACGATGAACCGCTTCGCGGCGATGCAGGACTGCCCCGTGTTCTGCGTCCGCGCGGTCACCGCGACCTCGGCGGCCCGGTCCAGGTCGGCGGACGGCATGACGACGTACGGGTCGCTGCCGCCCAGTTCCAGCACCGTCTTCTTGATCATCTCTCCGGCGGTGGAGGCGACCGCGCGGCCCGCGGGCTCGCTCCCGGTGAGGGTGGCCGCCCTGACCCGCTCGTCGCGCAGCAGGTCGTCGACCGCGGCGGAGCCGATGAGCAGCGTCTGGAAGCAGCCCTCGGTGAAGCCCGCGCGGTGGAACAGGTCCTCCAGGTACAGGGCGGTCTGCGGCACGTTCGAGGCGTGCTTGAGCAGCCCCACGTTGCCCGCCATCAGCGCGGGCGCGGCGAACCGCACCACCTGCCACAGCGGGAAGTTCCACGGCATCACGGCGAGCACCGGACCCAGGGGCCGGTAGCGCACGAGAACCCGGGAGGCGCCGGAGTCCTTGACGTCGGAGGCGTCGGGTTCCTCGTCGGCGAGCAGCTCCGCCGCGTGATCGGCGTACCAGTGCATCGCCTTGGCGCACTTCGCGGCCTCCGCGCGGGCCTGCCTGACCGGCTTGCCCATCTCCGTGGTGATCACCTGGCCGATGGTCCGCTGGTCCTCGTCGAGGATCTCGGCGGCCCGGTGGAGCAGGCGGGCGCGCTCGTCGAAGCTCGTCGTCCGGTACGTGCGGAACGTGGCCTCTGCGAGCTGCAGCCGGCGCTCGAGCTCCTCCTCGTCCATGGGGTGGTACGTCTTGACGGTCTCGCCGGTCGCCGGATTCACCGTGGCGATGTGCATCGCTTGACCTCCCTGGGGACGGGCTGTGCCTTCCGACCTTCCCGCGCCGCGGTGGGCGGCGCAACGCGGGAGGGCTCCTCAGGACGAGTGCTCCGCCAAGCGGTCGAGAAACGCGGACTGCGCGGAGACGATCACTTCCCGGGCCCGGTCCAGGGTGAACCACGCGACCCGGTCCAGCTCCGGGAACTCCTGGATCCGTCCCGACTTCGGCGGCCACTCCATCTCGAACGTGCCGGGGACCACCGTCGCCGGGTCGAGGTCGGCCTCGACCGCCCAGGCCGTCACGGTCTTCCCGCCGGCCTGCCGGACCTCCCCGAGCGGTACGGCCTCCCCGTCCGGAGGCGGCAGCCCCAGCTCCTCCCGGAACTCGCGCCGCGCCGCCTCCCAGGCCTGCTCCCCGGGGTCGTACTCGCCCTTCGGCACCGTCCACGCCCCGGTCTCCCGCCGCCGGAAGAACGGCCCGCCCATATGTCCGAGCAATACCTCGAGACCCGGGCCGGTGTGTCGGAACAACAGCAGTCCGGCGCTCCGGGAGCCCTTCACGGCCGCACCTCGGGGTGCGCGGCGAGCAGGCTCTCCACCGAGTCCGCCTCCTCGGGGCGCTTGTCCTCGCGGTAGCGGATCACGCGGGCGAAGCGGAGGGTGACACCGGCCGGGTAGCGGGTCGAGCGCTGCAGCCCGTCGTAGGCGATCTCCACCACGAGTTCGGGGCGCACCGTCACGACGTACCCGCTCTCCTCGACCGCCAGCTCCCGCAGCCGCTCGGTCTGCCACGCCAGCATCGCGTCGGTCATGCCCTTGAAGGTCTTGCCGAGCATGGCGAAACCGCCGTCCGCGGTGCGCGCGCCGAGGTGCAGATTGGACAGCTTCCCGGTGCGGCGGCCGTGACCCCACTCGGCGGCCAGTACCACCAGGTCGAGCGTGTGCACGGGCTTGACCTTCAGCCACGAGGCACCACGGCGGCCCGCGCTGTAGGAGGCGTCCAGACCCTTGACCACGACGCCCTCGTGACCGCGTTTCAGCGTCTCGGCGAGGAACTCCTCCGCCGCGCCCAGGTCCCCGGGCCCGGACACCACGGCGCGCCGCACCCGCATCGGCTCCGGGACGAGCCGGGCCAGCTCCGCGTGCCGCCCGGAGAACGGAAGGTCCAGCAGGTCGCGCCCGCCGACGGAGAGCACGTCGAAGAACACGGGGGAGACCGGGACCTCCCGGGCGGCCGCCGCCACGTCCACCCGGGAGCCGACCCGTCCGGCGGTCTCCTGGAACGAGCGGGGGCGGCCGTCGTCGTCGAACGAGATGACCTCCCCGTCCAGGATGAACCGCTCACCCGGCAACTCCCGGGCCGCGGACGTCACTTCCGGCAGCCGCCCGGTGATGTCGTCGAGGGTCCGGGTGTGCACGCGCACCGTGTCGCCGTCGCGGTGGACCTGGACGCGGATGCCGTCGAGCTTCTCCTCGACCGCGCAGGCCCCCAGCTTCTCCACCGCCTCCGCGACCGAGGAGGCGCTGTGCGCCAGCATCGGCAGCACCGGACGGCCGACGGTGAGCCGGAACCGCTCCAGCGCCCCGGGGCCGTCCGAAAGCAGAGCCCCGGCCACCGACTGGAGGGAGCCGGCCAGCATCACCGCCCGCCGGACATCGGCCGACGGCGCCCCCGTCGCCTCCGCCAGCCCTTCCACCGCGACCGCGTCCAGGGCGCCCTGCCGCACCTCGCCGGTGAGCAGCCCGAACAGGAACCGCTGCTCGTCCTCGGTGGACGCCCCCAGCAACTCGCCGACCAGACGGGCCCGTTCGGCCTGGGAGCCCGGGCCTGACACCTTGCCCAGGGTGGTGAGCAGCGCGTCGACCTGGCGCACGGTCAGGGACGCCTCGGCGGCGGGGGCGACCGGACGGCTCAGCACCTTCCAGCCCACGCCGATCCGGCCCTGCGGCAGCCGGCCCGCCAGATACGGGATGACGATCGGCACGTCGTCCGCCTCCGCCTCCCGGAACAGCCCGGCGAGCAGAGCGATCTTCCGGGACCGCGCCGAGGTGGCGGCGACCTCCTGGGACACACGGGCCAGCCGGGACAGCAGCATGCAGCCATGGTGCTACGGACGCGGCCGCTCCACACCCCGGCCGTGCGCCGCCTATCCGTTCACGGCGGCGTCCAGGCGGCTCATCAGCAGGTCCCCGACGATCGCGGACGCCGCGCGGTAGCCGCCGCTCGCCGCGTGCACCACCTGCTCGGCGAAGCCGATCGCGTTGCCCGCCGCCCAGACGCCGGGCACCGTGGTCAGACCGGTCGGGTCGACCACCGGGTAGGCGCCGAACGGGGTCTCGTCCAGCTCGGCGCCCAGCCGCTCCAGCAGACCCGTCTGCGGCACCGGGCGGGGGGCGACGAAGAGCACCGAGCGCGCGTGCGTGCTGCCGTCGGCCAGCCGCACCCCGGTGAGCCGGTCGTCCTCGGCCACCAGCTCCGCGACCTCGCCGGGCACCACGTCGACGCCCGCGGCGGCCAGCCGGCGCAGGTCCTGGTCGGACAGTTCCTCCTCGGCGACCCGGTGCAGGAAGAAGGTGACGTTCTTCGACCACTGGGACACCATCAGCGCCTGGTGCACGCTCATCGCGCTGGACGCCAGCACACCGAAGGGCTCGTCGCGCACCTCCCAGCCGTGGCAGAACGGGCAGTGCAGCACGTCCCGCCCGAACCGCTCGGCGACCCCGGGGACCTCCGGCAGCTCGTCCCTCAGCCCGGTGGCGACGACCAGCCGCCGGGCCCGCACGGTCCCTCCCGCGTCGAGTACCACGGTGAAGTCCTCGCCCCCGGTGACGTCCGTGACCCGGTCCCGGACGAGCCCGACGCCGTAGCGTGCGATCTCCTCCCGTCCCCGTGCCAGGAACGCGGCCGGCGCCATCCCGTCCCGGGACAGATAGCCCTGCATGTGCGACGAGGGAGCGTTGCGCGGCTCTCCCGCGTCGACGACCAGCGTGCGCAGCCGGGCCCGGCCCAGCACCAGCGCGGCGGACAGCCCCGCCGCCCCGCCGCCGACGACGACCACGTCGTGGATCTCGTTGCGGTCCGTCTCGTTCATCGTGACCACCTCCACGACGACGGTCGCCCAGCGAGTGCCGCATTGACAAACAACTTTGCCGATCCTGCAATAGCGGCATGACGACCGACGACGTTCTCGCGGATGTGGGCCCCCGGCTGCGCCGGATCAGGAAGGAGCGGGAGGTGACGCTCGCGGCGCTGTCGGAGGCGACCGGCATATCCGTGAGCACCCTCTCGCGGCTGGAATCGGGGCTGCGCAAGCCCAGCCTCGAGCTGCTGCTGCCGATCGCGCAGGCCCATCAGGTGCCGCTGGACGAACTGGTCGGGGCCCCGCCGGTCGGCGATCCGCGGATCCGCGCGTCCGAGCCGATCCGGCGCCACGGACGCACCCACTGGCCGCTCACCCGGCAGCCCGGCGGACTGCAGGCGTACAAGGTGCTCGAACCGAAGCGGAGTCCCGAGCCCGAGCCGCGCACCCACGAGGGCTACGAGTGGCTGTACGTGCTGTCCGGCAGGCTGCGGCTGGTGCTCGGCGAGCACGACGTGGTGCTGGCGGCGGGGGAGGCCGCCGAGTTCGACACGCGTGTGCCGCACTGGTTCGGATCCACGGGCGAGGGGCCCGTGGAGTTCCTCAGTCTGTTCGGTCCCCAGGGGGAGCGGATGCACGTACGGGCGCGGCCCCGGCGGGGGTGACGGGCGAGACTGTTCCCTGATGGGCAAGCGACCGCTTAGTATGCGGTGGACCCGGTCAGGCGAACACGACGTTCACAGCCCCGTGGAGGCCCCGCATGCAGGCATGGCAAGTGCACGAGCTCGGCGAGCCGGGGGAGGTGATGCGCCTCGCGGAGGCGGAGCGGCCGACGCCCGGTGAGGGGCAGGTCCTGCTCAGGGTGCGCGCCGCCAACATCAACTTCCCGGACGCGCTGATGTGCCGCGGCCACTACCAGGTCAGGCCCCCGCTGCCGTTCACCCCGGGCGTGGAGATCTGCGGCGAGACCGAGGACGGACGCCGGGTGATCGCCAACCCCGCGCTGCCGCACGGCGGCTTCGCCGAGTACGCCGTCGCGGACGCCGCCGCGCTGCTGCCCGCGCCCGAGGCCCTGGACGACGCCGAGGCCGCCGCCCTGCACATCGGCTACCAGACGGGCTGGTTCGGCCTGCACCGCCGGGCCGGTCTGGAGGCCGGCGAGACCCTGCTCGTCCACGCCGCCGCGGGCGGGGTGGGCAGCGCGGCCGTGCAGCTCGGCAAGGCGGCGGGCGCCACCGTGATCGGTGTGGTCGGCGGCGCCGCCAAGGCGGCCGTCGCCCGAGAACTGGGCTGCGACGTGGTGATCGACCGGCGCGAGCAGGACGTCGTCGCCGCCGTGAAGGAGGCCACCGGCGGCCGGGGCGCCGACGTGATCTACGACCCCGTCGGCGGCCAGGCCTACGCCCAGTCCGCCAAGACCGTCGCCTTCGAGGGCCGGATCGTCGTCGTCGGCTTCGCGAGCGGGTCCATCCCGAGCCCCGCCCTGAACCACGCGCTCGTCAAGAACTACTCGATCCTCGGCCTGCACTGGGGCCTGTACAACACCAAGAACCCCAAGCTGGTCCAGCACTGCCACGAACAGCTCACCGGCCTCGCCGCCCGGGGCGCGATCAAACCGCTGGTGAGTGAGCGCGTCCCGCTCGCCGGGGCCGCCGACGCCGTGCAGCGGGTCGCCGACGGCGTCACCACCGGGCGCGTCGCCGTCCTGCCCGCGCCGGAGAACGGAGCCGCTTCATGACCGACGCCGCCGAACTGCGCCGCCGCACTCAGGAGTTCCTGTCCGCGTACCCGCCGGCCGACACCGTGCGCCCCGACTTCCTGCGCGCCCGCTTCGACGCCGGACTCGCCTGGGTGCACTTCCCCGAAGGGCTCGGCGGACTCGGCCTCCCGCGCTCCCTCCAGGCCGTCGTGGACGCCGAACTCGAGGCCGCCGGGGCCCCCGACAACGACCCGCGCCGCATCGGCATCGGCCTGGGCATGGCCGCGCCGACGATCCTCCAGTACGGCACCGAGGAGCAGAAGCGGCGGTTCCTGCGGCCCCTGTGGACCGGCGAGGAGGTCTGGTGCCAGCTGTTCAGCGAGCCGGGCGCCGGATCCGACCTGGCGGCGCTCGGCACGCGCGCCGTCAGGGACGGTGAGCACTGGGTGGTCGACGGGCAGAAGGTCTGGACGTCCAGCGCCCATCTGGCACGCTGGGCCATCCTCATCGCCCGCACCGACCCGGGGGTGCCCAAGCACCGGGGCATCACCTACTTCGTCTGCGACATGACCGACCCCGGTGTCGAGGTCCGGCCACTGCGCCAGATCACCGGCGAGGCCGAGTTCAACGAGGTGTTCCTCACCGGCGTCCGCATCCCCGACGCCCACCGGCTCGGCGGGATCGGAGACGGCTGGCGGGTCGCGCAGACCACGCTCAACAACGAGCGCGTCGCCATCGGCGGCATGCGCCTGCCCCGCGAGGGCGGCATGATCGGCCCGGTCTCGAAGACCTGGCGCGAACGCCCCGAACTGCGCACCCACGACCTGCACCAGCGGCTGCTGAAGCTCTGGGTCGACGCCGAGGTCGCCCGGCTCACCGGCGAACGCCTGCGCCAGCAGCTCGTCGCCGGACAGCCCGGCCCCGAGGGTGCCGGCATGAAGCTCGCCTTCGCCCGTCTCAACCAGGAGATCAGCGGCCTGGAGGTGGAACTCCGCGGTGCGGAGGGCCTGTTGTACGACGACTGGACCATGCGCCGGCCCGAGCTGGTCGACTTCACCGGGCGCGACGCGGGCTACCGGTACCTCCGCTCGAAGGGCAACAGCATCGAGGGCGGGACCAGCGAGGTCCTGCTGAACATCGTCGCCGAGCGCGTCCTGGGCCTGCCGGCCGAGCCGCGCACCGACAAGGACGTCGCGTGGAAGGACCTGGCCCGATGAGCACACAGCCCGACCTGCTGTACTCGGAGGAGGAAGAGGCGCTGCGCGCCGCCGTCCGGGACCTGCTCACCGACCACTGCGACGCGGCGGGCGTGATCGCCCGTACGGAATCGGACGCCCCGCACGACCTGTCCCTGTGGAAGGCGCTCGCCGACGGCATGGGCCTCGCCGGCCTGCTCGTTCCCGAGGACCAGGGCGGCCAGGGCGCCACCCACCGCGAAGCGGCGGTGGTCCTGGAGGAGTTGGGGCGGGCGGTCGCTCCGGTGCCGTATCTCACCAGCGCCGTGGTGGCCACCGAGGCGCTGCTGGCGTGCGGCGAGGAGGGCGAGCTGCTCTCCGGGCTGGCGTCCGGGCGCCGGATCGGGGCCCTCGCCGTGGGACTGCACACCGCTCCCGGCGCCGCGTTCACCACCGTGCGGCTGGAGGGCGGCGCACTGCACGGGGAGCTGACCGGCATCGCGGACGCCGCCGTCGCCGACGTGCTGCTCGTGCCGGCGGACGACGGCGGTCTGTACGCGGTGGAGGCCGACGCGGTCACCGTCACTCCGCAGATCTCCCTGGACCTCACCCGGCCGCTCGCCCGGATCGCCCTCGACGGTGCCGCGGGACGTCGCCTCGGCGACGCCGGACCCGCCGTGCGCCGTGCCCTGCGGACCGGAGCCGGACTGCTCGCCTCGGAGCAACTGGGCCTCGCCGACTGGTCGCTGACCGAGACCGTCCGCTACCTGAAGGAGCGCAAGCAGTTCAACCGCCCGGTCGGCGGCTTCCAGGCCCTCAAGCACCGGCTCGCCCAGCTGTGGCTGGAAGTCGTCAGCCTGCGCGCGGCGGCACGGGGCGCCGCCGATGCCCTGGCCACCGGCGAGGACACCGAGGTGGCGGTCGCCGTCGCCCAGGCCTACGCCGCGCCCGTCGCGGTCCGCGCCGCCGAGGAGGCGCTGCAACTGCACGGCGGCATCGGCATGACCTGGGAACACCCGGTGCACCTCCACCTCAAGCGAGCCAAGGCGGACTCCCTCACCCACGGCACGGCGGGCGCCCACCGCGAGGCGCTCGCCGAACTGGTCGACCTGCGCGCGCCCTGAGCGGCCGAACCACAGGGAAAGCCCGTCCCCTTCGGGGGCGGGCTTCCTCGTGCGCCCGGCACGGGTGAGGTGAACACACGACGGCGGATCGGCCAACTCACCGCACAGCACTGCTCCTTGACCGCAGGGCGACCTCATACTCGCTGGGGTCACCTACGGCACTTCCAGGGAGGCAGAGCATGGCCCTCACCACCCGTCGCAGAGCCCTCACCACCCTAGGCGCCGCCCTCGCCGGTTCGGTCGCGCTACCCGCGACCCAGGCGCTGGCCGGCGAACGGACGCACCGTCCACGCCCGTTGTGGCGCGCCCACGCCCACAACGACTACGAGCACCCCCGCCCCCTTCTCGACGCCCTCGACCACCGCTTCGGCAGCGTGGAGGCGGACATCTTCCTGGTCGACGGCCAGCTCCTCGTGGCCCACGACCCCGAGGACCTCGACCCCTCCCGCACTCTCGAGTCCCTGTACCTGAACCCGCTCGCCGCCCGGGTCCGCGCGAACCGCGGTGCGGTGTACCGCGGACACCACAGGCCGCTCCAGTTACTGATCGACATCAAGACCGAGGGCTCTTCCACCTACCTCGAACTCGACCGAAGTCTGCGGCGCCACCGGCACCTGTTCACCACCTACGTGCACGGCAGGGTGTTCCCCGGGCCCGTCACGGCCGTCGTCTCCGGCGACCGCGCGGCCCGCGTGCCCATGGAGGCCCAACGGGTGCGCCGCGCCTTCTACGACGGCCGGCTCACCGACCTCGGCGGCCCCGCGCCGGCCTCCTTCATCCCGCTGATCAGCGACAACTGGACGCTCAACTTCACCTGGCGGGGCGTCGGCGCCTTCCCCGACGCCGAGCGCCGGAAACTGCGCGGCATCGTGCGCGCCGCGCACGCGAGCGGCCGGCGGGTGCGCTTCTGGGCCACCCCTGACCTGCCGGGCCCCGCCCGCGACGCCCTGTGGGGCGAACTGGTCGCGGCGGACGTCGACCACCTCAACACCGACGACCTCGCGGGGCTGGCATCCTTCCTCGACGCCCGCCGGAGGGCGTGACACCACACGTTCGGAGGACAGCTCAGCGCCCCGGACGAACCCTCCGCTACGCCACACTTGCGGCCGAACGCCGCGAATCGGATGTGGCGGAGGAGGTTGACGATGGCCGTTTCCATCTCTGTGGTGCTGCTGCTCTCGGTCCTGGCGGTGATCTTCCTGCGCAACAGTGGGCTGAAGGTCTCCCACGCGCTGGTCTGTCTGCTGCTGGGCTTCTACCTGGCCGGCACGAGCGTCGCGCCCACCATCCACAGCGGCCTCACGGCGACCGCCGACATCGTCGGCGGTCTGCGGCCGTGAGGCCCCGCCGGAGACCGCGGCTCAGCGGCCGGCCGACGCGTCGCGCGGCAGCACGGTGACGCGGTGGTAGTTGCACCCGGCCGGTGAAGGCGGCGCGGA
This sequence comes from Streptomyces marokkonensis, assembly GCF_008312835.1. Lineage (GTDB taxonomy): Bacteria > Actinomycetota > Actinomycetes > Streptomycetales > Streptomycetaceae > Streptomyces > Streptomyces marokkonensis_A. The sequence goes on along the minus strand of NZ_VSKS01000011.1, from coordinate 108,707 downwards.
CGGGGGACGGTTCTGGTGTGCCTTGAGGGCGACGCTCACCAGACTCAGCAGCAGGTCCACGTCCGTCGCGCAGTCCAGGTGCACCGTGACCCAGCACGAGCCCGGGACCAGCTGGAGCGCGCTCGACCCGCTCAGGTCGTAGTGGAAACGCTGGATCGCGCGGTGCGTGAGGTGGAGATCCACGTCCCGCGCGGAATGGAAGTGGACGATCTCGTCGCGGACGGTGCGGAGCGCCGCCCCCGTACCGCAACCGGCCGGACAGGCCGAGAGATCGGTCCATGAGAGCAGTCGCTCCATGGCTCGCTGCGCCGGTGTCATGCTCTCATCGTTGCCTGCTCAACCTCCGGCCACCAGTAGTTGGGCGATTCGTAATCGACCGGTGAGGTGGCCGGTCCACCGCCGAAGCCCCCGCAATCCGGGCGCCCTTGACATAGGCTCAGGCCATGGCAGCCAACGATCTCCTGACCACCCACGGCGTCGCCGTCCTCGTCTGCGGCGAGGACGGACGGAAGCTGAGCGGCGGCGACACCGCGCTCGATCTGATCGGCGACGCCATGGGCTGTCACGCGGAGGTGGTGGCCGTCCCGGTGGAGCGGGTGGCCGACGAGTTCTTCACCCTGCGCTCGGGCGTCGCCGGGGACGTGGTGCAGAAGTTCGTGACCTACCGTATCCGTCTGGTGATCGTCGGCGACATCGCCTCCCGGGTCGCGGACAGCGACGCCCTGCGCGACTTCGTGCGCGAGGCCAACCGCGGCACCCAGGTGTGGTTCGTGACCGACCGCGCCGCGCTCGAGGAGCGGCTGGCGCCGGCCTGACGCGGCGCCTGCCCCGGGGTCCGTGCGTCAGACCCGCCCGGCCACGGCCGCCGGGTCGTCCAGGACCCCCCGGACCACCGAGTGCGCCGCGCCCAGCAGCGGGCCCTCGGGGCCCAGCGCGGACACGGTGACCGGGCAGGCCGGCCCCGTCGTGCGCCGGGCCAGTTCGGACCGCAGCGAGGGCAGCAGCCAGGGCGCGACCCCGGACAGGGCCCCGCCGAGCACCACGCTCTGCGGGTCCAGCAGATTCACGGCGCCGGTCAGGGCGATCCCGAGTGCCGTTCCCGCGTCGTGCAGGGCGCGCCGTACCTCGGCGTCGCCCTGCTCGGCGCGGCCCGCGAGGAGGCCGACGCGGTCCTCGCCGGGTTCCAGTCCGGCCGCGCGCAGCACCGCCTCCTCGCCGGCGTACTGCTCCAGACAGCCGCGTCCGCCGCAGGCGCACGCCGGTCCGTCGGGCCACACCGGTACGTGGCCCAACTCGCCCGCGAAGCCCCGGTTCCCGTGCAGCAGCCGCCCGTCGACCACGACCGCGGCGCCGATACCGATCTCGGCCGACACGTGCAGGAAGTCGCGCGGCGTTTCCTCGCCCAGCCACAGTTCGGCCAGCGCGCCGAAGTTGGCCTCGTTGGCCACGGTGAGCGGCGGTCCCGGGGGCAGCAGGCCGCCGAGGTCCGTGTCGAGCCAGCCGAGGTTCGGGGCGCGTACGACGGTCCGGGCGTCGCGGGCCACCAGACCCGGCACGGCCACGGCGAGTCCCGCCGGCCACAGGCCCTCGCCCTCCGCCTCGGCGAGGACCCGGTGTATCAGCGCGGTGAGCTCCCCGAGTACCGGCTCGGGGGAGCGGTCCCGGTTCGGGACGTGCCGCACCGCCCGCGCCCGTACCCGGCCGCGCAGGTCGACCGCGCAGACCGCGAGATGGTCGACGCCCACCTCGGCGCCGATCCCGGCGGGCCCGTTCCCGCTGACGGCCAGTGCCGAACCGGGACGGCCCACACGCCCGGGCCGCTCCGGACCCAGTTCCTCCAGCAGGCCGGAGCGGATGAGCTCGTCGACCAGCGTCGACACCGCCGCGCGGGTCAGGCCGATGCGTGAGGCGACGGCGGCCCGGGACAGCGGTCCCTCGGCGCCGACGGTGTGCATCACCCGCGAGAGGTTGCGGCGGCGCATGCCCTGCTGGGTGTCGGGCAGCGCCCGCCCCTGGCCGGCCGGGCGGGTCCTGTGCAGCGGTGCGCTCATTCCTCCGTCATTCCTCGGTTCTGTGCCGTCCTCGCCGGCCGTCAGTCGGTGTCCGTACCGCGGCTGAGCAGCGGGGCCGCGTCGGAGAGTACCCCGGCCAGCCTGGAGAGGGTCTCCTCGTCCCGCTCCACCGCGTCCAGCACCGGGCCCGCGGCCGTGTTCCAGCGCCGGGCGACCGCGGCCGGGTCCTCCCCGGTGAGCAGTCCGGCCGCCTGCGCCGCGGCGCCGAGCGCGACCAGTTCCTTCGCCTCGGGGACCTGCACGGGCCGCCCCGACAGCCGGCGCACGGTCTGCTGCCAGGCCGTGCCCCGGGCGCCGCCGCCGATCAGCAGCAGGGGCGCCGAGGGGTCGGCGTCCTCGTCGAGGACGAGATCGAGCGCGGCCAGCAGGGAGTACACGGCACCGTCGTAGGCGGCCTGGAGCAGCTGGCCCCCGCTGGTGTCGTGGCGCAGCCCGTGCAGCAGACCGGACGCGCCCGGGAGGTTGGGGGTGCGCTCGCCGTCCAGGAAGGGCAGCAGGGTGACGCCCCGGCCCCTTTCGACGGCCTCGCGGTCCAGGCCCAGCAGGGCCGCGACCCGGTCCACGGCGAGCGTGCAGTTGAGGGTGCAGGCCAGCGGCAGCCAGTCGCCGCGCGCGTCGGCGAAGCCCGCGACCGTGCCGGTCGGGTCGGCCGGCCGGTGCCGCGACACGGCGTACACGGTGCCCGAGGTGCCGAGGCTCATCACCGGGGTGCCGGGGCGCACCCCGAGGCCCAGCGCGGCGGCGGCGTTGTCGCCGGTGCCGCACGCCACCAGGGTGCCCTTGGAGAACGGCAGGTCATGGCTGTCACGTACGGTCCCGGCCACCTCACCGGGCCGCACCACGCGCGGCAGCAGCGCCCGGTCGAGGCCCACATGCGCGAGGATCTCCTCGTCGTACGCCTCCGTCGCGGACGCCCACCATCCGGTGCCCGAGGCGTCGCCGCGGTCGGTCGTGCCCTGCCCGGTGAGCCGCTCGGTGAGGTAGTCGTGGGGGAGCCGTACGGCCCTGGTGGCCCGGACCGCGTCCGGCTCGTGCTCCGCCAGCCACGCCCACTTGGTGACCGTGAAGGAGGCGGCGGGCACGCTTCCCGTGCGCTCGGCCCAGACCTTCGCGCCGCCCAGCTCCTCGATCAGCCGGCGGCCCTGCGGCGCCGAACGCACGTCGTTCCACAGCAGCGCCGGACGGACCGGCTCGCCGTGCCGGTCAAGGGTGACCAGGCCGTGCTGCTGCCCGCCGATGGACACCGCGGCGGCCTCGTGCGCCGCATCGCCGCACTGGCGCAGTGCCTCGGACAGGGCCTCCCACCACTGGCGCGGGTCGCTCTCGCGGCCCGCTCCCGAGGTCACCGTGTGCGGGGCCTGGCCGCTTGCGACGATCCTGCCGGTGGCCGCGTCGACGACCAGGGCCTTGGTGGACTGGGTGGATGTGTCCACGCCGACGACGAGCGGACCCTCGGCTGCTGACATCGGTCTCTCCCTCTTCCGCGCCCCGGCGGGGTGCGTCTCTTCCCAGAAATGTTCCTGCATACTAATTTGTAAACCGCCATGACGAAATAGCCTCACCGAGCAAGGAGCCGCGGCATGAACTACCAGCCCACCCCCGAGGACAAGTTCACGTTCGGCCTGTGGACCGTCGGCTGGCAGGGACGGGACCCCTTCGGCGACGCCACCCGGCGTGCCCTCGACCCGGTCGAGTCCGTCCGGCGCCTCGCCGAGCTGGGCGCCCACGGCGTGACCTTCCACGACGACGACCTCATCCCCTTCGGCGCCGGCGACAGCGAGCGCGAGGAGCACGTCAAGCGGTTCCGGCAGGCGCTGGACGACACCGGCATGAAGGTGCCGATGGCCACCACCAACCTGTTCACCCACCCGGTGTTCAAGGACGGCGGCTTCACCGCCAACGACCGCGACGTGCGCCGCTACGCGCTGCGCAAGACCATGCGCAACATCGACCTCGCGGCCGAGCTCGGCGCGCAGACCTACGTCGCCTGGGGCGGCCGTGAGGGTGCCGAGTCCGGTGCCGCCAAGGACGTCCGTGTCGCCCTCGACCGGATGAAGGAGGCCTTCGACCTCCTCGGCGAGTACGTCACCACCCAGGGCTACGACATCCGCTTCGCCATCGAGCCCAAGCCGAACGAGCCGCGCGGCGACATCCTGCTGCCCACCATCGGCCACGCCCTGGCGTTCATCGAGCGCCTGGAGCGGCCGGAGCTGTACGGGGTCAACCCGGAGGTCGGCCACGAGCAGATGGCCGGGCTGAACTTCCCGCACGGCATCGCGCAGGCGCTGTGGGCGGGCAAGCTGTTCCACATCGACCTCAACGGCCAGTCCGGCATCAAGTACGACCAGGACCTCCGCTTCGGCGCGGGCGATCTGCGCGCCGCCTTCTGGCTGGTGGACCTGCTGGAGTCGGCCGGGTACGAGGGCCCGCGGCACTTCGACTTCAAGCCGCCGCGGACCGAGGACCTCGACGGCGTGTGGGCCTCGGCGGCCGGCTGCATGCGCAACTACCTGATCCTCAAGGAGCGCGCGGCGGCCTTCCGCGCGGACCCGGAGGTGCAGGAGGCGCTGCGCGCGGCCCGTCTGGACGAGCTGGCCCAGGCCACGGCGGCCGACGGTCTCCAGGCCCTGCTCGACGACCGGTCCGCCTTCGAGGACTTCGACCCCGACGCCGCCGCCGCGCGCGGCATGGCCTTCGAGCGCCTCGACCAGCTGGCGATGGACCACCTGCTGGGCGTCCGGGGCTGACGCCCCGCCGCGTGGGGGCGCGGTCGCCCTCGCCTCCGCGACGGGACGGCCGCGCCCCTGCGCGAGGGCGGGCGGACCGGTCCGGGCTCCGTGTGCGCGGGACGGGCCAGCCCTCGGCTCCGGCCCGTCCCCTCCCTCGCGCTGAGGCGGCGTGCGCGGCACCCGGGTGCGTCACTCACCCCACGTGACCGTCATGTACCGAGCGGCGTACCGGCCGGGAAGCCCTCGCCGGCGCGCCTTTCCCGAGCGGTGCACCGACCGGGAAAGCCCCCGCGGACGTGCCTTCGTGTACGGCCGCTCCCGCCCGCGCGTCCCGGCGCGCCCGGTGCGCCGCCCCAGCCCTCCGCCCGTTGCGCGCTCTCCGCGCGGAGTACGCCGGAATCATGGCGCCGCTGCCCCGCATCCGTGTCGACTTCCGTGCGGTGACCTCGCGCACGCCCGGTGTCCGAGGCGACGATGGTGCGTATGGCCATGCCTCCGGTACCGCCCCAGCAGCCGCCCGGCCCGCCCCTGGGCGGCGGCTTCGGACCGCCGTCCCACGGGGGAGCGCCACCGCCCCGGCCGCCCGGGGACCACGGCGGCGGTCCGGGACGCGGCCCCGGCGGGCGGAGGGTCCTGCTCGTCCTGCTCGCCGTGATCGTGGCGGTCGTGGCCGTCTCCCTCATCGTGCTCATGGCCTCGGGGGACGACGACTCGCCGGACAAGGAGCCCGGCGAGAGCGCCACGGTCACCGGCGGCCCTCCCGAACCGTCGCCGGGCATCCCCTCCTGGCTGCCCAGCGATCTGCCGTCCGGCCTGCCCACCGAGCTGCCCTCCGGCTTCCCCACCGAGCTGCCGAGCGGGCTGCCCAGCAACCTCCCGAGCGGTCTGGAGTCGCTGCTGCCGTCCCTGGGGGACGTCCGACTGCCCTGACGGGACGGCGCGGGACGCGGTCACGCCCCGGCGGCACCCTCCGCCGAGGCCAGGGCGGTCGCCGGGTCCCGCGCGGGACCCCCCGCCGGGACCCAGCGGCCGCGTTCCTCGCGGTACGGCCACCAGCGGCCGTCGCGGCTCAGCCGCAGCTGCACCGGCGCGTCGACGACCGTCCAGCGGTTGGCCCGGGCCCGCAGAGCCGGCCGTTCGTCCTCCTCCCAGGCCGAATCCAGGGCGGCACGCGCGCGTGCGAGGGTGTCGCCCCGCACCGTCCACTCCTCGTCGAGCACGGCCAGTGCCGCCGCACCGCCCTGCCGCCAGGCCCGTACCGCCACGGCCAGCCCCTCCCCGCCCCGGCCCGACCCCTCGGCGAGCCGGTCCGTCACCGCGGGGTCGGGCTCGCCGGCGGCCAGCCGCACCGCGTCCCGCGCCACCGACGGCTCCACGGCATGCGCGTCGGCCTCTCCCCGCAGCGCCTCCTCCAGCAGACGGTGGGCCCGCGCGGCGGTCCGGGCGGCCAGGAACTCCAGCGCGGGCGGGTCGATCCCGGCCACCGGCGCGGCCTCCGTGTCCAGCGACGGCGGCACCCCCGGCCCGGCGGGGAGCGAGGGAGGGCCGGGGAGCGACGGCAGGATGTCCCCGGCCGCGTAGGCCTCGGCCGCGTCCGTCCCCTCCGGACCTCGCGTGGACCGCCCCGCGGAGGCGTCGCCGTGCGACTGCAGTGCGTCGAGCAGGGCCCGCTCACTCCGTCCCCGCATCAGCAGCAGGACGAACGGGTCCTGGTCCAGCAGCCGGGCCAGCTGGTAGCACAGTGCCGCCGTGTGACCGCAGTGGTCCCAGGCGCCGCAGTCGCACTCCGGCTCCAGGTCCCCCGGCCCGGGCAGCAGGTCGACGCCGGCCAGCTCCGCGTCCTCGACCAGGTGGGTGGGCATCTCCCGGTCGAGCAGTGCCGCGACATGACCGGCCCGCGCGACGGTCATGGCCAGGAAGCGGTCCCACTGCTCCCCGGACAGCTCCTGCAGCAGGACGTCCGCGCGGTGCGCCGTACGGTCCCGGTCCTGGACGACCGCCGTGATGCGGCCGGGCCGTACGGACACCGCGCCGACCGCGCCCGCACGGGCGAGCCTGCGGCCCGCCTTCAGCTGCGCCAGGTCCAGTGCCGTGCCCTCCAGCGCCGTCAGCCAGGCCAGGCCCCACCAGGTCCGCGCGAAACCCCGGCCCCGCGCGGGCGGCAGCGCGGGGAAGGTGCGTTCCGTGCCGCCGGCCCCCGTGTCGTACGCGTTCATCGCGGCTCCCCTCGCAGTTCGACCAGATCCGTCAGCTCGGCGTCCGTCAGTTCGGTGAGCGCCGCCTCGCCGCCGCCGAGCACCGCGTCGGCCAGCTCCCGTTTGCGCGCCAGCAGTTCGGCGATGCGGTCCTCGACGGTCCCCTCGGCGACGATCCGGTGCACCTGCACGGGCCGGGTCTGGCCGATGCGGTACGCGCGGTCCGTCGCCTGCGCCTCGACGGCGGGGTTCCACCAGCGGTCGTAGTGCACGACGTGCTCCGCCCTGGTGAGATTCAGTCCGGTGCCCGCCGCCTTCAACGACAGCAGGAACACCGGAACCCCGCCGTCCTGGAAACGGCGGACCATCGCCTCACGTTCGGCGACCGGTGTACCGCCGTGCAGGAACTGCGTCGGTACTCCCCGCGCGGCCAGATGCCGCTCCAGCAGCCGGGCCATCCGCACGTACTGCGTGAACACCAGGACACCGGCCCCCTCGGCGAGGACGGTGCCGAGGAGCTCGTCCAGCAGCTCCAGCTTCCCGGACCGGCCGGCGACCACCGGGCGCTCCTCCTTGAGGAACTGCGCCGGGTGGTTGCAGATCTGCTTCAGGCCGGTCAGGAGCTTCACGATCATGCCGCGCCGCGTCATGCTGTCGGCGCCGGAGATCTCGGCCAGCGCCTCGCGCACCACGGCCTCGTACAGGGCCGTCTGCTCCTGGGTGAGCGACACGGCGTGATCGGTCTCCGTCTTCGGCGGCAGCTCGGGCGCGATGCCCGGGTCCGACTTGCGGCGGCGCAGCAGGAACGGCCGTACCAGCCGGGCCAGCCGGTCCGCCGCGGCCGGGTCCCGTCCGCCCTCGACCGCGTCCGCGTACCGCGCCCGGAAGGTGCCGAGCCGGCCCAGCAGACCGGGAGTCGTCCAGTCGAGGATCGCCCACAGTTCGGACAGGTTGTTCTCCACCGGAGTGCCGGTGAGCGCCACGCGCGCGCGTGCGCCGATGGAACGCAGCTGCCGGGCGGTCGACGAGTAGGGGTTCTTCACGTGCTGCGCCTCGTCGGCGACGACCATGCCCCACGCGGCCCCGGCCAGCCGGCCGGCGTCCAGCCGCATGGTGCCGTACGTGGTGAGCACGACCTCGCCGTCGGCGAGGTCGTCCAGCGCTCGTCGCGCACCGTGGTAGCGGCGCACCGGAGTGCCGGGCGCGAACCGCTCGATCTCCCGCTGCCAGTTGCTCATCAGCGAGGTCGGACACACCACGAGGGTGGGTCCCGCGGACGCCGGATCGGTCTGGCGGTGCAGGTGCAGCGCGATCAGGGTGACGGTCTTGCCCAGGCCCATGTCGTCGGCGAGACAGCAGCCCAGGCCCAGTGAGGTCATCCGGGCCAGCCAGTTCAGACCGCGCCGCTGGTAGTCCCTGAGGGTGGCGGCGAGCGCGGCGGGCTGCTCGACGGGCTCCTGCGTCTCAGGGTCCGCGAGCCGGTCCCGCAGGGCCGCCAGCCACCCGGTGGGCCGCACCTCGATCCGGCCGCCCTCGACTTCTGCGGAGCCCGTCAGCGCCGCGCCGAGCGCGTCGGCGGGCGTGATCCTGTGGTCCTGGCGCGCACGGGCCCGGGCCAGTTCCCGGGGGTCGATCAGGACCCACTGGTCGCGCAGCCGTACGAGCGGCCGGTTCAGCTCGGCCAGCCGGTCCAGTTCCTCGCGCGTGAGGTGCCGGTCGCCCAGGGCGAACCACCAGTCGAAGGCGAGCAGCGCGTCGGCGGACAGGGTCGAGGGACCTTCCGCGAAGCCGTTCCGCGCGGGCACCGGTTCGGTGCCGGCGGGACCGACCTCCGCGCGGGTGGTGAGTTCGCGGACCAGCTCCCTGGGCCAGTGCACGTCGACGCCCGCGCCGGCGAGCGCCCGGCCGCCCTCGCCGAGGAGGTCGGTGATCTCCTCCTCCGCGAGTTCGACCGCGTCCGGCACCGTCGCCGACAGCAGGGGGGTGAGCGGCGCCCAGGCGCGTGCCGCGCGGCGCAGCGCGAGCAGGGCGTCCATGCGCGCACGCGCCCCGAAGGCCGCGTCCGAGGTTCCTGCCCACACGTCGGCGGCGTCCGCGACGAGGGCGGGATCGCTCAGCCCGTGCATCTGCAGGACGGCCCGGAACGACACGTCCGCGCCGTCGTCCGCCGCGTCCGTCAGCCCGCGCACCTCGACGCGCAACGACAGCCGCACCCCCGCGTCGTGGCCGGCGGCGATGTCCGCGGCCCAGGCCCGCAGTCCGGGCAGCCGCTGCGGGCGGGGTACCGCGAAGGCCGCGGTGCCCGTCACGAGGCGGGCGGCGGGTGAGCGGGGGAGGGTGTCGGCGACGGCGTCGAGGAAGGCGCGCACCAGCTCCTCGGGGTCGGGCAGACGCGGCGCCCCGGTGCCGTCCAGCGGCACGGCGTGCGCCTCGGGCGGCATCGCGGCCGCGAGCCGGCGGATCGCCTCGATGTCCTCCGCGTCCAGCGGGCCGACGCGCCAGGCGTCGTGGTCGGCGGGGGACAGGCCCGGCAGCAGCAGACCGCGCGCCACCAGATGCAGGGCGTGCACGGCCGCCGCGCCCCAGAACACGGTGGCCCGGTGCCCCTCACCGGTGGCGCGCGCCCGCGTGAGGACGGGCAGCGCGGCGTCCACCGGCAGCAGGGTGGCCGGCACGCGCACCGTCTCGACGCCGTCGTCGCCGGGCACGACGACGGTCAGGTACTCGGCCGGGGCGGCGTCCACGGACGGGGGAGCGGAACCGTCGGGCCGCCAGAACGCGATGCGTCCGGTGCGGGCGGGATCACCGGGGACGAAGACGGCAGGACAGCGGGCCGGTGCGAAGGGCGCGGAGGCGAAGGCCGGGGGAGTCTTCTGCGCAGCGATGACAGGAGTCCTCAAACTTGACTAGTGGAGCCGGAGTCGCCGAGGGTACAGGATGAGCGGGTCGACCGGGTGTGCCTGCGCTGTGAGCCGAGTCACCATGGAGGAGCGCCGAGGGCCGGGCGTCGAGAGGCCCCCGCGGGCTCCCGGAGACCCTAGGGGGCGCACCTCAGGGACGGCTCAGGGTCGCGGTCCGGAACCGCCGGAGGCGCGGGCCCGTTTTCAGAGCAGAGAGCGGCAGTGGCCGCGAAGGAGGCGACACTCATGTCGAACAACGCCAAGATCGCCGCGGGGGGTGTGGCGGCCGGACTCATCCTGCTCATCTGGCTGCCCTGGTGGGCCGCCCTGCTGATAGTCCTGGGAGTTCCGGCCGCCGCGTACCTCGCCCTGGATCCCGCGCAGCGGCGCAGGCTGCGCCGCGTCTCGCGCAAGGAGCTGGGCCGCTGAGGCGGCGCTACCGCGTCGCCCCGCCGCCCCCCAGCGCGCAGGAGTCGACCACGTCGCCGTCCGCGGGCCTGCCGATGGTCCGGTCCGCGGGCGGTGTGACCCCGCGTTCCACCCAAGCGACCAGAGCGTCGAACGCCGAGCGGTAGCAGGGCAGGATCGGCCGCAGCCGGTCCGGATGGGAGTCGTACAGGCCGTCGACGTGCGTGCCGTCCTGCACCGTGTAGTAGCGGTGCAGGCGTCCACGCCCGTTCGACTCGATCAGGCCGGCGTACACATCGGAGTCGACGGCCTTGGGCAGCAGCGCGTCCAGATCACCGTGCAGGGTGATCATCGGCCGGCCGATCCGCCCGGTGAGCGCCACCCGGTTCACGGCACGGTGCACGGACGCGGGACGGGAGGCGTAGTCGTAGGCGGCGTCCGAGGGACACGGCGCCAGGATCTGCTCCGCCGTCGACCCCGCGGAGGGGCCCGGGCAGCCGGGGTCGTAGGCCGGGTCGAACTCCGCGCGGTAGATCTTCTGGGTGACTCCCCAGTAGGCCTTCTCGTGGTACGGCCACAGGAACTCGGACCCGCGTGCGAAGCCCGCCGCGTACATGTCCTCGTCGGTTGCCGTGCCGTACATCCTGGCCACCGCCACGGGGAGGGAGCGCAGCGGATGGCGCCCCTCACCGGCCCACAGGGTGCCCTCCCAGTCCACCCCTCCGTCGTACAGCTCCGGGTGGTTCTCCAGCTGCCACCGCGTCAGATAACCGCCGTTGGAGACGCCGGTCACGTACGTGCGGCGCGGGGCGTGCCCGTAGCGCTGGGCCACCGCGTGCCGGGCGGCCCGGGTGAGCTGCGTCGTCCGCGCGTTCCACTCGGCGACGGCGTCACCGGGCCGCTTCCCGTCGCGGTAGAAGTCGACACCGTTGTTGCCCTTGTCGGTCGCGGCATAGGCGTAGCCCTGCGCCAGCACCCGGTCGGAGATCGCCTTGTCGGTCGCGTACTGCTTGCGGTTGCCGGGCGCGCCGGTGACGACAAGACCGCCGTTCCAGCGGTCGGGCAGCCGGATCACGAACTGCGCGTCGTGCGCCCAGCCGTGGGTGTTGTTGAAGCGGGAGGAGTCCGGGAAGTAGCCGTCGATCTGCACCCCCGGCACACCGGACGGCGACCGCGTGGCCGCGGCTGTCAGTCCGGCCTGGTCGGCCATGTCGGTGTACGGGGTCCCGGCCAGACCCGTGGTGGTCAGATCGGCGAGACAGGTGCTGCGCTGGTGGGCCGCGCCGGGCACCCGCACCCGCTCCTGGCGTGCGCAGTGCCCGTCCCCGGCCGCACCGGCCGGAGTCGGGGCGGAGAGGGTGACGGCGGCGAGGACGGCGGCGAGCAACGGAACGCCGGGGGAGGGGCGCATGACGGCCTCCGAAAGGACGGGCAGCGGACATCGGGCACAGGGCTGATCACGGAACTGCCCCATGGTGAGGGCCCGACCTCGCCGGCATCGATGGGTTGGCGCCATACGGCACGGCGCCCGCACGTGGGGTCGCAGCACACGCTAACGTCCCTCGCCCGGCCCCCCGCCGAAGGCCGCGCCTGTTCAGAGCGGTCGTACGGCCATCTGGTCGAGCGCTTCGAGCAGGCCCGGCAGCTCCGGTCCCCGGCCGACCGGGAGGACTTCGCCGGGTTCGTCGTCGAGCAGGACGAAGGCGATGTCGTCCGTCCTGGCCACCAGGGACCAGCCGGGTCCGTCGGCGCGCAGCGTGCGCGCGCCGCCCGGTGCGAAGGACGAGCGGACCCGGCCGAGCGGCGGCGGCGAGTCGACGTAGGCGCGCGCCTCCGCCAGGACGCGCCGGATCCCGCTGTGACCGCCCGACGGCACGTGCCGGCCGTCGTCGTCCTGGTCCGTCCGGTCGTCGCCCGCCTCCTTGCGGCCGTCCTCCGAGGAGCCCTCGGGGCCTTCGGCCGGCTCCGCCGAGCCGCCCGGCACCTGGAACGCCGTGTCGTCGACCTGCTCCCGCCAGACCGCCCACTGCAGCGCGATCTCGTCGGCACCCAGCCGGCGCTGGGCCGGCCCCCAGACGCCGGCGTCCGGCGGCGTCAGCGCGGGCCCGTCCGCGGCGTCGGGGCCGGGGTCGTGCGGCGCGGGCACGTTCGGCGCCGCCACGGCCACCGCCAGGGGCCAGCCGGGCAGCGCGGTGACGACCGTGCGCTCGTCCGGCGACAGATCGTGCTCCATGCCGCAGTCCCAGGACGCGATCGCGACGGCGACCAGGGAGACGTCGTCGACGACGACGGTCCACCGGGCGCCCTCGCCGTCCTGGCCGAGCACCAGCCCGTACCCGTCGGCGACGGGCGGAAGGCCGAGCGCCGCGCACGCCTCCGGATAGTCGTCGCCCAGCACGCTCGGGAACTTCGCGGGCGTCAGCAGCGCCGCCGTCAGCACATAGAGCGCGTCGTCCGCGGCGGCGGCCTCGTCCGTCCCGGCCATCCCAGCCTCCCCATAGGTTCGTCCATCGGCGCGCACCCTATGCCGACCCCGAGCCCCTTGTCACGACCCCCACCGCCGCGCCCGGAGCTGCAGGTTTCCGGCCGGACGGGGCGAATCGACCACGCACCGGCGGGCGGTTCAGGCGGCCGGGAGCCCCAGCAGCGCCCGCGCGACCGTCCCCGGGGACTCGTCCCGCTCCCGCGCGAGCGCGATGACCGCACGGCACGCCAGCTCGTTCACCCCGAACGACAGCGCTTCCGGCGACACCCAGCCGGCCGCCTCGTCGATCCGGTCCTGATCGTCCTCCGCGCAGGCCGAGACGTAGGCCGCGGCGGCTTCGAACAGGTTGTGCGGACGTTCCTCGCGCCCGGCCCGTTCCACCGACCGCGCACTGCCGGCCGCTCTGCTCCCGATCCCACGAACCTTTCGCCACACGCGGCTCACCTTCCCCCTGCCCGATTGTCCTCACCGACCGTTCATCTCCTGCTGCCCAACGTAGAGTTGCGGCGTCGGCGGCAGAAGGGGGCGGCACGGTGCGACGCTACGAACGGCTGGAACGGATCCGGCGGATGGACCCCCACCGGGAGGCAACGGAGATCTACCGGCTCAGCGTGGCGTACGAGTTCCCCTGGGACTTCACCCGGTCCCTGGAACTGGCCCTCTACCGCACCTACGCCGTGCCCGGCATCGGCCGCCTGCTCGCCGCGACGGCGGAACTCACCGACCGGCCCCAGAAACGCTACGACGACACCTCGCTGCTCCTGGACGCCGTGGTCGAGCACGGCTTCGGCAGCGTGCAGGGCCGTACCGCGATCGGCCGCATCAACCGGATGCACCGCGCCTACGACATCCCCGACGACGACATGCGCTACGTCCTGTGCACGTTCGTGGTGATGCCCAGGCGGTGGATCGACGCCTACGGATGGCGCCGGCTGTCGCGGCACGAGATCGTCGCCAGTGCCGTCCACTACCGGACCCTCGGCCGGCACATGGGCATCAAGGACGTCCCCCGGTCCTACGAGGAGTTCGAAAGCTTCCTGGACGCCTACGAGGAGGCCCACTTCGACTGGGACGCGGACGCACGACGGGTCTCGGACGCCACCCTCGACCTCATGATCTCCTGGTACCCGCGCCCGCTCGCCCCCGTGCTGCGCACCGCCACGCTCGCCCTGCTGGACGAACCTCTCCTGCGTGCCTTCCGCTACACCCCGCCGAGCGCGGCAACGCGCGCGTGGGTGCGCCGCGCGGTACGGCTGCGGGGCCGTGCCGTCCGGCTGCTGCCGCCCCGCAGGGCCCCGCACTTCGCCCGGCAGAACCGGGAGATCAAGAGCTACCCGGACGGCTACCGGCTGGCGGACCTGGGGACCAGCCCCGTGCCGGGACTGCGGGGCTGCCCGGTGCGGCACCCGGACTGACCCCGGCGCACGGCCGGGAGTTCAGTCCGCGCGCACGGCCAGCGCCAGGAACCGGTCGTCCTCGTCGGCGTACGACGTCATGCGCCAGCCCGAACGCGTCAGCAGTGCGCGCAGGTTCGGCTCCGCGCGGAGGTCGTCCGGTGTGATCGTGCGGCCCTGGCGCGCGGCGAGTGCCGCCCGGCCGATCGGGTGGAACAGCGCCAGCACACCGCCGGGACGCACCACCCGCGCGATCTCCCGGAGGTCGCCGGCCGGGTCGGGCAGATGCGCGATCAGCCCGGCCGCGAACACGGCGTCCAGCGAGGAGGAACGCAGCGGCAGCGCGGCCACGTCGGTCAGCAGCAGCACTCCGTCGCGGTCCCGCCCGGCCCGCGCCGCCTCCCGCAGCATGGCCGGGGTGAGGTCCGCGCCGAGCACCACGCCCGAGGGCCCCACGGCCGCGCGCAGCGCGGGCAGCGCCCGCCCGGTGCCGCAGCCCGCGTCGAGAACCCGGCCGCCCTCCCGCAGGCCGAGCTCGGCGACCGCGGCCGCGTAGGCCGGGGCGTCGTCGGGGAAGCGGCGGTCCCAGTCCGCGGCACGCGCGGTGAAGAACTCCTGGACGTGTGTGTGGTCGTCGCTCATGCCCCGCATGATTCCGCACCGGTGGGAGCGACGGCACGACCCTCACCGGGACGGGCGGCACCGCCGTGCGCACGCCGAGGCGTGGCGCGGTCGCTCCGGCGCGGCGCCGCCTCGGATCCGGACCGCTTCCGGCCCGGCGTCAGCCCGCGACGTCCGCCTCCGCCACGACCTTCTCGACCGTGACCCGGACGAGGAGCTCGCCGGGCACCGCGTTGCGCGCCCCGAACTCCTCGGCGCGGTCCTCGCCCATGTACCGCGCGCCGATCCGGGTGGCCCAGTGCCGGAGCTCCTCGGGGTCCTCCGAGAGCCTCGCCCGGCCCTGCAGCACCACGAAGCCGAACGGCGGACGGTCGTCGTCCACGCACAGCGCGACCCGCCCGTCGCGGGCCACGTTGCGTCCCTTCACGGTCCGCGCGCCGGTGGTGAAGACCACGTCGTCCCCGTCGGCCACGAACCAGATCGGCGCCACATGCGGGCCGCCGTCGGCACGGACGGTGGCGAGCTTGGCGGTGCGGGTCCCGTACGAGACGAACTCCCGCCACTCTTCCTCGGTCATCTTGTGTCCCATGGCCTCCATCCTCCTTGCCCGGCGCCCGGTCGTGGGGAAGGCTGGCGCGGGGGACCCTCCCGCGGGGAGGGACGGCACACGGGGCAGACCGCGGGGAAGAGCAGGGGGAGATTCACGACATGGGGCAGAACCAGGGACTGGACTGGCTGCTGGACGACCTGACCCAACGCGTCGAACACGTACGGCACGCGCTCGTCCTGTCCAACGACGGGCTGGTGACGGGCGCGAGTACGGGGCTGCGCCGGGAGGACGCGGAGCACCTCGCCGCCGTGTCGTCCGGCCTGCACAGCCTCGCCAGGGGTTCGGGACGGCACTTCGGCGCGGGCGGGGTGCGCCAGACGATGGTCGAGTTCGACGACGCGGTGCTCTTCGTCACCGCGGCCGGCACCGGCAGCTGTCTCTGCGTGCTCAGCGGTGCGGAGGCCGACATCGGCCAGATCGGCTACGAGATGACGCTGCTGGTCAACCGGGTCGGCGAGCATCTGGACGTGGACACCCGCCGACCGGAACCGGGCACAGACCTCTGACCTGGGGTCCGTCCCTTTCCCACGCGAGTTGTCCACAGGCCCGTCACGGAAGGTGACGGAGCGGCTACTTTGTGTGCGAGCGGCGCATCCGGCGCCGGCCGCCCACACTCCACGGGGGAGACGAGCATGCCCGGTCACCACATCCGCACGCACGACGCGACGGCCACCGTCACCGCGGAGCGGACCTCGGCGGACCGCGACACCTGGGTCACGACGGGCCGCGCGGCGCGGGAGCTCTGCCTGAAGCGCTCCGAGTTCGACCTCGCCGTGCGCCTCGGACGGATCCGCACGGCCCGCGACGACTGCGGTGGAGGCCGACGGGTCGCGCGGGCCGAGATCGAGCGGCTGCGTGCCGGGCCGGGATTCCCCGAGACCCTGCGCCGGAGCGTGCGGGCGGTGGGCACCACGGAGGGCGCGGCCCTCATGGAGGTGCCGAAGACCCGGTTCACCCGCCTGGCGAGGCTGGGACTGCTGGTGCCGGTGAGTTTCCGTCTCAACCGGTACCGCGCCGTGGTCTGGCTGTATCCGGCCGAGGAACTGGGGCTGTTCCGGGCCGACGGCAGAAACGCGCAGTTGCTGACGGGACGCACGCCGGAGAGCCTCAGGAGCCGGCTCGACGCCGGCCTCGACCTGCGTCCCCGCAACTGGCGCGCCCGGCACCTGGGTCACCTGCTCCGTCAGGCCGACGACCCCTGGGCGCGGGCCGGGGCCGTGGCGTCACTGCTCGACCCGCTGCATGCGTCGCAGGTCGTCGAGGACCTCTGCGACCGGTCACACCTGGGCAGGTTCCGCGAGCAGCCGCCCGCCCACGGCGCCCCCGGCTCACCGGCCGCCCACCTCGCTCGGGACCTCATGACGGCCCGGGATCCCGACGAGATCGCCTGGCTGCAGGCCGATCTGGCCCGGCTGACACAAGAGGCGCGGGACCACCGGCCGGCGCCCCGCCCGGCGCCCCGCCGCCCCGGCCCCGCCCCGCGGACGCCCCGCGCCGCGGAACCGGCCCGCGGGAAACTCCGTGGCCTGCTGGGCCGCTGGCGCCGCTGAGGCCGGTGCGCTACACCGCCCGGAACAACCCCTCCTGCACGACGGACACCAGCATCCGCCCCTCCAGGTCGTAGATCCGCCCGCGGGCCAGGCCCCGTCCGCCCGTGGCGATCGGCGACTCCTGGTCGTACAGGAACCACTCGTCCGCCCGGAAGGGGCGGTGGAACCACATGGCGTGGTCCAGCGACGCCATGTCGAAGCCGCGCGGGCCCCACAGCGGCTCCACCGGGATCCGCACGGCGTCCAGCAGGGTCATGTCACTGGCGTAGGTGAGGGCGCAGGTGTGCACCAGCGGATCGTCGCCGAGCGGGCCGACCGCACGCATCCACACCGCGCTGCGCGGCTCGGCGCCCCGGACGTCCTCCGGCGCCCAGCGCAGCCGGTCCACGTAGCGGATGTCGAAGGGCTGCCGGCGCGCCATCCGCTCCAACTGCTCCGGAAGCGCGCCCAGATGCTCACGGATCTCGTCGGTGACCGTCGGCAGCGACTCCGGGTCCGGGACCTTGCGGGCCGGCGGCAACTGGTGCTCGAAACTCCCCTGTTCAGGCTTGTGGAAGGAGGCGGTGAGGTTGAAGATCGTACGGCCCTGCTGCACCGCGGTGACCCGGCGGGTGGTGAACGACCTGCCGTCCCGCACCCGTTCGACCTGGTACACGATCGGCACCCCGGGCCGGCCCGGACGCAGGAAGTACGCGTGCAGCGAGTGCACCGGACGGTCGCCCTCCGTGGTGCGGCCGGCCGCGACCAGGGCCTGGCCGGCCACCTGGCCGCCGAAGACCCGCTGCAGCGACTCCTGCGGGCTGCGGCCACGGAAGATGTTGACCTCGATCTGCTCCAGGTCGAGCAGGGCGACGAGGCTCTCGGCCGGGTTCGTCATGGGTGGGATTCTCCTCTGCTCACAACTGGCCGACATCGGTGACGCGGACGACCGCACGGCCCTCCGCGTCGGAGGCGGTGAGGTCGACCTCGGCACTGATGCCCCAGTCGTGGTCGCCGTTCGGGTCGTCGAAGATCTGCCTCACCCGCCACAGCCCGTTCTCCGGCTCCTCCTCGATCAGCAGCAGCTTCGGTCCGCGGGCGTCGGGGCCGGTGCCCAGCTCCTCGTACTCGTCCCAGTACGTGTCCATGGCCTCGCCCCAGGCGCCGGCGTCCCAGCCCGACTCGGCGTCCAGTTCACCCAGCTCCGCCACCTGGTCCAGGGCGGCGAGCTCGACCCGGCGGAACATGGCGTTGCGGACCAGGACGCGGAAGGCGCGCGCGTTGGCGGTGACCGGCTTGACCTGGTCGGCCTTCTCCTGGGCCTCCTCGGCGGTCATTTCCTCCGGATTGGCCAGCTGCTCCCACTCGTCCAGCAGGCTCGAGTCGACCTGGCGCACCATCTCGCCCAGCCAGGCGATCAGATCCTCCAGGTCCTCCGACTTCAGGTCGTCGGGCACGGTGTGCTCCAGCGCCTTGTAGGCGCCGGCGAGGTAGCGCAGCACGATGCCCTCGGTGCGGGCCAGCTCGTAGTGGGACACCAGCTCCGTGAAGGACAGTGCCCGCTCGTACATGTCCCGGATCACGGACTTCGGCGACAGCGGATGGTCACCGACCCAGGGATGGCTCTTGCGGTAGGTGTTGTACGCGTGGAAGAGGAGCTCTTCCAGCGGCTTCGGGTAGGTGACGTCCTGGAGGCGCTCCATGCGCTCCTCGTACTCCACCCCGTCGGCCTTCATCGCGGCGACCGCCTCGCCGCGCGCCTTGTTCTGCTGGGCGGCGAGGATCTGGCGCGGATCGTCCAGGGTGGACTCCACCACCGACACCATGTCCAGCGCGTACGACGGCGACTCGGGGTCCAGCAGTTCGAACGCGGCCAGCGCGAACGTGGACAGCGGCTGGTTCAGCGCGAAGTCCTGCTGCAGATCCACGGTGAGGCGGACGATGCGGCCCTCGGCGTCCGGCCGGTCGAGCTTCTCGACGATGCCGCCGTCCAGCAGCGAGCGGTAGATGGCGATCGCCCGCCGGATGTGCCGCAACTGCTGCTTGCGCGGCTCGTGGTTGTCCTCCAGCAGCCGGCGCATCGCCTCGAAGGCGTTGCCGGGCCGGGCGATCACCGACAGCAGCATCGTGTGCGTGACCCGGAAGCGCGAGGTCAGCGGTTCCGGCTCGGAGACGATGAGCTTGTCGAAGGTCTGCTCGCTCCAGGCGACGAAACCCTCGGGCGCCTTCTTGCGCACGACCTTGCGGCGCTTCTTCGGATCGTCACCGGCCTTCGCCAGGGCCTTCTCGTTCTCGATCACGTGCTCGGGGGCCTGGGCCACCACGAAGCCCTCGGTGTCGAAGCCGGCGCGTCCGGCACGGCCCGCGATCTGGTGGAACTCGCGGGCCCGCAGGGTGCGCACGCGATTGCCGTCGTACTTGGTCAGCGCCGTGAACAGCACGGTGCGAATGGGGACGTTGACGCCCACACCGAGCGTGTCCGTGCCGCAGATGACCTTCAGCAGACCCGCCTGCGCGAGCTTCTCCACCAGCCGCCGGTACTTGGGCAGCATGCCGGCGTGGTGCACACCGATGCCGTGCCGGACGTAACGGGACAGATTGCGGCCGAACTTGGTGGTGAAGCGGAAGTTGCCGATGAGTTCGGCGATCCGGTCCTTCTCCTCGCGCGTGCACATGTTGATGCTCATCAGCGCCTGCGCCCGCTCCACCGCCTGCGCCTGCGTGAAGTGCACGATGTAGACCGGCGCCTGCCGTGCCGCCAGCAGATCGGTGAGCGTCTCGGTGAGCGGCGTGTACCGGTACTCGTAGGACAGCGGCACCGGCCGGGTCGCCGAGCGGACCACCGAAGTGGGGCGGTCCGTGCGGCGGGTCAGGTCCTTCTCGAAGAAGGAGACGTCGCCGAGCGTCGCCGACATCAGCACGAACTGCGCCTGCGGCAGCTCCAGCAGGGGGATCTGCCAGGCCCAGCCCCGGTCCGGTTCCGCGTAGAAGTGGAACTCGTCCATCACGACCTGGCCCACGTCGGCGTTCCGGCCGTCGCGCAGCGCGATCGACGCCAGCACCTCGGCGGTGCAGCAGATGACCGGGGCGTCCGCGTTGACCGACGCGTCACCGGTGAGCATCCCCACGTTCTCCGTGCCGAAGATCTTGCACAGCTCGAAGAACTTCTCGGACACCAGCGCCTTGATCGGCGCGGTGTAGAAGGTGACCTCGTCGCGTGCGAGTGCGGCGAAGTGGGCGCCCGCCGCGATCATGCTCTTGCCGGACCCGGTGGGCGTCGACACGATCACGTTCGCGCCGGAGACCACCTCGATCAGCGCCTCCTCCTGGTGGGGATAGAGCGTGAGACCGCGCTCCTGGGCCCACGACTCGAAGGCTTCGTACAAGGCGTCGGGGTCGGCGGTCGGCGGCAGCTGATCGATGAGGGTCACGTCCCCATCTTGCCTGCCCGGCGGTCCGATGCGGGAATCGGCTACGGGCCCGAAGATCGCGACCGCTACGCTGTGTCGCCGGCGGAGCGTCGACGCGGCCGGTCAACCGGACAGCGGCGAAAGAGGAATGGGGCGGGCAACGGGGATGATGGGACCAGCACACTCACTGTCGGGCGCCGCGGCCTGGCTCGGGGTCGGTGCGGCCACGGCCGCCGCCGGACACCCGATGCCCTGGCCGGTGCTCCTGGCCGGCGCCCTGATCTGCGCCGGTGCCGCGCTCGCCCCGGACCTGGACCACAAGGCGGCCACCATCTCGCGGTCCTTCGGGCCCCTGTCCCGATGGCTGTGCGAGGTCGTCGACAAACTCTCCTACGCCGTCTACAAGGCCACCAGGAAGCAGGGCGACCCGCGCCGCTCCGGCGGGCACCGCACGCTCACGCACACCTGGCTGTGGGCCGTCCTGATCGGCGGCGGCACCGCGGCCCTGGCGGTCAACGGCGGCCGCTGGGCGGTACTGGCCATCCTCTTCGTGCACATGGTGCTCGCCATAGAGGGCCTGCTGTGGCGCGCGACCCGCGGCTCCAGCAGCGACGTCCTGGTGTGGCTGCTGGCGGCGGCCACCGCCTGGATCATCGCGGACATCCTGGACCAGCCCGGCAACGGCTCCGACTGGCTGTTCACCGCGCCGGGCCAGGAGTACCTGTGGCTGGGGCTGCCGATCGTGCTGGGGGCGCTGGTGCACGACATCGGGGACGCCCTGACCGTCTCCGGCTGCCCGATCCTGTGGCCCATACCGGTGGGCCGCAAGCGCTGGTACCCGATCGGTCCGCCCAGGTTCATGCGGTTCCGGGCGGGCAGCTGGGTGGAGCTGAAGGTGCTGATGCCCGCGTTCATGCTGCTGGGCGGGGTGGGCTGCGCGGCGGCGCTGAACGTGATCTGACGGCCCGGCCCCCGCGGGACTCACCCGGCGCCCTCACCGCCGTACCGGCGCTCGAAGCGGGCGACCCGGCCCTCCGTGTCCACGGTCCGGGCCTTGCCCGTGTAGAACGGGTGGCTCTCCGAGGAGATCTCCACGTCCACCACCGGGTAGGTCTCACCGTCGTCCCACTCGATGGTCTGCTCGCTGGTCGCGGTGGACCGGGTGAGGAAGGCGTATCCGGCGGCGCGGTCGCGGAAGACGACCGGGCGGTAGTCGGGGTGCTTGTCCTGCTGCATGAATGCTCCTCGGGCGACTCGGGACCGCGCTGCGGCGGGGGAGCGGCGGGGTCAGCCGGGCAGGGTGTCCTCGTCGACGACGTGCATGGCGGCCTCCTCGGCGGAGGCGGCCGCGCCGTCGATGCCGACGTCCGTGGCGACCAGCGCCTCCTCCTCGTCCTCGTGCGCCCCTTCGTCCGGCGCCACGAGCCGGCCGGAGCGTGCGGCGCCGACCTCGTTGTCCAGGAGTTCCCCGTCGGTGCCCGAGGAATCCCCGAGCCCGTCGCCGTCGAAGGCGGCGGGATCCGGAACCTCCTCGGCGAGCCGCTGGTCCAGCGTCTCGCCCTCGTGGCGCTCGGCCGCCGTCACGCCGTAGTGCTCCACGGCCCAGGGCCGCTCCGGAGGGGACCAGCCCCGGTCGAGGGGGTCGGCGACGCCGTCGTTCTCCAGGGTGTCCTCGGCGTCGAGCAGTCCGGCGTCGTCCTGGATCTCGGACGCGTCGGGCTGGTAGACGTCGTCTCCCCAACCGTCGGCGCTGTTCACGGGTACCTCCAGAGGGTGGGGACGGGCCCGTTCCCGCCGCGGCCGGCGCCGGGCCGGCCGCACGGGGCACTGGCGCCACCCGCTCCCCGGTCCGCCGGGATCCGGGTGCTCCCCGAGCCGGTGCCTGACTCCAGCCTTCCACCGGAGCTCCCCACCGCGCAACGCCACGCCCCGCGGGGGCGGCGCGCGCCGGTCCCCGTCGCCCGGCCCCACGGGAGCGGCGAGCGCACGCCGCGCGACGGCGCGGGGTCAGCCGTGCCAGGACCGCCACAGTGCCGCGTACGCGCCGTCCGCCGCGACCAGCTCGTCGTGGCTGCCCAGCTCGCTGATGCGGCCGTTCTCCACGACGGCGATGACGTCCGCGTCGTGGGCGGTGTGCAGACGGTGGGCGATGGCGACCACCGTCCGGCCGTCCAGGACCCGGGCCAGGGAGCGCTCCAGATGACGTGCCGCGCGCGGGTCGAGCAGCGAGGTCGCCTCGTCCAGGACCAGCGTGTGCGGATCGGCCAGCACCAGCCGGGCCAGCGCGATCTGCTGGGCCTGGGCCGGGGTGAGCGCGAACCCGCCCGAGCCGACCTCGGTGTCGAGTCCCTCGTCCAGCGCACGGGCCCAGCCGTCCGCGTCCACCGCACCGAGCGCCGCCCACAGCTCGGCGTCCTCGGCGCCGGTCCGGGCGAGCCGCAGATTGTCGCGCAGGGAGCCCACGAAGACGTGGTGCTCCTGGTTGACCAGGGCCACGTGGGCCCGGACCCGTTCGGCGGTCATGCGCGACAGCTCGGCGTCGCCGAGAGTGACCCGCCCGTCGCGGGGCGCGTAGATGCCGGCGAGCAGCCGGCCCAGCGTGGACTTGCCGGCGCCCGAGGGGCCGACCAGCGCCAGCCTGGTCCCGGGGGCGACCTGCAGGGACACCTCGCGCAGGACGTCCACGCCCTCCCGGTAGCCGAAGTGCACCCGGTCCGCGTGCACCCGGCGTCCCTCGGGGACAAGACCGGCGTCCCCGGCGTCGGGCTCGATGTCCCGGACCCCGACGAGCCGGGCCAGCGACACCTGCGCCACCTGCAGCTCGTCGTACCACCGAAGGATCAGCCCCACCGGGTCGACGAGCATCTGCGCGATCAGCGCGCCGGTGGTCAGCTGGCCGACACCGATCCAGCCCTGCAGGACGAACACCCCGCCGATCATCAGCACCGAGCCGAGCACGGTCACGTGGGTGATGTTGACGACGGGGAAGAGCACCGACCGCAGCCAGAGGGTGTAGCGCTCCCAGGCCGTCCACTCCCCGACCCGCTGGTCGGTCAGTGCCACGCGACGCTGGCCGAGGCGGTGCGCCTCCACGGTCCGTCCCGCGTCCACGGTCTCCGCCAGCGCGCCGGCCACGGCGGCGTAGCCGGCCGCCTCCGAGCGGTAGGCGGCCGGGGCCCGCCGGAAGTACCAGCGGCACCCGGCCACCAGCAGTGGCACCGCGACCAGCACGGCCGGCGCCAGCTCGGGCGCCGTGACGACCAGTCCGCTCAGCAGCAGCACCGCCCACACCACGCCGATGGCCAGCTGAGGCACGGCCTCCCGCATCGCGTTGCCGAGCCGGTCGATGTCGGTCGTGATGCGCGACAGCAGATCACCCGTGCCCGCCCGCTCCAGCACCCCCGGCGGCAGCCCGACCGACCGCACGAGGAAGTCCTCGCGCAGATCGGCCAGCATCCGTTCACCGAGCATCGCCCCGCGCAGCCGGACCTGCTGGACGAACACCGCCTGGACGGCCAGCGCGAGCAGGAAGAACCCCGCCGTGAGCCCCAGATGCAGCTCCCGCTCCCGGTCCGGGACCCGCTCCACCAGTCCCCCCAGCAGATACGGGCCCACCATGGAGGCGATCACGGCGACCGTGTTCACGGCGATCAGCAGCAGGAAGGCCCGGCGGTGCCGGCGCAGCAGCTCCGTCACATAGGCGCGCACGGTCGCGGGCGCGCCCACGGGCAGCGTGCCGGCCGTGGTCGGGGCCGCCGGGTCGTAGGCCGGTGGCGCCACGCCGATCATGCCGTCTCCTCGATCTCTCGCAGCTGTTCCCGCTCTTGCAGCTCTTCCAGTTCGCGCAGGCGCCGGCCGTCGCGCGGCACGCCGTCACCGACCAGGGCCTCGGCCGGCGCGGCCTCGTCCTCGGTCTCGCGGGTCACCACGGCCCGGTACCGGGGCTCGGTGCGCACCAGCTCGCGATGGCTGCCGACCGCGGCGACGGTGCCGTCGTGCAGGAACACCACCCGGTCGGCCCGGTCCAGCAGCAGCGGGGACGAGGTGAACACGACGGTGGTGCGGCCCGTCCGCAGGGCGCGCACGCCCTGGGCGATCCGGGCCTCGGTGTGCGAGTCGACGGCCGAGGTGGGCTCGTCCAGGACGAGCACCTCCGGGTCCGTGACCAGCGACCGGGCCAGCGAGAGCCGCTGGCGCTGCCCGCCCGACAGGGACCGCCCGCGTTCGGTGATCCGGGAGTCCATCGGGTCGTCGGCGCACAGTGAGCCCTGTACCAGCGCCGCCAGCACGTCCCCGCACTGCGCGGCGTCCAGCGCGGCGTCCGGGGCGACCGCACCGGAGCCGGGTACGTCGAGCAGCTCGCGCAGGGTGCCGGAGAGCAGCACCGGATCCTTGTCCTGCACCAGGACGGCCCCCCGCGCGCATTCCAGCGGCAGTTCGTCGAGGGGCACCCCGCCGAGCAGCACCGAGGTGCCCTGTTGCGAGGCGTGCCCACCGAGCCGTTCGGCCAGCCGTCCCGCCGCGTCGGGGTCCCCGCAGACCACTGCGGTGAGCCGCCCGGCGGTGGCGAGCAGGCCGGTCGCCGGGTCGTACAGGTCACCGGCCGGGGTCTCGGCGGCGCGTGATCCCGCGGTGTCCGTGGCCCGTTCGAGGGACAGCACGCGCGCGACCCGCCTGGCCGAGGGACGCGAGAAGGAGTACGCCATCGCGATCTCCTCGAAGTGCCGGATCGGGTAGGTGAGCAGCATGACCGAGCTGTAGACGGTGACCAGTTCCCCGACGGCGATCCGGCCGTCGCGGGCCAGATGGACGCCGTACCAGACCACCGTGATCAGCAGCAGCCCCGGAAGGAGTACCTGGATCGCGGCGATCAGCGACCACATCCGCGCACTGCGCACGGCGGCGTGGCGGACCTCCTGGGAGGCGCGGCGGTAGCGGTCGAGGAACAGGTCCTCGCCGCCGATGCCGCGCAGCACACGCAGCCCGGCGACGGTGTCGGAGGCGAGTTCGGTGGCCCGTCCGGCCTTTTCGCGCTGGACGTCCGCCCGCCGGGTCGCGCGGGGCAGCAGCGGCAGCACGGCGATGGCCAGCACGGGCAGTCCCACCGCGACGACGACTCCGAGCGCCGGCTGGTAGGCGACCAGCCCGGCGCACACCAGCGCGATGGTGACCGCGGCCGCGGTGAACCGTGACAGGGCCTCGACGAACCAGCCCACCTTCTCGACGTCACCGGTGGAGACGGCCACGACCTCGCCGGCGGCGACCCGCCGGGTCAGCGTGGAGCCCAGCGTCGCGGCCTTGCGGCCCAGGAGCTGCTGCACGCGGGCGGCGGCGGTGATCCAGTTGGTGACGGCGGCGCGGTGCAGGAAGGTGTCGCCGACCGCGTTGCCCACGCAGGCCAGTGCCAGCAGGCCCCCGGCCAGCGCGAGCCGCCCGCCGGAGCGGTCGACCGCGGCCTGGACGGCGACACCGACGCAGAACGGCAGCGAGGCGACGGAGACGAAGTGCAGCAGGCCCCAGGCCAACGCCGTGAGCTGCCCGGACAGCTGGTTCCGGAAGAGCCACCACAGGAATCGGGGACCCGAGCGTGCGTCGGGCACCCCGGGGTCGGGATACGGAAGGTCTTGAATCTGCATGACGTCCCAGTGGCTCGGTCAGCGGGCGGCGGAAGGGGAAGCGGAGGGGGCGGCACCGGGTCGGGGCGGCGCCGGTGAGGGGGAGCGGGCATGCCTGCGCGCCGTCCGCGGACGGAAGCAGCAAACCGTGACAGGTTGACGCCGCCGCGTACGGTGGGGCAACCGGTTTTCCACGCCGTCGCGCGGAACCGGCGATCCGGCCGGCGGCCGTCACCTCACGGGCATCAGGCGGACGCGTCACGGCACGGCGGCGAGACCGTCCCGTCGACCAGGGTGTTCAGCAACTCGCCCAGCGTTTCGCGCTGTTCGTCCCCCAGCGGGGCCAGGATCTCCTCCGCCGCGCTCCGGCGCGCCACGCGCAGTTCACGCAGCGCCGCGCGCCCGTCGTCGGTGAGCTCGATCCGGATCACCCGCCGGTTGGCCGGATCCGGCACCCGCCGCACCTTGCCGTGCGCCTCCAGCCCGTCGACGAGGGTCGTCACCGCCCGGGGGACCACCTCCAGCCGCTCGGCCAGGTCGGCCATGCGGGGCGGTGAGCCGTAGTGTGCGAGCGTGCGCAGCAGCCGTGACTGGGCAGGGGTGATACCGAGCCCGCGCCGCTCCAGATGGCGCTTCTGGATGCGATGCACCCGGCGGGTGAGCCGAAGCAGCTGCTCGGCCAGCAGGCCGTCGGGATCGGGGGCGGTCATGCGGGAACAATATCAGGATGCCGTTCATTGTGAGTATAGGTAACAATGAGCTGGGCTCCACCCCGCCCGGGAGCCTCCCCGGCGCCCGTCCCGAAGGAGACGCGCCCGTCCCGAAGGAGACCATGCACCCCGATCACCGGCCCGACTGGACCCCGCCCGCCGACGCCGAGGAGCAACCCCGGCAGGTGCGGCGCATCCTCGAGCTCTTCCGCCCCTACCGGGGTCGCCTCGCGGTCGTCGGCCTGCTCGTCGGCGCCGCGTCGCTGGTCTCGGTCGCCACACCGTTCCTGCTGAAGGCGATCCTCGACGTCGCGATCCCCGAGGGCCGCACCGGGCTGCTGAGCCTGCTGGCGCTCGGCATGATCCTCAGCGCGGTCCTCACCAGCGTCTTCGGCGTGCTGCAGACCCTGATCTCCACGACCGTCGGCCAGCGCGTGATGCACGATCTGCGCACGGCCGTCTACGGGCGGCTCCAGCGCATGTCGCTCGCCTTCTTCACCCGCACCCGCACCGGTGAGGTCCAGTCCCGCATCGCCAACGACATCGGCGGCATGCAGGCCACCGTGACGTCCACGGCGACCTCCCTGGTCTCCAACCTCACCAGTGTGGTCGCCACCGTCGTCGCGATGCTCGTGCTCGACTGGCGGCTGACCGTCGTGTCGCTGGTGCTGCTGCCGGTGTTCGTCTGGATCAGCCGCCGCGTCGGCAACGAACGCAAGAAGATCACCACCCAGCGCCAGAAGCAGATGGCCGCGATGGCCGCCACGGTGACCGAGTCGCTCTCGGTCAGCGGCATCCTGCTGGGCCGGACCATGGGCCGCTCCGACTCCCTGACCGGCGCGTTCTCGGACGAGTCGGAGCGCCTGGTCGACCTGGAGGTGCGGTCGAACATGGCCGGCCGCTGGCGGATGGCCGTCATCACGATCGTCATGGCCGCCATGCCGGCCGTCATCTACTGGACGGCCGGCATCGCGCTGCGGACGGGCGGCCCGGAGGTCTCCATCGGCACGATCGTCGCCTTCGTCTCGCTCCAGCAGGGCCTGTTCCGCCCGGCCGTGAGCCTGCTGTCCACCGGCGTCCAGATCCAGACCTCGCTCGCCCTCTTCCAGCGCATCTTCGAGTACCTCGACCTCCCGGTCGACATCACCGAACGCGAGGACCCGGTGCACCTCGACCGGATCAAGGGCGAGGTCCGCTTCGAGAACGTCACCTTCGGTTACGACGACAAGAGCGGCCCCGTCCTCGACGGCATCGACGTCACCGTCCCCCCGGGTGGCAGTCTCGCCGTCGTCGGCCCGACCGGAGCCGGCAAGTCCACGCTGGGCCATCTCGTGCCGCGGCTGTACGACGTCACGGGCGGCCGGGTCACCCTCGACGGGGTCGACGTCCGCGACCTCGACTTCGACACGCTGGCCCGCGCGGTCGGCGTCGTCTCCCAGGAGACCTACCTCTTCCACGCCTCGGTGGCGGACAACCTGCGCTTCGCCAAGCCCGGCGCCACCGACGAGGAGCTGCACGCGGCGGCGAGGGCCGCCCAGATCCACGACCACATCGCGTCCCTGCCCGACGGGTACGACACCGTGGTCGGCGAGCGCGGTCACCGGTTCTCCGGCGGTGAGAAGCAGCGCCTGGCGATCGCCAGGACGATCCTGCGGGACCCGCCCGTCCTGGTGCTCGACGAGGCCACCAGTGCCCTGGACACCCGGACCGAGGCCGCCGTCCAGCAGGCTCTCGACGCGCTGTCGGCCGACCGGACCACACTCACCATCGCCCATCGGCTGTCCACCGTCCGCGGTGCCGACCAGATCGTGGTCCTCGACTCCGGCCGCGCGGTCGAACGCGGTACGCACGAGGAACTGCTGGAGCGGGACGGGCGCTATGCGGCCCTCGTACGCCGGGATGCCCAACTGGAGCCGACAAAATGAAGATATGCCAGGTTTATGGGGGTATGCGGGTTACCGTGCCCGCATGCAGACGAACACTCCGTCACGGAGCACGATCCGACTGACGCGCCGGGGCCGCCTCGCCCTCGCCGCGCTCGGGGCCGTCGTGGCCGGCACCGCCGTGGCGGTGCCGCTGCTGATCATGGGCGGCGACGACGAGGCCCGTCCCGCCACCCTGGTGGTCCCGGAGGGCTGGCGGGCGAGCCAGGTGTACGCCGCCATCGACAAGACCCTCGAGCTGCCCGCGGGCACCACGAAGAAGTCCCTGGCCAAGGCGGCCCTGAAGCTGCCGAACGAGGCCGAGGGGAATCCGGAGGGCTACCTCTTCCCGGCCACCTATCCGCTCCAGGAGGAGGCGACCCCGCAGAAGCTGCTCGCGCGGATGGTCGACACGGCCAACAAGAAGTTCAACGGAGCCCCGATCGCCGCCGGTGCGCAGCGCAACGCGATGAACGTCTATCAGGCGGTCACCGTCGCGAGCATCGTCCAGGCGGAGGCCGCGACCAGGGACGACATGGGCAAGGTGGCCCGGGTGATCTTCAACCGGCTCGAGCGGGGAATGCCCCTCCAGATGGACTCGACCGTCCACTACGCCCTGGGCCGCTCCGCACCGGGCACGACGGAGGCCGACACCAAGGTCGACAGCCCCTACAACTCCTACCAGCGCATGGGCCTGCCGCCGACCCCGATCGACAACCCGGGTGAGGACGCCGTACGTGCCGCGATCAACCCGACCCCGGGCGACTGGCTGTACTTCGTCACGGTCAAGCCCGGCGACACCCGCTTCACCGCCGACTTCGCGGAACACCAGCGCAACGTCGCCGAGTTCGACGCCCAGCGGACGAAGTCCGGCGAACCGGCGGAGAAGTGACCCGGCCCGCCCCGGACGTCATGCCGCGACCTGTCCCTCCTCCTCCGCCAGCAGCCGCCTGATGTCCCGTACCGCCGCGCGTCCCGCCCGGTTGGCGCCGACGGTGCTCGCCGAGGGGCCGTAACCGACCAGGTGGATCCGCGGGTCGGCGACCGCCCGGGTCCCCTCCACCCGGATCCCGCCGCCGGGCTCCCGCAGCCGCAGCGGGGCGAGATGGCCGACGGCGGGCCGGAAGCCGGTGGCCCACAGGATGACGTCGGCCGCCACCCGCCGCCCGTCCGCCCACTCCACACCGTCCGGCCTGATCCGGTCGAACATGGGCTGCCGGTCGAGCACGCCGTCGGCGAGGCCCTGCCGGATCGCGTCGTTGAGCGGCAACCCCGTCACCGAGACGACACTGCGCGGCGGCAGCCCCTGCCGCACCCGCTCCTCCACGAGCGCCACGGCCGCCCGCCCCGCCTCCTCGTCGAAGGGACCCTCACGGAAGACCGGGGGCCGCCGGGTCACCCACGTCGTGGCCGCCGCGTACGGGGCGATCTCCAGCAGATGCTGGGTGCCCGAGGCCCCGCCGCCCACCACGACCACCCGCTGCCCGGCGAACGCCCCGGGCCCCGGGTACTGCGCGGTGTGCAGCTGCCGCCCCCGGAAAGTCTCCTGACCCGGATGGCGCGGCCAGAACGGCCGGTCCCAGGTGCCCGTGGCGTTGATCAGCGCCCGCGTCGCCCAGGTGCCGTCCGAGGTCTCCACCAGCAGCCGCCCGCCGGGCCCCTCCCGTACCGCCCGCACGTCCACCGGCCGCCGCACCCGCAGGTCGAACGTCCGCTCGTAACGGTCGAAGTACTCGCCGATCACCTCGGAGGACGCCCGCGCCGGGTCGGCGTCCGTGAGCTCCATGCCGGGCAGCGCGTGCATCCCGTGCACCTTGCCGTACGTCAGGGAGGGCCACCGGAACTGCCAGGCGCCGCCGGGGCCGGGGGAGTGGTCCAGCACCACGAAGTCGCGGTCCGGCTCGAACCCGGCCCGCCGCAGGTGGTGGGCGCCGGCCAGTCCCGCCTGCCCGGCGCCCACGACGACCACCTCGACCTCGCGCATGTCGTTCACATTTCCACCAACAGCGCGGCGGTCGTGGATCTTCCCTCCGGCGCTCCCGCGCGAAGCCGGCCGCGTCGGCCAGGATGGAGGGCATGTCCGATGCCTTCACCACCCGAGTCCTGACCATCGCCACCGGCTCCGACGAGCGGGTCGTCGACCTCACCGGGGACTGCGAGTCCTTCCTGCGGGAGGCGGCGGCCGGCCGCGACGGCCTGCTCAACATCTTCGTGCCGCACGCCACGGCCGGTGTCGCCGTCATCGAGACCGGCGCCGGGAGCGACGACGACCTCCTGGCGGCCCTGCACACCCTGCTGCCCGCCGACGACCGCTGGCAGCACCGGCACGGCAGCCCCGGCCACGGCCGCGACCACGTCCTGCCCGCCTTCGTGCCGCCCCACGCGACGCTCCCGGTGGTCGGCGGCCGGCTGGAACTGGGCACCTGGCAGTCGGTCTGCCTGGTCGACACCAACAGGGACAACCCCGACCGCCGGGTGCGGCTGAGCTTCCTCGGCTGACATCCCGGACCGGGCGGACGCCGCCGTTCCCGCCCTCGCCGGGCGGGATCGGCGGACACGCGATCAATCCGAAGCCGGCCCGAGGGCCCGGGAGAGCTGCTGGCGCGAGTGCACACCGGTCTTCTGCAGGGCCCGTGCGACATGCTGTTCCACGGTGCGCGGTGAGAGGTGCAGCGTGGTGGCGATCTCCCGGTTGGACATGCCCGCCGCGGCGAGTTCCGCGACCTCCTCCTCCCGCGGCGAGAGCACGTCGCCGTACCGGGGGCGGCCGGGTGGCCGGCGTTCCGCCGCCGGCTGGTGACGGCGCAGCTCGGCGCGGGTGCGGGCGGCGTCCCAGGTCGCGCCCAGGGCGTCGAAGGCCGAGGCGCAGTCGGCGAGGGCGGTGACGGCCCGTCCGCCGTCCCCGCCTAGGGCGAGGGCGCAGCGGGCGGCGCCCGCCGCGGTGAGGGCCGCGTGATAGGGCCGGGGCAGCTTCCGGTAGGCGGCGGAGCTCTCCTCGTAGCGGGCGGCGGCCTCCGCCGTCCTCCCCGTGTGCTCGGCGAGGACCCCGCGGGTCCACGTGAGGGCCGCATCGGCCGAGGGCGCGTCGCGGCCTTCCAGGCCTGCGGCGAACTCCTCGGTCATCGCGGCCGCGGTGGACGTGTCCCCGGCCCGCAGGGTGGCCTCCACCGCCCACGGGGCGAGTTCGGCGCCCCAGGCCCAGATCCCCTTGGCGCGCAGCCGCCGCCACGCGGCGGCGGCCTCGCCGGCCGCGCCGGAGACGTCGTCGTGGGCGAGGGCGAGCCTGACGAGAGCCCCGGACGCGGTCGCCGAAATGGGCACCGGGCCGGTGTCCAGGTCGGCCGCGTCGGGGCCGGTCAGATGGTCGAGGGTGTCGGCCCATTCACCACGGGCCAGGGCCAGCAGACCGAGGACCATCCGGGCGTCGGAGGCGAGGTAGGGCATGTCGCCGGACTCGTCGACGAAGTCCCGGCACCGCTCGGCCAGTCCCGGCCAGCGACCGGTGGCCCAGTCGACGACGAGCGCGCAGCCCCGGCCGGTCTGCTCGGCGTAGGCGGCGCCGCTGCGCGCGGCCAGGGCGACGCCCTCGGCGAGCAGCGCGCGGGAGGTGTCGTAGTGACCGAGCCACACCACCGCGTCCGCCGCGTTGCACAGCCCCCGGGAGGTCTGCTGGCGGCAGCCGACGAGATCACTGTCCCGGGGCAGCCGCTCGATGAGCGGCCAGGCCGCCGGGTCGCCGCCGTTGAGCAGGACGCTCACCCGGTTCGCGGCCACGGCAGCCTGGACCACCGGGTCGCCCGACTCCTCGGCCACCGTCACCGCCCGCTCGATCCAGGCGACGTTGTCGGCGAACGACGCGTCCGGTCCGTACGGCATCGCCAGCGCCGACATCGCCCGGGCCAGCGGAACCGGCTCACCGCTCAGGTCGTCCACCGCGCGGGCGAGTTCGTCCCGGCCCTCCATGACCTCGCCCACCTGGTTGCACAGCAGCAGCCCGAGGTCCAGGCGGATCTCACCGCGCACCGCCGGGGCCAGACCCGGGTCGGCCACGATGTGCCGGAGGACCGCCAACGTCTCGTCGGAGCGCAGGCCCACCACCGCGCAACGGGCCAGCAGCCTGGCCAGCCGGGACCGGGCCTGATCGGGAACCGGCCCGGTGGCGAGCGCCGACTCCAGCAGGCCCACGGCGCGCTGCTGTTCACCTGCGTCCTCGAACTGCAGGGCCGCCCGTTCCACCGCGTGCAGCCAGCCCCGCGCGTCACCGCAGGCGCGGCGGTGGCCGGCCACGCGTTCCCACGGAACTGGCTGGCGTCCGGCGAGCAGGGCCGCGGCCCGCCGGTGCAGCGCGTCACGGGCCGGGCCGCCCGCCGCACGGCGCACGGCCGCCGCGGCGAGCGGCGAGCCGAAGCCGTAGCGGCCGTCATCGCGGTCCACGAGCACGGCGGCCCGCAGGGCGGCGGACAGGGCGTCGTCACCCGTCCATCCCGGCAGCCCGGCCACGACGGCGAGGTCGCGGGACGTTGCGGGCTCGTCCAGAACCGCGGCGGCGAAGACGACCGGCCGGTGTTCCTCCGGCACGGCGGCCGTACGCCGCAGGACGAGGGTGTCGAGCCGGGGCGGCACGCCGAGCCGGTCGAGCTCCGAGGAGAGCGGCCGCCCGGCGGCAGGAGGAAGGGCGGCCAGCAGGTCGAGCAGATCCACGACCGTCTGGGCGACACCACCGGAAGCGCGGTGCAGGGCGGCGGCCAGGCCCGGCGTGCAGCGGTCCGCTCCCAGGACCGAGACCGCCGTCCGCTGCACCTCGGCCAGGTCCAGCGGCCCCAGAACATGCCGTACGACCGTGAGGGCGGCCGGGAAGTCGGTGTCGGGCCCGAGGACCAGCCCCGGTACGGGGAGCTCCTCGGGGCGGTAGCTCAGCACGCACGCGAAGTGGGCGGGCGGGCCGGCGAGCAGAGCGCGCAGCCGGGCGGTGTCGTCGGCCGACGCCCGGTGCACGTCCTCGGCGACGAGCAGCTCCGGTCCGGCGCCGGCCGGCGGCTCGCCGGGTGCCGTCCGACGGGCCGAACCCGCGACCGCCGCCGCGAGCCGGTCCACCAGACGGCTCTTGCCGGTGCCCGCCGCGCCCTCGACCAGCAGCAGCACCGGCCGGCCGGCTCCCTGCGGGTCGAGCGCCGAAGCGAGTCGTCCGCGCAGCGCCGTCTCGGCTTCGTCCGCCGTCCCAGCGCCGTCCGGCATGGTTCGTCACCCCGTTCCACGCGAGTCCCCGGTTGTTTGCGTATCCGTACTCAGTCTGCCCTGATTGCCGGGCACCGCGGACGCCGGGCAGCGTGGGACGGGTAAGGCCTCGCGATCCCGACGGATCGGCGGGCCCCGCCGCCGACGAGGTCGGCTGCGCAGGTAGGAGTCCGGCGTGAGAAACGTGACTGATCCGAGCCCGGCCGGGGCGGCCCTCGGGGCGGTCGGGCCGACGGGACGCGAACGGCCGCACCAGACGGTGCCCCCGTGCACCGGAGGCTTCCTCGTCGCCGCCGTCCTGCCGGCCTGTCCCCGAGCCGTGCCGCGGCTGCGGCGGCTGGCACGGGCCGTGGTCCGCAGCCACCGGCTGTCCGAAGCGGCGGAGGAGGCCCTCACCGTGATCGTCAGCGAACTGGGGACCAACGCCGTCCTGCACAGCGGCAGCCCCGACCTCGAGGTGATGTTCGAGGTCGACGACACCTCCCTGACCGTGGGGGTGCGCGACGGCGGGCGCTGGCGGCAACGCCCCGCGCCCCGCTGCGAGCCGGCCGACATGGACGCGCCCTTCGGCCGCGGACTCGCCCTGGTCGACGCGTACTCCGTGGACACCTCGGTGCTGTGCTCCGCCGAGGGCACCCTGGTGCGCGCCGTGATCGCCCTGTGAACCTGCCCTGACCGGACGCGGAGGGCCCCGCTGTCAGCCACGTACCCGGGGAGACGCGCCGGCCCCGCCTTGCCGGCGGCGGGCACCGCATCGGGGGGCGTCCCCAGGGACCACCGTCACATCCGTGCCGTCCCCGGCGCCGGGGAGCGTGGGGGCATGGTCGTCGTGCCGCGCGGGGCGGGGGTCCGGGGCAGGGCGCCCCTCAGCCGCCGCCCTCCGCACGGACGACGGTGACGGGGCAGTCGGCGTGGTACAGCAGGGCCTGGCTGACCGAGCCGAGCAGCATCCCGGTGAAGCCGCCGTGCCCGCGTGCCCCGGTCACCACCAGCTGGGCCTCCCGGGCCGCGTCCAGCAGCGCGTGACGTACCCGGGCCCGCTCCAGGCGAAGCTCCACGGCCACCTCCGGATGAGCGGCCCGCCACGGCGCCACCGCCTCTTCCGTCAGCCGCCGGTGCCGCTCCTCGAGCCGGTCGAGATCCACCACCACGCCCAGCGGATCGGCCGGGCCCTCGTACGGCGTCGGCTCGCTCCAGGTGTTCCACACGTGCATCGCGA
Organism: Streptomyces marokkonensis; assembly: GCF_008312835.1. Lineage (GTDB taxonomy): Bacteria > Actinomycetota > Actinomycetes > Streptomycetales > Streptomycetaceae > Streptomyces > Streptomyces marokkonensis_A. Next base: position 73,653 of record NZ_VSKS01000011.1, on the reverse strand, counting down.
CGAGCGGGGCCCCGCGCAGCGCGGCCTCGGCGAAGGCGAAGGACGCCGCCGCGTTCCCGGCCGGCGAGCCGTCCACGGCCAGCAGGACGGGCCCCCGCGGATCCTCCCGGCCCCGGACCACCATCAGCGGACCGTGCCCGTGCGCGGCGAGCTGGACGACCGTCGAGCCCAGCAGCAGCCCTCCGAACCCGGTGCGGCCCCGCTCGCCGACCACCGTCAGCACCGCGTGCCCGGACTCGCTCCGCAGCACCGTCAGCGTCTCACCGGACGCCACGGTCCGGGCGATCTCCAGCCCCGGTGTGCGGTCACGGGCGCGCTGTTCGGCCTGCGCCAGCACCCCGTGGACCATCGGATCCAGGTCGGCGGGGCGGCTGAAGGCGTGCACGATCCGCAGCCGGGCGCCGCGCAGCCGCGCCTCGTGGGCCGCGACGTCGACCGCGGCGAGACTGGACGGCGAACCGTCCACTCCGACGATCACCGTGTCGTCCACAGCACACTCCCGTCCCCGGTGGCGACTCCGAGTACCCACGGCGGACGGCACGTACCCGCGGTCGCCCGGCCCGGTCGTGAAAACGCCGCTGTCCTGCGGCGACACGGTCTCCCCGGACATCATCGCCCCGTTTCGGGGCCCCGTCCATCCGTGACAGCACCCATGTTCCGGCCGATTGGCGGGATGGCACCATTACCCCCGTGGGGGTGGATCACCCGTGTCGTGCCACGACCGGTCGGGCACCCCGCGCCGGACGACGTACGGAAAGAATCGGGAAGGGGACGGGCTGTGCCTGCTCCACGGATGAGCGCGACGCCGCTGCCGGGCATCGGCGTCAAGTACGACCTCACCACGCGTGAGCACGAGCACCTGTCCGTGATCGCGCACCGCGACGGTGCCCGCACGGTCAACGTCTACCGTTCCGACGACCCGGACGCCTGCGCCCGGTCCCTGCGCCTGACGGTCGCCGAGTCGGCCGCGCTCATCGACGCGCTGATGCCCGCCCACCACAGTCCCAACCTGCTGCACACCACCGACCTGGGACTGGTCGCCGAGCGCGTCGAACTGTCCTCCGTCTCCCACTGGAACGGGCGGCTGCTGGGGGAGACCCGCATGCGCACCGACACCGGCGCGTCCATCGTGGCCGTGCTGCGCCGTGCGGAGGCGATCCCGTCCCCCGCACCGGACTTCCGGCTGGCCGGCGGAGACACCCTGATCCTGATCGGCACCCGCGAGGGCATCGAGGCCGCCGCCGAGATTCTCGGGCGGGAGTGAGCGCGTGCACTCTTCCGCGATCTTCCTGATCGAGTTCGGCGCGATCATCCTCGGCCTCGGCCTGCTGGGACGGCTCGCCGGACGCCTTCAGTTCTCCCCGATCCCCCTCTATCTGCTGGCCGGCCTCGCGTTCGGCGAGGGCGGGCTGCTGCCGCTCGGCGCGAGCGAGGAGTTCGTCGCGATCGGCGCCGAGATCGGCGTGATCCTCCTGCTGCTGATGCTGGGCCTGGAGTACACGGCGAGCGACCTCGTCTCCAACCTCAAGACCCAGTACCCGGCCGGTCTCGTGGACATGGCGCTGAACGCCCTGCCCGGCGCCGCCCTGGCCCTGCTCCTGGGCTGGGGACCGGTCGCCGCCGTGGTCCTGGCCGGCGTCACCTGGATCTCCTCCTCCGGCGTCATCGCCAAGGTCCTGGGTGATCTCGGACGGCTCGGCAACCGGGAGACCCCCGTCATCCTCAGCATCCTGGTCCTCGAGGACCTGGCGATGGCCGTCTACCTGCCGATCATCACCGCCCTGCTGGCCGGCGTCGGTCTCGCCGCGGGCAGCGTCACCCTCGCCATCGCGCTGGGCGTCGCCGGGCTCGTGCTGTTCGTCGCCGTCCGCTACGGCCGGGTGATCTCCCGCTTCGTCTCCAGCGACGACCCGGAGAAGCTGCTGCTGGTCGTCCTCGGGCTCACCCTGCTGGTCGCGGGACTGGCCCAGCAACTGCAGGTGTCGGCGGCCGTGGGCGCGTTCCTGGTGGGCATCGCCCTGTCCGGTGAGGTCGCCGAGGGCGCGCACAACCTGCTGGCGCCGCTGCGGGACCTGTTCGCCGCGGTGTTCTTCGTCTTCTTCGGCCTGCACACCGACCCGCACTCGATCCCGCCGGTGATCCTGCCCGCCCTCGCGCTCGCCGTCGTCACCGCGCTGACGAAGATCGCCACCGGGTACTGGGCGGCCCGCCGGGCCGGGATCTCCCCCAAGGGCCGCTGGCGCGCGGGCGGCGCGCTCGTGGCCCGCGGCGAGTTCTCCATCGTCATCGCCGGACTCGCGGTCACCGCCGGCATCGAACCGGAACTCGGCCCGCTGGCCACGGCGTACGTCCTGGTCCTGGTCGTCCTCGGCCCCCTCACGGCGCGATACACCGAGCCCCTCGCCCTGCGGCTGACGGCACGTCGTACAACGGCGCCCGACGCCGTGCCCGCCCAGGGCGCGACGCCGGCCGCGGAGACGCTGGAACCGGTGCAGGACAGGGACTAGTTCTCCAGCCGCACCGGCATCAGCAGGGAGAACGTGTGCGGGTCGTCCGGCCGGCGGATCGCGAGGGGCGCGGTGGGAGCGCCGAACTCGAGGACGAGCCGGTCGCCGGACCCCGCCGCGAGCGCGTCCAGCAGGAACGCGCGGCCGACGGCGACGAGATCCGGGCCGTCGGCACGGTCCCCGGCCAAGGTGACCGATCCGTCGTCCGACACCTCCAGCACGGTGAGGTCGCGGCACACGGCGTCCCGGTCCTCGTTCGCGCGGACCGGACCCGTGCGCACCGCCTCCACGAAGGCCGGCACGTCCACGACGGCGCGCCGTCCCTCCGGGAGCCGGACGAGGCGCCGGTAGTCGGGGAAGCCCTGGCCGAGGCACTGGCCGGCCGTCTGCCGGTTCCCGGCCTCCAGGGTCACGCGGCCACCGTCCACGGTGAGCCGCACGTCCTCCCCGCCGTCCAGCAGCGCCCGCATCGCGTCGGCCAGCGGGAGCGGCACGGTCACCTGGACACGGGGCCCGCCGTACCCGTCGGCCGCCGTGCGGGCCACGGCCATCCGGTAGCGGTCGGTGGCCACGACGTGCACCGCGTCGTCCTCGAGGTCGAAGTGGATCCCGCCGAGGACCGGCAGTCCGGGGTCGGTGCCGGCCGCGAACCGTACCGCGTCCAGCGCGGCGGCCAGTCCGGGGCCGGAGAGGGTCAGCCGGGCGGCGGTGTCGGTGCGGAGCGAGGTCATGGGGTTCTCCCTGTGGTCCAGTAGGGCTCGGAGCGCGGAGAACTCGTCGCGCGCGACGGACAGACCCTGTTCCAGACGGCGCAGATGCGCCTCCAGAAGCTGCCGCACCAGGTCGCTGTCGGCGCCCGTCCAGCCCGCCAGCACCAGCCGGACGTCCGCCAGCGGCATGCCGGCCCGGCGCAGCCGGGCCAGCAGCCGGGCCTCGTCCAGCTGCCCGGGGGCGTACCAGCGGTAGCCGCTGACCGGGTCCACCCGGTCGGGGACCAGGACACCGGCACGGTCGTAGAACCGCAGGGCACTCACGCCCAGCCCGCTGTCCCGGGCCATCTCGCCAATGCTGCGCATCTCGCTCTCCACACCCGCGACCCTGGTCCCTCGACAAGGTCGAGGGTCAACCCCCGGCCCCGTCGTGCGCGGTTCCGGCCGCGGGTGCCGGTCCGCGACACGGCCGGCCCCGCCGGGCCGACGCGGCCGCCCACCGGGGGCACCCGCGCGGACCTCACCAGCAGTCCGGCCCCACGGGTTCCGCGCTCACGGGCGCCAGAACGGCGAGCGTGCCCGTCGCCCGCCGCAGGGCGAGTTCGAGCGGGACGGGGGCGTGCAGGGTGCCCGTGCCGTCCGGGGGTACGAGCCACTCCAGCCGCCCGGCGGGCCGGTACGGCGGCGGTACCGCGACCCAGGACCCCCGGCCGACGTGCCGTACCCCGAACCCCACCCACTCGCTGACCGGATCGGGCGGCAGGAAGAACCCCACCCGCCGGGCCGTGACGTCCACCAGCGTGGGCCCGGGCACCTTCAGCGGATCGCGCCACAGGATGTCCAGGGCGAGCAGCCCGAGCCGGTCGGGCACGCTGAGCACGTCCCAGTACCGGCCCGCCGCGAGCAGCGCCGTCCCCTTGCCGTGGTCCCACTCGCGCTTGCACTCCTGCGGGTCCGTGGCGGCCGCGGCCAGCCACTCGACGGCCTGCTTCCACATGGCGCTGTGCATGTCCCACCCCGGGCACGGTCGGCTGCGCCGCTGCCGGCGCGTGCGGTACGGCCATGCTGATAGATATTTCCATCCCCCGGAAGGGGTGGCGCGGGCTGGCGATTTCGGCGGCCGAGGCCGCCGTCGTCCGCCGGGCGAACGACGGCACCCCCGGACCGGGAGAACCCGGCCGGGGGTGGGCGAACGCCGTGCGCCCGGGCGAGCCCGGTCCCGCGCGTGTCAGCCGCCGCTGCGCGCGCGCTCCTCGTTCCGCTTCTTGATGCGTGCCGCCTCCTTGCGGACCTCGGCCTGGGTGGCACGCTCCCGCTCCAGCCACTCGGGGCGCTCCTGCTTCAGCGCCTCGATCTGCTCGGTGGTGAGGGCCTCGGTGACTCCGCCGCGCGCGAGACCGGCGATGGACACGCCCAGCCTCGCCGCGACCACCGGGCGGGGATGCGGTCCGTCACGCCGCAGGTCCCGCAGCCACTGCGGGGGATCCGCCTGGAGCGCGTCGAGCTCGGCACGCGAGACGACACCCTCCCGGAACTCGGCGGGGGTGGCCTCGAGGTACACACCCAGCTTCTTCGCCGCGGTCGCGGGCTTCATCGTCTGGGTGCTCTGGTGCTGCGTCATGGCGTCCAGGGTATCGAGCGTGTGCGCGACCGCCGACCACGGCCGGTAACCTGGCCGGGTGACAGGCTCGGAAGTGTCCCCCTCGTTCCGCCTCGTGTACGTACCCGGGGTGATGCCCGGCAAATGGGTGCGCATCTGGAACGAGCGGCTGCCCGACGTCCCGCTGACCCTCACCCAGGTGCCCGCCGCGGCGGCGCGGGGACTGCTGCTGGGCGGGGAGGCCGACGCGGGCCTCGTCCGGCTGCCCGTCGACCGTACGGTCCTCAGCGCGATCCCCCTCTACACCGAGCAGACGGTCGTCGTCGTGCCGAAGGACCACCTCGTCACCGCGGCCGACACGGTGTCACCCGAGGACCTCGCCGACGACATCGTGCTGCACCCCCTCGACGACGTCCTCGCCTGGGAGGACCTGCCCGGACGGCCCGCCCTGGAACGTCCCGCCACCACCGCCGACGCGATCGAGCTCGTCGCTGCCGGGATCGGCGTGCTCGTCGTCCCGCTCTCGCTCGCCCGGCTGCACCACCGCAAGGACCTCACCCACCGGCCGCTCGAAGACGCCCCCGAGTCGAGCGTCGCGCTGGCCTGGCCCGAGGCGGCGACCACGGACCAGGTGGAGGACTTCATCGGGATCGTCCGCGGCCGGACCGTCAACAGCACCCGCGGCCGCGCCCGGCCGGCGCAGGAGACGAAGCGCGAGCGCGCCGACACGGGCGGCGCCCGGCGCCGGCGGCAGGCCGGCGGGCCGGGTGGCGGCCGGGGCCGCCGCTCGGGCACCGGCGGCACGACGAAGAACCCGCGGCGGGGCGGGCCCCGCCGCGGGTCGTGACCGTACGGGCCCGCCGCCTACTTGATCGTCGAGGACGGTGACGGCGCCGGGGAGGCCGTGTTGAGGTCCTCCAACTCCTTGGGGATCTCCAGCGCGAGGACCTGAGCACCCGGTTGCGGCGCCGGCGGGGTCACCGCCTCGAGCGGCATCTTGGGCGGGCTGGTCTGCTGGAAGTTGACCTGCTCGTGATTGACCAGTCCCGTCTTCTCCAGCACCGTGATGTGGTCGAGCACCGTGTCGTTGGCCTGGTCGGCCAGCTGCCGGATCAGGGTGTTCCTGGTGTTGGCCCGGATGTTGGCGATGGCCGGGAAGATCTGCCCGTGCGTCACGCGCATGATGTTCACCGCCGTGGAGTCGAACTCCTTGCCGCTGGTGGCCTTCACGGTCTCCACGAATCCCTGCTGCTGCGGAGACGCCACGTTCGGCAGTGTGATGCCGAGCTCGACGGAGATCTTGCGGCAGCTGGCGTCGAGCCGGCCGTGACCGACGACCAGGTGCTCGCCCGCCTCCTTCATCTCCGGCGTCGTCCCCCGCTCCATCGCCAGCAGACCCAGCGGGTGCTCCCACAGACCGGCCGCGCGCACCTTCACCACGAAGTCGCGGTCCGCCTCGGTCAGCGGGCCGTAGTTGGTGTTGGCCACCACCCGGTCCGGCTTGGTCGAGGTGTTCTGAACGCCCAGCATGGTGGGATAGGCGAGCGCGGTGAGGGTGAGGATCATGGCTCCGCCCACGAACGCGGTTCCTGCCGTGCTGCGCGAGATGCGCATCGTGCCTCCTGGGATATGAACGGCCCAACAGCAGGAAGTACGGACGGGAGGCGCGAGTCAATCACCGTTCGGGAAAGAATTTCCGGTCGCTTCCCGAGGACCGCACGTCCTTCCCGTCGAGGAGGCGCCGGCGGCGGGCGCCGTCAGGAACGCCGGGCGGAGTCCGTCAGCCACGCGTGCGCGGCCCGCGCCGTGAAGGCCGCCTGTCCGCCGCGCACCAGCAGGCCGGCGGTGGCGAACCCGGGGGCGTCGGCCTGCGCGGCGACGTAGGGGACGGCGATGCAGCGCATCCCGGCCGCGTGGGCGGCGGCGGCGCCCGGTGCCGCGTCCTCGACGACCACACAGGCCGCCGGGTCCGCGCCGAGCCTGCGCGCCGCCTCCAGGAAGACGTCGGGGGCCGGCTTGCCGTGCGCCACCTCGTCGGCCGAGACGACCGTGCGCAGATGCGCGTCCAGCCCCGTGCCGGCCAGGATCGCCACGATCGCCTCGGACGAGGAACCGGAGGCCACGGCCATCGGCACGCCCTCGGCCGCCAGCAGCTCGACGAACGCGCGCATTTCCGGGTACACCCGTGTCGAGGCGGCGGCCAGTTCGAGGTAGTGACGGTTCTTGACCGCGAGCAGCTCCTCGACCGCGGCGGACAGGCCGTACCGCTGCCGCCAGTCGGCGATCGTCTCCCGGGTGCTGATCCCGACGTAGCGCTCGTGCTCCGCCCAGGAGAAGTCCGGGACCCCGTACGCGGCGAGGGTGCGCCGGCCCGCCTCGTAGTAGTGGGGCTCGCTGTCCACGAGCGTTCCGTCGAGATCGAAGATGACCGAGAGGGTGCCGAGCGTGCTCATGGGGTCCAGGATGGCAGGGATCACCTCCGCGCCGTCCGGCCGATCGACTCCACCAGCGGCAGCAGCCGGTGCGGAACGCGCTCGCGCAGCGCCACCTCGCTGCGGGTGCGCACCACCCCGGGCAGGCTGATCAGCTTCTGGATCACGTCCTCCAGATGCGCGTTGTCGCGCGCGACGACCCGGGTCAGCAGGTCACCGCCGCCGGTGATGGAGAAGGCCTCGACAATCTCCGGTACGGCGGCCAGCGCCTCGCCCACCTCGTCCAGGTGCCCCTGGGTGACCTCGATGTGCACGAAGGCCAGTACGGGGTGGCCCAGCGCGGCGGGGGAGAGGGCGGGTCCCGTGCCGGTGATGACGCCCTCCCGCTCCATGCGGTCCAGACGGGCCTGCAAGGTGCCGCGGGCGACCCCGAGGATCCGCGCGTACTCCCGCACGCTGGTGCGCGGCTGCTCCAGCAGCAGCCGCAGGATGCGGGCGTCCAGCTCGTCCACGGCCATGAGGCGTCAGGTCCCGGTGTCGGCCATTGGCACGTCGATGGCCTTAGGTGTGCCATCAGAACTGTACCAATGGCTCACTCCGGCGAGCGCCGGTTGAGCCACTGGCGGGGAAGATGCTGATATGGATCCGTCGATGGCGCTGCGGACCCCGCGGCGCCTTTTTCGTGCCACGGCACACCAACCAATCCCAGGGGGCGGTAAGCGGTGCTGAAGAGGGTGTTCATGGCTCCGGACCCGGGCCGGATCCGGCTGCGTTTCGCGGCGCGGGCCGTGCTCGGCATCGGGCTGGCCGTCATCGTCTGCGGCCTGGCCGGCACCTCGCTCACCGGTGTCGTCACCGGTGGGCTCGCCGCCCTGCTCGCCCTGTTCACCGTCACCGACGCCACGGTCCGCGGCCAGGCCGTCACGACGGCGCTGCTGCCCGCCGTCGGCCTGCCGGTGCTCGCCGCCGCGGCCCTGCTGCACGACCATCCGGTGGCGCGCGACCTCACCTTCCTCGCCGTCGTCGGGCTGGGTGTGTACGCGCGGCGCTGGGGTCCCCGCGGTCACAGCCTCGGGGTCTTCGCGTTCATGACGTACTTCGTGGCGCAGTTCCTGCAGGCGGCAACGGCCCAGCTCCCCGAGCTGTACGCCTCCGTCCTGCTGTCCGTGCTCGCCGCGGCCTCGGTGCGCTTCGGGCTGTGGTGCTACGAGCGCCGGCTGCCCCCGGCGGTCGTGCCGGCGCCGCCCGCCGGCACCGGGCTGGCCCGGGTGACCACCCGCCAGGCGGTCCAGGCGACCGCCGGCGCGGGCTTCGCCCTGGTCGTGGGCCAGCTGGTGTCCGGGCAGCGCTGGTACTGGGCCGTCGGAGCCACCTGGTGGGTCTTCGTCAACACCACCTCGCGCGGCGAGACCCTGGTGCGCGGCTTCCGGCGGGTGCTGGGGACGGTCATCGGCATCGGGCTCGCGCTGTTCGTCGCCGTTCCCGCGCACGGGGAAGGACTGCTCACGGCTCTGGTCGTCGGCGTCTGCGTGTTCGGCATCTTCTACACCGCCGCCGTGTCCTACACCTGGATGATGCTCTGGGTGACGGTGCTCGCGGCCATGCTCTACGGCCTGCTGGGCGTGCTGTCCCCCGCACTGCTGGCCCTGCGGCTGGTGGAGACCGGCGTCGGCGCGCTCGGCGCCGTGCTGGCGGTGGCGTTCGTCCTGCCCGTGACCACGCACAGCATCACCGACACCTGGATCCAGCGGGCCCTGCGCTGTGTCCACGCGTGCACCGCCGAGGCGGCCGCGCGGCTGGCCGGGACGGCGGACGCCGACCCGGCGCCGATGGTGGCGGAGCTGGAGCAGCTGCTCGCCCGGGTGCGCCTCTCGGTCGCACCGCTGGTGCACCCGCTGAACCCCATGCTCGGCCGCAAGCGGCGCGCCCGCCGGGTGCTCGCCCTGCTCGACGACTGCGCCCGGGAGGTCCGCGGCCTCGTGGCGGTCGCCGCCGACCCGGAGGCCTCGCACGACGCCCGGCTGGCCGCCGCCTGCTGGCGGGTGGAGGCCGCGGTCGAGGCGCTCACCGGCGGCCGGGACATCGCGGTACGGACGGCCCCCGCGGCCTCGGAACCCGCCCTGGCCCACCTCCACGGCCTGGAGCGCGCCCTCGCGGAACTCGCCGCACCCTTGCGGACACCCCCCGGCTCCCCGCCGGTGGGCGCCTGACGCCGGACGCGGGGCACGACCGTACGACCTTGGTCCAGACCTTGCTCGGTCGACTGCTACCGTCACCCCGGTCGGCATCGGACGAGAGGGGACAGCCGTGGCGGACGGCGGGCGGCGGGCGTTCATCGGGTCGTTCACGGCGGCGGGAGGCCCGGGCATCGTCACCGCGGCCATTACCCCGGGCAGCGGCGCGCTGACCGTCCTGGGCACCGTGAACGCCGTACCCGATCCCTCCTGGCTGGCCCTGTCGCCGGACGGCCGCATGCTCTACGCGGTCAGCGAGACGGCCGAGGGCGCGGTGGCCGCGTTCCGCGTGAGCGGCAGCGGACCGGAACCGGCCGGGCGCGCGGTCCCGGTGGACGGGAGCGGGCCGACCCACCTGAGTCTCTTCGCCGGGCACCTCCTCACCGCGAACTACGGTTGCGGCAGCGTCAGCGCCGTACCGGTCCGTCCGGACGGCAGTCTCGCCCGCGCAGTCTCCGGGGTGCTCCGGCACACCGGTTCCGGCCCCCATCCGCAGCGCCAGCGGGGCCCGCACGCCCACCAGGTGCAGCCGGACCCGAGCGGCCGCTGGGCGGTCGGTGTCGACCTCGGCACGGACTCGGTGCGGGTGTGCACCCTGACGGACGGCACCCCCGTGCCGCACCGGGAGATCGCCCTGCGCCCGGGCTCGGGGCCGCGCCACCTGGCCTTCCACCCGCACGGTCCGTACGCGTACGTCCTCAACGAGCTCAGCCCCTCCCTCGTCGTCTGCCGCTGGGAGGCCGCCGACGGCGGCTTGAGACCGCTCGCCGAGATCCCGGTCCTGCCCGGCACCCCGGCCGGCGACGCCTACCCCTCCGCAGTGGCCGTCTCGCCCGACGGCCGCTTCGTGTGGACCGCGACCCGCGGCGAGGACGTCCTGTCCGTGTTCGCGGTCGAGGGGGAGGGCGAGGCCCTGACCCCGCTCGCCACCGTGTCCTGCGGCGGGCGCTGGCCCCGCGCGATCACCGCCTGCGACGGCGTCCTGTACGTCGCGAACGAGCGTTCCGGGGACGTGACCTGGTTCTCGCTCGACCCGGACACGGGCGTGCCGCGGCGCGGCGGCTCGATACCGGTGCCCGCCGCGACCTGCGTGGTCGCCGGCGGACCCGCGTCCCGGTCATGACGAAGGGCCCGGTCCGGAGTCCGGACCGGGCCCTTTCGGCGTCCTGCGGGAGTCCGTCGCCTCAGTGGGCGGGCGTGCTCTGCGCCTGCTGCGGGGCGATGCCCAGGGCGGTCGTGTACTTGGCCAGGGCCAGCTTGCCGATCGCCGGGTAGGGGCCGAGCGCCTCGGCGGCGGAGCAGCCCGCCTCCTTCGCGGCCTCCTCGATCAGGCTCGCGTCGATCTCCGGGCCGATCAGGTACGGCGCCAGCGCCAGCTGCTGCGAACCCGAGCCGCGCAGCTGCTCGGCCACGGAGGCGATGGAACCCTCCTGGTCCAGGGCCGCCGCCATGACCGGCACGGCGAGGCGCGCGGCGAGCAGCATGCCGGTGATCCCGGCCGCCTGCACGGCCTCGTCACCGCCCACGGAGGCCAGGATGATGCCGTCCGCGGCGGTCGCCACGGTGAACAGACGGGCACGGTCGGCACGGGCCAGACCGGCCTCGGACAGCCGCACGTGCAGCGCCTCGGCGAGCAGCGGGTGCGGGCCCAGCACATCGGTCAGCTCGGCGGCGACACGGCTGTCCATCACGGCCTGGCGGACCTGGCGGAGCAGGGAGCTGTCCGGGCCGGCGAGCAGCGGCACGACGACGGCCACGGGGCCGTCGGGCTCCCTGACGTCCATGCCGGCGGCCCGGGCCTGCTCGAAGCGGGCCGTGCGCTCCCCGGCCGCGTGCGCGAGGACGGACGTCAGGGTGGAGAACTCCTGGTCGTCGCCGTCGAGGTAGCCGATCCGGGCGTCCAGACCGGGCAGTTCGGAACGGGCGATGCTCACGACCTCGTCGGCGAGCGAACGGGTGGCACTACTGGGCGTACCCGGCACGGCGAGGACGAGCGCGGGCGCGTCCTCGGGAGCCACCAGGGGTTCGGGACGGCGGTGCCGTCCGGGCTGGCGGGGGCGCGGCATTCGTACGGGCAGGCCGGACGCGGGCCCAGTGGGGGTGCTCATGTTGCGGCATGTTAGTGGCTTGCTGGGCTCCCCTGTTCGGGGAGGGGCCAGGTGAGCGGTATCCGTCCGGTTTTGTCTGATGAGTTACGTAAGGGCGTCGGCCGCGCGAGTGGCGTCGTCACCTGCCGGGCTCGTCAGGCTCAGCATCTTCTCGTCACCCGGAAGGCTGAACGAACCGGTGGTGAGGTCCTCCGCGATACGCACCGCCCCGTGCAGCGGATCCCCCTCCGCCGCGATCCGCCGGGCCCGCGGCAGCCGCTTCGACAGCTCCTCGTCCACGAGGCCAGTCAGGGCGGGGCCCATGTGGAACAGGCCCCCGGTCAGACCGACGGCCGGTGTGCCCTCCGCCGGGCACACCGCCGCCGCGGAGTCGGCCATGTGCCGGGCCGCCGCCCGCAGGACGTGCGCGGCGACCGGATCGCCGCCGGCCGCGCACTCGCCCACCCGGGGCGCGAACGACGCGAGCACGGCCGGCCGGTCGGCACGCGGATACAGCCGGCCGGGCAGTCCGGCCGCGGGACCGAACATGTCCACGGCGCTCGCCAGCAGCCGCGCGGAGCCGCCCTCCCGCCCGTCATGGGCGCGCAGCGCCGCTTCCAGGCCCGCGCGCCCGATCCAGGCACCGCCGCCGCAGTCACCGAGCAGATGCCCCCAGCCGTCCGCCCGGCGCCAGCTCGTCAGATCGGTGCCGACCGCGATGAGGCCCGTGCCCGCGGCGATCACCGCGCCGGGCCGGGGCCCGAGGGCACCGACGTACGCGGTGACCGCGTCGGCGGCCAACGCCACCCTGCGCACGCCCAGTTCCCGGGCCAGCGAGGCCGGCAGCTCCGCGCGCAGGGCGTCCCCCAGACTGGCCATCCCGGCCGCGCCGACGACCGCCGTGTCCAACTGCCCGAGGCCCGCCTCGGAGCGCAAGGCCCGTGCCACCGGCAGCAGTTGCTCCATGAAATGCCCCGGGTCGATGCCCCGTGCCCCGGTCCGCACCGGTTCCCCCGACGCGGCCCGGGCCAGCGGCCCACGCCCGCCGGCACCGACGACGACCCGCAGACCGGAACCCCCGGAGTCCACGGCGAGATAGCCGGGCCCCGTCACGGCAGCCGCCGGTCCGCGTCTTCGCCGGCCGCGGGTTCTCCGTGGTCCGGGCGTCCAGGACGAGGGGTGGAACGGTCTTGGCAGCGGTCGTCGAGCGGACCGGTGACGGGACGCATCGGGCTCTCCCCTCCCCTCCTGCGGCGGGCCGCACGGATGCGCGGGACCGCCGATCGTGACGAGGAGGAACACTAGCGCCCCCGCGCCGTCCCGCACGGCGGGGACTCGGGTGTGAGCCGGACCCACGAAGTCGCTAGAGTCCGTGCGTGGCACCGAGACCTTTGCATGAACTGGTGGAAGCGGGCTGGGCGAAAGCCCTCGAGCCGGTGGCCGGCCGAGTCGCCGCGATGGGCGACTTCCTGCGCGCGGAGATAGCCGCCGGGCGCACCTACCTGCCCGCCGGCCCCCACGTCCTGCGAGCCTTCCAGCAGCCGTTCGACGACGTCCGCGTCCTGATCGTCGGCCAGGACCCCTACCCGACGCCGGGCATGGCGATCGGGCTCAGCTTCGCGGTGGCGCCCGAAGTGCGCTCCCTGCCGGGAAGCCTGGAGAACATCTTCCGGGAGATGCACTCCGACCTGGGACTGCCCCGACCGTCGAACGGGGACCTGACCCCGTGGACCGAGCAGGGCGTGCTGTTGCTGAACAGGGCGCTGACGACGGCCCCGCGCAAGCCGGCCGCCCATCGGGGCAAGGGCTGGGAGGAGGTCACCGAGCAGGCGATCCGCGCGCTGGCGGGACGGGGCAAGCCCCTGGTCTCCATCCTGTGGGGGCGGGACGCCCGCAACTGCCGCCCGCTGCTCGGGGACCTCCCGGCGATCGAGTCGGCCCATCCGTCACCGATGTCGGCCGACCGCGGCTTCTTCGGCTCGCGTCCGTTCAGCCGGGCCAACGACCTGCTGATCCGCCAGGGCGCGCAGCCGGTGGAGTGGCGGCTGCCCTAGACCCCCGACGGCGAAGTGGCCGGCCGCCAGGGCGGCCGGCCACTCACTCACAGGGGCGGGGTCAGGAGATGCGCCTGATCGTCTGCCAGCCACCGGTCCCGACCACGGCCGGCGGGCCGACCAGGCCGGTGCGCCGGCCCGGCACGAACTCCAGGCCCGCCGTGGTGCTGGACGTCGTGGTCCACAGGTCCGGTACGCCGTCGGCGTCGCTGTCCCCCGAGGCCGTGAACAGCGGGCGGGCGGCCGTGGTCCAGCCCGTCGCGTACAGCGTGCGGTTGGCACCCGCCCCCAGGGAATGCGGGGCGGTACCGCCGTCGGGGACGCCGTCCCCGTCCGCGTCGCCCGCGCTCTTGCCGCGGTACACCCAGAGGTCGCCGCTGGTGGAATTACGGGCGATCAGGTCGGCGAAGCCGTCACCGTCCACGTCGCCCGACGAGGCGAGGTGCATGACGCCCCAGCCCGAATTGCCGATCAGGTAACCGGAGTCGACCGTGCCGTAGGCGTAACCCGGCAGAAACCACAGCTGGTCGCCGATGACCGCGACGAAGTCGGGGCGGGACGACTCGCTGTCCGGGGTGATGTCACCGACCGAGACGATCTGCTTGATCGTCGCCGGATCGATCGCCACCTCCGTCTCCGGGTCCGGGAAGAAGTACACCTCCTGCTTGGTCTCGTCGGTGAACTCGCCCTGGCCGTTGTTCGGGTACAGCCACAGCTTGCCGTCGGAGCGACGGGCCACCAGGTCCTCGTAGAAGTCGTCCGTCCAGTCACCGCGGTGGGTGAGCAGGGCGTCGTTCCAGCCACCGGACGAGGAGAGCGGGACCGACGCCGCCACGCGGCCGGCTCCCGTGCCGCTGTACAGGCGCAGGTCGTTGGCCCCGTCGACGGCGAGCATGTCCGGCAGACCGTCGCCGTTGACGTCACCGGGCTTGTCCGTGACGCCGGGGCTCTTCACGTAGAAGCGGTAGGGGTAGACCGGGCCGGGGTTGCCGCCCGCGTCGACCATGCGCACGTACAGGGTGTGCGGTCCCGGGGTGAGCGGGGTGACCGGCGCGGTGGCCGAACCGCCCGTGGCGGCGGGCCTGGCCTCCTTGCTCGGCGGGGTGCGGTCCAGGTCGTACAGGTACCGCGTGGTGTCCGCCACCCCGTTGGCACCGAACTCGAACAGGCCCTCGGTGCGGGCCAGCGCGCCCTCGACGGGCTGGGCGTCGGGCCCCGTCTCGGGGTACAGACCGTCCGCCGTGGCCACCGTCGGCATCACCGTCGGCGCGTCGGGGTCGAAGCCGAAGCGGCACCCGGGGGCCCCCTTCGTCGGGGTCCAGTCGGAGGCGAAGGAGTCGTCGGCGACGTCCTCGGCCTGCGCCTTCCAGGAGAACTGGCCGTTGCTGGCGCCCTTGTACTGGGTGAGCAGGGCCTTGGGCACGGTGATCCGCGCCTGTGCGCCCTTGGGGTCGTCCGCCCTGACGGTGACCTGTTTGCGCTGGTTGAAGATGATGCCGGGCGAGACGTCGTGCTTGCCTGTGGGCCACAGGTGGAACTGGACGTTGACGTTGCCGCCGTCCGGGTCCCACACCTGCGCGGTGAGGACCACGTCGGTGTTGCCCACCGTGACGTAGGTGCCGTCGTTGCCGCAACTGGTCGTGCTCGACTTGGTGCTGGGCACGGTGTCGAGGGCCCACGGGGCCTTCGGCGGCCGGTTGAACTCGACGATCAGCTTGGCGTCCGGCTTGAACTTCTTCCAGCTGTAGGCGTCCTTGTTGTCCTCGGCACTCTGCGGGGCACGCAGACCGAAGGTGACGTTCGACCACTTGTTGGCCGCCGCCTTGACCGCGGCGTCCTTGGCGGTGAAGTCGACCGCCTTGTCCGGGCAGCCGTAGGCGTCGTTGCCGTGCGCGTAGTCGCGCCTGTCCTGGCGCGTGGACCACGAGGGCTGCTTGTTCCACGTGGTGGACGAGCTGATCGAACCGGTCAGGTAGAGCTCGACCGGCTTGGGCGTGCACGACCACGAGTGGGTCTCGGTGATCTGGAACTGGGCGTCGACGACCTTCACGCCCGCCAGGAACTTGGACCCCACGCGGAAGAAGGAGCGGGCGGTGCCGCCCGTGGACGACTCGTAGCCGACGCGCGCCTCGCTCGTGGTGCCGCCGCCCCAGCCGGTGCCGTTCCAGTAGCTGTTGTTCGGATGCGGCTTGTAGGCGATGGTCCACGCCTCGCGCGTACCGGTCATCCGCGGGTCGATGTAGACCGGGAACTCGGTGTCCGGCGCGCCCAGCAGCTCCTGGTCGGGGGTGAGCACGAGCCGGTCGCCGGTGACCTCGACGCCGACCTCGCTGCTCTTGGTGCCCGGGGTGAGCGGGGTGGGTTCGGGCGGGGCCGCCGGAGCCGGGGCGGAGGCGGCCGTGGACCGGGCGGACCTGGAGGCGGCGGCCGGGGCCTGCTCCTCCTCGCCCGATGAGTCCCACATCCGGGCCGTGGAGGAGGCGAACACGGTCTGGCCGGCGGCGTTCACCGCGCGCAGGGTGCCCGTTCCGGCGTCCTGCGTCACGTCGAGGCCCTCGGTGTGCAGACCGAAGCCGACCTTCCTCAGCTCCGGACGGTCCGCCGCCTCGGGCGTCTTGACGATCAGCGCCTGGCTGAAACCGTCCACCGAGGCCCGCACCGCGAGGTCCACGCCCGGGAAGACCTCCGGATAGGTGGCGGTGACGTCCTCGAGCACCGGTTCGGGCAGCGGCTTCGACCAGGTCAGCGACAACTCGCCGCCCTGGTCGGCGAGAGACACCAGCTCGGTGTCCCCGCCGGCGGAGAAGGTGACGTCACCGGGGACGGCTCTGGGCCGGACCCGGCCGGCCACCTCGGTGAGCGTGGTGTCCACGGGCAGCCAGGCACCCTCGCGCTTCACCCGTACCGGCAGCGTGTGCTGCGTGGTGCGGAGGTTGCCGTTGGGCAGGGCGTGCGTCTCACTGGTCTCGGTCCGCGCGGACGGCACCTCCACGGGCTCGCCGGTCTTGGCGGCCCGCTCCCTCGCGCGCTCCTCGTCGGTCACGGACGCCGGCGCGGAGCCGGACGCCGCTGCGGCCGTGCCGGAGGCCGGCGAGGCAGGTGGCGTCAGGCCCAGTGTCCCGCCGGCGAGCACCGCGACGAGCGCCGTCCGGCCCCAGCGCCTGGCCCGGCGCTGTCTTCGGAATGTTTCTGGCATGGGCGAATCCCCCCGGAATCGTTGCCGTGCGAACTCCTTTCGAAGTCCGCCGCGGCCCCTTTGGCGCGAGGCCGCAGCGCCGAACAGTACACGCCAACTGGGGCTTTCTTTGCGGTGAGATGACCGAAGTGGGGATTGTCGCATTACCCCGCCTTTGCTTGTCGGAGCGATCTTCACCGTTTACTGTGCGACCGTTCACCGCTCGATCACACAGGGTGAGTTAGGGGGAGGTCAGGTAGTGGACCAGCTGATCAGACAGCTGCGCTACCTCGGTCACTGGCACAGATCCGTGTCCCTTTTCGTGGGACTCGTACTCTTCGTTGGGCTGATACCCAACGATGCCAGTGCCGCGGACGGCAGTTCCCGCCGTGGGAACGTGCAGCGTGAGAAGTCCGTTCCAGGTAAGGATTTCCGCAAGGAACGCCCAAAGGCGCGCGACGACGCCAAGGGCAATTTCCAGCCGACGGCCGGAAAGATTTCGGCCAATTCATTCACGACTCTGGTCACCGGCCGCGACGGCAAACCGTCCGAGCGGCCCCCGCTGGCCGGTGGCACCCTCGACGGAGTGGGGCCGGAGCGGAGCGCGGTGCCGGCCCGTATGGTGACGGTCCGCCAGGCCAAGCGCCCCGACGCGGGCTCCGCCAAGGGCCTGCGCGCTCCGGGCGCGGCCCCGAAGCGCCCGGCCGCCGACACCGGAACGGCCGTCGAGATCCAGGTCAAGGACGCGGCCGCGGCCCGCAGGGCCGGCGTCCCGGGCGTGCTGTTCACCGCGGCGCCCGCACCGGACGGCCTGGTGCCTCCGGCCTCCGGCTCGGTCGAACTCGAGCTGGACTACTCGTCGTTCAAGGACACCTACGGGGGTGACTGGGCCTCCCGGCTCCGTCTCGTCCGGCTCCCGGCCTGTGCGCTGACCACGCCCGACCGGGCCGGCTGCCGTGACCGCACGGAACTGGCCGGCGCCAACGACCCGGCAGCGCACAAGGTGACGGCCGCCGTCGACCTGTCCGCCGGGGCGGCGCCCACCGTGCTCGCCGCGACCGCCGCCGCCTCCGGCCCGGGAGGCAGCCACGAGGCCACCTCGCTGTCGCCGTCCGGTTCCTGGATGGCGGGCTCGTCCTCGGGAGGCTTCTCCTGGACCTACCCGATCGAGGCCCCCGAGGTGCCCGGCGGCCCGCAGCCCGAGGTCGCGCTCTCCTACTCGTCCCAGGCCGTGGACGGCCGCACCGCCTCCACCAACGCCCAGTCGTCCTGGATCGCCGAGGGCTGGGACTACGAGCCCGGGTTCATCGAGCGCCGCTACCGCTCCTGCTCCGACGACAAGGGCGAGGTCGACGGCAAGAAGCCCAACAACACCGGTGACAGCGGCGACCTGTGCTGGGGCTCCGACCACGTCGTGATGTCGCTGGGGGGCAACACCACCGAACTCGTCAAGAAGGACGGCACCGACGAGTGGCGCCCGGCCGACGACGACGGCTCCCGCCTGGAGCGCAGGACCGGCGCCGCCAACGGCACGAAGGACGGCGAGCACTGGGTCCTCACCAGCACCGACGGCACCCGGTACCACTTCGGCCTGAACAAGCTGCCCGGCGCCCCGGACGGCACGGTCACCAACTCGGCCCTCACCGTGCCGGTGTTCGGCAACCACCCCGGTGAGCCCTGCCACGCGACCGCGTTCACCGACTCCGACTGCACGCAGGCCTACCGCTGGAACCTGGACTACGTGGTCGACCCGCTCGGCGACGCCATGACCCTGTGGTGGGCCAAGGAGACCAACTTCTACGGCCAGAACATGAAGGCCGACCAGCAGGTCTCCTACGTCCGCTCGGCCCAGCTCGACCGCATCGACTACGGCCTGCGCTCGGACAAGCTGTTCGGCGTCCAGCCCGCCGGCCGGGTCGACTTCACCACGGCCGAGCGCTGCATCCCCGGCGCCACGTTCGACTGCGCGGTCTCCAAGCGGACGGCCGCCAACGCCAAGTACTGGCCGGACACCCCGCTGGACCAGGAGTGCGTCTCGGGCGCCAAGTGCACCGACAAGTACTCCCCGACGTTCTGGACCACCAAGCGCCTGACGAAGATCACCACCCATGTGCTCTCCGGCAGCGCCCTGAAGCCGGTCGATTCCTGGGCCCTCGAGCAGTCCTACCCCGACACGGGTGACGGCACCTCACCGGCCCTGTGGCTGGACTCCGTCGCCCGCACCGGTCACGGAGCGGGCGGCACCGCCGCCATGCCGAAGGTCACCTTCGCCGGCCTCCAGATGGACAACCGCGTCGACGGCGTCGAGGGCCTGCCGCCCTTCTCCCGCCTGCGCGTCCACGCCATCGACACCGAGACCGGCGGACGCATCGGTGTCACGTACTCGCCGCGCGAGTGCCAGGCGCTGACGCCGAGGAACATGCCGGCGTCCCCCGAGTCCAACACCATGCGCTGCTACCCGCAGTACTGGACTCCCAAGGGCGCGCTGAAGCCGGTCCAGGACTGGTTCCACAAGTACGTCGTCACCCAGGTGACCGAGCAGGACCTGGTCACCGACAGCCCTTCGAAGGTGACGAGCTACCAGTTCGCCGGCAGCCCCGGCTGGGCCTACGACGACAGCGAGTTCACCGAGAACAAGCACCGCACCTGGTCGCAGTACCGCGGCTACGAGCGGGTCCTGACCCGGATCGGCTCCGGCAGCGACGTCAAGCAGCTCACCGAGCACCGCTACTTCCGCGGCCTGCACGGCGACAAGCTGTCCTTGGGCACCCGCACCTCGGCGGTGACCGACAGCTCGGGCACCGCGCATCCGGATCTGCCCCACCACCAGGGGCAGTTGCTGGAGCAGATCACCTACGAGTCCGACGGCGGGCCGGTCGACTCCACGACCCTCACCACCTCCTGGGCGGTGAAGACGGCCACCCGCACCCGCGCCGGCACCACACCTCTCGAGGCGTGGATGACGAGGCCCGAGAAGGTCGTCACCCGCGAGCGGGTCAAGGGCGACACCTGGCGCACCACCACCGAGACCACCAAGTACGACGGCTACGGCCTGCCGTACCAGGTCGAGGAGACGAGCCCCGGCGGCACAACGCGCTGCTCCACCGTCACCTACGCCCGCAACACCGCGCTGCACCTGGTCGAGCTGGAGTCGCGGGAGAAGACCGTGCTCGGCGCCTGCGGCAGCACGGGCGGCGAGGTCGTCGAGGACACGCGGACGCTGTACGACGGACTGGCCTTCGGCGCGACCCCCACCAAGGGCCTGCCCACCGAGGTCCAGGAGCTGAACGGCGACGGCGACGGCTACGTCACCATCGACCGCACCGAGTACGACATCCACGGGCGGGAGACGGCCACGTGGGACGCGGACGACCGCAAGACGTCTGTGACGTACACGCCGGCGACGGTGGCACGCCCGACGAAGCAGGTCTCCACCGACCCCCTCGGTCACACCGAGACCACCGTCTTCGACGACGTGCGCGGCATGACGCTGACCGAGACGGACGCCAACGACCGGACGGCCACGATGGAGTACGACCCGCTGGGCCGGCTCCTGAAGGTCTGGGAGATCGACCGCGACCCGGCGACCCAGACGCCCACGGCCACCTACGACTACACCGTCCGCCGCGACGGCCCGACGGTCGTCACCGCGCGGACACTGAAGGACGACGGCGGGTACGCCGTGTCGTACGAGATCCTCGACGGCCTGCTGCGCGAGCGGCAGACGCAGGACAAGGCCGTCGGCGCGGGCCGCATCGTCAACGACACCTTCTACGACAGCGCCGGACGCGTCTGGAAGGAGAACGACGGCTACTACAACGCCGCCGATCCCGAGCCGAAGCTCCTCCAGGTCGGTGACCAGGACGTCCCGTCGCAGAACCGCACCACCTTCGACGGCCTGGGCCAGCCCACCGCCGAGGTCACCTACTACCGCGGCACGGAGAAGCTGCGCACCACGACCGAGCGCGACGGTGACGTCTCCACGACGATCCCGCCGAAGGGCGACACCGTCACGGCCTCGTTCGAGGACGCCGAGGGCCGCGTGGAGCGGCTGCGCGAGTACACCGACGAGGCCCGCACCAAGTGGCGGGACACCCTCTACGAGTACGACGACCTCGACAACCTGCGCAAGGTGACCGCCCCCGGCGGCGCCGTCACCACGTTCGAGTACGACAAGCGGGGGCGCCAGACCGCGGTCACCGACCCCGACGGCGGCCGTACCGAGATGCGGTACGACAACGCCGACAACGTGGTGCAGACGACCGACCCGATGGGCCGGTCCCTGTTCACCAGCTACGACGACGGCGGTCGCCCGACCGCCGTGCGCGAGGGCAGCGCCACCGGCCCCAAGCGCCTGGAGTGGACGTACGACACCCTCGCCAAGGGCCTGCCGACCGCGCAGATCCGCCACGAGGACGGCCGCGAGTACCGGGAGGAGATCACCGCCTACGACAACGCCTACCGGGTGAAGACGACGCAGACGGTGATCCCGGCCGAGGAGACGGGCCTGGCCGGCACGTACGCGTACGAGTACTCCTACACGCCGACCGGCAACCTCGCCTGGGTCTCCCTGCCGGGCGTGGGCGGCCTGGTCACCGAGCGGGTCGTCTTCCGGTACAACTCCGACGGCCTGCCCATCTTCATCGGCGGCGCGTCCACGTACCTGGCGAACGCGCAGTACTCGGCGTTCGGCGAGATCCTGCGCACCGACGCGGGCCCGGCCGGCAAGCAGGTGTACGGCAGCTACGTCTACGACGAGTTCACCCGGCGCCTGCAGACGGCCACCTTCGACCGCTCGGTCGGCCCGGGCCGCATCAGCGAGACGCGGTACGGGTACGACGAGGCCGGCAACGTCACCAGGATCACCGACGCGCCCGGCGCCGCGACCGAGGGCACCGGCGAGACCGACACGCAGTGCTTCGTCTACGACAAGCTCCGGCAGATGACCTCCGCCTGGACGTCGAAGACGGCGGGCGAGTGCGCGGCGGCCCCGTCGAAGGACACCGTCGGCGGGCCCGAGGCGTACTGGCAGTCGTTCCGGTACGACGCCGCGGGCAACCGCACCCGGCTCGTCGAGCACGACACCACGGGCGACACCACCAAGGACGTCACCCGCGACTACGTCTACGGAAAGGAGGGCGTCGGCGGTCCGAACGCGCTGGCCGAGGTCAGGTCGACCGGTCCGCAGGGGCAGACCCTGGCCACCTTCGCCTACGACAAGGCGGGCAACACCACCGGGCGCCAGCACGGCGGCACGGACCAGAGCCTCGAGTACGACATCGAGGGCCAGCTGCGCAAGGTGACCCGGCCCGTGGAGGGCGGCGGCAGCGAGACCACGTCGTACCTGTACGGCGCGGACGGCGAACGCCTCATCCGCACCGACGAGGACGGCAGCCGCACGCTCTACCTCAGCGAGGCGGAACTGACGGTCAGCGCCAACCACGCGACGAAGACGGCGGAGCGCTTCTACCCGCTCCCGGACGGCTCCACGACCGTCCGCGCCACCGGTGGCGTGCGGCAGATGATGCTGGCCGACCACCACGGCACGTCCCACACCGTCGTGGACATGGCGGACGCGGCGATGCGGGTGACCCGGCGCAAGTCGATGCCGTTCGGCGAGGCACGCGGGCAGCAGCCCACGTCATGGCCCGGACACCGGGGCTTCGTCGGCGGAACCGTCGACGAGGACACCGGCCTGACCCGGCTGGGCGCCCGTGACTACGACCCGGCCACCGGGCGCTTCATCCAGGTCGACCCCATGGTCGACTACGGCCAGCCGGCCACGATGAACCCGTACGCCTACAGCAACAACGCACCCGCCACCTTCTCCGACCCGACGGGCGAGTTCTTCCCCGTCCTGATCGGAATCGCGGCCCGTATCGCCATCCAGGCGGCGATCCGCGCGGCGGCCCGTCGCGCGGCGCAGATCGCGGCGCGCAAGGCGGCCCAGGCGGCGGCGCGGCGTGCCGCGGCCCTCGCCCGCAAGCGCGCGATCGAGGCCGCCAAGCGTGCCGCGGCCAAGGCCCGCCGTGAGGCGGCCCGGAAGGCGGCGGCGGCCCGTCGCGCGGCGGCCAAGCGGGCAGCGGCCCGTGCGGCGGCCAAGCGTGCGGCGGCCAGGAGAGCGGCGGCCCAGGCCAGGGCCCGCGCGGCCCGCGCGGCGGCCAAGAAGGCGGCGGCACGCCGTGCCGCGGCCCGCAAGGCGGCGGCGCGCCCGAAGCCCCGCGCCAAGCCCCGCTCCCAGCCCAAGCCCCGCCCCAAGCCGCGCCAGGTCAAGCGAGCGGTGAAGAAGGTCGCCAAGGAGGTACGGGAGGAGGCAAGGGAAACCGTCAAGGAAGAGGCACAGGGCGCGGCCTGCGAGTCCGCCGCAGGTGCCGCCAACAGCTTCGTACCCGGTACCAGGGTGCTGATGGCCGACGGCTCCACCAGGCCGATCGAGAAGGTCAGACCCGGGGACAAGGTGCTGGCCACCGACCCGAAGACGGGCCGGACCTCCGTCCAGACGGCCGCGGCGACGATCGTCGGCAAGGGCAGCAAGAACCTGGTACGGATCACGCTGAAGATCCACGACGGCTCCAGCGCGAAGACCGGGACCACCACGGTCACCGCCACGGCCGGCCACCCGTTCTGGGTGCCGACCCTGCGGGAGTGGGTGGACGCGGGCGAGCTGAAGCCGGGCCAGTGGGTCCAGACGTCCTCGGGCACCTGGATCCAGGTCGGCGCGGTCGAGGCCTGGACGGCGAAGAAGGCGACGGTTCACAACCTGACCGTCACCGACATCCACACCTACTACGTGCTGGCGGGTGACGCGCCGGTCCTGGTCCACAACTGCGGCGTCAGCATCAAGCAGGTGAAGATGGCGCTGGGACGAGCCGGTATGAGCGTCTCCAAGTACGACATCGTCTACAAGCCGCAGATCGTCACCTCCGAAGGTATCCCTGCCTACGGCAACAGCCCCCACGACGGCGCTGGAAAGCCGAACAAGGGACCGCGTGGGCGCCCGGTGATCCAGATATCCGACATGGGGCTGGCTGACATGGATACGGCTGTGGCCACGATCTTCCACGAGATCTACCACCACCGCATGTACCGCATTTGGCCACGGTCCATGGGTGGAAAGGAAGGCGCTGCGGAGGCATACGGGCAGGCTATGCTGAGGGTCTTCAAACGAAGGACGCGTTCATGAGCCAAATGAAGCGCTTCATGCCTTCGGAGATCGAGACCCTCGGGCGGGAGCGGAAGTTCCTCCAGGACCAGTCGGAGTGGCTCTGCCCGGCGTGCGGGGAAGTCGCGGTCCGCTCCTACCTCAGAGCCACGCAGCACGCGAACCGTCCCGCCGTGATCAGCTACACCTGGTGTGCGGCTTGCCGCCGGATGGCTGGGGCGACCAGCCCTCTGCCGCCGGGCCTGGTCATCTCTGATCCATGGCGAGACGTGGACCCGGTGGCCTGGGAAGAGTTCGACAGGAGCCTGCCGAGACTCTTCGTCAGACTCGACGAGCTGTGGGAGAGCGGTGTGCTGCCGCAGAGCCTCGTGTGGAAGCGGCGGCGGTAGAGCACCGGTGACACCACCTTGACGAGGTGACGCAGCGGAAACCCCGCCGGGCCCTGGCGGGGTTTCTGCGTCTCTGTCGCCTGTCTCGCTGACGGGGACCCCCTTCCGGGTTCGGGAGGAACAGGTCGTCGACTGCCGTGACGGATACGGAGGATCGTCGTACGAGTACGAGGACGAGGACGAGCTCTCGGTGTGGCGTTTCCTTCAGGCGGCTCTCGACGGCCCCGTCGTCCGGGAGACACCGGAGATCGAGTGGTTCTCCTGGCCGGCGGATGCGAGCTGCCGAGCGGTTCGGCCTGGTGAGATCGTCGCCTTCCCCGTTTCGCCGACGAGGAAATGGTCCAGATCGTGCGGGAGCCCTTCGGCATCGAGAGGGAAGTCGTCCGATGCCGGAATCGGTGGCTGACGCACCGTGACACAGGAACCGGGTCCCCGGCCGACATCCAGTCGGCCGGGGACCCGGCGTCTGCAGCGGAGCCGGCCGGCGGATCAGCCGACGACCGCCGCCCGCACGCACAGCACGTCCGGCAGGTGCGACGCCAGTAGCCGCCAGCTGTCGCCGTCGTCGGCCGACGCGTACACCTCGCCGTTGCGGTTGCCGAAGTAGACGCCGGCTGGGTCCGCGCCGTCGTGGCACATCGCGTCGCGCAGCACCGTGCCGTAGTGATCGCCCTGCGGCAGCCCCGCCGAGAGCGGCTCCCAGCTCTTGCCCGCGTCCGCCGTCCGGTAGACCCGGCAGCGCCGGCCGGCCGGCACCCGGTCCGAGTCGGCGTTGATCGGGAACACGTACGCCGTGTCACCACGGCGGGGATGGGCCACCACCGCGAAGCCGAACGTCGACGGCAGGCCCTCACCGATGTCCGTCCAGTGCCCGCCGGCGTCGTCACTGCGGTACACACCCCAGTGGTTCTGCAGATACAGCCGGTCCGGGTTCGCCGCGTCCCTGGCCACCTTGTGCACGCACTGCCCGAACTCCGGGTTCGGGTCCGGCAGGAACACCGCGGACACCCCGGAGTTGGACGGGGCCCAGGTCGCGCCCCCGTCCAGGGTGCGGAACACGCCCGCCGTGGAGACGGCGACCGTCACCGCCCGCGGATCGCGCCCGTCGGTGAGCACGGTGTGCAGGCCCTCACCGCCGCCGCCGGGCACCCACTTCGATCGCGTGGGGTGCTCCCACAGCGGCCGGACCAGCTCGAAGGACTCCCCGCGGTCCTCCGACCGGTAGAGCGCGGCCGGCTCCGTCCCCGCGTACACCACGCCGGGTTCGGCCGCGGCCGGGTGCAGCTGCCAGACCCGCTCCAGCGAGGCCCCCGTGTCCTGGGGGAACTTGACGGCGGGCCGGGCCGGCTCCGTCCAGCTGCGGCCCAGGTCGTCGGAGTGGAACACCGACGGGCCCCAGTGCGCGCTGTCACCGCCGGCCAGCAGCCGTGGTGTCGCCTCCCGCGTGTCGATCGCGACCGAGTACACGGCCTGCGCGTTGAAACAGGGGCTTTCGTCGAACTCCCAGGCGCCACCCCGCCGGCGCCCGATGAACAGACCCTTGCGGGTGCCCACGGCGAGCAGTACTTCGGTCATGCCGATCACCTCCGCGACGTCATCCTCGACGTCCTGATTCCGGACTCCGGCCAGTCTGCACCCCACCACTGACAGTCACCCCAGGATCGGCCCGCGTCGCAGGTCGGGCCGGTGCGGCGGTCGGACGACGGTCCATGGCGCACGGGTTCCCGGCCGGGGCCGTCAGTCCCCGCCCGGCAGCGCGCGCTCCACGATCGCGTCCAGCCCGGCCGTCGCGGGCAGCGTGCCGAAGGCGTGCCCCCAGTCGCCGCCCAGCCGGGTGGCGCAGAAGGCGTCGGCGACCGCCGCCGGGGCGTGCCGGACGAGGAGGGAACCCTGCAGCGTCAGCGCCATCCGCTCCACCAGCCGCCGGGCGTTCGCCTGCGAGCCCCGGGCCGACCAGCCCTTCAGCCCGGCGACGGCCGCGTCCAGCCGGGCGTCCGCGCCACGCGTCAGGGCGAGTTCGTCGAACAGCGCCTGCGCGGTGGCCGTGTCCCGGCCCAGGGCCCGCAGCACGTCGAGGGCATTGACGTTCCCCGAGCCCTCCCAGATCGACAGCAGCGGGGCCTCGCGGTAGTGCCGGGGCATCCCCGACTCCTCGACGTAGCCGTTGCCGCCCAGGCACTCCAGGGCCTCGGCGGTGAAGGCGGGGCCCCGCTTGGTGACCCAGTACTTGCCGGCCGCGGTCGCGATCCTCCGGAACGCGGCCTCCCCGGCGTCCCCGCGCACCGCGCGGTCGGCCGCCCCGGCCAGCCGCAGGGTGAGGGCCGTGGCGGCCTCGGACTCCAGGGCGAGGTCGGCCAGGACGTTGCGCATCAGGGGCTGGTCCACCAGCCGCGCCCCGAACGCGCTGCGGTGACGCACGTGGTGGCCCGCCTCCACGAGCGTCTTGCGCATCAGCGCCGCCGACATCATCACGCAGTCCAGCCGGGTGCAGTTGACCATCTCGATGATGGTCTTCACGCCCTGTCCCTCCGGGCCGACCAGCCAGGCGACCGTCCCGTCGAACTCGGGCTCGGACGAGGCGTTGGAGCGGTTGCCCAGCTTCTCCTTCAGCCGCTGGATCCGGAACGTGTTGCGGGTGCCGTCGGGCAGCACGCGCGGCACCAGGAAGCACGACAGCCCGTCCGGGGCCTGCGCCAGCACCAGGAACACGTCGCACATCGGCGCCGAGGTGAACCACTTGTGCCCGCGCAGGGTGTACACCCCGGGCTCGGCGGTCGGCGTCGCCGCGGTGGTGTTGGTCCGGACGTCGGAGCCGCCCTGCTTCTCGGTCATCCCCATGCCGGCCAGCAGCCCGCGTTTCCCGGCCGGCACGCTCAGGCCCGGCTCGTACTCACGGCTGGTCAGCAGCGGCTCGTACGCCTCCGCCAGCTCCGGCTGCCGGCGCAGGACGGGCACCGCCGCGTACGTCATGGACGTCGGGCAGCCGTGTCCCGCGTCGGTGTGCCCCCACACGAGTCCTCCCGCGGTGCGGGCGACGTGCGCGCCGGGCCGGTCGTCCGCCCAGGGCGCGGCGGCCAGACCCTCGGCGACGGCCGTGCGCATCAGGTGGTGCCAGCTCGGGTGGAACTCGACCTCGTCGATCCGGTGCCCGTACCGGTCGTGGGTGCGCAGCACGGGCTCGTGACGGTTGGCCTGATCGCTCCACTCCTGCGCCCGCGCGCTGCCGGCCAGTCTGCCGAGCCGCCGCAGGTCGTCCTCGGCCCAGCCGGCGCCCTCGCGCCGCAGACCCTCCAGCAGGGCGGCGTCCTCGGAGGCGTCGTACGGCGTCAGCGGAGGGGGCTGATTGGTGACGTCGTGCGTGACGTCGTGGCCGGCGTGGTGTGCGCCGGGACTCTGCAGCGGCTCGTCGGCGAGTGTGGTGACCATGCCGCGAGTGTTGCACCATGTCTACGGTCGCAGCAATCATGCAACATGATCGGCGACGTAGAGTACGGCCTCATGCGGAGGAACGAAGCGGCGGCGGCACCGGACGACCCGCTGCTGCGTCCTCTCTCCGCGCGGTCGGTCGTCCTGAGCCTGCTGCTCGGCACCCACCCGCCGGAGCTCCCGGCGAAGGAACTCGGACGGCTCGTGGGAGGTTTCGACGTCGGAGGGTCCACGCTTCGCGCGGCGCTCAGCCGGATGGTGGCCGCCGGTGATCTGCGTCGCACGGACGCCGGCTACCGCCTGAGTGAGCGGCTGCTGGAACGCCAGCGCCGCCAGGACGAGTCCGTACGGCCGCGCACGCGCGCGTGGGACGGCGACTGGGAACTGGTGGTGATCACGGCGACGGGCCGGGGTCCCGCGGAACGGGCCGGCCTGCGCGCCCGGCTCGCGGCCCTCCGGCTGGCCGAACTCCGCGAGGGGGTGTGGCTGCGGCCCGCCAATCTGGAGCGCCGCCTGCCCGCGGGTCTCGACGAGGTGGCCGAGTGCTGCGCGGCCCGCCCCGGCCGCCCCGGCCGGCCCGCCGCTGAGCTCGCCGCGAGCCTGTGGCCGCTGGACGCCTGGTCGGGCACGGCCCGCGAACTCCTCGGCCACATCGGGCGCGCCGCCCGTCCCGCCGACCGGCTGACCGTGTTCGCCGCCGTCGTGCGCCATCTGCTCGCCGACCCGGTCCTGCCCCCCGGCCTGCTGCCCGACGACTGGCCGGGCGGGGAACTGCGTGCCGCGTACGCGGGCTACCGGCGGGAGCTGACCGGGGAGGTGCGCTCGCGTGTGGGCGGTGCGTGAGCGCGCGCCCGGAGCGGCCGGCCGTACGGGACGCCGCGCGGGGCGCCTCGTACGGCGGCCGCCCGTGGGGGGCTACCGGTAGGTGATGTCGGATGACGCGTACTTGCAGTGGGTGCCGTCGGGACCCGAGCCGTTGGTGTCCGGCTCGTCGCCGTCGTCATTGCCGATGTACTTCTGGCACGGGACGATCTTCTTGCTGCTGTCCCCGATGATCGTGATGTTCCGCAGGGTCGCGCTGTCGCCGTAGTTGGTGTTGATGCCGGCGAGCCTGCTGCCCTTCCAGTTCACCTCGATGGTGTTGAGGTTGATCGTCCGCTTGTACTGCGTGGAGCAGTTGCCGCAGGAGCGGACGAAGGTGCCGAAGTTCTTGACCGCGAAGTTCGACACGTTCAGCGTTCCGGCGCCGTTGAACTGGAACACCTTGTCGCTTGCCTCCTTGGCGCCGCCGCCGCTGACGGTGTAGACCGACCCCGACGACTTGCCCTTGAACGTGGCCGCGTCCTCGCCGACGTCCTCCCACCAGACGTTCTGCAGCGTGCAGGAGCCCTTGCAGTGGATGCCGTCGGCGGCGGGGGCGCCCAGGATGACGTTCTTCAGGACCGCGCCGTCGGCCAGTTCGAGGATCGGGCCCTGGTCCTCGTCCTGGCCGCCCGAGCCCAGGTCGCCGGTGCCGTAGAGGCGCTTCATCCCGTAGTCCTTGGTGCCGGACACGGAGATGGTGGAGGAGACGCCCTGGCTGCCGTTGGGGGTCGGCCAGGTGGCCGCGCCCGCCGTGGTCCCGGTGGCCATGACCATGCCAATCGAGATACCCAGGGTGGCGAGTGCGCCCGTGAGTGCGCGCCTGCGGGCGCGTGGTCGTGTCGCGGAAGTCATGTCGTTCCTTCTGTCGTGGTGTGGGGGTGAGAGCCATATAGGTGAACGACGTTCATGATGGTGCCGCGAACGCGGCCGGTAGCGGGGTACCGGTCACGCTGCTGAACGGAACGTAGAGGGTAAGCGCTTTCTAGTCAACGCCGTGCGTGCATCACATTCGGCCAGGAATCACGAAGGCCGGAGGCCCGGGGCGCGACAGGCGCCCCGGGCCACCGGCGAGACGCCCGGCGGAGGGGTCAGACGGAGCGGTGGTACTGGTCGGGCACGTGGACCGTGCCGCCGAGCTCGCGGGCCGCGTGCCGGGCCCAGGAGGGGTTGCGGAGCAGCTCGCGGCCGAGGAGCACCGCGTCCGCCTCGCCGTTGGCCAGGATCTTCTCCGCCTGCTCGACCTCGGTGATCAGTCCGACGGCGGCGACCGGCATCGGTGTCTCGCTGCGCACCCGCGCGGCGAAGGGGACCTGGTAGCCGGGCCGGGTCGGGACGCGGGCGCCGGGGGCGTTGCCGCCGGTGGAGACGTCGAGCAGGTCGATGCCGCGGGCGTGCAGCTCGGAGGCGAAGCGGACGGTGTCGTCCGCGGTCCAGCCGCCGTCCTCCAGCCAGTCCGTGGCCGAGATGCGGAAGAACAGCGGCTTGTCGTCCGGCCACTCCTCGCGCACGGCGTCGACCACCTCGAGCGCGAAACGGGTCCGGTTCTCGTACGAGCCGCCGTAGGCGTCGGTGCGGTGGTTGGAGTGCGGGGAGAGGAACTCGTTGATCAGATAGCCGTGGGCGCCGTGGATCTCGGCGATCTCGAACCCCGCGGCGAGCGCACGGCGGGCGGCGGCGCGGAAGCCGGCGACGATCTCCCGGATCCCGTCCACGGTCAGCTCGTCGGGGACCTGATGCCCTTCGGAGAACGCGCGCGGGCTCGGCGCCACCGGCTGCCAGCCGTGGGCCTCCGGTCCGACGGGCGCGCCGCCCTTCCAGGGGCGGTCGGTCGACGCCTTGCGGCCGGCGTGTGCGAGCTGGACGGCGGGGACGGTGCCCTGTGCGGCGAGGAATCCGGTGATCCGGCGGAAGGCCTCGGTCTGGGTGTCGTTCCAGAGGCCGAGGTCGTACGGCGAGATGCGGCCCTCCGGCGCCACGGCGGTGGCCTCGACGACGATCAGGCCCGTTCCGCCGGCCGCTCGGGCCGCGTAGTGCGCGAAGTGCCAGTCACCGGGGGCACCGGCCTCGGCTCCCTCGGGAGCGGCCGAGTACTGGCACATGGGCGGCATCCACACGCGGTTGGGGATCGTCACGTCGCGCAGGGTGTACGGCTCGAACAGCGTGCTCACGGTGGGCTCCATTCGGCGGGACCGGGGGAGGGTGCGGGTCGTACGATAGGCATCGTAGTACGGCAGATGTCAAACTACGAAGCCTCTCGTACAATGGAGGCTCCTCCCGCGACGACATGTGGAGCCGCCGCAGTGACGACCGCCGCCCCCGTCCCGAGCAGCCGTGATCTGCCGCACCCCGCGCGCGGGGAGATCCGGCTGGAGGGCGTGCTGCACGCGCTCTCCGACCCCGTACGGATGCGGATCGTCCGCGAGCTCGCCGCCGCGGGCGTCGCGCTGTCCTGCTCGCAGTTCGACGTACCGGTCACCAAGTCCACCAGCACGCACCACTTCCGGGTGCTCCGCGAGAACGGCGTGATCAGGCAGGTCTACGAGGGCACCGCGAAGATGAACGTCCTGCGCCGCGACGACCTGGACGAACTGTTCCCCGGCCTGCTCGATTCCCTGCTCGCCGCGGCCGCCCACCAGGCCGACCGCCGGAACGAGACCTGACCGACCCGCGCCCCCTCCGCGCCGGGCTCCGCCGGGGTGTGCCCCACGGCCGGCGCCCGCCACCGGCCCACCTCGCGGAAGGGCCGGCGCCCGGTCACCAGTCGCAGGGCCCTGCCCGGCGCTGCGCACCCGTCCGGCGACGCGGGCCGCCGGCCCGCCCCGGGCGCGGGAGGGGCACCGGTGCCGCAGGCGCGCGGGGGCGGGTGCGTTATGGCCGGATTCCGGGTGGCTCCGCCGGGCGGCGCTAGGGGCGGGCGGCGATGACCGGCTGGTGGCGCCTGCTCCCGGACACTCCGCCCGCCGGGGCCCGGCTGCGGGCGGGTGGCGTGGGCAGGCGTCGCCGCACCGTCCGTCCGCCAGTGGTCCGTGCCGGGTCGTTCCGGCCGTCGGAGGCCTGGTCGCGGGCGGGGCCGGTGGCCGGGCGCCGGTGCACCGACCGCCTGTCAGCCGTCCGGCCCCGGGTGCTCCGCCCGTCGGGGCCCGTACGCCTGTGTCCGTGCCTGCCGCTGTTCTCTCCGGACGCGGGCCGGCGGACGCGTGCTGCTCCGGCCGGTCCCTCGGGCGGGGCGCGCACCTCGGCGTTCACGGGCGGCGGAGGCGGTGTGCAGCCCGGTGCCGTACGCGCCGGACATGTCCGCTCCCCTTCCGGCGCCGGGTCATCCGTCGGCCCCGCGGGCCGCCGACAGCAGGGACTCCCAGTCGGGCAGTTTGACGACGCTCCGGCCGAGGGAGGCGCCCAGTCGCGCCTCGGCCCGTTCGATCGCCTGCCAGCCCTTCCACCCGACCGGTTCGACTCCCTCGGCCCGCAGCGCCGTCAGCGGGTCGCCGGGCAGCTCGCGGGCCGTGAGGAGGGCCGCGTCCTGCAGCAGGGACGTCACCGTCTCCTTCGCGCAGGACCGGTTCGTGCCGATGACGCCGGTCGGGCCCCGCTTTATCCAGCCCGCCACGTACTCGCCCGGCGCGACGGCGCCCCCGCGCAGCACCCGCCCCGCGAGATGCGGCACGGTTCCGCCCGCGGCGTCGAACGGCAGCCCCTCCAGCGGAACCCCGCGGTACCCCACCGACCGCAGCACCAACTGCGCCTCGATGTCCTCGAACCGCCCGGTGCCCGTGACGCCCCCGCGCCCGTCCGGCACCGTCCGCTCGAAGCGCACCGCGCCGACCCTGCCCTCCCGGGCGACCAGTTCGGCCGGGCGGAGGAAGAAGCGCAGGCGGATCAGACGCCGGACGTCCGGCTCGGCCGCCCCGCCCGCCCAGCCGCGCAGCACCTCGACGTTGCGGCGCTGGGCCGCGGGCAGGGCGGACGGGTCGGTGCAGGCCGGATCCAGCGCGGACTCGGCCGCGTCCACGGCGATGCCGGTGTCCGGAAGCGTCCCCAGTTCGCGCAGCTCCTTGGTGGTGAAGCGGGCCTGCGACGGACCCCGGCGGCCCACCATGTGGAGGTGTGTCACCCGGCTCGCCGCGAGGGCGGTCAGGGCCGCGTGCGGCATGTCGGTCCGGCTCAGTTCCGCCACGCCCCGGGCGAGCATGCGCGTGACGTCGACGGCGACGTTCCCCATGCCGATGACCACCGCCGACCGCACGTCGCGCAGGAAACCGCCCCCGGCCGTGTCCGGGTGCGCGCTGTACCAGGCCACGAACTCGGTCGCCGAGAAGCTGCCCGGCAGGTCCTCACCCGGGATGCCCAGCCGCCGGTCCGTGGCGGCACCCACGCAGTAGACCACCGCGTGGTACAGCTCCCGCAGTCGCGCGACCGGCACCCCGCCCGGCCCGACAGGCACCCCGCCGAGGAAGCGCACGCGCTCGTGCTCCAGCACCGCGCGGAGGTTGTTCTGCAGGGACTTGATCTTCTCGTGGTCCGGCGCCACGCCGTAGCGGACCAGACCGTAGGGGCACGGCAGCCGGTCCAGGACGTCGACGCGCGCCCTCGGGTCCTGCTGGACGAGGCTCTGGGCGGTGTAGCACCCGCTCGGTCCGGATCCGATCACGGCGACACGCAGCACGGCGGAACTCCTCACCCCGGGGGACCGACAGGAGATCGCTGGTGTCTTCCAGCATGGCACCGTCCGCGCTCCGCTGACAGGGTGCCGTCCGCCGCTCGGGGTGCGTGTTCCTACCGAGGGAAACTGATCACACGGTTACGTTGCGTGTGTGCTTGAGGCATCTTTTCTCCATCTTTCCGATCGCTCTCCTGCGGAGGGTGCGGTGTCCGTGTGGCCCGCGTGGGAGGTGCGGGAGGGGGAGCGGGCGACCCGGTGGCTCCATGTGCGGCTGGCCTTCGGTGACGGAGCGAGCATCGACGCGCTCGCGACGGTGGGCGAGGGAGGGGTCTGTGTCGAGGACGTACAGGCCCGGCCCGGGCTCGCCCTCGAGGACCTGGCCGTGCTCGCCGACTGGATCGAGGGCCCGCTCGCGCGGGCCTGCGGCGCCGCGGCCGGTGCGGATCCCGGCGACGGGGCCGGTACGGGCGTGCACCGCGACGGCTCCGCCCTGCCGCGAGGTCCTCAGGAGTGGCGGCTGGTCGCGCGGACGTACCGCGCGGCGCGGGAGCGGGGCGCCGATCCGGTCCTCGCGGTGATGGACGAGACGGGGCACAGCCGGCGGGGTGCGCTCCGGCTCATCGGCCGGACGCGCGACGCGGGTCTGCTGCCCCCGAGGCACGCCCGCCGCTGAGCCGCCGCCGGCCGGGCGGGCCCGGTGGGGACAGGCGCACCGTCACATGAGGTCCCGCATCCGGTTGATCTCGCTCGTCTGCTGGGCCACCACGTCGTCCGCCATCTCCTCGATCCGGATGTTGTTGCCCTGGCCCTTCACCTCGGTGGCCATGGTGATCGCCCCCTGGTGATGGGTGATCATCAGCGTGAGGAAGAGCTGGTCGAAGGCCTCGCCGTCGGCCGCGCGCAGCTGCCCCAGCTGGGCCTGTGTGGCCATCCCGGGCATCGCCGCGTGGTCGTGCCCGTGCCCGTCGTCCCGCTCCGCCTTGTCATGGCTCTTCAGCCAGCCCCTCATCGCCTTGATCTCCGGCTCCTGGGCGGCGGCGATGCGCTCGGCCAGCTTCACGATCCTCGGCGACTCGGCGCGGTCCGGTACGAGTTCGGTCATCTCCAGGGCCTGTGCGTGGTGCTCGATCATCATCCGCGCGTACGTCACGTCGGCGGAGTTGGGGGAGTCGTCCTCCGCGCGCTCCCGCGCGGCGTCCTCGGCCGACAGGGTCCTGTTCGCCTCCCCGGGCTCGCCGGGTGCGATGACCGAAGGACCGCCCGAGGAGGCCGACTTGGCGTCGTCGGCGCCGGAGTCGCAGCCCACGAGCCCGAGGACGGCCCACGCGGTCAGCCCGGCGGCGACGACGGACAGGCGTGGCACACGGCGGTGGTGCACAAGGACCTCCTGTGGCTGGGAGTACCCCTCGCGGGGGAGGGCTGCGGGACACCTCGTGAGTGTCGACGACCGTCCTAGCACGCTTCCGCGCAACTTTGATCGGAAAACTTCGTTGCGATCGCGTTGCCCTCTATTGGTATGTGCATGTCGAAGCCGATACTGCCGGTGCGAACACCGTTCCGACGGGAACGGAACCAGGGAGGAAAACAGTGATCCTGTTGAGAGTTCCCCGAACCCGGCGCAGACGGCTGGGAGTTGCCGCGGCGGCCGGTGGCCTGCTGGCCGCCCTGCTCACCGCCGCGCCGGCCGCGGCGATCCCCGACCCCGGGGACGCGCCGGCCGGGCAGAAGGAGGTCTCGCGCAGCGCCCAGGCCGAGGCGCGCGAGGCCATCGAGAGCGGCGAGATACCCGGCCAGGACGAGGTCGTCCACTCCGACAACATCAAGCACGTGGCCAACATCCCCAAGGACGTGCTGTCCGGGACCAATTCGGACCTGGCCTTCCAGGGCCGTTACGCCTTCGCGGGCAACTACGACGGCTTCCGCATCTTCGACATCAGCGACCCCAGGGCGCCCAGGACGGTGGCCCAGGTGCTGTGCCCCGGCTCGCAGAACGACATCTCCGTCTCCGGCGACCTGCTGTTCCTGTCCACCGACTCCTCGCGCAGCGACAACAGCTGCAACAGCACCACGCAGCCGGCGACCGAGAAGTCGTCGTGGGAGGGCATGAAGATCTTCGACATCAGCGACAAGCGCAACCCGCGCTACGTCGCGGCCGTCGAGACCGCCTGCGGTTCGCACACCCACACGCTGGTGCCCGAGCGCAGAAACGTCTACGTCTACGTCTCCTCGTACTCGCCGAACGCCGCCTACCCCGACTGCCAGCCGCCGCACGACGGCATCTCCGTCATCAAGGTGCCGCGCAAGGCCCCGCACAAGGCGGCGGTCGTCGGCTTCCCGGTGCTGTTCCCGGGTGAGGGTCCGGACGGCGGCGGCAACCCGGGTGCGCCCACCAACCCGGGCGTCTCCAAGACCACCGGCTGCCACGACATCACCGTGCTCCCGTCGAAGGACCTGGCCGCCGGTGCCTGCATGGGCGACGGCATCCTGTTCTCCATCAAGGATCCGGAGCGTCCCCGGGTGATCGACCGGGTCCAGGACAACGTCAACTTCGCGTTCTGGCACTCTGCGACCTTCAACCTGAGGGCCGACAAGGTCGTCTTCACCGACGAGCTGGGCGGCGGTGGCGGAGCCACCTGCAACGCGGAGATCGGCCCGAACCGCGGCGCGGACGGCATCTACGACATCGTCGGCAAGGGCGAGCGGAGCAAGCTGGTCTTCCGCAGCTACTTCAAGATCCCGCGCCACCAGGCGGACACCGAGAACTGCGTGGCCCACAACGGCTCGCTGATCCCGGTCCGGGGCCGGGACCTGATGGTCCAGGCGTGGTACCAGGGCGGCGTCTCGGTCTGGGACTTCACCAACTCCTCGAAGCCGAAGGAGATCGCGTACTTCGAGCGCGGCCCGCTGTCCACCGACCGCCTCGCCACCGGCGGTTCCTGGTCGGCCTACTACTACAACGGCTACATCTACTCCAACGACATGGCCAAGGGCTTCGACGTCCTGAAGATCGACGACCGGCGCACGGACCCGGCCCGCTTCGTCCACATGCGTGAGCTCAACGTGCAGACGCAGCCGGACTACTTCGACTGAGCCTCCGGCTCCGTCGCGAAGAACCGGGCCATGTCCGTCCGGTCCTTCTGATCCGTCCCGCCGGACGCCGCGGCGTCCGGCGGGACACCCATGGCCCAGTCGAGCCGGTAGCGCTTGAACAGCTCCGCGCGCAGCACCGGCACCGGCATCGGCGCGCCGGGCATCAGGGCCGCGTAGACGGCACCCATCAGCAGGGCGCGCAGCATCGGGTAGTCGGCCTCGACGTCGTGGGAGCCGTGCCGGGCGACGGTGTCGCTCAGCAGCTCGGCCAGCCGCCGCTGTTCGGGGCAGGGCAGGAAACCCTCGGCCTGCAGCAGCCCGGCCATGTGCTGGCGCATCAGTACCGGCCGGTCCCGCGCCAGGCCCAGGATCGCGTCGATGGCCCGCGCCATCCGCTCCCGGCCGTCGTCGGTGCGCGGCTCGCGCTCCAGGGCCTCCTCCAGCGTCCGGTGCATCAGCCGGTGCACGGCGGACTGCACGAGCTGGCGTTTCCCGGGGAAGTAGTACGAGACCAGGCCCCGCGCGGAACCCGCCCGGTCGGCGATGTCGCCGAGCGTCGTCGCCTCGTACCCGTGCTCGCCGACCAACTCGACGGCGGCGTGCAGAAGCCGCTCCTTCGAACGCCTCCGCAACTCTTCATTGACCAGGGCGCTGCGCGGGGACATGCTGGACTCCTGCGTTGACTGGCTGCCAGCCAACTATACTCAACGCGTTCGGCCGGGCCCCTGGTGGGCCCGTTCCGGGCTGCCGTCCACCTCGGGCGACGCGGGGGATCGTCCGAGGTGGCCGGCTTGGCCGGCCACGGGAAGTGAGCGGTGCCGCTTTGGGCTCGGCCGCCCCGGGGGTGCCTGCCAGACCTTCGACGCCGGGGGAGGCGCTACCGCCCGCCGTGGGCGTGGCGCGGGTGCCGGTGCCGGTGGATGCCCACGGCCGCCGCCACGACCAGGGCGCCGAACAGCCAGCCGCCGAGGACGTCCGTGGGCCAGTGAACGCCCAGCCAGACGCGGGTGAGGCCGACGCCGGTGACCGAGACGACCGCCACGGTCAGCGCCGTGCGCCACAGGACGCCGCCCGCCCCGCGACGGTGCAGGAGCCACAGCAGCAGGCCGCACACGACCGTCGCGGTCATGGCGTGGCCCGACGGGAAGGCCGCGTAGTGCGCGGAGTCGACCGGGTCGGGCCAGACCGGGCGGGCACGGTCCAGCGCGGCCTTCAGCCCCTGCTGCACGGCCGTCGCGACGGCCACCGTCAGCACCAGCCACAGCGCGGTCCACCGGTCCGCGTACCGCCACACCAGCAGCCCCGCCGCCGCACCGCACAGCACACGCATCGTCCACGGGTCCCAGACCCAGTCCGTCAGGACGCGGGCGGTCTGGGTCAGTCCCGGTTCCGCCAGCGCCCAGCGGTGGGTGGTGCGGGAGATGTCGCCGTCCAGGCCGAGCAGCGGTCTCCACTTGGCGGCGACCAGCGCCAGCAGCAGCGCCGAGCACAGTGCCAGCACGCCGGCGGAGAGGGGGACGGGACGGTGCTGCGGGGGCTCGGGAGGGGCATCGGTGTGGGGGGTGTGCATGGGACGATCCTTGCGGACCGGCGGCGTCCGGGGCCAGTCCTGTCACCGCCGCCGGGCCCTTGTCGGCCCGCGGACTATCCCAGTGCCCGCAATCCCGGCACGAACGCCACCAGGACGGGCATCACCGGCACCAGCGAGACCACGGCGGTCAGCCGCAGCCGCCGACCCGGGGTCAGCCGGTCCGCGGGAGTGAGCAGCCGGTGGACACGGGCCGGGACCTGGGCCTGCGGGTCCGGACCGGGGCCGAACACTCCGCGGTGCTCGTTGAGTTCCACCAGGGCGAGGGCCGTGGTCAGCCGGCCGAAGCGGCGGGACGCCACGTCGTCGGCGGCGAGTTCGACCAGCCGGTGCATCTCCTCGCGGAACGCCGCGAACACGGGCACCTGCGGGAACCCGCCCGCCAGCGCGGAGGAGCAGTGCAGCAGCCAGTCGTGCCGGGCCCGGGCGTGTCCCCGCTCGTGGGCGAGGACGGCGTCCAGCTGCCTGCCCTTCAGGCGGCGCAACGCGGCCGTGGTGACCACCAGTCGGGGCGGGGTGCCGGGCAGCCACCAGGCGTCGGGCCGCTCGCCCTCCAGGACCATCAGCCGCTCGGAGCCCGGCTCCTCCCCGGGCAGCTGCGGGGCGCGCAGACGCAGTTGGGCGCGGAGCGTCCGACGC
Source organism: Streptomyces marokkonensis (assembly GCF_008312835.1). Lineage (GTDB taxonomy): Bacteria > Actinomycetota > Actinomycetes > Streptomycetales > Streptomycetaceae > Streptomyces > Streptomyces marokkonensis_A. The sequence continues at coordinate 35,036 of NZ_VSKS01000011.1, read as the reverse complement.
CGTGCGCGGGCCCGTACGACCTCCCGGACCAGCATCGCCGCGCTCCACAGCCCGCCGCACGCCAGTGCCACCGCGGTGGTCTGTGCCCAGAGCCCCGACGTGCCGAGGGAATACGCCCCCACGACGGCACGGGGTGCGGTGGCGAACACCTGGCCGCCCACCGCGTGCCAGGCGGCCGCCGCGCTGAACGTCATCGACAGGGCGCAGCACAGCAGCACGGCCGCGATCACGCACTGCCACGCCCACAGCGCCACCACCGGTTCACGGTCCGGCCAGTCGGCCCGGGCGAGCAGCCGGGGACCCACGACGGCGGTCAGGACGCCGAGCATCAGCAGGACCGCGGGGAGGATCATGCCCGCAGCCTATGAGCGCGGGCCGCTCGGCGGTACGGACCTGTGGCCCGAAGTGACGCAGACAACGGTCCCGGAGAGGGCGCCGCCGGGCCGCGCCGCGCACCGTCACACGGCCGGCAGCATGGCCACCATCGCGATGCCCATGGACAGCCGGCAGGCCCGCGCCAGCTCCGGCCGGTCGCCCCAGCCGGTGCCCGGGGCGCCTCCCGCGGCGGCGGCCGCGGGCACCAGGCGTACGCCCGTCACGAGCACGTACGCGATGAAGTAGAGCAGCAGGGTCCCGGTCAGCAGGGGGGTGCCCGAGCCGTCGTGCCCGGGTCCGTGTCCCTGCCCGTGTCCGGGGGAGGCGGCCATGGTCACCGCCATGTACACCATCGCCGCGGCACCCACCAGATGGTGCAGATGGCGTGGCCCGGTGCGGGCCGTCCACAGCGCGTGCAGCCCGGCCGCGCCGAACACCGCCGCGTGGGCCTGCCAGGCCCAGGACGGTGGGGTGAACACCGCCGCGGGCACGGCCATCACCGCCATGCCGAAGCCCATGAGCGCCTCGCCGCCCGCGGAGCGGCGCTGCTCCTCCACGCTGCTGCGCATCCGCAGCAGACAGTAGACGCCGGTCGCCGCGCAGAGCGCGACCAGCAGCCAGCCGGACGACGCCGGTCCGTGCACGCGAACCTCCCCCTCGACCCGTTCGCCGGTCGGTCAGGGGATGCCCGGCCCGGGCGGCGGGCACGCGGGCGCACAGGGGTGCTTGGGGAGCGTTCGGGGGAGTACCGCAGGTCAGCGCGATAATTTACAGGTAAATTATCTGCTGACCTCATACTCCATGAGCAGTGCCCCCTCCTCCACCCGCTCCGCCCGGCGTCTCCCCCTCGCCGGTGCGCTGCGCCTCGGGCGGCCCTCCGGCATCTGGTTCAAGCCCGCCCTCGGCGTGGTCGCCGCGGTGGCCCCGCCCAGCCTTCTCCTGGCCGCGCTCGGCCGGCTCGACCGCGCGATGTACACGACGGCCGGTTCCCCGTGTCCCTCGTCACCGCCTCCCTGACCGGGTTCGCGCCGCCTCCCTGGAGACCGCCCGCCGCGACATCGCCGCCGCCCTCGCGGACCTGCGGACCGCCGCCGCCGACGCCGCGGCCGGCGAGTGGTGGCAGCGGGCCCCGGCCCGGGAGCGGGTCGTGCTCGCCGAACAGGCCGGACACCGTACGCTCGCGGCGACGGTACGAAGCCGGGGACTGCTCCCGGACCCCGGCACGCGCACGCACACGGAGGACGTACGGCCATGACGGCGACCGAAGGACCATCGGCGACCGGCGACGAGGAACTCCCCGCCGGCGGCGGGTACCCGCCCGGACGGCGGGGCGACACCGTCGCCGCGGTCGTCCGGCAGTGGCAGGCCGTCCACCCCGGCCTGGACACCGGCCCCATGGAGGTCATCGGCCGCATCAACCGGTGCGCCGCCCTGCTCCAGCAGGCGGAGGACGCCCCGCTGCGCCGGGCCGGACTGTCCCGCGCGGAGTTCGACCTGCTCGGCGCGCTGCGCCGCACCGGCCACGAGCTGACCCCGAGCGAGCTGGCCCGCGAGACCTTCTCCTCGGGAGCCGCCGTCACCAAGCGCCTCAAGCAGCTCACCGAACGCGGGCTGGTCGAACGCCGCGGCGACACCCGCGACCGCAGGGTCGCGCACGTCCGCCTCACCGACGCCGGACGCGACACGGTCGACGGCATCCTGCCCGCCCAGCTCGCCTACGAGACCGCGGTGCTCTCCGGTCTGGACAGCCCGGAGCTCGGCGAGCTCGCCGCCCTGCTCGGCGCCCTGCTCGGGCAGCTCGAGGGCCGCCTGGGCGCGCTGCGCGCGTGACGGCACGCCGCGCCGCCGGTGCTCACCGTTCGCCGGCCGCCCGGTACACACCGAACGTCGCGCCCTGCGGGTCCCGGAGCACCGCGATGCGCGGACCCTCCGAGTGCGAGACGGGCTCCATCAGCACCGTGCCCTCCACCGTGGGCATCTCGTGCGGGAGCTTCTCGTCCATCGTCACCATGCCGCCGAAATCCGCGCCGCCGACGCCCCACCGGGGGTAGCGCCGGGACGGGTCGACACTCCAGCCGGACACGGTGGTGCAAAAGGACACGGCCTGCTGCGGCGCGCGGGTCAGCAGTTCCACCCAGCCCGGTGACCCGGGCACGTCGAACGCTCCGGCGCCGGTGAAGGCACCCTGGTGTCGTTCACCGCGAACGACACGTTCCGGGCGACCGGCTGGGACTCCTGGTACAGCGGCGCCAGGGCGGCCATCGGGGCGTCACCGAGGTGTACGCGACCGTGTGACCGCCCGGCTGCCGCCGCTGATCCTTCTCGGGGCGCCAGCCGAACAACCGTGTGCGGAAGCGCTTCGCGGACTCCAGGCCGGTGGTCCCCGCCTCGGCCCAGCAGGGCCCGCCGGTCACCGGCGCGCTGAGACCCGGCCCCCGGCCCCGGCCATCCGGCGCGAAAGCGGCTGGCGCGGGGTGGCGGCCCGGCCGTACCCTCGCCCCGTACCGCACCGCGTGGCGGCCACCGGCTCCTTCCCCCTGCCCGGAGGTACCCCGTGTCCGCGCCCGCCGTACGTCCCTTCCGCCGCACCGATCGCGACCAGCTCACCGACCTGGTCAACACGCACGTCGCGGCCGTCGTCCCCGGCGTCTCGGTCTCCGTGAACACCGTCCTCGGCGACCTGGAGCGCCAGCCCGGCGAGTTCATCACGGACCCCTGGGTCTCCGAGCGGGTGACGCTCGTCGCCGAGCGGCGCGGACACGTCGTCGCCGGGGCCCATCTGCTGCGCTACCGCGCCGACGCGGAGGTCGGCGGGAGTTACCGGGACGCGGGTGAGATCGACTGGTTCGTCTGCCGGCCGCCCACGTCCTTCCTCCCGGACGCCGCGGACGCCGGGCACCTCCTGATGCGGGCCTGCCTGGCCCTGCTCGCCCGCTGGAACGTCCGGGTCGCCTACGCCGACGGGTCCCTGCCGGCCCCCGTCGTGTACGGCCTGCCCCGGAACTGGCCGCACATCCGCGCGGTCTACGAGGCCGCGGGCTTCCGGCACGTGGGGGACACCGAGGTGATCCTCCTGGCCCGTGTGGCGGACCTGCCGCGCGACGAGCCGGGTGAGGGGGTCACCGTCGGGCGCACCGTGGGGGAGTGCGGCACCCGCTTCACGGCCTACGCGGACGGCGTCGCCCGCGGCTTCATCGAGGTCGACACGGCACTGGCCCGCCCCGAACGCCTCACGCGGGCCTGCGGCCTCGCGGACATCGGCAATCTGCACGTCGAGCCCTCCGCCCACGGCACAGGTCTCGAGCAGCGGCTCCTCGCCCACGCCGCCGACTGGCTCCGGCTGTGCGGCGTCGACCGGCTGGTCGCCTACGAACCGGAGACCGACGGGAGCGCGCTCGGCCGTCTCACCGGCGCGGGCTTCCGTGAACTGACCCGCACCGACCGGGGCTGGGAGCACCGCCCCGGCTGAACGGCCGCCGTCAGATGCCCGGCCGGTACCGCAGCGGATGCCCGGCCGGGACCTCGACGAGGACGACGGGCGTCCCGTCAGGATCCGCGATCCACATCTCGACCAGTCCCCACGGCTCCTCCACCGGGGGACGGACGATCTCGACGCCCTCGGCCACCAGCTCCTCGTGCGCCGCCGCGACGTCCTCGACCTGGAGCCACAGCCGTACATCCGGCGACGCCGCCGCGGAGGAGCCCGAGCGGCCCGACAGCTCCAGGAACCCGCCGCCGAGGAAGTAGACGGTGCCGCGCTCCGGGCCCGTACCGAACTCGCGGAAGACGGCGAGGCCCAGCTGCTCGCCGTAGAAGGCGCGGGAGCGGTCGGGATCGGTGGGGCGGAGCAGGATGCGGCTGCCCAGTACATGCACCATGCGGCCGAGCGTAACGCCCGGGTTAGTCTCGTCCCCGTCCGCACCACGCCGAAGCCGGCGACACGAACCGGGAGACGTGCCCATGGAATCCGCCACCGACGCCGCACTGACCTTCCGCGACGCCACCGACGCCGACGTGGACACCCTCGTCGCGCTGATCGAGTCGGCGTACCGGGGGGAGTCCAGCCGGGCCGGGTGGACCACCGAGGCGGACATCCTCCAGGGGCAGCGGACCGACCCCGAGGGCGTGCTGGAGGTCATCAAGTCGCCGGACAGCCGGCTGCTGACGGTGGAGCGCGAGGGCCGGATCGTCGCCTGCTGCCAGCTCGAACACCGCGGCGCGTACGCCTACTTCGGGATGTTCGCGGTCAGCCCCGCCCTCCAGGGTGCCGGACTCGGCAAGGCGATCATCGCGGAGGCGGAGCGGCAGGCACGCGGGACCTGGGGCGTGGACGAGATGCACATGACGGTCATCTCCGTGCGGGAGGACCTGATCGCCTGGTACGAGCGGCGCGGCTACCGCCGTACGGGGAGGACGACGCCCTTCCCGTACGGCGACGAGCGCTTCGGCATCCCGCAGCGCGACGACCTGCGGTTCGAGCTGCTGGTCAAGGAACTGACCCGGCCGTCGTGAGGCGCCGGGCCCCTCACGCGGTGAAGCGGCCGGTGCGCTTGATCTCCGGGTAGTCGGTGGTCGCCCCGTCGAGTTCCAGCGCCCGGACCAGCCTGAGGTGGTCCTGGGTGTTGACCACCCAGCCGTGGACGGCCAGATCCGCCTTCCGCGCCCGCTCCACGATCTCCAGGGTGAGCCGGCGGATGTTGAGGCAGACGGTCGAGGCGCCGGCGGCGACCGCGCGGTCCACCACGTCGGTGCCGTACCGGCTGGCGACGAGCGCCGTCCGCACCCCGGGCACCAGCCGGGCGATCTCGGTGACCGCCTCGTCGTGGAACGACGAGACCTCCACGCGCCCGGCCAGGCCGCGCTCGTTCATCACCTCGGCCAGCGCACGCGCCGCCCGTACGTCCTTGATCTCGGCCTGGAGCGGGGACCGGACGGCGTCCAGGACCTCTTCGAAGAGGGGGACGCGCTCGCCGCGCCCGGCGTCCAGGGCGCGCAGTTCGGCGAGTGTCTTGTCGGCGATGGCGCCCGTGCCGTCCGTCGTACGGTCCACTTCCGCGTCGTGCATGACGACGAGCGCGCCGTCCTTGCTCAGATGCAGATCGAGCTCGATGACGTCGAGGCCCGCCTCCTGGGCGGCGACGAAGGACCGGAGGGTGTTCTCGGGCTCGACACCCATGACTCCGCGGTGACCGATGGTGAGGAAGTTCAAGACTCGACTCGCTTCCGTCGACGGCGGCGGGGGGCCGCGTCCCTGCGGCCCTCCTGGACCGTATCGCCTGTGCCCGCCGCGTCCAGAGGCTGAACATCGATCGCATACAGCGTCGCCCACTCAGGTGTTCAACAGGAAAAAATGCGGTGAAGCCCGGGGTGAGGCAGGATAATTTCCTGAGGTCCCCCTTGCTGGGAGAAACCGCCTGTGTATACGGTCTCCTTACGCGAGGTTTTTTGTGGAGGATGGGACATGACGGAGATTCTTGTGCAGGTGGGTTCGGAGGGGCAGGTTCCTTCGGTGTCGAGGGTGGTTGAGCACCCGGCATGGCCCGTGCTCAAGGATGCCGTGGAGCGGATCCGGCCCTGGCAGTCCAAGGACGGCTCGATCGACTTCGACGCCGACGGAGCCCCGGACCGTGCCGACGCCGAGAGCGCGGTGCGGACCGTGACCGGTGCCGTCGAGGAGCTCTCCCCGCTGCTCCCGCACGACCGCGCCTACCACGAGGCGCTGGCCAAGGACCTGGGCCGCTGGGCCGACGGCGGCTTCGAGGTGCCCGACTTCCTCGACTCGCTGCTGGCCTTCCAGCCGGCCGCGAACCGCGAGGACGGCCTCCAGCACCTGGTCGTCTTCCCGATGTACACGCAGAACGGCAACCCCGACCGCAATCTCGAGGCGGTCGTGCTGCGCATGGTCTGGCCCGACTGGCTGGCCGAACTGGAGCGCACCCGCTACGACAACCCGCTGTTCTGCGGCATCACCTTCGAGGACTTCACCGCGGGCTACGACACCAACTCGGCGGTCCTCTTCCCCGAGACCATCGCCGTGCGGGAGGCCCCCGAGCGCTTCACCTGGGGCGGCATCTTCTGCGACCGCGAGGCCGCGCGCTTCCGCCGTGTCACCGAGGCCGCCGTCGACATCCTGGGCCTTCGGCTGCCCGAGGACGTCGCCGCCATGGTGCACGACCAGAAGCGCTGCGAAGAGGCGTTCGTGCTCTGGGACATGGTCCACGACCGCACCCACAGCCACGGCGACCTGCCGTTCGACCCGTTCATGATCAAGCAGCGGCAGCCGTTCTGGATGTACGGCCTGGAGGAGCTCCGCTGCGACCTCACCGCCTTCAAGGAGGCCGTGAAGCTCGCCGGTGAGGGTGTTCCGCAGGCACGTGACGTGCAGGTCGCGGTGCTCTTCGACCGGATGTTCCGCTTCCCCGTCACCGGCGAGCGGACGCGGAACTACGACGGCCTCGGCGGCCAGCTGCTCTTCGCCTACCTGCACAAGCACGACGTCGTCCGGTGGACCGACAACAAGCTCTCGATCGACTGGGAGCGCGCGCCCGAGGTCACCAACCAGCTGTGCGCCGAGATCGAGACGCTGTACCGGGACGGCATCGACCGCCCCAAGCTCGTGCACTGGTTCGCCGGGTACGAGCTGGTCTCCACGTACCTCTCCCCGCACCCGGGCTCCAAGTGGGCCAAGGGCCCCGACGCCCTCGACCTGACGCTGCCGCCGCGCAAACTCGTCGATGACGTGCTTCCGGACGAGTTTCCGCTGAGCATGTTCTATGAGGCACTGTCCAAGAAGCTGAAGAACGTGATCGCCTCCACCAGGGGCATCACGGCGGACAGCGCCGAGCGGGTCGCCGCGTGAGCGATCTCGTCCACAACACTGCTCAGGAGGCGAGGATCATGGGGAACGGGGCGCTCGACGGTGCGGTGATCGCGGTGGCCGGCGCGGGAGGACCCGCGGGACGTGCGGCACTGCTCAGGCTGGCCGAGGCGGGGGCGACGGTCGTCGGCTCCGACAACGACCCGGAGCGGCTGGCGGAGGCGGTCGACGCGGCGCGCTACGCGCACGGCGGCGCCACCGTCACCGGTGACACGGTCGACCTGCTCGACCTGGACTCCACCCGCGACTGGGCCGCCCGGGTCGAGAAGGAGTTCGGCCGCGTCGACGGACTGGTCCACCTCGTCGGCGGCTGGCGCGGCAGCGAGACCTTCACCAAGACCAGCCTGGACGACTGGGACTTCCTCGAGCTGCTGCTGGTGCGCACGGTGCAGCACACCACCCTCGCCTTCCACGAGGCGCTCCAGCGCAGCGACCGGGGCCGGTACCTGCTGATCAGCGCGGCCGGCGCGAGCAAGCCCACCGCGGGCAACGCCGCGTACGCCGCCGCCAAGGCCGCCGCCGAGGCGTGGACGCTCGCCATGGCCGACTACTTCCGCAAGGCCGGGGGCGAGCAGGGGCCGACGTCGGCGGCTGCGATCCTGGTGGTGAAGGCGTTGGTGCACGACGCGATGCGCGCCGACCGCCCCAACGCGAAGTTCGCGGGCTTCACGGACGTCGAGGACCTGGCCGAGGCCATTGCCGGAGTCTGGGAGAAGCCCGCCGCGGAAGTGAACGGAAACCGTCTGTGGCTGACCGAGAAGCCGTGAACCCACCGAGGACCGACGCGCGTCGTCATCACGACCCGGATGTCCGCGGTTTCGCCAGCGACAACTACGCCGGGGCCCACCCGGAGGTGCTCGCCGCCCTGGCCGTGGCCAACGGCGGGCACCAGGTCGCGTACGGCGAGGACGCGTACACCGAGAACCTCCAGCAGGTGATCCGCAGCCACTTCGGCCCCACGGCCGAGGCCTTCCCGGTCTTCAACGGCACCGGCGCCAACGTCGTCGCGCTCCAGGCGGTCACCGACCGCTGGGGCGCGGTGATCTGCGCCGAGAGCGCCCACATCAACGTGGACGAGGGCGGAGCGCCGGAGCGGGTCGGCGGTATCAAGCTGCTCACCGTGCCCACCCCGGACGGCAAGCTCACCCCCGAGCTGATCGACCGGCAGGCCCACGGCTGGGACGACGAGCACCGCGCGATGCCGCAGGTGGTCTCGCTGGCCCAGGCCACCGAGCTGGGCACGGTCTACACGCCCGACGAGATCCGCGCCATCTGCGAGCACGCCCACGCCCGCGGCATGAAGGTGCACGTCGACGGCTCCCGGCTGGCCAACGCCGCCGCCACGCTGAACGTGCCGCTGCGCACCTTCACCAACGCGGCCGGCGTCGACCTGCTCTCGCTGGGCGGCACGAAGAACGGCGCCCTGTTCGGCGAGGCGGTCGTGGTGCTGAACCCGGACGGCATCCGGCACATGAAGCATCTGCGCAAGCTGTCCATGCAGCTCGCGTCCAAGATGCGCTTCGTCTCGGTGCAACTGGAGGCGCTGCTGGCCCGGGACCTGTGGCTGCGCAACGCCCGGCACGCCAACGAGATGGCCCAGCGCCTGGCCGAGGGCGTGCGCGCGGTGCACGGTGTGGAGATCCTCTACCCGGTGCAGGCCAACGCCGTCTTCGCACGGCTGCCGCACGAGGTGAGCGAGCGCCTGCAGAAGCGGTTCCGCTTCTACTTCTGGGACGAGGCGGCGGGCGACGTCCGCTGGATGTGCGCCTTCGACACCACCGAGGACGACGTGGACACGTTCGTGGCGGCACTCAAGGAGGAGATGGCCCGCTAGGAGTGTTCGCATAGGTATGCGGTCGATCGGAAATGCATTGACTGCCGGTCGGCCGCCTTCCTATGCTCTGGCGCCATGCAGCTGATCCAGGAAACCCCGGACCTCTCCGCGTATGTGGCCGCCGACGAGGTGATCGACCATCACCATCCGCTGGTCCGGCGGACGGCCGCGCATCTCGCCGCAGGGGTGGCGGACTCGTATGAGTATGCGCGGGCGGCGTTCGAGTTCGTGCGCGACGCCATCCCGCACTCCCAGGACTCCGGCGATCTCCGTGTCACCTGGCGGGCCTCCGACGTCCTGGAGCAGCGCACCGGCATCTGCTACGCCAAGGCCCACGCGCTCGCCGCGCTGCTGCGCGCCGAGGACATCCCGACCGCGCTCTGCTACCAGAACCTCGGTGTCGTCCACGGCCTGGTCGCCGTGCGGTTCCACGGTGCCTGGCACCGTCAGGACCCCCGGGGCAACAAGCCCGGAGTGGACGCACGGTTCTCCCTGGACGGTGAGCGGCTGGCCTTCACGCCCGACCCGGCGTCCAACGAGATGGACTATCCGGTCCTGTATGCTGCACCGCATCCGGTCGTGCTGAGCGCCCTCAGGGCCGCGTCCGACCGGCCGCACCTGTGGCGGACGCTCCCCACCGCACTCCGAACCCAAGGCGGGTCATGACTTTCACACCGACCGTGTCCGACGAGGTGCGCGCCCTCGCACCCGGGTTCACCCATGTCACCGTCGAGGCGCACGACCTGGTCAACGGAGCGAGCACGGAGGCGAGTTCCGCACTGCTCGACGACGCGACCCGCCGGCTCGCCGGGCGCCTGCGGGGGAGGGCCCCGCACGAGGACCCGCACATGGCGGCCTGGCGCGAGATCTACATGGCGTTCGGCTCCAAGCCGTCCCGCACCCGCAACTCGGCGGAGGCCCTGGCCAAGCGGGCCCTGTCGGAGGCGGGACTGCCCCGGATCAACCTCCTCGTCGACCTCTACAACGCCATCAGCGTCGCCCACCTCGTCCCCGTGGGCGGCGAGGACATCGACCGCATCCGGGGCGGCATGCGGCTCGTCCGGGCCACCGGCGAGGAGGACTTCGTGACCGTCGCCGGGGGAGAGGAGACCGTCGAACACCCCGACCCCGGAGAGGTGGTGTGGCGCGACGACACCGGCGTGACCTGCCGCCGCTGGAACTGGCGCCAGGGCCCGCGCACCCGGCTCACCGAGGAGACCACCTCGGGCATCTTCCTGCTGGAGAGCATGGCCCCGATGCCGGTCCCCGAGGTGGAGGCGGCCGCCGCCGAACTCGCCGGCCTGCTCGAGAAGTTCAGCCCCGGGGCAGGCGTCACCGTCCACCCCGCCGCCTGAGCGGCCCCGGACGATCGCCGGTCTGCCCGCCACGCGTGACGGGGGGTGACGGAGCGGGAGCGGACGGACGGGACGTACGGCGCCCTACGGCTCGCCGGCCCGAGCCCGCTTCCGGGCCGTGCGCGGGTGCCGACGCGGCCGCACCGGGGCGGGCGGACGTCCCCGACGGCATGGAGCCCGGTATCGCCCGGATGCCGGCCGGCCGCGCCGCGGACGAAGCCCGAGCCCCCGGGCAGGCGCAACCCGGCGAGGTGTCAGAGCGCCTCGGCCTGGCGGACCTGTTCCGGGGTCGGGGCCGTGCCGCCGAGGTGGGCGGGCATCCACCACGTGTCGTCCGGGCCCTTGGGCCGCACCGGGTACGCCCGCTGCGCCGCCTCCAGCAGCTCCTGCACGCGCTCGCGCAGCTGACGGGTGATCGCACCGGCGTACTTGTCCCTGGACGCCTCGATCGCCTCGCCCACCCGGAGGGTGATGGGCGTGTGGCTGCGCTTGAAGTTGCGCGGGTGGCCCTTGGTCCACAGCCGCTGCGTGCCCCACACCGCCATCGGGATCAGCGGCACGCCCGCTTCCTGCGCCATGCGCGCGGCCCCCGACTTGAAGCTCTTCAGCGTGAACGACTGCGAGATCGTCGCCTCCGGGAAGACACCCACGATCTCCCCCGACCGCAGCGACCGCAGCGCGTGCTCGTAGGCCGCCTCGCCCCGCTCGCGGTCCACCGGGATGTGCTTCATACCGCGCATCAGCGGACCGGAGACGCGGTGCCGGAAGACCGACTCCTTCGCCATGAACCGTACGAGCCGCTTCTGGGGGAGCGCCGCCAGGCCGTTGAAGACGAAGTCCAGGTAGCTGATGTGGTTGCTCACCAGCACGGCGCCGCCCGAGCGCGGGATGTTCTCCGAACCCTGGCAGTCGATCTTGAGGTCCCACGCCTTGAACAGGGTGCGGGCGAAGCCGACGACGGGCCGGTAGACGAGTTCTGCCATGGGCGGATAGGAACCCTTCCTTCTCTGTCTGGGTGGAGGCTCCCAGTCGAAGTTACGCAGCCGTAGGTTTTACGGCTTGTCGCAGATGGTGCCCGAAGAACGGCCGGTGAACCAGCCCTGACGCCCGTCGGCGGCGAGATTCTTGTCACGTCGCCCCCTGATCCACCTCGGTCTTTGCCCGGACGCCGGGGAATTTCCGGGGCCGCCGGGACGCTTGGGGCAGGTGACGGCGGACCGTGGCGGGAGAGGTCGAGTGCGGGATCGGGACGGATTGGCAGAGTCCGGGGCGAAGGCGCCGTGGGCGGGGCTGGAGGCCGAACTGGGGGAGCGGGCCACCCTCCTGCAGTTCTCCAGCGCCTTCTGCGCGCCCTGCCGGGCGACCCGGCGGGTGCTCGGCGAGGTGGCCCGCCTGGTGCCCGGCGTGGCGCATGTCGAGATCGACGCCGAGGCCCGTCTGGACCTCGTACGCCGGCTCGAGATCGTCAGAACCCCGACGGTGCTGGTCCTCGACGCGGCCGGACGGATCGTGCGGCGCGCGACCGGACAGCCGCGCAAGGCGGACGTGATCGCCGCCCTCGGGGAGGTGCTGTGAGGGCCGCCGGGACCGCGGTGAGGCATCTCCCACATCACGGGACCGACTTGACTGTGCATGCCACCCGTCGTCAGCCTGACTCCATGTCTTCGGAACTCCTTCGCCTCCGGCGGGTACCCGGCCGCCCGGCGGCCGCCCGCGCCGCGCGCGTGCGCCGACCGGGCCGGTGAGCAGCCGCGAACCCGCTCGTCACCTCTCGCAGAAGGACAGTTTCATGACGGCCCCGTCCGACCTCGGCACCGCCCGGCCCGCCTCGCCCGACCTGTTGCGCTCCGTCTTCCGCAGGCATGCCGCGGGCGTCGCGGTGATCACGGCGCGCGGCAGCCGGGGCCCGGTCGGCTTCACCGCCACCTCGCTCGCCTCCGTCTCCGCCGAGCCCCCGATGCTGTCCTTCGGGGTCGGCACGGGCGGTTCCAGCTGGCCCGTGATCGCGACGAGCGACCACGTCGGCGTGCACGTCCTCGGAGAGCACCAGCAGGCACTGGCGGCGACCTTCGCGCGCAGCGGCGCGGACCGCTTCGGCCCGGCCACCGCCTGGCAGGATGGGCCCGAGGGGGTTCCCGTACTGGACGACGTGCCCGCCTGGATGGTGTGCAAGGTGGTGGCGCGGGTGCCCGCGGGCGACCACCGGATCGTGGTCGCCGAGGTCCTGCTGGGCGACCCGACCGGACACGGCCGTCCGCTCCTCTACCACCAGGGACGCTTCAACGGTCTGCGCGACTGACCGGGGTCCTTCCTGGTCGCGGACCCGTCGAGTTCCGGTTACGCTGCGTTGCGAAGGTCACAGTTCAAAGCGCTTGCTTAGCGGGAAGGAACTGGGTGTACTGACGAGTAATATTTCGTTCGGAGCGTGGGTCGCCCCGACCGGGATCGCCCGCTTCAGGCGCCTATGCTGCCTGCAGGCAGGCAGCCAGAAATGACGATGCAGTAGGAGAGCCGGCGTGAGCTTGAGGATCGTTGTCACTGTGAAGTACGTGCCCGACGCCACTGGCGACCGGCACTTCGCCGATGACCTGACCGTCGACCGTGACGATGTGGACGGTCTGCTCTCCGAGCTGGACGAGTACGCGGTCGAACAGGCGCTGCAGATCTCGGAGAACTCCGACGACGACGTGGAGATCACCGTGCTGACGGTGGGCCCCGAGGACGCCAAGGACGCGCTGCGCAAGGCGCTGTCCATGGGCGCCGACAAGGCCATCCACGTCGAGGACGACGACCTGCACGGCACCGACGCCATCGGCACCTCCCTGGTCCTGGCCAAGGCGGTCGAGAAGGCCGGCTACGACCTGGTCATCTCCGGCATGGCCTCCACCGACGGCACCATGGGCGTCGTGCCGGCGCTGCTCGCGGAGCGTCTGGGCGTGCCGCAGGTGACCCTGCTGTCCGAGGTGTCCGTCGAGGACGGCACGGTCAAGGGCCGCCGTGACGGCGACGCCGCCTCCGAGCAGCTCGAGGCCTCCCTCCCCGCGGTCGTGTCGGTCACCGACCAGTCGGGCGAGGCCCGTTACCCGTCCTTCAAGGGCATCATGGCGGCGAAGAAGAAGCCGGTTCAGTCCTGGGACCTGTCCGACCTCGACATCGACGAGGACGAGGTCGGTCTGGACAACGCCTGGACCGCGGTCGACGCCGCGGCCGAGCGTCCGGCCCGCACCGCGGGCACGATCGTCAAGGACGAGGGCGAGGGCGGCAAGCAGCTCGCCGCCTTCCTCGCGGAGCGGAAGTTCGTCTGACACAGCCTCGCGAGCCGGAAGTTCGTCCGAGCCGAGGCTCACCTCGCGTTCCGCCCCCTCACACTTCGCAAGCAGGAGAGAAGAAGTCCCATGGCTGAAGTTCTCGTCTACGTCGACCACGTGGACGGTGCCGTCCGCAAGCCGACCCTGGAGCTGCTGACCCTGGCCCGACGCATCGGCGAACCCGTCGCCGTCGCGCTGGGCAACGGCGCCGCCGACACCGCCGCCACGCTCGCCGAGCACGGCGCGGTGAAGGTCCTCACCCACGAGGCCGCCGAGTACGCCGACTACCTCGTCGTGCCCAAGGTGGACGCCCTCCAGGCCGCCCACGAGGCCGTGTCCCCGGCCGCCGTTCTGGTGCCCTCCTCCGCCGAGGGCAAGGAGATCGCCGCGCGTCTGGCGCTGCGCATCGGCTCCGGCATCATCACCGACGCCGTCGACCTGGAGGCCGGCGACGAGGGCCCGGTGGCCACGCAGTCGGTGTTCGCCGCCTCCTACACCACCAAGTCCCGTGTCTCCAAGGGCACCCCGGTCATCACGGTGAAGCCGAACTCGGCCGCCGTCGAGGCCGCCCCGGCCGCAGGCAGCGTCGAGGCCCTGTCGGTGACCTTCTCCGCCGCGGCGACCGGCACCAAGGTCACCGGCCGTACGCCGCGTCAGTCGACCGGCCGTCCGGAGCTGACCGAGGCCGCGATCGTCGTCTCCGGCGGCCGTGGTGTCAACGGCGCGGAGAACTTCGCGATCATCGAGGCGCTCGCCGACTCGCTCGGCGCGGCCGTCGGTGCCTCGCGTGCCGCCGTCGACGCCGGCTGGTACCCGCACACCAACCAGGTCGGCCAGACCGGCAAGTCGGTCTCGCCGCAGCTGTACATCGCCTCCGGCATCTCCGGCGCGATCCAGCACCGGGCCGGTATGCAGACCTCGAAGACCATCGTGGCCGTCAACAAGGACGCCGAGGCCCCGATCTTCGACCTGGTCGACTACGGCGTCGTCGGCGACCTGTTCGACGTCGTCCCGCAGCTGACCGAGGAGATCAAGACCCGCAAGGGCTGATCACCCCCCGGCTTGTCCGAGGCCCCCGCGACCGCGCCGGTCGCGGGGGCCTCGACGTGTCACCGGGCCGGCACCGCGCCCGCACCGCGAAGGTGTCGACTCGACAGTGTTGACCGGCCGGAAGCCGCCGGATAGCGTCGTTGCACGAAATGTTGATTTCGTATCGCGGAAGTGCGGGAGAGTGCGGAATGGGTCAGGGGCAGCAGGAGCGGGTGGTGACGAGTCTGGCGGACGCCGTCACCGAGGAGATCGGGGCCCGTCTCGCGCCGGTCGACGCCGAACTGGAGCGCCGCTACCCCGGAGACCCCGGCACCCGCCAGCCCGTCCACACCGTCTACGTCCCCGCCGACGTCTTCGCCGCCGACACCCTGCGCACCTGGGGCGACCAGGCCCTCGCCGCACTCGACGAGCACGCCCCGGACGCCGCGTCCTTCGCCGCCGTCCTCGGTCTGGACGGCACACTGGCCGAGGACGTGTACGGCCGCGTCCGCGCCAAACTGGAACGCGAACCGGTCGAGGACCTGCGCGTCGACTTCGAGGACGGCTACGGCGACCGTTCCGACGCCGAGGAGGACGCCGCCGCGGCCCGCGCGGCACGGCTCGTCGCCGAGGCGTACGCGGCAGGCGCCGCGGCCCCGTACACGGGCATCCGCATGAAATGCATGGAAGCCGCCGTGCGCGACCGGGGCATCCGCACCCTCGACATCTTCCTCACCGGCCTGACGGAGGCCGGGAGCCTGCCCGACGGGCTGGTCCTCACCCTGCCCAAGGTCACGTATCCCGAGCAGGTCACCGCCATGGTCCGGCTCCTGGACGCCTTCGAGGAGGCGCGCGGTCTCGCGTCCGGCCGGATCGGTTTCGAGATCCAGATCGAGACCAGCCAGGCCATCCTCGCCGCCGACGGCACCGCGACCGTCGCCCGTATGATCCGGGCCGCCGACGGCCGTGCCACCGGCCTGCACTACGGAACCTTCGACTACAGCGCGTGCCTCGGTGTCTCCGCCGCCCACCAGGCGAGCGACCACCCGGCCGCCGATCACGCCAAGGCCGTCATGCAGGTGGCCGCCGCGGGCACCGGCGTACGCGTCTCGGACGGCTCCACCAACGTCCTGCCCGTCGGCCCCACCGAGAAGGTCCACGACGCCTGGCGCCTGCACTACGGCCTCACCCGCCGCGCCCTCGCCCGCGCCTACTACCAGGGCTGGGACATGCATCCCGGGCACCTCCCCACCCGGTACGCGGCCGTCTTCGCCTTCTACCGCGAGGGCTTCGAACAGGCCGCCGCCCGGCTGGCCCGGTACGCCGGCCGCGTCGGCGGCGACGTCATGGACGAGCCGGCCACCGCCAAGGCCCTCGCCGGCTACCTGCTCCGGGGGCTGGACTGCGGCGCCCTGGACGCCTCCGAGGTCGCCCGGGCCACCGGTCTGACCCGGGCCGGCCTGGAGGGCTTCGCCTCCCCCCGGCGGGGCGGGCCGACGGCCTCCGCCCAGTAGCCCGGATATGACTCGCCCATTTGCCTCACCTATCGAATCTCGATAGATTCCCATCGTGGTTCGAGTGAAGGAGGGGCGATGGGACGACTGACCGTGCTCGCGCTGCGCGCCGTGATCGTGGCGCTGCTGGCGGGTTCGCTGGGGGTGCAGGCGGTCATGGTGCCGCTGCTGGCGGGCGACCTGGAAGGGCTCGACGCGGAGTACGCGTACCTGCGCACCCCGCTCCTCCTGGTCGTGGTCCTCGTCGTGCTGGCGGCACAGACCGTCCTCGTCTGCGTCTGGCGCCTGGTGACGATGGCGCGGCGGGGGACCGTCTTCTCCCACGCCGCCTTCCGCTACGTGCACATCGTCATCGGCGCCTTCGTCGCCGCGGCCCTGCTGGTGTTCGCGCTCGGGGCGCTCCTGGCGCCCGGCGAGGCCGTGGCCCCGGGCATCGTGCTCCTGGTCGGCGGGGCCGCTCTGGCGGTCCTGGGCATCGCGCTCATCGTCCTCGTCCTGCGGATGCTGCTGGCGCAGGCCGTCGCGCGCGACGTCGAGGCGTCGCGGATGCGGGCCGAGCTGGCCGAGGTGATCTGATGCCGATCGCCGTCGACATCGACGTGATGCTGGCCAGACGGAAGATGTCCGTGGGCGAACTCGCCGAACGCGTCGGCATCACCCCGGCCAATCTGGCGGTGCTCAAGAACGGCCGCGCCAAGGCGGTGCGTTTCACGACCCTGGCCGCCCTCTGCGAGGTGCTCGAATGCCAGCCCGGCGACCTGCTGCGCTGGGTGCCCGAGGAAGTCCAGGCCGCGCAGGTGGTCCGCTCCCCCTAGGCTGTACGCCACGCACGGTCGGTGGCGTCACGGAACGGGGCAGCGGTGTCAACGGGGGAGTACGGACAGGCGGACGGAACCGGGCGGCTGCTGGCCGGCCGTTACCGGGTCACCGCGCGGCTCGGCCGCGGCGGCATGGGCGTGGTCTGGAAGGCGGTCGACGAGGTCCTCGGCCGCGAGGTGGCGGTCAAGGAACTGCGGACCTACACCGACGCGGCCGGCCCCGAACTGGCGGACCTGGGACTGCGCATGCGGCGCGAGGCGCGGGCCGCGGCCCGGGTGCGCCATCGCGGTGTCGTCGCCGTCCACGACATCGCCGAGACCGACGGCCGCCCGCTGATCGTCATGGAACTCGTCGACGGACCGTCCCTGGACGACGTGCTCCGCGACCGCGGCACCCTCGATCCGCGCGAGGCCGCCGGAATCGGCGCCGAGGTGATGGACGCGCTGGCCGCGGCGCACCGGGCCGGCGTGCTGCACCGCGATGTCAAGCCCGGCAACATCCTGCTCGACCGCTCGGGCCGGGTCGTGCTCACCGACTTCGGCATCGCCGCCATGGACGACCCCGGCGACGGCTCGGCGACCCGGCTCACCCGCAGCGGCGAGATCGTCGGCTCCCTCGACTACCTGGCGCCGGAACGCGCCCAGGGGGGCGTCCCGGGGCCGGCCTCCGACGTCTGGGCCCTGGGCGCCACGCTGTACGCGGCCGTGGAGGGCGCCTCGCCCTTCCGCCGCACCTCGACGTTCTCGACCCTCACCGCCATCGTCACCGAGCCGGTCCCCGAGTCGCCCCGGGCCGGTGCGCTCGCGCCCGTCCTCCGGCGGCTGCTGGACAAGCGGCCCGAGTCCCGCCCGGAGGCGGCGGAGGCGTGCGACCTCCTGAAGGCCGTCGCCACCGGCACGGACACCCCGACGGCCGCGCTGCGCCTTCCCGCACCCGGACGGACCGGGACGGTGCCCGGCGTCCCCGCGGTGCCGCCGGAGGCCGCGGGCCCGGGATCAGGCGCCGTGGATGCCGCCGGGCGCACGGTCCCCGACGCCGCCTCCCCGTCCACGGCCTCTCCGTCCACCGGCGCCCCGGGCACCCCCTCGGCATCCCGCCGCAGGCGCCGCGCACTGCTCGCCACGGGGGCCGTCATCGTCGTCCTCGTCACGGCCGGGGTCACGGCCGCCGTACTGGGCTCCCCGGACGACAGGCGGGCGGACGCCCGCGCCGGCGCCCCGGCCTCCCTCTCCACGGCGGGCGACGGGGACACCGGCCGTCTCCCGGGCCCCGGAGCCGGCACGGAGAAGCCCGGCGGGAAGGACGGGACCGGCGACGCCGCGACCGACGGTCCCGCCGCGAGCGCCCCGGCGAAGACCCCGGACGACGGCGCGTCCGGGGAGGCCCCGGTCTGCCACCCCATCGGCGGCGGCAGGTACAACTGCGACGTCTGGCGCACCGCCACGTCCCACACCGCCTCCGGCACCGAGGTCGGCACCCTCGAAGCGGGCACCAACTACTTCTACTGCCAGCAGAACCTGGGCCGCCGTGAGACCCGGGGCGAGTGGACCAACATCTGGTGGGCCAGGACCGACGACGACAGCGGCAACACCGATGTCTGGGTCAGCGACGTCTACATCAGGGGCGGCGCCAACGACGCACCGGTGCCCGGGCTTCCCTACTGCTGAGACCCGACGTACCGCTCCAGGCCGCAGACGGTCACCATCTTCTCCTCGGCGAACAGCCGTGTGCCCCGCGCGCACAGCCCCCGGTCGGCGCGGGCCCGCGCGCAGAACTCCTCGGGCGAGGCGCCGAACAGCTCCCGCATACCGGGTACGTTCGCGAGCAGGTCGGTGAGCAGCGGCCGCTGGCCCGGATGGCCGCGCGGGGCGCCGGCACCGTCGTGCAGCACGCCGTGACGGTTGACGTACGCGTACGCGCCGGGCAGCACCGAGCCGTCGGCGAGCTCGATCCGCACGTCGGGCGCGGGCAGCCAGGCGCGCCGGAAGTTGCCGTCCGGGCGCGGCACGCCCTCGCTCGCGTCGATCACCGCGACCTGCCGGGCGTCCAGCCAGAGGACGAACAGCTCCCGCACCGCTCCCGGGGCGGCGACCGGCGAGTGGGACACGTAGCCCATGCGGCTGACGTGCGCCGAGACGCCGATGCCGACGCCCGTCACCCGGGCCCGCACCATCGGCAGCGCCGTGATGATCCCGGATTCGGCCATCTTGTGCCGCAGCTGCCCCGGGCAGGCGTTGGAACCGACCGCGAGCACCGGTACGCGGTCCTCGTACACCAGGCGGTCCAGCGGCAGCAGCCGGTGCCCGTCGAGCAGCCCCGACTCCCTCGGCCAGGCTCCCGGATACAGCAGCGGATGCGTGCGCGGCGCCTCGTCCAGCCCCAGGGCCCGCAGCGAGCGGTCCTCCTCCACCGGCACCGCCCGCTCAGTCCGCCGGCGGCAGTTCCCCGGAGCCGCGGGTGATCAGCCGGGTCGGCAGCTCGATGCGCTCCGGGGCGAGCAGGGTGCCGTCCAGCTGACGGAACAGCCGCTCGGCCGCGGTCCGGCCGAGCGCCGCCGCGTCCTGGGCGACGACGGTGACGCCCGGCTGGAGCAGATCGGCGAGTTCGATGTCGTCGAAACCGACCAGGGCGACCGGGCGGGTGTGCTCGGCCAGCACCCGGATCACGGTGACCGTCACCCGGTTGTTGCCCGTGAAGATCGCGGTGACCGGCTCGGGCCCGGAGAGCATCTCCCGGGCCGCCCGGCGGACCCGCTCGGGGTCGGTGACGCCCAGCGACATCCATGAGTCCGCCACCGGTATGCCCGCGTCCTCCATGGCCGTCCGGTACCCGCGCAGCCGCTCGGCGGCGGTGTGGATACGGGGCATGTCACCGATGAAGCCGATCCGGCGGTGTCCGTGCGCGATCAGGTGGCTGACGCCGTCGTGGGCCCCGCCGTAGTTGTCCGACACGACGACGTCCGCGTCGATGTGCCCGGCAGGGCGGTCCACGAACACGGTGGCCACGCCCGCCTTGATCTCCGGTTCCAGATAGCGGTGGTCGTCGCCGGCCGGGATCACCACCAGCCCGTCCACCCGCCGGGCGCACAGCGCCAGCACAAGTTCCTGCTCACGGTCGGCGTCCTCCGCGCTCGAGCCGTTGATCAGCAGCGCGCCGTGCGCGCGCGCCACCTCCTCCACCGCCCGGCTCAGCGGCCCGTAGAAGGGGTCCGCGAGATCCTCCAGGACCAGGCCGATGCTGGCGGTGCGGCCCTTGCGCAGCACCCGGGCGCTGTCGTTGCGGCGGAAGCCGAGCGCCTCGATCGCCTCCTGGACGCGGCGCTCCGTCTCGGCGGTGACCCCGGGTTCGCCGTTGACCACCCGGGAGACCGTCTTGAGCCCCACCCCGGCGCGGGCCGCCACGTCCTTCATGGTGGGACGGTTGCCGTAACGGGTCCCTGGGAAGCGGTCGGTGCGGCGGGTCGTCTCCGGCACGGTGCGGTGTCCTGTCCTGTCGGCCACGGGGGATGCGTGGGTCCATGGGGTTGTATGAGGATGTGGCGTCGAGCATAGAGCCTGGACAACGTTGTCAGCCTCGTAGACACTGTCCCTCGCACACTCCGGCCCGCACATCGCCGCACGACGGGGCCGCCGCTCGTGCTCCATGTGTCGCCTCCTGGTCGCGCATGGTCGTTCTCAGCGCTTTCAGATGTTTTTCCATGTTTGACGGGGAGATCCGACACTGATGCACACCGACCTCGTGGCCGCGCTCGACATCGGCGGCACCAAGATCGCCGGCGCTCTGGTGGACCGCCGGGGACGGATCCTTCTCCGTGCCCAGCGGCCGACGCCCGCGCGTGAGGACGGTGAGACCGTGATGTGTGCGGTCGAGGCGGTGATCGGCGAGCTCACCGTGTCCCCGCTGTGGCGGCGCGCGGGCGCCGTGGGCATCGGCAGCGCCGGCCCGGTGGACGCCTCCGCCGGCACGGTGAGCCCGGTGAACGTACCGGGCTGGCGCGACTACCCGCTGGTCGCCCGGGTCCGGGACGCGGCCGGGGGGCTGCCCGTGGAACTGATCGGCGACGGTGTGGCGATCACGGCCGCCGAACACTGGCAGGGCGCGGCCCGCGGCCACGACAACGCCCTGTGCATGGTCGTCTCCACCGGGGTCGGCGGCGGCCTGGTGCTCGGGGGCCGGCTTCACCCCGGGCCCACCGGCAACGCCGGCCACATCGGCCACATCAGCGTGGACCTCGACGGAGACCTGTGCCCGTGCGGCTCGCGCGGTTGCGTGGAGCGGATCGCGAGCGGGCCCAACATCGCCCGCCGTGCCCTGGAGAACGGCTGGCGGCCCGGCGTGGACGGCGACACCTCCGCCGCCGCGGTGGCGGAGGCCGCCCGCGCCGGGGACCCGGTGGCCGTGGCGTCCTTCGAGCGGGCGGCCAGGGCGCTGGCCGCCGGCATCGCGGCCACCGCGACCCTCGTGGAGATCGACATAGCCGTGATCGGCGGCGGCGTGGGCAAGGCGGGTGAGGTCCTCTTCGCCCCCCTGCGCAGGGCCCTCACCGAGTACGCCACCCTGTCCTTCGTCCAGCGCCTCGCGGTGGCCCCCGCGCAGATGGGCACCGACGCGGGCCTGGTGGGCGCCGCCGCGGCGGCGCTGGTCAGCCGGACGGACCCGGCGGTCGCCGGGGTGTGAGAGCGCGGCCCGGCCGGCGGGGAGCCGCGTCCGGGAGCTTCCGGCACCCTTTCCGAAAAGGGCGTGACCCCGGGGCGGTCCGAGTAGTTGAGCCGGATATGAAGAAGCGCAGCATGCTGGCCATCGCCTCCCTCGCCACCGGGTTCGTCGTCGCGGCCGTCACCCCGTCGCACGCGCTCGGTGAGAGCATCGGCGGGCTCGAGATCGACGACACCCTCAGCACCCTCGACCGGACCGTCGCCGAGGACAACACCCTGGCCCTGGACGTCGACCGGGACAACGGCTGACGCGTCCCACGACGGAGCCGTACGGCGCCGGTGCCCCTCGACGGGAGGGGCACCGGCGCCGCTCCCATGCGGTCTCAACGGGAGCCGGTTTCCGTGGCAGGGTGGAGCGGGCAAGCCACAGGGGGCCAACAGAAGAGGGGGAACCGTGATCGTCTGGATCAACGGCGCGTTCGGTGCGGGGAAGACCACCACCGCGCGTGAACTGATCGAGCTGATCCCGAACAGCACGCTCTTCGACCCCGAGGTCATCGGCGGAGCGCTGGAGAAGCTGCTACCGCCCAAGCGCCTCGCCGAGGTCGGCGACTTCCAGGACGTCCCGATCTGGCGACGACTCGTGATCGACACGGCGGCCGCGATGCTCGCCGAGCTCGGCGGGACCCTCGTGGTCCCCATGACCCTGCTGCGCCAGGAGTACCGCGACGAGATCTTCGGAGGGCTCGCCGCCCGCCGGATTCCGGTCAGGCACGTCCTCCTCGCTCCGGCGGAAACGATCCTGCGGCAGCGAATAGCCGCCCGTGAGGTCCCCGCGGACCTCCCCGACGGGGAGATACGCGTCAGGCAGTGGGCGTACGACCACATCGAGCCGTACAAGGCGGCCCTCGCCGCGTGGCTCACCGCGGACGCCTACCCGGTCGACAGCACGGCCCTCACCCCGTACGACGCCGCCCTGCGGATCGCGGAGGCCGTGGGCAGCGGGGCGCTTCCCGCCTGTGACATCGTGCAGACGCCCGAGCCCACCGCCGAGACGGTCGCCGCCGGGGTCCTGCTCTTCGACGAGCAGGACCGCGTGCTGCTCGTCGACCCGACCTACAAGGCGGGCTGGGAGTTCCCGGGCGGAGTCGTCGAACGCGGTGAGGCCCCCGCGCGTGCGGGGATGCGCGAGGTGGCCGAGGAGACCGGGATCCGCCTCGACGACGTACCGGCGCTGCTCGTCGTCGACTGGGAGCCGCCCGCGCCGCCCGGGTTCGGGGGACTGCGGCTGCTCTTCGACGGCGGGCGGCTCGACTCCGCGGAGGCCGGAGCACTGCTGCTGCCCGGACCGGAACTGCGCGACTGGCGTTTCGTCTCCGAGGCCGAGGCCGCCGAACTGCTGCCACCGGTCCGCTACGAACGGCTGCGCAGGGCGCTGCGGGCACGGGAACGCGGCAAGGCCATGTACCTGGAGGCCGGAGTGCCGGTCGGGTGAGCCCGCGGATCAGTCGCCCGGGGCCCGGCCCGCTCCGTCGGCCTCCGCCGCGGCCGCGCCCGCCCGTTCGGCCGCCGCACGCAGCGCCCGGGCCGCGCGCCCGGTCACCGGCTCGCCGTGGCCGAAGCAGGCCACCTCCGCGTCGAGAGCGGCCAGCCGGTGGCAGGCGGCGAGAACCCGGCGCCCGTCGAGGTTGAACACACCCGGCATCACGGTGCCGTCCACGGGTGAGGCGGCCACCGTGTCACCGGTGAACAGCACGCCGTACCGGGGCAGATGCAGCGCGACACTGCCCCGCGTGTGTCCCGGTACGTGCACGACGCGCGCCCCGCCACCCACGTCGAGGACGTCCCCGTCGGACAACTCCGTGACCCGCGCCGGACGTTCGAAGTCCCCCGGAGGCAGCAGCCGCGCCGCCCGCTCGTGCAGGGGCCGCTCCCAGTCCTCGAACACCGGGGGCGGTCCCGGCACTTCACCGCGCACGTGCGGCGCGTCCAGCCGGTGGGCCAGGACCTCGGCACCGGTCAGCGCCGCCACCTCGGCCGCCCCGCCCGCGTGATCCTCGTGGAAGTGGGTGAGCACGACCCGGCGTACGTCCCGGGGGTGCCGGCCGAGCGCGATCACGGCCTCGGCGATCGCCGCCCCGGAACCAGCCGGCCCGGCATCGATCAGCGTCAGCTCCTCCTCGTGCCCCTCCCGGCCGTCCCGCCAGAGGTAGGCCTGGCCGACCGGGAAGCGCAGGAGGTGGAGGCGGGGGAGGAGTTCGACGACGTCCATGGGACGACCGTAGGGCGAAGTCCCCGCCCGGGGACGGGGACTCTGCCCTCGGCAGAGCGGGGAACCGTCCGCGGTCAGTTCGCGCCGGACGCGTAATTGCGCAGGAACAGCGCCTCGGCGACCGACAGCCGCTCCAGTTCGTCCGGGGACACGCTCTCGTTCACCGCGTGGATCCGGGCCTCCGGCTCGCTCAGGCCGATGAGCAGGATCTCCGCCTTCGGGTAGAGGGCGGCGAGGGTGTTGCACAGCGGGATCGAGCCGCCCTGGCCGGCGTAACTCATCTCCTGCCCCGGGTAGGCGGCCGCCATCGCGTCGGCCATGGCCCGGTAGGCCGGGCTGGTCGTGTCCGCACGGAACGCCTGTCCCTGACCGATCTGCTCGGTGCTCACCCGCGCGCCCCACGGCGTGCGGGACTCCAGGTGCGCCCGCAGCAGTCCGGTCGCCTCGGCCGCGTCGACGCCCGGCGGCACCCGCAGGCTGATCAGCGCGCGGGCGCTCGCGTGGACGGACGGCGTGGCGCCGGCCACCGGCGGGCAGTCGATCCCGAGCACGGTGACCGCCGGGCGCGCCCAGATACGGTCGGCGACCGTGCCGGAACCGATCAGCTCCACCCCGTCGAGCACCTTCGCGTCCTTGCGGAACTGCTCGTCGTCGTACCGCAGTCCGTCCCAGGCACCGTCACCGGTCAGCCCGTCGACGGTCGTGCTGCCGTCCTCGGCGCGCAGCGAGTCCAGTACGCGCACGAGTGCGGCCAGCGAGTCCGGCGCGGCCCCGCCGAACTGGCCGGAGTGGAGGTTGCCCTCCAGGGTGTCGATCTGCACCCGGACGAGCGTCATGCCGCGGAGCGTGGAGGTGACCGTCGGCAGACCGGCACGGAAGTTGCCCGCGTCGCCGATCACGACGGCGTCGGCCGTCAGCAGGTCGGGGTGCTCCTCGGCGTACCGCTCCAGGCCGCCGGTGCCCTGCTCCTCGGAGCCCTCGACGATCACCTTCACGTGCACCGGGACGCCGCCGTCGGCCTTCAGCGCGCGCAGCGCCAGCAGGTGCATGATCACGCCGCCCTTGCAGTCCGCGGTCCCGCGTCCGTACCAGCGGCCGTCCCGCTCGGTCAGCTCGAAGGGCGGCGTGGTCCAGCCGGACTCGTCCAGCGGCGGCTGCACGTCGTAGTGCGCGTAGAGCAGTACCGTCCTGGCGCCCTCGGGGCCGGGCAGGTAGCCGTACACCGACTGCGTGCCGTCCGGGGTGTCCAGCAGGGCCACGTCCTGGAAGCCCTCGGCGGTCAGCGCGCCGGCGATCCAGCGGGCGGCGCCCTCGCTCTCGCTGCGCGGGAACTGGCCGAAGTCCGCCACCGACTTGAAGGCCACCAGCTCGGTGAGCTCCTCCTTCGCCCTGGGCATCAGCGAGGCGACGGTCGCGGCGACAGGATTCGACGACATGGGCACGCTCCTTGTGGGTGCGACGTTGTACTTCTGCGTACTTCTCCGTACGAGAAGATCGTGCGGTGTGCGTGAGGACCCGTGTACGGGGCACTTACGCCGCCGATCCTCCCACAGTGGCCCCAGTCGATCGCCGCCGTAGGATGCGGGAGGACAGAGTGGCAGGCGGCTGGATCGGGAGCAGTAGACCATCGTGAGCAGCGAGAACTCTTCGGCGGACGACGTGCGGCAGGTGTGGGACGTCGTCGTGGTGGGCGCGGGACCCGCGGGGGCCTCGGCCGCCTACGCGGCGGCGGTCGCGGGGCGGCGCGTGCTGTTGCTGGAGAAGGCGGAGCTGCCCCGCTACAAAACGTGCGGCGGCGGCATCATCGGCCCCTCGCGCGACTCGCTCCCGCCGGGCTTCGAGCTTCCGCTGAAGGACCGGGTGCACGCGGTGACGTTCTCCAGCAACGGCCGCTTCAGCCGCACCCGTCGTTCCCGCCAGATGCTGTTCGGGCTGATCAACCGGCCCGAGTTCGACCAGCAACTCGTGGAGCACGCGCAGAAGGCGGGCGCCGAACTGCGCACCTCGGTCGCGGTGCAGCGGGTCGAGCAGCACGGATCGGCCGTTCCGGACCGGCGCACGGTCGCCGTCGTCCTGCAGGGCGGCGAGACGGTCCTGGCGCGGGCCGTGGTCGGTGCGGACGGCAGCGCGGGCCGCATAGGAGCGCACGTCGGGGTCAAGGTCGACCAGGTCGACCTGGGACTGGAGGCGGAGATCCCGGTGCCGGAGACGGTCGCGGAGGACTGGAAGGGACGGGTGCTCATCGACTGGGGTCCCATGCCGGGCAGTTACGGCTGGGTCTTCCCCAAGGGCGACACGCTGACCGTCGGCGTGATCTCACGGCGGGGTGAAGGCGCCGCGACCAAGCGGTACTTGGAGGACTTCATCGGGCGGCTGGGCCTCGCCGGCTTCGAACCGAGCATCTCCTCCGGCCACCTGACCCGCTGCCGCGCCGACGACTCGCCGCTGTCGCGCGGCCGGGTGCTGGTCTGCGGGGACGCGGCCGGGCTGCTGGAGCCGTGGACCCGCGAGGGCATCTCCTTCGCACTGCGGTCGGGACGGCTGGCGGGGGAGTGGGCGGTGCGCATCGCCGAGGCCCACGACGCCGTGGACACGCGCCGGCAGGCGCTGAACTACGCCTTCGCCGTCAAGGCGGGACTCGGCGTGGAGATGAGCGTCGGCAAGCGGATGCTGGCGGCGTTCGAGCGGCGTCCCGGGGTGTTCCACGCGGTTCTCACCGGTTTCCGCCCGGCCTGGAAGGCGTTCAAGGACATCACTCAGGGCTCGACGTCGCTCGGCGAACTGGTCCGCACCCACCCGATGGCCCACCGCGCCCTGCTGGCGCTGGACCGGCGCCCCGCGGGGGACGACGTCAGCTCCTGACGGTGATCCGGAAGACCGGGTGGTCGGGGGCGATGCGGCGCAGTTCGTCGTCGGAGGAGGCGGGGCCGACTCCGTTGAAGAAGACCCCGACCTCCGCCTTCCACCGCTTGAGGTAGGCGCGCAGCAGCGGCGGCTTGTCGTCGTCGGCGACCTCGGCTGCGGTGAAGACCTCGACGTTCTTGCCGAGACGCAGTTCGCCGCCGCCGGCCGCGCGCATGTTCTGGGTCCACTGGACGTGGCCGCGCGGCGCCACGAGGTACCGCTCGCCGTCGACGGTGAGGAGATTGACCGGGGTCGTCCGCCACTGGCCGCTCTTGCGGCCGCGGACGGCGAGGACGCGGGAGCCCCAGACGCTCACTCCCCGGCGGGTCAGCCATGCGACGAGTCGGTTGAGGACGTTGACGGTGAACCAGCCGGGTTTCCGGACGTGCGTGGACATGGGGACCCCCATGGGTGTGGGTGGACGGTGCTCGCTGGTGTGAGCACCGACCCGTTTCTAGATCGACGCTCACTTTTGTGAGCGGTGCTCTCGCTCATCGGTGCCAGTCTGCCCGAGACGGGTGCTCTAAAGCAAGAGCGGTGCTCGCGTTTGCGGACAGTGCTTGCGTTTGTGTGCAGTGCTCTGTTTCGTGGAACACTCCTCCCATGAGCAGCACACACGGCGCCCGCGCCCGGGCCAGGATCGAAGTGACCGCGGCCATCAAGGAAGAGGCCCGCAGACAGCTGGCGGAGGAAGGTGCCGCCAAGCTCTCCCTGCGGGCCGTCGCCCGCGAGCTCGGCATGGCCTCCTCCGCGCTCTACCGTTACTTCCCTAGCCGCGACGACCTGCTCACCGCCCTCATCATCGACTCCTACGAGTCCCTCGGCGAGGCGGCCGAAGCGGCCCGTGACGCGGCAGCCGGCGTGGGGCCCGTCCAGCGCTGGACCGCCGTGTGCGAGGGCGTGCGCGCCTGGGCGCTCGGGCATCCGCACGAGTACGCGCTCATCTACGGCACGCCGGTGCCCGGCTACACCGCGCCCGCCACGACCGTCCCGGCCGCCGAACGCGCCGTCGCCGTCTTCATCGGCATCCTGCGCGACGCGCAGCGGGGTCCCGGCCTCGCCGAACCCACGCTGCCGCCCGAGCTGAAGCCCGAGGCCGTGCGCATGGCCGCCGACATCGCCCCCGATCTGCCTCCCGAGGTGGTGGCGACCCTGGTCGCCACCTGGGCCCAGTTGTTCGGGCTGATCGGGTTCGAGCTCTTCGGGCAGTTCAACCGGGTCGTGGAGGACCGCGACACGTTCTTCCGCCACATGGCGGGGCAACTGGGGCACACGGTGGGTCTGGTCCACCCGCAGCAGGGTCCGGCGCCCCGCCCGGGCACGCCCGCGGCCCGGACGTCGTAGGGGACCGGGCGGCCGGGCGTACTCCACGGGGAGTACGTGTGATCACCACGCCCGGCTGACGCCGCCCGGGGCGCGCGGCGTCTGGCGTGGCGGACATGGACGAGCAGCGGGGACGCGCCGGCGGTCCGCCGGGGCGGTGGTGCCGCGGGCGGCCGCCCCGGTGGTGGCGGCACGGCCCGCCCGGGTGGAGCCGCTGGGCCGACGGACGCGACGGCGCCCGCACGGGCGACGACGGGGGTGCCGGGAGCCCGCGATCCGCGTACTGCTCGCCGACGACCAGTCACTGGTCCGGGCGGGCTTCCGCGCGCTGCTGGACGCGCAGCCGGACATCGAGGTGGCGGGGGAGGCGCCCGACGGCGAGGAGGCCGTGCGCCTGATCCGCGAACTGCGGCCCGACGTGGTGCTGATGGACATCCGCATGCCCGCGCTCGACGGCCTCGCCGCCACCCGCCGCGTGACGCGGGACGCGGAGCTGGGGGAGGTGAAGGTGGTCATGCTCACCACCTTCGAGCTGGACGAGTACGTCTTCGAGGCGATCCGCTCGGGCGCCTCGGGCTTCCTGGTCAAGGACACCGAGCCGGAGGAACTGCTGCGCGCGGTGCGGGCGGAGGCCGACGGTGACGCGCTGCTGTCGCCCGGGGTGACCCGCCGGCTGGTCGCCGAGTTCGCGGCCTGTTCCAGGGAACCGGCCGCCGCCCGCGCCCTGGCCGGGCTCACCGAGCGGGAGCGGGAGGTCATGGCGCTGGTCGGGATCGGCCCGTCCAACGAGGAGATCGCCCGCCGCCTGGTCGTCAGCCCGCTCACGGCCAAGCCCCACGTCAGCCGCACCATGGTGAAGCTGGGTGCCCGTGACCAAGCCCTGGTCGTCCTGGCCTATGAGTCGGGGCTGGTACGGCCCGGCCGGCTCGGCTGAGCCCGTCGGAAGCGAACCAGCACGGCGACCGTGCGGACGACGAACAGGGCCGCGGCGAGCGCCAGTCCGCCGCGGACCGATGACGCCTCGACGACGTCCGGCAGTTCGAAGAGCAGCGCCGGCCCCGCCACGGCGCCCAGCACGACCACCGCCGCGAAGAACGCGCTGCAGAGCGCGTACCCGATCTCGACGGTGACCGCGTCCCGCTCGGCCTGAGTCCGGCGTCCCCCGCGTCCCGTCACACTCGCCCCCCGAGGTCACTTCAAGCCATTGCCTCCTGGAGTCAAACAGGCGTGCGCCCGGCAGGCAAGCAACCCGCCGGGCGCACGAGGGAGACGGTCCCCCTAGTCGCGGGCGCCGACGCGCTCCGCCTCCGTCTCCCGGACGGTGGACTTGGCCACGACCACGGACCCGCCCCCGCGGCGGCCGCCGCGCAGTCCCGTGAGCGTGATGAGCAGACCCGACAGGGCGACGACCGCCACCACGGCCAGGCCGGGCCGGTAGCTGTCGAGGACCTCCTGCGGGGTGCCGTTCCCGGGGGAGTTCGCGGTCACCACCGCCGTCACCACCGCCAGGAAGATCGCCCCGCCCACCTGCACCGAGGTGTTGAGCAGACCGGAGACCATGCCCTGTTCGTGTTCGCCGACGCCGTTGGTCGCCTGGACGTTGAGCGAGGGGAAGGTCAGGGCGAAGCCGGAGCCGACGAGCAGCATGGTCGGCAGGATGACCGCGGCGTAGACCGGGTCGAGGTCGATGCGCAGGAACAGCACGTACCCGGCGACCATCAGGACGAAGCCGACCACGATCAGCCGCGCGGTGCCGAACCGGTCGATGACGGTGCCGACCTTGGTCGCCGACAGCGCCACCAGTGCGCCCGCCGGCAGGAAGGCCAGCGCGGTGTGCAGCGCCGACCAGCCGAGCAGTTGCTGCATGTACAGGGTGACCAGGAACTGGAAGCCCATGTAGCTGCCGACGAAGGTCAGCGCCCCGAGCTGGGCGCGCACCTGGGGACCCGAGCGCAGGACGCCCAGCCGGATCAGCGGGCTCGGGCTGCGTCGTTCGACGGCCACGAAGCCGGCGAGCAGGACGGCGACGGCCACGAAGGACAGGATCGTCCGGGCCGAGGACCAGCCCGCCTCGGGCGCCTGCACCACGGTGAACACGAGCAGCAGCATCGAGGCCGTGCCGAGCACCGCGCCGGGGATGTCGTAACCGCCGTGGCCGCGTTCGCGTGCGCTGCGCGGCAGCAGCTTCAGGCCGGCCACCAGGGCGATCAGCGCGATGGGCGCGGGCAGCAGCATGGTGAGCCGCCAACTGGCCTCGGTGAGCAGCCCGGAGAAGACCAGGCCCATCGAGTAGCCGGTGGCGCCGCAGGTGGTGTAGATCGACAGGGCCCGGTTGCGCAGCGGACCCTCGGGGAACGTGGTGGTGATGATGGACAGGCCGGCGGGGGCGGTGAAGGCCGCGCTCAGGCCCTTCACGAACCGGCTGGCGATCAGCAGCGGGCCCGAGTCCACGATTCCGCCGAGCAGCGAGGCGACCGCGAAGACGCCCAGGGCCACCAGGAAGACCCGGCGCCGGCCCAGCAGATCGGCCGCTCGTCCGCCGAGCAGCAGCAGTCCGCCGTAGCCCAGGATGTAGCCGCTGACGATCCACTGCAGCGACGAGGTGGACAGGCCGAGGTCGGCACCGATCGACGGCAGGGCGACACCGACCATGGACACGTCCAGGGCGTCCAGGAACATCGCGGCGCAGAGCACCAGCAGAGTGCCCCACAACCGGGGGGTCCAGCGCCCGTCGGGCACAGGGGTGGTGAGCGGAGAGGTCATGCCCGGGAGACTTGCATGTGCATGCATCGAATGCAAGCGCATTTAATTCTGGTGCAATGAAGTGCCTACTCTGCTACGGTGCGCCCATGGCGGCGAAGCAGGCCGAACAGGCGCTCGTGGAACGGTGGCGGGATGTACTCGCGCTGCATGCGCGCACCCAGTGCGAGATCGATCGCGCACTGCAGGAACACGGCCTGTGCGCCAGCGACTTCGAGGTCCTGGACATCCTCGCGCGACGTTCCGGGACGGGTGGCTGCTCCTACCGCGTCCAGGAGATCTCCGAGCGTGTCCATCTGAGTCAGAGCGCGCTGTCCCGGCTGATCGCCCGGCTGGAGAAGGAGGGCCTGCTCGAGCGCGGGATGTGCCCGGAGGACCGGCGGGGGGTGCGGGTGTCGCTCACGGCGAAGGGGCGCGCG
This sequence comes from Streptomyces marokkonensis, assembly GCF_008312835.1. Lineage (GTDB taxonomy): Bacteria > Actinomycetota > Actinomycetes > Streptomycetales > Streptomycetaceae > Streptomyces > Streptomyces marokkonensis_A. Next base: position 3,592 of record NZ_VSKS01000011.1, on the reverse strand, counting down.
CTGCACGGCGAGGCGCTGCCGGTGCAGCGCGCGGTGCTGGCCCGGATGCTCTCCGAGGACTGAGCGTCGGGGCCAGCGTCAGACGACGGCGGACGTGTCGCGCCAGAGCGCCGCGAGTTCCTGATCGCCCGACACCGCCGGAACCGGCAGCCGGTTCCACAGGGCGAGATACAACTCCCCGGCCGGTCCCGCCAGTTCGCACTCCGCCTCCCCGGCCGCGTCCCGCGTCGTCACGGGCGGCTGCTGGGACAGCCGCACGGTCCACACCGCGTCCGTGTCGGTGGTGCGCACCCGCAGGACCCGCGGCGTCCCGCTGCGCACCCGGCTCCTGCGCCGCGCGTGGAAGCCGCGCAGCAGTTCGTCGATGCCGTCGACCGCGAAATCCGTGGCGACGGGCGCCGGGGTGCCACCACGGGCCGACTCCGCGTCGAACCGGTGGACGGCCGTCTCGTGCGCCTGGCGGCGGGCCCAGAAGGCGAGGGCGGAGGGCGGGCCCGGCAGGAAGGTGAAGCATTCCACGCCGGGCGCGGCACCGGCCAGCGTGTCCACCAGCAAGCGGTGACCGGCGCGGTACCAGGCCACGAGCCCGGGGCCGTCCAGCTCCGGAAGTTCACCCATCGGACGGGGCGCCAGGTGCCCGTCGGAGACGAAGGCGGCGGCCCACCGGTGCACCACTCCGGTGTGCCGGAGCAGGTCGCGCACCCGCCACCCCGGGCAGGACGGGACGGAGGCGGTCGTCCCCGCCTCCTCCGCCGCGTCGGCCAGCAACCGGCCTTCCGTCTCCAGGATGTCCACGAACCGGGAGGTGTCCACGAGGAGGATTCTGCCGTACGGGCGGCCCGCCACGGGACCCGCCGGACCTACGGCAGCGGGGTTCCGCCCGTCGCGTTGACGATCTCGGCGGTGATGTACGACGCCTCCTGGGAGGCGAGGAAGACGTACGCCGGGGCCATCTCGGAGGGCTGGGCCGGCCGGCCGATGGGCGCCTGCTTGCCGAACTCCGCGGTGTCCGGCAGCGTGGCCGGGATCAGCGGTGTCCACACGGGGCCCGGCGCGACGGCGTTGACGCGGATGCCACGCTCGATGACCATCTGCGCAAGCCCCTGGGTGAACGTGACGATGGCACCCTTCGTGGTCGCGTAGTCCAGCAGGTGCGGGCTCGGCTTGTACGCCTGCACGGAAGCCGAGTTGATGATGCTGCCGCCCTCCCGCATGTGCGGCAGGGCCATCTTGCACAGCCAGAACATGCCGTACAGGTTGGTCCGCAGCACGCGGTCGAACTGCTCGGTGGAGATCGCCTCGATGCCGTCGGGCTGCGACATCTGGTACGCCGCGTTGTTCACCAGGATGTCGATCCGGCCGAACTCCGACACCGCGCGGTCGATCAGCGCCCGGCAGTTCTCCTCGTCCCGTACGTCGCACGCGACGGGCACCGCGCGCCGGCCGGCCTCCTCCACCCACCGCGCCGTCTCGGCGGCGTCGTCCTTCTCGCTGTCCAGGTACGTGAACACCACGTCGGCACCCTCACGGGCGAACGCCAGGGCGACCGCCCGGCCGATCCCCGAGTCCCCGCCGGTGATCACGGCCGTGCGGTCCGTCAGCCGGCCGCTGCCCCGGTAGGAGTCCTCGCCGTGGTCCGGCGGCGGGTCCATGGGGCCGGTCCAGCCGGGATGCGGCTGGTCCTGGGAGGGGAAGTCGGGGGTCGGATGCTGCTCGACGGGATTGCGCTGTTCGGTCACGGTCTCTCCCATTTCCGTGGTGGGGCGGTCACGCGGTCGGCGCCCGCCGACGGAAGGGCAGGCCGACGCCGACGCCCGGGTACCCCGACACGGCACGTCCGATCCGGTCCGCCGCGCAGCCCCCGGACGGCAGGGGCGCCGTACGGAGTCAGCCCGCGCGCGCGTGGCGGGTCGCGAAGCCGATGACGGTCGCCACCGCGGCCAGCACCGCCACGCTGGTCAGCGCTGCCGGGAGGCTGAACCAGTCCGCCATGAAGCCGATCGCGGGCGGGCCGAGGAGCATGCCGCCGTAGCCCAGGGTGGAAGCGGTCGCCACGCCGCTGGGGCCCGCGAGGGCGCCCGCCCGTTCGATGGCCACGGGGAAGAGGTTCGCGAGACCGAGGCCGGTGACCGCGTAGCCGAGCAGGGCCGCCCACAGGGACGGGGCGAGTGCGCCGAGCAGCATTCCGGCCGCCGCGGTGGAGCCGCCCGCGAGGACGGTACGGGTCCGGCCCAGCCGTTCGAGGAGCGTCGTACCGCTGAGCCGCCCGATCGTCATGGCGAGCGCGAAGAGGGTGTAACCGACCGCGGCCGCGCCCGGCGAGGCGTCGAGGTCCTCCTCGAGATGGAGCGCCCCCCAGTCGGCCAGTGCCCCTTCGCCGTACGCGGTGCACAGCGCGATGAGACCGAAGACGATCACCAGGGCGCGGGTGCGCCGGTCCAGCCGGCGCGGGGCCGGCCGCTCGGGCCGTCCGCCGTCCGCCGGGGTGAGCGGCTCGCACCGCATCAGGGCCCGCCCCGCGACCGCGGTCACCAGCAGGCCGAGGACGGCGAGTCCCCACAGGTGCCGGGTCGGCGACAGCGACCCGGCGACCAGCGCGCCCAGCCCGGCCCCGATCATGCCTCCCAGACTGAACGCGGCGTGGAAGCTGGGCATGATGGGCCGCCCCAGCGCGGCCACCAGATCGACGGCGGCGCTGTTGAAGGCGACGTTGATCCCGCCGTAGGCCGCGCCGAACAGCAGGAGTACGGTGCCGAGCGCGGCGGCGGAATGGGTCAGCGGAGGCAGGCCCACGCTGAGACAGAGGACCACCGCGCAGACGACGGTGACGAGGTGGCTGCCGTACCGGCGGCACAGCCGGCCGGTGAGCACCATGGTGACGACGGCCCCGGCGGAGACGCCGAGCAGGGCCAGGCCCAGGGTGCTCGAGGAGGCGCCGGTCTGCTCCTTGATGGCCGGGATGCGCACGACCCAGCCGGCGAAGACGAAGCCGTCGAGGGCGAAGAAGGCGGTCAGGGCGAGACGGAGGCGGACGAGGTCGGTACCCGGCACAGCGCTGTGCGTTCGGGTTTTGTTTATCTGCGGCACAAAGTCAGGCTAGGTGGCGATCGGACCAGGGGCAAGGGAGCCCCGAGGAGGGGCGGGGGTGGTGGGCACACGGCCCGGTGCCGCCGCAGGGGTGGTGGGGTTAACCCGTGTGAACGTCCCGGATGGTGGGACCGGGTGGCATGACTGAGCGTGGATCATGCCGGAGATCGGGACGTCCGTGCTGACGAGGAGTCAGCTGCCCGGGCTCCAGCGGAAGGACTCTCAAATGCGCTCTGCCCGCATGGTGCTCGCCACCGCGACGGCCACGGCGGCCCTCGCCATCGCCGCGCCCGTGGCCTACGCCGACCACGCCGGGGACGGTAACGACACCTCTTCCTACAGCAAGGAGCAGGACAAGGAGAGCAAGGACGACAAGAAGGAAGACAAGTACGGCAAGCCGCACGGCGGGATGCACACGGGCGGTGGCGCCCTGGCCGCCGTGGGCGAGAAGGACTGGGAGAAGGAGGGCAAGGACGACAAGAAGGAGGAGGAGTACGGCAAGCCG
>NZ_VSKS01000010.1 GCF_008312835.1 Streptomyces marokkonensis | reverse complement strand
TTCGCACAGCCCACGGAACTGGATCTCAGCGCCTTCGAGGGGCGGCACCCGGTCGAGCTGTTCGGCGGGGTGCGCTTCCCGGCCGTCGGCGAGCTGCCGTACCTGCTGACCCTCGCGGGCCACGGCTTCTACTGGTTCCGGCTCACCCGAGTCGCATCCCGCATCGGCCGACGACTGTGAGGGTGTGCCGGCGAGAGGAGGCGTCACCATGACGAAGACCGCATTCCTGCGCCCGCGGAGCGCGCCCGCCGAGCCCATGGAGCCGCTCACCGGGCTGCTGCGCGAGTGGCTGCCGCTGCAGCGCTGGTTCGCCGGAAAGGACCGGCCCGTCACCGACCTCGGTGTGCTGTCGATGACGGAGCTGTTCCCGGGCTGTCTGCACGTGCTGGTGCACGCCGCTCACGGCGGTGTGCCCGCCCCCGGGGGCACCACCCCGGCCGGTGACTGCTACCAGCTCCTGCTCGGTGTGCGGGAGCACCCCTCGCCCCGGCTCGGCAAGGCGCTCATCGGCAGGGTGCCGGACGGGCGGCTGGCCGGGCTGACGGTCTACGACGCCCTCCACGACCCGCGCGCCGCCCAACTGCTCCTGGAGCGGCTTCGCCGCCCCGGCACGGCGGGGCCGCTGCGTTTCGAGTGCGACGCGTCCCAACAGGTGCCCGCCGGACTGGTGCCGCGCCTGATGACCGCCGAGCAGTCCAACTCCTCGCTGGTGTACGGCGACGAGTACATCCTGAAGCTGTTCCGGCGCATCCAGCCCGGAGTCAACCCGGATCTGGAGGTGCCGGGGGCGCTGGCCCGCCAGGGCTGCCACCGGGTCCCCGCACCGGTGGCCTGGCTGCGCACCACGCACCCGTTCAAGGCGACGCTCGGTGTGCTCCAGCCGTATCTGCGCAACGCCTCGGACGGCTGGACGCTGGCCCTCGACGCGCTCGCCTCCGGTGACGACTTCACCGCGCAGGCGCACGCGCTCGGCCGGGCCACGGCGGACGTCCATCTGGCGTTGGCCTCCGCGTTCCCCATCGGCGCGCCCGGGGAGAACGGGCGGACGGCGGCGGCGATGACCGAGCGGCTGACCGCGGCGGCGCACGCCGTGCCCGCGCTCCAGCCCTTCGTGCCGGGGCTGCGGACCGCCTTCGCCGCGCTGGCCACCTGCGACGCCGGACCGCCCGCCCAGCGCGTCCACGGCGACCTGCACCTGGGGCAGGTGCTGCGGGCGGGGCGCGAGTGGTTCGTCATCGACTTCGAGGGCGAGCCGTCCCGGCCGCTCTCCGAACGGCGCAGCGCCCACTCCCCCGTGCGGGACATCGCCGGGATGCTGCGCTCCTTCGACTACGCCGCCCGGCAGCGCCGCCCCTGGCGCCCGGAGTGGGCGCGTCGCTGCCGTGAGGCCTACTGCGCGGGCTACGCCGCCCGCGCCGGCTGGGACCCGCGCAAGAAGCACGGCCTGCTCCGCGCCTACGAGACGGACCGGGCCGTGTACGAGGTGCTGTACGAGGCCCGGCACCGACCCGACTGGCTGCCCGTACCCATGGCGGCGATCGAGCGCCTCGCCGTGAGAGGAGACTGAAGCCGTGGCCCTGCACGACACCCCGCTTCCCGAAACGGCCGGGTCCGCCCCGTCCGCCGCCCCCGCGGCCCCGGGGGCCGCACCCGCCCTCGACCCGTCCGACCGGGGGCGCCTGCTGGCGGGCGCCCACCACGATCCGCACGCGCTGCTCGGCGCCCATCCGGTGCCCGGCGGGATCGCCTTCCGGGCGCTGCGCCCCTTCGCGCGTGAGGTGAGCGTGGTCGTCGGAGGCGAGCGCACCCCGCTCGTGTCGGAGGGTGACGGCCTCTTCTCCGCCGTGCTGCCGCTGGACGCGATCCCGGCGTACACCCTGGCGGTGGCCTACGAGGGCGACGAGCCGGTCGAGACGCACGACCCGTACCGGTTCCTGCCCGCGCTCGGCGAGCTCGACCTGCACCTGATCGGCGAGGGCCGGCACGAGGAGCTGTGGACGGCGCTCGGCGCGCACCCCATGACCCACCAGGGCGTCACCGGCACCCGTTTCACGGTGTGGGCGCCCAACGCGCAAGGGGTGCGGGTCGCCGCCGACTTCACCCACTGGGACGGCACCGCGTTCCCGATGCGCTCACTCGGCTCGTCCGGGGTGTGGGAGCTGTTCCTGCCGGGCGTCGGCGAGGGAACGCGCTACAAGTTCGAGATCCACTCACGCCACGGCCACCGGTTCCTCAAGGCCGACCCGATGGCGCGGCGCACGGAGGCGCCGCCGAACACGGCGTCCGTCGTGACGGCCTCGCACTACGAGTGGGGCGACGCCGAGTGGTTCGCGCGGCGCGCCGGAACGCCCGTGCACGAGGCGCCGTTCTCGGTGTACGAGGTGCACCTGCCGTCGTGGCGTCCGGGGCTGACGTACCGCGAACTCGCCGAGGTGCTGCCCGCGTACGTCAAGGACCTCGGCTTCACCCACGTGGAACTGATGCCGGTCGCCGAGCACCCCTACGGACCGTCGTGGGGCTACCAGGTCACCGGCTTCTACGCGCCCACGGCCCGCCTCGGGAGCCCGGACGACTTCAGGTATTTGGTCGACGCCCTGCACCGGGCCGGCATCGGCGTGATCATGGACTGGGTGCCCGCGCACTTCCCCAAGGACGACTGGGCGCTGGCCCGGTTCGACGGGGACCCGCTGTACGAGCCCGGGGACTCCCGGCGCGCGGAGCACCCCGACTGGGGGACGTACACCTTCGACCTCGCCCGCACCGAGGTGCGCAACTTCCTGGTCGCGAACGCCGTGTACTGGTGCCAGGAGTTCCACATCGACGGGCTGCGGGTGGACGCGGTGGCCTCCATGCTCTACCTGGACTACTCGCGCGAGGACGGCGGGTGGGAGCCCAACGCGTACGGCGGCCGGGAGGACCTGGCGGCGATGGCGTTCCTGCAGGAGATGAACGCGACCGTCTACCGGCGCTGCCCCGGTGTGGTGACCATCGCCGAGGAGTCCACGGCGTGGGGCGGGGTGACCCGGCCGACCGACACCGGCGGGCTCGGGTTCGGGCTGAAGTGGAACATGGGGTGGATGCACGACTCGCTGGAGTACGTCTCCCACGAGCCGGTGCACCGCAAGTACCACCACCACGAGATGACGTTCGCGATGGTGTACGCCTACAGCGAGAACTACGTGCTGCCCATCTCGCACGACGAGGTGGTGCACGGCAAGCAGGCGCTGGTGTCGAAGATGCCCGGCGACTGGTGGCAGCGGCGCGCCAACGTCCGCGCCTACCTCGGGTTCATGTGGGCCCACCCGGGCAAGCAGCTGCTGTTCATGGGACAGGAGTTCGCCCAGGGTGCCGAGTGGTCCGAGAAGCGGGGCCCGGAGTGGTGGCTGCTCGACGACGGGTACCACTCCGCGGGCGACCACCGCGGGGTGCGGGACCTGGTCCGCGACCTCAACGCCCGATACCGCGCGACCCCGGCGCTGTGGCAGCGCGACACCGACCCGTCCGGCTTCCGGTGGGTCGCGGTCGACGCGGCGGACGACAACGTCTTCGCGTTCCTGCGGTACGACGCGGAGGGCCGGCCGCTGCTCGCGGTGTCGAACTTCTCCCCCGTGGTCCGGCACGACTACGTGCTCGCCACCGGCGACGACGTGATCGCCTGGCAGGAGGTCCTCAACACCGACGCCACCCCCTACGGGGGCGGGGGTGTCACCAACCCCGGCCCGGTCAAGCCCGAGGACGGCCGCCTCCGGCTCACCCTTCCGCCGCTCGCGACGGTGTGGCTGGCACCGGTCCCTCTGTGAGGCACGGCGACGACGCCAGGTGTCCGGATGCCCGGGCGGGGCATCCGGGACCGTACGGCCGAGGGCCACTCGGCGTCGTCGCGGCAGGTCACAGAAGGGCGGACATCAGGTGCGCACCGTGGGAGTGGAGGAAGAACTCCTCCTGGTCGATCCGGAGACAGGCGAACCGCGGGCGATGTCCGCGGCGGTGCTCGCCCGTGCCGAGCGGGACGACGCGGAGCAGGACGTCTTCGAGAAGGAACTGCACGAGCAGATGCTGGAGTTCGCCACGCATCCGCAGTCGTCCATGGAGAGCCTGCGCGCGGAGATCGTCCGCTGCCGCAAGGAGGCCGCCGGTCACGCCGGGGAGATCGGCTGCACCGTCGCCGCGCTCGCCACGTCGCCGCTGCCGGTCAGCCCGTCCATCGGTGTCAACCACCGCTACCAGTGGATGGAGGAGCAGTACGGGATAGCGACCCGGGAGCAGCTCGTCATGGGCTGCCACGTCCACGTGTCCGTGGAGTCCGACGAGGAGGGTGTCGCGGTCGTGGACCGGCTGCGGCCCTGGCTGCCGGTGCTGGCGGCGCTCAGCGCGAACTCGCCGTTCTGGCAGGGCAAGGAGACGGGGTACAACAGCTACCGCAGCCGGGTCTGGCAGCGCTGGCCGTCCGCCGGCCCGACGGAGCTCTTCGGCTCGGCCGAGCGCTACCACCGGCAGGTCGCCGACATGGTGGCCACCGGCGTGATCCTCGACGAGGGCATGGTCTACTTCGACGCGCGGCTGTCCCAGCGGTATCCGACGGTGGAGATCCGGGTCTCCGACGTCTGTCTGCACGCGGAGACCGCGGGGCTGATCGCCACGCTCGCCCGCGGGCTGGTGGAGACCGCGGCGCGCGAGTGGCGGGCGGGCGGGGAGCCGCTGGACCCCGGCGTCAGTCTCCTCCGGCTGGCCGCCTGGCAGGCGGCGCGCTCGGGTCTGGCGGGCGAACTGCTCCACCCGGAGACCATGCGGCGCATGCCCGCCGAGGCCGTGGTGCGCACGCTCCTCGACCACACCGCCGAGGCCCTGGAGGACAACGGCGACCTGGAGCGCGCCCGCGAGGGCTGCGCCCGGCTGCTGCGCGACGGCAACGGCGCCCAGGTGCAGCGGGACCTGATGCAGCGCACGGGCAGCCTGCGGGATGTCGTCACGGAGTGCGTGCGGCACACCCAGGCGTAGGACGGGTCGGGTCAGTGGGACGGAGCAGGGTCAGAAGATGAGGATCAGGGCGTAGACCAGGAAGAACGCCGCGATCAGGACCACCAGGACCAGGATCGCGGCGAGGGGTCCCTTGGCCCAGCCCTTGGTCGGGTTGTGCGTCTCCTGCGGGCCGGCCTCGGGCATGCTGCTCTCCGCGGGCGGGGTCTCGCCCGGGGGTACGCCGCCGCCCGGTTCGAGGCCGGTGCTGCGTTCCGGTTCGGGATCTGGGTTGACGTAGGTCATGGGGTCCGGGTCCCCCGAAACGGCCGAGGTCATCAGTGCGGACACACTTGTCGCGATCCCGGCGCGGGGGCGGTCCGGCTCGACTACATTCAGGCACCGCCGATGACCGTCCTCACCGGCCGCGTCACACCCCGTACCTGTCAGGAGCAGTGCATGCGCGACCTCGCTCTCGCTCCCCCGTCCGTCCCGCCCCCGACCGGCGGTCTCGCCGACAGCCTCTTCGCGACGGCGGACGAGAGCCCGACCCTGCCGATGCTCGCCCACCGCTCAGGTCCGGACTCCTCCGTGTGGGAGGAGATCACCGCCGTGGAGTTCCGCGACGAGGTCGTCGGCCTGGCCAAGGGGCTGATCGCGTCCGGGATCTCCCTCGGCGCGCGGGTGGCGATCATGGCGCGCACCCGCTTCGAGTGGACTCTCCTGTGCCACGCCCTGTGGACGGTCGGCGCCGAGGTCGTCCCGATCCATCCGGCCTCCTCGCGCGAGCAGGTGGAGTGGATCCTCCGGGACTCGGGCTGTGTCGCCGTGCTGGTGGAGGACGAGCAGAGCGTGATGACCGTCGGGTCGGTGTGCGCCGCGCTGCCGCGTCTGCGGCACGTGTGGCAGCTCGACTCGGGCGCGCTGGAACAGCTCGCGGCGCGCGGCGAGTTCCTCCCCCTGGCCACGGTCGACTCGATGCGCCGGATCGTGCTGCCGGACTCCACGGCCGTGATCGCCTACACCTCCGGCACCTCCGGCCGTGCCATGGGCTGTGCCCTGAGCCACCGCGGGCTGGCCTTCATCTGCGACACCCTGCTGGAGGGATGGGGCCACACCGCGGCCCCGCCCGGGGAGCGGGGTGCCGTCCTGGCCTTTCTGCCGTTCTCGCACGTCTACGGTTTGATGATCCAGAGCCTGTGCGTCCGCGGTGGCCTGCTGATGGGGCACGAGCCCGATCTCAGCGGGGAGTCGCTGTCGTCGGCCCTGCGCACCTTCCGGCCCACCTATCTGTACGCGGTGCCGTCCCTGCTGGAGAAGATCTACAAGAACTTCCTGCGCGCGGCACAGCGGCACGGGCGCGGCGCGCTGTTCGAGCGGGCCGCCGGCACGGCCCGGGACTTCGCCGCCGCGGTGGAGCGGCAGCGGCTGGGGCAGGGCTCCGGGCCGGGCTTCGACCTGCGGCTGCAGCACGCCCTGTACGAGCGCACCGTCTACCGCAAGCTGCGCGCGGCGCTCGGCGGCCGGGTGCGGCGGGGCACCTCCGGCGGCTCACCGCTCAACCGCGACCTCTCCCTCTTCTACGAGGGCATCGGCATCTACGTCCACGACGGCTACGGCCTCACCGAGACCAGCGGCGGGGTGACGATGCAGCCGTTCGGGCGGGAGAAGTCCGGCACCGTCGGCCAGGCGCTGCCGGGCACCGGGATCCGGGTGGCCGACGACGGGGAGATCCTGGTGCGCGGGCCCTCGGTGTTCCAGGGTTACGTGGGCGACGAGGCCGCCACCCGGGCCGCGCTGCGCGGCGACTGGCTGGCCACCGGGGATCTGGGGCGGCTGGACTCCGAGGGCTACCTCACGATCACCGGCCGCAAGAAGGACATCATCATCACGAGCAGCGGCAAGAGCGTGGCGCCGGCTGCCCTGGAGCAGCGGCTGCGGATGCATCCGCTGGTCCACCAGGCCGTCGTCGTGGGCGACAGCCGGCCGTGCGTGGGGGCCCTGATCACGCTGGACCCGGAGTTCCTGGCGGACTGGCGGGCGGCGCTGTCCCTGCCGGGCGACGCGCCGGCCCGGGAGGCGCGGGAGGAGAACGCGCTGCGTGAGGAGATCGCGCGGGCGGTCGCGGCGGCCAACAGCAGTGTGTCGCCCTCGGAGTCGATCCGGGTGTTCCGGGTACTGCCCGAGCCGTTCGACGTGACGAACGGCCTGCTGACGCCGTCGATGAAGCTGCGCCGGGACGAGATAGTGCGGCACTACGCGCTGGAGATCGACGCGATGTACCAGTCGCGCACCCGTCCCGGGCGGTCCCCGGCCGCGGACGCCGCCTCGGGCTGGGACGACTCCGACAACGTGTTCCGCTGAGCGCCGGGGCCGCCTCCGGTCGGTCATGTGTTTGTCACCGACGGCGCCCGGGCATGCGGGCGCGTAGGCTCCCGCGTCGCGGGAACCCACAGAGCGGAGGACGCACAGGACGCGAACCACAGCCCCGCTGTGCCGGGGCACGGAAGGCGAGATGGCAGCCGAGCGGCATGGGGACAGGACACTGGCCGGCGAGGAGATCACGAGCCGCATCGCCAGCTTCCCGGGGGAGCTGCACGATGTGACGGACGCACGCATGGTCGCGGAGGAGTTCCTCTTCGACCTGGCCCGCGTGTCGGCGCCGTCGGCTCCGGAGCACTGGGACGACATCCTCCTGGTGGTCACGGAACTGGCCGCCAACGCGGTCCAGTACGCGCCGGGCCCCTTCCAGTTGCGTCTGCGCAGGACGTTCGACGGGGTGCACGTGGTGATGCACGACACCAGCACCACCGAGCCGGCCCCGCGGCCCTTCCATCCGAACAGCGGGGGCGGCGGGATCGGCTGGCACCTGATCCACACGCTGTGCGATCAGGTCAGTGTCGTCGCGGGCGACCACGGGAAGGACATCCACGTCTTCCTGCCGTGGTGAGCGCGCCCTCCCGGACCGCCGGACCGGCCGCCGTCTCCGGCGGCGGGCCTCACCCGGCGGGCTCCTCGCGGGCGGGCAGCCTGTGATAGTAGTCACCGACCGCGGTGAGGTAGCCCGGGTCCATCGTCTCGCTGTCCGTCTGGAACCGGGGGGCCGCCTTCACCTCGGCCCGGGTGCACGACACCGTCACCCTCCGCTCCCCCGGGTGCACCCCGGTGACGAGACCGACCGGGACCAGGACACTGCGGCCGAACACCCACACACCGGTGTCGACGACGAGGTGCCGCATCCCGTGGTGGTCGGCCTGCCGGTCCACATGGCCGATGGTGCCGTCGCTCGCGACGACGGTGTAGTCCGTCAGGTCCTGCTCCGGAACGCCGCTCAGGCCCGGCGCGTACGACCAGATGCTGTCGATGGGCACTACTCGTTGCCTCCCCGGTGGATGTCTGCCGTGCGGAGCGGACGGCGTCGCCGCCCGCCCGCCTCCACAGCAGCCAATACCCTCCGGGCGCCCGTGCATTCGAAAGGTACGGGCCGGATACCGGGCGCGGTCGGGCCGGCTGCCCCGGCCTCCGCGAAATCGGGCCGGGTACCCGTCCGGAACGAAGCCATGCACGTCCGCCGGGTATTTCCCGGACCGGTTTCGGGGTCGCCCCCACGCTTTGTTCCGCACCGGTCGCGTGGGTTAGCCTGCGGCGTATTTCTCATCGCGCACATCCGTGAACTGCGGAAACGTGCACTGACTCTGCCGGAACGAGGGTGCGCATGACCAGCAAGAGCACCGAGGGGACCGACACGGCTCCGGGGGACGAGGAGCTGAGGCGGCTTCTCGCGGGGCTGACGGCGGTACGGGACGGGGACTTCGGCACCCGGCTGCCGGACGACGCGGACGGCCTCATGGGCGACATCGCCAAGGTCTTCAACGGCATGGTGGACCAGTTGTCGGTGTTCACCTCCGAGGTGACCCGCGTGGCCCGCGAGGTCGGCACCGAGGGGGCCCTGGGCGGGCAGGCGCAGGTGCCGGGGGTCTCGGGCACCTGGGCCGACCTGACGGACTCGGTGAACGCCATGGCGGGCAATCTCACCGCGCAGGTGCGCAACGTGGCCCAGGTGACGACGGCCGTCGCCAAGGGCGATCTGTCGCAGAAGATCACGGTCGACGCCCGCGGCGAGATCCTCGAGCTCAAGAACACCATCAACACGATGGTCGACCAGCTCTCCGCCTTCGCCGACGAGGTCACCCGCGTCGCCCGCGAGGTCGGCACCGAAGGACGCCTCGGCGGCCAGGCCGACGTGCAGGGTGTGAAGGGGACCTGGCGTGATCTGACCCACTCGGTGAACTTCATGGCCGGCAACCTCACCGGCCAGGTCCGCAACATCGCGCTGGTGGCGACCGCCGTCGCCAAGGGCGATCTGTCGCAGAAGATCACGGTCGACGCCCGCGGCGAGATCCTCGAGCTCAAGAACACCATCAACACGATGGTCGACCAGCTCTCCGCCTTCGCCGACGAGGTCACCCGCGTCGCCCGCGAGGTCGGCACCGAAGGACGCCTCGGCGGCCAGGCGCAGGTGCGGGGTGTCTCCGGCACCTGGAAGGACCTCACCGACAACGTCAACGTGATGGCGTCCAACCTGACCGGTCAGGTCCGCTCCATCGCCCAGGTCGCGTCCGCCGTCGGCCGCGGCGACCTGTCGCAGCGGATCAGGGTCGAGGCCGCGGGCGAGGTCGCCGCGCTGGCCGACGTCATCAACACGATGGTGGACACGCTGTCGGCGTTCGCCGACGAGGTCACCCGCGTCGCCCGCGAGGTCGGCACCGAGGGACGCCTCGGCGGCCAGGCCCATGTGCCCGGCGTCGCCGGCACCTGGAAGGACCTCACCGACAACGTCAACTCCATGGCCAACAACCTCACCGGCCAGGTGCGCAACATCGCGCTGGTGACGACCGCCGTGGCCAGGGGCGACCTGTCGAAGAAGATCGACGTCGACGCGCGCGGGGAGATCCTCGAGCTGAAGACCACCATCAACACGATGGTCGACCAGCTCTCCGCCTTCGCCGACGAGGTCACCCGCGTCGCCCGCGAGGTCGGCACCGAAGGACGCCTCGGCGGCCAGGCCGAGGTCGAGGGCGTCTCCGGCACCTGGAAGCGGCTCACCGAGAACGTCAACGAACTGGCGGGCAACCTGACCCGGCAGGTCCGCGCGATCGCGCAGGTCACCAGCGCCGTCGCCGAGGGCGATCTGACGCGCTCGATCTCCGTTGAGGCGTCCGGCGAGGTCGCCGAACTCAAGGACAACATCAACGCGATGGTGGAGTCCCTGCGCGAGACGACCCGGGCCAACCAGGAACAGGACTGGCTCAAGACGAATCTCGCCCGGGTCTCCGGGCTGATGCAGGGACACCGCGACCTGCCCGTGGTCGCCGAGCTGATCATGGACGAGCTGGTGCCGCTGGTGTCGGCCCAGTACGGCGCCTTCTATCTCGCCGAGGAGGGTGACGAGGGTCCGGAGCTGCGGCTCGTCGGCTCCTACGGCTACCCCGACGACGACGGCCGGCCCACCCGCTTCCCCTTCGGCCGCACCCTGGTCGGCCAGGCCGCCCGCAGCCGCCGCACGATCACGGTGGACCAGCTGCCGCCGGACTACGTGACGATCTCCTCCGGGCTCGGCCAGGTGGTGCCGAGCGCGCTGGTGCTGCTGCCCATCGTGGTCGAGGGCCAGGTGCTGGGCGTCATCGAGCTGGCGTCGGTGACCCCGTTCACCCAGATCCACCAGGACTTCCTGGTCCAGCTGATGGAGACCATCGGCGTCAACGTCAACACCATCGTGGCCAACGCCCGCACCGACGAACTGCTGACCGAGTCGCAGCGGCTCACCGCCGAACTGCAGGAACGCTCGGCGGAGTTGCAGGCCCAGCAGGAGGAACTCCAGCGCTCCAACGCCGAACTGGAGGACAAGGCCGCGCTGCTGGCGTCGCAGAACCGCGACATCGAGGCGAAGAACCTGCAGATCGAGCACGCCCGGCAGGAGCTGGAGGCGCGGGCCCAGCAGCTGTCGCTGGCCTCGAAGTACAAGTCGGAGTTCCTGGCGAACATGAGCCACGAGCTGCGCACCCCGCTGAACAGCCTGCTGATCCTGGCCCAGCTGCTCGCCCAGAACCCCTCGCGCAACCTCAGCCCGAAGCAGGTCGAATACGCGCAGATCATCCACTCGGCGGGCTCCGACCTGCTGCAGCTGATCAACGACATCCTCGATCTGTCCAAGGTCGAGGCCGGGAAGATGGACGTCAGCCCCGAGCGTGTGGAGCTGCGCCGGCTCGTCGAGTACGTCGAGGCCACCTTCCGGCCCATGACGATGCAGAAGAGCCTGGACTTCACGGTGACGACGGCCCCGGGTGCGCCGGCGGACCTGCTCACCGACGACTCCCGGCTGCGGCAGGTGCTGCGCAACCTGCTGTCCAACGCGGTCAAGTTCACCGAGCGCGGCAGGGTGGAGCTGCGGATCGAGCCCGCGCCGGACGACGAGGTGCCCAGCGGTGTGCTGCGGGGCGGGCCCGTGGTGGCCTTCCGGGTGCAGGACACCGGCGTCGGCATCCAGGAGCAGCACCTGGAGTCGATCTTCGGCGCCTTCCAGCAGGCGGACGGCACGACGAGCCGCAAGTACGGAGGCACCGGGCTCGGGCTGTCCATCACCCGGGAGATCGCGCATCTGCTCGGCGGCGCGGTCACCGTGGACAGCGTCGCGGGCCAGGGCAGCACGTTCACGCTGTTCCTCCCCGTGGCCCGGCCGGACTTCGAGGACCTGCTGCGGCCCGCGCAGACCGCCGACCAGCGTCCGGCCGAGGTGGCGGCCGACGCGTCGTCCCGGCCCGTGCCGGCGATCGAGTCGGGCGGAACCGCGTCCGGGCAGCGCCCCAGGCGCCTGCTCGTCGTGGAGGAACGGCCCCGGGGTCTGCTGACCCTGGTCGCGGAGAGCGTGGTCCAGGACGTCACCCAGGGCGACGGCACCTCCCGGCCGTCGGTCGACATCATCACCGCCGTCGGTGCCCAGGAGGCGGCCGGCGCACTGGCCGCCGACCCCTGTCACTGCGTGGTGCTGGAGCTCGGCATGGAGGCGGAGGTCACCCGGTTCCTCGAGGCGATGCGCGGCGACTCCGCCCTGGCGAGCGTGCCGGTGCTGGTGCACAGCGGCCACCGGGCCGACGCGGCGGTGGAGGAGAGCGTGCGCTCCCATGCCGAGGGCACGGCCCTGGAGTTCGTGTCCAGCCTCGACGAGCTGCGCGAACGCATCGCCCTGCACCTGTCCGCCGAGGAGCCCGGCGACGTGCTGTCGCTGGTGCGCACCGACGAGGCCCACCGGCCGGCCCCGCAGACCGTCGTGGACGGCTCGTTCTCCGGCCGGACCGTCCTGGTCGTCGACGACGACGCGCGCAATCTCTTCGCCCTGAGCGGTATCCTCGAGCTGCACGGTTTCCGCGTCCTGCACGCGGAGAACGGCCGGGCGGGCATCGAGAGACTCGTGGACAACCCCGAGGTGGCGCTCGTGCTGATGGACGTGATGATGCCCGAGCTGGACGGCTACGCCGCCACGGCCGAGATCCGCGCCATGCCGCAGTACGCGGAGCTGCCCATCATCGCCGTCACCGCCAAGGCGATGCCCGGGGACCGGGAGAAGAGTCTCGCCTCCGGGGCCAGCGACTACGTCACCAAGCCGGTCGACACCCAGGCCCTGATCGCCTGCGTCCGCCGCTGGCTGCCCGCATGAGCCCCGCAGCAGGGCCCCGCAGCCGCCGAGGAGCGTGCGCACCATGAGCATCACGGAGCATCACGACGAGCCACGGCCCGATGTCCGGCTCGACCCCCCGCCGAGGGGACCCGCGGGGGTGTCCGCCGACTCGCCCGTGGGCAGGCTCGCGGCCACCGTGGAGCGGCTCAGCCGCGAGGTGCGGGCGGCGCAGGCCGAGGCCGAGGGCCGGGCGCTGATCGAACTCGCCAAGGGCATCCTGGTCGAGCGTCTGGGGTGCGGTCCCGCACAGGCGGCCCGCCAGCTCACCGAGCTGACGGAGCAGGCCGGGACGACCCAGCTGGAGTTCGCGGTCGAGGTCATCAACCAGGCCGCCCGGGACCGGATGTCGGAGGTGACGGACGCGTTCCTGGCCGCCACCCGGGCCGCCGAGCAAGCGGGACCGGAGCCTGCCGCCGTACGGCTGCGGGCGGCCGAGAGCGGGGCGCTGGCCGCGGACGACACACAGGCCGTGGCCGAGTCCCTCCTCGAACAGGCGCTGCGCCCGCTGGGCGCGGTGGCCGTGGCGATCTGGGCGGCCGGTGCCGACGGGTCGCTCAACCTGGCGGGCAGCGCCGGGTTCTCCCCGGCCGAGGCGGCGCGCTGGTACTACGTACCGCCGGACGTGGCGACGGTCGCCCGGTGCGCGCTGGCGGAGCGTGACGGCCTGTGGATCGGGTCGGCGGCCGAGCGGGGCCTGCCCAGCGTGGGCCGGCACCACTTCCCGGACGGGGGCAGGGCGGCCGTGCCCGCCGGTACCGGAGGGCGCGTGTACGGCGTGCTGGAGATCGTCTGGCCCGCTCCTCTGCCCGAGCAGCCGCCGCAGATCGTCCGCCAGGTGGAGGCCCTGGCCGAGCTGTGCGCGCACACCCTGGAGACGTACACCCCGCCGAGCGGCCCGGTCCGGGAGCCGCAGGCGCTGCCGGACGCGGCGGAGCTGATGGACCTGGCCGACGGGCTGTACGACCCGGCCCTCGTGCTCGTGCCGCACCTCGATCCCTCCGGCAACCTGCTGGACTTCCGCATCCAGCACGTCAACGGCCGCTTCCTCGACCCGGCCGGCCGCCCGCGGGCCATGGTCAGCGGGGCGCTGCTGCTGGAGGCGTACCCGATGGCCGCCGGGCAGAGCGAGCTGTTCCAGCGGATCGAGCGGGTGTACGCCACGGGTGAGCCGTTCCGGGCCCGGCGCATGCATCTGACCGCGCTGGTGGACCAGGTGCCGCTGTCGGCGGTCGCGGACATCAGTGTCACCCGGCACGGCGCCGGTCTGCTGTTCATCTGGCGCATCGAGGACGAGACCGCCCGCCTGGCGAGCCTTCTGCAGCACGCCCAGCGGCTCGGCCGGATCGGCGGCTTCGAGGAGAACCTGCTGACCGGGGAGATCACCTGGAACGGGCAGCTCTTCGACCTGTACGGGCGCCCGGAGTCGAGCCCTCCGGTGCCGCTGGAGGAGCTGCCCGCGCACGCCCACCCGGACGACGCCGTCACCATCGGCCGTTTCCTGCGCACGCTGCTGCACCACAGGCGCCCGGCCTCGGCGGCCTTCCGGCTGCAGCGGCCCGACGGGGTGACCCGGCACATCCGGGTCGTCGCCGAGCCGGTCCTGGACACCGACGGACGGCTGCTCACCACCCGCGGCGCCTACCAGGACATCTCCGCGCAGCACTGGACGGAGGTGGCGCTGGCGGCGACCCGCGACCAGCTGGCGCACACCGAACAGCACGCCAGCGAGCGGGACCGGCTGGCGCTGCAGCTGCAGCGCGCCATCATGCCGCCCGCCCAGGCGCCGCTGCAGGTGCCGGACCTCGACGTGGCCGTCCGCTACCGGCCCGCGGAGGCCGAGCAGCTGGTGGGCGGCGACTGGTACGACGCCGTGGTGCTGCCGTCCGGCCTTGTGCTGCTGTGCGTGGGTGACGTCGCCGGTCACGGCATAGAGGCGGCGACCAGCATGGTCGTCCTGCGCAACGCGCTGCGCGGTCTCGCCGTCACCGGCGCGGGCCCCGGGCAGCTGCTGTCGTGGCTGAACATCGTGGCGCATCATCTGACGGGCGCGGTCACCGCCACCGCGGTCTGCGGCCTGTACGACCCGGCCTCGTGCACCCTGCGGTGGGCCCGTGCGGGTCATCTGCCCCCGGTGCTGGTGCGGGGTTCCGAGGCGGCCCCGCTGCCGCTGGTGCGCGGGCTGCTGCTCGGTGCCGTACCGGAGGCGTCGTACGAGGAGGCGGAGGTGCGGCTGGCCGCCGGGGACAATCTGCTCATGTACACGGACGGGCTGATCGAGCGCCGGGACCTCAGCGTGGAGGAGTCCCTGACCCATCTGCTGTCCACCGCCGCCACGGTTCCGGGCACGCTCGACCAGCGGCTCGACCGCCTGCTGACGTACAGCAGGTCGGACACCGACGACGACACGTGCATCGTGGGGATCCGGGTGGGCTGAGAGCGGTCGCCCCGCTCCGGGCCGCGGAGCGAGGCATGAGTGGGCGATTCGGGGGTACGCGCGGCTGCGCGACCTGAAGCTGATCACCTTGTTGGAGGTACTCGTGCACATTGCCCAGGACCCGTTGTCCGTCGAGGTGACACTGCCGCGTGAGGATGTGGCCCTGCTCACGGTGGAGGGGTACTTGGACGTCGACACGGCGACCGAGTTCCAGCACCACCTGGCCAACCAGCTCCACCACGGCCGCCGGCACTTCCTGCTGGATCTGTCGGCGGTCCCCTTCATGGACTCGTCGGGCATGAACATCATCCTCCGCGTGTACCAGGAGGCGCGTGAACTGCCGGGGAGCGTGCACATCATCTCCCCCACCCCCGCAGTACGCCGCATCCTGGATCTGACGGGGGTGAGCATCACCGTTCCGGTCTCGGAGAGCGTCGAGGAGGCCCTCGAGCGGGTCGACGCGCACCCGCAGGGCCCTGACCGGCCGGAGGCCTGACGGCGACCACGTTTCCCGGTGCCCGAGACGAGCTCGGCGCGACACGACGAAGAACGAGGAGAGGACACAGGTGCCGGAGCACGATACGGGCGGAACACTCGGAACGCCGGAGCAGGAGGTCGCCGGCTTCCTGCGGCGCCGGAGCGAGCAGATCGCCCAGCGGTGGGCCGACGAGCCCCTGTTCCGCACGGTGTTCACGGTCTCGCGCGACGAGGCGGTGGAGGCGGGCAAGGTGGTCGCCGACGCACTCGCCCAGGTCGCCGGCACCCAGCGGGTCGAGGACCCGGACGCCGCGGGCTTCACCGGTGTGCGCGAGCAGCTGGCGCGGATGGGGGCGGCCCGCTCCCGCGCGGGGCTGTCCGCCACCCAGGTGTCGTCCGAGCTGGCCGCGCTGCTCCCGCCGGTGGAGAACCTCCTGGTCGCCGATCTGGAGGGGGTGGAGCCCGAGCGGCTGCGGGAGTGTTCGACGGCGCTCAGCGTGCTGATGGGCACCCTGCGCCTGGTGGCGATGCAGACCGCGCTGAGTGAGGTGCAGGCGCTCACCGACCGGCAGCGGCTCCAGCTCCTCGAGGTGGCGACGCCGGTGATCAAGCTCTGGGACGGCATCGTGGCGGTCCCCCTGATCGGGACGCTGGACAGCGCCCGCAGCCAGGTGGTGATGGAGACGCTGCTGGAGGCGGTCGTCGACCAGCACGCCCGGTTCGCGATCCTCGACATCACGGGTGTGCCGACGGTCGACTCGCTGGTGGCGCAGCACCTGATGAAGACGGTCGCCGCGGCCCGTCTGATGGGCGCGGAGTGCGTGGTGTCCGGTATCCGTCCGGCGATCGCGCAGACCATCGTGCACCTCGGCCTGGACCTCGGCACGGTGAAGACCCGGGCGAGCCTCGCCGACGCCCTCGGGTACTGCCTGCACGAGCTGGGGGCGAACATCGTGAACGCGGCGCCCGACGGTGCGGGCCGCCGGTGAGCGAGGGGTTCTCCCGCCCGGTCGCGGGACACGTGCCGGTCCTCAGGCTCGGGGACGTACTGCTGGTCACCCTGCAGGGGGACCTGCACGACACCATGGCCCACCAGCTCCAGCAGGACCTCTCCGAGACCATCGCGCGCAGCCGGGTCAGGGGGGTGGTCATCGACATCTCCGGCGTGGAGATGGTCGACTCCTTCCTCGGGAGGGTGCTGGCCGAGATCGCTGCCCAGACGGAGCTGCTGGCCGCGCGGACCGTGGTGGCCGGCATGCGGCCCGCGGTCGCCATCACCCTGGTGGAACTGGGCCTGACACTGCCGGGGCTGCGCACCGCGCTCACCACCGAGGCGGCGTTGGAGCTCCTCGCGCAGCCCATCGTCCCGTCACGGGCCGGCGGCGTGCGCGAGGAGAGCCCGTGATGCACACCGGCGCGGGCGTGGAGGCCCGCCTGCCCATCCGGTCGGACATGGACCTGGTGTGGGTGCGTCAGCACGTGCGGCAGGCCGCCGCCGGTCTCGGCTTCGGCCTGGTGGACCAGACGAAGCTGGTGACCGCCGCCAGCGAGCTGGCGCGCAACACCCTGGTGCACGGCGGAGGCGGCCTGATGGAGGCGTCGCACGTCACCACTGGCGGGACCGACGGACTGCGGCTCACCTTCAGCGACACGGGGCCGGGCATCCCCGACCTCGACCGGGCGCTCAGCGACGGTTACACCTCCGGCGGCGGGCTGGGCATGGGGCTGGGCGGCGCCCGGCGACTCGTGCACGACTTCGCGGTCGAGAGCGCCCCCGGTTCGGGGACCACGGTGCGGGTGACCTCGTGGGTGTCCCGGCCGCCGCGTCCGCGCGAGGACGCCTGATGCCCCGCGTCTGGGACGTACCGGTACAGGACCCGACCCGGGTGCGGGACGTCCGGGTCGCGGCGGAGGAGGCCGCGGCCCTCGCCGGGCTGGACGGACAGCGCACCGCCACCGCGTCGCTGGTGGCCACCGAGCTCGCCACCAATCTGGTCCGGCACGCGCAGGCGGGTCAGGTGCTCATCGACGTGGTGGACCCGCCCGTGCCGCGGGAGGGCCGGCCGGGGCGGGCCGTTCAGATCAGCGCGATCGACCACGGGCCGGGCATCGCGGATGTGACGGGCGCGCTGCGCGACGGGTTCTCCTCGGCCGGCTCCCTCGGCGCGGGCCTCGGCACGTGCCGGCGTCTCGCCGACGACTTCGGCCTGCACAGCGTGCCCGGCCGGGGCACCGTGGCGCTGGCCCGCGTGGGCGCCGCCGCCGACCACCCCGAAGGGGGCGACGGCTCCCCGCGGTCCCTCGGTGTGCACGCAGGCGGCGTCAACGTCCCGTTCGCCGGCGCGGACCACTCGGGTGACGCCTGGGCCTGGGTCAGGTCCGGCGACCGGGCGACGCTGATGCTGGCCGACGGGCTGGGCCACGGGATCGAGGCGGCCCGCGCGTCGTCCGCCGCGGTCGAGGAGCTGCGCCACTGTGCCGGGCTGCCGCCCGCCGAGACGCTGCGGAAGCTGCACACCGCCCTGGGCGGGACGCGGGGCGCGGCCGTCGCCGTGGCCCAGCTGGACACCTGGACGGGCCGGCTGCGCTTCGCCGGGATCGGCAACGTGTCGGCCCGGCTGCGGGAGGGGGACCGCTGGCGTTCCCTGCTGTCCCGGCCGGGCATCGTCGGGGTGCACCGGCCGCACACGGTGCGCGAGGACGAGGTCCCCTGGTCCCCCGACAGCCTGCTGATCCTGCACACGGACGGGCTGCCCGGCCGCTGGACGCCGCCTCCGGACACCGGCCAGCCGCCGGCCGATCCGGCGGTGACGGCTGCCGTGACCGTGCGGGACGCGGGCAGTCCCGCGCGCCCGGTGCGGGACGACACCGCCGTGGCCGTGCTGGCCCCGATCCCCGCGGAGCATTCATGACGCGCACCTGGCGGATCGGCAGCGTCACGGACGCGGCACGCGCACGCATCGCCGTCGCGCGGCTGGCGGCGGAGTACGGGGTGCCCACCGTGGAGCGCGCCCGGCTGGCGACGGCGCTCAGCGGCCATCTGCGGCAGTGCCTGACCAAGGGCGGTGCCTGGCTGCTCACCCTGGAGGGGCCGGACGCCCCGGGCGGGGCGGCGGCCCTGCGCGCGGTGGTGACGCCCTCCCCCGACGCGGGCGCCGCCGGCCGTGCCCCGTGGACGGTGACCGTCGCGTGTCCCGAGCCGGGCCGGGCGGCCGACGCGGGCCCGGATACGGAGGACGCGGCGGGCCTGGCGGAGGCGTTGCTCGGCGCCGACGAGGACACGGCCGTGCTGCTGG
The DNA here is from genome assembly GCF_008312835.1 of Streptomyces marokkonensis. GTDB lineage: Bacteria > Actinomycetota > Actinomycetes > Streptomycetales > Streptomycetaceae > Streptomyces > Streptomyces marokkonensis_A. The sequence goes on along the minus strand of NZ_VSKS01000010.1, from coordinate 269,303 downwards.
AGAAGCTGGCCGAGCAGGAGGATCTGGTCGTCTTCCACCGGGAGGAACTGCACCAGACCAACCAGGGCGTCCTGGCGCTGCACGCCGAGCTGGACGCGGCCGGACGGGCGCAGCGGGAGGCGTTCGCCGCCGAGCGCCGGGCGCGCGAGGAGGCGGAGAACGCCCGGCGCAGACTGAGGTTCCTGGCGGACGCGAGCGCAGCGCTCAACGCCTCGCTGAACCACGACGAGATCGTGCGCCGGCTGCCGGAGCTGCTCGTGCCGCGGTACGCCGGGAGCGTCGACGTATGGCTGTTCGACCACGAGGACGACCGGCGCCGGCCCTCCGTCCACCCGGGTGCGGCGGTCCTCGCTGCCCGGACCGGACGTCCGCAGTACGCCGCCGACCATCCCGGGGGCCTGCCAGGCGTGGACGACCGGCCGCCGTCGGCCCTCGATCCGGGGCGGCCCCTGATGTGCCTCCCGCTGGCGGCACGCCGCACGCCGCTGGGTGTGCTGACGCTGTCGCCGCCCGGTGAGCGCTGGGACCCGGACGACGCCGTGATGCTGATCGAGCTCGCCCGGCGGGCCGGCATCGCCATGGACAACGCCCGCCGCTTCGAACACAACCGGGACATCGCCGAGACGCTGCAGCGCGCCCTGCTCACGGACCTGCCCGCGACGCCGGGCCTGAGTCTGGCGGCGCGCTATCTGCCGGCCACGCACGGGCTGAACATCGGCGGCGACTGGTACGACGCGTTCCGGCAGCGGGACGGCAGCCTGATCACCGTCATCGGCGATGTGACCGGGCACGGGCTGCACGCGGCGGTGATGATGAGCCAGCTGCGCACCGCGCTGCGCGCGTACGCCGTCGACGGCGGCGGCCCGGGCAGATTGCTGACCCGGCTGCACGGCTACCTGCGGCATCTCCAGCCGGATCTGTTCGCCACCGCGGTCATCGCGCGGTTCCACCCGGACGAGCACACGCTGACGTGGGCCGCGGCGGGTCATCCGCCGCCGGTGCTGCGGCTGCCCGACGGCCGGGTCCGGGTCCTGGACGCCAAACCGGGGGCGATGCTCGGCATTCCGCTGCAGCAGGACATCGCCGACCACACCGAGCGGCTGACGCCCGGTTCGACGCTTGCGCTCTACACCGACGGGCTGGTCGAGCGGCGGGCCCGGGGCATCGACCCGGGCATCGAACGGCTCGCGGCGGCCCTCGGGGCGTACGGTTCCGCCGAACTGGGCGCGGACCTGGAGGAGTCGGCGGACCGGATCCTGCACCCGCTGCTGAGCGACTCCGAGCGCGACGACGACGTGTGTCTGCTGCTGTGCCATCTGCACGGCTGACGCGGCCGCGACAGGTGTGCCCGCCTGTGCCTCCCGGTGCGTTCCTTCGCCGGTGAGGGCATCGTGGTGCTGAACAGGGGCACGCGTCAGGCATCGACGTCCGAGGCGGACGCCTGGAGCCGCGGGAAGGGATGGACACCGTGACACGACCCAGGATTCTTGTGGTGGGCGCGGGTTTCGCCGGCGTGGAGTGCGTACGGCGGCTGGAGCGCAGGCTCGCCCCGAACGAGGCCGACCTCACACTGGTCACGCCGTTCTCCTACCAGCTCTATATGCCCCTGCTCCCCCAGGTCGCCTCCGGCGTGCTGACCCCGCAGTCGGTCGCGCTCTCCCTGCGCCGCAGCAAGAGGTACCGCACCCGGATCATCCCGGGCGGGGCGATCGGCGTGGACCTGAGGGCCAAGGTCTGTGTCATCCGCAGCGTCAACGGCGAGATCATCGACGAGCCGTACGACTACATCGTGCTGGCCCCCGGCAGTGTCACCCGCACCTTCGACATCCCGGGGCTGACGGACCACGCCTTCGGGCTGAAGTCGCTGGCCGAGGCCGCCTACCTCCGCGATCACGTCATATCCCAGCTGGACCTGGCGGACGCGAGCCACGACCCGGCGGAGCGGGCCTCGCGGCTGCAGTTCGTGGTGGTCGGCGGCGGTTACGCGGGCACGGAGACCGCGGCCTGTCTGCAGCGGCTGACGCACGCCGCCGTCAAGCGCTACCCCCGGCTGGACCCGGGCCTGATCAAGTGGCACCTGATCGACATCGCGCCCAAGCTCATGCCGGAACTCGGCGAGAAGCTCGGGCGCAGCGCCCACGAGATCCTGACCCGGCGCGGCATCGAGATCTCGCTGGGGGTGTCCATCGGGAAGGCGAGCGCCGAGGAGGTCACCTTCACCGACGGCCGGGTGGTACCCACCCGCACCCTGATCTGGACCGCCGGGGTCGTCGCCAGTCCGCTCATCGCCACGCTCGGCGCCGAGACCGTCCGGGGGCGGCTCGCGGTCAACGCGGACATGTGCCTGCCGGGCCACGACGGGGTGTTCGCGCTCGGCGACTCGGCCGCCGTGCCCGACGTGGCCAAGGGCGACGGCGCGGTGTGCCCGCCGACCGCGCAGCACGCGCTCCGGCAGGGTCGGCACGTCGCCGAGAACGTCATCGCGACGCTGCGGGGCCGGCCGACGCGGCCGTACGTCCACAAGGACCTCGGACTCGTGGTGGACCTCGGCGGCACCGACGCCGTGTCCAGGCCGCTCGGCTACGAACTGCACGGTCTGCCCGCCCAGGCGGTGGCCCGCGGCTACCACTGGTCGGCGCTGCGCACCAATGTCGCCAAGACCCGGGTGCTGACCGACTGGCTGCTGAACGCGGTCGCCGGCGACGACTTCGTGCGGACCGGGTTCCAGGCGCACCGGCCCGGCAATCTGCGGGACTTCGAGTACCTCGACGCCTATCTGACGCCGGAGCAGGTCCGGGCGCACGTCGAGGAAGCGGGCCGGGCGGCTCGGTGAACGGTCGGACGGGGGGCGGCCCGCGCCGCGCGGCGCGGGGGTCCGTCCCGGACTGTGCGACGGGGGAGGGTGCGGCGGAGTGAAAGCGGCGGGACGCTCGGGCCGGACGCGGCTGCGGGACCACCTGGCGGCGTCCGACCCCGGTCTGCTGCGGCTGACGGCCGGGCTGCGGACGGTGGGCGCCATCGCTCTGACGCTGGCCGTGCTCGCCTCGCTGGGGTTCGGTGTCACCCGTCTGGTGACGGGGGCCATGACGGCGATGGTCGCCACCTTCGCCATCCGGGAGCGGCAGCGCGGCGCCCAGGCGGTCACGCTGGCCGTCGGGCTGCCGGTCGCGCTGGTGTCGGTGTCGCTGGGCGCGGTGCTCAGTGAGCGGACGGTCGTCGGGGACGCCTTCTTCGTCGTCCTGATCTTCAGCGCGGTCTACGGCCGCCGGTTCGGCGACCGCGGGACCGGACTCGGCCTGATCGGCTTCCAGGTCTACTTCGTGTCCCTGTTCGTCGGTGCCTCCGCCGCTCAGCTGCCGGGGCTGTGGGCGGCCATGACGGTCGCGTTCGCGAGCAGTGCGCTGGTGCGGTTCGCCGTCGTCCCGGTGACCCCCGCCGGTCTGCTCCAGCGGCTGCGCCAGGCCTTCCGGGCCCGGCTGGCCCAGCTGGTCTCCGCCCAGCTGGCGCTGCTCGACGCCGGGCCCGGCGAGGTGGACAAGGCGCTGGAGGAGGTGCGGGAGGGCAACGCCCGGCTGCACGAGACCGCCCTGATGATCCAGACCCGGCTGGAGGAGGGCACGCCCGACGAGTCGACGGCGCGGCTGGTGCAGCGCCGGATCGCGGACGCCGAGATCGCCGCCGAGCGGCTCGGGCTGCTGCTGCTGTCCGCCCGCAGCGCCGAACGGGCGGACACCCTCACCCTGCATCTGCCCGGTGCGCCCGCCCCGGAGGTCGGCCGGCTGCCCGGACCGGAGGAGGCCACCGACCGGTTGCGCCGGGACCTGCTCGCGCTGCGCGCGCTGGTGCTGTGGACGGGGGCGGCGGGGACGGCCGTGGCCCGGATGCGCAACCGGCTGCTCGCCTACCGGGACGAGGAGAACCTGCCGCCCGCCTCGCCGGCCGTGCAGGACGTGTTCCGGGCCGTCGGCGAGACGGCCCGCGCCGTCATGGGCCTGCGCGTCGCCCTGGACGGCCCGCAGGACGAGTCGGACGACAGCCCGGCGACGGCCATGTCCCGGGAGGAACTCGACGCCGAGGACGCCGCCATCGCCGGTGAGGAGACCGAGGAGGCGGAAGCGCGCACAGGGCTGCAGCGGCCCACCACACGCGCCGCCGTACAGGTGGCCGTCGGTTCGACGCTGGCCATCGTCGGCGGCGAGCTGCTGTCCACGGACCGCTGGTACTGGGCGGTGCTGACCTGCTGGATCGTCTTCATCAACACGGCCTCGACCGGCGAGATCCTGGTCAAGGGCTACCGGCGGCTGCTGGGCACGGTGTTCGGTGTCGCCGCGGGGATCGCGCTGGCCGCCGTGGTGGGCGGCCACACTCTGGCGGCGTTCCTGCTGGTGCTGGTGCTGATCTTCCTGATGTTCTACACGGCACCGCTGTCCTACACGCTGATGTCGTTCTTCGTGACCGCGATGCTCGGGCTGCTCTACACCCTGCTGCACACCTACAGCTGGGAGGTGCTGGTGCTGCGCCTGGAGGAGACGGCGCTGGGCGCTGCCTGCGGGGTGGTCGCGGCGGCACTGGTCCTGCCGGTGAACACCGACCGGCGCACCAACGAGCTGCTGGTCACCGTGCTGGAACGGCTCGGCGAGGTCACCGAGGCCGCCGTGGGGCAGCTCAGCGGCGGGCCCGCCGACGACCTGCTCGACAAGGCGCGGGAGCTGGACCAGGCGCTGGGCGACCTGCGCTCCGCCACCCAGCCGCTGACCCACCCGGTCACGCCGTTGCGGGCGCGGCGGACGAACGCGCGCTACGTGGTGGCGCTCCTCGAGACCTGCGCGTACCACGCGCGGTCGCTGGCGGCGACGGCCGAGCTGCTGCCGACCCATCCCTCGATCGCGGCGGACCCCCGGCTGCGCGGAGCGGCGGGGCGCACCGTGCGCAACATCAAGGCGATCGCGGCCCGCGTCGAGGGCGGGGACGACAGCGGGCCCGTCGGGACGGGCCCGAGCATCGCGTCCCTCCTGGGTGACGACGGCACCGCGCGGTACGGCCGTATCACCGGCCGGGTCCTGCGCCATCTGGAACGCCTGGACGAGGCCGTGGTCGGCCTCGCCCGCCCGCTGCACGTACCGGTGTCGGCGCCCGACCGCTGACGCGGCGGACTACCCGGACCGGTCAGAAGTCGGTCGGCAGGCCGCTGGCCTCGGCGATGCCGCGCAGCTCCTCGTTCTGGCGGTGGCGGTCCCTGATGAAGTCGGCGATCTCGCCCAGCCGTGAGGGGTCCGCGGCGGTCGCCGCGTCGGTGACCACCCGGACCGGTCCGGTCTCGTCGACCTCCAGCTCGACCACCTCGTTGTCCAGGCGGCCGGTGACGGCGGTGGCGATGACGAGGGCGGCCTCGTCGCGGACCTCCTGGGGCAGTTCCTCGTCGCCGCCCTCCAGCGCGAGGTCCACACCGGCCAGGCGGTGTTCGTCGATCGCCTCGAGGACCGGCTCCACCACACGAAGCAGAAGCCGGTAGTCCTCGGTGTCCATCCGTACGCGCAGGAGGTCGAGGTAGACGTCCACGGGCCGGCCTTCCGGGGGGATCTCGGATTCGCTCATCCGCTACGGGTTCCCCGCAGCCGGCGAGTCATACGGCGGCCGGGCGGGCGGCCTGCGGCACGTCCGTCTCGTGGGCCGCCAGCCAGCGGTGCGCGGTGCTGAGCGCGGTCCGTACGTCGCGTGTGCCGGTCGACACGCACAGGGTGTACGCCAGGTCGCCGACGCGCGGGTCCGCGACCGCGGGTCCGTCGGTGGTCGCGGTCCCGGTGGCCACCAGGGCCTCGTACTCCTCGACGAGGCGGCGCAGCACGGTGGGGTGAGGCTTCAGCATGTGGGTCGCTTTCTCGCAGTCCTGTCCGGGCGGGCGCGGTTCACGCCGTCGCCGAGTGTCCGCCGGTGCCGCGCGGGCCCTTCCGCTGTCCCATCACGTCGGCGCGCACCCGGGCGCAGCTCCGGCTGATGAGACGGGAGACGTGCATCTGGGAGATTCCCAGCCGGTCGGCGATGCGGCTCTGGGTCATGTCCTCGAAGAAGCGCATGTAGAGGATGGCGCGCTCCCGCTCCGGCAGCCGGCGCAGCCCTTCCTTGGCGGACTCGCGGTCGACCACGACGTCGTACGAGGTGTCCGCGGCGCCGAGGGTGTCGGCGAGGCTGTAGCCGTCGTCGTCGGAGGACAGCTCGGCGTCCAGCGACAGGGTGCTGAAGCTCTCCAGCGCCTCCATACCGGCGCCGACCTCTTCCTCGGTCAGCCCGGTGTGGGCCGCGATGTCCTCGACGGACGGCTCCGGGCTGCCGGGGTTCTGGGTGAGCTCGCGCCGGGCCACCCGCACCTTGTTGCGCAGCTCCTGGACCCGGCGGGGGACGCGCAGGGCCCACATCCGGTCGCGGAAGTGCCGCTTGACCTCGCCGGTGATGGTGGGAACGGCGTAGCTCTCGAAGGCGCCCCGGCTCGGGTCGAACCGGTCGATGGCCTTCACCAGGCCGAGGGCGGCGACCTGCCGCAGGTCCTCGATGGACTCACCGCGGTCGCGGAAGCGGCCGGCGATGCGGTGGGCCATGGGCAGCCACGCGGTGGCGAGCTCGTCGCGGACCGCGTCCCGCTCGGGGCCCTCCTCCAGGGAGGCGAGCCGGGCGAAGAGGGCCGCGGTGTCGGGGGCGTCGTCGTGTCGCCGGCGGGGCGGGGCGGCCGTCGTGTCGGAGGAGCCGGGACGAGGGGCGGACGTGTCAATGAGCATGCGGTTTCGCTCCCGAACGGTGGTTGCAGGGGGACTACCGCGGGACGGGCGCCGCCGGGACACCCGGAGGGTCCTCAGCGGACGTACCGATCCCGCTGGCGCGCCTCCGGTCCGAAGCACGAACCTCCGATTGCCCCCACTCCGGCGGAACAAACTCCGCTTCTTTCGCGGAATCCGCCGAGGGCTCAGGCCAGGGGCACGACCGCGGTGATGCACTTGCCTCCGGCGGGCAGGTCGGACACCCGGATGTCACGGGACAGCCGGCACACGATGGGCCAGCCGTGGCCCCCCGGACGGCTGCGTCCCCGCTGGTCGGTGCGCTCCACCACGACGGGCAGCTCGTCGCTGCGGTCGCTCACGGACAGCCGCACCCCGGGCCCGCTGACGTCGACCCTGAAGTCGGTGACTCCCCCGCCGTGCAGGATCGCGTTGGTGGTGAGCTCGGAGGCGACGAGCAGGACGTCCGCCAGGGCGTCGGTGTCGCAGGCGGTGTGGGTGGCGCGGCAGCGTTCGGACACCGCCCGCGTCACGGCCTCGCGCACCTCGGCCGGACGGGAGGGGAGGGGCGGCCCGGCCCCGCGCCTGCCGGGCAACTCGAAAACTTGTTCGGTCATGTACTCACGCATGCCGCGGCTCCCTGTTCGATCAGCATGGTCACTGAGGAACGCCTCGTAGTTCCCTTTTCGGCTCACCTGTCCCGGTACGGGCAAACCTCTCGGCCGCATCCCGCTCCCCTGTCATTCGTACGGCGCACGGGGGTACGCGTTGTCGTATGACCGATGTGGTGGACTCGGACGAACTGCTACGGCGTATTCAGCGGGCCAGGGCCTGGGCGGCACAGGAGGAGCGGACCTGGCGGGCCCGCGGTGACGAGCTGGGGCGGGAGGATGCCGGCGATCCCGGCGCCGCGCGCGACGCCGCGGTGCGCGGCGTGGCCTACGGGGCGGTCGTGCGGGTGCTGGAGGAGATCCTGACGCCGGGCAGACACGCGGCGAAGGGCTGAGCGGCCGGGGCGCGTGGAACGGCACCGCCCGATCCCGGGCACCCGGCGGCCCATGACGGTCGATCACAGCCGGGCGCCGGTTCTGGAAGCACTGGAGGACTACCACCGCAGGGGGCGGCTGGGATTCACGCCACCGGGTCACAAGCAGGCCCGTGGAGCCGATCCTGCGGTGCGCGAGGTGCTCGGGGACTCCGTGTTCCTGGGCGACGTGCTGGCGACGGGCGGTCTCGACGACCGGCTCACCCGGGGCCGGGTGCTGCAGCGGGCCCAGGAGCTGATGGCCGACGCCGTGCACGCCGAGCACACGTTTCCAGCACGTGCGGGAGTTCCCTGTCGGTCAAGGCGGCGATGCTGTCGGTCGCGGGCCCGCGCGAGAAGCTGCTGATCGGGCGCGACGCGCACAAGTCGGTGGTGTCGGGGCTGATCCTGTCCGGGATCGAGCCCGTGTGGGTGGAGCCGCGGTGGGACGCGGAGCCACCTGGCGCACCCTCCGTCGGCCGTGGACTTCGACCGGGCCTTCGAGGCCCATCCGGACGCCCGCGGGGCGCTGGTGACCAGCCCGACACCGTACGGCGCCGCCGCCGGTCTGCAGGCGGTCGCCGAGGTGTGCCACCGGCGGTCACTCCCGTTGATCGTGGACGAGGCCTGGGGCGCGCACCTGCCCTTCCATCCCGATCTGCCGTCCTGGGCGATGGACGCGGGTGCCGACATCTGCGTCACCAGCATCCACAAGATGGGCAGCGGCCTGGAGCAGGGCTCGGTGTTCCATCTCCGCGGCGACTGGTGCCGCCCGCGCTGCTGGGTATGCGGGCCGATCTGCTGGGGACGACCAGTCCGTCGGTGCTGATCTTCGCGGGACTGGACGGCTGGCGGCGGCAGATGGCCCTCCGCGGCAAGGAACTGATGGGGGCGGCGCTCGACCTCGCGGCCGACGTCAGGACCGCCGTCGAGAAGATCGACGGGATGCACGTCAACGACCGGGACGACTTCTGCGGCTCGGAGCTGGCGGACGACTTCGACCCGCTGCCCTGCGTCATCGACCTGGAGGAGCTCGGCGTGACGGGCTACCAGGGGGCGGAATGGCTGCGCCGGCACCGCAGCATCGACGCGCACCTGGTCGACCACCGCCGGATCGGGGCGCAGATCACCCACGGCGACGACCGGGAGACCGCGGGCGAGCTGTTGTCGGCGCTGCGGGACCTGGGCCGGGCGGCGCGGAACCTGCCCGCGGCGCCGCGGGTGGAGGTGCCGCAGCCGGGCGAACTGCGGATGGAGCAGGCGGTGCTGCCGCGGGACGCGTTCTTCGGTCCGGCCGGGGATGTACCGGTGTCGCGGGCCGCCGCCGGGCGGATCGCCGCCGAGATGATCACTCCGTATCCGCCCGGCATCCCGGCCGTCCTGCCGGGCGAACGGCTCACCGGACCCGTGCTGCGCTATCTGCGCACGGGGCTGGCCGCGGGCATGCATCTGCCCGACCCGTCGGATCCAGGTCTGGACACGGTCCGGGTCGTCGACGAGCGCGCCGGCTGAGAACGGTGAAACAGGTCACGCGCCCCGATTACCCGAACGTCATCTGAATGGTTTATCGTTCACTCATACGTGGTGACGGAGTCGACCCCCCCGTCCTCCGGGCACCACCGCTTACGGCCCTGGCTGGCTTCCCCCGTCCAGCCAGGGCTTTTTCATGCCCGGGCGGGACGAGCGGCCGGATGCGGACATCTCCCGTCCGCCGAGGTGCCCCGAACGGCGGCAGCGGCTGAAATGAACGTAGGGAAAGCACCCGGATCCGATTGCCCGGCGAGGAGCCCCGCGCCATGACCAAAGCGATCAAACTCCTGACCGCCCTGCCCCCTCCGCAACGTGCGCGCCTGATGGAGCTGGCGCGGGAGGTGTCCTTCCCCGAGGACACCCGCATCTTCGAGGCGGGCGGGACAGCCGACCGCTTCTGGGTGATCCGCTCCGGCGCGGTCTCGCTGGACCAGCAGGTGAACGATCTGCACCGGGTGACGGTCGCCGGCCTCGGCGCGGGCGATCTGCTGGGCTGGTCGTGGCTGTTCCCGCCCCACCGGTGGGACTTCGGCGCCGTGGCCTTCAGTCCCGTGCGCGCCTACGAGTTCGAGGCGGCGGCCGTGCTCCGGCTGTGCGAGAAGGACCCCCAGCTGGGGCTGACGCTGGTGCGCAACGTCGCCGAGGTCCTCGCCCACCGGCTGGAGACCACGCGCGGCAAGCTGATGGAGCAGTACGCGATGCACCGGCGCGGGGCGGTGTAGCCGGACGGCGCGGGGCGCCCGCGCCCCGGCGGCTCCCGCCGCCCCCCAGGCGGTCCGGGCGATCCGTGTCCGGGGTCCTCAGGCCCCCGCTACGAGCGTCAGGCCGAGGACGATCATGGTGGCGGCGACCAGTCCGTCGAGCACGCGCCAGGCGGCCGGACGGGCCAGGAAGCGGCTCAGCAGGCGGGCGCCGAAGCCGAGCGCGGCGAACCAGCAGAGGCTGGCCAGTACGGCGCCGAGGCCGAAGGTCCAGCGCAGCGGGCCGTGATCGGCGGCGACCGAGCCCAGCAGGAACACCGTGTCGAGGTAGACGTGCGGGTTGAGCCAGGTCATGGCGAGGCAGGTGAGCACGGCCCGGCGGCGGGAGCCCGCCGCCTCGCCCTCCGTCCGCAGCCCGGCGGTGCCCGGACGGAACACCCGGCGGGCGGCCAGGGCGCCGTAGCAGAGCAGGAAGGCGCCGCCGATCCAGCCGACCGCCGTCAGCGCGCCGGGCCACGCCACGACCACCGCTCCGACGCCGCCGACGCCCAGGGCGATGAGCGCCGCGTCGGACAGGGCGCAGATGCCGACGACGGCGAGTACGGCGTCACGGCGGATGCCCTGGCGCAGGACGAAGGCGTTCTGGGCGCCGATGGCGACGATGAGGGAGAGGCCGGTGCCGAATCCGGCGGCGGCGGTGGCGAGCGAGCTGGTCATGCCGAGGACGCTACGGGCCGCCGTAGGTGCAGTACAGCTAAGGATTCTTACGTACCCTTAGCTGTCGTGATGACAGACCTTCCCCTGGACCAGGTGCGGACCCTCCTCGCGGTGGTGGACGAGGGGACGTTCGACGCCGCGGCCACCGCGCTGCACGTGACGCCCTCGGCGGTGAGCCAGCGGGTGAAGGCGCTGGAGCAGCGCACGGGCAGGGTGCTGCTGCTGCGCACCAAGCCGGTACGGCCGACCGAGTCGGGTGAGGTGCTGGTGCGGCTGGCCCGCCAGGTGGCCCGGCTGGAACGGGACGCGTACGCCGAGCTGGGGCTGAGCGGGGCGGGCGAGCCGACCAGGGTGTCGGTGGCGGTCAACGCGGACTCGCTGGCGACGTGGTTCCTCGGGGCCCTCACCCGGCTGCCGCCGCGGGCACGGCTCTGTTTCGAACTGCGCCGTGAGGACGAGGCCCACACGGCGGCCCTGCTGCGGGAGGGGACGGTGATGGCCGCGGTGACCTCGTCACCGGACCCGGTGCCGGGCTGCTCCGTGCGGCACCTGGGGCGGATGCGCTATCTCCCCGTGGCGCACCCGCGGTTCGCCGCGGAGCATCTCGCCGGCCCGCTGCGGGAGGTGCTGCCCGAGGCGCCGGTGGTCGTGTTCGACCGGCGGGACGACTTCCAGGACGGCTTCGTGCGCCGGCTCACGCGAGGACGCGCCGAGGCGTGCGTACGGCGGCACTACGTACCGACCTCGGAGGGCTTCGCCGAGGCGGTCGCCTCCGGCCTCGGCTGGGGCATGGTCCCGGAGGTCCAGGCGGATCCCCTGCTGCGCGCCGGCCGCCTCACGGTGTTCGCCCCGGACCGCGAGGTCGACGCGCCCCTGTACTGGCAGCAGTGGAAGCTGGACTCCCCCGCCCTGGCGGCGGTGACCGAGGCGGTCACGGGGGCGGCGGCGGAGGCGCTGTACCGCTGACGCCACCCCGCAGGGCGCTCCCGGCGCTGGCCAGGAGCATGTCAAGGGCCGTCGGATAGGCGCTGGTGACCATGCGGGTGGCCAGGAGCGGGGCGGCCTCGGCGATACGGGGGTGGGTGGCGGCGGGGAGGCGGGCGTAGGTCGAACGCCACATGTCCTCGTCGGCGCGCCGCGCGGCGCCGGGCAGCGCCAGGGACGCGGCGTCGAGTGCGGCGAAGGCCAGCGTGGTGTCGATGAACGCGTGGTAGACGCGCACCGTCTCCGGCAGGGCGAAGCCCGCCGTGCGCAGCACCTCCAGCACCGCCTCGTCGGCCGCGAGCTCGTTCGCGCGGCCGGAGACCCGGCTCGCCGTGAGGACCGCCGCCTGCGGGTGCGACAGATAGGCGGCGTGGATGCGCAGCCCGATGGCCCGCAGATCCTCGCGCCACTGCCCGGTCGGGCGCCAGCCGCGCAGTGCCCGGCCGATCAGCGCGTCGCCGATGGCGAGGGTCAGCTCGTCCATGCCGCGGAAGTAGCGGTAGAGGGTGCTCGGGTCGCAGTCCAGGGCGAGACCCAGCCGCCGGGCGGTCAGCCCCGCGCTGCCGTGCTCGTGCAGCAGCCGCAGCGCGGTCTCGACGATCAGCGTCCCGGACAGCACCCGGCCGCTCTTCGTCGGCCTGCGGCGCCGCCGCCGCTCCTCGGGGACCACGCGTTTCGGCATCGCCGTCTCCTCCCGCCGGTCTTATGCCAACGCCATTGACCTTACGCCGTCGCGCGGCGTTGTATCTCCCGTCAAGGGGCCCCGCACACATATCGGTCCATGGGGACCTACGAGGACGAAAGGGAGTGCTCCGTCATGCGTGTACTGCTCGTGGGAGCCGGCGGGGTGGGCACCGCCGTCACCCGGATCGCGGCCCGGCGGCCGTTCTTCGAGCACATGGTCGTGGCCGACCACGACCCGGCCCGGGCCGAGGCGGCGGTCGCCGCGCTCGGCACCGACGGCGCCCGGTTCCGTGCCGAGCGCGTGGACGCCGGAGACGAGGCCGGGGTCGGGGCGCTGCTCGCACGGCACCGCTGCGACGTCCTGCTCAATGCCACGGACCCGCGGTTCGTGATGCCGCTGTTCCGTGCCGCGCGGGACGCCGGCGCCACCTATGTCGACATGGCGATGTCCCTGTCCCGGCCGCACGGCGAACGGCCGTACGAGGAGTGCGGGGTCAAGCTCGGGGACGAGCAGTTCGCGCAGGCCGGCGAGTGGGAGAAGGCCGGTGCGCTGGCGCTGGTCGGCATGGGCGTGGAGCCGGGCCTGTCGGACGTGTTCGCCCGGTACGCCGCGGATGAGCTCTTCGACGTGATCGAGGAGATCGGTGTCCGTGACGGCGCGAACCTCACGGTGGACGGCTACGACTTCGCGCCGTCCTTCAGTATCTGGACCACCATCGAGGAGTGCCTCAACCCGCCCGTGGTCTACGAGGAGGACCGCGGCTGGTTCACCACCGCCCCGTTCAGCGAGCCGGAGGTGTTCGAATTCCCCGACGGCATCGGCCCGGTGGAGTGCGTGAACGTCGAGCACGAGGAGGTGCTGCTCGTCCCGCGCTGGGTCGACGCGCGCCGGGTCACCTTCAAGTACGGTCTGGGCCGCGAGTTCATCGACACGCTCAGGACGCTGCACCTGCTGGGCCTGGACCGTACCGAACCGGTGACCGTGCCCGGTCCCGACGGGCCGGTGCGGGTCTCCCCCCGGGACGTCGTCGCGGCCTGCCTGCCCGACCCGGCCGCGCTCGGCGAGCGGATGCACGGCAAGACCTGCGCCGGCACCTGGGTGCGGGGCGTGAAGGACGGGGCGCCGCGCGAGGTGTACCTCTACCACGTGGTCGACAACCAGTGGTCCATGGCCGAGTACGGCTGCCAGGCCGTGGTGTGGCAGACCGCCGTCAACCCCGTCGTCGCCCTCGAACTGCTCGCCACGGGCGCCTGGTCGGGCACGGGCGTCCTCGGCCCGGAGGCGTTCCCCGCGGGTCCGTTCCTGGACCTGCTGACCGCCTACGGCTCGCCGTGGGGGCTGCGCGAACAGTGACCGCATCCACGCGGTCCTTGTTTCACCGCGGTCCGACAGGTGACCCGAAGAGGAGCAGGACATCCGGAAAGGGTGTGTACCGACTTCGATCGCGGGTGACTTTCGATGGACAACTGGCGGAACAGCGCGGCCTGCAGGACCGAGGATCCCGACCTCTTCTTCCCGATCGGCACCTCCGGACCCGCCCTCATGCAGGCGGAACAGGCCAAGGCGGTGTGCCGGCGCTGCCCCGTGCAGGAGCAGTGCCTGCAGTGGGCGCTGGAGACGGGGCAGTCCATCGGAGTGTGGGGCGGCACGAACGAGACGGAACGGCGTGCGCTGAAGAGGCGTATCGCCGCCCGCCGTTCGTCCGGTTAGCCGGCCGCTCCCCGCGCGGCGCTCAGCGGCGGGTCCGGCGCAGTGGCCCCCAGGGACTGTCCTGGCGGGCCACTTGGCGCTGCGCCTCCCCCGATCGCGTCGAGGCCGTTCCAGCACAGCGGGCGGACGCCGGTGACCCGCGGCGCGTCGTCGGCGGCTCCCGGTCGCGCTCGACCAGCGCGGTGAGCCCGGCGAGCGTGCCGACGGCCGGCGGATCGCCCGTCGCGCCCATGGGCCACCTCCCTGACCACCACGTTCCCAGGCGGCCGGACCACCCGCGCGGCGGGCGGGGAACCGGGCGGCGCACTCGCCGTGCCCGGTCCCGTGCGTCGCAGTAGGCTCGCGGGACACGACCGGAAGGGGCGGACCATGAGCGTGCGCGTGCGGCGTGTCCATGAGGCGCCCGAACCGGACGACGGCGTCCGCGTCCTGGTCGACCGGCTCTGGCCGCGCGGTCTGACGAAGGACGCGGCGCGGGTGGACGAGTGGCCCAAAGGGCTGACGCCGTCGACGGAGCTGCGCCGCTGGTACCACGCGGACGGCGGCTCGTACGAGGAGTTCCGCGAGCGGTACGAGGCGGAACTCGCCGCTCCCGAGGCGGCCGAACTCCTGGAGCACGTGCGGGAGCTGGCGGGCAGGGGCCCGGTGACGCTGCTGACCGCGTCCAAGGACACCGGGCACAGCCACGCCGCGGTGCTGGCCCGCCTCCTCGCGGACTGAGGGGCGGGCCGCACCGCTCGGCCTACGCGGTCTGCTCGGCCGCCGCCCGCCCCGCCGCCCGTCCCGAGAAGAGGCAGCCACCGAGGAAGGTGCCCTCCAGGGCGTTGTAGCCGTGTACGCCGCCGCCGCCGAAGCCCGCCACCTCGCCGGCCGCGTACAGCCCCTCGACGGGCCGACCGTCGGCGCCGAGCGCGCGGGAGTCCAGGTCGGTCTGGATGCCGCCGAGGGTCTTGCGGGTGAGGATGTGCAGCTTGACGCCGATCAGCGGGCCCGCCGCCGGGTCGAGGATGCGGTGCGGGGTGGCCACCCGGCCGAGGCGGTCACCGATGTAGCGGCGCGCGTTGCGGATGCCCTGGATCTGGGCGTCCTTGCTGTACGCGTTGGCCAGTTGGAGGTCGCGGGCCTCGATCTGGCGCCGTACGGCGGCCGCGTCGAGGAGGGGCTTGCCGGTGAGGGCGTTCATCTTCTCGACGAGCTGTTCGACGGTAGGGGCGGTCACGAAGTCCGCGCCGTTGCGCAGGAAGGCGTCCACGGGGCCGGGGGCGCCCTTGCCCAGCACGCGTTCGCGGAGGAATCCGGCGCGGTCCTTCGCGGTGATGTCGGGGTTCTGCTCGGAGCCCGACAGCGCGAACTCCTTCTCGATGATCCGCTGGGTGAGGATGAACCAGGAGTGGTCGTGGCCGGCGATGTCCTCGGTGGTGCGCAGGTGCTTCAGCGTGCCGAGGGTGTCGTAGCCGGGCAGACAGGGCTCGGGCAGCCGGCGGCCGAGGGCGTCGAACCACATCGAGGACGGTCCGGGCAGGATGCGGATGCCGTGCCCGGGCCAGATCGGGTCCCAGTTCCGCAGGCCCTCGGTGTAGTGCC
Organism: Streptomyces marokkonensis; assembly: GCF_008312835.1. GTDB lineage: Bacteria > Actinomycetota > Actinomycetes > Streptomycetales > Streptomycetaceae > Streptomyces > Streptomyces marokkonensis_A. Next base: position 253,601 of record NZ_VSKS01000010.1, on the reverse strand, counting down.
ACATGCGGTCCCGGTTGACCAGCCGCACACCCGCGCGGGCGCTGATGTCCAGCATCCGTCCGTCGACGTAGGCGGGGACGCCGGTGACCATCTCGCGCGGCGGGGTGCCCAGCCGCTCGGGCCAGTACCGGCGGACGATGTCGTGGTCGGCGCCGATGCCGCCGCTGGTGACGATCACGGCCTGGGCGGTGAGTTCGAACTCGCCGACCGCGTCACGGCTGGAGGCGACACCGCGCGGTGAGCTGTCCTCCGCCAGTACGGTGCCGCGCACGCCGCGCGCCGCGCCGTTCCCGAGGACGAGTTCGTCGACCCGGTGGCGGTGGTGGAAGGTCAGCAGCCCGTCGCGCGCCGTCTGCCGGGCACGGCGGACGAAGGGTTCGACGACGCCGGTGCCGGTGCCCCAGGCGATGTGGAAGCGCGGCACGGTGTTGCCATGGCCGTCCGCGCGCAGGTCGCCGCGCTCGGCCCAGCCGACGGTCGGCAGGAACGTGATGCCGTGGCCGCCGAGCCAGGACCGCTTCTCCCCCGCCGCCCACTCGACGTAGGCCCGCGCCCAGCGCACGGCCCAGGTGTCCTCGTCGTCGAGCCGGTCGAAGCCCGCGCTGCCCTGCCAGTCGTTCCAGGCGAGGTCGAAGGAGTCCTTGATGCCCAGGCGCCGCTGCTCCGGGGATCCCACCAGGAACAGCCCGCCGAAGGACCAGAAGGCCTGACCGCCGAGGTTGGCGGCGTTCTCCTGGTCGACCAGGGCGACCCTGCGGCCCCTGGCGGTCAGCTCGTGGGCCGCGACCAGGCCCGCGAGGCCCGCTCCGACGACGATGACGTCGGCATCCATGGCGACCGTCCCTTCCTTCATCCGGTGAGCAGCGCGGTCAGCAGTTGTTTCAGCCAGGTCCGGGCGGCCGCGACGTCCCGGTCCAGCAGCAGTTGGGTGGTGACGCCGTCGTAGGCGGCGACCACGGCGTGTGCGGCGCCCTCGGCGTCGCCGAGCACGGCGGGCAGCGCGGTGTGGCCGCGGGCGCGGGCCAGCCGGTCCGCGACGGCCCGCCGCAGCCGCGCACGGTGCTCCAGCAGGCCGCGGGCGACGTCCGGGTCGCGGGCGGCGTGCACCAGGAAGTCGGTCTTGACCAGCAGCCAGTCGCGGTCGAGCAGCAGGACGTCGGTGACGCGGTCCACGGCGGCCGTGACGTCGAGGTCGGGGCCGTCCAGGGCGAGGGCGCCGGACACCTGCTCCGCGATCAGCTCCGCGCGCTGCGCGTACAGGGCGAAGAACAGTTCGTCCAGGTCCGCGAAGTTGGAGTAGAAGGCGCCCCTGGTGTAGCCGGCGGCCTCGCAGACCTCCTCGATCGACACGCGCCCGAAGCCTTTGGCGGCGAACACGGTGAACGCGGCGTCCAGCAGGTTCGCGCGCGTGCGCAGACGCCGCCTGGTGACGCGCCCCGCCGTGCCGCCGACCGCCATGTTCGCCCTCTCGTTCGATACGCGAACGTATCCGATACAGCGGTGTATCGAACAGACCCGGGACGCGGGAACTTCACCACGCCGCCTAGAACATATTTTCGAAACAGGGTTTACGCTGGATCCATGACCACGCACCACCCCCCGGCCCTCCAGGGGTCTCTGTTCGACCAGGCCGACGAGCTGCGGCTCGGCCCGCTCGACGGGCTGCGCCGCACCGCGCTGGGCCGGGGCGCCTGGATCGACGTACTGCCGGGCTGGCTCGGCGGCTCCGACGCCCTCTTCGAGCTGCTGGCCGCCGAGGTCCCGTGGCGGGCGGAGCGGCGCCAGATGTACGACCAGGTCGTGGACGTGCCCCGGCTGCTGTCGTACTACCGCGCGGGCGACCCGCTGCCGCACCCGGTGCTGGCCGAGGCGCGCGAGGCGCTCAGCGCGCACTACGCCGGCGAACTGGGCGAGCCGTTCGCCACGGCCGGACTGTGCTACTACCGCGACGGCCGGGACAGCGTCGCCTGGCACGGCGACCGGATCGGACGGGGCGCACGCGAGGACACGATGGTCGCCATCCTCTCCGTGGGCGCGCCGCGGGACCTGCTGCTGCGGCCGACGGGCGGCGGCGACACCGTGCGCCGGCCGCTCGGGCACGGCGACCTCATCGTGATGGGCGGCTCGTGCCAGCGCACGTGGGAGCACTCCGTGCCCAAGAGCACCCGTGCCGCCGGACCGCGCGTCAGCGTCCAGTTCCGCCCGCGCGGGGTGAACTGACCGGCCGGAAGCCCGTCGCCCCGCGCGGCGGACCCGCCACCCGCCTCCGCACCGTCATCTGCTTTCCTTCTCGCGTCGGACTCAGGCGACTCGGACGCGGGACGGTCATGCGGGCAACAGTGCGGCACGTCACGGACGGCACCCACCTGGTGCACGGCGCGAACACCAACTGGGTGATCCTCACCGAGGGGGACGCCGTCACGCTGATCGACACCGGCTACCCCGGCGACCGCGAGGGACTGCTCGCCTCCCTGGCCGAGGTGGGGAGTTCACCCGAGGCCGTCACGGCCGTGCTGATCACCCACGCCCACAACGACCACCTGGGCTCCGCCGAGTACCTGCGCGCCGCGTACGGCACGCCCGTGTACGCCCACCCGGCCGAAGTCCCGCACGCCCGGCGCGACTTCCTGCACCAGGTGACCGTCGGTCAGGTGCTGCGCAACGGCTGGCGGCCCGGCGTGCTGCCCTGGGCGGCGCACGCGCTGCGCACCGGGGGGACGGCGAACGTGGCGGTCACCGCGCCGGAGCCGTTCCCGGGGCCGGGCCCGCTCGACCTGCCCGGCAGGCCCGTGCCCGTGCACACGCCCGGCCACACCGCCGGGCACTGCGCCTTCCACCTCCCGGACAGCGGGGTGGTGGTGTCCGGCGACGCCCTGGTGAGCGGTCACCCCACCTCGCGGACCGGGGGACCGCAGATGCTGACCGACATGTTCCACCACGAGCGCGCCGCCGCCGTGGCCTCGCTGGACGTCCTCGCCGAGCTGGACGGCGACCTGCTGCTGCCCGGCCACGGCCCGCTGCACCGGGGGCCGGTACGGGACGCTGCACGGCTGGCCCGGGAGCGTGCGCACTAGGGTGAGGTGACGATCACCCGCGAGACGAGGACACCGCAGCCATGGCACTGCAGATCAACGCCACCAACCCGGAGCACCCGGCGCTCCTGTTGGAACTGCCGTGGCACTTGCCGCTGGAGGAGTGGCCGCAGGAGTACCTCGTGCCGCTGCCGCGCGGCATCTCCCGGCACGTGGTGCGCTACGCGCGCGCCGGCGACGAGGTGATCGCGGTGAAGGAGCTCGCCCAGCGGCCCGCGCTGCGCGAGTACGAGCTGCTGCGCGACCTGGACCGGATCGGCATCCCGGCGGTCGACCCGCTCGCCGTGGTCACCGGCCGCACCGACCCCGCCGGGGAGCCGCTGGAGAGCGTCCTGATCACCCGGCACCTCGGCGGTTCGATGCCGTACCGGTCGATGTTCGAGACGACGCTGCGCCCGGCGACCATGCACCGGCTGATGGACGCGCTCGCCGTGCTGCTGGTGCGGCTGCACCTGGCCGGATTCGCCTGGGGCGACTGCTCGCTGTCCAACACGCTGTTCCGGCGGGACGCGGGCGCCTACGCGGCCTACCTCGTGGACGCCGAGACCGGCGACCTGCACCCGGAACTGAGCGTCGGCCAGCGCGAGTACGACCTCGACCTCGCACGCGTCAACATCAGCGGCGAGCTGCTCGACCTGGAGGCCTCCGGGGCGCTGCACCCCTCCGTCGACCCGATCGAGTTCGGCACCGAGATCTGCGCCCGCTACCAGGGCCTGTGGCAGGAGCTGACCCGCACCTCCGTCTACCCGGCGGGCAAGTACCACTACATCGAGCGCCGCATCCGCCGTCTGAACGACCTCGGTTTCGACGTGGCCGAGATGCAGATCGAGCACGCCTCCAACGGCGACACGGTCACCTTCGTGCCCAAGGTCGTCGACGCCGGCCACCACCAGCGGCAGTTGCTGCGCCTGACCGGTCTCGACGCCGAGGAGAACCAGGCCAGGCGGCTGCTGAACGACCTGGAGAGCTGGATGGCCAGCCAGGACGACTACGCGCCGGGCGATCCCCTGGGCGCCCGCCCGGAGGTCCTCGCCCACCGCTGGGTGCGCGAGGTCTTCCGGCCCACCGTGCGGTCCGTGCCTCCCGGTCTGCGCGGGCCGATGGACGCCGCGGAGATCTACCACGAGCTGCTGGAGCACCGCTGGTACCTGTCCGAGCGGGCCCAGCACGACATCGGTCTCGGCACGGCCGTCGAGGACTACATCAGGAACATCCTGCCGAAGGCGCGCGAGACGCTCCAGCCGACGGACGAGTGACCCGGTGCCGTCGGGCTCAGGCCGGCGGCACCACGGCCACGGGGCAGGCCGCGTGGTGCAGGACTCCGTGGGCCACCGAACCGATCCGGGCGCCCACGGCCGTGCGCCGGGCGCGGCGGCCGACGACCATCAGCTGGGCGGTGCCCGCCACCGACAGCAGCACCTGGCCGGCGCTGCCCATCTCCACGTGCTCGACCACGTGCACGCCGGGGTAGCGCTCCCGCCACGGCGCGAGCGCCGCCGCCAGGGCCTTCCGCTCGTACGGCTCCAGTCCCCCGGCCTCGTCGAGGAGCTGGAGCGAGGCGGGGCTGTAGGCGAACACCGGCGGCAGGGTCCAGGCCCGCACGGCGCGCACGGTCGCCCCGCGCCGGGACGCGGTCTCGAAGGCGAAGGCGAGCGCGGCGGCGCTGTCCTCCGGGTCGCCCTGCTGTCCGACCACGATCTCGTGCCCGGCCACCTCGTTCGACGGCCGGTCCCCGGCCCGGACGAACACGACCGGCCGGCCCGCCTCGACGATCACCTGCTGGCCGACCGAGCCGACCAGGAAGCCCATGATCGGCCCGTGCCCACGCGAGCCGAGCACCAGCATCTCCGCGTCGGCGGCGACACCGGTCAGCGTCTCCACGGCGTCGCCCTCCAGGACGTCCGTCGTCACGTCCAGGTCCGGGTGCCGTTCCCGGACGGTGCGCGCCGCCCCGCCGGCCGAGTCGCGCACCCACTGCTCCTGGGTGGCTCTGTCCCCCACGTCCACCGCGTCGCCGGCCTCGAACCGCCAGGCGTGCACCACCCTGAGCGGCAGTCCCCGGCGGACCGCCTCCCGGGCCGCCCAGGCCAGCGCGGCGAGGCTCTCCTCGGTTCCGTCGATCCCTGCCGTGATCGGGCGCGTCATGCGGTTCCTCCCGGTGTCGTGTCCATTGCGCGGGGTCCAGTCTTCCCTACGCTGCCCGCATGACTCTGACGTGGGAGCAGGTAGTGATGGACGCCGCCGATCCGGTGGCTCTCGGGAACTGGTGGTGCGAGGCCCTCGGGTGGGTGGTGGTGAACGACGAGCCCGACGAGTTCGAGATCCGGCCGGCCCCGGACCGTCTGCCGGGGATCGTCTTCGAACCGGTGCGGGAGGGCAAGAGGGGCAAGAACCGGCTGCACCTCGACTTCCGGCCCGACGACCAGCAGGCGGAGGTCGCCCGGCTCCTCGCGCTCGGCGCGCGTCACGCGGACGTCGGCCAGGGCGAGCAGTCGTGGGTGGTCCTGTCGGACATCGAGGGCAACGAGTTCTGCGTGCTGTCCTCCCGCCGCACGTGAGACCCGTCCGTACCCGAGCGGACGGACGCGAACGCACATACGATGGGCAGGGCCTTCATGGCCACCGGGCATCCCGTGGTCCGCAGCTACGAGCCGGGCGAGGCCTGGTTCTGGAACTACGCCACCGACGAGCTGTACGAGTCCGGCCCCGGCCTGGCCCGCCCGTGAGCCACGCGGCCGACCAGCCGGCACCGGGCCCGGCGGGCCGGGTGCCGCGTGACTGGGCCAAGACGCTGCGCCGCTGAGCGCCCGGGCGCGGGAGCGGGCGCGGGAACCCCGCGCCCCCTGCTCGTCGTTGTCCGGACACCCCCACCAGGTCCGTGTCTACGACGACTTCATCAGGGCGGCGTGATGAGCGAGTTGGTCCCCGGCGGCAATCTGGCCCTCCCGGGCGGTGCCGTGTCCGTCCGGGTGCCCGGGCCCTTCGACGTGTCCGCGCTGATCACGGACGACGGCGGAAAGGTGCGCGGCGACGGCGACTTCGTGTTCTACAACCAGCCGTCCGCCCCGGGAGCCCGGCTGCGCGGTGACACGCTCACCGTCGAGCCGGCGGCGCTGCGCCCCGGCGCCACCCGGGTCACGGTGGCCGTCAGCCCCGCCGGCCCCGGCACCCCGCTCAGCGCCCTGCCCACGCCCGTGCTCCTGGTCGCCGACGGCGGCGGACGTCCGCTCGCCCGCTTCTCACCGCCTCCGTGCCGGCAGGAGACCGTCCTGCTGCTCGCGGAGGTCTACCGGCGCGGCGAGGGCTGGAGACTGCGCGCCCTGGGACAGGGGTACGCCGACGGACTGGCCGGACTCGCCCGGGACTTCGGGGTGGACGTGGAGGAGGACGACGGAGGCGTCTCCACGCGGACGGCACCCGTCGCCCCGCCCCGCCCTGGCGCCCCGCCGTCCGCCGGGGGCGGCTTCCTCGATCTGGTGAACTCGGCACGGGCCGCCGCCGGTTGCCCTCCGGTCGCCCACGACGCGCGGCTGGCCGACGCGGCGCGGGAGCACGCCGGCATGATGGCGCGGGGCGGACGCCTGGGCGTCGAGGGTGTGGACGGCGTCTCCGTCCACCAGCGCGTCGTGGCCGCCGGGTACCCGTATCTCGCCGTCGGCGAGCACCTGGTCTCCGGCCCTCCCACCGTCGCCCTGTTCCTGGACCACTGCCTGCGCCACGAGGCGGCCCGCCGCACCGTGTGCGACCCGGTCTTCACCCACGCCGCCGTGGCGTCCGCCGGCGGTGACGGGTCCGGGGACACCTACTGGACGGCCCTGTGGGCCAGCCCGCTCACCCCGGACGGCCTGGACCGCACGGTGGGTGAGGTCGTCGACCTCACCAACCGGGAGCGGGCCGGGGCCGGGCTGCCGCAGCTGTCCCGCGACCCCCTGCTGACGGCGGCCGCGCAGGCGCACAGCGCCGACATGGCGGCCCGCGACTTCTACTCCCACACCGCGCCGGACGGCAGCGGGCCGGGGGACCGGGCCGCCGCCGCGGGCTCGGTGAGGCGGACGATCGGCGAGAACATTGCCTGCGGACAGCGCTCGGCCGCCGAGGTGGTGCGGGGGTGGATGAACAGCCCCGGTCACCGCGCCAACATCCTCAAGGCCGACTTCACCCACCTCGGCGTCGGTTTCGCGGGCGGCGGCCGGTCGGGCACGTACTGGACCCAGCTCTTCGGTGGCTGAGGGCCGAGCGCCCGTGTCGGCCGTACATGATCCTGGCGGAGGGCAGGAGTCCGGGCGAGGATGCCTCCATGAAGGGTGACCTGTTTTCCAGTCAGCACATGGTGCGGCCGGCCACGGCCGCCGGCATGACGATCGAGAACGCCAAGTGCGTCCGCTACACGGTCGACGGCGAGATGCTCGCCCGGCAGGGCGCGATGGTCGCCCACCGCGGCAACCTCCGGTTCGAGCGCAAGGGCCAGGGCGTGGGCGGCATGCTCAAGCGCGCGGTGACCGGCGAGGGGCTGCCGCTGATGGCGGTGCGCGGGCAGGGCGAGGCCTGGTTCGCGCACGAGGCGCAGAACTGCTTCATCGTCGAGGTCGACCCCGGCGACGAGTTCACCGTCAACGGCCGCAACGTCCTGTGCTTCGACGCCTCGCTGTCGTACCGCATCGCGACCGTGAAGGGCGCCGGCATCACCGGCGGCGGTCTGTTCAACAGCGTCTTCACCGGGCACGGCCGACTGGGGCTGGTGTGTGACGGGAACCCGCTGGTCATCCCGGTGTCGCCGCAGTCCCCTGTCCATGTGGACACGGACGCGATCGTCGGCTGGACCGCGGGTCTCGCCACCTCGCTGCACCGTTCGCAGTCGCTGGGCTCGATGCTGCGCGGCGGATCCGGCGAGGCCGTACAGCTGATGCTGCAGGGGGAGGGACATGTCGTGGTCCGGCCCAGCGAGGCGACACCGCACAAGGCCCAGCAGCACTGAACCTCGTTGACCCCGGCCGCCCCGCGAGCCAGGGTGGATCACGGCGCGGATCGCCACCCCCCGCGCCGGAAAGGTGGCAGTCGTGATCGGGATCGCCGACATCGAGACCGCGGCCGGGCGGATCGCCGGGCACGTGGTACGGACGCCGACCGTGCCGAGCCCCGGGCTCTCGGCGCTGCTGGGCGCCCCGGTCACGGCGAAGCTGGAGCTGCTGCAGCGCACCGGTTCGTTCAAGGTGCGGGGCGCGGCGGCGAAGCTGCTGTCGCTGAGCGAGGCCGAGCGGGCCGCCGGGGTCGTTGCGGTGAGCGGCGGCAACCACGGGATCGCCCTGGCGGTCATGGCCGCCGCCCTGGACGTGAAGGCCACGGTGGTGATGCCGCGTTCGGCGCCCGTCCGGGCCGTGGAGATCGCGGAGTCCGCGGGCGCCTCGGTGCGCGTGACCGACGACATGGACGGCGCCTTCGCCCTCATGACGCGGCTCCAGCAGGAGGGGCTGACCCTGGTCCATCCCTTCGACGACCCGGTGGTGATCGCCGGCCAGGGCACCGTGGGGCTGGAGTTCGCCGCGGACGCCGGGGACCTCACGGACGTACTGGTGAGCATCGGGGGCGGCGGACTGATCGCCGGTGTCGCGGCGGCGCTGCGGGCGCTGCGGCCCGGGGTGCGCGTCTGGGGTGTGGAGACCGAGGGCGCGCAGGCGATGTCCGAGGCACTGACGGCCGGCGGCCCGGTGCCGGTGGGGCTGACGTCGATCGTCTCCACGCTCAGCGCCCCGGCGGTGTCCCAGCTCACGTACCGGCATGTCTCGGAGCTGGTGACCGAGGTGCTGGTGGTGCCGGACCGGGAAGCGGTGCGGGGCTCCCTCGACCTCGCGGACCACGCCAAGGTGTGGGCGGAGCCGGCGGCCGGCTGTCTGCTGCCCGCCGCGCGGCGGGTGCTGGAGCGGGTCGGCGAGGGGGCCCGGCTCGGTCTGGTGGTGTGCGGCGGCAACGCCACCACCGGCGACATGATCGCCTGGACGGAACACTTCGAGCTTCGCTGACCCCTCCTTTGAACGGATCCCGCCCGCTCCCCCGTACCACTGGGGACAGCGGGATCCAGCGGTTCGACGAGGGATGGCCATGGGCAGGGCGCACGTCTCCACAGACCAGCCGGTCGGCGGCCGGTACCGGCTGGTCGAGATCACGCATCGTGAACCCAATCGCGTCACCTGGTACGCCGACGACCTGCAGACGGGCCGCCCGTGCCTGGTCACCCGCACCGAACTCCCGCAGGACGCCGGTGAGGCCGCCCGCCGCGCCCCCTCACGCGTCCTGCGGGCCACGGAGACCGTGGCCCGGCTGTGCCCCGGCCGGATCGCCACCGTGATCGACACCCTCGGCGAGGACGGCCTCCTGTGGACCGTCACCGCCTGGATCGACGGCACGCCCCTGGACGAAGTCCTCGCCGAGCAGGGCACGTTCAACCATGTGCGGGCCGCGCGCATCGCGCTGGAACTGCTCGACGTGCTGGACGCCGCGCACGCCGAGGCCGTCACGCACGGCGAACTCAGCCCGGGCCAGGTGTTCCTGTGCGAGGGCGGTCCGGTCGTCGTCACCGGGTTCGGCCTGGCCGGGAGCACGTCGGCGCCGCGGCTCACGGCACCGTCGTACGCCTCTCCGGAGCAGGCCCGCGACCAGCGGATCGGTCCCGCCGCGGACCTGTGGTCGCTCGGCGCGATCCTCTACACGATGCTCGAGGGGCGCCCGCCGTTCCGGGACCGCGGCAGGCCCGAGGCCACGCTGAGGGGGGTGGACCGGCTGCCGCTGCGCAGCCCGGTGCGGTCGGGGCCGCTCACCCGGGTCGTCCAGGGGCTGCTGCGCAAGGACGCGCGGGAGCGGCTGACCCGCCAGGTGGTCCGGGAGGCGCTCACCCGGGTCCTGCGCGAGGACCCGGTCGCCGTCGAGGCGGCCGTGCCCGGCCCCCGGCTGCGCGGCGGGTACACCGCCGGACTGCGCCGCGCGGGCCGGGAGCGGAGCAGGAGGACCATGGTCCTCGGCACCTCGCTGGCCGTCGTCACCGTGGCGGTCGCGGTGCTCGCCGTGACGCGGGGACTGCCCGGCTCGGGCTCGGGCTCGGGCTCAGCCGCCGGAGCGCCGCCCTCGTCGGCGTCCGCGCCGACGGGTTCCGCGCCTTCGGGTTCCGCGCCCTCGGGTTCCGGCGCGCAGGACGGCGGGGACGCCCCCGGTGAGCGGGCCCCGGCCCCGCCGTCCGCCGCCGCTCCGCCCGCCCCGTCCCCGTCGGGCACCGGGGGCCTCCCGCCCGGCTACCGGACCTACCGGGCCCCGGAGGGCTTCTCCGTCGCGCTGCCCGACGGCTGGGAGCGGCTGGACACCTCGCGCGCCTCCGGCCTGGCCTACCGCGTGACCTTCGGCGCCGAGGGCGATCCGCGCACGCTCGCGGTCACCTACAGCGAGCGCGTGGGGACGGACGCCGTGGCCGTGTGGCGGGACGACGTGGAGCCACCGCTGGAGCGGTCCGGCGGCTACGAGCGGATCGGCGCGATCGAGGCGAGGACCTATCAGGGGCGCGAGGCCGCCGACATGGAGTGGTACGCCGAGCACGACGGCACCCGGCTGCGCACCTTCGGCCGCGGCTTCCTCCTGGGCGGCGGGCGCGGCTACTCGCTGCGCTGGACGACCCCGGCCGCCGACTGGGAGGAACCCGCGAGCCGCGAGGCGTTACGGACCTTCCTGCGGACCTTCCGTCCGGGCGCGGACTGAGCCGCGCGGGGCGCGCAGCCTGCTCAGCGGCCACGCGTGCAGCGGGCGGGTGAGCCAGCGCGCCCGGAAGGTGCGGTCGGCAAGGGAGCACACGACGCTCAGACGGTGCGGCGTCTCCAGGAACACCACGTCCACGGTGAGGGTGCCGTCGTCGGTCCGGCCGCCGCTCACGGCGGCCGGGACGGGCTGCTCGGTGACGGTCCACCCCTGTCCGTCGAACCGCGCGTCGAACGGCTCGCCGTCCTCCGTGAGGCGCAGGATCCAGCCGTCGCCGTCCGCAGTGACCTCGGCCGCGGTCAGCTTCGGCCGGCCGGCGCAGATCCCGCCCTCGGGGGCGAACACGGCGCCGGCCCAGTCCGCGGCCCGGTGCGGCGGTACGGGGCCGCCGCCGGCCGGGGGCAGGGCGAGCCCGTCGAGACGCTCGCGCAGAGCGGCGTCCGCGGCCTCCCGGCCGGGCAGCGGCGCGGCGTGGAAGGCGGGCAGGAGGTGCCGCCAGACCAGGTCCAGGTACTCCTGCATCTGCTCGGTGGCCGTCGTCGCGGCGATCACCGCGTCGTGCTCGGGCAGGACGAGGCAGAACTGCCCGTACGCGCCGTCGCCCCGGAATCCGTGCCGGGAGATCCAGAACTGGTGTCCGTAGCCGCGGTCCCAGTCCTGCCGGTCCCCCTCCCCCATGGCGCCGGCGGTCGGTATGTGCGGGCGGGAGGCGCGGGCGACCCATCCCTCGGGCAGCAGCCGCTCGCCCTGCCAGACCCCGTCGTCCAGATAGAGCTGACCGAGCCGCGCGACGGCGTCCGTCGTGGCGTGCAGACCGCTGAAGCCGATCTCGCGGCCGGTGCGGTCCCGCTGCCACCCCGTCGCGCCGATGCCCAGCGGGTCGAACAGCCGGGGGCGCAGGTAGTCGGTGAGCGACTGCCCGGTGACCCGCTGCACGATCGCGCCGAGCGTGTACGTGCACGGCTGGTTGTACGCGAAGACGGTGCCCGGATCGCGCGGGGGCGGCTGGAGCAGGAACCCGCGCACCGGTTCGCCCGGATCGGTGCCGAACGCCGCGTCGACGGTCTCGCCCTCGTGGCCGCTGGCCATGGACGCCACGTGCCGCACCAGGATCGCCCGGCTGCGCGGGTCGGTGATGTCCGCCTCGAACTCCGGGAAGTATGACAGCACCGGGGCGTCGAAGTCGATCAGCCCCTCCTCCTCGGCGAGAGCGGCGGCGGTCGCGGTGAAGCTCTTGCTGAGGGAGTACAGCAGGTGGGGGCGCCGCGCGGTGTACGGCGCCCACCAGCCGGAGGCCACGAGGTGGCCGCGGCGCAGGATCATCAGGCTGTGCGGTTCGATGCCGGGGGCGGCCTCGAGGGCGTCGAGGAAGGCGTGGACACCGGACGCGTCGACGCCCTGGGCGGCGGGGGCGGAGGCGGGGAGAGTGCGGGCGGTCATGGGGCCATCCTGCCCGGGTGGCAGGCGGGTGATCCATCGTTTTCCCCGGGCGCGGCCGGGGACCCGGGCGGCATGGTGCACATCGGATACACAATGATGACCGAGCAGGCCGGTCCGCGTGAGCTGGTCGCGCACGTGGTGCGGGCGGAGGAGGCGGGGTTCGACTTCTCGGTGACCTCGGACCACTACTTCCCCTGGCTGGCGTCGCAGGGTCACTCGCCGTACGCCTGGAGCGTGCTGGGCGCCGCCGCGCAGGCCACCTCGCGCATTCCGCTGATGACGTACGTGACCTGTCCGACGTTCCGCTACCACCCGGCGGTGGTGGCGCAGAAGGCGGCGACGGTGCAGCTGCTGTCCGAGGGCCGCTTCCGGCTCGGGCTCGGCTCCGGCGAGAACCTCAACGAGCACGTGGTGGGCGGCGGCTGGCCGGCCGTGAACGTGCGGCACGAGATGCTCGAGGAGGCGGTGGAGATCATTCGCGCCCTGTTCGGGGGCGGGCACGTGAACCACCGGGGCACCCACTTCGACGTCGAGTCGGCCCGGCTGTGGGACGTGCCGGACGAGCCGCCGCCGATCGGCATCGCGGTGTCCGGGAAGCGGTCCTGCGCCCTGGCGGGCCGGCTCGCCGACCTGGTGATCGCCACGGAGCCCGAGGCGGAGCTGCTCGACGCCTTCGACCGGCACGGCGGGCAGGGCAAGCCGCGGGTGGGTCAGCTGCCGGTGTGCTACGACCCCGACCGGGACGCGGCCGTGGCACGCGCCCACGACCAGTTCCGCTGGTTCGGCAACGGCTGGAAGGTCAACTCCGAGCTGCCGCACCCGGACTCCTTCGCCATGGCGACCCGGTTCGTCCGCCCGGAGGACGTCGCCGGGTCCGTCCCGTGCGGCAGCGACCCGGCGGACTTCGTCGAGGCCGTCCGCCCCTACGCCGAGGCGGGCTTCACCGAGATCGCCCTCGTGCAGATCGGCGGCGAGTCGCAGCCGCGGTACCTGGACTGGTCGGAGAAGACGCTGCTGCCGGCCCTGCGGGACGCGTTCGGCTGACACCGGCCGCGGCGCGGGGTACTGCGTTTCACCCGTAGGGCCGAGCATCTTGCGCGGATGCGGGGTACTAGAGGGCTTTACGTCGGTGACTTCCCGGAGGCCTTCTCGTGAACTCGTTCGTGCACAAGACCCTGGTGGTGGAGCTCCAGGCGGGCGTCACGGATCGCTTTCCCGTACTCGCCCACCTGACTTACGACCCGTCCGACCCGTTCGCCGTCACCGTCGTCTTCAGTCATGACGGCCGGGTGCTCGCCCGCTGGCAGCTGGACCGCGAGATGGTCACCGACGGTCTCACCCGCCCGGTGGGGATCGGGGACGTGCGGCTGCGCCCGGAGTCGCGAGGGGTGGGCAGGGAGCTGCGGATGGAGTTCCTCGGTGAGGCGCACGCCGACGGCGGCCGGCACCACGCGGTGGTGTTCGCCTGGGCCGAGGCCGTCGGCGAGTTCCTGCACGAGACCCGCCGGATGGTCGCGCCGGGCTGCGAGGAGGTCCATGTGGACGACTTCCTCGCGGACGTTCTCGCGGGGAGCTGAGCCTTCGGGCGCGCGGGACCCGGGTCCTCGCGCGCCCACGCCGTCATCGCGTCGTGTGGCGGTACCGGGTCCACATCGGCAGGCCGAACCAGCACAGCAGGTACCAGCCCACCACTCCGGCCACCAGGTAGGGGACGAAGCCGTCGTCGGTGGCCACCCGCAGGATGAGCAGCAGCGAGGAACTGGTGGTGGCGAGCAGGAGCAGCAGGCCGAGCAGAGTGAGCCGGGAGGCCCACCGCACGGCCTGCGGTTTGATGCGCCGTCCGGAGACGAGCCGGTGCAGGGAGACCGGGCCTATGAGCGCGCCGGTGGCGCAGGCGCCGAGGACGACGGTGACGATGTAGATGGTCTGATCGGTGTCGGACAGGTCCGCGTACTTCGGGGTGAACACGACGGTCAGCAGGAAACCGAAGAGGATCTGCACACCCATCTGGGCGACCCGGACCTCCTGGATGAGCTCCGTCCACATCCGGTCCGCTCTCTCGTCCTCGGTCTCGTTGCGACCTCGGCGCCTGACTTCGCCCCGCTCCGTGTCCGACACGGTGCCTCCCTACGTGCGTATCGGTGAGTTCACCACCCCGCCTTCCCCGAAAGCCGCCGTCCTCCCAGGCCGGGTGACGGTTTGGGGGCGAGGGGCACGGTTACACGGACGGCGATGACACCGAGGCCAGGAGGTCGGGGACGCATGTCGGACACCCAGCTCACCGTGACGCTCAGCGGCGGGGACGTCGAGGACGCCCGAGCGGTCGTCCGGGCCCTGGAGGGCGCCTTCGGGGCGCCGGACCAGCGTCCCTCCGAGGAACACGCGACGGTCCGCGTGGCGACGTTCACCGGGGAGGGGACCGGGGACGCCGGGGAGGCGGACGCCGGGTCGCTGTCGGCGCCGGTGACCGTCACCGTGCAGGGCACCCCGGAGGCGGTGCGGCGGGCGAGCGACACCCTCACGCGGTCCTTCACGGCACGCGACGAGGGCGTCGTCTCGGGCGACCAGGAGCAGGAGAGGCAACTGCTCCTCCAGCCGTGATCCGCGCCGCTACCAGCGGGACTCCACCTGGTCCTTGATCCGCCGGTCGTAGAGGTCCCGGATCGCCGTGAGCGTCGCGTCGGACAGCTCCGGCAGCCGGGCGGCGGCCGCGTTGGCGCGAGCCTGCTCGGGCGAGCGGGCGCCGGGGATGACGGTGGTGACGCCGGGCTGCTGGATGATCCAGCGCAGGGCCAGCTGGGCCGGGGTGCATCCCTCGGGGGCGAGCGCGGCGAACTCGGCGGCGGCCTCGACGCCGGTCGCGTAGTCGACGCCGGAGAAGGTCTCGCCCTGGTCGAAGGCCTCGCCGTGCCGGTTGTAGGTGCGGTGGTCGTTCTCGGGGAAGACGGTGTCGCGGGTGTACGCGCCGGACAGCAGTCCGGAGGCGAGCGGGACGCGGGCGATGATGCCGACGCCCGCCTCGCGGGCGGCCGGGAGCACGTCGCGCAGCGGCTTCATGCGGAACGGGTTGAGGATGATCTGCACGCTCGCCACGTTCGGCCGGGCGATGGCGGTCAGCGCCTCCGCGCAGGTCTCGACGCTGACGCCGTAGGCGGCGACGCGCTCCTCCTCCACCAGGGTGTCGAGGGCGTCGAAGACCTCGTCGGCGGAGTAGACGGGGGTCGGCGGGCAGTGCAGCTGCACCAGGTCGACGCGGTCGACGCCGAGGTTGCGCCGGGAGCGGTCGTTCCAGGCGCGGAAGTTGTCCAGGACGTAGTTCCCGGGGATCTGGTCGACCCGGCGGCCCATCTTGGTGGCGACCAGCACATGCAGGTCGGGCCGCCCGCTCAGGAACGAGCCGATGGTCTGCTCGCTGCGTCCGTCGCCGTAGACGTCGGCGGTGTCGAAGAAGGTGACCCCCGACTCGGCGGCGGTCTCGAGCACCGCGAGGGCTTCCTTGTCGTCGACGTCGCCCCAGTCCGCCCCGAGTTGCCATGTGCCGAGACCGACCACGGAGGCGTGCTGTCCCGACCTGTCGAATGTGCGCTCGTCCATGCACGTCAGTCTGTCATCCGGAGCCGCCCGGCCGGGGGGCGGCTCCGCCGTCGCGGGTGCCCGCTCAGACGCTCTGGGCGGTCCGGCACTCGGGGTGGCCCCAGCCCTTGTCGTTCTTGGCGATGGGCTCGCCTGCCGCGTAGGACCGTCCGCACGGGCAGCGGCCCGGGAACTTCGCCTTGATGGTGCGGGAGGACGAGCCGCCGCCGCGCTGCCGGGGCGCCCTGGCCCCGCCGGAGCCCCGCTTCGCGGCGCCGCCCGCCGGGCGGTCCGGGGCGGCCGGCGGCTCGGGCGAGCCCAGCGCGCTGCCGGCGTCCTGCTGGGCGGTGGCCGCCTGGCTGGCCGCACGGTCGGCGAAGTCGTTGAGCCGGTCGCCGTCGACCTGGTGGGCGGGGACGTAGCGGAACTCCACCGAGCGGTTCTGCAGGAGGTCGTCGATGCGGACGACGAGTTCCTGGTTGGCGACCGGTTTGCCGGCCGCCGTGCGCCAGCCGTTGCGCTTCCAGCCGGGCAGCCAGGTGGTGACGGCCTTCATGGCGTACTGCGAGTCCATCCGCACCTCGAGCGGCACGGCGGGGTCGGTCGCCGCCAGCAGCCGCTCCAGGGCGGTGAGTTCGGCGATGTTGTTGGTGGCCGTGCCGAGCGCGCCCGCCTCCCAGCGGACCGGCGTCTCGGACGCGTCGGCGACCACCCAGGCCCAGCCGGCGGGCCCGGGGTTTCCCTTCGAAGCCCCGTCGCACGCGGCCACAACACGTTCACGCATGCGCCCGATCATGCCATGAGCGGGCGGGGAGCCCCGCCCCGCTCAGTCCACGTCGGTCGTCTTCGGCGTCTCGCCCGTGGTGGCCGTGATGTCGATCACGGAGAAGTCCGCGCCCTGGGGGTCGCTGATCGCCGCGAACCGTCCGAACGGCGTGTCCATCGGGCCGAAGCGCAGCACCCCGCCGCGCCCGGTCGCCCGGGCCACCGCCTCGTCGCAGTCCGCGACGGTGAAGTAGACGTTGATGTACGGCGGCACCTCGGGCGGGAAGTCGTCCGTCATCCGCATCCGGCCGAGCACGCTGCGCTCCCCCAGATCGTAGATCCGGAAGTCCGGCTCGTCCTCGAACCGCTTGGAGCGGTAGGAGAAGACGGCGGGGAAGAACGCGTCGGACTTCTCCGGCTCCCGGGTGAAGACCTCGGCCCAGCAGTAGGCGCCCGGTTCGGCCATCGCCTGGAACCCCTCGTGGGTGCCGGCCTGCCAGAGACCGAAGACGACCCCGCCCGGGTCGCGGGCGAGGCACATGGTGCCGAGGTCGCCGACCCGCATCGGCTCCATCAGCAGCTCGCCGCCGTTGTCCCGGATCCGCGCGGCGGTCGCGGCGGCGTCCTCGGCCGCGAAGTAGAGGCACCACTGCGAGGTGCCCTCCTGTCCGGGCATGGGCGGTACGACGGCCGCCACCGCCTTGCCGTCGGCGTAGGCCTGGGTGTAGTTGCCGAACTCCGACGACATCTCACCGAAGGTCCAGCCGAGGACGTCACCGTAGAAGCTCTTGGCTGCCTCGATGTCGTCGAACATCGCGTCGGCCCAGCACGGGGCCCCTTCGGGTGGTACGTCCATGGCTGCGGCCCTCTCCGGACGGGTGGTCGGTCCGGTTCCTCACGCTAGCCACCGCACCCACCGCCCGCGCGCCGGGCGGCCGTCGGCGCACGGCACGTCTTCCCCGACGGCCCCGGCTGTGCTTGCCTGGGGAGCCGTTTCGCCGGACGGGGGAGCCGCCGTATGCGCAAGCCGTGGATCGTGTCCGTGGTGCTCGCCGCCGCGCTGCTCGGCGCGTGCACCGACCCGTCGTCCGGGCCCGAGGACGGTCCGCCGGCGCCCGCCTCGCCCAGGCCGTCGTCCACCACGCACCAGCGGCCCGCCGCCACCGCCCCGGCCCTGGACCCGCCCACGGTGTTGTACCTCGGGGACTCCCTGGCGATGGAGAACCAGAAGGTGCTCGGAGCGCAGCTGCGCGGACGGCTCCACGCCCGCTACACGAGCGCCCCCTACTCGGGCACCACGCTCTGCGACTACCTGGAGGGCTCCTCGGAGCGGTCCCTCGTGCCGGCGTCGGACAAGGCCGCGGCGCTGGTGCGGACGCTGCGGCCCGACTACGTGGTGCTGCAGTTCTGGGGCAACGCCTGGGGCTACACGCCGTGCATGGACGGGATCACCTACGACGCCTCGGAGGAGCGGTACCTCGAGCGGTACGCGGCCGACGCGCGGCGTCTGACCGAGCAGATCCGGTCGGCGGGCGGGGGCGATGGGCCGCGGATCGTCTGGGTGCTGCAGGGCCCGGATCCGATCACCCCCGACCGGGTGCGCCGGGTGAACGCGCTCTACGAGCGGCGGGCCGCCGGCTCCGGCGACCTCGTGGCCGACGCGGGAAGGACGGTGAGCCCGGCGGGGGCGCGGTACACCTGGACGCGGTACCTGCCGTGCGACGCCTACGAGCGTGCCCACCCGGAGTACTGCACCCGGCCCGGCGGCGACCGGACGGCCCTGCACCGCAACGACGACTACCTGCACTTCTGCCTGGCCCCCACGACGTCCACCCCGAAGCCGTGTCCGGTCCGGTCACCGGGGATCCTGCGGATCGCGCGGGAGATCACCCGCGTGATCGGGGACCACGCGCGCACGGACTGACCGGGGGCGCGACAACCGTTCGGCCCGGTGCCGGGCGAGGCACGCGGGCGCGGGTGGGGTCCGTCCGCCCGACCGGTGCCGCCGGCGCGGGTCCGGGCACGCCGTCCCCCACTCCCGCGCCGGACGGGCCCCGGCGCGGGAGTGCGCGCCGCCGGTCCCGCTCCGTCCCCGGCCTCACCCGCCCGCGTACGCCTCCTCCAAGGCGGCGAGGTCGAGCTTGCCCATCGACATCATGGCCTTCATGGCGCGGTCGGCCTTCCGCCGGTCCGGGTCGCTGATCATCTCGGTCAGCCGCACCGCGTTGACCTGCCACGAGACGCCGAACCGGTCCTTGAGCCAGCCGCAGGGGCCGTGCTCGCCGCCGCCCTCGACGAGCTTCTCCCAGTAGTGGTCGATCTCCGTCTGGTCGGCGCAGTCGAGCTGGAAGGAGATCGCCTCGCTGAACGTGAACTCGGGCCCGCCGTTCAGGGCGACGAACTTCTGGCCGTTGGCCGTGAACTCGACGGTGAGCACGGAGCCCTCGGCGCCGGGCGCGGCGCCGGTGTTCCGGACGACGTCGCCGAGGGCGGCGTCCTTGAAGACCGAGACGTAGAAGTTCGCCGCCTCCTCGGCCTGGCCGTCGAACCAGAGACACGTGGTGAATCCGTCGGTGGTCATGAGTACCTCCCGGGTGGGGGAACGCGGTCACGGGTGTCGACTTCTCGGCGCCGCGAAACTCATCGCCGCGGGCGGCATCGGGGGCGGGCGGGCCCTCTGCCCGTGGCGAATCTGCCGCGGGCAGAGATCTCCCCGCCCGCCGCGCCGGCCGGTCGACAGTGGGTGACACGCGGTCACCCGGCCGCGTTCCGACGAGCGACACCAGGAGCGCCGATGTCTCCACTCACCGCCGGCCCGTGGCCGGCCCCGCTGCCCCGGGCCGAGGACGGCGACACCCCGCCGGCCCCGTTCGACGACCGGCTCGCCGCCCAGTTGCTGGCCCAGCGGATCGTGCTGCTGGGCACGCAGGTCGACGAGGTCTCCGCGAACCGGGTCTGCGCGCAGCTGCTGATCCTGTCCGCGGAGGACCCGCGCACGGACATCGGCCTGTACGTCAACAGCCCCGGCGGCTCGGTGCACGCGGGACTGGCCATCTACGACACGATGCGGCTGATCCCCAACGACGTCTCCACCCTGGCGATGGGCTTCGCGGCCAGCATGGGCCAGTTCCTGCTCTGCGTCGGCACGCCGGGCAAGCGCTACGCCCTGCCGAACGCGCGCATCATGATGCACCAGCCGTCGGGCGGCATCGGGGGCACCACCGCCGACATCGAGATCCAGGCGCAGAACCTGGAGTTCACCAAGCGGACCATCGAGCGGATCACCGCCGAGCACACCGGGCAGACCCCGGAGACCATCTCCCGGGACGGCGACCGGGACCGCTGGTTCACGGCCGAGCAGGCCCGGGAGTACGGGATGGTCGACCGGGTGGTGGAGTCGCTGGACGACATCCGCCCGGCCGCGACACGGCGCAGGATGGGGCTGCAGTGATGGGGACTTACACGATTCCGAACGTCGTCGAGCAAACGCCGCGGGGCGAGCGGTCCTACGACGTGTTCAGCCGGCTGCTGTCCGAGCGGATCATCTTCCTCGGGACCGAGATCGACGACGGCGTCGCCAACGTCGTCATCGCCCAGCTCCTCCATCTGGAGTCGGCGTCCCCGGAGAGCGAGATCGCGGTCTACATCAACTCCCCCGGCGGCTCGTTCACCTCGCTCATGGCGATCTACGACACGATGGCGTTCGTCCGGGCGCCGATCTCGACCTTCTGCGTCGGGCAGGCGGCCTCGACGGCGGCGGTGCTGCTGGCCGGCGGGGACCCGGGGCGGCGGTTCGTCCTGGAGCACGCGCGCGTGCTGCTCGGGCAGCCGGCCACGGGCGGGGCGCGCGGCACGGCGTCCGACCTGTCGCTCCGGGCCAAGGAGATGGTGCGGATCCGCGCCCAGGTCGAGGAGGTGCTCGCCCGGCACACGCACCACGACGTGGCGACGCTGCGGGCGGACATGGACCGCGACAAGGTGTTCACCGCGCGGGAGGCCGTGGCGTACGGCCTGGCCGACGAGGTGCTGACCCGGCGCCTCGTCGCGGTGTGAGGCGCCGGGCGGTGCGGCGGGCCCGGGTCAGGCGGCCAGGCACAGTCCGTTGTGCGCGGAGCCGGACACGCCCCGGGGGCCGGAAGCCCGCCGGGCGGTGACGCGGACGAGCTCTCCGTGGGCCCGGGAGAGCAGGTCGCCGAGACCGAGGCCGAGCGCCTGGGCGGCGGCCGCGAGGACCTCCGAGGAGGCCTCCTTGCGGCCCCGCTCCACCTCCGACAGGTAGGGCATGGAGATCCGGGCCTCGTCGGCGACGTCCTTGAGCGTCCGCTCCTGGGCGAGCCGCTCCCTGCGCAGCACGTCGCCGACGAGGTCGCGCCACAGGGGTTCTCTGGGCGCGGGGGCCGGCGCGGCCGGGGCCGGGGCCGGTCGCAGGGTGATGACGCGGGCGTCGTTCGGGATGGGATTGGTCATTTCACCAGCCTAGGAATTCCGGACCGGAGGGGAAGGGAGCGGCGTTCCGCCCTGAGTGAAGGCGGTCCGGGACCGTGCCGGGCTGCCCCGCGGGGTCCTTCGGCGTACCCTGGGACGCAGGCGTGACAACCCGTGCGCGCCGTGTTTTCGAGCCACTCGAAAATCGGTGGGCATGGGTCGCTGAGAGCTGGGTACTCGCGAGGCTCAGGCACAGGGCAGCCGTGACGTTCGTGGGGAGAGGTAATGAAGACCGCCGTGATCCGGTCGCAGGCACAGGTAGTCGACGGGCAGACCGAGGCCGGGACCGGAGACGGAACCCCGCGGGGCGTGGTGGACCCGCGCACCGTCGCACCGCGCGACGCCAGGGAGCTTTCCCGCCAGTTCTTCCGTCGCATGGCGGAGCTGGAGGAGGGCACGCACGAGTACCAGTACGCGCGCAACACCCTCGTCGAGATGAACATGTCCCTCGTGCGGTTCGCGGCCGGCCGGTTCCGCGGCCGGGGCGACGACATGGACGACATCGTGCAGACCGGCATGATCGGCCTGATCAAGGCCATCGACCGGTTCGAACTGTCGCGCGAGGTCGAGTTCACCTCCTTCGCGCTGCCGTACATCGTCGGTGAGATCAAGCGCTTCTTCCGTGACACCACGTGGGCCGTGCACGTGCCGCGCCGGCTCCAGGAGCTGCGCGTGGAGCTGGCCAAGGCCCGCGAGGAGCTCGCCAGCCGGCTGGACCGGGAACCCACGGTCGCCGAGCTGGCCACGCTGATGAACATCACCGAGCGACAGGTCGTCGAGGGACAGATCGCCGCGAACGGGTACAACTCCTCGTCGCTGGACGCCGCGCTCACCGGTGACGGCCCGGAGAACGGCGAGTCGGTCCTCGCCGACTTCATCGGGGTCGAGGAGGAGGGCCTGCGGCTCGTCGAGGACTTCCACGCGCTCGCCCCGCTCATGGCGGAGCTCAGCGAGCGCGACCGGGAGATCATCCACCTGCGCTTCGTGGAAGAGGCGACCCAGGCGGAGATCGGTGAGCGTCTCGGCTGCTCGCAGATGCACGTGTCCCGTCTGATCAAGCGGATCATCGCCCGTCTGCGCGAGGGCATGCTCGGCGAGCTCGGCTGCGCCTGACCGGGTGGGGGACGCCGGGGCCGGTCAGCCCGCGTCGAGGCCGATCACCGCGCGCACGCGCTTGCCGACCGGCACCCGCTCCACACCGACGTCCCGGGCCAGCGCCCGGACGATCTCCAGACCGTGCCGCCCGACGCGCTCGGGGTCCCGGGGGAAGACGCGGGGCAGGGTGGCACTGCTGTCGTAGACAGCAACGGTGACCGAGGTGTCCGTGCCCTCCAGCTCGAGGATGTACGGCCCGTCGCTGTGCCGGTCCGCGTTGGTGACCAGCTCACTCACCACCAGCAGCACCGCGCCGTCCGTCCGCGCGTCGACGGCCGCGCACCACTCGGTCCTCAGCTGCTGCAGGAACTCCTTGGCGAAAGCCCGCGCGTCGGCGATGCATCCGGGCTCGCCCGTGAAGTGTGCCGCTCGCCGCAGCGGTTCCACGGGCACGTCGAAACCAGTCGGTATCACTGCCCCGTCCAGGTGGTAGATCATGCGTGTTCTCTCTGCGAAGCCGGATCGGCCGGACGATCTGCACCAGTCCTGGTACCCCGAGTCCGACGGCACAGTCCACCCCGATCGGTGTCCGGCCCGGCGGACGGGGAACCCGCAGTCCCGAGGCCGGCTGGGAGGGCGTGCCATGAACGGACTGACGGCGGTGCGGAGCCTGGCGACGCTGCCCGTGGTGACGCTGGGCGGCGATGTCGTAGCTCATGTCAAGGACACGGTCTTCGACACGTCGGCCGTGCGGGTCGCGAGCTTCACGCTCACCGGCCGGACCCTGTTGTCGGGACCCCTGCCGCGCGACCTGCCCTGGCCCGCGGTGCACTGTCTGGGCCCTGACGCGGTCATGATCCGCGACGCGGGGGCGCTGTGCGACCTGCCCCTGTCGATGGCGCGCCGCGACGCCGTGCGCGGGCGGCTGCTGGGAGCGCAGGTGCTCACCGAGGACGGCGAGGCGGTGGGCACGGTGCTGGACGTGCTGGTGGAGGCCGGCACCAGTGGCCGGCTCGTCGCCTTCCGGCTCGCCGCGAACCGTGAACTGGTGCACGGCTCCCGGCACCGCCGGCACCGGGTGTACGTGCCCAGGGGCGAGGCCCTGAGCGTCACCGGCCGGGCCCTGGTGATCCCCTCCCACGCGCGGACGTACGTCACCGACGACCTGCCGGCCTTCGTGGCCCGCGTCGGCGAGCGGCACGACCGCGGGAGGGGGGTGGCGTCATGATGCTGTTCTCGCGGGTCCGGGGGCTGCCCGTCCTGACGCCGGGTGACGCGGACCGTCTGGGCGAGGTGCGGGCGCTCACCGTCGACTCGGCGCCCTGGCGGGTCACGTCCGTCCGCATGGGACGCGGACGGCTGCGCAGGGGGGCCGTGGTGCCGTGGAGCGCCCTGCGCGCGGCCGGGCCCGACATGCTGATCGTGCGCCCGGCGGGGGGCCCCAAGGAGGTTCCGGCCCACCACGAGCTGATCGGCAGCAGGGTGCTCACGGAGTGCGGCGAGGAGCGCGGCACGGTGCTCGACGCGGCGTTCGATCCGGTCACCGCCCGCATCGAGGCGGTGCTGACGACGCGCGGCGAGCTGCCGCCCGAGCGTCTGCTGGGTCTCGGCGACCACGCCCTGGTGGTCCGCACCGGCCGCGCGCACCACCGGGTGTAGTACGACGCGTACGGACCTCCCGGCGGGCGCCGTCGGCCCGGGCTGCTTAGCGTGCAGACGTGAGCGCACGCACCTCCTCCGGCCCCGCGGTCGCCCGTCATGGCTGGGCGCACGCCCTTGTCGCGGTCCTCTGCGGTCTGGCCGCCATGGGGGTGGTGGCGGCCCTCGGACTGTGGGCGGCGGGAGCGGCGGACCTCCCGGGCGGTGCCTTCCCCCAGGTGGTCGCGGCGACCGTGGTGACGGCCGTCGGCGGCACGGTGGAACTCTCCGGGGACGCCGGCGGGCTGGCCGGCACGGAGGGCGGCCTGGCGGTCATCCCGCTGTCCGTCACGCTCACCGGGGCGCTCGTCGTCGGCTGGTGCTTCCTGCGTCCGCTGCGTCACCGGGCAGTCGCCGGAGCACCCGAGCTGGCCGGGTGGGCCGCGAGGATCGCCGTGGTGTGGCTGCTCGCGCTCCTCGGTCTGGCGCTCGCCGCCCGGCACAGCTTCGAGATCTCCCTCGGGGACGGTCCGCTCGGGGACCTGGGTGAGCTGTTCGGTTTCCGGCCGGTGGTCGGCTTCGCCGCCGATGTGCCGCTGACCCTCCTGATCGGCCTGGTGTGGCTGGCGGGGGTGCTGGTGGTCGCGCTGACGGTGTCCCCCGGCGCGCCACTGCCGGCCGGGCTGCTGCGTCCCGGGGCGTCGGCGCGTCCGGCGGCGCAGGCGATGGTGCGGCTGCTGCTCGCCGCGGTGGCCGTCGCTCTGGTCGTCGCGCTGGTCGTGGCCGCCACCCGGGGCCACCCGGTCGAGACGTTCGCCGTGATTCTGCTCGGGCTGCCCAACGTGGCCTGGCTCGCGCTGACGGTCGGGCTCGGTGCCACGTGGGACGGCAGGGTGGAGGGGCCGTTCGGGCTGCCCATGCCGCATGTGCTCGACGAGGTGCTGCGCACGCCGGACGTCTCGGAGCTGAACCTGGGCACACTCGTCGAGCGCGACGGCGGCGCGTGGTGGTGGCTGCTGGTGGCGGACGCGTTGCTGCTCCTCGCCGTCGCGTTCGTGGCGGCCCTGGCCCCGCCGGACGTACGGGTGTGGCAGCACTCCGTGCGCATGGCGGTGGCGCTGGCGCTGACGGTGCTGATGATCTGCCTCATGGCCCGCGTCTCCGCGCGGGTCGGGCTGTCCGTGCTCGGCATCGGTGATCTGGGCGAGGGGTTCTCCGGGGAGGTGCTGCTGGAGCCCAGAATGTGGAGCGCCCTGGGGCTGGCCCTGCTGTGGGGGCTGGTCACCGGCCTCGCCGGGGCGTCGGCGGCGCGTGCGGTGCGCCGGCGGGGCGGGGCGGCGGACGGCTGACCCGGCCGGGTGGGCCGGATCCGGTCAGGCGACCGGGACGCCGAGCACGCGGGCGGCGCGCTGCATGCGCAGGGCGTCCACCGATTCGGCCAGCAGTTCGTACTCGGTGGTGTCGTCGCCGGTGGCCATGCGCACCATCCGTCCGGCGGCGAGCGCCTCGGCCACCTCCTCCTGCCGGGCGACGTCACCGCACCAGGCGCGCAGCACGGCGGGTACGTCGGGCACGCCGTCGGGCACGGGGACGAGCGCGCCCGGCGGTACGAGCTCGGCGTCGGGCCGCGGGTCGAGCCGCTCGGCGATCCAGGAGGCGCGGTCGCGCAGCCACCACAGGGCGAGGGCGAGCGTGGGCGCCCGGTAGGTGCCCAGGGGTACGCCGATGCGCCGACCGTCGCAGACCCCGTACGCCGTGACGTGGCACAGGAATTCGTCGTGCACGTTCCCTCCCCCGCTGCGTTGCGTGCCTGCCGGTACGGGCCGGCCGCCCGCCCCGTGGGCTCGCGTGCTGTGCGTGAGGGCGCCGTCGCGCGGTGTGAAGCGCTCTCGTTGTCGAGTATGTTCACCGCTGAAACACTGTCACCATGTGTTTCCGGCCAGTCTCCTGGCATATTCACGGCGGCGGCTGGCCGAAACGGCGCGGAGGGCGGCGGAGGGCGGGGCCGGCGGGCCGCATGACCCCGGAGGTAATCGACCGGGGCCGCCCGGCGCGGGCAGGGTGTGCGTACCGGGTCACCGCGACCGGAACCCGGCGCCCACCAGCAGACACGACCTCCCAGGAGATCACCGTGACCACGCACACCCACGACTACGACGCCGTCGTCGCCCGCTACTTCGAGGCCTGGAACGCCGACGGCGACCGCACCCGCGCCGAGACGGTCGCCGAGGTCTGGACCGCGGACGGGCGGTACACCGACCCGCTGTCCGACGCCACCGGCCACGAGGCGATCACCGCGGTGATCGCCTCGGCGCGCGAACAGTTCCCCGGCTTCGTCTTCCGGCTCGTCGGGGACGTCGACGGGCACCACGACACCGCGCGCTTCTCGTGGGAACTGGTGAACGAGGCGGACGGCTCGGCTCCCGTGGCCGGATCGGACGTGGCCACGCTGGATGCCGGGAGCCGGGTCCGTGCCGTGTACGGCTTCCTGGACCGGGTCCCCGCGGGGGCGTGATCCCGGTCGGCAGGTGTGGCTACCGCTGCACGGCCGCGTCGATGCGCTTGAGCTCGTCCTCGGTGAAGTCGAGGTTGCGGGTGGCGGCCACGCTGTCCTCCAGTTGCCGCGGGCTGCTCGCGCCGACCAGGGCGGAGGTCAGGCGGCCGCCGCGCAGCACCCAGGACAGCGCCATCTGCGCCAGGCTCTGGCCGCGGGAGGCGGCGATCTCGTTGAGCGCGCGCAGCCGGCCCACCAGCTCCCCGGTGAGGGCGTCGGTGTTGAGGAACGGGCTGTCGCTCGCGGCCCGGGAGTCCTCGGGGATGCCGTCGAGGTAGCGGCCGGTGAGCAGGCCCTGCTCCAGCGGGGAGTAGGCGATGGAGCCGATCCGGAGCTCGTCCAGGGCGTCCATCAGGCCCTGGTCCTCCGGGCGGCGGTCGAGCATCGAGTAGCGCGGCTGGTTGATCAGCAGCGGGGTGCCCAGCTCGCCGAGGATGCGGGCGGCCTCGCGGGTCTGCTCCGCCGAGTAGTTGGAGACGCCGACGTACAGCGCCTTGCCCTGCTGGACGGCCGTGTGCAGGGCGCCCATCGTCTCCTCCAGCGGAGTCTGGGGGTCGAAGCGGTGCGAGTAGAAGATGTCCACGTACTCCAGGCCCATCCGGCTCAGGCTCTGGTCCAGCGAGGACAGCAGGTACTTGCGCGAACCCCATTCGCCGTACGGACCCGGCCACATCAGGTAGCCGGCCTTGGTGGAGACGACCAGCTCGTCGCGGTAGCGCGCGAAGTCCGCCGTCAGCGCCTCGCCGAAGGCCGACTCGGCCGCGCCGGGCGGCGGCCCGTAGTTGTTGGCGAGGTCGAAGTGGGTGATGCCCAGGTCGAAGGCGCGGCGCAGGATGGCGCGCTGGGTCTCGGCCGGACGGTCGGGTCCGAAGTTGTGCCACAGGCCGAGCGAGAGCGCGGGGAGCTTCAGGCCGCTGCGTCCGGTGCGCCGGTAGGGCATGTCCGCGTAACGGTCGGGGTGGGCGGTGTACAACGCGACTCCAGAGGGGTTGGCACACGTCTTGGCAGTTCCGTCGAACCACCGCCCCACTCTGTCGTGACCTGCGTGCAGTGGTCCAACAGAAGAATCCGATGGAATTCAGCGGATACGCTTCTCAATCATGGAACTGCGTCACCTCCAGCACTTCGTCGCCGTCGCCGAGGACCAGCACTTCACCCGCGCGGCGGAACGGCTGATGGTCTCGCAGTCGGGCCTGTCCGCGTCCATCCGCGCGCTGGAGCGCGAGCTGCAGACGCCGCTGTTCGTGCGGACGACCCGCCGGGTGACCCTCACCGAGGCGGGGCGGGCGCTGCTCGCGGAGGCCGAGCGGATCCTGGCGCAGGTGCGGGCGGCGCACGAGGCGGTGGCCGCGGTGCAGGGTGTGCTGCGCGGCACCCTCGCGCTGGGCACCGAGCAGTGCATCGCCGGGGTGAACGTGGCTCGGCTGCTCGCCACGTTCCGGCGGCTCCACCCGGACGTGGAGATCCGTCTGCGGCAGTGGGGCTCGGCCGCGCTGGCCGAGGAGGTCGCGGCGGGCCGGCTGGACCTGGCCTTCGCCTACCGGACCGGGGCCGACCCGGAGCATCTGCGCTCCGTGCCGCTGACCGGCGAGCCGATGACCGTGCTGTGCCATCCGGACCACCGGCTCGCGCGGGCCGGGGTGCCGCTCACGCCGCACGACCTGGCCGACGAGGTCTTCGTCGACTTCCACCCCGACTGGGGCCCGCGCCGCGCCACCGACGCCGCCTTCGCCGCGGCGGGCGTGCGGCGCACGGTGGCGCTGGAGGTGAACGACGTGCACAGCCTGCTCGACCTGGTCGACGAGAACCTGGGCGTCGCCGTCGTGCCGCGGCACTTCCGGCACAAGCGCGAGGCGCTCACCGCGCTCCCGCTGAAGGGCACGGGGGAGGCGGCGTACGAGACGGTCGCGCTGGTGCCGTCCCCGCGGGCGACCAGTCCGGCGGCGCGGGCGCTGATGTCCCTGTTGCGCGACGGGGGCGCGTGAGGCGCGCGGATGCGCGAGGGTGGACCCATGCATGCCAAGGACATCCTCATCGACGGCTTCGGCCGCATCCACGAAGAAGTCCACGCCGCCGTCGAGGGCCTCGACGCCGACGGGCTCAACGCCCGTCCGGGCCCCGACGCGAACTCCGTCGCCTGGCTGGTCTGGCACCTGACCCGGGTCCAGGACGACCACGTCGCGGACGCCTTCGGCCTCGACCAGGTCTGGCTCTCCGGGGGCTGGGAGAAACGCCTGGGGCTCGGCCTGCCGCGCCACGACACCGGGTACGGCCACAGCTCGGCGAAGGTCGCCAGGGTGCGGGTCGACTCCGGCGACCTGCTGACCGGCTACCACGACGCGGTGCACGAGCAGACCCTCGGTGCCCTGCGCACGCTGACCGCCAAGGACCTGGAGCGTGTCGTCGACGAGCGCTGGGACCCTCCGGTGACCCTCGGCGTACGGCTGGTCAGCGTCCTGTCCGACGATCTCCAGCACGTCGGACAGGCCGCCTACGCGCGCGGACTGGTGCGCAGCGCCGCGTCGTAGCCGGGCAGGACCACGTCCCGCAGGAGCGCGTTGCGCTCGTCGAAGGGCAGGAACGCGCTCTTCACGGCGTTCACCGTGACGGTCCGCAGGTCGTCGAGCGTCCAGCCGGCCTGCTCGGCCAGCAGGGACATCTCCCGGGTCATGGTGGTGCCCGAGACCAGGCGGTTGTCGGTGTTGAGGGTGACGCGGAAGCCGAGGTCCTTCATCGCGGTGATCGGGTGCCCGGCGATCGAGGTCGCGGCACCGGTCTGGAGGTTGGAGGTGGGGCACATCTCCAGGGCGATCCGGCGGTCGCGCACCCAGCCGGCGAGGCGGCCGAGCTTGCCGTCCACGATGTCCTCGGTCAGGCGCACCCCGTGCCCGACGCGCTGGGCGCCGCACACCTGGAGTGCCTGGTGGATGCTGGGCAGTCCGTGGGCCTCACCGGCGTGGATGGTGAACGGCACGTTCTCGCGGCGCAGGTGCTCGAAGGCGGCGAGGTGGTCGGCGGGCGGGAAGCCGTCCTCGGCGCCGGCGATGTCGAAGCCGACGACCCCGGCGTCCCGGAAGGCCACGGCCAGGTCGGCGGCCTCGCGGACCCGGTCGAACATCCGCATGCCGCACAGCAGCGTGCCGACGCGGACGGGCGTCCCGGCGGCGGCCGCCTTGGCCATGCCGGCCGCGAGCCCTTCCTGGACGGTCTCCACGACCTCGCTCATCGTCAGCCCGCCCCGGGTGTTCAGCTCGGGGGCGTAGCGCACCTCGCCGTAGACGACGCCGTCGGCGGCGAGGTCGAGCACGTACTCCTCGGCGGTCCGCAGCAGGCCCTCGCGGGTCTGCATCACGGCGAGGGTGTGCTCGAAGGTGGCTATGTAGCGGACCAGGTCCCCGGAGTTCGCGGCCTCGACGTACCAGGCGGCGAGTTCGTCGGGGTCGGTGGTGGGCAGGGTGTGGCCGGCCGCCGCCGCGAGCTCCACCACGGTGGCGGGGCGCAGGCCGCCGTCGAGGTGGTCGTGCAGGACGGCCTTGGGCAGGCTGCGGATCAGATCGTTGTCTACGCGCGTAGCGGTCATGGGCACGGGCGGGGCCTTCCTTGAGCAGGCGGTTCTGAGCGGCGGGAGGGGGTCAGCCGAGGGGCTGGAGCAGGTCCCAGCGGTTGCCGTACAGGTCCTGGAAGACGGCGACCGAGCCGTACGGCTCATGGCGCGGCTCCTCCAGGAAGGTCACCCCGGCGGCGGTCAGGCGAGCGTGGTCGCGGGCGAAGTCGTCGGTGTGCAGGAAGAAGCCCACGCGTCCGCCGGTCTGGTCACCGACCCTGGCCCGCTGCGCCTCCCCCTTGGCGAGGGCGAGCAGCAGACCCGTGCCGGTGTGCCCGGCGTCCGGTTCGACGACGACCCAGCGGCCGCCGTCCGGCCGGGGCGTGTCCTCGGCGAGCCGGAAGCCGAGGGCCCCGGTGTAGAAGCGGATCGCCTCGTCGTAGTCGTCGACGACGAGGGTGACCAGGGGAATGCGTCTCATCGTGACCTCTCGCACGGGGGGATTGACGGGAGAGGTTATACGTAAAACCACCGTGGGCGCCACTCCCCTTCCGGGGCGGTTTCCCGGAAGGGGACCGGCGAGGCGGCTACGGGTACGTGTAGGTGTTGAGGTCGGCGACGGCGGCCGCGGGGCTGCCGAGGTCGTAGCGGTCCACGGCGAGGTAGTTGGGCTTCTTGCGGGCGGCCGGCAGGCAGAACCGGCGGGCACGGTCGGCGAGCTTGGAGTTGTCCGTGCCGGCCGTGGAGGAGACCGCCGCGTCCCGGAAGTGGTTCATGACGAACAGCGGGCGGAAGCCGGGCTCGGTCCGGGTGAGCGGGACGGGGGTGCCCGCGTCGTCCCAGCGGCTGTAGCAGGACCAGTCGGAGGCGCCGACGCCCGGCCCCATGGACCAGTGGTTCTCGACGGTCCACTCGCGCTGGTACATCACGCCGTAGGTGTCCCGGGTCAGTCCGGCCGCCCGGTCGGCGGCCCGGCTGTGGTCGGTGAAGATCAGCAGCCGCTGTCCGGCTGCGGTCAGCTGCCCCAGGGTCGGCCAGCCGTTCTCGCGCACACCGGTGCGGTCCGGCCGGTACAGCACCTCCGGCAGCCCCTGGACGCGGTCGAGTTCCGCGCGCAGCACGCCCGGGTCGACGTAGTCCTCGAGGAACACGGTGACGAACTGGTCGGGGTGGGCGCGCAGGAAGTCGACGATCCGCTGGAGGTCCACCCACAGGGCGACGGGCCTGCGGACGAGGGTGCAGCTGTTGTGGCAGAGGATCGCGCCGTCGGGGGTCTGGTGGATGTCCAGCATGAAACCGCGTACGCCGTCGGCGAGTTGGCGTTCGATACCGCGGGTCTGGTTGGGGAAGAGGTCGACGAAGGGCGGGGCGAAGCCGCCGTCGGCTCCGTTGGCGTAGGCGTTGTGGGCGGTGAGGAAGGTGACCTGGTCCAGGGTGCGCTGCCCCTGGGGCGGCATCGGGCGGGTGACCGGGTCGACCGGGGTCAGGTACCAGGCGGCGAGGTCGCCCGTGCCGGCACCGACCGCGAGCGGTGCGGGGTGGCCCCCGCCGGGGGGTTTCGGGACGACGGTGAAGCGGCGGTCGGTGCCGGGGACGGTGAGGGTGAACCGGTCAGCGCCCGCGGGGGCGATCTCCCAGCGCGCGTCGGGGCTCGCGCAGGCGACGGTAGCGGCCCGGTCGCCGGTGCGGCCGAGGCAGGTGCCGGGGCTGTCGGCGATCTCCAGGGTGCCGTCGGCGCGCAGGTTCCACTGCTGGTGGTCCTCGTTGCCGCGCGGTCCGTGCTGTTCGACCGCCCCCGAGCCGGCGGCGGCGTTGAGTCCGGTCGTCGCGCTCTGGACGTAGTAGGCGCCGGGCGCCGGAGCGGCGTCCACGGCTGCGGCGGGTGCCGGTGCCACGACCGTCGCGGCCAGCGCGGCGGCCGAGACGGTCGTGGCGATCAGGGCGTGGGGGGTGCGCATGGTGGATGCCCTTCGTCCGGGTACGGCCGGGCGCGCGCCCGGCCGAGCGGATGGTCAGGGGCATGACACCACGGAGCACGGTCCCGCGTCAGCAGTACAGGTTGCCGCCGGGTGACGTTCCGAGGATCTGGGCGAACTGCTGATACTTGGTCACCCTGCTCTGCACCTGCGCCGGGTTCCTGCCGTCGCACTCGAGGGAGCCGTTGATGCTGCGGATCGTCTGGCCGAAACCGGCCTGGTTGACCATGGCGTTGTGCGGGGTCATGGTGCCCGGGCCGGACTGGGTGTTCCAGTACCACAGGGCCGTCTTCCAGGCCACGGCCGCGTCGTTCTGCACCAGCCAGGGATTGTTGAGCAGATCGATGCCCAACGCGTCACCCGCGGCCTTGTAGTTGAAGTTCCAGCTGAGCTGGATCGGTCCGCGGCCGTAGTACGCGGCCTGCCCGGCCGGGCAGCCGTACGGCTGACCCCAGTCGCAGTAGTGCGGGTAGTTGGCGGTGTTCTGCTCCACCACGTGCACCAGACCGCCGGTCTCGTGGCTGACGTTGGCCAGGAAGGCGGCGGCCTCCTGCTTCCTCACCGTGTCGCCGCCCGTGTTGGCGAAGCCGGGGTAGGCGCTCAGGGCGGCGGTGAGACCGCTGTAGGTGTAGAACGGATTCCGGTTCGGGAACATCTGGTTGAACTGCGCCTCGCTCACGACGAAGTTCCCGACGGGCGTGCCGGGGCCGTTGTCACAGGCGTAGGGCTCCCAGTACCAGGTACTGATGACCGGGTCGTAACCCGGGTTGGCGTGCTCGGCGACGTACGCCTTGCCGTCGGTGTAGCGCACGATGTCACCGGCGTTGTACGACTTTCCGGCCACCCAGCTCGGATAGCTGGAGCAGGCGGCGGCGGAGGCGGTCGCGGCGGGGAGCAGCACCGGGGCACTGCCGGCGAGGACCAGGGCGGCCGTCACGGCGGCGATGCGGCGTCTCGACAAGGGATCAACTCCTTTGCGGGAGACGGCCGCTCCCGGGCGAGGACATGCCTGAGTGGGGCCTCGCCCGCACGCGCCGGCGGGGCCGGTCACGGCAGTGGGGGCGGCCGTGGTGGGGGGTGTGGGGCACACTCAACCGCCTTGGTCTGTACCAGTCAAGGGTTTAGACCAGTCATGGGGCGGGACGGTTGGCCGGAAACGGCGCCGAGCTCTACACATAAAAGGGAAATAAGCGCAGAATGAGACGTACGCGGCGCTTACCGCATACCGCATCAGACGCGGTCAGGCCTGCTAGTCAAAGGAGACGACCCATGGCCAACGTCTCGCACACCCGCGGTGACATCACGAGCCACCCCGACGCGCCGGAGATGCGGGCACGGTACGACCGCATGCTCGGCGGTCGTGATGTGGCCCTCGTGGACGGGCCGGTGTTCCTGCTCGGCCTCTACTGTGCGGTGTCCCCGTGGATACTCCACTACACGACGAGCCAGCCCGCCCTCGTGCCCCACAACCTGATCGTGGGCATCGCGATCGGCCTGCTCGCCCTGGGGTTCACCGCGGCCCCGGCCCGCATGTACGGCCTCAGCTGGGCCATGTGCGCCCTGGGCGCGTGGATGATCATCTCTCCGTGGATCGTCGGGGACGGCCCCGACGCCGGGGTGATCTGGAACAACATCGTGATCGGCGCCCTCGCCGTGGTCCTGGGCGCGGTATGCGCCGCCACGGCGGCCCGGAGCACGGCCAAGTCCTAGCCGGCCCGCCCGGGGCACCGAGCGCCGGTCCGCGCCTGCCGCGGGCCGGCGCTCTCCCGTGCGGGGCGACTGTCCTCGCGGCACGGGGGCAGACGCATGGCAGCTTGAGGACACGAGGAAAAGGGGCGACATGGAGATCGACGGCATCATCAGCGCGATCGTCATCGGCATTGTCATCGGTGTCCTGGGACGACTCGTGGTCCCGGGCCGCCAGCGCATCGGGATCCTGTGGACGATCGTCGTCGGCATCGTGGCCGCCCTCATCGGTTCGGCGATCGCCGCGGCCCTCGGCGTGGCGGACACCAAGGGTGTCGACTGGGTGGAGTGGCTGATCCAGATCGGTCTCGCCGCCGTGGGCGTGGTGGCGCTGGACCGCTCCAAGGCGGGTCGCTGACCGCGTTCGACGGCTCCGTCAGCGACCGGACAGCCACTGTTCGTACCAGCCGACGGTGGCGTCCACGGTCTGCTCCAGCGGGGTCGGCCGGACGCCGAAGGTCCGCTCGAAGGCCGAGGAGTCCATGATCTGCGGTTCGGTGTGCTGGTAGAACATCTCGGCGTACTCGGCCATGAACACCTCGTCGAACGGGCCGAAGGGGCGTGGCTCCCGCAGGACCACGACCTCCAGGGGGCGGCCGACCCGCTTCTCGATCATGGCGAGGATCTCGCGGGTGCTGACGGCGGGCGCGGTGGGCAGGTGCCAGACCCGCCCGTCGCCCTCCGGACGTTCGCCGAGGGTGGCCAGCGCCACGGCGACGTCCTCGATCGCCGTGTAGCTGTGCGGCAGGTCGATGTCACCCAGCGCCAGCACCTCGCCCCCGGTGAGCGCGCCCGGGAACACGGCCCCGCCCAGGCTCGAGTTGAGCACCCCGGGGCCGACGAAGTCGGCCGAGCGGCCGAGCACCACCCGGGCGCGGCCCTCACGGTGCGCGGCGAGATACCGGTCGTCCAGCTCCGCCCGCATCCGGCCCTTGCGGGTGGTCGCCCGCCAGGGGGTCTCCTCGGTCATCACCGCTCCCCCGGTCTCACCGTACGGGTAGAGGGTGTCGAGGACGACGAGCCGGGCTCCGGACTCCTCGACGGCGGCGAGCACGGCCTTCTGCACTCCGGGCATCACGTCGGCCTGCAGCTGATAGGCGACGTTGACGCAGTGGTACACGACGGCCGCACCGGCGGTGGCCGCCCGCGCGCCGTCGGCGGTGGCGACGTCGGCGGCGTACCGCCGCACCCCGTCGGGCGCGGGCCCCTCACCCCTGCGGTCGACGAGGCGGACCGGGTGGCCCCGGCGGGCGAGTTCCCGCGCGAGGGCGGTTCCGGCGGGACCGGAGCCGAGCACGGCGTGCAGGGGGCGGGAGTCCGGGGCGGCAGTGGGCATGACGGTCTCCTGGGTCGGGGACGGGGCCGAACACTTATCGACCCTCACTTCTGTTAGAGACTCTAACTCGCGCGATGGGTGATAGCAAGCAGCCCCGGTGCGGCCGCGGGCGGGCAGGAGTCGCGGCGCCCTACGGCGCGGGCACGTACACGTAGGGAGTGGTCGTGGTGAGGGCGGCGAAGCCGAGGCGTTCGAGGATCGGGCGGCTGTGGGCCGAGGCGTCGACCTGGAGGTAGCGACAGCCGTGGTCCGCGGCGACCCGGGCCCGGTGGGCCACCAGAGCCCGGTAGATGCCGCGTCCGCGCCAGTCCCGGACGGTGCCGCCGCCCCACAGTCCGCCGAACCGGGCACCCGGAACCAGCTCCAGGCGGGCGGCGCTCACCGGCTCCTCGCCGGCCAGGGCCAGAACGGCGACGGCGGTGTCCGGGTCGGCGGTCAGCCGGTCGAGCAGGTGCCGGCGGAGCCGGGAGGCGTCGGTCCCGAACACCTTCTCGTGCACCCCGGCCACCTGGCCGACGCCCGCCCGGTCGGTGACGGGCACGACGCGGACGCCCTCGGGCGGCTCGGTGCCGGGGTCGAGGCCGTCCACCTCGGCGATCATCAGCGTTTCGTCCGGCCCTGGCGTGAACCCGGCCGCCACGAGCCGCTGCCCGAGGTCGGCCGGGAGGTCATGGCCGTACAGCTTCCATTCGAACTCGCGGCCGAGCCCGGTGAAGTGCGCGATCTGCTCCGCGATCGCCGCGTCCGCGTCCGCCGTCCCGAGGGCGGACCACACGACGCCGTTCCAGCCGTGCGCGGAGCAGGTCTGGCGCACCACGCCCCCGACGCGTTCCACCCGGGCGCCCGGGCCGTCGGGCCGTGCCCCCTCGCGCATGTCACGGTCGAACAGGGCGAGCACGGCGGCGTGATCCATGCGGGCGAGTCCACCATGGGCCGGAGCCGGGGGCAACGGGATTAAGGTTGCTGTCGATCACGCCGTCGCGAGGAGGCCGGACCATGGTCGTGAAGGATGAGGAACTGCCGTACCTGCGGCGCTGCGTGGAGCTGGCGGCCGAGGCGCTGGAGTCCGGTGACGAGCCGTTCGGTTCGGTCCTGGTGTCCGGCGACGGCACGGTGCTCGCCGAGGACCACAACCGCGTGGCGTCCGGGGACCGCACCCGTCACCCCGAGTTCGAGCTGGCGCGCTGGTCGGCGGCGCACATGTCCCCCGCCGAACGGGCCGCGGCCACGGTGTACACCTCCGGGGAGCACTGCCCGATGTGCGCCGCCGCGCACGCCTGGGTGGGCCTCGGACGCATCGTGTACGTCGCCTCCTCCGAGCAGCTGGCGTCCTGGCTGACGGAACTGGGGGTGCCCGCCCCGCCGGTGCGGACGCTGCCCGTGTCCGAGATCGCCCCGGAGGTGGCCGTGGACGGGCCCGTTCCGCACCTGGCCGAGCAGGTGAGGGAGTTGCACCGGCGCTTCCACCACGGACGCGGCTGACCCGCGGGGCCCCGCCGGGCGGCGCGGGCGGGACCCGTCGTCTCCCCGGGCGGTCTAGAAGTCCGTGCGCGGGCGGGCGCGGCGGTACAGGGCGACTCCGCCCAGGAAGAGGGCGGCGCCGGTGGCGAGCACCGGGAGCGTCCGGTCGGCGCCGGTGTCGGCGAGGGCGACGGCGTCCCGCGGGGCCGTGTTCGGCGCCGGGTCGGGGAGGGTGCGCGGCGGCGTGGACGGCCCGGGCGCCGGTTCCGCCGGGCGGCCGGGCCGCTCGTCCGGGTGGTTCGTGGAGGTGTTGCCGGTGGACGCGTTGCCGGCGCCGATCACGTTCACGCTGTTCCCGCTGACGTCGGCCGGGAGGTCCACCGGCAGCTGCACCCCGTTGCCGGACACCACGCCCGGGGAGTCGTGCGTGTCGCTCGCCGCCGCCGCTCCGGCGGCGGTGCCCGTGGGGCCGCTCCGGTCCCCGGCGTCCTCGTTGACGCAGGTGTTGCCCGCGGCGGGGCTGAGGAGTCCCACCACGTTCACCGTGTTCCCGCACACGTTCACCGGGAGGTGCACCGGGAGCTGGACGGTGTTGCCGGACACCACCCCGGCCGAGCCGGCCGCGACGCCCTCCGCCCCGGCGTCGGCGTACGCCGGCACCGCCAAGGCCATCGCGCCCGACGCGGCGGCGACGGCGATCACACCGTTTCGGGTAACCCGTCCCATAGGTTCCCTGCCCTTCCAGACTTGGTCGCGGGCGCTCGCCCGCACCGGATAGAACGCGGCTGCGGCAATCGGGTTATGGCTCATCCGTATGCCGCAGCCGGTTCACCCCATCGGGGGTCCCGTCGCTCGAACTCCGGGCAAAGGCCGTCGAACTCGCGCCGCACGAACACGCGGCCCGGGCGCCCCCGGTGCCGCCGCCGGGCCGACGGGCGGCAGCACCGGGGCACGCTTATGGTGGGCGAGGGCGCCGGTCGGGGCGTCCCTGGAGGCATCGATGCTGGCCAAGCTGTCCGAGCGACCCCTGGTCCGGCGCTGCGTGGTGCGCCCCTCGGTCCGGCGCTGCGCGGCCGCCGGGGCGGTCGGGCTGGCCCTTCTCGCCACGGGGCTGACCGCCACCGGCCGCACCGGGCCGGACCTCGACCGGTTCTACGACCAGGAGATCGAGTGGTCGGCCTGCGAGGGCACGGAGCTGCCGGACGACCTGCAGTGCGGGACGGTCACCGTGCCCCTCGACTACGCCGAGCCCCGGAAGGGCACCCTGGAGCTGGCGCTCGCCCGCTACCGGGCCTCCGACGAACCGCGCGGCTCGGTGGTGCTGAACTTCGGCGGCCCGGGCGGATCGGGGGTGCTGGGACTCGCTCACGGCCGCAAGGACTTCCTGGGGCTGACCGACGACTACGACGTGGTCTCCTTCGACCCCCGTGGCGTCGGCCGCTCCTCACCGGTCAGCTGCGGCACCGATGCCACCAGCCGGGCGCTGGAGGCGACCGACGGCGAGGAGATGGCCGATCCGCGCGAGGCGCTGCGGCAGTTGCGCGAGGTGGCCGCCGCGTGCGCCGAGCACTCCGGCCCCGTGCTCGAGCACATCGGCACCGTGGACGTCGCACGCGACCTGGACGTGATGCGCGAGGCGCTCGGCGACAAGAAGCTCAACTACCTGGGGTTCTCCTACGGAACCCGGCTCGGCGCGGTGTACGCGGCCCGGTTCCCGGAGAAGGTGGGACGTCTGGCGCTGGACGGCGTCGACACGCTGACGGAGCCGCTGGCCGAGCAGGGGCTCGCCACCGCGCGCGGACAGCAGACCGCGCTGGAGAACTTCCTCACGTGGTGCACCGAGGAGCTGGCCTGCCCGTTCGGGCAGGACGCGCGCGACGCCCGCGAGCAGGTCGTGGAGCTGGTCGCCTCGCTCGACGAGAACCCGGTGCCGACCGACTTCGGTTACGAGTTCACCGGTCAGGACCTGGCCGGTGCCATCGGACAGGGCCTTTACACCAAGGAGATGTGGCCGGTGCTGCAACAGGCGCTCGCCCAGCTGATGGAGGGGGACACCAGCGGGGTGGAGGCCCTGGCGACCGGCGGGGCGGCTCTGCCCGCGCCGCAGCGGGCCGACGACCCCCTCGTCGACCCCGAGGACATCCCGCTGGACAACCTGCCGGCGGCGCTGATGGCGGTGAACTGCGCGGACGATCCCGACCGTCCGGACGCCGAGCGGCTGAGCCGGGACCTGGCCCGGCTGCGGGCCGCCTACGAAGAGGCCTCGCCGGTCTTCGGGCCGTACCGGCTCGCCCAGGTGGTCCTGTGCTACGGCCGGCCGAAGGGCACCGACTACATCCGGGAGAAGGTCAAGGACCTCGACACCCCGAAGATGCTGCTGGTCGGCACCCGGGGCGATCCGGCCACGCCGTACCGCTGGACGGTTCAGACCGCCGAACGGCTCGGCACCCCGGCCGTGGTGCTGGACAACCGGAGCGAGGGCCACACCGGCTACGGCTCGTCCGAGTGCGTCCACCGCAAGATCGACGACTTCCTGCTGTACGGTTCCCTGCCGCCGAGCGGCAGTTCCTGCGGCTCCGAGGACGACGGCCGCCTCTGACCCCCTACCCGGAGGCCACGGACCCGTACTCCCCGCCGCCGTCCCGGCCGAGGTGCCGGCGCAGCGTTCCCACGGCCTGAGCGGCGTCGGGCACGGAGACGGCCAGGCGGACGAACGGCACCGGGTGCCGGAGGTCCACGACCACCGCCGGCACCCCCGCGCGCACGGCCACGAAGTCCCGTCCGAGCGGATGCTCCCGTTCCCCCACGCAGAAGCGGCCCGGACGGCAGCGGCCGGTGACCGGCGTGCCCCGCATCGCGCGCCACCAGTCGGGTTCCACGCCCGCCGCCCGCACCTCGGCCAGGGGGACGACCACCGCACGGCGACGGGCCAGGAGCGCCTCCCGCCACGACAGGCGGACGACGAGTGTCCGCACCTCCGCCCGCCGTTCCACGTCCAGGTGCGCCATGGCGGTCACCTCCCCCACCAGCGTGCACCCGCGACCGTTCCGGCCCCACTCGCGCACCGAGGCCTTTGCCCCAAATGCCCTACCGCGGAATCCGCCCTATGGTGCTGTCATGGAGCACGATCTGAGTCCCGCGACCCTTGCCGAGCTTCGCCGCCCGCGCCCCTACCCCGCGGTGTCCGTGCTGACGCCCACGCACCGGCGCGATCCCCTCAACACCCAGGACGCCGTCCGGCTGCGCAACGCGGTC
Organism: Streptomyces marokkonensis; assembly: GCF_008312835.1. Taxonomy (GTDB): domain Bacteria; phylum Actinomycetota; class Actinomycetes; order Streptomycetales; family Streptomycetaceae; genus Streptomyces; species Streptomyces marokkonensis_A. The sequence goes on along the minus strand of NZ_VSKS01000010.1, from coordinate 213,907 downwards.
GCCGAGGCCAAGAAGCGGCTGGAGGCCGATCCCGCGGTCACCCGGGACCGGCGCGCCGATGTGTCCCACCACCTCGACCGGGCCCTGACCGAGGTCGACCTGGCGCACTCCGCGGACGGCCTGGTGATCTTCGCCGCCCCGGGCGAGCACCAGGTGTGGTCCCTCGCCCGCAGTGTGCCCGAGCGTGTGGTCCTCTCGGACACCTTCCTCACCCGCAACCTCGTCTCCGCCCACACGGCGGAACGGCCCTTCTGGGTGCTGTCCGTGTCCGCCGACCGGGCGACCCTGTGGAGCGGCGGTGCGGACCGGGTCGCCGAGGAGCGCGCCGGCGGCTTCCCGCTGATCCGCGAGGAGCGGAACTTCGACCCCGAGCGGCAGGAGCGGGTCGGCGACCAGCCCAGCAACTTCCGCGACGAGGACACCCGGCGGTTCCTGCGCGAGGCCGACGCGGCGATGGGCGCGCTCCTGCGCCGTCACCCGCGTCCCCTGTACGTCACCGGTGAGCCCGCCGCCCTGTCCCTGCTCTGCGAGGCGGGCGGTGCGACCAGGGACGCCGTGCACGTCCCGCACGGCGGGCTGGCGCACGGCACGCACGAGGCGGTGTGGCAGGCCGTGCGGCCGGTGCTCGAGGACGAGGCACGCAAGAGCGCCGAGGACGTGGCCCGGTCCCTGGAATCGGCCCGGGGGCGCAAGGAGTTCGCGGCCGGGGTCGACGAGCTGTGGCAGAGCGCCCGGGAGGGCCGGGTCCGGCTGCTGGCCGTCGAGGAGAACTACCGGATCGCGGTGCGCGACGCCGGTGACCACCTGATCGTCGCCGAGGACGGCGACCTGCACGCCCGCGAGGACATCGTGGACGAGATCGTCGAGCAGTGCCTGGAGACCGGCGCCGAGGTGCGCTTCGTCCCGGACGGCGCCCTCGCGGACGCGGACGGGATGGCGGCGGTGCTGCGCTACTGAGTGCGGGCCACCCGCCGGTCACCACACGAACACACACCTGACCGTCGAACGTGTGAATGAGTGACGCCCCGTTTTCCGACGGGGCGTCATATCGCTTGCGTATCATGGGAGTTGGGGCGCCGATCGCGTCCCTCGCGGATACCCCCGGGTAACCCCGCGAAGACGGTGGCATATGCCACGGGCACCGCCTTATCGTGTGTTGCCGAATCCCTTACGGGCCGTCGCGGGCTGTGCGACAGTCGTAGCGGTCCCTTCCGTCCGTCCGAAGGCCGAACCGTTCCCGCATCGGAGTGCGTCATGCCGTCCCACCTCTCCGCGGACCGTCCAGCCGCACAGCCGCCGGGACACGGCCCGGTCGACGCGCTCATCTCGCAGACCCGGCGACTCAAGGGCGACGTGGACGCCGTACTGCGCGGCACGCCGGCCGACGGGACGGACCCGCGGGAGCGCTGGCAGCGCGCGCTGTACGACCTGGCGCTGCACCACCTCGACGACCTGGACCAGCATCTGGCGCAGCTGCGGGACGACCCGCTGTCCGCGCCCGGTCCGTCCGGTCCCGGCGCCGCCGTACCGCCCGCACGGCGGAACGACTCCCTGCTCAGCCGGGTCGGCAGCGCGGAGTGGAACCTGCTCACGGACGAGGTGAGCTGGTCCGGCGAGCTGTACCGCATCCTGGGCCGCGACCCGGCCGCTCCCCCGCTCACCCTCGACGAACTGCCGTCGCTGGTGCTCGACGAGGACCGGCCAGGACTGACGGCGATGGTCACGGGCTGCCTGGTCGACGCCCGGCCCATCGACGGGGAGTTCCGCGTCCGGCGCCCGGACGACGGTGTACGGACCGTGCACATGATGGGCGAGCCTGTCCTCGGCACCGACGGCAGCACCGCCTCGATGTGGGCGGTGCTGCGCGACGTCAGCGAACTGCGCCGCTGCCGCAGGGAGGTGAGCGAGACCCGTGACTCGCTGCACCACCACCGGCGGGCCGCCGCGCGGACCGAGCACCGGCTCGCGGCCGAACTGCAGGAAGCCGTGCTGCCACCGTGGCGCGGCTCCCTGCGGCTCCCGCACGACGGGCCGCGGGCCCTGGACGTCGCCGCCGCCCAGCTGCCGCCGTCGGCGCACGCCCCGCTCGGCGGCGACTGGTACGACGCCCTGGACCTGTCCGACGGCACCACGCTGCTCAGCGCCGGGGACCTGACCGGTCGCGGGGTCGGTGCGGCGTCCCGCAAGGCGATGCTGCTCGGCGCCGTGCGCGGGATGGCCATGACCGGCACCGAGCCGGGCCCGCTCCTCGCCTGTCTGAACCGGTTACTGGACGCCACCGTGCGGCCGGCCCCGGGCAGCGCCGTCTGCCTGCGCTACCGGCCCGCGACCCGCTCACTGGTGTGGGCGCAGGCCGGACACCCCGCCCCGCTGCTGTTCCGCGGCGGGACGGGGCGGGCGCTGGACGCGCCGCGGGGTGTGCCGCTGGGCGCCGCCCCGGGCTCCTCCTACGGACAGGCCGAGGAGACCCTCGAGGCCGGTGACGTGCTGCTGCTGCACACCGGCGGGCTGGTGCCCGGACACGCCGGAGCCACCGCCGTCCACCGGCTCCTCGGCCTGGCTCCCGGATTCGCCGCGGCCCGCACCGCGCAGGACTGCGTCCGGGCGGTCGCAGAGGAGTTCGGCGAGAGGGAACGCGAGGACCACGCCTGCGTGCTGGTGGCCCGGGTCGCCTCCTAGCGCCCCCGGGACCGGGCCCTCACGCCCGGGTGCTGCCGCCCTTGCCCCGCGGCCTGGGCAGCGCCAGCTCGATCTCCTCCCTGAGTTCCTGGATCCTCGGGTACGACGCGTACTCGGCGGTGAGCCGGTACATCTGACGCAGCCGGTCCCAGGTGCGGCGCGAGGAGTTCTGCCCCATCGACACCAGGGCCAGGCGCGCGAACCGGTCCGCCTGTTCGGGATCGTCCGCGATGAAGCACGCGGACGCCATCGACAGGAAGTCGAAGATCTTCGACCGCTGCTGGGCGTCGACCCGCAGTGCCAGCGCCTTGTCCGCGTAGTGCTGTGCGTGCGCGGCCGCGTCCGGCTCGAACTCCGCGAGCGTCCGGTAGGCCAGGGCCTGCATGCCGTACAGGTCCGCCTCGTTGAACAGCTGCATCCAGTTCGGCGGTGGCACGTCCCCCTTGTCGGAGACGAACAGGTCCTCGGCACGGCCCAGGGTGCGGCGCATCGCCTGCCCCTTGCCCATGGACGCCTGCGCCCAGGCCTCGATGGTGTGGAACATGGCGCGGGTGCGCGGCAGTACCTCCTCGCCCGAGCCGGACTGGGCGAGCTTCATCAGGTCCATCGCCTCGTCGGGCCGCCCGAGGTGCACCATCTGGCGGGCCGCCCGGGACAGCGCCTCACCGGCACGGGGCCGGTCACCGCCCTCCCGGGCCGCGTGGGCGGCGATGACGAAGTACTTCTGAGCCGTGGGTTCCATGCCGACGTCGTGCGACATCCAGCCGGCGAGGACGGCGAGGTTGGCGGCGACGCCCCACAGGCGCCGCTGGAGGTGGGGTGGGTGGTGGTAGGCGAGCATCCCGCCCACCTCGTTGAGCTGGCCGACCACCGCCTTCCGCTGGAGGCCGCCGCCCCGGGCGGCGTCCCACGCGCGGAACACCTCTACGGAGCGCTCCAGTTCCTCGATCTCCTGCGAGCCGATGGGGGCGGCCTCGTAACGGTCGAACCCGGCGGGTTCGGCGTGCAGGGGGTTGTCGAGCCGGGGAGCGTCGGCGGTCAGGGCCGGATCGGTGTGCAGCCAGTCGTGCATGGCGCTGCTGAGTGCGGAGCCCGCGGTGAGCGCTGCGCCCGCGCCCACCAAGCCGCGTCGGTTGAGCATGAGGTCCATTCCCGTGAATTCGGTGAGGACCTCGGCTGTCCGCTCGGGCGCCCACGGCACTCCGTCGGGATGTTCCGCACTCCCGCCGCGTGGCCGTTTCCCCGTACGCCCGTGCCGGACCAGACCGAGGTCCTCGATGGTCACGACACGGCCGAGACGCTCGGTGAACAGAGCCGCCAGCACCCGCGGTACGGGATCGCGCGGGATCTCTCCCATGTCGATCCACCGCCGCACCCGGGAGGTGTCGGTCGCCAGCTGGGGGTGGCCCATGGCCGCCGCCTGCCGGTTGACCAGCCTCGCGAGTTCGCCCTTGGACCAGCCGGCCAGGCCGAACAGGTCCGCAAGCCGGGTGTTGGGTTGTCCGCTCACGTCAAGCCCCCAGGTTCTCGGCTGAGTTGACAGTAGCCCGGTGGGGGTTGCCGGGCGACTATTCGCCAGGGTTCGCCAGGGTGCGCCAGATGGTGTGCCAGGGGCCAACGGGTGTCGAGTAGGAACGCGCCACCACGACCCCGTCGCCGCAGGGACATTCCCCCAGGGTGCGCCGGGCGGCCGGGCCGGGTGGTGCGATGACGTCGCAGGCACACGAAGGGATCTGTATCACCCATGTACGCAGCATCGTCCTCCGTGTCCGCCCCGCCCCGGCCGCTGCGTCCGCGTCCGTCGGACAGCGGCCCCTACCTCTCCCCCGCGCGACCGGCGGCCCCCGTGTTCGGTGCGGGCGGCGCACGGCGCACCGCGGGACCGGGCACCCAGCCGCTCAGCGGGAGGCTCGACCTGTCCGGCCCGCAGGGCGCCCAGTTGCGCACCGCGCTCGCCTCGGTGCACCGCATCTGCCCGGAGTTCGCGCCGGTGCAGGTGCTGCGCCGCACCGGCAGGTCCGTCCTTCTGGTCGGCACCACCGGCCGGACCACCGCGGTCGCCAAGTGCTTACTGGACCACTCCCCCGAGTGGAGTGAGCGAATCCGTCACGAGATAGGGGCATACCGCTCGTTCGTCCGGCACCGCCCGCCTGTGCGGGCGCCCCGGCTGATCGCGGCGGATCCGGACAACTGCACGCTGGTGATCGAGCGGCTGCCCGGCCGGGTGGCGGCGCTGCAGCGGCACCCGGCCGAGGCGCCACCGCGCGCGGACATCAGGGCGGCGCTCGGAGCGATCTGCCGGCTGAACTCCTGGCGGCCGCCGGCCGGGACGTTCGGCGCGCCCCTGGACTACGCGGCGCGCATCTCCCGGTTCCACGAGCTGGGGCTGCTCACCGACCGGGACCTCGGCGACCTGCAGAAGCTGCTGCACGGCATCGCGCTGGCGACCGGGCGGCAGGGCATGGGCCAGTTCTGCCACGGCGACGCCCTGCTCTCGAACATCCTGATCTCACCGGCCGGTCCGGTGCTGGTGGACTGGGAGCACGCGGGCTGGTACCTGCCGGGCTACGACCTGGCGACGCTGTGGTCGGTGCTCGGGGACGCGCCGGCGGCCCGGCGCCAGATCAGCCAGATCGCCCAGGCGGCGGGTCCCGCCGCACGGGACGCCTTCCTGGTGAATCTGATGCTGGTGCTGACCCGGGAGATCCGTACCTACGAGACGGCCGTGCAGCGCTCGATGCAGGAGACCGCACCGGCGGCCCACCCGGGTGCGACGCCGTCCGGCGAAGAACAGCGCCTGATCCTGCGCCGCCTGCACGACGACTGCCAACTGGCCCGCCGGGCCGTACGGGCGGCGGTCGGCACACGCTGACACCGGACGACTGCCCGCAGTGGGCCGCCACGCGGGCAGCCGGGACGCACCACCCACGAACTATTGGCGTACACCACTGACGCACCGCAGGCCCCGCCACAACCCGCCACGAAACAACCGCACACCCCGACTGACAAGGGAATTCACGCCTCCCTGGGCATGATTGACGGATGATCGGCTGACCGGTACCACTACACGCACCGCTCGGCTCCGCACGGCGCATCGTGCCCCGTCCGTCCCAGGAGGCTGCATTGCGACCACCCGCCACCGACCCCGGCCCCACGGCCGGGCCGTCACGACGCGCCACCCTCCCCCACTCTCGGCTTCGCTCGAGCGGGGGGACCCCCATCGCCCTGCGCGCCCTCGCCGCGGCCGCCCTGACGCTGCCCCTGCTGGGCGCGGCACCCACCCCGGCCCCGCCGCCCACCGCCCACTTGCAAGAAGCGTTCGCCGCCGCGTCCGCCGAGTACGACGTGCCGCGGAGCGTGCTGATGGGCGTCTCCTACCTGCAGTCCCGCTGGGACGCGCACGGCGGGGCCCCGAGTGTGACCGGTGGCTACGGGCCGATGCACCTCACGGACGCCCGCGCCGCGCTCGCCGCGGCCGAGCACCACGGCGAGGGCACCGAGGACCCCCGCGGCGACGACGCCCGCCCACCACTGCGCCCCGAGTCGCGGGCCCCGCGCACCGACGAGCTCCCGGACCGGCTCACGACGCTGCCCAGGGCGGCACGACTGACCGGACTGAGCCCCGGACAACTGCGCGCGGACCCGGCAGCGAACGTGGCGGGCGGCGCCGCGCTGCTGGCCGAGGCGCAGCGACGGCTGGGCGAGCCCTCCAGCGAGGACCCCGCGGACTGGTACGCGGCGGTGGCGCTCTTCTCCGGCGCCGACGACAGGGCCTCGGCGGCGGCGTACGCGAACGACGTGTACGAGGTGATCCGGGCCGGCGAGCAGCGGGTCACGGACGCGGGACAGCGGGTCGCCCTGGCCGCCCGCCCCGGGCTCGCGCCGGACACCTCCGCTCTGGCCCGCGCCGGACTGCGCACCGCCTCCGCCGCCGGGACCGAGTGCCCGAGGACGGTGTCGTGCGAGTGGATCCCCGCTCCGTACGAGGAGTTCGGGGACGGCGACTACGGCAACCACGACCTGGGGAACCGCCCCGCCTCGCAGCCGATCCGGTACATCGTCGTCCATGACACGGAGGGCGCCTGGGAGGGCGTCCTCGACATGGTGCAGGACCCCACCTATGTGTCCTGGCAGTACAGCCTGCGCTCCACGGACGGCCACATCGCCCAGCACGTGAAGGCGAAGGACGTGGCCTGGCACGCGGGCAACTGGTACGTCAACGCGGGGTCGATCGGCCTGGAGCACGAGGGCTTCCTGGCGGAGCCCGACGCCTGGTACACCGAGGCAATGTACCGGTCCTCGGCCCGGCTGGTGAAGTACCTCGCCGGGAAGTACGGCATTCCGCTGGACCGGCAGCACATCCTCGGCCACGACACCGTGCCCGGGCCGACCTCGGCGACCGTTCCCGGGATGCACACCGACCCCGGACCGTACTGGGACTGGCGGCACTACTTCGAACTCCTCGGCCGCCCCCTGGAGGCGACGGCGGGCAGGCACTCCGGCGTGGTGACGATCCGGCCCGACTACGCCGCCAACCGTCCGGTCTTCACCGGCTGCGAGAGCGCGGGCGAGCCCTGCGCGACGCACGGGTCCAGCGCCGTGCGGCTGTACTCCGACCACGACGAGAGCTCCCCGCTGATCCGGGACGTCGGGCTCGGCCGGGCCCCCACCACGGGGGTGAACGATCTGTCCTCGCGGGTCTCCACGGGCCAGCAGTACGCGGTCGCCGACCGCTGGGGCGACTGGACGGCCATCTGGTACCTCGGCCAGAAGGCCTGGTTCAGGAACCCGGGGAAGAACCCGGCCGCGGTGCCCGCGAAGGGCGAGGTCGTGACCCCGCGGAAGGGTCTCGACTCCGTGCCGGTGTACGGCAGGGCGTACCCCGAAAAGGAGGCCTACCCGGAGGGCGTGCCGGCGCAGGCGGTGTCGCCGCTGCCGTACACGATGCTCAAGGGCCAGAAGTACGTCACCGGCGGCAAGGTGCCCGGCGAGTACTACTACGCGGTGACCTTCGACGAGGCCTCGCACCGGGTGGTACGGGGCAAGGACCTGTACTACGAGATCCAGTTCGGCCACCGGGTCGGCTTCGTGCGCGCGGCCGACGTGACGGTGAAGTCCTCCTAGCGGCACGGACGGCGCGGCACGGGGGCCGGGTTCCCACGGGATCCGGCCCCCGTGTCAGCCCTGCTGGAACAGTTCCGCGGGCAGCGGCTTGAGGAGGGTGTACAGGTCGTCGGTGATGGGGCGGTCCCAGGCGGCGATGGTCACCAGGACGTTGTCGCTGCGGTCGAACTGCACACAGGAGATCCGGCTCTCGGAGAGCTTGACGCGGCGCACGATCAGCAGGTTGTCGCCCTGCATCACCGGCACGTCCTCGGTGCCGACGACGGTCACCTCCTCGTCGTTCTCCAGCGCCAGCAGCAGTTGTCCGACCTCGAAGGGGACCTCGCCCTCGGGGACGTCCCGGGCCGGGGAGCCCTCGGGCAGATTGCCGATGATCATCGCCGGGCCGCGGCCGCCGAACAGGTCGTACCGCAGGAACACGCCCTGGCAGCTTCCGTCGGGGGCGGGCAGCAGCCCGGCACCCAGGTTGCCGGGCCAGTCGCCCGGGTCCATGGCCAGTACGTCGAAGTCGGGCCCGGCGGGGGTGGCACTGCGGCGGCGGAGGAACGACATGCGGCCATGGTACGTGCCCGGACCGGCGTTCGGGCGCTCGGGCGACGGCCGCCGGGGCCAGGGGAAGTCCGGCACACGCCCCGCGGCGACGCGGCTCATGTGCCGGGCACCCCCTGCCCGGCCCGCCGGTGCCGCTCGTGGTGGCGGGCCACCCGGGCGCGGTTTCCGCAGGACGGCCTGCACCACTCCTGGCGCGGGTGTTCCTTCAGGAAGTAGCGGACACAGCGCGGGGCGTGGCAGGCCCGCAGCCGCTCCCGGTCGGGGCCCGCGAGGAAGCCGATGGCGGCCTGTGCGAGCGTGGCGGCCGGATCGTGTCCGCAGTCCGGAACGGGCCGCCGCCGTTCGACGGGGCCGTCGCCCTCGGCCCAGTCGAGGACCGGGACGGTGGGGGTGCGGGCGGCGGCCTCGTTCAGCCGCCGCAGCGCCTCGGTCACGGGCAGGAGGCGGGCCGCGTCCGCGGGGCTCGGCCGGGCGGGGCGTACGGCGTGCGCGAACAGGGTGCGCAGGGCGGTACGGAGGTCGCGGACGGCGGTGAGGTGGGTGATCCCGGCGACGAAGTGCTCCGGACGGGGGAAGGCGTCCGGGCGGGCGCGCACCCAGGCGGTGAGGGCAGAGGGCTCGGTCAGATCGTCGGTGACTCCGCCGTCGCCGTCGTGGCGGACGGTGAGGGCGAGGTCCAGCGCGAGCCGGGCGTCCCTGGTGATCGAGTCCCGCATGCGGTTAATGATAAGGGGGGCGACACCCATTAGCGCTCCGGTGTGACCGCGCGCGGCTCCGCATCCTCCGCCGGGTTCGGTGGCACGACCACCACGGGGCTCGCCGCGTGGAGCAGTACCGCCTGGGTGACCGAACCCATCATCCGCGCGGGCGCCAGCAGGCGACGGCGATGGCGCCCCACGACGACCAACTCCGCGTCCTGCGACGCCTCGACCAGGTGACCGGCGGCATCGCCCGGCAGCACGTCGGTCTCGGCGGTGACCTGGGGGTGCCGTTCCCGGTGCGCGGCCAGGAAGCCCTCGGCGAGGGTGCGCGTCTCGTGCTCGACGGCGTCCTGGTCGATCTCCGGCGGCGGCATCTCCCCCGGCAGCATCCAGGTCTGCAGCGGCCACGGATACGCGGCGACGATCCGGAGCCGGACACCGCGCAGGGCGGCCTCGGCGAAGGCGAAGGCGAGGGTCGCCTCGTCGGGACTGTCGGCGTGCAGGCCGACCACCACGGGCCGGCCGGACCCGGACGGCGCGCCCCCGCCGTCCTCGCCACGGGGCCGGGGCACCACCACGACGGGACACTCCGCGTCGCGTGCCGCCGACAGTGAATTGGAACCGAGCAGCAGACTGGCGAACCCGCCGCGCCCGCGGGAACCCAGCACCAGCAGCCGTGCCGTCGCCCCCGCCTCCGGCAGCAACGCGCCCGGCGCGCCCTCCAGCGCGACGTACTCCACGGCGGGGAGCGCGGCCTCCTTCGCCAGGTGGCCGCGGACCTGGTCGAGAACCGGGTCCTCGCCGGGGTCGGGCGGCCCGGCGGCCAGGACCTCGGGCTGCGCCCAGGGGGCGTACTGGCGCACGTGCACCACGCGCAGCGGGGCCTCGCGCCGGCGGGCGGCGTCGAGGGCCCACTCCAGGGCACGCAGGCTGTCTTCCGATCCGTCCACCGCCGCGACGACCGGCTGGGTGCTCATAGTTCCTCGCCTCCGGAGTACGACCTTCGCCTTCCCCGGGCCAGCCTGACTCAGGCACGGCGCGGCAACGGCGCTTCAGCTCGCGTGTCCGGAAAAACGCGGGGAACACGTCGCCGCGGCCGGCCGTCCCCCGACGGCCGCCCCGCTCACGTCAGGTCGAACTCGCCTTCGCGCGCTCCCGACACGAACGCGCCCCACTCGGCGGGCGTGAAGATCAGGGAAGGGCTCTCCGGGCGGCCACTGTTGCGCATGGCGATGAAACCCTCCACGAAGGCGATCTGGACATCGCCCAGGCCCCGGCTGCTGGACTGCCACTGTGCGTTGCTGAGGTCCAGGTCCGGCTTGTCCCAGCCCCTGAGCGGGCGCTGCTGGGTGGTGCTCTCGGCCACGTCCGTGCTCCTCCCGATTCGTCGTCCGCGGTCAGCCTAGCGACCGGGTCCTGCCCCCGACAGGCCGCGGGAAGAGTACCGGTGCGTCCCGGGGCGTCCCGGGGGGGCGGGGTAAACAGGGACGGCGCGGCTTGAACCCCTGGCGGCGGGCGTCCGTACTGGTGGGGGCGGGCCCGCTCACCGGGCGCCGTTCGCCATGCCGTCGCAGTACCGCACGGAAGGACCCTCCGGGTGTCGCTCTTCATTCGCTCCCGCCGGCTGCCGGACGCCACCGAGGGCGGAGCGGACCGGGACGGCGACCCGGCCGCGCCGGAGGAGGCCGTCGGGAGCACGCCGGACGCCACGCCGCCGGGCTGGTTCGGCTGGCGCCGCCGCTGGCCCCGTACGGCGCGCGGTGTCACCGTCGGGACCACCGTCCTCGCCGGGGCCCTGGTGCTGGCCGCGCTTCTCCTGCCCAACCGCGTGGAGCGGGTGGGACCGGTGGCGTTCCTCCGGCTGCCCGCCGAGGGGATCCTCCTCGCGGCGCTGCTGCTGGCGCTGCCGCCGAGGTTCCGGCGGATCACGGCGGTCGTCGCGGGGGTGCTCCTCGGTCTGCTCACCGTCCTGAAGGTCGTGGACATGGGCTTCTACCAGGTGCTGGCCCGGCCCTTCGACCTGGTGCTCGACTGGATCCTGCTCGACGACGCGGCCGACTTCGTCCGGGAGTCGTTCGGTCGGGGCGGGCAGGTGCTCGCCGTGATCGGCGTGATCGTGCTGTTCCTGGCCGTGCTGGTGCTCATGACGCTGGCGACGGTCCGGCTGACCGGCCTGATGGTCCGCCACCGTCCCGTCGCCACCCGTACGACGCTGGTCCTGGGCGTCGTGTGGATCACCTGCGTCACGCTGGGAGTGCAGAACTCCGGCGTGCCGGTCGCCGCCCGGAGCAACGCGGACATGCTGGGCAACCGGGTGGAGCAGGTGCGGGCGGGGCTGCGCGACGCGCGGGTCTTCGAGAAGCAGGCCGCCGTCGACGCCTTCGCGAAGACGCCGCCGGACCAACTGCTCACCGGGCTGCGCGGCAAGGACGTGCTGTTCACGTTCATCGAGAGCTACGGCCGGGTGGCGATCGACGACCCGGCGATGGCGGAGCCGGTCGACGCGGCGCTGAGGGACGGCACCAGGAGGCTCGAGGACGCCGGTTTCGCCTCCCGCAGCGGCTGGCTGACCTCCCCGGTGACGGGCGCCGGCAGCTGGCTCGCCCACTCGACCTTCCTGTCCGGACTGTGGATCAAGAACCAGCAGCGCTATCGCTCTCTGACCACCAGTGACCGCATGACCCTCACCAACTACTTCCGCAAGACGGGTGACTGGCGCACCGTCGGGATCGTGCCCGGGGTGCGGCGGGCCTGGCCGGAGGGCGAGTTCTTCGGCCTGGACCACATCTACGACTCGGAGCACCTCGGCTACCGCGGGCCGTACTTCAGCTGGACCCCCGTGCCCGACCAGTTCAGTCTCGAGGCCTTCGAACGCCTGGAACACGGCAGGAAGGACCGCGAGCCGATCATGGCGGAGATCATCCTCGCCTCGAGCCACAATCCCTGGTCCCCGATCGCGCGGATGATCGACTGGGACGATCTCGGTGACGGCTCGGTGTTCCACGGGATCAAGAAGGAGGGCACGGATCCCAAGGAGGTCTGGAAGGACCCGGACAGGGTGCGCACCGAGTACCGGCGCGCGATCGAGTACTCACTGCGCAGCCTCACCGAGTGGGTCCAGCGGTACGGCGACGAGGACACGGTCCTGGTCTTCCTCGGCGATCACCAGCCGGTGCCCACCGTCACCGCGGGGGACACCGGCAAGGACGTGCCGGTCACCATCGTGGCCAAGGATCCCAAGGTGCTGGACCGGGTGGCCGGCTGGGGCTGGACCGACGGTCTGAAGCCGGCTCCGGACGCTCCGCGCTGGGGCATGGACAAGTTCCGCGACCGCTTCATGACGGCGTACGGACCGCGGGGCGAGGACGCCGCCGCGCCGTGAGCGGCTCCGCCACGCGCCCCGCGAACCACTACGCCGGCAGGGGGGTTCGCCCCCGCCGCCCCTTCCCGTCCCCCCGGGGGCGCTGCCCCCGGACCCCCGCTCCTCGAACGCCGGAGGGGCTGACTTCCAGCCCCTCCGGCGCGGGAAGAAGCACGGGCCGCGCTCTTGCCCCGGGCGACGGTGGCCTGACTTACTGATCCCGGAGGATCGACCGAATGATCGGTCGTCCGGCTGTGCGCGACGGTTGAGGGGAAGGTGCTGATGACGGAGGCGGCGGACCTGCTGGACCCGGCGGAACGGCTCGGCCCGGAGGAACTGCGGGCGCTGCAGCTCGAGCGGCTGCGGAGCTCGCTGCGGCACGCGTACGAGCGTGTGCCGTTCTACCGTGAGTCCTTCGACAGGGCGGGCGTCCACCCGGACGGCTGCCGTTCGCTGTCCGATCTGGCCCGGTTCCCGTTCACCACCAAGGCGGACCTGCGGGAGAACTACCCGTACGGGATGTTCGCCGTGCCGCGCGACCGCGTCCGCCGCATCCACGCCTCCAGCGGCACCACCGGCCGCCCCACGGTCGTCGGCTACACGGAGGGCGACCTGTCGATGTGGGCCGACCTGGTGGCCCGGTCGATCCGTGCGGCGGGCGGCCGGCCCGGTGACACGGCGCACGTGGCGTACGGCTACGGCCTGTTCACCGGTGGTCTGGGCGCCCACTACGGGGCCGAACGGCTCGGCTGCACGGTGATTCCGGCCTCCGGCGGCATGACGTCCCGTCAGGTGACGCTGATCCAGGACCTGCGGCCGTCCGTCATCATGGTGACGCCGTCCTACATGCTCACCCTGCTGGACGAATTCGAGCGGCAGGGCGTCGATCCCCGCTCGACCTCGCTGCGCGTGGGGATCTTCGGCGCGGAGCCGTGGACGGAGCGGATGCGGCAGGAGATCGAGGAGCGGTTCGCGATCGACGCGGTCGACATATACGGGCTGTCGGAGGTGATCGGGCCGGGTGTCGCGCAGGAGTGCGTGGAGACCAAGGACGGTCTGCACATCTGGGAGGACCACTTCTTCCCGGAGGTCGTCGACCCGCTCACCGGTGAGGTCCTCCCGGAGGGCGAGCGGGGCGAACTGGTCTTCACCTCGCTCACCAAGGAGGCGATGCCGGTCGTCCGGTACCGGACGCGGGACCTGACGCGTCTGCTGCCGGGCACCGCCCGGGTGTTCCGGCGGATGGAGAAGGTCACCGGGCGCAGCGACGACATGGTGATCCTGCGCGGGGTGAACCTCTTCCCCACGCAGATCGAGGAGATCGTGCTGCGCACCCCCGGCGTGGCACCCCACTTCCAGCTCCGTCTCACCACCCGGGGCCGGCTCGACCGGCTCACCGTCCGCGCCGAGGCCCGTCCGGACGCGGACGCGGCGACGCGGGAGACGGCGGCACGGTCCATCGTGGCGGCCGTGAAGGACGGCATCGGGGTCTCGGCCGACGTGGAGATCGTCGATCCGGAGACGCTGGAGCGTTCGGTGGGCAAGATCCGGCGGATCGTGGATCTGCGCGAGAAGCGGGGCTGACGGCCTGCCCGGCTACGCGGCGTCCACGATCCGTTCGACCGCGGCCGTCACCAGCCGCTCGCGCTCTTCGGGAGCGAGTACGTCCGGCAGGGTGAGCTGTTCGACGATCAGCCAGTTCAGGGCGAGGTACAGGAGCTTGACGGCCGTCGCGTCGCCGGGGAGGCCGGAGGCCTCGTGATAGCTGAGATTGGCCGCGAGGTCGGCACGGACCCGCTCGGTGAGCACCCTGCGCAGTTCGGGCCGGCGGGTGGCCTCCAGGCGGAGCTCGAGCAGTGCGAGGTAGCCGGTGCGGAACGAGGCGATGCGGCTGACCAGTTCACGCATCAGCGCGGCGTAGACCTCCCGGTCGCGCCCGGCGGCCTGCTGCCTGGCCACGGTCTCCTCGTCGGGCTGGAGCCGCTCGTAGACGCGGGCGCCCGCCTGGGTGAGCAGGTCGTCGCGCGAGGTGAAGTAGTTCGACGCGGTGCCCAGGGGCACGGCGGCCTCGGTGTCCACCGCCCGGAAGGTCAGGCCCCGGGCGCCGTCCCGGGCCAGCACCTCGATCGCCGCGTCCACCAGTGCGGCCCGCCGCTGCTCGTTCCGTCTCACCACTGCCACCACTCCGTCCGCCGGCATCCACCACACCACTCCAGGCAGAGTACTACGAGCGGAGTTATCCACCTCGGGGCGGATCTCCCCGGCTGCCGCGCACGCCCCATTGACACATCCGGTACATGACAGGAAAGTTTCACTCCGCACGGCGGTCCCGAAAAATACCTTCAGCCCTCGCAAGGGCCCCGAGACGGGAGGAACCCGATGACGGACGAAGGGGCCGGAGGCATCACCCGGCGGCAACTGGGCGCGGGCGCCATGGCTCTGGGGGGCGCGCTGACCTTCGCGGCCCTCCCGGCCGACCCGGCCTCGGCCGCCCGGCCGGCGCGCGGCCCCCGTACGACGCTGCGGCACGGATCGGCCCGGCGCGCCGGACTGCTCGCCGCTCCTCTGCGCCAACTCGTCACCGACGCCGAGGCGTTCCTCGCACCGTCCCCCAGGCACCCCTGGTACGCGGGCGCCGTCCTGCTCGCCGGACGCGGTGGCACGGTCGCGCTGCACCGGCCCCTCGGCATGGCGGTGCGCTACCGGGCGTACGACGAGGTGACGGACACCGGCGTGGAGTTCCCGGCGGACCGTCAGATCCCCATGACCGAGGACACCGTCTTCGACCTGGCCTCGGTGTCGAAGCTGTTCACCTCGATCCTCGCCGTGCAGCAGATCGAGCGGGGCACGCTGGAACTGGACGCGGCGGTCGCCTCGTACCTGCCGGACTTCGGGCGTGCGGGCAAACAGGACGTCACGATCCGTCAGCTGCTGACGCACACCTCGGGTTTCCGCGCGTGGATCCCGCTGTACAACGCGCCCACGCCGCAGGAGAAGGTCCGGCGCGTCTACGACGAGGCGCCGGTCAGTCCGCCCGGGACCGCGTATCTGTACTCGGACCTGAACCTGATCTCGCTCCAGCTGGTCCTGGAGCGGGTCACCGGCCGCACGCTCGACGTCCTCCTGCACGACGGGATCACCGGCCCGCTGGGCATGCGCCGCACCCGCTACAACCCTCCCGCCTCCTGGAAGCCGCGGATCGCGGCGACGGAGGACGCCCGCAGGCCGTGGTCCGGTCTCGACCGGGGGCTGGTGTGGGGCGAGGTGCACGACGAGAACGCCCACAGCCTCGGCGGCGTCGCGGGGCACGCCGGCGTGTTCTCCAACGCCTGGGACCTGGCGGTCCTCGGCCGGACGCTGCTCAACGGCGGTGCCTACGGCCGGGAACGGATCCTGACGCCGGAGTCGGTGGAGCTGATGTTCACGGACTTCAACACCGCCTTCCCGGGGGACGAGCACGGTCTGGGCTTCGAGCTCTACCAGCACTGGTACATGGGCGCGATGGCCACCCCGCGCACGGCGGGCCACACCGGTTTCACCGGTACCTCCCTGGTGCTCGACCCGACGACCGACTCGTTCCTCGTCGTGCTGGGCAACTCCGTCCACCCCGTGCGCAGTTGGCGCTCCGGTTCCGCTCCCCGCGTGGCCGCCGCGAACCAGCTCGCCCGCGCGGTGCCGGTCCGGCCGGCCCGGGGCCGTACCGCGTGGTTCTCCGGAATGGCCGGATCGGCGACGGCGACCCTCACCCTGCCCGCGCTGGACACCTCGTCCGGCGGGGCCCGGCTGCGCTGCTCACTGTGGTGGGACACCGAACCCCGCGCCGACGTCCTCGTCCTGGAGGCCGCCGCGGACGACGGCACGGCCTGGCAGCCGGTGCCGTTCACCACGAAGCGGCGGGGCGGGGAGACCGAGCACCACCCCTCGGGCACGGCCACCGGCTGGTCCGGCCGCGTCTGGCACGACCTCACCGCGCACCTGCCCGCCGCGCGCGGCCTCACCGTGCGCTGGCGGTACACGACCGACCGGCTCTACGCCGGGCGCGGCGCCTACGTCGACGCGGTGCGCGTCGAGGCGCCCGGCGGCCGGCTCTTCGACGAGACACGCCCGGCGGACGCGGCACGGGTCCGCGCCGAGGGCTGGACCCGGTCGGCCGACTGAGCCGGGGCCGTCAGCCCTCCCCCGCCTCCAGGACCGCCATGGCCGCGTTGTGGCCCGGCACGCCGCTCACCCCGCCGCCGCGCACCGCGCCCGCGCCGCACAGCAGCACGTTGGTGTGCCGGGTCTCCACGCCCCAGCGGCCGGTGCCGTCCTGGGCGTGGGGCCAGGAGAGTTCGCGGTGGAAGATGTTGCCGCCGGGCAGCCCGAGATCGCGCTCCAGGTCCAGCGGGGACCGGGCCTCCAGACACGGGCGCCCGTCGGCGTCGGTGGCCAGGCAGCCGGCCAGGGGCTCGGCCAGATGGGCGTCGAGCTGGGCGAGGGTCGACGTCAGCAGTTCCTCACGCACGGCGTCGTTGTCCCGCTCGAACAGCCGGGCGGGGGTGTGCAGTCCGAACAGGGTGAGGGTCTGGTAGCCCCGGGCGGCCGGCTCCGGGCCGAGGATCGTCGGGTCGGTGAGCGAGTGGCAGTAGATCTCGGAGGGCGGCGCGGCGGGCAGCTCGCCGGCGGCGGCCTGGGCGTGGGCGGCGGCCAGCTGCCCGTACCCCTCGGCGATGTGGAAGGTGCCGGCGAACGCCTCGCGCGGGTCGACGGAGGTGTCGCGCAGCCTGGGCAGCCGCTCGAGGAGCATGTTCACCTTGAGCTGGGCGCCCTCGGCCCGGGGCGGGGGCTCGTCGCCGGTGAGGGCGGCGAGTTCCTGCGGGGACGCGTTGACCAGGACGTGCCGCGCGGTGGCCACGCCCTCGCCGTCGGCGGTGCGGTGGGTGACCTCGGCCGTACGGCCGTCGGTGTCGATGCGCACCGCACGGTGTCCGGTGGCGATGACCGCGCCGGCGGCGCGGGCGGCGTCGGCCAGCGCGTCGGTGAGGGCGCCCATGCCGCCGACCGGGACGTCCCAGGCGCCGGTGCCGCCGCCGATGACGTGGTAGAGGAAGCAGCGGTTCTGCTTCAGGGACGGGTCGTGGGCATCGGCGAAGGTGCCGATGAGGGCGTCGGTGAGGACGACACCGCGCACCAGGTCGTCGGCGAAGTGGTCCTCGACGGCGACGCCGAGGGGTTCCTCGAAGAGGATGCGCCAGGCCTCGTCGTCGTCGACCGTGCGGCGCAGCTCGTCGCGGGTGGGCAGCGGTTCGGTGAGGGTCGGGAAGACCCGGCGGGCGACCCGGCCCGTCATCTCGTAGAAGCGCTGCCAGGCGCGGTGTTCACGGTCGGAGCCGGTGAGGCGGGCGAAGGCCTCGCGGGTGCGCTGCTCGCCGCCGCCGACGAGCAGCCCGGTGGGCCGCCCGCCGCGTTCGGTGGGGGTGTACGAGGAGATGGTGCGGGTGCGCAGCCGGAAGTCGAGCCCCAGATCCTGGACGATCTTCCGGGGCAGCAGGCTGACCAGGTACGAGTACCGGGACAGCCGTGCGTCGACGCCGGCGAACGGGCGGGTCGAGACAGCCGCCCCGCCGGTGTGGTCCAGCCGCTCCAGCACCAGCACGGAGCGCCCGGCCCGGGCGAGGTAGGCGGCGGCGACGAGGCCGTTGTGGCCCGCGCCGACGACGACGGCGTCGTACGTCCGGGAACCCTCGGGTGCGGTCATGGTTCTTCGTAACACGTGATGATCCGCACCGGCCAGACGCGGTCCGCGTCACGCGCCTCCGGCCGCCCCCTGCTGCCGCAGTGCCGCCACCCTGCGGTAGAGCCCCGCCGCCTCCTTGCCGCGGCCCAGCCGCTCCAGGCAGTGCGCCTCGTCGTTGCGGGCGGCGAGGGTGTCGGGGTGGTCCGCGCCGAGGACCCGCTCGCGGGCGTCGGCCACCGTGCGGTACTCGGTCAGCGCGTCCGCCCAGCGGCCCAGCCAGCCCAGCCCGACGGCGACCTCACGGCGGCTGACCAGGGTGTCCGGGTGGTCGGCGCCGAGGACCCGCTCGCGCAGCGCGCACACGTCGCGGGACTCGGCGAGGGCGTCCACCCAGCGGCCGAGGCGGCCGAGGTTGACGCCGATGCCGTGCCGGGCGCGCAGGGTCTCGGGGTGGGTGGGTCCCTGCACGCGGGTACGGTCCTCGACCAGGCGGCGGTAGAGGTCGAGTGCCTGGGCGGTGCGGCCGAGCCGGCCCAGGCCGATACCGGTCTCGTAGCGGGCGGCGAGGGTGTCGGGGTGGTCCGGACCGAGCGCCCTGGCACGGGCGTCGGCGACCTCGCGGTAGGTCTCCAGGGCCTCCGTCCAGCGGCCCAGCCGTCCCAGGGTGTAGGCGACCTCGTACCGGGTGACGAGGGTGTCGGGGTGCTCGGGGCCGAGCACCCGGGCGCGGGCGGCGGCCACCTCGCAGGCCATGCCGTGCGAGTCCTCGAGGCGCCCCAGCCTGCTGAGGTTGAAGGCGAGGTCGTGGCGGCAGCGCAGGGTGTCGGGGTGGTCCGGCCCCATGGTCCGCTCGCGGGCGGCGAGTACCGACAGGTAGACCTGGTGGGCGTCGAAGGGGCGGCCGAGCCGGGCGAGGACGTAGGCCATCTCCTGGCGGGCGGCCAGGGTGTCGGCGTGGTCCGGGCCGAGCACGCGGATGCGGGCCCCGGTCACCCGCTTGTACGCGCGCAGCGCGTCGGCGGCGCGGCCGGTGCGGCTGAGGGAGAACGCGACCTCGAAGCGGCTGGCGAGGGTGTCGGGGTGGTCGGGTCCGAGGAGGTGCTCCCGTTCGGCGGCGACCGCGCGGTGCACCTCGCCGGCCTCCGTCCAGCGGCCGAGGCGTCCCAGGCTCAGACCCGCGTCGTGGCGTCCGGCGAGGGCCGCCAGGGCCTCCCGCGACGGGGTGGGCCGCTCCTCCGGCGCGGGCTGCGCGCGGGCGCCGGTGGCGGGGCGGGCGATCCACTCACCCGACAGGCCGCCCGCCGGGTCGGGGGGCGCGGTGCGCAGTCCGGCGCCGGCCGCCCTGTGCCCGGAGGTCATGCCGCGCGTCCAGGACGGCAGCCGGGCCGCGCGCCCCGCCGGTCCGGGCTCGTCCGCGCGAGGTGCCCCGGCCGCGCGTCCGGGCGGGGCGGCCGGGGCCGGGGTGGCCGGCGCCGCGGCCGGGGCCGCGCGCAGCGCGCCGATCCGGTCGGCCACTTCGCGGGCGCTGTCCGGGCGCCCGCCCGGCTCCTTGGCCAGCAGGTCCAGGATGATCCGCTCCAGGCGTTCGGGCAGTTCGGCGCGGTGGCCGCGGGGCGGCCGGGGCGGGGTGTCGCGGTGGCCGACGAGGATCGCCCAGGCGTCGTCGAGGTCGAACGGCGGTACGCCGGTGGCGATCTCGTACAGCACGCAGCCGAAGGAGTACAGGTCGCTGCGCCGGTCGACCTCCGAGCCGCTGATCTGCTCCGGCGACATGTAGTGCGGGGTGCCCATGGCGATGCCCGTGCCGGTCAGCCGGGAGGTGAAGCCGATGTCGTGGCCGAGACGGGCGATGCCGAAGTCGCAGATCTTCACGGTGCCGTCGTCCAGCCGCACGATGTTGGCGGGCTTGAGGTCCCGGTGCACGACGCCCTGGTCGTGGGTGTAGGCGAGGGCCGCGGCGACCTGGCCGGCGACCTCCACCACCTCGTCGACGGGCAGCGGGTGCTGCTTGTTGTCCTCCAGGAGCTGGCTGAGGTTGCGGCCCTGGAGCAGTTCCATCACCAGGTACAGCACGCCCTCGGACTCACCGAAGTCGTGCACGACGGTGATCCCCCGGTGCTGCAGGGCGGCGGCGACCCGGGCCTCGCGCCGGAACCGCTCGCGCAGCACACGTCCGAACGACTGGTCGTGCTGCGGGCCGGCAGGTTTGAGGCACTTCACCGCGACCTGACGGCCCAGTGACTCGTCCCGCGCCCGCCACACCTCACCCATGCCGCCGCGTCCGATCCGGTCGAGCAGCCGGTACCGGCCGTGGATCAGCCTGCTGTCCCCCATCTCCTTCGCCCGCCCCCGTCGCAGTCCGCCGCGCCCTCCCCTGGCTCGTCCAGTATGGCGACAACTCGCCCGCGTTTGTACGGTGCCGGACGCGCGGCTCCCGCGGCCCGTGGGCCCGGTCAGTTCAGGGTGACGAGGAACTCCGTGCAGGCACGGGCGCAGGTGCGGCAGGCTTCCGCCGTCCCTTCCGCCCCGGAGTAACCGTCGAACGCCCGCGCGCTCTCCAGGCACACCTGCCGGCACCACTCGACCTGGATCCGGATGGTCGCCTCGTCCACCTGGTTCTGCTCGGACAGCATGCGGCAGGTCGCGTCGCAGACCTCCGCGCACATGATGCCCTTGCGTCGTACGAGTTCCTGGTTCTCGGAGCCGTCCGGGTCGACCAGGCCGGCTCGCGTCGCGCAGGCCCGTGCGCACTCGGTGCAGGCCTGGGCACAGGCGAAACGGTCTTCCAGGAACCGGAACAGCTCCTCCTGCGATGTCGTGGTCACACCGCGCGGGTTGCCGCGACCCCGGAGGTCAAACGTCGGCGCGGTCCGGTGACGGCGAGGTGAGCCGGTTCGCGGCCCGGACCGGGGGTACCCGCGAGCCATGATGAACACCTCATGGATGGAGACGGCCGACCTCGCGGCGAGCCGCGGCGCCGTCGGCGCCGGGCTGGCGGTGGCGGCCGTGGTGGTGGTGGCCCTGCTGATCGGCATGTTCGTCCTCGGCAGCCGCCGGGTCGGGAACAGCAGGACGCGCAGGCCCGCGCCCGAGGAGCAGCCCCGCATGCCCGAGGGGGGCCCGGTCCGCGAGGTGCGGGAGCAGCGTGCGCCGGACGAGATGCCCAGGAGCGACGAGCGCCTGACACCGCACGAGCTGAAGGGCCACGGCAACGCCGGCAGCCGCACCGGCGCGCCCCAGGAACGGCCCCGCTGGGACGAGGGCGGCAGCGGTTCGTTCGGCAGCGGCGGACCGGGCCGCAGCTGACCGTCCCGCGCCGGCGAGCACTGCCGGCGCCACGCACCGTCGTACAGAGGGACGTGAGCACCATGGCCGATCCAGGACGCGACACCCCGTTGCCGCCGCACGGCACCCCGGACCAGCGGGGCAGGCCGAAGGGCGACCGTACGTAGACGGGCGGGCCACCGCCCGTCGCACCGGGGCGGGTTGTGTGCCCGTCGACCGCAGGAATGCGGTCGACGGGCACACAACCCGCCCCTTTCGCATGCGCAGTGAGGTGGATCACAGGGCTGTGGTGCATCGTTCCGCGGGGTCCCGGGCCTTTGTGTGGGTGTAAGGGGTTGTTCGCACGCGGGGCGGTGGGGATGGAGCGGTTTCGGGCCGACGGCTTCGACGAGTTCGTGGCTGGCCGCTGGTCGGCGCTGCTCCATGTCGCGCGTCTGCTCACCGGCGGCGACCGGCAACGCGCCGAGGACCTCGTCCAGGAGGCCCTGGTGAAGCTGTGGTTCGCCTGGCCGAAGGTCGCCGAGCAGGCACCGGAGGCGTATGTGCGTCAGGTGCTGGTGCGGATGGCGGCGCGTTCGGCCCGGCGGCGATGGTGGGGGGAGCGTCCGGTGGGGGAACTGCCCGACCGGCCCGGACCGGGTGACGTGTCCGCGGCCGTCGCGGAGCGCTCGCGGCTGGAGGCCGCCCTGGCCCTGCTGCCTCCCCGGCAGCGGGCCGCGGTGGTGCTGCGCTACTGCGAGGACCTGCCCGAGAGCCAGGTGGCCCAGGCCCTCGGCTGCCCCGTGGGCACCGCCCGCTCCCACGCCTCGCGCGGGGTGGCGCGCCTGCGGCAGATCCTGTCCGACTCCGTCAGGCCCGTGGGGTGAGGGGAGAAGCGATGGACGACTTCGAGCGCGAGCTGACGCGCATGATGCGCGACAGCCGGCAGCCGGCTCCCTTCGGGCCCGGGCACCGGGCGCGCCTGTACCAGGGCATCCGGGTCCGCCGCCGGTCGCGGGTGCTGTGGCGGGCCGGCGGCTCGGCCCTCGCCGTGGCCGGGCTGAGCGTCGGGCTGGCCCTGCTGCCCGGCACCGGGTCCCGTTCCCTGCCCGCCGACCGCCCGCCCCTGCCGGCGACCAGTCCGACGCCGCCCCCGCGGTCCCCCGGGCCCACCTCCGCCCCGAGCCCGTCCCTCCCGCCCACGGGCACGGCCGGGACCACGTACCCGGGGACCACGTACCCCGGCACCACGGCGCCCGAGTACGACGGCACACCGACCTTCCCGCCGTCCGACACGCCCGACGCGAGCATGCCGGCGACGACCGCGCCCCCGCCACCGGTCTCCACGGAGCCGCCGGTCGCACCACCGTCGACGGAGCCGGACCGGAGTCCCTCCATGACCGCCGGCGGCTGACGACCCCACCGCCCCGTCCCCGGGCGATCCCGCCCGGGCCGTTCACCCGACCATCAGCCGGGCGCCCTCGGCATGCCCTCGGGGCCCGCCCGGGCCCTGTCGTGCCCCGCGCCGGAAAGAGACCGTGAATCCGTCATGAGAACCGCGAGGCGGCCGGCACCGACCGGCCGCCGCACATCCGAAGCGTCCGCGTCCCGGGTGGCCCTGCCGCGCCGTGCCCCGCTGTCCGCGCCCCACCCGGACCCCGTCCTGGACGTGGTGGTGCCCGTGCACAACGAGGAGAACGACCTGGAGTCCTGTGTCCGGCGGCTCCACGCCCACCTGACGGGGACCTTCCCCTACCCGTTCCGGATCACCGTCGCCGACAACGCCAGCACGGACCGCACCCCGCGGATCGCCGAACGGCTGGCCCGGGAGCTTCCCGGGACACAGTGGCTGCGGCTGGCCGAGAAGGGACGCGGCCGCGCCCTGCACACCGCCTGGTCGCTCTCGCCCGCCCCGGTGCTCGCCTATCTGGACGTGGACCTGTCCACGGATCTCGCGGCCCTGCTGCCGCTGGTGGCGCCGCTGATCTCCGGGCACTCGGACATCGCGATCGGCACCCGCCTGGCACGCGGCTCCCGGGTGGTGCGCGGGCCGAAGCGGGAGATCATCTCCCGCTGTTACAACGGGCTGCTGCGCGGCACCCTCGCCGTGGGGTTCAGCGACGCCCAGTGCGGCTTCAAGGCCGTACGGCGGGACGTCGCGGAGCGGTTGCTCCCGGTGGTCGAGGACCGGGAGTGGTTCTTCGACACCGAACTGCTGGTGATCGCCGAGCGCGCCGGGCTGCGCATCCACGAGGTGCCTGTGGACTGGGTGGACGATCCCGACAGCCGGGTCGACATCCTCTCCACGGCGCTGGCCGATCTGCGCGGCGTGGCCCGGCTGGGGCGCGCGCTGACCCGTGGCCGGCTGCCCCTGGCCGCGCTGCGCCGCGCCGAGACCCTCGACGAGGCCGCCGGGCTGCCGCCCGCCCTGGTCCCCCAGCTGCTGCGCTTCGCCGCCGTCGGGACCGCGTGCACCCTGCTCCATCTCGTGCTCTTCGGCGTGCTCCGGCCCGCGGCGGGCGCCCAGGCGGCCAACGCGCTCGCTCTGCTGGCCGGTGCCGTAGCCAACACCGCCGCGAACCGGCGGCTCACCTTCGGGGTGCGGGGCCGCGACGGGGCACTGCGCCACCATCTCAAGGGCCTGGTGGCCTTCCTCGCGGGCCTCGTCCTCACCGGCGGTTCGCTGGCCGTCCTGCACCGCGCCGCACCCGGAGCCGGCTCCCGCGCGGAGCTGCTGACACTGGTCACCGCCAACCTCGCCGCGACCCTGCTGCGCTTCCTCCTGCTGCGCGCCTGGGTGTTCCCCGGCCACCGCTCCCGCCGTACGACAGGATCCTCCGCCTCATGACCACCGCCCAGGCCGGGCCGGCCACGTCCGCGCCCCTGCCCCGCGTCCCCCCGCCGCCCGCCCCGTCCCCGCGCGAGCGGCTGCGCCGCGCCGCCGCGCACTGCGGGCCCGTCCTCGCGGTGTACGGCGTGCTGAAGCTCGTGGGCTTCGCCGTCTTCATGTTCCTGCTGGACTCGGCCGGCGACTTCCGCGAGAAGCACCCGCGGTTCGGCGGGGGCGCGCACACCTGGGACGTCCTGGGCAGCTGGGACGGCTGGTGGTACCAGCAGATCGCCCTGCACGGCTACGACCCGGCGCTGGAGCCCGTCCCCGGCGCCACCGGTCTGATCACCCTGAAGGGCAACTCGGCCGCGTTCTTCCCGCTGTACCCGGCGCTGATGCGGATGGTCTCGGAGGTGACCGGCCTCGGCCCGTACGGCGCCGGCATGACCGTGTCGGTCGCCTTCTCGTTCGTCGCGGCGCTCGGCATCCACGCCGTCACCACGCGGCTGGGCGGGCACAGGGCCGGTCTGGTCGCCGTCGGGCTGTGGGCGGTGTGGCCCGGTTCCGGCGCCGAGTGGGCGGTGTACTCCGAGTCCCTGTACACGGCACTGGCCGCGTGGGCCTGCTGGGCCGTGATGACGCGCCACTGGCTCACCGCGGGGGCGCTGACCTTCACCGCCGGGCTCGCCCGGCCGACGGCGGTCACCCTGGTCGCCGCGCTCGCCGTCGCCGGACTGCTCGCGGTGCGGCGACGGGGGGAGGGCCTCGGGCGCCCGCTGGCCGCGGTGGTGATCGCCCCGCTGGGCATGGCCGGCTACCTGGGCTGGGTGGGGCACCGGATGGGCGACTGGGGTGGCTACAACAAGCTCCAGGACGGCGCCTGGGGCCACAGATTCGACTACGGCCGGCACAGTTTCGACGTGCTCACCTCCGTGCCCGTGGGTCACTTCGACTACCTGTTCGCGATGCCGATGGAGGACGTGATCGGCGTCGGGGTGGTGCTGCTGGTGCCGGTGCTGACCGTGCTGCTGGTGCGGCTGCGTCCGCCCGCCGTCCTCGTGGTCTACACGGTGCTGTCGTACCTGATGGTGATGGCCACCCAGCAGTACTTCGGCAACGTCTCCCGCTATCTGCTTCCCCTGTTCCCGCTGTTCGTCCCGCTCGCCGTGGCGATGAGCCGCCTGGGGTGGCCGTCGCTGGCCGCGGTCCTGGGTACGGCGGCCATGGCCTCGGGGTCGTACGCGGGTTATGTCCTGTTCGAGCTCGGCGTGCCCTAGGCCTACCGTGGAGGGATGGCTGCCGGCGCGGTGACGCTGTTCCTGTGCGGCGACGTCATGCTCGGGCGTGGCGTCGACCAGATCCTGCCGCACCCGGGCGACCCGGCGCTGCGGGAGGAGTACGTCCGCGACGCCCGCGACTACGTGGGCCTCGCGGAGGCCGTGAGCGGCCCCGTTCCCCGTCCGGTCCCCTTCGCGTGGCCGTGGGGCCGGGCCCTGCGGGTGCTGGAGGAGGCCGCCCCGGACGTGCGGATCGTCAATGTGGAGACGTCGATCACCCGCAGTGACGTGTTCGCGCCGGGCAAGGCCGTGCACTACCGCATGCACCCGGCCAACGTGCCCGCTCTCGCGGTGGCCCGTCCCGACGTGTGCGTCCTGGGCAACAACCATGTGCTGGACTTCGGCCGCCCGGGACTCCGGGAGACGCTGGACGTGCTGGACGGCGCGGGCCTGAGGGCGGCGGGCGCGGGGCGGGACGCCGACGCGGCGTACGCGCCCGCGATGGTCCCCGTCGAGGGCGGCCGGGTGCTGGTGTTCGCCCTCGGGACGACGTCGAGCGGCATCCCGCCGGGCTGGGCGGCCACGGCGGACCGGTCCGGCGTGGCGTACCTCGCGGAGCCCTCGGTCCCGGCGGCCGAGGCGGTCGCCCGGCGGGTACGGCGGACGAAGGGGCCGGGGGACGTCGCGGTGGTGTCGGTGCACTGGGGTTCGAACTGGGGCCACCACGTCCCCCGGAGCCACGTCCGCTTCGCCCACGCCCTGGTGGACGGCGGGGTCGACGTGGTCCACGGCCACTCCTCGCACCACCCCCGCCCGCTCGAGGTGTACCGCGGCCGGGCGGTCCTGTACGGCTGCGGCGACTTCGTCGACGACTACGAGGGCATCTCGGGCCACGAGGAGTTCCGCGACGACCTGCGGCTCGCGTACCTGCTGTCGCTCGACGGGGACACCGGCCGGGTGGCCGGCCTGCGGATGGTGCCCCTGAGGGCCCGGCGGTTGCGGCTCGAGACCGCCGCGCCGGACGAGCGGGTCTGGCTGCGGGAGACCCTCGACCGGATCAGCGGCGCGGACGTCGCACTGGACGCCGACGGCACGCTCACCGTGGCCCTCCCCCGGTGACCGTTTCGGCCGGTCCCGGCGGGGGCACCCGGGCCCGGCCGAGGCAGGCAGTCCCCGTGTGCGAGGCAGGAGGTCCCCGTATGACGGACGACATCGCGCGAGCGGCCGGGCACACCGATCCGCCGCCCCGCATGGGCTTCTTCACGGACACCTCGGTGTGCATCGGGTGCAAGGCGTGCGAGGTGGCGTGCAAGGAGTGGAACGCCATCCCCGAGGACGGCCTCGAGCTGACCGGCATGTCCTACGACAACACCCAGGGCCTCGGCGCGAGCACCTGGCGGCACGTGGCCTTCGTCGAGCAGCGCACGCCGCCGCCCGGCGCGGCGCACGGGGGCGCCCCGGACGACGTCGACGTGTTCGACGCCGCCCGCAACCTCACCGGCTCCCCCGGGGGCGGCGAGGTGCGCTGGCTGATGGCGTCCGACGTGTGCAAGCACTGCACGCACGCCGCCTGCCTCGACGTGTGCCCGACGGGCTCGCTGTTCCGCACCGAGTTCGGCTCGGTCGTCGTGCAGGAGGACATCTGCAACGGCTGCGGCTACTGCGTGTCCGCCTGTCCGTACGGTGTCATCGAGCGCCGGCCCGAGGACGGACGCGCCTGGAAGTGCACCCTGTGCTACGACCGTCTCGGCGTGGGCATGGAACCGGCCTGCGCGAAGTCCTGCCCGACCGAATCCATCCAGTTCGGCCCGCTGGAGGAGCTGCGGGAGCGCGCGGCGGGCCGGCTGGCGCAGTTGCACGCGGCCGGGGCCGGCGACGCCCGCCTGTACGGGGAGGACCCGCGCGACGGGGTCGGGGGCGACGGCGCGTTCTTCCTGCTGCTGGACGAGCCGGAGGTGTACGGGCTGCCGCCCGACCCGGTCGTCACGACCCGCGATCTGCCCGGCATGTGGCGGCACGCGGCGGCGGCCGCCGTCTCGCTCGCCGCACTGGCCGTCGCCGGCTTCGCCGGGAGGCCGCGGTGAGCGGGGGCTTCCGGGACGGGGCGCGGGACGCCGGGCGCCGGCGCCGCCGGGGGCGCGGCGAGCAGGCCGTGGTCCCGGACGCCGAGTTCGCCTCGTACTACGGCAGGCCGGTCCTGAAGCGGCCGGAATGGAAGCCGCTGGACGTCGCGGGCTACCTCTTCCTCGGCGGCCTCGCCGGGGCGTCGTCGCTGCTGGCCGCCGGGGCGGACGTCACCGCCCGGCCCGCGCTGGCCCGCACGGCGAAGCTGGGTGCGGCGGGGGCGATCGCCCTGTCGCTGGCGGCACTCGTGCACGACCTGGGCCGTCCCGCCCGCTTCCTCCTCATGCTCCGCGTCTTCAAGCCGACGTCCCCGATGAGCATGGGGTCGTGGCTGCTCGCGGGCTACGCGCCGCTCACGATGGCCGCGGCCGCCGCCGAGGTGTCGGGCAGGTACCGGACCGCGGGTGCCGCCGCCACGGCGGGCGCCGCCGCCCTCGGCCCCGCGGTGGCGACGTACACGGCCGTGCTGATCTCCGACACCGCCGTGCCGTCGTGGCACGAGGGGTATCGCGAGATGCCGTACGTCTTCGCCGGGTCCGGCGCCACCGCGGCGGCGGGTCTGGCCCTGGCCGCGGTGGAGCCCGCGCAGACCGGACCGGCCCGCCGTACGGCCGTCCTGGGCGCGGTGCTCGAACTGGGCGCCCTCCGGCTGATGAGGCGGAACATGGGGCAGGCGGCCGAGGCGTACGAGGAGGACCGGCCGCGGGCGTGGCTGCGCGCGGCGGAGGTGCTCACGGCCGGCGGCGCCGCGCTGGCGGCCGGCGGCGCCGCGCTGGCGGCCGGCGCGGCCGGCCGCGGCCGGGTGCTCACCGCACTCGCCGGCACGGCCCTGCTGGCCGGTTCCGCGGCCCTGCGGCTCGGCGTGTTCCACGCCGGCGTGGTCTCGGCCGAGGATCCCCGGTACACGGTCGTCCCCCAGCGGGACCGGCTGACGGCCCGGTCGCGGACCGGGGAGCCGTAGCCGCCCGTCACGGGCGCGAGCGGAGGCCGGTCCCGCGGCCTGATTGGCGGGCGCGGGCGCGGGTACCCCGCCCTGGCAGAACGCGTACGGCGAAAGGGCAGGCGTCATGGGCGTGCGCACCTGGATCGATTCCTGGCCGGTCTACCGCCAGCTCACGGGCACCGACCCGCTGGGCCGGGGCGCCGCCGCCAAGAGCGGGCCCAGTGGGCGGCTCGCACCCCGGGTCGCCACGGCGGACCGGGTGGTGAAGTCGGTCTGCCCGTACTGCGCCGTCGGGTGCGGCCAGAACGTGTACGTGGAGGACGGGCGCGTCACCCAGATCGAGGGCGACCCCGACTCCCCCGTCTCCCGCGGCCGGCTGTGCCCCAAGGGAGCGGCCAGCCTGCAGCTGACCACCGGGGGCGCGCGCGAGCACCGGGTGCTGTACCGGCGTCCGCACGGCACCGGCTGGGAATCCCTCGGCCTGGACACGGCGATGGACATGATCGCCGACCGGGTGATCGAGGCCCGCCGGGCGGGCTGGCAGTGGGAGGTCGACGAGACCCGCACCCGGCGCACCCTCGGCATCGCGAGCCTGGGCGGCGCCACGCTGGACAACGAGGAGAACTACCTGATCAAGAAGTTGTTCACCGCCATGGGGGCCGTCCAGATCGAGAACCAGGCGCGCATTTGACACTCCTCCACCGTTCCCGGTCTGGGAACCTCGTTCGGCCGCGGCGGCGCGACCACCTTCCAGCAGGACCTGCAGAACTCCGACTGCATCCTCATCCAGGGCTCGAACATGGCCGAATGCCATCCGGTCGGGTTCCAGTGGGTGATGGAGGCCAAGGCCCGCGGGGCGAAGGTGATCCACGTCGACCCCCGGTTCACCCGCACCAGCGCGATGGCCGACCTGCACGTGCCGCTGCGGGCCGGTTCGGACATCGCCTTCCTCGGCGGGATCGTCAACCACGTCCTGCGGACCGGCGCGTACTTCCGGGACTACGTGGCCGCCTACACCAACGGGCCCGTGATCCTGAGGGAGGACTTCCGGGACACCGAGGACCTGGACGGCGTGTTCTCCGGGTTCGACGCCGGGAACCGGGGCTACGACCCGAGCAGCTGGCAGTACCGGGGCGTCGACGTACAGGCGGCTTCCGGGCAGCGCGACCTGCGGTTCGAGAAGCTCAACGAGTCCCCGGCCGTCCCGGAGGCGGCACGCGGCGAGTCCCACGGCGCCGGCGGGCCCACGATCGGGGAGGGCGAGCCGGAACGCGACGAGACGATGACCCACCCCCGCTGCGTCCTGCAGGTCCTCAAGCGGCACTACGCCCGCTACACGCCTGAGATGGTGGAGCGGATCTGCGGTGTTCCCCAGGACCTGTTCCGCCAGGTGTGCGACCTGGTCACCGAGAACTCCGGACGGGACCGCACCACCGCCCTCGCGTACGCGGTCGGCTGGACCCAGCACACGGTCGGTGTGCAGTACATCCGCGCGGCGTCCGTGCTGCAGAGCCTGCTCGGCAACATCGGCCGTCCCGGCGGCGGCATCCTCGCGCTGCGCGGGCACGCCTCGATCCAGGGCTCGACGGACATCCCCACGCTGTTCAACCTGCTGCCCGGCTACATCCCGATGCCCCACGCCCACCAGAAGCAGGACCTGGACGCCTTCGTCCGGGCCGACGCCGCGCCCAAGGGCCACTGGGGCAACATGCGGGCCTATCTGGTGAGCCTGCTCAAGGCGTACTGGGGCGACGCGGCGACCGCCGAGAACGACTTCTGCTTCGACTACCTGCCGCGGCTGACCGGCTCCCACTCCACGTACGAGACCGTCATGGCCCAGCTGGACGGCACCTGCAAGGGCTACTTCCTGATGGGCGAGAACCCCGCGGTCGGTTCCGCCAACGCCAAGCTGCAACGCCTGGGCATGGCCAACCTGGACTGGCTGGTGGTGCGGGACTTCTCCCTCATCGAGTCCGCCACCTGGTGGAAGGACGGTCCGGAGACCGAGACGGGCGAGCTGCGCACCGAGGACATCGCCACGGAGGTGTTCTTCCTGCCGGCCGCCGCGCACACCGAGAAGGACGGCAGTTTCACCAACACCCAGCGGCTGCTGCAGTGGCACCACCAGGCCGTCGAGCCGCCCGGTGAGGCGCGCAGCGACCTCTGGTTCACCTTCCACCTCGGACGGATCGTCCGGGAGAAGCTCGCCGCGTCCACCGATCCGATGGACCGGCCGCTGCTCGACCTGACGTGGGACTACCCGACCTCCGGTGCGCTCGCCGAACCGGACGCCGAAGCCGTGCTGGCCGAGATCAACGGCCGTGACGCCGAGGGCGCCCCGCTGTCGGGCTCCGAGCAGCTCGCGGACGACGGATCCACCTCCTGCGGCTGCTGGATCTACTGCGGGGTGCACGCCGGCGGCGTCAACCGGGCCGACCGCCGTACCCCCGGCGACCGGCAGGACTGGATCGCCGCCGACTGGGGCTGGGCCTGGCCGGCGAACCGCCGGGTGCTGTACAACCGGGCCTCGGCCGACCCGGACGGCAGGCCGTGGAGCGAGCGCAAGGCCCTGGTGTGGTGGGACGCGGAGCGGGGCGAGTGGACCGGGCACGACGTCCCCGACTTCACGAAGGACAAGCCGCCCGGCCACGTGCCGGCGAAGGACGCGACCGGCCCCGAGGCGCTGTCGGGAACCGACGCGTTCATCATGCAGGCCGACGGCAAGGCCTGGCTGTTCGCGCCGTCCGGTCTCACCGACGGACCGCTGCCGACGCACTACGAGCCGCAGGACTCCCCGTTCCCCAACCTGCTGTACGGCAGGCAGCGCAACCCGGTACGGCATCTGCTGCCGCCGCACGCGGACAACCGCTACCAGCCCAGTGCGGGAGAGCCCGGCAGCGAGGTGTTCCCGTACGTCGCCACCACCTACCGGCTGACCGAGCACCACACGGCCGGCGGCATGTCCCGCTGGCAGCCCTATCTGGCCGAGCTGCAACCGGAGTTCTTCTGCGAGGTGCCACCGGGGCTCGCGGCCGAGCGGGGCCTCACGCACACCGGCTGGGCGACGATCGTCAGCGCCCGCGCGGTGATCGAGGCACGGGTGCTGGTCACCGACCGCATGGCGGCGCTGACCGTGCACGGCCGCCGGCTGCACCAGGTGGGGCTGCCCTACCACTGGGGCCCGAACGGCTACAGCACCGGGGACGCCGCCAACGAGCTGCTGCATCTGTCCCTCGACCCCAACACCCACATCCAGGAGGCCAAGGCGTTCGCCGTGGACATCCGGCCGGGGCGCCGTCCGAGGGGCCCGGCCGCCCGGGAGCTGGTACTGCGCTACCGGGCGCGGGCGGGCATCGACGCGGAGACCGGGACCGAGCTGTGAGGCTCACCTCAGGACGACGGAGTGCGCGCCCCTGGGGACGAGTTCCCCGACGACCGTGGCGCCCGGCACCTCACCCGCCACCAGCAGCCCGCCCGAGGTCTGGGCGTCGGCCAGGAGCAGCCGGGTGTCCTCGTCCGCCGGCCCGAAGTCGGTGAACGGCGTCACCCAGTCCAGGTTCCGCCGGGTGCCGCCGCTGACGTAGCCGTCCCGCACCGCCTGCCGGGCCCCGTCGAGGTAGGGCACGGCAGCGGTGTCGATCACGGCGGTGACGCCCGAGGCGCGGGCGAGTTTGTGCAGATGGCCGAGGAGGCCGAAGCCGGTGATGTCGGTGGCGCAGGTCGCCCCGGCGGCCAGGGCGGCGGCGGAGGCGTCCCGGTTGAGGGCCACCATGGTGGCCACCGCCTGCGCGAACCGCTCGCCGGTGGCCTTGTGCCGGTTGTTGAGCACGCCCAGGCCGAGCGGTTTGGTGAGCGACAGCGGCACCCCCGGGCGGCCGGTGTCGTTGCGCAGCAGCCGGTCCGGGTCCGCGAGGCCGGTGACGGCCATGCCGTACTTGGGTTCCGGGTCGTCCACGCTGTGCCCGCCGCCCACGTGGCAGCCCGCCTCGGCGGCGACGTCCAGTCCCCCGCGCAGCACTTCCCGGGCCAGCTCGAAGGGCAGGACGCCCCGGGGCCAGGCCAGGAGGTTGACGGCGAGGACGGGGCGCCCGCCCATCGCGTACACGTCGGACAGGGCGTTGGCGGCGGCGATGCGCCCCCAGTCGTAGGCGTCGTCGACGACGGGGGTGAAGAAGTCGGCGGTGGACACCACGGCCCCGTGCCGGCCCGGCAGGGCCACCACGGCCGCGTCGTCCCCGGTGGCGAGCCCGACCAGGAGCGAGGCGTCACCGGCGGCCGGCACCGGTCCGGCGAGCCCGGCGAGCACGTCCTCCAGTTCTCCGGGCGGGATCTTGCAGGCACAGCCGCCTCCGTGGGCGAACCGGGTGAGACGTACGGGCGCTTCGGGCGGGGAGTGCATGTGCCTGGCTCCTTGTCGGTTGATCGGGTGGGTGAGCCGGTAGCCTGGGCGGGCGGTGGAGGCGTGTGGGTGCCTGGTGGCCCTCCCGGTCTTCAAAACCGAGGTGCCCGGGGATCTCGGGCAGGCGGGTTCGATTCCCGTCCGCCTCCGCTCCCCGCGTCGCCGGCCGCGCAGCGCCGGCGTCGGTCGTCCACCCGTTCGGTCAGGCCCCGCTCGTCCAGGAACTCCAGCAGCGGCACGGCCACCCGGCGGGTGGTGTCCAGGGCCCGCCGGGCCTCGCTCGGGGTGAACGGCTGGGGAAGTCCGCGCAGTACGGCGACGGCGCGGGTGTCCGCGCCCGGCAGCAGGACGATGCCGTCGGCGACCCGCAGCAGCGCGCCCGCCGTGACCGCGGCGGCCAGTTCCCTGCGGCCGAGCCCCAGTTCGTCCAGCCGTCCGGCCTCCGGGGCGCGGAAGGGCGAGCGTGCGAGGTCCGCCCGCAGCGTGTCGACGGCGGACCGGACCGGCGGCGGAAGGGCTGGGCCCTCCTGTCCGGGGGCGTGCAACCGCCCGCGGCTCCGCCGCAGCGGCACCGTCCCGGGGACGTCGGCGAGGGCGTCGACCAGGGCACGGTCGGGCAGACCGAGCAGCCGCCGGGCCGCCTCGGTGGGGAGTCCTGGGTCCAGCGGACGGCCCGCCGCGTGGCGTTCCACCTCGGCGCCCAGACGGTCCCGCAGCGCCGCCCAGTGCTCCGGGTCGGCCAGCCAGTCCCCGGCGACGGGCGGCGCGGGCGCGGGCACTCCCATGGCCTCCAGCTCGGTCCGGCGGACGAGCCGGCGCCGGGCGAGTTCGGCCGTGCCGTCCGGGCGGCCGGTCATGCCCGCGAGTTCGGCCGCCCTGGCCCGGGCCGCGCCGCGCCGGGTCAGTTCCGGCGGCCGGACGTCCAGCACGGTCACCCCGCACGGCGAGCGCCGCCGCCCGCCGGGTTCCCGCAGCACAGCCCGGTCGCCGATCCGCAGGGGCAGCCGGCGGGCGGACGTCAGTCTGGCCGTGTCCGCGCCGAGCGGCCGTACGGTCACCGGCACGGCGGCGGTGCCGAGGTGCAGGGTGGTCTCACGCGGGAGGTCCTCGACGGGCGTTCCGGTGACCCGGACGTCGAACGTCCTCGTGAGCAGCCAGCGGTCCGGCGTCCACAGCGCCCGGCCCCGGCCGAGTACGGCGTCGGGGGCACCGTGGACATTGACCGCCACGCGCGCCACGCCGACGGCGGCGGGCCTGTCCTCCCGCAGGCACTGCAGCCCGCGCACCCGCAGTTCCGTCGTGCCGTCCCCCGTCACCAGCCGGTCGCCGACCCGCAGGGTGCCCGCGCCGAGGGTGCCGGTGACGACGGTCCCGTGGCCGCGCACGGTGAAGGCGCGGTCGAGCCACAGCCGTACGGGCGCGTCGGCCGGCGGGACGGGCAGCTCACGCACCAGCCCGGCGAGTTCCTCGCGCAGTTCCCCGAGTCCCCGGCCCGTCACCGCGCTCACGGCGACGGAGGCCACCGGGCCGAGGGAGGTGGCGGCCATGCGGGCGACGGCGTCCTCGCGCACGGGTTCGGGATCGGCCAGGTCGCTGCGGGTCACGGCGAGCACGGCGTGGCGCACGCCGAGCGCCTCCAGGATCTCCAGGTGCTCCTGCGACTGCTCCTGCCAGCCCTGGTCGGCGGCCACCACGAACAGCACGGCCGGCACGGGCCCCACGCCCGCCAGCATGGTGGCGACGAACCGTTCGTGGCCCGGGACGTCGACCAGGGCCAGGTGCTCGCCGTCCGGCGGGTCGAGCCGGGTCCACACGAAGCCGAGGTCCAGGGTGAGGCCCCGGCGCCGCTCCTCCTCGAACCGGTCGGGTTCCATTCCGGTCAGCGCCCGGGCCAGGGCCGACTTCCCGTGGTCGACGTGCCCCGCGGTGGCCAGCACCCGCATGCCCGCTACCTCCCCCCGACGGCACGGACCGCCCCGGCGAGGCGGTCGTCGTCCTCCGCCGGCACCGTCCGCAGGTCGAGCAGGCACCGCCCGGCCTCCAGGTGCCCCACCACGGGGACCGGTCCGGTGCGCAGCGGGGCGGCGTACCGCCCGGGCAGGGACAGGGCGGCGCTCGGCAGGGTCACCCCGGGCGCCCCGCCGCCTCCCACGGCCGCCTCGCTCGCGACGGCCCGTGCGTCGATGCCGTCGGCGCCCAGCACGGCGGCGAGCCGCTCGGCCCGCCGCCTCAGCGGTTCCGGCGCGGCGGTGAGTGCCTCACCGGTCGGGGTTCCGGGGCCGGTCAGCGTGGCCTCGAGGGCGGCCAGGGTGAGTTTGTCCACGCGCAGGGCGCGGGCGAACGGATGCCGGGACAGGGTGGTGAT
Organism: Streptomyces marokkonensis; assembly: GCF_008312835.1. GTDB lineage: Bacteria > Actinomycetota > Actinomycetes > Streptomycetales > Streptomycetaceae > Streptomyces > Streptomyces marokkonensis_A. Next base: position 178,572 of record NZ_VSKS01000010.1, on the reverse strand, counting down.
CAGGGTCTGGCGCCCCAGGAGCAGCCCGCACTGGGGTCCGCCCAGCAGTTTGTCGCCGCTCGCGGTGACGAGCGCCGCCCCCGCCGTCAACTGGGTCCGGGCGTCGGGTTCCTCGGGCAGCAGCGGATGCGGGGCGAGCAGCCCGGACCCGATGTCGACGACCACCGGGACGCCCAGCGGGGCGAGTTCGCCGACGGTCGCCGCGCGGGTGAACCCGGTGATCCGGAAGTTGGAGGGGTGCACCTTCAGCACGAAGGCGGTGTCCGGGCCGACGGCCTCGGCGTAGTCGCCGGCCGTGGTGCGGTTGGTGGTTCCCACCTCGCGCAGCCGGGCGCCCGTGGAGACCAGCAGGTCGGGCAGGCGGAAGCCGTCGCCGATCTCCACCATCTCCCCCCGGCTGACGACGATCTCCCGCCCGGCGGCGAGCGCGGTGGCGGCCAGCACCAGTGCGGCGGCCCCGTTGTTGACGACGTGCGCGGCCTCGGCGGCCGGTACGGCGGCGCGCAGGGCGGCCAGGGCGGTGCGGCCCCGGCGGGCCCGGACGCCGGTGCGCAGGTCGAGTTCGACGTCGGTGGGCCCGGCGGCCTCCTGCACGGCCTGCCGGGCGGCCGCCGAGAGGGGGGCCCGGCCGAGGTTGGTGTGCAGCAGCACGCCGGTGGCGTTGATCACCGGCCGCAGTCCGCCGGCCGACCGGGGCAGCAGGGACACCGCCGTGTCCGCCACCGCGTCCGGCGGTACGGCGCCCTCGCGTGCCCGCTGCTGGGCGCGGTGGACCGCCGACTTCACCCGCGCCGTGCCCAGCCGGAGCGCGGCCTGGAGCAGACGCGGATCGCGCAGCACGGCGTCGGTGCGCGGAATCCGCCGCCGTACGTCCGTGTCCGCGCCGGTGTCCGTGGGGTCCACCCTCTCCTCCGTTCGGCCCGGCCGCCGGGCGGCCGGTCCTTCATCGTCCACCAGCGCCCGCCGCCGGGAACACGACACGCCGGAGCAGGCTCACCCGTCCGCGCTGTCACCGGCCCCGGCGCCGGGGCGGTCGCGACGGTGCCGGGAGCCGGGCAGCATCTCCTGCACCTTGGCCTTGAGGCCCTGCCTGACCATGGAGGCGCGGTCGCTGTCGCCCTTGAGCACGGCGGAGGCCGCGGCCGCGATCTGGTCCGGCTCGGCGTGCGGGGGGACGGGCGGCACGGCGGGGTCGGTGCGGAAGTCGATGACGAAGGGCCGGTCGGCGGACAGCGCCCGGTCCCAGGCGGCCTCGACCTCCTCCGGCTTCTCCACACGCACGCCGTCGAGCCCGATCCGCTGCGCGATCCCCGCGTACGGCAGATCGGGAATGTGCTGCGACTCCTCGAACTGCGGTGCCCCGGACATCGCCCGCATCTCCCAGGTGACCTGGTTGAGGTCGCCGTTGTTGAGGACGGCGACGACCAGTCGCGGATCCGCCCAGCCCCGCCAGTACTTGGCGGCCGTGACCATCTCCATCATGCCGTTCATCTGCATGGCGCCGTCCCCGACGAGGGCGATCGCGGGACGGTCCGGGTGGGCGAACTTCGCGCCGATGGCGTACGGCACGCCGGGGCCCATGGTGGCCAGGGTGCCCGAGAGGGAGCCGCGCATCCGTCCGCGCAGCCGCAGGTGGCGGGCGTACCAGTTGGCGGCGGAACCGGAGTCGGCCGTGACGATCGCGTCGTCGGGGAGCCTGCCGTCGAGGGCGTGGACCACGTACTCCGGGTTGATCGGGTCGGCGTCCACGGCGGCGCGCCGCTGCATGACCTCCCACCAGCGGGCGACGTCCTTCTCGATCTTCTCGCGCCAGGCCCGCTTCTTCTTCCGGCGCAGACGGGGCAGGAGCCGGCGCAGTGTCTCCGCGGCGTCGCCGACGAGGTTCACCTCGAAGGGGTACCGCAGGCCGATCATGTGCGGGTCGATGTCGATCTGCACTCCCCGCGCCTGGTCCAGCTCCGGCATGAACTGGGTGTAGGGGAAACTGGAGCCGATCATCAGCAGGGTGTCGCAGTCCCGCATCAGCTCGTACGAGGGCCGGGTGCCGAGCAGGCCGATGGCCCCGGTGACGTAGGGCAGGTCGTCGGGGAGCACGTCCTTGCCCAGCAGCGCCTTGGCGACCCCCGCGCCGAGGACGTCCGCCAGTTCCTCCACCTCGGGGCGGGCACCGCGGGCGCCCTGTCCGATGAGGACGGCGACCTTCTCACCTGCGTTGAGGACCTCGGCGGCCCGTTCGATGTCGGCGTCGGCGGGGACGGAGGCGTAGCGGCCGAGGCCCATGCTCGACGGCACCATCTTGAAGGCGTGCGTGGGCGGGCTGTACTCCAGTTGCTGCACGTCGGCGGGGATGATGACGGCGGTGACGGTGCGCCGGGCGTAGGCGGTGCGGAAGGCGCGGTCGATGAGGTTCGGCAGCTGCTCCGGCACCGTCGCGGTCTCGCAGAAGTCGGAGGCGACGTCCTTGTACAGGCTCTGCAGGTCCACCTCCTGCTGGTAGGAGCCGCCCATCGCGCTGCGGTCGGTCTGCCCGACGAGCGCGACGACGGGGACGTGGTCGAGCTTGGCGTCGTAGAGGCCGTTGAGCAGGTGGATGGCGCCGGGCCCGGAGGTGGCCGCGCAGACGCCGGCCCGGCCGGAGAACTTCGCGTAGCCGACGGCCTGGAACGCGGACATCTCCTCGTGCCGGGACTGCACGAACCGCGGGTTGTCGTCGGCTCGTCCCCACGCCGCCAGCAGGCCGTTGATGCCGTCGCCCGCGTACGCGAAGACGTGGTCCACCTCCCACTCGCGCAGCCGCTGGAGTATGTGATCGGAAACCTGCATGGGGGCCATCGACCTTCCGTTCCGCTGATGCGCGCCCGCCGGACCGGCGGCGCCTCACGCTGCCAGGGGATGAACGGGTGCCGTGCGGAGCCCGGCGCAAACGTCGACCGCGCGCACCGGGGACGGGTTCCGGTGCGCGCGGTACGACGGGCCGTGCCGCCGCTATGCGGCCTGTGGCTGCAGGAAACGGGCCAGCAGGTCGTCCAGACTGACCACGCCGGTGAGGGCTCCGGAGCCGTCGCGGACCACGGCGAGCGAGGACCGGCGGCGGCGCAGCAGGTCGATCGCGTCGGCGACCGTCGCGTCCTCGGTCAGCCCGGGCACGGGGCGGGCCAGCGCACGGGCGGCGGCGGCCCGGCCCCTGGCGCGGGCCACCACGGCGTCGCGGGCGTGCACCGAGCCGAGGACCGTGCCGTGTTCGCGGACCAGGAGCCGGGTGCGGTCCCGGGCGGCCGCCACGCGCAGGATCTCGTCGAGGCCGTCGGCGCCGTCCACCCAGACGATCTCGGCGGCGGGCACCTGCAGGTCCCGTACCGGGGTCTCGGGTTCGGTCAGCGAACGCGTCAGCAGCTCCGAGTCCGTCTCGCTGATCAGGCCGAGCCGCTCGGACTCCGTGACCAGGTGGGTGAGCTGCTCCCGGTTGTGCACCGAGGCCAGCTCGTCGCGCGGGGTGACGCGGCACAGCCGTACCAGGGCGTTGCTCACCGCGTTGAGCAGCCGGATCAGCGGCCGTACGGCCTTCACCACGGCCCGGAAGGGCGGTGAGAGCAGCATCGCGGACCGCTCGGGGTGGGCGATGGCCCAGGACTTGGGGGCCATCTCGCCGACCACCATGTGCAGGAACACGACCACGATCATGGCGACGGCGAAGGCGATGCCGTAGCTGAGCGCACTGGGCAGGCCCAGCGTGTGCAGCAGCGGGTCGAGTTCGTGCGAGATCGCGGGCTTGGACACCGAGCCCAGGCCCAGGGTGCAGACCGTGATGCCGAGCTGGGCTCCGGCGAGCATGAGCGACAGCTCGCGCATACCGGCCAAGGCCGATCCGGCGCCGCGCCGGCCCTCGGCCGCGGCCTTCTCCATGCGGTGCCGCTTGGCGGCGACCAGCGCGAACTCGGCGGCCACGAAGAATCCGCTGCCGATCAGCAGCAGCACGGTGACGAAGAGCGCCATCGGGAAACTCATGCCTGCTCCTCCGTCGCCGGGTCCTGCAGCTGCATCCGCACGCGTTCGGGCACGTGCCGGTCGAGGGTGCGTACGCCGATCACGGCGGTGCCCCCGCCGGGCAGCTCGACCGTGAGCCGGTCCCCGATGGCCGGGAAGCGGCCGAGCCGGTCGACGATCAGGCCGGCCACGGTGTCGTAGTCCTCCTCCTCGGGCAGCTCGACGCCGGTGGCCTCGGCCACCTCGTCCAGCCGGCGGCCGGCGTCCACCAGCCAGCCGTCGCCGTCCGCGACGGCGACCTCGGTGACGGTGTCGGACTCGTCGGCGATGTCGCCGACCAGTTCCTCGGCGATGTCCTCGTAGGTGACGATGCCGGCGACGCCTCCGTGCTCGTCCAGGACGACCGCGAACTCGTCGCCGCGTTCCCTCATGTGGGTCACGGCGTCGGGCAGCGGGAGGGTGTCGGGCAGCAGCAGCGGCCGCCGGGCGACCGCGCCGGCCGTGGTGCCGTGCAGACGCTCCGCGGGCAGGCGCATCAGCTCGGCCACGCCGAGGACGCCGCCGACGTCGTCGGGGTGGTCGCCGAGCACGGGGTAGTTGGAGTGGCCGTGCCTGGCGATCAGGTCGACCGCTTCGGCGGCGGTGGCGTCCCTGCGGACGAAGACGGCGTCCACGCGGGGCACCATCACCTCGTCCAGTGTCCGGTCGGAGAACTCCAGGGCGTGGTCGAGCAGGGTGGCGGTGTCCTTGGGCAGGGCGCCCTGCTCGTGGGACTCGCCGATCAGGTGCCCCAGTTCCTCCAGCGTGGCGCCGTGGTGCAGCTCCTCCACCGGTTCGATGCCGGCCCGGCGCAGCAGCCTGTTCGCCGTCGCGTCGAAGACGTGCACGACCGGTCCGACGACCTTCAGGTAGGCCAGCGTGGAGCCGGCCAGCGCCTTCGCCAGCCGTTCCGGTACGGCGATGGCGAGGTTCTTCGGGGCCAGCTCGCCCAGCACCATCTGGACGACCGTGGCCAGCACGAAGGCCAGCACGACGGCGATGCCGCTCACGGCGGCGTCGGGGATGCCAAGGCCGGACAGCGCGGGCCTCAGCAGCGCGGACACCGACGGCTCGGCGATGAAGCCGACCACGAGTCCGGTCACGGTGATGCCGAGCTGGGCGCCGGACAGCATGAACGACAGCCGTTCCAGCACCTTCAGGGCGCGTGCGGCCTTCCGGTCCCCGGAGTCGGCCTCACGGGCCAGGGCGAGGCGGTCGGCGGAGACGTAGGCGAATTCCTGGGCGACGAAGTATCCGGTGCCGGCGGTCAGCACGAACACGCCCAGCAGTCCCAGGAGGGCGTTCGCGGCACTCATCGAACACCATCCCGCCGTGTGCCGTGCTCAGGGGTCGCCTGGCGGGATGGTCGGGGACTGTGCCCCGGGGGGTCCGTCGGTCTGGCGGACAAGGACGTGCTCCTTCTTCGGGTGTACGGGATGTCAACGCTCCCGGCCGGGTCCGTGTTCCCGGCCGGGGCGGTCAGGCGGTGGCCGGTGCCGCGGGACCGACCAGTTCGGACAGCACGTCCTCCATGGTCACGAAGCCGATGACCGTGCCACTCTCCCCGACGGCGGCGGCGAGGTGGCTGCCTTCGGCCCGCAGGGCGGTGAGCGTGTCGTCGAGCGGGGTGTCGATGCGCACCCGGGTCACCTTGTGCAGCGCGCCGCGCGGGAAGGGACGGTCGCGGTCGGCGGCGCCGAGGGTGTCCTTGATGTGCAGGTAGCCCAGGACGGCGCCGTCGGGGCCGGTGACCGGGAAGCGGGACAGGCCCGCCTCGGCGGCCAGCCGTTCCAGCCGGGCGGGGGTGACGGTGTGCTCGACGGTGCGCATCCGCTGCGCGGGGACGAGGATCTCGCCGACCGGCCTGGTGCCCAGCTCGAGCGCGTCGCGCAGCCGCTCCCCGTCGGCGGGACCGAGCAGGCCGGCCTCGCTGGAGTCGACGACCATCCGGGCGAGCTGGTCGTCGGTGAAGACCGACTCGACCTCGTCCTTCGGCTCCACGCGCAGCAGCCGCAGCAGGACGTTGGCGAAGGCGTTGATGCCGAAGACGACCGGCCGCAGCGCCCGGGTCAGCGCGACCAGCGGCGGGCCCAGCAGCAGGGCGGTGGGCACGGGCGCGGCGAGCGCGATGTTCTTGGGCACCATCTCGCCGATCAGCATGTGCAGATACGTGGCGACGGTCAGGGCGATGACGAACGCGATCGGGTGCACCAGGCCGTGCGGGATGTGGACCGCCTCGAAGCCGGGTTCCAGCAGGTGCGCGATGGCGGGTTCGGCGACCGCGCCGAGCACCAGGGAGGAGACGGTGATGCCGAGCTGGGCGGTGGCCATCATCGCGGACAGGTGTTCCAGCGCCCACAGCGTCATCCGGGCGCGCTTCTCGCCCGCCTGGGCACGGGGTTCGATCTGGCTGCGGCGCACCGAGATCAGGGCGAACTCGGCGCCGACGAAGAACGCGTTGGTGAGCAGGGTCAGGGCGCCGACGGCGAGCTGCAGGGCGGTCATCGGGCTCCCTCCACGACCGGGTCGAGTCCGGCCGTGGCCGGTTGGGTGAGGCGTATGCGGTCGGCGCGGTGGTGCTCGACCTCCAGCACGTCGAGCCGCCAGCCGTCGAGGTCCACGACGTCCCCCTTGGCGGGGATGCGGGCCAGGCGGGTGGCGATCAGCCCGGCGACGGTCTCGTAGGGGCCGTCCGGCGCGATGAGTCCGATGTCCGTGAGCCGGTCGAGGCGGACGCTGCCGTCCGCCTCCCAGACCGCGCGCCCGTCCTCCGTGGCGGGGGCGGGCGCCAGGTCGGGCACCTCGAGGGGATCGTGCTCGTCGCGGACCTCGCCGACGACCTCCTCGACGATGTCCTCCACGGTGGCCACGCCCGCCGTGCCGCCGTACTCGTCGATGACCACGGCCATGGTGCGGTGCGCCCGCATCCGTTCCAGCAGCCGGTCGGCGGTCAGGCTGTCGGGAACGAGCAGGGGCGGGGTGGTCAGCTCGGTCACGGGCGTACCGGGCCGCCGCTCCGGCTCCAGGGCGAGTACGTCGCGGATGTGGACGGTGCCGACCACCTCGTCGAGGCTGTCGCGGTAGACCGGGAAGCGGGACAGGCCGGTGGCGTGGCTGAGGGCGGCGGCGTCGGCGGCGGTGGCGTGCACCTCCAGGGCTCTGACGTCGACCCTCGGGGTCATCACGTTCTCGGCGGTGAGCTCGCTCAGGTGCAGGGTGCGGACGAAGAGTTCGGCGGAGTCCGCCTCCAGGGCGCCCTCGGCCGCGGAGCGCCGGGCCAGCGCGCCCAGTTCCTCGGGGGTGCGCGCGGAGGCCAGTTCGTCGGCGGGCTCCAGGCCGAAGCGGCGTACGAACCGGTTCGCGGTGGTGTTCAGGTGCCCGATGAACGGGCCGAAGGCGGCGGTGAACGCGCGCTGCGGTGCCGCGACCACCTTCGCGACCGCCAGGGGCCGGGAGATGGCCCAGTTCTTCGGGACCAGCTCCCCGACCACCATCAGCACGACGGTGGACACCGCCACGCCCAGCACGGTCGCCGCCGTCGGGGCGGCGCCGCCCAGCCCGGCCGTCCGCAGCGGCCCGCGCAGCAGCGCGGCGAGGGAAGGCTCGGCGAGCATGCCGATCACCAGGGAGGTGACGGTGATGCCGAGCTGGGCGCCGGACAGCTGCAGCGTCAGGCGCCGTACGGCGCCCAGCGCGCTCGCGGCTCCGCGCTCGCCGGCCTCGGCGGCACGCTCCAGGTCACCGCGCTCGACGGTGGTCAGGGAGAACTCGGCCGCGACGAACACCGCGCAGGCCAGGGTCAGCGCCAGTGCGAGCAGGAGCAGCAGGACCTCGGTCACCGTGCCACCCCCGTTCCCTCGCTGGCCGTACGGCGCGGACGGGCGGTGGTGGCACGGCTGCTACTGGGAGGATCACCCATCGGGGGACCGTCGCTCCTTCTCGGACGTGTGGACGACATCTGGTGTGAAAGCAGGATGGCCTGTTTCTACGCCAACTGTAAAGGAGCCGCAAAGTCACGTCGGCGGTCGGTCAGGTGATCTCCAGTACGTCCTTCACGGGGCGGCGGGGGGTGGCCGGTCCCCGCGGGCCGTAGCCGAGGCGCAGCACCATGTGCACCTGCCCGGTGCCCGTGGCCGGATCGCGGGCCAGCAGGCGCAGTTCCGGCGCTTCCAGGGCGTGCGAGGTGAGGGAGGTCGCCAGGTCGGCCAGGGTGGCCTCCAGCAGGACCCGTTCCAGTGCCTGCCCGGCGCGCAGCCAGTCGGCGGGGCCTTCGCCGCGGGTGCTCAGCAGGGCCAGGTGCGGAAGGTTCTCGAACACGGTGGTGCCGCGGTCGGCGACCCTCCTGCGGCCGGCGAAGTCCCGGACGGGGGCCCTGCCGCCCTGCTTGCGGGGCCCGAACGCGTACTCCGGGATGCCGTCGACGGCGGTGTGCGCCTCCTCGCCCAGCCGGGTCCAGCGGAGCACGTCCTCGTTGGCCTCGCGGTCCATGACGTCCCGGTTCTCCGCGTCACGGACCAGGTCGAGCACGGTCTCGGCGTGCCAGGAGCCGGGAAAGAGCAGCACGGCGCCCTCGCGGGCCGCGGCCGCCTCCAGGGCGGCCCGCACGTCGCCGGGGATGTCCTTCTCGGCGAAGGGGTGACGGCTGGTGTGCCGCTGCCGGACGGCGGGGTGCAACCGGCTCAGTTCCGTGTCCGCGGGGCGGTGCGGGAGCGGTGCGGACAGCCGGACGGCGGCGAGCAGCAGGGGATCGCCGGGCTCGGGCAGGAGGGTCGTCTCCGTGACGAGGTCGGCGTGCGCCGCGGCGACCCGCAGGTTGAACAGGGCCGCCCCGCAGCCGAGGTGCAGCGACCGGTTGTCGGGATCGGAGTGGGGCATCGCCCGTTCGGGGTCCGCACGCAGCAGCAGGAGGTGCTCCGCGCTCAGGTAGCGGAAGCGCCACGGTTGGGCGTTGTGCATGGACGGTGCCGTGGTCGCGTCGGACACGAGTGTGGTCACCGTCTTGTTGTCGAGTGGTCGCGAAGCCATGCCGTCCTCCTCGCACCCGGCCGGTGAGCCCGGCTCCCGGCTGTGTGGGCGGGTTCCCTGTTCCGTTCCCTGCTACCAGGGTCTCCCGCGCCGTGCGCGCGCACCGTCCGCGGATGTCCGGCATCCGCGCCCGGGGCGGGGATGCCGGACCTGCGGGCGCGCCGCGGTCGTCACAGGAGCCAGCGGTTGCGGCTGACGAAGGGGAGTCGTGCCCAGGCGCGGCCGAGTCCCCAGGTGGCACCGGCGCCCGCCGCCGCGAGGGCGATCAGGACGGCGGCGTAGACGAGGTGGTAGTCGGCGAACGGGTTCGTCGACATGCTCGGCGAACCGTCCGACAGGTGCTGGGCGGGCGGCCACTCCGCGATCCACATCAGCGCCATCATGGCGGTGCCGGCGACCGCGGCGAGCCGCAGGCCGATGCCCGCGACGAGCGCGAGGCCGGTGCCGAGCAGACCGAGCATGAACAGCCAGTCGGCCCAGGCGGCGCCGGCCCAGGCGTGGAACGTGGACTCCACGGGTCCGACGGCGACGTTGCTGAGGAAGCCCTCGGTCGGCGAGCCGCCGTCGGCCCACGCCTTGCCGGAGGGGGTGGCGTAGCCGAAGCCGAACGTCTTGTCCAGGAACGCCCACAGGAACACGAACCCGGTCAGCAGGCGCAGTCCGGCGAACACGTACGCGCCGGTCGCGGTCGCCGCCAGGGTCGCCGGCCCGGCGGAGGCGGGGGCCGTCCGGGCCCGGCGGTGCAGGGACGGAGCGCGGAATCCCGGGTGCGGTCGGGCGTGGTGGTGCACTGCCATGGTGCTCATCCCTTCCAGGGGGTGACGCCGGATCCGGATGGTTCTCGTCGCACCTTCAATGTCCCGCGTCGCCGGTCCCCGGCGGAGGGGCCGCGAGGCCCGCGCCGCGGGCCGAACGTCCCCCGGTCCGGGACCCGTCGGCGGATGTCATCCCTCGAGCGCCGCGGCCAGGTCCACGCCGTACAGGGTCCGTCCGCCGACGAGTTCGCGCCCGGTGACCAGTTCCGGCTCGATGCGGACGAAGACCTCCTGCCTCGCGGGCGCCCAGGAGACCGGGCCGGTGCGGGAGAGGCGCTCGCGTTCGGCGGGGTCGGTCACCACGGCGGCCCGGCCGGTGACGACCACGCTCCAGCCGGCCCGCCTGGCTGCGTCGACGTCGTCGGTCTCGAAGGCGACCACCGCGCCGTCGATCGCGCGGACCAGCGCCGAGTCCGCGGCGGTGCGCAGCAGCACGGCGCCGTCGCCGTCAAGGGCGAAGTTGACCGGCAGCACGGCCGGCATGGCCCAGCGCGTGTAGACGATGCGGCCGACGGGCACCCCGGCCATCAGCCGCAGGCATTCCGTGCGCCCGAGTTCGCGGAAACCGTCATTGGGATACATCTGTCCGTCCGTTCTCCGCCCGGTACGGCGGTGCTGCGTCCTACCGTGAGCCGGGCGAGGCCCGGAGACGAGGGCCGACGGTCCCGTTCCTTCCGGAGACCGGCCCGGTGTCACACCCGCGTCAGTTCGTCGGCGACACGCGCGGCCCACGTCCCGACGGCGGTGAAGTCGCGGAAGTCACCGCCCTTTCCGTTGCGCAGGAGCATCCGGGCGACCCATCCCCCGGCGCCCTCCTCCAGGCGGCCCCCGAAGGTGACGTGGCCCCTGGCGTCCAGCCGGGCCATGGCCTTCTGCACGCCGGGCACGGGCGGGACGTCCCGTTCCGAGGCCGAGGGGTCCAGCGGGCCGCTGCTGAACAGCCACAGCGGCCGCTGGGCGAGGTCGCGGCGGTGCCGGCGGAGGAACCGGCGGGCGTCCTTGTGCCAGCGGCCGGCGTACAGCCCCGCGCCGGCCACCACCGCGTCGTACGACCTCACGCTCTCGACGGACCGGGCCGGGCGGGTCTCGGCCGTCAGGCCGTGCTCGCGCAGGACGTCGGCGACGGCTGTGGCGATCTGCGCCGTCGATCCGTTCGTGGTTCCGTAGGTGACCAACACGGTGCCGGTCATGGCGCCACCTCCCGAGCCGGGTTCTCCAGTACCAGAGTGGCCACGGGCCGCGCCACGGGGCAGAGGCCGCAGGTCCCCGTTCCGGGGCCGGAGGACCCTCCGGGCCGGGCTCGGGTGGTCTCGGGGGCCGGGGGCTCAGGGTCCGGCGACGGGGGGCTCAGGGTTCGGCCACGAAGGGCTGCTCGGTCCAGATGACCTTGCCGGCCGCAGTGTGCCGGGTGCCCCACCGGTGGGCGAGCTGCGCCACGATCATCAGTCCGCGTCCGCCCTCGTCCGTGGTGCGCGCGTGGCGCGGGCGCGGTGAGGTGCCGCTGCCGTCGCTGACCTCGCAGATGAGGCCGCGGTCCCGGATCAGGCGCAGGCCGATCGGGCCGGACGCGTACCGGATGGCGTTGGTGACCAGTTCGCTGACGATGAGTTCCGTGGTGAACGCCAGGCCGTCCAGACCCCATTCCTCCAGTTGCCGCACGGCGGCGGCGCGGGCGTCGCCGACGGCCGCCGGGTCGCCGGACAGGTCCCAGGAGGCGACGCGGTGCGGTGACAGGACCTTGGTCCGGGCGAGGAGCAGGGCGGCGTCGTCGGGCGGCGGGCCGGTCAGCAGCGTGTCGACCGCGCCCCGGCCGACGTCCTCCAGCGTCTCTCCGGGCTTCGCCAGGGCGTGGCCCAGCCGGGAGATCCCCTCGTCGATGTCCCGGTCGGCCGTCTCGACGAGGCCGTCGGTGTAGAAGGCCAGGAGGCTGCCCTCGGCAAGCTCCAGTTCGGCGGCCTCGAACGGCAGGTACCCGAGCCCGAGCGGCGGCCCCGCCGGCAGGTCCAGGACCTCGGCGGTGCCGCCGGGGGTCACCAGGACGGGCGGGAGATGCCCCGCGCGGGCCAGCGTGCACCGTCTGCTGACCGGGTCGTACACGGCGTACAGGCAGGTCGCCCCCATGAAGCCGGCGCCGGCGACGGCCTCCGCCTCGTTGTCGTCGTGTGCCCCCATGAGGCCGATGACCAGGTCGTCGAGGTGGGCGAGCAGTTCGTCCGGGGGGAGGTCCAGGTTGGCGAGTGTGCGCACCGCCGCGCGCAGGCGTCCCATGGTCGCCGCGGCGTTCATGCCGTGTCCGACGACGTCGCCGACGACGAGGGCGACCCGGGCCCCGGACAGCGGGACGACGTCGAACCAGTCGCCGCCGACCCCGCTGGGGACGCCGGCCGGCTGGTACCAGGACGCCACCTCGAGCGCCGATCCCCCCGTGAGCACCTGCGGCAGCAGGAACTGCTGCATGGCGCGGGAGGCGGTCCGCTCGCGGGTGAAGCGGCGGGCGTTGTCGACGGACACCGCCGCACGGGAGACGATCTCCTCGGCGAGACGCACGTCGTCGTCCTCGAAGGGGGCGGAGCGCCTCGACCGGGCGAAGGTCGCCACGCCCAGGGTGACGCCGCGCGCCCGTACCGGCACGACCATGAGGGAGCGGAAGTCGTACTTGAGGAGCGACGCGCCCAGGGACGGGTCCTCGGTCACCCACGGGCTGGCGGTGCGGTCCAGGGTGCGTTCCACCAGGGTCCTGCTCTCCCGCAGACAGTGCGTCACGGGCGAGGACGGGGCACGCCGGACGGCTTCCCCGACGTCCAGGCTGCCCTCCGGGCAGCCCTCGCGCACCGACGCCTGCCCCGCGCGGCGGATGACGGGTCCCATGCCGACCGGTCCGGGGTCCGGCTCCTCGCCCCGCATGACGGAGTCCAGCAGGTCGACCGCCACGAAGTCGGCGAGGGGCGGCACGGTCACGTCGGCCAGCTCCTGCGCGGTGCGCCGCACGTCCAGAGTGCTGCCGATCCTGGCGCCGGCGTCGTTCAGCAGCGCCAGGCGTTCCTGGGCCCGCCGGCGTTCGGTGACGTCGATGAGCATGTACAGGATGCCCACGATGCGGTCGCGGCGGTCCTTCATCCCGAAGAAGGACACGGACATGGCACGAGCGCGCTCGGGGTCGTCGGTGGTGAGGAACTCGCAGTCCATGACCGGCCGCCCGGTGTCCAGGACGGTGCCCATCTTCTCCTGGAAGAGTCCGGCCTCCGCGGGCGGCAGCACCTCGTGCACCAGCCGGCCCAGGCGGTCCCCCAGGGGGACCAGGCGGTCCAGCGGGTCGTTGACCCAGACGTACCGCAGGTCGGTGTCGAGGACGGCGAGGCCGACCGGCGCGTGGGTGAGGAACGAGGTGAGCATCATCTGGCTCGCGCCTCCGCCGGGCATCCGCCAGAAGGCCCGCTTCGGCGGCCGGCCGACGTACCGGCCGAACAGGAGGGCGGCGGCCGTGGCGGCCAGCACGCCGGGCACCATCTCGTAGACACCCGATTCAAGCGGCCCGAGCAGGGGGTTGATCCAGTCCCACAGCAGCACCGTGCCGGCGCCGGTCACGATGCCGGCCGTGGCCCCCGCCCAGGTCATGGCGGGCCAGTACAGCGACAGCAGCACGACCGGGCCGAAGGCGGCTCCGAAGCCCGCCCAGGCGTGGGCGACGAGGCTCAGCAGCGCGTCGCCTCTGAGCGCGATGACGAAGGCCACCAGGATCACCAGGACGACGGTGGCGCGTCCCACCCGCACCAGAGCCCTGTCGGTGGCGCGCCGGTTGAGGAACGCCCGGTAGAAGTCCTCCGTGAGGGCCACGGACGACACGAGGAGCTGACTGTCCGCGGTGGAGATGACGGCGGCGAGCACGGCGATCAGCATCACCCCGGCGACCCACGGGTTGAGCAGTGTCCGGGACAGGGCGATGTACACCGTGTCGGGGGCGGACAGCGAGGGGACGAGCTCCCCGATCCCCGCCAGGCCGACAAGGGTGGCGCCGGCGAGCACGACCACGACCCACGCGGTTCCGATGCGGCGGGCGGCGGGAACGTCCCGGGCGCTGCGGATGCTCATGAAGCGGGCCAGGATGTGGGGCTGCCCGAAGTAGCCGAGGCCCCACGCGAGCAGCGAGACGATCGCCACGGTACCGAGCGTCCCGTCCGCCGACCACAGACCGCCTCCGTAGTCGACCAGCGCCCCGGGATCGCGCAGGGCGGGCTCTCTGCTGTCCAGGGCGTTGCCCAGGGCGCCGAAGCCTCCGACGGAGACGACGGCGGTCGCGGGCAGCACGATCAGGGCGAGGAACATGAGCGTGGCCTGCATGACGTGGGTCAGGCTCACCGCCAGGAAACCGCCCAGGCTCGAGTAGATCACGATGACCAGGGCGGTGACGGTCACTCCCAGCCCGAAGCGGAGGTCGAAGACGGTGTTGAACAGCAGTCCGCCCGCCACCAGACCGCTGCTGACGTAGAGGGTGAAGAACACCAGCGTGACCGCGGCCGAGACCAGCCTGAGCATCCGGGTGCGGTCCTCGAACCGCTCCTCCAGATAGGCCGACAGGCTGACCGCGTTCCCGGCCCGCTCGGTGTAGGTGCGCAGCCTCGGCGCGACGAAGAGCCAGTTGAGGTAGGTGCCGGCCGCCAGGCCGAGCGCGATCCAGGCGGAGCCGAGGCCCGCCGCGTAGACGGCCCCGGGGAGCGCCAGGAACAGCCAGCCGGACATGTCGCTGGCCCCCGCGGACAGGGCGGCGACGAGCGGCCCGAACCGGCGCCCGCCCAGGGCGAAGTCGGAGTAGGTGCGCGTGCGGGTGCAGGCCCAGACACCCGTGCCGACCATGGCGGCCACGTACAGCGCGAACATGGTGACGATCGGCGCACTCAAGTTGAACATATGGTCCTCGCCCGTGGAGTCCGCGATCAGGGGCACGCCCATCAGTCCGGCCGGCGGTTCGGTACCTCGGCGTCAAATCTACAGATTTCGAACACCCGCAACCATGCGGGTGCGCGCGCCTCGGCTCAAGGTGCCCCGCGCAACCGGTTCAGAAGTGCGGTACGACGGCCACGGGGCAGCCGGCCTGCTGCAGCACGGCGTGGGTCACCGGGCCGGTGCGCGGGACCCTCGGCCGGTCGGTGAGCCGGTGGCCGACGACCAGCAGGTCCGCCGCGGACGCGGCCCTCAGCAGGGCGCCCGACGGCTTGCCCTCCACGGCCATCTCCAGCACGACGACGTCGGGGTACTTGTCGCGCCACACCCGGAGCACCGAGGAGAGGAAACCGAGCCACTCCCCGGCTCTCCGGGGATCGCCCGGCAGGCCCCCCTCACCGGGGCCCGGGGGGAACGGACCGGGCGCGCGCCAGGCGTGCAGCACCCTCAGCCGCGCCCGGCGCAGGCGGGCCGACTCGAAGGCGAACGCGATCACCTCGTCGCACGGCTCGGTGACGTCGAGACCGAGGACCACGTCCCGCCGGCCGTCACGGGGGAGGCCGGCCGGCTCGTCGTACGGCCCTTCGGCGTCCGCCCGTACCAGGACGACGGGGTGCGTGGCCCTCGCCACCACTCCGAGCGCGACCGAGCCGGCGAGAAGGCCGGTGATGCGGCCCGCTCCGCGCGAGCCCAGCACCAGCGGGTCGGCGTCCTCCGCGGCCTTCACCAGGGCGTCGGTGGCCGGCCCCTCGACCTGGTCGTCGTACAGCCGCACCCCGGGGCACGCGGCGAGGACGCGTTCCTCGGCCTGCCGCAGGACCCGCTGCGCCAGGGTCCGCCGGGCGGCGTCCGCGATCGGTGGCTCGCCTCGGCGCGACTGCCCGTCGCGCGCGTGCAGCAGCCGCAGCGCCCGTCCGCGGCGGACGGCCTCGTGCGCCGCCCATGCGGCGGCCACCAGACTCGCGGCGGAACCATCGACGCCGGCGACAACAGGCGAAAGCATGACGTGCACCTCCAGCACAAGAGCTACTCCCCCGCTGTCAGCCTCGCTCCCAGGAGGGTGCCCGCACAGGGGCCGGAGGGTTCATCGCCGCGGGCCATCAGGCCCCATGGCGGGGCGGGGAACGGCCCGCCGCACTCCTGCGAGGTCCCCCGTCCCGGTCACAGGGGGGTGGCGGCGTACAGGATGAGGGCCATCGTCACGGCGGAGTTGGCGGATGACATCGCGGACACGGCGGCCCCCGCGGCGGCGCCCCACGCCGCCAGCCCCACCAGGGTGAACAGCGAAGGCCAGCGCCGTACGGCCGGGGCGGGACCGAGCAGCGCCGCCACCCGGCGCGGAACCGGGCCGGGCGCGGCGAGCCCCGCCAGCGTGGCGACCGGAGTGCCCCGCGACACCAGGGCCGCCTTGCCGATCGCGTGCGCCACGGTGCGGCGGCTGCCGACGGCCTGCGCCGCGTCCTCGTCGGCCCACCGTTCCGCCGTGTACGCCACCGCCGTGCGCAGCGGCCGCAGAAACGGGTTGGCCCGCGCGGCCAGCTGGACCGCGAGCAGGAAGCGGTGGTGGCGGGCGGCGAGATGGGCCCTTTCGTGCGCGAACAGCGCCCGGCGCTCGGCCGGTCCGAGCCGCTCCAGCAGCCCCGTGGTCACCACCACACGGTCCCGCCGCCCGCCCGGCAGCGCGTACGCGTACGGCACGCCGTCGGACAGGACCGCCACCTCCGTCTCCCGCAGCCCGGCCAGCGCCCGGTGGGCGCGACGGCGCACCCGGCCGTGCCGCCACAGCGTCCGGCCGCACGCCACCAGCACCGCGCACAGGGCGGGGATCGCGGCCTTCCCGACGACCTCGTCGTACGGGACCGCAGCGCGCACCTCGGGGTCCGACCAGCCGTCGGGCAGGGGGTTTCCGGGCAGCTGGGCGGTGCCGACCACCATCGCCAGCGCCAGGCACACCGTGCTGCACACCGCCATCACCGCGGCCACCCCGGTCAGCAGCCGGGTCGCGGTCCGCGGGTGCAGGTGGTGCTCGGCGAGGCGCGCGACCGGCCATGCCGTCAGGGGCAGCACCAGCGGCAGGAAGACGAACACCCCCATGGCCGCTCAGTCTTCCCCGTCGTTCCCCGACTGGCCCAGCAGCTCCCGCAGGAGGCGTTCGTCGTCCGGCCCGAGACCGGTGACGAAGCTGGCCAGCACCGCCTCCCGGTCGCTCTCGGCGTCCAGTACCTTGCGCATCTTGTGGGCGGCCAGGCCCGCCTGGTCCGACGAGGACGTCCAGGCGAAGGACCGGCCCGAGCGCTCCCGGGTGACCGCGCCCTTGGCCAGCAGCCTGGTCAGGATGGTGATGACGGTCGTATAGGCGAGGTCGCCGCCGAGGCGCTGCTGCACCCAGCCGGCCGTCGCCGGGCCGTCCGCCTCCCGCAGCGCGGCCAGGACCAGCGCCTCCAGCTCGCCCTGCCCCCGCCGCCGGGAACGCTGCCGCTCCTCCGCCACGCCCTGTCTCCCTTCCGCCACCGCCGGTTCGCCGGGCTGACATCGTATGGACGCCCGTCCGGTGCCTCCGCGCGGCCCACGGGGGCCCGCACCTACTCTACAGTGATGTAGATTCGCGACCGGGCCTCGGAGAAGGAGCAGGACACCCATGTTCGGACTGAGCGAGCTGGCCGTCATCCTGATCGTCGTCATCGCCGTACTCGCCGCCAAGAGGCTCCCGGATCTCGTCCGCTCCGCGGGCAAGTCGGCCCGCATCCTCAAGGCCGAGACCCGCGCCCTGAAGTCCCCCGCCCCGGGGACCGAGGAGCGGCGCGACGGGCTCCGCCCCTGATCCGGTACGGGGCCGGGACGAGCGGGAGGCCGTGACCGGCTCGGGGGTGAGCCTCACTGTGCCCGCAGGCCGTGCTCCCGGAACTGCCGCCGCACCCGCTCGGTCAGGTCCGGATCCGGTACGGGGGTGTCGCGCAGCGGGAAGGGGATGCCCAGCGCGTCGTACTTGTGGGCGCCGAGTTTGTGGAAGGGCAGGACGTCCACCCGGTCGACGTTGCCCAGTCCGGCCAGGAACCCGCCGAGCCCGTCGATCGCGGCCGGGTCGTCGGTCCAGCCGGGCACGAGGACGTAACGGATCCACACCGGGACGCCCAGCCGGTCCAGACGGGCGGCGAAGGCCGTCGTCGGGGCGAGGGCGGCGCCGGTCAGACGGCGGTAGGTGCGCGCGTCGAAGGACTTGATGTCCAGCAGCACCAGGTCGGTGTCGGCGAGCAGGGCGTCGCTCGCGCGGGCGCCGAGGAAGCCGGAGGTGTCGAGGGCCGTGTGCAGACCGAGCTCCTTGCAGCGGCGGAGGACCGCCGCCGTGAACGCCGGCTGGAGGAGGGCCTCGCCGCCGGTGAGGGTGACGCCCCCGCCGGCGGTGGTGATGAAGGCCCGGTACTTCTCGATCTCGGCCATCACCTCGTCGACGGTGGCCGGTTTGCCGTCCCGCATGTGCCAGGTGTCCGGGTTGGCGCAGTACAGGCAGCGCAGGGGGCAGCCGCTGAGGAAGAGGACGAACCGGGTCCCGGGACCGTCCACTCCCGTGGAGAGGTCCCAGGAGTGGATCCGGCCCGTCACCGGCTCGGCCGTGGTGCTCACAGCGAGCCGTGGAAGGTACGGCTGATCACGTCGAGCTGCTGTTCACGGGTCAGCCGGACGAAGTTGACGGCGTACCCGGACACCCGGATCGTCAGTTCCGGGTACTTCTCCGGGTGTTCCATGGCGTCCCGCAGGACCGCGCGGTTCAGGACGTTCACGTTCATGTGGAAGCCGCCCGAGGCCATGTAGGCGTCGAGGATGCCGACCAGGTTGCCGGCGCGCTCCTCGGGGACGTGTCCGAGACCCTCGGGCGTGATGGTCGTGGTCAGGGAGATGCCGTCCCGGGCCTGCTCGTACGGCAGCTTGGCCACCGAGAGGGCCGAGGCGGCCACCCCGTGCCGGTCGCGTCCGTTCATCGGGTTGGCGCCCGGTGCGAAGGGTTCTCCCGCCCGCCGGCCGTCGGGCGTGTTGCCCGTGTGCTTGCCGTAGACCACGTTCGAGGTGATGGTCAGCACGGACTGCGTGTGCTCGGCGTCGCGGTAGGTGGGGTGCTTGCGCACCTTCGCCATGAACGACTCCACCAGGTCGACGGCGATCGAGTCGGCGCGGTCGTCGTTGTTGCCGTAGGCCGGGAACTCCCCCTCGGTGCGGAAGTCGACGGCGAGTCCGGTGCCGTCCCGGAAGACCTTCACCCGCGCGTGCCTGACGGCCGACAGGCTGTCCACGGCGACCGACAGTCCGGCGATGCCGCACGCCATGAACCGGTGCACCGGGTGGTCGTGCAGCGCCATCTCCAGGCGCTCGTAGGCGTACTTGTCGTGCATGTAGTGGATGACGTTCAGTGCCTCGACGTAGGTCTCCGCCAGCCAGTCCAGCACGCGGTCGTACGCCGCCTCCAGCTCCTCGTGGTCGAGGTACTCCCCCGTCAGCGCGGGCATCGGGGGTGCGACCTGCTCGCCGGTCATCTCGTCCCGGCCGCCGTTGACCGCGTACAGCAGTGCCTTGGCCAGGTTCACCCGCGCGCCGAAGAACTGCATCTGCTTGCCCACCGCCATCGCGGAGACGCAGCAGGCGATCGCGGTGTCGTCACCGGTGCGCGGACGCATCAGCTCGTCGGACTCGTACTGGATCGCGCTGGTGTCGATGGAGACCTGCGCGCAGAACCGCTTGAAGCCCGCGGGCAGCCGCGGCGACCACAGGACGGTCAGGTTGGGCTCGGGGGCCGGGCCGAGGTTGTAGAGGGTCTGCAGGAAGCGGAAGGACGTGCGGGTGACCAGCGGGCGGCCGTCCTCCCCGATGCCGCCGATGGACTCCGTCACCCAGGTGGGGTCGCCGGAGAACAGGGTGTCGTACTCGGGGGTGCGCAGGAACCGCACGATCCGCAGCTTGATCACGAAGTCGTCGACGAGTTCCTGGGCCCGGGTCTCGTCGACCGTGCCCTCCTCCAGGTCCCGCTGGAGGTAGACGTCGAGGAAGGTGGAGGTGCGGCCGAGGGACATCGCGGCGCCGTTCTGCTCCTTCACCGCCGCCAGGAAGCCGAGGTAGAGCCACTGCACCGCCTCGTGCGCGGTCGTCGCGGGACGTGAGACGTCACAGCCGTACGAGGCCGCCATCTCGGTCAGTTCGCCCAGCGCGCGGATCTGCTCGGCCAGCTCCTCGCGGTCGCGGATGACGTCCGGGCCTGAGGGCCGCGCGTCCAGCAGGGCGCGCTCGGCGCGCTTGGCCTCGATCAGCCGGTCCGTGCCGTACAGCGCGACGCGCCGGTAGTCGCCGATGATCCGGCCGCGGCCGTAGGCGTCGGGCAGCCCGGTGATGATGCCGGCCTTGCGGGCGGCGCGCATCACGGGGGTGTACGCGTCGAAGACACCGGCGTTGTGGGTCTTGCGGTAGGTGCCGAACACCCGGGTGACGAAGGGGTCGGGCTCGTAGCCGTACGCCCGCAGCCCGTTCTCCACCATGCGCAGCCCGCCGTTGGGCATGATCGCGCGCTTCAGCGGGGCGTCCGTCTGCAGGCCCACGATCAGTTCGCGCTCCCGGTCGATGTAACCGGGGGCGTGCGAGGTGATCGTGGAGGGGGTGGCGGTGTCGACGTCGAGGATGCCCCGGCGCCGCTCCTCGGGGAAGAGCGCGCTGACCTTCTCCCACACCGCGCGGGTCCGGTCCGTCGGCCCGGCCAGGAAGGCCGCGTCGCCCTCGTAGGGCGTGTAGTTGGCCTGGATGAAGTCGCGCACGTCGATGTGCTCACGCCACCGCGTCCCGGCGAACTGCCGCCAGGCGTCGGCGGTCCGGGGGCCGGCTGTCATGGTCGTGGTCATCACGGGTCCTCTCCGTGGCGGGGCTGTCACTGTCGATGCTCGCCGTCCGGCGTGATCGCGGGGAGTGCCGGTCAGGGCACCGCACCGGTTCCGTCCGGCCCCCGTGGTCCGGGACCTTCGGCGCGGCACCGGTGCGGACGGGGCCGCCGGCCCGGCCGCGCGGCCGGGTGGGCTAGACGTGCGGCACCACGGCGACGGGGCAGGCGACGTGGTGGAGGACGGCATGGGTCACGGGTCCGGTGCGGGCACCGAGCCGGCCACCGCCCGTACGGCGTCCCACCACGAGCAGCCCGGCGTCGTGTGCGGCGCGGACCAGGGCGGTGGCGGCCCGGCCCTCGGTCACGCTCCGGGTCACCCGGACCGTCGGGTACTTCTCGCACCAGGGGCCCAGGGCGGCGCTCACCGCCCGCTCCGCGGCCGCGAGGGCCTCCGCCCCGGCCACCGGCGGCGGCGGTGCGGCGGGCGCCGTGACCAGCGACGCGTCGGAGGCGGGCTGCGGCGGCACCTTGAACGCGTGGACGACGGTCAGGCGGGTGCCCCGGCGCCGGGCGGCGTCGAAGGCGAACCCGATCAGTTCGTCGCAGGGGTGCCGGACGTCCAGCCCCAGCACGACGGCCCGGTGGGGCGTCGCGGGGATCTCCTCCGGGGCCACGCCGTCCGCGGCCGGGAGATGCTCGTCGGCCGCGGTCCACCCGGGCCTCACCACCACCACGGGCCGCGGTGACCGGGCGACCATCCGCTGGGACACGGATCCCGTGACGAATCCGGTCACCCCGCTCACGCCGTGCGATCCGAGGACCAGCAGCTCGGCGTCCGCGGCGGCGGCGACGAGGGCGGCGACCGGGGAGCCGGACACGACCCGGCCGGCGACCGGCAGTCCGGGGTGATCCGCGTGGACGCCGTGGACGGCCTCCCGGACGGTCCGCCCGGCCCGGTCCTGCCCGGTGCCGCCCGGGGGCACGTCCGGCCGGGGCCGGGCGGGGTGGCGCCCGGCGTGCACGACGGCGAGTCCGCCGCCGTGGCGCGCGGCCTCCCGGGCAGCCCAGTGCACGGCCGCCGGACTCGCCGCGGATCCGTCGACTCCGACTACTACGGTGTGTGGCATGGCGCGTCCCTCCCGGACCCCGGAACGCTTCCGGTGTCCCCGACGCCCTCGAGCCTCTCCCCCACCCGGGCCGGCTCCCAGGGGCCGCACAGACCCTGTACGGATCCCTTCGGCCCCACTTCCCCGGAACGCCCCCGGCGGGGGGCCGCGGGCCCATCGGCCCCTTGCCCGGGTCTGCCGGCACCTCGCGCCGCGGGCCCGCCGGCCGGACGCTGGATGCATCAGCCCCCAGAAGAGGAGCACGGTGTCATGGTCCGATACGTGTACGACTTCACCGAGGGCGGCCGCGAGATGGCCGGCCTGCTCGGTGGCAAGGGCTCGAACCTGGCCGAGATGACCCGGCTGGGGCTGCCGGTCCCGCCCGGTTTCGTCATCACCACCGACGCCTGCCGGGCCTTTTTCACCACCGGTGGTGAGCCGGCGGGCATGTCGCGGGAGGTCTCCGACCATCTGAAGGCCGTGGAGAAGGCGGCCGGCCGGCGGCTCGGGCAGCGGGACGATCCGCTGCTGCTGTCCGTCCGTTCGGGTGCTCGCTTCTCCATGCCCGGCATGATGGAGACGATCCTCGACATCGGGCTGAACGACGACTCCGTCCTGGGCCTGGCCAAGGTGTCCGGCAGTGAGCGCTTCGCCTGGGACTCCTACCGCCGCCTCGTCCAGATGTTCGGCAGCACGGTCATGGGCGTCGACGCGCGCCTGTTCGAGAGGGCCATGGCGGAGCTCAAGGACCGGCGGGGTGCCCGCGACGACGTGCACCTGGACGCCGGAGACCTCGCCGGGCTGGTGGAGACGTACAAGACGGTGATCCGCCGGGAGACCGGGCAGGACTTCCCGCAGTCCCCCGCCGAGCAGCTGCGCCGTGCGATCCTGGCCGTCTTCGAGTCCTGGAACGGGGAACGGGCGCGCCTGTACCGCCGGCGCGAGCACATCCCCGACGACCTGGGCACCGCCGTCAGCGTGCAGCGCATGGTCTTCGGCAACCTCGGGCCCGACTCCGGCAGCGGTGTGGCCTTCACCCGTGACCCGGCCACCGGCCGCCCCGGACTGTACGGCGACTACCTGCCCAACGCCCAGGGCGAGGACGTCGTCGCCGGTATCCGCAACACCGTGCCCCTGGGCGAGCTGGAGCGGCTGGACCCCGAGTCGTACGCCCGCCTACGGGCGCACATGGAGACCCTGGAGCGGCACTACCGGGACCTGTGCGACATCGAGTTCACGATCGAGCGCGGCACGCTGTGGATGCTGCAGACCCGGGTCGGCAAGCGCACCGCCGAGGCGGCCTTCGCGCTTGCCGCCGCGCTGGCCGACGAGGGACTCATCACCCCGGACGAGGGCCTGGCCCGGGTGAGCGGCGACGGTCTGGCGCGGCTGATGTTCCCGCGCTTCGACACCTCCGAGCACGGGGATCCGCTCGCCCACGGACTCCCGGCGTCCCCGGGTGCCGCGGTCGGCGCGGCCGTCTTCCACTCGGCGGAGGCGGTACGGCGGGCCGCGGCCGGCGAGAAGGTGGTCCTGGTCCGCCAGGAGACCAACCCCGACGACCTGCCCGGCATGATCGCCGCGCAGGCGGTGCTCACCAGCCGCGGCGGCAAGACGAGCCACGCCGCCGTGGTGGCCCGCGGCATGGGCAAGGTCTGCGTGTGCGGCGCCGAGGAGCTCACGGTGGACACCGAGGCACGGCGCTTCACCGCACCTGACGGCACGGTCGTCGAAGAGGGCACGGTCATCTCGGTGGACGGCTCCGCCGGCGCCGTGTACCCGGGGTCCGTGCCCCTCGCCGACTCGGCGGTCATGCGGTTCCTGGAGACGGGCGGCACCGACGAGGGAGCGGCCGGGGTGGTCGACTCGGTGGCGCGTGCCCTGGCCCGGGCCGACACGGTCCGGCGACTGGAGGTGCGGGCCAACGCGGACACCCCCGAGGACGCCGCGCGGGCCCGCCGGTTCGGCGCGCAGGGCATCGGCCTGTGCCGCACCGAGCACATGTTCCTCGGTGAGCGCCGCAAGCTGGTCGAGGAGATGATCCTGGCGGACTCCGACGTGGAGCGCGAGCGTGCTCTGGCGGCGCTGCTGCCGCTCCAGAGGCGGGACTTCGCCGCCATCCTCGAGGCGATGGACGGCCTTCCGGTCACCATCCGCCTGCTGGACCCGCCGCTGCACGAGTTCCTTCCCGACCGGACCGACCTCGCGGTGCGGATCGCCGCGGCCGAGGCGCGCGGGGACCTGCCGGCCGCGCACGACGCCGAACTGCTGACCGCGGTGAACCGGATGCACGAGGAGAACCCGATGCTCGGACTGCGGGGCGTGCGCCTCGGCCTGGTGGTGCCCGGCCTGGTCGCCATGCAGGTGCGGGCCATCGGCGAGGCCGTCGCGGAACGCCTGCGGGCCGGTGGCGCCCCCCGGGCGGAGATCATGGTCCCGCTCGTCGGGGACGTCCGCGAACTGCGCATCGTCCGCGACGAGGTGCGGCGGGTCCTCGCCGAGGTCTCCGAGGAGTCCGGCCTCCCGGTCGACTGCCCCGTCGGCACCATGATCGAGCTGCCCAGGGCGGCACTGACGGCGGGCCGGATCGCCGAGGAGGCGGAGTTCTTCTCCTTCGGCACCAACGACCTGACGCAGACCACCTGGGGCTTCTCCCGCGACGACGTCGAGGCCGAGTTCTTCTCCGCCTATCTCGACAAGGGCGTCTTCCCGGTCTCCCCGTTCGAGACGATCGACCGGGACGGCGTGGGCCGGCTCGTCACGATCGCCGTCGCCGAGGGCCGGGCCGCCCGGCCGGACCTGAAGATCGGTGTCTGCGGCGAACACGGCGGCGACCCGGAGTCGGTGCACTTCTTCCACTCCGCCGGCCTGGACTACGTCTCCTGCTCGCCGTTCCGGGTCCCGGTGGCCCGGCTGGAGGCCGGACGGGCGGCGCTGGAGGACGTGGAGGGGAGCGACAGCAGGTGACCGGGACCCCCGGCCCGGTACCCCGGGCCGGGCGGCCCTGGGGCCCGGGCGGCACGCGGGGCAGTCTGGGGCTGCAGAGATCAGCGGAAGGAGTGGGGCAGATGACGAACGAGGGCACCGGCACCGGTGGTGTCGCCGTCCGGGTGCGGGCCGACGGGAACGTGGACGAGGGGGCGCTCGCCTACCTGCGGGAGAAGATCGGCGCCGTCCTGGGCCGTCCCGGGCTCCCGCCCGTCAGCGGGGAGGTCCGCGTCACCAGGGCCGCGGCGGCCCACGTCGCGCTCCCCTGGTTCGCCGGGGCCGAGATCCAGGTGGGCGACGACCTCGTCGTCGTGCACGCCCGCGAGGCGAGCGCGCGGGAACTCGCCGACCGTCTGCAGGACCGGCTGCGCAGCCGTACGGAACGCTCGGCGCACCGGCGGGTCGAGGCCCGCAGGACGGCCGCGCCACCGCCGTGGCGCGGCGGCCCGCGGCGTCAGCAGCGCCAGGGCGCCGGATGAGGGTGAACGGCCGCGGCACCTCGTGCCGCGGGACGGGCGAACGGCCCGGGGCAGCCGCCCCGGGCCGTTCGCCGTGCCGGGGCCGGCGCCCGGGTACCGCGGGCCGGGACGCGGTCGGCGCCGGCGCCCGGGTGTTCCGTTCCGGCGCCCGTGCGGCGCCGGCCCGTCCCGGCCGTCCGCGGCCTTGGGGGGCCGGGCCGGGCGGCCGCCCGGCCCTCCCGGTCAGGGACGGACGGCCCGGGAAGGGGACCTTCGGCGCCTGCGCGGCACAACGAACGCAGGGGACAGTGGAGTTGAGAGCGGTGCCCGTCACCCACGGCGCCGCCTCCCCACCCGCGGCCGTACGTCATGACGGCCCTCACCCTGGAGGCGTACTCCGCATGAGCCGACACGACGAAGGAACCACGGCCCCGGCGCCCACCGGCGCGCCGTCCGACAGCGACGTCGCCGTGGACCGTCTGGTGACGGCCGCACTCAAGGCGCTCGACGACTACGAGGCCCTCACCCAGGAGCAGGTCGACCACATCGTGAAGAAGGCCTCCGTCGCCGCGCTGGAACAGCACACCCTGCTGGCCCGTCTGGCGGTGGAGGAGACCGGGCGTGGCCTCTTCGAGGACAAGGCGGCGAAGAACATCTTCGCCTGCGAGCACGTCACGCACAGCATGGGCCACATGAAGACCGTCGGTGTCATCGCCCGTGACGACATCGAGGACATCGTCGAGATCGCGGAACCCGTCGGCGTGGTCTGCGCGATCACACCGGTGACCAACCCGACCTCCACCACCGTCTTCAAGGCGCTCATGGCGCTGAAGACCCGCAACCCGGTCGTGTTCGCCTTCCACCCCTCGGCACAGCGCTGCAGCGCCGAGGCGGCCCGGATCG
Organism: Streptomyces marokkonensis; assembly: GCF_008312835.1. Taxonomy (GTDB): domain Bacteria; phylum Actinomycetota; class Actinomycetes; order Streptomycetales; family Streptomycetaceae; genus Streptomyces; species Streptomyces marokkonensis_A. The sequence continues at coordinate 152,462 of NZ_VSKS01000010.1, read as the reverse complement.
TGCGGGACGCCGCCGTCGCCGCCGGTGCTCCCGAACACTGCGTCCAGTGGATCGACACCCCGTCGGTCGAGGCGACCGGTGCCCTGATGCGCCACCCGGGTGTCTCGCTGATCCTGGCCACCGGCGGCAACGCCATGGTGAAGGCCGCCTATTCGGCCGGCAAGCCCGCCCTCGGCGTGGGCGCCGGGAACGTCCCCGCCTACGTGCACAGGAGCGCGGAGCTGCGCCGGGCCGTCAACGACCTGGTGCTGTCCAAGTCGTTCGACAACGGCATGATCTGCGCCTCCGAGCAGGCCGTCATCCTGGACGACGAGATCTACGACGCGGCACTGGCCGAGTTCCGCGTCCTGCACGCCCACCTGGCGACCGGCGAGGAGAAGGCGAAGCTGGAGACGTTCCTGTTCCCGTCCTCGGCCGCCCCGGGCGGCGGCTGCGAGCCCAAGGTCAACGCGGCCGCCGTCGGGCAGAGTCCGGCGTGGATCGCCGAGCAGGCCGGGTTCTCCGTGCCCGCGGACACGTCCGTCATCCTGGTGGAGGCCGAACGGGTCGGTCCCGACGAGCCGCTGACGCGCGAGAAGCTCTGCCCGGTCCTGGCCGTGCTGCGCGCCGAGAACACCCGGCGCGGTTTCGACCTGGCCGCCGACATGGTCGCCTTCCACGGCCAGGGACACAGCGCCGTCATCCACACCGAGGACCGTGAGCTCGCGGAGGCGTACGGCAAGCGCATGAAGACCGTGCGGATCATCGTCAACGCCCCGTCCTCGCAGGGGGCCATCGGCGGCATCTACAACAACCTGCTGCCGTCGCTGACGCTGGGCTGCGGCTCGTGGGGCAGCACCTCGGTGTCCAACAACGTCTCCGCCGCCCAGCTGCTCAACGTCAAGCGGGTGTCCACCCGCCGCAACAACCTGCAGTGGTTCAAGGTGCCGCCGAAGATCTACTTCGAGCCGCAGGCCATCCGCTACCTGACGTCCATGCCGGACGTGCACCGCGTCACCGTGGTCACCGACGCGACGATGACCCGCCTCGGCTTCGTCGACCGTGTCACGCGCGTCCTGCAGCGGCGCCGGGAGCCGGTGACCGTGCAGGTCATCGACAACGTCGAGCCGGAGCCGAGCATCGACTCGGTGCAGCGGGGCGCGGACCTGATGCGGGACTTCCGTCCGGACACGATCATCGCGCTGGGCGGCGGCTCCCCCATGGACGCGGCGAAGGTGATGTGGCTGCTGTACGAGCAGCCCGACATCGACTTCGCGGACATGCGGCAGAAGTTCTTCGACATCCGCAAGCGCGCCTTCCGCTTCCCCACCCTGGGCGCACTCGCCCGGCTGGTCTGCATCCCGACGACCTCGGGCACCGGCGCCGAGGTGACCCCGTTCGCGGTCATCTCCGACCCCGCCACCGGCAAGAAGTACCCCCTGGCCGACTACGCGCTCACCCCCAGCGTGGCGATCATCGACCCCCTGCTGACCACCGAGCTGCCGCCGGCCCTGGCCGCCGACAGCGGCTTCGACGCCCTCACCCACGCCATCGAGGCGTACGTGTCCGTCTACGCCAACGACTTCACCGACGGACTGGCCCTGCACGCCATCCGCCTGATCTTCGACAACATCGAGACGGCGGTGAACGACCGCGACGGGTCGCCGAAGGCGCGGGAGAAGATGCACAACGCCGGCACCATCGCGGGCATGGCCTTCGGCAACGCCTTCCTCGGCATCGTCCACGCCATGTCCCACACCCTGGGCGCGACCTTCCACGTCGCGCACGGCCGCACCAACGCGGTCCTGCTGCCGCACGTCATCCGCTACAACGGCACCGTCCCCACGAAGCTCACGGGCTGGCCCAAGTACGAGAACTACCGGGCCCCCGAGCGCTTCCAGGACATCGCCCGCGCCCTCGGGCTTGCCGCCGCGACACCCGAGGAGGGCGTGGAGTCGCTGGCCGCCGCCGTCGAACGGCTGCGCGCCGCCGTGGGCATCGAGCCGACGTTCCGGGCGCTCGGCGTCGACGAGCGGGCCTTCCTCGACGCGCTGCCGCAGCAGGCCCTCAACGCCTACGAGGACCAGTGCGCGCCCGCCAACCCCAGGATGCCCATGCTCGACGACATGCAGGAGCTCATGCGTGCGGCCTACTACGGCTGAACGCGGCCCGCGGGCGGGAGCCGGCCGGCCGGGGTCGTCCGGACCCCGCCCCGGCCGGCTTCGGCGTGCCGCCGCGGCACGCCCCGCCCGGCCCGCTCGCCAAGGCCTTCCGCCCGCCGGGGACCATCGGACACCCGCCCGGGGTCTGCCGGCCCACGCCACGGGCACCGGGCCGGGGTCACGATGGGGGCACGAACCCTTGCGGGAGGATGCCATGAACCACCTCGTCACCAACCGGAGCATCGTGGTCGGCGTCGACGGGTCCGAGGCCTCGGCGGCGGCCCTGCGCTGGGCAGCGGAACAGGCCGCCGCGCTGCGCGCCGAGGTCGTCGCGGTGCACGCGTGGGAAGCGACGGCACCGCACATCGCCCCGTACGCCCCGGTCTCCGTCCGGCCCACGCCCGCCCAGGAGCGGGACGCTGCCGCGCGGCTGCTCACGGAGACGCTGCGCCGGGCCTTCGGCCCCCGGACCGACGGCTCGGTACGGGCCGAGCTGGTCGAGGGGCAGGCCGTGCGGGTGCTCCTGAACCGGGCGCGTGGCGCGCTCATGCTGGCCGTGGGCCGCACGGTGCACGGCCAGGGCGACGTGCCGGACGTCGGTCCGGTCGGCCGGGAGTGCCTGCGCCACGCGCCGGTCCCGGTGGTCGCGGTGCCCGCGCCCGACCCGGAGGCGGTGCTGCCGCGCGTGCCTCCGCGCCCGGCGTCCGCCGGTGGGGCCGAAGGGCCCTCCGAGGGGGTCCGAGCGGCCCGTGGCGTCCCGCTCCGGCCGGGCGCACGCTGACATCAGGGAGCCGCGCCGTCCGGGCAGGCACCGCACGCCGGCGGAAACGGCGGCTCCGACAGTACGCAGCAAGGACGAGACGAGAGGAGACAGGGCGATGACCACCACCACCCTGACCACGGCGCTCCCGGCCGAGTACCGCGAGCGGCTGATGCGGCACGCCCGTGAGGTCTCCTTCGACATGGGGACGCGCCTGTTCAACGAGGGCCGGCGCGCCGACCGGTTCTGGATCATCCGTACCGGCACCGTCGCCCTCGACCTTCAGGTCCCCGGTCGCCGGGCGGCCGTGATCGAGTCGCTGGGCCACGGGGAGCTGGTCGGCTGGTCCTGGCACTTCCCGCCCCGGGTGTGGCAGCTGGGCGCCGAAGCCACGAGCCCGGTGCGGGCCTGGGAGTTCGACGCGGACGCGGTGCGGGCGCTGTGCGAGGAGGACCCCGAGTTCGGCCGCGCGATCGCCGTGTGGGTCGGTCGTGTGGTCGCCCACCGGCTGCACTCCGCCCGCGTCCGGCTGCTCGACCTCTACGCCCCGTACGGCAGTGGGATGACCGGGGCACGGTAGGCGCGCGCCGGACGAAGGCGTCGCACATCCCACGGGATTCCGTACGCGGCCCGGACCGGTCAACGACCGGTCCGGGCCGCGTCACGTCACCGGAGCCGGCGCAGGTACGGATCCTGGGGCCCGCGCGGCACCAGGCGGATCCGCGCGTCGAGCACCGTGACCCGGCCGGGTGTGGCGAGCACCGGGTCGAGGTCGGCCTCGGCGAGCTGTGGCAGTTCCTCCGCCATCCGGGACAGCCGCAGCAGCACCTGCTCCAGTTCCTCCACGTCGACGGGCGCGCCGCCCCCCGCGCCGAAGAGCAGAGGTGCGCAGCGTGGGGCGGTGATCAGGTCGTGGACGTCGTGGTCGGTGAGCGGGGCGAGGCGGGCGGCGTGGTCGGCGAGCACCTCCGTGGCCGTGCCGCCGAGGCCGAACAGGACGAGCGGGCCGAAGACGCCGTCCTGGACGACTCCGGCGAACAACTCAATGCCCCGTTCGGCGAGGGGCTGCACGACCACCCCGGTCATCAGCCCCGGGAAGCGTGACGCCAGGTCCTGGTGGGCGGCGCGCACCTGCTCCTCGCCCCGCAGGTCGAGGTGGACGGCACGCTGTTCGCTCTTGTGCACCAGGCCCGGCCAGTGGGCTTTCATGACGACCCGTCCGTCGGCACCGCGCAGCCGCTCGGCGGCGCGGACGGCCTCGTCCTCGGTGCCGGCCCATGCCCAGGGCAGCTGCGGCACCGCGTAGCAGGCCAGCAGTTCGCCGCAGGTGCGCGGGTCGAGCCAGCCGCCGTCCGGACGGCCGGCCAGGAAGGCCGCGACGATCCCGCGGGCGCGCTCCGTGTCGGCGTCGGTGGCCGGGACCGTTCCGGCGGGCCGGCGCAGCCAGGCCGCCCGGCGGGCGGCGTGGGCGAGGGCCTGTGCCGCCGCCTGGGGATCGGCGTAGGAGGGAATGGTGCCGCCGCCGGCCGCGGGCAGCAGACCGGCCGCCACGTCCTGCGCCGGCCGGACCAGAACGAGCGGACGTGCCCGCCGTCCCGCTTCCCGGGTGAGGGCCCGGACCGGATCGTCGCCGGTGGCCTCGGCGACCGCGGTGGGCACCAGCACGACCAGCACGGCGTCGGTCCCCGGGTACTCGATGAGCCGGTCGACACACGCGCTCAGCGCGTCCTCCGACACGGCGGCCGTGGTGTCCACGGGGTTGCCGGCGGACGCGCCGGGGGGCAGCACGGCGAGCAGGCCGTCGACCAGGGTGGGGGTGAACTCCGGCACGGCGAGCCCCGCCTCGGCGCAGGCGTCGGCGGCCGGCACGCCGGCGCCGCCCGCGTTGGTGACGATCGCGACGCGGCTGCCCGCGGGGAGCGGCTGCGCGTGGAACAGCGCGGCGGTGGCGAGGAGTTCACCGACGGAACGGGTCGCGGTGATGCCGGCCTGGATGAACAGGGCCTGCCGGGTCATGGTGCGGCCGGCGGCGGCCGCGGTGTGCGAGGCGGCGGCCCGCCGGCCCGCGTCGGTGCGCCCGGCGTCGACGGTGAGCACCGGCATACGGCGGGTCACCCGCCGCGCGGTGCGGGAGAACGCCCGCGGGTTGCCGAAGGACTCCAGGTGCAGCAGGGCGAGGTCGGTGCGGCCGTCGCTCTCCCACCACTGCAGCATGTCGTTGCCGCTGACGTCGTACTTGTCCCCGAGGGAGGCGAACGTCGACACGCCGATCCCCAGCCGGGACAGCCCGTCGAGCAGGGCGATGCCGACGCCGCCGGACTGCACGGCGACACCCGCGCTGCCGGGTGCGGGATGGCCGGCGGCGAAGGTGGCGTCGAGACGCAGACCGGGCTCGGTGTTGGAGATCCCGAGGCAGTTCGGGCCGACCAGGCGCATGCCGTACGTGCGGCAGGCGGTCAGCAGGGCCTGCGCCTGGGTGTGGTCGAGTCCCGCGGAGACGACCACGAGTGCCCGTACGCCGGCCTTGCCGGACTCCTCGGCGAGGGCCGGGACCGCGGGGGCGGGAGCGGCGATCACCACGAGGTCGGGGGTCCGGGGCAGGGAGCCGATCGAAGGGTGGGAGGGCACGCCGAGGATCGCGGTGGCGTGGGGGTTCACCGCGGACAGGCGGCCGGCGTATCCGCCGGCGCGGATGTGGTGCAGCACGGCGCGGCCGACCGATCCGGGCCTGCGTCCGGCGCCGGCGACGGCCACCGCCTCCGGCCGCAACAGCGGTACGAGGCTGGCCACATCGGCGGCCCGGCCCCGCGCCTCCACGGCGCTGAGGTAGGCCTCGTCCTGGTCGAGGGCGATCGTGCAGCGCACCTCGGTCCCCTCGAGGCGCCGGGTCACGTGCAGTCCGAGGTCGGTGAAGAGCCGCAGCACCTCGCGGTTCTCGCTCAGCGCGTCGGCCGTGAAGGTGGTGACGCCGTCCGCTCGGGCCGCCGAGACCAGGTGCTCGACGAGCAGCGTGCCCACGCCCCGGTGGTGCCGCCCGTCGGCGACGGCGACGGAGATCTCCGCCGGGTCCTTCCCGCCCCCGGTGTCGTACTCCGCGAGGCCGATCACGCGCCCCTGCGCCTCGGCCAGCAGCGCCCGGTACCCGGGGCGTGCGGGAGCGCAGGCCCGGTCGGCGGCCATCCGGGCGGAACGGCGGCTCACGGCGAAGAACCTCATGCGCAGGTTCTCCGGCGACATCTCCTCGTACAGCCCCTCGAGCCGGTCGTGGTCGCCGGGCCGCACCGGGCGGATGCACACCGTCGTGCCGTCCGTCAGCAGAGCGTGAACGGGGGGTCGGCTGATCACATCGTCCATGACGGGTCTCCTCCACGTCTCGCGCCCCTTCGAGCGTCCAGCGGTTCGCCGCCCCGCGCCATGGGCTGCCCGGGACCCTTCGGGGCCGATCGGCCCCGGGCCCCGCCGAGGGCCGTACGGCCCCTGGCGCCGTCCCTCCCCCGGGCCCACGCTGGAACAGGACACGCCCCCTCACGAGCCGTGCGGACGGGCGGGAAGGAGTTCCCATGAGCACCACGGCCGTCGACGTCCCCGTCCTGGAACGAATGATCGCCGCGGCCTCCGCCGCGCCCTCGGTCCACAACACCCAGCCCTGGCACTTCCGGTTCGTCCCGGACACCGGCACGCTGGAGGTCCGGGCCGCCCCGGAGCGGGGTCTTCGGCACATCGACCCGGCCGGGCGCGCGCTCCACGTCTCCGTCGGGTGTGCCGTCCTCAATCTGCGGGTGGCGGTGGCCCACCACGGCTGGGAGCCCGTCACACGGCTGCTTCCGCTCCCCGGCCGGCCGGATCTCCTGGCCACCGTGCGGCTCGCCCGCGCGGCCGGGGGAACCTCGCTCCCCGACCTGTACGAGGTCCTGTGGCACCGGCACAGCAGCCGGTTCCCGTTCTCCCGGCAGCCCCTGCCGCCGAGCCTGCTCGCCGAGTTCGGCGACGCCGCACACGCCGAGGGCGCCCTCCTGTGGTTCCCGGAGCCGCCGGAGACCGCGCGGGTGCTCCAGGCCACCCGGGAGGCGGAGCACCGCAACACGGCGGACGCCGACCGGGCAGCGGAAAGCCGCCGCTGGGTGCGGGCCGCGGAACACTCACACCTCGGCGTGCCGGCGGCGGCGCTGGGCGTCCAGGACTTCCGCGACCACGTGCCGACCCGCGATTTCGGCGCACACCGGCATCCCGCGGTGCTGGAGGCCCGCCCGTACGAGGCGCGTCCGCTCATCGCCGTGCTGTGCACGCCGCACGACCGGCGCGCGGACTGGCTGCGCGCCGGTCAGGCGCTGGAGCGCGTCCTGCTGACGGCCACCGCGCACGGCGTACGTGCCTCGCTCCTGCACCAGGCCCTGGAGTGGCCGGATCTGCGCCGGCACCTCCGGTCGCCGGCCGGAGGCCTGAGGGGCCACCCGCAGATGGTGCTCCGGCTCGGATACGGCCCTCAGGGCCCGGCCTCGCCACGGCGCACCGCCCACGACGTCCTGACGCGCGCGTGACGGACCCGCGGGAGCGGGCCTTTCGTTCCCCTCCGGGACGGGATCACCTCTCGGGGGAAGCGCCCGCCTCCCGCACCGGGACGTGCCACACGAGCCTGGTGCCGCCACCGTCACGGTCACCGGTCTCCATGCCGCCCCCCAGCTTCCTCGCCCGCTCCGCCATGTTGGCGAGACCGCTGCGGCGGCCGCCGGCCGGTATGCCCACGCCGTTGTCGGTGACCGTGAGGCGCACCTCGTTCCCGTCGGTCTCCAGCACGGCCTCGGCGCGGTCGGCGTGCGCGTGGCGGGCGATGTTGGACAGGGACTCGGACAGCACGGCCACGAGATCGTCGGCGGTCTCCCTCGGGACATGCGTGTCGAGCAGTCCCTCCATGCGCACGCTGGGCGCGAAGCCCAGCAGCGGGGCGGCCTCGCCGACGACCCGCACCGCACGGGCGCGCAGACCGGGGGCCGTGTCCTCGGAGCGGGAGCGCAGGCCGAAGATCGTCGAACGGATGATCTTGATGGTCTCGTCGAGGTCGTCCACGGCCCGCAGGACCCGCCCCGAGGCCTCCCGGTGCTCGATGAGGCGACCCGCGCTCTGCAGCGTCATCCCCGTGGCGAACAACCGCTGGATGGCCAGGTCGTGCAGGTCCCGGGCGATCCGGTCGCGGTCCTCCAGCAGAGCCACCTGTTCGGCGTCCGCACGGCGTTCGGCCAGCTCCATGGCGACGGCCGCCTGCGCGACGAAGTCCTGCAGCGGCTCCCGCTCCTTCTCGGAGAACTCGGCCTTCTCCGCACTTCGCACGAGCAGCACCACGCCACGGGCGTTGTCCCCCGAGCCGATGGGTACGGCCACGGCCGGACCGAGCCCGGTGAACCGCGGCGGCCCCGCCGAAACCCGTTCGTCGTGTGTGACGTCCGGGCTCGTCACCGGGGCGCCGTCGGCGAAGGCCCGCCCGACGAGGGTGCCCTCCACCGGCAGCACGAGCCCGCGGTACCGCTCCGCCTCGTCCCCGAGCGCGAGGTCCACCGCGAGGGAGTCGGTGTCCTTCACCGGTATCGCGACCACGGCCAGGGCCGCGTCGGTGATCTCCCGCGCCTGCTCCGCGATCAGTTCGAGGACGTCCACCCGGGCGCCGCCGGACATCAGGCTCCGGGTGACCTCCGCGTTGGCCCGAAGCCAGCGCTCGCGCAGCCGGGACTCCTCGTACAGGCGGGCGTTGTCGATGGCCACGCCGGCCGCCACGGCGAGGGTGGACAGCACCGACTCGTCGTCCTCGTCGAACTCCGCGCCGCCCCTCTTCTCCGTCAGGTAGAGATTGCCGAAGATCTGGTCCCGCACCCTGATGGGCACACCCAGGAAGGTGTTCATGGGCGGGTGGTGCGGCGGAAAGCCGTAGGAGGCCTCGTGCTCGGCGAGCACCGGCAGACGCAGCGTCTCGGGGCGGTGGATCAGTTCCCCGAGAATGCCGTGCCCCTCCGGGTAGTCCCCGATGCGGCCGATCTGCTCGTCCGTGACACCGACGGTGTGGAAGGCCGACAGCCGCTTGCCGTCCGCACCGATCACCCCCAGCGCGCCGTACTGCGCGTCCACCAGGGCCGTCGCCGCCTCCACGATGCTGTACAGCGCCTGCTTGAGTTCCAGTTCCCGGCCGACGGACAGCACCGCCTCGAGCAGGCTGTGCACCCGGTCCCGGGTCCCCCGGGCCGTGTCCAGGCGGGCCTGCAGTTCTTCGAGCAGCTCGTCCAGCTTCAGTTGCGGCAACTGCATCCGGGCCTGCTGAGCATCCTCGGAGCGAGCCAACATGTTCCTCCAACCGTCCGGCGCGGAGCCGACCACTGTCCGCTCATCCGCAACGGTAGCGTCCGGCGTTCGTGGAGGACATGGCGGCACCGGCCGCCGAGGCGCCGGGGGGTGTGCCCGGGCGGTCAGGCTCGCGGCAGCCCGGCCGCCACGAGGCCGGTGAGGTCGAGCAGCCGGTTGGTGTAGCCCCACTCGTTGTCGTACCAGCCGAAGACCTTGACCAGTTCGCCGTGCGCCTGGGTCGGCGGGGCGTCCAGGACGCGGGAGGCCGGGTCCCCGACGATGTCGCGGGAGACGATCGGCGCGTCGGACACCCGCAGAACGCCCCTCAGCGGCCCGTCGAACTCGTCCGCGGTCACCGGCCCTTGATGCCCACGCGTACGGTCATGTCCTCGTCCTCCCGGTGGATGCGCGGCCCGTGGCGTCCGGGCGCGGTCCCAGCCTCCCGCCGACGCGTGGGGCGGGGCCCGGGCCGAAGGGGGGGCGACGTCCGGGGCCGTCCGGCCCCGGACGGCCCCCGCGCCGTCCCGGTGGTCCCCGCGCGGGGACACCCGACCGCACGCAGCCGGTCACAAGCGGTGCGCCGCAGGACCGCACCCGACCCGATAACGACAGTCGGGGACAAACAGGTGCGTGCCGCGCCGGGGTGCGCTGGGATGGCCCCGAACCACTGGGAGCGCGGGACGGCTGGGACGGACATGAACCACACGACCGGGGCCACGGGCACGTGTCCCGTTGCGGCACCCGAACCGGGCACGGCCACGGTCCCCGCGCAGGCCGGCAGGCCGGGAGCCGCCGAGGAGCGGTTCCGCGGACTGCTGGAAGCCGCGCCGGACGCCATGGTCATCGTCGACGAAGCCGGCACCATCAGGCTCGTCAACGCCCAGACCGAGGCTCTCTTCGGCCACCGGCGCGAGGAACTCCTCGGCCAGTCCGTCGAAATGCTCGTGCCGCGGCGCCTGCGCGGACACCACACCCTGCACCGCAACGCGTACGCCGCGAACCGGCAGGTGCGCCCGATGGGTGCCGGGCTCGACCTGCACGGACTGCGCCGGGACGGCACCGAGTTCCCGGTCGAGATCAGCCTCAGCCCCCTGGAGACCGCCGACGGGCCGCTGATCTCCGCCGCCGTCCGCGACGTCAGTGACCGCAGAGCCGCCGAGGAGCGCATCAGCGAGCTGGCCGCCCTGGTGGAGTCCTCCCAGGACGCCATCCTCGCCAAGACACTCGACGGGTACATCACCTACTGGAACGCCGCCGCCCAGCGGCTGTACGGATACACCGCCGCCGAGGTCATGGGCCGGCACATATCGCTCCTCGCCCCCAGCGGTCACCGGGAGGAGATCGCCACGCTCCTGGGCCGTCTCCGGCTCGGCGAGAAGGTGGAGCACTTCGAGACGCTGCGCGTGACCAAGGCCGGCGTGCTGCTGGACGTCGACGTCACCATGTGGCCGAGGCGGGCGCCGGACGGCACGGTCGTGGGAGCGTGTGCCATCGTCCGCGACATCGGCGACCGCAAGCGGGCGGAGGCGGAGCTCACCGCCCTGTACGAGCAGCAGCGTCACGTCGCCCTCACCCTGCAACGCAGCCTGATGGGCACCCCGCCCGCCGTACCCGGCCTGGTCACCGCCAGCCGCTACCGCCCCGCCACCCAGGGAGCCGGGGTGGGGGGCGACTGGTTCGACCTGATACCGCTCGGTGCCGGCCGGGTCGGCGTGCTGATCGGCGACGTGATGGGCCGCGGGCTGGAGGCGGCCGCCGTGATGGGCCAGTTGCGCTCGGCGGCGCACGCGCTGGCCAAGACGGGAATGCAGCCCCGGCGGCTGATGCAGGCCCTGGACGCGTGCGTGGCGGACCTGGACGTGCCCGACCAGCTGGTCACCTGCTGCTACCTCGTCGTCGCCGCGGACGAGGCGGAGGTGACCCTGTGCTCCGCCGGCCACCTCCCGGTCCTGGTCGCCGTACCCGGGGACGGGGCACAGCCGCTGTCGGCCCCCGTGAACGCGCCGCTCGGCGTGGGCGACGTCCTGTACGAGCAGTCGTCGGCGTCGGTGCCGCCGGGCGCCACCCTGGTGCTCTACACCGACGGCCTGATCGAGACCCCCGGCTGTGACATCGAGGACAGCCTCGACGCACTCACGGCCACGTGCGGCGCGCTGTTCACCGCGGAACCGCCCGGCCTGGACGTCGTGGCCGACCGCATCCTGTCCGCCCTGCGGCCGGACGCCGAGGGCCACGACGACGACGTCACGCTCCTGCTGGCGCAACTGCCGGCCGCGCCGCTGGCGTCCGTCACGACCACACTGTCCACCCGGCCGGAGTCCGTGCCGGAGGGCCGCTCCTTCCTCGGCGATGCGCTGGCTGCCTGGGACTGCCACGAGAAGGCCGACGACGCACGGCTTCTGGTGTCCGAACTGCTGGCCAATTGCGTCCAGCACGCCCAGGGCCCGGTCACGCTGCACGTGTGCCGCACGGCCGCCGAACTCACCGTCGAGGTGGGTGACGGCAGCCCGCGTCTGCCGGAACCCCGGCGTGCCGGCGAGGACGAGGAGTCCGGCCGCGGGCTCAACCTCGTGCGTGTCCTGGCCGACAGCTGGGGGGTGCGCCCCACCGACGAGGGAAAGACGATCTGGTTCACGCTGCGACTGTGAACGTCCCCGGCCCCGCCCCGCGTCCGGTCCGCGCGCCGACAGGCCCCGGGTGCGCCGCGCTGCCGCGGCGCACCCGGGGCCCGGGGAGGGGTTCAGAGCAGCCAGCGGTTGCGGCTGACGATCGGCAGTCGCGCCCACGCCCTGCCCAGCCCCCACACGGCACCGGCGCCCGCCGCCGCGAGGGCGATCAGGACGACGGCGTAGACGAGGTGGTAGTCGGCGAACGGGTTGGTCGACATGCTCGGCGACCCGTCGGAGAGGTGCTTCGCGGGCGGCCACTCCGCGATCCACATCAGCGCCATCATCACGGTGCCCGCGACGGCGGCGAGCCGCAGTGCGATGCCCGCCGTGAGTGCGAGACCGATACCGAGCAGGCCGAGCATGAACAGCCAGTCGGCCCACGCGGCCCCGGCCCAGTCGTGGAACGTGGACTCCATCGGACCGACGGCCACGCCGCCGAGGAAGCCCTCGGTGGGCGATCCGCCGTCGGTCCAGCCGTTGCCGGACCGGGTGGCGTAGCCCAAGCCGAAGGTCTTGTCGAGGAACGCCCACAGGAAGACGAACCCGGTCAGCAGGCGCAGCCCCGCGAGGGCGTACGCGCTCGTCGCGGTCGTCACTTCCGCGCCGGCCGCCGCCGATGCCGTCCCGGACCTGCGCCGGGCGGGCAGGCGGAATCCCACGTGCCGGTGCGAGTGATCGTGGACTGCCATGATGCTCATCCCCTTCGAGGGTGCTGCGCCTGAGGTCTTCCCGGTTCTCGTTGCGCTTTCAATGTCCTGCGTCCACGGCGTCCGCCGGAGAGGCCGGCAGGCCCGGCCCGCGGTCCGAACGTCCCCTCTCCGCACGGCCTTTCGGGTCGCACCTCCCGGCACGCGGCAGGAGGCCCGATGAGCCCCGCGGTGCCGCATGTGGCGGGAAGGGGAGGTGAGTTCCGGTGCTCCGGCTGTGGCGCCGGCGGAGGCACGGGGCGCGACGGCGCACCGATGTGCCGGAGGCCCGGGTCGCGCCGGCCACGCGCCGCCGCAGCGGGGCCCGGTGCGCGTGGGGGCGCGGCAGCGCCTGACACCGCGCCGTGGCCGCCTCCGCGTCCCCTAGGGGGCGTGGCGCGGAGGGGGCCGCAGGGCGAGGAGGGCCAGGTCGTCGTGCCCGTCGCTCGGGTGCCCGTCGGCCAGAACCCGGCACAGCTCGTCGAGTGGCATGCCGGTGTGGGCCGAGGCGAGGGCGGCGAGTTCGTCCATGCACGCGCTCAGGGGGCGGTGCGGGTGCTCCACGAGGCCGTCGGTGAACAGCAGCACCGTGTCTCCCGCCCTCAGCGGGTGGACGTGGTCGGGTCGCGGCAGCGCGTCGTCGACACCGAGGGGCAGGCCGGGTTCGGCGTGGAGGTACCGGGTGTGCCCGTCGGCGGCGATCACCAGGGGCGGGAGGTGGCCGGCGGTGGACCAGTGCAGGTGCCAGCCGTTCCCGGCGGATTCGACCCGGGCGAGGCAGGCGGTGGTGACCGGGGCCTCGGTGATGGCGTGCAGGGTGTGGTCGAGGCGGTGCAGGACCAGACTGGGCGGGGTGCGGCGGTCGTAGAGCAGGGCGCGCAGCATGTTCCGGATCTGCGCCATGGCCGCGGCGGCCGTCAGGTCGTGGCCCAGCACGTCGCCGATGATGGCCGCGCAGCTGCCGTCCGGGAGCAGCAGGGCGTCGTACCAGTCGCCGCCCAGGTGGTGGCCCGGGGCGGTGGCGGGCCGGTAGACCGCGGCCGCGGAGAAGGGGGCGAGGTCGGGCAGCGTGGGGAGCAACAGGCGCTGGAAGTGCTCGGCGGAGTCGCGGGTCTGCTCGAAGAGCCGGGCGTTCTCGATGGCGATGCCCGCCGCACCCGCCAGCGCGGTCACCACGGCCTCGTCCTCGTCGTCGAACGGCAGGCCGTCGATGCGGTCGCACAGGTAGAGGTTGCCGTAGATCCGCCCGCGCACGCTGATCGCCACCCCGAGCAGGGTGCGCATCGGAGGGTGGCCCGACGGGAAGCCGACGGAGTCCGGGTGGCCCTGCAGGTCCTGTACGCGCAGCGGCTCGGGATGCCGGATCAGGTGTCCCAGCAGACCCCGGCCGTGCGGGAACTCGGAACCGGCGAGGGCCTCGTACTCCGCGTCGCTCAGGCCGAGCGGTATGAACTCCTCGAGAGCTGTCGCGTCGTCGTTGAGCACGCCCATGGCGCCGTAGCGGGCGGCGACGAGTTCCATCGCGGTGCTGACGATGCGCCGCAGCACCACCGGCAGCTCCAGTTCCCGGCTGACGGACAGGACCGCGCTCAGCAGGCCCGACATGCGCCACTGCGCCCGGTCCGGGCCGTCGGCCCGGTCGGTCGTGCGTTCCGGGTACGTCTCCTCACCCGGGCGGGGATCCTCCGGGCGCCGCCGGCCGTCGTCCCGGGCCACGGCCATCCACCTCTTCTCGCCCACCGGGGGGTGGTCGTTCGCGTCACTGCCTCTATGGACATCGTCACCCGTGCTCCCGCCTTCCGCACGCAGGCCGCCGCGCCGGCCGTCGGCGGCGCGGCGGCAGCGGGCGTGTTCAGTGGCCGACGTCCCGGTGGCGAAAGCCCATCAGGCCGAGCGTGGTGAGGGCGGCGGCGAGCGCGGCGAGGAACACCGGTGCCGCGAGGCCCGGGTCGGCCGCGGGCAGGTGGGGGACGTGCTCGAAGGGTGACAGGTCCCGCGCCCAGCCCGGCAGGTCCAGCGCCTGGCCCAGCAGGCCGACGACGAGACAGGCCGTCAGGGCGGCCCAGGCCGCGGCCGTGGCGCGGGGGACGAACCCGAACAACGCCGTCGTGAGGCCCCCGAGCAGCCAGAGGGCGGGCGCGTAGGCGAGCGCCGCGCCGATGAGGCGGGGCACCTGCCCCAGGTCGGAGGCGGCGATGCCGTACGCGAGGCCCGTACCGAGGCCGCCGGCGACGAGCACGAGGACGCTGCCGGCCAGTGTCACCGTCAGATGGCCGGCGGCCCAGTGGCTCCGTGAGACGCGGGTGGCCAGCACCGGCTCGGCCCGCAGTCCGCTCTCCTCGCCACGCAGCCGCAGGGCGGACTGCACCGTGTACCCGGCGCCGAGGAGGGCCAGCACGAGGACGGACTGGGCCAGGTAGGAGTCGGTGAGTCCGGCTCCGCCGTATCCCGTGATCAGCTCCTCCATGGCCTCGTTGTCGGCGATGAAGTCCTCCACGGTGTCGGCGACCGAGCCGTAGGCGAGCCCGGTCAGGAACAGACCGCAGCTCCATCCGATCAGGCTGCCCCGCTGCAGTCGCAGGGCCAGCCCCACCGGCCGCCCGAGCCCTCGTGCGGCGCGCGGCGGCCCCGGGCGGGGAGCCACCAGGCCCGTGCCGACGTCGCGCCGGTCCGACAGCGCGTGTGCCACGGCGACGGCGACGACGGCGAAGACGGCCGGGAGGATCAGCGGCCAGAGGCGTTCCCCCGCGAAGGGCCGGGTCTTCTGGACCCAGCCGATGGGTGACAGCCATGACGCCGTGCCGTCACCGATGTCCCCGACGGCCCGGAGGACGAAGGCGACCCCCAGACAGGCGGCGGTGGCGCCGTGCACCACCCGTGTGTTCTCGGAGATCTGGGCGGCGACCGCGGTGATGCCGGCGAAGACGAGCCCGAGCGCGCAGAAGGACAGGCCGAGGACGACCGAGCCCGTCACGGGCAGGCCCATGAGGATCAGGCCCACCGCCACCAGTGCCCCCACGACCGCGTTCATCGCGGAAACGACCAGCAGGGCGGCCTTGGCGCCGGCGTGCCGGCCGACCGGCAGAGAGCCGATCAGCTCGGCGCGGCCGGTCTCCTCCTCGGCGCGGGTGTGCCGTCCGGTCATGAAGGTGCTCATCAGCGCCACCACGACCAGTCCGAAGGTTCCCACCTGGAAGGCGACCTGTCCGCCCAGCGTGTCGAGTCCCTGGGCCGGTCCGTTGAAGGCGATGGCCGCGGCGTTGTCCTCGCTGACCCGGGCCGCTACGTCGAGGTCGTGCTGGGTGGGGTACAGCCCCTTCACGCTGGCCGCGGTCACGAGCACCAGCAGGGGGACCGCGACGGTCCAGACCGCGACGCGGATCCGGTCCCGGCGCAGGACGAACCGGGCGAGGACCGTGGTGCCGGTCAGCTCCGTCGACGGCGTCATCGCACGTCACCGCCGTGGTGCCGCGGGGCGGAGGGGCGGGGGGCCGGGTCGTCGTCGCCGTAGTGGCGCAGGAACAGCTCCTCCAGCGTGGGCGGCTGACTGGCGAGCGTGCGCAGTCCGAAGCCGGTGAGGTGACGCACGACGTCGTCGAGGTGGTCGGTGTCGACGTCGAAGCGGGCACGGTGGTTCTCGGAGCGCAGGTCGTGGACGCCGGGCAGGGCCTCGAGGCCGGTGACGGTGCGGACCGTCTCGACGTCGATCGCGGTGCGTGTCAGGTGCCGCAGTTCGGCGAGTGTGCCGCTCTCCACGGTGCGGCCGGCCCGGATGATGCTCACCCGGTCGCACAGGGCCTCCACCTCCGCCAGGATGTGGCTGGACAGCAGGACCGTGCGGCCCTCGGCCTTCGCCTCGCGGATGCACTCCTGGAAGACGCTCTCCATCAGCGGGTCGAGTCCGGAGGTCGGCTCGTCCAGGAGCAGCAGCTCGGCGTGGGACGCCAGCCCCGCCACCAGGGCCACCTTCTGCCGGTTGCCCTTGGAGTAGGTGCGTGCCTTCTTCGTCGGATCCAGTTCGAACCGCTCCAGCAGCTCGTCCCGCCTGGCCCGGTCGAGATCACCGCGCAGCCGTCCGAAGACGTCGATGATCTCGCCACCGGTGAGCTTGGGCCACAGGCTGACGTCACCGGGGACGTACGCGAGCCTGCGGTGCAGGGCGACGGCGTCCCGCCAGGGGTGGCCGCCCAGCAGCCGCATCTCGCCCGCGTCGGGCCTCAGCAGGCCGAGCAGGGCACGGATGGTGGTGGTCTTGCCCGCGCCGTTGGGCCCGAGGAAGCCGTGCACCTCGCCCCTCGCCACGGTCAGGTCCAGCCCGTCCAAAGCCCGGGTCCGTCCGAACGTCTTCACCAGCCCGGAGACCCGCACGGCGACGGCCCTGTCCCCGTCCGGTGACGTGTCGTCCTGCGGGACGGAAACCATCGACATCGACGCCTCCTGCGGTCGCTTCCTTCGACGGTGCCGCACGAGGCGACCGCGGCGGCAGGGGCCGAAGGTCCCCGGCGGCCGGCCGGGGAGACCCCGATCGACGAGGCACACCACGAGGCCGGCCGTCACCGGACACGACGCCGACACGCCCGGCGGCCAGGCCGACGGGACGACGGGCCCGGTCCGGTGGCCCGCTCAGCCCATGCCACCGGGAGCGGTCCGGCGGACAATGGGATCAGCGCACCGACTCGGGGACGATCACCCGCGTCACCGCTCGTGATCGTCACCGGAACCCGGAGGGACCGGTCACCATGAGCACGAACACCAGGCCCTCGGCCATGCCGCCCCCCGCGATGACGCCGTCGCCTCATCCGGCGCGGCTGACCGCGACTCCCGACGCCCCGCTGTCCCGCTGGCTGTGGCTGGTCAAGTGGCTGCTCGCCCTCCCCCACTACGTCGTCCTGCTGTTCCTGTGGGTGGCGTTCGCGGGGGTGAGCGTGGTGGCGTTCTTCGCCATCCTCTTCACCGGCCGCTACCCACGGGCCCTGTTCGACTTCAACACCGGTGTGCTGCGGTGGAACTGGCGTGTGGCGTACTACGCCTACGGCGCGCTGGGCACCGACCGTTATCCGCCGTTCACGCTGGCCGACGTCCCCGAGTACCCGACGCACTGGGAGCTGACGTACCCCGCTGAGCTCTCCCGCGGCCTCGTCCTGGTCAAGTGGTGGATCCTGGCCGTCCCGCACTACCTGGTCCTCGGCTTCTTCCTCGGCGGAGCGCGCACGGCCTGGTTCACGGGCGGCCTCATCGGGCTGCTGGCCCTGTTCGCCGGGATCGCCCTCGCCTTCACCGGCCGCTATCCCCGTGGCCTGTTCGACCTGGTGATCGGCCTGAACCGCTGGGTGCTGCGGGTGGCCGCCTACGCCGCCCTGCTCACCGACGTGTATCCGCCCTTCCGTCTCGACCAGGGCGGCCGGGAGCCGGAGGCGTCGTCGTGAGGAGGTGCCCCACATGGACGTCCTCGTCGGGTACGCGACCGCCCACGGCTCCACCCGGACGATCGCGGAGCGGACGGCCGCCGTGCTGAGCCGTGCCGGGCTCACGGCCGGGGCCAGGTCCATGGCGGACGTCGGGGATCCGGGCGCCTACCGTGCGTTCGTCCTCGGCAGCGCCGTGCACGGACAGAGCTGGCTCCCCCCGGCCCGGGACTTCCTGCGGGACCACCTGGACGTGCTCGCTTCCCGGCCCGTGTGGCTGTTCAGCGTCGGCGTGCCCGCGGCTCTGCGGGGTCCGTGGCGCCGCCTGGCCCCCGGGGAGCTGCCGGCGATCGAGGAGGGCCTGCCGCCGGATCTGCGGCCCCGAGGTCACCGCTTGTTCTCGGGTGTCGTCGAACGGGGCGATTTCCCCCGCGCCGGGCGCGTGTTCTTCCGCCTGGTGGGCGGCCGGTACGGCGACTTCCGGGACTGGGAGGCCGTCGACCTCTGGGCCGGGGGTATCGCCGGGGAACTCCGCTCCGCGGAGTGACCGGGACCCGTCGTCCGCGACGACGGGCGCCACGGTGGACGTCCGGGGCCCGAAGACCCCGGTCACGCCGGCCGGCCGGGCCCATCGTCACGCGGGCGGGCGCCCTTCGGCCCTCGTGCGGGACTCCCGCGCGGACCACTCTGGTCTCACGAGGCCGTCCGGCGCGAGGGCGTCCGGCCGACCGAACACTTCTGGAGGTGCCGGCCATGCACGCCCACGGACGGAGACCGATCGTGATCGGTGTCGATCCCGATCCCGGCAAGCGGGCGGCTCTCGCCTGGGCCGCGGACGAGGCGGACCGGCGCCGCCTTCCCCTGACGCTCGTGTGCGCGCAGGGCACACCGCTGCCCGGATTCCGGCTGGAGGGCACCCCGCCCTCGTGGGTGAAGTGGCGCGACGACCTGCACACCGCCGGCAACGACGTACTCGAGCGCGCCGCCGCGTTCGTCGGCACGCGCCGCCCGGACGTGGACACCTCGCTGGTCCTGGCCGAGGGCCATCCCGCCTGGGTGCTGGCCGAGCACTCCCGGCACGCCACCCAGGTGGTGGTCGGCTCCTGGCATCTCGGTGCCGCACGCGAACTGTTCGGCTCCGCGGCCGTCGGCCTGCCGCTGACCGCCCACGCCGCCTGCCCCGTAGTCGTCGTACGCGAGACGGAGCACACCACCCAGCAGCCGCCGTACTTCGTCGTCGGCGTCGACGGCAG
This sequence comes from Streptomyces marokkonensis, assembly GCF_008312835.1. Classification (GTDB taxonomy): domain Bacteria; phylum Actinomycetota; class Actinomycetes; order Streptomycetales; family Streptomycetaceae; genus Streptomyces; species Streptomyces marokkonensis_A. The sequence continues at coordinate 133,221 of NZ_VSKS01000010.1, read as the reverse complement.
CCCCCGCTCCGCCGCCGCCGTCGACCTCGCCTTCGAGGAGGCCTCCCTGCGCGGCGCGTCCCTGCGCGCCCTCCACGTCCGGCACACCCCCCTGCCCGGCGTCCTGGACGAGGACGCCGAGCTCAAGGAATGCCGCCGCCTGCTGTCCGAGACCGTCGCCGGACGCACCGCCGCCCACTCCGGGGTCGAACTCCACCACGAGGTCGTCAGGGGCCACCCGGTGCAGGAACTGACCAAGGCCTCAGCCCACGCGCTCGGCCTGGTGGTCGGCACGCGCGGACACGGCGGCTTCCGCGGCATGCTGCTGAAATCCGTCAGCCAGGGCGTCCTGCACCACGCACGCTGCCCCGTCCTCACCGTCCCCCACCCGCGAGAGCCCTAGAAGGGCCGCACCCTGCCGGACGCCGGACGGGTGCGGCACATCGCCGTCGAGGCGGCCGGGCTCATGCCACGGTGCCGCTCCCGCCGTGCGCGTTCACCACCGGAAGCCCGGCTCCCGCCCACTCCTCCATGCCGCCCGCCACCTCCACGGCGTCGGCGCCGCGCACGGCGAGAAGTTCGACGGCCTGTCGCGAGCGGTCGCCCGATCGGCAGATGACGACCAGCGGCCGCGCCTGGGCACCGGCGGGCAGTCCCGCCCCGGCGGCAAGTGCGGACAACGGCATGTGCACGGCACCGGGCGCGTGCCCGGCCTGCCATTCCCAGGGTTCGCGGACATCGAGCAGCAGGGCGTCGGCCCGCGTCGCGGCCCCGTGTCCCGTGAGTGCGGCGGCCTGCTGGACGCTCACGCGCCCCGGGCCGCCCGGGTTCGGTCCCGAGGTCATTCCGGCTCCGGCACGTGTGTGAAGGAGGCCCGGGCCCCGGGGCCGCCGCCGTGGTCGTGCACGCGCGTCCTCCCCCCGGACGCGGTGGGCATCCCGCCGAAGAGCACGGAGGGCTCCTTCCGTCGACCGATTACCCCCAGGGGTATGCATCGACGGTAACACAGTTACCCGCCGGGGTATCTCCGCAGGTGTGGTCCGCACGGCGCCGGCGCGGACAACGGGCGGCGACGGCGGCGCCGTTCACCGCAGGACCTCCGTCAGCGGGCGCCGGGGCAGGGGGCACACACCGGGGGCGTATCCGAGGCGAAGGATCATCTGGGGGAAGGCGCCAGCGCCGACGGTCTGCCGGATCTGCGCGCGCAGGTGCGGCAGTTCGAGGGGCTGGGTGTGGAAGGCCGCCATCACGTCGTGGGCGGCGGCGTGCAGCAGCACCCGTTCGAGCGCCTGCCCCGCCCGCAGCCAGGCCCGGCGGTCGTCCCGGTCGGTGCCGAGGATCGCGACCAGGCCGCTCTGCCCGTGTCCGCGCCGGGGCGGCGCGGGGAACATGGGGACGAGCCCCGCGTAGTCCCGTCCGGCGAAGGGCAGGAAGTCCGGGTGCTGGACGGTCACGTCGGCCCGGACGCCGTCGGCGCGCGGCCGGGCGAGCCGCCAGGTCCAGGCGGCCTGCTCGGCGACCCGCGCCGGCTCGCCTCGCTGCGCGTCCTCACCGGCCCGCACCAGGGCGGCCAGACGCCGCCGGCCCCCTGTGTCGCCCACGACGTGGAGGTCGGCGCCCTCGACGTGCGCGTGTTCGCTCAGCGCGTCGAGCAGACCGGCCGGCAGCGGGTCCGTCAGGAGCGGACCGCGCACCGTGTGCCGTCGGCGCAACGCGCCGTACAGCCGCTGCTCCTCACCGGTCGGCGGGGCGTAGGCGCCCCACATCACCCTGGCCAGACAGGCGGGGTCCCCCGGGTCCGGGAAGTCCCGCACGACCGGCTTGAAGCCGAGGTGCCGCATGGCGAGGCGGACGTTGAACAGGGCCGCCCCGCAGCTGATGAGCATCTCCCGGCCGTGCGGATCGGCCAGCGGAAGTCTGCGGCCGGCGTCGGCGTGCACCTCGATGCCCCGGTCGCCGTCGGCGACGAACAGCCAGGGCTGGGAGTTGTGCACCGACGGCGCGGTGACGGCCGCGCGGGCCAGGTAGGCGGAGGCATGGCCGGGACGTGCGCTGATGACGGACATGAAGGGGTACCGCCCTTTCTCGAGGAGCCGGCCGGTCCGGTGGGATCAGGGGGAGTGTCCGCCCGGGTGCGGGACGTCTCCCCGGAGCACCGCCAGCCGGCGCCGGTACTCGTCCTCGTCGATGTCCCCACGGGCGAACCGCTCGCCGAGCAGCAGCTCCGCGGAGGGGCGGCCGTCGGGCGGGTGCGGTGCGCCGGGGACACGGCCGACGGCCCTGACGATCAGCACCCCGGCGACGATCAGCAGTGCCCAGAGCAGGGTCATACCGAGGGACATGGCGAACCAGCCCCAGCCGTTCATGCCGTGCCCGTTCCAGTACGTCATCACGGTCCACTTCCTTCCGGCGTCCCGTCAGCCGTGCGGCACGATCGCCACCGGGCGGCCGACATGGTGGATCAGGGCATGCGCGACCGGCCCGGTGCGCGAGCCGATCGGGGAGCGCCTCGTGCGGCGGCCCACCACCAGCAGGCCCGCTCCGCGCGTCGCGCGTTCCAGGACACGGGCGGGGAAGCCCTCGTGCAGTTCCTCCCTGACGAACACGGCGGGGAACTTCCGGTGCCACGGCTCCAGGAGCGCCGAGAGCTCCCGCTCCGCCTCCCGCCGGATCCGTGCCCGCTCCTCGGCATCGACGACGCCCCGCCCGAGCGGCACGTGCCAGGCGTGCACCGCGCGCAGGGGGGCCCGGCGCAGTTCGGCCGCGCGGAACGCGAACTCCAGCACGTCGCCGCAGGATCCGCCGGTGTCGACCGCGACCGCGACGTCACGGTGGGCCGTGTGCGTCGCCGGCTTGTCCGTGTCGTCCGGCAGATGCTCGTTCTCCGCCTTCTCGCCCGCCCGCACGAGGACGACCGGGCCCGTGGCGTGCGCGACGGTGGCCATGGCCACGGACCCGGCGACGAGCCCGCCGACCGCGCCGAGCCCTTGACTGCCGATGACGAGCAGTTCGGCGTTCTCCGCCTCCGCCGACAGGGCCGTGGCGGGCGCCGTCGTCACCTGTTCGGCGGCGATGTACAGCTGCGGATGCCGCTCGTTGATCTGGACGAGCGCGCGGCGCAGCACCTGGCGCGCGTGGTACCGGGGCGAGCCCGGTCCGGGCGGGCGCACCTCGGTGTCGTCCTCGGGCGGTCCCTCCCAGGCCTGCACGAGCCGCAGCGGCAGTCCCCGGCGCAGGGCCTCCCTGGCCGCCCAGTGGGCTGCCGCCATGCTCTCGCGCGAGCCGTCGAGGCCGGCCACGACTGGTTTCGGCACGGGGATCACCTCGGTGGTCTCAGTAGTGGGGCACGACCGCCACGGGGCAGGCGGCCTGGTGGATCACGGCGTGGGTGACCGGGCCGGTACGCGGGATCACCGGGCGTTCGGTGAGCCGGTGTCCGACGACCAGCAGTTCCGCGCCGGACGCCGCCTCGGCCAGGGCCGCCGCGGGCCTGCCCTCGGCCACGGTCTCGAGAACGTCGACATCGGGGTACTTGTCCCGCCACGCCTGGAGCACGGCGGAGAGGAAGCCCAGCCATTCCCCGGCCCGCTCGGGACCGCCCACCAGGCCGATCTCGCCGGGCCCCAGGGTGAACGGGTCGGGCATCCGCCAGGCGTGCAGGACCCTCAGCCGCGCGTGGCGCGCACGGGCCGCCTCGAAGGCGAACCCGACGACCTCGTCGCACGGTTCCGTGACGTCGACACCGAGGACGACGTCCCGCTGTCCGGTGGCGGCCACGTCCTGGCCCTCACCAGCCGGGCCGGCGGCTCGTACGAGGACGACGGGCCCGGTGGCCTGCGCCGCGACCCCGAGCGCGACCGACCCCACGAGCAGTCCGCCGAGACGGCCCAGCCCGCGGGAGCCCAGCGCCAGCAGTTCGGCGTGGCCCGCCGCCTTCACCAGGGCGGCGGTCGCCGGGCCCTCGGCCTGCTCGTGGTGGACCCGCACGTCGGGGCACGCCGCCCGGACGCGTTCCTCCGCCTGTCGCAGGACCCGGCCGGCCCGGTGCCGCGCGGCCGCACCGGCGGTCGCCGCCTCGTTCCGGCCCGGGTGCCAGTTCCGCACGTGCAGCAGGCGCAGTGGCCGTCCGCGGCGGACGGCCTCACGGGCCGCCCACTCGGCGGCGGCGAGGCTCTCGGGGGAACCGTCGACCCCGACGGCAACGGGTGACAGCATGACGCCCACCTCCGGAAAAGGCCTTCCCCCTTATCAGGGTCGCGCGGGCGCCGTTCTCGTGGCAGGGGCCACCGGGTCCACCCGGAGGGCCATCAGGCCCACTCCCCCGCCCGGCCGCTCGCGCCGACGAGGCACTCCGGCCCCCGCTCCCCCGAGGTCCTGTCGGGACGGTCGGCCCTGTCTTGTGCCCGCCCAGTCCCTGGGCGGGCGCGGACCGCAGGCGGGACGCTGAAGCCGCAGGATTCCCTGGGAGTTCGCGTCGGCCCGGCCGACGGGGCCCCGACCGTTCGAGGAGGATCAGCGATGAAGGCCACCAGGGTCGGTGCCGTCATGACCACCGACGTCGTCACCGCCGCGTACGGCACCCCGTTCAAGGAAGTGGTGCGCAGGCTCGAGAACCACGGCATCAGCGGCCTCCCGGTGATCGACGAGGACGACAGGGTCATCGGTGTGATCTCCGAGTCGGACCTCGTGCTCCACCAGGCGCGCTCCGCCGGGCCCGGCGCTGCGGCCGGTGGGTGGGCGGACCGGCTGCGGAAGCTGAGCCGCCGCGTTCGCCGGGAGGCGGCCAAGAGCCGCGCACGGACGGCCGGCGGAGTGATGTCCGCGCCGCCCGTCACCGTACGGGCCGACGCCACCGTCACCGAGGCGGCCCGGCTCATGACGGAGCGCGGCGTCGAGCGGCTTCCGGTGGTGGACGAGGAGGACAGGCTCACCGGCATCGTCACCCGGCGCGACCTGCTCCAGGTCTTCCTGCGCAGCGACGACAGCATCGAGCGCACCGTGCGCAAGGAGGTCCTGGGGCGCACGCTGTCGCTGGGGCCGCATGCCCTCGCGATCACCGTCCGGGACGGCGTGGTCACCCTCACCGGTCGACTGGAGCGACGCAGCGACATCGGCGTCGCGCTCGGCACGACGGGCCGCGTGGACGGTGTCGTCGCCGTCGTCGACCAGTTGTCGTACCGCGTCGACGACACCCGTCTGCGGCCGGCCGGACAGGCCGCCGTGCACGGCGTGGCCGACGACTGGATCCGCCGCCTGTGAACCGGACCGCGGTCGCCGTCCCGGCAGCCCTGCCGGGACGGCCTCCCCAACGGCCGGAGCGGTCGCCGTGGACGCCGTGAGCGCCGTGGACGCCGTGAGCGCCGTGGACGCCGACGGGTACCGAGGCGTCCACGGCGCGCCCCCGCCGCACCCGGGAGACGCCGGACCGGCCGGTCCCGGTCAGTCGTGGGGGATCACCGCGACGGGCGCGACGGCGTACTGGAGGACCGCCTGGGTCACCGGGCCGATGTGCAGTCCGAGCGCGGCATGGCGGGTGCGGCGGCCGACGACGACCAGCGAGGCGTCACGGGAGGCGTCCGTCAGATGGGTGCCGGGCCGGCCGATCACGCACTCGTCCGTCACCTCGACATCGGGATACTTCTCGCGCCACGGGCGCAGGACGCCGACCAGGTCCGGCGGCGGGGTGTCCCCGTCGTGGATCACGCGAAGGCGCGCGGAGCGGCGGGAGGCGGCGTCGAAGGCGAACCCCAGGACCGCGTCGTGGGGGACGTGGAGACCCAGCACGACGTCGCGGCGCCGGGCGCTCCCGGCGCCGCACTCCACGGCCGGGCGACCGTCCGCCGCCGCGCTCACCAGGATCACCGGCTGACCGGCCCTGGCCACGACGGCCGACGCCACGGAGGTGAACAGGAACCCGGCCGCGAGGCCCAGCCCCCTGGATCCGAGCACCAGCAGCCCGGACTCCTCCGCCGCGGCCACGAGCCCGGCCACGGTGCGGCCGTCGAGCCGGTCCGCGCCGATCCGCAGGCCCGGGTGACGGTGGGCGAGGCGGTCCCGCACCTCGCGCAGCATGCGCGCCGAGCGGTCGTCGCCCGGCGGCGCGACGGCGTTCCCGGCGAACGGCACGAAGGAGGAGGGCCGCTGCTCGCCGACGTGGACGAGACGCAGGGCCGCCCCGCGCAGGGCGGCCTCGCCCGCGGCCCAGCCGGCGGCGGCGAGGCTTTCGCGCGAGCCGTCAAGTCCGACGGTGACGGTGGGGGACCTCATGGAGCCTCCTGGTGAGATGTGGTTCCACTCTCGCGGCCCCGGCGGACGGCGGAACGTACCGCAGATCCCCGAGCGGACGGCCCGGGGCCGCGCCTCGGAGGCCCCCGTCTCCCGGCTGCTGCCGGGAGACGGGGGCCCGCCTGCGGTCAGGCGTCACCCTCGCGGTGCGGCACCACGGCGACCGGGCAGGCGGAGTGGTGCAGGAGCCCGTGAGCGACCCGGCCGAGCTGGAGTCCGACGTGCCCGTCCCGGCGCCGGGCGCCCACGACCAGCAGGTCGGCCCGGTGCGAGGCGTCCAGGAGGACCCGGCGGGCGTACCCCTCGACGGTGCGCCGGTACACCCGGAGGTCGTCGGGGACGTCCCTCAGCGCCGTCTCGAGCTCCTCGGCCGCGCGCTCCTCGTGCAGGCGGGCGGGCTCACCGGTGATCAGGGGATGGTCGACGCTCTCGCGCGCGGGGCACCGCCAGGCGCGTACGGCCTCCAGGGCCACCCCGCGCCGCCGGGCCTCCGCGACGGCGAACCGTACGGCCGCCGGGTCCTTGACGTCCTCGCCCACTCCCACGACGACACGGCCGTGCACCGGCGGCGTCGCCTGGTTGTCGTGGCTGCCGCGCAGCACGATCACCGGGCAGTCGGCGTGGGCGGCGACGGCCAGACTGACCGAACCGAGCAGCATCTCGGCGACGCCGCTGCGGCCGCGGGTGCCCACGACCAGCGCGGCGGCGTGGCGGCCCTCGCGCACCAGGGCGTACTCCGGTTCCTCGGGCACCACCTCGACGGTCACCCGCAGGCCGGGGTGCCGGGCGAGGGCGCGCCGGGCCCCGGCCTCGGCGACGTCCCGCGGCGACGGCGGCCCGGCCGGGCGCTCGACGTCCCGGGCGAGCGCGGACCCCTCGTACCGGTCCCAGAGGTGGGCGTACACCACCCGCAGCGACACCCCGCGCAGCACCGCCTCGTCAGCCGCCCAGTCGACGGCCCGCAGGCTCGGCTCGGAGCCGTCCACCCCCACGACCAGATACTCGCCGTCTCCTCGTCCGACCGCTGCGTTCATGATCCTCAATCCTTCGTGTAGGGCGTTCGGCCGTGGGCGACCACGGCGACGGGGGCGGTGGCGTGGTGCAGCCCCGTATGGGTGACGGTGTGGGCGCGGAGGGGGCTGCCGCGGCGCGACTCGATCATCTCGGCGTGCTTCTCCCCGCGGGTCTCCCCGCCCGGCGGCGCCTGTGCCACGGGCTCCCGGACGTGCGCAAGGAGCAGCCGCGAACCACGCGGCCGGCCCCACGGACCGCCCGCTCGGCGGCGGCACGGCTCTCGAGCGCCCCGTCGAAGCCCACCGTGACGGTGCGGGACATGACATCCACCTCCAGAGCCGGGGTCCTTCCGATCCCAGAATGGCCGCGCGGGACGTCCCGGTGCAGAGACCGCAGGTCCCCGGCCGCGGGCCGAAAGGCCCTCACCGCCCCGACCGGACCGGCGGAGGTCCCGGCCTGACCTGCCACGGACTCCCGCCTGAGGCACGATGGTCATGGCGGGTGCACGACGTGTCGGACTCGCTCCGGTCGCGCACGGCGAGCCGGACCGCCACGCCCCTCGACGACCGAGGAGGGCTCGATGTCCACGAAACAGACCTGCCGACGGCGGCCTGACGTCCGGGCGGCCGGGCCGGGGGCGCTCTGCGCCGCGACCGCGCTGTACTCGCTCTTGATCCGGCCGCGGCTGCTGACCTGGGGTGCGACCGGGGAGGAGACGGGCCGCGCCTACCCCGGCGACGAACTCGTCCCCGAGGCCGACGGTTCGTCGGTCATGGCGACGACGCTCCCCGCACCCCCCGAGGAGGTCTGGCCGTGGCTGGTGCAGATGGGCTGCGACCGCGCCGGCTGGTACAGCTGGGACCGCCTGGACCGGTACGGGGAACCGAGCGCGGACCGCATCGTCCCGGAGTGGCAGAACCTGACGGTGGGGCAGCAGCTCCCGGCGACCCGGGACGGCCGGTCCTGGTTCACGGTGGCGCGTCTGGAGCCGAACCGGACCCTGGTGCTGAGCTCGGACCTGAACCTCGCCGCCGGCCGCTCCTTCGTCCGGGGCCGGGACCCCGTTCCCCGGGCGCGCATGACGGGGGTCTGGGGCTTCCACCTCCGGCCGGATCCGCACGGCGGAACCCGTCTCGTGGTCCGTACCCGCGGCCAGGGGCGGCCCCGGTTGCTCACCCGGCCCGTCGACGTGCTGCTGGGAGAACCGGCGCACGTGATCATGCAGACCCGCCAGTTCCACAACCTGCGCGGCCGTGTCGGGACGAAGGCGCTCCGGGAACCGGCGGACGCGCCCCGGTGACCCGCGGCACCCCGCCGGTCCCCCTGCCCCGGCGGCCGGAGCAGGGGGGACACGACGCCCGGCAGGCACGCAGGAGACGAGGAGGTCCGCAGTGTCGGAGACCCCGCACATCGTGAGCGACGTGATGACCCAGACGGTCGTGGCGATCGGGCGCGACGCGCCCTTCAAGGAGATCGTCAGGACGATGGCGCAGTGGCAGGTCAGTGCCATGCCGGTGCTCGAGGGCGAGGGACGCGTCGTCGGCGTCGTCTCCGAGGCCGACCTGCTCGCCAAGGAGGAGTTCCGCGACAGCGATCCGTCCCTGCTCGAGGACCGCCGGCGCCTGTCCGACATCGCGAAGGCCGGGGCGGTGACGGCCGGGGACCTCATGACCGCCCCTGCCCTGACGATCCACTCCGACGCCCCCCTGGCCCAGGCCGCGAGGATCATGGCCGTCCGGCACGTCAAACGACTGCCCGTGGTCGACGAACTGGGCATGCTCCAGGGGATCGTCAGCCGGGCGGACCTCCTGAAGGTGTTTCTGCGGCCGGACGAGGACATCGAGGAGGAGGTGCGCCGTACGGTGGTGTCGCTCCTCTTCCCGGCCCTCACCCACGCCGTCCACGTGCAGGTGCACGAGGGCGTCGTCACCCTCCGCGGGAACATCCACGACACCTCGCTCATCTCGGTCGCCGTCCGGCTCGTCCGCGCGGTGGAGGGGGTCGTGGACGTCGAGCCCCGCCTCACCGGCGGGTCCACCCGCCCGGGCACGCCCGAGCACCCCGCGTGAGCAGCCGTTGCGCCCCCGGACCACGGGTGGCTCGAAGGAATCCCAGCCGACGCGCGGCGAACAGCACGGCCGTCAGCAGCCGGCAGTGAAGACACAACCGCGTCGTCGCCTCCGGGACTGCCGGCGTGCGTTGCACCGTGTGCTGCTCGGAGAAGGGAAACGGGTGGGCCCGGCGCACGCCGTACCCGGGCACGGCCACCCGCCGTGGGCGGGCCGGAACGGGTTCAGGTCATCGTCTCCCCGCCGTGCCGCTGGGCGTGCTGGGCTGGTTCTGCCTCGGTCCGGGCCGGGACCGACCGGTCACCAAGGAACCCACCGCGCCGACACGTCGCCTCCGAACGCCTGGCCGCGAGAAACGCCACGCCCTCGTGCCGTCGATGACGTCCCCTCGACGGAAAGGAGTGGCCGCCCGCTCCCGGAGCCCCGGCGTCGACGAGCGCATCCCTGAGAGGTCGGCCCATGAGGAAATCGCGTGCTCTGACGGGGGGATGGTGACCCGGACCGTGTGGGTGGCCAACGAAGAGGACGCCGGCCTGACCGCGATCGACGCCTCCAGCCACCGGGTGGCAACCACGGTGAAGGGCATCACCGGCCACCGCGGACGCCGGCAGTGTGACGTGCACGGGCCGGCCGCGCTACGGCCCCCAAGAGCCCGTGGTGCACGAACGACTCACCTGCGACCATGGCCGCGACGCTGATGTTCGGGGTGGTCTCTGGTTCCCGGACACCCGCTCCGGGTTCATGGCGCCCGTCGCCGTCGCATCCTTGTCCGCGGGCCGGTCACAGACCGGGCGCGCCCCACAGGGGAAACCACCGGTTCAGGTCCTGCTCGACCCGTAGGTCGTCCTTGACCACGGCCTTGACCTGGAGTTCCAGCGGGTTGTCGCGCTTGTGGCCGGGCAGCGGCGCGAAGGGATAGAAGGCTCCACGCTTGTAGAGGTAGACGAGGGCAAGGGGGCGCAGCTCGGCATCCTGGAACGTCACCAGGGAGCACAGGAGCTGCGGGCCGAACCCGCTGTCCTGCAGGGCACTGTTCACCGCGTGGAGGTCGTTGACCAGGGCGGGCAGGTCACCGGGGTCACGGCGGGAGACCAGCCAGGAATAGCCGTAGCTGTCGCGGCTGAACCCGACGGGGAGACCACGTCGTTCGGGGTCCGCGTCCAGCAGGGCCCGTACCTCCTGCTGGACCTGTGCGAAGGCCCCGCCCTCGATGGAGGCGAAGCACACCGAGCCGGCTCCGGTCGGAGTGAAGCCGATGGCCGCCTGCAGGGTGATCGCCGCCGAGGGCAGGCCGAAGAGCTGGTCCAGGTCGGGCTTGACGGGCCGGCTCCGGCCGAACAGCACGTCCAGGAAACCCACGGGATCACATCCTTGTCATGGTGCCGCCCCGCCGCCCGGCTCGCCCAGCTCGGCGGAGAGCTCCGCGAGCGCCTCCAGCCGTCGCTCCAGGCTCGGATGGGTGGAGAACAGGTGGGCCACCGCCGTGCCGGGCCCGAGAGCGGGGGTGAAGAAGAACGCGTTGAACGCCTGGGCGGTGCGCAGGTCCTGGGTGGGAATGCGAGCTACGTCCCCGCTGACCTTGGTCAGTGCGGAGGCCAGGACGGAGGGCTTGCCGGTGAGCATGGCGCCGGCGCGGTCGGCGGCCAGTTCCCGGTACCGCAACAGCGCCCGGATGAGCAGGAAGCTGATCGCGTAGACCAGGGCGGACACGGCCATGACGAGAGCGAGCACGGCGGCGGTGTTCTGGTCGCGGCTGCGGCCGCCGAACAGCTGGGAGTAGAAGGCGAAGCGGACGACGAGTCCAGCGATCACTCCCAGGAACGAAGCGATGGTGATCACCGCGACGTCTCGGTGCGCGACATGGGACAGCTCGTGGGCGAGAACGCTTTCGAGTTCCTCGGTCTCCAGCCGTCTCAGCAGCCCGGTGGTGACACAGACCACGGCGTGGTCGGCGTTGCGGCCGGTGGCGAACGCGTTGGGCAGGTCCATCGCCGAGACCGCCACCCGGGGCTTGGGCATGTCGGCGGTGGCGCAGAGCCGGTCCACGACGCCATGCAGCTCAGGCTGCTCCTCTGCTGTGACGAGGCGGCCGCGCATGGCGTACAGAGCGATCCTGTCGGAGTACCAGAACTGCGCCAGCAGCAGCCCGCAGGCGATGACGACCACCACGACCACGGACTCCAGCAGCACGATCAGCGCGGCGATGAACGCCACGTACACCAGCCCGAGCAGGAACATCGTGACCGCCATGCGGGCGGTCAGCTGCCGGTCGGGCTCGAATCGGCTGCGCACGGTCATCACCCCGGGATCAGGCCTTCATCGGACAGCAGTGTCCGTACCTCGGTGAGGCTGGTGTCCTCGTCGGGCAGCACCAGGTCGGACGGTGTGATCACGTCGTCCGCCACCGGATCGCCGAGGCCGCGTACGGCGTCCAGGAGGGCCGCCAGCGCGGAGGTGAATGCCCTCTCGTCACCCGCGTCGGCGGCCGACTGCAGGGCGGAGTCCAGTTCGTTGAGCCGGTCAAGATTCCCGTCGCTGATCTCGTACTGGCCCTCGCCGAGTATCCGCATGATCATTTCGTGGTCTCCTGGTCGGGCGGGTTCTTCGAGGACTCGCCGGCCTCCACGGCCGGGGGCGCGGCGGACGCGGGCAGCTGTTCCCTCATCCGGGCAAGCTCGATCTCCACGTCCTGCCCGGCGCTCACGCGCTCGAGCTCGGCCTGGATGTCGTCCCGCCCGGCCGGCAGGGTGGCGTCCTCCAGCGCACCGGAGGCGATCAGTTCGTCCAGCGCACCGGCACGCGCCTGCAACTGCTCGGTCTTGTCCTGGGCGCGCTGCATGGCCAGACCGACATCGCCCATCTCCTCACCGATACCGGTGACGGCCTCGGTGATGCGGGTCTGGGCCTCGGCTGCCGTGTAGGTGGCCTTGAGGGTCTCCTTCCGCGTGCGGAAGGAGTCGACCTTCCCCTGAAGGCGTTGCGCTGCGAGCGTGAGCTTCTCCTCCTGCGCCCGCAGCGACTGCTGCTGGGTTTGCAGGTCGGTGATCTGCGAGGCCACGGCCGTGCGGCGGATGAGTGCTTCCCTGGCGAGGTCCTCCCGGCCGACGGCCAGGGCCCGCTGTGCCTGGTCCTGGAGCTTGCCGGTGGACTGCTCCAGCTGATTCAGCTGCAGGTCGACACGCTTGCGGCTGGTGGCCACGTCGGCCACGCCGCGGCGTACCCGCTGGAGCATCCGAAGCTGCTGTTCGTAGGAGTGGTCCAGTACCTCGCGGGGATCCTCGGCCTTGTCCAGCGCCTTGTTCGCCTTGATCCGGAAGAGCGCCGCGATGCGCCTGGTGATGCTGCTCATGGCCAGCCATTTCCTTTCGCAGCGGGCGGCTGTGGCCGGGCCGGGAGAGCGGTCCGGCGCACACCTACCACCATCCCTCAGTACCGTCGGCTCGGCAGGTCAGCGCCACCGCACACCCCGCGCCGGCCATTCGGCGACGGTTTCGACGGATTCACCCGGGAGCGCGACGGGCACGGGCCCGGCCCGGGCACCGGCTCGCTCAGGATGTCGCCCCACGTGACCTTCACGGTCGCAAGGTCGATACTGCCTTCGTAGGGCTCCGATCGGTATGCCACCGATCCGTCGCGGGAATCCGACACAACGTCATCGCAGTCAGTATCGACTCGGCAGCCCAGCTCCACAGTCCGCCTCCGACCGCCTCCGACCGCCAAGATCCAGAACTTTCCGTGTTTGCCCTGACCAGCGAAACGCAGGCCGGCAACCCACCTGCCAACCTTCCCAGGAGGTACCCATGAAGATGCTGATCAACGTCCCGGAGACCGTGGTCGCGGACGCGTTGCGCGGGATGGCTGCGGCGCACCCCGAGCTGGCGGTGGATGTGGAGAACCGGGTGATCGTCCGCAAGGACGCCCCGATGGCGGGAAAGGTGGGTCTGGTGTCCGGCGGAGGTTCCGGACACGAGCCGCTGCACGGTGGGTTCGTGGGGCCGGGGATGCTGTCGGCGGCCTGTCCCGGCGAGGTGTTCACCTCCCCCGTGCCCGATCAGATGGTGCGGGCGGCGGCGGCCGTGGACAGCGGCGCCGGGGTGCTGTTCATCGTGAAGAACTACACCGGTGACGTGCTCAACTTCGACATGGCCGCCGAGCTGGCCGAGGACGAGGGCATCCAGGTCGCGAAGGTGCTGGTCAACGACGACGTGGCGGTGACCGACAGTCTGTACACGGCCGGCCGCAGGGGCACGGGCGCGACGCTGTTCGTGGAGAAGATCGCGGGCGCGGCGGCCGAGGCGGGCCAGCCTCTTGAGCGGGTCGAGGCGATCGCCCGGCAGGTGAACGAGAACGCGCGCACCTTCGGTGTGGCGCTGAGCGCCTGCACCACTCCGTCCAAGGGCACCCCGACCTTCGACCTCCCCGAGGGCGAGCTGGAGCTGGGCATCGGCATCCACGGCGAGCCGGGCCGGGAGCGGCGGCCGATGATGACGTCCGGCGAGATCGCCGAGGCCGCCGTCGACGCGATCCTGGACGACCTCACCCCGCGCAACCCCGTCCTGGTGCTGGTCAACGGCATGGGCGCCACCCCGTTGCTGGAGCTGTACGGCTTCAACGCCGAGGTGCAGCGGGTGCTCGGCGAACGCGGCGTCCCCGTGGCCCGCGTCCTCGTCGGCAACTACGTCACGTCCCTCGACATGGCGGGTGCCTCGGTCACCCTGTGCCAGGTCGACGAGGAGCTGCTGCGGCTGTGGGACGCGCCGGTGCGGACCCCGGGCCTGCGCTGGGGCATGTGAAGCACGTCGGCGCCACCGTCCGGAAGTACCTGAAGTACCTACCACGCAAGGAGTGTTCGTGCTCGACGCCGACTTCTTCCGCCGTTGGATGACGGCCACCGCCGCGTCCGTGGAACGCGAGGCGGAGCGGCTCACCGCCCTCGACTCACCGATCGGGGACGCCGATCACGGCACCAATCTCCAGCGCGGGTTCCGGGCGGTGAAGGACGCGCTGGAGAAGGAGCCGCCGGCCACCCCCGGGGCCGTGCTGACCCAGGCCGGGCGCCTGCTCATCTCGACGGTCGGCGGTGCCTCCGGTCCGCTGTACGGGACACTGCTGCGCCGCACCGGAAAGGCGCTCGGGGACGCGGCCGAGGTGGATGAACGGCAGCTGGCCGAGGCGCTGCGCGCCGGGGTGGACGCGGTGATGCAGCTCGGCGGCGCCGCACCGGGCGACAAGACGATGATCGACGCTCTGGTGCCCGCGGTGGACGCGCTCGGCGACTCCTTCGCCGCGGGCCGCGACGCCGCCGAGGAGGGCGCCGTGGCGACGACGCCGTTGCAGGCCCGCAAGGGCAGGGCCAGCTATCTGGGCGAGCGCAGCATCGGGCACCAGGATCCCGGGGCCACGTCGTCGGCGCTGCTGATCGCCGGGCTCGTCCAGGCCTCGGCGGACGCGGAGGCCGGCGGTGAGTGACGAGAAGCTGGTGGGGGTCGTCCTGGTGTCGCACAGCGCGACGGTGGCGACGTCGGTGGCGGAGCTGGCGAAGGGCCTGGCGGGGGCCGGCAGCGCGGTTCCGGTGGCTGCGGCGGGCGGCACGGAGGGCGGAGGCTTCGGCACGAGCGCCGAGTTGATCTCCGCGGCGGCCGCGTCCGTCGACCGCGGGGCCGGGGTCGCCGTGCTGGCCGATCTGGGCAGCGCGGTCCTCACCGTGAAGGCGTTGCTCGCCGAGGGGGACGAACTCCCCGGGCACACCCGGCTGGTGGACGCGCCGTTCGTCGAGGGCGCGGTGGCCGCGGTGGTCACGGCGTCCACGGGGGCGGACCTGGCCACGGTGGAGGCGGCGGCGGTGGAGGCGTACTCGTACCGGAAGGTGTGAGGGGCGCGGCAAGGCCCGGCCGGCCGGTTCAGTCGTCGCCGTCGACGAACTCCCGGGCCAGCCGTTCCCCCTCCGCGACCGCGGCCCCGTGGTCCTCGACGGGGGTCACCTCGCTGTTCCTGAACACGATGTAGGTGACCCCGGAGGGAGTTCCGCCGCTGCGCGGGTCCGGGTCGATGCCGAGTGACTCGGCGGCGGCGTAGGACGCCTCGCCGATGATGTCCGCGGGGCCGGTGTCGCCCACGACCGCGTACCGCACGCGGTCGCGGTACACCACCGCCGCGACCGATCCGCCGCGCACGCCGTCCGTCCGGTGGTTCCACACGGTGCTGGGCGCGGGCACCACCACGTAGGGCAGCTCCTCGGAGCTCAGCGGACGGCCGTCGGACTGGGCGAAGGCCGTGGAGGCGGAGAAGTAGGGGTCGGTGCCGGCGTTGCAGCGGAGTCCGGGGCGGCCGTCGCAGTCGATGTCCATGTCCGCCTTCCAGAACACGGCGTCGCGGGTGCCGCACACCGGGACGGTGGCCGGTGAGCCGTGGTCCTCGCGGTAGCGGCCGTGGGAGACGGGCGTGCAGGTGCGCACCCTGGCCAGCAGGTCGGCGGCGGTGACTGGGTCCGCGCGTCGCGGGGTGACGGAAGCGGCGCTGCGTGACGGGGCGACGTCCGCTCGCCGTGACGGCACTGGGCCCGCGTGCCCTGACGGGGCGGGGTCCACGCGCCGTACCGGGGCGGTGTCGGCGCGCAGTGACGGCCCGGGGTCCGCGCCCCGTACCGGGGCGGTGTCGGCGCGCCGTGCGACCGGTTCGGTGCGGGGCTGGGGTGCGGCGGGGAGTGCCGAGGGAGCCAGCAGGGCGGCACCGGCCATGGCCAGGCTGATCGACCGGACACAGGACACGATCCAGGGGGCCTCTCGTCGGGGACACGGACGCACACTCACGGGAACTTTGCCCCATTTCGCCCCGATGTGGCGCCATGGCGGCTCCCGCGGGGCCGGACGGCGCACGAGCGCATCCGTGGCGGCGGCGGGGGCCGGGACCCGAGCCCGGATCGGCTCGGGCCGGCCGGCCACCCGCGCCGGCGCGGGATCTGCGACGACAGCGGTCCGCGCCACAAGGCCGAACTCCCCTATGCGACAAAGAGGTTCGGCCCGCATGAACCTTCAGCATACGTAACGCGCGGCGACTCTCCCCCTCCCGGCCTCTTGATGTGGACGCGCCAGCACCCCATATTGGTACGGACCATTGTCCGGGTCCATGACGTGATCCACCCCGGGAGGCGAAGTCGTGCGTGGCGTTCCCCCAGCCGGGTTCCCCCGTCGCCTCCTCGTGCTCTGCGGGGCCCTCCTGCTGGTCGTCTCCTGCCGCTGGGGCGGGTCGCAGGAGTCCGGCGGCGAACGTCCCCCCGGAGCGCCCACCGGCGTGACCGCGGAGGCGGGCAGCGCCACCAGCGTGCACGTCATGTGGAACGCGGTCGCCGCCGCCGACGCGAAGGTGAGCCGGTACGAGGTGTATCGCGGCGCCACGAAGGTCAAAGAGGTGCCCGGCTCCGAGCACATGGTGGACGTCACCGGGCTCCGGCCCGCCACCGCCCATGTCTTCACGGTGCGCGCCCGGGACGCCGACGGCCGGCTCGGCCCGCCGAGCCGGGCGGCCCGCGCGACGACACCCGGGGCGGCCACGGCCGACGACTCCCCGCCCACGCGTCCGGAGGAGCTGCGGGGCCGGGCGGCGGGCAGCCGCGCGGCCCAGCTGTCGTGGTCCGCCGCGAGGGACGACCGGGACGTGGTGTCGTACGACATCCACCAGGGAGGGACGAAGATCCACAGCGTGGGCGGGAACCAGACGTCCACCGTGGTCACCGGACTGCGGCCGGGCACCCGGTACGCCTTCACCGTCCGGGCCCGCGACGCGGCCGGCAATCTCTCCCCGCCCGGCCCCGCCGTCCGTCTCGCCACCGCGGGCAGCGCGGACGGCAGTGCCGCCACGGCGCCCACCGGCTTCCGGGCCAGGAGCCAGCGGTCCGACGGCGCCCACTACCTGGTCCTCACCTGGGTGCCACCGCGTGTGGACGGGGTGATCACCGAGTACGAGGTGCGCCTGGACGGCCGCAGCGCCACCTCGCTCGTCTACGGCGGTGAGGCGCCCCGCGACCGGGCGACGTACCGCTTCTACCTGGGCCGGGAGGCGGGAGTCACGCACCGGGTCCGGATCCGGGCGATGCTGCCGGACGGGACCTGGGGCGGCTTCTCGGCGGAGCGCACGGTGACGACGGGCGCCGGGGACTGACCCGGTCGGCCACCTGGAGGAGGGTGTCACCTGCCCGGATGCGGCCGGAGTGCGCGCCGGTCCGCCCGGCCTTTGGCTGGCCTGGTGGCAGCACGGGCGCTCCCCGACCTCGGCGGCGCAAGGGATGTACCGCCGGCCGTGCCGCCGGAAGGCAGTCCACATGCGCAACTCCAAGCCTCTGCTCCGCTCCGGACCGACCGTGGCAGCCGCCGCCGCGCTCGCCCTCACCCTGGCCGGACCGGCCGCCGCGGCCGGGATCTCCGTCAGCACCAGCGGGTCGACGGTCTCGGTCACCACCGGTGCGTGCACCCAGGTCAACGGCCACTGGGGCACCGCTTCCCTGCTCAACAGCGGTCAGACGAACTTCTCGCAGGGCCGTCAGGTGGCGCTGTCGGGGACCGGTGCGGGACAGTCCGCCGCCTGGTCGAACGTCGCCGCGGGCACCTACACGGTGGTCGTGGTGTGCTCGAACGGGAACACCGCGGGCACCCAGGCCGTCGTCGTCAGCCCCGCGCCCGGCCCGTCGGTCACCCCCACCGCCTCACCCACCCGCGGGGTGATGGGCGGCCTCGGCGGCGGCTCCACGGACTACGGCACGATCACGCTGGTGGCGGGCGGCTCGCTGGTCGGCACCGGCCTCCTCGCCACGGCCTGGTACCTGCGCCGGCGCAGCAGGCCGCGCCATCTCTAGACCCGGCGCCGGCCGCCATCACGTCCGACGCGCTCCGGTCGGGCGGCCGGCGTCGACCCCGTCCCGTGGACGGCGGTCAAGCCTTCCGTGCGTCCGGCAGCTCCCGATCCCCCGCGTCCGGCAGCCGGGCGAACTCCGACAGCGCGTGGTCGAGCCACTGCGTCCAGAAGGTCTCCAGGTCGATGCCGGCCCGCAGCACCAGGTGCCGCAGCCGGTCCTCGGGCCCGTCCTTCCCCGGCGGGAAATCGCGCCGCTCGATCTCCCGGTACTTCTCCAACTGCCGCTCGTGCAGCTCCCGGTGGCGCCGCAGATCGGCCTCAAGGCCCTCGGTGCCCACCACGGCCGCCGCCCTCAGCCGCAGCAGCATCACGTCGCGGTGCGGCTTGGGGTCCTGGGACGCGGCGGTCCAGCGGGCCAGTTCGTCCCGCCCCGCGGGCAGCACCTCGTACGCCTTCTTCTGACCCCGGGCCGGCTGCTCGGAGGCGAGGGCCCGGATCAGGCCCTCGGCCTCCAGCTTCCCCAGCTCGCGATAGATCTGCTGATGCGTCGCGGACCAGAAGTAGCCGATCGACTTGTCGAACCGGCGGGTCAGCTCCAGCCCCGACGACGGCTTCTCGAGCAGGGCGGTGAGGATCGCGTGCGGGAGTGACATGGGCTCATCCTAGGGACGGGCCGCGCGTCCCCTACAGCGCCGCCGCCAGCTCCGTGCCCTGCTTGATGGCGCGCTTGGCGTCCAGTTCGGCGGCCACGTCGGCGCCGCCGATCAGGTGGACGGGCCGTCCGGCGGCGACGAGGCTCTCGTACAGGTCGCGGCGCGGCTCCTGCCCGGTGCACAGGACGATCGTGTCCACCTCCAGGACGGTGCTCTCGCCGTCGACCGTCACGTGCAGCCCGGCGTCGTCGATCCGGTCGTAGCGCACGCCCGGGACCATGGTGACGCCGCGGTGCTTGAGTTCGGTGCGGTGGATCCAGCCGGTGGTCTTGCCGAGGCCCGCGCCGACCTTGGACGTCTTGCGCTGGAGCAGGTGGACGGTGCGCGGCGGGGCGGGCCGTTCGGGCGCCGTGAGGCCGCCGGGGCCGCGGTAGTCGAGGTCGACGCCCCACTGCCGGAAGTACGTCTCGGGGTTCTCGTACGCCTTGTCGCCGCCGTCGGTGAGGAACTCGGCGACGTCGAAGCCGATGCCGCCCGCGCCGAGGATCGCGACCCGGTCGCCGACGGGGGCGCCGTCACGGAGCACGTCGAGGTAGCCGAGCACGCTCGGGTGGTCGACGCCGGGGATGTCGGGGGTGCGCGGGGTGACGCCGGTGGCGACGACGACCTCGTCGTGCCCGGCCACGTCGTCGGCGGTGACGCGGGTGTCCAGCCGTACGTCGACGGCCAGTTCGTCCAGCCGGGTGCGGAAGTAGCGCAGCGTCTCGTCGAACTCCTGCTTGCCGGGGACCCTGCGGGCCACGTTGAGCTGGCCGCCGATCTCGCTCGCGGCGTCGAACAGGGTGACGTCGTGGCCGCGTTCGGCGGCGCTGACCGCGCAGGCGAGGCCGGCCGGCCCGGCGCCGACGACGGCGACGCGCTTGCGGCGGCGGGTCGGGGAGAGGACCAGCTCGGTCTCGTGGCAGGCGCGCGGGTTGACCAGGCAGGAGGTGATCTGCCCGCTGAAGGTGTGGTCGAGGCAGGCCTGGTTGCAGCCGATGCAGGTGTTGATCGCCTCGGGGCGGCCGTCGGCGGCCTTGGCGACGAAGTCGGGGTCGGCGAGCATCGGGCGGGCCACGGACACCATGTCCGCCGTGCCCTGGGCGAGCAACTGCTCGGCGAGTTCCGGGGTGTTGATGCGGTTGGTGGTGACGAGCGGGATCGACACCTCGCCCATGAGCCGCTTGGTGACCCACGTGTAGGCGCCGCGCGGCACGGAGGTGGCGATGGTGGGGATGCGGGCCTCGTGCCAGCCGATGCCGGTGTTGATGATGGTCGCCCCGGCGGCCTCGACGGCCCGGGCGAGGGTGATCACCTCGTCGAGCGTCGAGCCGCCGGGTACGAGGTCGAGCATGGAGAGCCGGTAGATGACGATGAAGTCCTCGCCGACCGCCTCGCGCACCCGGCGCACGATCTCCAGCGGGAAACGCATCCGGTTCTCGTACGAGCCGCCCCAGCGGTCGGTGCGCCGGTTGGTCTGCAGGGCGATGAACTCGTTGATGAGGTAACCCTCGGAGCCCATGATCTCCACGCCGTCATAACCGGCGTGACGGGCCAGGCGGGCGGCGCGGGCGTAGTCCTCGATGGTCCGCTCGACGTCGGCGTCGGTCAGCTCGCGGGGCGGGAAGGGGCTGATCGGTGCCTGGACCGGGCTGGGCGCGACCAGGTCCCGGTGGTAGGCGTACCGGCCGAAGTGCAGGATCTGCATCGCGATCCGCCCGCCCTCGCGGTGCACGGCGTCGGTGACGACCCGGTGCCGCTCGGCCTCCTCCTCGGTGGTGAGCCTGGCGCCGCCCTCGTAGGGGCGCCCCTCGTCGTTGGGGGCGATGCCGCCGGTGACGATCAGGCCCACTCCCCCGCGGGCGCGGGCGGCGTAGAAGGCGGCCATGCGCGCGAAACCGCCCTCCGCCTCCTCCAGGCCGACGTGCATCGAGCCCATGAGGACCCGGTTGGGCAGGGTCGTGAAGCCCAGGTCGAGGGGGCTCAGCAGGTGGGGGTAATGGCTCATCGGGCCCTCCGTGCGCGGTGTCGTGCCTGTAGTTGTAAGGCACGCGCACCGCTTTATGCAACTAGTTGCATAAGCGTGACGGAGGGCACAGCGGTCAGCGGGGCGTCACCCGCTTTCGAGGCGGACGTGCAGTTCCTCCTCCTGGTCGCCCGGGACCGTGCTCAGCTCGTGCACGGTGAACAGGGAGTCCAGGGTGGCGCGGAACCGGCCGATGGCCCAGTAGCCGCCCTGCACGTCGGCGTCGACCGACGACGACAGCCGGACCGGGCCGGCCCCGCCCTCGTGCGGGTCGGCGACGTCGAACGTGCCGAGCCACACCGTGGGCCGGGTCTCGTGGAACTCCTCGGGTACGTCGTCGGCGCACCGGTCGGACGCGAAGCACGCGCAAAGCGTGTCGAACACGACGCGGGCGTCCTCCTTGCTGCATCCGCTGATCTCGACCGAGACGGATTCCGGGTGCGGTTGCCGGGTGCCCATCGTGATCGCTCCTCTCGTGGCCACTGCCGCCCCACCCCTCCCTCAGCAAAGCACCACACGCCGGGGAGCACTACCCGCGCGCCGCCGCGGCGGTGGTTGCCGCGCGGGGCACCCGCCGCGAGGGTGCGAGAAGCTGGAACCGGACGCCTCGAGCGGCGGAAGATCGCCCCCGGGCGCGGTAGAACAAGGGGTGGCGGCACCGTGACGGGTGCCGGGGAATCGGCGAAGGCGGGGCGTTGGATGAGTGCAGCGGGATCACCCCCGGCCGGCGGTGACGGGCCGGTGCGCGGACCGGTGCGTCCCAGCGGGCTGCTCGACGTGCTGCGCGTGGCCTCGGTGGTCCTCGACACCGAGGGCCGCATCGTGCTGTGGAGCCCGCAGGCCGAGGAGCTGTTCGGGTACGGCGCGCGGGAGGCGCTCGGCCAGTACGCCGCCCGGATCATGGTGCACGAGGAGCACCTGGACCTCGTGGTGAAGCTGTTCGCCGACGTCATGCGCACCGGCCGGAGCTGGGCCGGTGCCTTCCCGATCCGGCGCAAGGACGGCGGCACCCGGCTGGTGGAGTTCCGCAACATGCGGCTGCTGGACGACCGGGGCGACGTCTACGCCCTCGGCCTCGCGGTGGACCAGTCGACCGTGCGCCGGCTGGAGCGGGACGTGGCCCTGTCCACCCGGATCGTCGCCCAGTCCCCCATCGGACTGGCCGTGCTGGACTCCGGCCTGCGGTACGTCTCGGTGAATCCGGCGCTGGAGCAGATCAACGGCATCCCGGCCGATGAGCACCTGGGCCGCACCGTCCGGGAGGTGCTGCCACTGGTGGACGCCGACGCGGTCGAGGACGCCGCCCGTCAGGTGCTGGACACCGGCCGGCCCGTCGTCGACCGGCCCACGACCGGCCGCACCCCGGCCGCTCCGGACGAGGACCGCGCCTGGTCGGTCTCGCTGTACCGGCTGGAGAACGCGCTCGGCACGGTGCTGGGCGTGGCCGTGTCGGTGGTGGACGTCACCGAACAGCACCGGGCGAACGCCGAGGCCGAGACCGCGCGGCGGCGGCTCGCCGTGATCGCCGACGCCTCCGCCCGGATCGGCACCACGCTGGACCTGGACCGGACGGCCGGCGAGCTCGCCGACGTGGCCGTGCCGGAGCTGGCCGACGCGGCGGCGGTGGATCTGCTGGACGCGGTGGTGCGGGGCCGTCGCAGCACCCTCGGCCCCGCCGAGCCGGCGCTGATCCGGGCGCTGGCGGTGCGCTCGGTGGACGCGGACGGCACGCTGTCGGCGGCCGACCCTCCGGGCAGGGTGACCCGGTACGCACCGGACCGGCTGATCACCGAGTGCGTACGCACCGGGCTGCCCGTGATGGTGCCGCAGGTGAAGGACGAGGACCTGGCGCGGATCGCCCGCTCCCCGGAGGCGGCGGAACTGCTGGCCCGGGCGGGCGTCCACTCGTATCTCGCGGTTCCGCTGATCGCGCGCGGGGAGGTGCTCGGCGCACTCGACCTCATCCGCACGCGCACTCCCCGGCCGTTCGACGAGGACGATCTGCTGCTCGCGCGGGAGCTCGCCTCCCGCGCGGCCGTGCAGATCGACAACGCCCGCTGGTACCAGAACGCCCGCGACACCGCCCTCACCCTCCAGCGGAGTCTGCTGCCGAGTCATCCGCGCGTGACGGGCGGTCTCGAGGTCGCCTCCCGCTACCAGCCGGCCGGCGCCACCAGTGAGGTGGGCGGCGACTGGTTCGACGTGATCCCCCTGGGGGACGACAGGACGGCCCTGGTCGTGGGGGACGTGATGGGCAGCGGCATCCCCGCCGCGGCCACCATGGGCCGGCTGCGCACGGCGACCCACACCCTCGCCTCCCTGGGCCTGGACCCGGCCGTCCTCCTGGAACACCTGGACCGGATCACCGGCGGTCTCGACCAGGCGATCGCCACCTGCGTCTACGCCGTCCACGACCCCCGCGAGCGGGTGTGCTCCATCGCCAACGCCGGGCACCTGCCGCCGGTCCGGGTCCGGGCCGGGCACGCGCCCGAACTGCTCGATCTGCCCACCGGGGTGCCGCTGGGCGTGGGCGGTGTCGCGTTCTCCACGACCACGGTCGAACTGGAGCCGGGCGACCGGCTGGTCTTCTACACCGACGGTCTCGTCGAGACGCGCCGGCACACGCTGGACGAGCGCCTGGACCGGCTGCTCGCCCTGCTGGGCCACCCCGCACAGTCCCTGGAGGAGGTCTGCGACCTGCTGCTGCGCACCCTCCACGAACCCGACAACTTCGACGACGTGGCCCTGCTGATCGCCCGCGCGAGGACACCTGACGCCTGAGCGCCGCGCTCCTACGCCCTGACACCGATCACGACGTGGGCGTACCGCTCCTCACAGACGGCCAGACGGGTCCGCAGCCCCGCGCCGGTGAAGGCGCCGACGGCGGCGGGGGCCTGCCGGCTGCTCGTCTCCACCAGGAGGCGGCCGCCGGGGGCGAGCCATCCGGGCGCCCCGGCGGCGACCCGGCGCAGCACGTCGAGGCCGTCCGCGCCGCCGTCGAGCGCGACGCGCGGCTCGTGGTCGCGGGCCTCCGGGGGCAGCAGACCGATCTCGTCGCTCGGTACGTACGGCACGTTCGCCGCGAGGATGTCGACACGGCCCCGCAGTCCGCCGGGGAGCGCCTCGAACAGGTCGCCCGTGTGGACCCGCCCGCCGAGGCCGGCCACATTGCGGCGGGCGCAGCGCACGGCGGCCGGATCGATGTCGGCGGCGTGCAGTTCCGCCCCGCGGAGCCCGGCCGCCAGCGCCGCGCCGACGGCACCCGAGCCGCAGCACAGGTCAACGACGACGGCCGCGTCCGGCGCCTGTGCCAGAGCCTGTTCGACGAGGAACTCGGTGCGCCGGCGGGGCACGAAGACACCGGGTTCCACGGTGATGCGCCGGCCCCGGAACCCGGCCCAGCCGACGACTAGTTCGAGGGGCAGGCCGGCTGCCCGGCGCTCAACCATCGAGGCGATGTCCTGCGGGGTGGACGCGGCGTCGAGGATCAACTCGGCCTCGTCCTCGGCGAAGACGCACCCGGCGGCGCGGAGGTCCGCCACCACGGCGTCGCGGGAGGGCGGCGGGGAGGGGCGGCCGGACGGGGGCGTGGGGCGGGGTGAGGAAGGCTGAGAGGTGTGGGACGTGTGGGAGGGCCTGTGCGGCAAGAGCCTGGAGCCTTTCGGGAGCCGAAGGGCGCTCTCGTGGTCACCTGCCTGCGGTGAACCGTATGGCTTCGAAGGGAGAGCACCCGACCTGACGAGCGGTAATGGGTCTCACCCCCTCGGCGTCCGTGGCTGGGCAGATCCGCAGCCGGACGGCCACAGTACCCGACGATCTCCGCGGTCGTACGGTGCGATCAGGCCATGAGCGGCGCGCGGGGGGCGGTGCGGGGTCGCGTACGGTTGAACTCGGAAACACTTGAGCACCAGTCGCAACGGAATCGCCGATCACGTGAACATCACCCGAGGCTTCACCGGCCGCCCCCGTGTGGACGATCCCGGGCTGCCGCCCGGTCAGTACGACGCGGGCGACGAATGGCCCGTCCTGTCCGCCGAGGTCACCCCCGACCTCGCGCCCGCGGACTGGACCTTCCGGATCGACGGGCTCGTGGCCGAGCCCCGCACGTGGGACTGGGAGCAGGCGCACACCCTGCCGGCCTCGGCGTACGAGGGTGCCATCCACTGCGTGACGAGCTGGTCGAAGTTCGGGGTGCGGTTCGGTGGTGTCTCGCTGGACGCGTTCCTGGACGTGGTCCGGCCCCGGGCGACGGCCACCCACGTGGTCGCGTACGCGCACACCGGCTACACCACCAGCCTGCCTCTCGCCGACGTGACCGGCGGCCGGGCCTGGATCGCCTGGGAGTACGACGGCCGGCCGCTGCCCGCCGAGCACGGCGGTCCGGCGCGGCTGCTGGTGCCGCATCTGTACTTCTGGAAGAGCGCCAAGTGGATCGCGGGACTGCGGCTCCTGGACCACGACGAGCCGGGCTTCTGGGAGGGCAACGGCTACCATCCGCGCGGCAACCCCTGGGAGGAGCAGCGGTACTCCGGTGACTGAGGGGACGACGACGCCGGTGGCCGAGGGGACGAGGAGTCCCGTGACCGAGGGGACGACGGCTCGCGTGACCGAGGGGACGACGGCTCGCGTGACCGAGGGGACGACGGCTCGCGTGACCGAGGGGACGACGCGCGTGACGCGGACGCCGGTGACCGCGCCGGAGCGGTTCGTTCCGCCGACGCGGTTCGCCGTGCCCGGACGCATCGGCGTCAGCGAGCGGACCGCCTCCGTGTGGCGGACGGCCACACTCACGGAGATCCGCCGCGAGACCCCGCGCGCGTCGACCTTCCGGTTCGCGGTGCCCGGCTGGCCGGGGCATGTTCCCGGCCAGCATCTGATACTGCGGCTGACCGCCGCGGACGGTTACGCGGCCCAGCGCCACTACTCGATCGCGTCGGCGCCGGACGACTCCGGGCACATCGAGCTGACGCTGGACCACGTGGAGGGCGGCGAGGTCTCGGGCTGGTTCCACACGGTGGCCCGCCCCGGTGACCGGATCGAGGTGCGCGGCCCGCTCAGCGGATTCTTCGCCTGGCCCGGCGACCGGCCCGCGCTGCTGGTGGGCGCCGGCTCCGGAGTGGTCCCGCTGATGTCGATGGTGCGGCACCACCGGGCGCGGGACATGCGGCTGCCGCTGCGCCTGCTGGTGTCGGCCCGCCGGCCCGAGGAGCTGATCTACGCACGCGAGTTCGGGGCGGAGACCACCCCGGTGTTCACGCGGAGCGCCCCGGAGGGTGTCCCCGTGGGACGTATGACGGCCGCACATGTGGCGCCGCTCCTGGCCAAGCAACCTCCCGGTGGGTGGGAGGCCTATGTGTGCGGCTCGAACTCCTTCGCCGAGCACGCCTCCCGGCTGCTGGTGGCGGCGGGCCAGCCCGTGGAGCGGATCCGGATCGAGCGCTTCGGCTGACGGGCAGGTCCGTCCCGTGCGGCGGGGGCGGTGCGGGGGGATCGGTGCGGCGGGACCGGTGCGGCGGGGCTGATGCGGTGGCACCCGCCCATTTCGCGCGGGTGCGGCCGGGTACCCGGGCTCCCGCTGTCCGCGTGCGCGCCCGGAGGGGGAGCCGCCCGTGTCCTGGTCCGGTGTCTCAGCTCGCGCCCTGGCCACGTACGGGACCGGCGCCGCGGGAGGCACGGAGGGCGTCGGCCGGCTCCCCGGAAACAGGCCTCGGCGGCAATCGCTTTCTACGCGCTTCACCTGGACTTTTTCCAGCAGGCCCTGGCGAGGTCAAGGATGATCCACGTACGGTGTCATCGCTTCGCACTGTCTCTTCACGAAGGCGGTTCCTGATGGCCCTGTTCGACCTTCCGCTCGACGAACTGCGCGAGTACCGGAGCGCGTCCACGGCGCCCGAGGACTTCGACGCGTTCTGGTCCCGGACGCTCGAGGAGGCGCGCGAGTACGACCTCGACGCCCGTTTCGAGCCGGTCGACACGGGGCTGTCCACGGTGCGGGTCCTCGACGTGACGTTCGCCGGGTTCGGCGGCCACCCCGTGAAGGGCTGGCTGACCCTGCCCGCCGACGCCGACGCCGACGCGCCGCTGCCGCTGGTGGTGGAGTTCATCGGGTACGGCGGGGGGCGCGGACTGCCCCACGAGCACCTGCTGTGGGCGTCCACGGGACGGGCCCACTTCGTGATGGACACCCGCGGGCAGGGCAGCGCCTGGGGCGCCGGGGGCGGTACCGCGGATCCGGTGGGCGGCGCTCCGGCGTACCCCGGGTTCATGACGCGCGGTATCGACGCGCCCGAGAACTACTACTACCGCCGCGTGTTCACGGACGCCGTCCGCGCGGTGGAGGCGGCGCGGTCGCACCCGCTGACCGACGCGAGCCGCACCGTGGCCGTCGGCGCCAGCCAGGGCGGGGGCATCTCCCTGGCGGTGGGCGGCCTGGTGCCGGACCTCGCCGGCGTCGCGCCGGACGTACCGTTCCTGTGCGACTTCCCGCGTGCCACGACCCTCACCGACCGGCACCCCTACCGGGAGGTCGGCCTCTACCTGAAGACGCACCGCGGCCGTTTCGAGGACGTCCTGGGCACCCTGTCGTACTTCGACGGCGTGCACTTCGCCGCACGCGGCCGGGCCCCGGCGCTGTTCTCGGCGGCACTTGAGGACCAGACGTGCCCGCCCTCGACCGTGTTCGGCGCCTTCAACGCGTGGGCGCACGAGGACAAGACCATCGAGGTGTACGACTTCAACGACCACGAGGGCGGCGGCCCGTTCCAGGAGGCGGCCAAGCTGCGCTGGATGCGCTCGTACATCTGAGGGGCGGTGCGGTGCGGGGCGGGTCGCGGTCGTTGTCGCGGTCCCGGTGACCGGGACACCGCATGGTTCCGGCCTAACTGCCGGACCACCCTTCCCTGTTGGTGTAGACCAATGGTAGATGTGGTGGCCCAATGAGCCCGCGCGGCTACGGAACGTCACCAACAGGAGGGCGCGGCATGGCCCGCACCACCCCGCACGACCACCCGCTCACCGAAGGGGAGCCGCTGTACCGGAAGATCGCGACGCAGTTGCTCGGCGAGCTGCACGACGGGACGATTCCACCCGGTGAACGTCTCCCCGGTGAGCGCCAGCTGGCCGAACACTTCGGGGTCAGCAGGGAGACCGTCAGGCAGGCGCTGCAGTTGCTGCGCCGTGACGGACTGGTCGCCACCGACCGGCGGGGCAGCCATGCCGCGCTGCCGGGCCGGCCGGTGGAGACGCCGGCCTCCTCCGGTTTCCCCCTCGGCACCGGGAGTGCCGCCCACGGCGCGGTGACCAGGGCCACCGTCGCCTGGGAGGCTCCGCCGCCGGGACACGCCGAGGCGCTGGAACTGGTCCCCGGACGGCCGACGCTGGTGCACCGCTACTGGTCCGCGTCGGCCGACGGGCGGGAACTGCGGACCGCGGTGACATCGTTTTCCTCCGTGGCACTGGCGGAGGTCGGGGAGCTGTCCCGCTACCGTGACCGGGCCGACGGCACGTGCGCCGCGGAGCTGCGGCGGGCCTACGACTGGATGCGCCGGGCGGGACTCACGCTGCACCACCGGGACACGATCACGCGGATCTCGGGGACGCCGTCGGTACGGGTGACCCGGCGGGTGCACGACCAGTACGCCCGTCCGCTCGAGATCACGGAGCTGGTGATGGACGCTCAGGAGGAGGTGCTGGTCTACGAGTTCACGGTGCCGGCCGCGGTCTGACGTCGGACGCCTGCCCGCGGTGGGGGTGCGCGTAGCGCCTACGGGTGGGGGGTGGGTCGGGGGCGGGTCGGGGGTGTACGTCCTCGGACTGGCGCGATTCCGTTGCCCGGTGGAGGTGCGGGGCGCTGAGTCGCACCAGCCGCTGCGGGCGCACACCCCCGCCCCACCCCCTCCGCGCCGTGGGCGCCCGTCGGCCGCCGCCGCTTCCGCGGGCCGCCCGGCCGCTCCCGCCGTTCCCGCGGGCAGTCGTGCCGCTGGGGCGATGGGGGTCCCCCCGCTCGAGCGACGCGACGGCACCCCATAAGCGCCGGGCTGCGCGAACACCCCCCGGCCCGCACCGACGCCGGGATCCCCGCCCATCAACCCGCGGCGGAACCTCCCGGTCACGCCTCCACTCGTGACGCGACAACGAGTCGCACCCTCGGGCTGCCGTCCCTGCGCCGCCCGAACTCCGGCAGTGCCCAGAACTCCACCCTGAATCCCGCCCGGGACAGCCCACGCCACATGTCACCGAAGCGGACAGCGCGGTAGTACATCACGAACGGCGGACGCCGGACAGCGTTGCGCACCCGCATCACCGCGTCGAACCCCAGCAGCACCGCGTGGGCCGGCGTACCGGGCCGGGGCGGCGCGACCACGGGGAAGACGAAGCGCCCGCCGGGCCGCAGCACCGAGTGGACCTGAGCGAACAGCCCCGGCAGCTCCCGCGGCAGGAAGTGCCCGAAGGCGCCGAAACTCACCACCAGGTCGAAGACCGGCCCGAACGGCAGGGCCCGCGCATCGGCCCGCACCCAGCCGACCGGCGGCCCCTGCGGCCTGATCCGCTCCCGCGCGACCTCCAGCATGCCCGTGCTGAAGTCCACGCCCGTGACGCTCTCCTCGCACACCTGCCTCAGCACGTCGACACCCGCACCGGTGCCGCAGCAGAGATCGAGCCCGGAGGCGTACGGGCCCGTCGGCAACAGCGCCGAGACCGTGGCGTCGAGCACGGAGTCCGACGTACGGAAGGGGGTGTGGTCGAACTTCGGTGCGAGGAGGTCGTAGCCGCGTTCCACGGACGACAGCGCCTGGACGGCGAGTTCACGCAGGCTGGGGCCTTCGGGGCTGAACATCGGACCAGCCTAGAGGAGTGCACCGGCCGACAGCGGTCCACACACGGTGGTAGAGTGTGGGGAGCACTCGTTGTACGCCCCTGTTCGGGCGTCGGTGCTTGTTCTCTCCGGTTCGCCGCCTTGTTCGTCGTTTCCGACCGCAGCGGCTTTCCCACATCACCTCGTCGGCCGGTTTCGCCGCGGTGTTTTCCCTCCGCCCGGGCGCGTGTCCGCCCTTCCGTGCGGTTTCTCTCCCTTCCCTCGCATGTCCCTGCCCGTCGTCCGCGAAAGGACCGGCCCATATGACCACCACCATCGATCACCGTCCCGTTCAGCAGCAGCCCCAGGTCGTCAGCGGCGTCCTCGACATCGACGCGGCCGGACAGGGGCGTCTGCGCGCCGGAAGCTGCCTGACCTCGCCCTCCGACCCGTCCGTCCCGCCCGCGCTGCTGCGCCGCCACGGCCTGCGCAAGGGCGACCGGGTGGAGGGCGTCCTCGGCGACCGCCGCGGTCTCACCGGCATCACCCGGGTCGACGGCCGGACGCCCGACGCGCTGCGCGGCCGGCGGCACTTCCGGGACCTGACACCGCTTCACCCTCGGGAGCGGCTACGCCTGGAGCACCCGGCGTCCGGGCTTGCCGGGCGGGTCGTCGACCTGTTCGCGCCGGTCGGCAAGGGGCAGCGCGGGCTGCTGGTGGCGCCGCCGAAGACCGGCAAGACCGTCCTCCTGCAGCAGCTCGCCGCGGCGGTCGCCGGGAACCACCCGGAGTGCCGGCTGATGGTGGTGCTGCTCGACGAACGGCCCGAGGAGGTCACCGACATGCGGCGCTCGGTGCGTGGCGAGGTGTACGCGTCGACCTTCGACCGTCCCGCCAAGGAGCACGTCGCTCTCGCCGAGCTGGTCGTCGAGCGGGCCAAGCGCCTGGTCGAGGCCGGTGAGGACGTCGTCGTGCTGCTCGACTCGCTGACCCGCCTGTGCCGGGCGTACAACAACGCGGCCGCGTCGAGCGGCCGCACCCTCAGCGGTGGCGTGGACGCCTCCGCGCTGCTCGGACCCAGGCGGTTCTTCGGTGCCGCCCGGCGGGCCGAGGAGGGCGGCTCGCTCACGATCCTGGCCTCGGCCCTGGTGGAGACCGGGTCGCGCGCCGACGAGTTCTGGTTCGAGGAACTCAAGAGCACCGGCAACATGGAGCTGCGGCTGAGCCGCGAGGCCGCCTCCCGGCGGCTGTTCCCCGCCGTCGACATCATCGGCTCGGGCACCCGACGCGAGGAACTGCTGCTCGGTCCGGCCGAGTTGGACGCCGTGCGGGGTCTGCGGCGGGTTCTGCGGTCCCGGGACGGGCAGATCGGTCTGGAGACACTGCTCGGACGGATGCGCGAGGCTCCCGACAACGCGACATTCCTGCGGCGCGTCCAGCCGACCCTGCCCGGCGGCTGACGGCGTGTGGCATCCGGGTGCTCGCGGACGGTCTCCGGCCGGGGCAGCGCGGTGTTCCGGGGGTCCATTCCTACGTTTGCGGTATGACTATCGGATTTGCTTCACGGGCTGCCGTGTCGACCTGTGTGCTCTGCACGGCGGGCCTGCTGGTGCTCGCGCCCGCCGCGGCGACCACCGGCACCGGCATCGACCCGGGGCCGCGGGTGACGCCCGCGTCCGCGTCGCTGCTGTACCGGCCCGGCACGCATGTCCGTCCGCGTCCGGGGACGCCCGGGGTACCGGACCTGTCCGCCCGCTCCTGGCTGGTCGCCGACGCGCATACCGGCGAGGTGCTGGCGGCGCACGACGCGCACCGCAGGCTGGCGCCCGCCAGCACCCTCAAGACGCTCTTCGCCCTCACCGTGCTGCCGATCCTGCCGGCCGGCATCACACACCGGGTCAGCGCCGAGGAACTGGCGGGCATCGGCCCCGGCAGCAGCCTCGTCGGCGTGGCCGAGAACCGCGGCTACCGCGTGTCCGACCTGTGGAACGGGGTGTTCCTGAGCTCCGGCAACGACGCCGTGCGGGTGCTGGCGGAGCTCAGCGGCGGCTGGCGGGACACGGCCCGGCGGATGCAGGCCAAGGCCCGAGCCCTGGGCGCCCGCGACACCCGGGTCACGTCGCCCGACGGCTACGACGCACCCGGACAGGTGTCGTCCGCCTTCGACCTGGCGGTGTTCGGCCGGGCCGGGCTGCGCAACCCCGAGTTCGCCCGGTACTGCGCCAGACGGGAGGCACGGTTCCCGGCCCGCGACGGCGGCTCCTACGGGATCCGCAACACCAACCGGCTGCTCACCGGAGCGGACGGCGTCGAACCCTACCGGGGCCTGGTCGGGATCAAGAACGGCTACACCAGCAACGCCGGGAACACACTGGTGGCGGCCGCGCGGCGCGACGGTCGCACCCTCGTGGCGACCGTGATGAACCCCCGCGCGGACGACGGGCTCGCGGTGTACGAGGAGGCGCGCTCGCTCCTGGACTGGGGATTCGAGGCGGCCGGGCGGGTCGATCCGGTGGGTTCCCTGGACGCCCAGCGGAGCGGACCGCTGCGGGGACCGGAGGCGGAGTCCGCGGCGGTGCCCGTGCGGCGGGGCGACGGCCCCGGACGCCCGGTGTCCTGGACGATCGCCGGTGCCGCACTGCTGGGCGGCGCGGGGACGGCGCTGTTCCTGCGGCTCAGATGGGGTCCGGTGCCGGCGGACTGACCGGCCCGGGAGGTCAGAACACCGAGAGGCCGGTGAGTGTCGTGAAGCGGTCCAGTGCGGCGACGCCCGACACCGAGTTGCCCCGCTCGTCCAGACCGGGTCCCCACACGCACAGGGTGCACCGCCCCGGGACGACGGCGATGATCCCGCCTCCGACCCCGCTCTTGCCGGGCAGGCCCACCCGGTAGGCGAATTCGCCGGCCGCGTCGTACGTCCCGCAGGTCAGCATCACCGCGTTGACCTGTTTGGCCTGGCTGCGGCTCAGCAGCCGGGTGCCGTCGGCGCGGATGCCGTGGCGGGCGAGGAATCCCGCCGCCAGGGCGAGGTCGGCGCAGGACGCGGCGACGGAGCACTGACGGAAGTACTGGTCGAGCAGGACCGGCACCGGGTTGTCGATGTTGCCGTAGGACGCCATGAAATGGGCCAGGGCCGCGTTGCGGTCACCGTGGGCGTCCTCGGAGGCGGCGACCTCCCTGTCGAAGGTGAGCCCGGGATTGCCGCTCTCCGCCCGCAGGAAGGCGAGCAGTTCGCCGGCCGCGTCCCCGGTACGGGTGTGCAGCCGGTCGGTGACGACCAGGGCGCCCGCGTTGATGAACGGGTTGCGCGGGATGCCGTTCTCGTACTCCAGCTGCACCAGGGAGTTGAAGGGGTTGCCGGAGGGTTCACGGCCGACGTGCTCCCACAGGGCGTCGCCCTCGCGGGCCAGGTCGAGGGCGAGGGTGAACACCTTGGTGATGGACTGCGCCGAGAAGGGCTGCCGCCAGTCCCCCACCCCGTACACCGTGCCGTCCGGTTCGGCGACGGCCATGCCGAAGCGTCTCGGGTCGCAGGCCGCGAGCGCCGGGATGTAGTCGGCGGGCCGGCCGCGGCCGGGGGTCCGCTCGATCTCCTCGGCGATGCGCTCCAGGACCGGCTGGAAGGCCGTCGACGACGTCACGGTCACCATTGTCCCGAGAACGCCCCGGTGCGGGCCGGCGCACTCACCGGATCGAGCGCCGGCACCGGCCGTATGCCACCGACCGGTCGCCCGCCCCCGAGCAGCGGCTCCCCCGTGAACGCCTCGAGCAGGGACGGGTCCACTCCCGCGCGCGCGAGCGCCGCCGCGGCCACCGGGACGCGGGCCCGGGAGGCCCCGTCGGCGATCTTCACGGCGACGGCGCGGCCGTCGGGCAGGGCGGCGACCTGCACGCCCTCGAAGCCGTCCTTCGCGAGCAGGCCGGGGACGGCCCGCATCAGCGCGGCCACGTCGCGGCCGGAGCCGGAGGCCATCTCGGCGTGCTCACGCATCGCGTCGGCGACGCGGGCCTCCGGGGTGCCTGGAGCGGCGGTGGTGATCCGGGCGGCGGCACGGGCGAGACCGTGCAGGGAGACGGCGAAGAGGGGGGCGCCGCAGCCGTCGACGGAGACCGTGGCGACGCGCTGCCCGGTGAGGTCCTCGACGATCTCCGCCATCGCCTGCTGGAGGGGATGGGCGGGGTCGAGGTAGTCGTCGAGGGACCAGCCGTTCAGCTCGGCCGTGCAGAGCATGGCGGCGTGCTTGCCGGAGCAGTTCTGGGCGAGCCGGGAGGGCGGTCGCCCCTCGCGCACCCAGGTGTCCCGGAAGACCGGCTCGAACGGCAGGTCGGGGACGTTGCGGAGGTGGTCCTCGGTCAGTCCGGCCCGTTCGAGGATGCGCCGGGCGCCGGCGAGGTGGCGTTCCTCGCCGGAGTGACTGGCCGCGGCGAGCGACAGCAGCTCGCCGTCGAGGGGGAGTCCCGCGCGGACCATGGCCACCGCCTGGACGGGCTTGAGCGCGGAGCGCGGATAGCAGGCCGCCTCGATGTCGCCGAGCCGGAACCGGACCTCGCCGCCGGGGCCGAGGACCACGACGGAGCCGTAGTGGACGCCTTCCACGACCCCACCGCGTACCAGGTGGGCGACGGGCGCGTGGAGGGGCTCGCGGATCGGGGGTGCGTCCGCGGGAAGACTGGTGTACATCACTCTGCCTGGTGGGAGTGGTGCGCCGACGCGCGGCGCACGATGTCGGTGAGGGTGGTCTCGACGCGGTCGAGATGGTGGGTCATGGCCTCGACGGCGTCCTGTTCGCAGCCGTCGGCCAGCGCCTCGACGATCGCCCGGTGCTCGCGGTTGGACTGTTCGCGGCGGCCGCCGAGTTCGTTGAGGAAGGCGGACTGGCGGGCCAGGGCGTCCCGGATCTCCTCGATGACCCGTCGGAACACCGGGTTCTGGGCGGCCTCGGCCACGGCGAGATGGAACAGGGTGTCCATCGCCACCCACGCGGTGGTGTCCGTCTCCCGTTCCATCCGGTCCAGGAGGTGGGTGAGGTGGTCCAGGTTCTCCGGGGTGCGGCGCCGGGCGGCGTAACCGGCGACCGGGATCTCGATGTGGCGGCGCACCTCCAGCAGATCGCTGGCCGCGTAGTCGCCGAAGGTGGGGTCCTCCACGGCATCGGCCACGACGAAGGTGCCCTTGCCGGTCCTGGACACGGTCAGGCCCATCGTCTGCAGGGCGCGCAGCGCCTCGCGGAGCACGGGCCGGGAGACCTCGAGGGTGCGGCACAGCTCCGCTTCGGAGGGAAGCTTGTCGCCGATGGCGTAGTCACCGCGCTCTATGGCGCCGCGGAGGTGGGTGAGCACCGCTTCCATCGCGCTGACGCGGCGCGGGCCCGTACCACCTGTCTGGCTGTCTGACAGGTTCACGGGGCGATCCTGCGGGACCGGCGTGAGCGCTGTCAAGGCGGGGTGGTGCCGGCCACGGCCTCCGACGTCGGGCCCCACTCCCTTCCGCGCTACGACCACGCCGCGCCGGCCAGGGCCGCGCCCGCGAAGGCCGCGCCCAGCCCAGCCGCCACGCTCGCCACGACGTTCACGGCCGCGTAGCGGCCGGCGCCGGTCTCGGCCAGGCGCAGGGTCTCGTAGGAGAAGGTGGAGTAGGTGGTCAGGGCACCGCACAGGCCGGTTCCGAGCAGCAGCCGGAGGTCCGGGCCGGCGGCACCCGCGGCCGCGGCGCCGGTGAGCAGGCCGAGGACCAGGGAACCGGTGACGTTGACCGTGAGGGTTCCCCAGGGGAACACCGAGTCGTGCCGGGACTGCACCGCTCGGTCGGTGAGGTAGCGCAACGGGGCGCCGACCATGGCGCCCAGCACCACGTACAGCCAGTTCACCGGGGCTCCTCGCCAGGGGCGCCGGGCACGTGACGGACGACCTCGCAGTGGTCGAGCAGGACCAGGCCGTCGGTGACCAGCGCGTCGAGTTCGGGGAGGAAGGCCCGTACGCGCTCCTCGGTGTCGACGACGACGACCGCCACCGGCAGGTCCTCGCTCAGGGACAGCAGCCGGGAGGTGTGCACGAGGGAGGACGCGCCGAAGCCCTCGATGCCGCGGAAGACACTGGCACCGGCGAGCCCGGCGGCGTGGGCCCGGTGGACGATCTCCGAGTACAGGGGCCGGTGCTGCCAGGTGTCGTTCTCGCCGACGAGCACGGTCAGGCGCAGGACGGTGCCGGTCAGCCGCGTCATGGCTGCCTCCTGATGAGTACACGGCGGGTCGCCGAGGTGGCCGTCCACACGGCGGCGAGGGCCGCGACCGGGGTGACGGCGAGGTAGAGGAGTCCGGCGCCGGGACGGCCGCCGTCGAGCAGGTTCCGCACGTCGACGGCGTACGTCGAGAAGGTGGTGAAGCCACCGAGGACGCCGGTGCCGAAGAACGGGCGGACCAGGGGGTGGGCGGTGCGGACCTCGGTGACGATCACCATGAACGCGCCGATCACGGCGCAGCCGGCGACATTGACCCAGAGGATCGTCCAGGGGAATCCGCCCGGCGGCGTCGGCCACCACAGGGAGGCGGCGTACCGGACCGCCGCCCCCGCTCCCCCGCCCAGCGCGACCGCCGCGACGACGGGTGCCTGGGCGCGGACGGCGGGGCGGGCCCGAAGGCCCTCGGTTTCCGGGGCTCTCACCGTCGTACGTCTCCCACTCGCTCGGGATCAGCGTAACGGCCGGGAAGGCATCGGGGCACTCCGGGGACGCGCGTGCTACCAGCCCTTCTCGAACATTTGCGCCACCTCGGCGATCCGCACCTCGTCGCGCCGGTAGCGCAGCCGGCCGCCGGAGCGGCCGGTGTGCAGCAGGCCCAAGGACGTCAGCAGCCGGAGGTGGGTGAGGGCCACCGGGCGGGGGACGCCGAGCCCGGCGGCCACGTCGTCCGCGGTGAGCCCGTGCTCGGCGGTACCCGGTTCGCCCAGCCACGCCAGGATGCGCAGCCGTGTCCCGTCGCCGGGAGTCCTCAGCATCTCGTCCACCTCCGCGCCCGGGCTTTCCTCTCTCCGGTGCCCTCCCACTGTGCCGCCTGCCAGACCTCCGCGTCCCGGACTGACGGCACCTTGTCCGGGACCCAACGCCCTTGGGCCGCGAGGCCGTTCGGCCTCGCACAAGGAGAGCGGGTCCCCGCCCCGCTTCCGGCGGGACGGGGACCCGGGCCAGGGTCTCACCTGTGGCGGAACCACGCCGTCGCGGGCAGCGCGCGGTCGTCGTAGCCGAACAGTGCCTGGTTCTCCCAGCCGTTGCCGGAGGACGGGTCGGCCGGGTCCCAGCCGTTGCCGTCACGGGCGGTCCAGGTGGCCTCCCAGTAGAAGACGCCGAGACCGCGGCCGTTCGGGACGGCCTCCACGATGCTCGCCACGTCGTTCATCCAGCGGGTCTGGCCGGTGGTGGACGCCGGGTAGCCGGGGACGAGTTCACCGTCGAGGTCGATGATGTTCTCGAGGCCGTCGTCGCTGTCGAGACGGAAGGGGTAGGCCGTCTCGGCGACGAAGACGGGCTTGCCGTAGCGGCCGGCCGCGTCGTCCAGGGTCGTCTGGAAGTCGTGCAGCGTGCCGTGCCAGTAGCCGTAGTACGACAGGCCGATGGCGTCGAACCTCACGCCGTGGGAGACCGCGTTGTCGAACCACCAGCGGGTGCCGTCCAGGTCCCCGCCCTCGGCGAGGTGCAGCGCGGCGACCGTGGACGGGCTGACGGCCTTGACCGCGTCGTAGCCGGAGTTGAGCAGTCCGGCGAGCTGGGTCCAGTTGTCGGTGGAGCCCTCGTTCCACAGCATGCCGCCGTTGATCTCGTTGCCGACCTGGACCATGTCGGCGGTGGTGCCCTGCCTCTTGAGGGCGTCGAGGACGTCGTACGTGTGGTCGTAGACGTCCTTCTTCAGCTGCCCGTAGCCGTGTCCGGCCCAGGCGGCGGGCTTGTACTGCTTGCCCGGGTCGGCCCAGGTGTCCGAGTAGTGGAAGTCGACCAGCAGTTTCATGCCCTGGGCCTTGATCCGCTTGGCCAGGGCCAGGACGTGCGCCTTGTCGTTGTAGCCGTCGGCCGGGTTCACCCACACCTTCAGGCGGGCGTAGTTCATGCCGGCGGACCTCAGGATCGCGACCGGGTCACCGGCGGAGCCGGACGCGGTCCGGTAGACGCCGCCCCGGTCCTCGCTCTTGGGCAGGGAGGAGATGTCGGCGCCCTTGACCGGCAGGCCGGAGGTACCGCGGGCGAGGGTCAGGTCGTCGACGTTGATCCAGTTGCCGGCGTGTGCGTCGCTGGTGACGCTGATGGTGCACTGGTTGTTCGTCACCCGGACCGGCACGACGATCCGTATCCATCCGGAGTCGGACACCGGCAGGCCGGTGCGCTGCTCGGCGCCGCCGCAGTTCTTCAGGGCGAGGTACGCGGCGTTCTGGCCGCCGCCGGAGCGGACCCAGGCGGTGAGCCGGTAGTCGCCGTCGGCCAGGCCCGACAGGTACTGGTACGTCTCGACCTTGTAGGCCGTGGGCGACCAGTGGGACAGACGGTGACGGCCGCCGCGGCCCCCGGACTCCGTGTACGAGGCGGCCGTGTCGCCGTACTCGGACCAGCCGGCCGGGGTGGCGGTCCCCGAACCGTCGGCCTCGAAGCCCGCGTTGGTGAGCGTGCTCGCGGCCGCGGCGGTCTGCGCGGGCAGGGCGGTGAGGGCGAGTCCGGCCACGAGCGGCGGCAGCAGGGCCCGGAGTGTGCGTCTGGGATGGAACATGGTCGTTCGTCGTCCCTTCGACGTGGGGAGGGGGGGTGCCCGGCACCCGGGAGGGGTGAGGGCCCCCTCCGTCCGCGGCCGGAGTGCTCACGCGGACGGAGGGGAGTCGCGGTTCAGCCGTCGAGCCGGACGACCCGGACGGCTCCGGCCGGTACCGCGAGGCGGCCCGCGGCGCGTTCACCGGTCAGCAGTTCGGTGCCGGGGGTGTCCAGCGGCACCTCGGCGTCGGTCGCGGTGTGGTTGATCGCGAACAGGAAGGTGCCCGGCTCGCCCGTGCGGCGCACCACTTCGACGTCGCGCGGCAGATCGGCGCGCGGGGCGATCCGGGCGTCCTCGGCGGCGCGGCCGAGCAGGGTGGCCAGGCCCTCGGCGCCGGGCCGGGTGGAGACGTACCACGCGGTGCCCCCGCCGAGACGGTGCCGGGTGACGGCCGGGTGTCCCGCGGTCAGGCCGTCGGCGTACGTCCACACGGTCTCGGCGCCGTGCGGCACCACGAACTCCGTCCAGACGTCGGCGTCGAGTTCCGCGCCGCCGGGCCCCCTCAGGCGTACCCGTTCGCCCTGGAGCAGGGGGGAGAACTCCTCCACGGTCAGGCCGAGGACGTCGCGCAGTACGCCCGGGCAGGGGCCGTCGTGCACGGCGTCGTGCTCGTCGACGATGCCGGAGAAGTACGACACGACGAGGGTGCCGCCGCCCTCGACGTACTCCCTGAGGTTGTTCCCGGCCGCCTCCGTCATCAGGTACAGGGCCGGTACGACGACAAGGGGATACCTCGACACGTCGGCCTCGGGGTGGGCGAAGTCGACGGTGAGGTGGTGGTCGTAGAGGGCCTCGTACCAGGCGTCGGCGCGTTCGCGGGCGTCGTGGTCCTCGCTGGGGCGCCAGTCGAGGTTCTGCGCCCACCAGGACTGCCAGTCCCACAGCACGGCGACGTCGGCCTCGGTGCGGGTGCCCCGGACCGGCGCCAGCGACTCGACGGCCGAGCCGAGTTGCGTCACCTCGCGCCAGACACGGGTTCCGGTGCCGCTGTGCGGCAGCATCGCGGAGTGGAACTTCTCGGCGCCGCGCCGGGACTGGCGCCACTGGAAGAACATCGCGCCGTCGGAGCCGCGGGCCACGTGCGCCAGGGAGTTGCGGGCCATCTGGCCGGGTGCCTTGGCGGGGTTGCGGGGCTGCCAGTTGACGCCCGAGGTGGAGTGTTCCAGCAGCAGCCAGGGGGCGCCGCCGGCGACGGAGCGGGTGAGGTCGGCGGCCATGGCGAGGTTGACGTGGGTGCGGCGGCCGTCGGTGATCAGATAGTGGTCGTTGGTGACGAGGTCGGCCTCGCGGCCCCAGGCCCAGTAGTCGACGGAGTCGCACTGGCTGAGGGCGGTCATGAAGTTGGTGGTGACCGGGACGCCCGGGGCGAGGCGGTGCAGGATGTCCCGCTCGGCGGTGAAGTTCTCGCGCATGGTGGCGTCGGCGAACCGCCGGTAGTCCAGGGCCTGGGCCGGATTGCCGACCGTGGGCGTCGAGCGCGGCGGGTTGATCTCCTCGAACGAGGCGTACCGCTGGCCCCAGAAGGCGGTGCCCCAGGCCTCGTTGACCGCCTCGACGGTGCCGTACGCGGTCGCCAGCCAGCGGCGGAAGTGCGCGGCACAGGAGTCGCAGTAGCAGGCGGAGACGGGGACGCCGTACTCGTTGTGGACGTGCCACATGGCGAGCGCCGGATGGTCGCCGTAGCGTTCGGCGAGCCGGGTGGTGATGTTCGCGGCGGCGGCCCGGTAGTCGGCGTTGCTGTGGCAGATGGCGCCGCGGGAGCCGAACTCCAGGCGTACGCCGTCCGCGGTGACGGGCAGTGCGCCGGGGTGGGCGCGGTAGAACCAGGCGGGCGGCACGACGGTCGGCGTACCGAGGTCGACGCGGATGCCG
The DNA here is from genome assembly GCF_008312835.1 of Streptomyces marokkonensis. Taxonomy (GTDB): domain Bacteria; phylum Actinomycetota; class Actinomycetes; order Streptomycetales; family Streptomycetaceae; genus Streptomyces; species Streptomyces marokkonensis_A. The sequence continues at coordinate 92,857 of NZ_VSKS01000010.1, read as the reverse complement.
CCCGCGTGCAGCAGGTCCAGGTTGCGGTCGAGCCAGCCGAAGTCGTACACGCCGGGCGCGGGTTCCAGCAGGGCCCAGGAGAAGATCCCGACGCTCACCATGGTGACGCCGGCCTCGCGCATCAGCCGTACGTCCTCGTCCCAGACGTTCTCCGGCCACTGCTCGGGGTTGTAGTCCCCACCGAAGGCGAGCCCGGTGAGGCCCCTGGGGGTGGTCTCCGGCATGGATTCTCTCCCGATGTGTTCGATGTTCTGAGAACGTGCACACACTCTTTCGGCGGCGCGGACCCAACATAACCGCACAGCAACAACCATTGACAAGTGTCCATTGTGTTTCTCTACTGTGAACGCTCACAGAAGCAGCGCGAGCCGCACACCGCAGCGCAGCCGGTCCCCGCAGCAGGCGGGGGCCCCAGGTCAGGGGAGAGATCCATGCCGTACACGAAGCGCCGTCGCCTCGTGAGTTCCGCCGTCGCCGTCACGCTCGGCGCCACCGCGATCGCCGCCTGCGGCTCGTCGTCCGACGACGGCGAGGCCCGGTCGGGTCCGGTCTCACTGACGTACTGGACCTGGACTCCCGGCATGGACAAGGTCGTGGACCTGTGGAACAAGGGGCCGGGCAAGAAGGAGCAGATCACCGTCACGGTGAAGAAGCAGGCGTCAGGCGACACGCTGGTCACCAAGATCCTCACCGCGCACAAGGCCGGCAAGGCGCCCGACCTGGTGCAGGCGGAGTACCAGGCACTGCCCACGCTGGTCAGCAATGACGCGCTGGCCGACATCGGCGACACCGTGGGCGGCGCGAAGAGCAAGTTCGCCGAGGGTGTGTGGCAGCAGACCACGCTCGGCACGGACGCCGTCTACGCGGTCCCGCAGGACATCGGGCCGATGATGTTCTACTACCGCGAGGACCTGTTCAAGGAGTACGGCCTCACCGTCCCGGCCACCTGGGACGAGTTCGCCGAGACGGCGCGCAAGCTGAAGAAGGCGGCTCCCGACAAGGACCTGACCACGTTCTCCGCCAACGACTCCGGACTGTTCGCGGGCCTCGCCCAGCAGGCCGGCGCCCGGTGGTGGACCACCTCCGGCGACAAGTGGAAGGTCGGCATCAACGACGCGGCGACGAAGAAGGTCGCCGACTTCTGGGGCGGCCTGGTCGAGGAGGGCGCCGTCGACAACCAGCCGATGTACACCCCGGCCTGGAACAAGGCGCTCAACACCGGCAAGCAGATCGCCTGGGTGAGCGCCGTGTGGGCGCCGGGCACGCTGACCACGGCCGCGCCCGGCACCAAGGGCAAGTGGGCGATGGCCCCGCTCCCCCAGTGGAACGAGGGCGAGAGCAGCACCGGCAGCTGGGGCGGCTCCTCCACCGCCGTGACCACGGACTCCCGGAACAAGGAGGCCGCCGCCAAGTTCGCCGCCTGGCTGAACACCGACGGCGAGGCCCTCAACGCGCTGGCGAAGGAGGGCGGCATCTACCCGGCCTCCACCTCGGCCCAGCTCAGCGGCGCCTTCACCAGCCCGCCGGAGTACTTCTCCAACCAGCCCGACTTCTACAAGAAGGCCGCCGGGATCGCGGAGACCACCGCGCCGTCCGCCTGGGGACCCAACGTCAACGTCGCGTACACGTCGTTCAAGGACGCCTTCGGCGCCGCCGCGAAGAACAAGTCGGACTTCACCGCCGCCCTGGACACCATGCAGGAGGACACGGTCGCCGACCTGGAGAAGCAGGGCTTCGGGGTCGCGGAGTGAAGTCCCCCGCCCGCCGGACGTCGTACGGGGCCGAGGGCGCCCCGTACGCCCACCCGTCTCCCACCACCACCCTCCGACGAGCGCGAAGCGCCCCCTATCTCTTCCTCGTCCCCGCGGCCGTCCTGTTCCTCCTGTTCTTCGCCCTGCCCATCGGGTACGCCGTGTGGCTCAGCTTCCGCAAGGTGCGGGTCTCCGGCCTCGGTCTGGGGTCCGGGGCCCGTGAGGAGGTCTGGGCCGGCCTGGAGAACTACACCGGCGCCCTGTCCGACAGCGAGTTGCTGAGCGGTGCGCTGCGCGTGCTCGGCTACGGCTGCATCGTGGTGCCGGTCATGCTGGGCCTAGCCCTGCTGTTCGCGCTGATGCTCGACTCCGAGCGGGTACGGCTCGCCCCCTTCACCCGGCTCGCGATCTTCCTGCCGTACGCCGTGCCCGGTGTGGTGGCGGCGCTGCTGTGGGGCTTCCTGTACCTGCCGGACGTGAGCCCCTTCTTCTACGTGCTCGACGGGCTGGGGCTGCCGCAGCCGGATCTGCTGGACGGCGGCCCGCTGTATCTGGCGCTGTCGAACATCGCGGTCTGGGGCGGCACCGGTTTCAACATGATCGTCATCTACACCGCCCTGCGGGCCATTCCCGCCGAGGTGTACGAGGCGGCGAAGCTGGACGGTGCCACGCCGCTGCAGATCGCGCTGCGGATCAAGATCCCGATGGTGGCGCCCTCGCTGGTGCTGACCTTCTTCTTCTCGATCATCGCGACGCTCCAGGTGTTCAACGAACCGACCACCCTCAAACCGCTCACCAACTCCGTTGCCACGACCTGGAGTCCGCTGATGAAGGTGTACCAGGACGCCTTCGGCAAGGGCGACATCCACGCGGCCGCCGCCCAGGCGACCCTCATCGCGCTCGCCACCCTGGTCCTGTCCTTCGGGTTCCTGCGGGCCGCGAACCGGCGCACCAAGCAGGAGGCCGCACGATGAGCTCCCTCACCCTGCACGAGGCCGAGCCCGCCGCCGGCACCGCCCGGCGTCCGGCGCGCCGTCGCGGGACCGCGCTGGTCCCGACCGTGACGCTGCTGCTCGGCGCGCTCTACTGCCTGCTGCCGGTGGCCTGGGTGGTCATCGCGTCCACCAAGTCCGGCTCGGAGCTGTTCTCCACCTTCACGTTCTGGCCGGGCACCGGCTTCACCGAGAACGTCTCCGACCTCGGCACCTACCGCGACGGCGTCTACTGGCAGTGGATGGGCAACTCCGCCCTGTACGCCGGTCTGGGTGCCCTGTTGTCGGCGTGCGTGTCGGCGGTCAGCGGCTACGCGCTGGCGATCCACCGCTTCCGGGGCCGCGAGACGCTGTTCAACGTGCTGCTCGCGGGCGTGCTGATGCCGCCGGTGATCCTCGCCGTCCCGCAGTACCTGCTGCTGGCGAAGGCGGACCTCACGGACTCCTACCTGTCCGTGCTGCTGCCGCAGATCCTCTCCCCCTACGGCGTCTACCTGGCGCGGATCTACGCCGCCGCCGCGGTGCCGGCGGACGTGGTGGAGGCCGGGCGGATGGACGGCGCGGGCGAGTGGCGGATCTTCACCCGGGTCGCGCTGCCGATGATGGTGCCCGGCCTGGTGACGGTCTTCCTGTTCCAGTTCGTGGCGATCTGGAACAACTTCCTGCTGCCGTACATCATGCTCAGCGACGACGAGAAGTTCCCGATCACCCTCGGCCTATACACCCTGCTCGAACAGGGCGCCAGCACTCCCGCGCTGTACACCCTGGTGATCACGGGGGCGTTCCTCGCGGTGTTCCCGCTGGTGGCGCTCTTCCTGGTCATCCAGCGGTTCTGGAGCCTCGATCTGCTGTCCGGGGCCGTAAAGTCATGACCATGAGCAGCACGGGGGGCCGGCGCAAGCCGCCGACGATCCACGACGTGGCGCGCGAGGCCGGTGTCTCGCGCGGCACCGTCTCGCGGGTGCTCAACGGCGGCCACTACGTCAGCCCCGCCGCGGCGGACGCGGTCGACGCCGCGATCCGCAAGACGGGCTACGTCGTCAACCGGCACGCCCGCTCGCTGATCACCGGTCGGTCGGACTCGGTGGGCTTCCTGCTCACCGAGCCCCAGGAGCGGTTCTTCGAGGACCCCAACTTCAATGTCCTGCTGCGCGGTTGCACGCAGGCGCTGGCCGCGCACGACATACCGCTGCTGCTGATGCTGGCCGGCACGGACGACGAACGGCGGCGCATCACGCGGTACATCACCGCCGGCCACGTGGACGGGGTGCTGCTGGTGTCCAGCCACTCCGGTGATCCGGTGGCCGAGGAACTGCGGGCCGCGGGCGTGCCGCTGGTCGCGTGCGGGAAGCCGATCGGGCTGGGCTCGAAGGTGAGTTACGTGGCCGCCGACGACCGGGACGGCGCGCGGGACATGGTGCGGCATCTGCTGGCGCTCGGCCGGCGGCGGATCGGTGTGGTGACCGGTCCGCTCGACACCCCCGGCGGTGTGGAGCGCCTCGCCGGTTACCGGGAGGTGCTCGCGGAGGCGGGCGTGGAGGCCGACGAGCGGCTCGTCGTCTCCGGCGACTACAGCAGGGCCAGCGGTGAGGCGGGGGCCGAGCGGCTGCTGGCGCGGGCCCCCGACATGGACGCCGTGTTCGTCGCCTCAGACCTGATGGCCCAGGGCGTGCTCACGGCGCTCAACCGGGCGGGGCGCCGGGTGCCCCAGGACGTCGCGGTCGGCGGCTTCGACGACTCCCCCGCGGCCGTCGCGGCGAGCCCGGAACTCACCACGATCCGCCAGCCGTGGGACCGCATCAGCTCGGAGATGGTGCGGGTACTGCTGGCCCAGATCGGCGGCGAGGACCCGGCCGCGGTGATCCTGCCGACGGAACTGGTGAAACGGGACTCGACGTGACGTGCCCCCGCGGGCGGGTCGGCGGCCGGGACCCCGGGGGCCCGCCCTTGCGCGTTCATTGAAAGTCGAACAAGTGTTACCGTTCGAGTATGGCAGCGAAGACCGCCGGAGCGGGTCTCGAGGAACGGTGGCGGGACATCCTCGCGGTGCACGCGCGCACGCTGGGCGAGATCGACCGGTCGCTGAACCCGTACGGTCTCGGGGCGTCCGACTTCGAGGTGCTCGACCTGCTCGCGGCCGCGACGCCCGCCGAGGGCGAGCAGTGCCGGGTGCAGAACCTGGTGGGCCGGGTCCACCTCAGCCAGAGCGCGCTGTCGCGGCTCATCGCCCGGCTGGAGAAGGACGGCCTGGTCGAGCGCAGCATGTGTCTGGAGGACCGGCGCGGCGTGTACGTGGCGCTCACGTCCAAGGGCCGCGCCCTGCACGCCGAGGCGCTGCCGGTGCAGCGCGCCGCCCTGGCCCGCGCGCTGGGCGAGTAGCGCGCCGGCCGGAGCGGCTCCGCGGGGTCACGGACGGGCCAGCAGGGTGCGCACCCCCTCCGAGGTGAGGGTGAGGCGGTGCTCGGAGCTGCCGTCGATGGTGAGCGACAGGTCGTCGGCCGGCCACTGCGCGGCGAGGGCGCCGAGCGGGACCAGACGGTAGCGGGAGACGAACGGCAGCAGCCCGGCCATCTCCAGTTCGGACGTGAAGACGGGCACCACCTGCGTGCCGCCCGGCTGCTCCAGCACCGGCAGGGCGACCGCACCGGGGTCGGCGGCCTCCTCCTCGCCGGCGTCGTCCGGTACCGGGATCAGCACGTCGCTGTTGGCGAGGGCGTCCAGCGCCATCGTGTCCTCGGTGTTCTCCGACAGGGCGTCCAGGGCCCGCTGCGCGGGCGTGGGGGCGTTGTTCTCGTGCGCGGGTGTCTCCATGGCAGATTCCCTGGTAGCGGCGGTCGTGCGGCCCACCCGGGACAGGATCCGGCCCCGGGCACAATGCTGCACGCGTACCCGTTCGCATGTCGCACAACCCTGCGAGTCGCGGGGTGCTTCCGGACCCGGCGGACACCCCCTCCGGGCCGCCCCGACAGCATGGCTATCATATGAGCACCCTCTAGCTCGAAAGATGATCCTGTGACTGTCAACGAAGACTCGTTCACCCATTGGAAGCACCGCGAGGAGATCGCGGAGTCGATGATCCCGATCATCGGGAAGCTGCACCGGGAGCGGGACGTGACCGTCCTGCTGCACAGCCGTTCCTTGGTGAACAAGTCGGTGGTCAGCATTCTCAAGACCCACCGCTTCGCCCGGCAGATCGCCGGCGAGGAGCTCTCGGTCACCGAGACGCTGCCCTTCCTGCAGGCGCTCACCACGCTCGACCTCGGCCCGTCCCAGATCGACATCGGCCTGCTCGCCGAGGCGCACCGCGCCGACGACCGGGGCCTGTCGGTGGCCGAGTTCACCGCCGAGGCCGTCGCCGGCGCGACCGGCGCCCACAAGATCGACCGCCGCGAGCCGCGCGACGTCGTCCTCTACGGCTTCGGCCGCATCGGCCGTCTCCTGGCCCGGCTGCTCATCGAGAAGTCGGGGTCCGGCAACGGTCTGCGTCTGCGTGCGATCGTGGTCCGCCGGGGCGGCGAGCAGGACATCGTCAAGCGGGCCTCGCTGCTGCGCCGCGACTCCGTGCACGGCCAGTTCCAGGGCACGATCACCGTCGACGAGGCGGAGAGCACGATCACCGCCAACGGCAACACCATCAAGGTGATCTACGCGAACGACCCCTCGGAGATCGACTACACGGCGTACGGCGTCAAGAACGCCATCCTCATCGACAACACCGGCAAGTGGCGCGACCGCGAGGGGCTTTCGCAGCACCTGCGCCCCGGTGTCGACAAGGTGGTGCTGACCGCGCCCGGCAAGGGCGACGTGCCCAACATCGTGCACGGCGTCAACCACGACACCCTCAAGCCGGACGAGCGGATCCTGTCCTGCGCGTCCTGCACCACCAACGCGATCGTCCCGCCGCTGAAGGCGATGGCGGACGAGTACGGCGTGCTGCGCGGGCACGTGGAGACGGTCCACTCGTTCACCAACGACCAGAACCTGCTGGACAACTACCACAAGTCGGAGCGGCGCGGCCGCTCGGCGCCGCTGAACATGGTGATCACCGAGACGGGTGCCGCCTCCGCCGTCGCCAAGGCGCTGCCCGACCTCGACGCGACGATCACGGGCAGCTCGATCCGGGTCCCCGTGCCGGACGTCTCGATCGCCATCCTCAACCTCCAGCTGGCCCGCGCCACCAACCGCCAGGAGGTCCTGGACCACCTCCGCAAGGTGTCGCTGACCTCGCCGCTGAAGCGCCAGATCGACTTCATCAGCGCGCCCGACGCGGTCTCCAGCGACTTCATCGGCTCGCGGCACGCCTCGATCGTCGACGCCGGCGCGCTGAAGGTCGAGGGCGACAACGCGATCCTGTACCTCTGGTACGACAACGAGTTCGGCTACTCCTGCCAGGTCGTCCGGGTCGTCCAGTACGTCTCGGGCGTGGAGTACCCGACGTTCCCGGCTCCGGCGGCCTGATCCGGGAGCCCGCCGACCGCACGGGCGGAACGAGAGGGCGGGGCCGACGACATGTCCGGCCCCGCCCCGGTATGCCCGGCTGACCGGCGGTAAGGGGCAGATCGATAACGATCGCCCCGTCCGGGTTGCCGGGGCACCCGCAGTTCCTAGTCTTCGGTCATGCCCCTCTTCAGCAGTCGCACCAGCAGACGTCCCCGTATCTCCTTGGCCCTCGACGATGCCGAACTGACTCGTGTGCTGGGGCGGTTGAGCAAGCGGGGCGGGAGCGGCAGGTCCGCGGACGTGGCGCTCGTCGCCTCCCTGCTCGAGGAGACCGGGGACGACTGGGACCGCCGCAGCCACCGGGTGTCCGTACTCGCCGAGGCGACGGCGGACACGGGGGTCGCGGCGGCCTGGCTGGGCAGGGAGCCGAACAGCGCCGACGCCCTGGTGTTCCACGCCTGGGCCGGGCTGGCGCGCGGGATGCGCGACGGGCACCTCGAGGACGCCGCGGAGCTGGTGTCCCAGTGCCACCGGGCCGCCGACCTCGGACCGGAGGATCCGCTGCCGTGGGTGGCCCTGATCGGGGTGTCGCGGATCGAGCGGTACGGCCAGAACGACGTCAACGCCGTCTGGCGGGAGGCCACCGGACGCGACCGCTGGCACCGTGAGGCGTACATGCAGATGCTCGCGTACCTGTCGCCGGAGGAGGGCGGCTCCAGCGCGTCCGTGCTCGACTTCGTCGACGTGGTGCGCACCCGGATCCCGGCCAACGCGCCGTGCGCCGCGGTCGAGCTGACCGCCGCCGTCCGCCAGTACCAGGGGCTGCTGGCGCAGGGCGGCGTACGGGCCATGACCGCCGGTCAGCTGTGGGAGGGCGGACAGATCGCGGCGGCGCTGGAGCAGGCGGCCGCGCTGTGGGCGAAGCCGGGCTTCTTCCAGCACGCGGCGGCGCCGGCCGACCTGAACGTCCTGGCGTACGCGCTGTGCGCGGCCGGCCGCGCCGCCGACGCCCACCCCGTGTTCCAGGCCCTCCAGGGCGTGGTCACCTCCTGGCCCTGGGACGTCGACGGCCCCGCACTCCAGCGCTTCGAACAGCATCTGGCCAAATCGGAACGGGGCCGCCAGGGCGGCATCGGCGGTTCGTGAGCGAGGGGTCCTGCGCCCTCGCCGGCCGCGTCAGGGACGGCTCAGGATCGTTTCGACCGCCTCGTGCAGGGCCTTCGCCGGGTCGGCCGGGCGCGCCGCGTGGCGCCAGGCGACGAAGCCGTCGGGGCGGACCAGGACGGCGCCGTCCTCGGTGATGCCGTGGGCGCCCGCCCAGTCCGTGTCCGGGCCGGGGGTCAGGTCGGCGTGGGGTCCGTCGCCGATCCGGTACGCGTCCAGCGGTACGGACATCTGCGCGGCCACCTCGACGGCCGCGGCGTGCCAGGGGCCGTTCTCCGCGCTGAGCAGGACCAGCGACCTCTCGTACAGGTCGAGGGTGGAGACGCGGGTGCCGGCCCGGTCCAGCCAGAGGTGCGGGGCGCGGCTGCCGGGCTCGCCGTTCAGCACGACCCCCTCGGGGACGACCGGCGTCGTGGGATCGGTGCCCATGACCGCGCCGCGCGGATAGCGGTACGCCAGCGCCACGTTGAGGATGCCGCCCTTCCGGCCCCCGGGGCCGCCGCCACCGGGTCCACCCGGACCGCCGGGGCCACCGCCACCGGGTGCACCGGGTCCACCGGGTCCACCGGGTCCACCGGGTCCACCGGGTCCACCGGCGGGCGTGTACCCGGGGTGGCTGTGCTCGCTCGAGCGGGAGGACGCGCGGGCGCTGGTCGCCTCCGCGACGGGGCGCCGTTCGGCGTCGTAGGACTCCAGCAGGCCGGGCGCGGCCCAGCCGCCGAGCACGGCGGCCAGCTTCCAGGCGAGGTTGTGGGCGTCCTGGATGCCGGTGTTGGAGCCGAACGCCCCGGTGGGCGACATCTCGTGGGCCGAGTCGCCGGCCAGGAACACCCGGCCGTGGCCGTACCGTTCGGCGACCCGCTCGGCGGCGTGCCAGGCGGCCCGGCCGGTGATCACCACGTCGAGGTCCGGCACGCCGACGGCCTTGCGGATGTGGTCGACGCAGCGCTCGTCGGTGAACTCCTCGAGGGTCTCGCCGTGCTCGGGGTGCCAGGGGGCGTGGAACACCCAGTTCTCCCGGTTGTCGACCGGCAGCAGGGCCCCGTCGGCCTCCGGGTTGGTCAGGTAGCAGATGATGAACCGCCGGTCACCGACGACGCCGGCGAGGGCGCGGGAGGTGAACGTGAGGCTCACGTTGTGGAACAGGTCGCCCGGACCGTTCTGCCCGATGCCCAGCGCCTCGCGCACGGGGCTGCGCGGACCGTCGGCGGCGACGAGGTAGTCCGCCCGGATCCGGGTGTGCTCACCGGTCTCCCGGCTCTTGACCAGCGCCGTCACACCCTCCGCGTCCTGCTCGAAGGACAGCATCTCCGTCCCGAAGCGCAGGTCCCCGCCGAGCTCCCGGGCTCCCTCGAGGATCACCGGTTCCAGGTCGTTCTGGCTGCACAGGCACCACCCGCTGGGGCTGAAGCGGGCGATGCCGCCGCCCGGGTCGATCTCCTGGAGCAGCCACTCCCCCTCGTCGCCCACCAGGCTCGGGGTCTGCAGGATGCCGTGGTTGTCCGCCAGGGTCGACGCGGCCACGCCGATGCGCTGCTCCAGCCCGGCCGTCCGGAACAGCTCCATGGTGCGCACGTTGTTCCCCCGCCCGCGCGGGTGGTTCGACGTGCCCGCGTGGCGTTCGACGAGCGTGTGCGGCACGCCGAGGCGTCCCAGGAACAGGGACATGGACAGGCCCACCAGGGAGCCGCCGACGATGAGGACCGGCGTGCGGTGATCCGCCCGGCCGGCCGTATCCGATCGATGCATTGAAACGCCTCCAGCGTCGCCCACGACGGGGCTGTGGAAAGGGACGCCCCCATTTCATGCCTGGTGCCGGGCGGTTCGCGTCCCGGCGGCACCCGTATGGCGCGCGGTTCACCCACCTGCCCCGTGTCGCTCGCGCGCATCGGAAGGTCGCGTCAACGATCGACTCATGGCGACCCCGGCCCTCCGGACACGGCGGTCGTTCCTGACCTTCCGACGAAGAGGAGAGGTGCGCCGGATGACCAAGTCGGCACGCGTATCGCAGTCGGCGTTCGACGGCTCCAGGCTGCGGGTGATCCTGCTGCTCGACCTGTACGAGGGAGCCCAGGAGCAGTTCCTCGACGCGTACGAGCACATGCGCAACAAGGTCGCGTCCGTCCCCGGTCACATCAGTGACCAACTCTGCCAGTCGATCGAGAACCCCTCGCAGTGGCTCATCACCAGCGAGTGGGAGAGCGCCCTGCCGTTCCTCGCGTGGGTCAACAGCGAGGAGCACATCCAGATCGTCCGGCCGATGCACAGCTGTGTCCGGGACACCCGGTCGATGCGCTACAGCGTCCTGCGCGAGACCCACCCGGAGCAGCCGCTCACTCCCGAGGCGGCGCGGGCGGGCCTCCAGACGACGGCCCGCGTGGGGGCCGGCGTGACCCGCCACGCCCTCACCTTCACCGTCAAGCCCGGATCCGAGTCCAAGGTCGTGGAGATCCTGGCCAACTACGACGCGCCCGAGACGCGGATCAACGGTGTCACGCGGCTGCACCGCACCTCGCTCTTCATGCACGGCAACCGCGTCGTGCGGGCCGTGGAGGTGGAGGGCGACCTGCTGGCCACCCTGTGCCACGTGGCCGCCCAGCCCGAGGTCCAGGCGGTGGAGGAGGCCATCAACGCTCATCTGGAGCAGGACCGGGACCTGTCCGACTCCGACTCCGCGCGGGTCTTCTTCACCCGGGCGGCGCTCCCGGCGATGCAGCACGTGGAGGCCGACCGTCCGGAGCCCGCCGGACTGCGGCGGCACATGCTGTACTACCCGGCCGTGGCGGGCCACGGGCTGGAGCTGGCCCGGTTCCTCGCCCACCAGGACGAGGCCGCGGCGAACGACCCGGACAGCCTGGTGTACGCGAGCACCGTCTTCCAGCGTGACGACGTCGTGACCCGCATGATCGACGTCACGGGCGAACTCGATCTCGACCCGCTCTCCGCCCTCGGCATCAAGGGCCAGGGCAAGGCGGCCGAGCTGGAGCGCCACCTGGACGGCGCCGCGGTCGGCGTCGAGGGCTCCCTGGACTCGGAGCGCACCCTCCACCGGCTCCTGGCGCACGCCGACATGATGCCCGTCACCGACCGCGTCTCGGCGGATTCCTGACGGCCGACCGTGGCGACGTCCGCGGCCGTGTCCGCCCGGACGCCGCCGCTCCCACCCGGAGGTATCAACCATGTCCAAGCAGCACCCACGCATCGTGGATCTGAGCGAGACGGAACCCAACCGCCGGCGCGGAGGTGACCTCAGGACCCTGCTCACGCCGGCCACCGTGGGCTCCACCAGCGGTTTCATGGGCCTGGCCATCATCAAGCCCGGCGAGCGGATCGGCGAGCACTACCACCCGTACTCCGAGGAGTTCGTGTACGTCGTCAGTGGCGCGCTCGAAGTGGACCTGGACGGCGAGCCGTTCGCGCTCCGCGCCGAGCAGGGGCTGATGATCCCCGTCGACATGCGGCACCGCTTCCGCAACGTCGGCGACCAGGAGGCCCGCATGGTGTTCCACCTGGGCCCGCTCGCGCCGCACCCGAGCCTCGGCCACGTCGACACCGAGGAGACCGAAGGCGTGTCCGCCGGGCCGCAGTTGACGGTCGGCGGTCCCGAGCAGGGCCGCCCGGCCGAGCCGAGCGAGGCCATAAAATGACCCGGCGAGTGGCCGTCACCGGGGTAGGTGTGGTCGCTCCCGGCGGCATCGGAGCGACGGCGTTCTGGGATCTTCTCGCAGCCGGCCGCACCGCGACCCGCGGCATCACCCTGTTCGACCCGGCGGGACTGCGCTCGCGCATAGCCGCCGAGTGCGACTTCGACCCGTACGCACACGGTCTGGACGCGGAGCTGTGCCAACGCGCCGACCGGTACGTGCAGTTCGCCGTGGTCGCCGCCGGGGAGGCCGTCCGCCACTCCGGGCTCGACATCGATGCCTCGGACCCCTGGCGCACCGCGGTCTCCCTGGGCAGCGCGGTCGGCGGCACGACCCGGCTGGAGCACGACTACGTGCTGGTCAGCGAGGGCGGCCGACGCTGGGACGTCGACCACGAGAAGGCCGAGCCGCAGTTGCACACGGCCTTCCAGCCGAGCACGCTCGCCTCGGTCGTCGCCGAGCGGTTCGGCGCCCGGGGTCCCGTGCAGACCGTCTCCACCGGCTGCACCTCCGGGCTCGACGCGGTCGGCTACGCGTTCCACACCATCGCCGAGGGCCGCGCCGAGGTCTGCATCGCGGGGGCGTCGGACTCGCCGATCTCACCGATCACGATGGCCTGCTTCGACGCCATCAAGGCGACGTCGCCCAACAACGACGACCCCGAGCACGCCTCCCGGCCTTTCGACGCCCACCGCGACGGCTTCGTGATGGGCGAGGGAGCGGCGGTGCTCGTGCTCGAGGAGTACGAGCACGCACGGGCCCGCGGCGCGGAGATCCACTGCGAGATCAGCGGCTACGCCACCTACGGCAACGCCTACCACATGACCGGTCTGACCAGTGAGGGGCTGGAGATGGCCCGGGCGATCGACACCACGCTCGACCAGGCCCGTATCGACCCCACGCTGATCGACTACGTCAACGCGCACGGTTCCGGCACCCGCCAGAACGACCGGCACGAGACGGCCGCCGTGAAGCGGTCGCTGGGCGCGCACGCCCACGAGACGCCCATGAGCTCCATCAAGTCGATGGTGGGGCACTCACTCGGCGCGATCGGCGCGATCGAGGTGGTCGCGTGCGTCCTCGCGCTGAGGCACCAGGTCGTGCCGCCGACGGCGAACTACGAGACCCCCGACCCGGAGTGCGACCTGGACTACGTGCCGCGCACCGCCCGCCCGCGGAAGCTGAACCACGTGCTCTCCGTCGGCAGCGGTTTCGGCGGTTTCCAGTCCGCGGTGCTGCTGTCCGGGCCGGGCGGGAGGACACGATGAGCAATCGGCGCTCCGGGCGCGCGGCCGTCACCGGCATCGGTGTGATCGCGCCCAACGGACTGCGGACGGACGCGTACTGGAAGTCCGTCCGCGAAGGCCTGACCGTACTGGACCTGATCGGCCGCGACGGCTGCGGCCACCTGCCGCTGCGGGTGGCGGGCGAGGTCCGGTCCTTCGACCCTGCGGACCTCATCGAGGACCGGTTCCTGGTGCAGACGGACCGGTTCAGCCACTTCGCCATGGCCGCCGCCGCCCTCGCCCTCGACGACGCCGGACTGGGCGGTGATCCCGCGGAGCCGTACTCGATCGGTGTGGTCACCGCGGCCGGATCGGGCGGCGGCGAGTTCGGCCAGCGCGAGCTGCAGAAACTCTGGGGCAAGGGCTCCAAGTTCGTCGGGCCGTACCAGTCCATCGCCTGGTTCTACGCGGCGAGCACCGGCCAGATCTCCATCCGCAGCGGTCTCAAGGGGCCGTGCGGGGTGGTGGCGAGCGACGAGGCGGGCGGTCTGGACTCCCTCGCGCACGCGAGCCGGGCCGTGCGGCGCGGCACCGACGTCATGGTCGTCGGGGCCGCGGAGGCACCCCTCGCCCCCTACTCGATGGTCTGCCAGCTCGGCTACCCCGAGCTCAGCACCGTCGACGACCCCGACCGTGCCTACCGCCCGTTCACCGAGAAGGCCTGCGGCTTCGTGCCCGCCGAGGGCGGCGCGCTGCTCGTCGTCGAGGACGAGGCCCGGGCCCGGGAGCGCGGGGTGCCCGTACGGGCCACCGTGGCCGGCCACGCGGCCACGTTCACCGGGGCCTCCCGCTGGGCGGAGTCCCGGGAGGGTCTCGCCCGCGCGATCCGCGGCGCCCTCGACGAGGCGGGCTGTGCCCCGGAGGAGATCGACGTCGTGTTCGCCGACGCCATGGGCGTGCCCGAGGCGGACCGCGCGGAGGCGCTGGCGATCGCCGACGCGCTCGGCGCGCACGGCACCCGGGTGCCGGTCACGGCGCCCAAGACCGGCATCGGCCGCGCCTACTGCGCGGCGCCCGTGCTGGACACGGTGGCCGCGGTGCTCGCCATGGAGCACGGCCAGGTGCCCCCGACGCCCAACGTGTTCGACACCTGCCACGACCTCGATCTGGTCATGTCGCGCGCTCGCCCCGCCGAGCTGCGCACCGCCCTCGTCCTCAGCAGGGGACTGATGGGCTCCAACGCGGCGCTGGTCGTGCGCCGCGGTGACGATTCCGCCCGGTAACGCCGGGCGGGAAAGGAGCAGTCGCCCATGATCACCACCGAAGTGACCTACGACGAGCTGTCCGCCCTGATGAAGCAGGCGGCCGGCATCACCGTCGACCCCGGGGAGCTCAAGGAGGCCGCGGAGTCCCCGTTCGACGCCTTCGGCCTGGACTCGCTCGGTCTGCTCGGCATCGTCGGCGAGCTGGAGAACCGGTACGGCCAGTCGCTGCCGCCCGACTCGGAGCGCTGCAGGACGCCCCGGGAGTTCCTGAACCTCGTCAACAGCACCCTCACGGCTGGAGCCTGAAAGTGGCCGGACACACCGAGAACAGCATCACCATCGACGCTCCCCTCGACCTCGTGTGGGAGATGACCAACGACCTGGAGAACTGGCCGCGGCTGTTCAGCGAGTACGCGTCCGTGGAGGTCCTCTCCCGTGAGGGCGACACGACGACGTTCCGCCTGACCATGCACCCGGACGAGAACGGGAAGGTGTGGAGCTGGGTGTCGGAGCGCACCCCGGACCGCGAGAAGCGGACCGTCCGCGCCCGCCGTGTCGAGACGGGCCCCTTCGCCCACATGGACATCCTGTGGGAGTACGTGGAGGTGCCGGGAGGTGTCCAGATGCGCTGGACGCAGGACTTCGCGATGAAGCCCGACGCCCCGGTCGACGACGAGTGGATGACGGACAACATCAACCGCAACTCCCGTACCCAGATGGCCCTCATCCGGGACCGGATCGAGCAGGTCGCCCGCGACAGCGAGAGCGCGTCCGTCGCGTCCTCGCGCTGAGCGCCGGTCCGCGAAGGACACGGAAGGACACCCCATGCACCACGCCCTCATCGTCGCCCGGATGAAGCCCGGCTCGGCGCCGGACATCGCCGACGTGTTCGCCGCCTCCGACCGGGGTGAACTGCCCCATCTGATCGGCGTCAGCCGGCGCAGTCTCTTCCAGTTCGGGGACGACGTGTACCTGCACCTCGTCGAGGCCGAGCAGGACCCGGCGCCGGCCATCGCGAAGCTGGCCTCGCACCCCGAGTTCCGCGGCATCAGCGAGCGGCTGGAGGCGTACGTCAGCCCGTACGACCCGGCCACGTGGCGCGGTCCCAAGGACGCCATGGCGCAGTGCTTCTACCGCTGGGAGCGCGGCGCCGGCTCCTGAGCCGGCCGCGCCGCACACCCCGAGGCCGCCGGTCCCGCGTCAGTCGCGGAGCCGGCGGCCTCGGGGTCGTGGTGCGCGGATCAGCCGGGCACAACGGTGCACTCGAAGGCGTGGAGGTAGGCGTTGACCGGGCGGATCCCGTCGATGACCAGTCCCGCGTCGGTCAGGCGGTCGACCATGCTCTGCCGGGTGTGCTTGGCACCGCCGACGTTGAGGAGCAGCAGCAGGTCCATGGCGGTGGTGAACCGCATCGACGGGGTGTCGTCGACGAGGTTCTCGATGACCACGACGCGGGCTCCGGGCCGGGCCGCCGCGCGGAGGCTCGCGAGTGCCCGGCGGGTGCTGTCGTCGTCCCATTCCAGGACGTTCTTGATGATGTACACGTCCGCCTGGACGGGGACGGCCTCGCGGCAGTCACCGGCCACGACGTCGGCCCGGCCGGCGAGCGCGCCGCCCTCGCGCAGCCGGGGGTCGGCGTTCTCCACGACGCCCGGCAGGTCGAGCAGCGTGCCGTGGAGGTGGGCGTGCTTCTCCAGGAGGCTGGCCAGGACGTGCCCCTGGCCGCCGCCGATGTCCGCGACCGAGGAGGCGTCGTCCAGGTCGAGGAGCAGGGCCACGTCGCGGGCGGACTGCTCGCTGGACGTCGTCATCGCGCGGTTGAACACGTGGGCGGACTCGGGGGCGGACTCGTTGAGGTACGGGAAGAACTCCCGGCCGT
Organism: Streptomyces marokkonensis; assembly: GCF_008312835.1. GTDB lineage: Bacteria > Actinomycetota > Actinomycetes > Streptomycetales > Streptomycetaceae > Streptomyces > Streptomyces marokkonensis_A. Next base: position 76,496 of record NZ_VSKS01000010.1, on the reverse strand, counting down.
GCACGTCCTCGAAGACGTCGCGCCCGGAGCGCACCGCCTCGTCGAGCAGCGGCCAGACGTTCCAGGTCCACGGCTCGGTGCACCACAGGGCGATGTAGCGCAGGCTGTGCGGGTCGTCCTCGCGCAGCAGCCGGGACATCTCGGTGTGCTCGAAGGTGCCGTCGGGATTCTCGGCGAAGACGCCCTGGCAGGACAGGGCGCGCAGCAGCCGCCGCAGGGTGTGCGGCTGGGTCTTCACCGCGGCCGCCAGGTCGTCGGCGGTCATGGGGCTGTCGTCCAGGGCGTCCGGCACGCCCAAACGGACGGCCGCGCGTACGGCGGCGGCGCACGCCGCGCCGAATACGAGCTCCCTCAGCCGCATGGGCGGCGGGGGAGCCGGTTCAACGGTGGTCATCCGTTGCCTCGCTTCTGCTGTCGTGCAGTCGGTGGGTGGGGCGGGTCGGTCAGCACATTCCGGCGGGCTCGGAGAGCGTGCAGGTGTTGCGGCTGAAGGTGTTGGTCCGGGCGGTGTCCCGGTTGGCCAGGTCCGCCGGGCTGTTGCCGGTCACCAGGTTGTCGCGGACGTCGTTGCGCTCGCTGGGGGTGCCGACGAGGCTCTTGAAGAGGACGATGCCGCCGGACAGCGGGGAGGTGCCCTTGTTGTTCTCGACCCGGTTGTGGGCCACCACCGTGTCCTCGACGCCGGTGAGGACGATGCCCGATCCCTGCAGGAAGGGCAGCCGCGGTGTCTTCGCGCAGTGCTTGTTGTTGGCGTGGACGTGGTTCCACCTCACGTCCAGACGGCCGGCGCGGGGCTTGGTCTCGTCGCCCACCACGAACACGGCGGCGCAGTTGCCGGTGGCCTCGTTGTGGGCGACGCTCAGGTTCCGCAGCCGGCGCACGGTGACGCCGACCCGGTTGCCCGCCGTCGTGTTGTGCCGGATCACCGTCTTCTCGGCGTCCCGGGCGCCTTCCTCGGTGTCGACGGTGTTGGCGACGAAGATTCCCGCGTCGCCGTTGTTCTGCGCGAGGTTGTGGCTGATGACACTGCGTACGGAGCGTTCCTCGGCGATGCCCCACTGGCCGTTCTTCTCCGCCGTCACGTAACGGACGTTCAGCCGCTCGGTCCTGGTGGCCCACAGCCCGTTCTTGGCGAAACCGCGGACCGCCAGCGACCGCACGGTGACGTCCTGGAGGGGCTTGTCGTCGCTGCCGGTGACACAGATGCCGTGGCCCGCCTTGGCGCAGGCGCTCTTGCCGGCCTTCTTGGCGGGCATCAGCACGGTGCGGTTGGCGCCGTGGCCGCGCAGGGTGATGTCCGATTCGGTGAGGGAGACGCTCTGCTCGTAGGTGCCGGGCGCGAGGAGGACGGTGTCCCCCGGCCCGGCGGCGTCGACGGCCTTCTGGATCGACTGTCCGGGCTGCACACGGTGCACGGTCGGGTGGTGGGCCGACGGGGCGGCACCGAGCCCCGCGGCCACGACCGCGGTGGTGCATGCGAGGTACGCGATGTGTCGTCTGTTCATGGAGCCGAAGCTATGAGCGGGGATTGCGCCCCGCCACCGGTGATCACCCAGGCGGGCGCGGTGATCACCGGCCCCCGGCACCGGCGTCCACCTGACACCCTCCGAGGCGACGGCGAGCGCCCGGCGCAGACTCGTCGTGCCGGTTCACGCCGCCGGATCCTCCCCCGTGGGCAGCGGCGGCTCCGCCTCGATGCTCCGCAGTTCCCCGTCGGTGAACAGCCGGGAGCGGAGCAGGAACCGTACGCCCTCGGGGGCCTCCAGGGAGAAGCCGCTGCCGCGGCCGGCGACCACGTCCACGGTGAGGTGGGTGTGCGACCAGTACGCGTACTGGTCCGCGCTCATCCAGAAGGGGCAGTCGCCGGCCACATGGCCGAGCAGGACGTCCGAGGCACCGACACGGAACTCGCCGCGCGGATAGCACATGGGCGCGCTGCCGTCGCAGCACCCGCCGGACTGGTGGAACATCACCGGCCCGTGCGTCCCGGCGAGCCGCCGCACCAGCTCCTCCGCGGCCGGCGTCAGTTCGACACGCCGGGTGCGCGCGTCCATCAGAAGAACCCGAGCTTCTGCCCGGAGTAGCTGACCAGCAGGTTCTTCGTCTGCTGGTAGTGGCCGAGCATCATCTTGTGGTTCTCGCGGCCGATGCCGGACTTCTTGTAGCCGCCGAAGGCCGCGTGCGCCGGGTACGCGTGGTAGCAGTTGGTCCACACCCGGCCGGCCCTGATCCCCCGCCCGAGGCGGTACGCGGTGTTTCCGTCCCGGGTCCACACGCCGGCCCCGAGGCCGTACAGCGTGTCGTTGGCGATCCTCAGGGCCTCGTCGACCGAGTCGTAGGTGGTGACCGAGACGACCGGGCCGAAGATCTCCTCCTGGAAGATCCGCATGTCGTTGGTGCCGCGGAAGATCGTCGGCTCGACGTAGTACCCGCCCTCCAGACCGGGCACGGCCCTCGGGGTGCCCCCGGTGAGGACCTCCGCGCCCTCCTGCCTGCCGATGTCGATGTAGGAGAGGATCTTCTCGTACTGGTCGTTGCTGGCCTGGGCGCCGATCATGGTCTCCGGGTCCAGCGGGTCACCGCTGACGATGGCCTTGGTCCGTTCGACGCAGCGGGCCATGAACTCGTCGTACATGGAGGCGTGAACGAGCGCGCGGGACGGGCAGGTGCACACCTCGCCCTGGTTCAGCGCGAACATCACGAAGCCCTCGACGGCCTTGTCCAGGAAGTCGTCGTCGGCGGCCGTGACGTCGGGCAGGAAGATGTTCGGGCTCTTGCCGCCCAGTTCCAGCGTGACGGGGACGATGTTCTCGCTGGCGTACTGCATGATCAGGCGTCCGGTCGTGGTCTCGCCGGTGAAGGCGACCTTGGCGACGCGCGCACTGGACGCGAGCGGTTTGCCCGCCTCGACGCCGAAGCCGTTCACGACGTTGAGGACACCGGGCGGGAGCAGGTCGGCGATCAGCTCGATCACGTACAGCAGGCTGACCGGGGTCTGCTCGGCGGGCTTGAGGACCACGCAGTTGCCGGCCGCCAGCGCGGGCGCCAGCTTCCACGCGGCCATGAGGACCGGGAAGTTCCACGGGATGATCTGGCCGACCACGCCCAGCGGCTCGTGGAAGTGGTAGGCCACGGTGTCGGCGTCGATCTCGGCGATGCTGCCCTCCTGGGCGCGGACCACTCCGGCGAAGTAGCGGAAGTGGTCGATCGCCAGCGGGATGTCGGCGGCCAGCGTTTCGCGTACGGGCTTGCCGTTCTCCCACGTCTCCGCGACCGCGATCTTCTCGAGGTTCTTCTCCAGCCGGTCGGCGATCCGGATCAGGATGTTCGACCGCTCCGTCACGGACGTGGCCCCCCACCGGGGCGCGGCGGCGTGAGCGGCGTCCAGGGCGAGTTCGACGTCGGCGGCGGAGGAGCGGGCGGCCTCGCAGAACGTCCTGCCGGTCACCGGTGACGGGTTCTCGAAGTACCGCCCCTCCACGGGGGCGACCCAGTCGCCGCCGATGAAGTTGTCGTACCGCGACGCGAAGTCGACGATGCTTCCGTCCGTTCCCGGCTGCGCGTACACCATGGCGGCTCTCCTCGCTGGATGGCGGGTGCGGTGGTCCGACGGTCCGTTCCCGTCGTGACGGACGGCACTGTGCGCCCCGGAGGTTGGCGCGAGGTTGGCGGGCGGCCGGTGGGCACCGGCGCCGGTGCGGGTCAGTACTTACCGCAGGGCCGTGGTGAGGCGGCCCATCGCGAGGGCGCGGCGGGTGTCGCGCGGGCCGAGCAGGCGCAGCGCGTGTTCGTGCACCTCCGCGTCGTACGGGGCCCGTTCGCCGTAGCGCAGGGCGTGCTCCGGGCTGGGACTGGCCAGGACGGCCTCGCGCACGGCCACTTCCAGGTGGGTGCGCCATTCCTCGATGCCGGGGGCCTCGGACCGGGGCAGCAGGGGGCCGCGGTAGAGACGCAGCGCGGTCTCCGCGTCCCCCCGTTCCAGTGCGCGCAGCACCTCGCCCGCGTCGCAGGACACCGGAACGGTCAGCGCGTAGCGGCGGGTGGCGACGCCGCCGTCGAGGGCACGGCGGAGATGGGAGATCTCGGCCTTGAACGTCGACGCGGTGACCGCCCGGTCGCCGTACAGGGCCTCACGGAGCCGGCCGGGCGTGAAGCCGTCCCGCTCCAGCGCGAGCAGCGTGAGGATCTCCAGCTGCCGGGGCCGCAGCGGCAGGGGGACGCCGCCGCGGACGGCTTCCCCGGTTCCGAGGCAGGTGAGTTCCACCGGGCCGGGGACCACGTCGGCAGGGGGCGGTGCGGTGCGGAGCAGGGACTCGATGCCGGCGACCAGGGAGCGCACCGTGGACATGGCGAGGGGGTTCGAGCGGTCCCAGGTGGTGGACATGTCCAGCACGCCCAGGACCCGTCCGTCCGGGCCGTGCACGGGAGCGCAGTAGCACACCCAGCCGTGCAGTGCGCTGACCAGGTGCTCGGCGGAGAAGACGGACGTGGGGCGGCCCGTGCGCAGGGCGAGGGACAGGGCGTTGGTGCCCATGGCGCCCTCGTCCCACCGGCCGCCGGGCGCGAAGTTGACACGCTCGGCCCGCCGGCGCATGGTGCGTCCGCCGCACGTCCACAGGATGGTGCCGGTCTCGTCGGTGACCGCGGTGACGAATCCCGCGTCCTCGGCGATGCCGCGCAGTTCGTCGGCGAGGCCGTCGACCGGCCGGCGCAGCGGCGAGCCGAGCCAGCGGCGGTGCACCGCTCCCCCGTCGGTGACGGGGGCGCTGTCCAGCGCCGGGTCCACGCTGTCCAGCGAGCGCAGCCAGGACTCGGTCACGTCCTGCCGCAGTGCCTCGGCACCGAGCGGCTTCGTTCCGGCGGCCTTCATCTGCGGCACCCAGCGGGACCACGCGCTCTCCAGCCTGGCCCGGTGCTGCCGCAGCTCACGCGGCTGTGACATGTGCTCTTCCCTGCCGTCGAACGGGGACAACCGACCATCGCCCGCGAGGTCCGCTCCGCCGGCGCGCCCGGCGTGGTCCTCGGCCCGATGTCTGTGTTATCCGCCACTCCGGCGGCAAAAGCAAGGTCGCGTGCGCGGTGTCCCGCGTCCGCTTCAGCCCGGATCGCGCCGCAGCAGGTCGAGTTCCCGGTTCATCTCGGTGAGGAAGCGCGTGATCACCATCAGTTCCCCGGGGGTGAAGCGGCCACGCGCGGCGTCGGTGCTCCGGGCCAGCGGCCGGAAGTAGTCCCTGGCCAGGCTTCTGGCCCCCTCGGCGTACTGCAGGTGCACCACACGGCGGTCGTCGACCGCCCGGACGCGGCGGATGTGGCCGGCCCGTTCCAGCCGGTCGACGCAAGCGGTCACCGCGCCCGACGTGAGGTTGAGCTGCTTGCGCAGGCGTCCGGGTGTCATCGGCTCGCCCGGTGCGTCGGGGTCGGCGTCCGCGTCGAGGATCGCGATCAACGCCTGTACGTCGGTCAGGTGGAGGCCCTGGGACTGTGCGAAGTCGTGGGCGATGCGGTTGAACTCGCCGTTCATCCGGCGCAGCAGGACCGCGAAGGACTGCAACCCCGTCGGGTCGTGCCCCTGAAGAGGTGTCGAGGGGGTACCGGAACCGCTCATGCCCTCAGTATAGGATCACTCAATGGTTGAGATACTTCACCGTTGACTTACTACTTCCGTTCGTTGGGATGCTGATGAAGAACGCACCGCGCTGGGCACGATGGCTCGTGCCCCTGGTCCTGTTGGTCGTCTGGCTGGGAGTGGGCGGGACGCTCGGCCCGTACGCGGGAAAGCTGGGCGAGGTGGCCACCAACGACCAGGCCGCCTTCCTGCCGCAGAGCGCCGAGTCCACCCAGGTCCTCCGGGCACGCGAGGCGTTCGACCAGTCCGAGACGCTGCCCGCCGTCGTGGTCTGGACGACCGACGGCTCCCGGGTCGGGGACGGTCAGCGGCAGGCCGCCTCCGAGGCGGTCGGCGCGCTCTCCGGCGCCTCCGGTGTGGTCGGCCGCCCCTCGCCGGCGCTGGTCTCCGAGGACGGCAAGGCCATGCAGGCCGTCGTTCAGCTGGAGCCCGACCTGGGCGACGAACTGCCCGCGGTCCTGGACGAGGTGCGTGACGCGGCGGACGGCGTGCCCGCGACCACGGCCCGGATCGCCGGTCCCGCGGCGAGCCAGGCGGATCTGTCGGACGCGTTCGCCGGCGTCGACGGACTGCTGCTCGGCGTGGCGCTCGGCGCCGTGCTGCTGATCCTGCTGCTGGTCTACCGGAGCGTCCTGCTGCCGTTCGTGATCATCCTCGGTTCCGTCTTCGCCCTGGGACTCGCCTGCGCCGTCGTCTACGCGCTGGCGGACCGGGACGTCGTCCGGGTGGACGGCCAGGTGCAGGGCATCCTCTCCATCCTCGTGATCGGTGCCGCCACCGACTACGCCCTGCTGCTGGCGGCCCGCTTCCGCGAGGAACTCGCCCTGCGCGGTGACCGGGCCGCGGCAGCGGTGGCGGCCGTGCGCAGGTCCTTCGGCGCCATCACGGCGAGCGCGGCCACCGTGGCGCTCGCGCTGCTGGCCCTCCTCGCCAGTGACCTCACGAACAACCGCGCCCTCGGCCCGGTCGGCGCCATCGGCATCGTGTGTGCCGTCCTGTCGACGCTCACCTTCCTGCCGGCCGTGCTGGCCCTGCTGGGCCGGGCCGCGTACTGGCCCTCCCGGCCGAAGGCGCCGGACGCGTCCGTGGAGGGCCACGGAGTGTGGCGCCGGGTCGCCGCGACGGTGGACCGCCGGCCGCGCCGGGTGTGGCTGCTGACCGCGCTGGTCCTCGCCGTCTTCGCGGCGTTCTCCCCCTCACTGTCCGCCAAGGGCGTACCGCTCGACGAGATCTTCGTGAACGACGCGCCCTCGGTGGCCGCCCAGAAGACGCTCGGCGAGCACTTCCCCGGCGGGTCCGGCAACCCCGCCGTCGTCATCGCCGACGCCGGACGCACCGCCGAGGTGACGGCCGCGGCGAGGGACACCGAGGGCGTGGCGTCGGCCGCCGCCGTCTCCGCCTCGGGACGGCCGGGCGGCGGTGAGCCGCTGGTCGTCGACGGGCGCGTGCGCATCGACGCCACCCTTCAGGACGCGGCGGACAGCGACGCGGCCAAGCGGACCGTCGAGCGGCTGCGCGAGAACCTGCACGCGGTGCCCGGCGCCGACGCGCTGGTCGGCGGGTACACCGCCCAGCAGTACGACACCCAGCAGACCGCCGCCCAGGACCGCACCCTGATCGTTCCGGTGGTCCTCGGCATCATCCTGCTGATCCTCGTGCTCCTGCTGCGGTCCCTGCTGGTACCCGTTCTGCTGGTCGCGACCGTGGCACTCAACTTCCTGGCGACCCTCGGTGTGTCGACGCTCGTCTTCGAGCACCTGCTCGGCTTCACCGGTACGGACGCGTCCGTACCGCTGTACGGATTCGTGTTCCTGGTCGCCCTCGGCGTCGACTACAACATCTTCCTGATGTCCCGGGTCCGGGAGGAGGCGCTCGTCCACGGCACCCGGCAGGGCGTGCTGCGCGGGCTGACCACGACCGGCGGGGTGATCACCTCGGCCGGTGTGGTGCTCGCCGCGACCTTCGCGGCCCTGATGGTCATCCCCCTGGCGTTCCTGGTGCAGATCGCGTTCATCGTGGCCTTCGGGGTGCTGCTCGACACCCTCGTGGTGCGCTCGCTCCTCGTGCCCGCCCTGGTGCTCGACATCGGTCCGCCGGCGTGGTGGCCCAGCGCCCTGTCCCGGCGCGGCACCACCACCGGGCCGGTGGCCGAGACGGAGCCCGTGGGGTGACGGCGGTCCGCGCGCCGTGCCGGCCGCGACGGCACGGCGCGCGGACACCCGGCGGCACCGGCCGGCTTCTCCGTCCCGCGGACCGGTGCCCGGCCGGTCACGTCGTCCCTCTTGCACCCGGATTCCGTGTCCTCGCCCGTCGTGCGCGCCTTCTCCCGTCGCCTGGATGCCTTCGCGGCACGTTGGGCGTAATGTCCGGCATATGCACGGTGTTCGGTGTGGCGGGTGGGACGCGGTCCTGCCGGGACCGGCTGTGCACGTCTCGCGAGGGCCGGACCGCTGATGGACACCGCGTTGGCCGCCGTGGTGCGGGAGAGCGGCGCGTACGGCGGGCTGCTGTACGTACTGCCGCCGGGTGAGGACGTGTTGCGACTGATCATGGTGGCGGGCGTCCCGAGCGAACTCACCCTCCCGTGGCGGCGGGTGGCGCTGACCGACCCGATGCCGGTGGCGGAGGCCGTGCGCGAGCGACGTCTGGTGTGGATCGGGGACCAGGAGGAGATGGCGCGCCGGTACCCCCGGCCGGCCCTCGTGCTGCCCTACGACTTCGCGCTGTCGGCCGCCCCGCTCACCGCGGGCGGCACGGTGCACGGCGGGCTGGTGCTGCTGTGGCCCGGGACCCGGTCACCGGAGCTGGGTCCCGCCGAGCGCGAGGGGATCGAGTCGGGCTGCGACCGCCTGGGCGCCCTCCTCGAGGGGGCCACCGGGCGCGGCGACCCGCTGCTGACCGCGGACCGGCCGCGGGCCGTGCCCCTGACGGCCGGGCGCACCGTGCCACCCGGCGAGGCGGCAGCCGTCACGGCGTTCATCGACCGCCTGCCCGGGGGGTCCTGCGGGCTGGACATGCACGGCCGCATCACCTTCATCACCCCCGCCGGCGCCGACCTCGTCGGTCGTGATCCGCAGGATCTGGTGGGCGCCCTGCCCTGGGAGGCGCTGCCGTGGATGGACGTCCCCCAGGTGGAGGACCGCTACCGCGCCGCGCTGGTCAGCCGCCGGCCGCAGCATTTCACCGTCCTGCGACCGCCCCGGACGTGGCTGGCCTTCGAGCTGTACCCGGATCCCTCCGGGATGAGCGTCCGTATCACCCCTGCAGACCCGGCCGAGGGTGCTCCGGCGTCACCGTCCGTGCCGGCCGCCGGTCCCAGCCGCGCCACCCTGCTCTACCACCTGATGCAGCTGGCCGCCACGCTGACCGAGGCCGCCGGGGTCCAGGACGTGGTGGAGCAGGCCGCCGACCAGCTCCTGCCCGCTCTCGGCGCCCAGGGCATGGTGCTGATGACCGCCGAGGACGGACGCCTGAAGATCCTCGGTCACCGCGGTTACAGCGCCGGGCTCCTGGAGCGCTTCGACTCCGTCCGCCTGAGCACGGACATCCCCGCCGTCCGGGTGCAGACCACCGGCGTCCCGGGGTTCTTCCCGACGTTCGCCGACCTGAGGCGTGAGTATCCGTCGGCCGCGCACGAGGACGGGATGGCCGCCTGGGCCGTCCTGCCGCTGATCGCCTCCGGCCGCCCCAGGGGTTCCCTGCTCCTCTCCTACCGCAGGCCCCATGCCTTTCCGCCCGGTGAACGCGCCGTCCTGACCTCGATCGCGGGCCTGGTCGGCCAGGCCCTGGACCGCGCCCGCCTCTACGACGCCAAACACGACCTCGCCCGCCGGCTCCAGTCCGCGCTGCTGCCGCACACCCTCCCCGACATCCCCGGCCTGAAGGTCGCCGCACGCTATCTTCCGGCGGCCCGGGGCCTGGGGATCGGCGGCGACTTCTACGACCTCATCCGCCTCGACGAGTACACCGCCGGCGCCGCCATCGGCGACGTGCAGGGCCACAACGTGGATGCCGCGGCGCTCATGGGGCAGGTCCGCACCGCCGTCCACGCCCACGCCACCGCGGGCTCGTCCCCCGACCAGGTCCTGGCCGGCACCAACCGTCTGCTCAACGACCTCGAGCCGGGCCTGTTCACCTCCTGTGTCTACGTCCACCTCGACCTCGCCACACGCCGCGGGTGCGTGGCCACCGCCGGCCATCCGCCGCCCCTGCTGCGTCACGCCGACGGGCGCACCGAACTCGTGCAGGTCTCCCCCGGCCTCCTGCTCGGCATCGAGCCGGACTCCCGCTACCCGGTCCGGGAGGTGCCCCTGCCGCCCGGCTGCGTGCTCGTCCTCTACACCGACGGACTGGTCGAGGCCCCCGGAGTGGACCTCGACGACGCCACCGCGGCCCTCGCCGGGCTCGTCGAACGCGCGGACCCGACCGACCTCGACGCCATGGCCGACACCCTCATCCGGCACGCGCCGAGTCCCGCCGACGACATCGCCCTGCTCCTCATCAGCCCCGGTGGGTGACGCGGCGCCCGCCACCCGGGGGCGCAACCGGCGGGAACCCGGCGTCACTCGACGGACGGACACGGTTGCCGCACGCGGCCCAGACCGTGTTTCGGGGCCGGGCCGAACGGTGACCTTCGACAAGGCCGTCTCCCACCGGACCTGACGCGCCCGGGGCCCGCCTCTGCCGCCGCCCGACACGGGCGCGGGTACGCGCGTCCACGAAGGAGCGCACCGTGAAGCGTCACCTGCGCGTGCTCCGCCGCGCATGGACGTGGCTGGGCGCCGACACCCTGCTGCGGCGCGGCCGCGACCTCGAGCTGCTGCACCGGGCCATGGGGTTCGCCACGCTCGCGCTGGTCACGCTGGCGCCCCTGCTCATCGTGATCGCCGCCGCCGATCCGCTCGGACGGGGCGGATTCGCGGCCTGGCTGGCGGACGGCATGGGGCTGTCCGGACGGTCCGCCCGCGTCCTCGCGCAGATCATCAGCCCGCCGCGCGAGGTGATCGGCACCACCAGCGTGTGGGGCGTGCTGGCCCTCGCCGCGTTCGGCATCCCGTTCGGCGGGAGCGTCCAGAACGGCTACGAGCGGACATGGCACCTGCCCACGGGGCCGTGGCACCGGATCTGGCGCCAGACGACCTGGCTGTGCGTCCTGACCGCGTACCTGTACCAGGAGGTGCTGACGCGCGATGCCATGCACGGGCCGGAGCGGATCACCCTCTCGCTGGTGACCGGCGTGCTCTTCTTCTGGTGGGGGCAGCACTTCCTGCTGGGCGGGCAGGTCCGCTGGCGGCATCTGCTGCCGGGCGCGCTCGCCACCGTGGCGGGTCTGATCGGTCTGCGGGGCTTCTCCTACTTCGTCTTCACCCCGCTGATCGTCGACAACGCGATCAGCTACGGCACCGTCGGTGTGGTCCTCGTCGTCGAGTCCTGGCTCATCGGAGTGGGCTTCGTCATCTTCGGCGGTGCCCTGTTCGGCCGCTGGCTCCTCGACCACCACGGGCACCGGTTCACCGACGACCTGCCCCCTCGGCCCGGGACGGCACCGGCCGGCGACGACGGCTGACGCTCTCCGGCTGCGCGGTGCGCGGTGGGACGGCGGCGCCGCGTTCCTTGATCCCAAACGCCCGACGTGACATGGGATATACCCTTTGGCGTTCGGTTGTGCCTATCGTGACCGACTGTTCTCGCACACAGTGCCGTGACTTCGGGTGCACGCCACACCATCGTTCAGGAGACCCATGCGCCCCCGGATACCGTCCGTCCCCCGAATAGCCTCCCTCCCGCCCGTCGCGTTGGCGGGCGGCGCGCTGACCGTCGGCGTCGGTGGCCTGTATCTCGCCGGGCTGCTGCTCACCGGCGGTGAGATCGAGGCGGGTACGACGGTGCGCGGCGTGGACCTAGGGGGCCTGACCCGCGAGGAAGCCGCCCGGAAGCTGGAACGGCACCTGGTGGAGGCCGGACCGCGAAAACTGGCGGTGAAGGTCGGCGACCGCGGGGGCGCGCTCGATACGCGGCAGGCGGGGCTGTCCTACGACATCCCGGCGACCCTCGACCGGGCGGTGGCCACCGGTGCCGATCCGGTCGGCGTGATCGGCGGGCTGTTCCGGTCGGGCGGCGCCATCGAGCCGGTCGTGCGCGTCGACGAGGGCAAGGCCCGCGCCGCCCTCGGGAAGCTGGCCGGGACACTGGACCGGAAGGTCCGCGAAGGAGCCGTCTCGTTCAACGACGGTCGTGTGGAGCAGACCGCCCCGCACCGCGGGTACGCGCTGGACGTGGACGCCGCGATCGGCTCACTGCGCGCCCCCTTCCTGCGCGGCGCGGCCGGCCCGGTCACGGTGCTGCCCGCGCGCGAGACCGAGCCGGAGCTCACGGCGGACGAGGTGAAGCGGGCGGTGCGCGAGTTCGCGCGGCCGGCGATGTCGGCACCGGTCACCCTCACCGCGGGCGGCGAACGGTTCACGGTCACCCCGGCCGTGCTGGGCGAGCACCTGACGATGCGGCCGGACGACGCCGGCAGGCTCACACCGGAGCTGGACAGCAAGGGCCTGCGCGCCGCGCCCGTGGTGGCCGACGCCCTGAACGGCCTCCCCGCCACACCCCGCAACGCCCGGCTGGGGCTCGAGGGCGACAAGGCCGTGGTCACCGCCGACGCCAGGCCCGCCGTGAAGGTCACCGACAAGGCCCTGGGCAAGGCCGTCCTGCCCCTGCTCACCAGGACGGGTGGCGCGCGCACCGGCGAGGTGGAAGCGCAGCGGATCCAGCCCGAGGTCACCCGCGAGAACGCCGCGCGCCTCGGTCTGACGGAGAAGATGTCCTCCTTCACGGTCGACTTCGAACCGGCCGCGTACCGCACGACGAACGTCGGCCGGGCCGTGGAACTCATCAACGGCTCCGTCGTGATGCCGAACGAGACCTGGAGCTTCAACCGGACCGTCGGCGAGCGCACCGAGGCCAACGGTTTCGTCGACGGAGTCATGATCTTGAACGACCGGTACACCAAGGCGCCCGGCGGCGGTGTCTCCGCCGTGGCCACCACGGTCTTCAACGCGATGTTCTTCGCGGGCGTCCGGCCCGTCGAGTACGGCGCCCACTCCTTCTACATCGAGCGCTACCCCGAGGGCCGTGAGGCGACGGTCGCCTGGGGCAGCCTCGACCTGAGGTTCGCCAACGACTCCGGGAAGGCGATGTACATCCAGGCCGAGTCCACCGGCACCTCGGTGACCATCAGCTTCCTCGGCACGAAGAAGTACGACGAGATCACGTCGGTGAAGGGGCCGCGGACCAACGTGGAGCAGCCGGCCGAGAAGGTGAGCACCGACGAGCAGTGCGTGCCGCAGCCCCCGCTCGAGGGCTTCGACGTCACGGTGGAGCGGGTCTTCCGCGACGGGGGCCGGGAGGTGCGGCGGGAACCGTTCCGCACGCACTACACCCCGCGCGACGAGATCGTCTGCGAAGAGACGCCGAGCGAGCCCGGCTGAGAACGCGCGGGCGCACGCCCCGCGCGGAGGCCGACCGCTCAGATGGCCTCGACGGCGTCGACGACGTCGGCCACGTCGTCGATGTCCCGGACCGCCGCGAGCAGTTCGGGGACCGGCGTCCTGTCCGCCCTCCCCGTCAGGGTCACCGTGCCGTTCTCCACGGACACCTCGACGGTGTGCGGGGCCGGCAGGTGCCGACCGACGAGGGACTCGGCCTCGGCGCGGATCTCCGCGTCGTCACGGATCAGGGCCCGCAACAGGTCGCGCCGGCTGACGACACCGACGAGCCGGCCGCGGTGGTCGGTCACGGGAAGCCGCTTCAACCGCGCGTGGGCAGCGGTCCACGCGGCGTCCGAGACCCGTGCCGCGGGGTGGACGGTGACCGGCGGGAAGGTCATCAGGGTGGCCGCCGTGTCGCCTTGGCCCTTCTCGTACAGACGGTGCTGCCACAGCCTGCCGACGGACCCGTGCCGGTGCGGCTCCGCCATGACCGCGGCCTTGGCCAGCAGATCCGACTCCGAGACGACACCGATCACGTGGTCGTCGGCATCGACCACCGGTACGGCGCCCACCTGCTCACGGGCCAGGGTGCGGGCCACCTCCAGGAACGGCATGTCGCCGGGTACGGAGGCCGCCGGCACCCGCATGACGTCCCGCACGTGGAGGACGGCCGGCCCCCGAACGGGCGGCTCAGGTGCGGCGGTGACGGGTGGTTCGGTGCTCCCCGTGCCGGAGGCGGGTGCGGGCTCCTCCCCGGTGCTCCTCCGCGACGCGGCGGCGGCCACCGCCCCCAGGTAGCGGCGCAACGCGTCCTGGCGCGGTTCCTCCTGGGGCGTCCACGGGCGGCCGGGCGCGGTGCGGCGGGCTTCCGTCTCCACGGAGCGGTGCTCGAAGTCGCTCACGGCTGCCTCCTCCCGGGAGTGCCGTCCGCCTACGGGTTCAGTTTCGCATCCATCGAACGGTGCGGCCTCCGGGCCGAACGGCACCGCCCGCGGGACGGACGACGCGGCACGGCGCGACATGCCCCCGCCCACCGAGGACACTGGAAGGCGGAGTCCGGTCCCACCGACAGGAGAGTTCGTGTGACGGGTTTCCGGGACTTTCTGACACGGTTCCGGCCGGCGGCGTCGCCCGGCCGGGCCGCACCGGGCGGTGTCCCCGCGGACCGCTCCGCCGAACTCCGTGCGGAGCTCGCACCGCCGCTGGCCCTGCTCGAACGGGCGGAGGCGGAAGCCCGGGCGGTTCGCGAGCGGGCCGCCGACGCCGCCGCGTCACGACTGCGGGAAGCCGAAGGGCAGGCCGGGGCGATCGTGGCCGGGGCACGCGCGCAGGCCCCCTTGATCCGGGCGCGCGCGGCCGAGCGGGTGCTGCGCGCGGCCGAGGGTGAGGCGGCCGCACTGCGCGCCGCGGCCGAGCGCGAGGCGAGCGCCGTGCGCGACCGTGCCAGGACACGGACGTCCGTGATCGCCGGCCGTGTGGTGGATCTGGTGCTTCAGGACCTGGCGGCGGACGGCGCGTCGCCACCCGTACGCGTTCCTCAACGGGCTCCGGGCCACGGAGGCTTCGCGGAGGCTGATCCCTGATGGGTGCCGGGTGGGTGGCCGGTGTGACCAGGGCACGGGCGCTGCGGACCAGGTGCCTGGGCGAGGACGGGGTCCGGAACGTGGCCGAATCCGGGACACTGGAGGACGCCCTGCGCTACGTGGCGGCCACCGCGTACCGGCACGACGTCGCTTCCGGCGCCACCCCGGCCGAGGCCCAGCGGGCGGTCTCGTCCGCTCTCCTGTGGCATCTGCGGGTCCTCGCCGGCTGGCAGCCGGCCGCCGGGGCCGCCGCCGTCCGTGCGCTCACCGCCGGGTTCGAGATCTCCAACACCGAACACCATCTGCGTTCCCTGTCGGCCGTGTCCCCCGGGCCGGCCGGTCCGGGGGAGCCGGGTCCGGCAGGCTTCCGTCCCCCGCCGTACCGCCTGGGCACGCTGGCGCTCGCCTGGACCCGGCTGGCCCGCGCCCGTACGCCGTCGGAGCTGCGCACCGCGCTGGCGGCCTCCGACTGGGGCGACCCCGGCGGCGACTCGCCGGCCGAGGTCGCCACCGGCATGCGGGTCTCCGCCGCGGTGCGGGTGGCCACCGCCGTTCCCGGCGCGGAGCGCTGGGCCGCGTCCCGGCTCGCCCTGCTGTTCGGCCGCGAGGTGTTCGTCGTCGGCCGCCGGATCCCGGACGCCTCCGCCCGCCGGGCGGCCCGGCTGCTCGGCCCGAGGGCGGTGGACGCGGGGTCCTACGCCGGATTCCGGGAGGCGTTGCCGGCCACCGCGACGTGGCTGCTCGACGACGTCGACGAGGCGGCGGACCTGTGGCGGGCCGAGGCCCGGTGGTGGGAGGCGGTCGAGGAGGACGGCCGGGAACTGCTGCGCCGGTCCCGCTTCGGTCCCCACCCGGTCGTGGGAGCCGTCGCGTTGCTGTCCGCCGACGCGTGGCGCACCCGCGGCGCACTGGAGCTGGCCGCCCGGGGCGGCGGCCCCGGCAACCGGTCCGCGGAGGTGCTCGATGCTCCGGGCTGAGGGGGCGGCGGTCCCGGTCCGGATGCGCAGGGTGGCCGTCGTGGCTCCCGAGGAGACGCTGCGCGACAGCCTGGTGCGGATCGCCGAGGCGGGCTGCGTCGAGATCGACCCGGCCGGGGACGGGAGGCCGGAGGTCCACGGGCCGGCGGCGACGCGCCTGCGGCGGCTGCGCGCCGAGCCGGCGCGTCCCTGCCTCAGCGAGGCTCCGCCCGACCTGGACGCCCTCGAACTGGAGGGCCGGGCGGACCTGCTGGCGGGCGAGGCGCAGGTGGAGGAACGGATGGGCGGCGCGGTCCGGCACGGCGATGTCGCGGCCCTGGCCGGCTGGTGTCCGCAGACCGAGGTGGGCGCCGTCGCGGCGCGGGTCGCCGGTACCGGGGGCGCGCTGGTGCCGCTGCGCTCCCCGCGCGGTGTCGACCCGCCCACCCTGCTGGGCGGAGCCGCCGCGGCACCGCGTCCGGCGCCGGCCGTGCGCCGCTCCTTCACGCCTCTGGTGACGACGTACGGCACCGTGCCCTACGCCGACCTCGACCCCACGATGGCGGCCGGGGTCGTCTACGTGGTGATGTTCGGCCTGATGTTCGGCGACGCCGGGCACGGACTGCTGCTGGTCGCCGTCGCCCTCCTCCTGCGCGCCGGCCGGCCGCGCCGCCTGGCGGCGCTGCGCCCGCTGTGGCCCTTCGTCGCCGGGGCCGGACTGGCCGCCACCCTGGCCGGGGTGGCGTACGGCGAGTTCTTCGGCCCGACCGGGGTGCTGCCCGCGCTGTGGCTGGCACCGCTGGAGGATCCCATGCGGCTGCTGGCCGGCGCCGTCGGGTTCGGCACCGTGCTGCTCGGCCTCGCCTACGCCGCGGGGATCGTGAACCGGTGGCGGGAGGGCGGACCGGCGGCCGCCCTGTACGCGACGACCGGCATCGCCGGGGCGGCGCTCCATCTCGGTCTCGTCGTCGTCGCCGGGTCCGTGTGGCTCGGGCAGGCCGCGTACGGGGTCGTGGGGGCCGTGATCGCGGTCGTCGGTCTGGCACTGGCCGGGCCGGGACTGTACGCGGCCACCGCGGGTGGTCCGGGCGGCGCCGTGCAGACCGGCATCCAGCTCTTCGACGCGGTGGTCAGGATCGGCTCCAACGCCGTGTCCTTCGCACGGCTCGCGGCCTTCGGCCTCACCCACGCGGCCCTCGGCGCGATCGTCTGGGACGGTACGACCGCCCTGGCGGGGCGGGGCCCGGTGGGCGTCGCCGCCGCACTCGTGGTGTTCCTCGCGGGCAATGCCCTTGCCTTCTCCCTGGAGGCACTGGTGGCCGGTGTCCAGGCGCTGCGTCTGGAGTTCTACGAACTGTTCTCCCGGCTCTTCGAGGGTGAGGGCCGCCCCTTCAGGCCCTGGCACCTGCCCGTGGAGCGCGGGTCCGCCGCCGACGCCGAACCGGCCGCGGTGGAGCAAGCCGTCCGACCGTACCCGGCGAGGAAGGAGCAGTCGTGATCACCTGGTTCTTGGCCCTGCCGGTCATCGCGGCGGGATGCGCCGCCGTGCGCCTCGTGCTGCGGCGCTCGGGCCGGACGGCCCTGTGGTGGATGGTCGCCGCGGACGCCGTGCTCCTGGTGGCCGCCACCGTGGTGCTGACCCTGGCGCTCGGCGGCGGGTCCGCCGAGGCCGCGACCACGGCGGCGCAGGACTCCGGTTCCGGGTCCGCCGCCCTGATCGGAGCCGCGATCGCGGTGGCCGCGTCGACGATCGGCGCGGGCATCGCCGTCGCCTACACCGGTGCGGCGGCCCTCGCGGCGCTCAGCGAACGGCCCGAACTCTTCGGCCGGGCCATGGTCGTCGTCGGCCTGGCCGAGGGCATCGCCATCTACGGGCTGGTCGTCGCGGTCATCCTGATCGGGAAGGCGTGACCGTGGGGCGCGTCGCGGCGCTCGGAGAGCGGTCCAGGGTGACCGGCTGGGCCCTGGCCGGAGCGGTCGTCCTCGTCGCCGACGACGCCGAGACCGTACGCAGGCTCTGGCAGGGCCTGCCGGACGGCATCGACCTGGTGATCCTGACCGCGGCCGCGGCCGAGGCGCTGGAGGCGGCCCCTGCGGCCCCCGCGGCCCCCGCGGCGCCGGGTGGCCGCCGTCCGCTGACCGCCGTGATGCCGCCATGACGACCCCGGTCCCCGAGCAGGCGGCGCAGGCGCTCTCGCCGGTCCGGGAGGGGCTGCTGCGTGCCGCTCGCACCGATGCGGAGGCGCTGCTGGCCGACGCGGACCGGGAGGCCGCGGCCCTGCTCGAACACGCCCGCGCCGAGGCCCGGGCGATCCTCGACGCGGCCCGGCGGCAGGGCGAGGCCGACGGCTCGGACGCCGCCCGCGACCTCCTCGTCAGGGCCCGGCGTGAGGCCAGGTCCCGTACGCTCGCCGCTCGCCGGGAGTCCTTCGAGGAGGTGCGCCACGAGGCCGCCGAGCGGGCCCGCGCCCTGCGCGGGACCGACGGCTACGCCGCGCTGCGGGAGGAGCTGGAGCGCAGGGCCCGCGTCCTCCTCGGTCCCGCGGCGGAGGTGAGCGAACACGCGGACGGGGGCGTGGTGGCGCGGGTGCCGGGACGACGGGTCGACCTGTCGCTGACCGCGCTGGCCGACCGCGCGCTGGACCGTGTGGGAGGGCAGGTGCTGAGCCTGTGGGAGCCGTGACGGAGGACCCCGGGGCGCCTCGGCGGGACACCGGCCGGCGGCCGGTCTCCCGGATCCTGCGTGTCACCGGGCCGCTTGTGGAGATGGAGTACACGAGCGGCATCGCGATGTACGACCTGGTCTCGATCGGCCCCGCCCGGCTGCCCGGGGAGATCGTGGCCATCAGCGGACGCGTGGTCACCGTCCAGGCGTACGAGTACACCGGTGGTCTCGCTCCGGGTCAGACGGCGCTGCCCCGGGGGCGTCCGCTGTCGGTCCGGCTCGGCCCCGGACTGCTCGGCGGGATCTTCGACGGTCTGCTGCGTCCCCTGTCCGGTGCCGGCGACTGGCTGTCGCCCGGCGCGCGACGGCACACGTCGGAGGAACGACCCTGTTCCTTCCGCCCCTTCGTGGCGCGGGGCGAGCGGGTGGCCGGGGGGCAGGCGCTGGGAGACGTCCGCACGGCGGGGCCCCTGCGGGTGAAGGTCCTCGTGCCGCCGGGCGGCGGGGGCACGGTCGAGGAGATCGCCGGCGCCGGGGACCACCCGAGGGACGCCGTGGTGGCCGTGGTGGGCGGCACCGGGATCACCGCGGACGCCCTGTGGCCGGTGCGCCGGCCGCGCCCGGTGCGGGAGCGCGTCGCCGGCCGGGAGGCCCTGAGCACCGGCCAGCGGGTGATCGACCTGCTCTTCCCCGTGGCCCGGGGCGGCACGGTGGCGGTGCCCGGCGGTTTCGGCACCGGCAAGACGATGCTCCTGCAGCAGATCGCCAAGTGGTGCGACGCCGACGTCATCGTCTACGTCGGCTGCGGGGAGCGCGGCAACGAGATGGCGGACGTGATCACCGAACTGTCCGAGCTCCGGGACCCGCGCACGGGCGGGAGCCTCGCGGACCGCACGGTCACGATCGCCAACACCTCCAACATGCCGATGATGGCCCGCGAGGCGAGCGTCCACACGGGGATGACGGTCGCCGAGTACTTCCGGGACATGGGCCTGGACGTGGTCGTCATCGCCGACTCGACCTCCCGGTGGGCCGAGGCGCTGCGCGAGTTCGCCTCCCGTACCGGTGCGCTGCCCGCCGAGGAGGGCTACCCGGCCGGACTCGCCTCCGCCATCGCCGCCTTCTACGAACGGGCCGCGGCGGTGACCACCCTGGGCGGCGACCGGGGATCGGTGA
This sequence comes from Streptomyces marokkonensis, assembly GCF_008312835.1. Lineage (GTDB taxonomy): Bacteria > Actinomycetota > Actinomycetes > Streptomycetales > Streptomycetaceae > Streptomyces > Streptomyces marokkonensis_A. Next base: position 57,009 of record NZ_VSKS01000010.1, on the reverse strand, counting down.
CCGTGATCGGCGCGGTGTCCCCGCCCGGCGGCGACATGACCGAACCGGTGACCGCGCACACCGAACGCTTCGTCCGCTGCCTGTGGACCCTCGACCGCGACCTCGCCTACGCCCGCCACTACCCGGCGGTCTCCTGGGCCGGATCCTTCTCCCGCGACGTACCCGTCCTGGCCGCCGGGCACCGGACGGCGGGCGACCCGGCGTGGTCGGGTCGCCGCGACCGGGTGGGAGCGGTGCTGGCGGAGGCCGACCGGCTGGCCGACCTGGTGGACCTGATCGGCATCGCCGCCCTGCCCCCGCGGGAGCGCGTCAGTGTGCTGGCCGGGAGGCTGGTCCGCGAGGGCGTGCTGCAGCAGAGCGCGCTGTCGCAGCGGGACGCGTACTGCGGCCCGGAGAAGACGGCCGCCCTGGCCGACGCCGTGCTCGCGGTCGTCGACCGCTGTCGCGAACTGGTCGACGCGGGCGTTCCGGCGGCTTCGGTCGAGGAGATCGACTTCGGCCCGCTGCTGCGTACCCGCGAGGACACCGGCCCGCACGACGCCGCGGGGGTGGCGGAGCGGCGCGACGCGATGCTCGCCGGGCTGCGGGAGGTGCGGCCATGAGCACGGCCGGTGGGATCGAGTACACCGCGGTGCGCGAACTGCGGGGGCCGCTCGCGATCATCGAGGGGGTCGCGGGGGTCGGCTGGGACGAGTACGCGCACATCACCCTCCACTCGGGCGAACGGCGTCACGGCGTGGTCCTGGACGCCGACCGCGACCTGGCGGTCGTCCAGGTGCTTGAGGGCACCGCGGGCATCGACCCGGAGGGTGTCCGGGCGGCCTTCTCGGGCAGTCCGCTGCGCGTCCCGGTCGGCACGGACTGGCTCGGCCGGGTCTGCAACGGCCGGGGCGAGCCCCTGGACGGCGGCCCGCCCGTCCTCGGCTCCCGGGACGCCGAGGTGGGCGGCGCGCCCATCAACCCGGTGCGGCGCGAGCCGCCGTCCGAGCCGGTGCTCACCGGTGTCGGAGCGGTCGACACCCTGACCACGCTGGTACGCGGGCAGAAACTGCCGGTGTTCTCCGTGGCCGGGCTGCCGCACCTGGAGCTGGCCGCCCAGATCGCCGCGCAGGCCACCGCCGCGGGAAAGGCGTTCGCCGTCGTCTTCGCGGGCATGGGGCTCACCCACGCCGACGCCTCCTTCGTCCGCGACGCCCTGGAGGAACGGTCCGCCGCAGGGGAGCTGGTCCTGCTGCTGAACACCGCGGACGACCCGGTGATCGAACGGCTCCTCACCCCGCGCATCGCGCTCACCGTCGCCGAGCACCTCGCCTTCACCGGCGGGCGGCACGTCCTGGTGGTGCTGAACGACATGACCACCTACGCCGAGGCCCTGCGCGAGGTCTCCGCCGCCCGCGGGGAGATACCCGCCCGCCGTGCCTACCCCGGCTATCTCTACAGCGATCTGGCCTCCCTGTACGAGCGCTGCGGACGGATCAGGGGCCGTCCCGGCTCGGTCACCGTGCTGCCGGTGCTCACCATGCCCGCGGGCGACATCACCCACCCCGTGCCGGACCTGACCGGCTACATCACCGAGGGCCAGATCGTGCTCTCGCCCGAGACGCACGCGCGGGGCGTGTACCCGCCGCTGGACGCCCTGTCCTCCCTGTCCCGGCTGATGCGCAAGGGCGCCGGCCCCGGCCGCACCCGCGACGACCACCTCGACGTCGCCGCCCAGCTGCTGGCCGCCCTGGCCCGCGCGCGGCAGGTGCGCGACCTCGCCGATCTGGTCGGCCAGGCGGCGCTGAGCCCGGCCGACCGCCGGTACCTGGACTACGAGGAGGCGTTCCTGCGGGACTTCACCGACCAGCGGAGCGACGAACCCCGCGGCCTCGACGCCTCGTTGGAACGCGGTTGGCGGGTGCTGCTCACCCTGCCCCGCAGCCGGCTCTCCATGCTCCCCGCCGCTCTCCTCGACGCCCACGGGGCGAAGGACGCCGACGCACTCGACGATCACGGGGAGGCGCCGCGATGACCGGTGCCCGCCGTACGCCACCCGGTCGTGCGGGACGCCTGCGGCTGCGGCACAGCCTCGATGTCGCCGAGCGCGGGGCGGACCTGCTGGAGCAGAAGCTGCGCATCCTGCGGTCCGAACACCAGCGGCTGCTGCGCGCGCGGGAGTCGGCCGAGCGCGCCTGGCGGGACCTGGTGGCCGAGGCCGAGAGCTGGCTGCTGCGCGGACTGCTCCTGAGCGGGGAGCAAGCCCTCGACTCGGCCGCCGCGGGCGTCGCCCCCGCCGAGACCACCGTTCACTGGACCACCTCCATGGGGGTACGCCGTCCGACGGCGGCCTCCACGTCCGTACCCGGCCGTCCGGCCACCTCCGCCGCTCCCGCCAACACGGCCCTCGTGCACGCCGAGGCGGCCTACGGCCGTGCCGTGCGCGCCGCCGCCGAGTACGCGGCGGCCGACGCCGCCGCCGGGACGGTGGGCGAGGAGGTCACCGGCACCCGGCACCGGGTCCGCGCGCTGCGGCGCCACTGGATCCCCCGTCTGCGGGAGGCCCTCGACCGGAGCGACCTGGCCCTGGAGCAGGCCGAGCACGAGGACGGCGTGCGGCGGCGCCGGGCCACCCGGTAGGTCTCCCCGCCGTACGCCCGACGACGATGCCGCTCGTGGTGAGCGCCGGACGGCTGGAATCCGCTGCGACGGACGTGTGCCGTGACGTCCGTGCGCGCGGGAGCGGTGCAGAGTGTCGGCATGGCCGAGGACGAAGCGCGGCTCAGCCCTCCTGAGCCGCTGCTGCAGTTGATCGACAATCTCGCGCGGTTCCACCGCGAGCACGAGGAGTACTACGCGCAGGCACCACTGCGACAGGCGAGTGAGCTGCAGGCGCGGTCCCGGGTGCTGAAGGCGCTGGCGGACCGGTGGAGCGTGGTCGGCGTGGGTGAGCAGGCGTCGGCGGTCGGGTTCGCCGGCACGGAGGACCTGAACGCCCCCGGGCTCGTCGCGGAGTCGGGGGTTCTCTTCATGGAGGGCGAGGGCGAGCCGGCCGAACTGCGTCGGCTGAAGCGTGAGGTCCGGCAGGCCGCGGACGACGCCGAGCAGACGGGTGGCTGGCTGGCTCGGGCGATGGAGCAGGCCTGGGAGATCGCGGGCGGCCTGGCCGACCACCCGGCGCTGGCCGACCTGCTCGGGGAGCGTCACCGGATCATCGCCAATGACTGGCAGTCCGCCGCGCTGCAGTCCCTGATCGCGCGGATGTTGCGGCGGGCCCTCGACCTGCTGGCCGTGGTCGACTTCACGCCGGCGGCCCTGCGGGCCGACCTGGCAGGCCGGCGGCAGGCCCCCGCGTACCTGTACTCGGCCTCCGAGGTGCTGGACCGCGCGGCGGACCTGATGGCGGAGTCGGCCGTGCTGGTGCACGACAACGAGCGGCGCTGGCGCGTCTTCCGTGCCCGGGTCCGCGAGCTGCGGTCCGCGTAGGGCGCGCGGACGCCGTGGGAGCCGGGCCGGTTCCGTACCGCGGTGTCCGACCTGCGGTTCCCTACCGTGTGTCGGGTGCGGCCCCAGCCGTTCGGTGCGCGCCGTTCACCTCGTGCTTCCAGCCGGCCAGGCTCCGCCACGTGGCTCCGCGGGCCGAGGTGACCGGCACGAGTCGCGGCACGTACTGCTCGCACTCGGGATTGTGGCAGGGCCCCGCCACCCAGGCGGGGACGAAGATACCCATCGTCTTGTGCCGTTCCACCACGGCGTCCACCGGCAGCTTGCACGAGCCGCAGACATGGCCCGACCGAGGGGTCGCCCTGTCGTCCTTGCCGCTATCCATGATCACCATTTTATGACCCTTTTGCACACTTATGGAAGCCTTTTGACCGGATCCTTCTCGTGGGCACGGACAGCCGGACAAGACACCCACCTCAGGTTCGGGTCATGTGCCGTCCGGTGGCTCCGCGGTGTTCGGGGGGTCGGCCGATCGTTCCCGCACGGCTTCCCGGGACGTTTCCGCAGTCGGCCTCTCCCCCGTCGGCACACCTGCGTCCGGGCCCGGCCGGTCGTCGGTGTGGCCGGCCGGCGGAGGGCGCAGCATGCTGAGCGTGACGGAGACGGCCAGGATGGTGGCGATGACGGCGAGGCTGAGGAGCGAGGGGATCTCGGGTACGGCGGTGCTGATGGTCTTGTGGGACGCCTGCAGGACGAGTTTGACGCCGATGAAGGCAAGGATGAGCGCCAGGCCCTTGCTGAGGTAGTGGAAGCGGTCCAGCAGACCGGCGAGCATGAAGTACAGCGCGCGCAGGCCGAGGATGGCGAAGGCGTTGCTGGTGTAGACGATGAAGGCGTCGCTGCTGACGGCCAGGACGGCGGGCACACTGTCGACGGCGAAGACGAGGTCGGCGGCTTCGATGGCGACGACCACGGCGAGCAGCGGAGTGGCGACGCGCTTGCCGGCTTCCCGGACGAAGAAGTGGGCGCCGGCGTACTCGTCCCGGACTGGGATGACCTTCCGCAGCAGGCGTACGGCGATGCTCTTGCCCGGGTCGAAACTGTCGTCCTCCTCTTTGAGGATCTTGTATGTGCTGTAGAAGAGGACGGCCGCGAAGACGAACAGGACGGCGGTGAAGCGGCTGACGACCGCCACGCCCGCGGCGAGGAAGATGCCGCGGAAGACCAGGGCTCCCAGCACACCGAAGAACAGGACGCGGTGCTGATAGGCGCGAGGCACCCTGAAGTAGCCGAAAATCAGCGCGAAGACGAAGAGGTTGTCCACCGACAGGCTCTTCTCCAGCAGCCACGCGGTGGTGTACTCCACACCGGCCGTCGTGCCGACGACCAGGAAGACGACGGCACCAAAGGCGACCGCCAGTCCCACCCACACACCGCTCCAGGCGGTGGCCTCCCGAAATCCGATGACGTGCGCGTGCCGGTGCGCGAGCAGATCGACCGCCAAGGACACCACGACGGTGACGGCGAACACCATCCACAGCCACAGCGGCACATCATGCACGGGTGGGCCTCCCACGCGCGATCGACCGGCCTTTCACCTCCGCTCCAGTCTGAGGCACACGACGGGGGCTGTCTTCCGGGCCACCGGGTGACCCGACCCGGGAACGCGTCGGCTCCGCGGAGTTCCGTGCGCGGCACACCCGAGGTGTTCCCGGTCCGGGCAGCCGAGAGCACCGACGTCGGTGATCGTGACGGCAGCACGATCACGACGAAGGACGGCGACAGGCCACCGCCTGTCGGACCGCCGTGGCGGGCCCGAGCCGTCGGCCGGCCGACGGCGGGCCTCAACGCCGTCGTCGGCGGGCCGGGGGTGACGGACGGCAGGTGGCCGTTCGTGCTGCCGCGACGAGCCGCCCGGCGGGATACCTGGGCCGGGCGTCCCGCCGGGCGGCAGATCCCGCGTCACTGCGCCGTGGCCCTCACCGGTTCCGCGGACTTGACCTTCACCGGTTCGGTGTCGGCTCCGCTGTGCCGCTGGGCCCAGTTCTCCAGCGCGGTCCGGCAGGCGTGGTCGAGGTGGTGCAGCCCGGACAGGTCCACCTCGATCGGCCGGTCCTGCGGAAGGGCCTCCAGACTGTCGAGTATCTTCGGCAGCCGCAGGAACGTCGCGTTGCCCGACAGATGCACCTGGATCGGCCCGGCGCCCTTGTCTATGACCTCCGTCTTCAGGTGTGATGCCTGCCAGGCGGTCTTGATCACCGCCAGGGCAAAACCGATGAGCACACCCTCGAACATGTTCACGGCGACGATCGACACGGCCGTGACCACCAGGATCACCGCCTCGCCTCTGTGGCCCCGCCAGAGCCCGACGACCTGGCGGAACGGGATCAGCTTCCAGCCCGCGTGCACCAGGATGCCGGCGAGCGCGGGCAGCGGGATCAGCGCCAGCGCGGAGGGCAGCGCGGCGGCGAACAACAGCAGCCACACGCCGTGCAGCACACGCGACGCCTTGGTCCTCGCACCCGCGTTGACGTTGGCCGAGCTGCGCACGATCACCGCGGTCATCGGCAGCGCGCCGAGCACGCCGCACACCGTGTTGCCCGCACCCTGGGCGATCATCTCCTTGTCGTACTGGGTGCGCGGACCGTCGTGCAGCCGGTCCACCGCCGCCGCACTGAACAGCGACTCGGCGGAGGCGATCAGCGCGAAAGCGACGATGGTGCCCCAGACGGCCGGGCCGGCGAGCTCACCGAAGGCGTCGGCACCGGGCGGCTGGATGACGCCGAGCAGACCCTCCACCTCGACCGTGGCGACCGGCAGGCGGAAGACGAGCGAGACGAGAGTGGCCAGCAGTACCGCGACGAGGGCGCCGGGCACGGACCGTACGGCCTTCGGCATCTTCTTCCACAGCACGATGACGGCTACGGTGCCCACGCCGATCGCGAGCGAGGTGAGGGCCTCGGTGTTGCCGAGCGCGTCGGTGAACGCCCCGGGCAGACCCGCGACCTTGCCGATGCCGGTCTCCGGGGCCTTCAGGCCCGCCGCCGCGTAGATCTGCCCGGCGATGATCACCAGACCGATGCCGCAGAGCATGCCCTCGACGACGGAGACGGATATCGCACGGAACCAGCGGCCCACCCCGAGCAGGCCCATGACGAGCTGGAGCAGCCCGGCCATCAGCACGATCACGCCGAGCGCCGCAACGCCGAACTCGCTGACCGCCTCGAAGACCAGCACGGTCAGGCCCGCGGCCGGCCCCGAGACCTGCAGGCTGCTGCCGGGCATCAGCCCGGTGACGAGACCGCCCACGATGCCGGTGACCAGGCCCAGCTCCGCGGGGACGCCGGAGGCGACGGCCACGCCCACGCACAGCGGGACGGCGACCAGGAAGACGACGACGGAGGCGGCGAAGTCCTCTCGCAGGTGCGGAAACCGTGACGTCACAGCCGGCCCCCTCACAGCGCCTCGAAGGTGTCGGTCTGCGAGCGGTGTTCGCGCACGGCTCCGGTGTGCACCTCGTAGTACCAGCCGTGCAGCCGGAGTTCGTCCGCGTGGAGGCGCTTTTCGATGCAGGGGTAGGAGCGCAGCCGCAGCAGCTGCGTCAGGACATGGCTCTGCACGGCCTCGGCGACGGTCGGGTCGGCCTTGTCGGAGCAGTCGGGCTCGTCGGCGGCGTGCCTGAGCCAGTCGCGCACGGCGGGTACGGCGTCGAGGTCCTCCCCGCGCACCAGCGCGCCGACGGCGCCGCAGTGGGAGTGGCCGCAGACCACGATGTGCTGGACGCGGAGCACTTCCACCGCGTATTCGATGGTGGCCGCCTCGCCGGTGGGGTGCTCGGAGGCGTAGGGCGGGACGATGGTGCCTGCCGTGCGCAGCTCGAAGAGCTGGCCGGGGCGGGCGCCGGTGATCAGGGCCGGAACCACACGGGAGTCGGCGCAGGTGATGAACAGGACTTCCGGTGACTGGCCTTTGGCCAGGCCGGCGAACTCCTCAGGGCGCTGTCCGAACGTGCGGGCGTTGTCGATGAGGGGCTGCATGGTGTGGTGACTCCTCCTGGCGCGCCGTGGGGGGCGCGTCGGACTGACAGGACAGGTGGGGGACTGCTCTGACACCGCGTCACGCATCGCCTTCACTTTCCCGGAGGGCGTGATTCCGAGCCGACCCCGACCCTTGGCCAGGACGCAACGGAATGTATGCGCGGCTGCAAAGAACAAGCGGGATGCGAAGAGAGGGAATGGGGCGAGGCGGCGGCGCCGATCGGCAACACGGTTCGGGCCTTCCTGTCTCGGAACATGAGCCTCCCCCGGGCGAGCCGCAGCCTCTAGAACATACCAACGCTTGGTCAACGGTTGACCAAGAAGCACAATAACCCTGCAAAGTAATTTGCAAGGTGAAGTTTGCGTTTCGGCACTCAAAAGAGTCTGAAAGCGTGTCATGGGTGACGTGAACTGGCCCTCGGCGTGCCGACTTTCGTCGCTTGTGGCCTGGTCACGAGCTCGACAAGCCCTCGAGGGTTCCGGCGCGCCGCGAGCGGGCCGCGCCCGCAGCAGACGGTGCCCATGCCGGGCACCGTCGCGTCGAACACCGTCGAGCCCCCGAACCACCCTTCCCCGAGCCAGCATGGTGGCTGCACGCATACCCAGTCCCCGAACTATGGTGCCCCACCACATGTGCGCCTGACCTGCGTATTTCTACGGTGTGCCGACACGTACCCGTCCCCACCGCACACGAGGAAGTGGCGCACATGGCCTCCGCAGCAACCGCTCCCCCGCCCCCCGGCAACTTGAAGCGCATCGTCGCCGCCAGCCTCATCGGCACCACCATCGAGTGGTACGACTTCTTCCTCTACGGCTCCGCCGCCGCGCTCGTCTTCAACAAGCTGTTCTTTCCGAACTCCGATCCGCTGGTCGGCACGCTGCTGTCGTTCCTGACGTACGCCGTCGGGTTCGCGGCGCGGCCGCTGGGCGCGCTCGTGTTCGGGCACTACGGGGACCGGCTCGGGCGCAAGAAACTGCTGGTGCTGAGTCTGCTGATGATGGGTGGGGCGACGTTCGCGATCGGGCTGCTGCCCACGCACGCCACCATCGGCAGCGCCGCCCCCGTGCTGCTCACCGTGCTGCGGCTGGTCCAGGGCTTCGCGCTGGGCGGCGAGTGGGGCGGTGCCGTGCTGCTGGTGTCCGAGCACGGGGACGCGCGGCGGCGCGGGTTCTGGGCCTCCTGGCCGCAGACCGGCGCGCCGGCGGGGCAGCTGCTGGCGACCGGTGTGCTGTCGCTGCTGACCGCAGTGCTGTCGGACTCCGCCTTCGGCTCCTGGGGCTGGCGGATCCCGTTCCTGCTGTCCGGGGTGCTGGTGATCGTCGGATTGTGGATTCGTCTCTCTGTCGATGAATCGCCGGTGTTCAAGCAGGCCCTGGAGCGTGCCGAGGCCCGCAAGGCGGACGCCGACGCGGAGCGGATGCCGGTCGTGGCGGTGCTGCGGCACCACTGGCGTGACGTGCTGGTGGCGATGGGCGCCCGTATGGCGGAGAACATCAGCTACTACGTGATCACCGCGTTCATCCTGGTGTACGCCACGACCTCGGCCGGCGTCTCGAAGCAGACCGCGCTCAACGCGGTGCTCATCGCGTCGGCTGTCCACTTCGCCGTCATCCCGGGCTGGGGTGCGCTGTCGGACCGGCTCGGGCGGCGCCCGGTCTATATGATCGGCGCGGTCGGGGTGGGGCTGTGGATGTTCCCGTTCTTCGCCCTGATCGACACCGGCGGATTCGGGAACCTGCTGCTCGCCGTGACCGTGGGTCTGGTGCTGCACGGGGCGATGTACGCGCCGCAGGCCGCGTTCTTCTCCGAGATGTTCGCGACCCGGATGCGCTACTCCGGTGCCTCCATCGGCGCGCAGTTCGCCTCGGTCGCGGCAGGTGCTCCGGCGCCGCTCATCGCCACCGCGCTGCTGTCGGACTACGGCAGCTCCACCCCGATCGCGCTGTACGTCATCGCGGCGAGCCTGCTGACCGTCGTGGCCGTGGCGGTGGCCAAGGAGACCCGCCACCGTGACCTGGCGGACGTGGCGCCGTCGGGTGAGCGGCAAGAGGCCGACGAGACCCCGGCCAAGCAGGACGCGCGCACCGTCTGATCCGGTGCGGACCCGGCCCCCGTACGCGCCCCGCGTACGGGGGTCAGGTCTGTGCGGGGGGCCGCGTGGTCCCGGACAGCCGGTGCAGGCGCAGCGCGAGCTGGATCTCCAGTGCCCGGGCCGGGCTCTGCCAGTCGTCGCCGAGGAGGCGGCCGACGCGTTCCAGCCGCTGGGCGACCGTGTTGACGTGGACGTGGAGCTCGTCCTTGGTGCGGGCGGGGCTCATCCCGCGGGCGAAGTAGGCGTCGAGGGTGCGCAGCAGCTCGGTGCCGCGTCGCTCGTCGTACGCGACGACCTGGCCGATGGTGCGGTCGACGAAGCCGGCGATGTCCCGCTCCCCGGCCAGCAGCAGCCCCAGGAAGCCGAAGTCCTCGGCGGCGGAGCCTTCACCGGCGCGGCCGAGGAGACGGAGGGTGTCGAGACAGCGGCGGGCCTCCGCGTAGGCCGCCGCCACGGTGTCGGGGGCGGCGGTGAGCCGCTCGACCGGGGCGGAGGCGCCGACGGTGACCGGCTCGTGGACCGCGGTTCCCAGCTGACGGGCGGTGCGGCGGGCGAGTTCTGTGGCGGTGTCCCCGGGGGTGACGGGCAGCAGCAGGACGGTGCCGCCGTCGCGCGCGGCGGCGAGGCCCTGCCGGGTCGCCGCCAAGTGCGAGGCCGCAGCCCACAGCCGTCTGCGGGCGTCGGCCTCCTGGTCGGCGTCCGCGGCGCCGCCGTCCAGCCGGGCGGCGAGTACCGCGTGGGTGGCGTCGAGGTCGGCGTGCACCCGGGCGGCGCGCTCACGCAGCAGGCGGAGGTCGCGGTCGCGGGCGTCGAGCAGGTCGTCGAGCAGTTCGCCGCGGACGCGCTGCTCGGCCTCGGCGGCGGAGCGGCGGGCGAGCAGCAGCAGTGAGGTGACCATGGCCGCGCGTTCCAGTGTGCGCTGGTCGACGGGGTCGAGGCACGGGTGGCCGCGCAGGACGAGCGCACCGAGGAGTTCGTCCCCGGCCGCCACGGCGGCGATCCAGTCGTCCCCGTGCCGTACCGCGTGGCCTTCCGCCCGCGAGGACTCGAGGGCCCGGGCGGGTGCGGCGGTGGCCTCGGTGAACCGGACCGTCCCGTCCAGGACCTCGGAGACGGCGGCGGCCACGTCGTGCACCCCGCCCCCGCGCAGGACCAGCTCGGCCAGCCGGTCGTGGACGTCCGAGGCGCGTTCGATGACCGCGCTGCGGTCCTGGATGATCTCGTTGGCGCGCTCCAGGCCTGCCAGGGCCGAGCGGGTCTCCGCCAGCAGGTTGGCGGTGTCGATGGCGGCCGCGGCGAGGGCTGCGAAGGAACCGAGCAGGGCGATCTGTTCCCGTTCGAAGACCCTGGCGCGCCGGTCGGCGGCGAACAGGACACCGATGACGTGGTGCCCGAGCGTCAGGGGCACCCCGAGGATGGCGACGAGGCCCTCGTCCCGCACACCGGTGTCGATGGTGTGGGTGTGCTGGAAGCGGTCGTCGCGGAAGTAGTCGTCGGTGACGTAGGGGCGGGCGGTCTGGGCGACCAGGCCGCCGAGGCCCTCCCCCATGCCGAGGCGCAGCTGCTGGAAGCGGGCGGCGACCGACCCTTCGGTGACCCGCATGTAGGTGTCGCCCCTGACCGGGTCGTTCAGGCTGAGGTAGGCGACGTCCGTGCCGAGCAGTGAGCGGGCGCGCTGCACGATGGCCTGGAGGACGGCGTCCAGGTCGCGCAGCCCGGCGAGGTCGTGGGCGGTCTCGAACAGCGCGGACAGCTCGGCCTCCCGGCGCCGCCGTCCCTCGAGTTCGGACCGTACGCGCAGGGCGAGGAGCTTGGCCTGTTCGAGTGCGGCGATCCGGTCGGCGGGCATTCCCCCGGCGCGGGCGAGCAGCACCGGCTGCTCGTAGGCCTCGGCGGGTGCGCCGCGGGCCAGCAGTTCGAGGAACGGCGCCTCGGCACCGCCGGAGCCCGGGCCGGCCTCGGGAAGGGCCCGGCCCGGCGCTGCGGCGGCGGGGGCGGAACGCTCGGCGGGCTGCGTGTGATCGCGGGGCATGCTCACAGGATTCCTCATCCCCCGGCCACCCCGTCAGGCCTGTGGACAACTCCGTCGGCCGACGGCCGGCCGCCGGTGGCCGATGTCTCAGTGCGCGGTCCAGCCGCCGTCCAGGACCAGGGAGGTGCCGGTGACGAACGACGCCCGCGGGCCGCACAGGTACGCCACCGCCTCGGCGACGTCCTCCGGTTCGATGAGCCGCTTGACCGCGCTGTCCTGCAGCAGCACCTCGGACAGGACGCGTTCCTCGGGGATGCCGTGCGCGCGGGCCTGGTCGGCGATCTGCTTCTCCACCAGGGGGGTGCGCACATAGCCGGGGTTCACGCAGTTGGAGGTGACGCCGTGGGGTGCGCCTTCGAGTGCGGCGGTCTTGGACAGCCCTTCCAGGCCGTGTTTCGCGGCCACATAAGCGGACTTGTAGGCGGAGGCCCGCAGTCCATGGACCGAGGACACATTGACGATGCGGCCCCAGCCCTGCCCGTACATGTGCGGCAGGGCACCCCGGATGAGCCGGAAGGGTGCCTCCAGCATCACGGTGAGCACCGTGTGGAAGACGTCGGGCGGGAATTCCTCGAGGGGACGGACCAGCTGCAGCCCCGCGTTGTTGACCAGGACGTCGGTGCCTGCGGCGACGAGCTCGGCGGCGTCCAGGTCGGTCAGGTCCAGGACGTGCGGCTCGACGGTGCCTGAGAGGTCCCGGGCCGTCCCGGCGAGCGCCTCCAGTCCCGTGGCGTCCCGGTCGACGGCTCTGACCTTGGCCCCGGCGGCCGCGAGCCGCAGCACGCAGGCGCGGCCGATGCCGCCGGCGGCACCGGTGACGAGGGCGGTACGGCCACCGAGGTCGACGGGGGTGGCGTGGGGGGCCGGGAGGGCACGGGGCGCGGTCATGGGTCGACCCTAGGCAGCACCCCCGGGCCGACCCATGTGGTCGGGCCCTACAGTTCAACCCTTTCCAATGGGGTCGAACCATGTGGGTGCGTCCGACAGGGCCTGCTTGATACGGAAGCGCGCGAACTCGTTCAGCTCCGGCAGCGCGTCCACGGCGAACCAGCCGACGTCCAGTGACTCGTCGTCGTTGACCCGCGCCTCGCCGCCGAGGGCACGGCAACGGAAGGTGATGTCCATGTACTGGCAGATGTCGCCGTTCTCGTACGTCACCGCGTCCAGCGCCTGCACCAGCACGACCCGTTCGACGGCGCAGCGCACCGCGGTCTCCTCCTCGACCTCCCGCACGGCGCAGGCCGCGGGCTGCTCCCCCGGGTCGGGGATACCGCCGATCACCGACCACTTGCGCGTGTCCGACCGGCGGTTCAGCAGCACCCGGCCCTCGTCGTCGAAGACGAGCGCCGTGACCCCGGGGAGCCACAGCAGCTGATGACCGGCGGAGGCGCGCAGTGTGCGGATGAAGTCAGGAGTGGCCATGGGCCGACCCTAACCGGCGCCGCCCGGCGCTCCCCCGCGCGTCCTGGGGCGTACGCCTACGCGTCGCCGGCGCGTCGTCGTGCGCGCACCCCGGCGCCGACGCCCCAGCCGATGCCGCCCGCGGCGACGAGGACGAGGGCGGCCTCCGGAAGCACGCCGAGACGGGTGGCAGGCGTCAGGGAGGAGCGCAGCGGCACCTCCTGCACCAGCGAGTCGGCGACGAACATGCCGGTCCTCCGCGTGATCTCCCCGTCGGGCATGATGACCGCGCTCACCCCGCTGGTCACCGGCACGGTGACGGCGCGGCTGTGCTCGACGGCGCGGACCCGGGACATGGCCAGCTGCTGGTAGGTCATCTCGCTGCGGCCGAAGGTGGCGTTGTTGCTGGGCACCGAGATCAGCTGGGCTCCCGCGGTGACCGTGTCGCGCACCGCCCAGTCGAAGGCGGCCTCGTAGCAGGTGACCAGGCCGACCCCGGTGCCGTTCATGCGGAACACGCCGGGCTCGCCGCCCCGGCTGAAGTCCTGGCGGACCATCGAGGTCCAGTTCTCGTTGATCGCTCCGACGAGCGGGCGCAGCGGCAGGTACTCGCCGAAGGGCTGGATCTGCCGTTTGTCGTAGGTGTCGACGGGGCCCTTCACCGGGTCCCAGAGGATCTGCTCGTTGAGCAGCTTGCCGTCCCTGGCGACCACGCCGCCGACCGAGATGGGCGCGTCGACGGCCTTGGCCGCCTTGTCGATGACGGCGCGCGCGTCGGGGTTCACGAAGGGGTCGATGTCGGACGAGTTCTCCGGCCACAGCACGATGTCCGGGCGCCCGACCCTGCCCGCCGCCACCTCGGCGGCCAGACGCTCCGTCTCCCGCGCGTGGTAGTCGAGGACGGCGCGCCGCTGGGAGTTGAAGTCGAGACCCAGACGGGGCACGTTGCCCTGGATGACGGCGACGGTGGTGGTGCCGTCCTCGGCCTTGTCGCCGACCAGCGCGCGGGCCGCGAGGGCCGCGACCGGCGGGACGGCGACACTCAGCACGCCGACGACCGCCGCGGCCCGGTGCAGGGTCCCGGTACGGCGTGCCCGCACGGCGAGCCGCACGGTCTCGTACAGGCCGAAGCCGCACAGCACGACGGCGAAGCCGAGCACCGGGGTGCCGCCGAGCGCGGCGAGCGGCAGGAAGACACCGTCCGCCTGACCGAACGCGGTCTTGCCCCAGGGAAAGCCGCTGAACGGCACGCGCGCGCGTGCCGCCTCGCCCGCGATCCACAGGGCCGCCGCCCACACCGGCCACCCGGGCAGTTTCGACACCACGGTGATCCCCGCGCCGACCAGCGCGACGAAGATGGCCTCGATCACCACCAGCGCGATCCACGGGCCGGGTCCGACCTCGACACCGGTCCACACCAGCAGCGGCAGCAGGAAGCCGAGTCCGAAGAGGTAGCCGAGGCCGAGTCCCGCCTTCCAGCTCCGGCCGCGCAGAACCCAGCCGAAGACGGCGAAGGCGGGCAGGGCCAGCCACCACAGGGTGCGCGGCGGGAAGCTGACGTAGAGGAGCAGGCCCGAGAGCGCGGCTGCGGCGGCCGGGAGGAGGCGCACGAGCCGCCGGCCCCGCGCGCTGGACGCGGTCTGCGGCGGCATCGGGTCCGACTCGCCGACGGTGGTTGCGGTGACGGTCACTCCGGGAGTCTACGGCGGGTGACCTGGTGGCCGACAAGCACGGCCGCGCGGGCAGGAGGTCGCCGCCGGTGGCCCGTGCCCCCTCCGGAACGGCCGGCGCGCGGCATCGTTTCCACGGGACGTGTCACCACACATCCCCAAACCGGCCACCAGCCGTTACGGTGTGCCGGTGCCCCGGTCGTGCGGCGCGTCGCGGTGCCGGCGCCCGGGGCCCGTCACAGGTCGGGGGCGACGCGGTGCGGGGTGCGGGGTGGGTTCCACGGTGATGGCTGCCGCCGGTACGGACGCGGACGGCGGAAGACGGATCGGTCCGGACGCGGCGGGCGTCGTCGTGCTGGGTGCCTGTGCGGCCTGGCCCCTGGTCACGGCCGCGGCGCTGGGCGGCCGCCCGGAGGGCATGCTGCTCGCGGTCCTCGCCGTGGCCGCCGGCTATGCCGCGGGCCGGGTCGGCGGGGCACTGCTGCCGGTGGCCGCGCCCTGCGCGGGTGCCCTGGCCGGCATCGGCCTGACGGTGACGGTCCCGCAGCTGACGCCGGGCCCGCAGATCACCGCCCCGCTGGGGCACGCCGGTGCGACGGCCGCCATGGTGACCCTGTCGGTCGGCGCCGCGTGCTGCGCGGCCTGGGCGTCCACCGCGCCGGCGGTGCGGTTCGCGCTGCGGCTGCTGGCCGCGGGCATCGTCGTGACCGCGGCCGTGCTGGGGTCGCTCGCCGGATGCGTCACGGGCACCGCGGTGCTGCTGTGTTCCCTCGCCGTGGGCCGCGTACGGCGCCGCGGTCCCGCACTCGCCGCGCTGGGCGTGGCCGTCGCGGGGGTGGCCGGGCCGGCCTGGGCGGTGGCCGGGAACGCCGTCCCGGACGGGCTCGCGGCGTCGCTGGAGGGCCGGCTGACCCCGCACCGCGTCGGGCTGTGGCGGGACGCGCTCGGCATGGTCCGGGAGCACGCGGGCCTGGGTGTGGGCCCGGGGCGCTTCGGGGACCTCAGCGCGACGTCGGTCCGGTCGCCGCTGTCCGACGGCAAGCCGCACTCCGCGCCGCTCCAGCTCGCGGCCGAGCAGGGCGTCGTCGGGGTGGCGCTGCTGGCGCTCGTGTTCGGCTGGCTGCTGTACGCCCTCTGGTGCAGCCCGCGTGCCACGCCGGTGGTACTGACCGCGGGCGCGGCTCTGACGGGTCTCGCCGCGATCGCCTCGGTGGGCAACGCCCTGAGCTTCACGGCGGTGTCCGTGGGCGGCGGCCTGCTGGCGGGCCTGGCGACCTCCCGCCCCTTCCCGGACGACGCGACCCGCGGCGCGGGCGGCACACGCCCGCGCGGGAACCGCCCCACCCGGTGACCGGCCGCACACGCACGGGCCGCCCCGCCTGCGCGCGGCGACGGCCTGCGGGCACCGGCCGCGGCACCCGTCGGCCGGACGACCGGCCACGGCGGCGACGGGCAGGCCGCGTCCGCGTGGTGACCGGCTCGTCCGGCGGCGGGGTGCGGCCCGTCGGTCCGCACACTCCGCCCGCCCTTCGCGCGACCCGCGGTACGGCGATCCGGCGCCGTACCGGGATCGCTCGGCTCAGTGCTCCGTGCCCGGTTTGCGGGGGCGGAGGCGGTCGCGGATGACGGTGACCGCCGCTTCCGCGTCGTCCACGGTGACCGTGAAGGTGTGGCCGTCCCACAGTCGCAGGACGACCCCCTCGCCGCGGCGCACGACGACCGCCGTGCCCTTCTCGGGCCGCCAGCGGTATCCCCAGCCGCCCCAGTGACGCGGCGTGACGTGCGGGGCGAACTCCGCGCCCGCGACGTGCGACAGCGGGATACGGCGGCGCGGCAACCCCATGTGCCCGCAGCGCACCTCGAGATGGTCCTCGTCGACCCGCAGCGCGACGTGCACGAAGGCGAGGGTGCCGAACAGGACGAGCAGACCGGCGGCGATGCAGCCGACGACGGCCATGACCAGCGGCGCGACACCGGTCGTCCACGCGGAGTCGACGGCCAGCGCGATGCCGAGCGCCATGCAGGCGGCGCCGATCAGCGCCAGGAGCCACTGGAAGCGACCGGTGGCGCGGCCGGTCCAGACCCCGGGGTCGGGGCCGTGCTCGCCGTGGCGGTGGTCCCTCATACGTTTGAGACTACTCAGGATTCGCTCAGCTGGTACCGCGTAGCACAGCGTTACTGGGCCGTCCGGGCGGGAGCGAGCGGCTGGAGCAGCCTGCCTTCGGCGTAGGTGAGGGCGGCCTCGGGCAGCACGCCGTCGCGTCCGCTCAGCAGCACCGTCAGGGTGCCGCTCACCGGCCCCCCCGGGGCAGCCCGTTCACCGAGGCGGCGCAGGGCCTGGGCGGCCACGGCCCCGGCGGAGCCGCGCAGGACGAGCGGCGGACGGCCGGGGCGCTGCACGGCGGCCCGGATGCGCTCGGCGACCAGTTCGTAGTGGGTGCAGCCCAGGACGACGGTCGTCACGTCGTCCGGGGTGAGCCCGGCGGCCGCGGCGACCGCGGCGTCGATCGCCGTCTCGTCCGCTCGCTCCACCGCCTCGGCGAGCCCCCAGCAGGGCACCTCGGTGACGGTCACGCCGTCGGCGAAGTTCTCGATCAGATCGCGCTGGTAGGGGCTGCCGGTGGTGGCGGGCGTGGCCCAGATCGCCAGCGGTCCGCCGCCGGCCGCGGCCGGCTTGATCGCCGGGACGGTGCCGATGACGGGCAGCGCGGGTTCGAGACGGGCGCGCAGGGCGGTGAGGGCGTGCACGGTGGCGGTGTTGCAGCCGACGATCAGGGCGTCGGGGCGGTGTGCCGCCGCCGCCTCCGCGACGGCGAGGGCGCGCCCGGTGAGGTCCTCGGGGGTCCTCGGTCCCCAGGGCATGCCGTCGGGGTCGAGGGAGAGTACGAGATCGGCGTCGGGGCGCAGACGCCGTACCGCGGCCGTGGCCGCCAGCAGTCCGATTCCGGAGTCCATGAGCG
Organism: Streptomyces marokkonensis; assembly: GCF_008312835.1. Lineage (GTDB taxonomy): Bacteria > Actinomycetota > Actinomycetes > Streptomycetales > Streptomycetaceae > Streptomyces > Streptomyces marokkonensis_A. The sequence goes on along the minus strand of NZ_VSKS01000010.1, from coordinate 39,393 downwards.
CGATCTTCACCCGGTCACGATAGTCGATGAGCCGCTGCGGAGCGGTGCCGTGGTGCAGACTGCGCACGTGAGCGCCGTTGTGTGGAGTGCCGCCGGATCACTCGCCGCCTGGCTGTGGCTGCTGCTCTGCCAGGGATGGTTCTGGCGTACGGACGTCCGGCTTCCGCCGCTCGGCGTGCCCGACGCGTGGCCGGGCGTGTGCGTCGTCGTCCCCGCGCGCGACGAGGCGGCCGTGCTTCCCGCGAGCCTGCCGTCGGTGCTGGCCCAGGACTATCCGGGGCGGGCGGAGGTCTTCCTCGTCGACGACGGCAGTACGGACGGCACCGGAGAACTCGCGCGGGAGCTCGCGCGACGCCACGGCGGGCTGCCGCTCACGGTGGATTCTCCGGGTGAGCCGCCCGCCGGCTGGACCGGCAAGCTGTGGGCGGTGCGGCACGGGATCGCCCTGGCACGGGCGCGTGACCCCGAGTACCTGCTGCTGACGGACGCCGACATCGCGCACGCGCCGGACAGTCTGCGCCGGCTGGTCGCGGCCGCCCGCACCGGCGGGTTCGACGTGGTGTCGCAGATGGCCCGGCTGCGGGTCGAGAGCCGTTGGGAGCGACTGGTCGTACCGGCCTTCGTCTACTTCTTCGCGCAGCTCTATCCGTTCCGCAGGATCGGGAGGGCGGGTACCCGCACGGCCGCCGCGGCCGGCGGCTGTGTGCTGCTGCGCGCCGAGACCGCCGCGCGGGCGCGGATCCCGGACGCCATCCGCCACGCCGTCATCGACGACGTGGCCCTCGCCCGCGCGGTCAAGCGGAGCGGCGGCCGGATCTGGCTGGGGCTCGCGGACGGGGTGGACAGCGTGCGCCCGTATCCGCGGCTGCGCGATCTGTGGCGCATGGTGTCGCGCAGCGCGTACGCGCAACTGCGGCACAGCCCGGTGCTGCTGGCCGGTACGGTCGCCGGGCTGGCGCTGGTGTATCTGGTGCCGCCCGTCGCGGTGATCGCGGGCGCGGTGACGGGGAGCGCCGCGGCGGCGGTGCCGGGTGCGGCGGCCTGGCTCGTGATGTCGGGGACGTACGTCCCGATGCTCCGTCACTACCGGCAGCCGCTGTGGCTCGCTCCCCTGCTGCCGTTCACCGCGTCGCTGTACCTCCTCATGACGGTGGACTCGGCGGTGCGGCACCACCGGGGGCGCGGTGCCGCCTGGAAGGGCCGCACCTACGCCCGTCCGGAGGCCGTGCCGGACGAGGGCTGACGCGCCCTCACTTCCGGCCCGGGGTCCAGTTCATGCCCCATCCGTAGGCGTGGTCGACGGTGCGCTGCGGGCTCACGCCCCGCTCCGGGACCAGGTAGCGGGCCTCGCGCCGGACGACGAGTTCGCCGCCGCCGGTGTTGGTGATGAGGGCGAGGGCGCAGACCGTCGAGGGGACGGTGCACTCGTCGAGGGAGAAGTCGATCGCCGCGCCGTGCTGCGGATTGAGGGTGACCGTGGCGTGCAGGTCGGCGAAGGAGCGGGCGCCCTCGTAGATGGTGACGAAGACGAGGATGCGCCGGAAGAGGTGCTTGTGGTCGAGACTGACGGTGAGGTTCTCGCCGCTGGACACGGCACCGGTGCGGTCGTCCCCGTCGAGGTGGATGAACGGGGGCTGGTGCAGGGCCCCGAAGGCGTTGCCGAGGGCCTGGACGACGCCCTTCCTGCCGTCGGTGAGTTCGTACAGGGCGCACAGGTCGAGGTCGAGGTCGGAGTGCATGGCGACCGGGCGGCCGAGCTTTCCGGCCCATCCCGAGAACTGTTTGCGCACCTCCCAGTTGAGGTTGACGTGCAGGGCGCCCGAGGTGCCGCCCTGCTTGGTGAGCGAGACCGACGGGGCCGACTTGGTGAGCGTGACCTTCGTCAGCCGGACGGGCGCGGTGGGTGCGGACGGCGGGGGCGGAGCGAGAGGCGGGGCCGCCGGCGGCGGGGGCGCGGTGACCGGGGCGGCGACGGGCGGCACCGCGAGGGCCGGGGCCGCCGGGGCGGCGTGCTGCGGTTCGTCCACGGTGATGCCGTAGTCGGTGGCGAGGCCCTCGAGTCCGCTGCTGTAGCCCTGGCCGACGGCGCGGAACTTCCAGGCGCCCTGGCGCCGGTAGAACTCGCCGAGCACGAACGCCGTCTCCGTGGTCGCGCCGGTGCTGTCGAAGCGTGCCGCCACGGTGCCGCTCGCGGAGTCCTTGACCTCGATGTACAGATCCGGGACCTGTCCGAACGCGCCCCCGTCGCAGGAGGCGGCCAGGATCACGGTCTCGATGCCGGGCTCCACGCGCGTGAGGTCGACGAGCAGGGTGTCGGTGACCCGGCCGCCGGCGTCCCGCTTGCCCTCGTGCCGGACGGCGCCGGAGGAGTGGGCCGGCTGGTTGTAGAAGACGAAGTCGCTGTCGGAACGGACCTTCCCGCCGGCCAGCAGCAGCGCCGAGGCGTCCGCGTCGGGTACACCGGGGCCGGAGCGCCAGCCCACATCCACCCGCAGTGCCGTCGTCGGCACCGGTGTGTTCGATCCTTTCGACATTGACATGTCCGCCCCCATCACGGGTCGCCCGCGCCGGGCCAGGTCCCGGCATCCGTCGGTCTTCGTCCGCACAACCTATTGCCCCGGGCCGGGAACGCCCACGGGAAGTGCGCGGGAACCGGTGTCCAACCGCCGGTAACCGCCCCGGAACTCGGCCTTTACACGAAATGCCCTCGACAGAATGCCTGTTTCCCCCAAGTTCGCCCGCATTGGTGATCCCCGGTCACGGCGAGCACAGAAAACAACCCTCTTATCGGACTCCCCAAAAGCACATCGTGGGCTTAACTTATGTGCCATGACCTCCCCCCGCTCCACTTATGGCGGCGGCTACTACTCCGCCTCCTTCCCGGACACTCCGATCTACGACTCGCTCGTGGCCGAGCGGGGCACCCCGCAGATCGCCCCGATCCGGGTCCCCGCCGCGTACGAGGCACCGGTCAGTCATCTGCCCGCGCTTCCCTCGGCGTTGCCCGCCCTCCCGGCGGCTCCGTCCCAGCCCGCCTACGGCTATCCGCAGGCGCAGCAGCCCGCGCCGCTCCAGCAGGCGCACACGGCGTACATCCCGCAGCAGGCCACCGCGCCGCGCGGCTACCCCGGCCCCCAGCCGCAGCCGCCGCGTCCGGCTCCGCCCGCCGGCTACGAGGCGATGCGCCCCGCGGCCCCCCGGCCGGCTCCCGCGCCGTACCAGGACCCGTACTACCACCAGCAGTACCGCGGGTACTAGCCGAACCGGGGCTGTCGGCGCCGGATGGCACGATGGCCCCATGGGGAACGCACGCCTGCACTCGATCAGCATTCATCCGGTCAAGGCCTTCCGGAGCCTGCCGCTCCGGGAGGTCGTCGTGGAGCCCTGGGGTCCGGCCGGGGACCGGCGCTGGATGCTGGTCGACGACGGGGGAAGGGTCGTCACACAGCGGCGTCATCCACGCCTGGCACTGGCCGCCGCCGAGCTCCTGCCCGGCGGCGGCGTCCGGCTGTCCGCTCCCGGGGCCGAGCCGGTCATGGCAAGCGTTCCGGCGCCCGGCGGGACGGTCCCGGTGGAGCTCTTCGGCGACAAGGTCGAGGCGGTCCCGGCCGAGGACGACGCCGTGCACGCCTGGTGCAGTGCCCACCTCGGCGCCGCGGTCCGTCTGGTGCACCTGGACGATCCGGCCACGCGCAGGCCGGTGGACCCCGCGTTCGCGCTGCCGGGCGAGACGGTCACCTTCGCCGACGGCTATCCGCTGCTGCTGACCACGACCGCCTCCCTCGACGGTCTCAACTCCCTGATCGCCGCGGGAGACCACGCGTCGGAGGGCCCGCTGCCGATGAACCGCTTCCGGCCGAACGTGGTGGTCGAGGGCACCGAACCCTGGGAGGAGGAGCGGTGGACGCGGGTCACCGTCGGCGAGGTCGCCTTCCGCGTCGCCAAGCCGAGCGGCAGGTGCGTGGTGACCACCACCGACCAGGAGAGCGGCCGGCGCGGGAAGGAGCCCCTGCACTCGCTGGCGGCCCGTCAGCGGCCCGGTGGCGGACTCGTCTTCGGGCAGAACCTGGTGCCCCTCTCCCCCGGCACCATTCGCGTCGGCGACCCCGTCGAGGCCGAGTAGCGGTCCCCGTCCGCGGGAACGGGAACCGGTCCCCGGCTCCGTCCGTTGGCCTTTCATGAGAGCTTCATGAGAGAACCGGCGAGAGGGGGCGGCGGTGCGGGCGATCAGCGGACTCTGGCGCTGGCGGCACAACCCGCTGTGCCGCGGGACCGACCTGGCCGAGGCCTGGGTGGCGCTCGCCGCCCTGCTGCTCGTCGCCCTCGCCGCCCCGGTGACCGGCTGCCTCGTCGGGAGCGCCGCCCAGGACGCGCTGCAGCGTTCCGTCCGCGCACAGCACCAGGCCCGGCACCAAGTGACGGCCACCGTGTTACGCGAACTCGATCCGTCCCCGCCGCCCGCGGACCCGGAGACGGCCGGGGACCCGCCCAGACGGGTCCTGGCCCACTGGACCGCGTCGGACGGCACCGAGCGGAGCGGGGCCGTGACGGCCCCGCTCGAGGAGCCCCGGCCGGGCGACCGGTTCAGGATGTGGACCGACCGTCAGGGGCGCGTGGCCGCCCGCCCGCTGGACACCGCGACGGCGACGACGCACGCCGTGCTCGCCGGCATCGGCGCCACCCTGGTGGCCGCGGGCCTGGTCGAGGGCTGCAGACGGCTGATCGTCCGGCGCATGGTGCGCCACAGGTACGCCCGCCTGGACCGGGCATGGGACAGGGCGGGACCGGACTGGGGCAGGACCGGAGCCGACAGCTGACGGCGTTACCGCTCTGGTCAACCCGGTGCCCGTGCGCACGCTACGGTGGTCCGGCCGAACCGATCGGCGAATCACGGGCGGGAACGAGCCATCAGTACGACGAGGTGGGGGCACAGCTACGCCATGGCACAGGGCACGGTCCAGGTGACGCACACCGGCACATCGAGGTGGCGCCGCCGCACGGGTGAGTACGCATCGCTCGCCGCCGCCCTGGAGGCCGCGGCGGAAGGCGACGTCCTCACCGTCGCCCCCGGCACCTACCGGGAGAACCTCGTCGTCCAGCGGGCGGTGACGCTGCGCGGCCCGGAGGGCGCACCCGGCTCCGTGCGCATCGCGCCCGTGGACGGCGTCCCGCTGACCGTGCGTGCCTCGGCGGTGGTGCAGGACCTGCACGTCGAGGGCCAGGACGCCACCGCGCCCGCCGTGCTCGTCGAGGAGGGCACCCCGGAGCTGCGCGACGTCCGGGTGGTCGCCCGGTCCGCGTCCGGCATCGAGGTGCGCGGCGGCGCCCGGCCCACGGTGCGCCGGTGCACCGTCGACAACCCGGCGGGCGTCGGCATCGCCGTACTGGACGGCGGGGGCGGGGTGTTCGAGGAGTGCGAGGTCGTCGCCGCGGGGCAGGCGGGTGTCGCGGTGCGCGGCGGCGGCCACCCCCGCTTCGAACGCTGCAGGGTGCACCACGCCGCGGGCTCGGGACTGACCGCGACCGGGGAGAACTCGGCCCTCGAGGCGGTGGGGTGCGAGGTCTACGAGGTGCGGGGCAGCGGGGTCCAGGTGACGGGCCGCGCCACCGCTCACCTCACCGACTGCGATGTGCACCGGACCACCGGCGACGGCGTCACGCTCGACACGGACGCGGTGCTGACGCTTGCCGACTGCCGGATCCACGACATCCCGGAGAACGCGGTCGACCTGCGGTCCCGCTCGGTGCTCACCCTCACCCGCACCAGCGTGCGGCAGTTCGGCCGCAACGGTCTGTCGGTGTGGGACCCGGGCACGCGCGTGGACGCCAACCAGTGCGAGATCTCCGACAGCACGGGCGACTACCCGGCGGTGTGGGTGAGCGACGGCGCCACCGCCGTACTGGACTCCTGCCGGGTGCACGACGTGCCGGACGCGCTGTTCGTCCTCGACCGCGGCTCGCGTGCGGACGTCGTCGACAGCGATCTGTCGCAGGTGCGCAACACGGCCGTGTCGGTGAGCGACGGCGCCACCGCGCAGCTCGACGACTGCCGGATCCGCGAGGCGGCGACCGGCGCCTGGTTCCGCGACCACGGCAGTGGCGGCACCCTGAACAACTGCACCCTGGACGGCACGCAGACCGGTGTGATCGTCACCAAGGGCGCCGACCCGACCCTCGAGCGCTGCACCGTCGACTCCCCCGCCGAGGCCGGCGTCTACGTCTCGGCCGGTGGCCGCGGCACGTTCCTGAACTGCCGGGTCACGGGCAGCGGCGGCTACGGCTTCCATGTGATCGACGGCAGTCGTACGACGCTGAGGAAGTGCCGTACGGAGCGCTGCGCGCGCGGTGGTTACGAGTTCGCCGAGGGCGCGGACGCGGTGTCCGGTACGGGCGGTCCCGTCGTCGAGGACTGCACGAGCGACGAGAGCGGCAGCCTGAGGGCGCCCGCGGCACCCGAACCCGCCGTACAGACGACGGGCCACTCCGCCGGCCTGCTGGGCACCGTGCCCGCCCCGGCGAACGAGCCGGCCCCGCCCGCCTCTCCCTCCCCCGCGCCGGAGCGGGAGACCCGTGCCTCGAAGGCCGTGCTCGGGGAACTCGACGCGCTGGTGGGTCTGGAGAGCGTCAAGCGCGAGGTGCGCGCCCTCACCGACATGATCGAGGTGGGCCGGCGCCGGCAGCAGGCGGGGCTGAAGGCGGCGTCGGTCAAGCGGCATCTGGTGTTCACCGGTTCCCCCGGCACCGGCAAGACCACGGTCGCCCGCCTGTACGGCGAGATCCTCGCCTCGCTCGGGGTGCTGGAGCAGGGACACCTGGTCGAGGTGTCCCGGGTCGACCTGGTCGGTGAGCACATCGGCTCCACGGCGATCCGCACCCAGGAGGCGTTCGAGAAGGCACGCGGCGGTGTGCTGTTCATCGACGAGGCGTACGCGCTCTCCCCGGAGGACGCCGGGCGTGACTTCGGCAAGGAGGCCATCGACACGCTGGTGAAGCTGATGGAGGACCAGCGGGACGCGGTGGTGGTGATCGTGGCCGGTTACACGGCCGAGATGGAGCGGTTCCTGTCGGTCAACCCGGGTGTGGCGTCCCGTTTCTCACGGACGATCACCTTCGGCGACTACGGCCCCGAGGAGCTGCTGCGGATCGTGCAGCAGCAGGCCGAGGAGCACGAGTACCGGCTGGCACCGGGCGCGGGTGAGGCCCTGTTGGCGTACTTCACCGGCATCCCCAAGGGGCCCGCCTTCGGCAACGGGCGAACCGCTCGGCAGACCTTCGAGGCGATGGTCGAGCGGCACGCGAGCCGCGTCGCCCAGCTCGACGAGCCGACCACCGACGACCTGACGCTCCTCTACGCCGAGGACCTGCCCGCGCTCCCCTGAGTCCGGCCCCTCACGCCGCGGGGCCGCCGCCGGGCTCCTCCGTGTGCCGGGGAGCCGGCACCTCGGCGGCCCGCAGCCGGGCGAGCAGCCGGCGCCTCTCCTCGACGAACGCGGGGTCGGCCTGGTAGTCGGAGTGGCCGAGGACCGGCGCGGGCAGGGGATGGGCCTCGGTGCGGCCGTAGGCGAGCGGGTCCTGGAGCGCGGGACGGTCCACGTCGGGGCCCCGGTCGCCGGGCAGCCGCATCGGACCGCCGATGGGGTCGGTGCGCCGGTACAGGTTGCGCCAGCAGTCGACCTCCTGGTGCAGGAAGCCGAGTGCCTCCGGTCCGAAGTGGGCGGGGAACCAGCGGCCGTACAGCCGTTCCAGCGGGGAGCCGTAGGTCAGCAGGGCGACGCGCCTGCGGGCGGACGGCGGGAGCTGCCAGGCCGCCGCGGCGGCGAGGACGCTGCCCTGGGAGTGGCCGGAGATGATCAGCCGCCCCCCGGTCGACCGCGTCCAGGTGGCGATCCGCCAGGTCAGGTCGGGCACGGCGCGCTCGGCGTAGCAGGGCGGCGCGAAGGGGTGCGCGGCCCGCGGCCAGAAGGTGCCGACGTCCCAGAGGATGCCGATGGTGCGCCGCGCGGAGGCGTCCTTGTAGGCACGGCGGCCCCAGGTGACGAAGAGTATGAAGCCGAGTCCGATGAGCCAGGAGCCGAGCGCCTGCGCGGTCTGAGCCGCGCCGTGGACGACGGCGTACGAGCCCTGTGCCGCCTCCCCGGGCGTCCGGTCGGTGGCGAGGGCGCCGACGAGGGCGCCGGCACCCAGCAGCAGGGTGGCGGTGGAGGTGACGGCGAGGATGCGCGGTCCGCGGTCGGTGAGGGCGGCCATGGCGCGCACGGAGGCGATACGGCGGGTGCGGCCGGGGTCGCCCGTCTCGCCCGCGTACTCGCGTTCCACGGCGGCGCACTCCGCGCGCGCGATCCGCCAGGCGCGCCGGGCGAGCCAGCCGCCCAGCACCAGCAGGAGGACGAGCAGCGGCGGGATCACGGACGCCTGCCAGGTCAGCAGCACCGGCGGGCCGGGCATCGACGTCCCGGTGCCGTCCAGCCAGTCGGACACCCGCTGGGAGACACCGCCGGACATGACCCCGCCCAGCGCGCAGGCGAGCATCGCGACCGCCGGTCCGGCCAGGCCCCGCATCGCGGCGCGCCGGTCGGGGTCGGTGCGGTGCAGGGTGTGGGCCACCCCGGCGAGGACGACGACGAGCAGGCCCTGCGCCAGGGCGAGGGCGCCGAAGGTGGCGTCGCCCGGCAGCCGGCCCGCCGACCGCCATCCAGGGCGCTCCCACCCGGCGTACACCACGGTGAGCGCGAGCAGCGCGAGGGCGGCGAGGGGCAGCCACCGCACCAGGCGCCGGTCGAGTCCGCCGTCCAGCCGGCGTTCGCTGCGGCCCCGGCGGCAGACCACCCAGACCACGGCACCCGCCCCGGCGGCCAGCATCGCCTCCAGCAGCACACCGAGAACACCCAGGACGGCCGGGCCGCCCGGCTCGCGGTCGTACCTGGCGGCGGCGGAGCCGACGGCCGCGGCGACCGTCAGCAGGCCGGCGGCGGTGTGCGCGGCACGCAGCCGGGCGACCAGCCGCCGGCCGTACCAGAATCCGGGCCGGCCCAGCGCGGTGGGGCCGCCGTCCTCCTCGGGCTCGGGGGCCCGGGCCATCGGCTGCTGGGACTCGTACGCGCTCCAGGTGCGCAGGGACAGGAACCACAGCAGGCCGGTGAGGGCGGTGGGCACCAGGGCGGCGAGGGCGAGCCTGCGGCCCGGCGGGCTCCACCAGCCACCGTCGGAGATCCCGGGCGAGAGGAAGCCCAGCCAGGAGTGCCGTTCGGCGCACGCCAGCGTGCCCGCGCACTGCCATGCGGCCAGGTCGAGGGCGACCTCGCAGGCGGCCGCGACGAGCAGCACCGTCAGGCTGAGTCCGGCCAGCCGCACCAGCAGCCCGTACAGCCGCACCGTGCGTCGGCGGCCCCGGGCGGTGGGGCGCATCCAGTGGGCGATGTTGACCACCATGAAGGGGAGCAGCAGCAGCCACAGGGCGCGGGTGCCGTTCCCGGAGGTGAGGTTGCACCAGACGTAGGCCTCGGGCACGGGCCCCTCGCGGCGGCCGGCGGGTTGCCGCTCCGCGTCGGCGTCGTCGGCACGGCGGAACATGGCGGCGACGTCGTCACCCGTGATCCGTACCGTGCGAGGGTCGTCGAGCATCTTCTCCGGGGTGGTGCCGCCCACCCCGTGGACGAGGAGCTCCAGGGCGGTTCCGGACTCCCCGGGCCGGGTGTCCTCGCCGTCGGACCCCTCGGCCGGTCTGTTTCGCTGCGCGTTCTCCACCGATTCGCACTTCCCCCGTGACGCCCCGTCGGCTCCGTCCGTGCGCGCACAGGATCTCCCGTGGCGGGACGGCTCGCACCTCTCGTCACGTAATCTCCCCGATCCGCGTGACGGGCAAGCACACCGCGCTCCCTCAATGACATGTGCGCGGCGACCACCGGTGGCGCCACCCGTGGCGCGGCATGCAAGGATGGGACGTCCGCGCACCGGTGCCGGGAGGGGATCCGCTCGTCGCGGCGGGTGCGCGAGGCGTGTCGGACGGCTGTGCGGCGAAAGGACCGGAGCGTACGTGAGCGAGAATCAGAACCTGCTCGCGGAGCAGCGGCGCACCCTGATCCTCGACGAGGTCCGGCGCCGCGGCGGGGTCCGCGTCAACGAGCTGACCCGCAGGCTCGGCGTGTCGGACATGACGGTCCGCCGCGACCTCGACGCGCTGGCCCGGCAGGGCATGCTGGAGAAGGTGCACGGCGGCGCGGTCCCGGTGGTCGAGGCGAGTACGCACGAGCCCGGGTTCGAAGCCAAGTCCGGCCTGGAGCTGAGCGCCAAGGAGGACATCGCGCGGGCGGCGGCCGAGCTGGTCTCCCCGGGGGCTGCGATCGCGCTGTCGGGCGGTACGACGACGTTCGCGCTGGCGCATCAGCTGATCGACGTCCCCGATCTGACGGTGGTCACCAACTCGGTGCGGGTGGCCGACGTCTTCCACGCGGCGCAGCGCTCCTCGGGGCCCCGGCAGGGCGCGGCCACGGTCGTCCTGACGGGCGGGGTGCGCACGCCGTCCGACTCGCTGGTGGGGCCGGTGGCCGACCAGGCGATCGCGGCCCTCCACTTCGATCTGCTGTTCCTCGGAGTGCACGGGATATCGGTCGAGGCGGGCCTGTCGACGCCCAATCTCGCGGAGGCCGAGACCAACCGGCGACTGGTGCAGTCGGCCCGGCGGGTGGTCGTGGTCGCCGACCACACCAAGTGGGGGACGGTGGGGCTGAGTTCGTTCGCCACCCTGGACCAGGTCGACACCCTCGTCACGGACTCCGGGCTGCCCGGGGAGGCACGCGCTGAGGTGTCCGAGCATCTGCGGCACCTGGTGGTGGCGGGCGAGTCCGAGGACTCCGCGGAGGCCGCCGACATCTGACGGAACGCCCGCGTCGCGCCGCCCGTCCGACCCTGAAGCCGGTTCTCGTCAAGGGGGACACGTCCATGGCCCACCGTCTGCGCCCCGTGGGGCACGAGTTCGCCGGGTCCGCGCCCGTGCGTCTGGTCTTCGGCCGGGAGGTCTCCGCCGCGCCGGACCGGGTCTTCCGCGCGCTGGCCGAGGACGTGACCGGCTGGACGGAGTGGTTCGGGCCGGTCACGCTGGCCCGCCCCCTCGACGGCGGCGCCGGGCGGGAGATCCGCCTCCGGGGCGGGGCCCGGTTCCGCGAGACCGTCCTCGTGACGAGGGCGCCCGAGGTGTACGCCTACCGCGTCGACGTGACCAATGTGCCCGGCGCCCGTGCCATGGCCGAGGAGTGGCGGCTCACGCCGGCCGGGACGGGCACGCGCGTGCGGTGGACGATGGCGGCCGACGGCACGGCGCCGTTCCGGCTGGCGCTCGTCGCCGCACGGCCGGGCCTGGGACTGACGTTCCGCGACGCGGTGACCTCACTGGACCGCCGGCTCGCGGGATAGCTCCGCGCCGGGCCAGACACCGGTCCGCAGCAGCGACTCGATCGCCTCCGTGTACGGCGCGACGTCCAGGCCCTGCGCGGCCAGCCAGGCGTCCGAGTAGTACTTGTCCAGGTACCGGTCCCCCGGGTCGCACAGCAGCGTCACCAGGCTCCCGCGCCGCCCCTCGGCGACCATCTCCGCGACGAGCTTCAGCGCGCTCCACAGTCCGGTTCCGGTGGAGCCGCCCGCCTTGCGGCCGATGACCCCCTCCAGGGCCCGCACGGCGGCGACACTGGCCGCGTCGGGCACCTTCATCATCCGGTCGATCGCACCGGGCACGAAGCTCGGCTCCATGCGGGGCCGTCCGATGCCCTCGATACGGGACGCGCTGTCACAGGCGACGTCCGGATCGGCGGTGGTCCAGCCCTGGAAGAAGCACGAGTTCTCCGGGTCGGCGACACAGATACGGGTGTCGTACTGCATGTAGTGGACGTAGCGGGCCAGGGTCGCCGACGTGCCGCCGGTACCGGCCGTGGCGACGATCCACGCCGGTTCCGGGAACCGCTCCGACCGCAGCTGGCGGAAGATCGATTCGGCGATGTTGTTGTTGCCCCGCCAGTCCGTGGCCCGCTCGGCGTAGGTGAACTGGTCCATGTAGTGGCCGCCGGTCTCCGCCGCGAGGGCGGCGGAGGCCTCGTACATCGTGCGGGGGTCGTCCACGAAGTGGCACTGCCCGCCGTGGAACTCGATCAGGCGGCACTTCTCGGCGCTCGTCGTGCGCGGCATGACCGCGATGAAGGGCACGCCGATCAGCTTCGCGAAGTACGCCTCGGACACGGCCGTGGAACCGCTGGACGCCTCGATCACCGGGCGGCCCGGACGGATCCAGCCGTTGCACAGCCCGTACAGGAAGAGCGAACGGGCCAGCCGGTGCTTGAGGCTGCCGGTCGGGTGGGTCGACTCGTCCTTGAGGTAGAGGTCGATGCCCCACCGCTCGGGCAGCGGGAAGAGCAGCAGATGGGTGTCGGCCGAGCGGTTGGCGTCGGCCTGGACCCGGCGCACGGCCTCTTTCAGCCAGGCTCGGTAGGCGGGGTCGCTGTGGTCGACGTCGAGGGTGGCGCCGGTCAGGGTCCGTTGGGGGGTGCTCACGACAGGGCTCCTTACGCTGAGCGCCGACGGCGTTCCGCGCGGCCGGTACCCCGATCATAGGCATCATCAGCACCACCTCCCACCTGCATAAACAGTCCTTTGGGAAGCCCAAAGGCCCCGCTGGGGCCGGGGGCGCGGGGGCGCGGGGGCGCGTTGGCGCGAGTGCTCCTCGCGCCCCGGGGAACAGGGGCGCGCGTACTGGTGCTCGGCGGCGGCTGCGGGCAGACTGCACCGGCGGGAGCAAGGGCACACTGGATCTGGCAGGAGCCGGCCCGCGGAGCGCGGTCCGGCACACCGACGCGCAAGGGGGCGGGTGGCATGGCGGAGCCGGAGTTCACGGCCACGGGCGTGCGGATCGGCAAGCGGCTGCGTTCGCTCACCCGGGCCGGGCAGGTCCGGATCAGCGACGGCCGGCTGGAGTTGCTCACCAGCTACGGCAGCGAGATCGACAGCGCTCCGGTGCAGGCGGTCCGCGCGACCAGGCCCTGGTTCGCGCCCGAGGACCGGGCACTGGCGGACCTCAACGGCAACCGGTACCTGCTCACCCTCGGCGACCACGATCCCGCGCCGGGCGAACCGGGCCCGCCGGCCGCCCGCCGATTCATCGAGGCCGTCCGCCGGGCGTCGGGGCGTGGCGCCTGAGATGTCCGCGAGTTGCGCCACCCCATCCGCTGCGCCACGCTGTTCTCACGTCACTCTGGGTTTACCGGCGATAACGCTGCGAACCAGCCCGCCGGCCACGACAGCAGGCTGCAGCGTCACGCAGGCGCCCTGCTGGATCCGTACTCCGTGTTCTTCCGGACCTCACGTCGGGGAGTCGCAGCCGTGATCAGTCATCCAAGCAGGCACTGCACGGTGGAGCTCCAAGCCCTGCCGTCGCGGATCGGCCAGGTCCGCAGAATCGTATCTGCGCAGTTGCGCTACTGGCACATGGATTCGCTGATAGACCGGGCCTCGCTCGGTGTGACAGAGCTGTTGTCCAACGTCCACCGGCATGCCCAGCCCGACAAGACGTGCACCGTCGAGATGGAGCTGCTGCTCGACCGGCTCAAGGTCTCGGTGTACGACCGGGATCCGCGCCTTCCGGTCGTGGCGGACGCCGCACCGCTCGCCACCTGCGGGCGCGGGCTGGCGATGGTGGCCGCGATGAGCGAGAGCTGGGGCGCGGTGCCGGACGGCGAGTCCGGCAAGGTCGTGTGGTTCACCCTGCCGGCTCCGTCCGCGACCGCCCAGGCGGCCTGGGACCGACGCCCCCGACTCACGACCGCCGAGCCCGCGGGCCCCCGGTTCCCGGAGGTCGCACTCGTCGAGCACACCCTCGACAGCCACGACGCCGAACGGACCCCGGCCCGCTCGACCGTCCCGGGCTGACGGCCGGCCGCCCACCGCGGGCGGACGGCCGCGCGCCGCCCACCGCGGGCAGTCGCACCTCCCCCAGTGCCGGCGGGCGGCACGGGTGGGCGCGGCACCCCGCAAACGCCGGGCCGCACGGGCACCACCCGGCCCGCGCCGACGCCGCGGCGTTCGTGGGTGCCGTACGCCGTGACGGTTTCCATGGCCTGGGCGGCGGTCCGTGCCGAAGGGCCGGGGGTGATCATCCCCCACCGCCCCTGCCGGGCCGGCCGAACTGTTCGTCCAGGACGGACAGCCGGCGCCGGTACTCGTCCTTCTTCCTGTGGAACACCGTGTCCGGCATGAACGCCTTCCTCTTCGGCGGCGGCTTCCAGGGCATCGCCGACGACTTCGGGCGTCCCTCCGTGCGGCAGTGGACGGGTCTGGCGTACGAGGAGGGGGTGGCCGCGGCCGATCCGGTGGTCGTCGCGGTACGGCACCGGCGTCCCGTCCCGGACGGACTGCCGGTGGGCGAGGCGGCGGAGGAGGCGGCCCGGAAGTGCGGGCGGCTGGCCGGCCGGGACGGTGCCGTGCTCGCGGCGGCCGTCATGAACACCGCCCGCTGGGAACTGGCGCACGTCTCGCTCTGGCGGCACGACGCGCCCCGGGCGACGGTGAGGTGTTCCAGGTGCTGCACCTGTCGGCACCGGAGCGGGACCGGCTCCCCCGGGGACGGCAGTGGTGATCGCGGCCCGCACCTCCGCGGGGAGAGGACCGCCCGATGCCCGGCCGGACGCGGCGGGTCAGCCGGACGCCCGGGCGCTGTCCTTCATCGCGCCCCAGCCGTGCCACCGTTCGACCTCGACCCAGCCGCTGACCCTGGCCCGCTCCCGGTCCGGGTACGGGTTGCCGGTGTAGTGCCGGGAGAGGCGGTCGATGTCGGCCAGCCCCTCGTCGTCGTACAGGTCGGCCACGCGGCCGATCAGGGTGACGTGGGTGTACCAGTCGTCCCCGGCCAGGACGGTCAGGGTGACGCGCGGGTCCCGGCGGACGTGCTTCAGACGCACCCGGCCCTCGTCGAAGTTGATCAGCGCGCGGCCGTCCTCCCACAGGTACCAGGTGGGGGTGGAGACCGGCGTGCCGTCGGAGCGCAGCGTGGCCATCACGCAGGGGTTGGGCCTGCGCAGCAGGGCGTCGGCCGCGGGCGGCAGTGGGGGCTTGGACACTTCGCGACTCCTCGGTGTGCTGGACGGTGGAGGCCGGACCGGTGCTCAGGCAGCGGGCCCGTCGTCGAAACTGGCGTAGTAGGCCGCGGCCATGTCCTCGTCGCCGTGGCCCCGGTCGGCGGCCCGCTCCAGTCGTCCGGCGCTCGCGGCGGCGACGTCCAGACGGACACCGTGCTGTTCACCGGCCCGCACGATCAGTCTGGCGTCCTTGGCGGCGGTCGTCACGGCGAACTGGGCCGGGGTGAGCCGCCCGTCAAGGATCAGCCGGGCCTTGGCGCGCAGATGGCCCATGTCGAGCGGGCCGCCCGCGATGAGGTCGAAGAAGCCGTCCGGTGCGACGTCCAGGGCCTCGGCCAGGGCGAGCGTCTCCCCGGCGGCGGCGGTGGCCGCGACCACCCAGCTGTTGGCGACCAGCTTCAGACGGGTGGCGCCCGCCGCCGCCCCGTCCTCGCCGGTCCACACGGTGCGGGTACCCACGGCGTCGAAGACCGGAGTCACCCTGTCCCGGCCCTCGGCGGGGCCGGCGGCGAGCACGGTCAGCTGTCCCGCCTCGGCGGGCTGACGGGTGCCCAGGACCGGGGCGTCGTAGAAGATCAGCCCGTGCTCACGGGCGAAGCCGGCCAATGCGGCGGTGCCCTCGATCCCCGCGGTGGTGGACTGCGCCCAGACGGTTCCGCGGCGCAGGGCGGGGGCGGCCCGGCGCATCGTCTCCAGTGTGGCCGGTCCGTCGTACAGCACGGTCAGCACGACGTCGGCGGACTCGACCGCCTCGGCGGGGGTCCCGGCGATGTGCGCGCCCTCGGCGGCGAGCGGCTCGGCCTTGGCACGGGTGCGGTTCCAGGCCCGGACGGCGTGGCCCGCGCGGGCGAGGTTGCGGGCCATCGCCGCGCCCATGATGCCGGTGCCCAGGACGCTGACGGTGAGCTGGTCGGTCATGAGGGCGGCCTCCTGTGCGTCGAGCGGTTCTGGTTGTTCACGCCAGTGCCCCGAGAGGGTCGTCCAGCACCGGCTGCCAGGCGAGTTCCGCCGCGCCGACCAGACTGTTGTGGTCCAGGGTGCAGGCGAGGATGGGCACGCCCCCGCTTCGGCCCCACAGGCTGCGGTCGGCGACTACGGCGCGGAGCCGGTCGGGGTCCGCCTCCAGCAGGGTGCGGTGCAGACCGCCGAGGATGATCCGGTCGGGGTTGAGGATGTTGACCAGGCCGGCGAGGCCGAGGCCGAGCCGGTCGATCAGGGACTCGGTGGCGGCACGCACGTCCGGGTCGTCGTACTGCCCGTGGATCAGGTCGTCGGCCTGCTTGAGCAGGGACATCTCGGGGCCCGGCGCCCGTCCCGCCGCGGTGAGGAGGGCCAGCGGGTCCGCCTCGACGTCGAGGCAGCCGCGGCTGCCGCAGTGGCAGGGGCGGCCCTCGGGATTGACGCCGAGGTGGCCGACCTCCAGGGCGAGCCCCGAACTGCCCGAGTGCAGACGGCCGTCGAGCACCAGCGCCCCGCCCACACCGCGGTGGCCGGTGGCCACGCACAGCAGGTCGCGGGAACCGCGCCCGGCACCGTGCCGGTGTTCGGCCAGGGCGGCGAGGTTGACGTCGTTGGCCGCGAAGGCGGGCCCGTCCAGTCCGGCCGCGCGCACCTGCTCGGCGAAGATCTCCCGTACCGGGGCACCCGCGGGCCAGGCCAGGTGCAGGGGGTTGAGGGCGAGCCCCTCCGGTTCGGCCACGGCCGACGGCACCGCGAGCCCCGCGCCCACGCACCGCCGCCCGGTCTCCCGCAGCAGGTCGGCGCCGGCCGCGACGACGGAGCCGAGGACCTTGGCCGGGTCGGCGTCGACGACCTCGCAGCCGGGAGCCGTGGCGACGATACGGCCGCCGAGTCCGACCAGGGCCGCCCGGAAACCGTCGGCGTGCACCTGCGCGGCGAGCGCCACGGGGCCGTCCTCGGCGACGGAGAGCCGGTGCGAGGGGCGTCCCTGCGAACCGGCGGCCGCACCGGGCCGCGCGTCCACCCTGATCAGCCCGAGCGCCTCCAGCTCGGCGGCGACCGCACCGGCCGTCGCGCGGGTCACGCCGAGCTCGGTGGTGAGCACCGCGCGGGTCGGCGCACGTCCGGTGTGCACGAGCTCCAGCGCGGGTCCGAGCGCGCCACGCCCCCGGTCCAGCCGCGTCCTCGAGGTGGTCCCTTCCCCCGCCGGCCGGGGGTCCGCCTTCCCGCTCATGAGGGCGAGTCTCCCATGATCCGCAAGCCCCGCGGACTACAGGCCGCTGACCCGCAGCGTGATGTTCAGCCGTCCGGACAGCCCCAACTCCGGCGGCCCGGTGCCCGCGTGCACCCGCGGGACCCCGTGGTACGCGAGCCGGGACGGCCCGCCGAAGACGAACAGGTCGCCGCTGCGCAGCTCCACGTCCGTGTACGGGCGGGTGCGGGTCGCGGTGTTGCCGAAGCGGAAGACGCAGCTGTCGCCGAGGCTCAGCGACACCACGGGCGCCTGCGACTTCTCGTCGCTGTCCCGGTGCATACCCATACGGGCGTCGGCGTCGTAGAAGTTGACCAGCGCGATGTCGTACGCGGCATCCCGTGCGGCGTGCGCGCCGAACGCGTCGGTCAGCGCGCGGCGGCCCAGTTCGCCGAGCCGCCGGGGGAACGGTTTCACCGGCGCGCCGTCGCCGTCGACGACGGTGCGCGCGTAGCCGTAGGGATACCAGTGCCATCCGAGGCACACCTGCCGGGCGGTCATGGTGCCGCCTCCGGGCGTGCGCACGGTACGCAGTCCGGCGGGCGGGCGGGACCACTCGCGACAGTCGTCGAGCAGCTCGCGCTGCTCCCGCGCGTCCAGCCAGTCCGGCACGTGCACCGCGCCCGGCGCGATCTCGCTCCGTTCCCTCGTGAACAGCTCGGAGTCCATGTCTCCCATCCTCCCCCACACGTGCTGAGCTGCGGCTCGGCTAGCCTGGTCGGACGATGAACGACCGTATGACGACTCCGTGGGGCGAGCCGGTGCTGGCCCGGTTCCCCGAGGATCCGCGGGACAGGCTGCGCGCCTGGGACGCCTCCGACGAGTATCTCCTCAGGCATCTCGCCGACCGGCGGGTTCCGCTGTCCGGCACGGTCGTGGTCGTCGGCGACCGCTGGGGTGCGCTGGTCACGGCGCTCGCCGCGCACCGGCCCGCGCAGATCACCGACTCCTGGCTCGGGCAGGAGGCGACCCGCGCGAACCTGGCGCGCAACGGCGTGGAGCCCGGCACGGTCCGGCTGCTCACCACGCAGGATCCCCCGCCCGACCGGATCGACGTCCTGCTCGTCCGCGTACCGAAAAGCCTGGCGCTGCTGGAGGACCAGCTGCTGCGGCTGGCTCCCGCGGTGCACGGGAACACGGTGGTCGTCGGCACGGGCATGGTGAAGGAGATCCACACCTCGACGCTGAACCTGTTCGAGCGGATCCTCGGCCCGACCAGGACCTCGCTCGCGGAGAAGAAGGCGCGGCTGATCTTCTGCACACCGGATCCTGCGCCGGTCCGCCCCGCGAACCCGTGGCCGTACCGCTACACGCTTCCCGACGGCATCGGCCCGGTCTCGGGCCGGACGGTCGTCAACCACGCCGGGATCTTCTGCGCGGACCGCCTGGACATCGGCACCCGCTTCTTCCTCCGCCACCTGCCGGCCGGCCGCGACGGCGGCCGGGTGGTGGACCTGGGCTGCGGGAACGGCGTCGTCGGTACGGCGGTGGCGCTGGCCGATCCGCGGGCCGAGGTGCTGTTCGTGGACGAGTCCTTCCAGGCGGTGGCGTCGGCGGAGGCCACCTACCGGGCGAACGACGTCTCCGGGCACGCCGAGTTCCGCGTCGGCGACGGTCTGGCGGGCGTACCGGACGGCAGCGTCGACCTCGTCCTCAACAACCCGCCCTTCCACTCCCACCAGGCGACCACCGACGCCACCTCGTGGCGCATGTTCACCGGTGCCCGTCGCACCCTGCGCCCGGGCGGCGAGCTGTGGGTGATCGGCAACCGGCACCTGGGGTACCACGTGAAGCTGCGGCGGCTGTTCGGCAACAGCGAAGTGGTGGCGAGCGACCCGAAGTTCGTGGTGCTGAGGGCCGTGAAGCGCTGATTCCCGTCAGGGACCGTGGATGAGCGGCGGGCCGGCGCGTCGAGGTGCGCCCGCTCCTCCCCGGAAACGGCTCGGCGTGGCCGTCCGTCGGGTCACGGAGCGTCCGCCCGGGGCACGTGCGGTGGGGTCAGGGGGTGGTCAGTGTCCTGATGATCGCCGCCACCGTCCGGGACATCGCCTCCCGGCCGGCCGTGAGGTAGCCGCGGGAGTCGGCCGCCTCGGGGTGGGCGGTGAGGAATTCCCTGATCGCGCCGGTCATGGCGAGGTTCAGGGCCGTTCCGACGTTGACCTTGGCGATGCCGCCCGTGACCGCCGCCGCGAGTTCGTCGTCGGGGAGGCCGGAGGAGCCGTGCAGGACGAGGGGGACGTCGAGGGTGGCGGCCAGCCGTTTGAGGAGGGCGTGGTCGAGGGTGGCGGTGCGGGTGGTCATGGCGTGGGTGGTGCCGATGGCGACGGCCAGGGCGTCCACGCCGGAGTCGGCGACGAAGGCGCGGGCCTGGTCGGGGTCGGTACGGGCACCGGGGGCGTGGGCGTCCAGCGCGGGCCGGCCGGCCTTTCCGCCGATCTCGCCCAACTCGGCCTCGACCCAGAGCCCCTGGGCGTGGGCCCAGTCCACGGCCGCGCGCGTCGCGGCGAGGTTGTCGGCGTAGGGCAGCCGGGCGGCGTCGTACATCACGGAGCCGAAGCCGGCGTCCGCGGCCTGGCGCAGCAGGGTGTCGCTCTGCACGTGGTCGAGGTGCAGCGCGACGGGCACGGCGGCCTGCTCGGCGGCGGCGACGGCGGCGCGGGCGAGCGGGAGGAGCCGGCCGTGGCGGTACGTGACGGCGTTCTCGCTGACCTGGAGGACGACGGGGGTGTTCACCGACTCGGCGCCGGTGACGACGGCCTCGATGTGTTCGAGGGTGATGATGTTGAACGAGGCGACCGCCGAGCGCTTCGCGGTGGCTCGGTCGACGAGTTCGCCGGTGGTGGTGAGGGGCACGGGCCGTCCTTTCCGACGGTTCAGGGCGCGAGGACGACCGAGCGGGTGAGGTGGCGGGGCCGGTCGGGGTCCAGGCCGCGGGCCGCGGCGACGGCGACGGCGAGCCGCTGGACGCGGACGAGTTCGGCGAGCGGGTCGAGGGTGCCCTCGATCCACAGCCCGCCGGTGTCGCGCACCTGCCCGGCCAGTCCCTCCGGGGCGTCGCCGAACATCCAGGTCGCGGTGCCGGAGGTGGTGATGCTGATGGGTCCGTGCCGGTACTCCATCGCCGGGTAGGCCTCCGTCCAGGCCAGTGCGGCCTCGCGCATCTTCAGCCCGGCCTCGTTGGCCAGACCGACGCTCCAGCCACGGCCGAGGAAGGTGAACTGCGAGCAGTCCACGAGCCCTTCGGGCAGCGGTGCGGCGAGGGCCGTGCGCGCGTCCTCGACGACCCGGTCGGTGTGCAGGCCCAGGTGGGCGCGGAGCAGGGTGAGGGCCGTGGTGGCGAACCGGGTCTGCACGACGGAGCGTTCGTCCGCGTGGTCGAGCACGACGGTCCCGTCGGCGAGCGACATCACCGGGGTGGCCGGGTCGGCGGTGAGCGCGGTGGTGGGCGTGCGCCCCTGCAACCGGTCTAGCAGGTCGAGGACTTCGGTGGTGGTGCCGGAGCGGGTGAGGGCGACGACACGGTCGTAGGCGCGGTGGTACGGGAACTCCGAGGCGGCGAACGCGTCGGTCTCGCCCTGCCCCGTGCCCTCGCGCAGGGCCGCGGCGGCCTGCGCCATGAAGTACGACGTCCCGCAGCCGACCACCGCGACCCGCTCGCCCGGAGCCGGGAGCACCCGGACATGCGCCGGGGCCTGTTCGGCGGCGCGCTGCCAGCACTCCGGCTGGCTGGTGAGTTCGTCCTCGACATGCGTCATGCCGCACCCCTGAAGGTTAGATGATTGTTCTTGCAAGATAGGGCGAGTTTTCGAGCATAATCAAGCATCATGCGCTCGGCCGGGTGGGTTAGGGTCGCCGCAGACGCGGAGAACGGCCGGAACGGGAGGGGCGGATGTCACGGGACGCCCGCTGGAAGACGCTGCTGGAGCTGCTCGTCGAGCGCGGCCGGCTGGACGTCGACGAGGCGGCCGGCGAGCTGGCGGTGTCGGCCGCGACGATCCGGCGCGACTTCGACCAGCTCGCCGAGCAGCAGATGCTGGTGCGCACCCGGGGCGGCGCGGTGGTGCACGGGGTGTCCTACGAGCTGCCGCTGCGCTACAAGACCGCGCGGCACGCGTCGGAGAAGCAGCGCATCGCGAAGGCGGTGGCGGATCTCGTCGCTCCGGGCGAGGCGGTGGGGCTGACCGGGGGGACGACCACCACGGAGGTGGCGCGGGCGCTGGCCGTGCGCGGCGACCTCGCCTCCGGGTCACCCGCGCTGACGGTGGTGACGAACGCGCTGAACATCGCCAACGAGCTGGCCGTGCGGCCCCAGTTCAAGATCGTGCTGACCGGAGGGGTGGCGCGGGCCCAGTCGTACGAGCTGGTCGGGCCGCTCGCGGACGGTGTGCTGGGGCAGATCACCCTGGACGTGGCGGTGCTCGGTGTCGTCGCCTTCGACGCCGCGCACGGGGCGGCGGCCCACGACGAGGCGGAGGCCGCGATCAACCGGCTGCTGTGCGAGCGGGCCGAACGGGTGGTCGTGGCCGCCGACTCCAGCAAGCTGGGCCGGCGGGCGTTCGCCCGGATCTGCGCGGCGGAGGCGGTGGACACCCTGGTCACGGACTCCGCCGCGGACCCGGAGGCCGTGCGCCGCTTCGAGGAGGCGGGGCTGCGGGTGACCGTGGTCTGAACCCTGCCTCCGCCCGGCCCCGGCGTCCCGTTCGTCCCGCTCGATCCGCTGGACGGGCCTAGGCTGGACAGAGCGGTGCATACGGGACGAGATGCCCCGCCAGGGAGGCTGTGATGGACGGGACGGCCGAGGAACGGGACGCGTCCGGGACACCGCGGTACGTGCCGATCGCCGATCACGGGCTGATCGGCGACCTGCGCAGTGTGGCGCTGGTGGGGACCGACGGCACGATCGACTGGTACTGCTGTCCGTCCTTCGACGCGCCGAGCGTGTTCGCCGCCGTCCTGGACGCCGAGCGGGGCGGCTGCTTCGAGCTGGCGGCGGCCCTGCCGGCCCGCACCAAGCAGTTCTACTTCCCCGACACCAATGTCCTGATCACCCGGTTCTTCACCGAGGACGGGGTCGGCGAGGTGCAGGACTTCATGCCCGTCGTCGACGATCCGGTCGAGGAGCGGCGGCACCGGCTGATCCGGCGGGTGCTGTGCGTGCGCGGCTCCGTGCCCTTCCGGACGCGGGTGGCACCGCGGTTCGGCTACGGCGCCCGGCCGCACACCGTGCGACTGACCGGAGACATCGCGGTCTTCGATTCCCCCGAACTGTCCCTCGCCCTCACCGCGACCGTCCCGCTGGAGGCGGACGAAACGGACGTGCGGGCCGACTTCAAGCTGAACGAGGGCGACACGGCGGTGTTCGCCCTGGACCGGGTCGGCGGAGACGTGTCCCCGAGCCGCTGCGAGTGCGGGGAGGCGGAACGGCAGTTCGCCGCGACGGTGGCGTACTGGAGGCGCTGGCTGTCCTCCTCGCGCTACCGGGGCCGCTGGCGGGAGATGGTGCACCGCTCCGCGCTCACACTGAAGCTGCTCACCTACGAGCCGACCGGCGCGATCGTGGCGGCACCGACGACCAGCCTTCCCGAGGAACTCGGCGGGGAACGCAACTGGGACTACCGCTACGTGTGGGTACGCGACGCCGCGTTCTGCGTCTACGCGCTGCTGCGCCTGGGGTTCACCGAGGAGGCCGCGGCGTTCATGGGATTCGTGTCCCGGCACATCAGCCCCGGTGACGGCACCCCGTCCGGCCCCCTGCAGATCATGTACGGCATCGACGGCCGCGCCGACATTCCCGAGACCGAGCTCGGCCACCTCGAGGGGCATCAGGGCTCGGCGCCGGTGCGGATCGGCAACGCCGCGGCCGGTCAGTTGCAGCTCGACATCTACGGGGCGCTGATCGACTCGATCTATCTGTACAACAAGTGGGCCGAGCCCGTCTCCAGCGAGCAGTGGGACCACGTGACGGCGCTGACGGACTGGGTGTGCGCGCACTGGGACCAGCCCGACGAGGGAGTCTGGGAGACGCGCGGCGGTCGCAAGAACTTCCTGTACTCGCGCCTGATGTGCTGGGTGGCGATCGAGCGGGCCATCCGGATGGCCGGCCAGCGCGGACTGCCCGCCGACCTCTCCCGCTGGCGGGCGAGCAGGGACACCATCTACCGGCGGATCATGGACCGCGGCTGGTCCGCGTCACGTCAGGCGTTCGTGCAGCACGAGGACGGCGAGGTGCTGGACGCGGCGGTGCTGATGATGCCGCTGGCGAAGTTCATCGCGCCGACCGACCCCAAGTGGCTGTCGACGCTCGACTCCCTCACCGAGGACCTGGTGTCGGACTCCTTGGTCTACCGCTACGACCCGCGGGTGAGCCCCGACGGACTGCACGGCGACGAGGGGACGTTCTCCATGTGCTCCTTCTGGTACGTGGAGGCGCTGACCCGGGCCGGGCGGCTCGACGAGGCGGCCCTCGCCTTCGAGAAGATGCTGACGTATGGCAACCACCTCGGCCTGTACGCCGAGGAGATCAGCCACACCGGGAAGCAGCAGGGCAACTTCCCGCAGGCGTTCACTCATCTCTCCCTGATCAGCGCCGCGTTCAATCTGGACCGTGCCCTGGGCTGAGGCTCAGTGTCCGTGGCCGTCGGAGTGTTCCGGGGTGCCACTCGACGGTGTCCCGGCCGCTCCGGCGTGCACGGTGAAGGCCGCGGTGCGGACGACGCCGTCGTGCTTGAAGTCGAGGAACAGCCGGTAGCTGCCGCCGCTGGGGGCGGTCGCCGTGAAGGAGACCTCCGGGCCGGGCTCGGTCGTGCCGTCGCCGGGTTCGCCGTGGGGGTGGACGTGCAGGTAGGCGAGGTCTCCGGAGCGCAGGGCGACGAGGTGGCCGTAGGCGCCGAGGTAGGGCTGGAGGTCGGTGACCGGCTTGCCGTCACGCGAGACGCTCAGCCGCAGATCGCTCGACCGTCCGGGCCGCAGCGAC
The DNA here is from genome assembly GCF_008312835.1 of Streptomyces marokkonensis. GTDB lineage: Bacteria > Actinomycetota > Actinomycetes > Streptomycetales > Streptomycetaceae > Streptomyces > Streptomyces marokkonensis_A. Next base: position 15,095 of record NZ_VSKS01000010.1, on the reverse strand, counting down.
CCGGTCAGCCCGACCTCGTAGCCGTCGACGCGTGCCGTGGCACTGGCCCGGGGCAGTTCCCGCGGCCGGTAGGAACCGGAGGCGGCGAGGTCCGCTCCGAGGGTGAGGTTCTCCGCGCCCTTCTGCGCCGGGGTGAAGTCGGCGAAGACCCGGTATCCACCGGCCCGGGGCAGGTCGACGGGGGTGCTCCAGGTGCCGTCGGCAGCGCGGGTGGGGTGGAGATGGCGGTAGGTGAGCAGATCGCGTGAGGCGACGATGAGGTGGAGTTCCTTGTCGTGCTCGCGGCGATACTCGGTCACGGCGCGCCCCTGGTCGTCCCGGACGGTGAAGCGCAGGTCGGTGCGGTCCCCGGCGGTGACGCGCGGGGTCTTCAGGTCGAGGGTGTAACCGCCCTCGGAGATCTGCAGCCCGCCGGCCGGAGCGGCCTCGCCGCCACCGCCCTCCTTCGCCGCCGGTGCGGAGGGTTCGTGCTGCTCGTCGTGAGCCGGCGCACGGTCCGCGACGACCGGGTCGAGTCCCTCGCCGACACCGTAGGCCACGCCGAAGGTGGCGGCCAGGGCGGCGGCGAACGCGGTGATCTTCAGTCCGGTGTTCATGACCGTCTCTCCTCGACAAACAGGGTCCGCGGCTCACTCCAAGCCGATCGATACAGCTCACCATACCCCTAGGGGGTACCAAGTCAAGCCGTTCCGCCCCTTGCCGAAGATACCCATGGGGGGTATACATGTAATCCCCCGGCGGGTATCCCCCGCCCCGTATCTGTCACAGGAGTGCAGCATGACCGTCCGTACAGCAGGCGCCGATGCCGAGGTGGAGCTCGCGATCGGCGGGATGACCTGCGCCTCCTGCGCCGCCCGCATCGAGAAGAAGCTCAACCGGATGGAGGGGGTCACCGCCACCGTCAACTACGCCACCGAGAAGGCGCGGGTCAGCTACGGCGGTGAGGTGACCGTCCGCGATCTGATCACCACCGTCGAGGCCACCGGCTACACGGCCCAGGAGCCGACACCACCGGACGAGCCGGCCGGGGAGGACGACGAACCCGACGGGCTCCGGCCCCTCAGACAGCGGTTGATCACTGCGGTGGCCCTGGCGGTGCCCGTCGTGGCGATGGCGATGGCCCCGGCTCTGCAGTTCGAGTACTGGCAGTGGCTGTCCCTCACCCTGGCGGCGCCGGTCGTGACGTACGCGGCGTGGCCCTTCCACAAGGCGGCGTTCACCAACGCGCGGCACGGTGCCGCCACCATGGACACGCTCATCTCGGTGGGCACCTCGGCCGCGTTCCTGTGGTCCCTGTGGGCCCTCTTCTTCGGCACGGCCGGCACGCCCGGTATGACCCACCCCTTCGAACTGACCATCGCCCGCAGCGACGGCGCCGGGAACATCTACCTGGAGGCCGCCGCCGGAGTGACCGCCTTCATCCTGGCCGGCCGCTACTTCGAGGCACGTGCCAAGCGGAAGGCGGGAGCGGCGCTCCGGGCCCTGCTGGAGCTGGGCGCGAAGGACGTCACCGTACTGCCCGCCGACGGCCCCGAGAAGACGGTTCCCGTCGCCGAGCTGAGGGTCGGCGACCGCTTCCTGGTGCGCCCCGGCGAGAAGATCGCGACCGACGGGACCGTCGCCGAGGGCTCCTCCGCGGTGGACGCCTCGATGCTCACCGGCGAGTCGGTGCCGGTGGAGGTCGCCGCCGGGGACCCGGTCACCGGAGCCACCCTCAACGTCGGCGGGCGTCTCGTCGTGACGGCCACACGGGTCGGCGCGGACACCCAACTGGCCCGTATGGCCAAGCTGGTGGAGGACGCGCAGAACGGAAAGGCCGCCGCGCAGCGGCTCGCGGACCGGATCTCCGCCGTCTTCGTGCCCGTCGTCATCGCCCTGGCCCTGGGCACCCTGGGCTTCTGGCTCGGCAACGGCGCCGGTCTGACGGCCGCGTTCACCGCCGCCGTGGCCGTCCTGATCATCGCCTGCCCGTGCGCCCTCGGCCTGGCCACCCCCACCGCGCTGATGGTCGGCACCGGGCGCGGCGCCCAGCTCGGCATCCTCATCAAGGGCCCCGAGGTCCTGGAGTCCACCCGCCGCGTCGACACGGTGGTCCTCGACAAGACCGGCACCGTGACCACGGGCCGGATGACCCTGCTGTCCGTGCACACCGCCGCCGGCACCGACGAGAAGGAAGTGCTGCGGCTCGCGGGCGCGTTGGAGCACTCCTCCGAGCACCCGATCGCGCGGGCGGTCACCGACGGCGCGCGGGACAGGCTGGGCGAGCCCCTGCCCACGCCGGAGGACTTCGCGAACGTCCCCGGGCTCGGTGTCCAGGGCGTCGTCGACGGCCACGCGGTCCTCGTCGGCCGCGACGGGCTCCTGCGGGAGTGGTCCCTGGAACTCCCCGAGGACCTGGCCCGGACCAGGGACCTGGTGGAAGAGGCGGGACACACCGCCGTCCTGGTCGCCTGGGACGGTGAGGCGCGCGCGGTACTGGAGATCGCCGACGCCGTGAAGGAGACCAGCCCCGAGGCCGTCCGCCGGCTGCGCGCGCTCGGTCTGCGGCCGGTCCTGCTGACCGGGGACAACGAGGCGGTGGCCCGCTCGGTGGCCCGGGAGGTCGGTATCGCGCCGGAGGACGTCATCGCCGAGGTGCTGCCGCAGGACAAGGTGGACGTCGTCAAGCGGCTCCAGTCCGAGGGCCGTTCGGTCGCCATGGTCGGCGACGGGGTCAACGACGCGGCGGCACTCGCGCAGGCGGACCTGGGCCTGGCCATGGGCACCGGAACGGACGCGGCGATCGAGGCCGGCGACCTGACCCTGGTCCGCGGGGACCTGCGGGCCGCGGCGGACGCCATCCGGCTCGCCCGCCGCACCCTCGGCACCATCCGGTCCAACCTGTTCTGGGCGTTCGCCTACAACGTGGCGGCGCTGCCGCTCGCGGCGGCCGGTCTGCTGAACCCCATGATCGCTGGGGCGGCCATGGCGTTCTCGTCGGTCTTCGTGGTCGGCAACTCGCTGCGCCTGCGCACGTTCCGGGCCGCCTGAAGCGCCGGGGCGGGCGGGCCCCCCGGATGGATCATGCGTACCGTGGGCACTTGGTGATTCCCGCTCCACGGTGCGGGTACGCCACTCCAGGACGCCACCGCGGGAGAGACAGATGAGCGAGCCGCCCACCACCGACCAGGACGTCACCCGTCCGCTCACCAGGCCCGTACCGCCCGCCGACGGACTGCGCAGGGTCGCCTCCGCGGTACTCGGCGACCTCAGGGCCGTGGACGGTGCCCTGTACGCCGCGGTCGCCGCCACCCCGACGCCGACCCTCGACCGGGCACTGCGCCGTCTCTCCCACGCGGCCGACCACTCCAAGATCTCGTTCACCATCGCGGGAGCGCTCGCCCTGGCCGGCTCACGGCCGCGCCGCGCGGCGCTCGCCGGGGTGGGGGCGATCGCCGTGGCGTCGGCGTCGGCCAACCTGCTGGGCAAGCGCCTGGTGCGCAGGGACCGGCCGGACCGGGAGGCGGCGCGGGTGACCGTGGACCGCCACGTGCCGATGCCGACGTCGGCGTCGTTCCCTTCCGGGCACACCGCGTCGGCGGTCGCGTTCGCCACGGCGGTGGGGACGGTGCTGCCCGCGGCGTCGGTGCCGCTGGGGGCGTTGGCGGGGGCGGTCGGCTACTCGCGTATCCACACGGGTGTGCACTATCCGGGCGACGTGGCCGCCGGGGCGGTCCTCGGCATCGCCAGCGCCGCGACGGCGCTGGCCGTGGCGTCGGCCCGTCTTCCCGCGTCGTACGCGCGCGGGCTCCGGCGGAACTGAGCCGAGGCACATCGGGCCGACGCTCCCTTCGTCACCGGTGAGAGTGTCGCCGGGCGCTCCGCGTGGGCTTCGAGGATGTTCGCGCACCCCGGCGCTGGCGCGTACCCCGCGAAAGTGGCGCAGGGGTGCCGTCGCGCCCCCTCCCCCATCGCCCCAGCGGCACGACTGCCCGCGGAAGCCGCGCGACAGCGGAGCGGGAACGGCGGAGCGGGGCGGATCCGCGGGACGGCGGGGCGGAGGGCGGCCGGCGGTCGCGTACGGCGCGGAGGGGTCGGGGCGGGGGTGTTCGCCCGCAGTGGCTGGCGCGTCCGCGCCCTCAGCCCCTTCCGGCAATCCCAGTCGCGCCAGTCCGAGGACGGACACCCCCGACCCGGCCCCGACCCACCCACCGGCATCCGGCGCTACGCGCACCCCACCCCACAGACCGCTGCGCCGCAGGCATACGACCACGCACCGCTCACCACACCAGTCCGCCCAGATACCCTTCCACCCGCTCCCGGTCCCACGCACCGTCCGCGACCACGACCCGGTACCGGTACGCGAAGGACTCCCCCGGCGCCAGCGCGAACTCCTCGAAGAACGCCCAGGAGAACGCGACCGACGGAATCGGCTCGGAGCGCACGAACCAGTGCGACGGATGAACGGCACGCCCGTCAAGATTCTCCGGCGCGTGCGCGAAGACGAGCGTGGAGTGACCGTCGCACTCATCGTGCTCCGCCGTAAAAGCGAGCCAGGAACTCTGCGTACCCATGAGCTCCCCGGCCCCAGCCCCAGCCCCGGCCCCAGCCCCGGCCCCGGCCCCGGCGCCCGGCGCGAAGACCGTCCCCCCGGTGAAGTCCCGCGGCCCCCGCCACTGCAGCCCGGTGTAACCGGCCATCTCCCGCCCCGCGGTGGTCGGAGACCCGAACTCCAGCACCGACCCCCGCACATTGGTCAGCCGTATCGACCAGTCCAGCACCCAGGCCCCGGCCTCCTCGTCGACGGAGTGGACGCTCAGCCCCCGCGCCTCCCGCGCCCACTCACCACCGCCGTTCTCCACCCAGGTGAGGTCCTCGACGCAGTCGAACCGGCCGTCCCCGACGACGAACGCGGAGAAGCCGTCGTGCCGCATCGAACCGACCCGCTCGGGAAGGGGGAGGTAACCCCGTCCGTGCACATAGGAGTTGCCGCCCCAGAAATTCTGACCGGAGAGATGACTGGCCGTCATCTGCAGTCCCTTGTGCCACCGGTGGTCGTTCGGCCGGTACCCGGTCACCGTGCGGCCGCCGAGCGTGCGCACGGGATGGGCATACGGTTTCCGGGACTCGAACGGCTCAGGATCCGGACGGTAGGCATAGCGGAGGATCTCCGCACCACCCGCCCCCACCTCGACGGCCTCACCCACACGATGGACGACGCGGATCCTCACACCCGCTCCTCGGACGCCCAGTCGGAACGCCCTCCGTGCATGGCCTCGTGGAAGGGATCCCCGGCGACGATCTCACCGGCCCGCACCGCCCGGCCGGTGAACGCGGCCTTGTACAGGGCGGCGGCGAACTCCAGGGTGCCCCGGGCCTCCGGCCCGCTGCCCGGCGGCCGCGTTCCGGCGTCGTAGGCGTCGAGGAGAGCGCCCAGTTGGGCCGTGTGCGAACTCGGCACGTCCCGCGCGGGCGTGCGCCAGGCATCGGCGCGCTCGGCGGGGACGTGCCGGGCCGGGGTGTACCTCCAGTCGTCATTGACGTGCCCGTAGAGATGAGTGAGTTCCACCGTCGCGTCCGCGCAGTCGATCCGGATCCGGCTGACCTCGTCCGGCGAGAGCACGCTGTTGACGACCGTGGCGAGCGCGCCGCCGCGGAAGCGGACCAGGGCGGTGGAGACGTCCTCGCTCTCGGTGTCGTGGACGAGCCGCGCCGCCATGGCCCGTATCTCCTCCCACTCGCCGAGCAGGTGCAGCAGCAGGTCGTACTGGTGGATGCCGTGCCCCATGGTCGGCCCGCCGCCCTCGGTGGCCCACCGTCCGCGCCAGGGCACGGAGTAGTACGCGGCGTCCCGGTGCCAGGTGGTCTGGCAGTGCGCGACCAGCGGGGCGCCCAGCTCGCCGCTCCGGATCAGTTCCCGGGCGTGGGCGGCGCCGGAGCCGTAGCGGTGCTGGAAGACCACGGAGGCGTACGCCCCCGAGGCCTCCTCGGCCGCGGCGATGTCGTCGTACTCGGCGAGCGACAGGCACAACGGCTTCTCGCACAGTACCCAGGCACCGGCCTTGAGCGCGGCCACCGTCTGCCGGCGATGGAGCGACGGCGGTGTCCCGATGAGCACCAGGTCGGGCCGTACGGCGTCCAGCATCGCGCTCATCGAGGTGAACCCGGCCACCTGTCCCCCTGCCGGCTGCTCCCCGGCGGACGCCCGGAAGGCGTCGAGCCGGCCCTGGTCCACGTCGACGGCGGCGACCAGTTCGGTGCGGTCGGCGTGGGCGCGCAGCGCGGGCAGATGACCGCCGACGACGATGGCACCGGTGCCGACGACGGCGACTCGACGGCGGACAGGGGTCAAGGACATGCGGCGCTCCTCGGAACGTTCAATTAGAAAGCGCTTTCTCAAACCCTGACCCTAGGCCCCTCCCCCACCGGAGACAACCCCACCTCCCCGGGCTCACCAGCCGCAGCCCCACCAGCACTACACCCGCGCCTCATCCCCGGACCGCAGCGCCCCACCCCGTCCGCCCCGTCCACTCCCGGCCCCCACGAACCGGTACCGCCGCTCCGGCCGCCCCGTGGCCCCGTACCGCAACGACACCTCCGCGCTGCCCGCCGCATGGAAGTACTCCAGGTACCGCCGGGCACTGACCCGCGAAACACCCGTCAGACCGGCGCACTCGGTCGCGGACAGACTGCCGTCCGCCTCCCGCAGGGTCCGTTCGATCAGCCCCGCGGTCTCCGCGCTCATCCCCTTGGGCAGCACCGGCGACGCGGGCACCGCAGCCCCCGCCAGGACCCGGTCGACGTCCGCCTGCCCGCGCACCACCGTGTCCCGCATCCGCCCGCGCTGCACGGCATACCGCTCGAGCCGCCCCCGCAGGTCCTCGAAGTCGAAGGGCTTGAGCAGGTAATCGACCACGCCGTGCCGCACCGCGCCGCGCACCGCATCCGCCTCCCGGGCGGCGCTGATGACCATCACGTCGCACTCGTGCCCGGCGGTGCGCAGGCGGGGTATGACATCGAGCCCGAAGAGATCGGGCAGGTAGAGGTCGAGCAGAACCAGATCGGGGCGGAGCTCGTCGACGGCGGCGATGGCCTGCTCACCACTTCCCGCGACACCGACGACCCGGAACACGTCGAGTCGTTCGACGTAGGCGCGGTGCACCCGGGCCACCCTGAAGTCGTCGTCGACCACCAGCACATCAATGGCGTCGACGGCCGCGGGCACGGACCGCCCGCCTCGCGTGCCGCTCATCGATTCCGCTCCTTCCGCCACCGCGTCGTCGAGGTGACCACATCCGCAAGCGCGACCACGACCACGACCACGACCACGACCACGACCGCAAGCGCGACCACGACCACGACCACGACCGCGACCGCGACCGCGACCGCGACGACAACGACAACCGCCCCAACGACGGCCACCGGACCCGGCCGGGCGCGGCGCGACGCCGCACACGGTGCCGGAGCCGCCCATCATGGCCCCCACCTGCGGCCGGGGAAAGAGACGTGCACCACTGACGCACTGGCGCTGACGCAATGACCACAACTTCCATTGGTTCCGCAAGCGCGACAGCCGGCCGCGGCGCGGGCACCATGTGGCCCGCGTCACCCTCCCCCCACAGGGCCTGGCGTGATCCCAGACGACCGACCGACAGGTGGTGGCACTCGTGCGCCTGCGCACACCCCTCGCCCTGCTCGGGGCCGCCGTGCTCGTACTCGTGGGCCCGCCGCTGCTCACGACCGGCAGCGGCTCCGAGAGCGGCACACAGATCCCGGGCCTGCGTCTCATGGTTCCCAACTCGCCCGGCGGCGGCTACGACATCACGGCCCGTACGGCCGCGAGGAACGCCGAGGACGCCGGGCTCACCCACTCCGTCGAGGTGTTCAACCTGCCCGGGGCCGGCGGCACGGTGGGCCTGAGCCGGCTGGTGAGCGAGCACGGCAACGGCAAGCTCGCCATGTCGATGGGCCTGGGCGTGGTCGGGGCCGTCCGCTCCAACGACGCCCCGAAGACCCTCGGCGACACCACCCCGATCGCCCGGCTCACCGAGGAGCAGGACGTCGTGGTGGTCGGAAAGGACTCCCCCTACAGGACGATCGACGACCTCATCGCGGCCTGGAAGGAGAACCCCGGCAAGCTCCCGGTGGGCGGCGGGTCCTCCCCCGGCGGGCCCGACCACCTCGCGCCGATGCTGATGGCGCGGGCCTCCGGCATCCCGCCGAAGCAGGTCAACTACATCCCCTTCGACGGCGGCGGCGAGCTCCTCGCCTCGATTCTCGGCGGCAAGGTCGCCTTCGGCGTCTCCGGCGTCGGTGAGTACCTCGACCAGATCACGTCGGGTGAGCTGCGACTGCTCGCGGTCACCGGTCCGGAGCGTGTCGCGGGACTCGACGCGCCCACACTGCGGGAGGCGGGCTACGACGTGGACTTCACCAACTGGCGCGGCATCGTCGCGCCGCCCGGCCTCACGGAGGCCGAGCGCGGCAAGCTCGTGCGCCTGGTGGAGGAGCTGCACGACTCGAAGGAGTGGCGGGAGTCCCTGGAGCGCAACGGCTGGGACGACGCCTTCCTGACCGGCGAGAAGTTCGGGGCGTTCCTGGACGCCGAGGACAAGCGCGTGGTCTCGGTACTGAAGGAGCTGGGACTGTGACGACCCCGACCCCACCCCCGACGCCGCCCTCGGCCTCCACCACGACCACGTCCACGTCCACGGACAAGACCCCGGCGCCCGCCTCCGAACGCCGCTCCTGGCTCCGTGACCATTCCGAACTCGGCGTCTGCGTCCTGCTGCTGGCCCTGGGCGTGCTGGTACTGACCGACGCGCTCACCATGGACGTCGACATCACCCAGCGCGGTCCCGTCGGCCCGAGGACCGTACCCCTCGGCGTCGGCACCGGCCTGCTCGTCGTCGCCGCACTCCTGGCCGTCGACGTACTGCGCGGCGGCCGGGGCCAGGCCGGGACCGGGGAGGACATCGACCTGTCCGAACCCGCCGACTGGCGCACGGTGGTGCTGCTGGCCGGGGTGTTCCTCGGCACCGCCGTCCTCATCGAGCCGCTCGGCTTCCCGATCGCGGGCGCGCTGCTGTTCTGGGGGGCGGCCTTCGCGCTCGGCAGCCGCAGATTCGACCGCGACCCGCTGATCGCGGCGGTGGTCTCCTTCGTCACCTACGCCGTGTTCAACAACCTGCTCGGAGTGCCGCTGCCCGGTGGTCCGCTGATGGGAGTGCTGTGACATGAACGCCCTCAACTCCCTGATGGACGGCTTCGGTACGGCGCTCACCCCGCTCAATCTGCTCTGGGCGGCCGTGGGCGTGCTGCTCGGCACGGCGATCGGTGTGCTGCCCGGTATCGGCCCGGCGATGGCGGTGGCACTGCTGCTGCCGGTGACGTACGGACTCGAGCCGACCGGCGCGTTCATCATGTTCGCGGGCATCTACTACGGTGCGATGTTCGGCGGTTCGACGACCTCCATCCTGCTGAACACGCCCGGTGAGAGCGCCGCCGTGGTGGCGGCCATGGAGGGCAACCCCATGGCCAAGGCGGGGCGCGGCGCGCAGGCCCTCGCGGCCGCCGCGATCGGGCACTTCGCGGGCGGAATGGTGGGCACGGTCCTGCTGGTGGCGCTGGCACCGGCGGTCGCCGACCTGGCGGTGGACATCGGCGCGCCGGACTACTTCGCCATCATGGTGCTGGCGTTCATCGCCGTGACGTCGGTGCTCGGCTCCTCCCGGATCCGCGGCATGGCCTCCCTGCTGATCGGCCTGACGATCGGTCTGGTGGGCCTGGACCGGATGACCGGCCAGCAGCGGCTGACGTTCGGTTCGCTGCAGCTCGCGGACGGCGTCGACGTGGTGATCGTCGCGGTGGGCCTGTTCGCCATCGGTGAGGCGCTGTGGGTCGCCGCGCATCTCAGGCGCCGGCCGCCGGACCCGATTCCGGTGGGGCGGCCGTGGCTGGGCCGCGCGGATGTGAGGCGCACCTGGAAGTCCTGGGCGCGCGGCCCGTTCATCGGCTTCCCGTTCGGTGCGATCCCGGCGGGCGGTGCGGAGATCCCGACCTTCCTGTCGTACGTCACGGAGAAGCGGCTGTCGAAGCACCAGGACGAGTGGGGCAAGGGCGCCATCGAGGGCGTCGCGGGCCCGGAGTCGGCGGCGTCGGCCTCGGCGGCGGGAACGCTGGTGTCCATGCTGACCCTGGGGCTGCCGACCACGGCGGTCGCGGCGGTGATGCTGGCCGCGTTCCAGCAGTACGGCATCCAGCCCGGCCCGCTGCTGTTCGAACGCGAACCGGACCTGGTGTGGGGTCTCATCGCCTCGCTGTTCGTCGGCATGGTGCTGCTGCTCGCCCTCAACCTGCCGCTGGCACCGGTGTGGGCGAAGCTGCTGCGCATCCCGCGGCCGTACCTCTACGCCGGGATCATGTTCTTCGCGGCGGTGGGCGCGTACGCGGTCGGGGGTGAGGTGATCGACCTGGTGATCCTGCTGATCATCGGTCTGATCGGTTTCGGGATGCGTCGCTACGGGCTGCCGGTGCTGCCGGCCGTCATCGGGGTCATCCTCGGCCCGGCCGCCGAGCAGCAGCTCCGGCGCGCCCTGCAGATCAGCGACGGCAGCGTCACGGGTCTGGTCAACACCCCGTTCTCGGTGATTGTTTACGCGGTCGTGGCCCTCCTCCTCGCGTGGCCGCTGGTGCGCGGGGCACTGCCCCGGAGGAACCCCCGGACCTGATCGAACACCGGTTTCGACCGTCGGGGCGCGGCTCGGGAAGCCGCGCCCCGACGGCGTACGGACGGGGCGGCGCTCGTACCGCATCCCGCCCAGCCTCTTGACGCGTCAGCGACAAGAGTGGCTTCATGTCGGACATGGGAGCGCTCCCACCTCCAGGGAAGGGGAATCCATGCGCGACACCCGCCTCCTGCGCTTACGTACGCTTCCGCTCCTCGGCCTGCTCGCCACCCTGCTCCTGCCCCTCGGACTGATCCTGGCGCCGGGCGCGGCAGCCGCTCCGGACGCGGCCGCGCCGGTGCGCATCATGCCGCTCGGCGACTCCATCACCGGCTCGCCCGGCTGCTGGCGGGCGGTGCTGTGGAACCGGCTGCTGGACGCCGGCCACACGGACATCGACTTCGTCGGCACCCTGCCCGAACAGGGCTGCGGCGTGGAGCACGACGGCGACAACGAGGGCCACGGCGGTGAGCTGGTCACCCAGGTCGCCGACCGGGACCTGCTGCCCGCACGACTTGCCGTGACGCGTCCGGACATCGTTGTCATGCACTTCGGGACGAACGACGTCTGGAGCAACGTCTCCCCCGACCGCGTTCTCGCCGCCTACACCGAGCTGGTCGCGCAGATGCGGGCGTCCAACCCCGACATGCGTGTGGTGGTCGCCCAGCTCATTCCCATGAACCCCGCCTCGTGCGCCGCCTGCGCCCAGCGCGTCGCCGACTTCAACGCCCGCATCCCCGGGTGGGCCGCGGCGACGGGCACCAGCCGCTCACCGGTGAGCGTGGTGGACCAGTGGACGGGCTTCGACACCGCCCTCGACACCTACGACGGCGTGCACCCGAACGCCGCCGGCGACGAGAAGATCGCCGCCCGCTGGTTCCCGGCCCTGGCCGCACTCCTGGAGGAGGGCGTCCCGGGCGGCCCGGATGATCCCGGCGATCCGGGCGACGAGCCCGCCTGCACCGCATCCTTCCGGGCCGTCTCCGCCTGGCAGGGCGGCTACCAGGCCGAGGTGACGGTGACCAACACCTCGGCCACCCCCGTCACGGGCTGGACGGTGACGGTCGCACCGGCCGACGGCGCCCGCGTCACCCAGGTCTGGAACGGCACCCTCGGCACGGCCACCGACGGCACGGCCACCGTCACCGACGCGGGCTGGAACGGCACCCTCGCCCCCGGTGCGAGCGCCGCCTTCGGCCTCATCGCCACCGCACCGGCAACCTCCGCCTCCCCGGCCGCGACCGTCGGCTGCGCGGTCACAGCCGCCGCCTGACGAACGGCACGCACGCCACGCACGGCAGCACGGCACGCACGGCACGCACGGCACGCACGCAGATCCGATCCCCCCTCCCATCCCACTCACTGGAGCCGCCATGAGATCCCCCGAACGCACCGTCCCACGCACCGCGGGCCTCCTCGCCGCCCTGCTGGGACTCCTCCTCCCGCTCCTCGCCCTCACCCCCGCGGCCCACGCGGCACCCACCGGGTTGCGGGTGGAGAATGGCCGGCTCCTCGAGGCGTCCGGGAACGACTTCGTGATGCGCGGTGTCAACCACGCGCACACCTGGTACGCCGACCGGATCGGCTCGCTGGCCCACATCAAGGCCAAGGGCGCCAACACCGTGCGCGTCGTCCTCTCCAGCGGTGACCGCTGGACCCGCAACGACACCGCCGACGTGGCGAACGTGGTCGCGCAGTGCAAGCAGAACCGGCTGATCTGTGTGCTGGAGGTGCACGACACCACCGGCTACGGCGAGCAGAGCGGAGCGGTCACCCTCTCCCGCGCGGCCGACTACTGGATCAGCGTGCAGAGCGCCCTGACCGGCCAGGAGGACTACGTCGTCGTCAACATCGGCAACGAGCCGCACGGCAACAGCGGTTACACGGCCTGGACGGCCGACACCAAGGCGGCGATCCAGAAGCTGCGCGGCGCCGGTTTCGGCCACACGCTCATGGTCGACGCCCCCAACTGGGGCCAGGACTGGGCGTTCACCATGCGCGACAACGCCGCCTCGGTCCTCGCCGCCGACCCGGACGCCAACACGGTCTTCTCCATCCACATGTACGGCGTCTTCGACACCGCCGCCGAGATCAGTGACTACCTGGGCCGCTTCGTCGCCGCGAAACTCCCGATCGTGGTGGGCGAGTTCGGTCACGACCACTCCGACGGCAACCCCGACGAGAACACCGTCCTGGCCGTCACCCAGCAGCTCGGCCTCGGCTATCTCGGCTGGTCGTGGAGCGGCAACGGCGGCGGGGTCGAGTACCTGGACATGGTCACCGACTTCGATCCCGACCGGCTGACCAGCTGGGGCGAGCGCCTCTTCAACGGCGCCAACGGCATCGCCGCCACCTCCGAGGAGGCGGCGGTCTACGGATCCGGCCCGGGCGACGACACCACGGCCCCGACCGCTCCCGGCACCCCGCGCGCCTCGGCGGTGACCGCGTCGTCCGTGACCCTGAACTGGGGGGCCGCCACCGACGCGGTCGGTGTCACGGGCTACGACGTCGTGCGGATCAGCGGCGGCACGGAGTCCGCCGTCACCACGACGACCGGCACCTCCGCCACCGTCACCGGCCTCGGCGCGAACACCTCGTACACCTTCGCCGTCTACGCCCGGGACGCCGCCGGCAACCGCTCGCAGCGCTCGGGCACGGTGACCGTCACCACGTCGCCGGGCGGCACGACGGGAGCCTGCGAGGTGGGCTACCGGGTGACCGGCGAGTGGCCCGGCGGCTTCCAGGGCGAGGTCACCGTGCGCAACACCGGAAGCTCGGCCGTCGACGGATGGACGCTGCGCTGGGCGTTCCCCTCCGACCAGCGGATCACCCACATGTGGGGCGGAACCCCGGCCCAGAGCGGTGCCGAGGTCACGGTCACCTCCGCCTCGTACACCGCGTCGATCCCCGCGTCCGGCTCGGTCACGCTCGGCTTCACCGGCACGCGGTCCGCCGCGAACCCCGGCCCCACGGCGTTCAGCCTCAACGGCGCGGACTGCTCCGTGGCCTGACAGTCCGCTGCCCGGAAGGTCCCTCCCCTTCCGGGCAGCCACTCCCGCCGGCTCAGACGAGGTGGGCGAAGACCACCAGGTTCTCCGTGTAGTCCTTGGCGGCGCGGTCGTAGTCGCCGGCGCAGGTGATGAGCCGGACCTGCGCGTCCGGCGTGTCGGCGTACACACGCTCGTCGGGGAAGTCGTCCTTGTCGAAGGACTCCGTCTCGTCCACGACGAACGTGGCCTTGCTGCCGTCGGCGCGCAGGACCCGGAAGCGGTCCCCCTTCTCGAGTTCGCTGAGCCGTGCGAACACGGCCGGGGACGTCTTCGTGTCCACGTGCCCGGCGACGATCGCCGTACCGCGTTCTCCCGGGGAGACACCCTTGGCGTACCAGCCGACCAGGTTGGTGTCGTGGGCCGGCGGCGGCTCGAGCTGCCCCTTGCCGCCGATGGCGAGGTCGGTGAACGGCGCGTCGACGCCGATGCCGGGGATGAGCAGCCGGGTCGGCTCGGACCGCGGCAGATGCCGGCCGGCCGACTCGCGGGGAGCGGGCTCGCCCGCGGCCGGCTCGGTGGAGCCGGACGGTGCCGCGGAGACGGCGGGGGGTGTGCGGGGCGCGTGGGCGTCGTCAGGGGGATCCTCGCCGCCGCCCATCAGCGTCGCGGCCAGCACCAGGCCGGCCCCGGTCCAGAACACCGCCGTCATTATGGCGCGCAGTCTCCGCCTCGTCGGCGACGCCGGATCGGGTTCGAGGGGGGTGGGAGGACTGGCCGGCATCGGGGGAACCACCTCATTCGGGCACGGCAGGGGGTACGACACACGGAAGAGCGAGCGGGGCCGTCATGACGCGCGCGGCACGTAGGACGGCCCCGGCCGCTATGACGCAGGGCATGACTCAGGCCACGTTCCCGGTGGCCTTCTTGCGGCGCAGCGCGTAGGCACCGGTGCCGAGGACCGCGAGTGCGGCCAGGCCGCCCGCGGTGACACCGGGCTCGGCGAGTCCGCCGCCGCCGGTGTGCATGCCGCCGCGCGGCTTCTCGTGCTTCCAGTCCTTGTCCTGCTTGCCGCCGTAGGAGTCCTCGCTGTGCGAGTCACCCTTGTCCTTGTAGGTCTCGGGGTCGTACTTCGGGTCCTTGGCGGTCCCCCAGTCCTCCTCGTTCACGGCGGCCAGGGCGCCACCGCCCGTGTGCATCCCGCCGTGCGGCTTGCCGTACTCCTCCTCCTCCTTCTTGTCGTCCTTGCCCTCCTTCTCCCAGTCCTTCTCGCCCACGGCGGCCAGGGCCCCGCCACCCGTGCGCATCCCGCCGTGCGGCTTGCCGTACTCATCCTCCTTCTTGTCGTCCTTGCCCTCCTTCTCCCAGTCCTTCTCGCCCACGGCGGCCAGGGCCCCGCCAC
>NZ_VSKS01000001.1 GCF_008312835.1 Streptomyces marokkonensis | reverse complement strand
GGGTTGGTGAGTTCGGTGGTGGTGGGTTGGCCGGTGAGGGTGGAGATGATGGGGATGGTGGGTGGGTGGTAGGTGAGTTGTTGTGCGGTGTGGTGGAAGGTTTCGAGGGTGGGGTCCATGTGGGGGGAGTGGAAGGCGTGGCTGGTGTGGAGGGGGGTGGTTTTGATGCCGTGGGTGGTGAGGTCGTGTTGGAGGGCGGTGAGGTTGGTGAGGGTGTCGGCGAGGATGTGGTTGGTGGGGCTGTTGTAGGCGGCGATGGTGGTGGTGGGGTGGTTGGTGAGGTGGGGGGTGAGGTTGGTGAGTGTGGTGTGGGCGGCGAGCATGCCGGTGGTGTGGGTGGGGAGTTGGTGCATGAGGCGGGCGCGGGTGGTGATGAGGGTGGCGGCGTCGGTGAGGGTGAGGATGCCGGCGGCGTGGGCGGCGGTGATTTCGCCGATGGAGTGTCCGATGAGGTAGTCGGGGGTGAGGCCGAGGTCGCGGAGTTGGTGGTAGAGGGCGGTGGTGAGGGCGAAGAGGGCGGGTTGGGTGTAGTCGGTGCGGGTGAGGAGTTCGGCTTGGGGGGAGTGGGGCTGGGCGAGGATGATGTCGCGCAGGGGGTGTTGGAGGTGTTCGTCGAGGGCGTGGCAGGCGTCGTCGAGGGCGTCGGTGAAGACGGGTAGGCGGCCGTAGAGGCCGCGTCCCATGCCGGGGTATTGGCATCCCTGGCCGGGGAAGAGGAAGGCGAGTTTCCCTGGCGGGGTGGCGGCCGTGCCGGTGGTGAGTGCGGTGTGGGGAGAGCCCTCGGCGAGGGCGTGCAGGGCGTCCAGTGCCTGGGCCGGGTCGTGGGTGGTGATGACGGCGCGGTGTTCGAAGACGGAGCGTGTGGCCAGGGCGCGGGCGGTGGGCGCCAGTTCCGTTTCGGGGTGTTCCGTCAGGTGGGTGAGCAGTTGCCGGGCCTGGGCTGTGAGGGCGGCCGGGGTCTTTGCGGAGAGGGGGAGGGCGACGGGGGTGTCGTCGGTGTCGCTGGTGTCGTCAGTGTGTGTGTCTGGGTCTGTGGCCGGGGAAGAGGAAGGCGAGTTTCCCTGGCGGGGTGGCGGCCGTGCCGGTGGTGAGTGCGGTGTGGGGAGAGCCCTCGGCGAGGGCGTGCAGGGCGTCCAGTGCCTGGGCCGGGTCGTGTGCCGCCACGACCGCCCAGTGTTCGAAGGCGGTACGCCGCGTCACCAGTGTCCGTGCCACCTCTCCCACAGCGGCGTCCGGCCACCGCTCCAGATACTCCCGCAACCGGCCGGCCTGCGCCCGCAGGGCCCTGACCGACTTCGCCGTGAACGGCAACACCACGGACCCGTCCTCCGGTTGATCACCGACCAGCCGCGCCGCCTGGACGGGCGGTGCCTCCGCGACCACGACGTGGCAGTTGGTGCCCCCCATGCCGAAGGAGCTGATGCCCGCCACGCGTCGCCCCTTTCCGGGCCACGGCTCCACCTCGCGCTGTACGCGAAGGCCCCATGTGTCGAACGCGATGGCCGGGTTCGGGTGCTCGAAGTGGAGACTCGGCGGCAGCTCCGCCCGGCTGACGCAGAGGGCCGCCTTGATGAATCCCACGATGCCCGCGGCGCCCTCCAGGTGCCCCACGTTCGTCTTGGCGGAACCGATCCGCAGGGGTTCTCCGGGCCTGCGGGTGGCGGCGAAGACGGCACCCAGCGCCTCCGCCTCGACCGGGTCTCCCAACCGGGTTCCCGTCCCGTGCAGTTCGACGTATCCGACGTCGGCCGGACGCACTCCGCCGGCGCGCTGGGCCGCGCTCACGACCTCCGCCTGCAGGGCGGCACTCGGCCGCGTCAGGGCGTCCGTCGCACCGTCGTTGTTCACGTCACCGCCCAGGACGACGCAGTACACGACGTCACCGTCGGCGAGGGCCCGGTCGAGTGGCTTCAGAACGACGACGCCGGCTCCTTCACCGCGGACGTAGCCATTGGCCCGGGCGTCGAAGGTGAAGCACCGGCCGTCGGGGGAGAGCGCGCCGAATCTGGAGGTGGCCACGGCGCTCTCCGCCGCGAGGTTAAGGTTCACTCCGCCCGCGAGCGCCAGCGTGGAGGTACCGGCCCGCAGTGACTCGCAAGCCGTGTGGACGGCCACGAGCGAGGAGGACTGGCCGGTGTCGAGCACCATGCTGGGCCCGCTCAGACCGAACGCGAAGGAGACCCTGTTCGCGATCAGGCCGCGGTGCAGGCCGGTCACGGAGTGCCGGGTCACCGCCTCGGGACCCAGCCGGCGCGCGAGCGTCGCGTAGTCGTCGGCCATCACCCCCGTGAAGACGCCCGTCCTGCTGCCGCGCAGTTTCCCGGGCAGGACGCCGGCGTCCTCCAGCGCTTCCCAGCTCAGCTCCAGCATGAGCCGCTGCTGCGGGTCCATCGCGGCTGCCTCCCTCGGCGAAATACCGAAGAAGTCGGCGTCGAAGCCGTCGACGTCGTCGAGGAAGCCACCGCGCCGGGTTCCCGGGTCTGCCACGGGCGCGCCGTCTCCCCCTGCCGGGTGTGGCAGGGTCCACCGCCCCTCAGGAACGTCCGTGACGGCGTCGCGTCCTTCCCGCAGGAGTTCCCAGAAGGCCTCGAGGTCGGGCGCCCCGGGCAGCCGGCACGCCATCCCGACGACCGCGACGGCCCGGCCCCCGGAAGGCTCACGGCCAGAAGCGTCCCCGTATCCACCCATCGCACCCACGTCCCCTCAACGGCCCGTATGCAACCCGCTTCAACAGCGGGGCCGTTCGGTGTCCCGGACGTCATCGGCCCCAGCCGCGCCCCGGGACCCGGACGGCACCGGCAAGGCATCCTCGCCGTCCGACCCGCCTCGCGGCATCTCCCACGTTGCCGGAGGCCCGGCCGGGGACGGCGCCGACACCGCGCGGAGCGGTTGCGGGGCCTCCGCGTCCCTGATTTACTGACCGAACCGCATATACCCCCCCGGAGTACCTGAGAGCTCAAGGAGCGTCATGAAGAAAACCATCACGGACGACCCCCGGAACTTTCTCGAGAAGCTCTACAACAATTTCCAGGACGAGATTTTCAGCGAAGAGGACTCGGGTGCGGTCATCGACCGCTACTATGCGCCGGACTTCACTCTGGTGAGTGACGGTATCTCGATCGACCGGGAGCGCCTGATCAAGCACATCCGCCCTGTGAAGAAGAGTGTCCTGAGCGGCACCTACGAGGTGCTCGAAGCGGTCACTCAGGGAAATCGTCTCGCGGCCCGTCTCGTGATTCGTGCCGTCATGAAGCAGGGCACGGAGACCGAGAACGAGGTCCACATGTTCTGCGAGATGACCGATGACGGCCGGTTCGCGAACATCAACCAGATCACCCGCAGCATCAAGGGGTGAGGCAGGCGCCGCGGTGGGGTGGCACCACCGCGGCCGCCGCCGCCCCCCTCTGCGCGCTCGTCATCTGCCCCCGTTACCAAGCAACTTGGGAGATGCCTCCCCGTGCGGCCGCGGCGGAGAATGCCTGTGCCCGGGCAAGTGGGCCCTGGCTGGAATTCCGTGAGAGGCACAGATGTCCCGTACTCCGACCAGAATCGCCGCCGCTTCGGCGGGCGCCCTTGCCATGCTGTTCGCCGCGGCACTTCCCGCTTCGGCCCATGTCACCATCAAGGACCCCGTCCAGGCCACCGTCGGCTCCTACCCCACCCTCACATTCGTGGTGCCGAACGAGCGTGAAGCGGCCAGCACCCAGAAGCTGCAGATCATTCTTCCCTCCGATGCGGCGTCCAAGCTGCCGAACGTGCTGGCGAAGCGTGTTCCGGGCTGGAAGCACACGATCAAAAAGGAGGGCGGTGGCGGCATCGGCGAGGGAGTGGTCTCCGTGACCTGGGTCGCCCGCACCTCCGCCACGTCCATCCATGCCGGCGAGTTCGAGGAATTCAAACTGACGGTGGGACGAATTCCCGACACCGAGAAGATCTACTTCGACGCCGTGCAGACGTACAGCAACGGTGAGGTCGTCCGCTGGGACCAGCGTCCCACTGCCGAGGACCCCCACCCGGCACACCCCGCGCCCGCGCTGAAGGTCGTGCCGGCCGCCGATGCGTCCACGTCGGCCACGCAGACCATGGCCCTCGCGGGTTCCACCACGCCGGGCAACGAATCCGGCAATTCCTTCGCCGGAACGCCCGCCCTGGCCTCCGCCTCCGCCGCGGCGTTCCTCGCCGGCGCCGGCGCACTGATGTGGAAGCGCCGCCGCTCGCAGCGCGACGACGTGGTCACGAGCCTGAACAGCTGAGAGCCCGTCAGCCGCCCGCCCGCTCGAAGGCAGGACGCGCCATCCGCGTCGGCTGGAGCGGGCGGCCGCTCGACTGCCCCGCGCGGAAGCCGACCCGAAGAGGCACACATGCCCGAAGACCCATGGCTCCAGCACTGGGACGACGTGATCGTGGGGGGTGGCTCCGCCGGCGCCACGCTGGCCGCCCGGCTGTCCCAGGATCCTGAGCGTTCCGTGCTCCTCCTGGAGGCCGGCGTCGACCGCCTCGGCGAACCGCAGGACTCCTATCCACTGGGCATGTCCGTACTGTCGGGCTACAACTGGGACTACACCGCGTACATGGGCACCGAACCCAGGGGACGGCACGGCCCCTACGGTGTGGGGAAGCTGCTCGGCGGCTCCTCGGCGGTCAACGGCGCGATCGCGCTGCGCGGCCTGGCCGCCGACTTCGACTCATGGGCCGCTGGGGGCAGTCCGGAGTGGACCTGGGACGCGGTTCTGCCGTTCTTCCGGGCCCTGGAAACGGACGCCGACTTCACCGACGCGACACACGGTTCCGAGGGACCGGTTCCCGTGCGCCGGCCGGCCGTCGACGAGTTCGACCCGGTGGCACTCGCCTTCCTGCATGCCTGCAAGGAGCTGGGGATACCGCAGACCGCCGACATGAACACCGGCGCCGTCGGAGCGGGCCCCCTGCCCAGCAACGCACGTGACGGTCGCCGGATCTCCACGGCGGACGCCTACCTGGAGCCCGCGCGCCACCGGCACAACCTGAGTGTGTGGACCCGGACCGAGGTGTCCCGGGTGCTGTTCGACGGCAACCGGGCCGTCGGGGTGCAGGCGCTGCGCGAGGGGCGTCCCGTGCAGGTCCGGGCCGACCGGGTGACCCTGTGCGCCGGAGGCATCAACACGCCGCTGATCCTGGAGCGTTCGGGCATCGGGGAGAACCGCCGCCTGGCATCGCTCGGCGTGCCGGTCGTGGCCGAACTGCCCGGCGTGGGGGAAGACCTGGCCGACCATGTGGCGACGGTGGTCTGGGCGGTGCCCCGGGCGGGTGTGTGCCGCAAGGGCGTTCCCTGGCACCAGGTCATGGCGCGCGTGGCGCATGACGGGGGTGCGCCGGGCCTGGGCGTGTTCCTGGCGAGCAACGTCACCGAGGAGACCATCCCGGAGATCGGGAAGGTCACCGAGGACCGCATCGCCATCGTGCTGTCCGCCATGCTCCTGGATCCGGACTCCCGCGGCGCCGTGCACGCCACTGGCCCCGACCCCGCCCACGCGCCCGTGATCACTCTGGGGCTGCTGTCGGAGCAGTCCGACGTGGAGCGCCTCATGGAAGGCACCCGGCTGCTCTGGTCGCTGATGAACGCCTCGGCCATGACGCGGACCCTGGAGCACGTCCTGCTGTGGACCGAGCGGATGATCCAGGACGAGGACCGGCTGCGGAAGGCCGTCAGACGCTTCGCCACTCCGATGTGGCATCCCTCGGGCACGGCCCGGATGGGGCCGGAGCGTGATGCCTCCTCCGTGGTCGACCAGTACTTCAGGGTGCACCAGGTCGACGGTCTGCGGGTGGTGGACTCCTCGGTGATCCCCTCGCCCCTGCTGTCGCCCATGAACCTCAGCTGCATCATGCTCGCCGAACGTGCCGCCGCGTGGATGGCATGACGTCCCGCGCCGGGGAAGCCACAGGACACTCACAGAACGGGGTGCGCACCGTGAGGACAACAGACGAAGGACCCTCGGCCGCCGTCACGCCGTCCGGAGCCTCCCCCGGGTTCCCGCTGACGGACATCCAGTCCGCGTACATCGTGGGCAGGAGCCGTCTGCTGGAACTCGGCGGCCGCCAGCAGTACTACATCGAACTCGACGCGGTGGACCTCGACCCGGCCAGGGCGGAGACCGCCCTCGACGCGCTGGTGGACCGGCACGAGACGCTGCGCACGGTGTTCGGCAGCGACGGCTACGGACGCGTCATGGAGCCGGGCCGGCAGCCGAGGACACGGCTGGCGGTCGTGGACCTGACAGGCCGGAGCGAGGACGAGCAGGAGGCCGGCCTCGCACGGACCCGTGACCGCATGTGCACCCAGGGGCTCGACCCCACCGACTGGCCGCTGTTCGAAGTGGTCGTGAGCCGGCTCAGGCGGCATCGTTGCCGCGTCCACTTCCGGTACAGCCTGATTCTCGTCGACGCGCCGAGTCTGAACACGCTGGTCGACGAATGGCTGGAGCTCTACCACGCCCCGGACGGGCACCTCCCGCCCGTGGAGCGGACGTTCCGCGAGTGGCGCGGCGAACTCCTGGCGCACGAGCGGAGCGAGGACTTCCAGAAACAGTGGGCGTACTGGGAGAGCCGGCTCGACACACTGCCCCAGGCGCCCGGACTGCCCCTGGTCCGCGAGCCCAACACCATCGAGTCGGTGCAGTTCACCGCTCGCACCGCCTACCTCTCCCGGGAGCAATGGGACACCTTCTGCCGCAACTTCCGCGCACACAAGGTGCTCCCCGCCACCGCCCTGATGCACGTGCTCTCCGAGGCGCTCGCCTCCTGGGCCGGGACACCGCACTTCTGTCTGAACGTCGTCCACCTCAACCTGGTGGCGCGGCACCCGGGCCCGCCGGTGGTGGGCCAGCGCACCGCGACCCTTCCGCTGGAGGTGGACCACCGCGGCGACGCCGGCTTCTGGCAGCGCGCCAAGCAGCTGCAGCGCCGGCTGTGGAAGGACATGGCCCACAGCGACGTCACCGGCGTACGGATCAGCCGCGAACTCGCCGCCCGCAGCGGCTGGACGCAACGAGCCGCCTTCCCCTATGTCTTCACCAGCAACCAGGGCCCCGGCTGGGACACTCCGCCGCCGCAGTCCCGGCCGGCCTTCCGGGCGGTGGAGCGCGTCCAGCACACACCACAGGTGCTCGTCGACAACCAGATACGCGACCTTCCGGACGGCGGTGTCGCCTCCAACATCGACTTCGTCGACGAGGCGTTCCCACCCGGCCTGCCCGAACGGGTCGTCGCCGCCTACCAGCACATGCTGGACGTACTGTCCCGTCCGGACGGAGCCGAGAGCGAACCCGACCCGGTGCCCGACGCACACCGTGAGCTCGTCGCGGCGGTCAACGACACGGCGAAGCCGCTGCCCGAGGGGCGCCTCGAGGACCGCTTCCTGCTACAGGCGGACGCCCACCCCGACCGACCCGCGCTGCTCACCGACGCCCGCACCGTCACCTACGGGGAACTGGAGGCCCTCTCCCGCGCGGTGGCGCACTGGCTGCTGGAGCGGGGGGTGCGGCGCGGTGACGTCGTCCCCGTCGTCATGGTGAAGGGATGGGAGCAGGTGGTCGCGGCGCTGGGTGCGCTGCGGGCCGGCGCCGCCTATCTGCCGATCGACGCACGCATGCCCCGAGGTCCACTGCGCGACCTGCTCACCGAGTGCTCGGCGTCGGTGGTGCTCGCACAGTCCCACGCCCTGCCGGAACTCGGCGCGTCTTCGACGCTGCCCGTCCTGGCCGTGGACGGGACGGACCCGGCTTCGCGCCCGCTGCCGCAGGTGGAGGCGGCACCCGACGACTTGGCGTATGTCATCTACACGTCGGGCTCCACCGGCCGGCCCAAGGGTGTGATGATCGAGCACCGTGCGGCCCTGAACACCGTCGTGGACATCAACGAGCGCCTGCGGCTCAGCCCCGACGACCGGGTGTTCGGCATCTCCTCGCTGGCGTTCGACCTGTCCGTGTGGGACGTGTTCGGGACGCTCGCCGCCGGCGCCGCGCTGGTCATCCCGGATCCCACGGACCTGCCCGATCCCATCGCCTGGTCGGCCACCGCACGCCGGCACGGCGTGACCGTGTGGAACTCGGTGCCCGCTCTCGCCGAGATGATCGTGGAAGTGGCGGAGGAGCGCCCGGAGCTCGGGCACGCACCGATACGCGCCTTCCTGCTCAGCGGTGACTGGGTACCGACCACGCTGCCGGACCGTATGCGGCGGCGCCGGAGTGACGTGCGTGTCATCGCGATGGGCGGCGCGACCGAGGCGTCGATCTGGTCGAACATCTACGAGGTCGGCGAGACCGACCCCGCATGGCGCTCCGTTCCGTACGGCAGGCCGCTGACCAACCAGACGATGACGGTGCTCGACCACCGCCTCGACATCCGTCAGCCCTGGGCGGTCGGTCACATCCACATCGGCGGTGCCGGGCTGGCCCGGGGCTACTGGCAGGACGAGGAGCGCACCGCCGAGCGGTTCATCACCCATCCGCGTACCGGGGAGCGTCTCTACCGGACCGGCGACCTGGGACGGTACTGGCCCGACGGCACCATCGAGTTCATGGGCCGCGAGGACCGCCAGGTCAAGATACTCGGCTACCGCGTGGAGCCCGGATCGGTGGAGGCAGCGCTGCGCTCGCACCCCGGGGTCCGCGAGTGCGTCGTGTGCGTGGACGACGCGCCCGGCGGACAGCGGCGCCTGGTCGCCCTGGCCGTGCCCGAACCGGATGTGACGCTCGACGGCGCGGCCGTCTCGGCCCACCTTCGCGCACACCTGCCGCACTACATGATCCCCGGGCACACCGTGATCGTGGACCACCTCCCGCTCACGGCGAACGGCAAAGTGGACCCGGTCCGCGCCCTGGAACTGGTCTCCGCTCCGGGCACGGGTCCCGACCGGCACGACGGCACCGGCGGAGTGCCGGACGACGACCCGCTGCTCGAACGGCTCACCGAGCTGTGGGGTGAGCTGCTGGAGTCACCGTCCGTCGGCCCGGACAGCAACTTCTTCGCCCTGGGCGGCAACTCGCTGCTCGCGCTGCGCATGGTCAACCGCGTGCACGCGGAGTTCGGCGCGGACCTGCCGCTGGGACGGGTCTTCGAGGCGCCCACCGTACGGGAGTTCGCCGCATCGCTCTCGCAGAGCACGCAGGACACGCAGCGCCCGACGTGCATGGTGCAGCTCTCGGACGGTGAGGGACCCGGACTCACCCTGTTCCACGTGATGGGCGGCTCGGTGGCGCCGTACGTACCGCTGGCGCAGAGCTGGCCGGGTCCGGTGCACGCCTTCCAGAGCCGGCCGCACGTCGACACGTCGGAGGAGGCCTTCGCGCCGGACCTGCGGTCCATGGCGGCCGGCTACCTCCAGGAGCTGCTGAGAGTCCGCCCCGAGGGGCCTTACATCCTGGGCGGCTGGTCCATGGGCGGCTTCCTCGCCTACGAAGTGGCATGCCAGCTCAGGGAGTCGGGGCGTACCAGCCATGTCTTCATGCTCGACAGCCGCATCACCGATCTGCGGGTGGCCGACACCGAGCCGGAACGGCATCTCGCCTTCATCGTCACGCTCAACCTGGGCCCCGCGCCCGAGGCCGTGGCGGCCTCGGTCCGCTCGGCGCGTCCCGAGGACCTCTCCCAGGTCGCCAGGGACACCTGCGTCGCCCACGGTCTGCTGCCCGCCGAGGTCGACGTAGCGGGATACGAGCGGCTCATGCGCATCCAGCAGCACGAGACGCGGCTGACCGCCGCCTGGCGTCCGGGGCCGCACGACCAGCCGACGCTGCTGTACGTCGCCGACAAGGAACCGCTCGCCGACCCGGTACCCGTGTGGCTCGAGGTGTGCCCCGGCATCGACATCGAGCGGATGGCGACCGACCACGCGGGTATAGGACACCCCGAGCGCCAGCAGGCCATCGCCGCCCACCTCACCACCTGGCTGGCGCGCACCCGGTGAGCCATCCGGGCCGGGCCCGGCGACCGGGCCCGCCCGGAAGCCGGAACGGAGCGCGCCCCCGAAGCCGCCGAGCCCGGGCTCGCCCCGGAGAAGGACACCCATGAGCTCTCTGTCCGCCATGAAGGCCGTCCAGCTCCGCACCCCCCGACGCACGCCCGAACTGGTCGAGCTGCCAGTGCCGCGGCCCGGGCCCGGGCAGGTGCTGCTGTCCGTCACCGGCGTCGGCCTGTGCCATTCCGACTTCCTGCTCCTCGACACCCCCGCCGGCATGCTGCGGCGCATGGGCGTGTCACTGCCGCTGACGCTGGGACACGAGGTGGTGGGCACGGTCGCGGCGCTCGGGGCCGGCACGAGCGGCGTGAGCGAGGGAGAGGCCGTCGCCCTGTACGGCCCGTGGGGATGCGGGCGGTGCAGACGATGCGCCGACGGTGCCGAGAACCTCTGTGTACGGCGTGAGGTGCTCGGCATCAGTCCGCCCGGGCTCGGCTCCCCCGGCGGCCTCGCGGAGTACATGCTGGTGGACTCGCCGCGCCACCTGGTTCCGCTCGGCGGGCTGGATCCGCTGCAGGCCGTTCCCCTGACCGATGCGGGGCTGAGCGCCTACCACGCCGTCAAGCGCTCTCTGCCCAAGCTCCGGCCGGGCGGCGCGGCCGTCGTCATCGGCGTCGGCGGCCTCGGGCATCTGGCCGTGCAGTTGCTGCGGGCACTGACCCCGGTGCAGGTGATCGCGGTCGATGTGTCCGAGGAGAAACTGACGCTGGCCTCCGGGCTCGGCGCCCACGCCACGCTCGTTTCGGACGACTCCACCGCCCAGCGGGTGCGCGAGCTGACCGACGCCACCGGCGCGGACGTGATCCTCGATTTCGTCGGCACCCAGTCCACGGTGGAGATGGCGGGCGGCTGCGTGGCTACGGGCGGCGACGTGACGGTGGCCGGCGTCGGCCGGGGCGCCCTGCCGGTCGGCTTCGACACCCCCGCGTACGGGGTCTCGGTCGCCGGCACGTACTGGGGTACGCGCACCGACTTCACCGAGGTCATCGAGCTGGCCCGAGCCGGCGTGCTCACCGCCCGCCTCGAGACCTATGCCCTCCAGGAGGTACCCAGGGCGTACGACAGGCTGCGTCAGGGCCGGATCAGCGGCCGCGCCGTGGTCCTGCCCGACAGGTGAGGGGGCGCCCCACACCGGGACCCGGCGCAGGGCTGCCCGCCGTCCACGGGCCCGCCCCGCGCCGCGTCCCGGTGCGCGCGGCTCAGGCAGTGCGGGTGGCTGCCCTGGCCGCGGCGCGCGCCTCGCGCGCGGCGGCGAAGTCGCCGAGACCGTCCTCCAACGCCCGCAGGCACGTTGCCACTTCCTCTTCCGACCAGGTCAGCGCGGGGAAGACCTGGAGCGAGCTGGGCCCGGGGTAGACCAGGACGCCGCGGGCGCGGACCGCGTCGATCATCTGCATGACGTGCGGCTGCCAGAACGGCGCCCCGGTGTGCGTGCGCAGGTGCAGGGCCTGGAAGCAGCCGGTGCCCGTCGCCTCCGCGGCCAGCTCGGAGCGCGCCACGATGCCCGCGAGGCCCTCCGCCATCAGCCGGCCGTTGCGCCGGGCGGTGTTCAGCGCGTCCAGTTCCTCGATCTGCTGGAGGGTCGCGAGGATCGCCGCGCAGCTGGCCGGCGTGCCCGCCTGGGTCTCGCCGTGGATGAGCGTCGCATCGTGCCGGGCGAACTCCTCCCAGACCCGGTGGGCGGCCAGGACGGCGGAGGCGGCGCACGTGCCGTTCGTCAGCCCCTTGGAGGTGAGCAGCAGGTCGGGGGACTCGGGCCACAGCTCGCTGGCGAACAGGGTCCCGGTACGGCCGAACCCCGCGGCGACCTCGTCGCAGACCAGCAGGAACCCGTACTCGTGGCGCAGGGTCACCAGGGCCTTGATCATGTCGGTACCGAGCGCGAGCGAGCCGCTGCCCAGGACGGGTTCGACGACGACGGCCGCGACCCGGGAGCCGCACGCGCGCATCAGCGCCGTCAGCTCCTGCGGGTCGTCGTGCCCGACGTGCCGGATCAGGCTGGTGTCCGCCCCGTACATGGGCTTCTGGAAGTCCTCGCCCGACAGCGCGAATCCGCCGTAGGTCTGACCGTGGTAGCTGCCGTGCAGACCGACCACGAGTTTGCGGTCGTCCTCGCCGCGCAGACTGGCGTACTGACGAGAGATCTTCATGGCGACGTCGTTGGCGGAGCTGCCCGACGTGGAGAAGAGCACACGGGCGTAGCGGTCCGCCCCCGCCGCCTCGATGAGCGCGCGTGCGGCGTCCCGGGCGTAGTCGTGGCTGCGCCGGAACGTGCCCATGTAGGACGCCTCGGCCGTGGCCTCCGCGACCGCCCGGGCGATGACCTCGTTGCCGTAGCCGAGGTTGGCGTTCCACAGGCCGCAGGTGGCGTCGAGGACGTCGGCACCGTCGGCGAAGGTGAGACGGTGCCCGTGGGCGCGGACCACGTGCCGCTCGGGGGTGCCGTGCTCGCTCGGCGGCAGGAGCAGGTCCCACACGGGGTGGTCCGCTGCGGACTGTTCGATCATGGAGTTCCCCTTCGGTTCAGTCGAGCCAGGGCGGGCGTTCGGCGATGCGTACGGCGAGGGTGGTTCCGGTCCAGCCGGGCGCGGCGGCGTGGAGGATGACGTGGTCACCGGGCCCCACCGCCCCGGAGGCGAGCATGCGGTCGAGCGAGATGAACTGATCGCATCCGCCCACGTGGCCCACGGCTCTGCCGATCTCCCAGCTGGTGCGCCCCGCCGGGATGCCCAGTGGCTCCAGGAACCACTGCTCGAGCGCACGGCCGTCGGCGTTGACGGATATCAGTGCGGCGACGTCCGATGCGTTGATGCCCGCGTCGACGATGGAACGCTGGACGAGGTCGAGGCTGAACTTGCTGATGAGTTCGATTGCTTCGGTCATCGCCATGGTGGTCTTGGTGAACTGTTCGACGGTCCTGCCGAGGCTGAGCGGTGTGAACGCGGCCTCCTGAGGCGGCAGCAGGTCGTCGTCGCCTCGGTGCCAGCCCTCCAGCGCGGGCAGCGTGCTGGAGTTGGCCGCCACGATCTCGGCGAAGCCGCCCTCGGAGCTGAGCGTCACGGCCGCCGCCCCGTCCCCCATGACGATGCCGGGCGCGGAGTCGCGCCAGCGGTCGACCAGCGGTGTCGAGTGGTTCTCCGCCGAGGTGATCAGGGCACTGCCGCAGCGCGCCACGCCGGTGAGCCGGCCGACCGCCACCTCGGCGCAGGCCAGCATGCCGTTGCAGCCCTGGCGCACGTCCAGGGACGGAATGCCGTCCAGGCCCAGTTCCCGCATGATGTAACCGGGCACGGAGATCTCGTCGGGGCCCTGGTAGAACGCACCCGAGTGCAGGAAGGACTCGACGGGTTCGCCCGTCCCGCCCCGGCGCCTGAGGGCTTCCCTCGCGGCGAGCACCGCCATGTCCGGGGCCGACTGCCGGCCGGCCACGTGAGTGCCGCGCCAGCCGACGGTGTCGTACAGCTCCTGGTCGTACAGGCCCTGTGCGAGCGCCTCTTCGGCGCTCATGGGCTGAGGCAGGTACGTTCCGATGGAACTGACGTACACGCCGTGCACTTTCATGGATGGCCTTCCTCGGGTGGACGGTCGACGGTCAGCGGAGTTGTTCCGCGAGGTGCCGCACCAGCAGTTGCGCGGTGGGGAACGCGCGGACCAGCGTGGTCGGCAGTTTCAGCCCCGTGGCCCGGCTGAGACGGTTGCGGAACTCGATCGCGCTCAGCGATTCGAGTCCCAGGTCCTTGAACGAGCGCCCGGTGTCCACGTCGTCGGGTGAGGCCTGGGAGAGGACGGCTGCCACCTGGTCGCGCACGAGTCCGGTCAGGAACGCGTCGCGTTCGGTGTCCGCGAGCGCCGCGAGACGGGCGCGCAGCGCGCTGCCCGACCGGGGGGCGGCGTCCGTCGTGACGACTCTCCTGTCCGGCCACGGAACGAGGTGTCGCAGCAGGGGGTGGAGCTCCCCGGCCCGCGCCCGCAGCGCGCCTGCCCGGACCCGCGCCGGGAGGACCACCGCGGCAGGGCCTGGAGCGAGTGCCGCGTCCAGCAGGGCGGTGACGTCCCCGGTGCCGAGCGGGGTGAAGCCCGTGCAGTCGTCCCGGCGCACCGGCTCCCGCCCGCCTGCCGTCCCCTTCCCGCTCGCTCCGGCGCTCCAGCCGACCGAGACGCCGATGGCCGTCCGGTGGTTCGCGCGCCGCATGTGTGCGAGGGCGTCCAGGAGGCAGGCGTCGACGGCCGGGCCCGGAAGGTGCGGGGCGCCGAACGTTCCGTCCGCGGAGACGAACAGGACGAAGGCGTCGAGATCGTGGCCGCGCGTGAGCCGGTGCAGGTTCCAGGCGGCGATGGCCCCGGCCGGTACCTGCTCGGCTGCCTCGTCCTGGGGCGCGTCCGCCCCGGCGCCGGCCGTGTGGACGACAGCGGTGACCGGATGCGCGTCCTCCACGGTGTCCAGGACCGCGGCCAGCGCCCCGGCGTCGGTCACGTCGCAGTCGGCGACGGTGACCTCGGCCCCGAGCTCCGTCAGTTCCTCGACCAGCGCCCCGGCCTCCGGGGTCGCGGACGCGTGGGTGCCGGTCAGCAGCAGATGGCGCACGCCGCGGCGGACCAGGTCGCGGGCGACTTCCGCGCCGGGCGCACCCGTGCCACCCGTGATCAGAACGGTGCCGCCCGGGGTGAGCTCCCGCGGTTCCGGCGGACGTGCCGACGGCTCGAGCCGGGGTACGCTCCACGCCCCTCTGCGCAGCGCGAACTCCCCCGGGGCGCCGGACAGGGCTGCCGCGACGGCGCGCGACGACGCGGGCCTGTCGTCGACGTCGAGCAGGGTGACGCCACCCGGGTGCTCGTCCCGGACCGACCTGATCACTCCCCGGAGCGCGGCGTCCAGGAGTCCGGGGACGTCCTCGCCGTCCCGGGTCGCCACCGCGCGCCGGGTGACGAAGACGAGCCGGGTGGCCGCGAACCGTTCCTCGTCGCACCAGTTCCGGACGACCCGGCGTGCGCGCCCGGCGCTCTCGCACAGGTCCGTCGCACTCGGACCGCCTTCCGTGATGCCACCGGTGCCGCCCACGGAGGCGCCCAGGATCAGGACGGAGTCCGGAACCCGGTCGCCCGCGTCGATCGCCTCGCGCAGGGCGTCGAGATCGTGGTAGGCGTCCGTGTACGTGCCGGTGGCCATGAGGGCTCCGCGCAGACCCAGCGCGTCGGTGCCGACCAGCGCGCACCGCCCCGGTTCCCTCACGGCTTGCGGGGGCGGCGCGGCGGCCCAGCGCACGTGGTACAGGGCTTCCCGGGGCGCGGGGCCGTTCTCCGCGCGGTCCGCGTCGGCGGCATCCGCTGTGACGGCGTCGGGGGACGCCCCGTCCGTCGTGGGCCGGTGACCCGCCGGCCGCAGGCCACGCACCGACAGGACCGGCTCTCCGGCGTGGTCGGCGGCGTCGAGCGTGCAGCCGTCGGGACCCGGCGCGACACGCACTCGCAGCGACGTCGCACCGGTCGCGTACAGCTCCATGCCGCTCAGGCTCAGTCCGCGCGCATCGGCCGGTCGGCCGGACCGCGCGAGACACGCCACGTCCAGGGCGCTCTGCAACAGCGCGGGCTGAATGCCGTACGCCCGCGCGGTGTCGTGCAGGGCCTCGGGGAGTGCCACCTCCGCGAACGTCTCGGCACCGCGCTGCCACAGCCGGCGCACGCCGGGAGCGGGCGGCGCCTGGCCGCCGGTGAACTGTGCCACGGCGTCCGGCGGCGGCCAGGCGCGCAGGCCCGTGCTGCCGCCCCGCGGTCCGCCGTGCCCGGGGTCCGCCGCGGTGACACCCCCGGTGGCGTGGCGGGTCCACGGCCGGCCCGGCAGGGAGTCGTCCGGCCTGCTGTGCACGGTCAGGGGACGCAGTCCGTTCGCGTCGGGCGGACCCGTCGTCACGGTCAGGGCCAGCGCCTCGTGCTCCGGTGGCAGCAGCGGGGTATGGATGGTGAGGTCCTGGACCCTGGCACACCCCGCCTCGTCGGCCGCGCGGACCGCCAGCTCCAGGAGCAGGCCCGACGCCGGGGCGGCGGCGTTCTCCACGGGCGGAGGCAGGGTGCGCGCGGTCAGCCGTCCGGTGAGGGCGACAGTCTCGGAGTCCGGGAGCTCGAGTACGGCGCCGAGAACCGGATGGCCCGCGGAGGCGAGCCCGGCCGCGGTGACGTCACCGGCGGCCGACGGCTCCGGCTCGGCCCAGTACCGACCGCGCTGGAAGGCGTACGTCGGGAGGTCCACCCGCACCGTGGGATCGGTGCCGCCGGTCACCGCCGCCCAGTCGACCGGTATGCCGTGGACCCAGATCTGACCGAGTGCGGCGAGCAGGGAGGCGTGCTCCGGCCGGTCTCCGCGCAGCGCGGCGGCGAACACGGGTTCCTGCCCGGCCGCGTCACGAGCGGCGAGCGCCTCCGGTCCGAGGCCGCTGAGCACGCCGTCCGGGCCGAGTTCCAGGAAGACCGAGGCGCCTTGGCCGGCCATCGCGTTGACCCCGTCGCCGAACCGCACGGCTTGCCGGACGTGCCGCACCCAGTAGTCCGGCGAGGTCAGCTCCGCCTCCGTCGCCGGGCTGCCGGTCACGTTGGAGACGACGGGCAGCCGCGGGGCGTGGAAGGACAGTGCCTGCAGCTCTTCGAGGAACGCGTCGAGCATGGGTTCCATCCGCGGCGAGTGAAAGGCGTGCGACACACGCAGCCGCTTGGCCTTCCTGCCTCGTGTCCGCCACACCCGGGCAAGTGACACGACGGTGGTCCCGGTGCCCGAGATCACCACGGAATCGGGCGCGTTGACCGCCGCGACGCCCACGTCCCCGGCGGTGCCGATCAGCTCGAGAGCCTCCGCCTCGGTGGCTTCGAGGGCCGCCATCGCGCCGCCCTCCGGAAGGTTCTGCATCAGGCGCCCGCGCGCCGCCACGAGCCGGGACGCGTCCCGCAGTGAGAGGACCCCCGCGGCGTGCGCCGCGACGACCTCGCCGATGGAGTGTCCGCCGAGGAGGCGGGGCCG
This sequence comes from Streptomyces marokkonensis, assembly GCF_008312835.1. Lineage (GTDB taxonomy): Bacteria > Actinomycetota > Actinomycetes > Streptomycetales > Streptomycetaceae > Streptomyces > Streptomyces marokkonensis_A. The sequence continues at coordinate 615,631 of NZ_VSKS01000001.1, read as the reverse complement.
GACGCCCCAGGACTCCACCAGTCGGAACAGCGCGGTCTCCAGCGCGAACAGCCCCGCCTGGGTGTACACCGTCCTGTTCAACAGCTCTGCCGCGTCCGGCACTTCCTCTCCCCCGGGCCTGACGCCGAACACCACGTCGGCGACCGGCTCGGGAACGTGCCCGGCCAGTTCCCGGTCGAGCGCCGCGCAGGCGGCGTCGAAGGCCTGGGCGAACACCGGGTACCGGCACCGCAGTTCCCGTCCCATGCCCAGCCGCTGTGCGCCCTGCCCGGTGAACAGCACCGCGAGGCGGGCATCACCGCGCGCGACTCCTTCGACGACGCCCGGGGCCGGCTCTCCCTCGGCCAGCGCACGCAAACCGTCGAGGAGTTGGCCGAGGTGCCCCTCGGGCGCGATCACGACACCGCGGTGCTCCAGTTGCGCCCGGCCCCGGGCGAGCGCACCGGCGACGTCCGCCACCCGGTGGCGGCCCACCGCGGCACCGTCCACCGTGTCCCCCGTCGGCGGCGCGCCGCCGACGGCGGCCCAGGACCGCAGTCGCCGCGCCTGCTCGTGCAGCGCCTGTGCGCCGCGCGCGGAGACCACCCACGCCACGGCGCCGTCCGGGACGGCGTGGGCGTCCCGGCCCGGTGCGTCCGGCGGCACACCGGGACCCGGGGTCCGCGCGGCGGCACGCGGAGCCTCCTCCAGGACGAGGTGCGCGTTGGTGCCGCTGATGCCGAACGAGGACACCGCCGCCCGTCTCGGGCGCCCCGTCGACGGCCACGGCCGGGCCTCGTGCAGCAGCTCCAGCCCGCCCCGGCACCAGTCCACGTGCGGAGTGGGTTCGGCCGCGTGCAGCGTTCTGGGCAGCACGCCGTGCGTGAGGGACAGCACCATCTTGATGAGGCCGGCGACTCCGGCTGCGGCCTGGGCGTGCCCGAAGTTCGACTTCACCGAGCCGAGGTACAGCGGACTGCCCTGCCGGCGTCCGGGCCCGTAGACCGCGAGCAGCGCCTCGGCCTCCACCGGATCGCCCAGAGCGGTGCCCGTGCCATGGGCCTCGACGGCGTCCACGTCGGCCGGCGAGAGCCCGGCGTCCGCCAGGGCCTGCCCGAGGACCTGCTGCTGCGCACGTCCGTTCGGCGCGGTCAGACCGTCGCTGGCACCGTCCTGATTGACCGCGGAGCCGCGTATCACCGCGAGCACCGGGAGGCCCTGCGCCAGCGCGTCCGAGAGCCGCGCGAGGAGGACCACGCCGACGCCCTCCGCCCACGCGGTGCCGTCGGCGGCCGCGGAGAACGGCTTGGCCACACCGTCCGGAGCGAGACCCCGCAGCTTGCTGTACTCCACGAACATCGCCGGGGTCGACATGACCGTCGCGCCGCCCGCGAGGGCGAGCGTGCAGTCACCCTGCGCCAGCGCCCGGCACGCCAGGTGAATCGCCACCAGGGAGGCGGAGGACGCCGTGTCCACGGTGATGGCGGGCCCCCGGAGGCCCAGCGCATAGGCGACACGGCCGGACATGACGCTGCCCGCGGTGCCCGTCAGGGTGTGGCCCGCCGCCCGGTCCTGTGCCCGTTGGAGAACGGTCAGATAGTCCTGTCCAGCGGTGCCCGTGAAGACACCGACGGGTTCGCCGCGCAGGGAGGTCGGTGCGATACCGGCCCTTTCCAGAGTCTCCCAGGAGACTTCGAGGAGAAGCCGTTGCTGCGGGTCCATCGCCAGCGCCTCGCGCGGGGAGATCCCGAACAGGGCGGGGTCGAAGCCGGCCGCGCCGGACAGGAATCCGCCCCGGTGCGGGGTGGAGACTCCCGGGAGACCGACATCGGCGGACCGCAGCCGCTCCACATCCCATCCCCGGTCGTCGGGGAAGTCCGAGAGGCCCTCGCGTCCCTCGGCGAGAAACGTCCAGAACTCCTCCGGCGAGGTGACACCCCCCGGAAGCCTGCATCCCATGGCGATCACCGCAACGGGTTCGCGTTCCCCGGCGCTCACTGTCCCACCCCACAATCACCTCACGGCTCAAGCCCACACCAGCGGTCGGCCAGGGGCTCAGGGGGCCGGCCGTCCGGCCCGGACGGATGCTGCGGGCGACGGCCGCCCGACCCGTCGGCCCAGCCAAGACTGCGACGGCCCACCGAACCTGTCATCGCCCAGATTGCTCAGCTCGTCGCGGGCGCCGTCCGGTGCCGGAGGCCGGCCGGAGAGCGGGGTCGGCGACGGTGTCGCGGCGCTCACCTCGGATCCGCCGTGCCCGGTGTCGACACGCGGGGTGTGGAGCCGGGGGGCCGCCGGGCCCCTGTTCCTCGCGCCGCTGCCTGCCTCCCGCACACGGATGGGTGGGCTGCGCGGGACGAGACCGCCGTGATCGAGGCGATGCGCCGGGCCGGGGTGCCCGGCCTCGCGGACCGGCCCGTCGACGCCCGGCGTCGGCTGGTCCCGCTGGTCCCGCTGGTCCCGCTGGTCCCGCTGGTCATGGTGCTCGCCCAGCAGACGCCCGTCCTGCTGCTCCACGAGCCCCACCACGGCACGCGGACCCCACCCCGGCAGTGGGGGCACGTACGATGCCGGGCCGCCCCACGCCGGCGGCCGCACGAGCCCCGATCCGCCCCTCCGTCAGCGTCCCTCGCCCCGGCTCACGGCGTGGGCATCATGTGCAATCCAGGAGTTGAGCCGCTTCCACGCGGGGTGCGACGCTGTTCCGGGCCGACACCGCGCCCCGCCAGGCGGCGCCAGTCACGGATTCCGGCCGCACCCACACCTGATCCCGTGCGCACACGCCCCAGGCGCCGAATCCGGCTGAGCAGAGAGATTCCCGATGACTCAGACCTCCCCGGAACCGGTGGCCCTGCCCACGGTCCGCGACTGCCCGTTCGACCCGCCCCCCGAGCTGATACGGCTGAGCACCGAAGCCCCCCTGCAACCGCTGGCGTTCCCGGACGGCAGCGTGGGCTGGCTGGCGACCGGACACGAGGTGGTCCGCACCATCCTCAACGACGCCCGTTTCAGCGCGCGCATGGAACTGCTGCGCATGCCGGTTCCCTACCCGTGGCAGGCGACACCCGCGCCGCCCGGCTTCTTCGTCGGCATGGACGCCCCAGAACACACGCGCTACCGCAAGCTCCTCACCGGCCAGTTCACTGTGCGCCGCATGAAGCGGCTCACCCCGCACGTCGAGCGGATCACGGAGAGCCTGCTGGACGCGATGGAGGAACAGGGCGCGCCGGCCGACCTGGTGGACGACTTCGCCCTGCCCCTGCCGTCCCTCGTGATCTGCGAACTGCTCGGCGTGCCCTACGACACCCGCGACTCCTTCCAGCTCCACGCGGCCACCACGGTGTCCACCAACGGCACTCCCGAGCAGATGATGGCGGCACACGCCGCTCTCGACGAACTGATGCTGCGGACGGTCACCGGCAAGCGGGCGGCACCGGCCGACGACATCATCAGCGGCCTGGTGGCCGACGGCGGACTCACCGACGCCGAGATCGCCGGCGCGGGCAAACTGCTGCTCGTCGCAGGGCACGAGACGACGGCGAACATGCTCTCCCTCGGAGCGTACGCGCTGATCAGCAAGCCACGGCAACTGGCCCTGCTGCGTGAGGACCCCGGACGCGTCGACTCCGCCGTCGAGGAACTGATGCGCTACCTGAGCATCGGCCAGTTCGGGCCGTTGAGGGCGGCACTGGAGGACGTGGAAGTGGCCGGGCAGGTCGTGCGCAAGGGCGACGTGGTAATGACCTCGATCCCCGCCGCGAACCGCGACCCGGAGCGCTTCGAGCGCCCCCACGAGCTCGACGTCGGCAGGTCGGCGGCCGGCCACCTGGCCTTCGGCCACGGGATCCACCAGTGCATCGGCCAGCATCTGGCCCGGATCGAGATGCGCGTCGGCTACTCCGCCCTGTTCCGCCGCTTCCCGGGCCTGCGCCCGGCAGTGCCGGCCGAGGAGCTCCCGCTGCGCACCGACATGTTCATCTACGGCATGCACCGGTTCCCGGTCACCTGGTGAGCCCCTCCGGACGCCGGCCCGGGCCCCCCGTGCCGTCGCCGGCCCTTCCCACACACGAAAGGTGTGACGCACGTGGACGAAGCACAGGGCACCGGAGCAGCGCAGGACGGCCCTGCCGCGGCCGGACATGACCGGACGGAGGTCGGCGGCTTCTACGACCGCTTCACCAGGCTGACGCTCGGCAATGCTCCCGGCGCCAATCTGCATTACGGGTACTGGACATCGCCGGACGATTCCGCCACCTTCGAGGAGGCGGCCGCGCAGCTCACCGCCCTGATGATCCAGGAGGTACGGCTCCCGGCCTCCGGTCACCTGCTCGACGTCGGCTGCGGCATCGGCGGGCCCGCCGTCCAGCTGGCCCGTGTCACCGGCGCGGAAGTCACCGGGATCACGGTGAGTCACGATCAGGTCACCCTCGCCAACCGGCTGGCGGCCGACCTCGGCCTGGCCGACCGGGTGCGGTTCGAGTACGCCGACGCCATGGAGCTTCCCTACGCGGACGCCTCGTTCGACGCCTCGTGGCTGCTGGAGTCCATCATCCACATGCCTGACCGTGGCCATGTGCTCAAGGAGATCGCCCGGGTCGTCCGTCCGCGCGGGCGCGTGGTCTTCACCGATCTGTGCGAGCGGTCCCCGCTGACCGCCGACGAGCAGAGCACCGTCGACGAGTTCTTCCAGGCCGCGAAGATGAGCCCGATGGTGACGCTCGACTCGTATCCGCGCCTGGTGCGAGAGGCCGGTCTGGTGCTCGACGAGGTCCGCGACATCAGCGACAACGTCATGTGGCGCACCACCCGGGAACTCTCCCGTCAGATGCGCGAGGCCCGCGCGGAGATCGACGAGAAGTTCGCCAGCGACCCGGCCTATCAACTCGATCCGGCACGACTGAGCGACATCACCGCACTGGGGTACGTACTGGTGGTGGCCCACTGCCCGTAGACGTGACCGGTCCAGCGGCAAACAGTCCAGACACGAAGGCAGGTGAAGAGGCAGCCATGGAACAGACGCCGGCCGCCACATCGACGGTCACGGCCCGCCGCGACGACGACGCCGAGTCCGTCTTTCTCGACATCATGCAGAATCCCGCTTCCGACGATCCCTACTCGCACTACCGCGAGCTGCGGGACATGGCACCGGCTCTGATCACGAGCGACGGAACCCTGGTCCTGACCGGGCACGCCGAGTGCGATGCCGCGCTGCGGCACCGGTCGCTGGGGCGGGGTGACGACATGGACGGTTTCCGCCTCGCACCCGTGCCCCAGGAGCAGGTCACGGAGGTGATGGCCACGCTCAGGCGCAGCATGGCCTTCGTGGACCCACCGCACCACGCCCGGCTGCGCAGACCAGTCAGCTCCGTCTTCACCCACCGGCAGGTCGAGGGGCTGCGCCCCGCCGTGGTGGCACACACGGACCGGCTGCTCGCGCGCCTCGACGGGGCCGCGGGCGGCGACTTCATGGAGGCCGTGGCCAAGCCTCTGCCGGAGATCGTCATCTCGGACCTGCTCGGCATTCCCGAAAGCGACCGCGCTTCCGTCCTGCCCAACTCGCAGGCGCTGGCGGCGCTGATGGAACCCGTCACCGACGCGGCGGTGTTCCGCGCCGCCGCCGAAGCGCAGCGCGCGCTGTGCGACTACTTCGCCGAGCTCCTCGCCCGCCGCAGGGCCCGACCGGCCGACGATCTGCTGAGCCGGCTCGGCACCGCTGCCGAGGGCGGCGGCCTGAGCGACGACGAGATCGTCTCCACCGCGCTGCTCCTGCTGGGGGCGGGCATCAAAACCACCACTCATCTGCTCGGCAACGGCGTACGGGCCCTGCTCGACCACCCCGAACAGTGGGAGCGGCTGCGCGAGGACCCCGCACTGATCCCGTCCGCGGTGCAGGAGCTGCTGCGGTACGACACTCCGGCCCAGCTCGACGCGCGGGTGGCGCTGGAGCCGACGTGGTTCGCGGGCGTGGAGCTCGAACCGGGGCAGACGGTGATGACCGTCATCGGCGCGGCCAACCGGGATCCCTCGCGCTTCCCGGACCCGGAACGCCTCGACGTGGGCCGGGGCGAGAACGCCCATTTGTCGTACGCGGCGGGGGTGCACTTCTGTCTCGGTGCCCAGCTGGCCAACCTGGAGGCGGAGGTGCTGCTGCAGCGGCTGGTGACGGGTGCCGTAGCGATCGCCCCGGCGGGGCCTGCCCGGCGGCGGATCGGCCTTGGGCTGCGGGGTTTCGACACGCTGCCCGTCGCGCTCACCCGGTGAGGTGACCAAGACCCCGGGGACGAGGCGGATCAGACCGAGCGGAAGTCGAAAGGCCACCGGATGACGGAAACTGCCCAGGAGCCGGTGGCACTGCCCACGGCGCGTACCTGTCCCTTCGCCCCTCCCGAGGAACTCGCGAGGCCCGGCAGCCGAAGCCCGGTCGGACGCCTCACCTATCCGGACGGCACGCTCGGCCGGCTCGTCACGGGGTACGCACAGGCGCGGAGCGTGCTCGGCAACCCTTCGTTCAGCTCCCGCAGCGAGCTGCAGCGCCTGCCCGTTCCCCATCCGTGGGTGGCCGAACCGGCGGCGCCGGGGCGATTCATCAGCATGGATCCGCCCGACCGCACCCGGCTGTGCAAGCCGCCGGCCGGCCTGTTCACCGTCCGCCGGACGAACCGGCTCCTGCCGCGGGTCGAAGAGATCACCCGGGAGCGGCTCGACGTGCCGCTGCGGTCGGAGATGATCGTCCACGGCGTGCACGAGCTGCCGGTCACGTGGTGAGCGGCCGTGTTCTCCGGGTCGAGGCGGATCCCGGGCGCTGCTGTTCGGCGGGGATGTGCGCTCTGACGGTCCCGGCGGTGTTCGACCAGTCCGATGCGGACGGCACGGTGGTCGTGCTGGACGCGCAGCCGGCCGACCGGCATCACGCGGCACTCCGCGACGCGGTCCGGTCCTGCCCGAGCGGAGCGATCAGGCTGAGTACGCGGGATGCGTCAGGACAGATGGTCGCAGGTGAGTGAGGGGACATCGGCCATGCGAGGGATCAAGGCGCCCGACCCGGTCGAGGTCGGCGGTTTCACGACCGGTTCGCACAGTTCTCGGCCATGGCGGACCCGGCGGCCGATCCGCACTTCGGGTACCGGAACTCTCCGGACGACGGCTCCTCGCCGGCCGAGGCGGCTGCCCCTCTGACGGAAGTCATGATCGGCAAGGTGGGAATCGGACCGGACCGGCACCTGCTCGACGTGGCGCGTACCGGCAGAGGGCCGGGTACGGAGGGGGCGGCGACCTCGGCAGGTCGCCGCCCCCTCCGTGTCCGGCGGCCGTTCAGACACGGCCGGACATCTCGTACCCGATGTCGTCGAGGGCCTGGGCGAGGGCGGCCTCCTCGAGTTCGTGCTCGGAATCGACGGACACGTGCCCGCTCTGGACGTCGACGTCCACGTTCCGCACGCCGTCGAGGCCGGTGATGGCCTCGGTCACGGAGGTGGCGCAGTGCCCACACACCATGCCTTCGACGGCGTAGGTCACAGTGACGCCCCCGGCCTCGGAGGCTTCACCGGACCCGCTCGTCGCGGGATCATCATGGGAAGTTTCGGGGGAGCCCATGAACCACTCCTGTCGTCGGTACCCCGGTCCATTCCTCAGCAATACCCCAAGGGGGTATGGACAGGCTATCCTACCCGACGATTGATGACACCCTCGATCGCACGACTTCCCGAACGCGCCCTCGAGGGCGCAGGGCCCCGCGCGGAGCGCGTTCGGCAAGTCCGTCCGGTCACCGCTCGGTGACGAGGTCGTCCCGCTTCTGCGACGCCGGTGCTACCTGATCGGCCGGCGCCTCCAGGGCGACTCGCGGCAGTACTCTGCCCAGCGGGCCGGGCAGCCACCAGTTGGCGTCGCCGATGATGTGCATCAGCGCAGGCACCAGCAGCATCCGCACGATGAAGGCATCCACGGCGACCGCCCCGGCAAGCGCGACACCCGTCATCACGGCGGCCTGGTCGGCGCTGAGAAGGAACGAGCCGAAGACACACACCATGATCAGAGCGGCACAGTTGATCACCCGGCTGGTGTCCGTCAGGCCCAGGCGCACAGCGCGCGCGTTGTCCCTGGTGTGCACCCACTCCTCATGCATCCGGCTCACCAGGAACACCTGGTAGTCCATGGAGAGACCGAAGAGCAGCGGCAGCATGAACGCCGGGATGTACGAGGTGATCGGTCCTTCCTTGCCGAGGCCCAGCAGGTCCAGGCCCCAGCCCCACTGGAAGACCGCGACGATGATGCCGAACGCGGCACCCGCGGCGAGGACGTTCATCAGCGCCGCGATCAACGGCACCACGACGCTGCGGAAGGCCACCATCAGCAGCAGCGCGCCCAGCACGGCGATCAGCGCGATGAACAGCGGCAGCCTGTCGGTGATGGCCTCCGCGAAGTCCTTCTGCACCGCGGTGTTGCCGCCGATGGACACCTCCAGGGTGCTGCCCCGCTCCGCCTGAGGCACGATCGACCCACGTAGTTCCGCGATGAGCTCGTCGGTCGCCTCGTCCTGCGGCGCATGGGCGGGAACCACCTGGTACACCCGTGTCCCGGTACCCTCGGACACGGTCAGCTCACCGACGTCCGCGACGCCGTCCAGGGCGCGCACCCGGTCGACCAGCCCCTCCACGGCACGTAGGTCGGCCTCGCCGCCGGGGACGTCGGCGACCATGTGCAGCGGGCCGTTGAACCCCGGTCCGAAGCCGTCGGCCAGCAGGTCGTAGGCCTGCCGGGTCGTCTGCGACTCCGGGTGGTTCCCCTGGTCGGTGGCCCCGAGCCGCAACGAGAAGGCGGGGAGCGCGAGCAGCACCATCACCGCGACGGCGACGACGGCCACCACCCCGGGCCTGCCCTCCACGAACGCCGCCCAGCGCACGGCGAGCGAGCCGGCGCCGTCCTCGGCCCGCCCTCCGCCCTCTGCCTGCGCGCGGCGTTCACGCCGGCTGAGCACCTTCGTCCCGAACAGCCCCAGCAGGGCCGGCAGCAGGGTCGCGGCGCATGCCACGCTGAGCAGCACCACGACGATCACCGCAACGGCCAGCCCGTTCAGGAACTGCATGCCGAGCGCGAACATCGCGAGGAAGGCCACGCACACCGTGCCGCCGGCGAACACGACCGCACGTCCCGAGGTGTTCAGCGCCCGCTCGGCGGAGACTTCGGGGGACAGCCCCGCCTTCAGTCCCTTGCGGTGCCGCGTCACCACGAACAGCGCGTAGTCGATGCCCACTCCGAGCCCGATGAGGGAACCGACGATCGGCGCCGAGGCGGGAAGCGTCATGACGTGGCTGAGCACTCCCAGCAGCGAGACAGCCGTGCCGACGGCGACGATCGCCGTGATGATCGGCAGGAGCATGCCGAAGAGCGAACCAAAGGCGATCAGCAGGACCACGGCCGCGGCCACGACGCCCACCAGCTCGGCGGCACCCTCCGCCGGCTGCTGCGCGTACTCGACCGCCATGCCGCCCAGTTCGACGTCGAGGCCGTCGGTGCGGGCGTCCTGGGCCCGGTCGATCACCTTCTCGGTGTCGCCCTTGTCCAGCTCGTTCGCCTGCTCCGTGAAGATGACCTCGGCGTAGGCGATCTTGCCGTCGTCGCTGATGTGCGCGGTCTCCGCCGAGTCGTACGGACTCAGCACATCGCCGACGTGGGGCAGGTCCTCGATGTCCCGCAGCGCGTCCGTCATGCGGTCACGGACCGCGGGGTCGCGCACCGTACCGTTCTCGGTCCGCCACACCACGGTGGACACATCACCCGCAGCCTCGGGGAAGACCTCCTCCATGCGCTCCATGGCACGCGTCGACTCCGTGCCGGGCACGTCGAAGGCGTTGGAGAAGGCGCTGCCTCCCACCGATCCGCCGGCCGCTGTGCCGAACAGTGCCCCCAGCCACAGGAGCAGGACCACGATCCGGTGCCTGAAGCACCATCGTGCCAGGGCAGTCATGTCAATCCTCGTATCTCACGTCCCGCGGCACGGAGGACCGCGGGAAATCGGCGGGGCGGAGGGAGGGGCCACTGGACGACGGGGCGCCGGACGGGGGTGGCAAGCAACTCCACGTCGCCCCCGTGCCCCCTCCCGCATCGGCCCAACGGCCAACGCCGTCGAGGGTGCCGCCACCCGCTCACAACCCGCCTACACGTCGCTCACATTGAGCAATTATTCGCAGCTCGTCCGGGCGATCCGGATGGCACCATGGGCCCATGCATGTGGGCTTACTCGGACCATTGGAAGTCCGGAGCGGCGAGAGGTCCGTCGCTGTGGGCGGCGTCCGGCTCCGAACCCTCCTGATCAGGCTGGCACTCGAGTCGGGCAGGTCCGTCCCGGTCGGTTCGCTGGCATCCGCGCTGTGGTCCCAGGAGTCACCGGCCGACTGCGGCCACGCCGTGCAGGCGCTCGTCAGCCGTCTGCGCAAGACCTTGCCCGACGGAACGCCCCTGCGGTTCGCGGGCGGCGGCTACCGCCTGGACATCGGGCCGGACAGTGTGGACGCGCTGAGGTTCGAGGCCCTCGCCCGCAAGGGCAGCCGACTGCTCCAGGAGGACAATCCGCGTGCCGCCGCGCGGGTCCTCGGCGAGGCGCTCGGCCTGTGGCGCGGCGAACCGCTCGCCGACATGTCCGATTCGGCCTACGCGCAGGGCACCGTCGTACGTCTGACCGAGCTGAAGCTCACCGCCTTCGAGGACCGCGCCGCGGCCGGCCTGTCGCTGCGCACCGAACCACCCGGCATGATCGCCGAGCTGGAGTCCCTGGTCTCGCTGTACCCGCACCGTGAGCGTCTGTGGTCGCTCCTGATCCGAGCCCTGCACGCCGACGGCAGGTCCGCGGAGGCGCTGGGCGCCTACGAACGCTTCCGCACCTGGCTCGCCGACCAGCTGGGCACCGACCCGTCGCCGGAACTGCAGGAGACGCACCTGAAGGTGCTGCGTGGCCAGAACGGCGCGGACCGGCGGCACGGTACGGCCAGGGACGTGCGCCGCGACAACCTGCGCGCGGAACTCACCAGCTTCGTCGGGCGGAACAAGGAGACACTGCGGCTCGGCGAGCAGGTCGCGAAGCACCGCCTCGTCACTCTCGTGGGCACGGGCGGGACCGGGAAGACCCGCCTGGCCACCGCACTCGCGGGCGAACTGGCGGACGGCATGCCCGGCGGCGTGTGGCTGGCCGAACTGGCTGCGGTGACCGACGAGAGGGACGTGGCACCGGCCGTTCTGGCGGCTCTCGGCACCCGCGGAGTCAGCCTGTCCGAGTCCGCCGACGGCAAGGGCGACAGCACGGACCGGCTGATCCAGGTGGTCCCGGCCGCCGAGACGCTGATCGTCCTCGACAACTGCGAGCACGTCATCGGGGCGACCGCCCGGCTCGTCGACGACCTCCTGTCCCATTGCCCGCGGCTGACGGTCCTCGCGACCAGCAGGGAGCCGCTCGGCATTCTCGGGGAAACACTGTTCCCCGTTCCTCCGCTGGAACTTCCCGCGCCGGGCTCCAGCGCGGCCACGGTGGCGGCCTGCCCGGCGGTGCAGCTCTTCGCCGACCGTGCGGACGCGGTCCGTCCCGGCTTCACGGTGACCGCGGACAACGCCTCGGCGGTGGCCGACATCTGCCGCAGGCTCGACGGGCTCCCGCTGGCCATCGAGCTCGCCGCGGCCCGGCTGCGCACGCTCTCCGTGGAGCAACTGGCCGCCCGGCTCGACGACCGGTTCCACCTCCTGACCGGCGGCAGCCGCACCGCACGGCCCCGGCACCGCACGCTGCGCGCCGTGGTCGCCTGGAGCTGGGACCTGCTCACCGACCACGAGCGGGGACTCGCGGAGACGCTGGCGGTCTGCCCGGCCGCGATCACGCTCGAGACCGCGGAGGCCCTGGGCGGCCTCGGCGTCCGCACCCTCGACACGCTCACCTCCCTCGTCGAGAAGTCGGTGGTGCAGGTCGTGCATGTTCCGCAGACACGCTTCCGGATGCTCGAGACGATCCGTGCCTACGGTCTGGAGCGCTTGGCCGACCGCGGTGCGGTGGACGCGGCGCTGCGTGCCCACGCCCGCTGCTTCCTCGCCCTGGCCGAAGGCGCGGAACCGCATCTGCGGGGCGGTGCGGGCCAGATCGGCTGGACCAGGGCGCTCACGGCCGACCGCGACAACCTGCTGGCCGCTCTGCACTTCGCCTGCGAGTCGGGCGACGCCGATACCGCCGTCCGGCTCGGCGCCGCGCTCTCGTACTTCTGGACCCAGCGTGGCGAGTACGGCCAGGCGGTGCACCTCCTGCGGGCCGCACTGAGGGTGCCCGGCCCGACTCCACCGCAGCAGCGAGCCGTTGCCACGGCGGGGTGTCTCCTCAACTGCGTCCTTTCCGGCGACTCGGTCAACGCGCTGAGCATGCCGGTGGACACGGGGCCCGGCACCACCCGCGTGCCGCAGCCCGGTGACCATCCCGCCGCCGCCCTCCTGGCGCCGCTGCTCGCCTGGACCGGGGGCGACGCGGACAAGGGGCTGCGGGCGATCGACCAGCAGCCCTCCTCGCCCGGCCGATGGACCCAGGCGATGCTGTGGCTCATCCGTTCCATGATCAGCCTCAACGAGGGGGACCTGCAGCAGGGCTGTCACGATCTGCGCCGGAGCGCACGGGAGTTCCGTGTCATCGGCGAACGCTGGGGCCTGGCCACGTCGCTGACGTACCTGGCCGTGGGGCTGATCTCCCAGGGCGAGTACGACGACGCCGTGGAGGTGCTCACGGAGGCGATGGCCCCGGCCCGCGAGCTGGGCGGAGACGATCTGCAGCGGGTCTGGCTGGCCATCGCCCACCGGCACGCGGGCCGGGGGGAGGCGGCCCGCGAGGAACTGCTGCGCGTCGTCAACAGCCCCTCGTCCGCACCCCACCTGCGCATGGCGCGCCTGAACCTCGGCGACCTGGCACGCCTGGAGGGCGACGTCGGGGAAGCGTCGAGGCAGTACGCCCTGGCCCACGAGGCCTGCTCCTCCGACACCTTCCACGACGTGGCCTTCCACACCCTGTACTGGACGGGCACCGCCCGCATCGCCCTCGCCCGGGACGATCTCGAGGGAAGCCACCGAGCGCTGCGCAAGGCTTTGGACCTGGCTCTCGACGCGGCCGACATGCTGCTCGTGGCGATCGTCTGCGCCGCCGTGGCTCATCTGCTGCAGCGCCGCCAGGACCCCGAGTCGGCGGCGCTGCTGCTGGGCGTCTCCCACGCCCTGCGCGGCGCCTCCGACGCGGGCAACCCCGACATCGCCCAGCTCGCGGCGGCCCTGACCCGGGACCTGGGTGAGGCGGCGCACGCCCGGGCCTATGAGAAGGGCCGGTGCCTCGGGCGGTCCGACGCCGTCGCGGTGATCCGTACCCGCCTCGCCCGGGGCGGCATCCTCGGGACTCCCGACCGGCGCGAACCTGACGGGTGGGTTCAGCCATTACCCGCCGGGGCGGCACCAGAGCAATCGCGGACATGACACCACCCGGCCGCTGCACAACGATGGGCTGGTGACCGCCCCCATCGCCAGGAGCAACGATGGCGCCTGCCTGTGAACCACTGCCGGTCCTGCTCGGAGCCCCCTCCTCGGGAGATCCGCATGCCCGGTTCGCCCGGCTCCGGGAGGCAGGACCAGTGCATCCCGCACGTCTGCCGGACGGCACCGTCTGCTGGCTCGTCACCCGGTACGACGAGGCCCGAACGGCCCTCTCCCACCCCTTCCTGAGCACCGATCCCGCCCACGCCTCACCCCCGCACGAGCGCCCGCCCTGGGAACACGGCGCCCCGCAGGCCGTGCTCGACAGGGCCGCCGGCCGGCACCTGCTGCACACCGACCCGCCCACGCACACCCGCCTCCGGAACCTGGTGAACCGTGCCCTCAGCAGGCAGGGTTCGGCGGTCGGACGCCGTGGGGTCGAGCGGACCGTGGACCGCGCCCTGGGCCGGCTGGCGGGCCACGAGGAGTCGGAGCTGCTGAGTGAGTTCGCCCTCCCCACGGCGTTCGCGGTGATCTCCGAGTTGCTCGGCGTTCCGCACGCCCTGCGGGCCCGTCTGGAGGAATCAGCCGAGGCACTGGTGGTGATGGGCGGTCGGCCCGCGGCCCCGGATGCCGAGCGTGCCGCGGCTGGTGAGGTGATCGATCTCGTGACCGGTCTGTTCCGCGAGAAGCGCACGACGCCTGAGGACGACCTGCTCTCCCGCCTCGCGTCCGCCACCGACGAGGAGGGAACGCGCTTCGACGAGGGCGAACTCGTGGCGACCGCCTGCCTGCTGCTCTTCACCGGCTACGGGACCGTGGCCTACGCCCTGTGCAACGGCGTCATCAACCTCCTCACCCGCCCCGACCAGTTGGCGGCCGCCCGCACCTCCCCCGCGCTCCTCGTGTCCGCCATCGAGGAGGTGCTGCGCTTCGAGGGCCCGGGCGACTCGGCCGCCCTGCGCTACACCACCGCGTCGGTGCGGCTCGGCGACGTGGACATTCCTCCGGGCGAGTGCGTCGTGGTGTCGATTCAGTCAGCCAATCGCGACGGGTGCAGGTTCGCCGCCCCCGACCGGTTCGACATCTCCCGCAAGCCGGGCGGCCACCTTGCTTTCGGCCACGGAATCCACCACTGCCTCGGAGCTCCTCTGGCCCGGCTCGAAGTCGAGGTCGCACTCACCCGGCTCTTCACGCGCTTTCCCGCCCTGCGCCTCGCGGTGGACCCGGACGAGCTGGAGTGGCATCGCTTCCTGCCACTGCGCAGCGCGCACCGGCTTCCCGTACGCCTTTGAGCCACGGGAGAACAGCGCCGTTGATGCGCTTCCCGGCGGGGGTGTATACCTGGGGAGGGTATACAGCAAGCAGGGACGAAAGGAATGGCATGTCCGTCGATCTCGGCACCACCCCCGAGGAATTCGCCAGCGAATTCCTCAACTCGTACGTGAAGGACGTCATCTTCGGGGGTGAGAATCCCGAGCAGAGCATCGACCGTTACTACACGCCGGACTTCGTACAGATCACCGACGGCACCGAAACGGACCGGGCGGCACTCGCCGAGCACGCCCCCGCCGCGAGCCAGACTTTCGAGAACGCCCAGTACACGGTGCACGAGGCGCTGCTCAGTGGAAACACGCTCGCCCTGCGCCTCACCTTCGACGGCTCCCTCAAGGCCGGCGGCACCATCACGATGGAGTACTACACGTTCGCGGAGCTTTCCGACGACCGGCGCTTCAAGCGGGTCACCCAGATCACCCGCACGCTGAGGAACGACATGATGTCCTCCTGACATCAGGCGCGGCCCGGCGACCGGCCGGAGCGCTTCGGCGTACCGGAAGGGCCGGCCCCACCCGTCCGGCGCGCAGCTGACCTTCTCCTCGTGGGCGGACGACCCGTCCTACGGTGTCGGTTCGCCACGCGAGCAGTGATCTCCGGCTGCCGCCGGACGGGACTGGCCTTGTGGTGACCGCCTCCCGCGGCGAGACCCGCGGTGGGCCCCTCCCGGCGACGGTGTCCGCTCTCCTGGCACGAAGTCCCCTCCCCCGCCGGGACGGAGGGAACATCGTAGTCGAAGGTCCGGGCGGGCGGGTTTCCCGGCGTCACCCGCTCAGTGCTCGAGGATCTTCGACGCCGAGCGGGTGAAGCCCTTCTCGTGCCGGCACACGATCATGGCCGTGCCCTCATGGGCCGGTTGGCGCATGACCTCCAGGACCTCGCTGACCTCCTCCGGGTCCAGCGCGCGGGCCGGCTCGTGCCTCGAGGGCCCGGAGGGGGTGGCCCCGGCTGCCGGCCGCCCGGGAGCCGCGCCGGGTACGTGCCCGGCCGGCCGGCGACGCCGGCACGGTCGAGGCGCACACGCGAACGCCGTTCGGCGTCCCCCTCCTTGCGTCCGCGGACTATGGCCTGGACCGGCGAGGCGTTCCGCAGCGCGGGCTCGTGGGCGAAGAGGTCGAGGTCGACGTCCCGCGTGACATGCGGGTCCCCGACGTACGTGCTGACGCCTCGCAGCTCGGTCAGCGGATCGACGGCCATGCCCACCCCTACTCGTTCTCAGCCGTGTGGTGGCCGCCGCAACGTATCCGGGCAAGATCGCCGTGATGGCGCGACACGCACTTCCCGTTCATTAGCCGTATTTACACCGGCCAGTGGGGCGGGACGGCACGGAGCCGCCGGCCCCGGGCTTCACGCCTCGGCCACCTCCGCGTACAGCTGCGACAGTTCGGGCACTCCGTTGGCCGCCCACTCGTGTCCCGAGTCCACGACGTCGAACTCCCGGCCGGAGGCGAGCCGCACGACCGGCTGTCCGTCGGAACGGATCTCCCAGGCGGCCCCCGGCACGGTGCGCACGATGACGGTGCCGAGGTACAGCCCCGCGTCGTTGCCCAGCCAGGTGGACGTCTCCTCGTCGTCCCGCCAGCCCGGCACGAGCTGGTCCAGTGCCTCCAGCGAGGCCGGGGAGTCGTCCAGCCGGACTCCCGCCCGGTAGGCCTGGGACCGCAACAGTTCGCACTCGGCGAGGAGTTCGGCGATGCCCTCGGGACCGGGAAACCCGGCCTTCCGGCGCCGGTTGCCCAGGAATGGGATGTTCATACCTCCAGCCTGTCATTCGTCCCGCCCCGCGCACCACAGGGCGCGCGGGACCGGTCGGCGGCCGGCGGCGCCCCGTTACACGTCCAGGTCCACCACGACCGGCGCGTGGTCCGAGGCGCCCTTGCCCTTGCGCTCCTCGCGGTCGACGTAGGAGTCGGTGACGGCCTTCGCGAACGGCGCGTTGCCGTACACCAGGTCGATGCGCATGCCCCGGTTCTTGGGGAAGCAGAGCTGGCGGTAGTCCCAGTACGTGAAGGGGTGCTCGTACTTGAGGGGGCGCGGCACGACGTCGGACAGGCCGGCCTCGCGCAGGGAGGCGAGGGCGGCGCGCTCGGCGGGGGTGACGTGGGTGGAGCCCTCGAAGGCGGCCCGGTCGTAGACGTCGTCGTCGGTCGGTGCCACGTTGTAGTCGCCCATGACCGCGAACGGGCGGCCGCCCGCCGCGTCGCCGGCCACGGCGGCCTTCAGCGCCTCGAACCACTGCAGCTTGTAGGCGTAGTGGGGGTGGTCCACCTCGCGGCCGTTCGGCACGTACACCGACCAGACGCGGACGGGGCCGCAGGTCGCGGAGATGGCGCGGGGTTCGACGGAGCCGTCGTAGCCGGGGTCGCCCGGCAGTCCCCTGACGACGTCCTCCAGGCCCACCTTGGAGAGCACCGCCACGCCGTTCCACCGGCCGGTGGCGTGCACCGCCGACTCGTAGCCCAGCTCGCGCAGCTGCTCGGCCGGGAACTGGTCCTCGGCGACCTTGGCCTCCTGGAGGCACAGCACGTCCGTGCCGCTGCTCTCCAGCCAGGCCAGGAGCCTCGGCAGGCGGGCGGTGATCGAGTTCACGTTCCAGGTCGCGATGCGCATGTCCCACAACCTACCCGGCGGGTCCGACAACGCTCGACCGCCGGCTCACAGCTCAGCGGAGCCGCCCGGCGCGAGCCGCAGGTGCTCGGCGCCGCCGAGGGCGCCGATCTGGCGGTCGTAGATCGGCCGGGCGAGGTCGGTGAGCAGGGCGTCGTGGATGTCGTAGGCGCGCCGCGGCCGCACCTCGCGGACGTAGTCGATGACCTCGGAGATCTTGTTCCAGGGGGCCATGACGGGCAGCATCAGCGTCTCGACCGGGCGGTCGGGGACGGTGAGGGCGTCGCCCGGGTGGAACAGCTTCCCGCCGTCGACGAGGTAGCCGACGTTGGTGACGCGCGGGATGTCCGGGTGGATCACCGCGTGGAGCTCGCCGTGGACCTGGACGTCGAAGCCGGCGGCGGTGAAGGTGTCGCCGTGGCCGACGGTGTGCACGCGGCCCGGGAATGCCGCCGAGATCTGGTCCGCGACCGATTTCAGGGTCCAGATCCCGGCTGCCGGATTGGCGTCCAGGGCGGTCCGCAGCCGGCCCTCGTCGAAGTGGTCGGGGTGCTCGTGCGTGACCAGGATCGCGTCCGCGCCGAGGGCGGCGTCCTCCTCGCTGAACCCTCCGGGGTCGAGGACGAGGACCCGTCCGTCCTTCTCCAGGCGGACGCAGGCGTGCGACTTCTTCGTGAGCTTCATGGATCCATCCTGCCCCCGGTGCGCGCTGCCGGGCGGAGGAGCCTCGGCTCACTCCTGGGGCGTGGTCTCCTCGCGGACGACCTGCTGGGCCACCCGGAACGCCCTGTTCGCCGCCGGGACGCCGCAGTAGACGGCCGCCTGGAGCAGCACCTCCTTGATCTCGGCCGGGGTGAGGCCGTTGCGCAGGGCGGCGCGGGTGTGGAAGGCGAGCTCCTCAAGGTGACCACCGGCCACGAGGGCGGTGAGGGTGATACAGCTGCGGGTGCGCCGGTCGAGTCCGGGGCGGTCCCACACCTCGCCCCAGGCGTAGCGGGTGACGAGTTCCTGGAAGTCGCCCGAGAACGCGTCGGTCTGCGCCAGCACCCGGTCGACGTGCGCGTCGCCCAGCACCTCCCGGCGGACCTTGATCCCCGCGTCGTAGGGGTCAGGCCTGCCCTGCGGCTGCTGCGGCACGGCGGCCGGGGCGATCTCGGCCACGGGGACCGGCTGGGCGGGGGCGGCGGCCGGCACCGGCTGCGCCGCCGCTCCCGCGGGCAGGGCGATCTGGCCGGTGGCGGACTCGAAGGCGGGCTGCCAGGCGGTGGAGAAGTGCCGCACCAGCAGGTCGGTGACGGCGGCCGGCTGCTCCACCGGCACCAGGTGGGAGGCGCCGGGCACGACGGCGAGCCGGGCGTCGGGGATCCCGGCGACCAGGGTGCGGGCCTCGGCGGGGCCGGTCACCTGGTCCTCGGAGCCGACCAGCACCAGGGTCGGCACACCGACGCTGCCGAGCTCCGCGCGCACGTCGAACGAGGCGAGCGCCTCGCAGGCGGCGATGTAGCAGCCGGGGTCGGTGGTGCGCACCATCTGCACGGCCCACTCGGTGATCGCGGGCTGGGCGGCGGCGAAACCGCCGGTGAACCAGCGCTCGGGCGCGGAGCGGGCGATGGGGTCGAGTCCGTTCGTCCGCACGATCACCCCGCGCCGGCGGAACTCGTCCGCCGTGCCGAAGCGGGGCGAGGCGGCGATCAGCGTCAGGGACGCGAGGCGCTCGGGGTGGCGCAGGGCCAGCTCGATGCCGACGGCGCCGCCGAGCGCGCAGCCCGCGTAGCCGAAGCGCTGGACACCGAGGCTCTCGAGAGTGGTGAGCAGGCGCGCGGTGAGGTCGGCGACCGAGCCCGCGGGGTGGGCGGGGGCGCCCCCGTGTCCCGGCAAGTCGAACCGGAACACGCGCCACTGGTTGGTCAACTCGGGGACCTGCCGGTCCCACATGTGCCATGTGGTGCCCAGTGAGGGACCCAGGATCAGGACCGGAGCGTCTTCTGGCCCGTCAAAGCGGTATTGCAGGGTGTTGGGTGGTGTCTCGCTCACGCCCCAGACCCTCTCACGTCTCATGGACGCCCCTATAACGCGGGGGTGCGGGACACTGGTCTGACCAGGTTGAAGACCTCGCGGGCTGCGTACCGCTTGAGGCATCGGATGATCTCCCGTCGGCTTTTGCCCTCCTGGGTGCGGTGTTCGTAGTACGCCTGGGTGCGCGGGTCATGGCGTAGCCCGGTGAAGACGATGCGGTGCAGGGCGGCGTTGGCCTGCCGGTCGCCGCCGTAGTTGAGCCGGCGCGTGCGCCGTCGGCCGGAGGAGTACTCGATGGGGCTAACGCCGCAAAGGGCAGCAAAGGACGCCTCGGTGTTCAGTCGCTCGGGGTTGTCTCCCATGGTGATCAGGAGAGTGACGGCGCTGTCCGGGCCGATGCCCACCGGTTCGAGCAGCTGCGGGGCGTGGTGTTCGACGAGCCGGGTCAGGCGTTGGTTCAGCTCCTTGATCTGAGCGGTGAGCTGTTCGATGCGCTCGGCGAGCATGCGCAATGTCATGTGGGTGGCCTGGGCCACCGTGTCCTCGTCTCCCCCACCATCGGGTGGGCCGAGGGTCGCGCAGGTGCGGAACAATTCGGCGTTGCCCAGGCTCGACAATTGTTCCCGCAGGGCGGGGTCGGCGATGACCAGGACGGCCTTGAGCTGGTTGATCGCCTGGGTGCGGGCCTTGACCGCGGAGTCCTTGGCGAGTTTGTACATCCGGGCGCTGTGCACCGGACCGTCGCCGGACTTGGCCCGGACCCGGGCGCGACCGCTGAGCACGGCTCGCGCTGCGGCCTGCGCGTCGAGCGGGTCCGACTTCCCGAGCAGCCGACGGGCCGCGCGATCGGGCCGGTTCACTTCGAACACCTGGATCTGCTGGGCCAGCAGGTAGCGGGACAGGCCCGCGCCGAAGGTACCGGTGCCCTCCACACCGGCCCGGCGCACCGTCCCCCGTTTGCGGGCCCAGACGAGCAGCTGACGGTAGCCGGCCGCCGTCGCCGGAAAGGACTCGGTACCCAGGACCTTCCCCAGCAGGGAAACCACGGCGGCGACATGCACCTCGCCGTGCGTGTCCACGCCCAGAACAACCTCGCCCCGAACGGGCGGATCCGTGCTTGAGGAGGTGCTGCTCTGTCGGGTCGTCATGGTGGTTCGCCTCCCGCATGGTGACGTGCTGGGTGGATGGCACCGGCCTGCTCGGACGGTCTGAACCGTGATGGCGCCTGAAACTCGGCAAGGCCCCTATTGGCACACGCCCTTTGGCTCGGCGGCAGGCAGCATCCCGCGACGACAGTCGACAGGTCTGTGACTGGACGCTTCGGTCATAGATCTCACGAGTCAGACCTCCGCCTGGGACGGCACTGCACAACCGTCATCCTGGCCCGAAGGAGAACCACGAGCAGTGCCAGCACCACGTAAGTACCCGGACGAACTCCGCGAGCGGGCCGTCCGCGAAGTCCGCACCACCGGCCGTCCGATCGCGCATGTCGCGAAGGACCTGGGCATCCACAAGGAGGCCCTGCGCGGCTGGGTGCGCCAGGCCGAGGCGGACACCGGCGAACGCGACGACCGGCTGACGAGCGCCGAACTTGCGGAGTTGAAGCAACTTCGCAAAGGAGTAGCGAACGAGATCCTCAAAGCGGCGAGTGCGCTTTTTGCCCAGGAGCTCGACCGTCCCCGGACGAGGCCGACCAGGTGATCGACAGCCTGCAAGAAGACGGCTTCGGGGTCGGGCCCGTATGCCGGGTGCTCGGCTGGTCCGAGTCCGCCTACTACGCCCGCAAGAAGCGGCCGAAGTCCGCGCGCCGGCTCCGTGACGAGCAGCTCATGCGGCTGATCGAGCAGGTTCACTCCGAGTCAGGTGGCATCTATGGGGCCCGGCGGATCACCCGCGCCCTCAAGCGCAAGGGCGTCGTCGTGGCCCGCTGCACCGTCGAGCGGCTGATGGGCGAGCTGGGCCTGGAGGGCGTGATCCGCGGGCAGCGGCGGCGGACCACCGTGCCGGAGCCGTCGGCGCCCCGCCCGCCGGACCTGGTCGACCGTGACTTCACCGCCTCGCGGCCGGACCAGCTGTGGGTGGCGGACATGACGTACGTGCGCACCTGGTCCGGCTGGGCGTACGTGGCGTACGTCCTGGACGTGTACTCGCGGATGATCGTCGGCTGGCAGGTCGCGAACCACATGCGGAGTGAACTGCCTTTGGGTGCCATGGAGATGGCGTTGTGGAGACGGAGGATCAAGAAGGGCTCCGGCCTCATTCATCACAGCGACCACGGGTCGCAATACGTATCCATTCGGTATACCGAGAGGCTGTCCGAGATCGGGGCTTCGGCCTCGGTCGGCTCGGTCGCGGACAGCTATGACAACGCGATGGCCGAGGCCCTGAACGGCACCTTCAAGGCCGAGCTGATCGAGATGCAAGGCCCTTGGAGGGACGTCGACCAGGTCGAGCGGGCGATCTTCCAGTGGGTCGCCTGGTACAACGAGGAACGGTTCCACTCCGCCCTCGACTACGTACCGCCCGCCGAGTACGAACGCGCCTGGCGTCGACAACAGGAAGCCACCCCGCAGTCCGCCTGAACAAGATCACCGGACTCTACGAAACTCGGGGCAGCTCAAGCAGCCGGTTCTTTCCTTTCATGCCCGCTGCCTTCTCTTATCTCTCCGTCAAAGGTCCGTTTACCCGCCCCACCTCGCACTTTGAATCACTTTCGCGCCATATCGAGTGGCCAAGCGGGCCCTTCGGTCACGCAGCCAGCGAACTCATGGCCAGGGCGATTGGGGACCTCGTCGGGTTTCGGCCCCGCTTCCCACGGCACGTTAGTTCGAGGGTTTGCCTGATCATGCATCACCGCGACCTCTCTTCACTCCTGACTCACAGGTGATGCACTGTGCGCACACAAGCGCGAAGACTTGTCACGGCCGTTCTGGCCCTGGCTCTGCTGGCAATAGCGGGTGTCGCCCCCTCCTGGGCGTCGCCAGGGGACCGGCCTCACTCCGCAGGCCCCGGGGCCATCGCACAGGCGCAGGCCCGGACAGCTGCGGATTTGCCCAGGCCCCCCAAGCCGATGACGCTGGCCGAGCGCCGCAAGCAGGTCGGCGAGGACCGGCACGAACGGTCTCCGATGCGCGACTACATGAACGCGCCGGAGCGGGCGCCCAAGGGCAAGCCCCACGGCCGACCGGACACAGACCGCATCGAACGCGGGCCCGCCGCCGAGTCGAAGGTGGCTTTGCAGCCTCTCGCGGCGGCGGCCGAGAACCCGACCTGGGTGTCGTCCTGGGCCACCGCGTATCCGGGCATGCTGTCGATCGGCGGGCAGGTGAAGCTGCCCAAGCGGGGAGATTCGTACACCGGGATGTGGCTGTACGTCCTGGACGAGGGCGGCTCCCCGGTCGTCCAGCAGGAGATCAAGAAGTCCACGGACGATCCCAGCGGCGCCACCCCCGACACCGGGGCCTGGTGCTACGACTGGTGGTCGAGCAACTCCTACCCCACCGACCAGTGTTTCTGGTGGGCCGGCAGCGCGCTGGGCGGAATCCTCCAGGACGGCAAGGAGTACTACGCCTGGGTCTTCCTCAACAGCGCCGACGGGACGTCGAGCCCCGGCGGGACCACCTCGCCGCTGGTGGAAGCGTTCTACACTCCGGTGATCCCCGGTGCGCAGGCGGGAATCTGTACCTGCTACGCACAGGCGCACCGCGCCGACCCGGTCAACACGGCGACCGGCATGTTCTTCGAACAGCTCACCGACGCCTCCCTGGTGAGCCCCGGCGTGCCTCTGACCCTGGAACGCACCTACCGCTCCGACTCAAGTGCCGTCGGCCTGTTGGGGCGCGGCTGGGCAACGCCGTTCGACGCCAAGCTGACCGCGGCGACGGGGAAGGTGACCTACCGGACGGACGACGGGGCGTCGTTCGTCTTCACCCAGAACAGTGACGGCACGTACGCCGCCCCGGCCGGGTCGGCGGCCAAGCTGGTCAAGGGCGCGAGCGCCTACACGATCACCACGCCGGACCACACCAAGCGGACCTTCAACAGCAGCGGCCAGCTCACATCCGTGGTCGACAGAGCCGGCAAGGGACTGACCCTGACGTACGCGTCCGGCACGCTCGCCTCCGTCAAGGACGCCGCCGACCGCACCACCACGTTCACGCCCGGTGCCGACGGGCTGCTGTCCAAAGTGGGCCTGCCGGACGGCACGTCGGTGTCGTACGGCTACACCGGTGGTCTGCTGACGTCGGTGACCGACCCGGCCGGCAGGACGTCGTCGTACGCCTACGACGCGAACAAGCGACTGTCCTCCTACACGGACCCGGCGGGCGGCAAGGTCACCAACGTCTACGACACCGCGGGCCGTATCAAGTCCCAGACGGACCAGAACGGCAAGACCACGACGTTCACCTGGGACGGCAAGAGCGAGTCGCACACCACAGCGCCCGACGGCGGCGTGTGGACCGACGTGTACGCCGGCAACGTCCTGATGGAGACCATCGACCCGTACGGCAAGAGCATCGCCTACGACTACGACCGCCATCTGCGGCCCGTCTCCATCACCGACCAGCGCGGCAACACCACGGAGATGACGTACGACAGCGCCGGGCGGATGCTCACCCGTAGCGCCCCGTCCGCGCTCGGTTACGTGGAGAGCTGGACCTACGACGGTGCGGGCAACATCACCAGTCACACCGACGGCCGCAAGAACAAGACGACGTACACCTACAACACATCGAACCAGCTGACGTCCACCACGGACCCGCTGGGCGGCAAGACCGCCTACACGTACACCCCGCTTGGTTCGCTGGAGACCGTGACGACGCCGCGCGGCAAGGTCACCACCTACGGCTACGACGCGGCCGGCAACCGGACGTCGGTCACCACGCCGCTGGGTGAGAAGACGACGTTCACCTACGACAAGGCCGGCCGGATCCTGACGAAGACGGACCCGCGCGGCAACGTCACCGGCGCCGACCCGGCCGACCACACCACGTCATACACCTACGACGGCCGCGGGCTGCTCAGCTCAGCCACCGATCCACTGGGCCGGACCACGACCTACGCGTACAACGGGGCCGAGCAACTGACCTCGGCCAGGAACCCGGCGGGCGACACCGCCACGTTCGCCTACGACGACGCCGGGCACCTGACCCGGTCGACCGACCCGTCCGGCAACTCCGTCACCCGCACCTATGACGCAAGCGGACGCC
This sequence comes from Streptomyces marokkonensis, assembly GCF_008312835.1. Lineage (GTDB taxonomy): Bacteria > Actinomycetota > Actinomycetes > Streptomycetales > Streptomycetaceae > Streptomyces > Streptomyces marokkonensis_A. The sequence goes on along the minus strand of NZ_VSKS01000001.1, from coordinate 591,008 downwards.
TGGCCTCCGAGACCGATGCGACGGGCGGCAAGACCACCTACACCTACGACAAGGTGGGACGCCTGCTGAGCAGCGTCTCGCCGCGCGGCAACGTCTCCGGCGCCGACCCGGCCGCCCACACCACGAGTTACACCTACGACGCGGCCGGCAACACCATCAAGGTCACCGGCCCGACCGGCGCGTCCACCACCACGACCTACGACGCCATCAACCGGCCCCTCACGGTCACCGACCCGCTGGACCACACCACCAGCTACACCTACGACGCCAACGACAACGTCACCAAGATCACCGACGCCGCAGGCGAGACGGTCACCTCCGTCTACGACAAGAACAACCGACTGACCAGCAGCACCAATCAGCTGGGCAAGACCACCACCAACGCCTACGACGCCGACGGCAACCTGCTCAGCCGCACCTCCCCGCTCGGCCACAAGGAGAGCTGGACCTACGACGACGACGGCCGCCGGGCCACCGCCGTCGACCCGCGAGGCAACGCCGCCGGCGCCGACCCCGCCCCGTACACGACCACCTACGGCTACGACCCGGCCGGCAACCCGACCACGGTCACCGACCCGCTCGGCGGCGTGACCACCACCGCCTACGACGCCGTGAACAACGTCGTCAAGCAGACGGACGCCGACAAGCGCGCCACCGCCTACGGATACGACAAGTTGGACCGGCTGACCGAAGTCACCGCTCCGGACGGCGCGGTCACCACGTACGGCCACGACACGGCTGGCAACGTCACCGAGCGCACCGACGCCAACGGGCACGTCACAACGTACGGCTACGACGCGGCCCGCCGCCTCACCTCGGTCACCGACCCGCTGAAGCGGGAGACCACCTACGCCTACGACGCCGCCGGCAACCTCACCAAGAAGACCACGCCCCGCGGATCCACCGGCTACATCTACGACCCGCGCGGCCTGCTCACCAAGGTCGACTACTCCCACTCCACCCCCGACGCGACGTTCGGCTACGACGACGCCGGCCGCATCACTGCCCGCGCCAACTCCAAGATCTCCGAGGACTTCGTCTACGACCCGGTCGGCAACCTCACCAAGACCCGCGGTTTCGCCTACACCTACGACGCCGCCGGGCAGATGCTCACCCGCAAGTACTCCGACGGCAACACGATCACCTACACCTACGACAACGACGGCCGCACCGCCACGATGCTGGCCGACGGCAAGACCACCACCTACACCTGGGACCCGGCCGGCAACCTCACCAGGTCCGCACTGCCCAACACCGAGACAGAGGATCGCGCCTACGACCGGGCCGGCCGCCTCACCGCCGTCACCTCCGCCAAGGCCGGCACCACGGTCACCAAGACCGCGCACGCCCTCTCCCCTGCGGGCCTGCCCACCCACGTCGACATCACCCGTGCCAACGTCGGCACGACCGGCTACGACCTCACCTACGACACCGCAGGCCGTCTCACCTCCGGCTGCTTCCCGCAGCCCTGGGTCGCCGGCTGCGCCGCGAGCCGCGCCACGTCCTACACCTACGACAAGGTCGGGAACCGCCTGACCTCCAGCCTCGGCACCACCTCCACCAGCTACGCCTACGACGCGGCCGACCAGCTCACCTCCACCACCACCGGCACCACGACCACCGCCTACGACTACGACGCCGAAGGCAACCAGACCAAGAAGGGCGCCGACACCTACACCTACGACCTGGCAGGACAGATCTCCGCCGCCACCGTCGCGGGCACCGCCTACACCTACGACCACGACGCCAGCGGCAACCAGGTCGCCACCCTCAAGGACGGAGCGGTCACCCACCGCACCCAGTGGGACCCCAACGCACCCCTGCCGATCCTGGCCACCGAATACGACAGCGCCTGGACCATCAAGCAGTCCTTCCGCTACGACCCCCTCGGCCAGCCCACCTCCGCCAAGACCGGCACAGGTGCACTCTTCTACTACCACCACGACACCCAGGGCTCCCCGGTCGACGTCACCAACAGCACCGGCACCCTCTACCAGCGCTGGGCCTACGACCCGTTCGGTACCCGGGTCCTGGGTACCGTCACCGGCGGCGCCCCCGCGAGCCCTCCCTCCTACACCGGCGCCCGCTACGAGACCACCACCGGCAACCTCGACCTCCACGCCCGCCAGTACGACACCGCCACCGGCCGCTTCACCCGACCCGACCCGGCCACCCGCGCCCGGACGACCCCGTACATATCGCCCTACGCCTACGCCGACAACGTCCCCACCCTCCTGACCGACCCCAGCGGACTGACCCCCGACGACCCCAACAACGACCGCGTCGACAGCCTCGGCGAAGCAGCGGGCATCTTCGGTGACGCGTTCGTCGACGTCTTCAAGTCCCCCTTCGTCTTCCTCGGAGACGCGTACGACGCATTCACCGGCCAGAACGGCGGCGCCGGCGCCTTCGTCGACAAGTACCTCCCCGTCCGCCCCGCCTACCGCCTCTACCGCGCCGAATACATGCTCCGCCAGCAGGGCTGCGACGCCCTCGCCGACCTGTACGCCGAAACCGCCGAAGAACTCACCCAACAGATCGCCCTCGTAGGCATCGGCGGCCTCACCGGCTGGCGCCGGGCCGCCGTGGCCCCCGAAACCGCGACGGTCAATGTGGGGAACCTGAGGTTCGGCCTTGGAGGTGGCGGCGTGACCAGGGGATACGGAGGCATCCCCTACAAGACCCCGATCACGGAGCAGCTCAAAGCACTGGTGAACCCTCAAGGCGGCAACACGAACTGCCGTGCCTGCGCTGTGGCAGTCGACCGCCTGCTGGCCGAGGGATCTCCATCCTCAGCGCCCGGAGGTCTCAGGGCGGGCTCCACAGCACCCATCGAAGTGTTGTACGGAGGACGCCAGTTCAAAGCGTCCACGCTCTCGGGCATCGTCAATCAGATCAAGAAGGCGGGAAATGGCGCCCGAGGTATCGTGATGGGGCAGAAAGGAAGGCAAGCCCATGTCTTCAACGTGGTGAACATCAAGGGAGACGTGGTGTTCCTGGATGGCCAATCAGGGCATGCCGATCTCTCACCGTGGCGCAACTTCTCCCTCCTGAGGACAGATTGATGCTGGACATAGAAGAAGCGACCAAGCTGGCCAAGAAGTTCCTGGACGAGAAGGTCAGCCACGAGGGCACGGCCCTTGCGCTCGTCGAAGGAGAGCGCGCCCAAGTGGGAAGCACCTTCTACTTCGACTGCCAATCGGTCGCTTACCTCCATACCGGGGACCTCCGGGACCTGGCTGTCGGCACGGGCTACGTTCGCGTCGACGGGGAAACAGGGGAGTGCCACATGCTGGGAGCAACCGAGTCCGCCCAGCTCGATCTGTTCTGACCTGCCTTGGCACGCCCTTTGGTGTGACGTCATGAGAAAACAGGCCGGTGGCATGCGGCGATGTCCGGCGCATGCCACCGGTCCGGTAACGTCGCACGTCTGCGGGACACCGATCAGAACCGCGGGTCGGGGATGTTCGAAGCAGCACAGCGATGCGGCGAGTCCAAGGAAGGCCAGGAAAGGGCTCGCAGAGAATCAACATGCTGCTCCTGGCTGTGAGGGTGGGATGGTGCAGCCGTGCTGGGCCAGAAGGGGCTGGACTCGGCGAACGTCCCTGGTGACGTGTTCGGTGCCAAGGCCGCTGTCGGCCGCACCACGGTGATAGCCGACAGCGGCTACTGAATCTGTGCAGCCCAGGCGTACAGTTTGGATAACCACTCGCAGCCACCGGCAAGTTGCCCAGGGTTCGTCCGATCATGGCAAGCACAGCCGCAACATGAAAATCGCGATGCGAGAAGGCCCCGCCAAACACTCGGCGGGGCCTCTTCTTCGCACTCGCGCCAACACGGACATCCCCAGCAGCTGCGATCGCAAACCCGTCGCCACACGCGACAGCGATGCAGCCGTGGCCTGGCCACAGGCCGAGATGACGAGTTCAGCTGCCGGTGGCCAGCCAGTCGATCCGGCCGTCGATCCCACACTCACGCGTCCCAGTCGCGCTGGGAGGAAAAGGCGCCCCGGTACGGACGGATGAGCGGGTGCGATCGCAAATCAGGCACCCGAGAGAGTTACAGGCACGGCCGTCTTCCTCGTCGGTCCACTGTCCGGAGGCGGCAACTGCGTACCGCGACTCCCATGTACCCGCGCGGGTCCTGCAGCGGCTGACCGGCCTGCCCGAACGACCCGGCCCCAGCCGCTGCCGGTCAACTGGGCCATGCACTACGGCCAGGCCGCGCTCCTCGGGGTGCTCCGCTCGGTCATGGCCCAGGCCGGACTGCGCGGACCGCTCGCCTCCGCCAAGTTCGCCGTCGTCCGCCTCACCAACGACCAGATCCTGGAGAACGCGACCGGCGTCGGCGCCCCAGCGCAGACCTGGCCCCGCAAGGAACTCGTCGTGGACCTGCTGCACAAGGCCGTCTACGCCTTCGTCACGGGTGCCGTCGCCGACGCCCTGGCCGCCCGCGGCGGCCCGGGCCCCGGACAGCGCCACGCCGCCGCCCGCCCCGGCCGCCACGCCCACGTCGGACCGCTGCCCCGCAGGCACGCCTACGGGGCGTGAATCCGGCAATCGTCACAGAACTGCGCGCCGGGAGCCGCACGTCACTCACCGTCGGCCGCTCCTGACGTCCTCTGTACTCCGAGTGGGGGACGAGCGCAGCCAGGCGGCGATCCATCCGGTCCGCAGGGTCCGGCCGGGTACCCCTGCCCAGGCGCCGTCACCCCGGGCCGAGTTCGACCGTCGTCGTGACCCGGGTGACGGAGGGATTCCTCGGCGCAGAACCGAAGCCGAAGCGCACGGGCGGCTCGACGGGTGCCATCGCCCCGAGGTCCGCGCCCCCGTAGGCGGCCGAGACGGCACGGATCGGCAGCAGGTCCCGGGCGCCGTACCACTCCCGGCGGCCCTGCCCGGCGCTGCCGCGGGTGCGCACGCCGGGCAGCAGCAGGCGGGCGGGCCGGTCCGTCAGCGCGCTCCATGCCGGACGGCCGGCGAGCGCGCCGGGCACGGTCCGCAGCGCGAAGCCCAGAAGCCCTCGCCGGCCGGTGGTGAAACGCAGGTCGAGTGGCTCGGCGGTGACGGTCCAGGCGTCGTCCGTGACGCTCACCTCGACCGGGACGACACGGACCGTGTCGAAGACGTAGGTGCCGCTGATGAAGTCCGCTGTCTCGCGCGTGGGGGCCAGCAGGAATCTGTCCCCGTCGTCCCGCTCCAGCATCACGTCGCTGAACGCTCCGAAGGGTGACCGTTGCCAGTGTCCGAGCACGATCCGTGTGCCGGAGGAGGTGCCCATGCCCGCGATCCATCCGTCGAAGCGCACGCGCGGGCGTCGCGTGACGGCGCCGGAATGCCGTCGAGGGGAGTCAGGAAGGCTGCGCGACATGCTTCCGGACGCACGGCCTGGAGGGCCCGAGCCGTACATACCCGACTCCTTCCGAGAAGTGCACCAGGGGCTCACCGAGGGGGGCTTCCCGCAGGCCCGCCGCGGCGGTGAGTGTCTCCTCCAGTACATCGACGCCGGCGTCGGCCACCCCGCCCGCAGCGCCGGCAGGCGCACCCGCTGCTCTGCTCCGTATGCCACCACGGGCGTCGGGTCCCCCGCGCACGATCGAAGGAAACCCGCAGGCAGCAGCACGGCGCGCGGTACAGCACCGACCAGGTCACGGCGAGGGCCGGGACGCCGGGCGTCCGGGCGACACCCTCGCCCGGCTCAGGGAAGGTAGTAGGTCTGCCGCAGGAACGCGGCGGTGTCCCGCAGGGCCTGGGTGCAGCCCGCCTCATAGCGCGCGTCGGTGTCGGTGCGCCGGCTTTCGGCCTCCGCCCACTGGTCGAGGTGGAGGGCGACGTCGAGGTGGCCGCGGCACGATTCCTCCTTCGCTCCCCCAGGCCGAGGCGAGCAGCCCAGCCGTCCCTCCCGGCTACCCGTCATCGGACCCCAGTCGCATCCGGGCACCGGTGGTCGGCCGTTTGCGGTATGTGTGGGTGGGGACCCGGCTGCCCATGACCACGACGCCACGCCGTCGGATGCGGCAGAACCGGATCCTGGCGCTGCTGGACCAGCTGGAACGGAACCCCCGGGCCGATGCGGTGATCGACGCGATCGGCCGGGGTGTGCGTGCCCTTCCGCTCGGTCGCGGCCGGGACGCGCTGCACGGAAGGTGGCTGGGCCACCCCCTGCATCCGCTGATGGTGCAGGTGCCGATCGGCAGCTGGCTGTCCGCGGCCCTGCTCGATCTACGGCCCGGCCGCTCCCGTGAAGCGGAAGCGCTCATCGGCGTCGGCCTGACCGCCGCCGCCCCCGCGGCCCTGGCCGGCTGGGTCGACTGGGCGGAACTGCACCGCCGGCAACAACGCGTCGGCCTGGTGCACGCCCTGAGCAACGTGACAGCCGTCGCGCTGTACGCCACCTCACTCACCTGCCGCCTCAGGGGACGCCACACGGCCGGCCGAGCCTACGGCCTGCTGGGACTGACGGCGGTCGGAGTCGGCGGCATGCTGGGCGGCCACCTCGCCTACCGTCAGGCATCCGGCGCCAACCACGCCGAAGAGGTGCCGCACGTGGTCACGGAGGGCTGGCACCGGATCGGCACCGTGGACGAGTTCCCGGCCGGCCGGGCCGTGCGGCGCAGTGTGGACGACGTACCGGTCCTGGTCGTGCGTGAAACCGGCGGCAGCGTCCATGTGCTGGCCGACCGGTGCAGCCACCTCGCCGGCCCGCTGTCCGAGGGCACGATCGCCGACGGATGCGTCCAGTGCCCCTGGCACGGAAGCGTCTTCCGCCTCTCCGACGGCTGGAACGTACGCGGCCCCGCCACCGCTCCCCAGCCCGCCTTCGACACTCGGATCACCGACGGCCACGTCGAGATACGCCTGCGCCTGGACGACCGGGCTGACCACGCGGACAACAGCCGGGAGACGGAGCGGGAACCGGGCGCAGCGGAGGAGGGTGTGCCCCATGGATCCCCTGGCCACCACGGCTGAGGACAGGGCTGACACCACAGGTGACGCCACAGCTGACAAGACGGCTGACAACCGCCTCGCACCACGCCTGCGCGAGCTGGCCCGGCGCACCGGACGACGGTACTCCGCAGGGCACGACCGGCCGCTGGGCGGCTATCTCGCGTCCATGACGGGATTCGGGGCGTACACGGCGGCCTGGGCCACGGCGGTGCGGCTGCGCGGGCGCCCCCTGCCCGACCGGCCCCAGCCCTGGGACGTGGTCCTGACCTCGGTCGCCACCTTCCGGCTCAGCAGGCTCCTGAGCAAGGCGTCCGTCACCAGTCCGCTGCGCGCGCCCTTCACGCGGTACGTCGGTCCGCAGGGTCCCGCCGAGCTGCACGAGGAGGCGCAGCCGGAGGGCGGCAGGGACACCGTCGGCGAGCTGGTGACCTGCCCGTTCTGCACGAGCGTCTGGGTGGTGTCCACCCTGACCGCCGGCCAGTTGCTGTGGCCTCGGGCAACCCGGACCGCCATGGGCGCGCTCACGGCACTGGCCGGCGCGGACGCGCTGCAACTGGCGTACGGCGCACTGGTGAGCCGGACCACCGGGAACGACTGACCCGGCCCGCGGAGAGCCGGAGTACGACGGTGCCCACGCCGGCCGCGACGACGACTCGTGGTGGGCACCCGGCTCCCTGGCCGCCGCGACCGTGCTGCGCGCCGACGCATTCCCGGCCGCGGGCGGCTCCCACCCCCGGCTGTGGCTGGGCGGCGAGGAGGAGCTGCTCACCGTGCGCCGCCCGGCCGGTCCCGCGTTGCGCCGCACTCTGCACCTGGCCCGTGCGGTGCCCCGCGACACCGTGTCACTGCGGGCCTTCGCGCAGGCCGCGGCCGCGTGGCCGTGGGTACTGCGCGAGCGCCGGGTGCTGCCGGCGCAGGTCGAGGCACGGATGCGGGTGCTGGAGGAGGCGCAGCGGCGCTCGTCCGCCCGCCGTTACGTCGGCTGACGTCCGAGGAGCGCGGACACCCCGACGGGGTGGGACCCCCGGGAGCCCGGGAGCGTGCCGATGGAACGCACCGGGGTGGAGTCGACGTCGGTGTCCCGGCCGACCGCTAGAGGCTGGTCAGGATCTGCGGGCCCAGGTTCTTGATCATGGTGTTGGTCCAGCGCATCTGCCGCAGGGTCTGCGGGTGGCAGGACGAGGCGAGGGTGAGGAGCCGGTCGTCTTTGGCGGCCTGGGCGGCCTGGGCGGCCTGGGCGGCCTGGGCGAGCATCTCCCAGTACAGCGAGTTCTCGGTGGCTCCCAAGTGCAGGTCACGAAGATCGCGCAGCAGGAGCAGACCGGGTTCGGGCCGGCGTCCCACGGCCTCCGCCGCCTTCTCCCGGAGCATCGTCAGGACGCCCGAATCGGATGCGTCGGGAGCCTCACCGAGGTCCAGGCCGTAGTGGTGGCCCGTGTCGGCCAGTCGCCGGACGTGCTCACGGGACCAGAGAGCCACATCGGTGGCGACGTGGTGGATCTCGTGCTCGGTGCGGTGGCGCCCCGCGACCGCGGTCAGGTGCTCGGCGAGGTGCTTCTCGCCGTGGTGCAGCGCGCGCAGGGCAAGGGTGACGCCGTTCACCGAAGGCCCTCCTCACGACCGTGCCACGGGGCCTCGCCGGACTGCGTGACCCGCGCGGTGGGGCCGCCCTCCGTCGGGGGGACGCCGGCCTTGCCGGTCCGGGACGGGGCGGACGCGGTGGTGGTCGGCGCGGGGGCGGCCCGGCCGTCGCCGCGTTCGACGAGCGTGAGGGCCGCCGCGGCGGTCTTGAACAGCGGCTGCTTGGAGGCCGGATCCCAGTCGGTGATGGTCGTCTCGTTGGCGGCGCGCCCGGGAGTGTTCCCGTCCGGACCGTGGCCGGCCGGGGTGTCCCAGTAGCCGTAGTGGAACGGCACGAACAGCAGTCCCGGCCGGATGTCCGTGACACGCAGCCGCCCCCGCAGCGCGCCGCGCGGTGTGGAGACCTCCACCAGGTCGCCCTCGTTCAGATCCCGCTCGGCCGCGTCGGCCGCGGACACCTCCACCCAGACGTCGGGTGCGGCGGCGTTCAGCTGTGGGGCGCGCCCGGTCTTGGTGCGGGTGTGGAAGTGGTACAGCGTCCGGCCGGTGGTCAGCTGGAACGGGTGCTCCTCGTCCGGCATCTCGTGGAGCGGCAGGTAGGCTGCCGCCTTGATCATGGCCTTGCCGTCCGGGTTGAGGGAGCGGTACTCCACCACGCTGTCCGAGGCGCCGGTGACGAGGTCCTTGCCGTAGTTCTCGCACACGTCGGGGTGTGCCCAGCTGATGCCGTCGGTGTAGAGGCGTTCCGTCCCCTGCGCGGCATGCTCGTTGCACGGCCACTGGATGCCGGAAGGGCCGCGCAGCTTGCCGTAGGTGAGACCGGTGTAGTCGCACGGCCGGCCCGCGCTGCACCGCTTCCACGCCTCGAACGCCGACTCCGGGTCGTGCCAGTGGACCAGCGGGCCGCCGTCCTTGTCGCGGAAGCCCATGCGGGCGGCGTAGTCGAGGAAGATGTCCAGGTCCGGTTTGGCCTCGCCCGGTGGGTCGACGGCCTTGTCGGACAGGTGCACGGTGCGGTCGGCGTTCGTGAACGTACCGGTTTTCTCGGGTCGGCCGCGTCCGGGATCAGGACCCCGTGCTCGCCACCGCTGCGCAGGTAGTCCAACACCTCGCCGGTGATGACTTCACCGGGAGCGACCACAGACACCCCCGGCGGGTACGGGCTGATCATCTCCGCGGCGATCCGTCCCGCGGCCCGCTCGACGGGCACGTGCTCCACCGCGGCGAAGAACGCCTCCCGCGGCAGCATCGCCTGCTCCAGTTCCAGGGACGAGGGCCCCGGCAGGCGCACCGGCGGCTGCTTCTCGATGGAGTCGGCGCGCGTCGTTTCCCCTGGCCCCACCAGGCATGGTCGCCCAGGCCCACATCGCCCGCTCCCCGCCCGACCCCCATGGCGAAAAGTGCTCTGACCTGGCCTTAAAACGGCCACCTGGGACTGACCTGGACGCCTGTAGACGGTCTCCACAACCTGTGCCAGGTGGTGCCCAGGGAAGGGCCCAGGATCAGGACGGGACCGTCTTCTGGCCCGTCACATCGGTATTGCAGGGTGTTCGGTGGTGTCTCGCTCACCCGTCAGAGCCTCTCATCTCTCACAGATGATCTCACGTCGGGTCTCGCCCTCCTGGGTGCGGCGTCCGGGCGCTGTGCACCGACCGTCGCCGGGTTCCGCCCGGGCCCGGGCGCGACGCTGAGCACGGCCCGCGCGGCAGCCTGCGCGTCGAGCGGGTCCGACTTCCCGAGCAGACGGCGGGCGGTGCACGTCAGGCCGGAGGAATGCGGAACTCGAATTCGGGACGGTCCCACGGCACGGCGGGCGGGTTCGCGAGCGCGGTCCCGGTCCGCACCGCACCGACGCGGTGGTAGAAGTCCTCGGCGGGAAGATGCGACACGACCCTGACACGGTCAAGCCCGGCCGCACGGGCCTCGGACTGCATGTGCGCGACGAGCAGTCGTCCGATACCCCGTCCTTGCGCTTCGTCGGCGACGAACAGCAGATCGAGCTCCGGTGGAGCGAGGACGAGCGAGTAGAACCCGAGGACCCGGTCTCCGTGCTCGTCGGCGCCGACGGCTACGAAGGCGCGGTGGGCCTCGATGTAGTCAGGACCGACCCGGTAGCCCGCGACTGCGGCCGCGTACTTGCCCTCGTAGGCGCCCGAGCCGCGCACGAGCCGCGTGAGCCGTTTGGCATCCCGCGCGACGGCCCTCCGTATCGTGATCGGTCGGCGGACCGGGGAGGTGCGTGAACTCATCGGGGAAGTATGTCGCACCGAGGTCCGGAATGTTCCTCAACGGGGCCTCGCCGTCCCGCCCGCTGTCCCAGAGAGATCACACAGACAACGGATCATCTCGTTCCGCACTGCGGGTAACGTCGAGGTATGAGTCATCCACACCCCGACCTCAAAGCCGCCCCACCCCTTCCCGAGGGAGGGCTGCGGGTCATCGCCCTGGGCGGCCTGGGTGAGATCGGCCGCAACATGACCGTCTTCGAGCACGCCGGCAAGCTGCTCATCGTCGACTGCGGCGTCCTGTTCCCCGAGGAGACACAGCCCGGCGTGGACGTGATCCTGCCGGACTTCACCTCGATCCGGGACCGCCTGGACGACATCGTGGCCGTGGTGCTCACCCACGGTCACGAGGACCACATCGGCGGCGTGCCGTATCTGCTGCGCGAGCGGCGCGACATCCCCGTCGTCGGTTCCAAGCTGACGCTGGCGTTCCTCGAGGCCAAACTGAAGGAACACGGCATCCGGCCGCGCGCGGTGCGGGTACGGGAGGGTGACCGGCGCAGTTTCGGCCCCTTCGACTGCGAGTTCGTGGCGGTCAACCACTCCATCCCGGACAGCCTCGCGGTCGCGATCCGCACCCGCGCCGGGATGGTGCTGCACACCGGCGACTTCAAGATGGACCAGTTCCCCCTCGACGACCGCATCACCGATCTGCGCGCCTTCGCCCGCCTCGGCGAGGAGGGCGTGGACCTTTTCCTCACCGACTCCACCAACGCCGAGGTCCCCGGCTTCACCACCTCCGAGCGTGAACTGAACCCGGCGATCGAGCAGGTGATGCGCACCGCTCCGCGCCGGGTCATCGTCTCCAGCTTCGCCAGCCACGTGCACCGCATCCAGCAGGTCCTGGACGCCGCCCACCAGCACGGCCGCAAGGTCGCCTTCGTCGGCCGGTCGATGGTCCGCAACATGGGGATCGCCCGTGACCTGGGTTATCTGAAGGTCCCGTCCGGTCTTGTCGTGAGCACGAAGGAGCTGGAGAAGCTCCCGGACCACAAGATCACTCTGGTGTGCACCGGCTCGCAGGGCGAACCGATGGCCGCGCTGTCCCGGATGGCCAACCGCGACCACCAGATCCGCATCGGCAAGGGCGACACCGTCCTGCTCGCCAGTTCGCTCATCCCCGGCAACGAGAACGCCATCTACCGGGTGATCAACGGGCTGACCCGGTGGGGCGCCCACGTGGTCCACAAGGGCAACGCCAAGGTGCACGTCTCCGGACACGCCAGCGCCGGCGAGCTCGTCTACTGCTACAACATCGTCAAGCCGCGCAACGTCATGCCGGTGCACGGCGAGTGGCGCCATCTGCGGGCCAACGGCGACCTCGCCATCCGCACCGGCGTCGACCCGGAGCGGGTCGTCATCGCCGAGGACGGCGTCGTCGTCGACCTCGTCGACGGGCGCGCGTCCATCACCGGCAAGGTCCCCGCCGGCAACGTCTACGTCGACGGGATGGAAGTCGGCGGCGCCACCGAGGCGTCCCTCAAGGACCGCCTCACCCTCGCCGAAGAGGGCGTCGTCACCGTCGTGGCCATCGTCGACGCGGACACCGGCGCCCTCGCAGAGGCCCCCGACTTCCTGGCCCGCGGCTTCGTCCACGACGACGCCACGTTCGAGCCGGTCATCCCCGTCATCGAGAAGACTTTGGCCAAAGCGGCCGAGGAAGGCGTCGGGGACGCCCACCAGCTCGAACAGCTCGTCGCCCGCGCCGTGGCCAACTGGGCGTTCCGCACGTACCGCCGCAAGCCCCTCATCATCCCCGTCATCATCGACGCCTGAGTCACGGCCCGGCAGCCGGTCGCCGGTTCCGGTCGCGGTCCCGCCGGCATCGCGGCCGGGCACGGGAGTCAGCAGCCACCCCAGGAAGCCGGGTCAACAGATCAGGGGCCGCGCAGCCATGGCTGCGCGGCCCCTGATCCCTGTGCACGCCCGGCACGCGATCCGCCGGGCAGGTCCGCGAGGTCAGGCCAGGTTGATGTTCTCGGCCTGCGGACCCTTCTGGCCCTGGGTGACGTCGAACGTCACGGCCTGGCCCTCCTGGAGCTCACGAAAGCCCGTGGAGTTGATCGCGGAGTAGTGCGCGAAGACATCCGGGCCTCCGCCGTCCTGGGCGATGAAACCGAAGCCCTTCTCCGCGTTGAACCACTTCACAGTTCCCGTTGCCATGTCTGACGCCTTCCAGTCGATGAACGCCTCCCACTTCATGTGGAAGGCAGAGGTGATCGCCCTGGTCCCTGCGGCACAGCACAGCAAAACGCCCACACCGGAGGCGTGGGCAAGAGGGAATTCCGAACCACGACAGCTGACGCAGACGCTACACGCCCGCACGCCGCGTCACCATAGGAAGCGATCACATGGCACGGCAGACCATGTGGCGCGGCGGTATCCGGCGTTGAGGCGCTGGGCTTCCCCCGAGTCGGTGGGTGACGGGAACCCGCTGCACGCGGTGTGGGCCCGACCGGCGTACCGGTCGGGCCCACACCGCTGCTCAGGTGTGCTCGTGTCCGTTCACCCGGTCAGACCGTGACGGGGGTGCCGAGCAGCGCGGAAGCGTGCTGCATCGGGGTGAGAACGCCCAGGGGCGCTGCCTTGGGAACGGCACGGCAGGTGAAGCCGAGCTGGGCCATGGCCCGCAGGACCTCGGCGGCGCTGAAGTCACGGCGGTCCTGGCGCGTGATGACCTGGCCGACCTGCTTGACGGGGTAGTGGCGGCGGCCGATGATCACCGATTCGCCGGTGACCGGTTCGGGCTTGACGCCCTTCATCGATTCCAGTACGCCGCCCTTGGTGAGCTCGAAGGGGAAGCGGGCGATGACGCAGCGCATGTGGCCTCACAGAGAGAAGGGAAGAACGGTCCGGCCAGGGGCCAGGTGCTTCAGCGGGAGAGGTCGAGGATGCCCGGCGCTGCCTTGTCCGGTCGCGTCCATGACCTCAGCCACCGTCCTGTGCACGGGGAAGGTGCCTCTTGCGGAGGTGGGCCGGATTCCTGATCCCGAAGGGCCTCAGGCCGCCCCGCCGGCGACAGACTGGCGCACAGGCTCGCGGCGGATCGCCGAGGCGCGGCGGCGCCGGCCTCGGGAGGTGGCGCCGCGCTTGGGGCGGTCGGTCACCGGTGCGGTGATGACGACCGGGATGCCGGAGGGGGCCTGGGCTCCGGTGATCCGGTTCAGTGCCTCGTCGCCCGAGCGGACCTGGGTGGTCTGCGGCCGGATCCCGGCGTCCGACATCAGGCGGACCATGCCCCGGCGCTGGTTCGGCGTGACCAGGGTGACGACGCTGCCGGACTCGCCGGCGCGGGCGGTACGACCGCCGCGGTGGAGGTAGTCCTTGTGGTCGGTCGGCGGGTCGACGTTGACGACGAGGTCGAGGTTGTCGACGTGGATGCCGCGCGCCGCCACGTTGGTCGCCACCAGCACGGTGACGTGCCCCGTCTTGAACTGCGCCAGCGTGCGGGTGCGCTGCGGCTGCGACTTGCCGCCGTGCAGCGCGGCGGCCCGGACACCGCTGTTGAGCAGGTCCTGGGTCAGCCGGTCGACGGCGTGCTTGGTGTCCAGGAACATGATCACGCGGCCGTCGCGGGCGGCGATCTCGGTCGTGGCGGCGTGCTTGTCGGCGCCGTGGACGTGCAGGACGTGGTGCTCCATCGTCGTGACCGCACCGGCCGACGGGTCGACGGAGTGCACGACGGGGTCGGTCAGGTAGCGGCGCACCAGCAGGTCGACGTTACGGTCCAGGGTGGCGGAGAACAGCATCCGCTGCCCCTCCGGGCGCACCTGGTCGAGCAGCGCGGTGACCTGGGGCATGAAGCCCATGTCGGCCATCTGGTCGGCCTCGTCCAGCACCGTGATGCCCACCTGGTTCAGCCGGCAGTCGCCGCGGTCGATGAGGTCCTTGAGCCGGCCCGGGGTCGCGACGACGATCTCGGCTCCGCCGCGCAGCGCACTGGCCTGCCTGCCGATCGACATGCCGCCCACCACCGTGGCCAGCCGCAGCCGCACGGAGCGGGCGTACGGGGTCAGCGCGTCGGTCACCTGCTGTGCCAGCTCACGCGTGGGTACGAGGATCAGCCCCAGCGGCTGGCGGGGCTCGGCACGCTGTCCGGCGGTGCGGGCGAGCAGGGCGAGGCCGAAGGCCAGGGTCTTGCCGGACCCGGTGCGCCCGCGGCCCAGCACGTCACGGCCCGCCAGCGAGTTCGGGAGCGTCGCGCCCTGGATCGGGAACGGCACGGTCACCCCCTGCCTGCCGAGTTCGGCCAGCAGCTGCTCGGGCATGTCGAGATCGGCGAAGACCTCAACTGCCCGCAGCGCGGGGGTGATCGTCCTGGGCAGCGCGAACTCACCCTGCACGGCGGCGGGCCGACGGCCGTAACCGCCGGAGCGGACGGGCCCGCCGGTACGACGCGGTGCCTGCGAGCCGTGACCGCCGCCCCTTCCGGCGTCGGCACGGCCCCCACGGGAGCGGGCGGGGCGGTCGTTCGTGTACGTGCGGTTCATGCGGAACCTTCCTCGATGTGGCACATATCAAGGAATTCCCGCTGCGATGAACGGCATGGAGAATTACAAGTATGGACCGGTGGCAAAAGAAAGCAGATCTGGCCGGCGGAAAAATCCGTGGGCACAGGTGCTGAAATGAGCGACCCGATGGGGACCTTGCGATCCGGGCGCCGGATGCGGTGCGGCGCTTCAGGATGCGTCTGCGTCCTGAGGGAGGAACCGCTGGGTGGTACTGCGGATTCCTCCGGGTCGTCCCGCGGGTGAAGCCGCTGCGGGATACGCGTGCAGCTGGGGCCCGCACCCCGAGGGATGCGGGCCCCAGCTACGGATTACGCGTGAGCGTCAGGCCGGAACGATGTTCTCGGCCGTCGGGCCCTTCTGGCCCTGCGCGATGTCGAAGGTCACCTTCTGACCCTCGAGCAGCTCACGGAAGCCCTGCGCGGAAATGTTCGAGTAGTGGGCGAACACGTCGGCGCCGCCACCGTCCTGCTCGATGAAGCCGAAGCCCTTTTCCGCGTTGAACCACTTCACGGTACCAGCAGCCATGTCATATCTCCTTCGGGGCAGTGCGTCGGCGTCCGCACCACGCGGACGCCGTGTCGCCGCGATGATTACCCCGCCCGGAAATGACCGGAAATACAAAAGTGCTCCCGCCCGCAGAAGCGGGCGGAGGCACTTGAAGTTTTGGGAACCACAACTGCAACTGAGATGAACAGTAGCACGCCGGAACGGCCCGTGCACGTTGGATAATTCCACTCCGCTCTTCACGGCAAAAACTCCCGCTGCGCGGCCCTTCAAAAACTGATGCCTCGGGAACAGATATTGATTCCGCTGCCGCCAGGAAACACGGCTGCGGGACTGCGGGGACGACCAGGCAGCGGCTGCTGTGGAGATGGCTGCGGCCGACGCGGGGCCGGTCCTCGTCCCGCCGCTCAGACCGAAGCGTTCCGAACGCGTGACAGTCAAACGGCAGTTCCCTGACGCAAGTATTCGATCATCGGCTGTCATCCCTGGAAACCAGCGCCCCCGGGCCGGTGCCGTCCGCCTACGGTTCCACCGCGGCCAGGGCGAGGACCGGCGTCCCGTCGAGGCCGACGCAACCCACGAAACGACTGTAGAGGGAGACGCCCATGGCGACCGTGGAAGTGTCACTGAAGGACATCATGACCGAAGCGGAGGGGGCCCTCGGAGCGGCCGTCGTCGACTACTCCAGCGGTATGGCCCTGGGCACGCTGGGCGGGGGCAAGGACCTCGACCTCAACGTGGCGGCCGCCGGCAACACGGATGTCATCCGGGCCAAGGTGCGCACCATGGAACTGCTGGGCCTGAAGGGTCAGATCGAGGACATCCTGATCACGCTCGCCACCCAGTACCACCTCATCCGGCCGGTCACCGGCCGGAGCGGCAACGGCCTGTTCCTGTACCTGGTGCTCGACAAGACCCGGTCGAACCTGGCGATGGCCCGCCACCAGCTCAAGCGGATCGAAGAGCAATTGGAAGTGTGAACGCCCCGGGAACCGGGCCGACGCGCGCCCATGATGTGAAGACTTCTTCAAGTCACCACATCAACATGGTCCCAAGCCATGGGTGCGCGCCGCGCCGAGCCAGAAGGATCGGTGGCGACGAACGGCGGATCGTGCGGCGGCGCGCCCTCGGGAGCGCCGCCGCGCCCCGCACAACATCCCCGATGCGGCAGGGAGCACGCACCCATGCAAGTCCCCCTCTATCAGGCCAAGGCAGAGTTCTTCCGCATGCTGGGACACCCTGTGCGCATCAGGGTCCTGGAGCTGCTGCAGCACGGGCCCGTGCCGGTACGGGACCTGCTCGCCGACATCGACATCGAGCCGTCCAGCCTCTCGCAGCAGCTGGCCGTGCTCCGCAGGGCCGGGATCGTCGTCTCGGTCCGCGAGGGCTCCACCGTCCGGTACGCCCTCGCCGGCGGCGACGTCGCCGAGCTGCTGCGCGCGGCCCGGCGGATCCTGACCGAACTGCTCGCCGGGCAGAGCGAACTCCTCGCCGAACTGCGGCAGTCCGACGCGTCCATGGCGTCGGTCACGAGGAGCGGGCCGGGCTGAGGGATCCGTTGCGGTCGCTCCCGTGTCCGCCTCGAACGGCAGGGGCCCGGCGGGGTCAGCACGGGTCCCGCCACACCCCCAGCTCCGGCCTCTTCCGCATGGACGACAGCCCCAGCTCGCGGGAGAGGCCGCAGAACGCGCCGGTCGGCTCGGAGTACTCCACGTGGAAGACCGCCTTGCCCGCCTCCACGAACGGGGCGAGCTCGGCGCACTCGCCGTACTGCGCGCACTCCTCGTTGACGGCGAAGTCGAAGTGGTCCACGAGCTGGGGGATCTGGGGCAGGTCGTTCTTGAGGCCCACCGACAGACCTCGGTCGTGCGCGATGTCCGCGATCATCCGGTTGTAGCGGAGCTGGTCGCCCGCGGTGAGCGGGAACCCCGTGTCGTTGCCGTAGCCCTCCACCAGGTCGGGTTCCACCGCGTCGAATCCCTTGTCCCGGCACATGTCGAAACGGCGCTCCATGATCGGCCGCAGCGCGGAGACCCGGCGGATGTCCAGCCAGCGCTCGCCCCGCCAGCCGTTGGGCCGGCCGAGCACGGAGCGCGGGAACGCGTCCCGGTCGGGCCGGAAGTCCTCCCACGCGCCGACGTTGACATAGCAGATCACCTTGCGGCCCTCGCGGTGGAGGCGGGCCACGTCCTGCGCCGTGTTCTCGAAACCGTCGATGTCGTAGACGGGCACGTCGGCCGACGGGTCGGCCCGGCCGTCGAGCTGCCACTGCCAGGCGAGCCCGGGGCGCGGGCGCCATCGTGTACCGGCGGGGGTGTGCGGGGGGCGGGGCGGGGACGGTGAGGCACGGGGGCCCGGCGGCGGGGCGGCCGACGCCGTGCGGGCCGGGCCCGGGCCGCGGTCGGCGCTCCCGGCACGGTCCGGTCCGGAGCACCCGGACAGGGCCGCGACGGCCAGCACGGCCCACACGGCCCACACGGCCGGAAGAAGCGCGTACTGCGGGAGCGTCCTGCTCATGCTCGTCCCTCGGGGGCGGTCTCGGTCAGGGCCGGGGTCAACGCGGCCCAGGGATTGGGCAGTTCACCCGTCACGGGGCCGCACACCCCCGCGCCGCGGTCCCGCGCGGTGCGCACCGCCAGCGGTACGAGGGCCTCGGGCACGCCGTAGACGAGATGGCAGAGCCGTTCGGGCGGGTGCCGTTCCGCCCGGGCGGAACGGCTGAACGCGGAGACGTAGGTGGACCAGTGGCCCTCGAACGTCACGGTCAGGTCGGCGATGCGGACGTAGCCGGGCGCAGGCTCCACGCCCGGGTTGAGCACGACGGTCCGCGTGCCCGTCCGGCGCAGGGCGCGGACCAGTCTCCGGCAGCCGGGCAGGCCGTCGGGTCCCGCCGTCATCCGGTCCAGGAAGCAGCCGTCGGCCGCGTACCACTCCCGGTGCCGGCGCGCGTCGGCGACGACCTCGGCCGGGGGGCGGGCCCCGTAGGCGGTGTCGACGTACCCGAGCAGCCGGGCGCCGGCCGCCCGCAGCGCCTCCGCCGCCGCCACGAAGGCGCGGTCCGGTCCGGCCCCCGGGCCGTCGGCGGGGTTGAGCACGACGGCGTGGGTCCGGGCGGCGGCCATGACGAGCCGGTGCCAGGCACCCGGGTCCTCGGCCGGGTGGACGTACAGGGGAATCAGCAGACTCACGGAGCGCGGCCGCCTTCCGGGCCGGCGGTGTCCCCGCCGCCGTCCTCCCACAGCGCGGCCAGCGACTGCTCGAGGGAGTACGCCGGACGCCAGCCCAGCGCCCCGGCCGCCGCCGTGGTGTCGGAGCACTGCCACGACACCGCGGCCGAACGGGCCGAACCGCCGGTGTCCTCCTCGATCCGTCCGCCGAAGCCGGCCCGGCGGGCCAGCCGGTGTACCAGGTCGCGCACCTGGACCGCCTCACCTCCGCCGATGTTCAGGACGGGCGGCAGGGGCCCGGCGGTCGTGACGGCGAGCACCACCGCGCGAGCGACATCACGTACGTCGACGAAGTCGCGGTAGGCGGACAGGTCCCCGAGGCGCAGCACCGCCTCCGGACCCGGGCCGGCGTCGCGCAGCAGGGCGGCGACCCTGCCGGGCAGCCCGGTGGGCGGGGCGCCCGGCCCCACCGGATTGCCCACTCGCAGCACCACCGCGTCCAGGCCGGAGGCGGACACCGCCGCCGTGCCCGCGAGTTTGGTCGCGCCGTACGGTCCGAGCGGCCGGGTGGCCGCCGATTCCGCCGCCCGGGTGCCCGGCTCCCCGGGGCCGTACTCGGCGGCCGAGCCCAGGTGCACCAGGCGCGCCCGGGGCGCGGCCTGCCGCAGCGCGGCGCACAGGGCGGCGGGGCCCCGGGCGTTGACCTCGGCCAGGGTGACCGCGTCGCCGCCGGTCGCGCCCGCGCAGTTGACGACCGCGTCGGGTGCCGCCTCCGCCAGGGTCTTGGCCAGCCGGTCCGGCGGGTCGCAGGCCAGGTCGACGCGCGGGCCGCCGCCGGCCGCCCGGCCCGCGGCGGCCACCTGTGCGTCCGGCAGGTCACGCAGGTGGGCGACGACATGACGGCCCAGGTAGCCGGTACGGCCCAGGACGAGAACGCGCATGTGGGGCTCAGGCCCCCTTGAGCAGCAGGGACCTGCGGCTGGTGAACTCCGCGTTCGCCCGGTCGTAGTCGTCCGGGCGCCCGATGTCCAGCCAGTATCCGTCGAACTCGTAGGCGTGCGGCGGACGTCCGGTGGCGAGGAGATCCAGGACGAGTTCGTCGAAGCCCAGCGGCAGGCCGGGCGTGTAGCCCTCGAGAGTGGAACGGGACAGACCGTAGACGCCCATGGAGACGCGGTAGTCCATGCTCGGCTTCTCGGTGAAGGCGACCACTTCCCCCTTCCGCGTGGTGAGCACGCCGAAGTCGATGTGCACCTTCCGGTGGTAGGTCGCGATGGTCAGCGGGGCACCGGACCGGCTGTGCCGGTTCAGGACGTCGGCGTAGTCCAGGTCGGTCAGGACGTCGCCGTTCATCACCAGGAAGTTCTCGGGCAGTCGCTCGCGCAGCGTGAGCAGGGGACCCATCGTGCCCAGCGGGCTCTCCTCCGTGGCGTAGTCGATGTCCATGCCCCACTGGGAGCCGTCGCCGACGTAGGCCCGGATGATCTCACCGAGGTGGCCGATGGCGATGGTGCAGTGGGTGAAGCCGGCCGCGGCGAGCTGGCGCAGCACGATCTCCAGGATGGCGTGCTGGTCGCCGATGGGGACGAGGGGCTTGGGGAGCGCCGTGGTGTAGGGCCGCAACCGGACGCCCTTGCCTCCTGCCAGTATCACTGCGTGCATGGGCCTTCTCCTTCACATGCTTCGTGTTCCCCGGGGACGTGCCGGACGACGGTCAGATGTTGTAGATGCCGGTCTTGTAGCGGGCCAGGTTGGCCGGGTCGCGGAAGAACGTCACGGTCCGGGCGAGTCCTTCCTCCAGCGTGTGGGCGGGCTGCCAGCCGGTGGCGTCGGCGAGCCGGGAGGCGTCGGCGACCAGCCGCATCACTTCGGAGCCGGCGGGTCGCAGACGCGCGGTGTCCTCGCGTACGTCGAGGGCGGTGTCCATCACCTTGCCGATCAGCGCGACGAGGTCGCCGACCGAGATCTCTCCCCCGGTGCCGGCGTTGAAGGTGCGGCCCACGACCCGGTCGGCGGGCGCGGTGCCGACGGCGAGGAAGGCCCGCGCCGTGTCCCCGACGTAGGTGAAGTCCCGGGTGGGTCGCAGGTCACCGAGGGTGATGGTGCGTTCCCCCGCCGCGACCTGCCCGATGACGGTCGGGATCACCGCGCGCATCGACTGCCGCGGCCCGAAGGTGTTGAACGGCCGCAGCGTCACGACCGGGGTGTCGAAGCTGGCGTGGTAGCTGTCGGCCAGCCGGTCCCCGCCCGCCTTCGAAGCGGCGTACGGGGACTGGGTGTTGATGGGGTGGTCCTCGGTGATCGGCACGGTGCGGGCGGTGCCGTAGGTTTCGCTGGTCGAGGTGTGCACCAGCCGGGGCGTGCCCAGCTGACGTGCGGCCTCCAGCACGTTGAGGGTGCCGGTCACATTGGTGTCCACGTAGCTGTGCGGTGCCCGGTAGGAGTACGGGATCGCGATGAGCGCGGCCAGGTGGTAGGCGCAGTCGGCACCGTCGAGCAGACCGCGCACGGAGCCGGGGTCCCGGACGTCGCCGAGGACGATCTCCACCTGGTCCAGGACGTCCGGCGACAGGGTCTCCAGCCATCCGTAGGAGGAGAAGGAGTTGTACTGGGCCATGGCCCGGACACGGTGCCCGGAGGCGACGAGGGCCTCGGTGAGGTGGGAGCCGATGAATCCTTCGGCCCCGGTGACGGCGGCGAGCGGTGCGGAGGTCAACTCGGTTGTCCTTCCGGTGAGTCGGGCGGCGGTTGCCGTGCGTCGGTGCGGTGGTACCGCGGTGCTGCTCGGTGCGGCGGTTCGAAGTCGTGCTGGTCGTGCCGTGTGCTGCGGCGGTGCGTGGGCCGGTCAGGCGTGTGCGGACGGCCGGCCGAGCAGCCGCAGTGCGCACGCCGACAGACACAGGGCCGCCGCGCCGCAGCACACGGGGAGGACGGCCTGCCCGGGTGGCAGGCGCAGCAGGGTGACCACCGCGGCGCAGCCCGCGGCGGCCAGGCAGATCAGGGCGGAGGGCCAGGCCACGCCGTACGCCTGGAGCAGCAGCGCCGTCCAGAGCGCCGCGGCGAGGAGCAGCAGGGCGGCCGGGTCGGACCCGGTGAGGAGCGCGGCGGGCGTGAGCGGCAGGAGGTAGACGGCCAGACAGAGAGCGAGAAGTCCGGCCGAGCGCAGGAGGAAGGCGGCGGGCGTCGCGGTCGTCCGCAGCGCCGCGACCGACCAGCCCCGGTAGCGGTACAGCAGCCACTCGGCCGGTCCCATGCTCACCGTCAGGGCGATCACGGCGTACGGGTGCCGCAGCCCTTCCAGCAGCACCAGCACCGCCGCCGCCAGGCCGAACAGCCCGTAGGGCAAGGAGGCCGACAGCCGTGGCCGGCGCGCACCGGTGGCGGGCGGCGCGCCCAGCACCTCCCGCAGCGCCCAGCCGGTGACGGCGAGCGTGGCCGCCAGCGCGAGCAGGGGCAGAGCCGCGCGCGGCACGGGGCCGGGCTCGGCCCACGGCAGCACCGCGGCACCGGCGACGAGCGGGGTGAGGGCGGCGAGCAGCAGCCGCTCCCGGGCCAGCACGAGGAGCACCCCTGCGGCGGCGAGGTACACGGACTGCCCGGCGGCGATCGGGACGGCTGCCCCGCCTCCGCTCACCGCGGCGGCGGTCGTGGTGGCCAGGGCCGCGCCGAGGACCCCTCCGCCGAGCAGGGTGCGGCCCGCCTCCCGGCGTCCGGTCGCCAGGCGCAGGTGGGCGCGGTGCCCCAGCGCCTGGCCCCAGGCCCACGAGACGACAGCGGCCGCGACGAGGGCGGGGGCGTGCCGCGCGGCCTGCCACAGCGGTGCGGCGAGCAGGTGGGCGAGACCCGGCAGGGCGAACAGCGCCCCGCGCAGGAGGCAGCGCACGGTGTCGGGACGCCAGGGGTCGGGCGTGGGCGGGGGCTCGGGGTGGACGCGGGGGACGCGCTCGTAGAGGGCGGAGGCGAGGGAGAACAGGTCCGGATGGCCGTACCGGTGCCGGACGACGTCCGCGGAGAGTCCTTCCGACTCCAGCAGCGCGGCCACCTCGTAGGGGTGGACAGCGGGGCCGACGCGGTCGGCCATGGCGGCGGCCAGCCGGTCCACCTCCGCCTGGTCGGGCTCGGGCCCCGGCAGCCGTACGACGAGGGTGGGGTCGTCCGCGGGGCGGTGCGGCGGCAGTCGTGCGGCGCTCGCGGCCAGCCGGAGCGCGAGGGTGTCCTGTTCGGCCCCGCCCGGTTCCAGGGCCATGGGTCCGCTCACAGGGCCACGCTCCTCGTCGCCGTGGGTGCCGGAAGACGCGTGGACCCGTCCTCGGGCGGCACGGCCGCGGCGGCGGCCCCGCCTCGTGGTCGCGCGTGGGCACCGGCGTCGGGCCGTGCCGTGGTCACGGCCGGCTGCCGCCGGGTGCCGGACAGTTCCAGGTAGATGGCACGGAAGGTGTCGACGGTGCGCCGCAGGGTGAACTGTTCGATCACCCGGAGCCGGGCCGCCTCTCCCATGGCCCCGCGCCGTGCGGGGTCACCGAGCAGTTGCAGCGCGGCGGCGGCCATGGCGGCCGGGTCCCGCGGCGGCACGACCAGGCCGGTGTCCCCGACGGCCTCGCGCACTCCGCCGACGTCGGTGGACACCGTGGCCCGGCCGCAGGACATGGCCTCGATCAGGGTGAAGGGGAAGCCCTCGCTGATGCTGGACAGCATCACGACGCTGCCGGCGGCGTAGGCGTCCTTGATGTCGTCGACGCGGCCCTCGAAGGTCACGGCGTCCCCGTGGCCGAGGCCGGCGGCCAGTTCCTCGCAGCGCTCCCGGTAGGCCTCGCCGCCGCGCGGCGTCCCGCCGAAGAGACGCAGCCGTACGTCGGGACGCTCCGCCCTGACCAGGGCGACGGCCCGGATGAGGGTTTCCAGGTCCTTGATCGGGTCGACGCGGCCGGCCCAGCTCAGGGTCGGCCGCTCCGGCTCGGGCCCTGCGGGCGGGAAGGCCTGCGGGTCCACGCCGTTGTAGACGGTGCGGATGGACCCCGGGTCGGCGCCTCCCTGCTCCTCCCACAACCGGTTGTAACGGTTGCCGGGCGTGATCAGGGCGGCCCTGCGGTAGCTCTCCTCGGCCAGCAGCCGGAAGAAGCCCAGGACGACCGCCTTGACCGGCCAGCGGTAGGGGGCGGTGCGGTAACCGAGGTAGCGCTCACGGAGGTAGACGCCGTGCTCGGTGAGCAGCAGGGGGACGCCGTGCCGTTCCAGGGCGGCCAGCCCGGGCAGCGCGGCGACGCCTCCGCTGACCGCGTGGGCGACCCCGTCCTCGGGGAGCGGGGCGGCCAGTGGGCGCAGGGCGTGCTCGAGCAGCCCGGTGGCGGTCACCGCGTCGTGCAGGGTGGGCCGGGCTTCGCGGACCGCCAGGCCCCGGCGGTTCCACACGGCGGTCAGTACGGCGATCGCGCGGTCGCCGCGCAGGAACGGGCTCAGTACGCCGTCGGCGGCGGCCCGCGCCATCGTGTACAGGGCCGGGGCGAAGCCGCTCTCCGCGCACGGGTCGAGCAGTGCCGTCAGGAACTGCTCGTAGGCGCCGGAGAGCCGGTCGCGCCGGCGCCCCCGGGGTGGGCGGCCCTCCGGCGGGGCTCCCCACATCGGGACGGACGTGACCCCCGTGACCTGGGCCGGCAGTTCCCAGGCGAGCGGCTCGCGGCCGGTGCCGGTGACGGCGAGCACGTCGAAGTCGATGTCGGGCATGCCGCGGACCAGTTGGTCGCACCAGACGCTCACACCGCCGTGGCTGTGTGGGTAGGTGCCTTCGGTGAGCAGGGTGACGCGCGCCGTGCGGAGGCGCCGCGCGCCGTGGTGAACGTGCATGGGGTGCTCCACGGCCGGAGTGGGGGGGAGGATCGTGCCGGTCCCGGCCGGAAGCCGACGGCCGGGACGGGGCGGTGCTCGGCTCAGCGGGCGGGTGGGACGTGGTCGCGCACGCCGGAGGGCACCCGGGTGACGGGCGCCGGCGGCGTGGCCGGGAGCGGTCCGTCGCCGGCGGTGCCGGGACCGGCCGCGCGGGACTGCGGCAGTGTGAAGGTCAGCGCCTGGCCCGCCGAGGGTGTCCAGCCGGACGCGCGGCCCGCGTACGCCTCGCCGAACGCCTCGCCCGCGAGGGTGGTGCCGGTGGGCACGGTGACGGTGACGGCCGTGGCGTCCGGCGCCTCGACGACGACCGTGCCGCCGATGCGGTGGGCGGTGACCCGGCCGTCCTCCAGGGCGGCGGTCCAGGCCGCACGGCGCTGGAGCTCGCGTCCGATGTCCTTCATCCGCGGATTGACCACGGGTGTGTTGTCGGCGAACAGGTCCTCGTAGCCGTCGAGGACGCCGTCCAGGACGGGGTAGGCGATGCGGTCCTCGGCGAGGTTGGACTGGTGGATGAAGTGCGGCCTGGGATCGTTGGCGAGGACGTGCCCGAGCGCGATCCGGGTCTCCACGGGGACGATGTGCGCGGTGTATCCGGTCGCGGTGTCCAGCGGAGCCGGCAGGCAGGTCGTGGTGGCCGGGTTGTCCTCGCAGATGCCACTGCCGCCCTGGGCGCGGCTGGTGTAGATCCAGTTGTACTCGTCGACCTGCTCGGCGGCGCGCCCGGCGTTGTAGAAGATGTTCATGGGATAGCGGGAGACGGTGGTGGCCGGACCGACCCGGCGCTGCGCCGGGTCGCGGGAGTTGTCCGAGGCGAGCCAGGCGATGTCGTTGTCGGCGAGCGCGGGCGCCAGGTTCGGGTTGTCGACGGGCTGCTGCGGCAGCACCTTGAGCCCCGAGTGTTCGCCGGTGACCAGCTCGTCGTCGTGCAGGGGCAGTCCGGCGGTCCGCCCCCACACCCGGTTGGTGGCGATCTCGTCGGAGATGGCGGTGCGGGAGACCCACGTGGTGCTGCCGTCGGAGCCGGTGGCGCACCGCCAGGGAACCACCGTGGTGTCCTGTTCGCAGCCGAGGAAGGCGTGCGTGTAGGTGTGGTTGATCCAGCGGAAGCGGGCGCGTTCGGTGATCAGCCGGTCCGCCAGGGCGTCGGCGCCGCCGTTGTCCTCGCGCTGGTCGACGCTGCCGGCCCCGTTGTAGGCGAGGTCGAGGGTGAAGTCCTGTTCGTTCTGCCACGTGGTGGCGTGGTCGACGTCGGCGGGCGTCATGCGGATCGGGTCGGGTGTGCCCTCGCCGTCGGGACAGTCGACGTCGCCCGGCGTGCAGTTCAGCTCCGTGTCCCAGCGGTCGTCGGCGGCGAAGACGTCGTCGACGTGCACGGCGAAGTAGTTGCGGGAGGCGCCCAGATGCGTGCCGCCGGTCATCCAGTCCACGATGCCGCGGGCCAGCAGCCTGAACTGCTGCTGGTACCGGTTGTACACGAAGGTGACGACGAGTTCGCGTCGCCCGTCGTGCCGGTACTCCCCCACCAGCGAGCCCCGGGCGGTTCTCCCCGGGATCGTGGCCTCGACGTACGGGGTGAAGTCCGCGCCGGCCACGGGCGTCGAGAGGTAGGCGTAACTCTCGCCCACGTCCGCCGAGTTGTCCTCGAAGGGCACCGTGCCGTCCAAATAGCCGAAGGGGCCGGACCGGCCGGCGGCGGTCACCTCGGCCCGCGCCCCGTCGATGCTGCCGGCGTAGCCGCCGTACACCGGGTACCGCAGGCCGGCCTCCGGACGCGCGTAGGTGTAGGCGTCGACCTGCGGGATGTCGTAGGTCTGCTCGTAGGAGGCGAGGGCCGCCATCTCGGGTGAGCCGGCCGGGAACGGGTTGTCGTTCGGCAGGACCACCGCCTGGTACCTGGCGCGTGGTCGGCCGTCCACCGTGTCGGCGAGGAACGCGGCGTCGACGGTGGGGCGGTCGGACCGGGTCAGGTCGACCTCCGTGTACGGCGTGCCCGCGGTTCGAAGTTCGGCCGCGATGGCGTCGACGGCCGGGCCGCCGTCGCTCACCACCAGGACGCGCAGATCGACGCGGGGCACGAGGTCGTCGGCGTGGGCGGCCGTGCTCGGCAGGCCGAGGGCGGCGATGAGCGCGCCCGCCGTGAGCGCGGCGGTGCGTGTGATCCGCTTCATGCGGTGAAGTCCCCTCCCGCGGACAGGGGTGGACACCGCCCCGATGGAGCCGACGCACCCCCTTGCGTCGCGCGCCGGCGTCCCCCTCAGAAGCCGGTCGTCGACACATCCGTCGCTTCATATGGTGATGTGCTTGTGTGCAATTTGTGAGTGTGCTGCGAAACCTGACGGAAAGACGCGGGTATCGATCAGGACTCGCGCGGTCCGGAAGTGACCGGTCGACAACGCCGGGTCCCCTGTGAACGGCGGGGCCGTGCGGGACACCGGAGCAGGTCGCGGCCCCGGACGCGGCGCCGACGGGCCCGCTCGGCCCGTCGGCGCGACTGCCGGAGGTCTGGACCTCGTCCCGGGCCGGGAACCGGCACGAATTCGGTCAGCGGCAGTGAGCCGTCCGGTGCGTCAGGCGCAGAGCACCCGGGTCTCGGGCGTGTGGACCGGGCCCCCGCTCGCGCTGGAACTGTCACTGAACTCGGCGTAGTAGTACGAGTAGAAGCCGATGTTGCCGTTGCAGCCGGAGTCGGACGCGATCTGCAGGGTCAGCGTGACGGTCCGGCTCTGCCCGGGCGGGATGGTGGCACCGTAGTTGGCGCCCAGGTCGGCGGGCCCGGTCCCCGAGCAGGAGGTGCTGCCGGCGGCGGTGGCCAGGGTGCAGCCGGTGAAGCTGTACTTCAGGTCGGGACGCTGAGTGGTGAGCCACGTGGGGTCGATCGTCTGGTACACGAACCAGACGTCGTACGTGTGGTTGTTGGTGAGGGTCATCGACAACTGGACCGTTCCACCGGGCGTGGTGGTGGCCGTGTCGGTGGCGAACGTCAGCCCCGCGGGTGCGGGGTCGGCCGCGCTCGCGCCGGGGGCCAGGCCGAACAGGGCGAGGGCGAGGCCGAGAACCGTGGCGAGCCCGAGGCGTCTCAGTGGTGATCGCATGACCCGGGAGGCTAGGCAGACGCCATGTGACCCGTCTCCCCCACGGCGGGCCCCCCGCCCGTCCGCCGACCGAAAGCGCACCCTTCGTGAAGGAGTCGTGGACACCGTGTGATGACCGGCGGTGAGGCGTATCTCCGGGCGTCACGGACGGTCCGGCCCGCCTGCCCGGGGGCCGGCCGCCGCGGTGGTGCCGTACCGCACCGCGCGGAGACTTTGGCGCGTACCCCTGCGGTGGCGGGCCGGGAGGGACGGGCGAGCGGCGGGTCCCCCCGGCCGGAGGAGGGCCGCCCCGGTCGCACCGGACGTCACGGCCCGGGCCCGATGCGCCCGTGCGGCTGCGGCTTCCGGTGCCTCACAGGTCGCCCGGTGCGTCCAGGCCGGTCAGGGCGCCCACGGGGTCCGGGTCGGGGGTCCCGCGGGGCCACCAGTCGTCGTGGTCCGGCTCGGACTCGTACGCGTACCAGAGGTTGTCGCGGCCGAGGCGGAGCTGGACATGGCCCCGGGGGTGGGTGAGCCGGTTGTGCCGGGGGCGGAAGGCGGGGAGGTCGGCGGCGCGGAGGAGGGGACGGGCGCGGTCGAAGCGGCCGGCCGGCGGGTCCCAGGGCTCCTCCAGGACGGCGAGGCCGGCCGGGCCGCCCTGGCGCCAGGCGGCGACCGCGCGCGCCAGCTCGGCGGGGCTGCGGCCGGCGGCCCGGGCGAGGGAGGAGTACAGGGTGCGCGTCGCGGCGGTCAGGCCGGAGCCTGGGCGGGCGGCGGCGAGACGCACCGCGTCCTGCCACAGGGTGAGCCGGCCGACCGGGTCGCGGCCGGTGGTGAGCAGGGCGTGCGCGCGGGCGGCGGCGTCGGTGGCCAGTTGGTCCAGCGCGAACGGGTCCGGCCCGCCGGGGGACGCGGGGTAGACGGGTGGCTGCTCCGGATGGGCGGGCGGGGGCAACGGGGCGGGAAGCGGCGGGAGTTCCCGGCCGCGTCGGGCGACGGCGTCGGCCGCCCGTATGCCGGGCAGGGGCTCGGGCTCCCTCCCCTGGGCGGCACGGGCCGCGCGGGCGGCGCTCAGCCGGGAGAGCGCGTCGATCACCTCCCGCTCACCGCGTCCGCGCAGCAGGAGCAGCACGAACGGGTCGGAGTCGAGCAGCCGGGCGGTCTGGTAGCAGAGGGCCGCGGCGTGCTTGCAGGGGTGACCGGAGTCGGGGCAGCTGCATCGCGGGTCGAGGTCGCCTGAAGCGGGCAGCAGCGGAACGCCGCAGTCGGCGAGGGTCTGGGGCATGTCCCCGTCGAGCAGCGCCGCGATGTGTCCGGGCCGCTCGGCGGCGGCGTCCAGGAACCGCTCCCAGTCGGCGTCCCCGAACGTCCGCAGCCGCACCTGGACGCGGTACGGCCGCGGGCGGCTGCCCCGCACGTACGCGAGGACCAGCCCCGGTGTGACGGTGATGGCGTCGACATGTCCCTGCTCGGCGTAGGCGCGTCCGCGCGCGAGCCGCGCGGGGTCCAGGGCACCGTCCTCCAGCGCGGTGACCCACGCCCTGCCCCACCACGTCCCGGCGAAGCCCTCGCCGCCCGGGGTCCGGGGCGGGAACGCCGGGAAGGTGCGGCGCAGGTCGCCGTCCCGGGCGGGGGCGGCCATGGACCGGGGCGTGGCGGGCACGGGCGGTGCGGTGTCCCGCGGGGTGCGGGACGGGCCTGCGCCGGCGTCCTCCGCGGCCCCGTCCCGGGCCCGGGTGGCCGGCCGGCCACCGGGTGGGCGCGCGTCGTCGCGCGTCGCGGGGGCGCCACCCCGGCCGGGGGCGACGTCGCTCTCCGGGTCGGGTCCGGGCAGGCGGAAGGCGTCCCTGAGCGACTCCCGTACCTCACGGGCACGGGAGTCGGCTGCCCGGTCGCCGTGGGTCGTGCGCGGGACCCGGGGTGACGGGGCGCGCCGTTCAAGGGGCTCGGCGTCCGTCGCGCGGCCGCCGGGAGCCGGGCGCGCCCGCGGCGCCTCCTCACGCGCGGAGCGCAGCGCCTCGCGCGCGATGTCCCCGGGGCGCCGGGGCGCGTGGTGTCCGGCAGCACCACCGGCAGGGGCCTCCGTGTCCCCGGACACCGACGGGCCGGCAGGGGGCGGAGCGTCGCCGTGGGGCCCCTCCTCGGAGGGTGCCCCTCCCTCCGTCGCCGGTGCGCCGGTGTCCTCGCGGTCCGGTTCCGCGGCATCGCCGGGCCCTTCCGTACCGCGCCGGGCCCGCACCGCCTGCCGCAGCGCCTCGCGGGCCGCGTCGCCCGGGCGGTGGCCGGGGCCGGGGCGACCGGTGCCGTCGGGCCGTCCGGGGGCCGGGGCAGCCGGCTGGTCCGGAGCGGGCCGGTGCTCCGGCGTGTCCGTGGCCGCCGGTTCGCGGGTCGTCCGTGCGCGTGCCGCGCGCAGGGCCTCGCGCGCCTCGTCGGACGGGCGGGGGGTCACGCCGGCCTCCGCAGGGACACGAGGGCGGACAGGTCGCGGTCGGACAGTTCCGTGAGTGCCGACTCGCCGGAGCCGAGGATCGCGTCGGCCAGGGCCCGCTTGGACTCCAGCATCTCGGCGATACGGTCCTCGACGGTGCCCTCGGTGACGAGGCGGTGGACCTGGACGGGCTGGGTCTGGCCGATGCGGTACGCGCGGTCGGTGGCCTGCTCCTCGACCGCGGGGTTCCACCAGCGGTCGAAGTGCACGACATGGCCCGCGCGCGTGAGGTTCAGGCCGGTGCCGGCGGCCTTCAGGGACAGGACGAGCACCGGGGTGTGTCCGCTCTGGAAGCGGTCCACCATGCGTTCCCGCTCGGGCACCGGCGTTCCGCCGTGGAGGAGGTCGACGGGGACCGCGCGCTCGGCGAGGTGTGCGGTGATCAGGCGGGCCATCCCCACGTACTGCGTGAACACGAGCGCCGAGCCGTCCTCGGCGAGCAGGGTGTCCAACAGCTCGTCGAGCAGCGCGAGTTTGCCGGAGCGGGCCACGAGCCGGTCGCCTCCGGCGTGCGCGTGCTCCTCCTTCAGATACAGCGCCGGATGGTCGCAGATCTGCTTCAGCGAGGTCAGCAGCTTCAGCACCAGGCCGCGGCGGCCCATGCCCCGCGCGGTCTCGATGGCGGTCATCGACTCGCGCACCACCGCCTCGTACAGCGCGGCCTGTTCGCGGGTGAGCGGCACGGGGTGGTCCGTCTCGGTCTTCGGCGGCAGCTCGGGGACGATGCCGGGGTCGGACTTCCTGCGCCGCAGGAGGAAGGGGCGCACCAGGCGGGCGAGGCGCCCGGCCGCCTCCTCGTCCTCGCCGGTCTCCACCGCGCGTGCGTGCCGCGCCCGGAAGGACTTCAGCGGACCGAGGAGTCCCGGGGTCGTCCAGTCGAGGAGGGCCCACAGCTCGGAGAGGTTGTTCTCCACGGGTGTGCCGGTGAGGGCCACCCGCGCGGGGGCCGGGATCGTGCGCAGTGCCTTCGCCGTCGCGGAGTGGGGGTTCTTGACGTGCTGCGCCTCGTCGGCGACGACCATGCCCCAGCGGTGTGCGGCCAGGGCCGGCGCGGCGGACCGCATGGTGCCGTAGGTGGTGAGGACGAAGCCGCCGTCCGCCTCGTCCAGGGCGCGGTCGGCGCCGTGGAAGCGGCGCACGGGGACGCCGGGCGCGAACCGGGTGATCTCCCGCTGCCAGTTGCCGAGCAGCGAGGCGGGGCAGACCACCAGGGTGGGCTCGCGGCGGGCCCGTTTAAGGTGCAGCGCGATGAGGGTGACGGTCTTGCCGAGGCCCATGTCGTCCGCGAGGCAGCCGCCGAGACCGAGGGAGGTCATGAGGTCGAGCCAGGCCAGGCCCCGGAGCTGGTAGTCGCGCAGGGTGGCGTCCAGACCCGGCGGTGGCGCGGCGGGCCGCACGCCCGCGGTCAGGCGGTCGCGGAGGGCGGCCAGGGCCCCGGCGGGGACCGCCTCGACGGTCTCCCCGTCGATCTCCGCGCTGCCGGTGAGGGCCACGGACAGCGCGTCGACGGGGTCGAGCAGGCCCAGGTCGCGTTTGCGGGCCTTGCGGACGAGGGCGGGGTCGACCAGCACCCACTGGTCGCGCAGCCGGACGACGGGGCGGTGCGCCTCGGCCAGGGCGTCCATCTCGGCCTCGGTGAGCGGGTCGCCGCCGAGGGCGAGCAGCCAGCCGAACCGCAGGAGGTCCTCGCTCTCGAAGAAGCCGCTGCCGTCGGTGGCCGAGCCGGGTGCCGGTCGGACCACCGCCGTGGCGGTCAGGTCCTGGGCGAGGTCGCGGGGCCAGTGCACGGCGACGCCGGCCGCCGCGAGCCGGGTGGCCGCGACGCCGAGCAGGTCGCCCAGCTCGTCCTCGGACAGGGCCAGCACGTCGGGCGCGTCCTGGTCGGAGAGCCGGTCCAGCGGCGGCCAGACGCGCGCCGCGCGGCGCACCGCGAGGGCGGCGTCCACGCGCGCGCGGGGGCCGAAGGCGGTGTCCGCCTCGCCCGCCCACAGGGCGGCCGCGTCGGCCACCAGGGTCGGGTCGGCGAGGCTGTGCACCTGCACGATCGCCGCGCCCGCACCGCGCGCACCGCTCCCGTCCCCGTCGGCGCCAGCACCCCCGTCGAAGAGGTCGTGGGCGGAGAGGTCCAGGCGGAGGGAGACGCGCACCCCGGCGTCCATGCCGGCGGCGACCTCGGCGGCCCAGTCGTGGGCGTCGGGCAGACGCTGGGCCTTGCGGGCGGCGAACGGCGCTCCCGAGGCGTACGGCGCGGCCGGCGTGCGGGGCAGGGTGTCGGCGACCGCGTCCAGGAAGGCGCGCACGAGTGCCTCCGGCCGGGGCAGCCGGATCGGGCCGGGACCGGGCAGCGGGACGGCGTGGCCCTCGTAGGGCAGGGCGGCGGCCACCGCGCGCAGGTGCGCCACGTCGTCCGGTTCGAGCGGGCCCGCGCGCCAGGCGTCGTACCCGGTGGGGGTCAGGCCGGGGAGCAGCCGCCCGCGGGCCGTGAGGCGCAGCGCGTGCAGGGCGGCGGCGCCCCAGCACGCGGTGGCGGGGTGGGCCGCCGGATCGTGCCGGGCGCGGACCAGCAGCGGCAGTGCCTCGTCGACGGGCAGCGAGAGGGCCGGGACCGTCCGCCGCCGTACACCGGTGCCGTGCGGGCGGACGACGGTGAGGTCGGTGGGGAGCGCGGGACCGGAGGCGTCCGGTCCGTGGTCGTGGGGTCCGGGGAGCCCTTCGCCGTCCGGGACGCCCTCGGGGTCGTAGAAGGCGACGCGTCCGTCGCGCGGGAGAGGCGCGGGCAGGAAGACGGCCGCGAGCCCGGCGGGGACGTCGGTGGCGTGCGCGCCGGCCGGTGTGGCCGCGGGCCGCTCGGCCGTCACGGCTCGCTCACTCATACGCCCTGTCACCTTCTCGCCCGCGTGTCGCACCAGTCGTCTTCGACTCTACGGGCGGGGTCCGACAATCGGCCCCGCGGCCGGTGCGGCGCCGGGCCGGAGTCAGGGCACGGTGCGGGAGACGACGTACACCCTCGGGTAGCCCGGCTTGTCGTGGTGGACGACGACGTCGTGCGTGGGCGCCGGGTTCTCCTGCTCGTGGACCAGTCCCGACCAGGTGCCGGGTCCGTCGAACGTCCAGCCGGTGATCTCCCGGTCGCGCCCGCTGATGGTGAGGTCGCCCCGCTTCAGCTCGCTCTCCTGTACGCCCATGCCGGCGAGGAACGCGCTCAGGCCCGCGTCGGTGGTCTCGAACTCGACGTACAGGCGGCTGGTCTTCCAGTTGTTGGTCTCGTACGAGGCCACCCACCAGGCCGGGTGCGGAATGGGCACCTGGTAGATGCGGCGCTGGAGCTTGGACGGCCAGCCCTCGGTGAGGCCGGTCGCGGAGTACTTGGCCTCCTTGTCCTTGCCGCTGGCCCGGCTCTGGTTGGCCGAGATGACCAGGTAGCCGGCGGGGATGCCGATGAGCAGGACGATGATCAGCAGGGTGAGGGCCCTGCGGCGGATCATGTGCCGCCGGTCCTCCGCCGGGCGGGGCTCGTCCGGCACGGCCGGCTGCTGGGGGAACTCGCCGGTCACAGCGACTCCCGGGTGGTGCGGCGGGCCTCCGCGTACCGCTCGTAGCGCTCGTACCGCTCGACCCGGCGCCGCTTGGCCCGGCGGAAGCGGCGGGCGACCAGACGGGCGAGGTCGGCGGCGCCGACCATGCCGGCCTCGGGGCCGAGCTGGGCGCGGACGATGCGGGCCTCGGGCCGGTATCCGCGGCCGGTGAGGTGGCGCCTGAAGGCGTCCCGCGCGGGGCCGATCAGCAGGTCGTCGGCGGCGGAGACGCCGCCGCCGATGACGAAGCAGGAGGGGTCGAGGGCGGCGGCGAGGTTGGCGATGCCGACGCCGAGCCACTGGCCGATGTCCTGGAGCAGTTCGACGCACATGGCGTCGCCTTCACGGGCCAGCTCGGTGATCATCGGGCCGCTGATGTCGGCGATGTTGCCCTTGACGTGCTCGATGATCCCGTACGCGACCGGCGAGTCGGCGGCGGCCATCTCGCGCGCCTCGCGGACCAGCGCGTTGCCGGAGCTGTACTGCTCCCAGCAGCCGCGGTTGCCGCAGGGGCAGCGGTGGCCGCCGGGGACGACCTGCATGTGGCCGAACTCGCCGGCCACTCCGTACTTGCCGCGCTTGACCTGGCCGTCCTCCAGGATCGCGCCGCCGATGCCGGTGCCCAGCGTGATCATCACCAGGTGGTCCTCGCCCCGCCCGGCGCCGAAGCGCCACTCGGCCCAGGCGGCGGAGTTGGCGTCGTTGTCGACCAGGACCGGAACGGCCAGGCGGTCGGCGAGGCGGTCCCGCAGCGGCTCGTTGCGCCAGGACAGGTGGGGGGCGAACAGCACGCGGTTGCGGTCGGCGTCGACCCAGCCGGCCGCGCCGATGCCGACCGCGTGCACGTCGTGCCGGTCGGACAGGTCCAGCACCAGTTCGACGATGGTGTCCTCGACGACCTTCGGGCTCTTGGACTTGTCCGGGGTCTCCGTGCGGAGCCGCTCCAGGATGTTGCCGTCGGCGTCCACGACGCCCGCCATGACCTTGGTGCCGCCGATGTCGATGCCCACCGTCGGGACGCGGGGCGCCGTCAGGTGCGAGCGGCGCTCCCGGGTGCCGACGGTTCTCAGGACCGGGGCGCGGCGGGAGCCGATGGGGGCGGTGAAGTCGCGGTAGGTGCTCATCGAGTGCGATTCTGCCGCACCGGTGCGCCGACCGCGGTAAGGGGCAGGTGGGGGGCGGTACGGCTCACAGCCGGGTGCCGGTGGCTCGTGGTTGCTCGCGCGGTTACCCGCGCCCCTCAGGGCGCTCCACTCGACCACCGTTCGCATTGTCCGGACATTGCGACCAGCGTGGTGCGGGTGGCGCCGCGCGCTCAGGACCGTACGAGGAGCTGGAACTCGAAGGAGTAGCGGGAGGGCCGGTAGGTGTGCGTGCCGAACTCCACCGCGCGTCCGGTGTCGTCGAAGGTGACGCGCTGCATGGTGAGCAGCGGGGCGCCGGTCTGCTCGCCCAGCCGTTCGGCCTCGGCGGCGACGGCGGCCCGGGCGCCGATGGTCTGGCGGGCGCTGTGCAGGGTGATCCCGGCGGCCCGCATCAGCCGGTACAGGCCGGTGGCCTCGAGCTGCCCGGTGTCCAGGTCGAGCAGCCCGGGCGGCAGGTAGTTGCACAGGTACGCCATGGGCTCGCCGTGGGCGAGGCGCAGCCGCTCGATCCGGTGCACCTCGCTGCCCTCGCTCACGCCGAGCGCGGCCGCGACCTCGGCGGACGCGGCGACGACGGTGTTGACCAGCACCTTCGTGGCGGGACGCTGCCCGGCCGACTCCAGGTCGTCGTAGAGGCTGCTGAGCTCCAGCGGGCGCTTGACCTGGCTGTGCACCACCTGGGTACCGACCCCCCGGCGGCGTACGAGCAGGCCCTTGTCGACGAGCGACTGGATGGCCTGGCGGACCGTCGGCCGGGACAGACCGAGCCGGCCGGCGAGCTCGATCTCGTTGCCCAGCAGGGTGCCGGGGGTCAGCACGCCGTTCTCGATGGCGGACTCCAGCTGCTGGGACAGCTGGAAGTACAACGGCACGGGGGAGCCGCGGTCGACGCTCAGCTCCAGTTGTACGGGCGGGTCCACTTCTGGTTTCGGCACGGCCCGAGCGTAGCCCCGAGCGCTGTTGACGGGAAGTCGTGTAGTTCGGTTGTCCGGACATACACATTGACAGGGAGCGGCGCGGGGCCCACTTTGTTTCCATGCGCATCGGGGTCATCGGTACGGGCCGTATCGGCACCATTCACGCCCATACACTCAGCAGGCACCGCGACGTCGGGTCCTTGATCCTCACGGACGTGGATCCCGCGCGGGCCCAGGCCCTCGCACACCGGCTCGGCGAGACGGCGGCACCCGGGGTGGACGAGATCTACACCTGGGGAGTGGACGCCGTGGTGATCACGGCGGCGACGTCCGCCCACGCCGACCTGATCGGCCGGGCGGCACGGGCGGGGCTGCCGGTGTTCTGCGAGAAGCCCGTCGCCCTGGACCTCGCGGGCACGTTACAGGCGATCACGGAGGTCGAGACCGCCGGGACCGTGCTGCAGATGGGCTTCCAGCGCCGGTTCGACGCCGGTTACACGGGCGCGCGGGAGGCGGTGCGCTCGGGCAGGCTCGGACGGCTGCACACGGTACGGGCGATGACCAGCGACGCGGAGCCGCCGCCGGCCGGGTACCTGGCGCAGTCCGGCGGGCTGTACCGGGACACCCTGATCCACGACTTCGACATCCTGCGCTGGGTGACCGGCCGGGAGATCACGGAGGTCTACGCGGCCGGGTCCGACGCCGGTCCCGCGATGTTCCGCGACGCGGGCGACGTCGACACCGGCGCGGCGCTCCTCACCCTCGACGACGGCACCCTCGCCACGCTCACCGCGACCCGGCTGAACGGCGCGGGCTACGACGTCCGCATGGAACTCGCCGGGGAGCGGGACCAGATCGCCGTCGGCCTGGACGACCGTACGCCGATCGCGTCCACCGAGCCGACCGGGCCACCGGCCGCCGACAAGCCGTGGCGGGGGTTCCTGGATCGGTTCGGGCCCGCGTACGAGGCCGAGCTGATCGCCTTCGTCGAGGTGGTGCGGGGCGAGCGGGCCAACCCGTGCGACGGGCGTGAGGCGCTCCAAGCGCTGCTGATCGCGGAGGCGTGCGAGCTGTCCCGGCGGGAGCGCAGGCCGGTCAGGCCGACGGAGCTGCTGAGCGGGTCGGCGGCGGCGCCGGCCTGACGCGGGCGGCGGTCAGGGCGCCTGGACCGGCAGGACGGTGCCCTGGGCGACCGCGCACAGCGTTTCCGCGCCGTCCTCGCCGAGGGTGAGCAGATTGCAGCGGACGACGGCCTGGCGCCGGCCGGCGTGCACCACCTCGGCGCGGGCGCGCAGGGTGCGGCCGGTGGCCGGGCGCAGGTACTGGACGGAGAAGCCGCCGGTGAGGACGTACGGGCCGAGGACGGCACCGGCGGCGAAGGTGAGGGCGTTGTCGGCGGCGTAGGCGAGGACGCCGCCGTGCAGGAAGCCGTTCTGCTGGTGGAGTTCCTCACGGATGTCGACCTCCAGCGTCGCCCCGCCGTCCCCGAAGGAGGTCAGCCGGGCGCCGAGGAGCTTGCTGAAGGGCTGGCTGTCCAGGGTCTGCCGTGCGGTGGCGAGGTCGAGTGCGGGCGACGGTTCCATGGGTCGGGTCTCCTCGGTCGGGCGGGCGGGTGACGGGCGGTCAGGGCCTGTCGGTCTCCTCCAGGAGGCCGGCGTCGTGGGCGAGCAGGGCGATCTGCACACGGTTGTTGAGGTCCAGCTTGGCCAGGATCCGGGAGACGTGGGTCTTCACGGTGGCCACGCTCATGTAGAGCTCCGCGGCGATCTCGGCGTTGGCCAGGCCCCGGCCGACCGCGACGGCGACCTCGCGCTCGCGGTCGCCCAGGCCGGCGAGGCGCGCGCGTGCGCGTGTGCGCCGCGTGCCGGTCGGGGTACCGGCCGCGTGGGCCATGAGCTGCCGGGTGACCGCGGGCGACAGCACCGGGTCACCGGCCGCGACCCTGCGCACCGCGGCGAGGATCTCCGCGGGCGGGGTGTCCTTGAGGACGAACCCGGCGGCGCCCGCGCGCAGCGCCCGCAGCACCTGTTCGTCCGCGTGGAAGGTGGTGAGCACCACGACCTGCGGGGCGTCCTCCCGGCCGCGCAGCGACTCGGTCGCGGTGAGGCCGTCGACCGTCGGCATCCGGATGTCCATGAGGACGACGTCCGGGCGGGTGCGGTCGACGAGCGCCCCGACCTCGCCGCCGTCGGCGGCCTCCCCGACGATCTCGATGTCGTCCGCGCCGCCCATCATGAAGGACAGCCCGGCCCGCACCAGCGGGTCGTCGTCGACGAGGAGCACTCTGATCGCAGTCATGGGCGGTACGTAACCACGGCAGGGCGGGACGGGGACACACGGACGGAGCGGTTCCGCCGGGCCGACGGAGCCCTGCCCCCGCGCCGGTCCCGGTTCACCCCCACGGCAGCCGGGCCCGTACCCGGAAGCCGCCGTCGGAGGCGGGCCCGTGCTCCAGGGTGCCGCCCGCCAGGGTGGCGCGCTCGGTGAGCCCGATCAGGCCCTGTCCGGCGCCCGGCACGTGCGGTATGTCACCCTCCGGCGCGGGATTGCGGACGGTCACGGTGAGGCCCTCCCCCGGTCCGCCGGTGACCGCCACGGTGACCTCCGTGCCGGGGGCGTGCTTGCGGGCGTTGGTCAGGCACTCCTGCGCGATCCGGTAGGCGGTGCGGCCGACGGAGGCGGGGACGGCGGCCGGGTCGCCGACCCGCTGGTCCAGGACCACCTTCGTGCCGGCCTGCCGGGACTCGGCGACCAGGGTCTCGAGGGCCGCGAGCGTCGGCTGCGGCCGGCCCGCGTCGTCGGACTCGCCGGCCCGCAGCACACCGATGATCTCCCGCAGGTCCTGCAGCGCCTCGTGCGCGCTCTCCCGGATCACCCCGGCCGCCCGCGCGACCTCCTCGCGCGGGGCGTCGGGCCGGAACTCCAGCGCGCCGGCGTGCACGCTCAGCAGCGTCAGCCGGTGCGCGAGCACGTCGTGCATCTCCCGCGCGATGGCCTCCCGCGCGAGCCGCTGCGCCTGCTCGGCCCGCAGCCGTGCCTCCGTCTCCGCCCGCCGTGCCCGGTCCCTGAGGCTCAGCATGAGCTGCCGCTTGGACCGCACGAACATGCCCCAGCCGACGACCGCGACCGTCAGCACCAGCAGCAGGACGATCGCCGCGGGATACGGCAGGTCCGGGTCGGGGCGCCACCAGAAGTACAGCGGGACGAGCGCCAGTTGGGTGGCGGCCACCCAGGCCACGTACCGGAACGGCCGGTGCACGGCGAGCGTGAACAGGGCGATCATCGCCACCCCGCCGGAGGTTTCCGAGACGAAGCCGACCGGGACCATGGCGGCGGCCAGTCCGAGCGGCAGGCGCCGGCGCAGCCACACCGCGCCGCAGGCCAGCGCGCCGAGCACCTGGTCGGCGGCGACCAGCGCAGGGGGGATGTCGCGGTTGTCGCTGAGTGTCTCCGCGCCCAGCAGGCCCACCAGGACGGCCAGCAGGAAGCAGGCGAAGTCGACGGCCCAGTCCCGCGCGGTGCGCCGGGGCCGCCGCCCGGAGCGGCTCGCGTCGGGGTCGAGTTCATGGATGAGGGCGGACGGGAAGAACCACCGGCGCCCCGTGAACTCCCAGGCGTTCTGCGCCGCCTTGTCACCAGTCACGGTCGGTCAATCTACGCAGGGGCCGTCCGGGGCACCGCGTCGCGGGACGGATCGTCCACCAAAGTCGCGTCACCGCCTACTTTCGTCGCTCCGCCCGGCCCCGGTCTCCGTCTTCCGTCGGGGCGGTACCGCCCCGCGGACGACGCGGGCGGGTGGTCCGGGGGGCGAGAGTCGGTGGCATGAAGCAGATGCTGGAGGTGCTGGGGTTCCTCGCCGTGGTGCAGGGGATCATGGGTCTGGTGAGCGAGTTCGCGGACTGGGACTGGGGACTCGTCCACAGGTTCGCGGTCTTCGAGGGCTACGAGCTGTACGCGAGCATCGCCCTGCTGGTGCTGGGCGGCGCGCTGTTCGCCGCCGCGGAGAGCCAGAAGGCCGGCTGACCGCCGGCCTTCCTCTCCCGTCCGGCGTCCTCAGTCCCGCTCGCCGGCTCCCCGCACCACCGCGACCGGGCAGTGCGCGTGGTGCAGCAGGGCCTGGCTGACCGACCCCAGCAGCAGTCCGGTGAAACCGCCGCGCCCGCGCGCTCCGACCACGACGAGCTGCGCGGACCGGCTCGCCTCGATCAGCGCCTCGCGGGCGCCGCCGTGCACCGTCCTGTGCTCGACCACCACGTCCGGGTAGCGGTCCTGGTGGCCGGCGAGCGCCTCGGCGAGCAGCCGCTCCTCCTCCTCGGCCAGGGCACCGGGCGGGTTCGCGTACGGCGCCGACTCGCCCTTCGGCGCGGGCAGGGGCGCGTTCCAGGTGGTCCAGGTGTGCAGCGCCAGCAGGGGCGCCTTGCGCAGGGCGGCCTCGGCGAACGCGAACTCCACGGCCTTCTCCCCGGCGGCCGAGCCGTCCACACCCAGCACGACCGGGCCGTCCCCCTGCGGCTCCTCGCGCACCACCAGGACCGGGCAGCGGCCGTGCGCCGCCAGGTGCACCGCCGTCGAACCCACCAGGAGCCCGACGAACCCGCCCATGCCCCGGGACCCGACCACCACCAGCTCGGCGCCGCGCGACTGCGCCTCCAGAACCGTCAGGGGCTCACCGGTCACCACCACGTGGTCGACGGCGACCTCGGGTGCCGCCGCCCGCGCCCGCTCGACGGCCTCGGCCACGAGGCGGTCGACCATGTTGCGCAGACCGCCCTCCGGCGGTCCCATCGGCGACGGCCCCATGGGCACGTGCAGCGCCGGCCAGAGGCACGCGTGCACCACCCGCAGTCCCGCGCCGCGCAACGCCGCCTCGCGCGCGGCGACTTCCACCGCCGCGAGACCTGACGTCGAACCGTCCACGCCCACCACCACGAGACCGCTCACCATGCCTCCACATCCATCTGTTCCGGGGCTGTCACGCCCCAGCATCACACCGCGCCCCGCGGTTGTCTTGGGCCGTTCGGCACCGGTGGGGGCCGAACGGCGTCGTCCGGCGCCCGAAGGTGTCAGGCGTTCTCCGGGAGCGTGTACTCGCCGTACTCGGGGCGGCCCGCGACGTCGTAGGTCTGGATGGACACGCCCGCGGCGGTGATCCGTCCTCCGGTGTGCCGGAAGGCGGTGGGCACCGAGCCCTCCGGGAACAGCCGGCGTCCGGCGCCCAGGACGACCGGGAAGGTCAGCAGGTGGAGGGTGTCCACGAGGTCCAGGGCGAACAGGGACCGGGCGAGGGCGCCGCTGCCGTGCACCTGGAGCTCGCCGTCGGTGCGCTCCTTCAGGGCGGTGACCTCCTTGGCCAGGTCGCCGCGGATCACCGTGGTGCCGGCCCAGCCGGGGTCGCCGAGCGTGCTGGAGGCCACGTACTTCGGCAGCGTGTTCAGCCTGCCGGCGACCGGGTCGGCGGGGTCGGTCACCTTCGGCCAGTACGAGGCGAAGATGTCGTAGGTGCGGCGGCCGAGGAGGAAGGCGCCCACGCGGGAGAAGACCTCGTCGACGAACCGGCCGAAGTCCTCGTCGCCGTAGGGGACGCTCCAGCCTCCCTGGCCGAAGCCGTCCCTGGTGTCCTCCCGGGGGCCGCCGGGGGCCTGGTGGACGCCGTCGAGGGTGACGAACGTGGTGACTACGAGCTTGCCCATGAGGGGTGCCTGCCTTCCGGTGCCGGGGGGGACGTGACGTCATCAGTGCAGACCGCGGTGGGTCCCGCAACTCATCGGTGCCGCGTCAGGACGACGTCCGTTCGCCGCCAGCGGCCGGCCGGCGGGGGCGCTGGGATGGACGCATGACGACACACACATCCGTGAGGACCACGGAGGAGAACCTGCTCGGCAAGGCGGCCCTGATCACCGGCGGCAGCCGCGGGATCGGCGCGGCGACGGCGCTGCGGCTCGCGCGGGAGGGCGCGGACGTCGCGGTGACGTATGTGAACGGCAAGGAGGCGGCCGGGGACCTCGTACGGGCCGTGGAGGGGCTGGGGCGCCGCGCGGTGGCCCTGCGCGCGGACGCCGGTGACCCCGAGGACGCGGCCGGGGCGGTGACCGCCGCCGCGCGGGAGCTGGGCCGGCTCGACGTCCTGGTGAACAACGCGGGCGTCGGCGTGCTCGGCCCGGTGGAGACGCTGTCCCTCGCGGATGTCGACCGGGTGCTCGCGGTGAACGTGCGCGGGGTGTTCCTGGCCTCCCGCGCGGCGGTCGCCGTCATGCCGCGCGGAGGGCGGATCATCACCGTCGGTACGTGCATGACGCAGCGCGTACCGGGGCCCGGGGGGACGCTCTACGCGATGAGCAAGTCGGCGCTGGTGGGGCTGACCAAGGCGCTGGCGCGTGAGCTGGGCGAGCGCGGGATCACGGCGAACATCGTCCATCCGGGGCCGATCGACACGGACATGAACCCGGCGGGCGGGCCGCATGCGGCCGGTCAGACGGCGTTGACGGCGCTGGGGCGGTTCGGGACGGCGGAGGAGGTCGCGGAGACGATCGCCCATCTGGCAGGGGCGGCCTACGTCACCGGCGCGGAGTTCGCGGTGGACGGGGGGCATGCGGCGTGACGTCTGCGGTACGGCGGCCGGGGTGACGGCCGCCGTACCGGGTCTGCTCCACCGGCGATTGCCGGGTGCCGCCGCGGCGGCACCCGGCAATCGGCCTACGCGCGGGGCAGGGTGGCTGATCCCTGGTCCGTCAGTGAGCCGAAGAGGCGGAGGCGGGAGATGCCGCCGTCCGGGTGGATGTCCACGCGGGCGTGGGTGCCGACCGCCGGTTCCGGGAGGACGAAGCGGTGGTTGGTGTCGGGCTGGAGACGGGTCCGGGGCAGGATCTCCTGCCAGTCGCCGGCGTCGCCGTCCCGCACGGACACCGACGCCCAGCCGGCGCTGTTGCCCTTCAGGTACGCCGTGTCGATCTCCAGGGCCCGGATCCGCGCCTGGGCCACCAGCCGGTAGCGGATCCAGTCGTGGCCCTCGTCGCGGCGGCGCCGGGTCTCCCAGCCGTCGTCCATCTTGTGCGAACGTCCGGGCCGGATGGTGTTGTCGGCCGGCGAGTAGAACAGGTCCGACGCGTCCTCGACCCGGCCGCCGTTCTCCAGGGCGACGACGTCGAACGTGCCGAGCGCCGCCAGCCACGCCGGATCCGGGACGACCTCGCCGTGGACGCGCAGGCGGGCGATGCCGCCGTCGGGGTGCTGCTTGAGGCGCAGGTGGGTGAAGCGCTGTCCGGCGGACACCGCGAAGCCGTTGGCCGCGTGGCCGCCGACCGGGGTGCGCGGGACCAGCGTCGTCCACGTCACGTCGTCCGAGAGCAGTTCGGCGGGGGACGGTGAGCCCGCCACCGAGGTGCCCTCGACGGACACGGCCTGCGGGTGGTTGCCGCGGAAGTGGGCGGTGTCCACGACGATGCCGCGGACGATCCCGGGCGCGCCGAGCCGGATCAGCGCCCAGTCGTGGTCCTCGGCCGCCGGCCAGGGGTGCTCGGCGGAGGTGCCGCGCCGGCGCCGGGTCTCCCAGCCGTCCATGATCTTGCCCTTGTGCCCGAAGTGCTCGGGGTCGAACTCGGCGCGCCCGGGCAGCAGGAGGTTCTCCCGCTGGGCGAAGAACTCGTCGTTGGCGGCGATGACCCCGGCGCCGAGCCGGCGGTCGGCGAGGTCGGCGAGGTGGCTGAAGGGGAAGTCGGCGGTGCGGTAGTCCGCGTACGGGTCGCCGCCGCTGTAGGGGTGTGCGTCGCCGGTGAAGTTCTCGATCGCCGTCACGGTGGTCCGGTCCTGCCTTTCGGGAGTCGGTGTCAGTGGGAGCGGGTGAGCAGGAGGCCCTTCGGTTCGGTGAACTCGCCGTCGGCCACGACGCGCCGGCCGCGCAGCCAGGTGGACCTGACGACGCCGTGCAGGGTCTTGCCCGCGTACGCCGTCACGCGGTTGCGGTGCTGGAGCGC
The DNA here is from genome assembly GCF_008312835.1 of Streptomyces marokkonensis. Lineage (GTDB taxonomy): Bacteria > Actinomycetota > Actinomycetes > Streptomycetales > Streptomycetaceae > Streptomyces > Streptomyces marokkonensis_A. Next base: position 546,964 of record NZ_VSKS01000001.1, on the reverse strand, counting down.
CGCCGGGTCGACGGTGAAGGTCTCGTCGGGGGCGAGGACGGCGAAGTCGGCGTCGCGGCCGGGCGCGATGGCGCCCTTGCGCGCGTCGAGACCGGCCAGCCGGGCCGTCCGCTCCGACATCCAGCGGACCACGTCCTCCAGGCCGTGGCCACGCCGGCGGGCCTCGGTCCAGACGGCGGACAGGCTGAGCTGGAGGCCGGAGATGCCGCCCCAGGCGGTCGAGAAGTCGTCCGTCTTGAGGTCGGCGGTGGACGGGGAGTGGTCGGTGACGACGCAGTCGATGGTGCCGTCCGCCAGGGCCTGCCAGAGCAGGTCCTGGTTGGCGGCCTCGCGGATGGGCGGGCAGCACTTGAACTCGCTGGCCCCGTCCGGGACTTCCTCCGCGGTGAGGGTGAGGTAGTGGGGGCAGGTCTCGACGGTGACCCGTACGCCGTCCGCCTTGGCCGCGGCGATCACGGGGAGCGCGTCGCTGGAGGAGAGGTGCAGCACGTGCACCCGCGCGCCCAGCCGTTTCGCCTGCTCGACGAGGTGGGCGACGGCGGTGTCCTCGGCGTCGCGCGGGCGGGAGGCGAGGAAGTCGGCGTATCTCGGGCCGCCGTGCTGCGGGGCGGCGGCGAGGTGGTGCGGGTCCTCGGCGTGCACGATCAGCAGACCGTCGAAGGCGGCGATCTCGGCGAGGGAGCGGGCCAGCCGCTCCTGGTCCAGGTGCGGGAACTCGTCCACGCCGGAGGGCGACAGGAAGGCCTTGAAGCCGAAGACGCCGGCCTCGTGCAGCGGGCGCAGGTCCTTGACGTTGTCCGGCAGGGCGCCGCCCCAGAATCCGACGTCGACGTGCGCCTTGCCCGCGGCCGCGCGCCGCTTGGTGCGCAGGTGGTCGACGGTGGTGGTCGGCGGGAGGGAGTTGAGCGGCATGTCGACCAGGGTGGTGATGCCGCCGGCCGCCGCCGCGCGGGTGGCGGTCCAGAAGCCCTCCCACTCGGTGCGGCCCGGGTCGTTGACGTGCACGTGGGTGTCGACCAGGCCGGGCAGCAGGACGTCGTCCCCGAGGTCCTCCAGGCGGGCGCCCTCGGGCACGGGTGCGTCGTGGGGCAGTACGGCCGTGATCGTGCCGTCGGTGACCACGACGGACGCGGCGCGCGTCGCCTCGGGAGTGATGACGCGCGTGGAGCGCAGCACCAGTTCGGCGTCGGACACCCGGATCCTCCTGACCTTCCACCTGGCGGAATTCAACGTTCTGTTGAAGGAGTCTTCACCTCGGCCCCGGCCCCGTCAAGGGCACGCCTCCCGTGCGGCCGGGCCGACGACCCCGCTCTGGATCTTTCCATAAAGCGGAATTACACTTTCGGAAAGCAAGAACGCAGCTACGCACAAGCGGGCGGTCGAGCGGCCGCCGGGTAGGCTTCTGCCCTCCCCGCCAGCCCCGAAAGGAACGCGCCGTGCCGACGTCAAGCGCCAGCACCACCGACTCCGCCCGGTCCGCCGCCAGTGGCGGCGTGCAGTCCCTCGAGCGCGCCTTCGACCTGCTCGAACGGATGGCGGACGCGGGGGGCGAGGTCGGCCTGAGCGAGTTGTCCGCGAGCAGCGGGCTGCCCCTGCCGACGATCCACCGCCTGATGCGCACCCTGGTCGCCTGCGGTTACGTGCGCCAGCAGCCCAACCGCCGGTACGCGCTCGGCCCGCGCCTGATCCGGCTCGGCGAGTCCGCCTCCCGGCTGCTGGGCACCTGGGCGCGCCCGTATCTGGCCCGGCTGGTGGAGGAGACCGGCGAGACGGCGAACATGGCGCTGCTCGACGGGGACGAGATCGTGTACGTGGCACAGGTGCCGTCCAAGCACTCCATGCGGATGTTCACCGAGGTCGGACGGCGCGTCCTGCCGCACTCCACCGGCGTGGGCAAGGCCCTGCTGTCCGGCTTCCCGCCGGAGGAGGTGCGGGCCCTGCTCGGCCGTACCGGCATGCCCGCCGCGACGGACAGGACCATCACCACCCCGGAGGGCTTCCTCGCCGCCCTGGAGGACGCACGCCGCCAGGGCTACGCGATCGACGACAACGAGCAGGAGATCGGCGTCCGCTGCCTCGCGGTCCCGGTGCCCGACTCGCCGACGGCTGCGGCGATCTCGATCTCGGGGCCCGCGGGCCGGGTCACGGAGGCGGCGACCGAGAGGATCGTCCCGGTGCTCCAGCAGGTCGCGGCGGAACTCTCGGAGGCGCTCACCACGCCGGGCACCGCGCCGACCGCCTGACGAACCGGAGCCGGGTGCGTACGTGCGGGCGTCAACCGCGTGGTGACCGGCCGAACAGGTCGACCGCCTCGCGCAGTTCGCGCACGCCCTGCGCCAGGGCGCTGACCGAGCCGATGGCACCGGCGACCAGCAGCAGGGAGCGGCGCAGCCGGGCAACCTCGGGAGCGTCGGCGGCGGCCAGGCCGGCCAGCGCGGCGAGTTCCTCCTCCGCGATGCCCCGGTCCCGGAACTCCACCGGATGGGCGGCGAGTCGGCGGCGTAACCGGGACACGGCGGAGCGCAGCTCCGTCACCCGTGGGTCCACCTGACCGCCGGACACGCGCCTGTGCTCCACGCTCCGCAACACAGTCCTCCCCCTGACACGTCGTCGTGCGCCGCCCCTTCCGGCCCCGGCCCCCGCCGGTCGGTGCGCGCCAGTAAACGCCACCTCGGGGCCTTCGCGCCAGTCCGCTGCGTCATCGACTTGTTCCGCAGCGTGACATCGTGGCCCTGGGCACCCGTGTCCCGCGCCGCCCCGGCAACGCGCGGCCGGTGCGGTATGCAGGACTCATGACGGACGACGAAGACCGGGTCGTGGGACTGCTGCTGGCGGCCGGCGGCGGACGGCGGCTCGGCGGACGCCCCAAGGCGCTGCTCACGCACCGGGGACGGCCGCTCGTGGAACACGCGGTGGCGGCCCTGCGGGCCGGCGGCTGCGCGCGCGTGCACGTGGTGCTCGGTGCGCGCGCGGACGACGTGCGCGCCCGCGCCTCGCTGCCGGACTGCGCACTCGTCGACAACCCGGCGTGGGAGCGGGGCATGGGCACCTCCCTGCGGGCCGGTCTCGACTCCCTGGCCGGCACGGGCGCGCGGGCCGCGCTGGTGTCCCTGGTCGACCAGCCCGGGATCGGGCCGGAAGCGGTCGCCCGGGTGCTCGGCGCGTACGACTCCCCCGAGTCCCTGGTGTCCGCCGCCTATGCCGGCGTACGCGGCCATCCCGTTCTGTTCGGCGCCGCGCACTGGGCAGGGATCGCCGCGACTGCGACCGGCGACCGGGGGGCACGCGCCTACCTGAGGGAGCACGCGGACCGGGTCGCGCTCGTCGAGTGCGGTGACGTGGCCGAGCCGTACGACATCGACACCGAGGCCGATCTGGCGCACCTCGAATGAGCCGGGGGCGGCAACCGGTGAGCGGGGTGGCACCGGGCGCCACGTTCCCTCGGCCCGGAGAATCTCGACATCAACAAAACATTGAACTTCCACCATGAGGAAACTACTATCCACTGGTCAGAAGCGCCCGACGTCCGTACGGGCGTCCGCAGCCGTACCCGGGCCGACCGGCACCCGGTGCCACGCACGCGAAGGAAGTGACAGCTGATGTCCGCACCAGCGCCGTCCCCGCTGGCCGTCGTCGACGCCGAGCCCCTGCCCCGGCAGGAGGAGGTGCTCACCGAGCCTGCGCTCGCCTTCGTGGCCGCGCTGCACCGGCGGTTCACACCCCGGCGCGACGAACTCCTCGCCCGCCGCGCGGAACGCCGCGCCGAGATCGCCCGCACCTGCACGCTCGACTTCCTCCCGGAGACGGCCGCGATCCGCGCGGACGACTCCTGGAAGGTGGCCCCCGCCCCCGAGGCCCTCGACGACCGCCGCGTCGAGATCACCGGCCCCACCGACCGCAAGATGACCATCAACGCCCTCAACTCCGGCGCGAGGGTCTGGCTCGCGGACTTCGAGGACGCGTCCGCGCCCACCTGGGAAAACGTGGTCACCGGCCAGCTCAACCTGATCGACGCCTACACGCGGAACATCGACTTCACCGACCCGGGCACCGGCAAGTCCTACGCCCTGCGCCCGAACGGGGAACTGGCGACGGTCGTCATGCGCCCGCGCGGCTGGCACCTCGACGAGCGTCACCTCACCGACCCCGACGGCACCCCGGTGCCCGGCGCGCTCGTCGACTTCGGTCTGTACTTCTTCCACAACGCCAAGCGGCTGATCGACCTCGGCAAGGGCCCGTACTTCTACCTCCCCAAGACGGAGTCCCACCTGGAGGCCCGGCTGTGGAACGAGGTGTTCGTCTTCGCGCAGGACTACCTGGGCGTTCCCCGGGGCACCGTGCGCGCCACCGTCCTGATCGAGACGATCACGGCCGCGTACGAGATGGAGGAGATCCTGTACGAGCTGCGCGACCACGCCTCCGGTCTGAACGCCGGCCGCTGGGACTACCTCTTCTCCATCGTCAAGAACTTCCGTGACGGCGGGGCCCGGTTCGTCCTGCCGGACCGCAACGCGGTCACCATGACCGCCCCGTTCATGCGCGCGTACACCGAACTCCTCGTGCGCACCTGCCACAAGCGCGGCGCGCACGCGATCGGCGGCATGGCGGCGTTCATTCCCTCCCGCCGGGACGCGGAGGTCAACAGGACGGCCTTCGAGAAGGTCCGCGCCGACAAGGACCGGGAGGCGAACGACGGCTTCGACGGCTCCTGGGTCGCCCACCCCGACCTGGTCCCGATCGCCATGGAGTCCTTCGACCGGGTGCTCGGCGACAGGCCGAACCAGAAGGACCGCCTCCGCGAGGACGTCGAGGTCCACGCCTCGGACCTCATCGCCATCGACTCCCTGGACGCCAGGCCGACGTACGCCGGCCTGGTCAACGCCGTACAGGTCGGCATCCGCTACATCGAGGCGTGGCTGCGCGGTCTCGGCGCGGTCGCGATCTTCAACCTGATGGAGGACGCGGCCACCGCCGAGATCTCCCGCTCCCAGATCTGGCAGTGGATCAACGCGGAGGTCGTCCTCGACAACGGCGAGCAGGTCACCGCCGAGCTGGCCCGCAAGGTCGCCGCCGGGGAACTGGCGGACATCCGCGCGGAAATCGGTGAGGAGGCCTTCGCGGCGGGCAACTGGCAGCAGGCCCACGACCTGCTGCTGAAGGTCTCCCTCGACGAGGAGTACGTCGACTTCCTCACCCTGCCGGCGTACCAGCAGCTCAAGGGCTGAGCCGGAGCGGGTGTCCCGAGCGGTGCGGGCCGCCCGGGACACCCGCGTCCGCCGTCACCCCAGGTGCACCGACCAGTCCTGCTCCGCCGCCGGTTTGCCGTGCAGGTCCGGAACGCGCTTCAGCCAGTCGGGCCGCCCCTGCCGGGTCCGCGCCGCACGCCGGGCGTTCTCCTCGGCCAGCTGCCGCGCGGTGGGGAAGTCGGTGGGCAGCCAGTCCCGCGACGACCGCACGCGCGCGTGGAGGTACGCCACGTACGCCTCCCGGACCTCGTCGGGCGTGGCGAACCGGGAGTCGCCCGCCAGCCAGTCGTCGGGAACCTCCGCGGCGATGGACCGCAACAGCTCCTCGGTCACCTTAGGCGCCAGCTCGGCGTCCGCCGCGCGGACGTCGGGTCCGTAATGACCGAGGGCGTGGTGCCGGAAGTCGTACGCCTTGGCGGGGTCGGAGCCCTCCCAGCGGTGGTGGAAGACGAGCGCGGCCCCGTGGTCGATCAGCCACAGCCGCGGGGGTGCGACGCCGAGCGTCGGCCAGACCACCAGGTTGGAACTGTGCACGGTCCGGTCCACGTTCACCGTCAGGGCGTCGAGCCAGACGACGCGCCCGGCCTCCAGCGGATCGACGGGAAAGACCTCGGCGATCTCCGGGGTGAAGTCCCGGGCGCCCGGCAGATGGTCCATGCCGAGATTGATCCCGGCGCTGGCGGCGTGCAGGTCCCGCACCTCCTGGTGCGGCTCGCTGTCCGCCACCGCCGGATCGAAGTGCACCAGCACCAGCTCGGGGAACCGCAGCCCGAGCGCCCGCGCCAGCTCCCCCACGATCACCTCGGCGACCAGCGCCTTGCGCCCCTGCGCGGATCCGGTGAACTTCACGACGTAGGTACCGAGGTCGTCGGCCTCGACGACGGCGGGGACGGAGCCGCCGGACCGCAGCGGTGTGACGTAGCGGGCCGCGGTGACCTCTCTCAGCATTGTGCGTGCGCCCCCTGCTCCGGGCCTCGGCATGAAAGGGGCATGGTAACCCGGCACGGCAGCCGGGGAAGAGCGCGCCGGCGGCCCGGGGGCGTCCGGCGGCGGACGGCCGTTCCTGCCCGGATCCGCTGACGGAGCCGGCGCCCGACCGCGCACGTCGCCGCGGACGGACGCGGACGGACGCGGACGCGACCCTGCCCGCCCCGGCAGTATGCTCCCGGCCATGAGCGCAGCAGTCCCGTCCCCGCTCGTGCTGCCGCCGCGGCCCCGCCGTCCCGCCACGGCGCGGACGGATCGGCCAGGACCGGCCGGGGGATCCCGGGCATGCGCGAGCGCTGCCGGCTCCTCGGCGGAGACCTCACCGCCGGGCCGACCGCGGGCGGGGGGTTCGAGGTCACCGCGCGGCTGCCGCTCGCACCGACCGAGTCGCGCCTGTGACCGCACCGACGCCGGCGCCGGCTCTCACCCGCCCGTCAGCGGGCTGGGCAGGGGCAGATAGCGGGCGTCCGCGCCGTCCGCCGCGGTCCAGCGCAGGAGGAGGTTGGTCTTGGCCGGGAGGGTGGGGGCGGTGAGGAGGGCGGGGATCTCGGGCAGGTCGTGGCGGGCCAGTTCGCGGCGGACGGCGGGCCAGGGGTCGAGGCCGGGGTGGCGGTCGGCCAGGGCGGCGGCGATCTCCATCAGGTGGTTGACGACCAGGCAGTACACCAGACGTTCCCAGCCGGCCTCCCGGGACACCGTGGGCGCGGGTGCCCCGCCGGCCGCCCGCGGGAGGAGCTTCACGCCCTCGGCGTCCCGGAACAGTGCCTGGACGGGCATACCGTCACCGTCCACGGCGATCAGCGTGTTCTGCAGGTGGGCCTCCAGGACGACGCCGTGCCCGGCGAAGGCCGTCAGGACCGGGGGCACCACGCGGGACAGGTACGCCTCCCACCACGCGTGAGGGCGGGACGTGCCGGCGAGGGGGTCGCCGGCGAAGCCCTCGGCCAGCGCGGCCGCCAGGCAGCACGTGGCGCCGGGCGCCAGGTGCCCACGCAGTCCGTCGCGCACGACGACGGCCAGCTGCTCGAAGGCGAAGTCCGCGGTGCGGTGGCCTCGGTCGCTCAGCCAGGCCGGGGCCGCCGGGCCGCCGTACCCGGCGAAGGCGGACCGCGCGGCCGTGTCCGTCGCGCGCAGTCTCAGCAGGTCGTGACGCCACAGCCGGCGGATGTCGTTGGTGATGCGCACGTCCAGGCTGAACTTCAGGAACAGGTCGTCGCCGGGGGCGTACACGGTGCGGATCGCCGCGGTGGGCCACACCGGGAAGGCGGTCGTGCCCAGCCGGACCAGGCGGCCGTCGGCGAAGGCGGGGGCGAGGTCGCGGGCCGCGAGGTCCAGTTGCCAGGGGTGGGCGGGCAGCAGACGGTAGCCGGGCGGAGCGGTGCCCAGGCGGTCCAGGGCCGCGGTGTCGCCCTCCTCCACCACCGTGTCCTGGCGCACGCCCAGCAGCGTCAGCGGGAAACGGGCGTACGCCTCGGGGGCGTACGGCAGCCAGGCGGCCGCGGGGCCGCCGCCCCTCGCCTTGGGGGCGGGGTGGTGGGTGTGGCCGGTGAGCAGGGACTGCTCGGAGCGCAGATAGGGGTCCTCGGGCGGTGCGGCCCGCTCGCGGGCGTCGAGCAGGGCGGCCACGGCGTCCCTGCTGTCGAGCATCTCCGCGGGCAGTTCATGGTTGGACAGGCCGGTGCTCCGGCGCAGTTCCTCGGCGACGAGTTTCACCAGCTCCGTGTGGCCCACGCGGTGCCATGCGCCCGCCGTGCGCACCTCGGGGCCGGCGGGGCGGCGGGTGCCGCGCACCCGCAGCAGCCGGTTCACCCCGGGGAGCCGGTACGTCCGGTGGGTGTCGCCGTCCGGTGCGGGTTCCGGGCCGGGCAGGGGCCGGGCCACCTCGCGCAGCAGGCAGTTGAGCAGCGGCACGGCCGCGTACGCGTCGGCACGTCCGGCGAGGGCGGCGCGGTTCGCCGCGTCGCCGTCCGCGGGCGGAGGGGTGAGGTCCACGCGTTCTGGTTCCCTACGGTCTGTGCGGCGGAGACGATCAGTATGTCTGTCGTCGTCCCCCGGACGTTCCACCCCGTGCGTACCCCGAGGAGTCCGCCCGTGCACCGTTCCCCCACCGCCGAGGCCGAGATCGCCGACGAGCTGACCGCCGTACGGCCCGGTCTCGTGCCCGGTTACACGGGCGAGCTGCCCGGTGCCCGCGCGGCCGTGCTGACCCGGCTGTGGCGTGGTCTCGCGCACGAGCCGCTGCCGTGGATCGTCCGGCGGGACGCGGGGGGCGGCGGGCTCACCCTACGGCTGGCGGACGGGCGGCGGCTGCGCGGCCCGCGGGCCGATCCGTACGCGACGGGCGCGTACGTCACGGAGGTGCGGCTGGACGGGACGGCCTACGACGACCCGGTGCGGCTGATGACGGATCTCGCCGTGCCGCACTCGGCCCTCCTCGCCGCCGAACTCGGGCACAGTGCGGCGTCGTTGGCGCTGTCGCGGGCGGGGCGGCGGGTTCACCCGCAGGAGTGGCCGACGCGGGACTGGGAGTGGGAGCAGCGGGTGGTCGACGGGCATCCGTTCCACCCCGGCTGCCGTTCCCGGCCGGGGTTCTCGGTGGCCGAGCAACTGGCCTACGGGCCCGAGCACGGGCCCCTGGTGGAGCTGGTGCTGGTACCGGTGCCGGACGGGGAGTGCCTGGTGACGGGGGTGTGGCCGGCGTGGCTGCGGGAGGCGGGGCGGGTGGTGATCCCGGTGCATCCCTGGCAGGCGGCGCACGTGCTCAAGCGGACGGGCGGGCGGCGGCTCGCGGCGCATCCGCTGATGGCGCTGCGCACGCTGGCGCTGCCGGACGGGCCGCACGTCAAGACGGCGCTGAGCGCGAGGCTGACGTCCTCGGTGCGGGACATCTCGCTCGGGTCGGTCGCCGCGTCCGCCGCGCTGTCGGACTTCGGGGAGGCGGTGGCGGCACGGACGGACGGGCTGCTGCACGTCACCCGCACGCTGGGCGCGGTCGCGGCGGGGTCCCCCGATCTCGCGGCGGTGCTGCGCGAGTCGCCCGAGGAGTACGCCGGGCCCGGGGAGCGGGTCGTCCCGGTGGCGGCGCTGGCGACCACCGGGCCGGCCCGCTCCGGGGAGTGGCTGGGCCGGTTCGCGGGGCTCGCCCTGACCGTCGGGCTGCGGCTGCTGGAGATGGGGGTGGCGCTGGAGGCGCACGGCCAGAACCTGCTGGTGGTGCTGTCGCCGGACGGGGATCCGGTGCGGCTGGTGTATCGCGATCTGGCCGATCTGCGGGTCGGGCCGGCCCGGCTGGCCCGGCACGGCGTGCCGCTGCCCGAGCTGCCCGCCCGCATGGTCACGGACGACGAACGCACGCTGCGCCGCAAGCTGTTCGGCTCCCTCGTCGCGGGCGCGCTGGCGGGTACGGCGGGTTCCGGCCCCGTCCTGCGCGCGGCTCTGGAGAGTGCCGTACGGGATCTGCCGCGCACCCCGGACGTGGCCGCGCTGCTGCACGAACCGCTGCCCGCGAAGGCCCTGACGCTGATGCGGCTGTCACCGCGGACGGCCGGGGACCAGTGGGCCGAGCTGCCCAACCCTCTTCACGCCTGACGCGGCGTTCCTATCGGACGACCGCCGGTGCGTCGGCGGGGGCGCGGAGCAGCGCCTCCGGCAGGTATCCGGATCGCACGCGCAGGTCCCAGCCGTGCACCTGGACGGCCAGGGCGGCCAGGGCGATGGTCCTGTGGGGCAGCAGGCTGCGGGGCGGCGCGTCGGCGGGTGTGCTCTCCCGGTGCCGGACCAGGCGGTCCGCCAGGGCCCGTTCGAAGGCCGGCTGGTTGTCCTCCAGAAGCACACGCAGCAGGCGCTGATCGGGCGTCAGCGCGCCGAGCCCGCCGAGTAGCAGCGCCCCGTCGAGTCGCTCGTCGACCTCCGGCATGCACAGCGGCACCGCCGGCCAGTCCCGGGGCAGGTGACCACTCGCCCGGGCCAGGTAACAGGCGAGGGTCTCCATCTCCGCCAGTTCGCCGGGGTCCGACACGGAGCGCAGTTTCGAGTGCGGCAGCCCGTCGCGGATCGCGGAGGCGTGGTCACTGCGCAGCATCAGCCCGATGACGCGGCCCTGTTCCCACATCAGGCCGCTGATCAGGCACAACGCGAAGGCGTCGAGCCAGTCCCCCGCGGTGGCCGCGTGCTCGACGACGGCCTCGAAGTCGGTGTCCTCGCTGCTGATGCTCTCCCCGATCAGCGGAAACCGGATCTCCTGGTCGCCGCCCGGAAAGCATCCGAGGTCCAGGCGTCCCAGGGCGCACTCCGCCGCGGTGTCCAGGACGACGGACGGTGCGGCGCCGAGGTGGGGGTCCGCCACGCTGCGGGCGGCCACGTGGTCGAGGAGGTCGTCGCGCATGGCCTGCAACCGCGCGTCGGAGTAGCAGTCGTACTGCAGCGTGTGCCAGTGGCCGAAGGTGCGTCGCTCGATGTCCGTCAGGGCCTGCTCGGCACTCCGCCCACCGATCTCGTGCCGGGCCACATGCATGATGGTCATAAGAGTCATCCTGGCAGCCGCCACCGACACGGGGGTGCCGGACCTGACGTGGCGCCGGCAGCCCGGCTCCCTAAGGTTTTTTGTCACCGGACCCCCTGGTCAATAGGATCCGCCGATGATCAGAAGAAAACGGCCGGTGGCAGGCGTCTGCGCCCTGCTCGCCGCACTGACGGCCGGGCTCGTCCTCCCGGCCGGGGCGGCCGCCGATGAACCCACGGGCCAGGACGCGCCCAAGGTCAACCTGCTCCTCGACGTGAGCGGCTCCATGCGGGCCAAGGACATCGACGGCCAGTCCCGGATGGCGGCGGCGAAGCAGGCGTTCAACGAGGTGCTGGACGCCACTCCGGAGGAGGTCGAGCTCGGCATCCGCACCCTGGGCGCGAACTACGCCGGCGACGACCGCAAGGAGGGCTGCAAGGACACCGCGCAGCTCTACCCGGTCGGCCCGCTGGACCGCACCGAGGCCAAGACGGCGGTCGCCACGCTCGTCCCGACCGGCTGGACCCCGATCGGCCCCGCCCTGCTGAAGGCGGCCGACGACCTCGAGGGCGGCGACGGCTCCAAGCGCATCGTACTGATCAGTGACGGCGAGGACACCTGCGCGCCGCTCGACCCGTGCGAGGTGGCCCGGGAGATCGCGGCCAAGGGCATCGGCCTGACCATCGACACCCTGGGCCTGGTGCCGAACGCCAAGCTCAGCCGGCAGCTCAGCTGCATCGCCGAGGCGACCGGCGGTACCTACACCTCCGTCGAGCACCAGGACGAACTCACCGACCGCGTCAACGAGTTGGTGGACCGTGCGGCCGAACCGGTGGTGACGCCGGTGGCCACGCAGGGCGCCGGCACGTGCGCGAAGGCCCCGACGCTGCGGTCCGGTCTCTACACCGACCGCGAGGAGTTCGGGCAGCAGCGCTGGTACCGCGTGGAGGTTCTGCCGGGGCAGGAGCTGCGCGCCTCGGTGAGCGTGGCGGCGGACCGGGCCGTGCGCCCGGACCACGGCGTGCTGCTGCGGGCCGTCACGGTGCACGGCCGGGAGATCGTGCGCGGCGAGGCCGCGGGCACCGGCCGCACCGATGTCCTCTCCACCGGTCTGCGCTACCCGAAGCCCGAGCGGGACGACGACGACAGCGGCAAGCCGGCCGCCGAGGTCGTGTGCCTGGCGGTCACCCACTCCTTCTCGGCGGACTCCGGGGTGAAGACCACACCCGGCCTTCCGCTGGAGCTGACCGTCGACGTCGTGGACGGTCCGGACGGGGCGGACGACGTGGCCTCCTTCGGTCTGGGCCGGGGCTGGTGGCTGCTCGGCGCGCTGATACTCACCGGCTTCGTCGCCGGCCTTCTCTGGGGCTGGCTGTCCCGCTGGCGGTTCGCTGTCTGGAGGACCCACTGATGCGCGCCATACGTGTACTGGGCGTCGCCCTGCTGACCCTCGGACTGGCCGCCGCCCCCGCCGCGGCCGACGGCTCGCCGTCCCCGGAGGCGTCCGGGGACGGTGGGGGACCCACCCGCGCGGGCACCTCGTTCCGCACCGCGACGGAGGTCGAGCAGGGGCAGACCGCCACCGCGCGCGCCTCCACGGGCGACTACCTGTACTGGTCGTTCCCGGCCGACGCCGGGCAGCGCCCCACCGTGAGGGCGACGGTGAAGCTGCCCGAGAGCCACGCGGCCGAGACCTGGCAGATCGACGTGTACGACGGTCTGCGCCGCCGCCAGGCCTGCCAGTACGGCGCGCAGACCCGCACGGCCGGGGCGGACGCGGCCTCCGTGGAACTGGAGTGCGTGCTGCGCACCGTCCGTGCCTGGTCGGAGCCGTGGGCCGACGACCCGCTGCCGGGCACGTACTACGTCCGCCTCACGGCGCTGCGGCTGTCCACGGCCGACCTGGGCCAGCCGGTGGAGGCCGAACTGCGGGTCGGGTCCAGGGACATGGGCGGCGCGGCGGCGGTGGACGGCGCGCTGTCCGAGCCGCTGGTACCGGGCATCGCCACACGTTCCGGGCCGGACGGTGAGGACGACGACCCGGCCGTGCTGGCCGGCCTGGAGCCCGAGGACGGCTGGACCTCCGGCTGGTGGTCCGACCGCTGGATCTGGACCGCGGTGGGCGGCGCGCTTGCCGCCCTGGCGGGCGTCGCCGGCTACCGCCTGACCCGCGGCTCCGGCCGCCCGCCCGGGGTACCGCCGACCGCGTGACGCACTCCCGGAAGGCCCGCCGCGCGCGGGCCTTCCGTCGTTCCGCTCACGCCTCCCGCAGGGCCTCGGCGAGGGTGCCGTCGCCCTTCACCTCGACCCGTCCCGCGCGGATCGCGTCGGTCAGGGGCAGTTCGCCGCGGCTGATGGCCGTGCAGGTGGCGGTGTCCAGGGAGAGAAGGGCGTCGGGCTCCGCCGGGGCGGGGCCGTCGCCGTAGACGGGGCCGGTCCCCGCACCGGCGTGCAGATGGAACCGCCCCTCCTCCAGGTGGACTTCGACCAGGCCCGTCCCGCCGTCCAGGGCACGCAGCAGAGGCAGGGCGAACCAGTGGGCCCGTACCGCGTCCGTGGGGCGCCGCTCGCCCAGTTCGGTCTCCCCCCAGGCGCCGAGGGCCTGGAGAACGGGCAGCAACGCACCGCCCCGCGGGGTGAGTTCGTAGACGTAGGCCGCGCCGGGCGGGGGGAGCCTGCGGCGGGTGGTGAGGCCGTCGCGCTCCATGTCCCTCAGCCGTGAGGCCAGTACGTCCGTGCTCACGCCCGGCAGGTCCGCGTGCAGGTCGGTGTAGCGCCGCGGTCCGGCGAGGAGTTCCCGGACGATCAGCAAGGTCCAGCGGTCGCCGACGGTGTCGAGCGCGCGGGCTGCGGAGCAGTACTGGTCGTAGCTTCGGCGTGGTGACATGCGACGCAGTCTAGACATGTTGTTGGACTTTCCAAGCTCCTACTTGGTAAAACCAAGCAACACCAGAATCCGGAGGGGCGCATGGAGTTCCGGCAGTCGAGCAAGCTCAGCGAGGTCTGTTACGAGATCCGCGGTCCGGTGATCGAGCACGCCAACGCGCTGGAGGAGGCGGGGCACAGCGTGCTGCGCCTGAACACCGGCAATCCGGCCCTGTTCGGGTTCGAGGCGCCGGAGGAGATCCTCCAGGACATGATCCGGATGCTCCCCCGGGCGCACGGCTACACCGACTCGCGCGGCATCCTCTCCGCCCGCCGCGCGGTCGCCCAGCGCTACCAGACCCTCGGCCTCGAGGTCGACGTGGACGACGTCTTCCTCGGCAACGGCGTGTCCGAGCTGGTGTCGATGGCCGTACAGGCGCTGCTGGAGGACGGCGACGAGATCCTGATCCCCGCCCCCGACTTCCCCCTGTGGACGGCGGTGACCAACCTCGCCGGAGGCAAGGCCGTGCACTACCTGTGCGACGAGCAGGCCGACTGGTACCCGGACCTGGACGACATGGCCGCGAAGATCACGGACCGCACGAAGGCCGTGGTCATCATCAACCCCAACAACCCCACGGGCGCGGTGTACCCGAAGGAGGTCGTCGAGGGCATCCTCGACCTCGCCCGCCGGCACGGACTGATGGTGTTCGCCGACGAGATCTACGACCAGATCCTCTACGACGGCGCCGTGCACCACTCGGCCGCCGCGCTCGCCCCCGACCTGGTCGTCCTCACCTTCTGCGGCCTGTCCAAGACCTACCGCGTGGCGGGCTTCCGCTCCGGCTGGCTGGTCGTCACCGGCCCGAAGCAGCACGCGAGGGACTACCTCGAGGGCCTGACCATGCTGGCGTCCATGCGGCTGTGCGCCAACGCGCCCGCGCAGTACGCCATCCAGGCCGCGCTGGGCGGCCGGCAGTCCATCCGCGAGCTGACCGCGCCGGGCGGACGCCTGCGCGAACAGCGGGACACGGCCTGGGAGAAGCTGAACGAGATCCCCGGCGTGAGCTGCGTGAAGCCGAAGGGGGCGCTGTACGCGTTCCCGCGCATCGATCCCAAGGTGCACCGCATCCACGACGACGAGAAGTTCGTCCTCGACCTGCTGCTCCGGGAGAAGATCCAGGTCGTCCAGGGAACCGGCTTCAACTGGCCCTCCCCCGACCACTTCCGCATCCTCACCCTCCCCCACGCGGACGTCCTGGAGACGGCGATCGGCCGGATCGGCCGGTTCCTCGGCGGGTACCGGCAGTAGGCGGGGCCGCTCACCCCAGGACGACCTCGCACCACACCGTCTTGGTGTACACGTCCCCCGCGGTCGTTCCCCAGTGGGACGCCAGCGCCTCGACGAGGAGGAGGCCGCGACCGGACTCCGTGTCGGGTCCGGCGGGGGTCAGCGTGCCGGGTGTCGGTGGGCGCCGCTCCGGCCGGGCGTCCGTGAGCTCGATGCGGAGCGTGGCGTCCTGCGGGTGGAGCGTCAGGCGGAGCCGGAAGTCGCGGCCGCGCACGTGCCCGTGCACCGCCGCGTTCGCGGCCAGTTCGCCCACCAGCAGGGACGCCGTGCGATTCGCCTCGCTGTCGTACGGCCAGCCCCATGAGGCGAGCTGCTCGGCCGACAGGTGCCGGGCGAGGCGTGCGCCCCGGGCGGTGGCCGAGAGCCGGATGGTGAAGTGACGTGCGGGGCCGGTGTGTTCGGCGGTCGGGGCAATGTCGACGTTCATGTCACTCAGCGTCGTCGGCGGACTCCGCCCTGAACAGCCACGACGCCGGTACGCACGGCCACGGTACGGGAGCTGTCCGGCTCTGTCCGGGCCGCGACGCGTGACCCCGCGCACCGGTGGCGGGTTGAGCACGGGCGGCACTGGGAGGTGTGGGGACGTGAGTGTGGAACCTTACGGCGCGGACGAGGAGTCGGCGGCCGTTCTGCGGACCGTCGGGCGGGTCATCAAGATGTGCAGGGAGCGGGAGGGCATGACCCAGGCCGGTCTCGGAACGGCCATCGGATACAGCGAGGAGCAGGTGTCGTCCGTGGAGCGCGGGCGCAGGGCCCCGATGGAGGAGTTCCTCGACGCGGCGGACCGCGTACTCGAAGCGGGCGGCCTGATCTCGGGCCTGAAAAAGGATGTGACCAACGCCCGGTTCCCGAAGAAGGTGCGGGACCACGCGAAGTTGGAGGCAGAGGCTTTCGAGCTGTGCGCCTACGCCAACTCCGTCGTGCACGGCCTGCTCCAGACCGAGGAGTACGCCAGAGCCCTCTACGGCATGCGGCGGCCTCCCTTCTCCGAAGATCAGGTGAGCGAGCTCGTCGAGGGACGCCTGGCACGCCAGAAGATCTTCAACGGGCAGCCCGCACCGGTCTTCAATTTCGTCCAGGAAGAGGTCACACTGCGCCGCCCGCTCGGGGGCAGAATGGTCATGCGCAAGCAGCTCGAACACCTGTTGGAGGTCGGTCGGCGGCGGAACGTGGAGATCCAGGTGATGCCCACCGACCGTGAGGATCACGCCGGTATCGACGGATCGTTCCAACTCCTGCGACTCAAGGAGGGAGTTACGGTGGCTCACAACGAAGTGCAGCTCACGAGTCGGCTGATCTCGCACGTCAAGGAGATCCAGATCTGCGAGGTCCGTTACGGCGTCATCCGGGCCCAGGCCCTCACCCCTCGTGAGTCGCTCGCCTTCATCGAGAAAGTGTTGGGAGAGACATGATGACCAGCCCCTCCACGGAGCACGGTTCCGCACTGGAGTGGTTCAGGAGCAGCTACAGCACCGCCGACGGCCCCGAGTGCGTAGAGGTCGCCGTCGCCCCCCGAACCATCCACGTCCGGGACTCCAAGCACATACACGGCCCCCGCCTGACCTTCGCCCCCGAGCAGTGGGCCGCGTTCCTCCCGTACGCCTCCGGACGCCGATGACCCGACCGCTCACCGCCGCGCAGCGCCGCATCGTCGACGCCGCCGATCCCGGCACCGGGCGGCTGACGGGTACGCCGGCACAGCTCGCCGCGCTGGTGAAGCGCGGGCTCGCCTTCCGGCATCCGAGACCGCCGCACGATCACTTCCTCACCCCGGCGGGTCACCGGACACGGGAGGCGGAGCCCGAACCCGGGCCGGTGGAGCGGCCGGCCGCGGCCGGCGGGTTCGCGGCGCGGGCGGGCGGCGAGGAATCACCTCCCGGAGACGGCGCCGCCCGGCTCCGGGAGGTGCGGAGCGCCTGGCAGGGCATGCTGGAGCTGCGCCGGATGACCAATCCCGACGGTGCGACGGACCGGCCCTGCGGATGGGAACGCTCGCACCTGGTGCGGGCCGCCGCGCTCGCCCTGGAGGCCGCCGGACACCGCCCGGCGGGTGCGGACCCGGAAGAGGGCGGCTACCGGGTACGGGAGACTCCGCAGCCGGAGGCGGTCGCCGTGTACGAGCCGGACGGCGAGGCGCTGCGGGCCTGCGCGGTCACTCTGGAGCGGGCCGGCTGGCAGGCCGGGGAGTACACGGAGCCGAGGACGCGGGCGCGCTATCTCCTGGCCTCCCCGCGCCGGGTCTGAGCGGCATGCCAAGATCGGTGGGTCGGGCAGCCAGCCGAACAGGCGTGAAAGGGACAGACGCAGTGAGCGAGCCGTTCTCCGTCCGGGTGACCGTGCGCGGATACGAGACCGACGTACAGGGCCACCTCAACCAGGCCGTGTACCTCAACTACGCGGAGCACGCGCGCTGGTCGCTGCTCCAGGCGGCGGGGATCACCCAGTCCCGCCTGATAGCGCAGGGCGTGGGACCGGTCGCCCTGGAGACCACCATCCGCTACAAGCGGGAACTGCTCGCCGGTGACGAGGCCGACGTGAGCTGCGCCTTCGTCTGGAGCGGCGGCAAGATCTTCACCATCGAGCAGACGATCACCAGGGCCGACGGCACGGTGGCGGCCGAGCTCACCGGCGTCGGCGGGCTGATGGACCTGAAGCAGCGCAAGCTCCTGCCGCGTCCGCAGGACGTCTTCCGGGACCTGGCGAAGGACCCCGGCCTGTTCGGACTGTAGCCGGGGTTTCACGCGCTGAAAGTTTCCGCCGCCGGGTTCCCAAGTTTCCAGGCCATCCGCTCCTACAGTGGACCAGACCACCAGAGAGGAACGAAGGCTCTTTACAGGCCTGGAATCTACGTGCGTAACTAATGACGCGCGCACGTCAAAAAGCACGGATCTGCCCAGGTGGCAGCGGCCGACGTCACCTCCTTCGCTCATCCCCACGTGTGTCAGGAGGCAGTCCCCCATGTTCTCTCTCCCCAGACCCTTCATCGGCCCCCGCAGACGGATCGCCACGGCGCTCGGCGTCCTCGGCGCCGCCCTCTCGCTGACGGCGACCGCCGCCGGCGGCGCGACCGCCGCACCCCAGCCCGACCGGGACCGCGTCAACGTCAAGCCCGGCGAGGCGTACATGGGTGTGGGCACCCGCATCCACGAGGGCGTTCCCGCCGGTGAGCCGTCGATGGGCGTCATGGCCCCGACCGACGGCGTCCAGGGCATCGACGTCTCGCACTGGCAGGGCGCCATCAACTGGACCTCGGTACGCAACTCCGGGATCCAGTTCGCCTGGATGAAGGCGACCGAGGGCACCACGTACAAGGACCCGAGCTTCAACACGAACTACCCCGCCGCCTACCGCGCCGGCGTGATCCGCGGGGCGTACCACTTCGCGCGTCCCAACGTCTCCAGCGGCGCCACCCAGGCGAACTACTTCGTCAACAACGGCGGCGGCTGGTCGCGCGACAACCTGACCCTGCCGGGCGTCCTGGACATCGAGCACAACCCGTACGGGGCGATGTGCTACGGCCTGTCCACCACGCAGATGCGCACCTGGATCAACGACTTCTACGCCACCTACAAGTCGCGCACCGGCCGTGACGTGGTCATCTACACGACGGCGGGCTGGTGGAACACCTGCACCGGCAACTGGACCGGCATGTACAGCAAGAGCCCGCTGTGGGTGGCGCACTGGACCACCGCGTCGTCCCCGACCATCCCCAGCGGATTCCCCACCTGGACGGTGTGGCAGTACACCAGCACCGGTTCGGTCAGCGGTGTCTCCGGCAACGTGGACCGCAACCAGTTCAACGGCTCCCGCGACCGGCTCCTGGCGCTCGCCAACAACACGTGACCGTGTAGTCCCCGGCACGTGAGCGATCACGCGGTGGAGCCGGCGGCCGTCGGTCGCCGGCTCCGCCCGCTCCCCCACCCCCTCCCTCCACGAGGAGTGATCGTGCATCCCGAGAACGCCCTCCGGCGCCGCCTCCTGCTCTCCGGCGCGGCCGGTCTGGCCGCCGCCGCGGCCCTGCCGGGCACCGCGCACGCGCGGGACGCCGAGGTCATCGAGCCGGACATCGACAGCACCGCGGACTGGGACGCCCGGTCCCCGCAGGGGAACATCAGCGTCCTGCAGTACCGGCCGAGCAGGATCGTCATCCACCACACGGTGAGCACCAACACCTCGGACTTCTCCCGCGCCCAGGCGCACGCCCACGCCCACTGGGTCCAGGACCTGCACCTGGACAAGAACGGCTGGGCCGACACCGGCTACCACTTCCTGGTCAGCCGGGGCGGCTGGATCACCGAGGGCCGGCACGGCAGCCTCCAGGCCCTCACCGGCGGGCGGACCTTCGTGCTCGGCTCCCACACCTCCGGGCAGAACAACCAGGCCATCGGCATCGCGTGCGAGGGCGCCTACCACGCGGGCGCGGTGCCGCCCGGCGCCCAGTGGGAGGTCCTGGTGACCCTGTGCGCGTACGTGTGCACGCGGTACGGCATCCCCTCCGCACAGCTCTACGGCCACAAGGACTACGGCGACACCCTCTGCCCGGGCGTGTACCACGACATGCTCCCCCGCCTGCGCCAGGAAGTGGCGGCGGCCCGGGCGTCCTAGCGGGTGTGCGGCGCGCGACGCCGGCCGGCGGTCAGGCCGAGGCGCCCTGCTCGCGGTGTGCGGCGTCCAGGCGGGTGCGGAGGGTGGCGGCGAAGTCTTCGGCGCGGACCAGCTGGACGCGCAGTTCCTCGATCTTGCGGCGGGCGTCCTGTTCGTAGGTCCGCACCCGCTCCAGGAGTGCCTCGCGCTCGGCGCCGTCGGCCGTCCCGGCACGGTCGAGGCGGTCGGTGGCGTCGAGGAGGTCCCGCATCTGCTCCAGGGTGAAGCCCAGCGGCTTCATGCGGCGGATGACCATGAGCCGCTGCACATCGGACTCCGTGTAGAGGCGGAATCCGCCCTGGGAGCGGGCGGAGGGGATGACCAGGCCGGTCTCCTCATAGTGCCGGATGGTGCGCAGGGACAGCTCCGTCCGCGCGGCGACCTCGCCGATCTGCATGTGCTTGCCGTCCACGCCGTCCCCGGCCCTTCTCCTCGTGGCGGGCCGCGTCCCGTGCGACCCTGCCGGCCCCTACTCTAACGTTAGGGTAGAGTTATCGGTGGTGAGGGCGGCCCGGCTGCCCCGCTGCTGCCGTTCCGGGGCCGATGTCGCCCCCGGCGAGGATCCGATGTCTGCGGGAGAGAGCGTGCGCGAGCCCATGACGCCCATCGCCGCCGCCTGCCCGCCGTGACCCTTCGCACCCGGATGTGAGCCGCCCGGCCGCCCGTGCGCGCCGCCCCGCCTCGCGTCCCCCCTCTCGACTTCCGGCCCGCTCCGTGGGCCGCCCGCGTGGTGCCGGCCCGGCCCTCGCTCGTCCTTCCCGCACGCCCCCGGCCTGACGTAGGGGTGTGCCCGAGCACGACAGGTACGCATCCTCTTGTCTTCTGCTGCAGTGACTCCCGCCGTGCGGCTGCGCGGTCTCAAGCCGGACTGGCTGAACAACCCGAAGGTCTGGCGCACGGAGGTTCTGGCCGGCCTGGTCGTCGCCCTCGCGCTGATTCCCGAGGCGATCTCGTTCTCGATCATCGCCGGTGTCGACCCCGCGATCGGCCTGTTCGCCTCGTTCACCATGGCCGTGGTCATCTCGGTCGTCGGCGGCCGACGGGCGATGATCTCCGCCGCCACCGGCGCCGTCGCCCTCGTGATCGCCCCGCTGAACCAGGAGTACGGCCTGGGATACCTGGTCGCCGCCGTCATCCTCGCCGGTGTCATGCAGGTCGTGCTCGGCGCACTCGGGGTGGCGAAGCTGATGCGCTTCGTGCCGCGCTCGGTGATGGTCGGCTTCGTCAACGCCCTGGCGATCCTGATCTTCATGGCCCAGGTGCCCGAGATGCACGACGTGCCGTGGCCGGTGTACCCGCTGATCATCGGCGGTCTCGCGCTGATGGTGTTCTTCCCGAGGGTAACCACCGTCATCCCGGCCCCGCTCGTGTCGATCGTCATCCTCACCGTCATCACGGTCGCGGCCGGCATCGCGGTGCCGACCGTGGGCGACAAGGGGGCCCTGCCGTCCTCCCTGCCGGTACCCGGCCTGCCGGACGTGCCGTTCACCCTGGACACCCTGACGACGATCGCCCCGTACGCGTTCGCGATGGCGCTGGTCGGCCTGATGGAGTCCCTGATGACCGCCAAGCTGGTCGACGACATCACCGACACCCACTCCTCCAAGACCCGCGAGTCCATCGGCCAGGGCGTCGCCAACATCGTCACCGGGTTCTTCGGCGGCATGGGCGGCTGCGCCATGATCGGCCAGACGATGATCAACGTGAAGGTGTCCGGCGCCCGGACCCGCCTGTCCACCTTCCTCGCCGGCTCCTTCCTCATGGTGCTGTGCATCGTGTTCGGCCCGGTCGTCTCCGACATCCCCATGGCCGCCCTGGTCGCCGTCATGGTCATGGTCTCCTTCGCGACCTTCGACTGGCACTCCGTCGCACCCGTGACCCTCAAGCGGATGCCCGCCGGTGAGATCGCCGTCATGGCCGTCACCGTGACCGCGGTGGTCACCACCCACAACCTCGCCATCGGCGTCGTCATCGGCACGGTCACCGCCATGGTCGTCTTCGCCAAGCGGGTCGCCCACCTCGCCCACGTCACCGCCGTCACCGACCCCGACGGCAGCACGGTCGTCTACCGGGTCACCGGCGAGCTGTTCTTCGCCTCCTCCAACGACCTCGTCGGCCAGTTCGACTACGCCGGCGACCCGGCAAGGGTCGTCATCGACCTCTCCGCCGCCCACATCTGGGACGCCTCATCCGTCGCCGCCCTCGACGCGATCGAGACGAAGTACGAGCAGCGCGGCAAGACGGTGGAGATCACCGGCCTGAACAACCCCAGCGCCGACCTCCACGGCAAGCTCACCGGCGAACTCGCCGGCAGCCACTGACCCCGCGCCGCACGGACACAGCGGAGGACCCCGGCCCAACAGGCCGGGGTCCTCCCGTTCCGTCAGCTGCCCTGGAGGACGGTCCGCAAGCGGTCGGCGAAGGCCTCCGGGGAGTCGACGAAGCCGGTGTGGTCACCGGGGAACGCCGTCGGTTCCGTGTCCAGTGCCTGCGCGAGTGCGCGGGAGGTGCGGTCACACAGCTGACCGGCGGAGTCCTCACCGATGCCGACCACGATGCGGCACGGCGCGGAGCGCAACCGGGTGATGTCGGGCGACCAGTACGTGGTGGCACGCAACTCGTGCGCGAACCAGCGACGTTCGTCCGCCACCTGCCGTGCGTCGCGGTCCCCGCCGAACATCTGCTCCACCACTGGCTCCGGGACGGCGATGCCCGCCTGGGCGAAGAACCGCGTCCACGCCCCGATCACGTCGCCACTGAGATAGGCGGCGACCATCTGCTCGGTTCCGGCGCGCAGCGGCGCATGGTCCTCCAGCAGTCCGATCAGGGGAGGCTCGTGGGCAACGACCGTGCGCACCTGCTCGGGGTGCTGCTGGGTGAGCGCCAGGGCACTGACCGCTCCGCCGCTGGAGCCCACCACCACCGCCGGACCCGCGTCGATGTGGGTGATCAGCCGGGACAGATCCGCGGCCCGCAGCTGCGGCGTCGAGTCCTGCTCCGGGTCGTCGAGCCGGCTCCGGTTGATGCCACGCGGATCGGTGGTGAGCACCGTGTGATCCGCGGCGAGCAGGTCTGCCAGCGGAGCGAAGGCACCCGCGTCCATGGGCGCGCCGACCAGCACGAGGAGCGGGCCCTTCCCGCGCACCTCATAGTGCAGGCGGGCACCGAGGACCTCCAGGCTGCGGGCGGGGGCGGGGCCAGGCGTGTGGGTGAGCATGCGTCCTCCGGGAGGCGTCGTCGGCTGTCGACAGCTCATGACTTCGCGGCGTACGCGAACTCATCGGTCCTGGAGAAAGCAGCCGGTGAGGCGCCCTCCGCAGTCAGCCCAGCCGGCTCCCGCACGGGACCGGCTCCGGGGCGCGCGTCCACGCGTGCCCCGGAGACGGTCGCCGCGGGCCCCGGGAAACGGGGTCCGCGGTCTCCGGCCGGGAGCCGTCCCTCCCGGCCGGAGACATCGGTGGGGCTCAGCCCCGCGCGGCGATCCGGGCCAGCCGCCGCGCCTCGGCGCGGGTGGAGCGGGCGATCGCGTCCTCGTCCGCGGTGAGCAGCCGGCCGTCCTCGACGATCTGCCGGCCGTTCACGAACGACGCGGTGACCGGGGCCGCCGCACCGAGGACGAGCGCGGCCACCGGGTCGGCGATGGAGGCGTGGGCGAGGGTGTCCATCCGCCACAGCACCACGTCGGCGAGCTTGCCCGGCTCCAGGGAGCCGATCTCGCCGGCCCGGCCGAGGACCCGGGCACCGCCGTGGGTGCCGAGGCGCAGCGCCTGCCGGGCGTTCAGGGCGGCCTCGCGGTGGGCGCCGAGGCGGTTGACGAGCAGGGCGTTGCGCAGTTCGGTGTGCAGTTCGCCGGACTCGTTGGAGGCGGTGCCGTCCACGCCGAGGCCGACCGGGACGCCGGCCGCGAGCATGTCGGGGACGCGGGCGATACCGGCCGCGAGCCGGGCGTTGGAGGACGG
Organism: Streptomyces marokkonensis; assembly: GCF_008312835.1. Taxonomy (GTDB): domain Bacteria; phylum Actinomycetota; class Actinomycetes; order Streptomycetales; family Streptomycetaceae; genus Streptomyces; species Streptomyces marokkonensis_A. Next base: position 523,411 of record NZ_VSKS01000001.1, on the reverse strand, counting down.
GCAGTGGGCGACGCCGGTCCCCGTACGGGCGAAGGCGGCGATGTCGGAGTCGTTCATGTGGACGCAGTGCGCCATCCACACGTCCTCGCCGAGCCAGCCGGTGGACTCGAAGTAGTCGGTCGGGCCCATGCCGAACAGTTCGTGGCAGAACTTCTCCTCCTCCACGGTCTCCGAACCGTGGGTGTGCAGGCGCACACCGAGCCGGCGGGCCGACTCTGCTCCCTGCCGCAGGAGTTCGGTGGAGACGGAGAAGGGCGAGCAGGGAGCGACGGCGATCTGCGTCATGGCGTCGAAGGAGGCGTCGTGGTAGCGGCGCACCGTCTCCTCGGTGGCGGCGAGCGCGTCGTCGAGGGTCTCCACGGCGAAGTCCGGGGGCAGTCCGCCGTCCTTCTCGCTGCGGTCCATGGAGCCGCGGGCGAGGGTGAAGCGGACGCCCATGTCCTGGGCGGCGCTGATGATGGCGCCGGACAGGTCGCCGGAGTCCCGCGGGAAGACGTAGTGGTGGTCCATGGCGGTGGTGACGCCGCCGCGGGCCATCATCGCCAGCGAGCCCTGGGCCGCCGCCCGCACCATCGGCTCGTCGATGCGGGCCCAGGTCGGGTAGAGGGCGACGAGCCAGTCGAACAGGTTGTGGTCGGTGGCCAGGCCCCGGGTGATCCACTGGTAGAAGTGGTGGTGGGTGTTGACCAGGCCGGGAGTCGCCAGATGCCCGCTCGCGTCGATCCGGCGTACGACGTTCTCCAGGCCTTCGGGGGCCGTGCCCGCGCCGAGCGACTCGATGCGGTTGCCGGCGAGGACGAGGTACCCGGAGGCGTACTCGGTGTCCTTCGCGTCGACGGTCGCGATCGCGCAGTTCTCGATGACGATGCGCCGGTCTGCTGCCATGGTGCGTCCTTTTCGCGTACGGGGAGAGGGCACGGCAGGACCCAGGGGGTTCGAGTGCCGTGGCCGGGACGGGGGCCCGTGCGGTTCGCGTGTCCTCCCCGCGTTCCCCGGCCACGGGTGCCGAAATGTGGTGCGGTCAGAGGTTGGTGAGGTCCACCGGTATCCGCGCCTCGCAGCCGTCCCGCAGCACGGTGCCCTCGATCAGGCCGTAGGGGCGGTCGGCGGCGAAGTACACCGCTCCGTCGGCGCTGTCGTTCTTCAGCCCGAACGGCTCCAGGTCCACCAGGAAGTGGTGGCTGTTGGGGAGGGAGAAGCGGATCTCGTCTATCTCGCCGCGGTGTTCGATGACCCGCGCGCCCATCTGGTACAGCGTCTGCTGCAGCGAGAGGGAGTAGGTCTCGGCGAAGGCCTGGAGCATGTGCCTTCTGACCTGCTCGTAGGAGGTGTCCCAGTCGGGCATCGGCTGCTCGTCGCCGGTCCAGTTGAACCGCCAGCGGCCGGAGACCGAGGTGGCGAGGATACGGTCGTAGGCCTCCTTGAGCGTCGTGTACGTGTCCTTGAGGTAGCCCCAGAACTCGGAGTCGGTGGAGTTCAGCACCGTGAGGTCCTTCAGGCCCGAGACGACCTCCCAGGTGTCACCGTCGTAGGTGATCTGTGCCAGCCGGGTCTCCTGGCCCTTGCGGACGAAGGAGTGCTCGGCCTCGCCGGAGACCTCGATGCGCTCCCAGGCGTACTCCTCGATGCGGACGCGCGCCCGGCGGATGGGCTCCTGCGAGGTGACGAAGTGCCGGGCGAGGTGGATGCCGAACTGTTCGGCCGATTCGATGCCGTGCTCCTTGGCGAAGGCGAACACGGTGTTCTTGGTGGTGTCGGTCGGCAGGACGTTCGCGTTCGATCCGGAGTAGTGGACCTCCTCCATGTCGCCGGACAGGGCGACGGAGACGTTCAGGTCCTTGATGTGGTGGGTGGCGCCGTCCCGCGTGATCTTTACGACTCGGTTCTCGGCCTTGCCGTACTGGTTCTGTCCCAGGATCGTGGGCATGGTGTGCTAGCTCCCTCGGTAAACGGAGTAGCCGAACGGGTTGAGCAGCAGCGGCACGTGGTAGTGCTCGCCCGGTACGACGGCGAAGGTGATCGCCACCTCGGGGAAGAACACTCCGGCGCCGCCGTCCCGGTTCGCGGGGGCGTCCTGCTGCGCATCGGCTTGCCTCTTCGCGTCTTTCTCCTCGAAGTACGGCTCCACGGCGAAGTCGAGCCGTACGTGGGTGGTTCCCTCCGGCAGGGCCGGCAGGTCCTTGCACCGCCCGTCCGCGTCGGTCGCGCCGCCGCCGAGCGCCTGCCAGTCGGCCCGGCGGCCGGGGCGGGCGGAGAGGTGGACGGCGACGCCCTCGGCGGGGCGGCCGGCGCTGGTGTCCAGGATGTGCGTGGACACGGAGGCGGTGGTGTCGGTGCTCATGTGCGTCAGTCCCCTTCGACGTCGGCGAGACGGGCCAGCCGGATGCGGTTGATCTTCCCCAGTTCGGTGCGGACGATCTCGCGCTCCCGCTCCGGCGCGTTGCCGAGGCGTTCCCTGACGGCGTCGCGCATCTGCTCGCCGGTCCGGCCGGTGGCGCAGATGAGGAACACGTGGCCGAACTTCTCCTGGTAGGCCAGGTTCAGTTCGAGCATCTCGGCCTTGAGCGCGTCCGGGGCGCCGGTCATCCCGCTCTGCTCCCGCGCGGAGGCCGGGTCGCCGGGCCTGGGGCGGCCGATCGGCGGGTGCCCCGCCATCGCCTCGTCCAGGTCCGTCGCGGTCAGCTCCGCCGTGGCGGCGTCACTGGCGGCGTACAGGGCGTCGGCGGTGGCGTAGGGGCGGCCGGCGAGCAGGCGCCGGGCCCAGGTGGTGGAGGCGCAGGCCTCGTGGAGTGCGGCGAGCGCCGCGTGCTCGTCCAGGGCGTTGAAACGGGCCAGGCCCGGGGGCGTGGGTGTCGACGTCACGGGAGCCTCCGTGGCCGCGAACGGCCTAGTGCTGCGAACGGGCGTGCCGACAGTGAACGCCGCCACGGACCCTACGTCAACAGTTTGTTGAAAATTTGGGCGACCGAAGGGGAGCACCCGTCACGCGGAGCGTCAGGCGCCCTTATCGCGGTTCAGGTAGTTGTAGACGGTGAAGCGGCTGACCCCGAGCGCGCTCGCCACGGTCTCCACCCCGTGCCGCACGGCGAAGGCGCCGCGCGCCTCCAGACCGCGTACGATCTCTTGCTTCGCCCTGCGGTCCAGGTCCGCGAGCGGCATGCCCTTCCGGCGCTCCAGGGCCGCGAGGATGTGGTCGAGGGAGTCGGCGAGCTGCGGCAGGCGTACGGCGACGGCGGCCGCGCCCTCCCAGGAGAGCACGACGTCGTCGGCCCCCGCCTCGTCCGGCGGGACCATCTCGCCGCCCATGGCGTCGACCAGCGGCTTCACCGCCGCGATGAAGGCGTCCTCGCCGGCACCGGTCACCGGTCGCCCCCCTCGACCACGTTGATCTGGAGCGAGACACGGGTGGCGCCGGCCGTCAGGGTGCGGCGCAGCAGCGCGTCCACGGCGGCGAGCACCGCTTCGGCGCCGCCCTCGGCGGTGTTGCCGAACGGGCCGACGTCCACCGCGTCGAGCTCGGCCGCCTCGACGACCTCCCGCGCGACCACGGCGTGCGCGGGCGCCTCGTCGAGGTCGAAGGGCTCGGTCGTGAACTCCACTCTCAATCGCACGAGGCCCAACCTAGCCGCTGCGGGACGGCGGCGGGAGCCACGTCCGCCGCCGGTCGCGGCCCCCGCCCGGGACGGTGCCCGCGCCGGGGTTCGGCCCGCTTCCTCTTGACAGCCGCCACCCGCCCTGGGCAACCTTCCAACAGACAGAAAATAACTTCCACTATACGGAATTAGAGGGAGGAGTGTGCCGATGGGATTCGCGGAGCAGCGCTTCAGCGTCAACCTGTCGATCCTCTTCACGGAACTCCCGCTCCTCGAGCGCCCCGCGGCCGCCGCCTCGGCCGGCTTCACCGCGGTCGAGCTGTGGTGGCCCTGGCCGGGCTCCCCCACCCCCCGGCGGTCCGAGCTGGACGCGCTGCGGAGAGCGGTCCAGGACGCGGGCGTACGGCTCACGGGCCTGAACCTCTACGCCGGGCGGCTGCCCGGCCCCGACCGCGGCGCCCTGTCCGTCCCCGGCGAGGAGTCGGAGCGGTTCCGCGCCAACGTCGACGTGGCCGCCGGTTTCGCCGAGTCCCTCGGCTGTACGGCCCTGAACGCGCTGTACGGCAACCGGGTCGACGGCGTGGACCCGGCCGAGCAGGACGCGCTCGCGCTGGAGAACCTGTCCCTCGCGGCCCGGGCCGCCGGCCGGATCGGCGCGGTCCTGCTGATCGAGGCGCTGAACGCGCCCGAGTCGCCGCTGTACCCGCTGGTGTCGGCGCCGGCCGCGGTGGACGTCGTCGACCGGGTCAACGCGGCCACGGGACGGGACAACGCCCGGTTCCTGATGGACCTGTACCACCTGGCGATGAACGGCGAGGACCTGCCGTCGGTGATCGACCGCTACGCCGGGCGGACCGGCCACGTGCAGATCGCCGACAGCCCCGGGCGCGGCGCCCCGGGCACCGGCTCGCTCCCGCTGGAGGACCTGCTGGACCGGCTGCGCGAGGCCGGCTACGACGGCCGGGTCGGCCTGGAGTACAAGCCCGGCGACCGGCCGAGCGACCGGGCCTTCGACTGGCTGCCCCGCGAGGCCCGCTGACCACCCTTCCTTCACCGAGAGGCACCCATGAGCACTCTTCCCAAGGTTTCCTGGATCGGGCTCGGCATCATGGGCTCCCCCATGTCCGAGAATCTGATCAAGGCGGGCTACGACGTCACCGGCTACACCCTCGAGCGGGAGAAGCTGGACCGGCTGGCCGCCGCCGGCGGCACCCCGGCCTCCTCGGTCGCCGAAGCGGTCCGGGACGCGGACGTGATCGTCACGATGGTTCCCGCATCCCCGCAGGTCGAGGCCATCGCGTACGGCCCCGACGGCATCCTGGAGAACGCGCGGACCGGCGCGCTGCTGATCGACATGTCCTCGATCACCCCGCAGACCTCGGTCGACCTGGCGGCCGCCGCGAAGGACAAGGGCATCCGGGTGCTGGACGCCCCGGTGTCCGGCGGTGAGGCGGGCGCCGTCGAGGCGGTGCTGTCCGTCATGGCCGGCGGCGAGCAGGCCGACTTCGACGAGGCGAAGCCGCTCTTGGAGGTGCTGGGGAAGACGATCGTGCTGTGCGGCCCGCACGGCTCCGGACAGACCGTCAAGGCGGCCAACCAGCTGATCGTCGCCGTGAACATCCAGGCGTGCGCCGAGGCCGTGGTCTTCCTGGAGAAGTCCGGCGTGGACCTGACGGCGGCGCTCGACGTCCTGAACGGCGGACTGGCCGGCTCGACCGTGCTGACCCGCAAGAAGGACAACTTCCTGAACCGTGACTTCGAGCCGGGCTTCCGGATCGATCTGCACCACAAGGACATGGGCATCGTCCTCGACGCCGCCCGCACCGTCGGGGCGGCCCTGCCCGCCGGCGCCGTGGTGGCCCAGCTCGTGGCGGCCCTGCGCGCCCAGGGCGACGGCGGCCTCGACCACTCCGCGCTGCTGCGCGCGGTCGAGCGGCTGTCCGGCGCGCGGATCTGACGCCCTCCGGATCTCCGGGCGGCGCCGCCGTCGACACCTGTTCTGTCGCGCCCAAGGCGGCTGCGCCGCCCGGATCCCACCCTGCCCATCCGTTCGACAAGGGCACCGCGGCGGTGTGCGAGCCAGTGCGGTGGTGAAGGCCGCGGGACTCCTCCTTCGACCTGGGGGAGGGGCCCGGGAGCCGTCGCCGCCGCCGCGGTCCCCGGCGCCTGCTCCTCCTCCGGGGCGCCCGGACGCGGAAGGTCCCGCGTCCGGGCGCCCCGCGGCGTGCGGGGGTGCGGATCCGTCCGGCGCGCAGCAGCCTGGGGGCATGGCACATCCAACGGAGCATCCGCACATCGTGGTGCACTCCCCGGCCCTGGACGGGTCCCGGCGGGTCACCTCGGGCGACGAGACGCTGGGCATCGCCACGCACGTCGACGACGTGGGCGAGATCCTGCGGCTGGCCGACCTGTACGTCACCGACGTCGAGGAGACCGACCTCATCGAGTGGGAGGGCGGCGGCCCCGACGACTGGCCGGGACTGTCGGAGCACCACGAGCCGTGAGCGCCGGTACGGCATCGGCCGTAGCCCGGCTACGGAACCCTCAAATGAAGCTCTGAAGGCGGCCCCGGGGGGCTTCGGCCGGCCCCGGGCGTGGGCACACTGCCGGCACACGGGGCCCGCCGGCACGGGGGCGGCGGGCCCCGGCCCGGGGAGGGGTGCCATGCCATGAGCGGCAGCACGGGCGTCCGGGGGACGCCGCACGAGATCGCCCTGCTGGCCGACGGCCCGCGCGCCGCGGTCGTCGTCGCCGTCGTCGCCCTGCATCTGCGGGGGGCCGTCGAGGCGGGCGCGCCCGGCACGATCCGGGCGGTCGACGGGGAGGCGGGGCGCGCCCTGCCCCCGCTGCCGCCGCCCGGGCCGTTCCTGGAGCAAGGGGAGCCCGTCCCGGCGGGCATGCGGGCGCTGTACCTGGAGAGCGCGGTGTACCACTGCCTGGAGGAACCCTCCGGCCTACGGGAGCTGCTGCGGCACCCGGACGTCCGCTGGGCGGTGGCCGGGGTACGGGTCGGGCTCGCGGAGGCGGGGATGCTGCGGTACCCGGTGCTGCTCGGGCCGACCACGGCGGCCCGCCGGCGGTTGAGGGTGCTGCGCACGGCGTTTCCGCTGCCGGCGAGCCGGCGCGGCCTGCCGGACGACGACAAGCTCCTCGCCGTCGCCCTGCACGGCGAGGCCGCCCTGCGGGTCCTCGTACCGCGCTTCGCCCTCCGGGCGGGGCTGACCGAGCGGGTGAGCCTGAGGGACAAGCGCCTGCTCCGCCACTCGCCGCGCGGCAGCACCTACGGCGGCAGCGGCGGTCATCTCTACTGCGGGGGCGGTGGCGGAGGCGGGGGCGGCTCGGACTGAGCCCTCCCCCGCGGGGGGCGTGGGCGGTCAGGTGGCCAGGGGGATCACCGACGTCGGGGCGTGTCCCGGCTCCGTCGCGAGGTCCTCGAACTCGACGACGGCGCCGATGTCGTTGGTCGTCGACATGGAGATGTCGGTGACGCGTTCCAGGATCGCCTCGACGACGACCGGCACCCGGAACTCGGCCGCCAGCTTCTTGGCCTGCTCCAGCGCGGTGCCCAGTTCGTTCGGGTCGGTGACCCGGATCGCCCTGCAGCCCAGGCCCTCGGCGACCTTGACGTGGTCGACGCCGTAGACGCCCAGCTCCGGGGTGTTGATGTTCTCGAACTCCAGCTTGACCTGGAAGTCGATGTCGAACGCCCGCTGCGCCTGCCGGATCAGCCCCAGGTAGGCGTTGTTGACCAGGACATGGACGTACGGGATCCGGTGCTGCGCCCCGACCGCCAGTTCCTCGATCATGAACTGGAAGTCGTAGTCGCCTGACAGGGCGACGACCTGCGCCTGCGGGTCGGCCTTCGCCACCCCGAGCGCGGCGGGGACGGTCCAGCCGAGCGGTCCCGCCTGGCCGCAGTTGATCCAGTGCCGCGGCCGGTACACGTGCAGCATCTGCGCGCCCGCGATCTGGGACAGGCCGATGGTGGAGACGTACCGCGTCCCGGGTCCGAAGGCCCTGTTCATCTCTTCGTAGACGCGCTGCGGCTTGATGGGGACGTCGTCGAAGTGCGTACGGCGCTGGAGCGTGGCGCGCCTGTGCCGCGCGGCGGCCGCCCAGGCGGAGCGGTCGGGCAGCCCGCCCCCGGCCTTCAGTTCCCCGGCCGCCTCGACGAACAGCTCCAGCGCGGCACGCGCGTCGGAGGCGATGCCGTAGTCCGGGGCGAAGATCCTGCCGATCTGCGTGGGTTCGATGTCGACGTGGACGAAGGTGCGGCCGGCCGTGTAGACGTCGAGCCTCCCGGTGTGGCGGTTGGCCCACCGGTTGCCGATGCCGAGGACGAAGTCGGACTCCAGGAACGTCGCGTTGCCGTAGCGGTGCGAGGTCTGCAACCCGACCATGCCGGCGTTGAGTTCGTGGTCGTCGGGGATGACACCCCAGCCCATCAGGGTCGGCACGACCGGCGTGCCGGTCAACTCCGCGAAACGGACGAGCTGTTCGGCCGCGTCGGCGTTGACGACCCCGCCGCCGGCGACGATCAGCGGGCGTTCGGCGGCGTTGAGCATGCCGAGCGCCTTCTCGATCTGGGCGCGGGAGGCGGCGGGCTTGTAGACCGGGAGCGGCTCGTAGGTGTCCGGGTCGAACTCGATCTCCGTCATCTGCACGTCGATCGGCAGGTCGACCAGGACCGGTCCGGGCCGGCCCGAGCGCATGAGGTGGAAGGCCTGCTGGAAGACACCGGGGACCTGTGCGGCCTCCAGGACGGTCACCGCCATCTTGGTGACCGGCCGTGCGATGGAGGCGATGTCGACCGCCTGGAAGTCCTCCTTGTGGATCACGGCGGTGGGCGCCTGGCCGGTGATGCACAGGATCGGGATCGAGTCGCCGGTCGCGGAGTAGAGGCCGGTGATCATGTCGGTGCCGGCCGGACCGGAGGTGCCGACGCAGACGCCGATGTTGCCGGGGCGGGTGCGGGTGTAGCCCTCGGCCATGTGTGAGGCGCCCTCGACATGACGGGCGAGGGTGTGGGTGATGCCGCCGGACGCCTTGAGGGCCGCGTAGAAGGGGTTGATCGCCGCGCCGGGGACACCGAACGCGTCCGTGACGCCCTCGCGCTTGAGGATCTCAACTGCCGCGCGGGCAGCGGTCATTCGAGCCATCGAGTACTCCTGCTCCGGCTGTCGGATTCGCACTCCCGTCGCGCCCCGCGGTGCGCTCTTCCGTTTTTCCGTATAGTGGAATTAACTTTCTACGATCTGGAAGCAATGTAAGTGGGTGGCCGAGGGCCGTCAAGACGTGCGCTGCGCGGCCCGTGGAGCGGAGGGTCAGCCGTCGTCCCGTACCTGCGGGGACTGGGACACCGGGACGTACGCCGGGGCGACCGGCGCCCCCGGTCCGGTATCGGACTGGCCGCGCCCGGCATCGTCGTCCAGGTGGATCCGACGGCGGGCCCGGCCGTGGGGCGGGACGTGGAGTGCCTGTGGCCGACGGCCATGGCGGAGTCGGCGCGGGGGACGTACTTCTCGCCGACCGGGTATGCCGGGGACGCCCGCGCCCGCGCGGAGCTGCTGGACGTCCCGTTCTCCGTGCTCGACCCGACGGGTGCGGCTCGTCCGGTCAACGCGTCGGCCGTGGCGCTGGACGCCACGGCCGACCGAGGAACCGCGCGGTGACTACCTCGCCGCGTGTCCGAAGGTGGTGCCGGACGCCGGAAGGCCGCCCTGGCCCGGCTGGTACTCGGTGACCGCGGCGTTGGGCTCACCGAGGGTCACGTTGGACATCGGCAGGGCGTAGAGCGCGCCGCGGGCGGTCGGACCGTAGGGCATGCCGACGTACAGGTGCGTACCGGTGAAGTGGATGCTCGAACCGAGGCGCTGGTTCGCGCCCGGAGCACCGGGGATGCCGTCGCCGTCGCCGGACTCGATCCACTTGTCGTTGGCGCCCGGGGCGCCCAGCAGCGAGAAGACGTGGACGGCGCCGGACTTGGTGGCGGTCCCGATCGCCTCGTCCGGAACGCCGACGGCCATCTTCATGGTCGCCACGGTGCTGACCGCACGCGGCGCGGTGTTGATCGCGGTGAGCGTGGAGCCGAAGTGGTCACCGGCCTCGGAGGTGCCGGAGACGTCGTCGTCGCCGGTGCCGGAGGAGTAGCCGTTGAGCTGCGTGTAGGTGCCGGCGGCGGTGACCCGGAAGGTGAGGACGCTGCCCGTCTCCGCCTTGCTGACACCGTTCACGTCGAGGGCCTCGCCCGGCGAACCGACGGCCAGGATGGACTCGTTGGCACTCGCCGCGCCCGAGGGACGGTACGGGGCCAGGGCGAGGGCCGCCCCGAAGCGGTCACCGGCCTCGGCGCCGCCCGAGACGGTGTCCAGGTCCTGGTCGAGGCCGAACCGCGGGGTCGGCCTGTTCTCGCTGTTCAGCGCGTGGGAGAAGACCACGAGATTGCCGGCGGCGGCGTCGCCGTTGATGCTCTCGTTGGGAGCGCCGATGGCGAGGTGGTTGGCGTCGGCGGCGAGCACCGCGCCGAAGCCGTCCTCGGCCTGCACCCCGCCGGGGACGTCCAGCTTGTCCTGGTGCACGGAGACGTTGGTGCCGCCCCGCACGTAGAACGCCTGGCCCGCCCTGGCGGCGCTGCCGAGGGACTCGCCGGGGTTGCCGATGACGAGGAAGGGCTCGCCGGCCGCGGTGGTGCCGGCGACCACCGCCTGCCCCAGCAGGTCACCGGTCTCCGGCGTGGAGGCGCCGAGGGAACCGTTGCCCTGGGCCTGCTGGAAGTGGGTGTTCTTGGCGGCGCCGGTACCGAGACCGCCCCGGGCCCCGTACAGGACGTCGGCCGTGCCGGCGTTCGTGGCGGTGCCCAGGGCCTCGCCCGGGGTGCCGACCACCAGGTCGGTGCAGCCGTCCTCGTTGTGGTCGGCCGTGTCGATCGCCTGGCCGAAGAGGTCGCCCGCCTCGGCGGCGTCCGGGACCCAGTCGAGGTCCTGGTTGATCTCGGCGGTGCCCTTGCCGCCGCCGTACACGACGCGGACCAGGCCCGCCTTGGCGTCGCCGCCGACGGTCGCCTGGGGGTCGGCGACCGCGATGTCCTCGACGCCGTCGCAGTTGAAGTCGGTGATGCGGTTGGCGCCCACCTTGGACTGCACCCAGGAGCCGAGGTCGTCGACGCGGGTGACGACGCCGCCGGTACGGGTCTCGGCCGCGTCGATCCCGAAGCAACCGCCCTGGTAGGAGCGGCTGCTGAGGGCGGCCAGCTGCTTGGTGCCGTCGACCGTGCGGACCATCGGGCCGCCGGTGTCGCCCATGCACGCCGCCACGCCGTCCTTGCCGGTGACCGTCGCGGAGGTGGCGGCGGCGGCGTCCACCGAGAAGACCCCGGTGTGCAGGTTCAGCGGCGCCCACTCGGTCCTGCTGCGGCCGTAGCCGGCCAGCGTCAGCTCCTCGCCCGCGGTGGGCGCGGTGGTGGCCAGGGCGATCGGGGTGACGTTCGTGACCGGGCGGTTCAACCGGGCCAGGACCACGTCACGGTCGGCGCGGGGCACCAGCTCCACGACCGTGCGGACCGCGCCCGCGGTACCGGTGAGGTCGGCACGGCCGATGGTCGCGGTGGTGGCCCGGGCCGGCTTGCCCGCGGGCACCGCGAGGCTCACGGCGGGATCGTCGGCGAAGCAACTGGCCGCGGTCAGCAGCCACTCGGTGTCCACCAGGACGCCGGAGCAGCCGCGGTCGTGGTCGCCGACCACGATCTGCGCGGTGTAGGCGTGCGTGGTGTCGGACGACGCGGAGGCGGGCCCCGTCACGGCGGCGGCGGGTACGGCGGTCATGATGAGCGGGCCCGCGGTCAGGGCCGCGGCCAGTGCGGCGAGGCGCACGGGTCTGGTGTGTCGCATCAGTTCAGTTCCTCAGTGGCAGATCTCGGCAAAGGGACTCGGACGGCGCTACTTGGTGGTCCTGATCTCCACGAGCAGGTGCTCGCGGCCCTGCTCGTCCGCACTCTCGCCCACCGCGGTCCAGGCGTTCTTGTCGATGTCGAAGGACTTCTCCTCGTCACCGACGGTCATGTCCACCTGTGTCTCGTAGTCGTTGCCCCTCATGACGTAGACGGCGGGGATCTCCAGGGTCAGCCAGCCCGAGTTGCCGACCGTCTTGAAGCAGATCGTCTCCGCCTTCCGCCGGGCCATGACCTGCAGGAGACCGGGGCCGTCGGCGCAGTCGGCCAGGGTGATGTGCCCGTCTCCGCGCTTGAGGACGATGCCCTGCTCCTCGAGGATCCGGTCGGCCTGCGGATACGCGAAGTCCTCGACCGCGTATCCGGGAGCCTCGTCCGCCACGGCCACCGCCGGGCCGTGGCCATCGGTCTGGACTCCGGACGCCAGTGCGGCCCAGGCCAGCCCTCCGGCGACCAGCGCGACCAGCGCGCGCCCCACGAGCCTCTTCCGCTGCGGCTTCACCGCAATGGTGGTGCGTACCTTCATCGCAGTCCTAATTTCGTTTTCCTTCGGCCGGATGCACGTCATCCAGCCCGGTAAAAGGCATGAAGGCTCCGCAATTCAAAGAGGACCCCCCACCTCTCGCGGAAATACCGGGAAGAAATCCAATGGCAACCCGGACCCCCGCTTGAGCCTGTCCATGCCACCTCCATCTTCGAACACTGTCCACGTCGCGAACTCGCTTAAAAGGGACGCCAGTTGAAGATCCCTTGTGACTCTCGACACGGTCCAGAAAGGTTGTACGAACACGTGTGAAGGAACTGTGAAGACACGAACGGCACGTCAGACAGCGCTATCTGTTGTCAAATCAATTTCCCTTGCAGTTACCCCGGTTCGTCACCGGAACCCATTGGTAAGGTCGCCTGCAGAGCACGCCACGCTGCTATTCCTTCGACACAGACCGCGAGGACAACGCTCTTATGCAGACCATTTTCTGGAGTCGCAGACGGCTCCTCGGCGCGGCCGCCGCCGTGACGGCCGCCGCCGCCGCTCCGCTGTCGTGGACGCCCCGGGCACACGCCGCCGATCAGGACACGCCGGCCGATCCGCTCGCCCTGCCGGACACCGAACGGGCCAGGGTGGTCGAGGCGTGGACCGCGGGAGGCAAAGCCACCAAGGCGGCGGCGGCCTACGCGCTCCACGGCACGGACACCGAGATACGGACGTTCCTCACCGAGACCCTGCCGAAGGTCACCGCGGAGGACAACCGCGTCGCCGTCGCCAGGTATCTCGCGCGCGCCGGCAGGGGGCTGCGCCGCGAGGCGGTCGCCGCACTCGACAACGGTGACGCCGCCATAGCCGCCTTCCTGAAGGAGACGTACAAGCCCGCTCTGCTCGAGGATCTGGGCGTGGCGACCTCCCTCGTCTCGTCCACCGGTGACAAGGCCGTGCGGCGGGAGGCCTCCGCCGCACTGGACGTCGGCACCCGGCAGGCGCTCGAGACGTTCCTCACCGACGGCCAGTACGACGCCCGGCTGGAGGACGCCAGGGTGCAGGTGTCCTCCATGCTGTTCCAGGCCGGTCCCGAGGTACGGAAGTACGCGGACCGCGCCCTGAGCGGTACGGCCACGGACGTGCAGTGGTTCCTCGACACCGGTCAGCACATCGCCCGGGCCCGGGACCAGGAGTCGGCGACCATCGCGGAACTCGTCGCGGTCGTCGAACGGGAGGGCAGGCGCGCCCAGGCCGAGACCGACCTGGCCGTCGAGGCCTCCGCGCGTGCCGTGAGCGCCGCCGAGAAGGCGAAGGAAGCGGCCGAGAAGGCCGCCGCGGAGGCAGCGGCCGCCAAGGAGGACGTTCAGAAGTCCGCCGCGGCGGCCCGCAAGGCCGCGAGTGCCGCCAAGGGCGCGGCCAACGCCGCCCGCAACGCCATCAGCGCCTCCAACGCCGCGGTGACCGCCTCCCGCCGCGCCTCCTGGGCGGCCACCGCCGCCTCCCAGGCCGCCGCGACGGCCGGAAACGCCGCCTCGCGCGCGTACAGCGCCGCCATCGCCGCCTCGAAGGACGCCTCCAAGACCGAGGCGGCCAAGAACGCGGCCGTCGCCGCCCGCAACGGGGCCGCGAAGGCCCGGTCCGCGGCCAAGGCCGCCGACTACGCCGCGGCCGCCTCCGCGCAGGCCGCGAGCGCCGGTTCCTCGGCCGCGTCCGCCGCGCGCAACTCCGCCGCGGCCGCCACCGCCGCCGCGCAGGCCGCGGGGGCCGCCGGGGCCGCCCAGTCCGAGGCGGCCGAGGCCAAACGCCAGGCGGCCATCGCGACGACGGCCGCCAACCGCGCCACCAACGCCGCCTCGACGGCCCAGGCTCTCGCCAACAAGGCGGCCACCGCCGCGCGGACCGCGCGGGACGCGGCCAACTCCGCCGCCGACCACGCGGAGAAGGCGGCCGACGCCGCCGACGAGGCGGTCAAGTACGCCGGCCAGGCCATCGACTACGCGAACAAGTCCACCGCGCACGCGGCCGAAGCGGTGAAGGCGGCGAACACGGCCACCAAGGCGGTCGAGGACGCCCTGGCCGTGGAACAGGCGGCCCGGCAGGCGGAGCTGGCCCGTCTGGAACAGGACAAGCTGCAGGGCATGGACGAGGCCCGCCTGCTCTCGCAGATCGAAGCGGAGGAACGGGCCGCGTACGAGGACAAGCGCCGCCAGGAGGCCCAGACCGCGCAGGCCCTCAAGGACCTGATCGCCGCGGCCGAGAAGGCCCTGTGGGAGACCGGTGACCTGGCGCTCGCCGCCACGCTGGGACGCAGGGCCGCCACCGGACTGCTCGAGGCGAAGGGCGCGTGGACCCGGGAGGCCGCCCAGCACGCACTGGCCGGCAGCGACGACGACGTCCTCTCCTGGATCGACCTCGACCGGTCCCTCGCCCAGAACCAGGACGACCGGGAGACCGTCCTCTACGTCGCCCAGATCTCCAGCCCCGCCATCGCGGAGGCGGCCCACGCCGCGCTGGCGAGCTCCAGCTCGACGGCGGTGGGCGACTTCCTCACCTCGGGGATGATCCGGGCGTCGCAGGACGACAACAAGGTACAGATCGGCCGCATCCTCAACGACAATCCCGGCACGGCCGTCACCAGGGCCGCCAACGACGCGCTGGACGCCAACACACCCGAGGCGTTGCAGGACTTCTTCAACCGCACCTACCCCGCGGCGATCCGGGAGGACGACGCGGTGGAGACCGCGACGTCGGTGGCCACCGGGGGCGAGTACGTCAAGTCGTACGCGGAGGTCGCCCTCGAGGGACCGACGTGGATGCGCAGGAACTTCGTCCAGGCCGTGCGGTACACGGCGGCACAGCTCGACCACGACTCCGCCACCCACGTCGCGGCGGTCCGCGGGTCGATCGCGGCCGCGGCGAAGATCGCCTACAAGGCGCAGGAGAACGCGGCGCTGGCGTCGAAGGCGGCGGCCGACGCCCGCAACGCCGCCGCCGAGGCCCAGGAGTGGGCCGACAGGGCGGTGGACGCGGCGAGCAAGGCGAACGACTACGCCGACCAGGCGAAGCGGAACGCCGACGCCGCCGACCGGTCCGCGGCGAGCGCACAGGCATCGGCGAGCCAGGCCAAGTCGGCGGCGGCGACCGCGCGCGGTGCGTCCCGTTCGGCCAACTACTCCGCGAACAAGGCCGTGGACGCGGCCCGTTCGGCGCTGCAGTCCTCCTACAGCGCCCAGGCGTCCGCCGCCAGTGCCCGCCAGTCCGAGCTGGAGGCCGGCCGTGACAAGGCGGCGGCGGCCGCGGCGGCCAGCCAGGCGCGCAGCATCGCCGTCCAGAAGCGCCGGGCCGAGATCGCCGAGGCCGCCAGGGAGGCCGCCGAGAAGGCGAAGCGGGAACGGGCGGAGGGCCGGGACCCGGCCGACAGCGAGACCCACGACGAGGTTCGTCCGCACGGCACCGGTTCCGAGCAGGAGGACTGGTGGTCGGACGCCGGCTGGTGGGCCGACGCCGCCAACAAGGTCAGCATCGCCTCGGGTTTCATCGCCGCCGGTCTCGGTCTGGCCAGCCTGGCCTTCCCCCCGCTGGCGGCGGGGGCGGCGTTCTTCGGGTACGTGTCCCTGGGCGCCGGCGCGCTGGGCGCCCTCTTCACCGGCCTCGAACACGGCTTCACCAGCGGTGAGTTCGTCGGCTCCCTCGGGGGCGCCGCCCTGAACCTGGCCACCTTCGGCCGGGGCAAGCTGGTGACCACCGGCATCAAGAAGGCGGCCCCCGTGGTCAACAAGGTCGTCGACGAGGGCAAGGAGCTGGTCTCCTCGATCACGGGCGGCCTGTCGAACCTCTGGTGACCGCCACCGCACACCCGACGCACGACGGGTGACACCCCCGCCCCGCCGGTGACCGGCGGGGCGGGCCCACGACAGCTGCGGCGGTTCCCCTCCCCCGACCCGGTGGGGGGCGAGGTCCGTCAGCTGCCGTACCGCTCCCGCAGCTCCACCTTGCGCACCTTCCCGGAGACGGTCATCGGGAAGGACTCCAGGAGCTGGAGGCGGCTGGGCACCTTGTAGTGGGCGAGGCGCCCGTCGCAGAAGGCGCGCAGTTCCTCCAGGGTGAGCGGGTCGGCCGCGTCGCGCGGGACGACGCAGGCGAGCACCTCCTCGCCGTAGCGCTTGTGCGGCACGCCCACGACCTGGACGTCCGCGATCTTCGGATGGGCGTAGAGGAACTCCTCGATCTCGCGCGGGTAGATGTTCTCCCCGCCCCTGATGATCATGTCCTTGATGCGGCCGACGATCTCCACGTACCCGTCGTCCCGCATCACCGCGAGGTCCCCGGTGTGCATCCAGCGGCCCGCGTCGACGGCCTCCGCGGTCTTCCCGGGCTCGTTCCAGTAGCCGAGCATCACGCTGTAGCCCCGGGTGCAGAGCTCACCGGAGGTGCCGCGCGGCTGCGTCACTCCGGTGGCCGGGTCGACGACCTTGACCTCGATGTGCGGCAGCACCCGGCCGACGGTGCCGGTGCGGTGCTCCAGGTCGTCGTCCATGCGGGTCTGCAGGGAGACCGGGGAGGTCTCGGTCATGCCGTAGCAGATGGAGACCTGCTCCATGTGCATCTCGGTGACCACGCGCTTCATCACCTCCACCGGGCACGGCGAGCCCGCCATGATGCCGGTGCGCAGCGAGGTGAGGTCGTAGGACGCGAAGCCGGGCAGGTTCAGCTCGGCGATGAACATGGTGGGCACGCCGTAGAGCGAGGTGCAGCGCTCCCGCTGCACGGCCTCCAGCGTGGCCCCCGGCTCGAAGGAGGGGGCGGGGATGACGATGCAGGCGCCGTGCGAGGTGGCCGCCAGGTTGCCCATGACCATGCCGAAGCAGTGGTAGAAGGGCACCGGCAGGCAGACCCGGTCCTGCTCGGTGTAGCCGATGGTGCGGCCCACCCAGTAGCCGTTGTTGAGGATGTTGTGGTGCGAGAGCGTGGCCCCCTTGGGGAAGCCCGTCGTGCCCGAGGTGTACTGGATGTTGACGGGGTCGTCGCAGCTCAGCCCGGCGGCGACCATGTCGAGGCGCTCGGCCGGCACGGCGGCGGCGCCCGCGGTCAGCGCGTCCCAGGACGGGTCGCCGATGTAGACGGTCTCCCGCAGCCCGGGACAGGATCCGCGCACCTGGTCCACCAGTGCCCGGTAGTCGCTGCCCTTGTGGGCGGGCGAGGAGACCAGCAGGCGGACGCCGGACTGCTTGAGCACGTACTCGAGCTCGTGCGCGCGGTAGGCCGGGTTGATGTTCACCATGACGGCGCCGATGCGGGCGGTGGCGTACTGCACGAGGACCCACTCCGGGCAGTTGACCGCCCAGATGCCGACCCGGTCGCCGGTCCCGACGCCCTTCGCCAGCAGTCCGCGGGCCACCTCGTCGACGGCGGCGCCGAACTCGGCGTAGGTCCAGCGCCGCCCGGAGGGCACGTCGACCAGGGCCTCCCGAGCGGGCCACGCGGCGACCGCGCGCCGCAGGTTGGCACCGATGGTGTCGCCGAGCAGGGGCGTCGTGCCGGTGCCGTGGGCGTACGACAGGGGTGCGGTCACCGGAAGTCCTCCTCGCGGTACTCGTCGGCGGAGCCGGCCGCCGTGGCCTCGCGCAGCTCGATGCGGCGGATCTTCCCGGAGACGGTCTTGGGCAGCTCGCCGAACTCCAGCCGGCGGATCCGCTTGTAGGGGGCGAGCGCCTCGCGGGAGTGCTCGAACAGCACCTTCGCGGTGTCGGGGCCGGGCTCCCAGCCCTGCGCGAGCACGACGTAGGCCTTCGGTACGGCCAGCCGCAGCTCGTCCGGCGCGGGCACCACGGCCGCCTCCGCGACCGCCTCGTGCTCCAGCAGCGCGCTCTCCAGCTCGAAGGGGCTGATCTTGTAGTCGGAGGCCTTGAAGACGTCGTCGGCCCGTCCGACGTAGGTGATGTACCCGTCGTCGTCGCGGGAGCCGATGTCGCCGGTGCGGTAGTAGCCGCCGGCCATCGCCTCGGCGGTGCGGTCCGGGTCGCCGTGGTAGCCGGCCATCAGGCCCACCGGGCGGGCGGAGAGGTCGAGCGCGATCTCGCCCTCGGCGGCGCCGGGGGCACCGGAGACCGGGTCGAGGAGTTCGACGCGGTAGCCGGGGCTGGGGCGTCCCATGGAGCCGGTCTTGAGGACCTGGCCGGGGCTGTTGGAGACCTGCACGGCGGTCTCGGTCTGCCCGAAGCCGTCCCGGATGGTGACGCCCCAGCTGCGCCGGACCTGCTCGATGACCTCGGGGTTGAGCGGTTCCCCGGCGGCGACGACCTCGCGGGGCGGGGTGCGCAGCTGGGTGAGGTCGGCCTGGATGAGCATGCGCCACACGGTCGGCGGGGCGCAGAAGGTGGTGACTCCGGCCTTGTCCATCTCGGTCATCAGGCGGGGTGCGTCGAAGCGCGTGTAGTTGTGCAGGAAGACGGTCGCCTCGGCGTTCCACGGGGCGAAGAGGTTGGACCAGGCGTGCTTGGCCCAGCCGGGCGAGGAGATGTTGAGGTGCACGTCGCCGGGGATCAGCCCGATCCAGTACATCGTCGCCAGGTGGCCGATCGGGTACGAGGTGTGGGTGTGCTCGACCAGCTTGGGCCGGGCGGTGGTGCCCGAGGTGAAGTACAGCATCAGCGGGTCGTCGGAGAGGGTGGGCCCGTCGGGCGCGAAGTGCCCGTCCGCGCCGTACGCGTCGGCGTACGGCACCCAGCTGCCGCCGGCCCCCTCCCCCACGGCGATCCGGGTGTAGTCGCCGGGCACCTCGTCGAACTTCGCGGTGTCTGCGGCACGCGCGATCACGTGGCGGACGCGGCCGCGGTCGACCCGGTCGCGCAGGTCGGCGGGGCCGAGCAGCGGGGTGGCGGGGATGACGACGGCGCGCAGCTTCATCGCGGCGAGGGCCATCTCCCACAGTTCGGCCTGGTTGCCGAGCATGACCAGCACCCGGTCCTCGGCGCGCACGCCCCGCTGCCGCAGCCAGGTGGCGACCTGGTCGGAGCGGCGGGCGAGCGCGGCGAAGGACAGCCGGGTCTCGTCGCCGTTCTCCTCGACGAGGTGCAGGGCGGTGCGGTCGTTCCCGTCCGCGATCACGTCGAACCAGTCGAGCGCCCAGTTGAACCGCTCGGGCCGGGGCCAGGCGAAGTCCCGGTAGGCGGTGGCGTAGTCCTCGCGGTGTTCCAGCAGGAAGTCCCTGGCCCTGCGGAACGCGTCCGTCCCCGTTGTCATGTCTCCTCCTCGTGCCGGACCATTGCCGGGCGGCTCCCCGCCATCGTGTAATCCGTGATGCAGGTCTCACTACCCCCGAACGGGGGTGTGCGTCCGCCGAGGAGCCGCGACGGAGGGGCGAACAGGTGACAGCTGACCCGATGAGGGCGGGCGACGCGGTGGAGATCCGCGGGGCGCTGGCCCGGCTGCGGCGCGCGACCGGGCTGCCGGTCGCCTTCGGCGGCCTGGTGGAGCCCGGACGGAGGCAGGTGCGCATCAGCGAGCTGAGCGGCACGGCCACACCCGCGCTCAGCGCGCTCGCGGTCACCCCGGGCAACGGTCTGGGCGGCAAGGCGGTGGCGCTCGCCCGGCCGTGCGCGGTGACGGACTACTCGGTCTCGCGGCAGATCAGCCACGAGTACGACGTCCCGGTCGCCGCCGAGGGCCTGCGCGCCGTCGTCGCCGTGCCGGTGGTCGTGCGGCGGCGGGTGCGGGCGGTGCTCTACGGCGCCCTGCGCGCCGCCCAGCCGCTCGGCGACCGTACGCTCGGCGAGGCGGTGCAGACGGCGCGGGACGTGGAGCAGGCACTGGTGGTGCGGGAGGAGGCGGCGGAACTGCTCACCGCCGCCCACTCGCGGCCGGAGCCGGAACGGGCGTCCGGCGCGGCCTGGGAACAGGTGCGGGAGGCGCACGCGGCGCTGCGGGCACTCGCCCCGCGGATCGCGGATCCGGCGCTGCGGGCCGAGCTGCTCGAGGCGTGCGCCCTGCTCACCTCCGACACCGTCCCCGCCGCGGCGGTGCGGCTCGCGCCCCGGGAGGTGGACGTGCTCGCCTGTGTGGCGGCCGGGGCGACCAACGCCGTGGCCGCCGAGCGGCTGGGCGTGACGGCCGAGACGGTCAAGGCGTACCTGCGGTCGGCGATGCGGAAACTGGGGGTCCGCACCCGCGGGCAGGCGGTGGTGGCGGCCCGCCGGGCGGGGTGGTTGCCATAGATTTGCGATGTTTGGCCGTGAACGGCATTACCGCCGGTTCAACTTTGCATTTACCGTGGCTCCGCCCGCTGTAATTTGCCTCACTACACCGTCCGCCCGAATTAAGGAGCCTGTTGCCTAATATTGGCCAGGACACGCCACACGGAGGGGAGCGGTGACCGTGCGACGGGACTTCAAGGAGCCTGCCAGGTACCGCCCCGACCTGGTCATCGGCCGGGAGGAGCTGTTCTCCGACGCGCGGGAGCAGCTCGCCGGAGGGGGCAGCGTGCTGCTGCACGGGCCCGCCGGAATAGGAAAGTCGACCGTGCTGCGGGCACTCGCGGCGGAAAACGCCGGTGCGGCGCGGACGGTGCTGCGCTGCTCGGCCACGGAGTCCGAATCCCACCTGCCGTTCCTGGCGCTGGCCGATCTGTTCGGTCTGGTCCTCGACGAGGTCGCACCCCGGCTGCCCGCCGCCCAGCGCACCGCCCTGGAGTCGGCGCTCACCGGACGCGGCGAGTCCACGCTCCAGCGGGACGGGCTCGCGCTGCGGCTCGCGGTGCTGTCCACGCTGCGCGCGCTGGCCGCCGAGGGCCCGGTCCTCGTCGTCGCCGACGATCTGCAGTGGCTGGACCCGGCCAGCGCCGAGCTCCTCGGATTCGCCGCCCGGCGGCTCGGCGACAGCCCGGTGCGGATGCTGTGCGCGGTGCGCACGGACGGCGAGGAGTACGACCGTCATCTGCGCGCCTGCCCGCCGGACACGCTCGAGGTGCGGCTGGGCCCGTTCTCCCGCACCCAGGTGTCCGCGCTGCTGGACCACCGCGGCTACACGGGCCTGTCCCGCTCCACGGTCCGTGACATCCACCGCACCAGCGCGGGCAACCCGCTGTTCGCGCTGGAGCTGGGCCGCGCCCTCGCGGAGAGCCCCGCCCGGCCCCGCCCGGGTGAGCCGCTGCCGGTGCCGACGTCGCTGCGGGCGCTGGTCCTCAGCCGTCTGGAGATGCTCTCGGACGAGGCCCGCCGCACCCTGCTGGTGGCCAGCGCCGGCGCCCGTCCCACCCTGGCCCTGCTGCACGCGGCCGGCCGGGACAACGCCGAGGCCGAGACGGCCCAGGCCGCCGCCCTGGGGCTGCTGGCGACGGATCCGGAGGAGCCGGCCCTGCGCTTCGCGCATCCGCTGATCTCGGCCGCCCTGTACGCGGAGGCGCCGGCGCAGGAGCGGCGGGCCGTGCACACGGCGCTGTCCACGGCGGCCTCCGATCCCATCGAGCGGGCCCGGCACCTGGCACTGGCCGCCACCGGCGCCGACCCGGAGGTGGCGGCCCGGCTCGCCGAGGCCGCCGCGCTGGCCCGGGACCGCGGGGCGCCCTCGGTCGCCGCCTCCCTCGGGCTGCTCGCCGCCCGGCACACCCCGGCCGACGGCGTGCCGGGACCCGACGAGCGGCGGCTCCAGGCCGCCGAGGACGCGATCACCGCGGGCGAGGCCGACCTGGCCCGGGACATAGCGCGCGAGGTGCTCACCCGGGCGACGGTGCCGGCGGAGCGGGTACGGGCCTGGATGGTGGTCATCGAGGCCGCCGGGCAGGCGCTCGGCGAGGTCGACGCGGTCTTCCCGCAGGTGCTGGCCGACGCCGGCGACGACCCCCGGCTGCTGGCGCTGGTCCACTACCAGCTGGCCTGGCGCGAGGTGGTGGTGGACGGCGACTTCGCCAAGTCCCGCAAGGAGGCCGCCCACGCGGCGGAACTGGCCGCCCGTGGCGGGGACCGCCGCACCGAGCTGATGGCGCTGGCCTTCCAGTCGTCCACCGAGACCCTGATGGGCCACCCGGACGCTCCCGCCACGATCCGGCGGGCGCTCCAGGAGCCGCAGGACCCCGATGTCGTCAGCCACCACAACGGCGCCGCGATGGCGAGGTTCCGGTGGCTGCTCATGAGCGACCAGCTGCCGGAGGCCCGTACGGCCATCACCGCGCTGCTGCGGGAGGCGCGGCGGCGCGGCATGGTCGAGAGCGAGGTGCACTTCTCGCGGCTGCTCGCCGACACCGAACTGCGCTTCGGGCACTGCGGCCGGGCCCTGGACCTGGCCGGCGATAGCCTGCGGCTGGCCCGGGACTCCGGGATCGGCGAGAGCGCCTCGGCCATGCTCGCCTCGCTCGCGGAGGCGTCGGGCGGGGACGTGGACCGGGCCCTGGCGCTGGCCCGCGAGTCCGCGGACCACGCCGAGGTCGACGGCGACCAGCTGTACCTCTCCCTGGCCCTGGCCGCCCTCGGCTACGCCCAGCTGGTGGCCGGGGACGCGCAGGCCGCGGTCCGCTCGCTGCGCCGGGTGCGGGAGCTGGAGCACGGCATGGGCGTCCACGACCCGGCCCGGGGCCGCTGGCAGGGCGACCTCGCCGAGGCGCTGGTGCGGATCGGTGAACCCGGCGAGGCGCAGGAACTCATCAACCACACCCGGGTGCACGCGCTGCGGCTGAACCGCGCGAGTGTGCTGGCGGTACTCGACCGCGCGGAGGCGCTGGTACGGGCGGCACGCGGTGAACACCAGTCCGCGGTGGCCCAGTTGACGTCGGCGCAGGAACGGCTCGCCAAGCTGGGGTTCGGCCTCGAGGAGGCGCGGGCGGCCTTCGCGCTGGCCCGGCTGCGCGCCAGGGGGCAGGGTCCGGGCGGGTACGAGGAGGCCGCCCGGCTGTTCCGGCGCTGCCGCGCGCTGCCGTGGCTGCGGCAGGTGGACGAGGCGGTGGCCGCCGGTCCCGCGGTGGCGGAGCCGGTGCCCGCCGCCGCTCCCGCGGTGCTGGACGGACTCGCCTCGATGGAGCGCCAGGTCGCCGCGCTGGTCATGGAGGGCGCGACCAACCGGGAGATCGCCGGCCGGCTGTTCATCAGCGTGAAGACCGTCGAGGCGACGCTCACCCGGGTCTACCGCAAGCTGGGCATCCGCTCACGGGTCGACATCGTCCGGCTGGCGGCGGGGCGCCGCACGACGTAGCGCCGGGGCGGGGCCCGGCGGGTGCGACCGAGGGTTTTCCCTGCCCCAACTCCCTTAGGGGGTTCCCTCATTGGGGTGATCGCGCTCCGGGTCGTAGCGTGAACGCGTGCCGCTCGCCGGTCACACGGAGGCCGAAGCCTCGCGTTCGGCCCCCGCCCCGCGCGACCCCCCACCGGCAACCCCGAGGAGACCCATGTCCGGGCTCACCCGCGCCAGAAAGGCCGCCGCCGTCGTCGCGGCGACCGCCGCCGCAGCCGCGACCGCGCTGATCTCCGCCCCCTCCGCCGTCGCCGCCCCGCAGCCGATCGTCGGCGGGACGACGACCACGACGTCCGCGTACCCGTTCATGATGCAGATCACCGACGCCTCGCAGGACCAGTTCTGCGGCGGCACCCTGGTCTCCCCCACCAAGGTCGTCACGGCCGCGCACTGCATGGTCGGCGAGACCACGAGCAGCGTGCGCGTGGTCGGCGGGCGCACCTACCTCAACGGCACCAACGGCACGGTCGCCAGGGTGAGCAGGATCTGGATCCACCCGGACTACACACGCGTCACCCGCGGCGACGACGTGGCCGTGCTGACGCTGTCGACGTCGATGCCGTACACCCCGGCCCCGTACGTCTCGTCCTCGGACACCTCGGTGTACGCGGCCGGCACCACCACCCGCGTCCTCGGCTGGGGCACCACCTCGTCCGGCGGCAGCTCCTCCAACCAGCTGCGCACCGCGACCGTGCCGACCGTGTCCGACGCCTCCTGCCGCGGCTCCTACGGCAGCCGGTACGTGCAGAGCGACATGGTGTGCGCCGGCTACTCCTCCGGCGGCGTCGACACGTGCCAGGGCGACAGCGGCGGACCGCTGCTGATCGGCGGCCGGCTGGCGGGCATCACCTCCTGGGGCGACGGCTGCGCGGCGGCCGGCTACCCGGGCGTCTACACCCGGCTGACCACGTTCTCCGACGCGGTGACGGCGCAGGTCCGCGGGTGAGGGACGCCGGGATTTCCTGAGTGAACCTCAGGCAGTGAACCAGGGGGCGTTGCGGGCTTCCACGAGCAGCCCGCAACGCCCCCTCTCCATGTCCGGGCTCATCCGCGCACCGTCCCGAAGCGGATGTCGTACGCCGCCCCCGGGTGCATCACCCGGAGCATCCGCTCCCCCTCCGCGGCGACCTCCTCCCGCCGCGCCGCGTCGAGCCGGCCGAACGGCTCGACGACGAGGGCGTCCTCGTCCAGCCGCCACAGCCCGGCGAGGAACCCGTCGACGAGCAGCGTGCGGTGAGCGACGTTCCCCTGCCAGCTGCGGCCCCGGTACTCCGGCGGTACGACGCGGGTGCGGTCGGCGTGGGAGAGGAGCAGGTTGTCGAACTCGGGGAGGAAGCGGGGCGGGGCCGGGGTGCCGGGGTCGGGGCGGGGCGCGTCCGGGAGGTCGAAGAGCTCGACGCCGGACTCGTCCCGGAAGGTGACGAGCCGGGGACGCAGCCGCTCGAAGGCCTCACGCAGCCGGGTCAGTCCGGCCCAGGTCTGCATGTCCTTGACGGAGGCCGGGCCGAAGGCGGCGAGGTAGCGCAGCACCGTCTCGTCGGGCGTCGTGGGGAACGGCTCTGCGGGGCGTCCCAGCCAGTGCTCGGCGGTGGTGAGCCGGACCTGTCCGCTGCGGCCCCACAGTCCGCGCGGGGTGACCTGCACGAGGGGGAGCTTGCAGCGGGCGGCGACGGCGAGGGCCCCGGGGTCGGCGTCGGGCCACTCCCGCAGCAGGGCCTCGCGCAGCTGCTTCATCGTGCGCGGCTCGGCCTCCACGAGGTCGCGGGCGAGGGCGGCGAGCCGGTCCAGGTCGACGCCGGCGAGCCCTTCGCGGAACTGCTTGAGCTCCCGGTCGCGGGCAGGCTGCACCAGGGGCCGCAGGGTGAGGCAGTCGCGGACGGTGTGGGTGTGGATGGTCGAGCGCATGGTGACGATGCGGACGACCTCGCGTTCGGCCATCGGCCGGGACAGCGCCTCGGGCGTGAAGCCGTCGAGGCGGGCGGCGAGCGCGTAGTAGGGCGGCTTGACGTTCTGCGCCTGGAGACCGAGCAGGTGCCCGACCGCGTCCACGGCGGGCATCGGTGAGCGGCGCAGCAGCAGCTGCCGCTCGAGCGTGGCCCGGTTGAGGGCCCGGGGGCCGAGCACGGCGGCCGGCGAGGGTGCGGCGCTCCGCTTCGTCGTCGTCATACCGGCACGCTAGCGGCCCTTGCGGTCAGGATCTGTCCGCGATGCACCGGCCGGCGCGATCGGTGTGAGCGGCACGCTCCGGGCCGATTGGCTTCCGCCGGAGCGGGGCACTCGGAGCGCACTGTGCACGAACGAGAGACCTCGGGACCGCGAAGGGTCCTGCTGACCGGGTGGTTCAGCTTCCGCGACGGGGAGGCGACCGCCGGGGACGTGCTGGCGCTGCGCCGGGTGGAGGAGGTGCTGCGGGCGTCCGGGACGCCGTACGACGTCGTGTGGAGCCCCGGTTTCCTGCCGGACGCCCTGCACCTCGACAGCGTACGGCCCGGTGACTACTCCCATCTGGTGTTCGTGTGCGGGCCGCTGCACGGACCGCAGGTCGAGGAGCTGCACCGGCGGTTCGCGCACTGCGTGCGGATCGCCGTGGGGACGTCGGTGATCGACCCGGCGGACGCCGCCGCGACGGGCTTCCACCGCGTGCTGGCACGGGACGCCCCCGGCAGCGAGCCGACCGAGGACCTGGCGGCCCGCGCGCCGGCGGTGCCCGCGCGGCCCGTGGTCGGGGTGATCCTCACCCACGGCCAGGAGGAGTACGGGGAGCAGCGGCGGCACGGGCAGGTCGCGGGCCGGGTGACCCGCTGGCTGGCCGGCAAGGACTGCGCCCGGCTGGAGCTGGAGACCCGCCTCGACACCCGTGACTGGCATCTGAGCGCGACTCCCGCGCAGGTGCAGTCGGTGCTGGCCCGCCTCGACCTGGTCGTCACCGACCGGCTGCACGGGCTGGTGCTCGCCCTGCGGGTCGGCACCCCCGTGCTGGCCGTGGACCCGGTGGCGGGCGGCGCCAAGGTGACCGCGCAGGCACGCGCGTGCGGCTGGCCCGCGCTGCTGGGCGCCGAGCAGCTGGACGAGCGCCGGCTGGAGCGGTGGTGGGACTGGTGCCTGACCTCGGGCCGGGTGGCCGCACGGCAGGTCCGTGACGCGTTCCGGGACGGCCGGGTGCCGGACGGCGCGGACCGGCTGATGGAGGTGCTCGCGCCCCGCGCCACCGCCGGTTAGCCCGGCGGCCGTCCGGGCACCCGGGAGCCTCGCGGTCGTCCTGGTCTCACGGTGGTCCCTGGAGGAGAGACGTGTCCATCAGCCGGCTTCCCGAGCACGAACAGCGCATCCTCGACGAGATCGAGCGGACACTGCGCCACGACCGCCGGCTCGACCGGCGGCTGCGCACGCTCAGGATCCGCCGGGGGCCCGACCTCACGCGCCTGCTCCGGCGCGTCGCGGGCTACCGCCCGCGCGGGTGGACGGTGGCCGGGCTCCTCGGGGTGTCGGTCACGCTGATGGTGACCGGCATCGTCACGTCGGCCCCCTGGGCGATCTGGGCGTTCGCCGCGGTGTGGCCGCTCACGCTCTTCGCGGCGTTCCGCCTGCTGTGCCGGTGGTCCGGCTGCTGAGCCGTCTGCCTCCCCAGGGCGCCGGACGGCCGCAGCCGAAAGCCCTCGAACAGCCCGTCCGGCGTGTGAGGAGAGGCCCGTCCAGGGCCGAAGGGGGGTCCGGGGGCACGGCCCCCGGGGACGGGAAGGGAAGGGGCGGCCGGGGCGAAACCCTCCGGCACCCTGCGGCACCGACCCGGTGTCTCAGCCGGTGTAGCGGCGCGCCGTGGAGGTGCGCTGGGCGGGTTCCAGCAGACGCAGCCGGGACTCCACCTCGCGGGGCAGGACCCGGCGTTCACGCAGGACCCAGGGCAGGGCGGCCGCCGCCTCGGCGAAGGCGAGCAAGGACGCCGTGTCCCGCGGGACGGTGCGGGCGAGGTTCAGGGTGCGGCGCAGGGCGGGGCCGGCCGGGCGGCGCAGCCAGGTGAACCACAGGGTGTTGCGGATGCCGTGCCTGCGGCGCAGGGTCGCGTCCCGGACCGCCGAGGCCCGGTGGTGGATCGTCAGGTGGTCGGCGTAGGTGAGCCACCAGCCGTCGGCAGCGAGGTCGGCGGCCAGGAGTTCCTCCTCGCCGCCGAGCCAGAGCCGCGGGTGGAAGCCCCCCGCGGTGCGGAAGGCGTCGGTGCGCAGGACGGTCGCGGCGGCCAGGAACGAGCCGAGGGCCGGCCCGGGCAGCCAGGACGGGCCCGGCACGGGGGAGTGACGCAGTTCGCGGACGACCGGGTCCTCGGTGCCGCCGGGCTCGACGACGATCCGCGCCGTGACCGATCCGAGCGCCGGGTGCCGGTCGAGCAGGTCGGCGGCGCCGGACAGGGAGCCGGGCGACCACCAGGAGTCGTCGTCGCAGAACGCCACGTAGGGCGTACGGACCTCGCGCACGGCCAGATTGCGTCCGGCGGCGCCGAGGTTGCGGCCGGGGCGCAGCAGCCGCACGTCGGGGTGGTGGCGGGCGACGGCCTCCGCGGTGCCGTCGGTGGAGCCGTTGTCGGTGACGATCACCCGCGGCCGCTCCGGGAGTCCGGCGAGGCGGCCGAGGGTGCGCAGGAGCTCGGGGCGCCGGTTGTACGTGATGACGACGACGGTGGTGCGGGGATCGGTCACGCGGTCGTCCCCTCCAGCAGCCGGGCGGCCCTCTCCACCCACGGGGGCAGGGGCCGGCGCTCGCGCAGGGCGGCCGGCAGCCGGACGAGGGCCTCGCGCAGGGCGCGCCGCGCGTGGCGGTCGCCGCGCGCCTCGGCGGCGAGGGCCCGGGTGCGGGCCAGGGCGTACGGGACGGGGCGGCGCAGCCACGCGGTCAGGAGCGCGTTGCGGCGCTGGAGCACCGGGCGGCCGGCGCGGGGTGCGGGGGCCGGGTGGTGGTGGGCGACGACGTCGGGGCAGTGGGTGACGCCCCAGCCGCGCGCGGCGAGGTCGTAGGCGAGCAGGGTCTCCTCGCCGCCGAAGAACACCAGCCGGTGGAATCCCCCGGCGTCGAGGTAGGCGCTGCGTCGCACGACGGCGCCGCAGGCGAGGAAGCCGAGCACCTGGGTGCCGGGCAGGTCGGTGGCCGGGCCGAGCGGGGAGCCGGCGAGGACGTCGTTGAGCGGGTCGGGGTCCGCGGCCGGGCCGACGAGGGTGCGGGCGGCGATCAGGCCGAGCCGGGGGTGCGCGTCGAACAGCTCGGCCGCCCGGCCGAGGGCGCCGGGCGCCCACCAGGAGTCGTCGTCGCTGAACGCCACGTACGGGGTGTCGAGGGCGCGGGCGCCGTGGTTGCGGGCGAGGGCGCCGTGGTTGGCGGGGAGCGCCAGCACGCGCACCCCGGGGAAGTCGCGGGCGACCATCGCCCGGGTGCCGTCGGTGGAGGCGTTGTCCGCGACGAGGATCTCGGGCCGCTCGGGCAGCTCCAGCAGACGGCGGAGGGTCACGGCCAGCCGGTCGCACCGGTTCCGGGTGGCGATGACGACACCGACGGGGCGGTGGTCCGCGGACGGGACGGTCATCGTGTGCTCACCTCTTCCGGTGGTGCGTGGGGGCCCGTCGGCGCGGCGGGCAGGCGGTCCAGCGCGCGCAGGACCTCGTCGGGGGTGATGCGCAGGAGCGCCGGGCCGGGGCGCCGCCCGTGGGGGTCGCCCGGCGGGCCGTGCCACAGGGCGATGTGGCGCGGGTGCCGGGGCGGGCCCCACAGGGCGGGCGGGACCGGGCCGAAGAGGGTGACGGTGGGGGTGGCGTGGGCCACCGCCAGGTGGGCGATGCCGGTGTCACCGCTGACGACGGCCCGGGCGCCCGCGACGAGGCCGGCGAGCCGGTCGAAGGGCAGGCCCCCGGCGAGGACGTCGGCGCCGGGCAGTCCGGCCAGGCCGGCGACGCGCGCCACCAGGTCCTCCTCGTCCGCGCCGCCCGTGACCACGACCCGCCGGCCGCGCTCGCGCAGGGCGGTCGCGACGGCCGCGTACCGTTCGGCCGGCCAGCGGCGGGCGCCGGCGCCGGCGCCGGGGTGCAGCACGACGGCGCCGGGGGCGGAGGACGGGGTCCGCGGGCGGGACAGCAGCAGGTCGGCGGGGTCGGCGTCGACGCCGTACCAGCGGAGCAGCCGGCACCAGCGGTCCCGCTCGTGTTCCTCCGCGTACCAGGGCGGGCCCTCGATCTCCGGGGTCCCGGGGTGCGCGAACGCCAGCAGGCGCGGGGGGCGCAGGGACTGCAGCAGGCGGTGGCTGGGGGGTCCGTTGCCGTGCAGGTCCACCGCGACGTCCGGCGGCGGGCCGGTCCAGGCGAGAGCGCGCGGCACCGCGCGGGCGGGCGCGGAGGCGGGCAGCAGCCGGTCGACGGCTCCGGTGGCCGCGGCGACCGGCGCGAGTCCGGCGGGCGCCGCCAGCACGAGCTCGTACCCGGGGAACGCCCGCCGCAGGGCCCGCAGCGCGGGAACCCCGGCGAGCAGGTCCCCGAGGCCGAGGGCACGCAGGACGAGCAGACGTCCCCGCGGGGCGGCCGGGGCGTGCCGCGGGCTCACCGGACGACCTCGACCAGTTTGTCGACGGCGGCGACGACGTCGTACGCGGTGATCTCCTCCAGGCACGGGTGGCCGGGTACGGGACACTGCCGGGCCCTGGTGCCGGCGCACGGTGCCTGCTGGTCGCCGAGCAGCACGTACGGCACGCCGTAGGGGCGCCACCGTTCGGCGGGTACGACCGGCGCGAACAGGGAGACCACCGGGGTGCCCACGGCGGCGGCGAGATGGGCGGGGCCGGTGTTGCCGGTGACCACGCAGTCGGCGCCGGCGAGGACTCCGGAGAGTTCGGAGGCACCGGTGCGGCCGCCGAGGTCGACGGCGTGGCCGCCGGCCACGTACGCGGTCAGGTCCCGCTCCCCCGCGCCGCCGGTGACCACGACCCGGCGCCCGGCGGCGGCGAGTTCGCGGGCCGCCTGGGCGCACCGGCCGGGGCTCCAGGCGCGGGCGGGCACGCTGGCGCCGGGGTGGACGACGACGTAGGCGCCGGGGCCGGTCAGTTCCTCGGTCGCGGGCGGCGGGAGCACCCGCAGCCGCCCGTCGTCGGGCCGGGGGAACCCGGCGGCCTCCGCGAGGTCGAGCGCGGCCTCGGCCTCGTGGGCGTGCGGGGCGCGGTGGTGGCGTACGTCGAGGAGCGAGCCGGGGTAGTCCTCGCTGTCGGCGGCGATGAAGCGGACCCCGGCCAGGCGCAGCAGCAGCGCGGTGGGCAGGGGCGACTGGTGGAAGGAGGTGAGGATCAGCGCGGTGTCGGCGTCGACGGCGCCGACGACGCGGTCGATCTCCTCCCGGCTGACCTCGGGCGGCTGGAACCCGGTCCAGGGCGAGTCCCAGACGAGCACCTCGTCCACCCCGGGCAGCAGTCCCGCCGCGGGCGCGCCGTGCGGCCCGCACAGCAGGGTGACGCGGTCGGCCCGGGCGGCGACGGCGCGCACGGCGGGCCCGGCGAGGAGGACGTCGCCGAAGCTGTCGAGGCGGGTGACGAGGGCCTTCACGCGCGCCTCCTCCGCGGGGACCGGCCGGCGTCGTACGGCCGGTCGGCCCCACCCGTCGCGGAGCCCACCACCGGGCCGCTTCCGGGCGGACCGGGCCTAGGCGGCGGGTCCTGGTGGCGGCTCGGGGAGCCCGTGGGGCCGTCCCAGGGCGGGGTGCCGAGGAGCAGGCGTACCGCTGCCGGGAGGTCCGGGGCCAGATGGGGGGCCGCGGTCGTCTCCTCGGGGCGGGTCTCGGGGGTCGGGACGAGGATGCCGTGGGCGCCGGCACGGCGGGCGGCCTCCATGTCGGCCCCGATGTCCCCGACGACCACGCAGTCGGCGGGGTCGGCGCGGAGGCGGCCGGCGGCCCACAGGATCATGCCCGGCCGGGGTTTGCGGCAGCGGCAGCCGTCGTCGGGGCCGTGCGGGCACAGGGCCCACACGTCGAAAGGGCCGAGCAGTTCCTCCACGCGCCGGTTGACGCGGCGGGCGTCGGCCTCGGTGAGCAGCCCGCGCGCGATGCCGGACTGGTTGGTGACGACGCCCGTGCGGACGCCGCGTGCGCGCAGCTCGTCCAGCGCCTCGCGGGCGCCCTCGACGGGCCGTACGCGGTCGGGGTCGGCGTTGTACGGGACGTCGTGGACCAGCGTGCCGTCGCGGTCGAAGAGCACCGCCCGCACCGGGCTCATCGGGTCACCTCCCGCCGGACGGGAGCGTTGCGGTGGCGCCAGGCCCCGGCCATCCGGTACCAGGTCGCTGCGGGCGGGATGGCCACGCTGGTGGCCAGCACGGTCGTCACCTCGTCGCGGGTGCGCGGACCCGCGACGATCCGGGCGCGGGCGAACTCGGCCGTCCCGGCGGCCCAGCCGAGGGCGCAGACGGCGGCCGCGCGGCGGTGCCCGGTGGCCCCGAGGACGCAGGCGGCGGTCCCGGCGGCGGTGATCGCGGCGTGCCGGCGGATCCGGCCGCGCGGCGCGACCGCCTTGTCCCACCAGTCGGGGCCGTGCAGCCGCCGCATCAGGGCGTCGTCGGCGTTGCCGCGCTGCTGCCCCACCGATGCCCAGCGGGAGGCGGGGCGCACGGGGTGCAGAGTGGTGCGGTGGCCCCGGCGGATCCGCCAGCCCGCGCCGAGAAGGCGCAGCGCGAGGTCGGCGTCCTCGCGGAAGGCGCGGGTGAAGCGTTCGTCGAAACCGCCGACCTGCTTCAGGGCCTCGGTGCGGTAGGCCATGTCCGCGGTGGTCCAGCGGGCCCGGGCGAGCCGGGCCGTGCCGCGTTCCCAGTCGGTGGGGCGGCGCCCCTCGGGCAGCGGCACGGTGATGACGCCCTGGACGCCGGCCGTGTCGGGGGACGCCTCCGTCAGGTCCCGCACGAGTTGCGTGTACCAGTGCGGTCCCACCTGGACGTCCTCGTCCAGGAAGACGACCCAGGGCGCCGTGACGGCGCGGAGGCCGGTGTTGCGCGCGGCGGCGGGCCCGTGACCCCCGCCGGCCAGGACGGTGGCGCGTTCGCGCAGGTGGCCCAGGACGCTCAGCGCGTGGCCCAGCGCCTCGGGGGCGGGCGCCGCCCCGGGGCGGTCGTCGACGAGGACCATCTCGTCGGGACGCGGCCCGTTCGCCGCGGCGAGCGCGGCGAGGCAGTCGGCGAGGGTGTCCCGCACCAGGGTGGGGATCACGACGGCGTACGACGTCATCCGCACGCCCTCTTCCGGGCTCCGGTACCGACGATGCGCATCGGGGCTGTGCTCCGTCCCTGAGTGGCTCGGTGCTGTTACCGGGACGCGGGTGCCGCATTCGCGGTTGTCTCAAACACCTGGAGACAGCTTGTCCCATCTGAACGGTTTGAGCACTTTCCGGCATCGACGCATGCCACGCCCGCCCGACGGGTGACGACCCTCACACCCCGGCATCCGCTCGAACGAAGGCGCGCGAAACGGACTATACATAGCGTGTATAGACGCTATGTACAGTCCGCTCATGCCTTCTCTGACCAGGAAGATGAAAAGACGGCGGACCGCGTTCCGTGTGGCGGCGGCCCTGGCCGCGGCCACGGCGCTGACGTCGGCCGTGAGCGGGTGCACACGGCTGGAGACGACGGCTCCGAGCGCCGTCCGGACCACCGACGTCCAGGCCCGCTTCGGCACCGTCGACTGCCGCGAGGCCAAGTGCATCGCGCTCACGTTCGACGCCGGCCCCGGTGAGAACTCCGCGCGGCTGCTGGACATCCTGAAGGAGGAGCAGGTCCCGGCCACGTTCTTCCTGCTGGGCAAGCGGCACATCGACACGTATCCGGAGCTCGTGAGGCGGATGGCCGACGAGGGCCACGAGGTGGCGAGCCACACCTGGACCCACCGCATCCTGACGGAGCTGGAACCGGAGGAGATACGCGAGGAACTGCGGCGCCCCAACGAGGAGATAGAGCGCCTCACCGGCCGCCGCCCCACCCTGATGCGCCCGCCGCAGGGCCGCACGAACGACACCGTGCACGGCATCAGCCGGGAACTGGGCCTCTCGGAGATCCTCTGGAGCGTGACGGCGAAGGACTACAAGACCACCGACTCCGCCCTCATCACCCGCCGCGTGCTCGCCCAGGCCTCCCGCGACGGCATCATCCTGCTCCACGACATCTACGACGGGACCGTCCCCGCCGTGCCCGGCATCATCGACGCGCTGAAGAAGCGGGGCTATGTGTTCGTGACGGTGCCCCAGCTCCTCGCCCCGGGGAAGGCCGAGCCGGGGAAGGTGTACCGGTGAGCGGCCGGGCGCCGGGGACTGGGCCGACCGGGTGACCCGCACCCGGATGCGCCGCCGGGCGGCCCGGGTTTCCTAGGATTCCCCCGTGGCCACCTTCCAGCTCCAGCGCACGGCTCCCCTCCCCCTCGACGAGGCCTGGCGACGGCTCACCACATGGCCCCGCCACGGCGAGGTGGTCCCGTTGACCCGCATCACGGTGACCACTCCCCCGCCCGCCGGCGAGGGCACCGCGTTCGTCGCCCGCACGGGCCT
Organism: Streptomyces marokkonensis; assembly: GCF_008312835.1. Lineage (GTDB taxonomy): Bacteria > Actinomycetota > Actinomycetes > Streptomycetales > Streptomycetaceae > Streptomyces > Streptomyces marokkonensis_A. The sequence continues at coordinate 489,635 of NZ_VSKS01000001.1, read as the reverse complement.
GGGCCCGCTCTCCTTCGACGACCCGATGGAAGTGACGGTGTGGCAGCCGCCCGCGGGCGACTCCCCCGGCTTCTGCCGGCTGGAGAAGCGGGGCCGGGTCGTCCGCGGCTGGGCGGAGATCGAGGTCCGCCCGGGACCGGGCGGCCGGGCCCGGGTGATCTGGCGGGAGGAGGTACGGGTCCGCGCGGTCCCGGCCGTGTTCGACGCGGCGCTGGCGGGGGTGGGCCGCCAGATGTTCGGCCGCGCGGTGAACCGGCTGCTGAGGCAGCCGTGAGCTAGCGGGCGTGCCACCTCGATGCCCAGGCCTCGTGCCGCAGGTAACGCGACACCGCGTCCCGCCGTTGGCGCTCCCACTTCTCACGCTGGCCCCAGGAGCCCGGCAGCCAGGTGTCGGCCTCCGCGTCGAAGCCGTCCGGGTGGACCAGCTCGCCACGGCCGTCGTAGTGCTCGGCCATGCCGTACCGAGCCAGATCCGGCCAGTCGCCGTCGGGATCGACGTCCAGGGCCTGGTGGGCCTCCCTCAGGGAGAAGGAAAGGCGCCGGCGGTCGTAATCGATGTCGGTGACGGCGACGAAGAGGTGTTCTCCGGCTCGGGCGGTACCTTCCGGACCGGACGCACGACGGTCGGCCAGCTCGGAGCGGTGGACCAGCCCGTCGATCCCCTCGCCCACCCGGACGAGGAGGCCGAAGGACAGCTGCTTCGTGACCGTGACCTCGACGATCTCCCCCAGTCGGTGAGAGGTGGTGAACGCCCGCCACGGATCGTCCCGAGCCGCCTTCAGGGACAGTGCGGGGCCTCTCCCGTCGCTGTCCGGGCCGAGCACCCGGACCGTGACCTCCTGGCCCACGCTCACGATGTCGGAGGGGTCGTCGACGTGCAGCCACGACAGCTCCGACCGGGGGACCCGGCCGACCGTGCCCCCGATGTCCACCAGCGCCCCGGACCGGAGAACCTCGGTCACCGGGCCCGTCCGGATCTGGCCGCTCCGCCAGGCCCCGGCCGCACTCGGAAGGGCTTCGGCCACCTCCAGTTGGGCGCGACGCGAGAGGTGCACGAGGCCGCGATACCGGTCCAGTTCGATGATCTTCGCCTTCACCGGCGTGCCCAGAAGACGGCGCAGACGGGCACCACGCCGCCGGTCGGCGAGGTCGGACGGCATGAAGGCCCGCACTCCGACGTCGACGACGAGTCCCCCCCTCACCACATCGATCACCGTGCCGGTCACGGAGCCGTTCCGCGCCCTGACGGCCTCCAGGTCGCTCCATGCCCTCACGGACAGCGCGCGCCTGACGGACAGCACGGCATTGCCCTCCGCGTCCCGTCGGCCCAGGGCCATGGTCTGAACGCGGTCCCCGGCCCCGGCGATCAGACGCGGGTCGGCATCGCGCCGGAGCGACAGTTCGTCGGCGGGGACGATTCCCGGGGCGTCGTCCAGTGACAGCAGCAGGGCACCACCGCGCCAACCGACCACGGTGCCGAACACGAGGTCCCCGGGCGCGAGTTCCCTCCTCCTGAGGGGTTCGGCAAGAAGAGCGCTCAGGCTCTCGAGCGACTCCTGGAACCGGGAACGGGCCCTCTCGTAGGGGTCGGTCGTCCGGCCGCCTCGGCCCAGTTGCCCCATCGTCTCGTCGAACGAGCGGTAGGCCCCGCCATGGGTCGCCCACCCGCTCGGCATGTCGGCCAGTGTGATGAGCATCGTGGAACCGCGGCCCCACAGGTCGTCCCCCCTGGAGGCGATCCGGAGGCAGGTGCGCGAGGACGCCCGTACGAGCCTCGTCACCGGGTGGTGCTCCCCCAGCCGCTCGCCGGCCTGTCGCGCCTGCTCGGTCAGCGCCTCGGCGGTCCGCTCCGCCTTGTCCGCCTTGTCCGCCTCATTGGACGCACGCACCGACTCCACCTGTGCGGTGACCAGATTGGTGAGCGTTGCCACGGAGCGGGGGTGCTCGGGTCCCAGCCTCGCATCGAGCCGTCCGGACACGGATGCGAGTTGGGCCACCGCCCGCTCCAGCCTGGCCGAGGACCTGGTCACCCGGGCGGCCTCCACCTGCACCGCCGCGAGGTCCGCCAGCACGCCGAGGACCTCCGGATGGTCGGCGCCGAGCATCGCCGAGAGCCGCTGACAGGTGACTTCCAGCACCTGGACGGACGTTGTCAGGCTCCTCGTGTCCCCGTCGCGCACCGCGGCCGTGACCCGGGCGACGGCCAGACCGGCGACCGAGAAGAAGGCACGCGGATCGTTGTCGCCGACCTCCCTCACGAGGGCGGCGGCCCGGGCGGCGAACGCGCTCAGGGGCGATGCGGGAGCGGGTCGTCGTCCCTCGCCCGGCGTCGGCCGGAACGGCTCGCCGCCACCCGGCAGTTGTCCGTGTCCGCCGTCGGCGAGACGCCACTCCACCGCCGCCAGGACCTCGTGCAGTTCAGCTCTGTGCGGGGCGTCGAGGCTGCCCAGCAGCCGCCGGGCGGTCCGGGCCTGCCGGGCGGCCGAGCCGAAGTCCCCCAGCGTCAGGGCGACCACCGCCAGGTTGATGCCGGTGATCACCACGAGCACGTCGTCGACATCGCTGCCGGCCGCCTCGGAAGCCGTCGGCTCGAGGAACTCCCGTACGTCCTCGCCACGGCCGAGTCTCATGCCCACCGCTGCCAGAGCGTTTCCGGCGGCCACGGTGCCGTCCGTATCCGCCATCAGGCCGAGCAGCCTCGTTCTGAGCCAGTCGAAGAGCTGAGCGGCCTCGCCCCTCAGCCCCAGTTCCCACAGCAGCCGGTTCAGCCGGACGCCCTCCGTGAGGTCCCGCGGATCCCATTCCGCCTCGTCGTGGTCGCCACGTAAGCGCGTGACGAAGGCAACGAGGCTGGGCAGGTGGGCGAAGCGCAGACCTCCGGGGTCGCACAGTGCCTCCTCGGCACATTCCGCCGCCGCCCTGAACGAGTCAATCATCGCCCGGCTCCCCGTACACCGTCCGGAAGGCCTCGTCACAGACCTCGTTCGCCAGCCGCATGTAGTAGGGGCGCATGTCACGCGCGAGGAGCGGGTTCTCGGCTGCCAGGGCGTTCATTTCCCGGGCCATGAACCGGCCCGTTTCGAACACCTCGCTCGCCTCCGCCCTCCTCCCCGGCAAGGGGCCCGGGCCGACGGGAGCGGCATCGGCCCGTGTCTCGGACGTCCCGGGGAATTCGGCGAGTCCGGGAAGCCCTTCCCTGAGCAACCCCACCAAATACTCGGCCGACAGTTTCTCGAACACCTCGAACGCGCTGCTGAGGGCGCCGGCGGCCAAGGAGCCCTGGCCCGTCTCGCTCAGCCGGCCGGAGGCTTCGGGGTCGAGGAGGATGCCGATGACCGCGGAGTCCTGCCCCTCGGTGTGTCGCTCGACGGGACCTCCGGCATATCCCTCACTGTCGCCGGACGGGAGGTCGCCGGCCAGTTCGATCACGCACAGTGGACGGCCCTCGCCGTCCCGCCGGTCGGGCACCACCGCGTCCACCGTGCCCCGCAGAACCGTCCTCTGCGGACCTGGACGATACGGCGCGAGCCACCCGTCCCCCTTGACGGCGCTGTCGGCCTGTGGCGCCGAGCAGTCGGCCTCCGGGTCGGGCAGGACGCTGACCAGGGCGAGCCCCACGTCCTCCGCCAGTTCGTACACCATGGCCCGCAGCGGCAGCCCCCGAGCGGTGTGCAGGTCGACGGGTTCCCGCGCCCGGAGTCCGGGCAGGCAGGCGGTGGAGGTGAGGACGTAGGAACTGGTCACGAAGAAGCCGCCACCGAGCAGTTCCCCCTCGCGGGATATGGCCACCCAGTAGTCATCGTGCCCCATGAAGTACCTCAGGTCCCGCTCATCGGCCATGCCGCGCCCTCGTGGGCAGGTCGGCGCAGCCTCGGTGCGGTGCGCGGGGCGGCGCCGGCTACGAGAGTACCGGCTCGGACCCGCTCCGCACCGGGTCATGTACGGAATGTCATCCCCGGCCGAGCACCCGCCGGGCACCGGCGATCACGGCAGTCGCCAGCACCCACCCGGACACGACCAGCAGCAACGCGACGGCCTTGCTCGCCCCCGCGGGGTCCCAGGCGCCCCGGTGTCCGAGACTCGCGACGGGGATCAGCAGGTCGAGGCTGTACAGCACGGGATCCCAGGCGCGCTTGGAGTCGCCGCCGACGGGCGGCGGCCGGTGCGCGGCGAACCACGACGAGCCCAGGGCGACGAGGGACAGCAGCCAGAGCAGCGCCCGGCGGGGCGCGTATCCGTAGCCGAACAGCACGTCCTGAACAAGACCCCACACTCGGCCGGACAAGCGGTCGTTCCGGCTGAGGTACCGCTCGCGGGCGTGCCGCACGGTGCGGGCGGAGCGTTCGTCGCCACCGCTCTCGTACGACTTCGCGAGCTGCTCGAAGGCCCGGGCACCGGCGCGCGGGTCACGGGTGAGCCAGGAAATGCGGGTGCGCACCGCGACGGGCCGTTCCGTCTCCAGCCGCTGGTACACGAAACCCTCCAGGGACAGCGCGCCCGGGGCCGGCCACGTGGACTCCGAGTCCACCAGGACGTCGACGTTCGCGTCCTGCAACACCACCCGCCCCGCCGGCGGTTCGCGCAGATCCAGCCTGAGGCGGGGGACGCGGAGCCGCCCGCAGAGCAGGGAACCGGCGGGTCCGGTGAGAATGCCGTCGTGGAAGGTCACCACGCCGCCGACCTCGGCCGCCCGCAGCAGCACCTGCCCGGTGCTGCGGAACCCCCAGTCCGCGTAGAAGCCCGTGCAGGTGATCCCGGTGGCGTCGATTCCGCCCACGTCAGCGGCGTGCAGGTTGACGGCGTGGGTGACGCGGGCGTCCCTCAGATAGAGGGACCCGTTGGCGGTCAGGCCGCGTCCGTGGACCGAACCCTCGACGACCAGCCGGGGCGCGAGCAGGGACCAGGCACCGCCGTCGGCCACGGACAATTCCTCGACAACGAGGTTTCCGCCGATCCGCGCGTCCGCCAGTTCGACGGCTCCGGTGACCGCCCCCTCCTGCAACCGCCGCGGCGCCCGTAGGCCCGTACCGGAGTCCGACGGGTCCGTCATGGGCCGCGGCCCGGCCATGCCGTCCCCCACCCTCGCTCCTGCCAGACGGAGTTCACCGTCGAGTACCAGGCGGTCGGCGCGCAGCGCGGGCAGGACGGACCCGGACAGGTCGAACGACGGCGCCGAAAGCTCCGTCAGATCGAGCGGCTCCTCAAACACACAGTCGACGAGGGCCACTGAGGTGTCGAGGCGCCGGTGGTCCAGGCGCAGAGTGCCGGTGACGCGCAACCCCCGGTAGGCGAGCGTCCGGTCTCCGTTGCCGTCCCGCGCGGCGATGGCTGCGACCAGCTCCCCCGCGTCGACCGTTCCGGACAGGCTCGCCACCCGGCGCGTACGCCGGCTCCCCCTGATGCGTGACACGGTGTCCCCCCTTGTCTCCCGCATGACATATCACAGGCGCGCTCCACCCTTGCGGACGCGTCGTCCCGGCCGACCCGGTCCGGCCATACTGGAAACATGCAGCACTCCCTGTCCGGCGTCCTGTCGGTCCTCGGTGACGAGCCCGTCGGCAAGGCGCTGGTCCAATGGCTCGACCAAAGTCTCCTGGTGCTCGACGAGCCCGACCTGGTGGCGACGGGCCGGAGCGGCGGAATGCTGATGTCGGCGTTCCTGCGTGACCAAAGAGCCGGACGCGCGAGCGGTCTGAGAATCATCAAGCTGGTACCGGCCTCCGGCCACGGCGACGCGGAACCGCGCAACCACCGGGCCGCGCTGTCCGACCGGGTCCCCGGCAACGAAGAGTTCGTCGAGCGTCACCTGGTGGAACTGGACGACAGAACCGTCAAGTTGGACGACTACTGGTTGATGATCCAGTTTCCGGCCGGTGACGGCAGCGAGGTGACGGGGACGCTCGCCGGGCTGGGCACGGACGGGCGGACGCCCGTCCTCATGGAGGAGGTCGTCAAGGGGGTGCTGGGCGGCTGGAACCCCGATCCGGCCACCGGCCGGGACAGGAGGAACGGCAACGTCACGCGCATGACGGCGGCCCAGTTCGTCGAGGACATGCTGGGCGAGTCGTCCGACAGGCTGGACCGGGCCAGGACGTGGCTTCGGGAACGGATGGGGCCGGACAGCGAGAGCGCCTGGTTCTCGCTGGGCGAGGACACCGGTCCGCTGCCCAACCCGGTGATCCTGGGCGAGGGTTCGCCGCTGAGCGAGTGCCAGGTGAAGCTCGCGGTGCGCGGACGGGCCCACGGGGATCTGCATCCCGGCAACATCCTCGTGCCGGTCAGCGGGAAGGCCGCGGCCGACGACTTCTGGCTGGTGGACCTGAGCTGGTACCGGCCGGACGCGCTGCTGGCCCGCGACCCCGTTCATCTGCTGCTGTGTCTGGTCGCCGACGCGTACCTGCCTCATATGTCCGGGCCCGCGCGTGAGGCGTTGCTGACCGCGCTGACCGGTGAGGAGGCCGAGTGCCCGGGTGCCCTGATCCCGCAAGGGCTGGCGGACACCGTCGTCCGGGTGCGCAGGGCGATGATCAACTGGGGCGCACTGCACCACATCACCCCGGGCTGGCGCCACCAGTGGTTCCTGGCCCTCCAGGCCTGCGCGTTGATGGTGGTCGTGCGGCGCTGGTACACGGAAGAGGACCGCTGGTGGTTCTTCCGTCTGGCGGCCGAGGCGTGCCGGGCCTACGTGGAGCAGACGGGCGTGAAACGTCCGCGAGGAGTGTTCCCGTCGGTCGGGGCCCCGGCAGCCGCGGCGACTCCCGTGCCCGGGACGGATGCCGTACCGGCGCCGCTTCCGGTCGCCTTCGTCCCGGCGCCGGCTCGGGCCGACCCGGGAGAGGCCGCGTCGCGGACGGCCGACCCGCAGGTGCTGGTGGCCGTACCGCCGGAGACCGGTCTCCCGGTGCCCGCTCCGGCGCCGGTGGGGGCCGAGCCCGGTGCGGTGGAGGTCCTGGCGGAGATCTGGGACCTGTTCGAACCCGTACTGCGGCAACTGTCCTCCGTACCCGTCGGGCAGGTGCGGCGTGTCACCGTGGAGTACGTCGAGCGTCGCGCCACGGACGTCAGGCTGACGCTCGGCCACCCCCGGCTCGCCATGCCGCAGCCTGCGGGCGTCTCCGACGAGGAGTGCCGGGAGCTGGTGCTGGACCGGCTGAGCGAGGTGTCCGACCGGGCCGGGGAACTGCTCGGAGTCCTCGCGCAGCCCCTGCGTCGTATGCAGGAGCTCGCCCACGGCGCCGGGCACCCCGGGCTTCGTGCGCTGGTGAAAGCGCTCGGGGACCTCCTCGACGAGGTCCGTCGCGCATCCGCCGTCCTGTCGGCTCCCCGTCCCGTCTGACTCCCGTCACGCCACCGACCCGATCCGGCCCGTCGGTGTCGTCGTCGTGTCGTGGTGGATCGGGGTGTGGGCGCCGGTGAGGGACGCCCCTGTGCCACCGCGGCGGTTGGCGACGATCTCCGCCGCGATGGACAGGGCCGTCTCCTCCGGCGTGCGGGCGCCCAGGTCCAGGCCGATGGGGGACCTCAGGCGGGCCAGTTCGAGGTCGGTCACGCCGACTTCACGCAGGCGGGCGTTGCGGTCCAGATGGGTGCGGCGGGAGCCCATCGCGCCGACGTAGGCCACCGGGAGGCGCAGCGCGAGCCGCAGCAGCGGTACGTCGAACTTGGCGTCGTGGGTCAGCACGCACAGCACCGTACGGGCGTCGACGGTCGTGCGTTCGAGGTACTCGTGGGGCCACTCGACGACGATCTCGTCGGCCTCGGGGAAGCGGGCCCGCGTGGCGAACACGGGACGTGCGTCGCACACCGTGACGTGATGGCCGAGGAACTTGCCGACCCGCACCAGTGCCGACGCGAAGTCGACGGCGCCGAAGACGATCATCCGGGGCGGAGGGACCGAGGACTCGACCAGGAGCGTGAGCGGTGCTCCGCAACGCGAGCCCTGCTCACCGATCTCCAGCGTGCCGGTGCGGCCTGCGTCCAGGAAGGCGCCCGCCTCGGCGGCGACCGTGCGGTCCAGTTCCGGGTGGGCGCCGAACCCGCCCTCGTGCGAGCCGTCCGGGCGGACCGTCAGCGCGCGGCCCATCAGCTCGGCCGGGCCGCTCACGATCCGTGCCAGGGCCGCCGCCTGCCCGCGCGCCGCGGCGGTGAGCGCGGACGCGAGGACCGGACGGGCGGGGTCCGCCGCCCGTACCGGTGTGACCAGGACGTCGATGATCCCGCCGCAGGTCAGACCGACGGCGAAGGCGTCCTCGTCGCTGTAGCCGAAACGCTCCAGGACGGTTTCGCCGTCCCTCAGCGCCTGCTCGCACAGCTCGTACACCGCGCCCTCCACGCACCCGCCGGAGACCGAGCCGACGGCCGTGCCACCGGCGTCCACCGCGAGCGCGGCGCCGGGCTCGCGGGGCGCGCTGCCTCCGACCGCCACCACGGTGGCGACCGCGAAGTCACGGCCCTGCTCGACCCACCGGTTCAGTTCCTCGGCGATGTCCAGCATGTCTCGGTCTCCTCAGCTGCGGTTGCGTGAGCGGTCGGTCAAGGCGGCTAGTGCACGCCCAGCCAGCTCTCGATCGGGGCGAGGGCGAAGTAGACGACGAAGATCAGCGTCAGCCCCCACATGAAGGCGCCGGTCTCCCGCGCCCTGCCCTGGGCGGTCTTGATGGCGACGTAGGAGATGACCCCGGCCGCCACACCCGCGGTGATGGAGTAGGTGAACGGCATGATCACCACGGTCAGGAACACCGGGATCGCGGTGGCGCGGTCGGCCCAGTCGACATGGCGGGCGTTCGTCATCATCATCCCGCCGATCACCACCAGGGCCGCGGCGGCGACCTCGCCCGGCACGATCGCCGTCAGCGGGGTGAAGAAGAGGCACGCGGCGAAGAGGAGTCCGGTGACGACGGAGGACAGGCCGGTGCGGGCCCCCTCACCGACGCCGGTCGCCGATTCCACGAACACGGTCTGACCGGAGGCGCCGGAGACACCGCCGATCGCACCGCCGGCACCGTCGATGAACAGCGCCTTGGACAGGCCCGGCATCCGGCCCTTGTCGTCGGCGAGCTTCGCCTCGGTGCCGACGCCGATGATCGTCGCCATCGCGTCGAAGAAACCGGCGAGGACGAGCGTGAAGACGATCAGCCCGACGGTCATCGCGCCGACCTCCCCCCAGCCGCCGAACTCGACGTCCCCGAAGGCCGAGAAGTCGGGCATCGACACCGCGCCGCCCCGCAGTTCGGGGGCGCCGCTCGCCCACTGCTCCGGATCGATGACCCCGAACGCGTTGAGCGCCACGGCGAGTACGGTGCCGCCGACGATGCCGATGAGGAGGGCACCGGGGACGCCGCGCGCCTGGAGCATGAAGATGGCGAGGAGGGTGAGGGCGAACAACAGCACCGGCCAGCCAGCCAGTTCGCCCGCCGGGCCCAGGGTGACCGGGGTCGCCTCGCCCTGGTGCACGAAGCCGGCCTTGTAGAAGCCGATCAGGGCGATGAACAGGCCGATGCCCATGGTGATCGCGTGTTTGAGCGCGAGCGGGATCGCGTCCATGATCATCTCACGCAGGCCGGTGACGACCAGCAGCATGATGACCACGCCGTACATCACGCACATGCCCATGGCCTGCGGCCAGGTCATCTCGGGCACGACCTGCGAGGCGAGGACGCCGGAGACGGAGAGGCCGGCGGCGAGGGCGAGCGGCACCTTGCCGGCGAAGCCCATCAGCAGGGTGGTGAGGGCCGCCGCGAAGGCGGTCGCCGTGATCAGGGCGTTGCGGCCGAGGGTGTTCCCGGCGGCGTCCTGGCCGGACAGGATCAGGGGGTTGAGCAGGAGGATGTACGCCATCGCCATGAACGTGGTGACGCCGCCGCGCACTTCGCGGGCGACGGAGGACCCTCTGTGCGTGATGTGGAAGTAACGGTCGAGCCAGGACCGGCCGGCCGGGACGCGGGTTCCCGGGCCCGCGTCCTCGGGTGTGGTCGCCGGCGTGAGTGACTGCTGGGTCATGTGGGCCTACTCCCAAGGTTCATAGGGGCACCCGGCGCTGCGCTTTCGCGCCCGCGCGGGATTTGGGGAGGTGCACGACCCGGGGGACGGCCCGAGACGAACAAGGTGGACGGCGCCGGGGTCGCCGTGGGGGTGTGTCGGGTTCCCCGGCGTCGGTCCTACGCCGTGCCGGTGAGGTGTTCCGGGCGGACCGGGGTCCTGGCGAGCTCCAGGCCCGTGGCGTCGCGGATGGCTGCCAGGACGGCCGGTGTGGAGGACAGAGTGGGGGCCTCGCCGACGCCGCGCAGCCCGTAGGGGGCGTGGTCGTCGGCGAGTTCGAGCACGTCGACGGGGATGGTCGGCGTGTCGAGGATGGTGGGGATGAGGTAGTCCGTGAAGGACGGGTTGCGCACCTTCGCGGTCTTCGGGTCGACGACGATCTCCTCCATGACCGCCACGCCCAGGCCCTGGGTGGTCCCACCCTGGATCTGGCCGATGACGGACAGCGGGTTGAGTGCCTTGCCGACGTCCTGGGCACAGGCCAGCTCGATCACCTTCACCAGGCCGAGTTCGGTGTCGACCTCGACGACGGCGCGGTGCGCGGCGAAGGAGTACTGGACGTGGCCGTTGCCCTGGCCGGTGCGCAGGTCGAAGGGTTCGGTCGGCCGGTGCCGCCACTCCTCCTCGACCTCCACGGCCTCGTCGCCGAGGACGTCCGCCAGGCCGGCGAGCACCTCGCCGCCGTCGGTGACGACCTTGCCGCCCTCCAGCAGGAGTTCGGCGGTCGCCCAGGCCGGGTGGTACGAGCCGAACCTGCGCCGGCCGAGTTCCAGCACCTTCTCGCGGACCAGTTCGCAGGCGTTCCTGATGGCGCCGCCGGTGACGTACGTCTGCCGGGATGCGGACGTCGAACCCGCCGAGCCGACCCGGGTGTCGGCCGGGTGGATGGTCACCTGGGCGACGCCCAGCTCGGTCCGGGCGATCTGCGCGTGGACGGTGACGCCGCCCTGGCCGACCTCCGCCATCGCGGTGTGCACGGTGGCGACCGGCTCGCCGCCGACGACCTCCATGCGGACCCGGGCGGTGGAGTAGTCGTCGAAGCCCTCGGAGAAGCCGACGTTCTTGATGCCGACCGCGTAGCCGACGCCGCGGACGACACCCTCGCCGTGCGTGGTGTTGGACAGGCCGCCCGGGAGCTGGCGCACGTCGGCGCCCTCGCTGGACTCCCACTGGCGCTCCGGCGGCATGGGCATCGCCTTGACGCGGCGCAGGAGTTCGGCGACCGGCGCCGGTGAGTCGACCGGCTGCCCGGTGGGCATGAGCGTGCCCTGCTCCATGGCGTTGAGCTGCCTCAGCTCCACCGGGTCCATGCCGAGTCCGGCCGCCAGCTTGTCCATCTGCGCCTCGTAGGCGAAGCAGGCCTGGACCGCGCCGAAGCCGCGCATGGCGCCGCAGGGCGGGTTGTTGGTGTAGAGGGCGATGGCCTCGATGTCGACGTCGTCCACGACGTACGGTCCGACGCCGAGCGAGGAGGCGTTGCCGACCACGGCCGGGGAGGCGGAGGCGTACGCGCCGCCGTCGAGGACGATGCGGCACCTGACGTGGGTCAGCCTGCCGTCCGCGGTGGCGCCGTGCTCGTAGAACAGCTTGGCCGGGTGGCGGTGGACATGGCCGAAGAACGACTCGAACCGGTTGTAGACGATCTTGACGGGCTTGCCGGTGCGCAGGGCGAGCAGGCAGGCGTGGATCTGCATGGACAGGTCCTCGCGACCGCCGAAGGCGCCGCCGACGCCGGCCAGGGTCATCCGTACCTTGTCCTCGGGCAGGCCGAGCACGGGTGCGATCTGGCGCAGGTCGGAGTGGAGCCACTGGGTGGCGATGTAGAGGTGGACGCCGCCGTCCTCCTCGGGGACGGCGAGGCCGGACTCGGGGCCGAGGAAGGCTTGGTCCTGCATGCCGAAGGTGTACTCGCCCTCGACGATCACGTCCGCGCGCTCCCGTGCGGACGCCACGTCGCCGCGCACGATGGGCTGGCGGTGGAGGACGTTGGGGTGCGGGACGTGGCCGACGTGGTGGTCGTCGCGGTGCTCGTGGACGAGGACCGCGTCCGGGGCGAGGGCGGAGGCCTCGTCGGTGATCACGGGGAGTTCGCGGTAGTCGACCTTGATCTTCGCGGCGGCGCGGCGCGCGGTCTCCGGGTGGTCGGCGGCGACGATCGCGACCGGTTCGCCGTGGTGGCGGACCTTGCCGTGGGCGAGGACCGGGGTGTCCTGGATCTCCAGGCCGTAGTGCTTCACGTCGGTCGGCAGGTCGTCGTACGTCATCACGGCGTGGACGCCGGGGGTGGCCAGCGCCTCGCTCGTGTCGATCGACACGATCTCGGCGTGCGCGACGGTGGAGCGCAGGATCTGGCCCCAGAGCATGTCCTCGTGCCACATGTCGGAGGAGTACGCGAACTCGCCGGTGACCTTGAGGGTGCCGTCCGGGCGGAGGGTGGACTCGCCGATGCCGCCCCTGGTCCCCGAGCCCTGTGTGATCGTGGTGGGAACACCGTTCGTGGGCATGCTCAGACCCCCTCGGACTGGCGGGCGGCAGCCAGGCGGACCGCGTCCATGATCTTCTCGTAGCCGGTGCAGCGGCACAGGTTGCCCGACAGGGCCTCGCGGATGTCCGCGTCGCTCGGGTTGGGGTTGCGCTCCAGCATCTCGTCGGCGGCGACCAGCAGACCCGGGGTGCAGAAGCCGCACTGGACGGCGCCGGCGTCGATGAACGCCTGCTGGACGGGGGAGAGTTCGGTGCCCTCTCCGGTCTGCGAGTCGGTGCCCCGGGCCTGCCACTGCCGGGCCTCGTCCAGTGCGGTGCCGCAGCCGCCGGTGGCGCGGGAACGCTGTGCGGCGTAGTCCGCCAGGCCCTCCACGGTGACGACCTCGCGCCCCTCGGCCTGGCCGGCCGCGACGAGACAGGAGCACACGGGCAGGCCGTCCAGGCGGACCGTGCACGAGCCGCACTCGCCCTGCTCGCAGGCGTTCTTGGAACCGGGCAGGCCGAGCCGCTCGCGCAGCACGTACAGCAGGGACTCGCCCTCCCAGACGTCGTCGGCTTCCTGGGGGCGTCCGTTGACGGTGAAGTTGAGTCGCATTACGCGGCTCCCTCCGTGGTGCGGTGGGCGCCGCGGTACGACTCCCAGGTCCAGGTCAGGGTGCGGCGGGCCATGACACCGACGGCGTGACGGCGGTAGCTCGCGGTGCCGCGCACGTCGTCGATCGGGTTGCAGGCGGCGGCGCACAGGTCGGCGAACCGCTTGGCGACGGAAGGGGTGATGATCTTCCCGTTGTCCCAGAAGCCGCCCTCCTCCAGCGCCGCGTTCAGGAACTCCTCCGCGGTCCGGGCCCGGACGGGCGTCGGGGCGGCGGAGCCGATCCCGGTCCGCACCGTCCGCGTCGCGGGGTGCAGGGCGAGCCCGAAGGCGCACACGGCGATGACCATGGCGTTGCGGGTGCCGACCTTGGAGTACTGCTGCGGGCCGTCGGCCTTCTTGATGTGGACGGCGCGGATCAGCTCGTCGGGCGCCAGCGCGTTGCGCTTCACGCCGGTGTAGAAGTCGTCGATCGGGATGCGGCGCGATCCGCGCACCGACTCGGCCTCGACCTCGGCACCGGCCGCGAGCAGCGCCGGGTGGGCGTCGCCGGCCGGGGAGGCGGTGCCGAGGTTGCCGCCGACGCCGCCGCGGTTGCGGATCTGCGGGGAGGCGACCGTGTGGGAGGCGAGGGCGAGACCCGGCAGCTCGGCGCGCAGATGCTCCATGATCTTCGCGTACGGGACGGAGGCGCCGAGCCGTACGCTCTCCTCGCCGACCTCCCACTCCTCGAGGTCGGCGATGCGGTTCAGGTCCATGAGGTACTCGGGCCTGCGGTGGTCGAAGTTGATCTCGACCATCACGTCGGTGCCACCCGCGATCGGCACAGCGGCGGGGTGCTCGGCCTTCGCGGCGAGCGCCTCCTCCCAGCTGGCGGGGCGAAGGAAATCCATGACCGGCTCTCTTATTCGTCTCGTGGGGCGTACAGATTGAGCCAATCCGTGTGCGGCGGGCCCGGCTCGTCGGTGTGCGGTTCACTCGGAGTGGGCCCAGTACACCGCCGCGTGATCCGCCCGGGTCAGTCACGGAAACCATGAAGGAGTTGGCTGGCCAACGAGGGCATCTTGTAGATTCGTATGAACGGAGGCCGTCTGTAACCTCCCCATCCTCCTCCGGCAACAGGGGACAGCGTCCGCGAAACGGCCGATACCGCTGATCAGCCACCCGCTGGGCCCTCACCGGAAGATTCCCTCACGGTCCATCCTAGATATCGAGACAGAGAACGGCGGCGACGAGAATGCGGCTGCGCGCACTGCTGGACACCGACGCGCTGGGCCTGAAGCTGCTCGGCGGGGAGGACGAGCTGGACCGCGGTGTGCGGGGCGTGATGACCACCGATCTGCGGGACCCCAGCCGCTATCTCTCCGGCGGGGAACTGGTGCTCACGGGCCTGGCCTGGCGCCGGGGCGCCGCCGACTCGGAGCCGTTCGTACGCATCCTGGTGCAGGCCGGGGTGGCCGCCCTCGCGGCCGGTGAGGCGGAACTGGGCGATGTGCCCGACGACCTGGTCGTGGCCTGTGCGCGGCACCGGCTGCCGTTGTTCGCCGTGCACGAGTCGGTGGCCTTCGCGACCATCACCGAGCACGTCGTGCGGCAGGTCTCCGGCGAGCGCGCCGGGGATCTCGCGGCGGTCGTGGACCGGCACCGGCGGATGATGACGTCGGGCCCGGCGGGCGGCGGCCCCGACGTGGTGCTCGACCTGCTCGGCTCCGACCTGGACCTGCGGGCCTGGGTGCTGTCGCCCACCGGGCGGCTGATCGCGGGGTCGAAGGTCGCGGGACCGCGGGGGACGGAGCCGACGCTGCCCGCCGACGTGTGCGCGCGGCTCGCCGCGGAGCAGCTGGCGGCCGCCCGCACCGGCCGGCCGGGACCGCACCGGGTCACGCTGGGCCAGACGACGTACAGCCTCTTCCCGGTGCGCGGCAGCGGGCGCTCCGGCTCCACGGCGCGGGACACGCGAGAGACGGTGCTGTCGGACTGGCTGCTGGCCGTCGAGGCCGATGCCGGGGACTGGGCCGAGGAGCGGCTGGACCTGCTCCAGGGCGTGACCCAGCTGATCGCCGTCGAACGGGACCGCCGGGACGCCGCCCGCACGGTCCGCCGCCGGCTCGCGCAGGAGGTGCTGGAACTGCTGCAGACGGGTGCCGCGCCCGCCGAGACGGCGGCGCGGCTGCGGGTGGCCGCGCCGGTGCTGCTGCCCGGGCTCGGCACCGCGCCGCACTGGCAGGTCGTGGTGGCCCGTGTCGACTGGGACGGCGGGGAGGTCGACGGCGGGCCGGTGGCCCAGGCACTGCTGGAGGAGATTTTGGTCGATCCGGCGTCGACCGGCCCCGAGCACTCCGACCGCATCGCGGTGGCGCACACCGGCGACGAGGCGATCGCGCTCGTCCCGCTGCCCGCGGTGACCGGCGGCGACCACGACGACGCCGGTGCCGGGGTCGTCGCCGACGCGCTCCTGGAAGCCGTGCGCGACCCGCTCTCGGCCGGCCTCGACGGCGACGGGCGGCTCACCCTCGGCGTCTCCGCCGCGGTGCACTCGGCGGAGGGGCTGCGCGGCGCGCTGGAGGAGGCGCGCCACGCCCGGCGCGTCGCCGCGGCCCGCCAGGGCCGGGTCTGCGCGGCCGGTCACCAGGAACTGGCCTCGCACGTGCTGCTGCTCCCGTTCGTCCCCGACGACGTGCGGCGCGCCTTCACCGCGCGTCTCCTCGACCCGCTGCGGGACTACGACCGCCGCCACCGCGCCGAACTGATCCCCACCCTGGAGGCGTTTCTCGACTGCGACGGCTCCTGGACCCGCTGCGCCTCCCGCCTCCACCTGCACGTCAACACGCTGCGCTACCGCGTCGGCCGCATCGAACAGCTGACGGGCCGTGACCTGTCCCGCCTGGAGGACAAGCTCGACTTCTTCCTGGCCCTGCGCATGAGCTGAGCCGGGCGGCTGTCGGCCGGTTCGGGCCCGCGGCCCACGACTTTGTGAAATCCTTCACCCACCCTCTTGGCCGGGCCCCGTGGTTCGTGCTGAGATGCGGCCACCACTCAACAGCTCGATGGCGTGCTCGGGGAGGGCAACGTGGCGCATACCGCCATGTCCGGTGACGGAACGACCGCCGATGACGATCCTCTCCAGACGGCGGTGTGGCGGCTGCGCTCCCGTGCCTGCTGGGCCGACGCCGCCGCACTGCTGGCCCCCGACTCCCCGGACGCGGCCCTGCAGCGGGCGTCGCTGCTGGTCGAGCGGTGTGTCTACACCGAGGCCGGGTGGGAGGAGGCGGAGGACGCACTGCGTACGGCCGAGGCGATGGCGCACAGTGACGACGAGCGGGGGGCGGCCGCTTGTGAACGCGGGTACTTGGCCTACGCGGCGACCCTGTTCCGGGTGCGCGACCGGGCGGACGAGGCGCGGGCCGCGCTCGGCCGGGCGGCGGCGCTGATCGCTCCGGGGGCGGCGGGGCGGGCGCTGCTGGACTTCCGGCGCGGGCTGATCGCGGAGAACCTCACCCGGTCGCCGCAGGCGGCGCGGGCCGCGTACCGCCGCGCCCACGCGGGCGCCACCGCGCAGGCCGATCCGCTGCTGCTGTCCGGCACGTGGCGTCACCTTGCGGGACTCGCCCTGCGGGACGGGGAGTTGACCGAAGCGCGGCACGGGTTCGCGGAGTCGCTGCGGATCCGCGAGGAGCTGGGCTATCTCGTCGGTACGGCGCCGGCCCTGGTGTCCCTGGCGGAGACGGAGACCGGCCCGGAGGCGTCCCGCCTGCGGGAGGAGGCCCGCCGCCTGTTCCGCCTCCTGGGCGGCGTCCCCACCTGGCTGGCCGGCCAGCTGGCCCCACCGGGCGCGGCAACGGCCTGACAGCGCGTCCGGGGGTACCCCCTCCGGGGGAGTTCGGGGACGAGCCCGTCCAGGGCCGAAAGGGGGGTCCGGGGGCGCAGCCCCAGGGACGGGAAGGGGAGGGGCGGCGGGGGCGGGAAAAGCGAGCAGTAACGCCTCAGCCCGCCCCGTTGAAGTGCTCCCCCACCAGTGACCGGACGACGTCCAGATCACCGGCGATCAAGGCGTCGAGCAGCGCCGTGTGTTCGTGCGCGTCGGCGATCAGCCGCGCACGCCCCCGGGTGCCGGAGGTGCCGCCGACCAGCGGCCACTGGGCACGCCGGTGGAGGTCCTCGGCGATCCGGACGAGCTGCTCGTTCCCGGCGAGGGCGAGCACCGCGCCGTGGAACGCGCGGTCGGACTCCGCGTACGTGGCCCGGCACCCGGCGGACGCGGCACGGACGGTGGCCTCGGCGAGCGGGCGCAGCCCGGCCCACCGCTCGGCGGGCACCGTACGCGCCAGCCGCAGCATCACCGGGACCTCGATCAGCGCCCGGACCTCGGCCAGCTCGGCCAGCTCCCCGGCGCCCCGCTCGACGACCCGGAACCCCCGGTTGGGCACGACCTCGACCGCGCCCTCGAGGGTGAGCTGCTGCATGGCCTCGCGGACGGGCGTCGCGGAGACGCCGAACCGCTCGGCCAGCACGGGCGCGGAGTACACCTCGCCGGGGCGCAGTTCACCGGTCACCAGCGCGGTGCGCAGGGCGGCGAGGATCTGTCCGCGCACGGAGGACCGCTGGACGGCGGGCCGGGGAAGAGGAGGTTCGCCGTGCGTGTGCTCGCCGCGCACGGTGTCGCCCTCGGCACCGCCCGCCCGGTCGCGCAGCCGGTCGGCCGCGTCCTGCGCCGCCGGCTGGGCCGGCACCCGGCAGCGGTCGGCCGCGTCCTGCGCCGCCGGCTGGGCCGGCACCCGGCAGCGGTCGGCCGCGTCCTGCGCCGCCGGCTGGGCCGGCACCCGGCAGCGGCCCTGGCCGGCCCGGTCGGCGGCCGCCGCCTCCACCGCCCCGGCGGGGCCCTGCGTGCCCTGCTTCACAAGGTCCTCCTGCGGACGTGTCGGTACTTGCGGTCATTACGGCGGGTTGTCACCTGTCCGTCAAGCACCATAGGCGCACCGGACGCCAGTTCCCATATCCGCGATCTTCGGTAAGGTGAGCCTTACCTTTATTGCTCGGCTCCACGAGATGCGAATGGGTGGTCCCATGCCTGTGCCCGGTTCGGCCGTCGCGGACGCGTACGCCCGCCTGGCGGAGGCCTTCCCCGCGCTGGCCGTCACCGAGCTGGCCACCGGCGAGGAGGCTCCCCGGGGCGGCGGCTGGGTCGCCGCGTCGGAGCTCGCCGACGCGGGGACCGGCCTGGACGCCTTCCTGGCCTGGGACGACACCCAGGTGCTGCGGGACTACGGCCGGCAGGGCCGGCCGGACGTGATCGCGAGCTTCGGGCTGCACCGCTACGCGTGGCCCGCCTGCCTGCTGATCACCGTGCCGTGGTTCCTGCACCGCAGGGTGCCGCGCTTCCCCGTGACGCATGTCTCGTTCGACCGCACCGCGCCCGGTCTCGCCGTGGGCCGCATGGCCGTGCGGCCGGACGGTTTCGCCTGCCTGCCGGACGACCCGGCCGCCGCGCTGCCCGGAGCCCGGGTGGTGCCCGACGAGGAGGCGCTGCGGGCGGAGGTGCGCGCGGCGGTCGCCCAGCACCTCGAACCCGTCCTGGCCGGTTTCGGCCCCCGGATGCGGCGGCGCGGCCGCGCCCTGTGGGCCATGGCGACCGACGAGATCGTCGAGAGCCTGTGGTACGTCGCCCAGCTGCTCGGCGAGGAGGAGCGCGCGACGCGCGAGCTGGAGCTGCTGCTGCCGGGCGCGACCAAGCCGTACGTCGGCGCCGCCGCCTTCCGCCGGCCGGCCGGACCCGGCGGGGAGCCGGAGCGCGCGACCCGGGACCGGGTCAGCTGCTGCATGTTCTACACACTGCGTCCCGCGGACATGTGCGCCACCTGCCCGCGCACCTGCGACAGAAACTCCGTGACCGGCAGCGCCACCGCCGTCGCGGCGCAGGCGAGTTGACGCCGCGTCGGGCAACGGCACCCCCTGCGGGGACGTAAGATCATCCGGTCGGCACGCCACAGAGGTCACGGCTGATTCACAATTCCCTCACCCGTCGCGGGAACTTTCCGCGGAACCACCCGTACGGGTAGTCTTATTCGAACTCAACTCCCGCCCCTCATGCGGCAGTTCGAGCAGAAAGCCGCCCTGGGCACCCCCCTCTCACTTCCTGGGCGGCCTCTTGCCCCGAAACCCCCTGAGGGCTGCTGGGATTGGGCCACTATGGCGGGCGTTACGCCCTATCCCAATGCAAGGGACCCCTAGATGAGACTGACCGACATATCGCTGAACTGGCTGCTTCCGGGCGCCGTGCTGCTCCTGGGCATGCTGGCGGCGGTGGCGGTGCTGGCGCGCGGGAAGCGCTCCTCGGTCAAGGACACGAGTGCGGACGACTCGTGGGAGCGCAGCGAGGAGCGCAGCCGGCGCAAGGAGGCCGTCTACGGCACCGTCTCCTACGTCCTGCTGTTCTGCTGTGCGGCGGTGGCCGCCGCGCTCTCCTTCCACGGCCTTGTCGGCTTCGGCGAAGAGAACCTCGGGCTCTCCGGCGGCTGGCAGTACCTCGTCCCGTTCGGCCTGGACGGCGCGGCGATGTTCTGCTCGGTGCTCGCCGTGCGCGAGGCGAGCCACGGTGACGCGGCCCTCGGCTCGCGGATACTCGTATGGACGTTCGCCTTCGCCGCGGCCTGGTTCAACTGGGTCCACGCTCCCCGGGGCATCGGCCACGCGGGCGCACCGCACTTCTTCGCGGGCATGTCCCTGTCGGCGGCGGTCCTGTTCGACCGCGCGCTGAAGCAGACCCGGCGGGCCGCGCTGCGTGAACAGGGCCTGGTTCCGCGTCCGCTCCCGCAGATCCGTATGGTGCGCTGGCTGCGCGCCCCCCGGGAGACCTACCGCGCCTGGTCGCTGATGCTGCTGGAGGGCGTCCGCAGCCTCGACGAAGCGGTCGAGGAAGTGCGCGAGGACAAGATCCGCAAGGACGAGGCCAAGCAGCGCCGGCGGGACCAGCAGCGGATGGAGCGGGCCCGGCTCAAGGCGATCAGCCGCGGCCACCGGGGCTTCGTCGGCCGGGGCGGCGGACGCGAGCTGGAGACGGCAACCGTGGAGCGCGACTCCGACATGGTCTCCGCGGAGCCTGCCATATCGGCCCCGGAGGCCCTGCCCGTCCGCGCGCGTCCCTCCCTGCAGCCGGTGCGTTCCGGCGGCACTGACCCGCTGACCGTCGACCTCACCGCCGAGGACGACACCCAGGCCCTGCCGCGCCTGGACTCCCTGGAGCGCAAGCTCAAGGACCTGGAGCAGCAGTTCGGCTGACGCCGCACGACGGACGACGGGGGCGGCCCGCACGGGCCGCCCCCGCGTGCTGTGCGGGGCGGAATGGACGCACGCCTCGTGGCCGCGCCTTCAGGCGGCGTCCGCGTCGAGTTCGAACCAGACGGACTTGCCCACCTCGTGCCGGCTGACGCCCCACTCGTCGGCGAGGGACTCGACGAGCACCAGGCCCCTGCCGTGCGTGCCGTCGTCGGTGCACGGCAGTCGCGGCCGGGGCTGGCGGGACACGAAGTCCCGCACCTCCACCCGCAGTCCACGGGGTCCCACGGTGGCCGTCAGCACCGCCTCGTCGTCGGTGTGGACGAGCGCGTTGGTGACGAGCTCGCTGGTGAGCAGTTCCGCGACCGCGGACTGTTCCGGTGTGCCCCAGTGCGTGAGCAGCTCACGCACCGCCCTGCGGGACTCGGGCACCGCTCTCAGGTCCGCCCGCCCCAGTGTGCGCCTCAGCTGAGCCGCCGAAGCCTGACTCCTCATGGCCCCGCCCGCGTGCCGATGTCGATTCCCCCTGCTGCTCGAACGCGTCTACGGGAATCATTGCCCGGTCACCCACGCGGCAGTCATGCCGCGGCGTCGACGACCGGTTGTTGGCCGAAGTGCAGTGGCCACGCATGCGCGCGGGGCCGTCCTCCCGACCCCCGTGGCGAGAGGACGGCCCCGGCTTCCGTGGTGGCCGTGGGGGGGCGGGGCTCAGTACAGCTTGTCGACGGCCTTCTTCGTCGTCTTCTTGAAGGCGGCGACCGGGGCGTCACCGAAGTCGCCCATCTGCCCCCATCCGACGACGGTCACGGTCCTGCCGTCCCGTCCCACGGACAGCAGGTGGACGTCCGTGGCGCCCCAGGAGGTCTCCGTGCGCAGCCCGTGCACCGCCGCTCCCTCCTCGACCGGCAGTGTGCCGTAGTACCGGCCCTCGGCCTCGGTCTCCGGGTCGGACAGCTCGATCCGGTCCGCGCAGGAACGGATCTCCTTGTTGAGCAGGGCGGCCAGCGCCTTGCCCTTGGCGGCGGAGCCGGTGACCACGGTGACCTGCACGGCGCCCGTGTCCAGGTCGGTGTGGAAGACACGGTGCCGGTAGTCGTAGGCCGGTACGCCCTCGCCCAGGCAGTACGCGAGCTCCGCCGGGAAGCCGTCGGTGACCGGACCCGCGGTCCAGCCGGACGACGGGTGCGGGGGCAGCTCGGAGGCGGCGAGGAACGCGGGTGGGGCGGCCTTCTTCGGAGCGGCGCCGGCCGGTGCGGTGAGCGCCGTGCCGGCCGCGAGCGCGGCGACGGTGAGCGTGGCGAGTGCGGCGGCCCGGGTGCGCATGGGCATGGGTGTCCCCCGTGAGGTGTGCGGGATGGATGGGTGAGGCGGTACGCCGTGACGACCGGGCTGGTCCCTCCGGCGGCCGTCGGGGCGGTACGTACCGAGAGCATCGGCCGTCCCGGGAGGCGGGCGCAAGCGGCGTCGCCGGATTCACCGGCATGGAACCATCCCAGCCCTTCCGACGTGCAGGTACATGGGGTGCCTGGGATGCCGTACCAGGGCCTGGTCCGGGTCGGAGCGAGTGCGGGGTGACGTGTCGGTGTCGGCACAGGACGACGTGGCTGAGTTCGCGGCGCTGCTGCGGGAGCTGAAGGAACGCACGGACCGCAGTTACGGCTCGCTGGCCCGTCGCCTGAACATGAACACCTCGACGCTGCACCGCTACTGCGCCGGCGAGGCGGTTCCCGTCGACTTCGCGCCCGTGGAACGCTTCGCCGCGCTCTGCGGCGCGTCGAGCACGGAACGCCTGGACCTCCACCGCCGCTGGCTCCGTGCCGCGGAGGCACGCCGCCACCCGCGCGGGGCGGACGGCGGCTCGGCGGGCGCGGCAGGGTCGGCGCCCGCAGGGCCGGGTCCCGGCCCGGGCTCGGCTCCGGACTCCGGTTCGGCTCCCGGCCCCAACTCCAGCTCCGACTCCGGCTCCGGCCCAGCTACGGGCCCGGACTCCGGCTCCGGCTCGCGCTCCGTCTCCAACTCCGGCCCCGCTTCCGGCCCCGACTCCGGCCCCGACTCCGGCCCCGGCTCCGACTCCGGCTCCGGCTCGCGCTCCGTCTCCAACTCCGGCCCCGACTCCGGCCCCGACTCCGGCCCCGGCTCCGACTCCGGCTCCGGCTCCAACTCCGGCTCCGCCTCCGGCCCCGGCTCGGGCTCGGGCTCCGGAACCGGCTCCGGCCCCCGCAGCGTGCCGTCGTGGTCGAGCGGGGGCGCGGTCGGCGGGCCGGAAGCCGGGCCCGGCACCGGGCGCGCCGGTGCGGGGGCCGGGGAATCCGCGCCCGCGGGCGACCCCGTGGCGGAGGGCGGTGCCGTGAGCGGGCCCCGGGCGGAGGAAGCCGGCGGGCAGCGGCCCTGGTACCGGCGGCGTGAGCGGGTTGCCGTCGCCGTGGCCGCCGCGTGCGCGTTGCTCGCGACCGTGGGGAGTCTGTCCGCGCTGCCGGACGACCGGCGGTCGTCCGGCGGGCGGGAGACCTCCGGTGCGCGACCGGGTACGTCTGCGCCGACCGGGACCGCCGCGAAGCCCCACGGCCGCACCTCCTCGCCCGCACCCTCCGCCACCGCTTCCGGCACCGGCACCGGCACCGCAGCACCGAAGGGGCGTCCCGGGGCCCCCGAGTCACCGCGCGGCACCTCCGCCCCGCCGGAGCCGACGGCGTCCGCCGGACCCCCGCCGCTCACCTGGTCCGCCGACTCCCACGTGTGGGCGTACGGGTGCGGTCACGACTACGTCGTCGCGAGGCCGCCGAAGCAGGTCCCGCCGCCCCCGGCCCCGCAGGACGCCAGGACGTGGGCGGAGGCGCAGTCGGCCGTGCACGGCGGCGAGACGAGGGTGGAGCTGTCGGTGCAGGGGACGTCCCGCACGGCCGTCGTCCTCACCGCGCTCCGGGTCCGGGTGACCGGCCGCGCCGCGCCCGCCCCGGGGAACGCGTACGCCATGGACGAGGGCTGCGGCGGCGCGCTCACCCCGCGGCACTTCGACGTGGACCTGGACAAGGACCGGCCCATCGCCCGCGCGGTCGCCGGGAACGACGCCGGCACGCCGATCCCGGCCGTGCGGATGCCCTACCGGGTCTCCGCGACCGACCCGGAGGTGCTGATGGTCACCGCCCGGACCGGTGACTGCGACTGCCGCTGGTACCTGGAGCTGGACTGGTCCTCGCAGGGCCGCACCGGCACGGTCCGCATCGACGACCACGGCCGCCCGTTCCGCACCAGCGGTGTCGAGGAACTGCCCCGCTACGCGTACGACACCTCCGCACGCGACTGGCGGCCGCGCACGGAGTGAACGCCCTCACGGCCGGGGCACGTTGCGCAGGTTGGACCGGGCCATCTGCAGCATCCGGCCGACCCCGCCGTCCAGCACCATCTTGGAGGCGGACAGGGCGAACCCGGTCACCATCTCCTTGCTGATCTTCGGCGGGATCGAGAGCGCGTTGGGGTCGGTGACGACGTCGACCAGGGCCGGGCCCTTGTGCTTGAACGCGGACTTCAGCGCCCCGGTGAGGTCCTTCGGCTTCTCCACCCGCACCCCGTAGGCGCCGCACGCCCGGGCGACGGCGGCGAAGTCCGGGTTCTTCATGGCGGTGCCGTGCGAGGGCAGACCGGCGACCAGCATCTCCAACTCCACCATGCTCAGCGAGGAGTTGTTGAACAGGACCACCTTCACGGGCAGGTCGTACTGCACGAGGGTGAGGAAGTCCCCCATCATCATGGTGAATCCGCCGTCGCCGGACATCGACACGACCTGCCGGCCCCGGTCGGTGAACTGCGCCCCGATCGCCATCGGCAGCGCGTTGGCCATCGAGCCGTGGGAGAAGGAACCGATCACCCGGCGGCGGCCGTTGGGCGAGATGTAGCGCGCCGCCCAGACGTTGCACATGCCGGTGTCGACGGTGAACACCGCGTCGTCGTCGGCCATCTCGTCCAGGACGGACGCCACGTACTCGGGGTGGATCGGCACATGCTTCTCCACCTTCCGCGTGTAGGCCTTCACCACCCCCTCCAGCGCGTCCGCGTGCTTCTTCAGCATCCGGTCGAGGAACTTCCGGTTGTCCTTGGCGCGGACGCGCGGCGTCAGACAGCGCAGTGTCTCCTTCACATCGCCCCACACCGCGAGGTCCAGCTTGGAGCGCCGGCCGAGGTTCTCGGGCCGCACGTCGACCTGGACGATCCGCACGTCGTCGGGGAGGAAGGCGCTGTACGGGAAGTCGGTGCCGAGCAGGATCAGCAGATCGCACTCGTGGGTGGCCTCGTAGGCGGCGCCGTAGCCGAGCAGTCCGCTCATGCCCACGTCGTACGGATTGTCGTACTGGATCCACTCCTTGCCGCGCAGGGCGTGCCCGACCGGGGACTTGATCTTCTGGGCGAACTCCATGACCTCGGCGTGCGCGCCCTTGGTGCCGGCGCCGCAGAACAGGGTGACCTTCTCGGCCTCGTCGATCATGTCCACGAGCCGGTCGATCTCGGCGTCGCCGGGACGGACCGTCGGCCGGGAGGTGACGAGGGCGGTCTCGAGGGGCTTCTCGGGGGCGGCGTGGTCGGCGATGTCGCCCGGGAGGGTGACCACGCTGACGCCCGAGCGGCCGACCGCGTGCTGGATGGCGGTCTGCAGCAGCCGGGGCATCTGCTGCGGGCTGGAGATCATCTCGCTGTAGTGGCTGCACTCACGGAACAGCTGCTCGGGATGCGTCTCCTGGAAGTAGCCGAGGCCGATCTCGCTGGACGGGATGTGGGAGGCGAGGGCGAGGACCGGGGCCATGGAGCGGTGGGCGTCGTACAGCCCGTTGATGAGGTGGAGGTTGCCGGGACCGCAGGAACCGGCGCAGGCGCCCAGTCTGCCGGTGATCTGCGCCTCCGCGCCGGCGGCGAAGGCGGCGGTCTCCTCGTGCCGGACGTGGATCCAGTCGATGGCGGCGTTGCGGCGCACGGCGTCGACGACGGGGTTGAGGCTGTCGCCGACGACTCCGTAGAGGCGTTTGACTCCCGCGCGGGTGAGGATGTCGACGAACTGTTCCGCGACGTTCTGTTTGGCCATGGTGTCCCGTCTGCCCCTCCGGTGCCGAAGATGCCTGACGGGTTCCATGAATTCACACCGGGAGCGCTCACGCCTCCCAAACGGCGACGGCCGTGCGGTCGTCCGCGTATCCCTTGACCCGCACCTGGGTGTCGGCGAGGAACGCGGCGAGGCCGGGCGGTTCGGGGCGGGACCACCGGTCGGCCAGGTGGGTGCGGAGTTCCTCCTCGCCGCGCAACGGGTCGGCGAGTCCGGTGCCGCACATCAACAGGGTGTCACCCGGGCGGGCTACGGAGGTGCGGAAGCGGAAGGGCTCGCGGGGCGGTTCGGGGGCGGGCTCGTACGGGCTCGGGGGTGTGGGGAGGCCGAGGTCCATGGTGAGCCGGTCGCCCTGGGGGGTCTCGGAGGGCGGTGAGCCGAAGCCGACCACGGGTTCGCCCTTGACCTCGGTGACCTCCGGTTCGATGTCCTGCCACGCGCCGTCCCGCAGCCGGAACAGTCCGCCGGGGCCGACGCCGAAGAAGACCCGGGTGCGGCACTCGGGGTCGGCGGGCAGGAGGAGGCAGCGCAGGGTGGCCGCGTAGGCGTCGGGTTCCAGGCCCTGCTCGGCGGCTCCGGCGCGGAGCCTGCCGAGGCTGCGGTCGGTGAGGCGGTGCAGGCCCGATTTGAGGTCGCCGCGCCGGGCGGCCCTTATGTCGTCGACCAGGCGGGCGTGACTGCGCCCCACCGCGCGGCCGATCCACCGGCAGGCCTCGGCGGCGGCCAGGTGCGCCCGCGGCGCGGTCCGGGCTCCGGTCGCCAGCGCCACGAGGAGCAGCGCCCGCTCACCCGTGCCGAACCGCGCCGTGAGCAGCGCGTCGCGTCGTGGCTCTCCCCGGTACCGCGCGGAGTCCCCGCGCACGGAGGCGGCCCGCAGGGTGCAGGCTCCGTACCGGGCCCCGTCGAGGACGGTGTCCGGTACCAGGCCGTCCAGGTCGTCGGGGTCGGCCGCGGGGAGGGCGGTGGGCTCGGCGTCGTAGGTGGGGGGCCTGGGCCCGACGAAGCCGCGGGACGGCGGCGGGCCCGGGGGCGGTTCCAGACGGGAGGGCCGGGGACCGGCGGGCGCCGGTGCGTCGCCGGGTTCCGGGGTGGCGCGGGCCGGAGGGGCCGAGGCGGGAAAGGGTGTCCAGGTACCGAAGGCCATGGGCGGCAAGGGGGGCGGCGGATCCTCCTGGGGCCGCGGGGGCGCGTCCTGCCCGGTGGACACTGGCGGGTCCTGCTCAGGACGCGGCGGCGGGGCCTGCCCGGCAGGCGGGGGCGCGTCCCGGCCGGCGAGCGGGGGTGGGTCCTGCTGCGGGCGCGGAGGCGCGTCCCGCCCGGTGGACACTGGCAGGTCCTGCTCGGGACGCGGCGGCGGGGCCTGCCCGGCAGGCGGGGGCGCGTCCCGGCCGGCGAGCGGGCGTGGGTCCTGCTGCGGGCGCGGAGGCGCGTCCCGCCCGGTGGACACTGGCAGGTCCTGCTCAGGACGCGGCCGCGGGGCCTGCCCGGCAGGCGAGGGCGGGACCTGCCCGGCAGGCGGGGCCGGGACCTGCCCGGTGGGCGGGGGCGCGTCCCGGCCGGCGAGCGGGGGTGGGTCCTGCTGCGGGCGCGGGGGCGCGTTCCGGCCGGTGGACACTGGTGGGTCCTGCTCGGGGCGGGGTGGCGGGTTCTGCGGGGGACGCGGCGGGTTCAGGGGGGCGCCGCCGTCCGCGGCCACCGGGGGCTGCGACTCGGGTGGACGGCGGGCCTCCGGCGGGAAGGTCACCGGGTCCGGCGGCGTGGCGGGCGGGGGTTCCCACGGGGCGCGGGAGGGCGGTGCGGGCGTCGGTCGGGGCGCGGGGACCTTCGCCGCGGGCGCCGGGGGCGACTGCCCCGTGTTCAGCGTGCCGGACGCCGAGGCGAAACGGTCGTCCAGGGAATCGGGCGCCGGTGCGGGGCCCGTGTCACCGGTGGCGTCGTCGTACAGCTGCCCCCACCAGTCGTCCTCAGGACCGGTGGGCCTTCCCCCCTGCTGGCTCATGCCCCCGATTGTCCACCGCCGGAGGCGCGGGTAAACGGGGCATCCGGAAATTCCCAGCTCGGCGCCACGCACGGGACGGCCTGTCGGGTGAACCGCGGGACGGCTGTGCGACAAGGGGCGGAGCGGCCGTCCCGTTCTGCGCCGCCCGCACGCCTCCTGCACTCTGGACAGATGGGAGCGTGGGACCTCCTGCTGGCCGGACTGGTGCTCCTGCTCGGCCTGTGCGGAGTGCTGCTGCCAGGAGTGCCCGGGTCGTGGCTGGTGTGGGCCGGGGTCCTGTGGTGGGCGCTGAAGGACCCGCGGCCCGTCGCGTGGTGGGTGTGCGTGGGGGCGACGGCGGTGCTGCTCCTGTCCCAGGTGGTGCGCTGGGCCCTGCCGCCCCGCCGGCTGGCGGCGAGCGGCTCCGACGCCCGGATGCTGGCGTACGCGGGCTGCGGCTCGCTCCTCGGCTTCGTCCTGCTGCCGGTGATCGGCGCGGTCCCGGGCTTCCTCGGCGGTGCCTACGTCTGCGAGCGGCTGCGGCTGGGCCGGCGTGCCGAGGCGGTCGCGGCGACGCGCACGGCGATGCGCTCGGGGGGCTGGAGCGTGCTGACGGAACTGTTCACCTGCCAGCTGATCACGGCGGCGTGGCTGGCCGCGGTGTTCTGGTGGTGACCGCGGGCCCCGTTCAGGCCCGCAGCGCGCCCTCGTGGGTCAGCAGCCGCACCTTCCGCTCCAGCCCGCCCGCGTACCCGGTCAGCGAGCCGTCGGAGCCGATCACCCGGTGGCAGGGGCGGACGATGAGCAGCGGGTTCGCGCCGATCGCGCCGCCGACGGCCCGTACGGCGGGCCGGGACGCGCCGATCCGCGCCGCGATCTCGCCGTAGGAGACGGTCGCCCCGTAGGGGACGTCGTCGAGCGCGGCCCACACCTTCTCCCGGAACGGTGTGCCGACGGCGCTCATGGCCAGCCGGAACTCCTTGAGCTCTCCGGCGAAGTACGCGGCGAGCTGACGCTCGGCCTCGCGGAACGGTCCCGGATCGCGCCGCCAGTCGTCCCGCACGGTGCGCCCGCCCTTCTGGCCGGGCACGGAGAGCGAGGTCAGCTCACCGGTCGGCGCGGCGGTGAGCAGCAGTGGCCCGACAGGGCTGTCCACACCGGTCCAGTACGTCGTGTTCGTCATGCCTACTCCAACTCCCCTGCGGCACGCAGGTGGTTCAGGGCGTACGAGCGCCAGGGGCGCCAGCTGTCGGGGGTGTCCGGCCCGGGCGGGGCCACGTCCGGATCGCCGAGGGCGCGGGTGCGGATCGCGGCGACCGTCCGTTCGTCGAGGCCGGGGACGGTGGTCAGGGCGTCCTCGGCGGCGTCACGGTCGGCGCCGGGTCCGAGGCGTACGGTGCCGTCGGCGAGGGCGGCGGCGAGCGCGCCCAGGGTGCCGTCGGGCTCGGCCCCGGCGAGGACGCCGGGTTCGGGGAACAGGTGGGTGAGGGTGCCGCAGGGCGCGTCGAGCCTCTTGCCGCAGCGCCTGACCAGTTCCGCGGCCTCGTCGCGGCCCACCAGCGCGCGCACCGCCAGTTCGTCCGGGTCGGCGGCTCCCGGTGAGCGCAGCCCGGGGCGGGCGGCGACCAGGGGGGCGAGCCGGACGTCCGCGCCGAGGCGTCCGTCGACGGCGTACGGGTCGGCGTCCAGGTCGAACAGCCGCCGCAGCCGCTGGACGGCGGTGGTCAGGTCGCGGAGGTCGGTGAGGTGGACGCGGGCGTCGAGCCAGCCGCCGGGGTGGGCGCCCGATCCGGTGTGCGGGCGCTCGCCGACGGCGGCGATGCCGGTGCCGTAGGGCAGTCGCAGGGTGCGCCGGTAGGTGCGGGTGCCCGGGGTGCCGCTCACCTCCTCGACGCCCGGGACGGCCTCGCGCTGCAGCAGGTCGAAGACGGGCCCTGCCTGGTAGGGGCCGCGGTGGGCGAGCCGCAGGGGGATCCCGGCGGACGGTGTGCCGGCCCGCGCGGCGGTCCGGCCGCCGCGGGGCGCGGAGGCGCGCAGCCCGCTGGGGGTGGTGGCGTACACGGCCCGCACGGTGTCGTTGAACTGCCGGACGCTGGCGAATCCGGAGGCGAAGGCGATCTCGGTGACGGGCAGGCACGTGGTCTGCAGCAGCACCCGTGCGGCGTGCGCCCGCTGGGCCCGGGCGAGGGCGACGGGCCCGGCGCCGAGCTCGGCGGTGAGCTGGCGCTGCACCTGCCGGGCGCTGTAGCCGAGCCGTGCGGCGAGTCCGGCGACGCCCTCGCGGTCGACGACGCCGTCGGCGATCATCCTCATGGCCCGGCCCACGACGTCGGCCCGTACGTTCCACTCGGCGGAGCCGGGCACGGCGTCCGGGCGGCACCGCCGGCAGGCCCGGAACCCGGAGCCCTGCGCGGCCGCCGCGGTCGGGAAGAACCGCACGTTGCGCCGCCTCGGGGTGACGGCGGGGCAGCTGGGCCGGCAGTAGATGCCGGTCGTCTCCACGGCGAAGAAGAACGCCCCGTCGAACCGGGCGTCCCGGCTGCGCACCGCCTCGTACCTGCTGTCCTCGTCCGTCACACCGCCCAGTCTCCGCCACCCGGGGAGCCCCGGCTGGCGGAAATCGGACATGGCGGTGCGCTAACGCAGGCGGCCCCGCTTGGCCTCCATCGCGGCCCTGCCGATCGCGCCCTTGCGCTTCCAGTCCTTGCGGATCTCCGCGCGCAGGCGCGCGTCGGTCTTGGCGACGATGTACTGGTTCTCCCGGAGCAGCTTGCGGTAGCTCTCCAGGCGGCGCTGCGGCAGCTCACCGGTCTCGACGGCTGCGAGGACGGCGCAGCCCGGCTCGCTCTCGTGGGCGCAGTCGTGGAACCGGCAGCCCTCGGCGAGTTCCTCGATCTCGGAGAACACCTGGCCGACGCCGGTTCCTGCGTCCCACAGGCCGACGCCCCGCAGCCCCGGTGTGTCGATGAGGACTCCCCCGCCGGGCAGCGCCAGCAGGTTGCGGGTGGTCGTGGTGTGGCGGCCCTTGCCGTCGACGTCCCGGGTGGCCCGTACGTCCATGACGTCCTCGCCGAGGAGCGCGTTGGCCAGGGTGGACTTGCCTGCGCCGGACTGGCCGAGCAGCACCGACGTACCGCCGGAGACCAGCGCGGTGAGGACGTCGAGTCCGTCCCCGTCGACCGCGCTGACGGTGAGCACCGGCACGCCCGGTGCGCTGGTCTCCACGTCCTGGACGAGGTGCGCCCTGGTCACGGCGTCCGGCACGAGGTCGGCCTTGGTGAGCACGACCACGGGCTGTGCCCCGGACTCCCAGGCGAGCGCCAGGAAGCGCTCGATCCGGGCCAGGTCGAGTTCGACGGCGAGCGAGACGGCGACCACGACGTGGTCGACGTTGGCGGCGAGGATCTGCCCCTCGGACCGCTTGGAGGAGGTGGAGCGCACGAAGGCGGTGCGGCGCGGCAGGTACGCGCGGACGTAGCGGGGGTTCCCGCCGGGTTCGACGGCGACCCAGTCGCCCGTGCACACCACCCGCAGGGGGTCGTGCGGGGTGACGAAGGCGGTGTCGGCGCGCAGGATCCCGCCGGCGGTGACGACGTCGCACTGGCCTCGGTCGACCCGGATGACGCGCCCGGGCAGCAGCCCGTCCGCGTCGTGGGGGGCGAACTCGTCCGCCCAGGCGTCGTCCCAGCCGTACGGGGCGAGCGCGGAGGAAGTGGCAGGAGAGAGGGAACTCAAGGGGGGTGACCCTTCAGGTGGGTGGCCCCGGCGGCCGCGCGTACGCAGGTACGTACGCGGGCGGAGAAGGTGAGGTCAGCCGGTGGCCACGGAGGTGGACGTGACGGATTCGCGAATGCGGGCAGCGCCCAGCGCAACGACAGTCATCGGTCAACACCTCCCACTACTCACCCGGATCGGCACCATCGACGGCCGGCGACCCCGGTCACCGAACACCGGGGACACACACTAGGGGTTCCGTCGCCCGCGTGCCATCGGTTTTTCGTCCACGGGCCGCCGGCACACGGCACGGCGCCTCCCGGCGCTCCCCACGGCTATGCGGACTCGCCGGCCTCGAAGATCCGCTGCAACGAGGTGTGCGCACCGTCCAGGTGGTCCTCCATACGCCGAATCGCCTCCGTTGCGTCGCCGGCCCGCAGTGCCTGAAGTACCGCGCCGTGCTCGGCGACGATGCGTTCGCGCCCCAGGGTGTGCCGGGTCTGCACCATGCACAGGTGCATCTCGCCCTTGATGCCCCGGTAGATGCGGCTGAGCCGGGGGCTGCCGATCGCGTCCACGAGTGACTGGTGGAAGCGCAGGTCCGATTCGACGAAGGCGCTGTGCGGCGCCTCGGGTCCCAGCCGGCCGAGATCCGCGATGGCCCGCTCGGCCGCGGTCACCGGTACCGCGTCGCGCTCGACGAGGACGCGGACGACCTGCGTCTCGAGCGGCGTACGGACGAGGAACAGATCGTCGACGTCGGCGCGGGTGAGGTGGGGCACGTAGGCCGACTTGTTGGCGTGGCGGTGCAGGAGCCCCTCATGGACCAGCATGGTCACGGCACTGCGGGCGGTGGGCCGCGAGACGCCGTAGCCGGTCGCGATCTCGGTCTCGGCTATGGCCGTACCGGGTGTCAGCTGCCCGTCGAGCACCCGGTCGCGCAGGGACGCGGCGAGGGCCTCGACGACCGAGACGGTGGACAGCCGGATGGCGGCGTCCTGAGCCATGAATACCTCCGAAGGGACCGCCGTCATTGTCGCACGCGGATGTACGCGACTCATTGACAGACATGTGCGGTTGTCTGACAATCGACCAACCCTGCACGGAGGAGTGACGGGGATCACGTCCGTTTCCGGACATGAGGCAAGGACGCGTCATGGCTGCTTACCAACAGGTTTTCGACCCCGTCTGGGGGTCTCTCGGATGGAGTGCGCTGTTCGCCGCGCTTCCCCTGGTCACGCTCTTCGTCCTGCTGGGGGGACTGCGCTGGAAGGCGTGGAAGGCGTCGCTGGTGTCCCTGGCGGTCGCGCTGGGAGTGGCGGTCCTCGCCTACTCGATGCCCGTCGGGCAGGCGGCACTGGCCGCGAGTGAAGGAGCCGCGTTCGGCCTGTTCCCGATCATTTTCATCGTGCTGAACGCGCTGTGGATCTACAAGATGACCGAGATCACCGGCTGGGACGCGGTGCTCCGCAGGGCATTCGGGTCGCTCTCCGGCGACCAGCGGGTCCAGGCCGTGATCATCGCATTCTGTTTCGGCGCACTGCTCGAGGCGCTCGCCGGTTTCGGCACCCCGGTCGCCGTCTCCTCCGTGATGCTGATGGCGGTCGGGCTGAGACCGATGAAGGCCGCCGCAGTCTCCCTCGTCGCCAACACCGCCCCGGTCGCCTTCGGTGCCATCGCGGTCCCGATCACTACCCTCGGCAAGATCACCGGCATGGACGCGGCCGACCTCGGCGCGATGGTCGGACGCCAGACCCCGCTGCTCGCCCTGTTCGTACCGCTGGTCCTGGTCTTCATGGTGGACGGCAGGCGCGGTGTGAAGCAGACCTGGCCGATCGCCCTCGTCGCCGGATTCGCCTTCGCCGCCGCTCAGTTCGTCAGCGCCAACTACATCTCGTACGAGATCGCCGACATCGTGGCCGCCTTCGCCGGCGCCCTGGCCGTCGTGGGCATGCTGCGCGTCTGGCAGCCGAAGGAGGTGCTGGCCGCGCAGGCGCAGACCCCGGTCATCGCCGGCGGCTCCACCGCCGACGAGCGTTCGGACGCGGTCGCGCGGCGCCGGCGGACCGGCGAGGGCTCCGCCCTCAAGGCCTTCGCCCCGTACCTGATCGTCGTGGCGCTCTTCTCCGTGGCCACCGCCGGACCCGTCAAGACCTGGCTGGAGGCCCACTCCGGCTGGAAGTTCACCTGGCCCGGCCTGGATGTCGTCAACGCCCAGGGCGAGCCGCTGTCCTCCCTGACGTACAACCTCAACATCTTCAACGCCGGCGGGACCGTCCTGCTGCTGGCCGGACTGCTCACCGCCGTTCTGTACGGCATCGGCGGCCGGCGGACCGCGGGCGCCTACGTCGACACGGTCCGGCAGTTCCGGTGGACGATCGTCACCGTGATGTCGGTGCTCGCCCTGGCCTATGTGATGAACCTGTCCGGTCAGACCGTCACCCTCGGCCTGTTCCTCGCGCAGACCGGCGCCGCGTTCGCCCTGCTCTCCCCCGTGGTCGGCTGGCTCGGTGTGGCCGTCACCGGCTCCGACACCTCCTCCAACTCCCTCTTCGGCATGCTCCAGGTCACCGCGGCCGAGAAGACCGGGATCTCCGCCTACCTGCTCGGCGCGGCCAACACCACCGGCGGTGTGCTCGGCAAGATGATCTCCCCGCAGAACCTCGCCATCGCCGCGGCGGTCGTCGGCCTCGAGGGCCGCGAGGGCGAACTCTTCCGCAAGGTCGTCGGCTGGGGCCTCGGCATGCTCGTCGCGGTCTGCGCGCTGGTCTACCTCCAGTCGACCCCGGTCCTGGACTGGATGGTGGTGCGCTGATGCCCGCCGGCACCGGCCTGGCCGGGGACCTGGCCTCCATCGTGGGGAAGGACCACGTGCGGAGCGACCCCGGCGCCCTCGCCGCGTACGCCCGCGACGCCACCTCGCTCTTCCACTCCCGGCCGCAGGCCGTGGTGCTGCCCGGCAGCACCGAGGAGGTCGCGGCGGTACTGCGCTACGCCACCGCCCGCGGCGTCCCCGTGGTGCCGCGGGGCGCGGGCTCCAACCTGTGCGCGGGCACCGTGCCGCTGACCGGCGGCATCGTCCTGGTCCTGACCCGGCTGAACCAGCTGCTCGAGGTCAGCTCCGAGGAACTGCTGGCCCGCGCGCAGACCGGGGTGTCCACCGCCACGCTGGCGGACGCCGCGGCGGAGAAGGGGCTCCTCTACGCCCCCGACCCGGGCAGCAGGACCGTCTCGACCATCGGCGGCAACGTGGCGACGTGCGCCGGGGGGCTGCGCGGACTGAAGTACGGCGTCACCCGCAACTACGTCCTCGGACTCGAGGCCGTCCTGCCCACCGGCGAGGTCATCCGCACCGGCGGCAGACTGTGGAAGGACGTCGCCGGTTACGACCTGACCCGGCTGCTCACCGGCTCCGAGGGCACCCTGGCGGTGATCACCGAGGCCACGGTGGCGCTGCTCCCGGCACCCGCCGAGACCGGTACGGGAGTGGCCTACTTCGACAGCCTCGCCGCAGCCTCCCGCGCGGTGGCGGCGGTCATCGCCTCCGGTATCGTCCCGGCGACCCTCGAGTTCCTCGACCGCAAGTGCATCGACGCGGTCGAGGAGTTCGCCGGCCTCGGCCTGCGGGGGGACGCCGGCGCGCTGCTGCTGTTCGGCGACGACGGCTCGGCGGCGAACGTCGCCGGGAACCTGGCCGGGATCGGGGACGTCTGCCACGAGAACGGTGCGCTGGAGGTCACGCTGGCGGAGAGCGTGGCCCGCGCGGACGCCCTCCTCGCCGCCCGACGCTGTTCCCTGCCGGCGCTGTCCCGGCTGGGTTCGCTGACGATCCTCGAGGACGCCACCGTGCCCCGGCACCGCATGGCCGAGATGGTCGACCGCATCGACGCCATCGCCGACCGGTACGACCTGCGGATCGCCACCTTCGGCCATGCGGGGGACGGCAATCTGCACCCGACCTGTGTGCTGGACCCCGACGACGGCGAGGGCGCCGACCGCGCCCACAAGGCGTTCGCCGAGATCTTCGCCGCCGCGATCCGGCTGGACGGCACCATCACCGGCGAACACGGCGTGGGGGCGGCCAAGTTGCCGTACCTGGCCGACCGGCTCGGGGACGACCAGGTCGCCCTGTTGCGTCGCATCAAGAAGGCCTTCGATCCCGCAGGCATCCTCAACCCCGGAAAGCTCGGATCATGACCGACCACGACTCCGTGGACCACTCGAGCCCCTGCGGCTCCTCCGGCGCCGGATGCGCCGGAGGGGCCCCCGGGCCCGCCCCCGCGGCCGGTACGCCGGGCCTCGGGATCTTCGACAAGGAACTGCTGGACCGCTGCATCTCGTGCGGATTCTGTCTCCCCTCCTGTCCCACGTACGCCCTCACCGGCGAGGAGACCTCGTCCCCGCGCGGGCGCATCACACTGATGCGGGCCCTGGAGACCGGGGACCTCGCTCCCGACGATCCCACGCTTACCGAGGAGTCCTCCTTCTGCCTGGGCTGCCGTGCCTGCGAGACGGTGTGCCCGGCGGGCGTGGAGTACGGGCAGTTGCTGGAGCAGTGGCGCGACCACCAGTGGGGCGGCCGTGACCGGCCGTGGATCGCCCGGGTCCTGATGATGCTGGTCTCCCGGCCGGGGCTGTTGCGCCTCCAGGGGCTGGTGCGGCGCCACGCCCGCGGTCCGGGCGGGAAGGCCGGGCCGCGCGATGCCACCCCGGCGCCGTCCCACCCGCCGAAGGCGCCGGAGCAGCCCGTGTCCCTGATGCTGGGCTGCGTGGAACGGGGCCTCTACCCGCAGGTCTCGCGAGCCGTGCGCCGGCTGTGCCCCGAGGTCGACGTGCCGGCCTCGCAGGGCTGCTGCGGCGCGCTGCACGCGCACAACGGTGACTCGGCCACCGGCGAGAAGCTCGCCCGCACGCTCGGCGGGCAACTGCCGGGCACCATCCTCACCACGGCGGGGGGCTGCGCCGCACACCTCGCGCACCACCTCGGCCGCGACCGGGTGCGGGAGCTGAGCGAGTACCTCGACGAGCGAGAGCACCGGCCGGCCGGCCAGGTCACGGTCGACGGCCGCAGGGCCCGGGCCGCCCTCCAGGACTCCTGCCATCTGCGCAACGGTCTGGGAGTGACCCGCCCGCCCCGTGAGCTGATCGCCGAGGTCGCCGACTACGTCGAACTCCCCGGCGCGGGACAGTGCTGCGGAGCGGCCGGAACCTACGCGCTGCTCCGGCCGGCGGACAGCAGAAAGGTGCTGGACCCGAAGCTGACGGAGGTGGAGACGGCGGACGTGGACTACGTCGTGGCGCTGAATCCGGGCTGTCTGCGCCAGCTCGAGCAAGGGCTGCGCCGTGTCCGCTCCCGTGCGAGAGCGATCCATCTGGCCGAGTTCCTCGCCCTGGCGGCGGAGCCGGAGCCCGGCCGGCCGGATTCCGGCCCGGGCGCGGCCGACCCGAGGGAGCCGTGAGAGCGCATGCCCACGGATCACGCCTGCCGGGCCGCGGCCGACGCCGTGGCCCATGCTCTGGGCGCCCTCCGGGAACATCTGAGCGGTCCCGGGGAGCACGGCGGTGCGCCGCGGCTGCGGTACGGCGAACCCGTCGACGGCGCGGCGGGACTGCTCGTGTTCCTCGACGGTCTGCACGCCGAGCTGCACGGCGCCCTGACCGGCTGGTACTGCGCGCTGGACCACCGGATACGCGATGCCCTCCGGCTGCTGCCGCCGGTGACCGGGGGCGCCGCTCCCCCGGCCGCGCGGCTGCCGTCCGGCTGGGACGGCCTCGGTGGCGTGCGGTACAGGGCGGAGGAGATCCTCACCGCGCTGTCCGCCCGGCCGCGCGGTGAAGCGGCCGGCGCGGCAGGTCTGCCCCGGAGACTGGAGGTGGTGGAGGACGTGTTCGCCGGGGCCCTGCGCCGGCTCGGGGTGCCGGCGCGGGAGTCGGCCGGCCTCGCCGCCGACATGGCGGCCGCCGCCGGCTCGCTCTTCGGCATGCACCCACCGAACCGGCCCCGGGCCGCCGCCCCGCCGCACGCCCCGGCCCCCGATCGGCACCACGCGATGCCGGCCGTGGCCTTCCCGCAGCTGGGTTACCTCTCACAGGGCGGCATGCCCTGACAGGGACCGTGCGGTGACCGGGGCGGCATGCCCGGCCGGACCGGTCACCGCACGGTCCCCGCCGGCCGTGCCGCATCGCGGCCGGTCGCCCTCCGCGGGGGTCCGGTGCCGGCGGACCGACCGGGGCGGCGTGCCCGGCCGCCCGCCGCGCCAGGGCCTGGTGCGGAAGTGGCGTCACCGCCCGGAGGACGGCCACAGGGCGTCCCGTGTGTGCCCTCGGACCGTTCGCCCCGGAAGCTCCGGCGCCAGGCGCGCAACCGGGTTGTCGGACGGTGCGGCGAGGGTGCGGGCCGGTCGGACGGGCGCCGCGCGGCAGACGCCGCTTCCGCACCGGGTGCCCCGGCTAGCTGTGCACGCAGGTCCGGCCGTTGAGCGTGAAGCCGGACGGCGGGGCGTTGGTGCCGCGCCAGGAGGCGAGGAAGCCGAAGGCGAGTTTCCCGCCCGCGGCGACCGTCCTGTTGTAGTCGGCGGCGGTGGCGGCGACATGGGAGCCGTCCTGGCGCACCGAGGCGTCCCACATCTGGGTGACCTGCTGGCCGTCCTCGAAGGTGAAGCCGACGCGCCAGGAGTCGAGCGGCTCCCGCGTGGTGACGGTGACGGTGGCCTGGAAGCCGTCGGGCCACTGGTTGACCAGGTCGTAGTCGACCCGGCAGGCGGCGGGCGCGCCGCGGCCGGTGATCCCGGGCGCGGCCGTCGCGGAGGAGGTGCCCTGCGGTTCCGGGTCGGGGTTCTTCCGGTCGGGTGTGCCGCCGGGGGTGTCCTGGGCGGACGGTTTCGCCGGAGCCGGGGAGCGCGGGGAGGCGTCGTCGGCGGAGACCGTGGGGGCGGACGGCAAGGAGGGCCCGGGGTCGGCCACGGGCTGACGGTCGGCGTCGGGCCGTGCGGCGCGTTCCTCGGCCGTGTCTCCGAACGGCATCAGCGAGACCGCGAGGGCGAGCGCGGAGACGAGTACGGCGGCGACGAGCAGCGCGTTCCGGGCGACGTGGTCGCGGCCGGGCCCGTGCGCCGCGTCGTCGGTGTCCGCGTCGGCCCGGTCCGGGCGTCCGGCGCCGAGCCGCACCTCGGCGGCGCGGCGGCGGCGTTCCAGATAGGCGAGGCCGCCCCAGCCGATCACTCCGCCGGCCAGCGCCCCGGGCAGTCCCCCGCCGTGCAGGCGCAGGCAGGCGGCGGCCTCGGCGCACGGGTGGCAGGTGGCGAGGTGCCGGGAGAGGTCGTCGGGGGTGTCCGCGGCGGGCGAGCGGGTGACGGCGTCGAGGAGCCGGGCGTAGCTGCGGCACTCGGCGTCCATCGGGGAGTCGAGGTGGTTGCGGTGACAGCGGTCCCGGAACAGGCGGCTCACCTGGGCGAGTTCGTCGGCCGCGGTGGCGGGGTCGAGGCCGAGCCGGCGGGCCACCAGGGGCAGCGGCAGGGCCTCCGCCTCGGCCAGCCAGAGCAGTTCGGCGTCCGCCTGCTGCAGATCGCGCAGTCCGCGCACGGCTACCGGGCGTTGCAGCGGCGGGCCGGTGTAGCGGGCGGCCTGGTCGGAGTGGAGCCACAGCCGGAGGTCGGGGTCGAGCTTGTGTCCTCGTCCCGCTTCCTCCCAGGCGGCCGCGGTGCTGCGAACCGCGGTCAGCAGCAGGGGTATCCGGGGCAGCCGGGACGAACGGCGGCCGGTGCCCCGCGCGGCACCCGTCTCGGCCGCGCGCAGTTCTCCTATGCCCTGCGCGAAGGCCTCGCGGGCCAGTTCGGCGGCGGCGGTGGATCCCGCCGTGCACAGGTCGGCGTACGAGAGCACCGCGTCCCAGCACTCGGAGAACAGCGCCGCCTCGGTGGCGTCCTGGGGGCTCGGCAGGTCGGGCATGAGACTCCTGCATCACATGCGAGGTCAACTCGCCATAACGGGCCTGGAGTTGGGGGAAACCTCGCGGCAGTGGCCGAGCTTTTCACGTACTCGACACAACTGACAAGCGCCGTCTTCACTTTCTGTGGCGGCGCCGCGACCCCTCGCGGTGACAATACGCAAGGAAGGCCGGAACGTCTCGGTTCCGGCCTTCCCCGTCCTCCGTCCCGGTGTCCCTCAGACCGTCCCGGCGGGCTCCTGCGCGGGGAGGCTGTCCATGAAGGAGCTGACGGAGAACACCGCCTGGCCGGGTCCGGGAGGACCGTACCCGGGGGGCGAGGACAGGCCGAAGTCCTCCATGGTCCGGCGGTACGCCTGGAGCAGCCGGATGTGGTACTCCAGCGGCGCTCCCTGCGGGTTGGCCTTGCCGAGCGGGGTGGTCGGCTCCGGGCACCAGGTGGTGAAGCGGGGCGTGATGCCGTGCGACATGAAGAAGCGCAGGCCCTCGGTGGTGGACTCGATCGCCTCGTCGACGGTCTTGAAGCCGAACGGCTCGGCCATCTCGACGCCCGCGACGAAGTTGGGGATCACGTTGCGCGCGCCGAAGATCTCGGCCGAGTCGAGGATCCGCCGGTGCCACTCGTCGCGGCCGACGTAGCGCTCCTTGCCGGGGCAGTACATCTTGAACAGGTACTCGTCCCACACCTCGTAGTTGGGGTGGTAGATCTGCACGCCGTAGTCCTTGAAGCGCCGCACGTCGTCCTTGGGCAGCGCCTGGGCGACGACCTTGCCGATCCAGCGGCCGGGGAAGCGCTCCTCGATGGCCTTGGCGTAGTGGCCGTAGAAGTCGGCCTCGTCACGCCCGGAGACCGTCTTGGTGATGGCGCCGCCGGTGAGGGTGTAGGCGGTGGAGGCCTTCGCCGTGTCGTACCGGTCGATGATCTCCAGGGCCTCGAGGACCTCCTCGACGTCCTTCACCCCGGTGTAGGGCCGGCCGGCCGCCTTGTGCTGGCGCCAGTTGTGGTTGATGTCGCAGTACTGGCACTCCTCCTTGGCGCCGAAGTACTGGCAGACCCGGAAGACGGTCAGGTAGATCAGGTAGCCCCACTGGATGGTGGGGGCGACCTCCATGACCGACTTCCCGTTGGACAGGGTGTGCCGGTAGTACTCGGGCATGGGCGGCACCCCGACGTCCGAGATCCGCCTGCCGTCGAGGTAGAGGCCGAGCACGCCGTGCTCGTCGGCGGCGACGCGGTAGGGGGAGGCCGGGTTCACGCGGACCGACACCACCGTGCGGCGCAGGTCGTACGGACCACCCGTGAGGATGATCTCCTCCGGCGGCCGCCGCAGCGCGGCCTCGCCCAGCTCGGGCAGGGTGCCGTGGTCGAAGGAGAAGATGAAGTAGGACTTCGGTTTGACCTCTCCGCTCTCGTTGTCACTGAGCGCGGACGGGTCGAAGGCCACACCGCCGCGCAGCAGGTCCTCCTTGAAGACGGCCTCGCGCGGCACGTGCGGGAACCGCTCCATCAGATCCTCGACCAGCGCGGTACGGCTGCCCATCCCGTGTTCTCCTCCCGGTTCGGACGTACGACTCCTCACGGTATGCCCCCGGTCGGACATCCGGGCTGCCGGGTCCCCCCACGTGGCGTGGGCCACTCCCGAGGTAGGTTCCGGCGAGGGCCCGTTTCGGCCCCGGTGGCCGGAAGGACGAGGGATGACCGAGAGCGTGACCAACTGGGCGGGCAACATCACGTACGCCGCCAAGGAGCTGCACCGCCCGCGCACCCTGGACGCGCTGCGCGCGCTGGTCGCGGAGAGCCCCCGGGTGCGGGCGCTCGGCAGCGGGCACTCCTTCAACGAGATCGCCGAGGCCGGCGAGGACGGCGTCCTGCTCTCCCTCGGCGGGCTGCCCCCGCGGATCGACGTGGACACGGCGGCCCGGACGGTACGGGTCGGGGGCGGGGTGCGCTACGCGGAACTGGCCCGGGAGGTGCACCGGCACGGGCTGGCGCTGGCGAACATGGCGTCGCTCCCGCACATCTCGGTGGCCGGCTCGGTCGCCACCGGCACGCACGGCTCGGGGGTGGGCAACGGCCCGCTCTCGTCGTCCGTGCGCGCGGTGGAGCTGGTCACGGCGGACGGCTCGACGGTGACCGTCGAGCGCGGCGACGAGCGGTTCGGCGGGGCGGTCACCTCGCTGGGGGCGCTCGGTGTCGTCGTCACGCTCGTCCTGGACCTGGAACCGGCCTTCGAGGTGGAGCAGCGCGTGTTCACCGAGTTGCCGCTGGAGGGGCTGGACGCCGGCACGTTCGAGAAGGTCATGGCGTCGGCGTACAGCGTGAGCCTGTTCACCGACTGGCGGTCGCCGGGCTTCCGGCAGGTGTGGGTGAAACGGCGCACCGACCAGCCGCTGCCGGACTTCCCCTGGGCCGCTCCGGCGACCGAGAAGATGCACCCGGTGCCCGGGATGCCGGGGGTGAACTGCACCGAGCAGTTCGGGGTGCCGGGGCCCTGGCACGAGCGGCTGCCGCACTTCCGGGCGGAGTTCACCCCGAGCAGCGGCGCGGAGCTCCAGTCGGAGTACCTGGTGCCGCGCAGGTCGGCCGTGGCGGTGCTGCGCGCGCTGGACGAGGTCCGGGATGCGGTCGCGCCCGTGCTGCAGACCTGCGAGGTGCGCACCGTCGCCGCGGACGACCAGTGGCTCAGCCCTTCCTACGACCGGGACACGGTGGCCGTCCACTTCACGTGGATCGAGGACACCCGGACGGTACTGCCCGTGGTGCGGCGGGTGGAGGAGGCGCTGGCGCCGTTCGACACGCGTCCGCACTGGGGGAAGGTGTTCACCACGCCGGCGGCGGAGCTGCACGCCCGCTACCCGCGCCTGCACGACTTCCGGGCCCTCGTCCGTGACCTGGACCCGGCGGGCACGTTCACCAACGCCTTCGTACGGGACGTGCTCGCGGGCTGACCCCCACCCGCCGGTGGAACCCCCGGGCGGCCTCGCCCGGACTTCGTCCAGCCCTTTTCCCAACCCCTTGTCGAACGCCGGTCCTCCTGCGTAGCCTTGCCGCGCGCCGGTGCCCGGTCGGCCCGGCCCGGCAGGCAATGGGGGCAGCTGACGGTGAAGCGCACATCACGGGACATCCGCACGGCCAACCGCTTTCAGGTGCTGCGCCAGATCATCGCCGCGTCGCCCACCTCCCGGCAGGAGCTGGCGGCCGCCACCGGGCTGAGTCTCGCCACCGTCGCCACCCTGGTCGGCGAGCTGCTCGACCTCGGCCTGATCACCGAGGTCGGCTTCGAGGACTCGGCCGGAGGCCGCCCCCGGGGCCTGGTGGCCGTCAACGCGTCCGGCGGCACGCTGATCGGGGTGGACCTGGCCGAGACCTACGTCCGGGTCGAACTGTTCGACCTCGCACTGAACGTGCTGGCCCGGGCCGAGGAGGGGATGCGCCCCGCGGACAGCCGGCCCGAGCAGGTCGTGCGGCACGTGGCGACGGCGGTCGGATCGGTGGTGGCGCGGGCCGGGGCGGAGGGCGCGCGGGTGCTCGGGGCCGGGGTGAGCGTCCCGGGCCAGGTGGACCGGGACACCGGTGTCTGCGAGTACGCGCCGAACTTCGACTGGCACGACGTGCCGCTGCTCGATCTGCTCGCCGGCCACATCGCCCACCCGCTGTATCTGGACAATCCGCTGCGGGCCTGCGCGGTGGCCGAGCTGTGGTCCGGGGCGGCGCGCGGGCACGGTGACGCGGTGGTGGTCAACCTGGGGACCGGGGTGGGCGCCGGACTGATTCTGGGCGGCGGGGTGCACCGGGGGGTGAGCAACAGCGCCGGCGAGTGGGGCCACACCACGCTCGTCCTGGACGGCCGCCCGTGCCACTGCGGCGACCGCGGCTGTGTGGAGGCGTACACGGGCGCGCCCGGGATCATGCTGAACCTGCGGGAACTGAGCCCGGACAGCCCGCTGCTGCATCCCGGGGACCAGACGGCCACCATCGACGCCCTCGCCCGGGGGGTGCGCGCGGGCGATCCGGTGGCGACGGCGGTCCTCCGGCACACCGCCCGCTGTCTCGGCGCCGGTGTCGCCGATCTGGTCAACCTGTTCAATCCGGAGGTGGTCGTGCTCAGCAGCTGGGTCGCGGCCGCGTTCGGCGAGCCGCTGCTCGAGGAGGTGCGCGCGGCGGTCACCCGGCACGCGCTGCGCCGCCCGCTGGCCGCCACCCGGATCGTCCTCTCCCCGATCCCGACCGATCCGGTGTGTCTGGGGGCGGCGACGTTCGCGCTGGAGGGGG
Source organism: Streptomyces marokkonensis (assembly GCF_008312835.1). Lineage (GTDB taxonomy): Bacteria > Actinomycetota > Actinomycetes > Streptomycetales > Streptomycetaceae > Streptomyces > Streptomyces marokkonensis_A. The sequence goes on along the minus strand of NZ_VSKS01000001.1, from coordinate 446,250 downwards.
CGTTGCAGTCGGCCGGCAGGGGCACCAGGACCCGCGCGCCCGGCGTCCGCCGATGACTCCGGCCCGGAAACGGCACGTTCGTCAGCACGAACGACCCACGACTAGGAGATCCATGTCATTGCGCACCCCGGCGAACGGCTCCACCGGCTATGTCGAGGACGTCTCCCCCGGCCGCGGGACCCTGCCCCCGCGCGCCTGGTACGCGTCCTCCGACGCGGCGTCCCTGTCACTGAACGGCACATGGCGCCTGCGGGTGTCCCAGGCCGCGGACGCCGAGGACGACGCCTTCGCCGCGCCCGGGTACGACGCCGGTGACTGGCCGGAGGTGACCGTGCCGGGCCACTGGGTGCTCCAGGGCCACGGCGCGCCGGTCTACACCAACCACCTGTACCCCTTCCCCGTCGACCCGCCGCACGTCCCGGACGAGAACCCGACCGGCGACCACCTGCGCGTCTTCGACCTGCCGGACGGCTGGCCCGCCGGGGGCGACGCCGTGCTCCGCTTCGACGGCGTCGAGTCCTGTGCCCGGGTGTGGCTGAACGGCACGGACGTCGGGGAGTTCAAGGGCTCCCGCCTGCCGCACGAGTTCGCGGTGGGACGGTTGCTGAAGCCGACGGGGAACGTCCTCGCCGTGCGCGTCCACCAGTGGTCGGCCGGGTCGTACCTGGAGGACCAGGACCAGTGGTGGCTGCCCGGCATCTTCCGCGACGTGACCCTGCTGCACCGCCCCGCGGGCGCCGCCGGCGACTTCTTCGTGCACGCCTCCTACGACCACGTCACCGGTGAGGGCACCCTGCGCGTCGACTCCGGCGCCGGGGGCCGGGTGACCGTGCCGGAACTGGGCGTCGACGTCGCGGCCGGCGAGCCGGTGACGCTCCCGGTCCAGCCGTGGACGGCGGAGACACCCCGGCTGTACGACGGCGTACTGGCGACGGCGGGCGAACGCGTCCCGCTGCGCGTCGGCTTCCGTACGGTCGCCCTGGACGACGGCGTGATCAAGGTCAACGGAACGCCGCTGCTCCTCAAGGGCGTCAACCGGCACGAGTGGCACCCGCGCACCGGCCGCGCGCTGGACCTCGGCACCATGCGCGAGGACGTGCTGCTGATGAAGCGGCACAACGTCAACGCCGTCCGCACCTCGCACTATCCACCGCACCCGGCCTTCCTCGACCTGTGCGACGAGTACGGGCTGTGGGTCGTCGACGAGTGCGACCTGGAGACCCACGGCTTCGTCGAGCAGGACTGGCGGGACAACCCCGTCGACGACGACCGCTGGACCCCCGCCCTGCTCGACCGGGCCGCCCGCATGGTCGAGCGGGACAAGAACCACCCGTCGGTGGTGATGTGGTCCCTCGGCAACGAGGCGGGCACCGGACGCGGACTGACCGCCATGGCCGAATGGATCCGCGACCGGGACCCCTCACGTCTGCTGCACTACGAGGGCGACCAGGGCTGCCGTGACACGGATGTGTACTCGCGGATGTATCCGCCGCACGCCGAGGTGGAGCGGATCGCCAAGGGCCTGGACGGCGGCACCCACCGCGGGCGCAGGCTGCCGCTGATCCTCTGCGAGTACGCGCACGCCATGGGCAACGGTCCCGGCGGACTGGCCGAGTACCAGGAGCTGTTCGAGACCTACGACCGGCTCCAGGGCGGCTTCGTCTGGGAGTGGATCGACCACGGCGTCGAGCACCCGGACCTGGGCTACGCCTACGGCGGCGACTTCGGGGAGGAACTGCACGACGGCAACTTCGTCTGCGACGGCCTGCTGTTCCCGGACCGCACGCCCTCACCGGGACTGACCGAGTACAAGAAGGTGATCGAGCCGGTCCGGATCGAGGCGGGCGCGGCGGACGGCACCGTACGGCTGACCAACCGGTACGACTTCGCGGACCTGTCCCATCTGGAGTTCGCCGTCTTCCACCAGGTGGACGGCGTGCCGTTGGGGGCGCGTCCGCTCATCGTGCCGCCGCTCGACCCCGGGGAGTCGGCGGAGGTCGCGCTGCCCGAGGCCCCGGAGGGCGGGGGCGGGGAGGTGCAGTGGACGGTGCGGGCGCTGCTCGCCGAGGACACGCCCTGGGCCGGCAAGGGCCACGAGGTGGCGTGGGCACAGCGAACGGTCGCCCGCCGCGCCCCGCTGCCCGCGGCGGCCGGGGTGCGCCCCGTCCTCGACGGGGACCGGATCACCCTGGGTCCGGCGGTCTTCGACGCCCGCACGGGCGCGCCGCTCACCCTCGCCGGTGTGCCGGTGCACGGTCTGCGCCTGGACGTGTGGCGGGCGACCACCGACAACGACGACGGCGCGCCGTGGCAGCCGGACGCCCGGTACGGACCGCTGTGGCGCGAGCTGGGTCTGCACCGCATGCGGCACCGCCTGGATTCCGTCGGGACGGACGACGACGCGCTGACCGTGCGGACCCGGGTGGCGCCCGCCGGCCGGGAGGCCGGGCTGCGGACGGCGTACCGCTGGACGTCCGACGGCACGCGCGTGCGGCTGACCGTCTCGGTCGTGCCGGAGGGCGACTGGCGGGTGCCGCTGCCCCGGCTCGGCATCCGCTTCGGGCTGGAGGGCACCCCCGAGGACCCCGTCCGCTGGTTCGGCGGCGGGAGCGAGTCGTATCCCGACACCCGGACCGCGTCCAGGGACCTGCTGTGGGACGCGAGCGTGCGGGACCTCCAGACGCCCTACGTGCGCCCGCAGGAGAACGGCGCCCGCGGTGACGTGCGCCGGGCGGAGATCGGCGGCCTGAGGGTCGACGGCGATCCGGTGTTCTGGTTCACGGCCAGGCCCTGGACCACCGAACACCTGGACGCCGCCCGTCACCTCACCGACCTCACGCCCGACGGCACGGTCTGGGTCAACCTGGACCACCGTCAGCACGGCATCGGCTCGCAGTCCTGCGGCCCGGGCCCGCTCCCCCGGTACTACCTGTGGCCGGAGCCCGCGGAGTTCTCGTTCGTCTTCTCGCAGCCGCGTGACTGACGGGCTCAGTGGCCGGCGCAGCAGGGCGTGGGGTCCGGGACCTCGAACGGCACGAGCGTGCCGCCCGGGGCCGGGGTGGCGGCGAGGACCAGTTCGTCCCGCTGCCACTGCGGCCGCACGTGGTCCCGGGTCACCACGCGCGTCCGCGGATCCGGGGGTTCGGGCGTGCCCAGGACCCTCACGCGGGCGATCGCGGAGCCGGCGAGCAGCTCCGCGACGGTCATCGTGCCGGTGAGAGCGAAGGCGCCCGGGTAGAGCACGGCGCGTCCCCCCGCGTCGGGCAGCCCCGGGGAGACGGTGCCGTACCCCGCGAGCCGCTCCCGGAGGGTCTCCGGGAGCGGCCGCGAGGGCAGGGACAGGGACACGACGACGCGCGGACGGCCGCCGCGTACCAGGTGGGTGCAGCCGAACACGTCCTCGGGGAGGGCGAGTCCGGCCGCCATCCGGTGCAGCAGGTGGTCGGCGTCGGGCAGGTCCCCGGTGCCCGCGTCCACGGTGAGGGCGTACGGCGTCACGACGGCAGGACCCACACCGGGTTGCTGTAGAACCACAGGTCGCGCCACGGGTCGGCGTCACCCACGACATCGAGGGCGGGGCCCGCCGGGTCGGCCCCGGCGCCCATCGCGCCGACGGCGGACCGGTTGCCGTCGGTGCCGCGCAGCCGGACGTAGAGCGGGCGGTCGACACGGCCGAGGTCGAAGGTGACGCGGACGGTGCCGGCCTGCTTGCCGATGTCGTACGACCGGGCGACCTTCGCCGTGGGCGCGGTGAACGTGTCCTGGTCGGCGACCGGTCCTGTCACGTCGCCCTGGATGACGTCGACGCGGGCGAGCCTCGGTGTGAAGCCGGCCCAGTTGGGGCCGCCGGCGAGCGCGATGTCGGCGGTGAGCGTCACCCTGGTGCCCTTGCGGACGTGCAGGGCCCCGCCGAGCGTGGCCCAGCGGCTGCCGCCGGCGACCCGGACGTCGAGGCCGCTGATGAGCCGGCCGTGGTCGACCCAGATGCGGCCGGCCCGGATGCCGTCCATGACGGCGGCGTAGGAGAAGCCGTCGGCGCCGACGTGCGTGCGGCTGTACTGGCCGGGCCAGTAGTCGCCCTGGTTGACGTCGATCTGCCCGCCGTAGACGGGGTCGGGGTACCGGCCGTCGGTGGTGAAGTCGCCGCCGGTGCCGCGTGCGGCGGTGTCGGCGTACACCTGGTGGGAGTCGGAGTTGGCGGTGATCCACCAGGGGCGGCCCTCGGCGAGGAGGCTGTCCCACAGGCCGCCGACGGTGGCGGTCATCCAGTCGAAGCCGCCCCAGGTGCGGTAGCTCTCCAGCGGGTAGCCGGGGAAGGAGTTGGCGCCGGGGTTGTTGTCGTAGATGCCGCGGGCCCGGCCCATGCCGAGCGGCTTCGGCAGGCCGGCGGCCTGGTGGCCGGGGGCGCCCTCGAAGCCGACGGCGATCTGCCGGTCTCCGGTGCCGGTCGCGTCGCGCCAGGCGCGGATCTCGTGCGGGGAGTCCACACCGCGCCGCGCCGGGTGGTTGGCGAGCATCAGCGCGTCCTGGACCTTGCGCCGTGCGACCTGCTCGGCCAGGAAGTCGAGGCCGGCGACGGCGAGGGCCTCGTTGGCGGGGGTGGAGTCGGAGGCACCCTTGACGCTGCCGTCGTAGTCGGTCTCGAACTGCTTGAGGACGGAGACCTCGTGGCGGCCGGGGTGGACGAAGACGGTGCCGTGCTCGGCGGCCGGGATGTTCCACTCCAGGCCCTGGAAGACGAGGGTGTCCCGGTGGGCGCTTCGCGCCTCCCTGATGTCCGGGTTGACCTTCTCGACGCCGATCCTGGCGTGGGTCGCGCTGCCGTGGTCGGTGATGACCAGCCAGTCCATGCCGTGCTTGGCACCCTGGCGGACCTGGTCGACGACGCGGTACTTGCCGTCGCTGCTGTACTGGGTGTGGATGTGGTGGTCGCCCGCGAGCCACAGGAAGCCCCTGCCCCTGCCGCGGCGGCTGTCGCCCGCCGCGTGCGCGGGAGTGGCCGCACCGGCGCCGGTGGACAGCACGGTGCCGGCCGTGAGCCCCGCGCCGAGCAGCCCGGCCCGGCGCAGCAGCGTGCGGCGGGACTTCTGCTCGGGGCTCAGCGCCTCGTCCGGCACGGAGGTGTCGAAGGCGGCGGGCAGGGGCGCCGTCGTCTCGTGCCGGTGGTCGTGCCCGTGGTGGTGGTGATGGTGCCCGTGACCCATGAAGTGCCTCCTCGGTGGCGCGGCGCGACCACGCCGCCCGAGGAGGATCAGGGCAACGCGTGAACGTGGAACGACCGACGGGTGAGCGTGATGTGCCCCGCACACGGCGGCTCGCCCCGCCCGCTGGGTAGGCTGGGCGCTTCCCGGACCCCTCAGGCGCCCCTCGGAGGTCTCCATTCCCCGCGCCGGACTGACCGCCGGACGTCTCGTCGCGGCCGCCGCCGATCTCGCCGACGAGGCGGGCTACGAGAACGTCACCCTGTCCGCGCTGGCCCGCCGATTCAACGTCAAGGACGCGAGCCTGTACGCCCATGTCCGCGGCCTGCACGACCTGCGCGTGAGGATGGCACTGCTCGCGGGCGGCGAGATGATCGACCGGATCGCGGCGGCGGTCGCCGGCCGGACCGGCAAGGAGGCGCTGGCCGCGTTCGCCGGCGCCTACCGCGCGTACGCCCTCACCCACCCCGGCCGCTACGCGGCGACCCAGATCCGCCTGGACCGGTCCCTCGCCACCGACTCCCCGGCGATGCGCCGCACCGCCGAGGTCACCTACGGTCTGCTCCGCGCCTACGGCCTGGACGAACCCGACCTCACCGACGCCGTCCGCCTGCTGCGCAGCACCCTTCACGGCTACTGCGCCCTGGAGTCCTCCGGCGCCTTCGGCGCACCCCGCGACCTCGAGGCGTCCTGGGACCGGGCGATCGAGGCCCTGGACGTCACCCTGCGGAACTGGCCCCGTCGGCAGGGGGGTTGACTCCGCTCAGGGCGCTGATCCGCTCGTACGAGGGTGTCGTGCCCTCCGGCACTCCGTGGCCCGAGCGGATCCCGGCCGCCGTCTCCACCGCCGCGCCGAGCGCCCGGCGGTACAGGAGCGAGCCCAGGCTGACGCGGCGGACGCCGAGGTCGGTGAGGTGGGGAACGGACGGCCCGGTGGGCGAGTAGAGGACGTTGAGGGGCAGGCCGTCCAGGCCGCGGACCAGGGTGGCGATGGCGCGCGGGTCGGTGAGGCCGGGGACGAAGACGCCGTGGGCGCCGGCGTCGCGGTAGGCCCGGGCGCGGGCCAGGGTGTCCTCCGGGTCGCCGTCGCCCCGCCAGTACGTGTCCGTGCGGGCGTTGACGAAGAGGCCCGGGGCCGCCGCGCGGACGGCGGCGATCTTCGCGGCGTGCCGGCCGGCGGGTCCGAGTCCGTCCTCCAGGTTGATGCCGGCCGCGCCCAGCGCGTACAGCTCCCGGGCGAACTCGGCCACCCGGTCCGGATCGTCGCTGAAGCCGCCCTCCGCGTCCACGGACAGCAGGAGAGGGGCCGAGCCGAGGGTGAGCGCGAGCCGCAGCGTCTCTTCCCGGGTGGCCGCGGCGCCGTCCGGCAGTCCGGCCGCCGCGGCGACGCCCAGGCTCGTGGTGCCGACGGCGCGGAAGCCGTGCGCGGCCAGCAGGAGGGCGGAGGCGTGGTCCCAGGCGTTCGGCAGCAGCAGGGGTTCGTCCGCGTGGTGGAGCTCGGCGAAGGCGGTCATGACAGGTCTCCCACGGCGTCGGCGTAGTGGACGGACTCCTGACCGGCGAGGCGTGCAGCCGGCTCCGCGAGGTGGTCGATCAGGTGGTCGGCGACGCGGCGGATCGCCTTGTGCGGGGTGTGGACGCGGTCGTCGGCGTGCACGGGTTCGCCGTTCCAGCGGGGCCGGCCGGCGGCCAGGGCGAGGACGTGGTCGGCCATGCCGGTGCCGGCCGCGGCGGGGGTGGGGGTCTGCGTGCTCTCGGTCATGGGGAAACGCTAGGAGCGTGACGCTTCGGTGGCGGCCGAAGTGTCCGTGCCCCGCGGGGAGGCAGGGACCTGGGGCGCCCCGGTTCCGGTCGGAACGCCCCAGGGGTTCATCCCACCCTGACTCCGCCCTCCGGCACCAGACGCAGGTCGACGAGTTCCTCGCGGACCAGGTCCGCGTAGAGGGTCGCGCCGTGCACGGAGGTGTGCGTGTTGTCCCGTTTCTCGTCGTACAGGTAGAGCGCCTTGGAGCCCTCCACGCCGAAGGACTCCACCAGCGCCTTGGTCCGTGCCGTGAGGTCGATCAGCGGGACGTCCCGGTCGGCCGCGACGGAGCGGATGACGGCCGGGTGGTCGACGCCGAGCCCGTTGACCAGCAGTGCCGTGTCGTTGTCCAGCGTGAGGTCGCCGTGCCGGATCAGTGGCCTGACGGTGTCCCAGAGGAGCGGGTTCCCGAGATAGCTGACCGTACTCTCCCCGGAATCGGCGTAGTTGGCGACGGACAGCCCCTTGCGCAGGTACTGGGGCAGTCGCCGGCCCCAGCCGGAGTACGGGTCTCCGGGCTGGTCGCAGACGGTGGAGTCACCGATCAGGAGGATCTGCCGGGCGTGCCGTGCCGGGGTGACCCGGATCCCGGCGAGCGCGGGCGCCGCCCCGCCGACGGTAAGGTCCAGGCCGGGTGTGCCCCCGGGGCCGAGGGGCTCGCCCTCGGGGGTGCGGACGTTGACGGTGAAGCCGCGGACGGTCCGTTCCCCGGCCGGTACCGCGGTCTCGGGGAGCAGGGCGCGCCGGGTCTCTCCGCCCACGGCGGTGCTGGACGCGTCGTCGCCGCCGAGGGTGACCCGTACGTCGTACGTACCGGGCGGCAGCGCGAAGTGGCAGGCGGTGGCGGCGCAGTGCTCGATGCCCTGGACCGGGCTCCGCCCGTGCTGGTGGCCCTGGGCCGGTACGGCCGTCAGGCCGACGCCCAGGGCCACGGCAGCCGTGAGGACGGCCCGGCCGGCCGGCCTGTACGCGCGTCCCATGTCAGATCCCCTCCCCCGTCGCCGTGTCGGCCACGGGGACGCCGAAGTCGGGGGTGCCGTCGGCGTGCCAGCCGAGCTTCTGGACGCGGGTGTGCCGGTTGGGATCGTGCAGCGGATCGCCGTCGATCTCCTTGTACGGGCGGGCGTGGTACACGAGCACGTCGGTACGGCCGTCCTCGGCGACGGTGAAGCAGTTGTGGCCGGGTCCGTACTGCCCGGTCGTGTCGTTGCTCGCGAGGACGGGGACGGGCGACTTGGACCAGTGCGCCGGGTCCATGAGGTCACTGTCCTCGTCGGCGGTCAGCAGGCCCACGCAGTAGTTGGCGTCGGTGGCACTGGCCGAGTAGGTCATGAACAGCCGCCCGTTGCGCTTGAGGACGTACGGCCCCTCGTTGACGGCGAAGCCGATGCGCTCCCAGCCGTACTCGGGTGTGGTGAGCCGCACCTGAGGGCCCGTCAGCGTCCAGGGGTTCGCCATCTCGGAGAGCCAGACGGCCGTGTTGTTGTCCGTCCCGGGTTCGTGCTGGGCCCAGGCCAGGTAGCGGGTGCCGCGGTGGGTGAACGTGGTGGCGTCCAGGGAGAAGGTCTCCCAGGCGGTCCTGATCCGGCCCTTCTCGACCCAGCGGCCCCTGAAGGGGTCGGGGTGGGCGTTCTCCAGCACCCAGATGCGGATGGCCCACACGTCCTCGGCGGGCGCGGCGGCGAAGTAGACGTACCACCTGCCGCCGGCCCGGTGCATCTCCGGCGCCCAGATGTGGGCGCCCATGTCGCCGGTGGGGTGCGCCCGCCAGATGACGGACTCGGCGGCGCCGGAGAGGCCGTTCAGCGTGCGGGAGCGGCGCAGGACGATCCGGTCGTACTCGGGGGCGGTGGCGGTGAAGTAGTAGAAGCCGTCGGTGTGGCGGGTGATGTGCGGGTCGGCGCGGTTGCGGACGAGCGGGTTCACGTACGGGGCCGCCTTCGGGCGTGCGGCGGGGGCGGCGTGTGCCGTCGCGGGCGTGGTGGCGGCGACGGCGCCCGCGGCCAGGGCGCCTTTCAGCAGGAGTCGGCGGGCGGGAGGCGGGGGCGGTCCGGGCGGGTCGGCGGCGCGGCTCATGCGGTTGCCTCTCGTGGGGGAGGACGAAGGACGAGCGGGCTCGACATATCGAACGTCATCTGACATGACGAACGCCGAAAAGGTAAGGGTGTACCGTGAGGAGGTCAACGGGTCCGGCGAGGCCGGACAGAAACCGCCTTCTACGCGGGCGCGAACGCGTGCATCCGGTCCCCTTCGGGCTGCACCACGCCGTAGGTGCCCTCGGGGACGGCGTTCCAGGCACCGGGCAGATCGCCCAGGGGCTCGGAGACGATGAGCCGGGCGTCGTCGGCGATCTCGCGCAGGAACGCCACGTCCGGGTGGAGGGACCGCAGCGTGTCCACGCGCGTGCTGTAGAACAGCGAGCGCGACTCCTTCCGGGTGGAGTAGCGGAACGCCCACAGGCGCACGCCGTCGGTCACCGCGACGGACATCTGCAGCGGGAACTCCACACCGTGCTCGTGGCCGACGCGTTCCACCAGGCCGGCCATCCGGGCCACGGCACCGGGCGGGTCCTGCTCCAGGCCGAGGGTCAGCGCCAGGTAGAACATCATCTCCGAGTCCGTGGACCCCTCCATGTACGGGAACAACTCCGGCGCGACGGACAGGGCGAGGTCGCGGCGGAGCAGGTGGAAGCCGGCGATCGCCCCGTTGTGCATCCACATCCAGCGGCCGTACCGGAACGGGTGGCAGTTGGTCTGCTGCACCGCCGTGCCGGTCGAGGCCCGGATGTGGGCGAAGAAGAGGGGGGAGACGACGTGCTCGGCGATCTCCCGCAGATTGCGGTCGCTCCAGGCAGGACCGGTGTCCCGCACGACGGCCGGAGTGTCCTTGTCCGGCACGTACCAGCCGACGCCGAACCCGTCACCGTTGGTGGTCTCGACGCCCATCTTGGCGTGCAGGCTCTGGTCGATGAGTGAGTGGACCGGTTTGTAGAGGATGCTGTCCAGCAGGATCGGCGTGCCCGAATAGGCGAGCCAACGGCACATCTCCACCGCCTTCCCGGCCCCCACGGGGGCCGTCGTCCCGTCGTTCCCCCTCACGGACCGGGCGTCGCCGCCCGCGGTCCCGGCGCCGGCCCGGTCACCCGCGGCCACCCGGGGGCACCGCTGCCCCACCACGTACCCCATCGGCCGCGCGGGACGCGGACCCGCGGCGCCCGCGGGGCGATCCGGCACACCACCGGCACCGGCAACAGCACGTGCTCCCCGGCAGCCCCCTGGCGGTCCGGATGCGCCCCCGTCCACACCGGCGGGGACGGCCGGTACGTCCGCCTCCACGACCACCTCCTCGGCGGTGAAGCCGCAGCAGACCGGCCGCGTGCGGCCCCCGCGCCGGACCGGCGGCCCGTACCGGGCTCGCCACCCGCACCCCCAGCACGCCGAGCCGGCCGGAGTCCAGCCGCTCCCGGCGCCCGGGCCGGGCCGCGTCGGCCGCCCGCGCGTAAGGGTTGTTGCTGACCAGTAGGGCCCGCAGCCCCTCCACGCGCGTCCCGCCCGCCCGCATCCGCAGCCGGTGCCCCGACGGGCCGGACAGCAGCCCGGGCAGGGTCTGCAGCGTGGTCCCGGGCGCCCGCCGCGCGCGCCCGGTCCGCCGGGTGGAGGCGGCCGGCCTTGCCGCCGCCCGAGCGCGGGTTCAGCAGTGCCCGGGGACGGTCCGGCGGCGGGTGCTGTCCGGCTCGGTGAGCTCCGGCGCAACCGCCGCCCGCGCCGCGCCCACCGCCGGCGCCCACAGCGCCAGGCAGAGGGCGGCAGGCCCCAGCAGCCCGCCCGCGGCGTACGGCGCGGGCACCGTCAGCAGGGCCGCCGCGCGCAGCACCGTGCCCAGGACGCGGACGGTCCCGGAGCGGGAGAGCGCCCACCACGGTCAGAGCACACCGCGCGGGCCGGCGGCCGCGAGCGGGACCAGCGCACCGGCCGCCAGGGCCAGGAGCGCCGGTCCCGCCCACGCCACGTCCCTCCGGGCGACGGTCCGCGCCACGGCGTCGCCGCTCAGCGTTCGGAGCGGGAACCCGGACGCGCCACGCACAGCGCCCAGACGATGAACCCGGAGAAGGCGATCATCACCACGGACCAGACCGGGTAGTACGGCAGGGACAGGAAGTTGGCGATGATGAGGAGCCCGGCGATCACCACGCCCGCGACACGGGCCCACAGCGCTCCCCGGACCAGACCGAGGCTGACGAGCACCGCGAGGGCGCCGAGCACGAGGTGGGTCCAGCCCCAGGCGGTGAGGTCGAACTCGAAGACGTAGTCCTGCGTCGCGACGAAGACGTCGTCCTCGGCGATGCCCATGACGCCCCGGAGGATGTCGAGCACTCCCACGATCATGAGCGAGACGGCGGCGAAGACCGTCAGGCCCTCGGCCCACTGCCGCTTCGCCGACGGCGCGTGCGTGCCGGTCGTGCCCCGCGCTCCGTGTGTTGTTGCCATGGCCGGTTCCTCGATTCGGTGTCGTGCGGTCAGCGCCCCGCGGACGAGGTGAACGGGCCCGGGTGTTCCGCCGGGCCGTGGCCGCTCAGGACCAGCTCCTTCGCCCTGCGGAACTCGTCGTCCGAGATGTCTCCGCGTGCCTTGATCTCGGACAGCCGGGCGAGCTCGTCGACACTGCTGGACCGTCCGCCGGCGCCTCCGGCGGCCTCACGGACGTAAGCGTCGAACGCCTCCTGCTGTGCGCGCGCCTGCGCCATCTCCCGGCGCCCCATGTTCTTGCCGCGGGCGATCACGTAGACGAAGACACCCAGGAAGGGCAGGACGATCGTGAACACCAGCCAGCCGGTCTTGGCCCATCCGCTCAGGGCGTCGTCGCGGATGATGTCGACGACGACCCGGAAGAGCAGGACCAGCCACACGATCCACAGGAAGAGCATCAGCATGGTCCAGAAGGCGCTCAGCAGGGGATAGTCGTACGCGAGGTCCATGGCGCCGCTCATCTCCGTCCTCCGTCCCGGGCTTGCGCCCGACATGTCATCCCCCTGGTGTCAGCGTCCGTCCGCCTGTCCCCCGCCGCCTCACCCGGGACGGGTGAAGCCGTGCGCCGGTGGTGTCTCACGCCGTGCCCGCGGGGCCCGGGGACCCGATGCCGGACCTGCGCAGTGCGGAGCGCCAGGCCAGGGCGACGGCCGCCTCGACCAGCCCGAGGAGGACGAGCCACAGGCCGAGGAGCCGGGTCAGCGCCCGGGCCGACTCGGCGGGCAGGGCCAGGACGACGATGCCCGCGACGACGGCGAGCAGCGCCGCCCCGAGCACGACGGCGCGGTGCGGCAGGTCCCGCGAGGCGAGCGCCGTGAAGAGGGTGAGCATCCCCGACACCAGCCAGACGACCCCGGTGATCAGGGAGAGGGCGGCGATGGTCTGCAGCGGGTTGCGCAGGCAGAGCACCCCGGCGAGGACGTACAGCACCGCCAGCAGGAGCCCGGGCAGCCGCTCGCCCTGCTCCTCCCGGCCGAACACCCCGACGAACCGGAACACCCCGGTCACCAGCAGGTACAGGCCGATGAGCACGGCGAGGACGTGCAGCGTGGTGTCGGGCCACACCAGCAGGATGACGCCCGGCACGAGGGTGGCGACCGCGGAGGCCAGCATCCACGTCCACGAGCGTCCCAGTGCCGCCAGGACGTCGGCGGGACCGCCCGGTGAACCGGGGACGGCACCGCCGGACACGTACCCGTGTCCGGCCCCCGGCGCCGGACCACCTGTCACGGCCATGGCTCCACCTCCCGCGTAGTACGGGGCGCGCCCGGCGCGGCGCGAGCGCAGGACCAGCCTTCCGCCCGGCTCCCGTCGCCGGGTCACCCACGGCGGGTGATCCGGTCGTGGCGCGGGCGCGGTGGACTGGGCGGCGAGCAGGTGTCGTCCGGGGTGCAGGCGGGAGACAGCGATGGCCGTACCGGGTCCCTTCAGCGGTTTCCTGTCGCCCGCCGAGCGGGCCGCGCACGGCAGAGGCGCGCGCGGCCGCGCCCCGCGCGCCTCCCACGGCTCGTTCGAGGAGCCCCGGGACCGGCCCGACCCCGTCGGCGTGATCGAACGGCAGTCCGCGACCCGTCTTCCCGAGCTGGTGCCGATCCGCTACGGTCGCATGCTCGAGTCCCCCTTCCGGTTCTACCGGGGCGCGGCGGCCGTCATGGCCGCGGACCTCGGGCCGGCTCCGAACACCGGGCTGACCGTGCAGCTCTGCGGTGACGCCCATCTGCTCAACTTCCGCCTGCTGGCCTCCCCCGAGCGCCGTCTCGTCTTCGACGTCAACGACTTCGACGAGACTCTCGCCGGTCCCTTCGAGTGGGACGTCAAGCGGCTGGCGGCGAGCTTCGCCATCGCCGGGCGGGCGAACGGCTTCGCCCTCGACGAGCAGGACGACGCGGTGCGCGCCTGTGTGGCCGCGTACCGCCGTCGCATGCGGGAGTTCGCCGGGATGCGCACCCTCGACATCTGGTACGCGCAGGACGACGCCGACCGGCTGCGCGAGCTCATGGCCTCGTCGCTGGACGACGAGGCCCGGCGCCGCACCACCGAGGCGACCCGGCGCGCCCGGACCCGCACGCATCTCCAGGCGTTCGCGAAGCTCACCCGGGTCACGCCGGAAGGACGGCGCATCGCCGGGGACCCGCCGTTGATCACGCCGCTGCGCGACCTGCTGGACGTCCCCTCCACCGAGGAGAAGGCCCTGCGCGAGGTCCTGGACGGCTACGCGCGCTCGCTGTCGTCGGAGCGCCGGCACCTGCTGGGCCGCTACCACCTGGTCGACGTGGCACGGAAGGTGGTCGGCGTCGGCAGTGTCGGCACGCGCTGCTGGATCGTGCTCCTGCTCGGCAGGGACGACGACGATCCCCTGCTGCTGCAGGCCAAGGAGGCGCAGGAGTCGGTGCTCGCCCCGCACACGGACGGCGAACCCTTCGACAACCAGGGCCGGCGCGTGGTGGCCGGGCAGCGGCTGATCCAGACGACCAGCGACATCCTGCTGGGCTGGACGCACGCCGTGGGTCTCGACGGGCGCCCCCGTGACTTCTACGTGCGTCAGCTGCGCGACTGGAAGGGCATCGCCCGCCCGGAGACCATGGATCCGGGCCTGCTGCGGCTGTTCGCGCGGCTGTGCGGGGCGAGTCTGGCGCGGGCGCACGCCCGCTCGGGCGATCCCGTCGCCATCGCCGCCTACCTGGGGCGCGGCGACCGCTTCGACCGGGCGCTCACCGGGTTCGCGCAGGACTACGCCGACCGCAACGAGCGTGACTTCGAGGCGCTGGCCGCCGCCGTCCGGTCGGGCAGGGTGCACGCCCGGAGCGCGTGACCCGCCCGGCAGGGCTCACTCCGGTACCTGACGCATCTCCAGGATCCGCAGGCCGAGGGACTGGCAGCGGGCCAGCAGCCCGTACAGGTGCGCCTCGTCGACGACATGCCCGAACAGCAGGGTCTGCCCCGACATGGTCACGTGGTCGAGTTCCGGGAACACCTTGATCAGCGGTTCCGAGAGATGCCCGTCCACACGGATTTCGTAGCGCATGAGCCGCTCCCCGGGTGGCCTGGAACAGGCGGGCCGCGCCCGTACCCCGCAATCGTCCGTCCCAGGGCGGCGGCCCGGCTCACCCCGTACAGGTGAGAGGTCCCTCGGCCCCGCCGCGATCCATTCCCCTCAGCGCTTCAGCCAGAGCTTGCACGACAGGATCACCAGTCCCAGGACGAGGTTCACCGCGGCCGACAGGACCAGCAGACGCCGGGTCGCGCCGGCCTGGCGGGCCGCCGCGACCGACCAGCCCACCTGCCCCGTCACGGCGACGGACAGCGCGAGCCACTGGCCGCCCTGCACACCGAGGCCGAGCACGGGGCCGACGCCCACGGCGACCGCCGGCGGCACGGCGGCCTTGACGATCGTCCACTCCTCCCGGCACACCCGCAGGACGACGGCACGGTCGGGGCCGTGCTGCGCCAGCCGCGCCCCGAACAGCTGCGCGTGCACGTGCGCGATCCAGAACACCCCGCCGGTGAGCAACAGCAGCAGCATCAACTCCAGGCGCGGGAACGAGCCGAGGGTGCCGGCCCCGACGATCACCGAGGCCGCGAGCATGGACCCGTACACGCCGCCCGTGTAGTCCGCGTGCGCCCCGTGCCCGGCGCCGGCCGTCACGGCACCCTCCGGCCGGCCCCGTCCCGCCCGCCGGACCGAGGACGCCCGGGCGCCGGGCCCGGAAGGCGGGGTGTGACCAGGAAGCCGGCGAGAGTGACGCCACCGGTTGGCAGGATCGCCGCTTCGAGTCCGTCGAGCCGCGCCGACGCGTAGGAGTCCGTCACGGCCTCCACCTCCTCGGGCGGCAGTCCGGCGCTGGTGGCCGCCGCGCGCACCTGTTCGGTCGGCACGAAGGTGACTACGGCATCCAGGGCGATGCCGACCTGCTGCCGGGCCTCCTGCGACAGCCGGGCGTCGTCCTCCACGTACGAGGTGAAGGCCTGCGCCAGGGAGCCCACGAGCAGCGATCCCATCAGCGCGGTGCCCGGCGCCGAGCCCGGGTTCTGCGCGGTGTACTGGAGTCCGCCCGCCTCGCTGCGCTCGTCCTCCCCCGCGCTGGACTGGACGACGTTGCCGAGCTGCGAGGCGAACAGCCCCATGCCGACGCCGAGCAGGGCCATCGCTCCCGCGAACTGGGCGTCGTCGACGACCGGGTCGATGGTGGCCGGCAGCCACACGACGGCCGCCGCCACGGTGACCGTCATGACCGACGTGTCGAGGACCATCAGGAACTGTGCGGTTCCCAGGACGGTCGGCGTGCGCCAGTGCCTCACGGTGTCCCTCCGGTCATAGCAGGTCCAGTTCACGGGCGCGGCGCACCGCCTCGTTGCGGCGGTTGACCGTCAGTTTCCGGTAGACGCTCTTGAGGTGGGTCTTCACCGTGTTCACCGACACGTACAGGTCGGCGGCGATCTCCTCCGTGGACATCGTCAGGGCCAGGCGCCGCAGGACGTCGCGCTCGCGTCCGCTCAGCTCCTCGACGACCGGGGGCGGCGGCTCGTGCCGGGACGGACCGGAGCGGGGTGCGGGCCGGCCGGTCGTCGGCCGGTGCGGTGACGCCGACCGCAGATAGGGCCGGATCCACGGCCCGGCCTCGGCGAAGGGCCGCCGCAGCCGCTCCCGGCGTGCCTCCGCCAGCGCCCGCCCCACGAGTCCGCGCGCCGTCTCGCCGTCTCCCGCCTCGTCCGCGGCCTGCGCCCGCACCAGCGCGGCCCGGACGGTCACCGCGGGGCCGGCCCGCCCCTCCGGGTCCACACGGTCGAGCAGACATACGGCCGCCGCGGTCCGGCCGGCGGCGAGCTGGACCCGCGCGGCCTCCACGGCGCACGCCACCTGCCCGTCGGGCACCCGCGCCAGCAGCCCGGCCGCCGTCCGCGCCCGGCCCTCGGCGAGATGCGCGGCGGCCGCGACGAGCGCCGTCCCACACCGTACCCAGGGCGAGGCGACGTCGGCGGGCACCTCCGGTTCCACCGCCCTCAGCGCGGCGCCGGGATCACCGCGCGCCAGGTGCAGGCGCGCGGTCGTCAGCGCGCGGCAGGCCTCCAGGACGGGGTCGCGGAGCGCGGGATGCGCATCGGCCGACGTGTCGAGCAGGGCCTGGGCCTGCCCCAGCTCGTCACGGTCCACGGCGACGGCGGCCAGGACGAGCCGTTCCACTCCGGAGCCGGAGGACCGGGGCAGCCCGAACCGCTCGGTCTCCGCGAGGGCCTCACGTGCCCTGCGTTCGGCCCTGCCGGGCCAGCCGTTCAGCTGGTCGATCAGGGCGAGGCGGCCCAGCGAGTCCTCGCGCGGGAGTGCGGTGGCCGCTCCCGGGACGGAGTCCGCCACCCTGTTCAGGGCGGCCCGTGCCTCCTCGAAGTGCCCGGCCCACAGCCTGGCGGAGCCCAGATGGTCCAGCAGCAGCGCGGTGACCTCCGGATGCCGGTCCAGCAGCTCGGGGACCGCGTCCCACAACCCCTCGGCCGCGCGCGCCGCGTCCTCCACCCGGTCCGGCGCACCGGCCAGCCGGGCGGCCAGGGCCTCCAGCAGGGCGCAGCTCAACCGGGCCGCCGCCTCGTCCGCCGTGCCGTCGTATCCCGCCAGTTCGTGCCGTGCCCGGCGCAGATGGGCCAGACCTCCGTCGACGTCGCGCCGGGCCAGCAGGCCGGCCGCCCGCACCAGCTCCGGGGCGGGCCCCGCGCTGTCCTGCCCCATCGCCGCGAACAGCTCGGCCATCGCCTCGGAGCGCGGCCCCGTGAAGAACTGACCGACGGCGAGATCGTCGATCAGGGCACCGGCGGTGAACTCCCAGTCGTCGGCGGCGGCCCCGTGCGCGAGCGCCTCACCGAGGGCCCCTGACCGCCGCAGCCACGCGGCGGCCCGGCGGTGCAGTCCGGGTTCGGCTCCGGGCCGGCGCATCCGCAGGTGGGCGCGGAGTATCTCCGCGAACAGGGGGTGCAGGCGGTACAGGCCGTGCCCGAGGTGCTCGACGAAGGCGTTCTCCCGGCTCAGCCGGGCCAGGACGGCCTCGGCGTCGTCGCGTCCCGTGACCGCGTTCGCGAGACCGGGACCGAACCGGTCGAGCACGCTCACCCGCAGCAGCAGCTCCTGGGTCCCGGCGTCCTGCCGCTTGAGCACCTCCGCCAGCAGGAAGTCGGCGACCGTGCTGCGGTCGGCCTCGAACTCCTTCAGGTAGACCTCGGGATCCGGGCTCTGTCCGGCCGCCAGGGCGCACAGCCGCAGCCCGGCGGCCCACCCTCCGGTGCGCTCCACGAGGGCGCTCACCGCGGCCGGGGGCAGTCGCAGTCCGTGCAGTTCCAGCAGCTGGGCCGCCTCATGAGAGGTGAAGGCCAGCTCCGCGCCCCTGATCTCCGTCAGCTCGCCCGCGGCCCGGTAGCGGTGCAGGGGCAGCAGCGGCTCGGTGCGGGTGACGAGGACCAGGCGCAGCCCCGTCCCGGCGTGGCGCAGGACGAAGTCCAGTTGCCCGGCGGTCTCCGGGGCGGTGACGCGGTCGAACTCGTCGAGCACCACGACCACCGGCCGCTCCCGGCCGCTGAGCTCCGCGGCGAGCCGGACCGGCAGGGCCGGGCCCACCCGGGTCGCGTCCGCCGGGACACCGATGCCGGCGGGCAGGGCTACGCCGGCAGTCCGCAGGGCCCGCAGCAGGTACGCCCAGAACACCCCGGGCCCGTCCCCGGCCGCGTCGGCGGTGAGCCAGGCCACCGGCAGCCGGACGCGACGTGCCGCCCAGTCCGCGACCAGCAGGGTCTTCC
This sequence comes from Streptomyces marokkonensis, assembly GCF_008312835.1. Taxonomy (GTDB): domain Bacteria; phylum Actinomycetota; class Actinomycetes; order Streptomycetales; family Streptomycetaceae; genus Streptomyces; species Streptomyces marokkonensis_A. The sequence goes on along the minus strand of NZ_VSKS01000001.1, from coordinate 427,942 downwards.
CCGCCCCCGCCGCGCCGTTGACCATGGTCAGCGGGGTGCGCAGGGCCTGGTCGAGATGCCTGGTCAGCCGCTCCCGCCGCAGATACGTCACCGGGCGCGCGGGGACGGCGAACCGGGTGCGCAGAAACGGGTCGCCGCGTGGATCGGCGTGGTCCTCCGCCGCGGCGGAGTCGTCCTCTTCGAGCCCGGTCATGGCACTCACCGCCCCTGTTCGGCCGTGCCCCCTCCCCAGCATCCCAGCAGTGGGGCGGGAGGGCGCGCTGTGACGGGGGACTCCGCTAGCGTCGCCGGTATGAGCACCGCTCCCCCACTCGCCGAGGCACTCGCGGACGGCACGGTCGTCCTCGACGGCGGCCTGTCCAACCAGCTCGCGTCGGCCGGCCACGACCTGAGCGACGAGCTGTGGTCGGCCCGGCTGCTCGCCGAGGACCCCGAGGCGGTGACCGGGGCGCACCTGGCGTACTTCGAGGCGGGCGCGGACGTGGCGATCACGGCCAGCTACCAGGCGACGTACGAGGGCTTCGCCCGGCGCGGGACCGGCCGGGAGGAGGCGTCCGCACTTTTCGCGCTGAGCGTCGGGTGTGCCCGGGAGGCGGCCCGGCGGGCCCGGGCGTCCCGCCCCCTGTGGGTGGCGGCCTCGGTCGGACCGTACGGGGCGATGCTCGCGGACGGCTCCGAGTACCGGGGCCGGTACGGGTTGTCGGTCACGGAGCTGGAACGCTTCCACCGTCCCCGCATGGAGGTCCTGGCCGCCGCCGCGCCGGACGTGCTGGCCCTGGAGACGATCCCCGACACGGACGAGGCGGAGGCCCTGCTGCGTGCCCTGCGCGGCCTCGGTGCACCGGCCTGGCTGTCCTACTCGGCGGCCGGCGGCCGGACCCGCGCGGGACAGCCCCTGGAGGACGCCTTCGCGCTCGCCGCGCGGGCGGACGAGGTGATCGCGGTCGGCGTGAACTGCTGCACCCCCGAGGACGCCGACCACGCCGTCGCCCTCGCCGCCCGCGTCACCGGCAAACCGGTCGTGGTCTATCCCAACAGCGGGGAGACGTGGGACGCGGGGGCGCGGGCCTGGAAAGGCCGGTCGACGTTCACCACGGGGCGGGTGGCGGGCTGGCGGGAGTCGGGGGCCCGGCTGATCGGCGGGTGCTGCCGGGTGGGGCCGGGGACGGTCTCGTCGGTCGCCGAGGTGCTGCGGGAGCGGCCGTAGCGGCCTCGCCCCACGCACCGGCCGCCCCCTCCCGCCGTACGAGCCCGCCTGTCGCCCGGTCAGCGGTCGGTGTCCGGCCCGTTCGGGCCGGGCACGCCGAGCAGGAGCAGCGTCACGTCGTCGTCGTGGTCGGCCGGGGCCGTGATGAGGGTACTGATCAGCCGGTCCGCCGCCCGGTCGAGAATCTTCGGGTCGGCGCGGGCGCCCTTCAGCGTGACGCCGACGGTGTGGGTGAGGACGTCGATCCGCGCCTCGATGTCGGTGCCGGGCTGTTCGACCAGCCCGTCGGTGTAGAGGACGAGGACGCTGCCCGGCGGCAGCGGCCGGGTCGCCTCCTCGAACGGCACCCCGCCGCCGCCCGGCTCGTTGACCCCCAGGGGCACGCCGACCGGTGTCCGCAGCCGGCCGGGAGCCCCGCCGGGAGGCAGGACGATGACGGGCAGGTGCCCCGCCGAGCAGACGGTGACCTCGCACGTGTCCTGGTCCAGGATCAGGTAGAGACAGGTGACGAGCTGGTCGGCCAGGTCGCCGACGAACGCGTCCAGCGAGGTCATCAGCCGGCTGGGCGTCGCGCCCGTGCGGGCCAGCGCGTGGGAGGCGGCGCGCAGCTGCCCCATGACGGCCGCCGCCTCCAGTCCCCGGCCCATCACGTCGCCGATGATGACGCCGGTGCGGCGGCCGCCGAGGGGGATGATGTCGAACCAGTCGCCGCCGACCCCCGGGTCCTGGACGGAGGCCAGGTACCGGTGCGCGCTGGGCAGATACGCGAGGGTGGGCGGCTCTCCCATGAGGCTGTGCTGCAGGGTGTAGGCGATGTGCCGGTGCTGCTCGTACCGTTCGGCGCGCTCGGCCTCCGCCCGCCTGCGCTCGGTGATGTCGCGTACGAACAGCACGACGAGGGTCTCCCGCTCGGCCTGGAGACTGCTGACGCTGACCTCGACGGGGAACGGCGAGCCGTCACCGTGCAGACCGTACAGATTCTCGTCCACGACCGTCGGCTGCGGGTCGCGCAGCCGCAGGTAGGCGTCGAGGAGGGCGCCCTGCCGCCGGCGTCGCGCGACGGGCGCCAGGTCGACGACCCGGGTGCCGACGAGGTCGCCCGGCGATCTCCCGAACACGTGTTCCACCTGTGTGTTGGCCATGACGACGGTGCCACTGCCGTCCGTGATGAGGGTGGCGTCGGGTGCGGATTCCAGCAGCGCGCGGAACCGCCGCTGCGCCCGCTCCACCTCGCGCTGGGCGGCGACGCGTTCGGTGATGTCGGTGACCACGCCGCACACGGCGTAGGGGGCACCGGACGCGTCCTTGAGCGGGAACAGGGTGGTCAGGAACTCCCGCGGACCGCCGGGCAGGGTGAGCGACTCCTCCCGCTGCACGGGCCTGCCCCCGGCCAGCATCGCGAGGTCGGCGTCCCTCGCGTGACGGCCGAGGCCGGCCGGCATGACGTCCAGGTCGCGGCGGCCCAGCAGCCGGTCGCGGGCCAGCCCCAGGCTCTCCTCGAACCTCGTGTTGACCGCCAGGTAGCGGCCCTCCAGGTCCTTGATGAACACCACCGCGGGCGTGTGGTCCATGAAGGCCTGCAGCAGTTCGTTCTGGCGCACCTGCCACGCGAGACGGGCATGGGCCACCTCGATGCGGCGACCCATGGCCAGCGCCGCGAAGATCACCACGGTGAGGGCGGCCACGTTGCCCCACACCAGCAGCGCGGTCCCCAGCCGCGGCCCGAACAGCCCCGCGTCCTCGCCCGCCAGGACGCCCCAGCCCAGCAGGGGCGGCACGACCAATGCGGTGACGAGCAGGCGGCGCCCCAGCGCGCCCGTCGTGCCCGCGTTCATGAGGAGCCCGGTCAGCCCCTCGTCCGGCCGGGCCAGGAAGACGGCCGCGCCCAGGAGGACCAGGGCCGGCGCGGTGTGCAGGGCCATGCCCGTGTAGGCGCCGAACCGCTCCAGCTCGGGCACCGCGTACGCGGCCCCGTACAGCCGCAGCATGCCGATGGCCCCGACCGCCAGCCCCATCACCTGACTGACCCACGCGGGAAGCCGGCGTGTACTCGCGCACGCGGACGCCGCACCCGCGAGCGTCAAGGCGACGGCCGTGTTCGGCCCCATCCGCCCGGGCACCCCCGTCTCGACGTCGGCCGTGTCGTCCTCGAAGAGGACCTCGTCGATGCCGAGGCCGGCCCCGGTGACGTACTCCGCGAGCGTGAGCGCCCCGATCACCAGCGCCGGCACCGCCGCCACACGGGCCGCCGCGGTCGTCCACGGGCGGAGCGGGCCGCGTGCGACGAGGAACAGCGAGACTCCCAGCGTCGCGACAGCCACGGAGGTGTTCGCCTTCATGGACACCGCGACACCGGGCAGCACGCTCTTCAGCACGTCGGTGTCGAGGATCCACCCGGTCAGGCCCACCAGGCCCACCAGAGCGGCCAGCAGCGCCGTGATCGCGGCCGCCGCGCGGGCGGCGGCCAGAGCGGGAGGGTGGAACGGCAGGCCGTCGGCGCGCTCCGCTCCCTGTACGCCGGGCAGCCCGGACGCGTCCTGCTGTCTCGTCACCGCGTTCTCATCCCTGACGGATGGCACACCCGCCGCATCAATCGGCTCACACCATGCTAAAGAACGCGGAAGGTATGGGCATGTGCCCGGCATGGCACGCGGGGCAGGGGACGCGGGAGCGCTGTGACCAGGGCGGGCGCCGGGCGAGGAGGGTGGCCGGCCGTCGGCCGTCGCCGTTCCGCTCCGCGCATGACGCGCGGGCACGGGTGAAGAACGGTAGAAGTGGAGGGAGGGGGCGAGACGCCGGGCGTCGGGACACGGCGGGACGGGACCGCAGCGGTGGGGCGGTCCGCGGCACCACCGGTGCCCCGGCCCCGGGCGCTGGTGGCCCCGAGGGCAGAACGGCGATGATCACATGCGCGACGCCATCCCGCTCGGCGGCGATGCCGGCGACCTCCCGGACCGGGCGGCCCCGGCCACGGCCGTCATCGACGCCCGGGGCGTCGTGGCGGGGTGGAGCCCGGGTGCCGAGCGCATGTTCGGCTATCCGCCGCAAGCGGCCATCGGGCGCCCCGTGGACCGTCTGCTCGGTGCGGACACCGGCAGGGACACCGGGGCGGGGGTCCTCTCGGCCCTCGACGGGCGGAACGGAACGACGGCCCTGCTCCGGCACCGGGACGGCCGACGGGTGGAGGTACGGCTGCGGGCCTACCCGTGGGTCGACGGCGAGGGCCGCGCCCAGCGGCTCGTCGTGGCCACGCCACCTCTTCCGCCGCAGGGTGCGGACCGGACGACGGAGGAGGCGGCGTTCGCACAGTGCCGTCTTCCGGTCATGGTGTTCGACTCCGCGCTGCGGGCCGTACGGGCGAGCGCCGGCGCCCAGCACGAGCTCGGCCTGAGCGAGGAGCGGATGGCGGGCATGCGGGTCACGGACGTCCTGCCTCCCCACATCTGCCGGGAGGTGGAGGACAGCATGCGCCGCGTGCTCGTCACGGGCGAGACCGAGCAGTTCCGCGAGCGGGGCAGGGCCCGGCCCACCGCGCCTGAGGGGGTCTGGTCCATCACCGTGTCCCCGCTCCTGGACCCCGACGGACAGGTACGGCAACTGGAGCTGTCCGCCCTCGACGTCACCGAGCAGTACCTCGCCCGGGAGCGGCTCAACCTGCTGAACGACGTGAGCACACGGATCGGCACCACCCTGGACGTGATGCGGACGGCGCAGGAGATGGCCGACCTGGTGGTGGGCCGGCTGGCGGACTTCGTCACCGTCGACCTGCTGGACTCCCTGTTCCGGGGGATCGAGCCGCGCCCCTCCCCCACCGGCGCCGTCACACTGCGCCGGGCGGCGCAGCAGTCCGTGCTGCCCGGGGTGCCCGAGGCGCTGGCCCGGCCCGGTGACCTGGACGACTACCCCCCGTCCACGCCTCCCGCCCGCTGCATGGCCACCGGCGAGGCGTCGCTGCACCGCACCGTCGACCCGGCCATCAGGGCCTGGCAGCAGGCCGACCCGGCCCGCTCGGGAGTGGTGCGGGCCTTCGGGGTCCATTCGGTCATGGTCATCCCGCTGCGGGCCCGCGCCGTCACCCTCGGTGTGGCCCTCCTCGTCCGGCACCGCCGCGAGGAGCCCTTCACGGAGGACGACCTGGTGCTGGCCGAGGAGATCGGCGCCCGGGCCGCCGTGGCCGTGGACAACGCCCGCCGCTACACCCTCGAACGCGAGACCGCGCTGGCCCTGCAGCGGAGCCTGCTGCCCCGGCGGATCGCCGCCCAGGAAGCGGTCGAGGTGGCGCACCGCTACCTTCCGGCCCGCACGCGGGCGGGGCTGGGCGGCGACTGGTACGACGTCATCCCGCTGTCCGGCGCCCGGGTCGCGCTGGTCGTGGGGGACGTGGTGGGCCACGGCCTGCGGGCCTCGGCCACCATGGGACGCCTGCGGACCGCCGTCCGCACGCTGGCCGACGTCGACCTGCCCCCCGACGAACTCCTGACGCAGCTCGACGACCTGGTCACCCACGTGGCGTCCGAGGAGGAGACACCGGCGCCCCCCAGGCCCGACCTGGAGGTGCCCACCGACCTCATCGCCACGTGCCTGTACGTCGTCTACGACCCGGTGTCGCGCCGCTGCACGGCCGCCACCGCCGGCCATCCGCCGCCCGCGGTCGTCACGCCCGCCGGCACGGTGGACTTCGTCGGCATCCGTCCCGGTCCGCCGCTGGGCCTGGGCGGTCTGCCCTTCGAGACCTTCGCCTGGGACATGCCACCGGGCGGCCTCCTCGCGCTGTACACGGACGGGCTCGTCCAGGGCGCGAGGCACGACCTGGGCAGCGGCCTCGCCCGGCTGCGCCGGTACCTGGAGCAGCCCGCCGAATCCCTCGAGGCCACCTGCGACGACTTGTTCCGCACGCTGCTGCCGACGCAGCCCCAGGACGACGTCGCCCTGCTCCTCGCCCGCACGCGGGCCTTCGACGCGGGCCACGTCGCCACGTGGGACCTGCCGTCCGACCCAGCCGCGGTGAGCGACGCCCGCGCGGGGGTGGCGGCCCGGCTGTCCGCGTGGGGCCTGGAGGACGTGGCGTTCACCGCCGAACTCGTGGTGAGCGAACTCGTCACCAACGCCATCCGCTACGGGCAACCGCCCGTCCAGCTACGGCTGATCCGCGGAGCGGCGCTCATCTGCGAGGTGTACGACAGCAGCGGTACCGCCCCGCACCTGCGGCGGGCCCGCACGCTCGACGAGGGCGGCCGGGGCCTGCTGCTGGTCGCCCAGTTCGCCCGGCGGTGGGGTACGCGCCACCGCGCCGAGGGGAAGACCATCTGGGCGGAGGTCGAACTGCCGGCCGGCGCCGCGTGACGGCACGGCGGCCGCACCCGAGCGCGCCGGACGGTCGCGTCGATCGCTGGGACCTGCGGAAGCCGTGACGAACTCGCACCACACGACCTTGCCCGGGTCCCGCTCCCCCACACCCCAGGTGTCCGCCGGCCCGGCCACGAGCAGCAACCCGCGCCCGCTCTCGTCGGGTTCACCCCGCGGCACGGCGGGCGCACCGCCCCCGCTGTCGTGCACCTCGACGCGGACGCTGTCGGCGTACGGCAGCAGCCTGAGCAGGAAGCCCCGGCCGGCCGGTACGCCGTGCAGCAGCGCGTTGGTCGCCGGTTCGCTCGCCCGGACCTGTGACCTCCTCGCTGCTCAGCCAACGCCACAGCCACTCGGCGAACCCCATGGAGTACTCGAAGAACTGGCCCTCCGAGAGACTCGCGCGGGTCCCCTTCGGGCTCGCCGTTCTCCTGTTCAACCTGTGACCAGCCTCTGACGTCCTGCGAATCATCTCCGGGAGATACCAACGCCCGGTGGCGGGATGCATCAGGTACAGATGCAAACCCCCGTCATAGGCTGAGGCCCGCATCCGAGGAACGGGAGGCCGGGATGACCGGGGCGACGCTGACCGAGGTGATGGCCGAGCTGGCCGCGCTCGAGGACCCGAAGGTCCGCGCGGTGAACGAGAAGCACGGCGACGACCACGGGGTGAACCTCGGCAAGCTGCGCGCGCTCGCGAAGCGGCTGAAGACCCAGCAGGACCTCGCGCGCCGGCTCTGGCAGACGGGCGACACCGCGGCGAGGCTGCTGGCGCTGCTGGTCTGCCGCCCGAAGGCGTTCGAGCGTGACGAGCTCGACGGGATGCTGCGCGAGGCGCGCCCGCCCAAGGTGCACGACTGGCTCGTCAACTACGTGGTGAAGAAGAACCCGCACGCCGAGGACCTGCGGCTCGCCTGGACCGCGGACCCGGATCCCGTGGTCGCGAGCGCCGGCTGGGCGCTCACCACCGAGCGCGTGGCGAAGAAACCCGAGGGCCTCGATCTCGGGGCGCTGCTCGACGTCGTCGAGGCGGAGATGAAGGACGCCCCGGACCGCCTCCAGTGGGCGATGAACCACTGCCTGGCGCAGATCGGGATCGAGCACGCCGAACACCGCGCCCGCGCGCTCGACATCGGTGAGCGCCTGGAGGTGCTCAAGGACTACCCGACGTCCCCGGGATGCACGTCACCGTACGCTCCGGTCTGGATCACCGAGATGGTGCGCCGGACGGGGAAGTGAATCGGCCTCAGGTGCGGCGGAGCGCGCCGTTGCGGCGTAGGCGGCGTATGACGGAGCGGAGTTCGGGGGTCGGCGCGGGCTCCTCGGGGGCGGGCGCGCTCCACAGGGCCAGTTCGCGGTCGCGGGGGCCGTGGCCGGTGTGCGGGTCACCGTCACCGAAGACGCGCACCGGGTGGCGGGGGTCCCACCGCTCCCATCCCGGCGAGCCGTCGGTGACGAACCGTACCCACGCGCCGTGCATCGCGTCGGCCAGTTCCTGCGGCGCGCCCTCGCCGGCGAGTTTGCGGGCGGCGGGCTCGCGGCCGCTGTCGAAGACGAAGCCGAGTTCCAGGGCATGGCAGGCGCCCATGCCGGGGCGGTTCGAGGGCCAGGCGAACTCGTAGACGTACGAGGGGTCCTGGCGTCCGTCGGCGAGCCGGTGCAAGGGGGCGCGGAGCAGGTGGTCGGTGACCATCTGGCCGACGAGTTCCGCGGTGCCGGCGTCCGGGTGCAGGGCGCGGTAGCCGCGCGGGACCTCGCTGCCGCAGCGGCAGCGGGCCATCGCACCGGCCAGGGCGACCGCGCCGAGGCGGTCGAGGCGTTCCACGAGGCCGCCGGGGACGAGCCACAGGCGGTACTCGTCGCGGGTCCAGCCGGTCAGGAGGCCGACGCCGGGGGCCGCGCCGCCGGTGAGCGCCTCCAGGGGGTCCCGTGGCACGAGGTCGCCGTCGACGACGACGCCGAAGGCGGGGCCGCCGAGCACCGGGCTGCTGCGCCGTCCGACGTCGGCCTGGGCGCGCAACAGGTGCCCGCGGTCGACGCCGGCGAAGGCCTCGGCGGTGGCGGGCACCTTCAGACGGGTCGCCATGCGCCGGACCATGCGCCGCACCTTGTCGCGGTCGGTGGTCTCGGGCGGGCCGCTCTGCAGGACGGCGCGGCGGACCAGTCCCCGGGCCTGCGGGGCGGCGACGAGCGCTCCCGCGCTGATCGCTCCGGCGGACTGGCCGCCGAGGGTGACGCGGTCCGGGTCGCCGCCGAAGGCCGCGATCGACTCGTGGACCCACTGGAGCGCGGCGAGCTGGTCGCGCAGTCCGGGGTTGGCGGGGGCGTCCGGGAACAGGCCGTAGCCCTCGACGCCGAGGCGGTGGTTGAGCGACACGAACACCACGCCGTCACGGGCGAAGGTGTGGCCGTCGTAGACGGGGACCGCCGAGGAGCCCCTGGTCAGGGCGCCGCCGTGGAGCCATACGAGGACCGGGATGCGGGCGCCGGGGGCGGGGTCGGGGGTCCAGACGTTGAGGTTGAGGCAGTCGTCGCCGGGGATGTCCGGGTCGGAGAGGTACTGGGCGAAGGCCTCCGAGTACGGGGGCTTGGGGGCCGTCGGCCCGAAGACGGCGGCTTCGCGTACGCCGTCCCAGCGGTCCGGCGGGACCGGAGGGCGGAAGCGGCGGGGGCCGAACGGGGGTGCCGCGTAGGGGATGCCCCGGAAGACGGCCACGTCACGCTCCCAGCGGCCGCGTACGGCCCCGTACGGGGTGCTGACCACGGGGTTGCTCCGGTCCGCTGCCGTCATGTGCCCACCAGCCCTTCACCGCGCCACGTCACGCCCCGGCCGGGCGAACCCGCCGGTAACTCAAAGCGCCACAGGGCTTCCGGGTATTCCTCGCGCCCGTGAGGGTTCTTCCCGCCCCGGTGCGCCGGATCTACAGTAGGAAGCGCTTTCTATCCGGTGGAGAGGTGGGTGCTCGATGGTCCGTACGGGAAGCGCCAAGGTGACGGCCGGGCCGACGCTGGCGGTGGTGGCCCGTGAGGCGGGGGTCTCGGTGCCGACCGCGTCCAAGGTGGTCAACGGCCGCGAGGACGTGGCTCCCGAGACCCGCCGCCGCGTCACCGAGGCGCTGGACCGGCTCGGATACATCAGGAGACCCCGGTTCGACGGCGGACGGGCGCCGCGTCTGGTGGACCTGGTGGTGCACGCGCCGGAGACCTCCGCGGCGGGCGCGGTGCTGCACGGCGCGGGGGACGCGGCGGACGACGCGGGGCTGGACCTCGTCGTCTCGGCCGCCCTCACGGGCGGCCGTCCGGAGCGGCCGGAGCGGGGCTGGCTGGACAAACTGGTGCTGCGCGGTTCGTCAGGGGTGCTGTTCCACCTGGCCGGGCTGAGCGACCCGCAGTACGCCTGGCTGACGCAGCACCGCATCCCGTTCGTGATGATCGACCCGGTGCACGAACCGCCGGCGGGTGTCGTGTCGGTGGGGGCGGCGAACTGGCAGGGCGGGGTGACGGCGACCGAGCACCTGCTGGCGCTGCGCCACGAGCGCGTCGCGGTCGTCGCCGGCCGCCGGCACACGCCGTGCGCCGACGCGCGGATCGCCGGCTACCGCTCGGCCCTCGCCGCCGCGGGCGTGCGGCACCGCCCCGAGTACGTCCGGCACACCGGTTCCGGCGAGAGCGCGGCCGGCCGCCGCATGCGCGAGCTCCTCGACCTGCCCGAACCGCCCACGGCCGTCTTCGTCTGCTCGGACCGGATGACGCTCGGCGTCTACGCGGCCCTGGCCGAGCGGGGCCTGCGCGTACCGGACGACATGAGCGTGGTCGGCTTCGACGACCTGCCCGAGGCCCGCTGGCTCACCCCGGCGCTGACGACCGTCCGCCAGCCCCTCTCCGAGATGGCGGCGACGGCCCTGCGCCTCCTGCTGCGCATGATGGACGGCCACCGCCCGGAGAGCACCCGCACGGAGCTGTCGACCCGGCTGGTGGAGCGCGCGAGTACGGCGCCTCCCGGATCGCGTCCGGGCGGTCACGGTTGACGGGCGGCACCGCGGTGCGGGCACGCCCCGGCGTCCGGCCGGCGGCGGAACCCGGTGACCGGGCGACCACCGGGCGGGTTGGGAGGACGGTACGCCCGCCCGGTGCGGCGTGACACGTGTCACGGAGACCTGCGGCTCGATCTTGGAATGCGCGGCCCACCGTTCTTGCTCCACTCCTATGGGCTTCCCCTGTCCAGGGGTGCGCCGGGCAACGGTGCTCAGCGCGACCGGGCACGAGAGCCGGGGACGGCTTCCGTCCTTCCCCTCCCTCGCTTCCGGCCCGCTGTCTTCGAAAGGTTTCCCCGCACCATGCCCCTGGCTCTGCTGGCCCTGGCCGTCGTCGCGTTCGGCCTCGGCACGACCGAGTTCGCCACCATGGGGCTGCTGCCCCAGATAGCCGACGGGGTCGGCGTCTCCGTGCCGGACGCCGGCAACCTCGTCTCTGCCTACGCGCTCGGTGTCGTCGTCGGCGCCCCCGTGCTGACGGGCATCGGTGCGCGCGTGCCCCACAAGCGGCTGTTGCTGCTCCTGACGGGACTGTTCGTCGTCGGCAACATCGCGTCCGCGCTGGCCCCCGCCTACGGCACGCTCTTCGCCGCGCGCTTCCTGACGGGGCTGCCGCACGGGGCGCTGTTCGGCGTCGGCGCCGTCGTCGCCTCCCGGCTGGTCGCCCCCGAGCGGGCCGCTCGCGCCGTCTCGAGGATGTTCCTCGGACTCACCGTCGCGAACATCGTCGGCGTCCCGGCCGGCACGGCCCTCGGCCAGCAGCTGGGCTGGCGGTCCGCCTTCCTCGCCATCGCCGTCATCGGCCTCGCCGCGCTCGCCGCGCTGGCCCTCTTCGTCCCCCACCAGCCCCGTGGCGGGCAGTCCGGCGTCCGGCACGAGCTGCGGGCGATGGGCAACCGGCAGGTCGCGATCGGCCTGGCCGTCGCCGTGGTGGGATTCGGCGGCTTCTTCGCCGTCTACAGCTACCTCGTGCCCATCCTGACGAACGTGACGGGCATCTCCGACTCCTCGACGACCCTGGTCCTCGCGCTCTACGGGGTCGGCATGACGCTCGGCACACTGGTCGCGGGCCCGCTCACGGACCGCGCCCTGCGCCCGACGCTGTACGCGGGGCTCGCCCTGCTCGCCGCGGCGCTGGTGACGTTCTCCTTCACCGTCCACAGCACCTGGCCCGCCCTGGTGACGATCACCTTCATCGGTGCGCTGGGCTCCTTCATCACCACGCCCGTCCAGATGCTGCTCATGGCCAAGGCGAAGGACGCCCCGACCATGGCGGCGGCCTCCAACCACTCCGCCTTCAACCTGGCCAACGCCGGCGGCGCCTGGTTCGGCGGTCTGGCCCTGTCGGCGGGCTGGGGCTGGACCTCCCCCGCCCTGGTCGGCGCGGCCCTCGCCGTGGCCGGCCTCGGCCTCGCCGTCACGGGCGGCCTGCTGAACCGGGAGGGCCACCGCTCCGAGGTGATCACGTCGTCCGCCGGTGCCGAGGCGGACGCCGGCCGCGTCACGGCGGCCCACGTCCCGGACTGACCTGGTCGCTCGCCGCGGTCTCCAGGGCAGCCCGCGCGGTGCCCGGACGCGGTGGACGCCCAGGTGAATCCGGCCTGGCAGGGTGGGCTCGCAGGGGCGAGGCGGCGCGGGCCTCGGCGGCCCGCCGCAGGCGTTCAGCCGCGCAGGAGTGGCAGACCCGGGCGGATCCCTGAGGCCGGGTCGGCCCTCGCGCGGCGCGGGCAGGGCGGGTCGTATGCGAGGCGGGGGAAGTGATGGGCCCACTGGGCGCGGCTGATGGTGCCCCGGACGCGGTTGCAGGCGTCGGCGAGCACCCGGTCCAGGTCGGTGTTCCATACCTGGACGCTGCGGTGGGCGGTCACGGTGAGGAGCGTGCCGTCCGCCGGGAGGTGGCGCACCTCCTTGACCGACCCGCCGGGGTTGGTGAGGAAGGCCAGCGGCGCGGGGCGCGCGCGGTCGGTCACGTCCCACACCTTCACCGCGCCGTCGACACCGACGGTCACCGCCGTACGGCCGTGGGGGGCGAAGGCCACACCGGCGACGACATCGGCGTGTCGCGCCAGTTCGCCCAGCCGGCGGTACCGGGCAGGATCACCGATGTCCCACAGTCTCGCCGTACGGTCGTCGCTCCCGCTCAGCAGGGTGCGGCCGTCGGGACCGTAGGCGAGGGCGTCGACGAAGTGCCGGTGTCCCTCGAGGACGGCGACGGTGGCGGCGTGCCGCGGGCGGGACACGTCCCAGATGCGGATGGTGCGGTCGTCGGAGCCCGAGGCCAGGGTCGTTCCGTCGGGACTGAACGCCACGGGCTTGACGTTGCCCGCGTGCCCTTTCAGCGTGGCGACGGTGCGGGGACGCGCCGGGTCGGTGATGTCCCAGAGGCGGATGGTGTCGTCGTAGCCGCTGGTGGCCGCCAGCCGGCCGTCCCGGCGCACGGCGACGGCGTAGACGGCGTCGGCATGGCCGGTGGGACGCTCCGACAGGGGTGCCGGTTCCCGGGGGTCGGTGACGTCCCAGAGCCGGAGTGTGCGGTCGGCGCCCACGCCGACCAGCGTGTTCCCGCTGGGGGTGAACTCGATGAAGTTCATGGCGACCCCGTCGCCGTCGAGGGTGGCCAGGCGCCGGGGCCGCCGGGGATCCGTGATGTCCCACAGGAGGATCTCCGCGCGGTCGGCCATGGCCAGCGTGCGCCCGTCCGCGGTCACGGCGGGAGTGTGGCCGGTCGGCCTGGGTCCGGTCGGCCCGGCGCCGTATGCCGCGAGGGACAGGGTGCTGAGCAGGGCGTCGCGCGTGCGCTTCTGCGGGGCGTGGCGGTAGGCGGCCAGTGCGACCTGGGCGGCCAATGACGGATCGTGCGGGCCGAGGCGCACGGACTCGTCGGCGGCCCTGAGAGCCACGGCCTCGTTGCGCTGCCGGGTGACGGTGTTCTGTGCCTGTACGGCGACGCCGGCGGCGGCCACGGCGCACACGAGCAGGACGACCAGGGCTCCGACCAGCCTGCGCAGACGGCGCAGGCTGCGCCGGTCGCGCCGCTGTGCCTCCTGCGCCGCCGACTCCCCGGCGTCGAGGAAGGCGCGTTCCCGCGCGGTCAGCGCCTGCCGCGGGAGATCCTTCGCGGCGGCGAGTCGTACGCCGCGGTACAGCGTGTCGGGGTCGTGGTCCAGGGACTCCCAGAGGGCCGCGGCCTCCGTGAGCGTGCGGAGCAGGCGCTCCTGGTCGCGGTCCTCGTCCAGCCAGCCGCCGAGCCGGGTCCAGCAGCGGATCAACGCCTCGTGGGCGATCTCCACATGGTCACCGTCGACGGTCAGCAGCCGCGCCCTGGTGGCCTGTTCGAGGACGTGCGCGGTGTCGGGGCCGTCGCCGAGTTCCTGACGCGGCACACGCCGCTTGGTGTCCTCGGTGCCCTCACCCAGGGCGACGAGCCTCACGAACAGCCGTCGGGCGGCTCCTCGCTGGCTGTCGCTCAGGGCGTGGTGGAAGGCCTCGGCGGTCTGCGTGAGCGCCCCCTCGAAGCCACCCGCCGCCCGGTATCCGGCCAGTGTGAGGGCGTTGCCGCGCCGTCGGCGCCAGGTCTCCAGCAGGGCGTGCGAGAGCAGGGGCAGCGCCCCCGGCCGGCCGTGGGCGTCGGCGGTGAGGGTCGTCAGCAGGGCGCTCTCGACGGTCAGCCGGGCGCGGGCGGCAGGGCCGGTGATCGCCGCCCTCAGTTCCTCGGCGGTCATCGGACCGACGGGATGGTGGGCGTGGGGCAGGATGTCGACGAGTGCGGGCAGGCGCGTGCAGTGCGTGTAGAAGTCGGACCGCACGGCCACGGCGACCCGCGTGCGGCTGTCGGGGGCCTGTGCCGCGTGCACCAGGGAGGCGACGAACCGCTCCCGCTCCTCCGCGTCGCGGCAGAGGGTGAACACCTCCTCGAACTGGTCCACCACGAGCAGCAGTTCGTCCGGGGCGCGGTCGCCCTCCGGCCGTCCGGCGAGGATCTGCCGCACGATCCGGTGGAGGCCGGCCGGTTCGGCCGCGAGATCGCCGCGCACCGAGGCGGGGTCGAGGCCGGCGGTGGCCGCCAGCCGGAGGGCGCATTCCTCCAGTGGGTGCGGACCGGGCGTGAATACCAGCGCGCGAACACCGGAGAACGCGGGGAGCACGCCCGCGCGAAGCACCGACGACTTTCCGGACCCCGACGCGCCGAACAGAACGAGAAGCCTTTTCTCCTTCATGTGTTCGACGAGTGCGGCGGTGAGCCTCTCCCGGCCGAAGAAGAAACCGGCGTCGGATTCCCCGAATGCGGCCAGACCGGCGTAGGGCGGCCGGGTTTCTCCGCCGTGCCGGTCCTCCGCGGCGGCGGCCGCCGCCGGGGTACCCGCGCACGCCTCGGCCGTACGGCGCCAGATCAGCTCCCATTCCCGCTCGTCACCGCCGCAGGCACGGACGTAGGCGAGGGTGACGGCCAGGCTGGGCAGCTGCCGTCCCGCCGCGGCCGAGGACAGCGTCGCGATCGAGTAGTGCGCGTGCCGTGCGAGGTCCCGGTAGGTGGGACGACCGGCCCGTTCCCGCAATTTCCTCAACCGCGCCGCGAATTCGAACAATGGACCGCTTTCCGGGTCCAGTGGGCGCTCTCCCCGTGGCACGCTGACGCACTTCTCCCCCGGTCACACGGATTGTTCGGCATCCGTTTGTTCGGCATCGGTCGACCGACCGTGAACAACAGATTAGCGGCTAGAAACGGTGCATCGGCTCCCGCACCGGGACCCGAGAACGAGTGGAAAGAGGAATCCCATGAAGAAGCGCATTCTGGCGGCGGCCCTTCTGGTCAGCGGGCTCACGGTGGCGGCCGGGCCCGTCGCGCAGGCCGCGCAGGAGCCGGCCCCGTCCCACACGGCGGCGCGGCAGGCCCTCATGTGCACGGTCAACGACAACGGGGTCAACTTCCGCGGCGGACCCGGCACGGAGTACCCGGTCCTGGGCCAGGTGAACAGGGGACAGCAGTTCGACGCCCGTGGCCAGCAGGGGGACTGGGTCATGGGTGACGTGGTGGGCGGACGCACCGGCGTGTGGATCCACGTCGCCTACCTCGACTGCTAGATCCGGTGACGTCCGGCTGACAGGGCGGGGTGCCGTCACCACGGGTGGCGGCACCCCGCCGCCGGCGTTCAGCCGCGTGGGAGCGGGAGGCTCGGGCGGATCTCGTGCAGGTGCACCACGACGTCCGCGGACTTCAGCAGGCTGACCCGGTCACCGGGTGGAGGGAAGTCCGTGCCGATCTCCCGTTTGGGCCGGGTGGTGTCCAGCCAGGCGCGGGCGGCGGCCGGTGCGGTGCGCAGGTCGAGGTACCAGTTCGGGTGGCCCACGCGGTCCAGGGTGTGCTCGACCGATCCGGGAGCGGCGGGCCCGGCCTCGAACCGCCTGACGTCCTCGTCGACCGGATTCTGCAGGCCCTGCTCGGTGGCGTGCACGGCGCCCCGGCCGAAGGAGAGACCCACCGCCAGATAGCCGTCGCCCAGCCGCTGCCGGAGCACCTCGCCCTGGGTGAGAGGGAGGCTGGGGGTGGAGGAGGCGGTGTACAGGTGGCTGTTGTGCCCGCCGAGCACCAGACGGTGGCCGGTGCGGCGGTGCCACCAGACGGTGTTGTCCGCCATGACGGTGTCGCGGTACGCCATGGCCTCCGGCACGGCGCCGGGGTCGGTGAAGTCGAAGGCGTACATGCGTGCCACCTGGTCGATGACGGTGGCGTGCTGGACCGCCCAGGCGTGCTCGCCGTCCGTCCCGGCGGGCTCGCGGGCGTTCAGCAGCGCGAGGACGCGGCCCGTGCGCTCGGCCCGTGCACGGCGCTCGTCCAGGGGTGCGGATGTGGCGGCGCGGATCCACTCGCCGACGGGCAGGGCGGGAGCCAGTCCCCGGTACAGCTCGGTGACGGCGGGCAGCAGATCGGGGTGGGACCGGCGGACGTGGCCGACGACCCGGTCGTACAGCTCGGGTCCGGCGTAGGCGTTGTCGTTGCCGGCGAACCTGAGCGGGTCGCCGGGGTGGTCGACGTTGTACGCGCGCATCCAGCGGACCATGTCCAGGTACTCCTGGCTGTGCAGCAGCAGGTAGGCGTTCTGGAACTCCTCGGACATGATCCGGGCCGGATCGCCGCGACCGGTGAGCAGGTAGTGGTCGAGGCGGAGCCCGGCGCTCCAGTTGGCCTCCAGGACGAAGGAGCGGAAGCCCTTCTCCTCGACCAGGTACCGCAGGGCCCGGTGCCGGAAGGTGACGAAGTCGCGCGAGCCGTGGGCGGCCTCGCCGATGCCGACCAGCGTGGCGTCACCGATCGCCTGCCCGAGGGCCCGCAGGTCCGCGAAGGGCCCGGCGGGTTCGGTGGTGCGCAGGGGACGCGCGGCCTTCTCGAGGGCCGGCAGCGGATCGTCGCCGGTCGTGGAGGGTTCCTCCGAGGTGCCGGGTCCCCCACCGGCCGGGGACGCCGCCGCGGCCGGGGACGACGACGGCGCCGTTCCGGTGAGGACGGCGAGCCAGACGAGCAGTGCGGCGGCGAGCCGTCTTGACGTGGTGGGTGCCATGACGCCAAGCGTCGCCGCCCGGGGAGCGGGCCGCGCTCCGTGTGTCACCCGTTCGGATCAGCGCAGCGCCGCAGCACGTCGTCTTCGCTCAGTCGGTCGGGTCGGGCATGATCTCCCGGACCTCCTGCGCACAGCGGCACGCCGCGGCGATCCTGGCGGCCCACTCCAGCGCCTCCGCGCGGGAGGGCACCTCGATGACCGAGAACCCGCCGAGCACCGCCTTGGTCTCCGGGTACGGGCCGTCGGTGACGGTCCCGTCGGTGGACACGACGCTCGCCTGCTGGCTCTGAAGTCCACCTCCGAAAACCCAGACACCGGCGGCCCGGGCCTCACGCACCACCTCGAGCGAGGCCTCGGCCACCTTGGGCAGCTCCTCCTCCGGGAAGGTCATCGCGCCGTCGTCGAACGAGATCAAGTACCGCGTCATACGTGACTCCTGTGGTCGTTGGCCCTCTTCCGGCGCCTCTCACCCTAGGAGCCGGGACCGACACTCCCCCCGGATTCCGGATCGGGCCGGGTGTCCCGGGCGCCCGACCAGGTGATCCCGCCGCGCAGGTGGGCGCGGAAGGCGGGGTCGTCGTAGGCCTCGGCGGTGTGGCCGAGGGCCGTGTAGAAGACGCGGCCCGCGCCCTGTTCGCGGCACCAGGCCAGCGGGTGGTCGTCGCCCATGCCGCCGCCGTCGTACGACGACTCGTCGGCGCGGAGCAGGACCCGCGCGCCGCTCCCCCGCGGGTTGGCGCGGAAGTCGTACCACTCGTCCGTGAAGTGCCAGACGGCGGGCAGGTGCCGGGTCGCCGGGTGGTCGCCGTCCTCGACCACCGCCCGGCCCGGCTGGAGCGCGGGGTGGCGGTCGAAGCGGGCGCCGAGCAGTTCCCCGTAGTACGGCCAGTCGTACTCCGTGCAGGCCGCGGCGTGCACCCCGGCGAACCCGCCGCCCGCCTCGACGTACGAGGTGAGCCGCTGCCGTCCGGCCGGCGTGAGCACCTCGCCGCTCGTGGAGAGGAAGACGACGGCGGCGTACCGGTCCAGCGGCGCCTCGAGGGCGGCGGGGTCCTCGGTGGCGTCGACGTCGAAGGCCCCGAGGCCGCGCAGGGCGGCGACACCGGCCGGGATGGAGTCGTGCCGGTAGTCCGTGGTGCGGGTGTAGACGAGGAGTGCGGGGACGGCCATGCGTCAGGAGCCTACGCGGGGGCGCCGACCGCCGGGCCGTGCCGGCCGGACGGCGGGCCCGGTGCGGGCGGTGTCCGATTCCTTCAAGACCGGTTCGGCGGGGCGGCCGTAGCGTGGCGCTCATATGTGCACGATTCGATGCCATCGGGATGGTCGTCTCGGACATGGCCGCCTCCGTCGCCTTCTACCGGCGGCTCGGGTTCGCCTTCCCCGAGGGGGCCGGGACGCAGGGACACGTGGAGGCCGAACTGCCGGGCGGGCTGCGGCTGATGCTCGACACGGAGGAGGTGGTCCGGTCCTTCCACACGCGATGGGAGCCGCCCTCGGGCGGGGGCAGGACCTCGCTGGCGCTACGGTGCGACAGTCCCGCGGAGGTCGACGCCCTGTTCGCGGAGATGGCCGGGGCCGGGAGCCGTGTCGAGTTGAAGCCGTGGGACGCGGTCTGGGGGCAGCGGTACGCCGTCGTCCTCGACCCGGACGGAAACGGGGTGGACCTGTTCGCTCCGCTGGCCGCGGGCGAGTAGCTCGCCCAGCGGCACTCCCGCCAAGCTCCGTACGTCACGCGCCAGGTGAGGCTGGTCGGCGTAGCCGGCGCGGGCCGCGGTCTCCGCCAGGGGGACGCCCGCCCGCGCCAGGGCGAGCGCGCGGCGCATCCGCAGGATGCGGGCGAGGGTCTTGGGGCCGTAGCCGAACGCCGCGAGGGAGCGGCGGTGCAACTGGCGCGCTCCCACGCCCAGTTCGTCGGCGGTCGCGGCGACCGGGCGGCCCGCGCCGAGGGCGGTGACGAGACGGCCGAGCAGGGGGTCGGGCGGGGCGGTCTCCGCCGCCCGGCGCAGCGCCACGTCCTCCAGGCCGTGCGCCGGGTCGTCCGCGGCGTCGACGCGGGCGGTGACGCGGCGCACGGCCGCGGCGGGCCACAGCTCGGCCAGATCCACGCGGCGGTCGCGCAGTTCGTGGGCGGGGACGCCCAGCAGGGCGGGCGCGGTACCGGGGTGGAAGCGGATGCCCGCCCAGGTGCTCGGCGGCCCTCCGGTGAGGTGGGCGCGGGTGTCCGGGCCGGCGACCAGGAGGCGTCCGTCGTGCCAGAGCAGGTCCATGCAGCCGTCGGGCAGCACCCTGCCCTGCCCGTTCCCGGACGGGACGCTGGTCCACACGACCGCGCCCGGCAGCCGCGACGCCCGCTCCCTGTACACGTCCCCCAGGCTACGCCGCGCGGGTCCGCCACTCCTGCGGGCTGACGTCGTAGGTCCGTTTGAAGGCGGTGGACAGGGCGAAGGCGCTGCCGTAGCCGACGTGGCGGGCGATCGCGCCGATGGTGTCGTCGGTGTCGCGGAGGCGGTCCGCGGCGAGGGCGAGGCGCCAGCCGGTGAGGTACGTCATCGGGGGTTCGCCGACGAGGTCCGTGAAGCGGCGGGCCAGGGCGGCACGGGAGACACCGGCCTTCGACGCGAGGGCGGCGACCGTCCAGGGGTGGGCGGGGTCGTCCTGGAGCAGGCGGACGACGGGGCCGACGACGGGATCGGACAGGGCCAGGTACCAGGCGGGCGGTTCCGCCTCCGGCCGGTCGAACCAGGCCCGCAGCGCGGCGATGACCAGCAGGTCGAGCAGCCGGTCCAGGACGACCTCCTGACCGGGTGCGTCGCGCACGATCTCCTCCATGAGGAAGGGCGTGAGCGGGCAGTCCCACACCTCGGCGGTGAGGGAGAGCAGCGGCGGCAGCGCGTCCAGCAGGCGGCCGCCGATCTCACCGCGCATCTGGTAGGTGCCGATCAGCATCACCGTCCCGCCGTCCGGGCCGTCGCCCCAGGTGCGGACGCCGAGGTCCATGACGCCGTTCAGGGGCCGTCCGTCGGGGTAGTGGCATTCGCCGCCGGGCAGGATCAGCGCCTGCGGGACCGTGTCCGGGGCGTCGGCGCAGGTGTACGGGCCGGGGCCGCGCGTGATGGCGAGGTCACCGGGGCGCAGCAGGAGGCGCTCTCCCCCGTCGGGCAGGAGCCACGCCTCGCCGCGCACGAGGAGCATCACCGTCAGCGGGGCGCGGTCCTCCACGCGGACCGCCCACGGCGGGTCGAAGCACGCCCGGATCATGAACGCGCCGCGGGCGCGGGGCCCTTCGAGCAGTCCGGTGAGAGCGTCCATGGGGTCAGCGTAGACGCGGGCTTATGCGCGTGAGCCGTTCGGCGATGGTCCCGTGCGGTGCGCGGCGGTTGACTCGAGGGCATGACGGAGAACACGAAGAGCGCGAAGGACACGACCCTCGTCGTCACGGGCGCTTCCGGGCGTACGGGGAGCCGGGTGGCTCGGGCCGCCGGGGCGGCGGGGCTGACGGTGCGGGCGGCGTCGCGGGCGACCGGGTTCGACTGGGCGGACCGGTCGACCTGGGCGGACACCCTGCGCGGGGCCGGCGCGGCGTATCTCGTCCACCCCGCCGACGTCGGCGCCCCCGGCACGGCGGAGGCGGTCGGCGAGCTCGCCCGAGTGGCGCTGGGGCTGGGGGTGCGGCGGCTGGTGCTGCTGTCCGCGCGGGGCGAGGACCAGGCGCTGCCCACCGAGGAGGCGCTGCGCGCGTCGGGCGCGGACTGGACGGTCGTACGGGCGGCCTGGTTCGCGCAGAACTTCAGCGAGGGGCCGCTGCTGGAGGAGGTGCGGCGCGGGGAGCTGGTGTTTCCCGCGGGCGAGGTGGCGGAGCCCTTCGTGGATGTGCGGGACATCGCGGAGGTGGTGGTGTCCGCCCTGGCGGGCGGGGAGCGGTACGCGGGGCGGACGATCACCGTGACGGGGCCCCGGCTGCTCACCTGGCGGGAGGCGGTGGCGGAGATCGCGGCGGCCACGGGGCGCCCGCTGACATACCGGGCGGTGCCGGCGCGTGACTACGGCGAGGCGCTGACCGGGCTCGGGGTGCCGGCGGCGGAGGCCGCGTTCCTCACCGAGGTGTTCGAGACGCTGCTGGACGGGCGCAACGCGCGGCTGGAGGACGGGGTGCGGCAGGTGCTGGGGCGTGAGCCGCGGGACTTCGCGGAGTTCGTGGCGGAGGAGGCGGCGGCCGGGACGTGGGCGGTGTGAGCCGGGGGCGGGCGGTGGGGCGTTGCCTGGTTGATTGGCCCCCGCCGCCCCTTCCCGTCCCGTCCCCGGGGCTCCGCCCCGGACCCCGCTCCTCGAACGCCGGAGGGGCCGGCTTTCCGGCCGGGGCGGGTGCCGGTTCACTTCTCCTCGTGCTCCGGTGCCTCCCCGTGTCTCGGGTGGGTGGTCTTCACATGCGCGCGCAGGCGCGCCGTGACGTCCTCCGGGGGGAGGAAGCGGGACCAGCGTTCGGGGAACTCGGAGGGCATGTCGGGGTCGGCCTCGCCGATCGAGGCCGCGGTGCGGGCGACGTACTCGGCGACCTGGGCCTGGCGCAGCCGCTCGTTGGTCTCGCGGGCCGCGGCGGTCGCGGCGGCCGGCCACACCCGGTCGATGGCCGCGTTGACGGCGGCGCCGACGAGCACGGCGAAGGCGGACACACCGATCCACAGCAGTACGGCGACGGGGGCCGCGAGGGAACCGTAGATGGTGGGTCCCTCCACGGTGTTGGTCAGGTAGATCCGCAGCAGGAAGCTGCCGAGCACCCACATGCCGAGGGCGACCAGCGCGCCGGGCACGTCCTCGATCCACGGGGAGCGCACGGGTACGGAGACGTGGTACAGCGTGGTCAGGAAGGCGATGGACAGCAGGATCACGACCGGCCAGTACAGGATCTGCACGACCGTCGTGGACCAGGGCACGATCCGCACGACGGCGTCCGGTCCCGCCACCATGAGCGGCAGCGCGACCGAGCCGATCAGCAGGCCCACGAGGAACAGCAGGAACGCCATCAGCCGGGTCTTGACGATGCCCCGGACGCCGTCGAGGCCGTACATGACGGTGATGGTGTCGATGAAGACGTTCACCGCGCGGGAGCCCGACCACACGGCGATCAGGAAGCCGAGGGAGATGACGTCGGGCCGGCCGCCCTTCGTCACGTCCCGCAGGATCGGTTCCGCGATCTGCGAGACACCCCGGTCGGAGAGCACCGTGCGGGAGGCGTCGAGGAGGTTGCGCTGCAGGCTCTGGATGGTCTCGGCGCCGGTCCAGGCGTCGACGTAACCGAGCAGGCCGATCATGCTGAGCAGCAGCGGCGGGACCGACAGCAGCGTGAAGAACGCCGCCTCGGCCGCCAGGCCCAGGATGCGGTACTCCATGCAGGAATTGACGGTGTCCTTGAGCAGCAGCCAGGCGGTCCTGCGTTTGGAGACGTTCCGGTAGAGGGCCCGGGCCCGGTGGAGGCGGCCGGAGGGCTCGTCTGGGGATTCACTTGCTGGCTGCACGAACCAAAGGTATCCGTCGTGCCTGGTCGCACTCACGCAGAGGCGGAATCACCGGGTGAGGAGGCCGGACCGCGGGGTACGTTCGGGGCATGGCAGGCACCACGCACACCGTGACCAACCAGACTCCGCCGCTGGTGCAGTACGACGTCTTCGGCGCCGACCGTGCTCTGGTGGAGGCGGTCGAGCGGCATCTGGCGGCGGAGGTGCTGGACGAGGGGCTCTCCGAGCTGTCGGGGCTCGGGCGGACGGTGGGGTCCGCGCAGGTGCAGGAGTGGGGGGTGCTGGCCAACGAGCATCCGCCGCGGTTGCGCACGCACGACCGCTACGGGCACCGGATCGACGAGGTCGAGTTCCACCCCTCCTGGCACCGGCTGCTCGGCAAGGGTGTCTCGGCGGGGCTGACGGCGGCGTGGGGGAGGCCGGGCGGGCACGTACGGCGGGCGGCGGCGTTCCAGCTGTGGACGCAGGTGGAGGCCGGCAACGGGTGCCCGCTGTCGATGACCCACGCGGCGGTGCCCGCGCTGCGCGCCGAGCCGGAGCTGGCGGCGGTGTGGGAGCCCCGGCTGACGTCGTCGGTCTACGACCCCGCCCTGCGGCCTCCCGGCCAGAAGCCCGGTGCGCTGTTCGGGATGGGCATGACGGAGAAGCAGGGCGGCAGCGACGTACGCGCGAACAGGACGGCCGCGCGGCCGCTGTCGGAGGACGGCGCGTACGAGCTGACCGGGCACAAGTGGTTCTGCTCGGCGCCGATGTCGGACGCCTTCCTGGTGCTGGCGCAGGCGCCCGGGGGCCTCACCTGCTTCCTGGTGCCGCGCGTGCTGGAGGACGGCACGCGCAACGTGTTCCTCATCCAGCGGCTGAAGGACAAGCTGGGCAACCGGTCCAACGCCTCCGCCGAGGTCGAGTTCGACGGGACGTGGGCGCGCCGGGTCGGGGAGGAGGGGCGCGGGGTGCGCACCATCATCGGGATGGTGGCGGCGACCCGGCTCGACTGTGTGCTGGGCTCGGCGGGGCTGATGCGGCAGGCGGTGGCGCAGGCGGTGCACCACTGCACGTACCGGGAGGCGTTCGGCGGCAGGCTCGCCGACAAGCCGCTGATGCGCAACGTGCTGGCCGATCTCGCGCTGGAGTCGGAGGCGGCCACCGCGCTGGCGCTGCGGCTGGCGGCGGCGTACGACGACGGCGGTGAGCAGGAGCGGGCGCTGCTGCGGATCGCGGTGCCGGCGGCGAAGTACTGGGTGACCAAGAGGTGCGCGCCCGTCACGGTGGAGGCGGCGGAGTGCCTGGGCGGGAACGGGTACGTCGAGGAGTCGGGGATGCCGCGGCTGGTGCGGGAGTCGCCGCTGAACTCGATCTGGGAGGGCGCGGGCAACGTCCAGGCGCTGGACGTGCTGCGGGCGCTGGGCCGGGAGCCGGGGGCGCTGGACGCGTACCTGCGCGAGGTCGGGCGGGCGCGCGGGGCGGATCACCGGCTGGACGCGGCGATCAAGAACCTGCTGACGGAACTGGCGGATCTGGAGGGTGCCGAGGGGCGGGCGCGGCGGCTGGTGGAGCGGCTGGCGCTGGTGCTCCAGGGGTCGCTGCTGGTGCGGTACGCGCCGCCGCAGGTGGCGGACGCGTTCTGCGCGGCACGGCTGGGCGGGGACGGGGGCTCGGCGTTCGGGACGCTGCCCCACACGCTGGATCTGGCGTCGGTGGTGGAGCGGGCCCGGCCGGTGTCCTGAACGGCGGAGCGCGCGACGCGGGGGTGGTGCTGCGCCGACACGGCACCACCCCCGCACCACAGGCCCCCTTGAGAGCCGTGGACGCCGCTCGGGACGGCGTCGCTCAATCTTCAAACAGTCTTCGAGCCGTCCACCAGGGTTGCAGGGGGTTGCAACGTGCTGTTCCCGCGCCGGTACTGAGCGTCCTCGCCGGGGGCAGACGGCAGTATTGGGTCCGACAGTCTTTCTCCGGGAGGTCCGGTGGCGCTCTCGCCGATGGACGTGACGCACCTGGCGGCCGTCGACACGGCGCGCGCGGCGCGGGTGCTCGACGAGGTCCGCTCCGCGGCGCTGTCCGGGCAGCGTCTGCCCGTCGCTCCCCGCCCGGTGATCGGGCAGTCCTGGGAGCGGATGCTGCGCAGCGGTGTGGACCCGGACCACGACTTCCGCAGTGGGCTGCTGTCCCGCGAGGAGGTGCAGCGGCGGCGGGAGGCCTCGACGCTGCGGCACGTCCTGCCGGTGCTGCGGGAAGGGCTGCTGTCGGTCGCGGACGTCGCGCACCACATCATGGTGGTCGCGGACGAGGAGGGCCGGGTGCTGTGGCGGGAGGGCAGCGCGCCGGTGCTGCGCAAGGCGGACGGGCTGGGCTTCGAGATCGGCGCGGACTGGCGTGAGGACGTCGTCGGCACCAACGGGGTGGGCACGCCGGCGGTGACGGGGCGCCCCGTGCAGGTCTTCGCCTCGGAGCACTTCGTGCGGTCGCACGCCGCCTGGACGTGTGCGGGGGCGCCGATCACCGATCCCCGGGACGGGCGGCTGATCGGCGTGGTCGATGTGAGCGGGCCGCTGGAGACGATGCATCCGGCCACGCTGGCGTGGGTCGACTCGGTGGCGAAGCTGGCCGAGGCGCGGCTGCGGGAGAGGCACGTGCGGTCGCTGGAGCGGCTGCGGGCGGTGGCCGCGCCGGTGCTGGCGCGGCTCGACGGGCGTGCGCTGGTGGTGGACCGGCACGGGTGGACGGCGGCGGTGACGGGAATGCCGTACACGGAGCGGCTGGCGCTGCCCACGTCGGTGTCGGCGGGCATGCGGTGGCTGCCCGCGCTGGGGCGGTGCTCGCTGGAGCCGCTGGCCGGGGGCTGGCTGGTGCGGGCGGCGGACGAACCGGTGACACGTGCCGCGGTGCGGATCGTGCTGGATCTCAGGGAGCCGCGCCGCCGGTCGGTGGAGGTGTCCGGTCAGGCGGGGTCCTGGACCCGGGAACTGAGCCCCCGGCACGCCGGGTTGCTGTACCTGCTGGCCGTGCACCGTGCGGGGCGCAGCGCCGCCGACCTGGCCCGGGACGTCTTCGGCGACCCGGCCCGTACGGTGACGGTCCGCGCGGAGATGTCCCGGGTCCGCCGCTACCTGGGCTCCCTGCTGGACCACCGGCCCTACCGCTTCACGGAGTCGGCCGAGGTGGAGATCCTCCTCCCGGACCACCCCGACGCCGAGCTGCTCCCCCGGTCGACGGCCCCGGTCCCGGGCCGTCGGCGGCGGCCGGTGCGGGATGCCTGAGGGCCGTCCGTCAAGGGTGCGGGGTGTCGTACAGGAGTGCCCGGGAGAGCCTGGGAAGGTCGCTGTTCCGCATATTTGCAGGGTCTTCGCCTCCCGGGCCGGCCGGCTGCCGTAGCATCCCGGTACGGGCCACCCCCATTGCTCCACGGTCAACCCGCTGATCACCGGACGCAGTTGGCTCGCCCCGGGAGGACGGTATGAAGCATCGCGGCAGACACCGCCGGCGCAGACGGGGCAGGGCGCTGCGGGCCGCGCTGGCCGGAACCGCTCTCGCGCTGACCGCGGCCGCGACCATGATCAGCGCCTCGCAGGCCACCGACGCCGACGACCCCGGGGCCCTGAAGCCGCTGACCGCGTCCGCCGAGACCGCGCCGCTGCGGCTGACCGAGCACGGCGTCCCCGGTGACACGCTCGACCGCCTCTCCGCCGGCATGGGCCGGCCCGTCGGCATCGGCGCCGTGCTCGCCGACCCCGACGGCTCCCTGCGCGACGCGGCGGAGTGCCCGGACGACGACCGTCGGGCGCTGCCCGTCGAACCGGCCGCGACCCGGGCGTACTGCTGGCCGGGCCGGGACACCGACGGCTGGCGGGCCGGCGCGGTCACCACCTCGGGGGACGCGGACGAGGACGGCCGCTGGGGCGCGCACCGGGTGATCCTCTCCGGGTGGAGCCGGGCCGCGGGTTCCGTGGCCGAGCAGGGGCTCGCCAGGGTCGCCTTCGTGGACGCCGGCGACCCGGGCGCAGCGCGCTACACCTGGGCCCTGCTCACCGTTCCGGTGGACGGCGGCCGCGACTACCGCGGGCTGGGCTCCGCCGTGTCCGGCATGGTCTGGTACCAGGACAAGCTGCTGGTGACCACAGGCCGGGGCGAGGACGCCGCGCTGTACGTGTACGACCTGGACCGGGTGCAGCGGGCCACGGTGGAGGGCAGGTCGGTGGGCAGGGTGCCCGGCGGCTGGTCGGCGGCCGGGGCGCGGTACGTGCTGACGGCGGTCGCCTCCTACCGGACGAGCGGTGCCGGCGCCCCGCGGCCGGGGGGCATCGCCCTGGACCGCAGCACCGCGCCGGACAGCCTGGTGGCGCACGGGGCCTCGTCCGCGGAGGACGGGCCGACCCGGCTGTGGCGGTACTCGTTCAGCACCGGGCCGGGGCGTGCCGGGCTGCTGGACCCCGATCCGGTCGCGGTGTACGAGACGGAGCTGAGCCGCGTGCGCAGTGTGCTGTCGTACCGGTCGGGCTGGTACCTGGGCCGGATGACCGGGACCCCGGACGAGCGCGGCACGCTGTGGCGGCAGGACACCGACGGGGCCCTCCCCACCCGCTGCGGGGCGGACGAGACGCACCGCTGCTGGAGCGGCGGGGCGACGTCCCTGTCGTACTGGCAGGAGACCGGCGACGTGTGGTCCCAGTCCGGGCGCATGCTGTTCGCGCTGCCGCTGGCCTCGGTCGACCGGTCCCTGGACCGGTAGCCGGGTGAGGCGGCTGTCCGCGCCCTGATCAGGCGTTCGACAGGAACGCGCCCCGGATGGTTCCCTTTCGGACATGACGACCATCTCCGTGACCACCTGGTCCCTGGAGCAGACCGCGCCCACCGATCTCCGTCCGGCCGCCGTGCCCGAGGGAGACGTGCGGGTGGTCCGCTCCGAGGTGCCCTCCCCCGAGTTCAGCCGTTTCCTGTACGCCTCGGTCGGCGGTGACATCCGTTGGACCGACCGGCTGGGCTGGACGTACGCGCAGTGGCTGGAGCACCTGGACCGGCCCGGGGTGGAGACGTGGGTCGCCCACGACCGCGGGACTCCGGCGGGTTACGTGGAGCTGGAGGCGCAGGAGGACGGGGTCGTCGAGATCGTCTACTTCGGTCTCGTCGCCGCCTTCCGGGGACGGCGCATCGGCGGGCACCTGCTGTCGTACGGCACGGCCCGCGCCTGGGACCTGGCGGACCGCTGGCCGGGACTGAAGCCGACCAGGCGGGTGTGGCTGCACACGTGCAGCAAGGACGGCGAGCACGCGATGGACAACTACCGGCGCCGGGGCTTCACCCTTTTCGACACCAAGGTCGAGGAGGAGACCCAGGTGCGGACGCCGGGCCCGTGGCCGGGGGCCTACCCGGGCTGACCAGCGCGGACAAGACCGCGCGCGGCGCTTGTGACCAAGGACACCCTTGTCTCTCATATCGAGACAAGGGTGTCCGCATTTTGGACAAAGCTGGACTGTGTCCAGAACGCCGTGCCAGGCTTCCGCCATGCCTGGAACTGGAATCGCCTTGGTGAGTCGGCGGCACGTCGACCTCGGCCGCATGTCCAGCGCCATCTGTCCGGCGCGCTGAGAGCACCCAGCACCGCCCGGCCCCCCTCTTCGCCTCACTCCCCGCGCAATGACGCGCACTCCCTTTCGTGCGCCTGCATGCGCAGGTCAGAGCATTCTTCCCGCCTGTCCCGAAGGACGTATCAACCATGGCCGCCACCCCGCAGACGCCTGCCGTCGCGCAGAATCCTGCCGCCGCGACTCCCCGCCGCAAGGTGAGCCGTCACCGCGGAGAGGGACAGTGGGCCGCGGGACACTTCACCCCGCTCAACGGCAACGAGCAGGTCAAGAAGGACGACGACGGTCTCAATGTGCGGACACGCATTGAGACGATCTACTCCCAGCGCGGTTTCGACTCGATCGATCCCAGCGACCTGCGCGGCCGGATGCGCTGGTGGGGGCTCTACACCCAGCGCCGGCCCGGGATCGACGGCGGCAAGACCGCGATCCTGGAGCCGGAGGAGCTGGACGACGAGTACTTCATGCTGCGGGTGCGCATCGACGGTGGCGCGCTGACCACCCGGCAGCTGCGGGTGATCGGTGAGGTCTCGCAGGAGTTCGCGCGCGGCACCGCGGACATCACCGACCGGCAGAACGTCCAGTACCACTGGATCCGCATCGAGGACGTGCCCGCGATCTGGGACCGTCTGGAGGCCGTCGGCCTCTCCACGGTCACCGCCTGCGGCGACACCCCCCGCGTGATGATCGCCTCCCCCGTCGCCGGCATCGCCGAGGACGAGATCATCGACGGCACCCCGGCGCTGGAGGAGATGAAGCGCCGCGTCCTGGGCAACAAGGCGTACTCGAACCTGCCCCGGAAGTTCAAGACGGCCATCTCCGGCTCGCCCGTCCTCGACGTGGTGCACGAGATCAACGACGTCGCGTTCGTCGGCGTCCGCCACCCCGAGCACGGGCCGGGCTTCGACCTGTGGGTCGGCGGCGGTCTGTCCACCAACCCCAAACTGGGCGTGCGGCTGGGCACCTGGGTCCCGATCGAGGACGTTCCCGACGTCTACGAGGGCGTCCTGTCGATCTTCCGCGACTACGGCTACCGCCGGCTGCGCAACCGGGCGCGGCTGAAGTTCCTGGTCGCCGACTGGGGTCCGGAGAAGTTCCGCCAGGTGCTGGAGGACGAGTACCTCCGCCGCAGGCTGACCGACGGTCCGGCGCCCGAGCAGCCGGTGCAGCAGTGGCGCGACCACATCGGCGTGCACCGCCAGAAGGACGGCCGCTTCTACGTCGGTTTCGCCCCGCGCGTCGGCCGCGTCGACGGCACCACGCTCACCAAGATCGCCGACCTCGCGGAGGCCCACGGCTCGGGCCGGGTGCGGACCACCGTCGAGCAGAAGATGATCATCCTCGATGTCGAGGAGGGCCAGGTCGACTCCCTCGTCGAGTCCCTGGAGGCACTGGACCTCAGCGCCAGGCCCTCCCCGTTCCGGCGCGGCACGATGGCCTGCACCGGCATCGAGTTCTGCAAGCTCGCCATCGTCGAGACCAAGGCGCGCGGCGCCTCGCTGATCGACGAACTCGAGCGCCGCATCCCGGATTTCGACGAGCCGATCACCATCAACCTCAACGGCTGCCCGAACGCCTGCGCCCGCATCCAGGTGGCGGACATCGGTCTCAAGGGCCAGTTGATGCTCGACGAGCACGGTCAGCAGGTCGAGGGCTACCAGGTCCACCTCGGCGGCGCGCTCGGCCTGGAGGCCGGCTTCGGCCGCAAGGTGCGCGGTCTGAAGGTCACCGCGGACGAACTGCCGGACTACGTCGAGCGGGTGCTGAAGCGCTTCCAGGCGGAGCGCGAGGACGGCGAGCGGTTCGCCGCCTGGGTCGGCCGCGCCCCGGAAGAGGCCCTGTCGTGAGCGAGCGTGCCGCGCCCTTCCACTGCCCCTACTGCGGCGACGAGGACCTGCGCCCGGGGGAACAGGGCCACGGTGCGTGGGAGTGCGGCGCGTGCAACCGAGCCTTTCAGCTGAAGTTCCTCGGGCTGCTCGCCCGGGGACTTGAGCGATCCGACACGGGAGGGGACCGGACATGACGACTGTTCAGGAAGAGCGCGCCACGGCCGACTTGAAGGCGCTGGCGGAGCAGGCGGGCCGCGACCTGGAGGAGGCGTCCGCGGCGGAGATCCTCACGTGGGCCGCCGAGACCTTCGGCAACCGCTTCTGCGTGACCTCCTCGATGGAGGACGCGGTGGTCGCCCACCTCGCCTCCCGGGTGATGCCCGGCGTGGACGTCGTGTTCCTCGACACCGGCTACCACTTCCCGGAGACCATCGGCACCCGGGACGCGGTCGAGGCCGTGATGGACGTCAACCTCATCACGCTGACCCCCCGGCAGACGGTCGCCGAGCAGGACGCGGAGTACGGCCCGAAGCTGCACGACCGCGACCCCGACCTGTGCTGCGGGCTGCGCAAGGTGCGGCCGCTGGAGGAAGGCCTGAAGGACTATCTGGCCTGGGCGACCGGGCTGCGCCGCGACGAGTCCCCGACCCGGGCGAACACCCCGGTCGTCGGCTGGGACGAGAAGCGGCGGAAGGTCAAGATCTCCCCCATCGCCCGCTGGACCCAGGACGACGTGGACGCCTACGTCGCCGAGCACGGCGTCCTCACCAACCCGCTGCTGATGGACGGCTACGCCTCCGTGGGCTGCGCCCCCTGCACCCGCCGGGTCCTGGAGGGCGAGGACGCGCGCGCCGGCCGCTGGGCGGGCCGCGCCAAGACCGAGTGCGGGCTGCACGGCTGACCATGACCGCGCCTTCGACGAACCAGGAGAATTACGTGACGACCGGAGCCACCGTCTGGCTCACGGGTCTGCCGAGCGCCGGCAAGACCACCATCGCCCACGAGCTGGCCGGCCGGCTGCGCGAGCAGGGCCGGCGGGTCGAGGTGCTCGACGGCGACGAGATCCGCGAGTTCATCTCGGCGGGCCTCGGCTTCAGCCGCGAGGACCGGCACACCAACGTGCAGCGCATCGGCTTCGTCGCCGAACTGCTCGCCCGCAACGGCGTCACCGCGCTCGTCCCGGTGATCGCGCCGTACGCCGACAGCCGGGACGCGGTCCGTGGGCGGCACGCGGCGAGCGGAACGCCCTACGTCGAGGTGCACGTGGCCACCCCGGTCGAGGTGTGCTCCGTACGCGATGTGAAGGGCCTGTACGCCAAGCAGGCCGCGGGTGAACTCACCGGCCTCACCGGCGTGGACGACCCGTACGAGGAGCCCGAGAAGCCCGATCTGCGGATCGAGTCGCAGAACCAGACCGTGCAGGAGTCCGCGGCGTCGGTGTACGCCCTGCTCAGCGAAAGGGGACTGGCATGACGACCGTCGCCACTGTCGAGGAGGGTACGGCCAGTCCGTACGCCCTCTCCCACCTGGACGCCCTCGAGTCCGAGGCGGTGCACATCTTCCGCGAGGTGGCGGGCGAGTTCGAGAAGCCGGTGATCCTGTTCTCCGGCGGCAAGGACTCCATCCTCATGCTGCACCTGGCGCTGAAGGCCTTCGCCCCGGCGCCGGTCCCCTTCACGCTGCTGCACGTGGACACCGGGCACAACTTCCCCGAGGTCCTCGACTACCGCGACCGCACGGTCGCCAGGCACGGGCTGCGGCTGCACGTCGCCTCGGTGCAGGACTACATCGACCGCGGGGTGCTCAAGGAGCGTCCGGACGGCACCCGCAACCCGCTGCAGACGGTGCCGCTCACCGAGAAGATCCAGAGCGAGCGGTTCGACGCCGTGTTCGGCGGCGGGCGCCGGGACGAGGAGAAGGCCCGCGCGAAGGAGCGGGTGTTCTCGCTGCGCGACGAGTTCTCCCAGTGGGACCCGCGCCGCCAGCGCCCCGAGCTGTGGAACCTGTACAACGGCCGGCACGCCCCCGGGGAGCACGTCCGCGTCTTCCCGCTGTCCAACTGGACCGAGCTGGACGTGTGGCAGTACATCGCCCGCGAGGGCATCGAACTGCCCGAGATCTACTACGCGCACGAGCGCGAGGTGTTCCGGCGCGGCGACATGTGGCTGACCGCCGGTGAGTGGGGCGGCCCCAAGGACGGCGAGAGGGTCGAGAAGCGGCTGGTGCGCTACCGGACCGTGGGCGACATGTCCTGCACCGGCGCGGTGGACTCCGACGCCGACACCATCGAGAAGGTGATCACCGAGATCGCCGCCTCCCGGCTCACCGAGCGCGGTGCCACCCGCGCCGACGACAAGCTCTCCGAGGCCGCGATGGAAGACCGCAAGCGCGAGGGGTACTTCTAGACATGAGCACCATCACGACCGAGGAGCTCGCGGCCACCACCCTGCTGCGGTTCGCCACCGCCGGTTCCGTCGACGACGGCAAGTCCACCCTGGTGGGCCGGCTGCTGCACGACTCCAAGTCGGTCCTCACCGACCAGCTGGAGGCCGTGGCGCGCGCGTCGGCGAACCGCGGCCAGGAGGCGCCCGACCTCGCGCTACTCACCGACGGCCTGCGGGCCGAGCGGGAGCAGGGCATCACCATCGACGTGGCCTACCGCTACTTCGCCACGCCCCGGCGCCGGTTCATCCTCGCCGACACCCCGGGCCATGTGCAGTACACGCGGAACATGGTCACCGGCGCGTCGACGGCCGAGCTGACGGTGATCCTCGTCGACGCCCGCAACGGTGTCGTCGAGCAGACCCGGCGGCACGCCGCCATCGCCGCCCTGCTGCGGGTCCCGCACGTCGTCCTCGCCGTCAACAAGATGGACCTGGTCGACTACCGGGAGTCCGTGTTCGCCGCGATCGCCGAGGAGTTCACGGCGTACGCGAGCGAGCTGGGCGTCCCCGAGGTCACCGCGATCCCGATCTCGGCGCTGGTCGGCGACAACGTGGTGGAGCCGTCCGCGCACATGGACTGGTACGGCGGGCCGACGGTGCTGGAGCACCTGGAGACCGTCCCGGTCAGCCACGACCTGGCGCACTGCCACGCGCGGCTGCCCGTGCAGTACGTGATCCGGCCGCAGAGCGCCGAGCACCCGGACTACCGGGGCTACGCCGGCCAGATCGCGGCGGGCACCTTCCGGGTGGGCGACGAGGTGACCGTGCTGCCGTCCGGGCGCACGACCACGGTCACCGGGATCGACCTGCTGGGCAAGCCCGTCGACGCCGCGTGGACGCCGCAGTCGGTGACGCTGCTGCTGGCCGACGACATCGACATCTCCCGCGGTGACCTGATCGTCCCCAGCAAGGACGCGCCGGCCACCTCGCAGGACGTCGAGGCCACCGTGTGCCACGTCGCCGACCAGCCGCTGACCGTCGGCCACCGGGTCCTGCTCAAGCACGGCACCCGCACCGTCAAGGCGATCGTGAAGGACATCCCGTCCCGGCTGACGCTGGACGACCTGTCCCTGCACCCGCACCCGGGCCGGCTGACCGCCAACGACATCGGCCGGGTGAAGATCCGTACCGCCGAACCGCTGCCCGCCGACTCCTACGCGGACTCGCGGCGTACCGGCTCGTTCATCCTCATCGACCCCGGTGACGGCACCACGCTCACCGCGGGCATGGTCGGCGAGTCGTTCGCCGCGCCGGAGCCCGTCAAGGACGAGGCCGACGAGGACGGGTGGGACTTCTGAGCATGAACTCCACCGATTTCTGCACCGGGTTCGGCACCGGGTTCGCGAAGGAGGGCGGCCGTGTCGGCTGGGGGTCCCCCCGGAAGAAGTCCGGGGGAGGCGCCCTCGGCGCCGGACAGGGCGGAGTGGGCCGATGTGTGCGATGACGTACGCGCACCGCTCGCGCGCCCTCACCTCCCACCGCCGTAGACGAAAACCTGCCGACTTCCCGGCCACGACCTGAGAGACCGTGACCGCCGGGCCACCGAGAGGAACACCTCCCGTGCCTGCCACATCCGTCCTGCGCCGTGCCCTCGCCGTCACAGCCCTGCTCCCGCTGCTCTCCTTGGCCGCCTGCGGCTACGGGTCCCAGGCCAAGGACGACGACTCCGTGAAGGTCGCCGCCGGGGCGAAGAAGATCGACGGTCTCGACTCCGTCAGGATCGGCTACTTCGGCAACCTGACCCACGGCACCGCGCTGGTGGGCAACAAGAAGGGCCTGTTCCAGAGGGCACTCGGCGCCACGGAGGCGAAGTACGCCGTGTTCAACGCGGGGCCGTCGGAGATCGAGGCGCTCAACTCCGGTTCCATCGACATCGGCTTCATCGGCCCCTCCCCCGCCATCAACGGCTACACCAAGTCCGGCGGCAAGAACCTGCGCATCATCGGCGGTTCGGCGTCCGGCGGGGTCAGGCTCGTGGTGAACCCGGACAGGGTGACGTCCCTGAAGGACGTCGAGGGCAAGCGGATCGCGACCCCGCAGCTCGGCAACACCCAGGACGTCGCGTTCCTCAACTGGGCTGCCGGGCAGGGCTGGAAGGTCGACGCCCAGAGCGGCAAGGGCGACGTCACGGTCGTCCGCAGCGACAACAAGGTCACCCCGGACGCGTTCAGGGCCGGGTCGATCGACGGCGCCTGGGTGCCGGAACCGACCGCGTCGAAGCTGGTCGCCGAGGGCGGCAAGGTACTGCTGGACGAGTCGTCCCTGTGGCCGGACGAGAAGTTCGTGATCACGAACATCATCGTGCGCCAGGAGTTCCTGAAGGAGCACCCGAAGGCCGTCGAGGCGGTGCTGAAGGCGTCCGTCGAGACCAACCGGTGGATCAACGCCCACCCGGACGAGGCGAAGACCGTCGCCAACGAGCAGTTGGCGGCCGACTCCGGCAAGGCGCTGCCGGCCGAGGTGCTGGACCCGGCGTGGAAGTCCATCCGGTTCACCGACGACCCGCTGGCCGCCACGCTCGACGCCCAGGCGGAGCACGCCGTCGAGGCGGGCCTGCTGGAGCAGCCGGACCTGGACGGCGTCTACGACCTCACGCTGCTCAACAAGGTCCTGAAGGCGGCGGGCGAGCCCGCCGCCGACGACGCCGGACTCGGCGCCAGGTAAGCCCGGATCACGAAGAGTTCCCAGGAGGTGACGACCATGGCCACGACCCTCGCCAAGGCCGCCGACGGCATCGGAGCGGCCACGCACGCCGCCCGGATCGAGCATGTCTCGAAGTCGTTCGCGGGCCCGGCCGGGCAGCAGCTCGTGCTGGACGACATCACGCTCGATGTCGCGCCCGGTGAGTTCGTCACCCTCCTGGGTGCCTCGGGCTGCGGCAAGTCCACGCTGCTGAACCTGGTCGCGGGCCTGGACCGGCCCACGGCCGGCGGGATCAGCACGGACGGACGGCCGGCCCTGATGTTCCAGGAGCACGCGCTCTTCCCGTGGCTGACCGCGGGCAAGAACATCGAACTGGCCCTGAAGCTGCGGGGCGTGCCGAAGAACGAGCGCCGCGGGCGGGCCGAGGAGCTGCTGGAGCTCGTACGGCTGAAGGGCGCGCACGGCAAGCGGGTGCACGAGCTGTCCGGCGGCATGCGTCAGCGGGTCGCGCTGGCCCGGGCGCTCGCCCAGGAGAGCAGGCTGCTGCTGATGGACGAGCCGTTCGCGGCCCTCGACGCCATCACCCGGGACGTGCTGCACGACGAGCTGACCCGCATCTGGCGCGAGACGCAGCTCTCGGTCCTGTTCGTCACGCACAACGTGCGCGAGGCGGTCCGGCTCGCGCAGCGGGTGGTGCTGCTGTCCTCCCGCCCGGGCCGGATCGCCCGTGAGTGGACCGTCGGCATTCCGCATCCGCGCCGTATCGAGGACACCGCCGTGGCGGAACTGTCCGTCGAGATCACCGAAGAACTCCGTGGGGAGATCCGCCGTCATGGCCAGCACTGAGACGACCGCGAAGGACAAGGACGGGGGCGACCTCGCCGGTCTGGAGGCGGGGCTCGACGCACTGGAGACGGTGCAGACCGGCCGCAGGCCGCTGCGGCTGACCCTCAGGGAGAAGGTCCTGCCGCCGGTGGTGGCCGCCGTGCTGGTGCTGGCGGTGTGGCAGGCCCTGGTCTCCTTCGAGATCGTCGACGATCCGACCAAACTGCCCTCGCCGGGCGCGGTGTGGCACGTCCTGCGCGAGGCGTGGCTCCAGGGCGAGCTGCTCGGCTACATCTGGACCTCCGTCTCGCGCGGCCTGCTGGGCTTCTTCTTCGCGCTGCTGATCGGCACCCCGCTGGGGCTGCTGGTGGCGCGGGTGAAGGTGGTGCGCGCCGCGATCGGGCCGATCCTGTCCGGTCTGCAGTCGCTGCCGTCGGTGGCGTGGGTGCCGCCGGCGGTGATCTGGCTCGGCCTGAACAACTCGATGATGTACGCCGTGATCCTGCTCGGCGCGGTGCCCTCGATCGCCAACGGTCTGGTCTCCGGCGTCGACCAGGTGCCCCCGCTGTTCCTGCGGGCCGGGCGGACCCTGGGCGCGACGGGGCTGAAGGGCACCTGGTACGTGGTGCTGCCGGCCGCGCTGCCCGGCTATGTGGCGGGCCTGAAGCAGGGGTGGGCGTTCTCCTGGCGTTCGCTGATGGCCGCGGAGATCATCGCGTCCTTCCCCGACCTGGGTGTGGGCCTCGGCCAGTTGCTCGAGAACGGCCGCAACGCCAGCGACATGGCCATGGTCTTCGAGGCCATCCTGCTGATCCTGACCGTCGGTATCGCCATCGACCTGCTGATCTTCAGTCCGCTGGAGCGGTGGGTGCTGCGCAGCCGCGGCCTGCTGGTGAAGGGCTGAGTCACGTCATGCGCCGTCCCGTTCTGCTCGTCATCGCCCACGGCAGCCGCGACCCGCGGCACGCCGCGACCGTGCACGACCTGGTGCGGCGGGTGCGGTCGCTGCGGCCGGGACTGCGCGTGGAGACGGGGTTCCTCGACTTCAACATCCCCTCCGTGAAGGGCGTGCTGGAGTCCCTGGACGCGGAGGGCGTCCGCGACGTGGTGGCCCTCCCGCTGCTGCTGACCCGCGCGTTCCACGCCAAGGCGGACATCCCGGCGGTGCTGGCGGAGGCCCCGCGGCGGATGCGGATCCGCCAGGCCGGGGTGCTGGGCCCGTCCCCGCTGCTGCTGGCGGCGCTGGAACGCCGGCTGTACGAGGCGGGCCTGACGCCCGCCGACAAGTCCTCGACCGGGGTCGTGCTGGCCTCGGCGGGGTCCTCCGACCCGGAGGCGATCGCAGTGATCGCAGATATCGCGCGGGAGTGGCGGCACACCGGTTGGTGCGCCGTGCGGCCTGCGTTCGCCTCCGCATCCCTCCCCCGCACCGAGCAGGCGGTAGGCGAACTGCGCGCCCTCGGTTGCGCGCGCGTCGCCGTCGCGCCGTACGTCCTCGCTCCCGGCTTCCTGCCGGACCGCATCGCCCGGGGCGCGGCGGAGGCCGACGTCCTGGCGGACGTGCTGGGCCCGGCGCCGGAAGTGGCGCGGGTGCTGCTGGAGCGGTACAACGAGGCCCGGGTGCCGCTGTTCGCGGCGGTCGGCGCCTGACCCGTCCGCCGGACGCCGTCGCCCCCGGCCCCCGTCGCCGGCGAGGGGTCCTCAGTCGAAGGACAGGCCGCCCGTCCGGGTCCGCTTCAGCTCGAAGAAGTCGGGGTCGGTGGCCAGCACCCGGTAGCTGTCGAAGAGCCGGGCCGCGCGCTCGCCCCGGGGTACGGCCCGCAGCACGGGTCCGAACCACACCGTTCCGTCGACGTGGAGGGTCGGCGTCGCCACATAGGCGCCCGAGTCCGGTTCGGCGCCCGCCTCGTGGCTGCGGCGCACGGCGTCGTCGTACGCCGGGTCGTGCGCGGCGGCGGCCAGGTCCCGGGGCAGGCCGAGTTCGGTGAGGGATTCGGCGATCACGGTGTCGAAGTCCTTCGTGCCGCGCTCGTGGATGCGGGTGCCGAGTGCGGTGTAGAGGTCGCGCAGCACCTTCTCGCCGTGCCGTTCGGCGGCGGCCACCGCCACCCGTACCGGGCCGACGGAGCGGTCGACCAGGTCCCGGTACCAGTCGGGCAGCTCGTTGCCGAGGTTGTGCAGATAAAGGCTCATCACGCGGAAGCGCAGGTCGAGCGGGCGTTCCCGCTCGACCTCCAGCAGCCAGCGGGAGGTGATCCAGGCGAAGGGACAGGCGGGGTCGAACCAGCAGTCGACGCGGGTGGGTGATCCGTTGCTCATGCCGTCGACCGTACGGGCGGCGGGGGGCGGGGACCTGGTCCACTTCGCGGCCCCGGCACTGGTCCAATCCCGGCGGCGACCCGCCCGGTCCCCGGTCAGCCCTCGGTGAGCTCCACGAGCTTCGTCACCGTGTTCCAGTTGCGGGTGGTGGCGACGACGCCCTTGTTGATGCGGGGCCTGGCCAGGTGCTCGGCGAGCCGGGAGCGGCCGAGGCCGTCCGGGGCGTACAGGTACAGCGCGCGGTCACCGAGGCGGAACTCCTCGGGCAGGTACGCCGCCTGGTCGATCTCGGCGAAGCGCTCGGGGGTGACGGGCGCGGAGAAGTAGGTGACGTGGAGCTGCCTGGGCTCCAACGCGTCGGCCGGGAAGGGGCAGCCGTCGGCGACGGCCTTCACGTAGGCGTGATCGCGCACGATCACGTCGACGCCGAACCCGAAGTGCCGCTCGACCGCCCCGGCCAGCTCGGCGGCCAGTGACTCCTCGTCGCCGTGCCCGGAGGTGAACACCGCCTGGCCGCTCTGCAGATGGGTGCGCACCCCCTCGAAGCCGAGGCCCTCCATCAGCGCGCGCAGTTCGGCCATCGGCAGTTTCCTGCTGCCGCCCACGTTGATCCCGCGCAGCAGCGCCGCGTATCTCTTCGACATGGGCACACGATAGGACGGCCGTCGTGCCCCGTGGGGGTGGGCACGACGGCCGGGTCCGCGTGGGGCGGGCTGTGCGGAACTCTGGCGGACCGGTGGGGCCAGGATCAACCGGTACACGCGTCTGTGACTTATTCAACAAGGTTGCGGAAAGGCGGACGGCGCTCCGGAACCCTGATCATCGTCCCCCACGCCCCCGGGTATGTGTAGGGGACCGCCGTCCTCCCCAGTGGGGAGGAGGTGAACGCCGATGGGATGACTCGGCGGCCCGGAGCTTCACCGGACAGCACGACGATATGGCCTTATCCGGCCCCTACCTTCGAAAGGGTCAGGTGGCGGCAGGGGGTCGCTGCCGAACACGAGGGAGCGAGCCCGTCATGGGGAACGGAGATTCGCGGGTACGGGGCCTCGCCGCCCGGGCCGGCGGCTGGAGCGCCCGGCACCGCTGGGCGGCCGTCGGCATCTGGGTGCTGTTCGTCGTGCTGGCGATGGGACTCGGTTCGGCCGCCGGCCGGGTCGACGTCGGCGACAGCGATCAGCTCAAGGGAGAGACCAGCACCGCCGCCCGCATCATCGAGGACGCCGGCATCGAGGAGCCGGCCAGTGAGACCGTGCTCGTCCAGGCGAAGGACGAAGGCCTGACGGCCACGGACGAGGAGTTCCGGTCGGCGGTCACCGCGGTCGTCACGGCCGTGGAGAGGACCGGCGAGGTCACGGACGTCACCTCGCCGTACGAGAGCGACACCATTTCCGAGGACGGGCGCAGCGCGCTGGTCCAGTTCGACGTGCGCGGCGACTCCGACACCGCCGGTGAGCGGGTCGAGCCGGTGCTGAAGGCCGTGGAGGACGTCCAGAAGGACCACGAGTCGCTGCGGATCGAGGAGATCGGCGGCGCCAGCATGATGAAGACGTTCGACGACGCGTTCGGCGACGACTTCAAGAAGGCCGAGTACTCGGCGGTGCCGGTGGCGCTCGGCATCCTGCTGATCGCGTTCGGCGCGCTGGTGGCGGCGCTGCTGCCGGTGGCTCTGGCGATCACCGCGATCATGGCGACGATGGGTCTGATGGGCCTGGTCAGCCATCTCCAGCCGATGAGCGAGACCGCGAACTCGGTGATGCTGCTGGTCGGCCTCGCCGTCGGTGTCGACTACTGCCTGTTCTACCTGCGCCGCGAGCGTGAGGAGCGGGCGGCCGGACGGGACGCACAGACGGCGCTGCGGATCGCCGCCGCGACCAGCGGCCGGGCGATCGTCGTCTCCGGCGTCACCGTGTGTGTCGCCATGGCGGGCATGCTGTTCACCGGGCTCGCGGAGTTCGAGGCGATGGGGCTGGCCTCGCTGATGGTGGTGGCCGTCGCCATGGTCGGTTCGGTCACCGTCCTGCCGGCGCTCCTTTCGCTGCTGGGCGAGCGGGTCGAGAAGGGCCGTCTGCCGTTCCTGCGCCGGCGGCGCACGAGCGGCAGCACGGACAGCCGGTTCTGGACGGCCGTGCTGAAGCGGGTGCTCGCCAAGCCGGTGCTCGCCGTCGTGGTGGCGACCGGTGCGCTGCTCGCCGTGGCCGCTCCCGCGCTCGGGATGAAGACGCAGAACCTCACGCTGGACCAGGAGTTCGGCGACTCGCTGCCGATCGTGCAGACGTACAACCGGGTCAACGAGGCGTTCCCGGGCGGCTCCGAGCCGGCCGAGGTGGTCGTCAGGGCGGACGACATCAACGCGCCCGAGGTGAAGGCCGCGCTCGCCGACTTCCGGGAGCAGGCGGTCAGTTCGGGTGCCTCGCGCGGCCCGGTCGAGATCAAGCTGCACGACCAGCGGAACGTCGCCTTCGTCTACGTGCCGCTGGTCGGCGGTTCCGACCAGGACAGGGCGGGCGAGAGCCTGGACAAGCTCCGCGACGAGGTGCGGCCCGCCACGCTCGGCGAGGTGGACGGTGTCGAGGCGCCGATCACCGGGCAGGTGGCCGGTTCGCAGGACTTCAACGACCAGCTGGTCGGCTCCGTCGTCCCGGTCTTCGCCTTCGTGGTGGTCTTCGCCTTCCTGGTGATGCTGCTGTCGTTCCGCTCGCTGACGGTCGCGATCACCTCGATCGTGCTCAACCTGCTGTCGGTGGGTGCCGCGTACGGCATCCTCGTGGCGGTCTTCCAGCACGGCTGGGGCGCGTCCCTGGTGGGCGCGGAGGGCGTCGGCGCGATCATCACCTGGCTGCCGCTGTTCCTCTTCGTGATCCTGTTCGGCCTGTCGACGGACTACCACGTGTTCGTGGTCTCCCGGATCCGCGAGGCCCGGTTGCGGGGCCGTACGACGCGGGACGCGGTCCAGCACGGCGTGGTCACCACGGCCGGCGTGGTCACCAGTGCCGCGATCATCATGGTCGCCGTGTTCGGGATCTTCGGGACGCTGTCCATGCAGTCCATGAAGCAGATGGGCGTCGGCCTCGCGGCGGCGGTCCTCATCGACGCGACGGTCATCCGGGGTGTGCTGCTCCCGGCGGTGATGGCGCTGCTCGGCGAGCGCAACTGGTACCTGCCGAAGTGGCTGCACCGGATGCCCGACCTGACCCACGACGAGTCGCCGGAGGCGGTCGCGCCGCCCAAGGCGCGGGACGACGAGGGCGAGCGGGTGCCGGTGTGATCCGGTAGGCGCGGCAGGGGCCCGGCGGTTCTCCGCCGGGCCCCTGCCCGTGTCCGGGGGCCGCGCCGCCCGGCGCTCGTCAGCGCCGGGCCGGCAGCTCCGCCTCGATCAGGTCGGCCGCCCTGCGGGTGCCGCCCTCCTCCGCCATCCCGGACCGGACGCCCTTCAGCCGCCGGGCGACCTCCGGGTCGTCGACCAGGGCGAGGGCCGCCGCCCTCAGCACCTCGGCGGTCGCCTCGCCGGCGGGCACATGCCGGGCCACCCCGAGCGCCTGGAGCATCTCGGCGTTGCCGAACTGGTCCACGGCCTGCGGTACGGCGATCATCGGCGTGGCCGTGGCCAGTCCCTCCTGGCTGCCGCCGGCGCCGGCGTGGGTGACGAACAGGTCGGCCTGCTTGAGGACCGCGAGCTGCGGCACCCAGGGGCGCACCTCGACGTTCTCCGGTACGTCCCCCAGCTCGGCGGGGTCGACGTGCCTGCCGATCTGGAGCACCAGGTGCCAGCCGGGCAGATCGGCGAACGCCCTGACGCACTCCCGGTAGAAGTCCGGCTGCTTGGTGAAGGACGATCCGAGCGACACCAGGACGACCTTCTCCGCCCCGGCCGGCCGCTGCCAGTCGCCCTCGGCGCCCCGGTCGCCCTGGCAGGCCCCGACGAAGGAGTACACCCGCTCGTCGACGCGGTCGGCGTGCGGCTGGAGCGCCTTGGGGATCAGGACGAGGGAGCGGTCCGGGCGGCCCACGAAGTCGTCCGGGTGCCGCGTGATCCCGTTCTCCTCCACCCAGGCGTGGAAGCGGGCGTAGTAGGCCCGTCCCCGCTCGGTCTTCTTCGGCTCCTCCCACATCGGCCCGGCGATCTCCTTCTCGTACCCGTCCCAGGCGACGAGGTTCGGCGAGAGGGAGATGACGGGCACGCCCCAGCGGTGGCCGAGCACGCGTGCCGGGTAGGAGGTGATGTCGTGCAGGACGAGGTCGGGCGTGTCCCCCTCGTACGCCTCGATGAGCTGCGGGAGTGCCTGGATGGCGTCGTTCAGGAACGGCTCCACGTTGTCCAGCAGCGTGGTGCCCCAGGCCTCCGGGTCGTCGTCGGGGCCCGGCAGTGTGGTGTTCCACAGCTTGGGTTCGGCGCCCGTTTCGGCGATCTTGTCGGCGAAGAGCGGCGGGATCGCGTACGTGACCCGGTGGCCGCGTGCCACGAGCTCGCGAATCACCTCGAGGCTCGGGTTCACGTGCCCGTGGGCGGCGATGGAGAACATGGCGATGTGAGCGGGACTGGTCATACCGGGACCATAGACGAGACGATACGTCTCGTGCAACCGACGGGCGGTCAGCGCGGGCGGCACCAGGAACCACGGGCCGTGGTCGACGGCGCGCCCCGGTGTGCGACCCGGGGCAACGCGGGGCCCGGATCGGGCCACGTCATGACCGTGACAGCGGTCTGCCTCGTCAAGGCACCGCGCAGACGGCCCGACCTGTACGAATGCGACACTGGCCGACGGCTGGCCGGATCACGGCGGTCGGACACGGAGGGGACCTGGAGGGGACGGATGGACGAGGCACGGGCGCGGGACGTCCTGGCGGCGGCGGGAGTGCTGCCCGGCGCGGCACGGGACGCGCGGTTGCTCGCCCTCGGTGAGAACGCGGTGTTCGCCGCCGGTGACCTGGCCGTCAAGGTGGGCCGCGACGCCGAGCTGCTGGACCGGGCCCGCCGGGAGCTGGCCGTCGCGGAGTGGCTGGCGGCTCGGGGCGTGCCCGCGGTGCGGGCGGCCGAGCCCGGGGCGCTGCTGGTGGAGGGGCACCCGGTGACCGTGTGGCACCGGCTGCCGGAGGCCGTGCGGCCCGCGGGACCCGGGGATCTGGCCGAACTGCTGCGGCTGGTCCACGCACTGCCCGCTCCCCCCTTCGCACTGCCGCCCCGCGAGCTGCTGGGCGGGGTGGAACGCTGGCTGCGGCTCGCGGGCGACGCGATCGACCCCGCGGACGCGGCGTACCTGCGCGAGCGGCGCGACGGTTTCGCGTCGGCCGCCGCCGCGCTGACGCCCCTGCTGCCGCCGGGGCCCATCCACGGCGACGCGCTGCCCCGCAATGTGCACATCGGGCCGGACGGGCCGGTCCTGGTCGACCTGGAGACGTTCTCGGCGGATCTGCGTGAGCACGACCTGGTGGTGATGGCCCTCTCCCACGACCGCTACGGGCTGCCGGACGAGGCGTACGCGTCCTTCACCTCGGCCTACGGCTGGGACGTGCGCGCCTGGGAGGGCTGCTCGGTGCTGCGCGGCGCGCGGGAGACCGCCAGCTGCGCCTGGGTCGCCCAGCACGCGCCGGGCAACCCCAAGGCGCTGGCCGAGTTCGAACGCCGGGTGGCGTCGCTGCGGGACGGGGACGAGACCGTGCGCTGGTACCCCTTCTGATCCCGGGCCGCCGGGCGCGTCAGACCCGCTCGCCCGCCGGCTCCCGCAGCGGCCAGGTGCTGTCGACGACCGCGGTGGCGTCGCCCTTGCGGCGCAGGAAACTCTGGAAGTCCGCCGCCCACCCCGCGTACCACTCGATCTGCCGACGGTGCAGTTCCGCCGGGCCGAGGGCCGCGACCTTGGGGTGGCGGACGGCTATCGCGCAGGCCAGCCGGGCGGCGGCGAGGGCGTCGGCGGTCGCGTCGTGCGCCGAGTCGAGGACGACGCCGTACTCCGCGCAGACCGCTTCGAGGTTGCGCTTGCCGCGCCGGTAACGGTCGACGGATCGGTCGATGGTGTACGGGTCGATGACGGGGGCGGGGTCGACACCGCCCAGGCGGTCGCGCAGGGAGGGCAGTCCGTACCGCCGCAGTTCGGCGGAGAGCAGGGTCAGGTCGAAGGCGGCGTTGTAGGCGACGACCGGGACGCCGGTCCTCCAGTAGGCGGTGAGGACGCCGGCGATGGCGTCGGCCACCTGGTCGGCGGGGCGGCCCTCGGCGGCCGCCCGCTCGTTGCTGACCCCGTGCACCGCCACCGCGTCCGC
This sequence comes from Streptomyces marokkonensis, assembly GCF_008312835.1. Lineage (GTDB taxonomy): Bacteria > Actinomycetota > Actinomycetes > Streptomycetales > Streptomycetaceae > Streptomyces > Streptomyces marokkonensis_A. The sequence goes on along the minus strand of NZ_VSKS01000001.1, from coordinate 383,385 downwards.
GGGGATGGGCACGCCCGGGTCGGCCAGCCACTCGCGGCGGCCCATCGGCTCCCCCGCCCTGACCTCGATCACGGCCCCCGTGACGATCCGTGCCTCGCGCGGGTCCGTCCCCGTCGTCTCCAGATCGAAGCCGATCAGCAGCTCCCGGTGCCAGCCCATGGGCTGCCCCCCTTCTGTGTGGTGCTTTCCCCCAGTGGTCTTCACCCTCCCACGCACCACTGACAATCAGAGGATCCCGTTCCGCTCACCGGCCGGGACGGCTCCCCATGAACGGCCCCGGCGCGGGGCGTTCAGGACACCGGACGCGAATCCGCCCACATCAGCTCGAACTCCTCGCGGTAGGTGGGGAACAGCGCGCCTTCCTCGACTTCACCCGGCTTGACCACTTTGGTCCCGTTGCGCAGGACCAGCACCGGTGCCTCCATCCCCCGGGCCCGCCGCAGATGGTTCTGGACGACGGCGATGCCGTCGGCCCCGTCGCCGTCCACGAGGTAGGCCGTGCAGCGGGGCGTCTCGTCGTAGACCTGGATACCGAAGGCATCCGGGTCGCGCAGCCGGGAGCGGACGCGGCGCATGTGCAGGATGTTCATCTCGACGGCGCGGCCGAGCTCGCCGCGCTTGATGCCCAGTTCGCGCTCGCGGCGCTTGACCGCGCTGGAGGCCGGGTTCAGGAACAGCAGCCGCACCCGGCAGCCGGACTCGGCCAGCCGCACCAGACGGCGCCCGGAGAAGTTCTGCACCAGCAGGTTGAGCCCGATCCCGATGGCGTCCAGGCGGCGGGCCCCGCCGAAGATGTCCTCGGCCGGGAACCGGCGCAGCAGCCGCACCCGGTCGGGATGGACGGCGACGACGTCGGCGTACCGGTCGCCGACCAGGTCCTCGACCGCGTCGACGGGCAGCCGGCGCGCGGACGGCACGTCGCCGCCCGCGCCGAGCATCTCGAGGAGCCGCGCGGAGGCCCGCTCGGCCTGCGCGAGGACCGCTTCGGACAGCGCCCGGTTGCGGGAGACGACGTTCCGGGTGACCTCCAGCTCGTCCAGGGCGAGTTCCACGTCCCGGCGGTCGTCGAAGTACGGCTCGAAGCACGGCCAGTGCTGGACCATCAGCTCGCGCAGCTGCGGCAGGGTGAGGAAGGACAGCACGTTGTCGTCGGCCGGGTCGAGCAGGTAACCCTTGCGGCGGCTCACCTCGCGCACCGCGACCGCGCGCTGCACCCACTCCTGTCCGGCGGGTCCGGCGGCGGCGACCACCCAGTCGTCGCCGTGCACGGGCTCGTAGACGGGACGCAGGACGGCGGCCACCACCGCGCGCAGCCGCTGTTCCACCAGGTTCAGCCAGATGTAGGCGCGGCCGGCCCGCTGGGCGCGGGTGCGCACCTCACGCCAGGCGTCGGCGCCCCAGTCCAGCTCCGGCCCGATCGAGCCCGCGTCCATCGGCCGTGCCAGGGACACCGCACCGGGCGGGACGTCCGTGGAACTGCTCCCCTCGTGACCCTCGTCACCAGGGGGCAGTTCCAGCCCTCCCGAGCCCACCCGCGCACCGCCTTCCGCTCCCCCGAGCACTCCCCGTCCCAACGATCAAGGAGAGTACTCCGCAAGCGGCACACGGTGCAGCCCGATGGACAGGGTCGTTTCCCAACTTCCCCCGTCCATGCGACCGTTCCGCCCGCCCGGGCCCCGGGAGTGAGCTGATTCATAGCCTGACCGGCGGGTGCACGGCGCGTGTGGGCGGAGGGGGCATGGGTAGGAGGTGTGCCGCCGCCCTTTCGGGGAGACACGGAAACACTCGGAGCCAAGGCGCCCCACCGGCGCCGTACACCTGAAAGAGTCGTATCCATGCAGGTCTGGCCTGGCGAGGCGTATCCGCTCGGTGCCACGTACGACGGCGCCGGAACGAACTTCGCGGTCTTCACGGAAGCCGCGGACCGAGTAGAGCTGTGTCTGCTGCACGACGACGGCTCCGAGACGGCGATCGAGCTGCGCGAGAGCGACGCGTTCGTGCGGCACGCGTACCTGCCCGGGGTGATGCCCGGGCAGCGGTACGGCTTCCGTGCGCACGGGCCGTACTCCCCGGAGCGGGGACTTCGCTGCAATTCGGCGAAGCTGCTGCTCGACCCGTACGCGCGTGCGATCAGCGGCTCGGTCGAGTGGGGCGAGGAGGTGTACGGCTACCACTTCGACGACCCCGACCGGCGCAACGATCTCGACTCGGCGCCCCACACGATGTCGTCGGTCGTGGTCAACCCGTACTTCGACTGGGGCGACGACCGGAGCCCCCGTACGGAGTACCACCACACGGTGATCTACGAGGCCCACGTCAAGGGCCTCACCATGCGCCATCCGGGGCTGCCGGAGGAGCTGCGCGGCACCTACGCGGCCCTGGCGCACCCGGCGGTCATCGAGCATCTGACCGAGCTCGGGGTGACGGCGCTGGAGCTGATGCCGGTGCACCAGTTCGTCAACGATCACCGCCTGGTGGACATGGGCCTGAACAACTACTGGGGCTACAACACCATCGGGTTCTTCGCCCCGCACAACGCCTACGCGTCCTGGGGCGACCGGGGCCAGCAGGTGCTGGAGTTCAAGTCGGCGGTGAAGGCGCTGCACGAGGCGGGGATCGAGGTGATCCTCGACGTGGTCTACAACCACACCGCCGAGGGCAACCACCTGGGGCCGACCCTGTCCTTCAAGGGCCTCGACAACCCCTCGTACTACCGGCTGACCGACGACCCCCGGTACTACATGGACACGACGGGCACCGGGAACTCCCTGCTCATGCGGTCCCCGCACGTCCTGCAGATGATCATGGACTCGCTGCGGTACTGGGTCACCGAGATGCACGTCGACGGGTTCCGCTTCGACCTCGCGGCGACCCTCGCCCGGCAGTTCCACGAGGTGGACCGGCTGTCGTCGTTCTTCGACCTGGTGCAGCAGGACCCGATCGTCTCCCAGGTGAAGCTGATCGCCGAGCCCTGGGACGTCGGCGAGGGCGGCTACCAGGTGGGCAATTTCCCGCCCCTGTGGACCGAGTGGAACGGCAAGTACCGCGACACCGTGCGGGACCTGTGGCGGGGCGAGCCGCGCGCGCTCGCGGAGTTCGCCTCCCGGCTGACCGGCTCCTCCGACCTGTACCAGGACGACGGCCGGCGTCCGCTGGCCTCGATCAACTTCGTGACCTGCCACGACGGCTTCACGCTGCACGACCTGGTGTCGTACAACGACAAGCACAACGACGCCAACGGCGAGGACAACCGGGACGGCGAGAGCCACAACCGGTCCTGGAACTGCGGCGCCGAGGGCGAGACCGACGACCCGGACGTGCTGCGGCTGCGGGCCCGGCAGATGCGCAACTTCATCGCCACGCTGATGCTCTCCCAGGGCGTGCCGATGATCAGCCACGGCGACGAGGTGGCCCGCACCCAGCGCGGCAACAACAACGCCTACTGCCAGGACAACGAGCTGGCCTGGCTCGACTGGCCCGGGGACGAGGACGAGGACGGTGAGGAGGACCTGCGCCGCCGGCTGCTGGAGTTCACCCGCGCGATGGTGTGGCTGCGCAAGGACCACCCGGTCTTCCGCCGGCGCCGCTTCTTCCACGGCCGGCCGGTGGAGGGCACCCACGACGACCTGTCCGACATCGCCTGGTTCACGCCCGAGGGCGCGGAGATGACCCAGCGCGACTGGGACTCCGCGCCGGCGTCGGCGCTGACGGTGTTCCTCAACGGCAACGCGATCTCCGAGCCCGGGCAGCGCGGGGAACGCATCACCGACGACTCGTTCCTGCTGATGTTCAACGCCTCCCCCGAGCCGCTGGACTTCGTGGTGCCGGTCGACCACGGCCGGCAGTGGCAGGTGGTCGTCGACACCGCCCGCGCGGACGGCGTACCCCCGGGCACCGGCCCGAAGGTCACGGCCGGCACCCGGCTGACGCTGACCGACCGGAGCCTGACGGTGCTGCAGCGGCCGGTGTAGCGGCACACCCCGCCTGTCACCCGTTCGGGCGACGGGTGGCTCGGCGGGGTGCGCGATGACACGAAAGGCCGCCACGGGGGTACGTAGGTTCCCATGACCCCTGAGCGACCTGACCCGGCGGTGCCCACGGCCACCTACCGGCTGCAGCTGCAGCCCGGCTTCCCCTTCTCAGCGGCGGCGGAGGCCGTGCCGTACGTGGCCTCGCTCGGCGTGTCCCATCTGCATCTGTCTCCCGTCCTGGAGGCCGTGCCCGGCTCGCTGCACGGCTACGACGTGACGGACCACTCCCGCGTGCGCGAGGAACTCGGCGGGGAGGAGGGGCTGCGGGAGCTGGCACGCACCGCCCGGGAGCACGGCCTCGGGCTGGTCGTGGACATCGTCCCGAACCACATGGCGATGTCCCCGCGCCACAACCGGGCCCTGTGGGAGGTGCTGCGCGACGGCCCCGCCTCGCCCCGCGCACGGTGGTTCGACATCGACTGGGAGGCGCAGGGCGGGCAGGTGCTGCTGCCGGTGCTCGGGGGGCCGCTCGGCGCGGAGGCCGGCCACCTCGGGACGGACGGCGACGTGCTGCGCTACTACGACCACGTGTTCCCGTTGCGCGAGGGCACCGCGGGGCTGCCGCTGCCGCAGCTGCTGGACGCGCAGTGGTACCGGCCCGTGTGGTGGCGCCTGGCCCGGACCGAGCTCAACTACCGGCGGTTCTTCAGCATCTCCGAGCTGATCGGGGTGCGGGTGGAGGACCCGGAGGTGTTCGAGGCGACCCACGCCAAGACGCTGGAGCTGCTCCGGGAGGGTGTGATCGACGGGCTGCGCGTGGACCACCCCGACGGGCTCGCCGACCCCGACGGCTATCTGCGGCGGCTGCACGAGGCCACGGGCGGCCGGTGGACGGTGGTGGAGAAGATCCTCTCCGACGGGGAGCGGCTGCCCGCCTCCTGGCCCGTCGCCGGCACCACCGGCTACGACGCCCTGCGGCACGTCGACGGGCTGTTCACCGACCCGGCGGGGTTCGGGGAGCTGCTCGGCCAGTACCGGCGCTTCGCGGCCCCGCAGACGGACCGGGGCGGCGACTGGGACGCCACGGTGCGGCGGGCCGCGTACAAGGTGCTCACGCACGAGCTGGCCACCGAGGTGGACCGGCTGACCCGGCTGACGAGCCGGCTGTGCGCGACCTCGCCGGAGCCCGCGCTGCGCGACCGCGCGCCCTGGGCGCTGCGCACGGCGCTGACGGAGCTGCTGGTCAGGCTGGACGTCTACCGCCCCTACTCGTCCGTGGACGCCGCCGCGGTGGTCACCGGGGAGGCGGCCGCCGAGGCCCGGCTCGCGTTCGCCGTCCCCGAGGAGGCGGAGGCGGTGGACGTCGTACGGAATCTGGTGCTCGGGCGGTACGGGGACGGGCCGGCGCACATGGAGTTCCGTACGCGGTTCGCGCAGACGGCGTCGGCGCTGCGGGCCAAGTCCGTCGAGGACACGGCGTTCTACCGGTACGTGCCGCTCCTGTCGGCGACCGAGGTGGGCGGCGACCCCGGCGGCCCGGCGGTGTCCCCGGAGCGGTTCCACGCGTACTGCGCGCGCGTGCAGCGCGACTGGCCGGCCACCGGGACGGTCCTCTCCACCCACGACGCCAAGCGCAGCGCCGACGTGCGGGCGGCGCTGCACGTGCTCACCGAGTGCCCGGGGCGCTGGGCGGACGTCCTCGCGGAGGTGACGCGCGGCGGCGAGGGCGTACCGGACGCGCAACTGGCCTGGGCGGCCTGGCAGACGGTGTTCGGGCTCGGGCCGGCCGAGGAGGAGCGGGTGCGGGGGGCCCTGCTGAAGCACGTGCGCGAGGCGGGTCTGTACACCAGCTGGACGGAGCAGGAGCCCTCGTACGAGGAGGCGGTGGCACGGTTCGTGGCGGCGGGGCCGTGCGGGGTGCCGGGCGAGCGGGTGGCCGCGTTCCGCGCGTCGCTGGAACCGCACATCCGGGCGAACGTGCTCGGCGCGGCCCTGGTGCACCTGACGATGCCGGGGGTGCCCGATCTCTACCAGGGCACGGAGCACGAGTACCGGGCGCTGGTCGACCCGGACAACCGGCGGACCGTGCGGTTCGGGGACGACGGCGGCGACAAGGAGGCGGTGACGCGGGCGGCGCTGCGGCTGCGGGCACGGCGGCCGGACGTCTTCGGCGACACGGCGTCGTACGACCCGCTGCCGGCCGAGGGCCCCGCGGCGGCGCACTGCACGGCGTTCGTCCGCTCCGGCGAGGTGCTCACCGCCGTGACCCGCCTGTCGCTGCGCCTGGCGGAGGAGGGCGGCTGGCGCGGCACCCGGCTGCCGCTGCCGCCGGGACGGTGGGCCGACGCACTGGATCCCGAACTGGAGTTCGGCGGCCAGGTGGACGTGGAGGAACTCTTCGCGAACCGCCCCGTGGCACTCCTGGAACGGCTCCCGGACTGACCTCCGTCCCCGACCGGCCTCACGCGACCGGCGGCGCGGTGACCGGGCCCGGCGTGCCTCCGGGCGCCCCCGGAGGGCTCCCCCGTCGCGCTCTTGACACCGTCTCCCGGCCGTGGGGTACTGCGCAGTGCGGATTCGGGCGGTGACGGGGGGTGGGTCCGCTGGGGGAATCGCGCTATCCGACGGTGGCTGAGCTGGTCTTCTCCGCCCGCACGCTGGCCGTGCAGTGGCCCGGTCTGTGCGCCGTGCGGCAGGTGGGCGTCTCCCGGGCGGGACGGCCGCTGCATCTGCTGTCCTTGGGACGCGCCCGGCGCGCCGTCCTGGTGGTGGCCGGCGCCCACGCCAACGAACCGGCCGGCGGGGGAACCCTGCTCGCGCTGGCCCGGCGGGTCCTCCGGGAGCGGGACCTGCGCGACGGGACGTCGTGGCACTTCCTGCTGTGCGCGGACCCCGACGGGGCGAGCCTCCATGTGACGCCGGCGCCACGCAGTCTGTACGACTACCACCTGGGCTTCTTCCGTCCCGCCGGGCCGGAGCAGCCGGAGTGGGCCCCGTCGGTCCTGCCACCCGGCCGGCTGCCGCCCGAGACCCTCGCGCTGACCGGGGTGATCGACGAGCTGCGGCCCTATCTGCAGGTGTCCCTGCACGGCACCGATCTGGGGGGCAGCTGGGTGCAGTTGACGCGGGACGTCCCCGGGCTGGCCGAGCCGTTCGCCAAGTCCGCGGCGCAGCTGCACATCCCGGTGGAGACGGGCGCCTCGGACGCGGCGGGCTGGCCGGCGTCCGGCCCCGGGGTGCACGTGATGCCGGCGCCGGAGGCCGCGCCGGCCTATCCGAGCCTGACCGACGACGCCCGGCACAGCACCTGGTACCACGCGCACCGGTACGGCGGTCTGACCGCGGTGGTCGAGGTGCCGATGTGGGCGAGCGACCTGGTGGACGACCCGGCGCCGCACCCGGCCCCGGACGCGGCGATGCACCGGCTGGCGGACCGGCTGCTGCGGGACGCGGACGAGGTGCGGCGCGTACTGGAGGACGCGGGGCCGGGGCACGGGGACGCCGGCGGTCCGCTGCTGCGGGCGGCCACCTGGGGACTGGAGCTGGTGCCGGGGCTGGCCGCCGACCTGGTCCGCACGCCGCCCGCCGACGGAACGCGGGCGTATGTGGGGAGCGTGGACGCGTTCGCGCGGCGCGTGCCGCTCAGGGCGGCGGCGATGCTGCGGCGGGCGCTGAGCGGGACCGACGCGCGGACGGCGGCCCGTCTCGAGCGTCTGGTCGCGCACTGGAGCGACTCCTTCGCCGCGCGTTTCAAGGCCCGCTGGGTCCCCGTGCGGCACCAGGTCGAGCACCAGTCCCGCACGGTACTCGCGGCGGCCCGTCACGCCCGGGAGCACTCCTGCTGACACCGCCCCCACCAGGAGCGGCCGGGCGGCCGTGGTCGCGGTGCGGTGCCGTCACGGGGCGTTCAGCGCGAAGACCGAGCCGGTCCGGGCGGTGAGCATGCAGCTGTTCGAGAAGGTCTCGGTGTACTCGACCGCCCGGCCGCGCCACGTGCCGTGGGCGTGGGCGGTCACCGGCGCGTGGACCATCGGGCAGATGACGTCCTTCGCCGGGATGTCCGCGATGCGTCCGTCCGCCGCCTCCAGCTCCGCGCAGGCGTCGGCGGCGCGCCGGTGGTGGCCCCGGGGCGGGTCGCACCAGAGCATCGTGCCGCCCACCGCGGCGGACTGGGCCTCGCCGTGACCGACCGTGAGCATCAGCCCGCTGTCCCGGGCCGGGCGCCAGGAGTCCGCCCGTGCGGGCGCCGCGCAGGCGAGCAGGACGAGGGCGGCGGCCAGTGCCGCCCGTACAGCTTTCAGTGAGGTGTGCGTCATTCCCGTTGCATCGGCACGGCGGTCCCCGGACCCCACCCCCGCTCACCCGAACGGGAGGGTGCGGGTGTGTGCCGTGCGGCCGGCGCGAAGGCGGCGAGGACGACGCGTGCCCGGTACTCGGTTCCGGCACGCGACCGCGATCCAGCACGCCCCGGGTACGTCCCGGCAGCCGGCGCGGCGGGTGGCGTGCGGTCCGGCGACGACGAGGGTCCGGCGGCCGCCGTGGCCGATGTCGAGCAGCCGGAGGGGCACACCCTCCCGGGAGGCGCCCACGCGGCGCAGCCGGGCGTCGCGGGGATGCCGGGCGACGAGGGCGGCGGCCCGCGCGCCCGGTCCGTCGGCGGTCGGGCAGCACGGGAGGGGCGGCAGGGCACAGTCCGCAGCGGCGCCGTCGTTCCACCGGGAGTGCGGGGCGTACGCACCGTGGGTGACGGCTCCGCGGGATGCGTCAACACCGCGACCGGCACGGGCATTCGGCGGGGCCGACGGCCCGGCGCGGTCAGTTCGCCGCGAGCCGGTAGGTGATCCGCCCGAAGCCGATCTGGTCGCCCTCGCGGACGACGGCCGCGCCGACCACCCGACGGCCGTTCACGGTCGTGCCGTTGGTCGAGCCGAGGTCCCGCAGCACCCATATGCCGCCCTGGTTGCGCAGTTCGGCGTGGACGCGGGAGACCGTCTCGTGGCTGATGCGCAGTCCGCTGGCGGGATCGCGCCCTATCCGCAGCGGGTGGCCGGCCGCCGGGTGCGGCAGCAGCAGTTTGGGCAGCTTCTCGGCCTGCCAGGCCCGGCGCAGCCGCACGGTGAATCCGGAGACCGCCTCGACGGTGCCGAACACCACGCGCGAGAAGCGGTTCTCCCTCGGGAGGTCGGCGGTGAGTGCGGCGAGTTCGTCGGAACGCCGCGCGGCGAGGGCGAGTTCCATGCGCCGGATGAACGTGTCGTGGGACAGGCGGCCCATGGCGACACCGTCCCGCAGCACGCTCAGCGCCTTGTCGCGCTCCGCGTCCGAGAGCCGCGCGGGGTACGTGTGGAACTCGAAGGACGACGTCACACCGTTGATTGTCGGTCAGTGACGGCCGGACTGTCCAGGAACCGGTAAAACGGCCGCCCCGCGCGCGCATCCGGCGACACCTGCCGCAAAAGGGAGGATCCACCGGCGAATTGATCTCCGATGCAGCACGATGGACGGGCTACATCACGGTGAGCAGACGAAGGGGAACCGTCCGTGCAGTTCGAGGTGTGGGCACCGCAGGCCGGAAGAGTGACGCTCCAGTGCGACGGCGCCGCGCGCGCGTTGGAGCCCGATCCGCAGCGCGAGGGGTGGTGGCGGGGGGAGGCCGAGGCGCACGACGGCTCCCGGTACGGCTTCGCGCTGGACGACGGTCCCCTACTTCCCGATCCGCGCTCGCGCCGCCAGCCGGACGGGCCGGACGGCCCGAGTGCCGTCGTGGACCACGACCGGTTCGCGTGGCGTACGCGGTGGGCGGGGCGCCCGCTGCCCGGAGCGGTGCTGTACGAGCTGCACGTGGGCACGTACACCCGCGAGGGCACCTTCGACGCCGCCGCCGAGCGGCTCGGCCATCTCGCGGACCTGGGTGTGACGCATGTGGAGCTGATGCCGGTGTGCCCGTTCCCGGGCCGGCACGGGTGGGGGTACGAGGGGGTGTCGCTGTGGGCGGTGCACGAGCCGTACGGCGGGCCCGAGGGGCTGAAACGGTTCGTCGACCGGGCGCACGCGCTGGGGCTGGGCGTCGTCCTGGACGTCGTGCACAACCACCTGGGGCCGTCCGGGAACTACCTGCCGCGGTTCGGCCCGTACTTCACCGACACCCATCACACCCCCTGGGGCGCCGCGGTCAATCTCGACGCGCCCGGCTCCGACGAGGTGCGCGCGTACCTCGTCGACAGCGCGCTGGCATGGCTGCGGGACTACCGGATCGACGGGCTGCGGCTGGACGCGGTGCACGCGCTGGCGGACACGCGCGCGTGCCACTTCCTCGAGGAGCTGTCCCGCGCGGTGGACGCCCTGGCCGCCGACACGGGCCGGCCGCTGTTCCTGGTCGCCGAGTCGGATCTGAACGACCCCCGGGTCGTCACGCCGCGCGAGGACGGCGGCTTCGGGATCCACGCGCAGTGGAACGACGACTTCCACCATGCCCTGCACACCGCCCTGACCGGTGAATCGCGGGGCTACTACGCCGACTTCGCGCGCGCCCCGTTCGCGGCCCTCGCCAAGACGCTCACCGGCGGCTTCTTCCACGACGGCACGTACTCGAGTTTCCGGGGCCGGCACCACGGCCGCCCGCTGGACCGCAGCCGGGTGGCCGGGCACCGGCTCCTCGGTTACAGCCAGACCCACGACCAGGTCGGCAACCGCGCCCAGGGGGACCGGCTGGCCGCGCTCGTCCCCGCCGGGCTGCTGGCGTGCGCGGCGGCCCTCACGCTGACCGCCCCCTTCACGCCGATGCTGTTCATGGGCGAGGAGTGGGCGGCGGGCACGCCCTGGCAGTTCTTCACCGACCACACCGACCCGGCGCTCGCCAAGGCGGTGAGCGACGGGAGACGGCGGGAGTTCGCGGCACACGGCTGGGCCGAGGAGGACGTGCCCGACCCGCAGGACCCGGCCACCCGTGACCGCTCCTGCCTCGACTGGTCGGAGCCGGAGCGCGACCCGCACGCGCGCGTGCTGGCCTGGTACCGGCTGCTGCTCGCCGTGCGTCACGCACAGCCGGACCTCACCGACCCCGATCTCGGCGACACCAAGGTGGCCTACGACGAGGAGCACCGCTGGCTGGCCTTCCGGCGCGGCGACGTCCGGGTCGCCGTGAACCTGGGGGACCGGCCGGCCGCCGTCCCCCTGGGCGTCCCCGGAGCGCGTGTCCTCGCGGCGTGGGAGCCCGTGGAGACGCCGGGGGCGGACGGAGTGCTGCACCTGCCCGCGGAGTCGGCGGTGGTGCTGCTGCAGGAATGACGGGCCGGCCGGGTCAGGACGCTTCGTCGCCGTCCCTGAGGTCCGTCACCCGCTCCAGCATGATCGGCTCCCAGGCTCGTCTCAGCCGGGTGCGCAGCAGCGGCGGCGGGCTGCCGCCGCGGCCGGTGAGGGCGTCGGCGAGGTGGATGACGGCGTCGCAGCGGGCCAGCCAGAGACCGCGCAGGCACGGGCGGGCGCCGTACCCGGCGAGCGTGGCGGCGCGGACGGCGGCCGGGGCGCCGACGGCGACCGCGAGGCCGGCGATGTCCTCGGCGGGATCGCCGACCACCGCCGCGTCCCAGCCGAGGACGCCGCGCACCCGGCCGTCGGCGCCGACCACGAGGTGTCCGCCGGTGAGGGCGTGGTGGACGAGGACCGCCGTGCCGGGCTGGGCGGCGAGCTGGATCGCGGCGGGCGGGGTGAGCCGGTCCAGGCGTCCGGGGTCGAACTCGTCGGCCGCGGCGAGCCGTTCGGCGGCCCGTTCGGCGGCCCGGCGCAGCGCTTCGAGCGACCGCGGGGACACGCGCGGCACGCCGAGCGTCTCGGCCTGCCGCACCGGCACCTCGCGCAGCCCCGTGAGCAGCCCGGCCAGGTCGGCCTCGCCGACGGCGGACACGGTGTGCTCCTCCCCCGTCCCGCCGGGCAGCCTGGTGTCGAGGGTGCACAGCAGACCGGGCGCCCACTCGCCCTGCGCCACGTGGGCGGGCAGGGCGACGGGGACGTGCGGGCGGACGAGGTCGCGCAGCCGCGGTTCGCGGCGCCGGCGGACGCTCGTCCCGCGGTCCCGGGCGAGGCGCAGCACATGGTGGCCGCCGACCCACCAGGTGGCGGGCCCGGCGCCCGCGGAGACGGGCCGGACGTCGGGTCCGGCCGCGGACTGCGCGTGGCCGCCTCCGCCGCCGTCCTTCAGCAGCGAGCGGGCCAGTCGGCGGACGGTGTCCGCGGTGGGTGCGGGTGCCTGGGTCATGGTCGCGCCATTGCCGTTCGGGGTGGCGGGGAGGGGACGGAAGGGCCGTTCAGTCCACTATGACCATCTCCCGGGCGGTGTTGTTCAGCCGCCGCCCGCCGTCCTCGGTCACGGTCACGATGTCCTCGATGCGCACGCCGAACCGGCCGGGCAGGTAGACCCCGGGCTCGACGGAGAAGCACATGCCGGGCACGAGGGGCCGCTGCTCGCCCTCGATCATGTACGGCGGCTCGTGCGTGGTGACGCCGATGCCGTGCCCGGTGCGGTGGATGAAGTACTCCCCGTACCCGGCGCCGGCGATGACCGCGCGGGCGGCCCGGTCGACGTCCTGGCAGGCCGCCCCGGGCCGCACCGCGCGGAAGCCCGCCTCCTGCGCCTCGCGCACGAGGTCGTGCACGCGGCGTTCCTCGTCGGTGGGTTCGCCGACGTGGACGGTGCGGGAGGTGTCGGAGCCGTACCCGTCCTTGAGGCCGCCGAAGTCCAGGACGACCATGTCGCCGCGCTCGATCACGCGGTCACCGATCTCGTGGTGCGGGTTGGCCCCGTTGGGTCCGGAGGCGACGATCGTGAAGTCGACCTGGGAGTGGCCGAACCGGCGCAGCAGGGCGGCGAGGTCGGCGGCGACGTCGGTTTCGCGGCGGCCGGCGAAGGCGACGCCCCGGATCTCCTCGAACGCGGCGTCGGCGGCGGCCCCCGCGGCGGCGAGGAGTTCCAGTTCGGCCGCGTCCTTGACGGCGCGCAGCATGGGCAGGGCCTCGGTGAGGGAGGCGTACGAGGTGCCGGGCAGCGCGTTCTGCAGGCCCAGCAGGTGCATGGCCCAGGCGTTGTCGCTGATGCCGAACCTGCCGTCCGGGTCCAGCAGGGCGGCGGTGGCGGCGTAGGGGTCCTTGCCGTCGGTCCAGTCGCGCAGGGTGAGGGCCGGGGCGCCGGGGGCGTGCTCGGCGTCCGGGGCCTCCAGGGTGGGGACGACGAGCACGGGGTCCCGGCCGGCCGCCAGGACCAGCAGGGTGAGCCGCTCGGTGACCGCGGTGGGGGTGTAGCCGGTGAGCCACACCAGGTCGGGGCCGGGCGCCACGAGCAGTCCGGCGAGCCCGGCCCCGGCGGCCTGCCGTGCCGCACGCTCCATGCGGGCCTCGTAGTCGTCGGCGGTGAAGGACGCGGACGCGGTGCCGGTCATCCGGGGGCCTCCCAGGGGCGGACGTCAGGGCTACGGGCAGCATCCTGCCCGGCGGGCGGGGGCGGCGCGAGCCGGTTCGCGGTGTTGGACCCGCGGCTCCCGTCACCTAATGGCAGGGCCTTGCCCAACCATTAGCGCTAATGCTTGGATCACACAGTCCCGTCAACAGGTACAGCCGAGGAGGCGTACGACCGTGCTCGTACTCGCGCACATCAGCGATCTGCATCTGGACGGAACCGCCCGGGCGACCGAGCGCGCCCGGCGGGTGCGCGACCGGCTGTGGGACATGCCGGAGCCGCCGGACGCGCTCCTGGTGACCGGGGACATCGCGGACCACGGCACCGAGGCCGAGTACGAGGAGGCCGCCCGCCTGCTGGGGCTGCGCGACGGGGACGCCCCGTTCCCGGTGCTCACCTGCCCGGGCAACCACGACAGCCGGGCGCCGTACCGCAAGGCCCTGCTGGGCCTGCCGGCCACCGGCGGACCGGTCAACAGCGCGCACGTGCTGGACGGCGGCGCGGTGCTGATGTGCGACTCGACCGTCCCCGGCCGCGACGACGGGGAGCTGGACGCGGAGACCTGCGCCTGGATCGAGTCCACCCTCGACGGGCTCGACGACGGCGTTCGCGCCCTGCTCGCCTTCCACCACCCGCCGGTGCCGCTGCACCACCCCCTCCCCGACTCCTGCCCACTCCGCGCTCCCGAGCGGCTGGCCGCCCTGCTGGCGCGCCGGCCCGAGGTCGCCGGGCTGATCACCGGCCACGCCCACACCCCGGCCGCCACCACGTTCGCGGGCCGCCCGGTGCTGGTGGGGCCGGGCGTGACGTGGACGCTGCGGCTGCCCTGGGAGGGCGAGCAGGTCGCGGACCGGGACGCGCCGGTCGGGCTCGCCTTCCACGTCCTGGACGGCGGGGGCCGGCTCACCAGCCACTTCCGGGTGGTCACGTGACGATGCCGGGGACGGCCGTCAGCTGCCGGTGGCCGCCGCCGCGGTGGCGCACCGTCAGTCTCACCTCGTCGCCCGGGCGGGCCCGCGCGACGGCACGTGCCAGGTCGGCGGCCGAGTCGACGCGCGTGCCGCCGAACGCGACGAGTACGTCGCCCCGCACCAGGCCGGCCGAGAACCCGGGTCCGGGAACGTGCACGCCCACGACCCGGGCTCCCGGCCCCCGGTCGTCGGCCACCTCCACCCCGAGCCGGGCGACGGCGGGCGCGGCCGACGTCCCCGGCGCGGAGGCGGCCACGGAACGCGGCGACACTGACGTGCCGGAGACGGGTGCCGTTCCCGCCGGCCGCCCCGGGCCCGCGAGTCCGCCCGCGCCGACGACCGTGGCGCCCATCGCCCCCAGACCGACCCCGGACAGCACCAGGACGACACCGGCCGCCACCCCGAGCACAGCGGCCACCAGACGCCGCCGGCGCCGCCGTCCGGCGTGCTGTCCGGACGGCCGGGCGGGCTCCGCGCGCCCCTCCGGTCCGCCCCCGGCCCCGGGCATCGGTCTGGGCCGCAACGCGGGTTGTTCCATGGTTCGCCTCCGGCGGGAGAGTCAGGCCGTCAGATCAGAACCGGCGGTGCCGGCGGACGGTACGGGAGGAAGCCGTGGACCCGGCCGGACAGGTACTCGTCCCTGTACCGCGGGACGTTGCGGTGCCAGTTGAGGATGCCCGCCATCCAGTTCTGCAGGTCCGTCACATAGCCCCGCATGATCGCCCTGGCCTCCTCCGACAGCCGGAAGTCGTCGTAGACGACGGGCAGTTCGTGCTCCACGACGTGCTGGAACTGCCGCATCCGCTGGTTCATCAGGTCCTGCACCACGGGCAGCGCGGTCGGATAGTCGACGCCGAAGAAGTTCTGCACGACGAGGACCGCGTTGTGGATCTCGCCCTCGAACTCGATCTCCTTCTGGTAGGAGAAGATGTCGTTGAGGAGGCACGCGTAGTCGATCGCCGCGTTCTCCAGGGAGCGCACGGGACCGCTGCGGTAGACCTCGGGCGGGACCGCAGGCCCGTGGCCGGCGCGGCAGAGCCCGAGGGTGAGATCGGAGCCGAAGGTGGCGCGCCGCATCTCCAGGTAGTCCACCGGGTCCGGGACGCGGTGGTGGATCTGGTTGGACAGCTCCCAGACCCAGGCCTCGGTCATGGTCTCGACCGCCGCCTTCAGGGGGCGGCGCTCCTCGGGTGTCATGCCGGCCGTCGTGCGTGCCCACAGGTCGGTCAGGGAGCGTTCCATGGCGTTGGCGGGCGGCGGGACCGGTCCGCCGTCGAGGGGCATGCAGGCCGCGAGGCGGGCCGTGGTCAGCCGGGCGGCGGCCAGGTCGCGGCGGTGGCCGTACACGAGCGGGTAATAGTCGTCGCCGTAGGTGCCGAAGGCCAGCCAGCCGGAGGCGAGGTCGAGTTGCTCCTGGGTGGCGTCCGGGTCGAGGCCCGCCGCGCACAGCGGCAGGTCGCAGCTCGCCAGCTTGTCCTCGTCCCAGACGCCCTCGCTGAGCACGCCCATCCGCCGTGACCACTCCAGCAGGTGCCGGCGCGCGCCGTCGAGGGCGGGGCTGAGCCGCAGCGGGAACGGCATGTCGATGTCGGGGATGACCGACGGGCCGACCTTCGGGAAGGGCACGTGCGTGTGGGCGCGCCATCGCCGGGCGCCGGTGGCGGCGAGCAGCGCGCCGACGTCGGCGGCGGACGTCCCGGGGCCGGACGGCGACTGCCAGGGGGCGCCGGAACGCGCGCCCTCGTTCATGTAGCGGCTGGAGCGCAGATGCCATTCGTGGCCGCCGGACTGCCAGTCCTGCAGCCCTTTCGCGTACGCCGCCACGGCCGCGACCTGGTCCGGGGTGAGGCCGTTCTCCAGCGCGACCGCGGGGACCTCGGTGAACGCGCTGTGCTCGAACTGGTGCAGCCGTGAGGTGAGGACGTCGTTGACCAGGTCGGCGGCCTCCTGGGTGGTGCAGCCGAAGAAGGCCTCCAGGACGAGGACGCCGTTGCTGAGTTCGCCCTCGTCCTCGACCTCGCGCTGGTAGGAGAACAGGTCGTTGCGCAGGTGCACGGCGTCGGAGAACGTCTCCATCAGCACGCGCAGCGGCCGGGTCCCGGCGACGGCGGCGGGCACCTCGGCGGTCGCGTACTCCACGAGCCCGGCCGACCAGGGGGCACCGCCCACCTTGCGCCGCATCTCGATGTACTCGACGGGGTTGGCGATCCGCCCCTCGTTGATGTTGGACAGCTCCCACAGCGACTCGTTGAGGAGGTGTTCGGTGGCGACGGCGAACCGGCGGCGCCAGCCGGCGGACATCGCGGGCACGGTGCGCGCCCACAGGTCGGCGAGGCCCGCCTCGACGGGGTTCTCCGGCTCGGGGACCGGCGCCCCCGGGTCGAGCGGCATGAACAGCGGCAGCCGGTCCAGGTGGGCCTTGCCGGCGGTGCGGTCCTGGGTCCGTTTGAACATCTCCAGGAAGTGGTCGTCGAAGAAGAAGACCCACACGTACCAGTCGGTGACGAGGGAGAGGGCGGGGCCGTCGCAGTCGGGGTGGGTGTAGGCACAGAGCAGGCCGTAGTCGTGCGCGTCGAGGTCGGCCTGCTCCCAGACCCCGCTTCCCTCCAGCATGCCCATCTCGCGCGCCCACGCCGTGGAATGAGCACGGGCCTGATCGAGGTGCGGGTTGAGCCGCGCGGGGTGCGGCATGTAGAAGTGCGGGAGTTCGAACGGCTGCGTCATGGCCGGGGGCTACCCGTGGCCCGGTGGCGGCATCCACCGGCCGGGACGTGATCACACCATCGCGTGAACCCTCTTCGTTGGCAGGATCCTGGAGGTCATGTCCGTACCTGGATCAGCGCGTGGGTGCCGCCGGTGCGCCAGCGCTGCCCCTCCGCGGCCGTCAGCGCCGCCTCGGTCTCCGTGTCCAGTCCGGTGATCACGTCGGACTTGAGGGTGCGCAGGGCGGCGACCGGTCCGGGGAAGTACGCGGTGACGTCCGCGAACGGTGTGGTCGGGGGCCAGTACCGGTCCCCGACGAGACGGCGGTAGTTGAGGTCGCCCTTGACGACGGTGAGCGCGGCGGCGGCGAAGTCGGCGCGCAGGTCGTCCGGCATCTCCTCGTAGGGCAGCGGCGCGCAGGCGAAGGGGTGGGCGCGGAGGGTGAGGCGGCCGTCGGAGAGGGCGGCCCACAGGCCCCGCCCGTACTCCGCCGCCGCCCCCTCGGCGTCGGTGAGCCGGCGCACGGCGTCGACGACGTCGGCGGTGGTGGCGTCGGAGACGTAGTACGGGTACGGCTTGACGTGCAGCACGGCGCGGCCGATGCGGCCGTGGGCCAGCAGGTGCGCGAGAAGCAGCAGATCGGGGACGAGTTCGCGGCCCGCGTTGTCGGCGACCAGGCACAGCGTGCCCGCGGGGGACAGCAGCGGCCACAGCCGCTCGCTGTCGTCGGCCACCAGGGCGGGGACCGGAGCCGTCCGCTCGGCCCCCTCCGCGGACAGCCGGAAGCCGAGGTCGGCGCGGTTGCCCCAGAGGGAGCCGTGCAGCAGGGCCCGGGCCCGTTCCCCTTCCGGGCGGCCGGCCAGGTCGTCGAGAGCGGCCAGTTCCTCGTCCGTGGCGGGCGAGTCGAGTTCGGCGAGTTTGGACGGGCGGAAGGGATCGATGCCCTGCCACGGGCCGGGGGCGAAGTAGCCCACGGCGTGCAGCAGTCGGCGGTAGAACCAGCTCTCGGACCACAGCCAGGGCACGTCGTACCAGGAGCGGCCGGTGTGGGTGGTCATCCCCCAGGCCTCCCAGCGCTCCCGGTCGTGCGCGTCGGCGGGGAGGGGTTCGATCGCGCCCTCGGCGCAGCCGGTCAGCAGGGCGTCGAGCGCGCCGCGCTGCCAGGGCTCGTAGGGGAAGGCCTCACGCACCTGCCGGATGATCGCGGGATGCCGCTCGGCCAGCACACGGTGGGGGAACGTGCCGGGTTCGTCGGCGACGATCACGGGCGCGGTGGGGATGTCGGGCATGCGGCTCACCGTAGCGCGCGTCCGTCGTCGCCCGCCGTGCGTCACACCGGGGCGATCTCCCGTTCCAGCCGTGCGGCCAGGCTGAGGTAGCGGGCGCGCCGGGTCACGGGGACCAGGCCGCGGATGAGGATCTGCCACATCTCCGCCGTACGGCGGGGCTGGCGGGCGACGGATTCCCGGGACCGGCCGACGACCCGGGTGCCGACGAAGAAGCAGACGAGGGAGTGGGCCACGACGTCGATGTCGACGTCCGGGTGGACGTCTGCCTCCTTGACGGCGCCCAGCAGCCGCGCCGTGACGATGTCCAGCCACTCGGTGAAGGGATGGCTGAGCGGCGGGCGCGGCCGAGTGCCGCCGGTGGCGAGCCGCAGACCGGCCCGCAGCACGGGGTCCTCGGCCGACATCCTGGCTATGCAGAAGGTGAGGCGCATCAGCGCCTCCAGGGAGGTGTGGCCCCGGATCTCGGTGTCCCTGGCCAGCCGGCGGCAGGTCATGGACTGCAGTTCCAGGATCGCGTGGGCGAGATCCTCCTTCGCCGCGAAGTGGAAGTACAGGGCTCCCTTGGTGACATGGGCGTGTTCGACGATGTCACTGAGACTGGTCGATTCGTACCCATGCCGGTCGAACAGGTCGGCGGCGGCCGTGATGATCGTCGCACGGGTCTGCTCGGCGCGTACCTGCCTCGCCATCGCCTAACTCCTGAGCCGGAAAGGAACGGGTCATGCCGTTTGTTTTGACGCCCCGTATACGATAACTCACCCTGCGGCGAGGTCCACCACGCGGGCAGACGACCACATACGGACACAAGCGGCAAAACAAACGCGCCCCTCGAAAGAAAACAGCACGTCCGGTATCTAAGTGTGTCAGGTGCCGGCACAAAAGAGAACGGCGGGCCGACCGGTGCCCCATCCGCACCAGTCGACCCGCCTGCTTGTGGGAGTCGCTCAGAAGGTCAGCTGCCAGCCGTTGAGCCGGCCGGTGTCGTACGACGCCGTGTCCCGCACCCGCAGCTTCCAGGTGCCGCCCGCGGTCTCGGCGGAGGCGTCGACCGTGTAGGTGGCCCTGACGTCGTCCGCGGAGTCCGAGGAACTCGCGGACTTGAGGCGGTACACCGAACCGTCCGGTGCCACCAGGTCGACGACCAGGTCACCGCGGTAGGTGTGGGTGATGTCCACGCCCACCCGGAGGGCGGCCGGGGCGTTGCCGCCGCGTCCGGTGACGGTGATCGGGGACTCGATCGCCGAGCCGTTGTCCGGGATGGAGACGGCGGTGGAACTCGCGTAGGTGGAGCCCGTGGACGTGCCGCCCTTGACGGCCTGGACGGTCTTCGCGGCGTCCGCGAGGCCCGCTCCGCAGCCGCCGGAGCAGGTGCCGGGCAGCGCACGGGCGTTGGACTTCACCGCGGACTCGATCTGCGCCGGGGTGAGGGAGGGGTTGGCCGACTTCATCAGCGCGGCGAGACCCGCGATGTGCGGGGTGGCCATGCTGGTGCCCTGGTAGAAGGCGTAGTTCTCGGTCGAGGGGGTGCGGGTGCCGGAGTTCAGCGTGGACAGGATGCCGTTGGCCGCGGTCGCGGTCTCACCGCCGGGGGCGGCGATGTCCACGGTCGTGCCGTAGTTGGAGTAGGAGGCGCGGTTGCCGGAGCGGTCGGTGGCGGCGACGGTGATGACGTTGCCGCAGTTCGCCGGGGAGGAGTTGGCGGCGTTCTGGTTCTCGTTGCCGGCCGCGACGACCACCGTGGTGCCCCGGCTCACGGCGCCGTTGATGGCGCTCTGGGTGGCGGTGGAGCAGGCGCCGCCCCCGCCGAGGCTCATGTTGATGACCTCGGCGACGTCGGCGTTGGCGGGCACGCCGGAGACGGTGCCGCCGGACGCCCAGGTGATGGCGTCGATGATGTCGCTGTCGTAGCCCCCGCACTTGCCGAGCACGCGCACCGGGGAGATCTTCGCGCCGTAGGCGATACCGGCGACGCCCCTGCCGTTGTTCGTGGCCGCGGCGATGGTGCCCGCCACATGCGTGCCGTGCCAGGAGGAGTTGCCGCCGGTGGCCTGGCCGCACTCGCCGGCGGCGTACCAGTCGCCGGGGTCGGCCGGGTTGCTGTCGCGGCCGTTGCCGTCGACGGAGACGGCGGTGTCGGAGATGAAGTCGTAACCGCCGACGATGTTCGCCGCGAGGTCGGAGTGGGCGACGTAACCGGTGTCGATCACGGCCACGGTGACACCGCTGCCGGTGGCGAGGTCCCAGGCGCCCGGCACCCGCATGCCGGCGGTGGCCTCGAACAGGTCCCACTGCTTGGTGTACTCGGTGTCGTTCGGCGTGGCCAGCGGCTTGTTGAGCCGGTCCGGTACGACATAGGCGACCTGCGGGTCGGCGCTGTACTCGGCGACGACGTCGGCGACATCGGCCCCGGAGGCATGCCCGCCCAGGTCGACGAGGGCGGCTCCGGTGCCGAGGCGGCGCTGGAAGCCGACGTCCTCGCCGGCCTTCCTGCCCTTGGCGGCGGCGTCCGCGGCGGCCGCCTTGTCGGACTCGGCCTCGGCGGCACCGGACTTGTAGCCGACGATGAGGCGCTCGGCCGGGGTGCCGGGAGCGGCCTCGGTGCGGGCCGCGGGGACGGCCGGCGCGTCGGAGGGCGCCTCCTGGGCCAGGGCGACCTGGCCGGAGGCGGTCGTCAGCAGGGCGACGGAGAGCGCGGCGACGGATATCAGCTTCCGTCTCGGGGACGAGCCCCGGGGAGAGCTCGGGGAGGTACGCAAGGTGGTGCCTTTCGTGCCTGGACTCCGGGCAGCGCGGAGTGTGGGGAGGGGGGATCGATTCGCTTCGTCCTCGAAGCGGAGGGGGTGCATCGACGTGCGGCGGATCGGCCGGCCTGGCGCGAGCGGCGGCGGCCCGTCCCGGGGGTCACCCGGGGGCCGGCCGCGCTCGAACGATAGGCAGCGCGCGGCCCGCCGGGATACGGGGGAAACCCTCGATCCGGCCGGGAACCCACCCTCGGCGCAAGGCGGTTGACCAGGAACGGGACGCTATGCCCCGCATCGTTACGGAGGTGAACGCGCCAGGCGGTTCATCCGTACCTCACGGAAGGACCCCACACGTTCCCGACCCGCCTGACGAGGTGTTCCGTTTGTCCCCGACGACCGCACACCGCACCGCGCTCGCGGCGGCCCTCGTGGCCCCGCTGCTCCTGCCGCTGTGGGCCGCGGGGCCGGCGCGCGCCCACGGGGCGCCGACGGATCCGGTGAGCCGGGTCGCGGCCTGCTCGCCGGAGGGCGGCGAACGCGCGGAGTCGGCGGCGTGCCGTGCCGCGGTCGCGGCGAACGGCGCGCCGTTCACGGCGTGGGACAACCTGCGGGTGGCGAACGTCGGCGGCAGGGACCGGCAGCGGATCCCGGACGGGAAGCTGTGCAGCGGGGGCCTGCCCGCCTACCGGGGCCTCGACCTCGCCCGCGCCGACTGGCCGGCGACCCGCGTGACACCCGGTGGGGCGCTGCCGATGACGTACGTCTCGACGATCCCGCACGCCGGCACCTTCCGCGTGTATCTGACGGAGCCCGGCTACGACCCGGCGCGGCCGCTCACCTGGTCCGGCCTGCCCGAGAAGCCGTTCGCCGAGGTGACGGACCCAGCGCTGGCGGACGGCGCCTACCGGTTCCGGGTGACGCTGCCGTCGGACCGGTCGGGGCGTCATGTGCTGTACACGGTCTGGCAGAACAGCGGCACACCCGACACGTACTACTCGTGCTCGGACGTGGTGTTCCCCGAGGAGGAGCCGGCGGCCACCGCGCACACCCCTGCCGCGCACACCCCTGCCGCGGGCACCCCTGCCGCGGGCACCCCGGCGGCCACGGCTCCCGGGCCCTCCGGCACCCCCGGTGCCCGGGCCACCGCCACCGCCTCCTCCGGTCCCTCCGCCCCGTTGTTCGCTGGCGGCGCCGTCGGCGTCCTGGTGCTCACCGGGGGTGCCGCGCTGGTCCTGCGGCTGCGCCGGCGCTGAACCGGGGCCCACGGCCGGAGCGGTGACCGCCGGTGCCGTCCGTCCGGTCCGGGTGCCGCGCGCGGCATGCCTGCTCACGCTTCATCACAATGCGGCAGCATCACCTCACTTCACGTGGCCCTTCACTTGACGACCGGTGGTCGCACAGGGTTGGCTCCGGGCCAGTGAGAGTCACCCGGTAGGCGCACGCTCCCCGCGGCTGCCGTCCGTGCTCTCCCCTGCTCTTGCTCGGCCGCACAGCGAGGTCCGCACCCCTCATGAACACTCGTCCCCCGTCCCGCCGCTTCCCGAGACACCGCCTGGCGGCCCTGGCAGCCGCCGTCGGTCTGCTGGTGACCGGCTGCTCCGCCTTCGGCGCGGCCGGCGACTCCGCGGACTCGGACGACGCGAGCGGGTCCGGCGCCGGACGGATGAAGGTCACGATGGTCACCCACGGCAGCGAGGACGACGCCTTCTGGGACCGGGTGAAGAAGGGGGCCGAGGCCGCGGCCGCCAAGGACGGCATCGAGCTGACGTACGTGAGCGACCCGGATCCCGCGGGGCAGGCCGCACTGGTCCGCGAGGCGGTCCGCGACGGCGTCGACGGCATCGCGCTGACGCTGGCCAAGCCGGGGGCCATGACGGGCCCGGTCAACGAGGCACGGGCGGCGGACATCCCCGTGGTGGGGCTCAACGCGGGCATCGACGCCTGGAAACCGGCGGGGCTGCCGGCGTTCTTCGGACAGGACGAGAGCGTGGCGGGCCGGGCCGTCGGCGAGAAGCTGAACGAGCTGAAGGCCAAGCACGCCCTGTGCGTCGTCCACGAGCGCGGCAACGTCGGCCTGGAGGCCCGCTGTGCCGGAGTGAGGAAAACGTTCGAGGGGACGACGGAGAACCTCTACGTGGACGGCACCGACATGCGCGCCGTCTCCGGCATCCTCACCGCCCGGCTGCGGCAGGACGCGGCCATCGACGAGATCGTCACCAACGGGGCGGACTTCGCGCTGACCGCCGTGGAGGCGGTCGCGGAGGCGGACAGCGACGCCGGCGTGGCCACCTTCGACCTCAACAAGGACCTGGTCGAGGCCGTGCGCGGCGGCAACGTCCGGTTCGCCGTCGACCAGCAGCCCTATCTCCAGGGCTATCTCGCCGTGGACGCGCTGTGGCTGTACCGGACCAACGGCAACATCAGCGGCGGCGGAGTCGCGCCCGTGCTCACCGGACCGGCGTTCGTCACGAAGGCCAACGCGGACTCGGTCGCCGGGTTCGCCGCCGGCGGAACCCGCTGACGGGCCGGCCCGTGCGTATTCTCCCCACCATCCGACCGCTCTAGGACCACGATGTCTCCACGGACAGGTGCCCGGCGCCGTCTCGGCTCCATTCGTCTCTCGCTGTTCCTCCTCGCACTCGTGCCCAGCGTCACCCTCGCCGGCATGTGGGGCCTGACCACGATCCAGATGTTCTCGGAGGGCCTGCAGCTGCGGTCCCAGACGGAGCTGAGCCGGTCGACCGGCGCGATGGGCACGCACGCCACGCTCGCGCTGCAGAAGGAGCGGGCGCTGACCGCCGCGTGGCTGGCCGAGCCGCGGCGGTCCCGCACCGCCCTCGAAGCACAGCGCGAGAAGACCGACGAGGCGGTGGCGAAGCTCGTCGGGCAGGCCGACGCGATCGCCGAGGCACCCGCGCGTGTCTCCGACCGGCTGTACTCGGTGCTCGGCTCGGTGGGCAGTCTGGAGTACTACCGGGACCAGGTGGACGACCCCGGCGACATCAGCGCCGAGGAGGCGCTGGACCAGTACACCTCGATCATCGACGACCAGATCCACGCCTTCCAGGAACTCTCCCAGGTCGACGACGGGGACCTGACCTCGCAGGCCCAGCCGCTGGTCGCGCTGGAACACGCGGCGGAGCTGGTGTCCCGGGAGAACGCGCACCTCACCCTCGCCTGGCCGTCCGGCAGCCTCGACGAGGAGGACTGGACCGCTTTCGCGGAGCTGGTCCACACCCGCCGCTGGCTGGTCGAGGACCAGATCGAGCCGTCCGTCGAGGGCGAGACCAAGACGCAGACCGAACGGATCCTGCAGAGCCCCGAGTGGCGCGCCCTGGAGGCGGTCGAGGACCAGGTGCTCGCCACCCACGCCACGGCGGACGACCACACCGTCGACCTGCCGGACCTGAAGGACCGCTGGGAGGAGGCCGTGAGCCGGGTCTCCCCGCAGTACTCCACGATGATCCGGCAGCAGACCGACGCGCTCCTCACCCGCAGTGCCGACGAGGCCCGCGGCCTGCTGGTGAAGGCCGCCTCCCTGAGCGCCGCCGGTCTCCTCGCGCTGCTGCTGTGCGTCGGGCTGTCCTGGCGCATCACCCGTTCGCTGTCCCGCCGGCTGCGCGGGCTGCGGGTGGCCACCCTGGGCTTGGCGGAGGAGCGGCTGCCCGACGTGGTGGCCCGGCTGGAGCGCGGCGAGAAGGTCGACGCCGAGTCGGCGACGACTCCGCTGGACTACGGGCACGACGAACTGGGGCAGGTGGCCCAGGCGTTCAACACCGCGCAGCGCACCGCCGTGCACACCGCGGTCGAACTCGCCGACACGCGGCGCGGTTTCCAGAAGGTCATCCTGGGCATCGCGCGGCAGAGCCAGAACCTGGTCAACCTCCAGCTCAGCAAGCTGGACGCGCTGGAACGCCGGCACACCGACCCCGAGGTCCTCAAGGGCCTGTACGAACTGGACTCCACGGCCAGTCAGTTGCGCCGCTACGAGGAGAACCTGGTCATCGTCAGCGGTGAGCGTCCCGGCCGTTCCTGGAGCGAGCCGGTCGCGCTGATCGACATCGTGCGCAGTGCCGTCGGGGAGGTCGCCGAGTACCAGCGGGTGGAGGTCCTCACCGAGGAGGAGGTGTCCGTCGCCCCGCCCGCGGTGGCCGACGTGATCCATCTGCTGGCCGAGCTGATCGACAACGCGACGGTGTACTCGCCGGCGCCCAGCCCCGTCGGGGTGCGGGCGGCGATGGTCGCCAAGGGACTGGCCGTCGAGATCGAGGACCGGGGCCTCGGCATGTCGGAGGACGACTACGCGTCCCTCAACGCCCAGTTGGCCAAGCCGCCGCAGTTCGACGTGGTGGCGCTCGCCGACGACCTCCGGCTGGGCATGTTCGTGGTCTCGCAGCTCGCGCACCGGCACGGCATCGCCGTCACCCTGCGGCCGTCGCCGTACGGCGGGACGACGGCGATCGTGCTGATCCCGCACGAGGTCGTGGTGCGGGACGCACCGGCCGGCGACGGCGGCCGGGACACGGCGGGCACCGCGACGGCCGAGGACGGGGCGGACGACGAGCGCGACGGGTCCGCCGCCGGTGTGCGGGCGGACGCCGACGGGCAGGCGGACGTGGGCGCGCGGGCCCCGGCGTCCCGGCCGGCCACCCCCGTACGGATTGGCCCCGCGCCCGCCGCCGCGGCGGCCGCCCCCCGCCGGGACGGTCTCACCCCGCTCCCCCGCCGGGTGCCGCAGACCAGCCTGGCCGCCGAACTGCGCGAGGAGACCGCGCCGGACACCGGGGAGGAGCCCTGCGAGGAGTTCACCGCGGAGCGCGCCGCCTCCTCCCTCGCGGGCTTCCAGCGCGGCACGCTCCAGGCACGGGACGACGACGCCGACGAGGCCGTACCGGCGCATGTGCCCGCCGCTCCCGGCGAGCTCCCGACTTCGCCCGCCGACCGCTGACCGCCGACCGCTCACGAAGGAACACCGCCATGACACCCCCCATCCCCGCCACCCACACCCAGCTGGACCAGCTGCTGACCGGACTCGTGGAACGGGTCGCCGACGTGAACCAGGCCGTGGTGCTCTCCGAGGACGGACTGGTGGTCAGCAAGTCCACCGGCTTCCCGCGCGACGACGCGGAGCGCCTGGCGGCGACCGCGTCCGGTCTGATGAGCCTCAGCAAGGGCGTCAGCATGGACTTCCGCGGCGGCCCGGTGCGCCAGGCGCTCATCGAGATGGCACACAGCTATCTGATCCTCACCTCGGCGGGTCCCGGCGCCCATCTGGTGGTGCTGACCGGTCCGGGCGCGGACGTCGGTGTGGTGGCGTACCAGATGAACATGCTGGTGAAGAAGATCGGCGAGCACCTCAGCGCGGCGCCGCGGGAGGCCGCAGGGCCCGCTGCCGACCCCGGCGTGTGAGGTGGGCGGAAGCGACTCGGCGGGCCGGCTGGTACGGCCGTTCACCCTGACCGGTGGCCGGACCCGGCCCAGCCGCGCCGACTTCACGCTGATCACGACTGTGACGGCCGCGGATCCGCAGCCCGGGACGGCCGCCCGGCCGCAGCCCGAGCACCTGCGGATCCTCCGGCTGTGTGCCAAGCCGGTCGCGGTCGCCGAGATCGCGGCGCGTCTCGACCTCCCGGTGAGCGTGGTCGTCATCCTGCTCTGCGACCTGCTGGAGGCGGGCCGGATCACCGTCCACCCGCCGCACCCCGTCACCCGTACCACCCCGGATCTGGACCTGCTGCAGAAAGTGAGGGAGGGCCTTGGCCGGCTCTGACACCACCGCTCAGGCATCCGCCGGCCGTCCGGCACCCGACACGGTCAAGATCCTGATCGCCGGTGGCTTCGGCGTGGGCAAGACCACCATGGTCGGCTCGGTCAGCGAGATCGTCCCGCTGCGCACCGAGGAACCGCTCACCATGGCGGGACTCGATGTCGACGACCTGGACGGCGTCGAGGAGAAACGTGCCACCACGGTCGCCATGGACTTCGGCCGGATCACCGTCTCGGACGACCTCGTGCTGTACCTCTTCGGCACGCCGGGGCAGCAGCGGTTCTGGTTCATGTGGAACGATCTGGCCCTGGGGGCGCTGGGCGCGGTGGTCCTGGTGGACGTGCGCAGACCCAGGTCCAGCTTCGCCGCGATCGACTTCTTCGAACGCCGGGGCATACCGTTCGTGATCGCCGTCAACGGCTTCCACGGTGAGCACCCCTACCCGGTGGAGGACATCCGGGAGTCGCTGACGCTGCCGGAGGGCGTGCCCGTGCTGCTGTGCGACGCGCGGGAGCGGGAGTCCAGCCGGGACGTGCTGATCGCGCTGATCGACCGGCTGATCGCGGACGCGGCCTAGATCCGGTGGGTGACCGTGGGTACGGCCGGGCGGCCGCACCCACGGGCGGCGGTCAGTCCAGGCCGGCCGACTTCAGCCAGGCCCTGGCCACGTCCAGCGGGTCCTGCTTCTCGAGCTGGATCCGGGCGTCGAGGTCGAGGAGCGTCTCGGTGTCCAGCTTCGCCGAGACGGCGTTGAGCGCGTCGACGCCCTCCTGGGGGAGCCCGTCCTTGTGCACCAGGGGGGTGACGTTGGCGAACCCGAAGAGGTTCTCCGGGTCCTTCAGGACGACGAACTTCTCCTTCACGATGGTCGGGTCGGTGGTGAAGATGTCGGCGGCCTGGACCTCGTTGCCGCTCAGCGCCGCCTGGGTCAGCGGGCCGCCCGCGTCGAGCGCCTTGAAGGACTTGAACTTCAGGCCGTAGACCGACTCCAGGCCCTTCAGCCCCTGCCGGCGGGTCTGGAACTCGGGCGAGCCGCCGATCACCAGCTCCGGTGCGATGTCCTTGAGGTCGGCGAGGGTCGACTCGGCGGTGAGGCCGTACTTCTTCGCGGTCCCGGCGTTGACGCTGACCGAGTCCTTGTCCTCGGCCGGCGACGACTCCAGCAGCGTCAGCTTCTTGTCCAGCTTCGCCTTGACGGCCTCGTTCACCGCCTCCGTCGACTCCTGCCCGGCCTCGGGGTCGAGGTAGGCGAGGAGGGAGCCGTTGTACTCGGGCAGGACCGTGATGGAGCCGTTCTTCATCAGGCCGTAGGTCGTCTCACGGCTGCCGATGTTGTGCTTGTAGCTCACCTTGAGGCCCTTGGCGCGCAGCGCCTCACCGTAGATGTCGGCGAGCAGGGTGCTCTCGGCGAAGTTGTTCGAGCCGACGACGACGGTGCCCGTCTCGGCCTTCTCCCCTTCGAGGGGGTTGTCGGAGGTGTCGTCGGAGGAACAGCCCGCGAGCAGCGCCGCCGCGGCGGTGAGCGCGACTGCCGCCGCGCCGGTGTGCCTCGTCCTGGATCTGCTGCCCTTGGCGGTAGAAGTCATTCATCGATCCAATCCAGCCGTTTTACGGTCAGTCAAGAACATGGTGGTCACGGTTTGTCACTCGGGCCGGGCGGCCGTCAGCGCCTGCGCACGCCGGGCGACACCGCCAGCCGTCCCGCGGCCCAGAACAGCGCGAGGGTGGCGAGCGCCAGGACCGCGACCAGCGTGGCGCCGCCGACCACCTTCTCGTAGTCGCGCTGGTAGAGCCCGTCGATGATGTACCGGCCGAGGCCGCCGAGGCTGACGTACGCGGCGATGGTGGCCGTCGACACGATCTGGATGGCGGCGGACCGCAGGCCGCTCAGGACCAGCGGGAGCGCCACCGGGAGTTCGACCTGGAACAGGATCCGCGACTCGTGCATGCCCATGCCCCTGGCGGCGTCCACCGGGGCGGGGTCGACGGAGCGCACCGCCTCGTAGGTGGTCACCAGGACCGGCGGGATCGCCAGGACGACCAGCGGGATCATGACGGGCAGCAGACCGAAGCCGATCAGCAGGACGGCCAGCACCAGCAGGCCGAAACTGGGCAGGGCGCGGGCCGCGTTGGCGATGAAGGCGAGCGCGTTCCCGCCGCGTCCGGTGTGCCCGGTCAGCAGGCCCACGGGCAGGCCGATCGCGGAGGCGACGGCCAGCGCCAGCACCGAGTACTGGACGTGCTCCCAGAAGCGCTGCGGGATGCCGTCGTAACCCTGCCAGTGGGCGCTGTCACTGAAGAACGCGTTGACGAAGTTGAGGACGTTCACCGGACCGCGCCCTCCGGGGTGAGCTCTTCCCGCCGCGCGGCGGGCTTCCGGCGGCTGCCGCCACGCGGCATCCACGGCGTGAGCAGGACCCGCAGCAGAACCAGCAGGGCGTCGCACAGGACCGCCAGGGCGGCCATCGTGAGCACGGAGTTCACGGCGAGCTCGGGCCGGTCGTACTTCTGCGCGGCCGCGAGCAGATTGCCGAGGGCGCCCTGGTTGCCGATCAGGGCGCCGACGCTGACCAGGGAGATGCTGGACGCGGTGGCGACCCGGAGCCCGGCGATGATGGCGGGCGCGGCGATCGGCAACTGCACCTGGAGGTAGCGCCGTACGGGGCCGAAGCCCATGGCGGTGGCGGCGGCCAGGGTCTCGTCCGGCACCGAGCGCACACCGTCGACGATCGCCGGGACCAGCACCACGAGGCTGTACAGGGCCAGCGGGATCATCACGGTGAGTTCGGTCTGTCCGGTGTAGTCGATGAGGACGACGAAGAACGCCAGCGAGGGGATGGCGTACAGCACGGTCGTCACACCGAGCACGGGCGGGTACAGCCAGCGGAAGCGTCCGCACACCTGCGCGAGCGGCAGGGCGAGGAGCAGCCCGGCGGCCACCGGCAGCAGGGCCTCCCGCATGTGCAGTCCGATGAGGCCGGCCCAGCTGTGCTGGAGGTCGCTGGGGATGTCGAAGAAGCCGCTCATCCGGCTGCCTTCTCGTCCTCGGCGCGGCCGGCCGAGTGGGCGGCGCGGATGGCCTCGCCGATGGTCTGCTGGGAGACGACCCCGGTCACCCGGCCCTCGTCGTCCACGGCGACCGCCCAGCCGGTGGGCGAGAGCACGGCGCAGTCGAGGGCGACCCGCAGGGAGTCGGCGCCGGGCACGAACGGCCGTCCGTACGGCAGCAGTCGGCCGGTCCCGATGGCCTCGATGGTCCCGATGGTCCCGGCGGTCGGCCGGTCGCGCTCGGCCCAGCCGAGCGGGCGGCCGTCGGGGTCGGTCACCAGGAGGTACGGGCTCCTGACGGCGGCGATCCGTTCGGCGGGAGCGTCGGCCGGGACGACGGCGTCGGTGGTCAGCTCCAGTGGGGCGGAGGGGAAGAAGGACAGCCGGCGGATGCCGCGGTCGGCACCGAGGAAGTCCTCCACGAAGCCGTCCGCGGGCGTGGACAGCAGCTCGGCGGGCGGCGCGTACTGGGCGAGCCTGCCGCCCTCGCGCAGGACGGCGACCATGGTGCCGAGTGTGATCGCCTCGTCGATGTCGTGGGTGACGAAGACGATGGTCTTGCCCAGCTCGTCCTGGATCCGCAGGAGTTCGTCCTGCAGCCCCTTGCGCACCACGGGGTCGACGGCGGAGAACGGCTCGTCCATCAGCAGCACCGGCGGGTCCGCGGCGAGCGCCCGCGCCACCCCGACGCGCTGCTGCTGGCCGCCGGAGAGCTGGTAGGGGTACCGCTTGGCCAGGGAGGTGTCCAGGCCCACCCGCTCCATCAGCTCCGCCGCCCGCTCCCGGGCCCGCTGCTTGCCCCAGCCGAGCATGCGCGGGACGGTGGCGATGTTGTCGACGATCGTGCGGTGCTGGAAGAGCCCGGCGTTCTGGATGACGTAACCCATGGACCGGCGCAGGGTGGTGACCGGTTGCCGCTGGATGTCCTCGCCGTCGAGGAGGATCGTTCCCTCGGTGGGTTCGACCATCCGGTTGATCATGCGGAGGGTGGTCGTCTTGCCGCAGCCGGAGGGGCCGACGAGGACGGTGATCGAACGGTCGGGGATCTCCAGCGACAGCCGGTCGACCGCCACCGTGCCGTCCGGGTACCGCTTCGTGACTGAATCGATCCGTATCAAGACGCCGAATGCCCTTCGGGTGGCGGAAGTTTCTGACCGGGGTCGCGCGCTGTGCCGCCGGTGAGTGTAAACGGCACCACCGACAAAGCCCCGGAACCCCGCGCACCCGACCCCTGGGCCGCCACCTGCCCGGATTACGGCGTGGGAAACCCCGGGGTGCGCAGCACCCGTCGGTCCGCGGTGACGGCGAACACCTCGCAGCCGGGGCGCGCCGCGGCCCACTCGGGCCCTTCCCGCCCCAGTGCGAAGCCCGCGGTGGCGACCGCGTCCGCCTCGGTCAGGGTGGGGGCGACGACGGTCAGGCTCAGCAGACCGGTGGCCGGGCGGCCGGTGCGCCCGTCGATGATGTGGTCGCCGCGTTCGTAGCGCGCGGAGGTGGCGACCGCGCCGTCGGTGAGGTGGACGACGGCGCACAGCCGGCCGGCGTGCCCGGGGTGCCGTACGCCCACCCGCCACGGGCCGCCGGCCGCGACCACGTCACCGCCGGCGTTGAGGCAGAACCGCCGTGCCCCGGCCGCCTCGAGCAGTTCGGCGCCCCGCTGCACCGACCAGCCCTTCACCACGGCGCAGGGGTCGAGCCGCCGCCCCGGCAGCCGTACGTCGAAGGCGCCGCCGGTGGCGGTCCGGTACCGCTCGCAGAGGTCGAGGACCTCCGTCAGATCGGGGCCGGTCCGGGCGGGGGGCAGCTCGCCCCGGTCGAGCCGGGAGACCTCGCTGTCCTCACAAGCGGCGCGGGAGGCACGGAGACAGCTGTCACGCCGGAAGCTCCTTGATCGGGTCCTGGGACACCGAGCCTGGTCGCGGGCGCTGTCGATCCGCTGTCGGCCGGCTTTCAAGTCGTTGTCGATCGGGACGCGGAGGCGCACCGGCCTCGGGCGCCGGACGCCCGGTGCCGCAGTATGGGCGGGTGGAAAAAGTACGACTCCTCGTCGTGGACGACGACCCGCCGATAGCCGACCTGGTGGCGACGGTCGCCCGGTACGAGGGCTGGGAGGCGGTCACCGCCAACTCGGGTGAAGAGGCGCTGCGCCGCGCCGCCGGGTTCCGCCCGGACATCGTGGTGCTCGACCTGATGCTGCCGGACGTCGACGGCTTCGGTGTCCTGGACCGGCTGCGGCGCTCGGGGACGATGGTGCCGGTGGTGTTCCTCACCGCCCGGGACGGGGTCGCGGACCGGGTCGCGGGGCTGACCCGGGGCGGGGACGACTACCTGGTGAAGCCGTTCGCCGTCGAGGAGCTGATGGCGCGGCTGCGGACGGTGCTGCGGCGCAGCGCGGGGCCGGGGTTCCGGCGGTCGGTGCTGCGGGTGGCGGACCTGACGATGGACGAGGACACCCGTGAGGTGCGGCGCGGTGAGCGGCTGCTGTCGCTGACGCCGACCGAGTACGGGGTCCTGCGCTACCTGATGCGCCGGTCGCCGACCGTCCTGACCAAGGCGCAGATCCTGGACCACGTGTGGGAGTACGGCTTCGGCGGCCGTTCCAACGTGGTGGAGCTGGTGGTCAGCCGGCTGCGGCGCAAGCTGGACGACACCGGTGCGCCGCTGATCCAGACCGTGCGGGGCTTCGGGTACGTGATACGGCGGGCCGCCGAGTGACCGGGGCCGCCCGGCGGCTGCGGGACACGTACCGGCGGATGCGGCTGGGCACCCGGCTGGCGCTGGGCCTCGGGGTGCTGTCGCTCGCGGTGTTCGCGGTCGTCGGCACGGCCCTGACCGCGTACATGCGGGACTATCTGGAGCGGCAGCTCGGCGACCAGCTGAAGCTGATCCAGACCGTGCAGGCCAAGGACGCGGCGGCGCACGGCACGGTGCGGCGCAAGCCGTACTACGGCTGGTACACGGCGGTGTACGACGTCTCCGGCGACGCGGTCACACTGCGCAGGCCCTCCGACGTGCCCGGCGACACCCGGGCGATGGCCGATCTGGCGCGGGCGATGGCGCACTCCGACACGGAGCTGGTGCGCACCGCGCGGATCGAGGGGAAGGGCACCTACCGGCTGCGCGGCTGCGAGGTCGAACCGGGGGTGGTGCTGGTGAGTGCCGCTCCCGTGAAGGACGTCGAGGAGACCGTCGAGCAGCTGATCACGGTGCAGGTCGTGGTGTTCGCCCTCGCGCTGCTCGCCCTGGTGGTGTTCGGGCGGCGGATGCTGCGGCGGGGGCTCGAGCCGCTGAGCGACATGGCGCACACCGCGCACGGCATCGCCTCGCACGACCTGAGCGTGTCGGCGGCCCGGCTGCCGCTGCGCGCGGACGGGCGGGACGGCGGTCTCGAGGTGGCGGAGCTGCGCACCGCCTTCAACACGATGCTGGAGCACATCGACGGCTCCCTCGCGGTGCGCGCGGAGGCGGAGCTGCGGCTGCGCCGCTTCGTCGCGGACGCCTCGCACGAGCTGCGCACCCCGTTGATGTCGGTACGCGGCTACGCGGACCTGTTCCAGTACGCCGCGGCCAACGAACCCGCCGAACGCGAGCGGCATCTGGCCCGGCTGCGGGCGGAGGCCGCCCGCATGGGCGTGCTGCTCGACGACCTGCTGCTGCTCGCCCGGCTGGACGCGGCGGAGGTGGAGGCACCGCTGCGCATCGCGGACACGGATCTGACGGAGCTGGTCCAGCAGGCCGCCGACGCGTTCCGGGCGGGCCGTTCGGGGCATCCGCTGACGGTGACCGCCGGGAGCGGTCCGCTGCGGCTGCGGCTCGATCCGCAGCGCATCCGGCAGGTGCTGGACAACCTGCTCACCAACGCCGCCGTGCACACCCCGGCCGGCACCCCGGTGTCGGTGGAGGTGTCGGTGGCCGGTGACGCGGCGCTGGTGCGGGTGGCCGACGCGGGCCCCGGTGTGCCGGCGGAGGACCGGGAGCGGGTCTTCGACCGGTTCTACCGGGTCGACAAGGCCCGCAGCCGGGACCGGGGCGGCAGCGGGCTGGGCCTCGCGGTCGCCCGGTCGCTGGCGCGGGCGCACGGCGGCGACATCGAGCTGACCGGCGGGCCGGGGGCGACGGTGTTCACGGTTCGGCTGCCGCTGGGCGGCGGCACCTGACGGGTGACCGGGCCGCCGGGCGGACCGCCGGGCCCCTCCTCCCGGCCGCCCGGGGAAGGCTCACGGCCACCCGGGAAGGGCTCACGGCCGCTGCCGAGGGCAGCCCGGCGGCAGCGGGCCGGGCCTCGCGGTCGCCCGGTCGCCGGCTCGGGCGTGCGGCGGGGACATCGAGCTGACCGGCGGGCCGGGGGCGACGGTGTTCACCGTTCGGCATCTGACGGCCCCGTCCGCCCGCGGGAGGGCTGCTGGAGGAGGCTCGCGGCTGCTGCCGGGCGGCCCGCGACGAGCGGGTTCGCGGATGGCGCCGGCCGCCGCCCGCGCGGGCCGGGGCCGACCGGGTCCACCGGGCGGGTGCCCGACGGGAGACGCGTCTTACGGAGCGGTGACGTGCCGGGCGCGGCCCCGCTGTCCGGTGGGGCGCGGGCCTAGCGTGGGCTCATGCGTGTACTGGTCACCGGCGGTGCCGGGTTCATCGGGTCCCATGTCGTCGAGGCGCTGCGGACCCGCGGGCACGAGCCCGTCGTGTTCGACGTCCGCACCGTCCCGACGGCGGACGTGTGTTCCCCCGGCGCGGTGCGCGAGGCCCTGTCCGGCGTGGACGCGGTCTGCCACCAGGCGGCGATGGTCGGCCTGGGCACCGGGTTCGCCGACGCACCGGAGTACGTCTCCCACAACGACCTGGGCACGGCGGTGCTGCTGGCAGCGATGGCCCAGGCGGGGGTGCGGCGGCTGGTGCTGGCCGGCTCCATGGTGGTCTACGGCGAGGGCCGGTACGCCTGTGGCCGGCACGGGGTGGTGCGGCCGGGGCCGCGGGCCGTCACGGACCTGGCGGCCGGGCGCTTCGAACCCACCTGCCCGGTGTGCGGCTCGGACCTCGCCCCCGGCCTGGTCGGGGAGGACGCACCGGCCGACCCGCGCAACGTGTACGCCACGACCAAGCTGGCCCAGGAGCACCTGGCCGCCGCCTGGGCCCGGTCGACGGGCGGTTCGGCGGTGTCGCTGCGCTACCACAACGTCTACGGACCCGGCATGCCCCGCGACACCCCGTACGCAGGAGTCGCCTCCTTCTTCCGCTCGGCGCTGGCCCGCGGCGAGGCCCCGCGCGTCTTCGAGGACGGCGGTCAGCGCCGGGACTTCGTCCACGTACGGGACGTGGCGGCGGCGAACGTCGCCGCCCTGACGGCGGAGCCGGCCGCCGGGACGCTCACCGCGTACAACACGGGCAGCGGTACGCCCCGCACGGTGGGCGAGATGGCCCGCGCCCTGGCTTCGGCCCACGGCGGGCCGGACCCGGTCGTCACCGGCGAGTACCGCCTGGGCGACGTCCGCCACATCACGGCGGACTCCTCCCGTCTGCGCGCCGAACTGGGCTGGAAGCCGGAGATCGCCTTCGAGGAGGGGATGCGGGAGTTCGCGGCGGCGGGACCCCGGGGCGACTGACCCGCCCCGCGGCGGGACGCCCACGGCCGTGCGCCGCCACCCGCGCCACGGGACCGGCGCACCCCGGCACGGACGGCACACCGGTGACCGCGTCACCGGGCGGAGGGACGACCGCTGCCGCCGCATCACCCGCGCCGTGCGACATCCGCGTGTCCGCCCGGGAGGGGGATCCGAGGTCAGCCCTCCGTCGCCGGGAGCGTCACCTCGAAGCGGCAGCCGCCGGTGACGTTGCGGACCGTGGTGCTGCCGCGATGGGCCTCGACGATGCCGCGGACGATGGCGAGGCCGAGGCCCGCGCCGGCCGGTGGGGTGCGGGCGTGGGTACCGCGCCAGCCGGTGTCGAAGACGCGGGGCAGGTCCTCCTCGGGGATGCCGCCGCAGCCGTCGGTCACGGACAGCACCACGCCCTCGTCCGAGCGCCGCGCGGCTACGGCCACCGTGCCGTCGGCCGGGGTCCTGCGGATCGCGTTGACCAGCAGATTGCCCAGCACCCGGCTCATCTCCCGCCCGTCGACCTCCACCGGCACCGCTTCGACCCGGTCGCCGACGAGCCGTACGCCGTGCTCGCGGGCGAGCGGATCCGCGCCGGCGAGGGCGTCGCCGATCAGGTCGTACAGGGAGATGCGGGAGAGCGAGAGGGTCAGCGCGCCCGCGTGGATGCGGGAGAGCTCGAAGAGGTCGCCGACCATGTCGTTGAGGCGCTCCACCTCGGTGCGGATCTGCCGGAGGTATCGGTCGGGTTCGGCGGCGACCCCGTCCTCCAGCGCCTCGGCCATCGCGCGCAGTCCGGCGAGCGGGGTGCGCAGGTCGTGGGAGATCCAGGCGACGAGTTCCCGCCGTGAGGACTCCAGCGCCCGCTCGCGGTCCCGTGACTGGGAGAGCTTGACGCTGGTCGCCGCCAGCTCGCGGCTGAGCGCGGCGAGTTCGGCGGTGGCCGGGCCGTCGGGG
Organism: Streptomyces marokkonensis; assembly: GCF_008312835.1. GTDB lineage: Bacteria > Actinomycetota > Actinomycetes > Streptomycetales > Streptomycetaceae > Streptomyces > Streptomyces marokkonensis_A. The sequence continues at coordinate 346,902 of NZ_VSKS01000001.1, read as the reverse complement.
GCCGCGAAGTCGCCGCCGTCGCCGAAGGAGCGGGCGGCGAGCGTCAGGTCCCGGCTGCGGGCGACGACCCAGCGGCCCAGCAGCAGCGCGGTGACGGTGGAGACCACGGCGGCCATGGCGACGACCGTCGTGACCACGCTCAGGTCGTGCGCGGACAGGAACATGGCCTGGGCGACGGCCAGCGTGCCGGCGAGCATCGCGGTCACCGCGACCCCGGCGACGACCGCGAGGTGCGCCGTCAGCGACCGGCGCCGGATCATCAGCAGCACGCACGCGCCGAGCAGACCGGCCGCGGCGGCGCCGAGGAAGGCGAACAGGGCGATGAGCAACGTGTCCGGCATGCTCACTCCTCGCCTGCGGCGGGGTCGAAGCGGTAGCCGACGCCCCACACGGTCTGGATGAGCCGGGGCCGCGCGGGATCGTCCTCCACCTTGCCGCGCAGCCGCCGCACGTGGACGGTCACGGTGGACAGGTCGCCGAAGTCCCAGCCCCACACCTCCCGCATCAGCTCCTCACGCGCGTACGCCCGCCCGGGGTTGCGCAGGAGGAAGACGAGGAGGTCGAACTCGCGGATGGTGAGGGCGAGTTCATCGCCGTTCTTGGTGGCACGGCGGGCGGCCGGGTCGACGGCGAGGCCCGCGGCGCGCAGCAGACCGGAGGCGGCGGCCGGGGCGGGGCGGGTGCGGCGCAGCACGGACTCGACGCGCAGGACGAGTTCGCGCGGGCTGAACGGCTTGGTGACGTAGTCGTCGGCGCCCACCTCCAGGCCGAGGATGCGGTCGTCCTCGTCACCCCGCGCGGTGAGCATGATCACCGGCACCGGCCCGTGACCGCGCATCCTGCGGCACACCTCCAGGCCGTCCATGCCGGGCAGCATGAGGTCGAGGACGACGAGGTCGGGCCAGTGGGCCGCCGCGCGGGCGAGCGCGTCGGGGCCGTCACCCGCCCGGTCGACGACGTATCCGGCGCGGTCGAGGTAGCCCGTGACGATCTCCGCCACGGTGGGGTCGTCGTCGACGACGAGGACCCGGGCTCCGGCCTCGGCATCGGGTGGTCGCTGTTCCATGCGGCCAGCCTCGCACCCCGCGCACGCGAGCGGTGCGGGCCGGTCGCCGATGTCCGTGTTTCGTAAGCAGCCGCTGCCCGTTGTGCCCGTTTCGCGTTCGTAGGGTGAGAGCCGTGACCTCCTCCCCCGCCCCAGAACAGGCGAACCCCGCGCCCGTGGACGTCGTCCTCCCCTGTCTCGACGAGGCCGCGGCGCTGCCGTGGGTGCTGGAACGCGTCCCCCCCGGCTGGCGCGCCCTCGTCGTCGACAACGGCTCCACGGACGGCTCGGACCGCGTCGCCCGCGCGCTCGGCGCGACCGTCGTGCACGAGGAGCGGCGCGGTTTCGGCGCCGCCTGCCATGCCGGGCTGACCGCCGCCACGGCCGACATCGTCTGCTTCTGCGACTGCGACGCCTCGCTGGATCCGGCGGACCTGGTGCCGTTCGTCCGGGAGATCCGGGCGGGCGCCGCCGACCTCGTGCTGGGGCGCCGCCGGCCGCGGGCGCCCGGCGTCTGGCCCGTCCACGCCCGCGCGGGCAACCTCGCGCTTTCCCGGCTGCTGCGCCGCCGTACCGGACTGCGGCTGCGCGATCTCGGCCCGTTGCGGGCGGCACGGCGTGAGGAGTTGCTCTCCCTGCGCCTGACCGACCGGCGCAGCGGCTATCCCCTCCAGATGGTGGTGCGCGCCGCCGACGCCGGCTGGCGCGTCGCCGAGCACGACGTGCCGTACGCGCCGCGCACGGGTGCCTCCAAGGTGACCGGCACCTGGCGCGGCACCTTCCAGGCGGTACGGGACATGAGCCGGGTGCTCCGGGAGGAGCCGGTGCGCGAGGAGGTGACGTCATGACGCCGGTGGCGCCCGTGACCCTGCTCGTCATCGCCAAGGAGCCCCGCCCGGGCCGGGTGAAGACCCGGCTCACCCCGCCGTTCACCCCCGAGGAGGCGGCGGGGCTCGCGGAGGCGGCGCTCGCGGACACCCTGGACGTGGTGGCACGCACGCCCGCGGGACGCCGCGTACTGGTGCTGGACGGGGCGCCGGGGCCCTGGCTGCCGGCGGGCTTCGAGGTCGTACCGCAGTGCGCGGGCGGCCTCGACGAGCGGCTGGCCGCCGCGTTCGCCGGATGCGACGGACCCGCCCTCCTCATCGGCATGGACACGCCCCAGGTGACGCCGGAGCTGCTCACCGTGGACTTCGCGGACTGCGAGGCGTACTTCGGCCCCGCCGAGGACGGCGGCTTCTGGGCACTGGGCCTGGCCGAACCCGACCCGGGGCTGTTGCGCGGGGTGCCCATGTCGGCCCCGGACACGGGGGCGGCGCAGCGGCTGCGGCTCGCGCATCTGCGGGTGCGGGAACTGCCGCGGCTGCGGGACGTGGACACGGCCGACGACGCCGCGGTGGTCGCCGGTGCGGCGCCGGGCGGACGGTTCGCCGCGCGTCTGGCACGGCTGACGGCGGCCCGCCGGTGAGCGGGCTGCGGGCTACGACGACGCCACGCGTCGGGCGGCAGCGGACGGCTCCCGCCGCCGACCGCGCCTGGTCCGCCGACCCCTACGCCGACGCCCTGCGCACCGGCCGGGGGCCGCTGTTCCTGCGCCGGTCCGACGGATGGCTGCTGCCGCTGGACGTGGAGCGCTGGTGCGCGCCGGCGGACACGGCGGACCTGGAGGTGCTGCGGCGTTGCGAGGACACGGTGCTGGACGTGGGCTGCGGTCCGGGACGGCTGGTCGCGGCACTCGGCGCCCAGGGGCGCTGTGCGCTCGGCATCGACGTCAGCGAGGCGGCGGTGGCGCACACCGTGCGGCGCGGCGGGCGGGCGCTGCTCCGCTCCGTCTTCGACCCGCTGCCCGGCACCGGCCGCTGGGGCACCGCGCTGCTCGTCGACGGCAACATCGGCATCGGCGGCGATCCGGTCGCCCTCCTCCACCGGCTCGACCGGCTTCTGGCGCCGGGAGGCCTGGTGATCGCCGAGACGGTTCCCTGCCCGGACGTCGACGAACGCGCCCTGGTCCAGGTCACCGGCGCGCACGGCACCCCCGGCGCCGCCTTCCCGTGGGCCCGCGTGGGCACCCCGGCACTGCTGCGGTACGCGAAGGCCGCGGGCTGGCGGGCCAACGACCAGTGGTCGACGAGCGACCGCTCCTTCGTGGCCCTACGGCGAACCACCCTCACCCCCACCGGCCCGTCCGACGTTTGACGACGCCCCGACCCACCAGACCGTCCTGGAGGTACCCCTTCCGGGGGAGTCTGAGGACGAGGCCCGCCCCACCAGCCCGTCCGGCGTTTGAGGACGAGGCCCGTTCAGGGCCGAAGGGGGTCCGGGGGCGCAGCCCCGAGGGACGGGAAGGGAAGGGGCGTCGGGGGCGACAACACACCGCCCCGGCACCCCCGCACCGCCGTCACCCCTCACCGGCACCCACCGCACGCCCCCACCGCACACGCACCGCGAACACCACCGCCGAGCCCCCGAACAGGACGGCCGTGACGATCAGCCAGCGGGCCGGATAACCGGCCGCGGACTGGCCCGCCACCCCTTCGTAGCGTTCCGACACGCGACCGCTGATCAGCGGGAACCACACGAGGAGCAGCAGCCCGGACAGGGCGGCCGGCACCCGCACGTACGTGACCCACGACCTGCGCCGGCCCGCGCCCTTCACCAGCGCGCGGTCGGCGACCGCGTACAGCGGCAGCAGCACCAGGTCGTGGACCAGCGCCGCGCCCACGAACCACAGCGCGATCAGGAACGGGTCGCCGTCGAGCAGCCGCATCCCCGCGTACGCGCAGAGGGCGAACGAGCAGAGCAGCACGAGCAGGTGGAAGGGGCTGCCGAGCACCGGCCGGGGCGTCCGGTGCGGCACGGGGCGCCTCACAGCGCACCGAACGTCAGCCGCGCGACCCACTTGGTGTTGAGCACGCCCGGAGCCGCGGGGACGATGATCCGGGCCGGATGGCCGTGATCGGGGGTCAGTTCCTCGCCGTTGACGGACAGGGCGAGCAGGGAACGCGGATCGCCCACCTGGTTGGCGCGCAGTGCGGCGTGCCGGAAGGCGCCTCGGCGTTGCAGCGATTCCACGAACACGTCGACCGGGCCGTCATGGCCGACGAGCGCCGCGAGGTCCCGCAGCCGTACGCCCCGCCACCACTGGTCGGAGGTGGACCAGCCCTCCACACAGGCGATGGGCAGGGCGGCGCTGTGCAGCGGCAGGCCGAGCAGGTCGGCCCTGCTGAGCCGTACGGTGCCCGAGCGCCCGGTGACGGCCAGCCGCCACGCCTCCTCGCCCGTCTCGTCGGCGCGGATCCCGGCGTACGCGGCCGTCTTGTTGATCTGGAAGCCGTTCGGACCTCCGCCGGGTTCGGGACCGCCGTGCGGGGTGAGGACGGCGGTCTGTCGCAGCGGTCCGTCGAAGCTGCGCCCGGCGGAGGTGGCGAGCAGGAGCAGCGAGCCGCCGCCGACCAGCCCGAGCGCTCCGCGCCGTGAGACGGTCGGCGGGTCGGGGCGCGGGGCGGCCAGTTCGTCGGCCTGCCCGTCGGCGCGCTCCTCGCCGCCCTCCCGCATCCTGCGCAGATTGCGGAACGCCACCGGAGCCTTCAGCACCGCATGGGCGAGGAACGCGCCGAAGAACACCCAGGCGCCGTAGAAGTGCAGGGGGTAGAAGGAGCCCGGGAAGACGTAGTCGAGCTGGACGTTGAGGATGCCCGTGACGAACTCGAACAACGCGCCGCCCACCAGGAGCAGCAGCGAGATCCGCTCCAGGGCGTGGGTGAGCGAGCGGGCCGGCGGCAGGGTGAACAGCCTGGGCACCACCGACCACAGCTTGGCCAGCAGCACCGGGACGAGCGCGAGCCCGAGGGTGACGTGGACGCCCTGGGTGAGCCGGTACAGCCACGGCGGGTCGGTGGGCCAGGAGAACAGGTAGAAGCCGAGGATTCCCTTGTCGGGCGTCTTGTCGTTCACCGGGGACAGGTCCGGGTTGTACGCCGCGTACGACAGCAGTCCCGTCACGAACAGGACCGTGACGCCGGCGAGGAGGACCACCCCGAGGACCGAGGTGAACCAGGTGCCGCGCAGCGGGCTGCGCCAGAATCCCGGCGAGAACGGGCCGCGCGCGTCGGGGGCGGGGAGGAGAGACCGAGCCATGTGCCGACCGTAGGTCCGCGCCACCCCGTGAGCGGGTGCGGGAACGATGACGAAACGCTGACATCCACCCTCGTCAGCCGGTCGGCGCCGCTCCCCCGGCCTAGCGTGACGGCGTGAACCGCGATCTCCCCCGCACCGCCTCCCGCGGCGGCCTCGTCCGTGATCTGTCCGCCGTCGCCGCGGCGGCGTCGCTCGTGGTGGCCGCCGTCCTGGTCGGGACCCGGATCCAGGACCGCCACGGCACGCTGTACGTGAACTGGCCGCCGCTGGTGGGCGAGTGGATGCCGCACACCGGTCCGGGCACTCCGGCCGCGCTGGTCGTCGCGGCGGCCGTGGTGACGTACGGCCCCTCCCTGGCCGCCCGGCTGTCCTGGCGGCCCCTGCTGCTGGCGGCATGGGCCGGGTCGATGGCGTGGACCTGGTCGCTCGCCCTCGTGGACGGCTGGTCGCGGGGTGTCGCCGGGCGGCTGACCGAGAAGCACGAGTATCTGCGGGTCATCGGCCGTTTCGGTGACATCCCCGCCGCGCTGCGGGACTTCAACGGGCACATCCTGCTCGACGCCCCCGACAACTGGCCCGCGCACGTCGCCGGGCATCCGCCGGGCGCCACCCTCGTCTTCGTCCTGCTGGACCGGATCGGTCTGGGCGGCGGCGGGTGGGCCGGCGCCTTCGTCATCACCGCCGGCACCACCGCGGTGGCCGCGATCCTGATCGCCGTGCGCCGGCTCGCCGACGAGCCGCTCGCCCGCCGCGCCGCGCCCTTCCTGGTCCTGGCCCCGGGCGCGGTGTGGATGGGCGCCTCCGCCGACGGCTGCTTCACGGCCGTCACCGCCTGGGCCGTCGCCCTGCTCGCCCTCGCCGTGACGGGTCACCGCCCGGCCTGGACCGGCTTCGGCTCCGGGCTGCTGTTCGGCGCCACGATGTACCTGTCGTACGGGCTCACCCTGTTCGCGGTGATCGGCGCGGCGGTGTTGCTGCTGGGGACGCGGCGGCTGCGGCCCCTGGCGTACCTGGCCGCCGGGTTCCTGGTCGTGCCGGCCCTCTTCACGGCGCTGGGCTTCGACTGGTGGGAGGCGTACCGGCTGCTGGTCACCCGCTATTACCAGGGCGCGGGCGGGGTGCGTCCGTACGGGTACTGGATCTGGGCGAACCTCGCGTGCACCGTACTGGTCGTCGGCCCGGCGACGGTGGCGGGGCTGCGCAGGCTCGGGGGCGTACTGACCGGGTCCCGCGCCGTGCTCCTCCGCGGCTCCGCTCCCCGCCTGGCCCTGCTCGTGTTCTCCGCGTTCCTGGCCCTGCTGATCGCCGATCTGTCCGGGATGAGCAAGGCGGAGACGGAACGCATCTGGCTGCCGTTCGCGTTCTGGCTGCTGCCCGCCGGTGCCCTTCTGCCCGGCCCGCGCGCCTGGCTGGCCGGGCAGGCCGTCCTGGCCCTGCTCCTCAACCACCTGGTGCTGACGGGGTGGTGAGGAGCGGGCACGGATCAGCCCTGGGCGGGCTGCAGCCTCAGCGAGACGCTGTTGATGCAGTACCGCTGGTCGGTGGGCGTCGGGTATCCCTCGCCCTTGAACACGTGACCGAGGTGCGAGCCGCAGCGGGCGCAGCGGACCTCGGTGCGGACCATGCCGTGCGACCGGTCCTCGACCAGCTCCACGGCGTCGGTCTCCCTCGGGTCGTAGAAGGACGGCCAGCCGCAGTGCGACTCGAACTTGGTGTCCGAGGTGAACAGCTCGGCGCCGCAGGCGCGACAGGAGTAGACGCCCTCGGTCTTCGTGTCGGTGTACTCACCGGTGAAGGCGGGTTCCGTGGCTGCCTCGCGCAGCACGGCGTACTCGGACGGCGAGAGTTCCGCGCGCCACTGCTCGTCCGGCTTCTCGACGTCGTACGGCATGAGCTTCCAGCCCCTTACTTCGACAGACGGTCCAGGATCCGCGGGCCGAGGTCGGTGACGTCGCCCGCTCCCATGGTGAGAACGAGATCACCGGGCTTCGCCATTCCCGCGACCACCTCGGGGATCTCCGCCTTGTCGTGGACGGCGGTCACGTCCGCGCCGGCCGCCCGCGCCGCCTCGATGATCAGCTCGCTGGTGACGCCCGGGATCGGGTCCTCGCGGGCCGGGTAGATGTCCAGCACCACCGAGGCGTCGGCCAGGGACAGCGACTGGCCCATCTCCGTGCCCAGCTCCCGGGTGCGGGAGAAGAGGTGCGGCTGGAAGACGACGAGGATGCGGGCGTCACCGGCGGCCGCGCGCATCGCCTCCAGGTCTGCGGTCATCTCGGTCGGGTGGTGCGCGTAGGAGTCGACGACCTGGACGCCGGCGGCCTCGCCCTTGAGCTGGAGGCGCCGCTTCACCCCGGTGTACGCGGCCAGCGCGGGGGCCAGCTCGGCGGCCGGGATGCCGAGCGCCACGCCCGCGGCGAGCGCGGCGACGGCGTTGTGCGCGTAGTGCCGGCCGGGGACCGAGACGGTGAAGGTGAGCGGGCCGCCGTCGAACTCGACGGTCACCTCGCTCTTCAGGCCCTGCGGGACGACCGACAGCACCCGCACGTCGGCGTCGGCCGCCTCGCCGTACGTCACCGTCCGCACGGAGCCGTCCAGCCGCCGGGTCAGCTCCCGGGCGCCCTCCTGGTCCGCGGAGATCACCAGGGTGCCGCCGGGCACGATCCGGCCGACGAACGTCTCGAAGGACTCGTGGATCTCCTCCATCGAGGCGTAGTTGGCGTGGTGGTCCAGCTCCACGTTGAGGATGATCGCGACCTCGGGTGCGTACTTGTGGAAGCTGCGGTCCGACTCGTCGGCCTCGGCGACGAAGATCTCGCCCTCGCCGTGCAGCGCGTTGGAGCCGGGGGCGTCCAGGTCGCCGCCGATCGCGTACGACGGCTCCCGGCCCAGCTCGGTGAGGGAGACGGCCAGCATGGAGGTGGTGGTGGTCTTGCCGTGGGTGCCGGCCACCGCGATCGGCCGCAGGCCGTCCATCAGGGCGGCGAGGGCGTCGGAGCGGTGCACCACCGGGATGCCCAGCTCGGCCGCCCGGACCAGTTCGGGGTTGTCCTCGCGGATCGCGGAGGAGACGACCACGCAGCTGGCGTCGTCGGCGAGGTGCTCGGCTGCGTGGCCGATGTGCACGGTGGCGCCGAACGCGCGCAGGGCGTCGGCGGTCGGGGAGTCCTTGGCGTCGCTGCCGGCCACGTTCGCCCCGCGCTGCGCGAGGATCTTGGCGATGCCCGACATCCCGGCGCCGCCGATGCCGATGAAGTGCGGTCGGTCCATGGCGGTAGGAAGGCCGGGTGCCATGCGTGTTCTCCCAGTGGTGCGACGAGCGGGACGGCGGTCTTCGCGCCCTCGCCGGAGGCCGGGAGAGCGCCGCCCTCAGCCTATGCCTTGCTGTGGGAGAAGAGTTTCAGGACCGGGACCCCGACCTTGTGCCGGGCCCGGGAGGCCCAGTCCCGGTGGAAGAACTCCTCCACGTAGTGCGGGTCGGTCAGGACGATCACCTCGTCCGCGCCGACCTCCTCCACGAGGGCCTTCAGGGCGTCCAGCGGGTGGTCCTCGATGAGCCGGCCGTCCGCCGTGTCGCCGGTGGCCCGCAGGGCCTGCAGGGACACCTCCAGGGCCCGCTCCCCCATGCTCTGGGCCTCCTCGCCCTCGGGCGTCTCACCCTCGCGGACGGCCTCGTCGATCTCGCCGAGCGCGACGTCGTCGATGGCTCTCAGCAGCCGGTCGGCCTGTTCGCCGCGCGGCTGGAGCAGCACGTGGAAGGAGACCGGCTCGTCGCCGTGCAAGGTGGTGACGAACTCCACGTCGGCGGACGTCAGAGCCTTCTCGATCATCAGTACGCTTGTGAACACCAGGCGCCCCTTCTCCTCGGAGGACCCGCGGGCCCTCTCCGCTCCGCGGGCCGAGCCGGGCCCCGCGGAAACCATCCTGCCCCGTGTTCGCACGGGTACTGCCGGAATCAGTCTTGCCCTTTCCCGCACGGGGTGGGCGGATCCGTACCGCCGATCGCCGGACCGGCGGCCGCCGTCGAACAGGTTGCCGACTCCCTTCCGGGCTCCCGCTTCCGGACACGCCCGGCCGGGCGGTCAGGCCCGCCGGTAGCGCGTGAACAGGAAGCCGTCCTCCTCCAACACCGAGTTCAGCGTGTAACGCCGCGGAAGTGTCACTGAGGGTCCACCGGCGATGCGCTGAGCGTCACCCGCGGTGAGCATCGGGGAGACGGTGAGACAGAGTTCGTCCAGCACCCCGGCCGCCACCGTCTGGCCCAGCAGCCGCGGCCCGCCCTCGGTCAGCAGCCGGGTGTGTCCGAGGTCCGCCAGCGCCCGCACCGCCCGCGCGGGGTCCACCGCCACCCCCTCCCCGGCGGTCACCACCCGGGCGCCCGCCCTCCCGGCGGCGGCGACGCGGTCCGGGGCGGCGCCGGCGCCGGTCAGGATCAGCGTGGGCAGCAGCGGGGAGGCGAACAGCGGCAGGGAGAAGTCCAGGTCGAGGCTCGCCGTCACCACCGCGATCACGGGCGCCGGTCCCTGTCCGGCCGCCTCCCGGGCAGCGGCGAACTCGGCACGCGCGCGTGCCGGACGGTAGCCCTCCTGCCGTACGGTCTCGGCGCCGACGACCACGACGTCGGCGAGCGCCCGCAGCACGCCGAAGATCCGCATGTCGGCCGGGCAGGAGATGGGCTGCGAGCGGCCGTCGTGCTGGGCGGCGCCGTCGAGGGTGGACACCATGTTGCCCCGCAGCCACGGCTCCCGGCCCCCGGGCCCCGGCTCGGGGTAGGCGTACGCGGCGGCCAGCTCGGCCAGGCTCCACTCGCGGCCGTCCTCCCCTCCGGGGGCCGCTGTCTCGTCGGTCACGTCGGTCACGGGGAACAGGCGTCGCATGTCAGGCAGTGTTCCACGCCCCGTAGCATGGGGGACCGTGTCCTCCTCCGCCGCCTCCCGTCCCGGTCCGCCAGCCGACGTGGCTCCGCTGTCCCTGTGCGCCCGCGAGCCCCATGTCCCCGCGGACCGGCTCGTCGCCGAGATGGTGCCGCCGCCGCGGTTCGACGCGGTGCGCTTCGGCACCTACATCCCCGACCCGGACCAGCCGAGCCAGACCGAGGCCGTCCGCGTCCTCGAGGGCTTCGCGGCGGGCCTGAACGGGGCGCCGGCCGGAGACCCGGGCCGGCGCAGGCTGTTCGGCTTCGGCAAGGCGCCGAAGAAGTCGCCGGCCGGGCCGCGCGGCGTCTACCTCGACGGCGGCTACGGCGTCGGCAAGACCCACCTGCTGGCCTCCCTGTGGCACGCCACCCCGGCCGAGCCCTCCCTCAAGGCGTTCGGCACCTTCGTGGAGCTGACCAACCTGGTCGGCGCCCTCGGCTTCCAGCAGACCGTGAAGACCCTCTCCGGGCACCGTCTGCTGTGCATCGACGAGTTCGAGCTGGACGACCCGGGCGACACCGTGCTGGTCTCCACCCTGCTCGGCAAGCTGGTCGAGGCGGGTGTCGCGCTCGCCGCCACCTCGAACACCCTGCCGGGCAAGCTCGGCGAGGGCCGGTTCGCCGCCGCCGACTTCCTCCGCGAGATCCAGGGCCTGTCGGCCCACTTCCGCGCGCTGCGCATCGACGGTGAGGACTACCGCCACCGGGGTCTGCCCGAGGCGCCGCCGCCGTACTCCGCCGAGCTGGTGACCCGGACCGCGCACTCCACCGAGGGCGCCTCGCTCGACTCCTTCCCGGATCTGCTGGACCACCTGGCGCGGGTCCACCCCAGCCGCTACGGCGCCCTCACCGACGGACTCCGCGCGGTGTGCCTCACGGATGTGCGTCCGGTGCCGGACCAGTCGACCGCGCTCCGGCTCGTCGTCCTCGCGGACCGGCTCTACGACCGCGAGGTGCCCGTGCTGGCCTCGGGGCTGCCGTTCGACCGGTTGTTCAGCGAGGACATGCTGAAGGGCGGCTACCGCAAGAAGTACTTCCGGGCGATATCCCGCCTCACCGCCCTGGCCCGCGACGCGGGACGCCTCACCGACGCCCGGTAGGACGCACGGGCCCCGGCGGGCGGGGAGCTGCGCGGCCCCGGGGCGCCGGGGCCGTACCGGCACGCGGCTCCGCCGCGTGGGCCCGCCCGAGGGGGCGGGACAGGCCCCGGGGGCGGGACGGCGGGGGCGAAGACCCCCACCACCGGCCCGCCCGGCCCTCACGCCCTCACCCTCACGGCACGCCATGGCCTCGCACCGGACACCGGGCATATCGTTGCAGGTGCGGATGAAGCGTACGCGCTCCCCGGACCTCTGGACGGGAGGTCGTCATGGTCGAGGAACTGCTCACCGCGGCCGTCGGCGTCGGCATCGCGGCGACCACCTATCTCGTCGCGGCGGCACGCGTCGTCAAACAGTACGAACGCGGCGTGGTCTTCCGCCTCGGCCGCGTGCGGGGCGACCCGCGGCACCCCGGCTTCACGTTGATCGTCCCGTTCGTGGACCGGCTGCACAAGGTCAACCTGCAGATCGTCACGATGCCGGTCCCGGCCCAGGAGGGCATCACCCGGGACAACGTGACCGTACGCGTCGACGCGGTCGTCTACTTCAAGGTCGTCGACGCGGCGGCGGCGATCATCAACGTCGAGGACTACCGGTTCGCAGTCTCGCAGATGGCGCAGACCTCGCTGCGCTCGATCATCGGCAAGAGCGACCTCGACGACCTGCTGTCGAACCGCGAGAAGCTCAACCAGGGCCTGGAGCTGATGATCGACAGCCCCGCGGTCGGCTGGGGCGTGCAGATCGACCGCGTCGAAATCAAGGACGTCTCCCTGCCGGACACGATGAAGCGGTCCATGGCCCGCCAGGCCGAGGCCGACCGCGAGCGCCGGGCCCGGGTCATCAACGCCGACGCCGAGTTCCAGGCGTCGAAGAAGCTCGCCGAGGCGGCCCAGCAGATGGCCGAGACGCCGTCCGCGCTGCAACTGCGCCTGCTGCAGACCATCGTCGCGGTCGCCGCCGAGAAGAACTCCACCCTCGTCCTGCCCTTCCCGGTGGAGCTGCTGCGCTTCCTGGAGCGGGCCCAGCAGACGCCCGCGAACCGCGCGGTGGAGACCGGCGATAGGCCCTCCGGGGAGCCGCCGGGCCCGTGACACGCGCTACGCGCGTGGTTCCCGGGACCGGCGGCAGGTGATAGACACGGCTGGGTCACAGTTCCTGTCCGCCAGCAGGAAGGTTTCCCCATGTCAGAAACCGGGTCCACCACCGGCTCCCCGGCGACACGACGTCAGATGCTCGCCCGCTCCGGGGCCGTGGGTATCGGCATCGCCTTCACCGGCGCCCTCTCCGAACTGTTCACCGGCACCGCCGCCGCCCGGAACCTCGGCCACCGCGGCTACGGCCCCCTCGTCCCCGATCCCGGCGGACTTCTCGACCTGCCGGAGGGCTTCCGCTACAAGGTGCTCTCCCGCGAGGGCGACCCGTTGCGCTCCGGCGAGGGACCGGTGCCCTCCAACCACGACGGCATGGCGGCGTTCGCCGGCCGCCACGGCCGTGTCCACCTGGTCCGCAACCACGAGAACCGCGCCAGTGGCAGAGTCCCCGTCCCGGCGGTCGAGGGGCTGACCTACGACCCGGAGGGCAAGGGCGGCTGTACGGCGCTGACCCTGGACCACCGCGGCGCGGTGCTGTCGGAGCGGGTCGCGATCGCCGGTACGGCCGTCAACTGCGCGGGCGGTCCGACCCCCTGGAACACCTGGCTGACCTGCGAGGAGACCGAGGACAAGGCCGGGACCAACGGCTACACCAAGGACCACGGCTACATCTTCGAGGTCGACGGCGCCGACCCGCGCCGCACGGGCGCCGTGCCGCTGACCGCGATGGGCCGCTTCCAGCACGAGGCGGTCGCCGTGGACCCGGGGCGCGGCGTGGTCTACGAGACCGAGGACGCCTTCGAACGGCCCTTCGGCCTCTTCTACCGCTTCCTGCCGCACAAGCCCCTGGGCGGCACCGGTTCGCTGCGCGCAGGGGGCCGGCTCCAGGCGATGCGGGTGCCGGGGGTGCCCGACCTGTCCTCGATCCAGGAGACGGGCGCCCGGTTCGACGGCGTCGAGTGGGTGGACGTACCGGACCCGGGGGCCGCCGGAACACCCATCCGCCACCAGGACTTCGGCCCGGGGGGCATCACCCACGCGCAGAAGCTGGAGGGCTGCTACTGGGGCGGGCGCTCGGTCTACTTCGTCTCGTCCTTCGCCCGCAGCGCCGAGGGTTCGGCCGGGGACCACTACGGCCAGATCTGGCGGTACGACCCGGACCGGCGCCGACTGACCCTGGTGATCGTCTTCGGCCCGGACACGGACATCCAGCTGCCCGGTGAGTCGCCGGACAACATCTGCCTCGCGCCCGGCGGCGGTCTGATGGTGTGCGAGGACGGCGGCGGGGCCCAGCACGTCTACGGCGTCACCCGGCGCGGCGAGGTCTACGCGATGGCCCGCAACCGCCAGAACACTGGGACCCCCGAGGATCCGGAGTGGGGCGAGTTCGCCGGCGTCGCCTTCTCCCCGGACGGCCGGACGATGTACGTCAACTGCTACGACCCCGGCACGACGTTCGCCGTGACGGGCCCCTGGCGCGGGTAGCCGGGCGACGAGGACCGGGACGCGGGGGCGGCGCGCCGCCCCCGCGTCCCGGCGCGGTGTTCAGCCCGCCAGGAGCGCGTCCATCTGGCCGACGGCCTGGCTCATCCCCTCCACCATGCCCATCTCGGCCAGCTGCTCCATCTGCTCCCGGGTGTCGAACACGGAACGCAGCTCCATGCGCGTACCGCCGTCGTGCCCGGTGAGCGTCATCCGTACCGAGGTGGTCGGCATCTCGGGGTTCGGCCTGCCGTCCTGGCCGGAGAAGCCGTCGGTGAACTCGAGGGCCGTCGGCGGCGTGACCGAGGAGACCCGCCACCAGCCGCCGAACTTCTCGCCCTCCGGGCCGGTCATGTAGTACGTCGCCCCGCCCCCGGGCGTCAGATCGTGCTCCTCGAAGGTCGCCGGGTAGCTCGGCGGCCCCCACCAGCGCTCCAGCCGGCGCGGGTCCGCCCACAGCTGCCACACCCGCTCCACCGGGGCGGTGAAGTCGGCGACGAGCGTGAGGGTGAGGTGCTCGACGTCCTTGTCCACGCTGGTGACAGTCATCTGTCCGGTCCTTTCGTCGTGTTCTCGTCGGGGGCCGTGGCCCCGGATTCACCGGTCGCGTCGGTGTCCTCGGCCAGCAGACCGGACATCCGGTCCACCCGGGCGCGCCAGGCCGACTCCAGTTCGTCCAGTGCCTGCCTCGCGCGGCCCACCGCGTCGGGGTCGGTGCGCACGAGCTGCTCCCGTCCGCGTCGCTCCTTGGTGACCAGACCGGCCCGTTCCAGCACGGTGACGTGTTTCTGCACCGCGGCGAAGCTCATCGGGTAGGCCGCGGCCAGACGTGACACGGACAGCTCACCCCGGACACAGCGACGGAGTATGTCGCGCCGCGTCGCGTCGGCCAGGGCGTGGAACAGCCGGTCCACGGTCTCGCCGGTCTCGTCTGCGATCCCATCTACAACCATTTGGTTGTACGTTAGTCCCTTCCGGCCCGTCCCGCAACAGGACAGCCCGGTCACGCTGAACCGGACACACGTGGGTACTCGGCCCGGCATGACGGAGAAGCAGCAGGCCGGCGACTCGTACTGGCTCCAGAGCACACCCGGCGGACGGCATCTCGCACTGACCGACGACCTCGAGGTCGACGTGGCGGTGATCGGCGGGGGCATCGCGGGACTCTGCACGGCGCGGGAGCTGACCCGGGCCGGCAGAAGCGTCGCGGTGCTGGAGGCCGGGCGGATCGCGGCCGGCGTCACCGGCCACACCACGGCCAAGGTCACCGCCCTGCACACACTGATCTACGACAAGCTGCGCCGCACCCGCGGCAGCGAGGGGGCCCGGCTGTACGCCCGCTCGCAGTCCGAGGCGATCGAGCACACGGCCGGGGTCGTGGCGGAGCTGGGCGTCGACTGCGAGTGGGAGCGCCGCAGCGCGTACACCTTCGTCCGGGACGAGAGCCAGGTCGAGGAGCTGCGCGCGGAGGCGCGGGCCGCGCGGGAGGCGGGTCTGCCGGCGTCGTTCGTGACGGAGACCGGACTGCCGTTCCCCGTGGCGGGCGCCGTCGAGGTGACGGACCAGGTCCAGTTCCATCCGCGCAAGTACCTGCTGGCCCTCGCCGACGACATCGTCGCGCACGGCGGGCGCATCCACGAGGACACCACCGTCCTCGGCCTGGAGGAGGGCACGCCGTGCCGGCTGTCGACGTCGACCGGGGCCATGGTGACGGCCCGCGACGTCGTGGTCGCCACCCACTATCCCGTCTTCGACCGGGCGCTGCTGTTCACCCGCCTCTCACCGCGACGGGAGCTGGTCGTCGCCGGCCCGATTCCGGCCGCCCAGGACCCGGGCGGCATGTACATCACCACCGAGGAGAACACCCGCTCGGTCCGCACGGCCCCGTACGGCGAGGACGGCACCCGTCGCTTCCTCATGATCACCGGCGAGCACTTCACGCCGGGCACGGGCGACACCCGGGCGCGCTTCGACCGCCTCTCCGCCTGGGCCCGGGGGCACTTCCCCGACGTGGAGCTCACCCACCACTGGGCCACCCAGGACAACGATCCCACCGACACCGTGCCCCTCGTGGGCCCGCTGCACCCGGGTGCCCGGCACACCTACGTCGCCACCGGCTTCGGCGGCTGGGGCATGAGCGGCGGCATGATGGCGGGGCTGCTGCTCACCGCGCAGATCACCGGTGAGGAGCGCGAGTGGAGCGGCCTGTACGACCCGCGCCGCCTGGCCTCCGCCGTGCGCGAGGCGCCGTCCTTCCTCAAGCACCAGGCGCAGGTCGCCAAGCACTTCGTCGGCGACCGGATGCGTCCGTCACCGCCGGTGGAGGCGCTGCCGCCGGGCGAGGGAGCCGTGGTCCGCGTCGACGGCGGACGGCTCGCGGTCTACCGCGACGACGACGGCACCCTGCACGCCCTCTCGGCCCGCTGCACCCACCTGGGCTGCCTGGTCGACTTCAACGCCGCCGAGCGCGCCTGGGAGTGTCCGTGCCACGGCTCCCGGTTCGACACGGAGGGCAAGGTCGTCCAGGGCCCGGCGACACGGCCGCTGGACCGGCGCGACATCTGAAAGGCACGGGGCCGCCGACCGGGTGAGACTCGTCGGCGCTCCCCCGCGGCCCACACCGATCACCGCAAAGCACCTCATACCGTCATGCGGTGATCACACTTATCCACCGGGCGGCCGCCGCATGCGCGCTGACCGCCGCGCTCACCGCCCTCACCGCCTGCGCCGCCCGCCCGGACCCCCAGGCGCCGCGCCCCGCGCCCTCGGCGTCCCCCGCCGTCCCGTCACCGCCCACCCTGGCCCCGGGCCCCGCGGGCCTGACCCCGGTCTTCCACCACGGCCCGCGTACCGGAGGCAGGACGGTCGCCCTCACCTTCGACGCCGACATGACCGCCGACCAGGGCCCGAGGGCCGCGGCGGGCGAGCGCTTCGACCACCCGCAGCTCATCGCCGGCCTGCGCGCGCTGAAGGTGCCGGCCACGGTGTTCATGACGGGCCGGTGGGCCGAGCAGTACCCGGACCAGGCCCGCTCCATCGGCCGTGACCCCCTCTTCGAGGTCGCCAACCACTCCTACAGCCACTACGCCTTCACCGGCGACTGCTACGGCCTGCCGACCGTCTCGGCCGACCGGATGCGGGCGGACGTGGAACGGGCGTACGCGGTGTTCCGGAAGGTGGGCGTGACGGACCCGATGCCGTACTTCCGCTTCCCCGGCGGCTGTTACGACCGTCAGGCGCTCAAGGCGCTGATCCCGGCCGGGGTCACGGCCGTGCAGTGGGACGTGGTCGGCGGCGACGCGTTCGCCACGGACGCGGACGCGGTGGCCCGGCAGGTGCTGGACGGCGTCCGCCCCGGGTCGGTGGTCGTCCTGCACTGCACCCGCAGCGCGGCCCCGGCCACGGAACGGGCCCTGCGGACGATCGTCCCCGAGCTGCGCCGCCAGGGCTACCGCTTCGTGAAGGTCTCCGAGCTGATCGCGGCGGAGCGGAGCGGGGCCCGCGCCGCCGGGACGTGACCCGGACGCACGGCGCTGTCGTCAAGGACGCCTGAGGGACGACGAGCCGGTGGCGCACAGCACCATGGGGGTCGGCTCGGCCGAGAGCACGGATGTCACCGTCCGGCCGGTGGCCGCTATGTGGCGGTCGGGGCGGACCAGGACGACAGGGGCCGCCTCGGCCGGTGCCGGCGGGTCCACGAGGCGCGTGTCGGGAAGGAAGACCACGGGGACTCCCGACCACCTCGGGTCGTCGGGCCCGGGATGCTCCTCACCCGCACGGCCCCGGGCGACCCAGGTGAAGCCCCGGGGCGATAGGTGCTGATGGAGCCGTCCACCGCCGCGTAACAGGGGGTTGGGCAGGCGACGGCCGACCGCGAACGGGGTGCGGTCCCCGTCGGCGGACTCCCCGCCGGCGTAGGCGATGTCGAGCATGCCGACCCCGCGTCCGAACCGGGTCCGCACGGAGGCGCGCGTCAGGAGCGTCGGCGCGACCATGCCGAGCAGGGCTCGGGGTATGCCCTTGCGTGTGGTGAGCGCTCCGGTCGCGCGGGCCGTGCCGCGCACCATCGCGTGGGCGACCGGCCGCCGCTCGGCCTCGTAGCTGTCGAGCAGGCCGTCCGCCCCGTCGACCGCCCGTCCGGCGGCGGCGAGCTTCCACATCAGGTTGTGGGCGTCCTGCACCCCGGTGTTGAGGCCCTGGCCGCCGACCGGGCTGTGGACGTGGGCGGCGTCACCGGCGAGGAAGACCCGTCCCCGGCGATAGTGGTCGGCGACACCGTGGCTGAGCCGGAAGCGGGATGTCCAGGTCACGTGGTGGCTGCCGAAGGCGATCCCGGACCTCCGGCGGATCAGGTCGTCGAGGAAGGCCGCGTCGACGGTCGGGGCCTCCTTCCGCTGTGCCCCGGGGTCGTGGGCGATGATGCGCCACCGGCCCGGCTCCGGCATCGGCACGATGAGCAACAGGCCTTCCGGGGCGAGATGGACATGCCCCTCGTCCTCGGCGAGTGCCGCCGTGGTCATCACGTCCGCCAGCACGAAGGTCGCTCCGGCGTCGGAGCGGTCCAGGCGCAGACCGGCGGCCTCCCTGGTGCGGCTGCGTCCTCCGTCGCAGCCGATCAGCCAGCGCGCGCGCACCACCTCGTACGTGCCGTCCGCGTGCTGCAGGGTGGCCTGGACGCCGCTGCCCTCGTCGTGGACCTCCTTGAGTTCCACTCCCCATTCGACCTGGTGGCCGCGGTCCGTGAGGTGCGCTTCGAGGACGCGTTCGGTGGCGTACTGGGGAACCGACAACCAGAAGGG
Organism: Streptomyces marokkonensis; assembly: GCF_008312835.1. Lineage (GTDB taxonomy): Bacteria > Actinomycetota > Actinomycetes > Streptomycetales > Streptomycetaceae > Streptomyces > Streptomyces marokkonensis_A. Next base: position 328,333 of record NZ_VSKS01000001.1, on the reverse strand, counting down.
GTAGGCGGTGTCGCCCCAGGGCAGACCGATCAGATCGACGCGCACCGGGCGGCGGCGCGGCGTGTTCACGTTCAGTGCCGTGAAACGGGTGCCTTCCGCCAGGATCCGATCGGCGATGCCCATCGTTTCGAAGATCTCCATGGTGCGGGCATGAACGACCAAGGCCTTGGAGAAGGTGGAGCGGTGAGGTTTGCGGTCGATGACGCGCACGGTCAGGCCGTGGCGTACGGCTTCGCACGCGGCGGTCAGGCCGGTGGGGCCGGCGCCGATGATCAGGACGTCGGGACTCGTGTGCTCCGTCTCCGGAACGCCGGGGGTGCCGTACGCGTGCGTGGGGTCCGTGAACAACGCTTGTCTCCTTGCCGGGGGGTCGGTTCTGCTCGGTGCTCGGTGCGCGGTGCGCGGTGCGTCACCGCGTGATCCTTTCCGCCGCGCCCTGTGGGACCGGTGCCGTTCGTGTGTCCCAGACGGCGTCGGCGCCGCTGTGGCCGATGCGGGCGACCTGGAGGCCGCTGCCCCCCGCACCGGTCAGCGCGAACAGGGTGAGTGCCACCGCGAGTGGGCGGGAGACGGAAGCACGTTGTCCGTTCCGCGGACGGGTCTCCCGCCGGGTCGCCCAGAACTGGGCGGCGGCTCCCAGGGTGAGGACGACCGCCCAGGGGAGCAGCCCGTCCCCGAGGTCGATGTGCCGCCGCACCGCATCGGTCCGGTCGACACCGTCCGCGAGCGTCTCGCCGGACCTGACGGTGAGCGGGACCAGGACGAGTGCCATGACGCTCAGCGCGAGGGGCAGCAGCCCCGCCCGCCCTCGGAAGCGGGGCCACAGGGCGGCTGTCGCGACCGTCAGGGCGGCGGCGGGCACGGCGACCACGGTGGCGTGGACGATCAGAGGGTGGACGGGCAGGTCGAGGAAGGTGTCGGGCAACGTGCTCTCCGTCGGATTCGATGGGTCGTGGGAGGCGACTGGGGGGTGGGTGGGCGGGGCCCGGCCGGCCGGGAGACGTTGGACGCGGAGGTCCGGTCACCGGTGCGGACGTGCCCCGTGCCGGAGGTGTCCGTCAGTGCCGCGGCCCCGGAGCCGGCTCGCTCCGCTCCCGGTCCGCGGCCGTCGGCGATCCGGGGCCGGCATCCCCGGCACGCGAGGACGAGGACGGAGGCGGTGCCACGTCCGCCGCGTGCCCTGGCAGATGCGGCAGGAACCGCCGCAGCGGGCGCGGCATCCACCAGGCGCGCTCTCCGAGCAGCGCCATGACGGCGGGCACCAGGACCAGCCGCACGAGCGTGGCGTCGATCGCGATGGCGACGGCCAGACCGAAGCCGAAGAGGTTGACGGTCCGCTCGTCGTTCAGCTGGAAGCTGCCGAAGACCACGACCATCACCGACGCGGCGGCCGTGATGATGCGGGCGGTGGCGGCGATGCCGCTGCGCACGGAGGCACCGGCGTCCCCGGACCGCAGGTACTCCTCCCGGACCCGGCTGAGGAGGAACACCTCGTAGTCCATGGACAGTCCGAACAGGACGGCGAACAGCATGACCGGCGCGAAGGACTCCACCGGCCCGGCCTCGGCGCCCAGCAGTCCGGCACCCCAGCCCCACTGGAAGACCGCGACCACCACGCCGTAGGCCGCACCGACGGAGAGCAGGTTCATCGCCGCCGCCTTGAGCGGCACCACGACAGAACGGAACTCGATCGTGAGCAGCAGGAAGCTGAGTCCCACGACGAAGGTCATGAACCAGGCCATCTGGCTGCCGAGCCGGTCGGCGAGGTCGATGGCGGTGGCGGTGGAACCGCCGACGTGCGTCTCGGCGTCCGGCGTGGCCCCGGGGAGGACGTCGTCGCGCAGGTGGTGCACCAGCCGCTCGGTGGACTCGTCGTCCGGTGAGCCCTCGGGCACGACGGTGTAGATGGCAGTGGTCCCGGTTTCGTCCAGCCGAGGGGGCCGTACCTCCTGCACACCTTCCGCCTTCTCCAGCTCGGTGCGCACCTCCGCGGCCTGTTGCTGCACCTCCGCCGCCGGCTGCCCCCCGGCGAACCGTGCCGTCACCACCAGAGGGCCGGTCCAGCCCCGGCCGAAGTCCCGCGCGACCAGTTCGTAGGCCTGACGCTCGGTGCTGTCCTCCGGTGCCGAGCCGTCGTCGGCCGTGCCCAGGCGCAGGGAGAACAGGGGGAGCGCCATCGCGATCAGGACGACGGTGGACACGAGGAGGTAGGGCCAGGGATGCCGCTGGACGTGGCCGGTCCAGCGGTGCCAGCCGCCGGTCCGTCCCGTGCCGTGGTCGAATCGCAGCTTCCGCACGCGGAACCGGTCCAGGTTGGTGCCGAAGACGGCCAGCACGGCCGGCAGAAGGGTGACTGCCGCGATCAGGGTGGCGCTCACCGTGATGGTGCTCGCCAGTCCGAGGGCGGAGACGAAGGGGATGCCGATGAGGTAGAGGCTCAGGATCGCGACGACCACGGTGGCACCCGCCACGAGTACCGACCGGCCGGCTGTCGCCAGTGCGAGCGGGATCGACTCCTCAGGGGTGTGGCCCGCGTGCATGCCCTCCCGGTGCCGGGTGACCACCAGCAGCGCGTAGTCGATGCCCACACCGAGGCCGATCATGGTCGCCACGACTGGACCGGAGGTGCCGATGGTGGTCAGCGAGGCGACCACGGTGAGGAGCGACATCCCCAGCGCGAGGGCGAACAGGGCGGTCAGCAGCGGCACCACCATGGCGAGGACCGATCCGAAGGCCACCAGCAGGACCAGCACCGCGGCGGCCAGACCGATCGCCTCGCTCCCCGACGGTCCGTGCTCGCCCTGGAGCACCGCGCCGCCGTACTCGACCTGCGCGCCGGCGTCGCGAACCGGGTCGAACGCCTCCTGCGCGGCCTCCACCGACGCCTCGGGCACGTCCTTGGCCCGCTCGGTGAACTGGACGGTGGCGACGGCGGTGCGCCCGTCCTCGGAGACCATCGTCGGGCCGGGGCCGTACGGCGACTGGACGACCGCCACGTCCTGTGTGTCGCGCGCCACCGTCACCGCGTCCGTGACCGCGGCCTTCATCGTCGCCGTTGTCATGCCCGAGTCGCTGTGGATCACCACCTGCATACCGTCCCCGGACAGGTCCGGGTACCGCTCGCGCAGGGTGTCGTAGGCGGCCTGGGAGTCGGTGTCCTCGAGTGTGAGGTCGTTGGTGAACGAACCCCCGGCCGTACGAGCGCCGAGGGCCGCCCCGATCACGGCCAGCAACCAGACAGCGATCACCCACCATCGATGCCGCACCGAGAAACGAGCCAGGACAGAGAGCACGCCGGGCCTCCGTAAGCAGGAGCGGGGTTCGGAGGGCCCCGCTGAGAGGGGGGGAACACCGGCAGAGTCACTCGCCCGGTCATAGAATCTCAACCATGATGAATTCGCGTTCGCGCGGCAGAAGGGCGGGAAAGCCCGAGACACGTACCCAGATCCTCGACGTCGCGCGCCGCCGCTTCCTCAAGGACGGGTACCAGGCCGTCACCCTGCGCGCCGTCGCGGCCGAGGCGGGCGTGGACGTGGCTCTGGTCAGCTACTACTTCGGTTCCAAGAAGGGCCTGTTCGGCGCGGCACTCGCGCTGGCCGTCAACCCTGCCGAGACCCTTGCCCGCACCGCGGAGGGCGACCCCGTCACCTTCCCCCAGCGCGCCCTGCGCGATCTGCTCGCCCTCTGGGAGGACCCGAACTCCGGAGCACCGCTGCGCGCCCTGGTGGCGGGGGCCGCCCAGGATCCGGCCGTCACCGGACTGGTGAAGGAGATGCTGGAGCGGGAGCTCATCGACAAGATCGCCGGCCGGATCGGCGGGGCGGACGCCCGCAGACGCGCCGGTGTGTTCTGCGCCCACATCGCCGGCCTGGTCGTCACCCGGTACATCCTGCGTCTCGAACCGTTCGCCTCCATGCCGTCCGATGAATTAATCCGGACCTACACCCCGTCGCTCCGCCTCGCGCTGGGCGAGACCTCGAGGCGCCCTGCCCCGGGCGGCGGGCCGCGAAGCGGGCCCACCCGCTGAACCGGCCGCGACCGGACCGCCCGGCCTACCCTGAACCCATGAACGACACCGACACCGACTACTGCCTGATCGACGCGTCCAGGCCGCCCGAGGCCGACGGCCCGCCGTACGCGGAGTGCGTGCTGTGCCGGGAACCGACCGAGTACCCGGAGTCGTACAAGGGGATCACGCTGTGCCCGGTCTGCGAGTGGCGTGAGGCGGAACGCACCTCCTGCTCCGGCTGACACGGCGGTCGTGCGCCTTGGCACACTGAACCCGTGAGCGACGACCGGACGACACCCGCCCCCGACAGCCCCTTCCGCCCCGACCCGGGCGCCCGTGACGCGGCACCCCAGTTCGTGCTGCCCCTGGTGGTCCGCATCGAGCGGGCGGCGCCCCCGGCCCGTACGGACGCCCTGGAGACGGCGGCCCGCGCGGTGCTGGTCATGCTGACCGACGAGCGCTCCGTGGGCGAGGGCGAGTGGGCGCGGGCCATACGCGACTGGCAGGACGCCCGCATCCGCAAGGTGGTGCGCCGGGCACGCGGCGCGGAGTGGCGCCGCGCGGAGGCGCTCCCCGGCATCACGGTCACCGGCAAGTCCGCCGAGGTGCGCGTCTTCCCGCCGGTCCCGCTGGACGGCTGGCCCAAGGAGCTGGCCCGCCTCCAGGTCTCCGGCACCGACCTCGACGACCCCGACCCCGTGCCCCCGGCGGACCCGGGCGTCCCCGCCCTCTGGCTCAACCCCGACCTCGGCATGTCGGCCGGCAAGGCCATGGCCCAGGCGGGCCACGGCGCGCAACTGGCCTGGTGGGGGCTCTCCCCCGAGGCCCGCAGGACCTGGCACGACACGGGATTCCCCCTCGCCGTCCGCACCGCCGCCCCGTCCGACTGGACCGCCCTGACCACCAGCGGTCTCCCCACGGTCCGCGACGCGGGCTACACGGAGATCGCCCCGGGCTCCTGCACGGTGGTGGCGGACCATCCGGCGCTGCGGTGACGTGATGCCCCTGCGCGACGGGAGCCGGCAAACAGCGCAGCACCGTGGAACGCCGTGGGAACCGCACCTCGCGTGACGGCCCGGCGATCCGGGCCCCAGATGCGTCAGAGGGCGACGTGTCCGTGTGTCTCCGTCGGTGGTCTCGGCCCGGATGAAGGGGCTCGGGAGGCGACACCGCCCCGATGAGCCATCGATGTAACCTCGGACTCCGGCCGACGGTACGACGCCGTCTCCGGTTCCCTTCGCCGCGGTACCCCGACCAGCAGGGCCGAGCGATCGTGAAGCCGAGTCCGCTGCGGGCAGCGGCACCGGTGGGCGCCAGGAGGAAGGGGCATGCATGACGCTCTCCCCGGGCAGCCGGGTCGGCCTGGCCGGAGCGGCTGTCGTCGGCGTCGCCTTCGGCATGGCCCGGTACGCCTACGGCCTCACGCTGCCCGCCGTCCGGCAGGACCTGGACCTCTCTGAACTGGTACTCGGCCTCATCGCCAGCGCCACGTTCGCCGGCTACCTGGCCGGCCTGCTGCTCGCGAGGCCGCTCGCCGCCCGTCGCGGCCCGCGGGCGCCGACGACCACGGGCGGGGCCTGTGGCGCGGTGGGCGCAGTGATCGTGACCGTCGCCCAGTCCCCCTGGTTGCTCGCCGTCGGCGCCGTCCTGGCCGGCAGCGCGGGTGGCTGGGTCTGGGCGCCCTATTCCGACATCGTGACGCGGACGGTGTCCCCGCGGGAGCGGCCGAGAGCGTTGGCTCTCATCACGACCGGCACCAGCGGCGGACTGGTCGCGCTGGGGGGCCTGGCCGTCCTCGCCGTACTGGGGTCATGGCGCCTGGTCTGGGGCGGCCTCGCCGTTGCCGCCGTGGCCGCCGCGATGGTGAACCTCCGCCTGGTGCCACGAACCGGTCCGGTCCCACACCCGGACGGACGGGGCGGGCCCTTCTCACTCGCGAGAGCGCTGACGGTCCCGGCCGCCTACTCCGTCGTCTACTTCGCGGTCGTCGTCATCTACTTCACCTACGCCGCGGATGTCCTCGCCCGCGACCTCCCGACGGCAGCCGTCCCGGCGCTCTACGCGGCCATCGGCGTCACCGGCGGCGTGGGCGTGGCGACCGGGTCCGTCGCTCAGCGACTGGGCAGCCTCAGGGTGGCGGCGCTGTGCCTCGTGACGGTGGCCGCGGCGCTGGCGCTCCTCGGGCTCGCCGGCGGTTCTCCGGCCGCGACGGCGGCCTCGGCGTGCATCTTCGGCGTGGGGTACATGACCGGCTCGGCGGTGCTGGCGGTCTGGACCGCCGAGTTGGTGCCCGACCGCGCGGGCGCGGCGTTCACGGGCTGCCTGATCGTGGGGGCCGTCGGCTCCGTCGCAGCGCCGGTCCTCGCCGGTGCGGTGATCCCCGGCCTGGGGCTGGGGACGCTGCTCGTCCTCACCGCCGCGGTGTCGCTGCTCAGCGGGGTGGCGCTGATGCTGCACGGGTTGTCGAAAGGAACCATCGCGGAAACAGGACCCTGACACGGAAGCCCCGCTCGTCGACGGCTCCACCCCGCACGGCGGACAGCCCGTACCCCGGGGCCGGCCGACAGCGCCTGCGACCACGGGTCAACGCCGTCGGGGCGAAGGACGACCGTGACGCGATCGGCACGCTGCCGCCCGGCTCGCCCCGACGCGGTTCGTGCCGCTCACGCCGCGTCGGGCGTGGGCATGTCTCCAGCAGGCGATCTGCGGGGTTCCGCGGCCGTCACGGGCGTTGTGTCCCAGTGAGTCGGCGCCACCGGACCCCTGACTGTCCTTCACGCCTCTTGCGGCGTCTGTGGCGGGCGGTGTACCAAGGAGGGCGCATAACTTGAATGTTGTTCAGGTTTTGCCCCGCCAGGAGGCCGACCGAGCCCAGGAGTGGCAGATGTCCGCGGAACGTCGTCCCGTGCGCAGCCGTCGTACCGTCCTGCGGGCGGGAGCCCTCACCGGTCTGGGACTGGCGGGTGCGCAGCTGGCGGCCCCGAGCCGGGCCACCGCCGCCACCGCCGCCGCACGCGGCTCCGGCTTCCTCGTCGGCAGGGGTCTCGCCGACGCCACCGGTGAGGTCGCCGAGGTCGGCATGATGGGCTACGGCCGGTTCGACCAGCAGGCCGCCGGGCTGCACACCCGGTTGCGTGCGAGGGCGTTCGTCGTGGCCGACGAGGCGAGCGGGCGCCGGGTCATGCTGATCGTCGCGGACTCGCCGATGATCTTCGAGAGCGTGCACCAGGCGGTACTGCGCCGGCTCGGCGAGGCGTACGGCGACCTCTACACCGAGCAGAACGTGCTCATCACCGCCACCCACACGCACGCCGGCCCCGGCGGCTACTCGCACCACCTGCTGTACAACACGACCACGTTCGGTTTCCACCGCAAGACCTTCGAGGCGGTGGCGGACGGCCTGTTCGAGGCCGCCCAGCGGGCCCACGACGATCTGGCGCCGTCCGAACTCGTCCTCAGTCACGGCACGTTGACCGGGGCCAGCGTCAACCGCTCCCGGGCCGCCTTCGACCGCAACCCGAAGGCCGACCGCGACCACTTCCCTGACGCCGTCGACGCGCACACCACGCTGCTCCGGGTGGAACGGGCCGGGCGGACCGTGGGGGCCGTCAACTGGTTCCCGGTGCACAGCACCAGCATGTCCGGTGACAACCGGCTCATCAGCGCGGACAACAAGGGCTACGCGGCCTACCACTGGGAGCGCGAGGTCAACGACGTCGACTACCTGTCCGACGGCTCCCCGGCGTTCGTCTCGGCGTTCGCCCAGACCAACAGCGGCGACATGTCCCCCAACCTGGACCTGCGACCGCCCACGACACCCGAGGACTTCGCGCACACCCGAGCGAGCGGACTGAAACAGTACGAGGCCGCCGCGGCCCAGGTGCGGCAGCCCGGCGTCCGGCTGTCCGGCCCGGTCGACTCCCGGCTGGTGTACGTCGACCTCTCCGACGTCACCGTCCGCCCCGAGTTCACCGGTGACGGACGGACCCACCGGACGTCCAAGCCGTGCATCGGCGCCTCGATGGCGGCGGGCAGCATGGAGGACGGGCCGGCCTTCCCGGGCTTCGAGGAGGGGGAGAACCCCTTCTGGGACGCGATCTCCGACTCGGTGATCTACACGGTCTCACCGGAACTGAAGCAGGCGCAGGCGCCCAAGGACGTCTTCGTGCCCATCGGGGAGATGAACCGCGTCTACCCCTGGGTGCAGGAGCGGGTGCCCGTGATGCTGGTCCGCGTCGGCAGGCTGTACCTGATCGGCATCCCGGGCGAGGTGACCGTCTGCGCGGGTCTGCGGCTGCGGCGCACGGTGGCCGGGATCGTGGGCGCGGACCTCGACGACGTACTGGTCGCCGGGTACGCGAACGCGTACTTCCACTACGTGACCACCCCCGAGGAGTACGACGCGCAGCAGTACGAGGGCGGCAGCACGCTGTTCGGCCGCTGGCAGCTGCCGGCGCTCCAGCAGACGGCGGCGGCCCTGGCCACCTCGCTGCGCGACGGAACGGACCTCCCCCTCGGCCCGAAGGCGCCGGACCTGTCCGGAAAGGCGCTCTCCCTGCAGCCGGGGGTGGTGCTGGACGCGCCGCCGGCGTTCCGGGGGTTCGGGGACGTGCTGGTGCCGCCACGGGAGAACTACCGTCCCGGCGAACGGGCCGAGGCCGTGTTCGCGGGCGCCCACCCCGGCAACGACCTGCACCGCGGCGGCACCTACCTGGAGATCCAGCGCCGCGACCCCGACGGAACCTGGCGCACCGTGGCCGACGACGGCGACTGGCCGACCCGCTTCCACTGGGAACGCGACGGCATCGCCGCCTCCAAGGTCGCGATCACCTGGGACGTCCCCCAGGACACCCCCTCGGGCACCTACCGCATCGTCTACCACGGCGACGCGAGAAGCCTCATCGGCACGGTCACCCCGTTCACCGGCACGTCCCCGGCCTTCACGGTGCGCTGACCGGGCGGGAGGGCTCAGCCCTGCGGCTCCTGCGGCTTGGCGTCGAGCTCACGCAGGTTCAGGTCCTTGAGCTCGGTGCGTGCCTCCGTGCGGTGGCCACGGGCGATGTAGTCCCGCACGACCGCCTCGACCGCGTCCTGCGGCGAGCCGATCCCCGCGAGGACCATCACTTCCACCACGAGTTCGGCATCGAGACCGATGGTGACCTTCGCCACTGCGCCCCCTTCCTCCACCTGTCCGCACTCTACCGGCCGCCCGTGGAGTACGTCCCGGACAGGGCGCCGCAGGGGGCGGGGTCCGAACCTCAAATGTTGCTCTGAAGGTGGCCGGAGGGCGGTTCGGGGGCGAGTGGTCGGGTGATACCCCTGGCACGTCCGGAGAGGGCGTTCGGGGGCCGGGCGGGAGAGCCGGGTGGAGGAGGGGGCGGGGATGAGCGTGCGACTGGGGAGCGGGATCGGGTGGCGTCCGGAGATCGCGGACGCGGTGGAGCGCATGCCGGGGATCGACTGGGTCGAGGTGGTCGCCGAGAACGTCTGCCCCGGGCATCTGCCCGGTTCGCTGGTGCGGCTGCGCGAGCGCGGGGTGACCGTCGTGCCGCACGGCGTCTCCCTCGGACTCGGCGGGGCGGAGCGGCCCGACGAGGGGCGGCTGGCCGCCCTCGCCGAGCGGGCCGTCGCCCTCCGCTCGCCGCTCGTCACCGAGCACATCGCGTTCGTGCGGGCCGGCGGGGCGCTGACCGCGTCGCCGCGGATCGAGGCGGGGCACCTGCTGCCCGTGCCGCGCACCCGTGACGCCCTGGACGTGCTGTGCGAGAACGTCCGGATCGCCCAGGAGTCGCTGCCCGTACCGCTCGCCGTGGAGAACATCGCCGCGCTGATCTCGTGGCCCGGCGAGGAGATGACCGAGGGGCAGTTCCTGTACGAGCTGGCCGACCGCACCGGGGTGCGGCTGCTCGTCGACGTCGCCAATCTGCACACCAATCACGTCAACCGGGGCGAGGACCCGGCCAAGGCGCTCGCCGAACTGCCCCTGGAGGCCATCGCGTACGTCCATGTCGCGGGCGGGTTCGAGCGGGACGGCGTGTGGCACGACAGCCACGCCCACCCCGTCCCGGGGCCCGTGCTGGACGTCCTCACCGATCTCGCGTCCCGCGTCCGTCCTGACGGCGTCCTGCTGGAGCGGGACGAGAACTTCCCCGAGGCGGACGAGATGGAGCGGGAGCTGGCAGCGATCCGGCAGGCGGTCGAGGAGGGGGCGCGACGCCGGGACCCGAGTGCGGCCCCGGTCGTGGGGGGCCGCCCCGAGTCGCGGCGGGGCTCCCCCGGGCCCGCGCGGCAGCGGCTCGCGCTCGCGCAGACCGCCGTGCTGTCCGCGCTCGTCGCCGGGACGCCCGTGCCCGAGGGGTTCGACCGGGTGCGGATGGGCGTGCAGGCGCGGGCACTCGCCGCCAAGCGGGCCGACGTCGTCGCCAAGGTCGCACCCGAACTGCCGGTGATCCTCGGGGACGGATACCGGCCCGCCTTCCTCGCGTACGCGCAGACGCGGCCGATGACCGGCGGCTACCGGCAGGACGCGCTGGACTTCGTCGCGGAGCTGCTGCCGGCCGGACGGCCGCGGGACGCGCGGGTGCGGCGCGAGCTGAGGGAGTGGTGGCTGGAGCGGTCGGGGCCGAGGCCGCGGTCGAGCCGGCCGGCGGTGCGGCTGGCGCGGGCCACGCGGCAGGTGCTGCTGCGGCGCTGACCCGCGCCGGCGGCAGCGCGGGCGGCGGCACGCCGGGGCGCGCGGCCGCTGCCGCTGGTCCTCACGCTGGGCTGCCTGGCCATCGTGCGGTTCGAGATCCATCCGTACTCGCGCTGGGCCTCCCCCGCGGGTCAGCGGCTGCTGGGCGGCCTGCCCCGCGGCTCCGGGGACGCCGGGGACGCCGGGGACGACCGTACGTATCTGACCTCGGTCGCGGTCCGCGGCGTCCGCGCGGTGGGCGAGCCGGAGGTGCGCGCGGCCTCGCGCACCGGGGGCCGCGCCAGGGGCCCTGAACGCCGACACACCCGGTGAGGGGTGCTTGCCTCCCGTCACCATCGAACGAAACATCCCTATTGTCGCTTTCGCGCACCGAAGGGATCGTCGATGAGAACTGCCGCCGCCGTCCATGTGGCCGCCGGGTCCATGCTCCTCACCGCCCTGGCCGCCGCCCCGGCCGGTGCCGGTGCTCCCGCCGACTCCTCCGCGGCCGAGCAGCGGGGCGCCGCCGCGGCCGCCGCGCGCGCCGCCGGCCGGGGCATCGACTTCGGCAGGTGCCCCGCCGCGCAGCAGCTCCCGGGCACCGTCCGGTGCGGCACCGTCCGTGTCCCGCTCGACTACGCCCGCCCGAACGGAAGGCAGATCGAGATCACCGTCAGCCGCGCCCGCGCCACCGGCAAGGATCCGGCGGGCGGCAAGCGCGAGGTGCGCAGGCAGGGGTCCCTGGTCCACAACCCGGGCGGACCGGGCGCCACCGGCGTGTACTTCCCGATGATGGGCGCGCTGCCCGAGTGGAAGCGCATCGCGGCGGCCTACGACCTCGTCGGCTACGCCCCGCGCGGGGTGGGCGGTTCGGCCCCGCTGTCCTGCACGGACCCGGGTACGTTCCACAAGGGCCCCACCAGGGCGCCGGTCCACCCCTCGGAGGCGTACAAGCGCGAGCGGGTCGCACAGGCCAAGGCGTACGCGCGCGGCTGCGCCGAGCGGGCCGGGGACTCCCTGCGGCACTACAACTCGCTCAACAACGCCCGTGACCTGGACGTCCTGCGCGCCGCGCTCGGCGAGAACCGGCTGACGTTCCTGGGCGCGTCGTACGGCACGTACTTCGGGGCGCTGTACGCCACGATGTTCCCCTCGCACGTGCGGCGGATGGTGTTCGACTCGGCCGTGAACCCGGACCCGGAGCAGATCTGGTACCGCAACAACCTCGACCAGTCGGCCGCGTTCGAGGACCGCTGGGCGGACTTCCGGGCCTGGGTCGCCCGGCACCACGACGTGTACGGGCTGGGCGGCACCGCACGGGAGGTGCAGGCCGGCTACGACAGGGCCCGGGCGCGGCTGGCGAAGAAGCCGGCGGGCGGGAAGGTCGGACCGGAGCAGCTGCAGGCGGCCCTGCTGAGGGCCGGGTACTACGACGACCACTGGCCGCAGAGCGCGCGGGCGCTGTCGGCGTATCTGAAGGGCGACCCCGCGCCGCTGGTCGAGCAGGCGCAGGAACATCCGGAGGCGGCGGCGGAGGCCGAGAACTCACGGGCGGTGTATCTCGCCGTGGAGTGCAACGACGCGCCCTGGCCGACGGACTGGGCGGTGTGGGACCGGGACAACACCCGGCTCGCGCGCCGGGCGCCGTTCGAGACCTGGGGCAATGTGTGGACGAATCTGCCCTGCGCCTACTGGAAGGCCCCCCGGCAGCGGCCGCTGGACGTGCGCGCGGGCCGCGGTGAGCTGCCGCCGACGCTGATCCTGGCGGCGGAGCGGGACGCGGCCGCCCCGTACGGGGGTGCCCTGGAGCTGCACCGGCGGCTGGCCGGTTCGACGCTGGTGACCGAGCGGGACGCCGGCAGCCACGGCGTCGCGGGCGGACCCAACGCCTGCGTGAACGGTCACCTGGAGGCATATCTGCTCGAGGGCCGCGTCCCGGGCCGGCGCGCCTCGTGCGCGCCGCACCCGGAACCGGCGCCGGGGCCGCGGACACGGCCGGTGGAGCGGCAGGCCGGGTAGACGTCGCCCGGCGCGGAAAGACCCGCCCGCCCGGCGGGTCCCGGTGATCAGGCCAGGCCCGCGACCAGGTCCGCGACGTCCTTGCGGCGGCCCGTGTAGAACGGGACCTCCTCGCGGACGTGCATCCGGGCCTCCGAGCCGCGCAGGTGGCGCATGAGGTCGACGATGCGGTCGAGCTCGTCGGCCTCGAAGGCGAGGATCCACTCGTAGTCGCCGAGGGAGAACGAGGCGACCGTGTTGGCGCGCACGTCGGGGTAGCCGCGGGCCATCTTGCCGTGGTCGGCGAGCATGCGCCGGCGGTCCTCGTCGGGCAGCAGGTACCAGTCGTAGGAGCGCACGAAGGGGTAGACGCTCACGTAGGCGCGGGGCGTCTCGTCGGCGAGGAACGCCGGGATGTGCGAGCGGTTGAACTCGGCGGGGCGGTGCAGCGCCATGTTCGACCAGACCGGCTCCAGGGCGCGGCCCAGCTTCGTGCGGCGGAAGAGGTTGTACGCCTCCTGGAGCTGGTCGGCGGTCTCGGCGTGCCACCAGATCATGAGGTCGGCGTCCGCGCGCAGGCCCGAGACGTCGTAGGTGCCGCGGATCGTGACGTCCTTGGCGGCGAGCTGGTCGAACAGCTCCTGGACCTCCTCGGCGTACCCGGCGCGGTCCTCGGGCAGGACGTCCTTCAGCTTGAAGACCGACCAGAGGGTGTAGCGGATGACCTCGTTGAGGTCCTTGGCCAGCTTGCCCTTGTTCGGGATCCGGTCGGGGGCGGGGGTGGTGGCGTCGTCACTCATGTCCCTTATTCTCCTGCTCCTCCGTGGAGGCTGTGCACCGGGTGGGCGGTGAGCTCCTGCACACCGTGCGGGAGCTCACCGTTGATCTGGTCGGCGGCGGCGTACGCGCTCGCGATGCACGCGGGGATGCCGACGCCGTCGTAGGCCGCGCCGCACACGGCGAGCCCGGCGAGGCCCGCGAGGTGCGCGCGGACGCGGGTCACGCGCGCGTGGTGGCCGACGGGGTACTGGGGCAGGCCGTCCTGCCAGCGGGTGACGCGCGTCGCGACCGGGGCGGCGGTCAGGCCGGTGGCCGCCTTCAGGTCGTGCCGGGAGACCTGCACGAGGCCGGCGTCGTCGTGGCGGAGGATCTCCGTCTCCCCCTGGCGCCCCACGGAGGTCCGCAGGACGACCAGGTCCGGGTTCTCCTGCGCGATCCAGCCCCATTTGCGGGAGGCGAAGGTGGACGCCTTGATGGTGTGGCCGTCGACGGGCGGCACGAGGAATCCGCTGCCCTCGGGCAGATCGGTCTCCGCGCGGCGGTAGGCGAGGGTGATCAGCGCCATGGAGGCGTACTCCACCGCGGCGAGTTCGGCGGCCGCTCCGGGGGCCTCCGCGCGCAGCAGGCCGGCGGCGGCCGGGGCGGGCACGGCGACGACGACCCCGTCGGCGCGCAGCACCCGGTCGCCGGCGACGATCCGCCAGCCCTCCTGAGGTTCGCGGCGCAGCTCCGTGACCGGCGTACCGGTCAGGATCTCGGCTCCGCGCGCCCGCAGCGACTCCGCGACGGCGAGGGGGAGGGTGCCCACTCCCCCGGTGATGCCCATGAACACCGGGCCGGTCTGCCGGGCGGCGGCGGCCCGCGCCTGGATCTCGCGGACGCCCTCGGTCAGGGAGGTGTGGGTGCGGGCGGCCTCGAAGAGCTGCGGGACCGCCGCGCGCATCGAGATGCGGTAGGCGTCGCCCGCGTACACCCCGCCCAGCAGGGGCTCCACGAGGCGGTCGACGACCTCGCGGCCGAGGCGTGCGGCCACGTACTCGCCGATCGCCACGTCGTCGCCGATCTCGGTGCGGGGCAGGTCGGCGTCGCGTTCGATCCGGGCGACCCCCTCGTCGGACAGCACACCGGCGAGGGCCGCGGCGGTGCCGGGTACGCCCATGACGTGGCCCTTGGGCATGGGACGCAGGGCGCCGCGGGTCCACAGCGCGGCCGCGGCGGTGGCCGGCGGCTCGAGCCGGTCGGCGAGGCCCACGTCGCGGGCGAGGCCGACCGCCTCGGGGCGGCGGGCCAGCAGCGACTCCGCGCCGAGGTCGACGCGCGCGCCCGCGATCTCGCCGGGCAGCAGCTTGCCGCCGACCCGGTCCGAGGCCTCCAGCACCGTGACCCGTGTCCCGCTCTCCAGCAGCCGGTGCGCGGCCGCCAGCCCGGCGATCCCGGCTCCTACGACGACGACATGGCGTCCGTCGCCCGCATGTGATCCGCTCATGGTTCCACCTTCTCAAACGTCACCGCCGCTCCCGCCAGGGCCATGTGGCCCTGCCGAGTCCCTACCGTGACCGCATCGGGACCGTCCGGCGCCAACGTCCCGGACCCCCGCGGCGTCGAAGGATCGTCAGTCATCACGACACCGGGGGAGCCCCGTATGCGCACACGACGATCCGTACGACCCGCCCGCGCCCTGGCCGGGGTCCTGCTGGCGGCCGCGCTCGCCACCGGCGGGTGCAGCGCCGCGGGCGGCGACTCCGCCGGTTCCGAGGCCGACGACAAGGCCGCCGCGCCGGCCCAGGAGGCGGCGACGGACGGGGGCGCGAAGCAGGGCGCCCCGGGCGGCTCGGCCGCGGACGGTGCGGAGGCGGCCACGCCGCCGAAGGTCACCGCGGACCACATCATCCGCACCGCCTCGCTGACGGTGCGGGTCAAGGACGTGTCCGAGGCGCTGGACGAGGCCCGTGCGACGACCGAGAACGCGGGCGGCTACGTCGGCAACGAGACCACCCGCCGGGACGCGGAGGGCCGCGAGCACACGCGCGTGGTGCTGCGCGTGCCCGTCGAGAAGTACGCGGACGTCCTCGCCGGCCTCGAGGGCGCCGGCAAGCTCGTCGAACGCCGCGCGAAGGCGGAGGACGTCACCGACCAGGTGGTCGACGTGGAGAGCCGCATCGCGTCGCAGCGGGCCAGCGTGGCCCGGGTCCGCGAGCTGATGGACCGGGCGTCCAGACTCAGTGACGTGGTCACCCTGGAGGGGGAACTGAGCACCCGTCAGGCGGAGCTGGAGTCCCTGCTCGCCCGGCAGGAGTCCCTGAAGGACCGCACGAGCCTGGCGACGATCACCCTGTCCCTGTCCGGGACGCCGGCGGAGAAGGCGACGCGGGACGACGACGATCCGGGCTTCGTGGACGCGCTCACGGGCGGCTGGGACGTGTTCCTGACGCTGCTGCGCTGGCTGGCGCTCGCGATCGGCGCGGTCCTGCCGTTCGCCGCGGTGGCGGCGCTGCTGGCCCTGCTGTGGCTGAAGGCCGTACGTCCCCTGCTGTCGCGGCGCCCGCGGACGGTGCCCCCGGCGCCCCCGGCCGGCGAGCGGGGGACCGCGGGGGACTGAACGGTCCCGGGACCGGGTGAACCGCGCGCCCCGTAGCGTGGCCCCATGGACATGAGCGACGCGCGCGGTACGAGGGAACGTCTGGTGGTGGTCGGCGGTGACGCCGCGGGGATGTCCGCGGCGTCGGCGGCCCGCCGGCTGCGGGGCCCGGACGAGCTGGAGATCGTGGCCTTCGAGCGCGGCCACTTCACCTCCTACTCGGCGTGCGGCATCCCCTACTGGGTGGGCGGCGACGTCACCGACCGGGACCGGCTGATCGCGCGCACTCCCGAGGAGCACCGCGCGCGGGGCATCGATCTGCGGCTGCGCACCGAGGTCACGGAACTCGACCCCGGCCGGGGGCGGGTCCGCGCCCGTGACCTCGCATCGGGCACCGAGTCCTGGACGTCGTACGACAAACTGGTGATCGCGACCGGTGCGCGGCCCGTCCGCCCCGAGCTGCCCGGCATGGACGCCCCCGGGGTGCACGGCGTGCAGACCCTGGACGACGGGCAGGCGCTGCTGGACACGCTGGCCGCCACGCGCGGCCGCCGCGCGGTGGTGGTCGGCGCGGGTTACATCGGCGTGGAGATGGCCGAGGCGATGATCAACCGTGGGTACGAGGTGACGGTCGTCAACCGCGGCAGTGAGCCCATGGCGACCCTCGACCCCGACATGGGCCGCCTGGTGCACCGGGCCATGGAGGGCATGGGCATCACCATGGTGAACGACGCCGAGGTGACCAAGCTGCTGACGGGTGACGACGGCAGGGTGCGGGCGGTCGCCACCGAACAGGCCGAGTACCCGGCCGACGTCGTCGTCCTCGGCATCGGCGTGCAACCCTGGACGGCCCTCGCGCGGGCCGCCGGGCTCCCCCTCGGGGAGCACGGCGGGCTGCTCACCGACCGGTCGATGCGGGTGCGCGGGCACGAGAACGTCTGGGCCGGCGGCGACTGCGTGGAGGTGCTCGACCTGGTCTCCGGGCAGGAGCGGCACATCCCGCTCGGCACCCACGCCAACAAGCACGGCCAGATCATCGGCGCCAACGTCGGGGGGAGTTACGCCACCTTCCCGGGTGTGGTCGGCACGGCGGTCAGCAAGGTGTGCGACCTGGAGATCGCCCGCACCGGCCTGCGGGAGAAGGACGCCCGCCGCGTGGGCCTGCGGTTCGAGTCGGTCACCATCGAGTCGACCAGCCGCGCGGGCTACTACCCGAACGCCTCACCCATGACGGTGAAGATGCTCGCCGAACTCCGCACGGGCCGTCTCCTCGGCGTCCAGATCGTCGGCCGCGAGGGAGCGGGCAAGCGGGTCGACATCGCGGCGGTCGCCCTCACCGCAGGCATGACGGTGGAACAGATGACAGCCCTGGACCTGGGCTACGCCCCGCCGTTCTCCCCGGTCTGGGACCCGGTCCTGGTGGCGGCACGCAAGGCGGCGGCGAAGATCAGGGCAGCTTCTTAGCCAGGAGCGGTGCGGCGCCCCGAAGGGGGCGCGCAGCACCCCTGCGGCGCGGACCGAACGGCCCTCACGCCGACCCGTTGATCCTCTCGATCGCCTGCCGCGCCTGCTCCGCCGGAGGGCGCGACGGCAGCGACGACACCGAGGCACTCGACGGCACGGGCGGCGGCTGCTCCCCCGCCGGTTTCGCATGCGCGGCAGCCCGCGCGGACCGCAGCCGGTGGCTCACCGCCTCGTCCAGCGTCACCGGCCGCCGCATCTGGGAGGCGAGCCGCCCCGCTTCCTGGCCGAGCCGCGCGACGTCCTCCCAGGGCAGACGCACCACGAGCGTGAGCTCGGCCTCGCCGTCGGGCAGCGCGTGCATCGCGGGAGTCACTCGGTCGTTCATCGCCAGATTCCTCACGTCGGCCCCGCGGCGCCTTCCCCGCGCCGCGGGCGGTTGACGAGTCATACGCGCGACCGGGCGGCGGCGTTCAGCGACCCCGCGGATTTCGCCGGCCGCCGCTGTCCGGCACCGACGCCTTCGGCCCCGCCGGACTGCGGCGCCACCGGGACCGTCCGCTCCCCCTCCTCGACCGCACGCCGATCAACGGCGGAGGCGCGCGGCGCGTACGGTCAGTCAGCGCGCGGTCTGCGTGTGCACGTACTCCACGAGACGGGTCAGGGCGTCCGGGTCGGTGGACGGCATGACGCCGTGGCCGAGGTTGAAGACGTGGCCCTCGAGTCCGGCCGCCGTGTCCAGGACCTCCCGCGCCTTCGTCTCGACGGCCTCGCGGCCGGCGAACAGGACGGTCGGGTCGAGGTTGCCCTGAAGCGCCTTGCCGGGGCCGACGCGGCGGGCGGCCTCGTCCAGCGGGACGCGCCAGTCGACGCCGACGACGTCCGCTCCGGCCTCGCCCATGAGTCCCAGCAGCTCACCGGTGCCGACGCCGAAGTGGATGCGCGGGACGCCGTGTCCTGCGACCTTGCGGAACACCTTCGCCGAGGCGGGGAGCACCGAGCGCCGGTAGTCGGAGGGGGCGAGGGCGCCGGCCCAGGAGTCGAAGAGCTGGACGGCCGCGGCGCCGGCCCGGATCTGGACCTCGAGGAACGCGGCCGTGATGTCGGCGAGGCGGTCGAGCAGGTCCGCCCAGAGTCCGGGGTCGCCGTACATCATCGCCTTGGCGTTCTCGTACGTGCGGGACGGGCCGCCCTCGACGAGGTAGCTGGCGAGGGTGAACGGGGCGCCCGCGAAGCCGATCAGCGGGGTGGACCCGAGTTCGCGGGTCAGCATCCCGATGGCCTCGGTGACGTAGGAGACGTCCTCGGGGGTGAGGTCGCGCAGCCGGGCCAGGTCGGCGCGGGTGCGGACAGGATGCTCGACGACCGGGCCGACGCCGGGCTTGATGTCGAGGTCGATGCCGATGGCCTTGAGGGGGACGACGATGTCGCTGAAGTAGATGGCCGCGTCGACGTGGTGGCGGCGCACGGGCTGGAGCGTGATCTCGGTGACCAGCTCGGGCCGCATGCAGGAGTCGAGCATCCCGATGCCCTCGCGCACCTTGCGGTACTCCGGCAGTGAGCGCCCCGCCTGCCGCATGAACCACACCGGCGTGTGCGGCACCGGCTCACGCCGGCACGCCTTGAGGAAGGCCGAATCCTTGACTGCGTCGTTCTTGACGGGATCGGAGGTCGCGGTCGGCGTCTGGCCCGTCGGGCTTGCGTTGGCACTCACACCGGCCAGTCTCGCACGACCCGGCGGCCGCCCCGGACCTCAGGTCGCCCGGTACGCGGTGCGCGTGGGACACGATCCGGACACCCCCGGCCGGGGCGGGTGTCCCTCCCTGCGCCGGAGCCCCGTTCCGCTTAATCTTCCCCGCATGGCTGCGGCTCAGGGACGACTGTCGGACGGCGCTGGCGGAATGGACGAACCGAACGAGACCGGAGGGGACCCCGGGCACGGAGGTGCGCCACCGCGGCCCTTCCGGGCCGCCGTCGACGCGCTGCGCGGCGCGCGGCTGCGGCCGCAGATCGAGGTGGATCCCACGCCCGCGCCGAAGCGCCTCGCTCCGTACGCGTACGCGCTGGAGGCGGCGGTCGTCGACGACGAGGAGGATCTGGCCGACGGCCGGCTGGTGCTGCTGCACGACCCGGCCGGGCACGACGCCTGGCGGGGCACCTTCCGCCTGGTGACGCTGGTGCGCGCGGAGCTGGAGCCGGAGATGGCGGCGGATCCGCTGCTGCCGGAGGTGTGCTGGTCCTGGCTGACCGGTGCGCTCGCGGCGCGGGGCCTGACGTACGGCGAGCCGAGCGGCACGGTGACGCGGGCGAGTTCCCACTACTTCGGCGGGCTGTCGGCGCGGCCCGCGGCCTCTCAGATCGAGATCCGGGCCTCCTGGACGCCCCGGGAGGGCCTGGCCGGGGTGCCGGACACGGGCGCCCATCTGATCGCCTGGTGCGATCTGCTGGCGCAGGTCGCGGGGCTGCCGCCGGCCGCTCCCGGGGACGCGTCGGTGGTGACGCTGCCGCAGCGGAGGGGACCGCAGTCGCGCTGAGCTTCCCGCTTCGGGCTCCCCGCAATCATCGCTGCCCATCTCTTTGTCGATACGGCCACTTTCGGAAGCGATGCGACGCAGACCGAAACCGTTCGATCTTCGAATGATCGATCGCGCGTCCGAATTGCCCAGATTGTTACTCACTAGATCGTGATCATTTCCTAAAGGACACCAGGTTTGCTGCCGAAGACGACTGTGACCTTGAAAGCACGGTTCCTCCCGGCTTCACCCCCCACGAGCCGGCCCCGTCCCGCACCCCAGGAGGCCTGGTGTCCGTTCTCCTCGAGCAGCCCGCAAGCCTGGTCGCCTACCGCCCGAACAAGCCGACCGCCATGGTGGTCGTGGCCGACCCCCGCGTCCGTTCCACCGTCACCCGCCACCTGTGGGCGCTCGGAGTACGCGATGTCATCGAGGCCTCGTCCGTCGCGGAGGCTCGTCCCCGCATCGGCAACCCCCGCGACATCTGCGTCGCCGAAGTCCATCTGCCGGACGGTTCCGGCCTGACCCTCCTCTCCGAGACCCGTGCCGCGGGCTGGCCCAACGGCCTCGCCCTGTCCGCCGCCGACGACATCGGCGCCGTGCGCAACGCGCTGGCCGGCGGAGTGAAGGGTTACGTCGTCACCGGCACCCGCACCAACCTCGGGCTCCCCACCCGGCCCGGTGCCGCTCCCATCGGTGCCGCCGCCGCCCGTCTGCACCGCCGCCCCCCGGGTGCTCCGAGCCACCCGGGCGGCTTCCGCGAACTGTCCGGCCGCGAGGTCGAGGTGCTGCGGCTGGTGGCGGAGGGCCAGTCGAACAAGGCGATCGGCGTCTCCATGGGCCTGTCCGCCCTGACCGTCAAGAGCCACCTCGCCCGCATCGCCCGCAAACTCGGCACGGGCGACCGTGCCGGCATGGTGGCCGTGGCCCTGCGCACCGGCATCATCCACTGACCCTTCCACCGGCCCCGGGAAACCGACCTGCCCGCGCCCGTCGACGTCGCCGTCGGCGGGCGCCTTCGCGCGCGCCGCCGTCCGGGTGTCCGCCGAGGCCTGTTTTCGCTGGTCGGCCCCGCTCCCGCGCGTAGGGGCAGGTCAGGCGCCGGCCCGTGCGGATACTCTTGACAGGTGACCGACGCCCACGACACCGCAGCAGACACTTCACTGCGAACCACCGGAGGCGCCCCTCCGGACGACGGCGGATCTTCTGCTACGGAGGCGCCGATCCCCTTGCTCGAACCGCGCGAGGGCATTCCGCCCGTCATCGAGGACGAGGCCGCGCTCGCCGAGGCGATCGCCGCCTTCGCCGCCGGCACCGGCCCCGTCGCCGTGGACGCCGAACGTGCCTCCGGCTACCGCTACGGCCAGCGCGCCTACCTCGTCCAAATGCGCCGCGAGGGCGCGGGCACCGCGCTGATCGACCCCGTCGCCTGCCCCGACCTGTCGGGTCTGGGCGAGGCGCTGTCCGGCGCCGAGTGGGTGCTGCACGCCGCCACCCAGGACCTGCCCTGTCTGCGCGAGATAGGCATGGTGCCCACCCTCCTCTTCGACACCGAGCTGGCCGGACGCCTGGCCGGATTCCCCCGGGTCGGGCTCGGCGCGATGGTCGAGAACGTGCTGGGCTTCGTGCTGGAGAAGGGCCACTCCGCCGTCGACTGGTCCACCCGCCCGCTGCCCGAGCCCTGGCTGCGCTACGCCGCCCTCGACGTGGAGCTGCTGGTCGACCTGCGGGACGCCCTGGAGAAGGAGCTGGACCGGCAGGGCAAGCTCGACTGGGCCCGGCAGGAGTTCGACGCGATCGCCTCGGCGCCGCCGCCGGAACCCCGCAAGGACCCCTGGCGGCGCACCTCCGGCATGCACAAGGTCCGCCGCCGCCGGCAGATGGCCGTCGTCCGGGAGCTGTGGCAGACCCGCGACCGGATCGCCCGGCGCCGTGACGTCTCCCCGGGCAAGGTGCTCTCCGACGCGGCCATCGTCGAGGCCGCGCTCGCCATGCCGGCCGATCCGCACGCCCTGGCCGCGCTGAACGGGTTCGGTCAGCGGGTGGGACGGCGCCAGCTGGAGCAGTGGCAGGCGGCCGTCGACCGGGCGAGGGCGCTGAGCGAGGCGCAGCTGCCCCAGCCCGGCCAGCCGGTGACCGGCCCCCCGCCGCCGCGGGCGTGGGCGGACAAGGACCCGGAGGCCGCGGCGCGGCTGTCCGCCGCGCGGGCGGGCGTGAGCGCGCTGGCCGAGCGGCTGGGGATGCCGGCCGAGAACCTGATCACGCCGGACACGGTGCGGAGGGTGTGCTGGGAGCCGCCGGACCCGGCCGACGGGCAGTCGGTCGCCGCGGCGCTCACCGCGCACGGTGCGCGGGCGTGGCAGGTGGAGCAGGTCACGCCGGTGCTGGTGCCCGCATTGTCCGCCTGATCGCCGCACGGCGGTGTCGTGGGGCGAGTGCGGGCACGTCGTGGCTTGTCGCGCCCACGCGGCGGAGCCGCCATGTCGACACAGCCCCGCGCCCCCGGGGTGCTCACTTCGTCGCCCCCCTCATGAAGCCGTTGTAGATGAAGCGCTGGAGGAAGAGGAAGACGAGCAGGGTGGGGAGGATGACCAGCACGGCGCCCGCCGAGATCGTTTCCCAGTGCGCTCCGAAGGGGCCCTTGAAGCGGAACAGGGACGTCGAGATCACGCCAAGATCCTCGGAGGGCATGTAGAGGAAGGGGATGTAGAAGTCGTTGTAGACGTTGATCCCCTTCACGATGACCACCGTCGCGATCGCCGGCTTGAGCAGCGGGAAGATCACCTTGCGGTAGACGGTGAAGGCGCCCGCCCCGTCCAGACGGGCCGCCTCGTCCAGGGACACCGGGATCGAGCGGATGAACTGCAGGAAGATGTAGATCGACACGATGTCCGTGCCCATGTAGAGCGCGATCGGCGCCCACAGGCTGTCGAACATGCCGAAGCTGTTGACGATCTGGAAGGTCGCCACCTGGGTGGTCACCCCGGGGACCAGCGCGGCCAGCAGGAACAGCGCGACGACCAGTTTCCGGAAGCGGAAGTGGAAGCGGTCGATCGCGTACGCCGTCATCGAGCCGATGAGGATCGTGCCACCGACGGCGACGACGAGGATGACCGCCGTGTTGCCGAAGGCGGACAGCATCTGACCGTCCCGGAACGCGGTCACGTAGTTGTCCAGGTTCAGCGGGTCGTCGGGCAGGGCCAGCGCGCCACTGCCGTTCGCCATCTCCTTCGGGGACTTCAGCGAGGTCAGGAGGACCACGGCGAGCGGCAGCAGCACCACCAGCGTGGCGAGGATCAACGACAGGTACATCAGGGTGCGGGCCACGGTGCCGCGGGTCATACCAGGTCCACCTTCTCGTCGGGGACGATGCGCCGCTGCACCCAGGTGACCGCCAGGACGATCAGCAGCAGGACGACGGCGGCGGCCGAGGCGAGCCCCGTCTTGTTGAACTGGAAGGCCAGCTTCACGGTCTGGATCACGAACGTCTCGGTGCCGGTGGCGCCGCCGGTCATGATGTACGGGATCTCGAAGACCGACAGCGAGCCCGAGACGGACAGGATCACGCTCAGACTCAGTACGGGCCTGATGCCGGGCACGATGATGTGCCGGAACTGGTGCCAGCGACTGGCGCCGTCGATCTCGGCCGCCTCGTACAGCTCGCCGGGGACGGACTGGATCGCGCCGAGGAACAGGACGAAGTTCAGGCCGAGGTAGCGCCAGACGGAGACGCCGGCGAGTGAGGTGTTCGCGGAGAACGGCGTGCCCAGCCAGGCGTGGTCGGTCCGGATGCCGAGCAGGCCGAGTACGGAGTCGAGGGTGCCGCCGTCCTGGAAGAAGTAGAGGAAGACGAAGCCGATCGCCACCCCGTTGATCAGGTACGGGAAGAACAGCACGCCCTTGAAGAAGTTCCGGAAGCGGACGTCGAAGCTCAAGGCGGTGGCGAAGTAGAGGGCGAGGACGATCTGCACCGCGGACGCGGCCAGGTAGTAGCCGCTGACGAAGAACACCTCGAACAGCTCGGAGCGCGTGAGGAGTTCGGTGTAGTTCCCGGTGCCCGTCCAGTTCAGCTCCGGGCTCACGCCGTCCCAGTCGGTGAAGCTGTACGCGGCCATGTTGGCGATCGGCGCGTAGGTGAACGTCAGGAGCAGCGCCAGCGGGGCGACCAGGAAGAGCCAGGGCGTGAGGCCGCGCGACAGCCGGATGCGGCGCGGGGCGGGGGCCGCCCGCTCCGGCCCGGCGGGCGCGGCCGGTATGGCCGGCCGCGCCGCCTTGCGGGTGTTGTCCGTCATCAGGACCCCAGCGAGTTCCGCGCCTCGGCCCAGCGCTCGCCGAGGTCGCCGAGGAAGCCGTCGAGGCCGCCCTTGCGGGCACCGCGGGCGAGATCGACGAGTTCCTGGCGGTAGTCGGGCTTGTAGATGCCGACCTCGGACTGGTTGTCGATGGACTTCACCTCGGCGCCCTTGCTGTCGTCGAGGTCGAGCAGCCTCACGCCGGCCTCCTGGTACGGCTCGAGGATGCCGGGCAGCGGGGCGTCCTTCAGCGGGGAGAGGGCGAGGTTGGCCGCGGCGTAGCCGGACTTGTCGGTGAACCAGTCGATCCAGGCGCGGGCGGCTTCCTTGTGGTCGGAGTTGACGTTGACGGCCTGCTGGTAGTCCGGGGAGGTCACCGCGCAGAAGGTGCCGTCCCGCTGGGCGGGGAAGGGCATGAAGCCGATGTCGGCGGGGTCGGCACCGGCCTGCTCGGCGGCGTCCCGCATCTGGACGACGGCCCAGGAGCCCAGCCACATGGTGGCGATCTCGCCCTTGGCCAGCCGCGGCTTGGAGGCCTCCCAGTTGGTGGTGGTCGGGTCCTTCTCCGCCAGACCGCCGCGGACGATGTCGTGGAGCAGGGTGTCGGCCACGCGCAGGTCGGCGCCCTCGGCCCAGGGGTCTTCCTCGGCGAGCTTCGTCGTGGCGCCGGTGTCGCAGCTCACGGAGCCGTTGACGTTGGTCCACTGGGTCAGCGGCCACATGTCCTTGAAGTTGGTGTAGTACGGCACGGCGCCGGTCCTGGACCTGATCGCCTTCAGGTCGTCGAGGAACTCGTCGGGGGTGGTGGGCCAGCCGGTGACACCGGCCTCGCTCCAGACCTTCTTGTTGTAGACGAATCCGGGGACGACGCCGATGGGGCTCTGGCCGTAGACCTTGCCGTCGACGGTGGAGTAGTCGGTGAAGCGGTACTTGGCTCCACGTTCCGCCTTGGTGCCCAGGGACGCGAAGAACCTGGGGTAGTCCTTCTTCTCGATGACCGCGGGGATCATCAGGACGTCGCCGTAGTTCTCCGTGTTCATGCGGATCTTGACCTCGCCCTCGTAGTCGGTGAGGGCGTCGAACTCGACCTTCACGCCGGGGTAGGTCCTGTTGAACTCGGCGGCGTACTTCTTCATCGTCCCGTCCTGCACCAGGTCGGTCCGGTGGGTGAGGACCGTGATGGCCCCCTTGACCTCGGACGGGTCGTCGGGGGCCTTGGCGTCCGCGCCCTGAGAGGAGCCTCCCGTGCCCGTGCAGGCGGAGGCCAGGAGGGCGAGGAGGGCGATCGATCCGGTGAGTGTCGTGCGGCGGTTCAGGTGCATCACGGCTCCGTTCACGGGGCGGACGAGCACGAGTGGCTTGGCTGGTTCGGCACTCTGGCAGCCCTTACTGAACCGGTAAAGTCTCTATTGCGCCAACGATGCCAAAACGTTGCCCCGTCACCACTCAACCGGTTTAGGGAGTGTGCATGCGTCAGGTCACACCGCTCACCGACGGATGGATCCTGCGACACCCGGACGGCACGGGGGGCACGCTCCCCGCCTCGGTGCCGGGGTGTGTGCACACCGATCTGATGGCGGCCGGGCTGATCCCCGATCCGTTCCTCGGCCGGAACGAGGCCGAGGTGGCGTGGGTGGGACGGCGGGACTGGACGTACGAGACGGAGCTGCGCGCCGGGCCGGGCGCGTACGAGCAGACGGACCTGGTCTTCGACGGGCTCGACACCGTCGCCGAGGTCCTGCTCGACGGCCGGCCGCTGGGCCGGACGCGGAACATGCACCGCTCGTACCGTTTCGACGTGACGGGGCTGAGCGGGCGGCTGACGGTGCGGTTCGCCTCCGCCTACGCGGAGGCCGAGGCGGTGCGCGGCACGGTGGGCGAGCGGCCCGGCGCCTACGCCGAGCCGTACCAGTACCTGCGCAAGATGGCCTGCTCGTTCGGCTGGGACTGGGGGCCGACGCTGGTGACGGCCGGGATCTGGCGGCCGGTGCGGCTGGAGCACTGGTCGACGGCCCGGATCGCCCGGGTGCGCCCCCTGGTCACCGTGGAGGACGGCGTGGGGCGGGTGGAGCTGGCCGTCGACGTGGAGCGCTCCCGGGTCGAGGCGCCGCTCACCGTCGAGGCGGCCGTCGGCGGCGTGCGCGCCCGTGCGGAGATCGACGGCACGCGGGGGACGGTGCGCCTGCGGGTGCCGGACGCACGACTGTGGTGGCCCCGGGGCTACGGTGAACAGCCGCTGTACGACCTGGAGCTGACGCTGCTGCACGGCGAGGACGCGCTGGACTCGTGGCGGCGCCGCATCGGGTTCCGGACGGTGGAGCTGGACACCTCGGCCGACGCGCACGGCACCGGGTTCACCCTGGCCCTCAACGGGGAGCGGCTGTTCGCCCGGGGCGTCAACTGGATCCCGGACGACGTCTTCCCGTCCCGCGTCACCCGGGAGCGCTACCGGCGGCGGCTGGAGCAGGCGGCCGGCGCGGGCGTGGACCTGGTCCGGGTCTGGGGCGGCGGGATCTACGAGAGCGAGGACTTCTACGACGCCTGCGACGAACTGGGGCTGCTGGTCTGGCAGGACTTCCCGTTCGCGTGCGCGGCCTACCCCGAGGAGCAGCCGCTGCGCGGGGAGGTGGAGGCGGAGGCCCGGGAGAACGTCGTCCGGCTGATGCCGCACCCCTCGCTGGTGCTGTGGAACGGCAACAACGAGAACCTGTGGGGGTTCCGCGACTGGGGCTGGGAGCCGGGACTGGCCGGGGACTCCTGGGGCGAGGGCTATTACCTCGGCGTACTGCCGAGGGTCGTCGCGGAGTCGGACCCCACCCGGCCGTACACGGCGGGCAGCCCGTGGTCCGGGTCCTGGCTGCGCCACCCGAACGACCCGGCGCACGGTACGCACCACTCCTGGGAGGTCTGGAACCGCACCGACTACGCCGACTACCGGCTCGACGTCCCGCGCTTCGTGGCCGAGTTCGGCTGGCAGGCGCCGCCCGCGTACGCCACCCTGCGCCGGGCGCTGCCCGGGGAGGAGCCCGCGCCGGACTCCCCCGGCATGCTGCACCACCAGAAGGCGGACGACGGCAACGGCAAGCTGGAGCGCGGGCTGGCCCGGCACTTCGCCGTGCCGGAGGGCGACTTCGACCGCTGGCACTACCTCACGCAGGTCAACCAGGCGCGTGCGGTCGCGGCCGGGATCGAGCACTGGCGCTCGCACTGGCCGGTGTGCGCGGGCACCGTGGTGTGGCAGCTCAACGACTGCTGGCCGGTGACCTCGTGGGCCGCGATCGACGGGGACGGTCGGGAGAAGCCCCTCTACCACGAGCTGCGGCGGCTGTACGCGGACCGGCTGCTGACCGTGCGGCGGGACGGCGACGGCCTGGTGGTGGCGGCGGTGAACCAGTCCGCCGAGGGCTGGCGCGGTGCCCTGCGGCTGCGGCGGATGTCCGTCGACGGCACGGTGATCGCGGAGGCGGGCCCGGTGCTGGCCGCCGGGGCGCGGAGCGTGGCCGTCACCGAGGTCCCGGCGGAGCTGGTTCCGTCCGGCCCGGAGGAGTTCCTGGTCGCCGACGCGGGCCGGGTGCGGGCGCTGCACTTCCCCGCGCCGGACCGGGAGATCCCCTACCCGCGGCCGGACTTCGAGGTCGCCCTCGCTCCGGACGGGATCACGGTCACCGCCCGCACCCTCGTGCGGGACCTGCTGCTCCAGGCCGACCGGCTGGATCCGGACGCACGGGCCGACCGGGGGCTGGTGACGCTGCTTCCCGGGGAAGAGGTGACCATCGGGGTGCGGGGCTGGAAGACTCCGGACCCCCGGACCGCCCGTTCCGCCCTGTACTGCGTGGAGCCCACTCGATGACGGCAACGCCGACCCCTCGCGTCACCATCAAGGACGTCGCCGCGCGCGCCGGTGTGTCCAAGGGGGCCGTGTCCCTCGCGTTCAATCGGAAGCCCGGCCTGTCGGAGGCGACCCGCGACCGGATCTTCCGGGCGGCGCGCGAGCTGGGCTGGTCGCCGAGCCTGACCGCGCGCACGCTCGCCGGGTCGCGGGTGGACGTGGTGGGTCTGGCCGTGTGCCGGCCCGCCCGGCTGCTCGGCCTCGAGCCCTTCTACATGGAGTTCGTCTCCGGCGTGGAGAGCGTCCTGGTCGAGCGGTCCTGCTCGCTGCTGCTGCGGCTGGTGCGCAGCCCGGACGAGGAGGTCGGGCTGCTGGAGTCGTGGTGGAGGGGGCGGCAGATCGGCGGGTCGATCCTGGTGGACTTCCGGGCCGACGACCCCCGTCCGGCGGTGGCCGGGCGGCTCGGCCTGCCGGTGGTGGCGGTCGGGCACCCCTCGCTCACCGGCGGACTGACGTCCGTGTGGACGGACGACGCCACGGCGGTGACCGAGGCGGTGCGGTATCTGGCGGCGCTCGGGCACCGGCGGATCGCCCGGGTGGGGGGCGCGGCGGCGTTCGGGCACACGTCGATCCGGACGAGCGCGTTCGACGAGGCGGTCCGCGCGCTGGAGCCGCCGGCGCGGGCTTGGCAGGTGGCCACGGACTTCTCCGGGGACGCGGGGGCGCGGGCGACCCGCTCGCTGCTGGCCGCCGCGCCGGGCGAGCGGCCGACGGCGATCGTGTACGACAACGACATCATGGCGGTGGCGGGGTTGTCGGTGGCCGCGGAGATGGGGCTGCGGGTGCCGGACGACGTGTCGCTGCTGGCGTGGGACGACTCGCAGCTGTGCCGGCTGACGCATCCGACGCTCTCCGCCATGAGCCATGACGTCCACGGCTTCGGTGCGGAGGTCGCCCGGACGCTGTTCGGTGTCATCACCGGGGAGGGTCCGGGGTCCCACCCCGTACCGACCCCGGTCCTGACCCCGCGCGGCTCCACGGCCCCGCCGTGACGGATCGCGCCCCCGCCGCCCCTTCCCGTCCCGGCCTGGGGCTCCCGCCCCAGACCGCTCCTCAAACGCCGGAGGGGCTGAAACAGCCCGTCCGGCGTTTGAGGACTAGGCCCGTTCAGGGCCGAAAGGAGGGTCTGGGGGCGCAGCTCCCGGGGACGATGGGGGCACCTCCCGCTCGAGCGAAGCCGAGAGTAGGGGAGGGAAGGGGCGGCGGGGCGAGTGACCGCGGTCGGCGCACGGCCGTTCGTGTGATGTTCGCCGCTCCGGGGACCGGGACTGGGCAGTCACGTTACCCGCAAGTAGCATGACCCGTAAGCAAGCGCTCAGCATCCCGTACCTGGAGGAGAGCCATCGTGCCTCGTACCGTCAGGGACGTCGTCTTCGTCGACGGCGTCCGCACCCCGTTCGGCAAGGCGGGCCCGAAGGGCATCTACCACGAGACCCGTGCCGACGACCTCGTCGTGAAGGCGATCCGGGAGCTGCTGCGCCGCAACCCCGGTCTCGACCCGAAGAAGATCGACGAGGTCGCCGTCGCCGCGACCACGCAGATCGGCGACCAGGGCCTGACCATCGGCCGCACGGCCGGCATCCTCGCGGGCCTGCCCACCTCGGTCCCGGGCTACTCCATCGACCGCATGTGCGCGGGCGCCCTGACCGCCGTCACCACGGTGGCCGGCTCCGTCGCCTTCGGCGCGTACGACGTCGCCATCGCGGGCGGTGTCGAGCACATGGGCCGCCACCCGATGGGCGAGGGCGTCGACCCCAACCCGCGGTTCGTCTCCGAGAAGCTGGTCGACGAGTCCGCCCTCTTCATGGGCATGACCGCGGAGAACCTGCACGACCGCTACCCGAGCATCACCAAGCAGCGCGCCGACGAGTACGCGGTGCGCTCCCAGGAGAAGGCCGCCAAGGCATACGCCAACGGCAAGATCCAGGCCGACCTGGTGCCGATCTCGGTGCGCCGCACCAACGAGGAGGCCGGCGAGACCGGCTGGGGCCTGGTCACCGCCGACGAGCCGATGCGTCCGGGCACCACCCTGGAGAACCTGGCCGGCCTGAAGACGCCGTTCCGCGTCCACGGCCGGGTCACCGCCGGCAACGCGGCCGGTCTGAACGACGGCGCCACCGCCTCGCTCATCGCCTCCGAGGACTTCGCCCGCGAGAACGGCCTCCCGGTGAAGATGCGCCTCGTCTCCTACGCCTTCGCGGGCGTGGAGCCGGAGGTCATGGGCTACGGTCCCATCCCGGCCACGGAGAAGGCCCTCGCCCAGGCGGGGCTGTCCATCTCCGACATCGGCCTGTTCGAGATCAACGAGGCCTTCGCCGTCCAGGTCCTCGCGTTCCTGGAGCACTACGGCATCGCCGACGACGACGCGCGCGTCAACCAGTACGGCGGCGCCATCGCCTTCGGCCACCCGCTCGCCTCCTCCGGCGTCCGTCTGATGACGCAGCTGGCCCGCCAGTTCGAGGAGCAGCCGCAGGTCCGTTACGGCCTCACCACCATGTGCGTCGGCTTCGGCATGGGCGCCACGGTCATCTGGGAGAACCCGCACTTCGAGGGGGACAAGTGAGCACCACCGCAGAGCTTCTGAAGGGTGCGGCCGAGCTGTTCCCCGGCGAGGTCGTCACCAGCGCGCACGTACGCCACTTCGACCTGCCCCTGGGCGCCGGGCGCTTCGCCCTGATCACCCTGGACAACGGTCACGACCACACCAAGCCGACCACCCTCGGCCCGCAGTCGCTGGCGAACATCGACGCCGCCATCGACCAGGTCGAGAAGGAGGCCGCAGACGGCGACATCGTGGGTGTCGGCGTCACCGGCAAGCCGTTCATCTTCGCCGTCGGCGCCGACCTCAAGGGCGTCGAGCTGCTGAAGCGGCACGAGGACGCGCTCGCCATCGGCAAGGGCGGCCACGACGTCTTCAAGCGGCTGTCGAAGCTCGCCGTGCCGACCTTCGCGTACTACAACGGCGCCGCCATGGGCGGTGGCGTCGAGGTCGGTCTGCACTGCACGTACCGCACGGTGTCCGCGGCCCTCCCGGCGTTCTCCCTGCCCGAGGTCTTCCTCGGTCTGGTCCCGGGCTGGGGCGGCTGCACCCTGCTGCCGAACCTGATCGGCGCCGACAAGGCCGTCTCGGTGATCATCGAGAACAGCCTCAACCAGAACAAGCAGCTCAAGGGCGAGCAGGTCCACGACCTCGGCATCGCGGACGCGATCTTCGAGGGCGCGGACTTCCTGGAGCAGTCGCTGATCTGGACCGCGTCCGTCCTCAAGGGCGAGATCGCGATCGAGCGCCCGGTCGTCGACCGCGGCGAGGCCTGGGACCAGGCCGTCGCCAGGGGCCGCTCCATCGCCGACTCCAAGGTGCACGGCGCCGCCCCTGCCGCCTACCGCGCGCTGGACATCATCGCCGCCGCCAAGAACGGCGACCTCCAGCAGGGCTACGACGCCGAGGACAAGGCGCTCGCCGACCTGATCATGGGCGGTGAACTGCGCTCCGGCATCTACGCGTTCAACCTGGTGCAGAAGCGCGGCAAGCGTCCCGCGGGTGCCCCGGACAAGAGCCTGGCCCGCCCGGTCACCAAGGTCGGTGTCGTCGGCGCCGGTCTGATGGCCTCGCAGCTCGCGCTGCTGTTCCTGCGCCGCCTCGAGGTGCCGGTCGTGCTGACCGACATCGACCAGGAGCGCGTCGACAAGGGTGTGGGCTACGTCCACGCCGAGATCGACAAGCTGCTCGGCAAGGGCCGGATCAACCAGGACAAGGCCAACCGCCTCAAGGCCCTGGTCTCCGGTGTGCTGGACAAGGCCGAGGGCTTCTCGGACGCCGACTTCGTCATCGAAGCGGTCTTCGAGGAGATGGGCGTCAAGCAGCAGGTGTTCGCGGAGGTCGAGGCGGTCGCCCCGGCGCACGCGATCCTCGCCACCAACACCTCCTCGCTCTCCGTCTCGGAGATGGCGTCGAAGCTGAAGCACCCCGAGCGGGTCGTGGGCTTCCACTTCTTCAACCCGGTCGCCGTCCTCCCGCTCCTCGAGATCGTCCGCGGTGAGAAGACCGACGACGCCTCGCTCGCCACGGCGTTCGGCGTCGCCAAGAAGCTGAAGAAGACCGCGGTGCTGACGAAGGACGCCCCGGCGTTCGTCGTGAACCGCATCCTGACCCGCTTCATGGGCGAGATCCAGAACGTCATCGACGAGGGCACCCCGGTCGAGGTCGCCGAGAAGGCCGTCGAGCCGCTCGGTCTGCCGATGTCGCCGCTGGTGCTGCTGGAGCTGGTCGGTCCCGCGATCGGGCTGCACGTGTCCGAGACCCTCAACCGGGCGTTCCCGGAGCGGTTCACGGTCTCCCCGAACCTCAAGAGGGTCGTGGAGGCCGGCAAGCGCGGCTTCTACGTCTACGACAGCGGCAAGCCCGAACTGGACCCCGAGGTCGCCGCGCTGCTCCAGCAGGGCGACACCGTCCTCACCGAGGAGCAGGTGCGGGCCCGGGTGCTGGACGCGGTGGCGCAGGAGATCGGGCTCATGCTCGAGGAGGGCGTCGTCGCCGAGGCGCAGGACATCGACCTGTGCCTGATCACCGGCGCCGGCTGGCCGTTCCACCTGGGCGGCATCACGCCGTACCTGGACCGTGAGGGCGTCTCCGAGCGCGTCAACGGCAAGCGGTTCCTGGAGCCGGGCGTGGCGAGCGTTCCGGCGTAGCGGACGCGGTCCCCGCAGGGGGTGGGTCGCACGGATAACGATCCGTGCGACCCACCCCCTTTCGTCACAGGCGTACCGATAGGATCTCCACACCATCTGCCACCTTGTTCACATGCACGTCGTGTTGTTCTGCTGAGGAGTTGCCGTGGCGTCCACCCGTCGCCGGCCGGACCGCAGTCGGGTGTGGCCCAAGATCCGGCTGCTGCTGATCGTGGCCGTGATCGCCGCCGGCGCCACGGCGTTGTATCCCCTGTGGAAGAAGGCGAACCCGGAACCGCCGGACCTGCTCGTCCGCTACCGGACCGACACCCCGGCCACGTCCCAGGTGGCCAAGCCGTCGCTGGAGGTCTTCAACAAGACCGACACACCACTGCCGTTGAGCGAAGTCTCGCTCCGGTACTGGTTCACCGCCGACGAGGACGCGGGTTCGCCGGGGTACGCCTTCAACTGCGTCAACGTCGCCTTCGGCTGCTCCAACCTCGCCGGCCGCGTGGTCGAGATGGACAAGCCCACCGGCACCGCGGACCGCTATCTGGAGATCCGGTTCACGGAGAAGGCCGGCACGCTGGCTCCGGGAGCCAACAGCAAGGGCATCGACCTGCAGCTGTTCCGCACCGATCACAAGGAGCTGAAGCAGTCCGACGACCGCTCCTTCGACGCGGAGATGAAGACGTACAAGGAGGCGAAGCAGGTCACCGCCTACAGGCGGGGCGTGCTCGCCTGGGGTGAGGAGCCGGACGGCACCGAGCCCGACCCGGACGCCAAGCGGGCGAGGACGGCCGCCGCGCCCGATCCGCTGCCGGCCGCGCCGGAGGGCGTGCTGTTCGACACCTTCGACTACCTCGGCGCCAAGGACCCGGCCCTGTTCAAGCACGGCTGGCTGGTCCGCACCAGCAAGGGCGGCCCCGGCATCGAGAACACCTGGTCGGCCGACGGCGTCACCTTCCCCGGCGACGAGGAGGCACTGGAGGGCGGGCAGGTGCTCCAGCTGCGCGCCAGCACCGACGGCACCGAGGCGGGCACCAAGCAGGCCAGCCTCGGCACCGCCGCCAGCAAGTTCCGCGAGGGCACCTACGCGGCGCGCATCCACTTCAGCGACGGTCCGTCCACCGGTGACAAGGGCGATCACGTCAACCAGACCTTCTACGCCATCGGCGGCAAGGGCGCGAAGTACAGCGAACTGGACAACGAGTACATGCCCAACGGCGGCTGGGGCCGGCCCGGTCCCAAGCTGGACACCGTGACCTGGTTCGACCACGAGACGAACGACCGTCTCTACACCACCACGAACAAGAGCCTCGACGACTGGCACACCGTGATGATCAGGGTGAAGGACGGCGTCGTCGCCTACTGGCTCGACGGGAAGAAGCTCTTCCTCACCAACGGGAAGTTCTACCCGCGCGCCGACATGTCGGTGAACTTCAACCACTGGTTCATCGACCTGCCCTTCAAGGGCGAGCGCGCCTGGGACATGAAGATCGACTGGCTTTACTACAACGCGAACGAAACCCTGTCGGCACAGGAGGTCCAGGCCCAGGTCGAGGACTTCACCGGCAAGGGAATGAACTACTTCGACACGGTTCGGGGGTCCTAAGTGGGCAAGAGGCGGTCCACCTCACAAAGCCGCGCTGCCGCGGGTGAGAAGCCGGTGGTGAGCCGGCGCTCGGCACTGTTCCTGGGTGGCGCGGGCGGCGTCGCGATGGCGGGCGGGGGCGCCTGGCTCGGCAATGTGGCGGCGCAGCCCGCCGCGGCCCCGCTGGCGGCCGAGGGCGCCATCGGCGGCCTCACCACTCCCCCGCCGTACGCCCCTTCGGGGCGCCGGCCCAAGAACCGCCGGGCCACCTGGTCCCAGCAGTTCCAGGCGTCGCACGGCTGGAGCGCGGGCGGCGCGGGCACCCAGTCCGCCGAGGCGAACGACAAGACGCAGTTCGTGCGCGGCACTCAGGCCGTGCGGGTGACCACCAACGGCAGCGGCAAGCAGTCCTACGTCCGCAAGTCCGGTATGGCCGCGATGGACCTGAGCGGCAAGATGATCCGGCTGGTCTTCCGCGTCGACGACGTGGCGAACCTGTCCAAGATGGTGTTCTACCTGGGCAGCGGCGGGCTGAAGAACTACTTCTCGTGGACGTTCCACGCCCACTCCAGGACCGCGGCCAACTACGTCCAGTCCGGGGAGTGGGTGACGGTCCACCTCCAGTGGGCCGACGTCAGGAGCGCGTTTGGCACGTACACGATCTCCGCCGACGGCAAGCCGTCCACCAGGACGGGTTTCACGGACATGTCGTTCGCCGTGTACGACAACGCGGCCGGGCCGGTGACGTACCGGGTCCAGGCGGTCGAGCTGATACCGGACACCGCCGAGGTGTTCCCCAAGGGCGTCGTCTCCATCACCTTCGACGACTCCCACAAGTCGATCCACGACCTGGCCCGTCCGGTGATGGACTCCTTCGGCTTCCCCGGCACGTCGTACAACATCGCCGACGTCATCGGGACCGGGACCTTCATGACGGTCGAGCAGATGCGCTCGATGCAGAACTTCTCCGGCTGGGAGATGGGCGGACACGCCTACGCGAACGCCACGCACTCCGCCAGCTATCCCAAGCTGACCGCGGAGCAGGCCGACGAGGACTTCCGCAGACTGCGGGAGTGGATGGTGTCCAACGGCTTCACCAGCGAGCACTTCGCCTACCCGCACGGGGCGTTCCAGAAGACCTCCGACGGGGTGCCCGTCGACCTGATCGCGAGCCGGCACTTCACCACGGCCCGGTCGATCATCTCCGAGACGATCGAGTCGTTCGCCCCGGCCAACCCGTACCGCCTGAAGTCGCTCACCGGCATCACCGACGGCACGGGCATCGGCGGCACGCCCCTGACGCGGCTGACGGCCGAGGGCGGCCACCTGGACCGGTGCCGGGGGAACGGCGACTGGCTCATCCTGTGCCTGCACAAGGTCGTCGAGGGCGCTCCGAAGAGCAGCACGGAGATCGGTACGGCCGGTCTCACCACGCTGATGCAGGAACTCACGGACCGGGACATCCCGGTGGTGACGGTCGAGGAGGCGATGGCCTACTACAAGTAGGCACCCGGACACGACGGAAGGGGGGCGGCCATGCGGCCGCCCCCCTTCCGTCGTAGTACGCGCCCGGGTCTACCAGCCGCCGCCCTGGCCGTTCTGCGGCCAGTCGGGGTTCTGGTAGCCGCCCTGGCGGCCGTCACGGCCGTAGCCCTGGCCCTGCGGGTACTGCTGCGGCGGGTACTGCTGCGGCGGGTACGGCTGCTGCTGCTGGTACGGGTCCCCGTGGCCGCCCTGCCACTGCTGCCCGCCCTGGTGGGCCGGCTCCGGGGTGCCCCAGCTGACGGGCTGCTGCGGCACGTTCTGGTGGTGCTCCTCGTCGTAGCCGGGCAGCGGCTGCGGCTGGCTGGGGATGTAGGCCGCGCGGGGCCGGGTGCGCAGGGCCACGCCCTCCAGGCGCATGAGCTGGAGCGTCTCGGTGACCTTCTTGTCGGAGTACGGGTCCTCTTCCTCCCAGATCTCCGTCATGTCGGCCTCGTGGTCGCCGCCCACCGACACCTCGACACCGGCCTGGCGCGTGCCCCAGCTGCCCTTGTGCAGGGTGAGCAGGGCGTAGAAGCGCAGCGGGGTCAGCAGGAAGAGCTGGATCAGGCCGTACAGCGGAGCCAGCAGGAACATGCCGAACCGCCTCACGAAGCCCATGCCGCGCCGCGGGAAGTCGAGGTAGCGGACGTTGCGCAGGTAGCCCATGAGCACCATGAACAGCGCGTAGTCGCCGATGTGGTCGACGAACCGGGCCGGCTCCATGATCGGCAGGATGACCATCGAGTAGAACATGGCCGTGCCGAAGACCAGCCACAGGCCGAGCTCCATGCACGTCAGCCAGAACGCCGGGCGGTACTTCTTCTGGTGCCGGAAGGCCCACAGGGACTCGCGGAAGAAGGACTTGTTCCAGCGGACCTGCTGGCGCAGGAAGTGCGGCAGCTTCTCGGGGACGGCGGTGTAGCCGACGGCGGTCTCCTGGAAGACCACCTGGCCTTCCATCAGGCAGTAGTTGGTCATGCGGCGGTCGTCACCGAAGACGGCCGGCTTGCCCAGGAACTGCTGGTTGAGGAAGTCCGGCAGGTACTTGCGCACCAGGGTGCCGCGGTACGCCGAGAGGGCGCCGCAGCAGCAGAGCACGGACTTCAGCCGCGAGTAGGCGGCCCGCTCGAAGAGGAAGGAGTTGCCGTAGCGGAGGTCCTGCAGGCGCGTGAAGATGTTGCTGTCGTGGTTGAGCGCGAGCACCATGCCCGTGGAGGCCATGATCTTCTCGTCGGCCAGCGGCAGCAGCAGCTCGCGCACGGTGTCCCGGGAGAGCACGGTGTCGGAGTCGACGCAGAGGAAGATGTCGGAGTACGGCGCCGCCTCGAAGCCCAGCGCGAGGGCCTCGCGCTTGCCCTTGTTCTCGGGCTGGATGCTGACGGTGTACTTGACGCCCTTGGCCTCGAACTCGGACCGCAGCTTCTTCGCCGCCCGGATACCGCCGGCGTCGGCGCTGCAGTCGTCGATGATGTGGATCTCGTTGGGGAGGCGGCTCTGGGCGAGCAGGGAGCGCATGCCCTGCTCGAACATCACCGGGTCCTCGTTGTAGATCGGGATGACCGCGGTGACCCAGCAGTTCTCCAGGTACTCGAGTTCCTCGCGGCCGGCCTTGGCGGGCCGGTAGAACAGGGCGCCGAACATCTTCAGGGCCAGCAGGCCCATGGCGCCCATCGAGTACAGGTGCAGCGAGTCGGAGTCGAGCCGGGTGGCGATGACCGCGGCGATCGCGAGGAAGAAGAAGTACGAGACCTTCAGGTGCCGGCGTTTGCGGTGCCCCCGGCCGTCGGAGTCGACGGCTCCCGGTATGTACGTGTCCTCGGTGGTCACAGCTTGACCACCCGGGGGTGATCGGCGGACTTGCCCCGGGTGTCGAACAGCTTGCGCGCGCGGTCGGCCAGCAGGTCCAGGTCTATCTCCCGGTGCGGCTGGAGCAGGATGGTGAGGTCGGCCGCCTCGGCGCCGGCGAGGTAGTCGTCGACGCGCTCGACCGGGGCGCCGTCGACCGCCCAGCCGTCGACCCGGGGGTCGAAGTAGGCGAGTTCGGCGCCGCGCGCGAGCAGGTTCTCGGCGACCGCCATGGCCGGGCTCTCCCGCTGGTCGGAGATGTCCGGCTTGTAGGTGACGCCGAGCAGCAGCACGCGGGAGCCGCGCACGGCCTTGCCCTCGTCGTTGAGCAGGTCGGCGGCCCGGTTGACCACGTGCACGGGCATGCGCTGGTTGATCTCCTGCGCCAGCTCCACGAACCGGAACGGGATGCCCAGCGAACGCACCTTGTAGGAGAGGTAGTTGGGGTCGATCGGGATGCAGTGACCGCCGACGCCGGGGCCGGGGTAGAACGGCGCGAAGCCGAACGGCTTGGTGGAGGCGCAGCGGATCGCGTCCCACAGGTCGACGCCGATCTCACGGCAGAACATCGACATCTCGTTGACGAGGGCGATGTTGACGTGCCGGTAGGTGTTCTCCAGCAGCTTGGCCATCTCGGCCTCGCGGGTGCCCTTGGCCTCGACCACGCGGGCCACGAAGCGCTCGTAGAGGGCGCGGGCGGCCTTGGTGCAGTCGGCGGTGACGCCGCCGACGACCTTGG
Source organism: Streptomyces marokkonensis (assembly GCF_008312835.1). Lineage (GTDB taxonomy): Bacteria > Actinomycetota > Actinomycetes > Streptomycetales > Streptomycetaceae > Streptomyces > Streptomyces marokkonensis_A. Next base: position 289,770 of record NZ_VSKS01000001.1, on the reverse strand, counting down.
GGGTGTTCTCCAGGCCGAAGGAGGCGTTTCCCGGGTCGATGCGCTCGGGTGAGAACGCCAGGTGGAAGTCCTTGCCGACGGTCAGACCGCCGGCCTCCAGCCGGGGCCGCACGACCTCGTCGGTGGTGCCGGGGTAGGTGGTGGACTCCAGCACCACGAGGTGGCCGGGCCGCAGGTGGGTGGCTATGTCCTCCACCGCGGCGTGCACCGCGCCGAGGTCCGGGGAGCCGTACTCGGTGAGCGGGGTGGGCACGCAGATGACGACGGCGGCCGCGTCGGCGATCACCTCGGGGCGGTCGGAGGCCGTGAAGCCCTGCTCGAGCATCGCGCCGACCTCGGCGTCCGTGATGTCGTCGACGTGCGAACGCCCCCCGTTGAGCCCTTGGACCACGGAGCGACTGCGGTCGAGACCCACCACCCTCAATCCGGCGGCGGCGGCGGAGCGGGCCAGCGGCAGCCCCACGTAACCGAGTCCGACAACGACTAGATCCGTCGTGGAGGATCTGCTCACGACACCATTCCCCAACCCCGTTTTTGTACGGCCACGGACAGGCCGGACGCGGGCAGCACAAGCCGCCCGAGAAAATCGAACAAGTCCGAGGAGGCTAACAGAACCTTCACCTTTTCACCTTGCCCGCAGAAAGTGCGGCTTGTCACGTACACATCTGTACAACCCTTGGCGCGGCTTGTGTGTCTCCTGTCACCACAGCGCCGTCCGGCCGGGCCGAAGCCCCGGCCGGACGGCCGAGTCATCGTGAACCGGAGCGACATGACCCACACCAGCGCCCCCGACGCCGGGCCCCGGCCCGGCAGCCGCAGGCGTGCCCGTACCCGTACCCGCGGCAGAACACTGCGCCGGGTCGTCCTGCCGGTGCTGCTCGTGGTGGTCCTCGCGGCGGGCGGTACCGCATGGTGGCTGTACCAGGGGCTGGACGGCAACCTCAAGGAGAGCGCGGTCGACCTGGACACCGCGCTCGGCGACGAGAGGAACCGCCCGCGGCGCGCGGCGGCGGCCGGTGACGCGCTGAACCTGCTGCTGCTCGGCTCGGACTCCCGGGCCGGGGCGAACGCGGCGCTCGACGGCGGCAGGCCCGGCGGGGCGCGTTCCGACACCGCGCTGCTGGTGCACGTGGCGAAAGGCCGGACCGAGGCGGTGGCGGTGAGCATTCCGCGCGACACGCTGGTCACCCGCCCCGAGTGCGTGAAGCCCGACGGCACGGTGGTGCCCTCGGCCCGGCGCGTGATGTTCAACTCCGTCTACGCCCAGGCCGGATCGGCGTGCACCGTGAAGACGGTGGAACAGATGAGTGACGTACGGGTGGACCATCTCGTGGAGGTCGACTTCGCCGGGTTCAAGGGGATCGTCGACGCGATCGGCGGAGTGACCGTACGGCTGGAGCGGCCGATCACCTCGGGGCTGCGGCTGGACGCCGGGGAGCACCGGCTGAACGGCGACGAGGCGCTGAAGTTCGTGCGCACCCGGCACGGTTACGGCGACGGCAGCGATCTGGGGCGGATCGAACTCCAGCAGAAGTTCCTGGGCGCGCTGCTGACCGAGATCAAACGGCAGGACCTGCTGGGGAGTCCGGCGAAGCTGTACCGGATCGCCGACCGGCTGACCGAGTCGCTGACCACCGACTCCGAGCTGGCCTCGCTCACCGCGCTGGCCGAGTTCGGGCAGAGCCTGGAGGGCATCGACCCCGCGGCGATGGACACGGTCATGCTGCCGGTGGAGTACGACCGGGCCGACCCCAACCGGGTGGTGGCGGTGGAGCCCCTGGTGTCCCGGCTGTGGGAGGCGATCCGCACGGACGCGGAGATACCGGAGTCGGTACGGAAGTCCCCGGCGCGCGGCTGACGTTCAGATCTCCCGCCATGCCCGCAGGGCCAGCCCCGGTTCGTCCTTGCGGCGGGTGAGCAGGAGGGTGCCGGTGGACGGGGCGTGGGAGGCCGCGACGACCTCGCCGTGCTCGTCGAGGGCGACGGACACCGTGGCGTCGGCGGGCAGTTGGGGACCGGACTCGGTCCACCAGGCGCCGGCCGGCTCCCGCTCGGTGGGGTACGCGGCGAACGCGACGCGGCCGCTCGCCGAACGCTGGGCGAGCACGGTGCAGTCGTGGCCCTCGATGTCGCAGCGCACGGCGGAGACCGGGCCGGGGCCGGCCGCGGCGACCAGGAACACCGGCTCGTCCCCGGGGCGCCAGGCACACAGCTCACCGCGCTCGTCGGTGAAGAAGAGGGTGGCGCGCCCGGCGGAGGTGGCCAGCGCGCGCAGGGTGCCCGGCTGTACGGGCACGTCGACGCCCCCCGCCCGGACGGGCTGCTTGCCGGGTTCCTCCTGACGCCAGTGCAGGATGCCGCCCGGGACGGCCGCGTACAGCTCGACGCGGCCCGACTCCCCCGTCACGGCCGTGAGTTGCTCGTGGACGTCCTCTCCCCCGAGGTCCGCCCACGGCTCCCAGCCGCCCTTCTCCCGCTGGGCGAACACGCTCACCCCGCCGCCCCTGGTGCGGACGAAGACATGAGCGCGTCCCCGGTCGTCGACGGCGACGGCCGGTGTGCCGGTGCGGTCGCCCTTCTTGCCGGGGTGCCCGACGGGGACCCAGTCCAGCGGGGCGAGCCGGGGACGGAAGTGGGTGGAGTGCACCAGGCCGGACTCGCCGTTCGCCGTGGGCCGCCAGGCGACCAGGTGGGCGTAGCCGTCGGCGCCCTGGCCGACGGCGGGTCCCGGGCGCAGTCTCTGGTCGCCGCCGATCCTGCGGGGTGCCTCCCAGGCACCGCCGGGGGCGAGTTCCGCGCGGCACAGGACGGCGTCGTCCGACGGCAGGTAGACGGTGAGGCGGCCGTCGCGGCCGCGGAGGAGCCAGTCGCCGTTCACCACTTCACCTTATGCAAGGCGGTGCGCGGGGCGCGGGCGGGGCGGCCCCCGCGTGGGACCCTGGCCGCATGAACGACACCGCCGAGCTGCTCGTGATCGTCGACGCCGCGAATGTCGTCGGGTCGGTGCCCGACGGATGGTGGCGGGACCGCCGGGGCGCCGCGGAACGCCTCCGCGACCGGCTGGCCGCGGACGGACTGCCCGGCCACCCCGGCCCGGTGGAGATCGTCCTGGTGGTGGAGGGGGCCGCCCGCGGGGTGGAGCCGGTGCCGGGCGTCCGGGTGGACCCGGCCCCGGGCAGCGGCGACGACCGCGTGGTCGCGCTGGTGGCCGGGGCCGGGGACCGACCGGTCCTCGTCGTGACGGCGGACCGCGAGCTGCGCCGCAGGGTGACGTCCCTGGGCGCGGAGGTCACGGGTCCCCGCACGGTACGCCCCTGACTCCGGCACCCACCGGGCACACGGGTCGGCCCCGTGTCCCCGTCGGGCGGGGGGCACGGGGCCGGGGAGGCGTGGTCAGCGGCCGGGCGGGGCGGGGGTTTCCTCCGGGGTGCGGGCCATACGGCTGTGGGTGCGGCTGTAGAGGAAGTAGACGACGATGCCGATCGCCATCCAGATCCCGAACCGGACCCAGGTCTCGGCGGGCAGGTTCAGCATCAGCCACAGGGAGGCGGCGACCGACACGATCGGCAGGACGGGCACCCAAGGGGTGCGGAACGACCGGTGCAGGTCGGGCCGGGTCCTGCGCAGGATGATCACGCTGATCGCGACGATGACGAAGGCGAAGAGCGTGCCGATGTTCACCAGCGCGGCCAGCTCGTTCAGCGGGGTGAAACCGGCGAGGACCGCGATGGCGACACCGAGCAGGATGGTCGGCCGGTGCGGCGTCCTGAACCGGGGGTGGACCCGGGAGAAGAACCGGGGCAGCAGTCCGTCGCGGCTCATCGCGAAGAAGACCCGGGTCTGGCCGAGCAGCAGGATCATGCAGACGGTCGTCAGGCCGACGGCGGCGCCGAAGCTGATGAAGCCCGCGTACCAGGGATGCCCGGTGGCCTTGAAGGCGTCCGCGAGTGGGGCGTCCACGGACAGGTCCCGGTAGTTCTGCATGCCGGTGACGACGATCGACACCAGGACGTACAGCACGGTGCAGATGAACAGGGAGCCGAGGATGCCGCGGGGCATGTCGCGCTGCGGGTTCTTCGTCTCCTCGGCGGCCGTGGCGACGATGTCGAAGCCGATGAACGCGAAGAACACCACCGAGGCGGCGGTGAAGATGCCCATCACGCCGAAGTTCGCCGGGGCCCAGCCGAACATCAGCTGGATGAGCGGGGAATTGAGGCTGTCACCCGCGGGTACCGGCTTGGAGTCCGGGATGAACGGGTCGTAGTTGTCGGCGGTGATGAAGAAGGCCCCCGCGATGATCACCACGAGGACCACGGTCACCTTGATCGCGACGACGATCGAGGTGACGCGGGCGGACAGCTTCATGCCGAGGACGAGGATGCCGGTCAGCACCAGCACCAGGGCGGCGGCGAGGATGTCGAACCCGAAGATGTCGGAGCCCTCTCGGCTGCCCAGCGCGGCGGGCATCTCCCAGCCCGCGTTGTCCATGAGCGACTGGATGTAGCCCGACCAGCCGACGGCCACCACCGCCGTGCCGAGCGCGAACTCCAGGACCAGGTCCCAGCCGATGATCCACGCGGGCAGTTCACCCAGGGAGGCGTAGGAGAACGTGTAGGCGGAACCCGCCACCGGGACGGTGGAGGCGAACTCGGCGTAGCAGAGCGCGGCGAGCGCGCAGACGACACCGGCCACCACGAAGGCCAGGGCCGTGGCCGGCCCCGCGTTGTTCTTCGCGACCGTACCGGTGAGGACGAAGATGCCGGTGCCGATGATGACACCGACGCCGAAGACGGTCAGATCCAGCGCGGACAGCGATTTCTTGAGCGCGTGCTCGGGTTCCTCGGTGTCGCGGATGGACTGCTCTACCTTCTTCGTCCGGAAGAGGGGGCTTGTCACGGGTACCTCCCACGCTTGTCGTCCTCGACATGATCGAGAGGGGGCGTAGCTCGTATGCCCCGGCGCGGGCGCATTCACGCAGACGGGCCGCGCGCGCCACTCTCACAGTGGCACGCGCGGCCCGTCCGGGCGACGTGTGGGCGTCCGTCAGTCGCGGGCCGGCTCCACCGCGTCGACGGACGACCGCTCGTACCGCCCGTCGAGCTTCGCCACCAGGCCGGTGACCTGGCGGGCGATGTCGGGGGCGGTCAGGCCGATCTCTGCCATGACCTCGGCGCGGGAGGCGTGGTCGAGGAAGCGCGGCGGGATGCCGAAGTCGCGCAGCGGTACGTCCACGCCGGCGTCGCGCAGCGCCTGGGCGATCGTGGAGCCGACACCGCCGACGCGGGAGTTGTCCTCCACGGTGACGACGACGCGGTGCTTCTCGGCGAGCGGCGCCATCGCCTCGTCGACGGGCTTGACCCAGCGCGGGTCGACGACGGTGGTGGAGATGCCCTGCCGGTCGAGGAGGGCGGCGATCTCCAGGCACATGGGGGCGAGGGCGCCCACGGACACCAGCAGGACGTCGGGGGCGTCGGTGCCGGGCTCGCGCAGGACGTCCATGCCGCCGACGCGGCCCACGGCGGGCACGGCGGGCCCGACGGCGCCCTTGGAGAACCGGACCACGGTGGGGGCGTCCTCGACGTCGACGGCCTCGCGCAGCTGGGCGCGGACCTGGTCGGCGTCGCGCGGGGCGGCCAGCCGCAGCCCGGGGACGACCTGGAGGATCGACATGTCCCACATGCCGTTGTGGGAGGCGCCGTCGGTGCCGGTGACGCCGGCCCGGTCGAGCACGAACGTCACGCCGCACTTGTGCAGGGCCACGTCCATCAGCACCTGGTCGAAGGCGCGGTTCAGGAAGGTGGCGTACACGGCGAAGACGGGGTGCACCCCGGCGTGGGCCAGGCCCGCGGCGGAGACGGCGCCGTGCTGCTCGGCGATGCCGACGTCGTAGACCCGGTCGGGGAAGCGCTTGGCGAACTTGTCGAGGCCGACCGGCTGGAGCATCGCGGCGGTGATGGCGACGACGTCCTCGCGCTCCTCGCCGAGCCTGACCATCTCCTCGCCGAAGACGGAGGTCCAGTCGGCGCCCGAGGTGGCGATCGGCAGGCCCGTGTCGGGGTGGATCTTGCCGACGGCGTGGAAGCGGTCCGCCTCGTCCTGGAGGGCGGGCTGGTAGCCGCGGCCCTTCTCGGTGAGGCAGTGCACGATCACCGGGCCGCCGAAGCGCTTGGCGCGGGCCAGCGCGGACTCCAGCGCCTCGATGTCGTGGCCGTCGATGGGGCCGACGTACTTCAGGCCGAGGTCCTCGAACATGCCCTGCGGGGCGATGAAGTCCTTCAGGCCCTTCTTGGCGCCGTGCAGGGTGTCGTAGAGCGCCTGGCCGACGACCGGGGTGCGCTCCAGGAGGTCCTTGGTACGGGTCAGGAAGCGCTCGTAGCCGTCGGTGGTGCGCAGGGTCGCCAGGTGGTTGGCGAGTCCGCCGATGGTCGGCGAGTAGGAGCGCTCGTTGTCGTTGACGACGATGACGAGCGGGCGGTCCTTGGCGTCGGCGATGTTGTTCAGCGCCTCCCAGGCCATGCCGCCGGTCAGCGCGCCGTCGCCGATGACCGCGACGACGTGGCTGTCGCGCCGCTTGATCTGGTTGGCCTTGGCGATGCCGTCGGCCCAGCCGAGCACGGTGGAGGCGTGGCTGTTCTCGATGACGTCGTGCTCGGACTCGGCCTGGGAGGGGTAGCCGGACAGGCCGCCCTTCATCTTCAGCTTGGAGAAGTCCTGCCGGCCGGTCAGCAGCTTGTGCACGTAGGACTGGTGCCCGGTGTCCCAGAGCACCTTGTCCTTGGGCGACTCGAAGACCCGGTGCAGGGCGATGGTGAGCTCCACCACGCCGAGGTTGGGGCCGAGGTGGCCGCCGGTCTTGGAGACCGCGTCGACGAGGAAGGTCCGGATCTCCCCGGCCAGCCGGTCGAGCTCCTCCAGGCTGAGCCGGTCCAGATCGCGCGGTCCCCTGATGCGGGTCAGCAGCGGCACCCGTGCCTCCTTGCAGTAGAGCTGATCGAGCTGTTGCCGGGCGGGTCGAGTCTAATGTTCCGCTCCACCGAACGGACTCCGGGCCGTGCGTCATACGTCACCCGTTCAGCAGTACCCACAAACGAAGCACTGTTGCCCGGCACCACGAAGGCACCGGGCAACAGCGACGTACTTCAGGGGCGCGGGGCTGTATCGATGTGCGACTACGCGCGCCCCGCCGTCTTCTGCGTCTTCTACGCGCGCCCCGCCGTCTTCTGCGTCTTGCGGGTCACCGCGTCGATGACGACCGTCGCCAGCAGCACTCCACCGGTGATCATGTACTGCACCGGCGAGGCGATACCCTCCAGCGCCAGGCCGTACGTGATCGAGATGATCACCATCACACCGAGCAGCGCGTCCCACGTGCGGCCGCGGCCGCCGAAGAGCGACGTACCGCCGATGACGGCCGCGGCGATGACGTTCATCAGGAACTCACCGGTGCCCGCGCCCTGGTTCGCGGAGGCGATCTTCGAGGCGACGAACAGACCGCCGATCGCGGCGAAGGTACCGGCGATCGCGAAGACCGAGATCCGGACCATCTCCACGTTGATGCCGGCGCGGCGGGACGCCTCGACGCTGCCGCCGAGCGCGAAGACCTTGCGGCCGTAGGCGGTGCGGCGCAGCACGAAGTCCGTGAGGACCAGGAAGGCGAGGAAGATCACCACGGCCAGCGGCAGGCCCTTGTACTGGTTGAAGACGATCGCGACGACGAACGCCAGGATCGCGAGCAGCACGGTCCGCACGATGATCTCGTTCAGCGGCCGGGACGGCACCCCGGCGGCCTCGCGGCGGCGGTTGTCGAAGAAGGCCAGGAGGAAGTACCCCACGGTCGCGACGATCGCCAGTCCGTACGCGGCGGCCACGTCCGAGAAGTAGTAGCTGGTCAGCTTGACGACGATGCCCTCGGAGTCGAGGTTGATGGTGCCGTTGCTGCCGAGGATCTGCAGCATGAAGCCCTGCCAGAACAGCAGGCCGGCCAGGGTCACGGCGAAGGCCGGGACGCCGATGCGGGCGAAGATGAAGCCGTGGATGGCGCCGGCCGCCGTGCCGGTGAGGATCGCCAGCACCAGGGCCAGCACCTCGTTCATCCCGTGGGTGACGCTCATGACCGCGAAGGCGGCGCCCGCGACACCGCTGACCGAGCCGACCGACAGGTCGATCTCGCCGAGCAGCAGGACGAAGACGATACCGACGGCGATCATGCCCGTGCCGACCATCGCGACGGACATGTCGGAGAAGTTGCCGGCGGTGAAGAAGTTGGGGTTCAGGCTGGTGAAGATGGCCCAGATGATCAGCAGGCCGACCACGACGGGGATGGAGCCGAGGTCACCGGCCTTCATCTTCCGCTTGAACTCGTTCCAGTAGCCCAGGAAGCCCTGTTCGCGGACCAGCAGCCGGGGGTCGACCACGGTGACCGCGGCGGCGGCCGCCTCGGGGTTCTCCACGGTGTGGGCCTCGGCGGACGTCTTGTCGGTGCTCACTTTTTCGGTGCTCACTTCTTGATCTCCCCATTGGTGCGCGCCGCACGACGGGTCACGGCGTTGTCCGTGGCGCCCGTGATGGCGGAGATGATCTCTTCCTGCGAGGTCGACTTGACCTCGAAGACGCCGTTGTTGCGCCCGAGGCGCAGGACGGCGACCTTGTCCGCCACGGCCTTTACATCGGCCATGTTGTGGCTGATGAGGATGACCGCGTGACCGCGCTCGCGCAGCCGCTCGACCAGGTCGAGGACCTGCGCGGTCTGCTCGACGCCGAGGGCGGCGGTGGGCTCGTCGAGGATCACCAGCTTGGGCTCGCCGAGCATGGACCGGGCGATCGCCACGACCTGGCGCTGACCGCCGGAGAGGGAGGCGATCGGGATCCGGACGCTGGGGATGCGGATCGAGAGCGTGTCCAGGAGCTCGCGGGAGCGGCGCTCCATCTCGACCTCGTCCAGGACGCCGCGCCTGCGCAGCTCCCGGCCCAGGTAGAGGTTGCCGACGACATCGATGTTGTCGCACAGCGCGAGGTCCTGGTAGACCGTCGCGATGCCCAGGTTCTGGGCGTCGTGCGGCCTGTTGATCTGGACGGCCCTGCCGTCCCACTCGATGACGCCCTCATCGATGGGGTGCACGCCGGCGATCGTCTTGACCAGCGTGGACTTTCCGGCACCGTTGTCGCCCACCAGGGCGACCACCTCACCGGCGTGGACCTCAAGCTCTACGTCGGTGAGCGCCTGGACGGCACCGAACCGCTTGGAGACCCCGCGCAACGCCAGCACGGGCGTAGCGGACACGTGAACCATCTCCTTCGCCGCCTGACCCGGCGGGAGGTTGTGCAGAAGTATTTGGGGGGTGTTCCGTCCGGCGCCCCGCGTAGCTTGCGGGGCTGATGTGTGCGGGGCGCCGGCGGAAGCGCGTGGCAGTCGGTCCCGTCGGGGAGTCCGGGTCACGGACTCCCCCGTGTGTCACGGGACTCGGGGACTGCTTACTTGAGGCCGATCTTGTCGCAGGCGGCCTTGTACTTGTCCGTGCAGATCTCCTGGACGGTGTAGATGCCGTCCTTGATCACGGTGTCGTTGATGTTCTTCTGGGTCAGCGACACGACCGGGACGAGGACGGAGGGGACGGCCTTGGTGGTGGGGCTGTCGACCTTGTCCTTGGCGATGGAGTCGAGCGACTTGCCCTGGGCGAGCAGGACGGCCATCTCCGCGGCGACGTCCGCCTCCTGCGGGTAGGGCTTGTAGACGCTCATGTACTGCTCACCGGTGACGATGCGCTGCACGCCCGCGAGCTCGGCGTCCTGGCCGGTGACCGGGATGTCGTCGATGCCGGCGGCCTTCAGGGCGGTGATGATGCCGCCCGCCATGCCGTCGTTGGCGGAGTAGACGCCGACGATCTTGTCCTTGCCGAGGGCGGAGATGGCGCCCTCCATGTTGGCGTTGGCGTTCTCCGGCTTCCACTCCTTGGTGTCGTACTCGCGGCCGACCTTCACCTTGCCGTCGAGGACGGAGTGCGCGCCCTGCTTGAACATGGCGGCGTTCGGGTCGGTGGAGGACCCGTTCATCATGACGATCTGGCCGTCCTTGGCCTTGTCGCCCAGAGCCTCGAGGAGGGCCTCGCCCTGGGTCTTGCCGACGGTCACGTTGTCGAACGAGGTGTAGGCGTCGATCGGGCCCTCGGCGAGGCGGTCGTAGGCCACGACCGGGATGCCGGCGTCCTTGGCCTTCTTCACCGAGCCGGCGATGGCCTTGGAGTCCACCGCGTCCACGATCAGCACGTCGACCTTGTTGGTCACCATCGTGTCGACCTGCTGGTTCTGCAGGCTGGCGTCCTGCTTGGCGTTGGCGTAGACGACCTCGCCCTTGTTGTTCGTGAGCTCCTTGACCTTCTTCTCGATCAAGGGCTTGTCGAACTTCTCGTACCGCGCGGTCTGGTTCTCCGGCAGGAGCAGGCCGACCTTGATGTCATCGCCCTTGGCGGCGGAGCCGCCGTTGTCCTTCTTGTCGCCCGCCTCCTCGGCGCTGCCACAGGCAGCGAGCGAGACGGCCATGGCACCCGCGGCAATGGCGATAGCAGCACGACGCATACGCGTGTTCATTCAGAAACCTCCCTGACGAGGCCGCGTCGTTGCGGCCGAGGTGGCTGGAAGTCAACTCGGCCGCACGTGCGACGTCAAGAAGTAAATCCTTAACGAGATGGCAACGGTGCCATCCGTTCTCTAAGTGAAGGCAGGGCCGGCCACGGCGAGCGACCCCGTCGCGGTGCCGTCCAGAAGGGTCGAATCGCCCATTTCGCTCAGTGCGAGAGCGAGCGCTCCGAGCACCTCGGCACGACCCCCAAGTGCCCCCGGAAGAACGGACAGTTGACGCGCCGCGCTGGGGATCGCATAGCGGCCGACGGACTCCCGGATCGGCCCGAGCACCAGCTCGCCGGCCTCGGCGAGATCACCGCCGAGAACCACCCGGCTCGGGTTCAGCAGGTTGCAGAGATTGGCGACTCCACTGCCGATGTGGCGGCCGACGTCGGCGATCACCCGACGGCAGCCCGGGTCACCGTCCCGCGCCAGCCTGACGACGCCCTCCATCGTCAGATCGGTGCCGTGACTGGGCTGGAGCAGCGGGAGCACATAGCGCGCGGCCGTGAAGGTCTCCAGGCAGCCGCGGTTGCCGCAGCGGCACACGGGGCCGGATTCATCGAGTGTAATATGTCCGATTTCGCCTGCGGTGCCGCCCGGGCCGCGATAGATCTTGCCGCTGATCACCAGACCCGCGCCGACACCGCTGGCGACCTTGATGTAGGCCAGGTCGCGCACGCCCCGGCCGCTGCCCCAGACCATCTCGCCGAGGGCGCCCAGGTTGGCGTCGTTGTCCACGTGCACCGGCACGCCGAGCCGCCCCCGCAGCTCCTCGGCGGGCCTGGTGCCGGTCCAGCCGGGCAGGATCGCGGTCGAGCCCAGGGTGCCGGACTCCACGTCGATCGGACCGGGCACGCCCAGACCCACGCCGGCGATCTTGGCGCGGTCCACCCCGGTCGCCTCGATCAGCCGGCTGACCAGCTGTTCCGCCCGGTCGAAGCCCTGTGTCGAGGAGGCGTCCACGTCCAGCGGCTCGGACTCCTCCGCGAGCACCTGGTGGGCGAGGTTGCCGACCGCGACCCGCAGATGGGTGTGCCCGAAATCGACCCCTATGACGATGCCGGCGTCACCGCTCAGCGAGACGCTGCGGGCCCGGCGTCCGCCCGACGAGGTGGGCGTGACCTCGACCGTTCCGCTGTCCTTCAGTTCCCGGACGATGTTGGAGACCGTGGCCGCGGACAGGCCGGTCGTCCTCGCGATCTCGGCCTGGGTGAGGGAACCCGCGAGGCGTACTGCTCGGACGACCCGCTCCAGGTTGGCTCGGTGCAGCGACGACTGCGACCCCGGAGTCTCCACGACGACCTCCTGCGCGCGGGGCCGCTTCGGTGAGGCCCCTATGTCCAACTAGTGAACTCTAAGCTGAGCCGTTCGGGTTGCCTCCCGTCAAGAGGTTGAACCGTTTCCGGGTGCATGGACACACACACGAACGCCGCTCCCAGGGACGGGAGCGGCGTGTGTGCGAGGGGTTCCGGAGCGTCACTTCAAGGTGGCGGAGGTGAGACCCGCCTGCACCTGCCGCTGGAAGGACAGGTAGACCACCAGCATGGGCACCATCGCGATCGTCACACCGGCGAAGAGCACGGGAAGGTCCGAGGCGTACCCCTGCTGCTGCTGGAGCTGGATGAGCCCCTGGGTCAGCACGTAGCGTTCCGGATCGTCACCGCTCTGCGGCTGCATCAGCACCGTCGGCAGGATGTACTGGTTCCACTGGCCCAGCGTGTTGAAGATGCCGACGCTCAGCAGACCGGGCTTGGCCATCGGCATCATCACCTGGAAGAAGGTCCGGGTGTGCGAGGCGCCGTCCAGGATCGCCGCCTCGAAGACCGCCGTGGGCAGGGTCCGGAAGAAGGCGTGCATGAAGAACACCGTGAACGGCAGCGAGTAGGCGACGTACACCAGGGCCAGGCCGTGGTAGGTGTTCAGCATGTCCAGCCGTTTGACCATGAAGAACAGCGGGACCAGGGCCAGGAACACGGGGAACATCGCGCCCGCGACGAAGAAGTAGTACAGCAGGCGGTTGCCCCGGAACTCGTACCGGGCCAGTACGTAGGCCGCCATCGAGCCCAGCAGCATCGTCAGCGGCACCGAGATCACGAGCACGATGACGGTGCTGGTGAAGTAGTCGCCGATGCCCTTCTCCCAGGCGCGGGAGAAGACGCCCAGGTCCCAGTTCTGCGGCCGGCCGAAGGCCGAGGCGCCGATCTGGGCGTCCGTCCTGAAGGAGCTGAGCACCAGCCACAGCAGCGGCAGCACGATCAGCACCGCCCACAGGGCGAGGAAGCCGTGCGAGAAGACGTTCAGGACCACGCCTTCGCCGCGCCGGCCGCCGGGGCGGACGGTGCCCTTGCCCACCGGCGGCGGGGGCGTGGTGGAGCCCCCGGCGGGGGCGGTTTCCTTGAGGGGTGCGCTCATCGTCGTTACTCCGCCTCAGAACTCGATGCGCTCGCGACGGGTGGCGCGCAGCATGACCACGGACACGATCAGGGTGAGGAGCAGCATGACCACGCCCATGGCGCAGGCGTAGCCGCTCCGGCCGTACAGCAGGAAATTCCGCATCATCACGGTCGACATGACCTCGCTGTGGTGGTCGGGGCCGCCGCCGTAGTCCCCGGCGGTCATGGTGGAGACCAGGATGAACATGTCCATCGCGGCGATGCCGAGATAGACCCAGGCGGTCTGCACGGAGTCCCACAGCAGCGGCAGGGTGATGCGGAAGAAGGACTGGGTCCGGCTCGCCCCGTCGATGAGCGCGGCCTCGTAGATGTCGCGCGGAATGGACTGCATGGCGGCGGAGAAGAGCACCAGGTAGAAACCGACGCCGTGCCAGACGACCACCGCGATGAGTGCCCACAGCACGAAGTTCGGCTCGTTGAGCCATTCCACGGGACTGTCGCGGTCGACCAGGCCCAGTTTGATCAAAGCGCCGTTCAGCATGCCGCCGCCGTCGCTGCGGTAGACCGCTCCGAAGAGCACGGCCAGGATGGCCAGCGACAGCACCTGCGGGAAGAAATAGATGACCCGGTAGTACTTCGATCCGGCGACGCCCGCGACACCGCCGGAACGTCCGCGTCCGCCCGCGTTCAGCATGAAGGCGAAGAACAGCGCGAGCAGAATGGTGATCACCGGGATGAACACCAGGAACAGGATGTTGTGCCAGATGGCACCCATGAAGATGTCATCCTCGAACAACGCCGTGTAGTTGTCCAGGCCGACGAAGTCGAAGGTCTGCGACTGCCCCTTCCAGTCGGTCAGTGAATAACCGAAGGTCTGGATGTACGGCCAGATCACGAAGATCAGGTAGAGCGCCACGGGAAAGAGGAGAAATCCCGCGACGAACCGGTGCTGCCCTTTGCGCATGGCGTTCCTGCCCCTGGGTGTGGCCGTTCCGGGCCGGGAGTCGTCCCGGCCCGGAATCCGGTCGGTCGAGCGAGATCAGTCGCGGCGGTTCTTCTTCGACGCCGGGTCCTTGGCCTGTTTGTCGACCGCGGCCTGGGCCCGCTTGAGCCATTCCTTGGGCTGGATGCGCTTGGCCATCAGCTCGTTGGAGGCGTTCTCGATGGCGGTGCCCATCTCGCTGTACCACTCGGTGTACAGGAAGCGGAAGGTGTTGTCGCCGGCCGCCTTGGAGGCTTCGACGGTGGACTGGGTGCCCGGGCGCAGCTGGACGCTCGGGTCGACGCCGTCCTTGAGGATGGTCAGCGAGTTCGCCTCCTTGGCGAAGATCGTCGACCACTTCTTGGAGAGCATCATCCGCATGAACTCCTTGGCCGCGGGGAGGTTCTTGGCCTTGGACGGGATGATGAACGGCTCGCCCGAGCCGGCCCGGATCGCCTCGAACGGCAGGGCGCTGTCCGGCAGCAGCGGCATCGGCAGGAACTTCATGTCGAAGTCCGCCGGTGTCGTCTTGAGCTGCTCGTTCTCGATCCAGGAGCCGCTGGTGATGAACGCGGCCTTGTACTGGTTCCAGCGGGTCTGCGACTCGGTGTGGGTCAGGCCGTTCGTACCGGGCATCAGGTAGCCCTTCTCGACGACCTCGTAGACGGCCTCGATGGCCTCCGTGGCGGCGTCGGAGCCGACGAACGCCTTGGGGTCGAGGTTGTCGATCGCCTTCATGGCGTCCAGACCGCCCTTCTTGGCGATCAGGTCCATGATGGCGACGTTGATGTAGTACGGGTACTTGCCCTGGTGGGCCAGGCCGCCGATGCCGTCCGCCTTGGCGTCCTTGCAGATGGCGAGGAAGTCGTCCCAGGTCTTGGGCGCCTCCCAGCCCTTCTCCTCGAAGAGCTTGCCGGAGTACCACAGACCCCACACCGTGTAGATGTAGTTGAGGGCGACGACCTTGCCCTCCTGCATGCCCGCGTCGAGCGTGCCGGGGATGAGGGTGTCGCGGACCTTCGTGTCCGGGTCGTCGGCCGACGGGGCGTCCAGCACTTCGGCGAGGTCGAGGAGCTGGCCGTTCTTGGCGAGCACGTCGATCGGGATCTGCTGGGCGCCGGAGTCGTCGACGATGTCCGGCGGGTTCCCGGCGTTGAACCGGGGCTGGAGCTTGCCCGTGATCTCCTGGGTGCCGGTGTGGACGGAGGAGACTCCCCACTTCTTCTTGAAGTCGGCTTCCCAGGCCTTGGCGTAGGCGTCGCCGTAGCCGCCCTTGAAGATGACGACGTCGAGTTTGCTGCCTTCCTTGACGCCGAACGGGTTGGATTCGGACGTCTTGCCCTCATTTTCGCCGGAATCGTCGTCCCCGCCGCCACTGGCGCACGCGGAGAGGAAGCTCATCGTGGGTACGGAAATCAGGCCGAGCGCGGCGGACCGCTTGATC
The DNA here is from genome assembly GCF_008312835.1 of Streptomyces marokkonensis. Taxonomy (GTDB): domain Bacteria; phylum Actinomycetota; class Actinomycetes; order Streptomycetales; family Streptomycetaceae; genus Streptomyces; species Streptomyces marokkonensis_A. The sequence goes on along the minus strand of NZ_VSKS01000001.1, from coordinate 274,331 downwards.
AGTGCGCGGCGTCCCACGCCGGTCGTGCCGTTGTCGCCGGTGCCGTTGTTCTCGGCGGAAGTGGATCCCATGCTCAAGTCCTCGCCTTCTCCAGGACTCAGGCGGTGAACCGGATCCTTCCCGGCACCGCGTTCGGGTCAAGCTGGGTCGTGCAGGAAGTGCGACTGGTACTGGTCGGGTGCGGTGAAGATGCCCCGGAGTGCCGACAGGTATAGTCCACTTCACGCCGACGGAGCAAGATCGAATGCAAGGTTCGCCGCACGTCTTTTCCGAGTTGAGACCTCCCGGAAATGTGAGCGTCCGGCGTGTTCCGCAACGGAAAAGTCCCCGCCGAGGGGCCTGAACGCCACATTCAACCCCTTGACACCATGGGCCACTTGACCCACTACTGGTCCTTGCGCAGTGGAATTGACAACGTTGTCCAGCGCAGGGAGGGTGCTCGCGCATGCAACAGAGGGTTCGGCACAGATGGAGCACGGCGGTCGTCGCGACGACCGCCTTCGCTTTGGCCGCGGGCTCGCAGGGTGTCGCCGTCGCCCTGCCCCAGGCGCCGCCGGAGGCGGACCGTGAGTTCGCGTCGTCGTTCGAGTCGGAGGACCCCGCCCCCGACTGGCTGAACACCGTCGACACCACTCCGGGCGGCGGGAAGCGCGCCTCGGGCGTGGACGGCGGATACAGCTCCGGCATACCGGGCAATGTCACCGACCATGTGACGGACGTCCGCGCGAGTGCGGAGAACACCGGTGGCGGGGAGGTGAAGGAGAACCTCGTCGACGGCGAGCCGAGCAGCAAATGGCTGGCCTTCGAGTCCACCGGCTGGGTGGAGTTCGACCTGGACTCCCCTGTGAAGGCGGTCCGTTACGCCCTCACGTCCGCCAACGACCACGAGGAGCGCGACCCGAGGGACTGGACCCTCAAGGGCTCCACCGACGGCGAGACCTGGAAGACCCTCGACACCCGTTCGGGCGAGACGTTCACGGAGCGCTTCCAGACCAAGATCTTCGGGCTCGACGCGTCGGCCGTCGCCGAGTACCGGCACTTCCGGCTGGAGATCACGAAGAACGGCAGTGGCGGCATACTCCAGCTCGCCGACGTCCAGTTCTCGACCGGCGACGACGAGGCGCCCATTCCGCAGGACATGCTCTCGCTGGTCGACCGCGGCCCGACCGGCTCGCCCACGGCCAAGTCGGGCGCCGGGTTCACCGGCAAGCGGGCGCTGCGGTACGCCGGCCGGCACACCGCCGAGGGACGCGCGTACTCGTACAACAAGGTGTTCGACGTCGACGTGAAGGTCGGGCGCGACACCAGGTTGTCGTACCGCGTCTTCCCCTCGATGGCGGACGGGGACCTCGACTACGACGCCACCAACGTCTCCGTCGACCTCGTCTTCACCGACGGCACCCACTTGAGCGATCTGGGCGCCACCGACCAGCACGGGTTTCCGCTGACCCCGCGGGGACAGGGTGCCTCGAAGATCCTCTACGTCAACCAGTGGAACAACGTGCTCTCCCGTATCGGCTCGGTGGCCGCGGGCAAGACCGTCGACCGGATCCTGGTGGCGTACGACTCCCCCAAGGGCCCGGCGAAGTTCCGCGGCTGGCTGGACGACGTGGCGCTGAAGACGGTGAAGCCCGAGCGCCGGAAGGCCCATCTCTCCGACTACGCGGTGACGACCCGGGGCACCAACTCCAGCGGCGGATTCTCACGCGGCAACAACTTCCCCGCGACCGCCGTGCCGCACGGATTCAACTTCTGGACCCCGGTCACCAACGCCGGATCGCTGAGCTGGCTCTACGACTACGCCCGCGGCAACAACGCGGACAACCTCCCCACGATCCAGGCCTTCAGCGCGAGCCACGAGCCGAGCCCTTGGATGGGCGACCGCCAGACCTTCCAGGTGATGCCCTCGGCCGCCTCCGGCACCCCGGACACCGGCCGGGAGGAGCGCGAACTGGCGTTCCGGCACGAGAACGAGACCGCCCGGCCGTACTACTACGGGGTGCGGTTCGAGAACGGTCTGAAGGCCGAGATGGCGCCGACGGACCACGCGGCGATGATGCGCTTCACCTTCCCCGGTGACGACGCGAGCGTGCTGTTCGACAACGTGACCGACGAGGCCGGTCTGACCCTGGACGAGGAGAACGGGACCTTCAGCGGCTACTCGGACGTCAAGTCCGGGCTGTCCACGGGCGCGACCCGGATGTTCGTCCACGGCGAGTTCGACAAGAAGGTCACCGACGGCGCCTCCAGCGGTGTCAAGGGCCATCTGCGGTTCGACGCGGGCGACGACCGCCAGGTCACGCTGCGCCTGGCCACCTCCCTGATCAGCGTCGAGCAGGCCAAGGACAACCTGCGCCAGGAAATCCCCGCGGGCCGCGACTTCGAGGCGGTCAGGAGGAGCGCCCAGCGCCAGTGGGACCGCATCCTCGGCAAGGTCGAGGTCGAGGGAGCCACGCCGGACCAGCTGACGACGCTCTACTCCAGCCTCTACCGGCTGTACCTGTACCCGAACTCGGGCTTCGAGAAGGTCGACGGGAAGCACAAGTACGCCTCGCCCTTCTCGAAGATGCCCCAGCCGGACACCCCGACGCACACCGGCGCCAAGGTCGTGGACGGCAAGGTGTACGTCAACAACGGCTTCTGGGACACCTACCGCACCACCTGGCCGGCGTACTCCTTCCTGACGCCGTCCAAGGCCGGTGAGCTGGTCGACGGGTTCGTGCAGCACTACAAGGACGGCGGCTGGACCTCCCGCTGGTCCTCCCCCGGCTACGCCGACCTGATGACCGGCACCTCCTCGGACGTCGCGTTCGCCGACGCGTACGTCAAGGGCGTCGACTTCGACGCGGAGGCGGCGTACGACGCCGCGGTGAAGAACGCCACCGTCGTGCCGCCGTCGTCCGGTGTGGGCCGCAAGGGCATGGCCACCTCGCCCTTCCTCGGCTACACGAGCACCGAGACGCACGAGGGCCTGTCGTGGGCGCTGGAGGGCTTCCTCAACGACTACGGCATCGCGAAGATGGGTGAGGCCCTCCACAAGAGGACGGGCGAGAAGCGCTACAAGGAGGAGTCCGCGTACTTCCTCGACCGCGCCCGCGACTACGTCAACCTCTTCGACTCCGAGGCCGGCTTCTTCCAGGGCAGGAACGCGAAGGGCGACTGGCGCGTGGAGTCCGCGAAGTACGACCCGCGCGTGTGGGGCCACGACTACACCGAGACCAACGGCTGGGGCTACGCCTTCACCGCCGCGCAGGACAGCCGCGGTCTGGCGAACCTGTACGGCGGGCGCAAGGGCCTCGCGGACAAGCTCGACGAGTACCTGTCCACGCCCGAGACCGCCTCCCCGGACCTCAAGGGCTCCTACGGCGGCGTCATCCACGAGATGATCGAGGCGCGCGACGTCCGGATGGGCATGTACGGCCACTCCAACCAGGTGGCCCACCACGCCCTGTACATGTACGACGCGGCCGGGCAGCCCTGGAAGACGCAGAAGAACGTGCGCGAGGTGCTGTCCCGCCTGTACACCGGCAGCGAGATCGGCCAGGGCTCCCACGGCGACGAGGACAACGGTGAGCAGTCGGCCTGGTACCTGTTCTCCTCGCTCGGCTTCTACCCGCTGGTCATGGGAAGCGGCGAGTACGCCATCGGCTCCCCGCTGTTCAAGAAGGTGACCGTGCACCTGGAGAACGGCCGCGAGCTGGTCGTCGAGGCGCCGCGGAACAGCGCCGCGAACGTGTACGTGCAGGGGCTGAAGGTGAACGGCAAGCGGTGGAACTCCACCTCGCTGCCGCACTCGCTGATCGCCAAGGGCGGGGTCCTGGAGTTCGACATGGGCCCGCGTCCGTCGTCGTGGGGCACCGGCAGGAACGGGGCACCCGTGTCGATCACCCAGGACGACGAGGTGCCCACGCCCCGCGAGGACGCCCTGAAGGGTGAGGGCGAGCTGTTCGACAACACGTCGGCGACCGGCGCCACGGTGTCCACCGTGGAGCTGCCCGTCACCGGAGAGACCAGGGCGGTGCAGTACACGCTGACCTCCTCGGACCACGCCAAGGCGCCCATGGGCTGGGTGCTGCAGGGCTCGGCCGACGGGGAGACGTGGACGGACCTGGACAGGCGGACGGACGAGTCCTTCCGCTGGGACCGGCAGACGCGCGCCTTCTCGGTCGACGAGCCGAAGGCCTACGGCCACTACCGGCTGGTGCTGACCGGTGAGGCGGCGCTGACGGAGGTGGAACTGCTGAGCTGACCCCGGCTCACAGGGCGGGTCCGGGCATCGTCCGGACCCGCCCTTCGCGCGGGCGAGGTGGGGGCGCCGCCGACGGCGGGTTCCGGTCCACCGGGGCATGGGAGCGCTCCCACCTCGCCCGTGAGGGGAAGGTAACGTCACGCGTCACCGTTGTAAACGGTTGCGGCAGGGGCGCGTTATGTCTGTGGGTCAGTCAGGGGCGTTGATCAGCCACCCCAGATCATGGCCCGCCCGCGCTCCTCCGAGCGCCCTGGTGACCTCCACCAGGGCCCGTTTCCCGCCGGGGGCGGCGAGCGCGGCCCGCGCGATGACCACCGCGTCCTCCCGGAGCCCGGCGCCCCTCACGTCGACCGGCCGGCCGAGCACCTGCCCCAGCGCCGCCGCGAACCGCGTCCTGGCCCGCGGGGTCCCCAGGCACGGCAGCTCGCAGAGGGCGTCGGTGAGCAGCAGGAGCGACAGTGCGCCGTGCAGCCGGCCGACGGCCACGCGGAACCCCCTGGCGACCGTGAGGGGCGCGCCCTGCCGGGCTGCCGCCGGGCCGGGCGCGGGCCTCGCCGTACGGCCGCGCACGGCAGGCGCCTCGTCCCGCCGGGTTCCCGGGCCGGAGGCCGGCCCACGGTCGGGCCCCACGGGTCCCCCGCCGGGCCGCGTCCCCGCCCCCGGCATCCGGCCCGAGCCGGCGTCGCGCACCGCAGGGCTCCCGCTCGTCCCGGTCCCCGCCCCCGGCATCCGGCCCGAGCCGGCGTCGCGCACCGCGGGGCTCCCGCCCGTCCGCTGTGCCGGACCGGTGGCCGACGCCACGGCCCGGCCGTCCGCCGCGGGCCCCTCACCCGCACGCGCGGCCGGAACCGGCGCCGGCCCGGGCCCACGGCCCGGTGCCGGAAAGCCGTCTCCCCGCAGGAGCCGGTGCCTCACCTCGGCCGCGGCCGGCGCTCCCTCGAAGAGCTCGACCGTCGACAGCAGGGCGCTCTCCCCGCCCTCCTCCTTCAGCGCGGTGCGCACGATCGCGACCACGTCCTCGCGCTGCCGGACGCCCCGGAGGTCGACCCGGCGGGCGAGCAACTCCCCCAGCACGGTCGCGAACTGCTGCCGGCCCCGCGCGTCCTCCATGCACGGCAGGCCGGTCAGCGCCTCCGTGAGCAGCAGCAGCGGTGCCGGTGCGCTCCACGGCCGCTCGGGCGCGCCGGCGCCGGTGTGCGCCGAGACGGGAACGGGTGCGGGCCGGGGCGCGGGCGGCGCCGGCCCGGGGCGGGGCTCCCCGCCCCCGCCGGCCCGCGGCACGGGCGGGAGGACCGACCGCGCCACGACGACCCGGCGCTCCAGCTCGGCCCACACCTGGGGCCGCTGTGCGACACGGGCGGCCTGCAGTTCGTCGTAGACGAAGTCGTAGAGCTCGTGCACGCCGATCAGGCCGTCCCGGTCGCGGTCCGCCTCGCCGGTGCGGAGTCCCCTGACGACGGCCCCGGTGAACAGCGACGGCTCGGGATTCAGCGCGGTGATCCGCTCGCCCTCCCAGGCGTACTCCGTGCGGTTGGTCGCGGTGAGCACCGCGCGGCCGTGTCCGGCCAGTTCGTCCTCGACGTGGACGGTCGTGTCGCCCTTGCTGCCGGCCAGGAAGGCGCCGCTGTAGCAGCAGTCCAGGAGCAGGACGATGGACCGGGCCCGGCAGGCGCGCATCTGCTGGTGCACGAACAGGGCGGGGACGGAGGTGGAGGCGAGCAGCCGCCGGTCGGTGTCCCGGGCGGCGAAGTGGAGTTCGCCGTTGTTGTTCTTGAGGCCGTGGCACGAGATGTGCAGCAGGAGCAGGTCGTCCCTGCGGCGGTCGAGGAAGAAGCGCTCGATGGCCCGGGTCACCTCGCGGTGGCGGCCGTCGAGGACCGTGGCCACCTCGAAGCCGCCGATCCGGGGGTCCTTCAGCACGTCCGCGAGGTCCTGGGCGTCGCGGGCGGGCGAGCGCAGTCGTCCCAGATCCTCGTTCTCGTACCGGCCCGTCGCGACGAGCAGCGCGTAACGGCCTGCGGACACGTCGTACGCCCCTCAGTCCCCCTGCCCGGTGCCGGTCTCCGGCTCCTGGGCGCGCGCGGCCAGAAACGCCTCGATGAGCCGCCGCTGGTCGGCGGAGGAGACGTCCTCCAGCTCCAGGCTGTCCTCGCCCAGGGTGATGCTGACCGTGCGCACCGGGCGGTTCTCGATCCAGGTCCGCACCAGGTCGAGCGCCGCGCGCAGCGCGAAGGGAGCGGCGGTCACGGCGAGCGCGCCGACGGCGATCGCGTCGACCGGCTTGGCCCCGGTGGGCACGTCCCCGGATCGGATCGGTTCGACGTCGTCGACGTCCAGTTCGAGCAGCCGCTCGCGCAACTGGAGTGTCAGCTGGTCGAGTTCTTCCTGGTCGCTGTCCCGGCTGCCGGCCAGGACAAGATGCATGCGCTCCGTGCGGCCCACCGCCACCCCCGTCATCCGGTGAGATGTCAGCGTACAACGGGGGCGACGACGGGGGCCGCATCCCCGACGCGGGGATGCGGCCCTCAACTGCCCTGCGGCGTCGCCTACTTGCGGATCAGGCTGCGCAGCACGTACTGCAGGATGCCGCCGTTGCGGTAGTAGTCGGCCTCACCGGGGGTGTCGATGCGGACGACCGCGTCGAACTCGACGCCCGTGTCGGTGGTGACCTTCACCGTGCGCGGGGTGGTGCCCTCGTTCAGCTCGGTGACGCCGGAGACGGAGAAGGTCTCCTCACCGGTCAGGCCGAGGGACTCGGCGGTGTGGCCCTCCGGGAACTGCAGCGGCAGGACGCCCATGCCGATGAGGTTCGAGCGGTGGATGCGCTCGTAGGACTCGGCGATGACGGCCTTGACGCCGAGCAGCGCGGTGCCCTTGGCGGCCCAGTCACGGGACGAGCCGGAGCCGTACTCCTTGCCGGCCAGGACGACGAGCGGGATGCCCTGCTCGATGTAGTTGCGGGAGGCGTCGTAGATGAACGACACCGGACCGCCGTCCCGCGTGAAGTCGCGGGTGTAGCCGCCCTCGGTGCCCGGCGCGATCTGGTTGCGCAGGCGGATGTTGGCGAACGTACCGCGGATCATGACCTCGTGGTTGCCGCGGCGCGAGCCGTAGCTGTTGAAGTCGCGGCGCTCGATGCCGTGCTCCGTGAGGTACTGGCCGGCCGGGGTGTCGGCCTTGATGGCGCCGGCCGGGGAGATGTGGTCGGTGGTGACCGAGTCGCCCAGCTTGGCGAGCACACGGGCGCCGGAGATGTCCTCGACCGGGGCCGGCTCCATGCCCATGCCCTCGAAGTACGGGGGCTTGCGGACGTAGGTGGACTCGGCGTCCCACTCGAAGGTGTCGCCGGTCGGGATGGGCAGCGCCTGCCACTGGGCGTCACCGGCGAAGACGTCGGAGTAGGACTTGGCGAACATGTCCTCGCCGATGGCGTTCGCCACGACCTCGTTGACCTCGGCCTCGGAGGGCCAGATGTCCTTCAGGAAGACCGGGTTGTTGTCCTGGTCGTACCCGAGGGCCTCACGGGTGATGTCCACCGTCATGGAACCGGCGAGCGCGTAGGCGACGACCAGCGGCGGGGAGGCCAGGTAGTTCATCTTGACGTCGGGGTTGATCCGGCCCTCGAAGTTGCGGTTGCCGGAGAGGACCGAGGTGACCGCGAGGTCGTGCTCGTTGACGGCCTGGGAGACCTCCTCCGGCAGCGGGCCGGAGTTGCCGATGCAGGTGGTGCAGCCGTAGCCGACGAGGTTGAAGCCGACCTTGTCGAGGTACGGGGTCAGGCCCGCCTTCTCGAAGTAGTCGGTGACGACCTTGGAACCCGGGGCGAGGGTGGTCTTGACCCACGGCTTGCGGGTCAGGCCCTTCTCGACCGCCTTCTTGGCCACCAGCGCGGCGGCGACCATGACGTACGGGTTGGAGGTGTTGGTGCAGGAGGTGATGGCGGCGACCGTCACCGCACCGTGGTCCAGCGTGTAGGTCGTGCCGTCGGGGGCGGTGACCTCGACCGGGTGGGAGGGGGCGCCGTTGGAGATCGCCGGGGCGTCGGAGGCCGGGAAGGACTCCTTGCTCGCCTCGTCGACGTCGCCGCCGTCCTTGACGTAGGCGCGCACGTCCTGGGCGAACTGGGCCTTGGCGTCGGCGAGGACGATGCGGTCCTGCGGGCGCTTCGGGCCGGCGATCGACGGGACGACCGTGGAGAGGTCCAGCTCGAGCTTCTCGGAGAAGTCCGGCTCGGCCTTCGGGTCCAGCCAGAGGCCCTGCTCCTTGGCGTACGCCTCGACGAGGGCGACCTGCTGGTCGCTGCGCCCGGTCAGGCGCATGTAGTTCAGCGTCTCGTCGTCCACGGGGAAGATCGCGGCGGTGGAGCCGAACTCCGGCGACATGTTGCCGATGGTGGCGCGGTTGGCCAGGGAGGTGGCGGCGACGCCCTCGCCGTAGAACTCGACGAACTTGCCGACGACGCCGTGCTTGCGCAGCATCTCGGTGATGGTCAGCACCAGGTCGGTGGCGGTGGTGCCGGGCTTCAGCTCGCCGGTCAGCTTGAAGCCGACGACGCGCGGGATCAGCATGGAGACCGGCTGGCCGAGCATGGCGGCCTCGGCCTCGATGCCGCCGACGCCCCAGCCGAGGACGCCGAGGCCGTTGACCATGGTGGTGTGCGAGTCGGTGCCGACCAGGGTGTCGGGGTAGGCCTTGCCGTCGCGGACCATGACGACGCGGGCCAGGTGCTCGATGTTCACCTGGTGGACGATGCCGGTGCCCGGCGGGACGACCTTGAACTCGTCGAACGCGGTCTGGCCCCAGCGCAGGAACTGGTAGCGCTCGCGGTTGCGGCCGTACTCCAGGTCGACGTTCTGCTTGAAGGCGTCGTTGGTGCCGAACTTGTCGGCGATGACGGAGTGGTCGATGACCAGCTCGGCCGGGGCCAGCGGGTTGATCTTCGCCGGGTCGCCGCCGAGCTCCTTGACGGCCTCACGCATGGTGGCGAGGTCCACGACGCAGGGCACGCCGGTGAAGTCCTGCATGATCACGCGCGCCGGCGTGAACTGGATCTCCTGCGACGGCTGCGCCTGGGAGTTCCAGCCGCCCAGGGCACGGATGTGGTCGGCGGTGATGTTGGCGCCGTCCTCGGTGCGGAGCAGGTTCTCCAGCAGCACCTTCAGGCTGTAGGGAAGGCGCGCGGAGCCCTCGACCTTGTCCAGCCGGAAGATCTCGTACGACTCGTCGCCCACCTGCAGCGTGCTGCGGGCGTCGAAGCTGTTCGCCGACACGACAGTCTCCTTCATTGATGTGCGCGTACCACCGCATCCTGCCGCCACGCCGCCCCGGCCGGTCCGCTAAGGTAAGGCTAAGTTAGGCGACCCTCACCAGGGTGGCGGCTGCGGTGCTCCTCGGCAGATATCTCGATGTCGAGATAACTCTAGTACACCGGGCCCGAATGGTCATGCCCGGGCCCCGGCGCGCCCTCCTCTCCGCCTCCACCCTCCCGCCAAGCCGGCACGGATGCCATCAGGACGCCCGAGCGGGGTAAGCGACTGAGACGGAGTCAGTTCCAGGCACGACCGAGAGGGAGGCAGCCCATGCCGCTCACGTTCCGCAAGAGCTTCCGGATCCTGCCCGGGGTACGGCTGAACATCAACAAGCGTTCGTGGTCCATCACCACGGGCGGCAGGAACGGCCCCCGCCACACACGAAGCAGTACGGGACGTCGCACGACATCGATGGATTTGCCCGGACCTTTCGGATGGCGCCGGACCACCCGGACCCGTCGCGGCGGGGGACACTGACGTCACGTCACCCGAACGGACCCCCCAAGAGGTGCCATCTCATATCTGAGATAGCCTCAGCCTCATGGCAGACGACTACCTCGTACGCATCGGCAAGCTCATCCGCGACGCCCGGCAGCACCGCGGCTGGACGCAGACGCAGCTCGCCGAGGCGCTCGGCACCAGCCAGAGCGCCGTCAACCGCATCGAGCGCGGCAACCAGAACATCAGCCTTGAGATGATCGCCCGTATCGGCGAGGCGCTGGACAGTGAGATCGTCTCCCTGGGCTACGCCGGTCCGATGCATCTGCGGGTGGTGGGCGGCCGCAGGCTCTCCGGCTCCATCGACGTGAAGACGAGCAAGAACGCGTGCGTGGCACTGCTGTGCGCCTCGCTGCTCAACAGCGGGCGCACGGTGCTGCGCCGCGTCGCCCGGATCGAGGAGGTCTACCGCCTGCTCGAGGTGCTGAACTCCATCGGCGTGCGCACCCGCTGGATCAACGACGGCGTCGACCTGGAGATCGTGCCCCCGGCCGAGCTGAACCTCGCCGCCATCGACGCGGACGCCGCCCGCCGCACCCGCTCCATCATCATGTTCCTCGGCCCGCTGCTGCACCGCCTGGACCGCTTCATGCTGCCGTACGCCGGCGGCTGCGACCTCGGCACGCGCACCGTCGAGCCGCACATGATCGCGCTGCGCCGGTTCGGCCTGGACATCGCCGCGACCGAGGGCCAGTACCACGCGGTGGTCGACCGCTCCGTCGCCCCCGACCGTCCGATCGTGCTGACCGAACGCGGGGACACGGTCACCGAGAACGCGCTGCTCGCCGCCGCCCGGCACGACGGCATCACCGTCATCCGCAACGCCTCCTCCAACTACATGGTCCAGGACCTGTGCTTCTTCCTGGAGGCGCTGGGCGTCAAGGTCGACGGCATCGGCACCACCACCCTGACCGTGCACGGCGTGCCCACCATCGACGTCGACGTCGACTACTCCCCCTCCGAGGACCCGGTCGAGGCGATGAGCCTGGTGGCCGCGGCGGTGGTGACGGAGTCCGAACTCACGGTCCGCCGCGTCCCCATCGAGTTCCTGGAGATCGAGCTGGCTGTCCTCGAGGAGATGGGCCTCGACCACGACCGCACGCCCGAGTACTTCGCCGACAACGGCCGCACGCGCCTGGTGGACCTCACCGTCCGGCCCTCCAAGCTGGAGGCGCCGATCGACAAGATCCACCCCATGCCGTTCCCCGGCCTGAACATCGACAACGTGCCGTTCTTCGCGGCGATCGCCGCGGTGGCCCAGGGCAAGACCCTGATCCACGACTGGGTCTACGACAACCGCGCGATCTACCTGACCGACCTCAACCGCCTCGGCGGCCGCCTCCAGTTGCTCGACCCGCACCGCGTCCTGGTCGAGGGCCCGACCCGCTGGCGCGCCGCGGAGATGATGTGCCCGCCGGCCCTGCGCCCGGCGGTGGTCGTCCTGCTGGCGATGATGGCGGCGGAGGGCACGTCCGTGCTGCGCAACGTGTACGTCATCAACCGCGGCTACGAGGACCTGGCGGAGCGGCTGAACTCGATCGGGGCGCAGATCGAGATCTTCCGGGACATCTGACCGGCCGATGCCGCCACACAGCCCTCTCACGGCCTGTACGGACACCGCAGGCGGCGCCGGTCGATGAGGTCGTTGGACACGTCACCCGGCGACGGACAACGGCCGCCCGTCCTCACGGGCGGATGTGATGGCCGCGGGACGGAGGCCACGCCGGGTGACCTCCGCCCCGCGGCCCCACCGGTGAGAAGGCCGGGGATACGCCCGGCGGCCCCGTTCGCTGCGGGCGCCGGGCGACCGTTGTTTACTGGCTATGAGCGGTGACCGGCAGGGCACGGATGCCGGGGCGGCCAAGCGGTAGAGCTCCCCCCTGGCTGATCAGACTCCCGAAGTCGCTGTCAGGGCAGCGGAACCATGTGCTGGAAGAAGACACACCCCGCACGGCGCGGGCTGATCAGCGTGATACGGCGGACGCGTCGACCCCACGGCCCCGTCACCGCCCCGAAAGGAGGCACGATCATGACGCAGCCCCATCCCGACGCATCGCATGCCACGCCAGGACCGGAGGCCCGGTTGAGCCGTCTGGAGACACAGGTCGCGACCCTGGCCGAGGCCGTCCGGGTCCTCGCCCGTGGCCTGGAGGACATCCCGTCGCAGGACGTTTCCCCCGAGGAAGCGGCACGCGGCGCACGACTCGCCCACGAACTTCTGCTCTCCCAGGGCCTGTAGCCGCTCCCCGGCGCCGGAAGGAACCCATTCGGCCGCGGTGGCCCGCACCGGGCACGACGTGCCGGTCGAAGGGGGCATCCGGCGTGGGTGCCGCGCGCGCAGGCACAGAGCGGGTCGTGGTCGACGCCGGCCACGAGCAGCCGGCCGCCGCGGGGGATGCCGAACCCGACGCCGCCCGAGGGGACCACTCCGCCGGCCTCGACGTCCGTGGCGGCCGCGCCTCCGCCGGGGAAGCCGTACCCCCGTGCACGTCGGCCATCGCGTACGGGGCACGGACGGTGCCGGGCGGGGTCGCCACGTGCGCGACCTGTTCCAGCGCCTCGTACCGGGCCGCCCGAGGCAGAGGCTCCCGCGTCGCGAAGACGACCCCGGTCACGCGCATCGGCCCTGCCGCTCGGCACGGAAGCCTGCGCCCTGCCCGCCCCGGCGCGCCCGGTGGTGCCGTGCCACGGTCACGGACCGCCGCGCCGCCCGGCGTTGTCCATCAGCCAGGTCACCGTTCGGCTGACGTCCGAGAGCGACACGATTCCGGCGAGCCTGCCGTGATCCATGACCAGGACCCGGTGCTCGGCTCCCGGCTCCATGCGCGGCAGCAGATCCGCCAGCGGGCTGTCCGGCTCGACCACGGTGGTCTGCGACAGCGGCACCATGACGTCCCTCACCGTCACGGCGTTCGCCTCGGCCTGCGGCACCTTTCGGGCGTTGTCGGTGGTCAGCAACCCGAGCGTGGCCCCGTCCTCGGTCACGGGGAACGCCAGGTGCCGGTAGCGGTATCGCGCACCGGTGAGGAAGTCCGCGACCGTCGTGGCCGCGGGAACCGTGAGAGGTCCGGGCGTCATGGCGTCCCGCACGGGGACACCGGCCAGCACGCCGCGCAGCTGGGCCTGCCGCCCCTCGGCGGTGGCGGCCGTGATGAGGAACCAGCCGATCAGCGCCAGCCACAGACCGCCGAACGTGCCGGTTCTCATGAACGCGACCAGGCCGAGGACGACCAGCAGCCACCCGAAGACCCGCCCCGCCGCGGTGGCGCCGGCGGTCGCCCGCAGCCGGTCTCCCGTGCGCCACCACAGGAACGCGCGCAGCAGCCTGCCGCCGTCGAGCGGTGCGGCGGGCAGCGCGTTGAAGACGGCGAGCAGCACATTGATGCCCGCGAGCCAGGCGGCCATCTCCACCACGACCCCGGACACGGATGCCAGGTCGAGCAGCCAGGTGGCGAGGGCGAACAGCCCGCCGAGGAGCAGGCTGACGAGGGGGCCGACGCCGGCGATCCTCAGCTCCCTGCCGGGGCTGGACGCCTCGGACCTGAGCCGGGCCGCTCCGCCCAGCAGCCACAGCACGATGTCGTCCACCTCGACCCCGTTGCGCCGGGCCACGACGGCGTGCGCCAGCTCATGTGCGAGGAGGGAGGCGAAGAAGATCACAGCGGTGCACAGGCCGGCCGCCCAGTACACCGCCCAGCCACGCCCCGGATACGTCTCCGGGAGGCGGCCCTGGGACAGGCCGAACGCGATGATGCCGAAGATGAGCAGGACGCTCCAGTGCACGCCGACCCGGACCCCGACGATCCGGCCCAGAACGAACGTCGCACGCACAGCGCTCTCCCTCAGCCGACCCCCTGATCCCAGTACACCCTCGGCCCGACGCCTCCGCGCGCTGGAGGGACACGTCGGTCCCTGGAGTGTGAGATGTGGTCCGGCCCGACGACCTGGGCGACGAGGGCGTCCTCCGGGCCAAGGGTCACGGGGCGAGGTTCGCCATCGGCACCGGCGCCCACTCGATCCCCGGCTCGCGTACCCGCGCCACGGGGTCGGCACGGCACAACGTGGACGGCCCACCCCGGACTATGTGATCGACACGTGGCCGATGCGGCGACTGCGCCAGTTCCTGCGCGAGGACCGGGCGGCCTGAGGCGCCCGGCGGCTCCAGTCCCGGGGACGGAGCGCGCCCCCTCGCGGGCCCCGGGGACGGCCGCCCGGCGGGAAGCGCTTCTCCTACGTCTCCTCGCGCCACATTCTGGAGTCGCCACCGCGCCACTCGACCAGGTCGGGATCATCGATTCCCTCGTGCGCCTCCGGCAGGCCGGCACGGCGCAGAAGCTCCAGAACATCGAGCAGGTGATGAGCCGTACCCACCTGCTCACCGCGAACCGTCACGTGCCGGCCACCATCCGGTCCCGGCGGATGCACAACCACTGGTGCGCGTTGAGCCATTGTCCCATCGTCACCCTGGCCACGACCTGCCGCAATCGCGGACGACACCCCCAGCAGGCCGGACGACTTCGGCACCTGGGTGTGCAGAACCGTCCTGAACCCATGAACCCCCCTGTTCCTGGAACCGCATCACCTGCTCCAGGAGGAAGCCGACCACGGGGACCGCGCGCCGTGCCACTCCGCGCCCGCCGCCGGCTCCGCGGGCTGCCGGGCCCGGGGCGCGATCGCCGAGTGTCTCGGCACGCCGCTCACCGACGCCCCACGCTGTCCGATGCTCCTGCGGGCGAACGGCCTGCTGCGCGCTCCGCCCGGCGTTCGCCGCCGGTGACCGCGCCGCCCGCTGTGGCGGGCGGACGGACGGGCGGGAGCGGCCGGTGTGCGTCGGCAGTGCGAGCGCTCTCCGGAGGACGGACAGTGGAGTAAGGACCGTGCCGCGAACGTCCGAGAAGGGAGCACGGCATGCTGCATCGCCTGGTCGGAGACCTCATGACCCCGGCCGTCGTGAGTGTGCGGCGGGAGACGGGCTTCAAGGACATCACCGAGCACCTCGCGGAGCACGGCATCACCGCGGTGCCCGTCGTCGACAGCCAGGGCCGCCCGGTCGGTGTGGTGTCGGAGGCGGACCTGCTGCGGAAACAGGAGAGCCAGGCGGATCCGGGCGGACATCTGGCCGCCGCGCACCTGCTGCCCTCGGAACGCGCCAAGGCCCACGCGCTGACCGCCGAGGAACTGATGACCAGCCCCGCCGTCACGGCCCGGCCCCAGTGGTCGGTCGTGGAGGCGGCCCGTGCCATGGCCCGCCACCACGTGAAAAGGCTGCCCGTCGTCGTCGACACGGGCCGGCTGGTGGGCATCGTCAGTCGTACCGACCTGCTGCGGGTCTTCCTGCGGCGAGACCTCACGGTCGGCGAGGAGATCACGACGGACATCCTCACCCGCACCCTCGGCCTGTCCCCCGGCACGGTCACCGTCCAGGTCACCGACGGCCGCGTGACGCTCAGCGGCACCGTGCCGCAGGAGAGCCTCATTCCCCTCGCGGTACGCCTGTCCGAGAGCGTCGACGGTGTCGTCGACGTCACGAATCACCTGCGTCCCGAAACCGACACCACCGTCGATATGCCAGGACGGTGACCCGGATCCCGCCCAGTGCGTGGGTGAGCCGCCTGGAGCGGACGTCCGTCGAGTGGCCACCGCGGTCCGAATGGAGGGAGGCTGGGAGGAGGCGGTCCGGGTTCCCTGACAGCGGTTCGATCGCCGCGAGGGCCGCGACCTGGCGGGGTGCTCAGCGGATGGGAGGAAGCCCATGAGGGTCGGAGTGCTGACCGGCGGCGGTGACTGCCCCGGCCTCAACGCCGTGATCCGCAGCATCGTCCGCAAGGGCGTTCAGGAATACGGCTTCGACTTCGTCGGTGTGCGGGACGGCTGGCTCGGTTTGCTCCGCGGTGAGGTCATTCCGCTGGACATTCCCCGTGTGCGGGGGATTCTCCCCCGTGGCGGAACCATTCTCGGTTCCTCCCGCACCAACCCGTTCAAGCACGAGGACGGGCTGCTCCGCGTGCGGGACACCCTTGCCACACACGACGTGGACGCGCTCGTCGTGATCGGCGGCGAGGACACGCTCGGCGTGGCCACCGAGCTGAGCCGGCGGGGAATCCCTCTGGTGGGCGTGCCGAAGACGATCGACAACGACGTGTCCGGGACCGACTACACCTTCGGTTTCGACACCGCCGTCGGTATCGCCACCGAGGCCATCGACCGCCTCCACACCACCGCCGAGTCGCACATGCGCGCCCTCGTGGTGGAGGTGATGGGGCGGCACTCCGGATGGATCGCCCTGCACGCCGGCGTCGCGGGCGGCGCCAACGTGATCCTCATCCCGGAGCGGCCGTTCGACATCGACCAGGTCTGTGAGCAGGTGAAGAACCGGTTCAAGATCAACTATGCGCCGATCGTCGTGGTCGCCGAGGGGGCCGTCCCCAAGGAAGGGCAGATGGTCCTCAAGGACAAGTCGCTGGACGAGTTCGGCCATGTGCGGCTGTCCGGCATCGGCGAATGGCTGGCCCAGGAGATCTCGGAGCGCACCGGCAAGGACGCCCGTACCACGGTCCTCGGTCACATCCAGCGCGGTGGGACCCCGAGCGCCTTCGACCGGTGGCTGGCCACACGCTTCGGCCTGCATGCCATCGACGCGGTCAAGGACGGTGACCTCGGCGTCATGGTCGCCCTTCGGGGCACCCTCGTCGTCCGCGTCCCCCTCGACGACGCCACGGCGCGGAACAAGGTGGTCGATCCCTCGCTGTACGACGAGTTCGAGGTGTTCTTCGGCTGACCGGTCCCGGCGCTCGTCGGATCACCGGCCGGACCTGCCGGCCCGCTGCCCGCCTCCGGCCGGCCGTCATCCGGCGTGCGGTACGACCGCCACCGGGCAGCGGGCGTGGTGCAGTACGGCGTGCGTGACCGGACCGAGTCGGCCCTCGGCCGCACTCGGGTCGGCGCGGCGCCCCACGACGAGCAGGTCCGCGGCCCGCGACGTGTTCAGGAGCGCCTCCGCGGGGTGGAGCAACAGGACGTCGATGTGGACCGTCACACGGGGGTACTTCTCCTGCCAGGCGCGCAGGGCGTCGGAGAGCTGCAGGACCTCCTGGTCCTCCCAGGTGGCGCGGTCCTCCTCGGTCACCACCAGGGTCCGGTCAGACACGGACTCGGCGGGAAAGGCCCATGCCTGGACCACCCGCAGGCGCGCCGTGTGCGCCTCGGCGGCCGAGAACGCGAAGTCCGCCACCTCACCGACCGGGTGATGCGCGTCGAACCCTGCCACGATCCGGGACGTGGCGCGTGCCAGGTGGGCCCCTTCCCCGAAGGTGCCGGACGGTTGAGGCACCAGCACGACGGTGCAAGGGGCGGCCGCCGCCACCCGCAAGGCCACCGAGCCGACCGCGAGACCCTCGAACCCGCCCGTCCCCCGTGTGCCGACCACGAGAAGCCCGGCGTCGCGGGCCGCGGCGAGGAGGGCCGGGGCCGGCGCGTCATCGGCCTGCTCGCCCCGCACCTCGAGGTCCGGGTAGCGGTCGGCGAGTTCGGCGGCCATCCGCTGGAGCATGCGGGCACCCACGTGCCGCAGCCTGTCCCCGGCGGGGCCCGGCACGGCAGTGCCCGGAAGCGGTGGAGAGGCGTGGAACAGACGCAGCGGAACACCACGCAGCACGGCCTCCCGCGCCGCCCACTCGGCCGCCGCCGAACCGCGATCGGATCCGTCGACACCCGCCAGCACAGAGTGACTCATCGTGTCCTCCTTCGCCCGGCCCATGCCTGCGCCGACGCCACACGAGTCCGTCTCCTGCCTTCCACTGTTTCACGGCACGACCGCTCGGGCGCCCGGATCGGACGCCGGGGCGCCCGACCCACATGAGCCCGGGGGTTACGGGAACCCGGGCCTCAGCCCCTCGGCATTCCGAACGACCGGAGAGGCGAGCCGATGACCGACATCCAAGGCTTGCTGGGCGACGAGGCCAAGGACCTCCTGACCTATACCGCCCAGGGAATTCCCCGAGAAGACCTGGTACTGCCGGGCCCCGACTTCGTCGACCGGACCGTGGCCGCGACCGACCGCTCCCCCCGGGTGCTGCGCAACCTGCAGTCCCTCTTCGGCCACGGCCGTCTGGCCGGCACGGGATACGTGTCGATCCTGCCGGTGGACCAGGGCATCGAGCACTCCGCGGCGTCGGCGTTCGCCGCAAACCCCCGTTACCTCGACCCCAGGAACATCGTCGAGCTCGCCGTCGAGGGCGGCTGCAACGCGGTCGCCAGCACCCTCGGGGTGCTCGGGGCGGTGTCGCGGCGCTACGCGCACAAGATCCCCTTCATCGTCAAGCTCAACCACAACGAACTGCTGACCTACCCGAACCACTACGACCAGATCATGTTCGGCAACGTCGAGCAGTGTTTCGAGCTCGGCGCGGCCGGCGTGGGCGCCACGGTCTACTTCGGCTCGGAGCACTCGGACCGCCAGCTGCAGGAAGTCAGCGAGGTCTTCGCGCGGGCTCACGAGCTGGGCATGTTCACCGTGGTGTGGTGCTACCTGCGCAACCCGGCGTTCAAGAAGGACGGAGTGGACTACGCGGTGTCGGCGGACCTCACCGGGCAGGCCAACCACCTCGGCGTGACCATCGAGGCCGACATCGTCAAGCAGAAGCAGCCGGAGAACAACGGCGGCTACACCGCACTGGGCTTCGGCAGGACCGACGAGCTCCTGTACGGCACGCTCACCACCGACCATCCGATCGACCTCACCCGCTGGCAGGTGGCCAACTGCTACATGGGCCGGGTCGGACTGATCAACAGCGGCGGCGCGTCGGCCGGCTCAGGGGACCTCGCGCAGGCCGTACGGACCGCGGTCATCAACAAGCGGGCCGGAGGCACCGGCCTCATCACCGGCCGCAAAGCCTTCCAGCGTCCCACCGGCGAGGGCGTGGAACTCCTCCACGCCGTCCAGGACGTCTACCTCGACGACGGCGTCACCGTGGCCTGACCGGGGTGGCCGCGGGCCTACCCGGGGCGTGAGTTCCGCGCGCGGCGGCCGGCGCCCGTGCGGGCGCCGGTCACCGGCCACCGGCAGCGATCCGCGGCTTCCCCCCGGTGTCGGGTACACCGGCGGCCACCACACCGGCGCCCCGGCCGCGGACCCGGCCGTCCGGACTCCCGGCTCCCGGCTCCCGGCTCCCGGCTCCCGGCTCCCGGTCACGCAGTGCCCGCTCACCGTCCGCACGGCTCCCGGTTGGGCGGAGGAACAGATCTGCGCGCGGGGCGGGCGGTTCCGGGCATGTGTCTGATTGACTCCGCGCCCACCCCCACACCCGTACGCGCACCCTTCCCGGGTGCCGGACCGACGTGAGCGGAGCCACCCACATGTCCTTCGGACCGCGGCCCTGGCACGGGCCGCCGCACCATGACGAGCCCGCCGCCGGCGCGCGACCCCCGGCGGAGCACGAGCGGCACGACGACGGGGAGGCGGCGCGACTGGCCGTCGGGCTGCGGCTCGGCGTCCGGATCGCCGTCGTCTGGCTGCTCTACGTGCTGCCCGCCGCCCTCGTGCCGGCCGTGTACGGCACGAGGATCGCCGGGCCGGTGAGTCTCGGCGTGCTCCTGGCCGTGGTGCCCTGCGCCGTCGCCGTGCACGCGCTGGTGGCGTACGGACGCCGGGTCGACCGGCTCGAACCGCGGCCGGATGCCCGGAGGTGGTCGTGACCACGCTCCTCGATCCCTCGTCCCGGTCCCTCGTCTTCGCCGTGTTCTCGGTGTTCGTCGTGATCTGCCTGATGCTGTGCATCGTCACGGGCGCCGACGAGGACGACCGGGCTCTCGTCCGGTCCGACAGCCGCCGTCTGCGCTCCTGGCAGCAGGGCATCGCGATGGGCGGCGACACCACCACGGTCGCGACGGTCACCGTCCTGGTCGGCATGGTCGCCACGTTCGGCTTCGACGGCCTCGGCGTCATGCTGGGCAGCCTGATCGGGGTCGTGCTGCTCCTCGTGCTGATCATCGAGCCGCTGCGCCGGCACGCCTCGCTGACCGCCGCGGACATGCTGGACGCGCGCGGCAGCGGCGGGCCCGCCGTACGCGTCTCGTGGGGCGCGGTGACCCTGCTGGTCTGCTTCCCGCTGCTGGTCGTGCAGTTGGTGGTGGTCGGAAACGTCGCCGCCGCGCTGATCGGGCAGCCCGGTGCGCGGACCGGCTGCATCCTGGTGATCGGCTGCGTGATGACGGCGCTGGCCGTCAGCGGCGGGATCCGGGGCACGGGCGTGGTGATGATCGTGAAGTCGGCGATCGCCCTGCCCGTGCTGGTGGTCGCCGCGGTACTCGTGCTCCACCGCTTCGGCGGGGACCCCGGGCGGCTGCTCGACGCGGCCGCGCACGGCTCACGGATGGGCGAGGCGTACCTGCGTCCGGGCGGCTACACCGGTGAGGGGTGGGTGGGGGCCGTGAACCGGATCGGGCAGACCTTCGGCATGTCGATGGCCACGCTGGCGATGCCCGCCGTGCTGATGCGGGCGATCTCGACGAAGAGCCCGCGCGGCGCCCGGACCGTCGGCCGCTGGATGCTCGGCGAACTCACGCTGCTGTACGGCGCGCTCGCCGTCGTCGGCGTCGGCGCGGCGGCCCTCGTCGGCGAGGCGCTGCGCGAGGCCGGTCCGGCGGCGCAGGTGTTCACGCCGCTGGTGCTCGGGCGGGCGCTGGACAGCGGCGGCATCCTGGTGGCGGCCCTGGCCTGCGTCCTCTTCCTCACCGCGCTCGCGGCCGTGGTGGACGTGACCCTCGCCGCCGGCATCGCCCTGGGACGGGACGTGCTGGGTGCGTCCGGCCGGCGCCCGGCGGGCAAGGCGGACGGTGCCGCGTCCCGGTGGTCGGCGGCGCTGACGGGGGCCCTCTCCGCGGTCGTGGCGGTCGTCGCCGCCGACTGGAACCTGGTGGTCGTCTCGACACTCTGGCTCGCCGTCTGCGGCGCCGCCCTCGCGCCCGTCCTGCTGTACGCCCTGTACTGGCCCGGGTTCACCGCCCGCGGCGCGCTGTGGTGCCTGTGGGGGGCAACGGCGCTGACCGTCGCGGCGCTCGCGCTGTCGCCGTACGCCTCCGGCACACCCGGGTCGATCTTCCCGGGTCACGACTTCCGCCTCTGGGACGTGACGATCCCGGGCTTGGTGACGGTGCCGGCCGGGTTCCTGCTGGGCTGGCTGGGCAGCGTCACGGACCCGCGCGGGGCGGCGGGCGGCGTGCCGGGTCCGGAGCGCCGCAGGGAACTGGACACCGTCTGAACCGTCCGCGTGCCGCCCACCGATGATTTCCGGTGGGCGGCACAGTCGTAACCGGTACACGGAACGGACACCCCAGGAGAACACCATGTCCCGGAAGATCACCGCCAGCCTGTTCATCTCGCTCGACGGCGTCGTCGAAGCGCCCGACCAGTGGCATTTCCCCTACTTCAACGACGAGATGGGAGCGGCCGTCGACGCGAGCCTGAAGACCGCGGACGTCATGCTCTTCGGCCGCAGGACGTACGACAGCTTCGCCGGCGCCTGGCCGGACCGGGAGGCGGCGGGCGGCGACGACGCGGGCTTCGCCAAGCAGCTCGGCGACATGCGCAAGATCGTGTTCTCGCGCGGCCCGCTGGAGTTCCAGTGGCGCAACTCCGAGCAGGCCCGAGGCGACGTCTCCGAGGTCGCCGCCGCGCTGAAGGGCGAGTCCGGGGGTGACGTAGCGCTGAGCGGCTCGGTCTCGGTCATCCGGCAACTGCTCGACGCGGGGCTGCTCGACGAGCTCCAGCTCCTCGTCCATCCCATCGCCGTACGCAAGGGCATGCGCCTGTTCGACGAGGGCGAGCCGTCGGTCCCGCTGAAGCTGCTGAGGTCGCAGACGTTCACCACGGGCGTGCTGCACCTGGTGTACGGCCCCGACACCGCACCTCCCACGGGGGGTTACGAGGAGGCCGTCGCCGCGCTCGGGGAGTAGGAAGCCCCACGGAGGCGCCGGCGCGGCAGCCATGGGACCCGCCCGCCCAGCGCGATGACGGCCTGATACCCAACCACTCCCTCTCCCCTCGCACGGCCACCACGTTCACGCACATATGACGGGCGGCATGGGGAGGGGTAAGCGGGGTTGGGGACAGTCGGCGGACGTTTCCGCATCACGGGCGTCGTCGGACGCGGAAACATGGGCGAGACCAAGGGCTCTCGAACGGGGTGAGGGCGTGCCGTCCGCTACTCCTCCATCGGACGGCACGCCCTCAAGTCACTCAGCGCTCGACGCGAACCGTACGAACTGCCCCCAGCCTTCGCGGCCGACGGCGAAGGTCGGACGGGTTACGTCCTTGGAGTCCCGTACGTGGATGGCCTGCTCGGTGACGGCAACCTCCACACAGTCGTCGCCCGAGCTACCGCTATAGCTTGACTTGAACCAGGCGAGTTCCGTCGTGCTCATGTCTCTCCTCGCAGTCGCTCCAGCAAGGCCCGGGAATCTTTGGGGTGCAGGGCCTGCGACCGCAGTGTGTCATAGCGCTGCTGAAGGACTCTCACCTCTTTCGAGTCGCCAATCAGCCGTCCGCTCTCCTGGCCCTCCGAGTATGCGAGTCGACGCCCCTCTGGGGTTTCCAGTAGGCGCAGAGGCCCATCCATGCACGAGTGGTACTCGGCTTCCAGCGGCATGATCTGCAACGTCACGTTGCGAGGCGACGTGTGCTCCAGAACGTGGTCCAGTTGCTCGCGCCGTACCTCGGCACCGCCCAGCCTCCGTCGCAGGACCGCCTCCTCAACGATGAAGTGGAACGGAACGGTCGGGCGCTCGTACAGCATCCGCTGCCGCTCCATCCTCGCTTCGACCTGAGCCTCCAACTGCTCATCCGTCAGCAGCGGAATCCGGTTCTCGAAGAGGGCCCGCGCATAGCCCTCCGACTGCAACAACCCCGGAACCAACCGGCACTCATACGTGCACAGGCTCACCGCCTCCCGCTCCAGCCGAGCCCACCGCCGGAACCACACAGCCAGCCCCGCCTCCCCCCGCGTCAGATGCCGCGCCGCCTTCCGCAGCGCACCCGTGTTGCCCAGGGCCTCCTCCGCCCGCTCCACGAACGCCTCGTCCGGCATCCGGCGCCCCAACTCCACCGACTCGACGGTGTGCTTGGAGTACTGGACCCGGGCCCCCAGGTCGACCCGGCTCAGCCCCGCGTGCTCACGCAACGCCTGGACGACGGCCCCGAACGTCCGCAGGCTGTCCGACGGATGCGGCTCCCGCTCCCACTCCCCCGTCGGAACCGCCCGCGCACCGCCGGCGCTGCCGGCCGCCTCCCCCTCGACCCCGACCACGTCCATCCGCCGCCCCTTTCCTCTCCTCCGTACCGCGCATCACGACGGCTCCTCACGCCGCCCGCGTCCACCTCCAGCCTGACGGATCATCAGACGTACCGTCCACTCTTCGTGTCCGTACGCTGACTCAGCGTACGGGCTGCCACACTCGTCCCCGCCCCCGTCCGACCGCCACCCTGAGGTCACGAAGAGCCGGGAGAAACCGTCCGCGTCCACCGCTCACCTGCGGAAATTCCGGGCGGCCGTCTCCCCTCCCGTGCACTCCCGCCCACCACGGGCGGCGGCCGGACCTGGCCGCATCGGACGAACTGGAAGGTGCAGTCATGCAGAACGGAACCAACCTCTACGCGCTCGACATCAGCGGGGCCTCGTTCACGAAGGCGTGCGGCGGCCCCTGCACCGAGGGGTGCGTGACCCTGGCCCGGATCGGCGAGGACGCCTGGGCGCTGGGCGACAGCAAGCGGCCGGACACGCAACCGCTGCGGTTCACCACCGAGGAGCTGGACGCCGCCGGTATCGACCCGGCGCGCTTCGGCCTCGGCGCCTGACCCTCCTCCCCCTCCCTTCCCCACCGCCGGCCGGACCGGGCCCCTCCCCGGGTCCGGCCGGCGCTCCTCGAAACGGGAGCAGCACGTGCACCACCACGCCTACCTCTGGACCGGCCCGAAGGCGCGCTTCGACGACGAGGCCCTGCGGCGGCCCCCGCACCCCGACCCGCCCCCGGCCGGGAGCAGACCGGAACTGGTCGAGCGCTACCGCCAGGTGGCCGCGGAGTTCCGCACGTCGGACCTCCCGCCCCTGGAGACGGCTTACTGGCTCGTGAAGCCCCGCTCGCTGGTACGGGGCACCTGGGAGGAGGCGAAGGAGGCGGCGGCCTGGCTCGGCGAGCGGCTGGCCGAATACACCCCCCGGTTCGCGACGCAGGCCGACCGGGACACCGCACGCCTGGCCCGGCTGGTGGACGCCGCCGCCGAACGCCTGCGCTCGGGCGCCGACGTGTCGTACGGCCACTACCTCGAACGCCCTTCGTACCTCTCCCTGGCCGTGGTGACCTGCTCGCCGAACCGCGCGCTCCCTCAACTGGCCTGCCCCTGCGCGTAGCCGGAGGCGGGCCGGGACCTCCCCGTACCGTCCCGCGACGCCCCGCCCCGCGCACGCGATCCGGACCGGACCGGCGGCCCGGGAACGCTAGAGGCCCGGCAGCAGCTCCACCAACCGCACCGTCCGCCGCCAGCCGCCGGCGAGAGTCCCGCCGAGCAGCAGGCCCGCGGCCGCGGCCAGCGGCAGGAGGTCGTCCGGCACACCGGCCGCCCGGCAGCCCAGCCACGCCCCCAGGGCCCCGCAGAACGCGACGAAGATCACCACCGTCATGAGCGCCGACTCCCGCAGCGCCTGACGGGCCACCGTCACCGGCTCCACGTCCACGAGATCCTCCTCGGGCAGCAGCCCGCCGATCCGGCCCTCGGCGTACCGCTCGCACACCGTCACCAGCTTCCCGGCGAGGTCCCGCAGCGCGTCCCGCGGCTCGGCGTCCACCCGGCACAGCTCCCGACGCAGCGCGCCCGCCACCAGCTCGGCGTGCCGCCGGGCGGCGGCCCGCCGCGGCGAGGAGCCTCCGATCGTGCCGCGAACACGGTGGGCCCGCAGGACGAGGGGCTCGGTCCGGCGGTACAGATCGTCGAGCTTGCGGAGGTGCCCGGCGTGGTCGGCGTCCGGTGCCTCCAGGGCGCGGACGCAGGCGAGCACCATGGCCGTGCCCGTGCGGAGCAGCGCGTCCCGTCGCCCGGGCCGGTCCAGTCGGTCCGCCAGCCACAAGGCCGTCACCATGAGCAGCAGGACGACCACCGCGGCAGTGGCCAGAGCGCCGATCGTGACGGCCGTCCGCGGACCGTCCGGGAAGGCGCGGCTCACGCCGAAGGCCGAGTAGAGGCCGCCCACGACGGGGAGGCACGCGAGGAGGCCGACGACGAACTCGTGCCACGAGGGATCGGTCTTCGGCGTACCGATCGTCGCACGGGTGAGGGGAACCTCCTCCGGCGCACGGGACAGACGGCCCAGCGCCGCGTCGTAGGAGGTCAGCGTCTCCGCGGCCGTCGCGGCCCGCCGTCTCTCCTCCGCCTCCCAGTACCCGCTGTGATACAGCTCTTCCACGAGATCCCCGCCCTCCCCCTCGCACGTCTCACGTCTCACGCGGAACGGTGGCGGCGGGCGTCTCCCCGTTTGACCGCCCGAGTGAAGGCATCCCGGGTGAAGGCACAGATATACACCCCGGGACGACCCCGCGGGCCGGTATCGGCCACACCGGACGGCGGTCCGCGCCGGGAGGGTGTGGCAGGCCCGACGGTTCATTCTGCCGCCGCCCCGCGTTCCTCACACAGTGTCGCGGGAATCCGGCGTACCGCCCGCTTTCCCGTCCGTACGCCTACTCTCCGTACGGGGCGCGGCACTCGCCACCGCCCGCGTCCGACCGCCAGTCTGACGCCATGAACCACGCAACACCCCAAGTGGGCGCCCCCGTCGGCACCTTCACCCAGCTGCTGTCGTCCACGCGGCGCGGCGCTCGTCTCTCCCGTCTCCTCGCGGTGACCGAGCTGCGCTCCCGGGGCGCGTCCCACGACCTCACCGAGCGTGCCGAACTCGTCGTCGCGGAGCTGGCCGCCAACGCCGTCCTGCACGGCCGCGTGCCCGGCCGCCGCTTCCGGCTCACCCTCGCCCTCGACCCCGCCGCGGACCGTCTGCGCGTCGAGGTCACGGACGCCCGCGGGGACCTGTGGCCGCGGCCGGCCCCGGCGGAGGACGGGCCTGGCGCGCTCCCCCTCGGCGGACGCGGCCTGGCACTCGTCACCGCCCTCACCGACCACTGGGACTGCGTCCCCCACCCGCCCGGCGGCAAGACCGTCCGGGCGGTGCTGGTCTGCGGGTGAGGGTGTCGACCGAGGCGAGCGGAAGCCCGCGCGCCTACACCTCCGCGGGCAGCGCGGGGAACACGACCACCGAGCCGTCCTTGTCACGAAGGATCTCGATTGTCACGTCCGCCGGACGGCCGCCCACAGTGACGCCGTCGCCCAGCCGGTGGAGCCGGTGCGCCGTGCGCATCAGGCGGTCGACCTCACCCGTCGTGAGGACGGGGAGCTTGCTGTTCGGGCGTGCCAGCTCCAGCGCCGACACGCGCACCAGGACACCGGCGATGCCCGACTCCAGTTCGTCGAGGCGCTGCTGGTCGGCCTTGAGTGCGCGGGTGAAGTTCTCGAACAGGTTCCCAGGGTCGCTCTGAGCGTGCTCGACGGCCTGAAGGACGTTGACCCGCCGCTGCAACGCAATGGCCAGGTCGGCGAGTTCAAGATGCGTGCGGAACGTGCCGCCGTGATCGTCGATGCCGGGGAACGCCTCGGTCAGCGTTCCGATCTCGACGGGCTTGTCGTCGGGCAGTTTGTCGAGTGCCGCCTGCCACCGGGCGAGCCGGTCGCGCACGTCGATCAGCGCCTTGCTGATGGCATGGATCGCCGAGTCCAGTCCCAGCGAGACGCCGAGCTTGCCCTGGTCGAGCAGGATGGCGGTGGCTTTGTCGATCGCGTAGCGGCAGCCGTCGAGTTCGCGGCGCTCGTCGTCGAGCTGCTTTTCGTTCAGTTGCTCCAGCAGTTCCGTGATCCGCTCGATGGCCTGCTGGCGCTTGCGGTCGGCGTTCGCGCTCACCCCTACCGCCACGGCCATGAGGACGAGCGGTGCGGCCACGGTGAGCGCCACGCTGCCGGCGGCCGCCACGCCGGCCGTCGCACCGGCGCCACCGGCCGCGCCCGCCGCCGCCGCTTTGCCGACCGGCTCGAACGTCACATGCCCGGCGATGCGCTTTGTCGTCGAGTTCACGAGTGCGGTGTACAGCTTGCCGTCCGCCCCCCTCACCGTCATGGGGCGGACGATGCCCTGACCCAGCTGGGCGGCGAACTTGGCCGGGACCACCATGCGGTACAGGTTCTCGCCGGAGGCGGTCGCCCTGGCCGCCGTGGAGGAACCCTGCGCCGACTGCGTGATGAGCTGCGACAGGTGCTGCGCCAGAGGACTCGCGGCGTCGAGCGGGATGCCCCGGCCCCGGTCGATTCCCTCGGGCAGCGGATGCACCTCGAGCGTGGCGATCGGCCGGTCGGCCAGCACGGCCAGCACACCGCGCAGTTCGGCCAGGCGCTCAGCCGTCATCGGCTTGTCCCCGGCCACCGCGGGCACCTGCACATCACCCGTCGCCAGCGTCCACACCGGAACGGTCGCCTTGCAATAGTCGATCATCTTCCCCCCTGAGTTCTTCCACGACAGCCTACGGCTGACGTCCTACGAGAAAAGTGGGTTCTCGTCCTTCCGGATCACAACACGCGGACGTTGCACCTACCGCTACGCGCCCGGTGGTGCCTTCGGACAGGCGGTGGCCGAGGCGTGGGAGTCGGCGCGGTGGGGGGACACGGACACGGCGTGGCGCGTGATCCGTGCCGCGCTGCCGTCCTGGTCGCCGCCGGGGCCGGGCCTGCTGGCGCCGCTCGGTCTGCTGGCACCGCTCGGTCTGCTGGCACCGCTCGGTCTGCTGGCCGACCCCGTCCTGGGGCCGGTGGTGACGCGGGAACGCGGCCTCGAGCTGCTGGCCATGCCCAGGGCGGGCCGGCCGGGCCCGGTGCCCGCCCCCTGCGCCGCGGGAGGGTGAGGCCTACGCGTACGCCACGTTCCGTGTTTACCGGTCAGGCGGCCTCGTGGATGACGAGTTTGAACTCCGCCAGGACGATCTTGCGCGCCACCGTGTCGTCATGGGTGGCGCGCAGGGCCAGGGGGACGGCCGGGTCGACGAAGAGGCCCCACTGCTTCGTCCAGCACTGCATGCCGGGGCTGGGCGGCCGGTGCTCCGTCGCCGTGGTGTCGTTGGGCGACGGGGTGAGGCCGAGCGGGTCCCGGACGAACTGGTCCCGGAGTTCGTCGTAGCCTCCCGCCTCCCACTGGATCATCGCGTACAGCGTGCCCCAGCCGGCCGCGCTGGGCCATATGAGCCCGGAGCGGTCGTCCGTGTCCCAGCTCGTGACTGTATAGCCGTCCGGCTGTTCGACCTGGTGCATGGCGAAACGGTCGGTGGACTCGGCGGCCCCGAACGGGAACCTGATGACCGTGTACGGGCTGTTCGCCGGGATCGACTGCGGGGTGTCCCGCTTCAGGGAGCAGACCTGGACCCCGGATGATGCCGTTGCGTGGGTGGACATGCTTTGAGATATGCCCGTCACCGGTCGATTCGATGTTCCTGCAGGGCCGTCGGGCAGCAATTCGGTTGTCGCGTACAACCGTTCGGGTCGAAGATCGGTCTACTGGGTGACCGCTCTGGTCGCATTAACGAGGAGACCGTCATTTCCGCCATACGCAAGACCCTGACCGCCACCGCCGTCGTCACCGCGGTCCTGGCCGGTTCCGCCGCCTGCGGCACCGTGGAGAACCTGTCCGCCGGGCAGAAGCTCGACCAGGCCTTCGACAAGCTCGGTGAGGAGCGTTCCCTCTCCTTCGAGCTGGACCTGGACACCGACGTCGCGTCGCTGAAGGCGCTGGACGCCGAGATGGCCGAGCCGGGCGAGGAGATGACCGAGGAGGTCGCCGAGCTGCTCAGCGACGCGCGGATCTCCGTCTCCGTCCAGTCGAAGAAGCCGCTGGAGAAGTCCGGCGAGAAGGACTTCAGCGCCATGGCGATGAAGTTCAGCGGCCCCGAAGGTGACCTGTTCGAGTACCGGCTGGTCGGCGACTGGACCTACCTCCGCGTCGACGCGGAGGCGCTCGGGAGGATGTCCGGCAGCCCCATGCCGTCGGCCGACGAACTGCCCGACAGCGCCGGGGCGTTCAAGAAGCTCCTCGCCGGTGAGTGGCTCAAGGTCTCGACGAAGGAGCTGGAGGAGACCGGCGAGCAGATGTCCGGGGCGGAGGGCGCCGGGGCCGGTGAGCCCTCGGCGGAACCCACCCTCGACGCCAAGACGCAGAAGAAGCTGATGAAGGCCCTGCGGCAGGTCGTCGCCCAGGAGGTCGACTTCAAGACGTCCGGCGGATCGGACGGCATCGAGCACATCAAGGCCACGGCTCCCTTCCGCACGCTGATGACCGAGCTGTTCGACGAGCTCCGCCTGGTGCAGAAGGAGCTGCCGGCGGGGGCCGAGCTGCCGACGGCCAAGGACTTCGCGGACGCTCCGAACAAGAAGGTCACGGCCGACTTCACGCTGAAGAACGGCGAGCTGACCGAGGTGTCCCTGGACCTGGCCGAGCTGGCGGAGACGGCGAAGGTCAAGAAGTTCGCGCTGGTGCTGCGCGTGGGCAAGGGCGAGAAGGCCGCGGCCCCGGCGGGAGCCACCGAGGTGCGCATCGACGAGATCCTGGAGAACTTCTTCGGCGGCGCCGGGGCGGCGTTCGGGGAAGAGGACTTCGGCGACGAGGGGTTCGTGGAGGACTACCCCCAGGGCTGACGGCTCGCCGTCACCTGCGTCCGCCGAACTCCCAGTCGTGGACCTCGACGACGGCGTACCGGTCCGGGGCCAGGACCGCCCGGGCCGTGCCCCGGTCCGGTGCGCGGACCAGGGCCGCGGTGCCCAGCCAGGCCGTGCCGTCGTCGGACAGCAGCGGACCGTAGGCGATCAGCTCGTCCCGGTCGGCGGCCGGCACGTCGGGGTCCGCGGGCCGGCCCGCGCCGAGGCCCAGGACGAGGTACCGGTTGCCGCCGCCGGTCCGGCCACCGGGGAAGTCCCACATGGTCCGGCCCAGTACGTTGTGCCACCGGCGCAGCAGCACGTCCCGGTACACGCCGGCCTGCTGGTTGGGCTCGTCGAAGGCGAACGCGCGGGCTGCCGCGGGATCCGGCAGGTCGACGATGTGGACGCTGCCGGTGGGCGTTTCCCCGTCGTCGGCGAAGGTCGGGCCGCGGGCGATCAGCCGCTTCGCGTACCGGTCCATGTAGGACCAGTGCTCCTCGCCCAGTTCCTCACGCAGGGGCAGGGATCCCGGCCGGTCCCGGTGGTAGCAGAAGAACTCCATGGGTTTCCTCCAGCGAGCCGGGACGGGCTTTCGCATCGTACGCGGGCGAGCGGCGAGGGGCGGCTCCGGTCAGACGAACGCCTCCGTCGCCGTCGGCGTCACCGTGTCCCAGTGGACCGTGCGGTCGCACCACCGGTTCAGCAGGGTCCGGTCGTGGCCCACCGCCAGCAGGCCGGCCCCCGTCGCGGTGCGGTAGTCCTCGACGACACGCACCAGCGCCGCCGTCGTCGACGCGTCCAGCATCGCCGTCATCTCGTCGCAGACGAGCCAGCGGGGGCGCAGCACCAGCGCGCGGGCCAGGCAGGCGCGCTGGAGCTGACCGTCGCTGACCTCGTGGGGGCGGCGGGTGAGCAGGTCGGGGGTCAGGCCGACGGTGTCGGCGAGTTCGGCCACGCGCTCGGGGACCGAGGAGCGCCGGCCCGTCGCGCGCAGGGGTTCCGCGATCAGGTCGGTGAGGCGCAGGCGGGGGTCGGCGGAGAGACGGGGCTGCTGGAACACCACGCCGATGGCGGTGCGCTGTGCGCGGGGTGCCCGGTGGCGGTAGCGGTGTACGGGGGCGCCGTCGAGGACGACGTTCCCGGAGTCCGGGCGGTGGAGGAGGGCGGCGACCCTGGCGAGGGTGGACTTGCCGCAGCCGCTGGGGCCCAGCAGGCCCACGGCCTCACCCGGGGCGACGGTGAGGGTCGCGTTCCGTACGACGGGGACGCGGCGGTCGTAGCCGGCGGTGACCTCGCGCAGTTCAAGCACGGATGTCCTCCGGGGTGGGAGCCGGAACCGGATGGTGGCAGGCGACCGGGCCGGTGAAGGGCGGGAGGGTCGTGCAGGTGTCCGTGGCGCGGTCGCAGCGGGCGGCGAAGGCGCAGCCGTCGGGGAGGCTGCCCAGTTCGGGGGGCAGTCCGGGGATCGGGGTGAAGGACCGGTCCGGGAGGGCCTCCAGCAGACCCCGGCTGTAGGGGTGGCGGGGGCCCGGGGAGCCGAAGAAGGTGTCCGCCCGGGTCAGTTCGACGATGCGGCCCGCGTACATCACAGCGACCCGGTCGGCGATGCGTTCCGCCGCTGCCAGGTCGTGCGTGATCATCAGCAGGGCCCGGCCGGCGTCGACGTGGCGGCGCAGTTCGTCGACGGTGCGGTCGACCAGGTCGCGGTCCAGGCCGGTGGTGGGTTCGTCGGCCAGGAGCAGGGGTGCCTCGCCGATCAGCGCCAGGGCGGTGGCGGCTCGCTGGGCGAGGCCGCCGGAGAGTTCGTGCGGGTGGCGGTCGAGGTGGTCCGCGGGGAACCCGGTGCGTGCGGCGGCCCGTTCGGCCGCGGCGCGCCGGGCGGTGCGGCCGCGGGTGCCGGTGAGCTGGGCGACCGTCTCCTCCATCTGGGCGCGGATCGTGCGTACGGGGGTGAGGTGGGCGGCCGGGCTCTGCGGGACGAGGCCGACGCGGCGGCCGCGGACGGTGCGGGCGAGGGTCCTCTCGTCGGCGGTGAGCAGGTCGAGGTCGCCGAGGTGGGCGTGGCCGGCGGTCTGTGCGTTGGCGGGGAGAAGGCCGAGCAGGGCGGAGGCCAGG
Organism: Streptomyces marokkonensis; assembly: GCF_008312835.1. GTDB lineage: Bacteria > Actinomycetota > Actinomycetes > Streptomycetales > Streptomycetaceae > Streptomyces > Streptomyces marokkonensis_A. The sequence continues at coordinate 242,392 of NZ_VSKS01000001.1, read as the reverse complement.
ACGGACTTGCCGCAGCCGCTCTCGCCGATCAGGGCGAGGCACTCGCCGGGTGCCACGTCGAAGCGCGCGTCGGAGACGGCGGCGATCCGGCGGCCGCCCGGCAGCAGGAAGCGCACGGACAGTCCGCGGACCGACAGCACGGGAGGCCGTCCGGCCGGCGCGGCGTCAGCCGCCGGCACGGAGGACAGCTCGCACGCGGCATCGCCCGGCGCTGCTCCGGCAGGCGGCGCGGGAGGTCGCTCGGTCACAGCATCAGCTCCGATCTGCGGCGGGGGTTGATCCGCTCGCGCCAGACACCGGCGAGGCCGGCGACGGCGAGCGTGGGGATGATCAGGAACAGCCCCGGGAAGAGGGTCGGCCACCACTGTCCGGCGAGGAGGGAGCCGCGGGCGCCCTGGATGAGGGTGCCGAGGCTCGCCGTGTGGGTGGGCAGGCCCAGGCCCAGGAACGACAGGGCCGACTCGTGCCACATGGCGTGCGGGACCATCAGGACCGCGGCGAGACCCGCCTGGGGCAGTACGCCGGGGAGCAGGTGGCGCACCGTCACCCGCCACCGGGAGGCGCCGCCGGAGACGGCGGCGTCGATGTGGGGGCGGGAGCGCAGCGAGAGGACCTCGGCGCGGACGATCCGGGCGGTGGACAGCCAGTGGGTGAGGGCGACGGAGATCACCACCGGCCAGACGCCGGGCCGGAACATGGCGACGACGAAGATGCCCAGCAGCAGGTGCGGGACGGAGGACAGGGTGTCGACCAGGCGCATGACCGTCCGGTCGGCCCAGCCGCCCAGTGCCCCGGCGGTGGCGCCGACGGCGGTGCCGATCAGGGTGGCGGTGAACGCGGCCACCACGCCCACCAGCAGGGACACCCTGAGCCCGTAGACGCAGCGCAGCAGCAGGTCGCGGCCCAGGTCGTCGGTGCCGAAGGGGTGGGCCCAGCTCGGGGGCAGGAGCTTCGCCGCGAGGTCGACGGCCTGCTGGTCGAGCCGGACCAGGGGCGGGACCAGCAGGACCGCGAGGACCGTCACGGCGATCAGGGCGGCGGACACGCGCAGGCGGAGGGTGTGGGTGGAGCGGCGGGTGGCACCGTGCGAGCGCCACGCCTGCACCGCGGTGACGTCAGCCATGGGGGTCACATCTCATTCAGCTTCACCCTCGGGTCGATCAGGCCGTAGAGCAGGTCGGCGAGCAGGTTTCCGGCGAGGACGGCGGCGGTGGCGAGGGTGGTGAGCGCGGCCAGCAGCGGGAAGTCGACGGCGGTGGCCGCCTCCACGGTGGCCGCGGCGATGCCCGGCCAGCTGAAGACGCTCTCCACCAGCAGGGCGCCGGTGATGAGTTCGGGGACGCGCGAGCCGATCAGGGTGAGCACGGGCAGCAGTCCTGAGCGCAGGGCGTGGCCGAGCAGGACGGTGCGCTCGCTCAGGCCTCGGGCCCTGGCCCCGCGCACGGGGTCCTCGGCGAGGGCGTCGCCGACGCCCTGACGGACGTAGAGCGTGAACCACGGCAGCTGGGAGACGGCGAGGACGCCGGCGGGCAGGATCAGGTGGCTCGTGACCTGTCCGGCGGTGACCCGGTCGCTGCCGGTGTCGGTGAGGCCGCCGGCCGGGAGGACGTCCAGTTCGAGCGCGAACAGCCAGACGGCGAGCAGGGCGATCCAGAAGACCGGTGCCGCCTCCAGGGAGTACGCGAGCGAGGTGACCGCGCGGTCCAGGAGGGAGCCGGGGCGGCGGGCGGCGAGCACGCCGAGCACGGTGCCGAGCAGGACGGCGACGGCGAACGCGACGGCGCACAGCAGCGTCGACCAGACCAGGCGCTCGCCGATGACCTCGGCCACGGGCCGGCGCATGACGGTGGACAGGCCGAGGTCGCCGCCGAGCGCGGAGGTCAGCCAGTCCCACCAGCGGGCGGTGAACGGCCGGTCCACGCCGAGGTTCTCCCGCAGCCGGTCCAGGGTGTCCTGGTCGGCGCCGAGCGCGGCGGTGCCCGCGTAGGCCTTGACGGGGTCGAAGGGGGAGGCGGCGGCGACGGCGAAGACGCCGAAGGTGACGACGAGGAGTACGGGCACGGCGTACAGGGCGCGCCGTGCCGTGAGCCGTGCCATCGCCGGCCAGGGGGCGCGTGTCATGCCTGGGGCTGCCAGTCCTCGACGTTCCACCAGGGACCGCCGGCGAAGCCGTGTTCGTGCGGTTCGGTCTGGGTGGTCAGGCCCTTCCAGCGGTCGGCGAGGACGTACATGTGGTCGATGTGGGTGAGGAAGGTGTAGCCGGGGTTCTTGACGAGTGCGCGCTGGAGGTCGTCGTAGGCGGCCTTGCGTGCCGTGGGGTCCTGGCTGCGGCGGCCGGTGTCGAGGGCCTCGTCCACGGCCGGGTTGTCGTAGCGGGCCATGTTGTTGAAGCCGTCGCCGGCGAGGGAGGAGTGCAGCAGGGTGTAGAGGCCGAAGTCGGGGTCGCCGGTGCTGCCGAAGCCCGCGAGGACGGCGTCGTGCTTCATCCGGGGTTCGATGACCTCCCAGGTGGCGCTCTCGGCCTTCACCTCGATGCCGGCCTTCTTGGCGTCGGAGGCGTAGGCGAGGGCGTGGTCCTGGCGGACCTTGTCGCCGGAGGGGTAGTACAGCGTGAACGAGGCGCGGCGGCCGTCCTTGGCGCGGACGCCGTCCCCGCCGGCCTTCCAGCCGGCCTCGTCGAGGACGCGACGCGCCTCGCCGGGGTCATGGGCGCGTTCGATGCCCTGGGCGAACCAGGGGTCGTCCAGGGGCAGCGGGCCGTAGGCGGGGCGGCCGGCTCCGTCGAGGATGGTGCCGACCATGGCCTCGCGGTCCACGGCGAGGTCCAGGGCCCGCCGGATCGTGGTGTCGCCGGTGACCGGGTTCCCGGTGGGGAGGGTGACGGCGCGGAAGTCGTAGGTCGTCGCCCGGTACGTCTTCTTGTCGTCGTCGCTCTTGAAGGTGGCGGCGAGGTTGGGGGGCAGGGTGGCGCCGTCGAGGTCGCCGGAGCGCAGCCGGGTGGCGCGGACGTCGTCGTCGGCGACGATCGCCATGGTGAGCTTTTTCACCTTCGGGGCGCCGCCCCAGTAGTCCGGGTTGGCCTTGAAGGTGAGCTTTTCTCCCTTGCTCCAGCCGGTGAGGACGTACGGCCCGGTGCCGACCGGCTCGGTGTTGAAGGCGCCGGTGTTGGGGTCCTGCTTCCCGGCGATGTGCTCGGGGACGACGGGCAGGACCGTGCGGGCGGCGAACGCCGCGTAGGGGTAGTCCAGGGTGAAGACGACCTTGTCGTCACCGTCCGCCCGGACCTCCTTGATCGCGTCCAGTTCGCTCTTGGCGGTGTTGTTGGTCCTGTCGTCCAGCACGGTGCGGTACGTGAACACCACGTCGTCGGCGGTGAGGGGCTCGCCGTCGCTGAACTTCACGCCCTCGCGGAGGGTGTAGGTGTAGGTGCGGCCGCCGTCCGTCACCTCGGGGAGGGCCTTCGCCAGCGCGGGCTCGAGGCTCAGATCGGCCTTCCGGGCGAGGAGCCCGTCGAAGATCTTGGAGTTGCCGTCCTTGCCGTAGCCGAGCAGGGGGCTGAGCGTGTCCGGTTCGGTGGAGACCCCGATCACGACGGAACCGGCGGCCGCGCCGCCGTCCGCCCCGCCGTTGCCCGGCGCCGAACAGGCGGAGACGGCACCGGCCATCGCCATCGCTGCGGCGGTCCCCCGTATGCGTCGGGTCGTCATCGAACCTCACATCCCTGTTGCGTACACATCGCTGTTGCATATTAAGCGCAACAAGGTCCTGCCCAGGACGGCGGCCCCCCCAGTCCCCCGCCCCCACGGGCGGCACCGTTCGTGTCAAGTGCGCAGGTGTGCGCCGCGTCGCGAGCCGCCGGGCGCCGTCCGCGCGCCCCCGTGACCGCTTGTCACCGGGCCGCTGCGGGCACTACTGTCACCACGCCTTGGTGACGGGAAATCGGTGCGATACCGGTGCGGCCCTCGCCACTGTGATCGGGAAGTCCGGCTCCGGCCCTCACGGGCAGCCACTGGGTTCGCAAGGACCCGGGAAGGCGGAGCACGGGCGGTGGTACCCGTCAGCCAGGAGACCGGCCAAGGCACGTCAACCATCCACGAGGTGCTGGAGAGGGTCTGCTGAGCCATGCACATAGCCGAGGGTTTTCTGCCTCCGGCGCACGCGGTCGCCTGGGGCGTCGCGTCGGCGCCGTTCGTCGTCCACGGAGCCCGGTCGCTCACCCGTGAAGTCAGGGAACACCCCGAGAGCACACTGCTGCTCGGCGCGTCGGGCGCCTTCACGTTCGTCCTGTCCGCTCTGAAACTGCCGTCGGTGACCGGGAGTTGCTCCCACCCCACCGGCACCGGACTCGGCGCCATCCTGTTCCGGCCGCCGGTGATGGCGGTGCTGGGCACCATCACCCTGCTGTTCCAGGCGCTGCTGCTCGCCCACGGCGGGCTGACCACGCTGGGCGCCAACGTCTTCTCGATGGCGATCGTCGGTCCGTGGGCCGGGTACGGCGTCTACCGGCTGCTGCGCCGGTACGGCGTGCCGCTGATGGTGGCCGTGTTCTCCGGCGCGTTCGTCGCCGACCTGTCGACGTACTGCGTGACGAGCGTGCAGCTGGCGCTCGCCTTTCCCGACCCGGCCGGCGGATTCCTGGGCGCGCTCGGCAAGTTCGGCTCCATCTTCGCCGTCACCCAGATCCCGCTCGCGGTGAGCGAGGGGCTGCTGACCGTGCTGGTGATGCGGATGCTCGTACAGTCCAGCAGGGGGGAACTGACGCGGCTCGGGGTGCTCGTGGCCTCGGCGGCCGGGCGGAAGCGGGCGGAGTCGGCCGGGGCGGTGGCCCGATGAGCCGCAACGCGAGGATCAACGGCCTGCTGCTGCTCGCGGTGGCCGCGCTGGCGGTGCTGCCGCTGGTGCTCGGGCTCGGCGACCACAAGGAGGAGCCGTTCACCGGCGCCGACGGCGAGGCGGAGACCGCGATCACCGAGATCGACCCGGACTACGAGCCGTGGTTCTCGCCGCTGTACGAACCGCCGTCCGGGGAGATCGAGTCGGCGCTGTTCGCCCTCCAGGCGGCGATCGGTGCGGGCGTCCTCGCGTACTACTTCGGGCTGCGGCGCGGGCGGCGGCAGGGCGAGGCGCGCGCGCTCGAGCGGTCGCGGGACGAGGCGGGCGCGGCCGGCGGCGGAGCCGCGGACGCGGACACGGACACGGACACCGGAGTCCGCGCGGGCAGCGGTGACCGAACCGGAGGCACGAACACCGGGACCGGCGCGGGCAGCGGTGACCGAACCGGAGGCACGAACACCGGGACCGGTGCGGGCGGCGGGGCCGCGTCCCGGTCGCGGGGCTGACCTCGTGCTGCCGATCGACGCGGCGGCGCACAGCAGTCGCTGGCGCCGCCGTCATCCCGTGGACAAGGCCGTGCTGGGCTTCGGGCTCACCGTGCTCGCGATCTCGCTGCCGCCCTGGCCGGGCGCGGCCCTGGTGCTGGTGACCGCGCTCGCGGTGCTGCTGGGCCCGGCGGGGGTGCCGGGGCGGCGGCTGTGGCGGGCGTACCGGGTGCCGCTGGGCTTCTGCGTCACCGGCGCGCTCACGCTGCTGGTGCAGGTGGGCGGGCCGGAGGGGTTCGTGTCCCCGGCCGAGGACGGGCCGCTGCGCGCCGGGGAGTTGCTGCTGCGCACCTCGGCGGCTTCGCTGGGCGTGCTGCTGTTCGCGTTCACCACGCCGATGTCGGACCTGCTGCCGCGTCTGGTGCGCGCCGGGGTGCCCGCGCCGCTCGTGGACGTGGCGCTGGTGACGTACCGCATGAGCTTCCTGCTGCTCGACTCGGTGCACCGCGTCCGCCAGGCGCAGGCGGCCCGGCTCGGGCACACCACCCGGGCGGCCACCTGGAGGTCCCTCGGCGGGCTGGGCGCGACCGCGTTCGTCCGGTCCTTCGACCGGGCGGCGCGGCTGCAGACCGGTCTCGCGGGACGCGGTTACGACGGCACCCTGCGCGTGCTGGTGCCCGAGGCCCGTGTCTCCGTGCGGTTCACGCTCTGGAGCGTGGCGCTCCTGGCGGCGCTGGCCGCCCTCACCCTCGTACTGGAAAGGCCGTTGTCGTGAGCGAGTCCGTGCTGGTGGCCCTGCGGGGCGTGTCCTTCGCCTACGAGGACGGACCGCCCGTGCTCACCGGCCTCGACTTCGAGGTGCGCGAGGGGCGCGCGCTGGCCCTGCTGGGGCGCAACGGCAGCGGCAAGACGACGCTGATGCGGTTGCTCAGCGGTGGACTGCGCCCGGACGGGGGTGAGTTGACCGTCGAGGGGCGGACCGTCCGGTACGACCGGAAGGGGCTGACGGCGCTGCGCACCACCGTGCAGCTGGTGGTGCAGGACCCCGACGACCAGTTGTTCGCCGCGTCCGTCGGGCAGGACGTGTCGTTCGGGCCGCTGAACCTGGGCCTGTCCGACGCGGAGGTGCGCGCCCGGGTGGCGGAGGCGCTCGCCGCGCTGGACATCACCGCGCTCGCCGACCGGCCCACGCATCTGCTGTCCTACGGGCAGCGCAAGCGGACGGCGATCGCGGGCGCGGTCGCCATGCGGCCCCGCGTCCTGATCCTGGACGAGCCGACGGCGGGCCTGGACCCCGACGGCCAGGAGCGCCTGCTGACCACCCTCGACGGGCTGCGCGAGAACGGCACCACGGTCGTCATGGCGACGCACGACGTGGACCTGGCCCTGCGCTGGGCCGACGACGCGGCCCTGCTCACCCCGTCGGGCGCGCACACCGGCCCCGCGGCCGTCGTGCTGGCCCGTACGGACCTTCTCGCGGCGGCCGGGCTGCGGCTTCCGTGGGGCGTCGCGGCGGCCCGGCTGCTGCGCGCCTGCGCCCTGTTGCCCGACACCGCGGCCGGCCCCCGCACGGCGGAGGAACTGGTGGCCGCCCTGGGCGGCGGATGAGCGCGCCGGCGTGCGGGGGTGCCGTCCGGCGGACGGCACCCCCGCACGCGCAGGGCCCGCTAGGCCACGGAGCGGAGGGCGGGCAGGTACCCGCCCGACTGGCCGATCGCCTTCGGGTGGTAGGAGTTGGTGACCGGGAGCGTCACACTGTGCAGCCACGCGTCGCCCGAGCAGAGCTCGTGCCCGGTGAACTCGTCGACCACCGACGAGAAGGTGAATCCGGCGTTGGCCGCCCGCTTCGCGAGCACCCCGTTCAGCACGTCCGAGGCGTTGTTGATCGCGCCCCGCTCGGTCTCGGTGAGGCCGGCGATGCAACTGCCCGACAGCTTGTAGAAGCGCGGGTACCCCAGCACCACCACGTGTGCCTGCGGGGACCGGGACCGGATGCCGGTGTACAGCGAGTCGAGCCTGCCGGGCAGGGTGCTCTGCATCTGCGAGACGGCGGTGTTGACGCGGGAGACGCAGGTGGCCTCGCTCTGCAGCACGCAGGTCTGCATGACGTCCGCGAACCCGACGTCGTTCCCGCCCGCGGTGACGCTGACCAGCGTGGTGGAGGAGCTCAGCGCGCCCAGCTGCCCGGAGGCCACGCTCGACGTCGTCGCGCCCGAGCAGGCGACGAACCTGAACGACGACGGGGCGTTGGCGTTCGCCCACAGTTGCGGGTACGCCTTGGTGCTGCGCAGGCAGTCACCGCTTTCGGAGGTGTAGCTTCCGGCGCCCACCCCGGAGGAGTAGGAGTCGCCGAGAGCAACGTAGTTGCCGCCTGCGGCCGAAGCCGGCTGAGCCAGACCGAGCACGGCCGCGGCACCCATGGCGAGGGTTGCCAGGTATGCCCCAAGAGAACGCACGGACACGGCAGTCCGCCCTTCGAATGTGAGGGTCAGGGGAGAGGTTCATGAAGCAACCAAGGTTGTAGCAGCCCTCTGTACCGCTCGGTAACACCTGGAAAAAAAGTCATCCGGTATGCCCGAATGATCGTTCGGCGGGGTGAGCTCCGCGCGTAGATAAACGTGCGGCCCGTGGCGATCGGGTGAACATCGGGCCGCTTGGCCGTACGCGCTAACTCCGTTTGGACGCCCGTGTGATGGCGGACTCGACGGCCGCGATGCGGTCGCCGAGGAGGGCCAGGGCGGCCACCGCGCGGGCCAGGGCGTCCTCGCCCGAGCCGCCCGGGGCGAGGGTGCGGACGTGGGCGGCCTTCAGCTCGGTCCAGCGGGCGGACTGTGCGGGGGTGAGCGTGCCGCGCAGTTCGGCGAGTTTGAGCAGGCTCGCCTCGGCGCCGGTGGTGAGGGTCTGGGCCTCGGCCGTGTAGTGGTCGTCGATGACGGCGGTCAGTTCGGAGTCGTTCATGACGGGCTGGATCCGCTGGGCGATCCTGTTCATGCTGCGGTAGGAGCCCTGGAGCCGGAACGGCGGCTCGGTGCGGGCGTCGTCGGACTGGGCGGCGGAGGCGATGTAGGCCGCGTTGACGGCGAGGACCGTACGACGGGCGGTGAGCAGATGGCGCAACACCGCCAGGACGCGCTCCAGTTCGGTGGGCGCGTAGGGATGGCCGAGGCGGTCGGGGCGGGCCGTGGGGTCGTTGCCGGCGAGGCGGATCAGCAGCTCCAGGTCGGCGCGGTCGCGGGAGGCGAGCGGGGCGAGCACCGGGTTGGCGGTGAGGGCGTTCTCCACGAAGCTGAGCGCGAAGACGTCCTCCTTGCCGGTGAGGACGTCGCCGAGGTTCCACACGTCGGCACGGTTGGCCAGCATGTCGGGGATCCGGAAGACCTCTCCGGACTCGGTGTAGGGGTTGCCTGACATGCAGACGGCGAACCGCTTGCCGCGCAGGTCGTAGGTCCGCGGCTCGCCCTCCCACACGCCCTCCACCCGGCGTGTGGCATCGCACAGCGGGATGAACTTCTGCAGCAGTTCGGGCGAGGTGTGCTGGATGTCGTCGAGGCAGAGAAGGGTGTTGTTGCCGGCGGCCAGCGCGAAGTTGATCTTCTCGACCTCCTGGCGGGCGGTGGCGTTCGGCGCCTGGGCCGGGTCCAGCGAGGTGACCGCGTGGCCGAGCGCCGGCCCGCTGATCCGCACCAAGACCAGGCCGAGCCGGTGGGCCACGTACTCCATGAGGGTCGTCTTGCCGTATCCGGGCGGGGAGAGGAGCAGCAGCAGTCCCCCGGTGCCGGTGCGGGCGGACTCGCCTGTGGTGCCGAGCTGTTTGGCGAGGCTGTCGCCGACCAGCGGGAGGTAGACCTCGTCGACCAGCCGGTTGCGGACGAACGACGCCATCACGCGGGGCCGGTGGTCGTCCAGGCGCAGTCGGGTGCGTTCGGCGGTCACCAGGGCGGCGCGGCGGCGCTGGAAGGCGCGGAAGGCGGGCACGTCGCGCGCCCTGAACTCCTCGGTGCGCTCCAGGAACTCGTCCAGGCGGAGGGTCAGGCGGCGGTCGGTGATCCGGGGGTGGGTGGAGATCAGGCCCCCGACCGTGACGGTCAGCGGCGCGTCCGACGCGTGGCGGGGCAGGTCCGGGCAGAGCTCGGCGGCGACGGCCTCCGCGAGGTCGCCGGGGGTGACGTGCTCGCCGGTGGCGGCGGTGTACGCCGTCAGCCAGGCCTCGACCAGCTGGCGGCGGGCGGTGAGGTCGGCCAGGGCGGGGAGGTCCTCGTCGTAGGCCTTTGTCGCGACCGTGCGGCGGAAGGTGTCGAGGAGGGCACGGGTCCGGGTGCTGATGACGAAGCCGTCGGGGCCGGTGGTCAGTTCGTCGAAGAGGTAGGCGGCGCAGGCCTCGGGTCGGACGGTGGCGTCCTCGTCCCACTCCCCCACGGCGCGGGCGAGTTCGTTGCGCAGCGCGTCCAGGGCCGGCGGCGGGCCGAAGGTGTCGCGGGCGCGGGCCAGGGAGCGGGCGCGGCGGGTGAGGTCCTCGCGCTCCCGGGCCGTGGTGCCGTGCGCCCAGTACAGCAGGGCGTGGGCGCGTGCCGCGGAGGCGTGGCGCAGGGTCCCGGCACCCTCGTACAGGGGCAGTACGGCGGTGAGGATCGCGGTGGCGTCGTGGTCGTGGACGCCCCGCTCGTAGCCCTCGTCGTACGCCTCCTCGGCGGCCTCGCGGACCAGCGCGGCGAGATCGCCGGCCCCGGTCAGGGCGCCGGGGCCGCGCTCGTGCAGCAGGCGTGCGGCGAGGTGTTCCGCGCGGTGGACCGCGGGCGACTCGGACGGCAGGTGCCGGTTCCACAGGGGGCGGTCGGCGAGGAGGGCGGGGTCGGTGACGGGGGCGCGGTAGTCGGTGCCGGTGAGGGCGACGGCGAGACCGTCGCCGTGCGGGACGACGGTCAGGTCGAAGGGCTGGGTGGAGACGGCGAAGCGGTGGCCGCCGAGACGGATGGTGCGTCCGCCGTCCGCGTAGAGGTCGGTGCGGTCGCGCAGGGCGCGGGCGGCCTCCTCGTGTGCGGAGCGCAGACGGCCGTCGAGTTCCTCGGCCCGTACCCGGTCGCCCATCGCGCGCAGTTCGTCCGCGGTGCGGCGGACCTTGGCGACGAGGGGGTCGGAGGCGAAGTAGGTGCTCACCGCGTCGGTGTCGGTGAGTGCGGCGGAACGCCGGGCGATCGTCCCGAGGACGCGGTCGGCGGCGGAGGCGAGCTGTCCGGCGCGGCGGGCGCGGGCGTCGGTGAGGCTCTGCTTGCGGGCGGAGAACGCCTCGTAGATCTCGGTGCGCTTGGCGGCGAGCTCCCCGAGGACGTCGTCGAACTCCGCGAAGCGGGACTCCAGGGCCTCCAGCTGGGTCAACACCCGTGTCAGCTGGTCGTCGCAGACCTCGGGGTCGTGCGCCGCCGCGAGAGCGCCGGTGACCGTCTGGCCGAGCAGGGCGAGCTCGGCGGCGAACCCCGCGCGTGCCTCCCGGTCGAGAAGTCCGCGCCGGCGGGTGGCGAGGGTGGCGCGGGCGCGGTTGACGCCGCCCATGGCTTCGGCGACCCGTTCGAGGACGGCCGTGCGGACGGTGGCGTCGGTGATGTCGAGTCCGGCGACCACCTCGGTCACCGTGCGCAGCCCGTCGGCGAGTTCGTCGAGACGGGCGGCGACCGGGGCGGCCTCGGCGGTGGTGGCGATCGCGTCGATGTCGGCGTGCAGCCGTTCGAGGCCCGCGTGGTGGGCGGCGAAGGCGTCCTCACGGGCCAGGAAGGCGATCGCGCGCTGACCGAAGGAGGCGAGGTCCGTGTCGGCGGCGCCGGCCAGCGCGTCGATGCGGGCGTGGTCCGCGTAGCGCATGTCCTTCAGCGTCAGCAGATGGCCCTGGGCGTGGCGCAGTTCGGTGAGGCCTGCGACCCAGGCGGCGGCCTCGCGGGGCTGCTCGCCGCGCAGCCGGCGCACCACCGAGGCGATCCGGTCCGCCGCCTCGTCGAGCGCGTCGGCGGCCCGGCGGGTGAGGTCGCGCACGGTCTCGAACTCGGCCAGGACCTGCTCGGCGGTGGCCCGCACCTCGTCCAACGGGGCGCGCAGGCCGCCGAGTTCGGTGTCGCCCAGCCAGTGGTGGGTGTCCGCCGCGCGGACGCAGGCTGCCGCCAGGGTGCCGTAGATCTCGGCCGTCGGGGTGGTCTCGGCGGCCGAGCGGGCCAGGGACAGGCAGTCGGAGATGCCGCGAACGAGGTCGGCGTTGCCGACCCGGGCCAGCGGCCCCTCGCCGGCGGGTCCACCCGCGGCGTGGGTGTCGGAGACGTAGGGGGTGTCCCAGAGCTGCACGGGGTGGACGCGGGCGGGCTCGTCACCCTCGGGGCGCAGCAGGACGAGCCGCCCGTCGTCGGACAGCGCCCAGCCGTGGCAGGCCATCGGGGTGGCGACCGCCTCGCGGATCTGGTTGTACGACAGCAGCAGGCCGCGTCCGCGCCCGGGTGCGTGGAAGGCGTAGAGCACGTCCTCGCCGTGGGGCGAGCGCACCTCGCGTTCGAACTCCATCCCCTCGGTGCCGAGTTCGTACGTCTTGTGCGTGCCGGCCGCGAGGCAGTAGCCGCCGGGGAACACGATGCCCTGGTCCTCGGGCAGCCGGCGGGCGCCCTGCCCGATGCCGTCGAGGCGGACGACGGTGCGGGCGAGGGTGTTGAAGACCAGGTAGCGGTGTGCGCTCTCCTTGTAGGGCAGGATCCGCAGCAGGACCAGGGGGCCGACGCGGGCGTGGGCGATGTCCGCGTCGGCGAGGGACTGCAGGGGCTCGTCGACCGGCTCGGCGTGGATGCCGTCGGGGGTGGTGGTGTCGTTCTCGGTCTTGACGGTGAGGGTGCCGCCGAGGGTGTCGACGAAGACCTCGCCCTGGACGGAGACGTGCGGGTGGCGGCCGAGGACGTGGTCCTCGCGGGTGGTGGACGTCCAGTCGATGTCGGCGGGCGGGGTGAGCGCGTGGTCGCGGTCGCCGCGCGCGTCGAGGAACGCGGCGCGGCCGTCCTCGGTGACCGACCAGCGCAGGACGCGGATGTCGCCGGCCTTCTCGCCGGTCTGGAAGACGGCGAGCAGCTTGCCCTCGACGCGGCGCAGCCGCAGCAGGCGGGCCTGGCGGTAGTAACGGTGCAGGGCGGCGAACTCGCGCAGGAAGCCGGGGTCGTCGAGGAGTCCGGGCACGGCGTCGTCGGACAGCCGGTTCAGGTCGCGGTCGTGCGGGGCGAGGACGTCGCCGACAGCGGTGTCCCGGTCGGGGCGCGGCCGGGCCTCGTAGCCGAAGAGGAGCACGTCGCCCACGGCGACGATGTCGCGGGGCACGCCGGCGCGGTCGGTGCGCAGTCGCCCGGTGCCGGTGAGGCGCAGCTCCGGGGCGCCGAACTCCTCGGCGCGGCGCCGGTTCAGCGCCTCGGCACGGCGGGCCAGTTCGGCGGCCTGCGCGGTGAGGCGGTCACGCAGTACCTGGTAGGCGCCGCCGTCCACGGCCTCGCGGCCGTCAAGGGCGCCGCCCGTGTCCGGTGTCGCGGGACGGGCCGGGAGGGTGGGCTCGTGGGTGGCGGTGGTCATGGCTGCCTCTCGGGAAGGGAGCGGCCGGGAGCCGCCGTCCCCTGTGCGGCGGCTCCCGGCCGGGTGGTGGTCAGGCCCCGGCGTGGCCGTTCAGCTCGGCCAGCGGTGTGTCCGAGAGGCCCAACTCACCTGCTTTGGCGATCAGTTCCTCGAACCGACCGGTGTTCTCCCCGCCCTGCCGCATCAGGCGCATCAGCAGGGCGGAGACCGTGAGGTTCTGCACGTCGGCCGTGGAGACGGAGCCCAGGATGCGGCTCAGGTCGTCGGTGAAGCTCGCCGAGCCGTCCAGCCAGGGGCCGGCGAGGGCCTGCGCGGTCTCGGAGTTCCTGACGAAGCCGTCCACGCTCTTGCCGAGCGCGATCGAGGACATGAGACGGTCGAAGAACACCGACTCCCCGCCGACGATGCTGATGTCCGCGTTCTCCAGTCCGGTGGCGAGGACGGTGGCCTGCGCCTCGGCGACCTGCCGCTGCACGTCCAGTCCGGCGAGCCGGACGTCCTTCTCGGCCTCCAGCCGCAGCCGGTACTCCTCGTGGCCGCGGGACGCCTCGTCGAGGGCGGCCATCGCCGCCGCCTTCTCGGTGAGGCCGGCCGCCTCCGCGCGGAGCCTGCCGCTGATGGCCTCCGCGTCGGCGAGGGCCTTGGCCCGCGCGCCCTCGGCCTCCGCACGCATCCGGGCCTCGGCTGCCCCGGCCTCGGCGCGGCCCGCCTTCTCGATGACCTCGGCCTCCTTGTCGCGGACCTGCACGGCGGCGAGTCCCTCGGCCGCGGACTCCGCCTGGACCCCCTCGGCCATCCGCAGCTTGGCCCGCGCGTCGAGGTCGGCGGTCTTCAGCCGTGCCTCGGCCAGGGTGAGTTCCTCGGCGGCGCGGTGTGTGGCGGCCTGCTCGGCGGCCTCCGCGGCCTTGATGTCCTTGACCAGCTTCTCCTGCGCCTCGGCCTCGGCGGCGATGATCACGGCCTGGCGCCGGCGCTCGGCCTCCTCGACCGCGCGCAGCCTCAGAATCGATTCCTCCTGCTCGGCGACCGTACGGTCCACCGCGACCCGCTCGCGGACGACCTCGGCTATCTCCCGCTTCTCCGCCTCGACCTCCTTGTCGGCGGCGATCCTGGTCAGCTGGGTCTCCCGCTCGCGGGCGATGACCTCGAGGAGGCGGTCCTTCTCGATGCGCTCGCTCTCCACGGCGATGACCCGCTCGCGGTTCTTGGCGGCGACGGCGACCTCGCGGGCCTGGTTCTCGCGCTGCACGCCGAGTTGTTCCTCGGTGCGCAGGAAGGCGCTCTGCGCGCGCAGCCGCTCCTCCTCCACCACCCGCGCGGTCTCGGCCTCCTCGCGGGCCCGCACGGTCTCGATCTCCCGCCTCTGCTTGATCTCGGCGTCGGCCTGCCGGCGCTCCAGCTCCAGGATCGCCTCGCGCGCGTCGACGTCCTGCCGGGTGATCTCCTTCTGTTCGCTCCGCTGGGCCTCGTTGGTGCGGACGTGCTCCACGGCCGTCAGCTCGGTGATCTTGCGGATGCCCTGCGCGTCGAGCACGTTGCCCGGGTCGAGCTGGGTCAGCGGCGTCTGCTCCAGGTAGTCGATCGCCGCGTCCTCGAGGTGGTAGCCGTTCAGGTCGACACCGATGACCTCGATGATCCGGTACCGCAGTTCCTCGCGCTTGGTGTAGAGGTCGGTGAAGTCCATCTGCTTGCCGACGGTCTTCAGCGCCTCGGAGAACTTCGCGTGGAACAGCTCCTGGAGGGTGTTGCGGTCGCTGGCCCGAGCGGTGCCGACGGCCTGGGCGACCTTGATGACGTCCTCGACGGTCTTGCTGACCTTGACGAAGAAGGTGATGCGGATGTCCGCGCGGATGTTGTCCCGGCAGATCAGGCCCTCCTTGCCGGCCCGGGTGATCTCGATGGTCTTCACCGAGATGTCCATCACCTCGGCCTTGTGCAGCACCGGCAGCACGACCGATCCGGTGAACGTCACATCGACCTTGCGGGTCCTGGAGACGATCAGCGCCTTGCCCTGTTCCACCTTCCGGAACAGCTTGGAGACGACGAGCAGGCCGATGAGCACGAGCAGCAGGGCGACGCCGGCGAGTACGGCGATGCCCACGGTGGGAGCGTCCATGGGACACGTCCTTCTGGGCTGAAAAGTGGGCAGAAGTCAGGTGAAGTGACGCCTCGTCACCGAGGCGGGTGAATGTCCGGTGGAGGTGGAGACGGCTCAGGCGGTGCCGCGGTTCTGCGGCACGCGCGGACGGCTGCCGTCCGCTGCCCGGCGCACCGCGCGCGACCCGCCGTCCCGGTCCGCACCGCGTCGGCGCGGGGACCGGGAGGGCCCGGGTTCGTCGGGGCAGGGACGGTGCAGCGGCCGCACGAACCGGGGGGCGGGCAGGCCCGCGGCGGGCTTCGCGTACGTGCGCATCCCCACCCCTCCCGTTCACCACACGATGTCGTCGGGCAGCACTGCTCCCCTCCGGTTCCGGCGCGGGACACCTGCCGGTGTCCGGCACCGGAACCTTCCGCAGTGCTCCCCGCGGCCATGATGCACGGGGGGCGCACGCACGCGCATTGCCGGTTTCCGGCAAGGTTCACTAGGGTCTGCGTGCCGACGCGTCAACACGAACGCGTCAGGGACGCGTCAAGTATCGAGGGGGACCGCGTGACGGAACGAGAGATTCCGGAGCTGTATCTGGACGGCTGCGCCCGGATACTGGCCGAGGTGGCGGCGACGGGCAGGCGGCTCACCCGGGACGAGATCGCCTCACGGCGGGCCCTGGGAGAGCGGGCCGCGGAGGCCGGTTTCGGACTGCGGTCCCTGGTCAGCGCACATCTGACCGCCGCCCGCGGGGCGTGGCCGCGCGGCGCGGACTCGGCGGACGGCGCGCTCGCGGCCGTTCAGCAGGTGGTGGACGCGTTCGCCGAGGGGTACGAGCGGGCCCAGCGGCTGGCTGTGCGTCAGGAGGAGGCGGCGCGGCGGGAGTTCATTGACGACCTGCTCTACGGCCGCAGCGATCTGGGCCGGCTCGCCGAGCGCGCCGAGCGCTTCGGTCTGCGGCTGTCCCACGAGCACGCGGTCGCCGTCGCGCGGGGGCCGGTGGCCTACGAGGAGGGCGACCCCGTACCCCGGCAGGTGGAACGCGCCCTGATATCCCGCTTCGGTGACCGCAGCATCCTGCTCACCACCAAGGACGGCCGGCTGCTGTGCATCGCGCCCGGGCACCAGACCGAGGTGCTCACCCACTTCGCCAAGCAGGCGCACGCCGCCACCGACGGCGGCCAGGTCGCCATCGGCCGCCCGCAGCCGGGCCCCGGCGGGGTCGTCCAGTCGTACGAGGAGGCACTGAGCTCCCTGGAGATCGCCGAGCGGCTGGGGCTGGACGATCCGGTGCTGCGCGCCGCCGACCTGCTCGTCTACCCGGTGCTGGCCCGCGACCGCCAGGCCATGGCCGACCTGGTCCACAACACCCTGGGGCCGCTGACCACGGCGCGCGGCGGTGCCCGGCCCCTCCTCGACACGCTCACCGCCTACTTCGACTCCGGCTGTGTCGCCGCGGAGGCGGCCCGGCGGCTCTCACTGAGCGTACGCGCGCTGACGTACCGTCTGGAGCGCATCGGCAGGCTCACCGGCGCCAACCCCTCCGACCCGTCGCACAGGTACATGCTCCAGACGGCGGTCATCGGCGCGCGTCTGCTGGACTGGCCGGCCGGCGACGGGTGAGCCGTCGGCCGGACCCCGGGTCCGCCTCATGTGCCGGTCGTCAGGACTGCCTCGCGCAAGGCGTCGGGTCCCATCGCCACCAGACGGGGGAGTTCGGTGTTCCATCGTGCGGCCAGTTCGTCCAGGGCGCCGGCCAGGGACCGTTGGAGGCGGCTTCGGGCCAGGCGGAGGGCGACGGCCGCCACCGGACGGTACAGGCGCCGGCCCCGGAGGCGTACGGTGACCGTCACGTCCCAGCGGCCGTCGAGGCGGCCGGGTGCGGGTACCACCCGCAGTTCCGCCCGGGCCGCGCCGCACTCCGCCCGCGCCCGCAGGGGTGCCGTACGCGCGGAGCGGCCCGTGTCCGCGGCCGCCCACCAGTCGTCGCACCGCAGCCGGGCCCCGCCGCTCACCCGGGACAGCGGGGACCACACGTTCTCCACCCGGGCACGCCCGCCGATCTCGACGAGGCGCGGACGGTCCGGCCGGTGCAGGGTGCCCCGCACCGCGGCACCAGCGTCCGGCGCCGACACGGCGAGCGCGAGCCGCAGCGCACGCCTGCGGTTCCACTCCCCCACGGTGATCCGTACCGGCTCCCCCGCCTCCACGTCCCCGTCGCCGGTGCTCTCGTACACCGCTCCGGGCCGAAGGTGACGCCCTTCGGCCAGCCGTACGTCCGGCACGGTCCGCCCGTCCCGCAGCACCAGCCGCCCCGCTTCCGCGCGCGTGCTCTCGGCCAGGTCCAGGAGGACGGCGACGGCATCGGCGAGCCAGGGGCGCGGGACGGGGGCGAGGACCACCGTGTGACGGAGAGCGACCATGGGGCCAGCGTGACGAACCGGCCGCGGGCCGGTCCACGTCCGGACCCGGCAGTACCGGTGCCGGGGTCCTTCCGGCCCCCGGCAGCCGGTGTGGGCCGGAAGGAACCCCGGCAGCCGGTGTGGGCCGGGGGACGCCGGTCAGGCCTGGAGCAGGGTGACGTCCTGGTTTCCGACGGCGTGGAAGACGGGCTCCAGGAGGATGCCGTCGGGGCGCAGTTCCACCACCGTGGCCTCGACGTGCGCCCGGCCGGCCTTCAGCACGTCGCCGGGTGCGCGGCCGGTGTTCTCCCAGCGGTGCTCCTCGCCGTCGCACACCGCGCGGGTGCCGCCGATGCCGTACCGGATCGTGGGCGTGGACTGGCTGACCGAGGAGCCGATGAGGACCGGTCCGGTGCCGGCGAGGCAGCGGTAGGTGCCGGAGAGGGTGACGGAGCCGTCGGCGGCGATCCGCCCCTCCGCGTCCACCGTCACGGTCTCCGTTGGGCCGGCCGACGCGGCCGCCGAGGGGGCTGCCGCGGCGGTGCCGAGCAGCAGGAGCGCGGCAGCGGCCGCCGCGCCGAGGAAGGGACGTGCAGGCACGGGGAAACCTCCGGAATGAGCGGAATGAGGCTCTCCACCAGTACCCGGTGCACGGGCCCGCGGCCACTCATCGTCACCCTTCGGTGGCGGAGCCGCACCGGCCGTGGGGGAACCGTCCCGGGATCGTCCTGGAGCTGTCACGCTTCACGGCGGGGTGTTCCGGTGCGTGCACCACCGGGCGCATGGTCGTTCCGTACGACCCCTTCGGACCGTTCCACCGACGTGGAGGTGCGCCATGTGTGCCCACCAGCCTTCCTGCCCCCGGACCGGGTCCCCCGCCCCGCACGTGGTGGCCGCCCGCCCCGAGCAGGGCTGGACCCTGCTCTGCGACGGTTCGGTCGTCTTCGACGACACCGGCGAGCTGCTCCCCGACGGCCGGGTGATCGCCCCGCACCGGGCGCCCGCCGGCCGGCTCGTGGTCGCCGCCTGACCCGGTCCCGCCGCTCACCCCTCCGCGACGAACCACCGCAGCAGGGAGGCGAGCCGCCGCGGCCGGTCCTCGGCGATCAGCGTCCGCGTGTCGGTGATCTCCACCAGCCGGCCCCGCGGAAGCAGTTCGGCCAGCAGGCGGCCGTGCTCGCGGGGCATCATCCGGTCCTCGGTCGCCCAGACGACCAGCGCGGGCCGGTCGAAGTACCGCAGCCCCTGGGCGGCCTCGAGCAGTTCGGTCCGCCGGACGTGGGTCCCGTAGTGCCGGAAGTCCCGCCGGATCGCCGGGTCGGTCCGCAGGGGGCGCAGCCAGCCGTCGACGATCTCGTCCGGCACCGGGCGCTTGGTGAGCGCGCCGAGGCCGACCGGGAGCCTGCGCAGCGGTTTCAGACCCAGCGTGCGGACCATGAGCGGGATGCCGCCGGGCACCCTGCACGCCAGGCCGATCATCTTGCCGGGCAGCCCCGGCGGGTAGTTGTCGAAGGCCTCGCAGGAGATCAGCACCAGCCGCGCCAGCCGCTCGGGGTGGCGGGCCGCGACCGTCTGGGCGCGTCCGCAGTCGCTCTCCACGAGGGTGACGTCCCGCAGGTCCAGCCGGTCAAGGAACTCCGCGATCAGCTCGTTGACCAGGTCGGGCGTGGGCGGCCGGGTCATCGGCCTGCGGTGCGAGCCGTACGGCAGGGTCGGCGCGAGCAGCCGGTGGTCGGTGCGCAGTTCGGCGATGACGTGCCGCCAGACGGAGGAGTCGTGCACGAGTCCGTGCAGCAGGACGACGACCGGCCCCTCACCTCCCGTGTCCTCGTACTCGACGGTTCCCGCGCTGAGTTCGATCTCCGGCATGGCGCCAGGCTACGGGGGCCCGGCGGTTCAGGGCAGGAGGGCGAAGCCGTCGAGTTCCACCAGCGCCCGTTCGTCCCACAGACGGACCACCTGGACGACCGCCATCGCCGGGTAGTCGCGGCCGGCCAGTTCCCGCCAGGTCCGGCCGAGTTCGCGGGCGTGACTGCGGTACGCGGCGACGTCGGTGGCGTAGACGGTGACACGGGCCAGGTCGGCCGGGGTGCCGCCGGCGGCGCGCAGGGCGGTGAGCAGGTTGGTGAGGGCCCGGGTGAACTGTTCGGGCAGGGTGTCGCCGGCCACCTTGCCGTCGGGGTCCAGGGCGGTCTGGCCGGCCAGGAACACCAGCCTTGAGCCGGAGGCGACGACGGCGTGCGAGAAGCCGGCCGGCGGGGAGAGTTCGGGCGGATTGACGCGCTCGGCGGTCACCGGTCCTCCTGGTTCTCGTGAGACCCCTTGTACGACTCGTTGTCCCTGTACAACTCCTTGGCGATGATCCCCCGTTGCACTTCGCTCGCCCCCTCGTAGACACGGGGCGCGCGGACCTCGCGGTAGAGGTGTTCGAGCAGGTGCCCGCGTTGCAGGGCACGCGCACCGTGCAGCTGGACGGCCCGGTCGACGACGTACTGCGCGGTCTCGGTGGCCAGCAGTTTCGCCATCGCGGCACGCCGGGGGACGTCGGCGGCGCCCCCGTCGTACGCCGTTGCCGCCGCGTACACCATGAGCCGGGCCGACTCCGTGCGCAGGGCCATCTCGGCGACCTGGTGGGCGACGGACTGCAGGTCCTTCAGCTTGCCGCCGAACGCGTCCCGCCGGGCGGTGTGGCCGAGGGTCGCGTCCAGGGCCGCCTGGGCCATGCCGACCGCGAAGGCGCCGACGCTGGGCCGGAACAGGTTGAGGGTGTCCATGGCGACCCGGAAGCCGCCGTCCGGCTCGCCGAGTACGTCGTCGGCGGTCACCGGTACGCCGTCGAAGCCGAGGGCGCCGATGGGGTGCGGGGAGAGCATGTCGAGGCGGTCGCCGGTGAGGCCGGGGCGGTCGGCGGGGACCAGGAAGGCGGTCACGCCCCGGGCGCCGGCGCCGGGGGTGGTGCGGGCGAAGACGGTGTAGAAGTCGGCCTCGGGGGCGTTGGAGATCCAGCGCTTCTCGCCCGTGAGCCGCCAGCCGGAGGGGCCGTCGGGGTGAGCCGTGAGCGACAGTGCCGCCGCGTCCGAGCCGGCTCCCGGCTCGCTGAGTGCGAACGCCGCGACGACCGTGCCGTCGCTCACCCCGGGGATCCAGCGGTCGCGCTGGGCGGGGGTGCCGTGGGCGTGCACCGGGTGGGCGCCCAGGCCCTGGAGGGCGAGGGCCGTCTCCGCCTCGGTGCAGGCGTGGGCCAGGGACTCGCGCATCAGGCACAGGTCGAGCGCGCCGGAGGCGAACAGACGGGGCAGCAGGCCGAGGGCGCCCAGTTCGGCCACCAGGGCGCGGTTGACCCGGCCGGGTTCCCCCTTCCCGGCGAGCGGGCGCAGCCGTCGCGCGGCCAGCGTGCGCAGCTGAGCGCACCAGGCGAGTTGTGCCCGTTCGAGCGAGAATGCGGTCATCGCCGGTCCCTTCCCTCGCCGCTGGGCCACTCCCGAGGTTATCGCGAACCGTTGACTGCCGTCACCAACACGATACGCTCCTGATGCGAGCCCACCACGCCGAGGGGGCGGATCGTCATGAATCCACGGGCCACCGCGCACGTCGACACCTTCGCCCGCGACCATCTCCCGCCACCCGGCCAGTGGCCCGAGCTCCGCTTCGGCCTGCCGGAACTGCGCTACCCCGAGCGGCTGAACTGCGCCGCGGAACTGCTGCACGGCCCGCCCGGCGACCGCCCGGTGTTCCGCGCGCCCGACGGCACGACATGGACGTACGGCGAACTGCGCTCCCGGGTGGACCGGCTCGCACACCTCCTCACCGGCGACCTCGGGGTCGTCCCCGGCAACCGGGTGCTGCTGCGCGGCCCCACCACGCCGTGGCTGGCCGCGTGCTGGCTGGCGGTGCTGAAGGCCGGAGCGGTCGCCGTCACCGTGCTGGCCCAGCAGCGCGCGCACGAGCTGAGCACCATCTGCTCGATCGCCGAGGTCCGCCACGCCCTGTGCGACGTCCGGGCCGTGGACGACCTCGCCAAGGCGGAGATCCCGGACCTGAAGGTCGCCACGTACGGCGGCGACTCCCCGGACGACCTGCTGAACCGTCCGGCGCCCGGCACACCGTACGAGGCCGTGCCCACCGCGGCGGACGACGTGGCGCTGATCGCCTTCACCTCCGGCACCACCGGACGGCCCAAGGGCTGCATGCACTTCCACCGGGACGTCCTGGCGATCGCCGACACCTTCTCCCGGCACGTCCTCAAACCCGTCCCGGACGACGTCTTCGCCGGCAGTCCCCCGCTCGGCTTCACCTTCGGTCTGGGCGGCCTCGTGGTCTTCCCGCTGCGGGCCGGCGCGAGCGCCCTGCTGCTCGAACAGGCGCACCCACGGCAGTTGCTGGAGGCGATCGCCGAGCACCGGGTGTCGGTGCTGTTCACCGCGCCCACCGCCTACCGCGCGATGCTCGGTGAGACGGCCGGCCACGACCTCTCCTCGCTGCGCCGCTGCGTCTCGGCGGGCGAGAACCTGCCGGCCGCCACCTGGAACGCCTGGCACGAACGCACCGGCCTGCGCATCATCAACGGCATCGGCGCCACCGAACTGCTGCACATCTTCGTCTCCGCCGCCGACGAGCACATCAGGCCCGGAACGACCGGAGTCCCCGTGCCCGGCTGGGACGCCCGCGTGCAGGACGCGGACGGCACGCCCGTGCCCGACGGGGAGCCGGGGCTGCTCGCGGTGCGCGGACCCGTCGGCTGCCGCTACCTCGCCGATCCGCGCCAGCGGGACTACGTGCGGGACGGCTGGAACATCACCGGCGACACCTACGTCCGTGATCCCGACGGCTACTTCCGGTACGTGGCCCGCGCCGACGACATGATCATCTCGGCCGGGTACAACATCGCGGGGCCGGAGGTCGAGGACGCCCTGCTGCGGCACCCGGACGTCGTGGAGGCCGCCGTGGTCGGGCGGCCCGACGAGGCGCGCGGCCAGGTCGTGGTGGCGTACACGGTGCTGAAGGAGGGCGCCGGACGCGACGCCGAGGCCCTGCGCGCCTTCGTGAAGTCGGAACTCGCGCCGTACAAGTGCCCCCGCGAGATCGTCTTCATGGAGTCGCTGCCGCGCACGGCCACCGGCAAGCTCCAGCGGTTCCGGCTGCGCGCCCCGGCGGGGGACGACCGGGGCTGATGCCGGGGAACGACGTCCGTCCGTACGACCTAAGATGATCAACGTGTCCGACCAGCATGCTCCACGGTCTCTCATCGTCACGCTCTACGGCGCGTACGGCCGCTTCGCGCCGGGCCCGGTGCCCGTCGCCGAGCTGATCCGGCTGCTGGCCGCGGTCGGC
Source organism: Streptomyces marokkonensis (assembly GCF_008312835.1). Taxonomy (GTDB): domain Bacteria; phylum Actinomycetota; class Actinomycetes; order Streptomycetales; family Streptomycetaceae; genus Streptomyces; species Streptomyces marokkonensis_A. The sequence continues at coordinate 219,677 of NZ_VSKS01000001.1, read as the reverse complement.
GTGGACGCCCCCTCCGTGCGCTCCTCGGTGTCCCGGCTCAAACGGCGCGGGCTGCTCGTCCCGGCGCGCACCGCACGCGGCGCCGCCGGGTACGAACTGTCCCCGGACGCACGCCAGTTGCTGGACGACGGCGACCGCCGCATCTACGCCACCGCCCCGCCGCGGGACGAGGGCTGGGTGCTCGCGGTGTTCTCCGTGCCGGAGTCCGAGCGGCAGAAGCGGCACGTGCTGCGCTCCCGGCTGTCCGGCCTCGGCTTCGGCACGGCGGCGCCGGGTGTGTGGATCGCCCCCGCCCGGCTGTACGACGAGACCCGGCACACCCTGGAACGCCTGCGCCTCGACGGGTACGTCGACCTCTTCCGCGGGGAGCACCTCGGCTTCGCGCCCACCGCGGACGCGGTCGCCCGCTGGTGGGACCTGGCCGGGATCGCGGGGCGGCACGAGGCGTTCCTGGACCGGCACGCGCGCGTGCTGCACGCCTGGGAGCAGCGCACCGACACCCCGCCCGAGGAGGCCTACCGCGACTACCTCCTCGCCCTGGACTCCTGGCGCCACCTCCCCTACACGGACCCGGGTCTGCCCGCGGCCCTGCTCCCCGGTGACTGGCCCGGTACCCGCTCGGCGGCCGTCTTCCGGGCGCTGCACCAGCGACTCCGCGACGCGGGGGCCGTCTACGCGGCGCTGGAGTCGGGGCGGCCCGAGCCGGCCCCGTAGGTGTTCCGCGTCACACGTGCCCCCGCCAAGGGAGCCCTCAGCGGCTTCTGACCCTCTTCTTAGGTTCGGCACCTAGTGTGGCGCCGCATGAGTCTCCTGCGCAGCGCGAACCGGGCCCTCGCCGCCACCACCGCCCTCCAGGTGCGGCGGGCTCCGCACAAACCGTCCCCGAAGCCGGCCCTGAATCCCGCCGAGCGCCCGGCGGCCCCCTACCGGTGCCCGTCGGCGGGAGAACGGGCGGCCGACCGGTTGCTGCGGCAACCGGTCTTCGTCATCTCGTCCATCCGCTCCGGCTCCACACTGCTGCGCATGATGCTGGGCGCCCACTCCCGACTGCACGCCCCGCACGAACTGCACCTCGGCGCGATCGACGTCACCTGCGCCAACTGGTTCTCGGAGCGTGCCATGAAGGCCCTCGGCCTGGACCGCGGCGACCTGGAGCACCTGCTGTGGGACCGCGTCATGCACCGCGAACTGGTCAAGGCGGGCAAGGAGTTCATCGTCGAGAAGACACCCGCCAACGCCTACATGTACCGGCGCCTGCGGGACTGCTGGCCCGACGCCCGCTTCGTCTTCCTGCTGCGCCACCCGGAGTCCGTCGCCCGCTCCTGGCACGAGAGCGACCCCGCGAAGCGGCCCTACGACAAGGCCGTCACCGACGTACTGCGCTACCTGAACGCGGTGGAGGAGGCACGCACCACCGGCCCGGACGGCTGCACCGTGCGCTACGAGGACATCACCGCCGACCCCGAGCGGGAGATGCGCCGCCTGTGCGGCTTCCTCGGCGTCGACTACGAGCCGGCCATGCTCCACTACGGCGGGAAGAGCGGCGGCGAACTGGTCAGGGGCCTCGGCGACTGGCGGGAGAACATCCGCAGCGGCACGGTGCAGCCGGGACGTCCGCTGCCCCGGCAGGAGGAGGTCCCCGAACGGCTGCGCGCGATGTGCGAGGCGTGGGGCTACGCCTCCTGAGCGGTGTCAGTCGCCCAGCGTGAGCCGGGGCTTGGGCGCGTCGGTGCGTCCGGTCCGCGGAGGGCGGCTGCCCGCACGATACGGCGCCGGCCAGACGACGCCCGGACCCTCGTAGCCCTGCTCGGCCGCCGCGTGCAGCGTCCAGTGCGGGTCGTAGAGATGGGGCCGGGCCAGGGCGCACAGGTCCGCACGCCCCGCCAGGATCAGGGAGTTGACGTCGTCCCACGAGGAGATCGCGCCGACCGCGATCACCGGGACGCCGGCCCGGTTGCGCACCCGGTCGGCGAACGGGGTCTGGTACGAGCGGCCGAACTCGGGTTTCTCGTCGGCCACCACCTGACCGGTCGACACGTCGATCGCGTCCGCGCCGTGCGCGGCGAAGGCACGGGCGACGTCGACCGCGTCCTCGGCCGTGAGGCCGCCCTCCGCCCAGTCGGTGGCGGAGACACGGACGGTCATCGGCCGGTCACCGGGCCAGACCGCGCGCACCGCGTCGAAGACCTCCAGCGGGAAGCGGAGCCGTTTCTGAGGTGAGCCGCCATAGGCGTCGGTGCGGTGGTTGGTGAGCGGGGAGAGGAAACCGGAGAGCAGGTAGCCGTGGGCGCAGTGCAGTTCCAGCAGGTCGAAACCGGCTCGCGCGGCCCGCACGGCGGCGGCCGTGAACTGCTCCCTCAGGTCGGTGAGCTGGGCGCGGGACAGTTCCCGGGGGACCTGACTGCCCGGCTTGTACGGCAGGGGCGAGGCGGCGACGAGGGGCCAGTTGCCCTCGTCGAGCGGCTCGTCCAATCCCTCCCACATCAGCTTGGTCGAGCCCTTGCGCCCGCTGTGGCCGAGCTGCACGCCGATCGCCGTGCCGGGCGCGCGGTCGTGCACGAAGTCGGTGATCCGCCGCCACGCCTCGGCCTGCCGGCCGGTCCAGAGACCCGCACAGCCGGGGGTGATGCGGCCCTCCGGGCTGACGCACACCATCTCGGTCATCACCAGTCCCGCGCCGCCCAGCGCGCGGGCGCCCAGGTGGACGAGGTGGAAGTCGCCGGGGACGCCGTCGGCCGCCGAGTACATGTCCATGGGCGAGACGACGACCCGGTTGCGCAGGGTCAGGCCGCGCAGCCGGAACGGCGTGAACATCGGGGGCGTGCCGGGCGGGCAGCCGAACCCGCGCTCCACCGCCTCGGTGAACCGGGCGTCGCGCAGCCGCAGGTTGCCGTGGGTGACGCGGCGGCTGCGGGTGAGCAGGTTGAAGGCGAACTGGCGCGGCGGCTGCCCGAGATACAGCGGGAGGTTCTCGAACCACTCCAGGCTGGCCCGGGCCGCGCGCTGGGTGGAGGCGACGACGGGACGGCGTTCCTCCTCGTACGCGGTCAGCGCGCTGTCGAGGGTGGGTTGTTCGCGCAGGCAGGCGGCGAGCGCCAGCGCGTCCTCCACGGCGAGCTTGGTGCCGGAGCCGATGGAGAAGTGGGCGGTGTGGGCGGCGTCGCCGAGGAGCACGATGTTCCCGTGCGACCAGCGTTCGTTGACGACCGTGCGGAAGGTGGTCCACGCGGAGTTGTTGGACCTCAGGGGGCGCCCGCCGAGCGCGTCGGCGAAGACCTTGGCGCAGCGCTCGACGGACTCCGTCGCGTCCGTCTCGTCGAATCCGGCGGCGCGCCACACCTCTTCGCGCATCTCGACGATCACGGTGGAGGCGCCGGCCGCGTAGGGGTAGCCGTGCAGCTGCATCACGCCGTGCCCGGTCTCGGCGATCTCGAAACGGAAGGCGTCGAAGGCGAAGTCCGCGGCGAGCCAGATGTAGCGGCAGCGGTGTGCGGTGATCCGGGGCCGGAACACGTCCGCGAAGGCCTCACGCGTGGTGCTGTGCACCCCGTCGGCGGCCACCACCAGGTCGTACGTCTCCGCCAGCCGGGCCGGGTCGGGGACCTCCGCCCGGAAGCGGAGCTCGACGCCGAGGGAGCGGCAGCGCTCGTGCAGGATCTCCAGGAGGCGGTGGCGGCCGAGGGCGGCGAAGCGGTGCCCTCCGGAGGTGTGGCGGGTGCCCCGGTGCACGATGTCGATGTCGTCCCAGCGGACGAAGTCCCGCTCGAGGGCCGCGTAGACCCGCGGGTCGGCGTGTTCGATCCCGCCCAGGGTCTCGTCCGAGAGGACGACGCCGAAGCCGAAGGTGTCGTCCGGGGCGTTGCGCTCCCAGAGGGTGACCTGCCGGCCGGGGACGAGGCGTTTGAGCAGCGCGGCGGTGTAGAGCCCGCCGGGGCCTCCGCCGATGACCGCCACGCGGAGGGGGCGGGTGTGCTCGCCGGGCGGCTGCGGGCCGTCCGCGGCTCGTCGCGCCCGCGCGGATGCGGTGCCCGGCGCCCCCGGGGCGGGTGTGGTCCCCTTGACCGGGAGCATCCGCTACCTCCCCCGCCACTTCGGGGAGCGCTTCTCCATGAAGGCCGCGTGGAACTCCGCGTAGTCCTCGCCGTTCATCAGGAGTGCCTGGGTCGACGCGTCCAGTTCCACCGCCGCCGCCAGGGGCATGTCCAGTTCGGACGTGAGGAGGGCCTTGGTCTGGGCGTGGGCCAGGGCGGGACCGCCGGCGAGCCGGCGTGCCAGGGCCCGGGCCGCCTCGTCGGCGTGGCCCTCGTCGGTGAGCTCGCTGATCAGGCCGATCCGCTCGGCCTCCGGTGCGCGCACCGGATCGCCCAGCATCAGCAGCCGCGTGGCGTGGCCCAGGCCGACGACCCTCGGCAGCAGGTACGCGGCGCCCATGTCGCCGCCCGACAGGCCGACCCGGGTGAAGAGGAAGGCGAAGCGGGCGCTGGGATCGGCCACCCGGAAGTCGGCGGCCAGGGCGAGGACGGCGCCGGCGCCCGCCGCGACTCCGTGCACCGCGGCGATCACCGGGAAGGGGCACTCCCGTACGGCGCGCACCACCTGGCCGGTCATCCGGTTGAAGTCCAGCAGCTGGGCGGTGTCCATCGACAGGGTCGCGCCGATGATCTCGTCGACATCGCCGCCGGAGCAGAAGCCGCGCCCCTCGCCGGCCAGTACCAGGGCCCGTACGGCCCGCTCCCGGGACAGCTCGGCGAGCAGGTCGCGCAGGTCGGCGTAGGCGCCGAAGGTGAGCGCGTTGAGCTTGTCGGGGCGGGCGAGGGTGACCGTGGCGACGCCGTCGGCCAGGTCGACGCGGAGATGCTCCCAGCGGGCGGTGCGGGCGGCGGAGCCGGTGAAGGGACTCATGAGGGCGGCCTCCTCGGGCGGCGCTGCGCTGCTCACTGAGCTCTGCACCATGAAGTTATCACTCTTTGGTGACTGTCGTCATGGGTGCGCGATACGCCGTTCGAGGGGGCCGTCACATCCGTCACGGCTCGTCGACATGCCGGTAACGGTGGGACCGGGCGTGCGAGGCGCGGCACCGGCGTGGGTAGGCCGCCCGTTGCCGGGGCCGGACGCCCCGGACGGCGCCCGGACAGGCTCCGGGGCCCGCCCCCTCGAAGGGCGGCACCGGGTGCGCCGTACCATTGTCGGTTGAACGCAGGAGCACCCGCTCCATGAACGGACCCGCTGTGCACGAACCCCCCGCCGCTTCCACCTCCTGGCGCGTCGCGCTGCCGCACACCACCGCGGCAGTGCCCGTGGCGCGTGCGCTGGTCCGCACGGCGCTGGCCGAGCGGGAGCACTCCGCCGACAGCGACACGGCGGAGCTGCTGACGGCGGAGCTGGTGGCCAACGCCGTGGAGCACACCTCGGGGAGCGCCCCGATAGAGCTGGTGGTGCGGCTTCTGCCGACCGGCTTCCAGGTCGAGGTGCACGACGCCGACCCGGCGCCGCCCGGCGACCTCACCCGCCCGGTGTCCGGCGCGCCGGACCCCTGGCAGGAGCACGGGCGCGGACTGCTGCTGATCCGCACCCTGAGCTCGTCCTGCGGCCACCGCCCCACCGAGTCCGGCAAGGCGGTCTGGTTCCGGCTGCCGGGTCAGCGGCGCCCGCTCTGAGGGGGCCGGGGCGACCCGCTTCAGGCCAGGGTGGCGACCAGGACCGCCTTGATCGTGTGCATGCGGTTCTCCGCCTCGTCGAAGACCAGAGAGTGCGCAGACTCGAACACCTCGTCGGTCACCTCCAGCGACTCCAGGCCGTGCGCCTCGTACACCTCGCGGCCCACCTCGGTGCCGAGGTCGTGGAAGGCGGGCAGGCAGTGCAGGAACCCGACGTCCGGGTTGCCGGTGGCGCGCAGGACGTCCATGGTCACCGCGTACGGCGCGAGGGCGGTGATCCGCTCGCCCCAGACCTCCTTGGGCTCGCCCATGGACACCCAGACGTCCGTGGCGACGAAGTCGGCGCCCGCGACGCCCTCGGCGATCTCCTCGGTGAGCGTGACGCGGGCCCCGCTGGACGCGGCGAGCCCGCGGGCCCGGTCGACGACCTCCTGGGCGGGCCAGTAGGTCTTCGGGGCGACGATGCGCACGTCCATGCCCAGCAGGGCCGCGGTGACGAGGTAGGAGTTGCCCATGTTGAAGCGGGCGTCACCGAGGTAGGCGAAGGCGATCTCCGTGAGCGGCTTGGTGCTGCGCTCGGTCATGGTGAGGACGTCGGCGAGCATCTGGGTGGGGTGCCAGTCGTCGGTGAGGCCGTTGTAGACGGGAACGCCGGCGTACCGCGCCAGCTCCTCCACCTTGGCCTGGCTGTCCCCGCGGTACTCGATGCCGTCGTACATCCGGCCCAGCACCCTGGCCGTGTCCCTCACGGACTCCTTGTGGCCCATCTGCGAGCCCGACGGATCGAGGTAGGTCGTCGAGGCGCCCTGGTCGGCGGCCGCGACCTCGAACGCGCAGCGCGTGCGCGTCGAGGTCTTCTCGAAGATCAGCGCGATGTTCCTGCCCCGCAGGTACCGGCGCTCGGTCCCGGCCCGCTTGGCGGCCTTCAGCTCGGCGGCCAGCTCCAGCAGGCCGAGGAACTCCTCCGCCGTGAAGTCCACCTCCTTGAGGAAGTGGCGGCCGGCGAGGGCGGTCGGGACAGTCGCCATGGGACGCTCCAGGGACGAGGGACACGAACCCTTGGAAGTGTATACGAGGATTTGTATTTCTATACGGCGTCTCGCTCTACGGGACAGCTCATGCAGCGCGGCCCGCCCCTGCCCCGGCCCAGTTCGCTGCCGGGGATCTCTATCACCTCGATGCCCTGCTTGCGCAGATGCGTGTTGGTGGTGGAGTTGCGTTCGTAGGCGACGACGACGCCCGGTTCGACGGCCAGCACGTTGCAGCCGTCGTCCCACTGCTCGCGCTCGGCCGCGTGGACGTCCTGGGTCGCGGTCAGCACCCGGATCTCGCTGAGCCCGAGCGCGGCGGCGATCGCGCGGTGCATGTGCTCCGGCGGATGGTCGGTGACCTTGAGCTCCTTGTCGTCCGCGCCGGGCTCGATGGTGTACGAGCGGAGCATGCCGAGACCCGCGTACTGGGTGAAGGTGTCGCCGTCGACCATGGTCATCACGGTGTCGAGGTGCATCAGGGCGCGTCTCTTCGGCATGTCGAGGGCCACGATCGTACGGGCCGAGCCGGCCGCGAAAAGTTTGTGCGCGAGCATCTCCACGGCCTGCGGGGTGGTGCGCTCGCTCATCCCGATGAGCACCGCGCCGTTGCCGATGACCAGCACGTCCCCGCCCTCGATGGTGGACGGGTAGTCGGCCTGCCCCTCGGACCAGAGGTGGAAGGACTCCCCGCGGAACAGCGGGTGGTGCCGGTAGATCACCTCGAAGTGCACGGTCTCGCGCTGCCGGGCGGGCCAGCGCATCGCGTTGATGGAGACGCCGTCGTAGATCCAGGCGGAGGTGTCGCGGGTGAAGAGGTGGTTGGGCAGCGGGCGGAGCAGGAAGTCGTCGAGCTCCATCACGTGGAAGCGCACGGAGGTCGGCTCCGGGTGGGCGTCCAGGAACTCCCGCTTGGTCATCCCGCCGACCAGCACCTCGGCCAGTTCGGGCGCCGGGAGCGTCTCGAACGCGGCGCGGAGGTGGTCCGTGGCCAGCGGGCCGTACTCCTTCTCGTCGAAGACGCGGTCCAGGACGAGCGCGCGGGCCGCCGGGAGCGCGAGCGTCTCGGAGAGCAGGTCACCGAAGAGGTGGACGGTGACGCCGCGGTCGCGCAGGACGTCGGCGAATCCGTCGTGCTCGGCGCGCGCCCGGCGCACCCAGAGCACGTCGTCGAAGAGCAGGGCGTCCTTGTTGCTGGGGGTGAGCCTTTTGAGCTCGAGATCGGGCCGGTGCAGGATGACGCGGCGCAGCCGACCGGCCTCGGAGTCGACGTGGTAGGTCATGCCTCCATCCTGACCACCCGGCCGCCCGTTCACCCCTCACTCGGGCCGATCTGCGGTCCCGCGTCGGTCACCCGGTGCTCGGCCCCGGCGGCAGCAGCTCCGGCCGGGCCGGCATCCGCCGGGCGCCCGGGCCGGTTCCAGCGCCGCCCGGGCGACGATCCGTCCGGCGAGCGGATGCGGGTCCCGGGGCTCCCGTTCCAGCTCCTCGGCATACCGCTTGACGGCGGCCCCCGGGTCCCCCACGGCGAGGAACTCGTCCGCGGTGCGCGGCTCGGCGGGCGGCACGGCGAAGGCGTGGGTGCGGACGTCCGGCCAGGAGGCGCGGCCGGACCGGAAACGGAGGCCGTCCGGCTCGGCGGACGCGCCGGCGGCGGGGCCCCCGGGTGGCACGGAGTGCCCTTCCGGGCCGGGGGAGGCGGCGTGTCCTGGCAGGGGCGGTGGGGCGATCTTGCGCAGGCGCCACTCCGTGCGGTGCGGGGCGGCGGCGGTGCGGGCCCGGGCGGGCGGGGCGACGGGTTCGCGCAGCCAGGTGTCCAGGGTGCGGGCGAGGCCGGTGACCAGGGCGTGACCGGCCTCGGTGAGCCGGCCGCTGGTCAGGAGGGTACGCACGACGAGGCGGCGCAGCGCGGTGGACGTATGACATACCCCGGCCCGGTCCGTACGGGGCGTGGACTGCACGCCCCGTACGGACCAGGTGCGGGACGTGTCCGCTACAGGCGGGGGTCCACCGGTTCGGACTCCAGCGCCAGTACGGCGAAGACCGGCTCGTGGACGCGCCACAGCGGCTCGCCCTCGGACAGGCGGTCCAGGGCCTCCAGGCCGAGCGCGTACTCGCGGACCGCGAGCGAGCGCTTGTGGTTCAGGGAGCGGCCGCGCAGGCGGGCCAGGTTCTCCGGGCGGGTGTACTCGGGGCCGTAGATGATCCGCAGGTACTCGCGGCCACGGCACTTGACGCCCGGCTGCACCAGGCGGCCCGACGGGTCGCGGACCAGGGCGCCGACCGGCTTGACGACCATGCCCTCGCCGCCGCGTCCGGTCATCTCCAGCCACCAGTCGACGCCGGCCCGCACCGACTCGGGGTCGGCGGTGTCGACGTAGAGGCGCCGGGTGGTCTGCAGCAGACCGGTGGCGTCGTGCTCGACCATGCGGTCGATCAGGGCGAGCTGCTCGTCGTGGGGCAGGGCCGCGAGGCTGCGGCCCTGGACGGCGAGGAGCTGGAACGGCGCCAGGCGTACGCCGTCCAGGCCGTCGGTGGTCCAGCAGTAGCGGCGGTACGCCGCGGTGAACGCCGAGGCGTCGTCGGCCCGTTCGCGCTGCCGGTCCAGCAGGTCCCGCACGTCGACGCCCCGGGCCGCCGCGCCCTCCAGAGCGGCCAGGGCGCCCGGGAAGACCGCGCCGGAGGCGGCGCCGACCGCGGCGTACTGGGACCGCAGCAGTCCGGACGCCTTCAGCGACCACGGCATCAGCTCGGCGTCCAGCAGCAGCCAGTCCGTGTCGAGTTCGTCCCAGAGCCCGGCCTCGGCGACGGCCGTGCGCAGGCGGGCGAGGATCTCCTCCGTGACGGCGGCGTCGTCGAAGAACGGGCGGCCGGTGCGGGTGTACAGGGATCCGGTGGGACCTTCCGCCCCGAAGCGCCTGCGGGCCGCGTCGGCGTCCCGGCAGACCAGGGCGACCGCGCGGGAGCCCATGTGCTTCTCCTCGCACACGACCCGTGCGACGCCGTCCTGACGGTACTGGGCGAACGCCTCGACCGGGTGCTCCAGAAAGGGTTCAGCAGCGGCCGGGCCGCGGGCCTCGAGGTGCGAGGTCGCCGTGGGCGCCATGGTCGGCGGGAGGTACGGCAGCAGGCGCGGGTCGATCGCGAAGCGGCTCATGACCTCCAGGGCCGCGGCGGCGTTCTCCTCGCGGACGGAGACGCGGCCCGCGTGCCGGGTCTCGACGACGCGGCGGCCGCGCACGTCCGCCAGGTCCAGCGGGCGCCCCTCGTGGCCGCCGGGTGCCTCGGTGCGCAGCGGACGGGCCGGTTCGTACCAGACCCGCTCCGCCGGTACGTCGACCAGTTCCCGCTCCGGCCAGCGCAGCGCGGTGAGCTTGCCGCCGAACACCGCGCCGGTGTCCAGGCAGATGGTGTTGTTGAGCCAGGTGGCCTCCGGGACCGGGGTGTGGCCGTAGACGACCGCAGCCCGGCCTCGGTAGTCCTCGGCCCACGGGTAGCGCACGGGCAGGCCGAACTCGTCGGTCTCGCCGGTGGTGTCGCCGTACAGGGCGTGGCTGCGGACCCGGCCGGAGGTGCGGCCGTGGTACTTCTCCGGCAGACCGGCGTGGCAGACCACGAGCCTGCCGCCGTCGAGGACGTAGTGGCTGACCAGACCGTCGATGAACTGCCGTACCTCGGCGCGGAACTCCTCGCTCTGGCTCTCCATCTGCTCGATGGTCTCGGCGAGCCCGTGGGTGTGCTGGACGTTGCGGCCGCGCAGGTGGCGGCCGAACTTGTTCTCGTGGTTGCCGGGCACGCAGAGCGCGTCGCCCGACTTCACCATGGCCATCACGCGGCGCAGCACGCCGGGGCTGTCCGGGCCGCGGTCGACGAGGTCGCCGACGAAGACGGCGGTACGGCCCTCGGGGTGGACGCCGTCGTCGTAGCCCAGCTTGCCGAGCAGGGCCTCGAGTTCGGCGGAGCAGCCGTGGATGTCGCCGATGATGTCGAAGGGGCCGGTGAGGTGGGTGAGGTCGTTGAACCGCTTCTCGGTGACGACGGTGGCGTGCTCGATCTCCTCCACGCCGCGCAGCACGTGCACCCTGCGGAAGCCCTCGCGCTCCAGGTGGCGCAGTGAGCGGCGCAGTTCACGGGTGTGGCGCTGGATGACCCGGCGCGGCATGTCGGCGCGGTCGGTGCGGGCCGCGTTGCGCTCGGCGCACACCTGCTCGGGCACGTCGAGCACGATGGCGACGGGCAGGACGTCGTGCCGCTTGGCCAGGTCGATCAACTGCCGCCGGGCGTCCTGCTGGACGCTGGTGGCGTCGACGACGGTGCGGCGGCCGGCGGCGAGGCGCTTGCCGGCGATGTAGTGCAGCACGTCGAAGGCGTCACGGGACGCGCTCTGGTCGTTCTCGTCGTCGGCGACGAGGCCGCGGCAGAAGTCGGAGGAGATGACCTCGGTGGGCTTGAAGTGCCGGCGGGCGAAGGTGGACTTGCCCGATCCGGAGGCGCCGATGAGCACCACGAGGGAGAGGTCGGTGACGGGCAGGGTGCGGCCCTGCGCCGTGGGGGTGGTCCGGCTGGTCATGCGGCCTCGGCCTCCTTCGCGGTCCCGGCCTGGAACACGGCCATCTGGGTGGGCGGTCCGACCTCGGGGTCGTCCGGCCCGACGGGTACGAACTCCACGCCGTAGCCATAACGTTCGGCCACCTTCCGCGCCCAGGCGCGGAACTCCTCACGGGTCCACTCGAAGCGGTGGTCGCCGTGCCGGACGTGGCCGGCCGGCAGGCTCTCCCAGCGCACGTTGTACTCGACGTTGGGGGTGGTCACGAGGACGGTCCGGGGGCGGGCGGCGCCGAACACCGCGTACTCCAGGGCGGGCAGCCGGGGCGGGTCGAGGTGTTCGATCACCTCACTGAGCACGGCGGCGTCGTAACCGTCGAGCCGCTTGTCGGTGTACGCGAGGGAGCCCTGGAAGAGCTGCACGCGCGCCGCCTGCCGCTCCCCCATGCGGTCCAGCTTCAGCCGCCGGGAGGCGATGGTGAGCGCCCGCACCGACACGTCGACGCCCACGATCTCGGTGAAGGACGGGTCCCTGAGCAGCTCCTGGACCAACTGCCCCTGGCCGCAGCCGAGGTCGAGCACCCGGGCGGCGCCGCGGGCGCGGAGCGCGGTGAGGATCGCGTCCCGCCGCAGCGCGGCGAGCGGGGTGGGCTTCTCCTCCTGCTCGGCCTCCGCCGCGACGGCGTTGTCGATGTCCTCGACCTCGCTGTCGTCGGCCTCGGCCAGCCGGACCAGCTCCAGCCGCTCCCATGCCTGCCGGGTCAGCGACCAGCGGCGGGAGAGGTACCGGCTGGTGATCAGCTTCTGCTCCGGGTGTCCGGGCAGCCAGCCCTCGCCGGCCCGCAGCAGCTTGTCGACCTCGTCGGAGGAGACCCAGTAGTGCTTGGCGTCGTCGAGGACGGGGAGCAGCACGTAGAGGTGGCGCAGCGCCTGGGCGAGGGTGAGCGTGTTTGCGTCCAGGACCAGGCGTATGTATCGCGAGTGGCCCCACTGCGGGAACTCGGCGTCCAGCGGGACGGGTTCGGCGGTGACCGTCCAGCCGAGCGGTTCGAAGAGCCGGCGGACGAGTTCGGGGCCGCCGCGCGCGGGCAGCGCGGGCACCTCGACGCGCAGCGGGCGCGGCCGGTCCGGGAGCTCCGGGCGGGCGTTGCACACGCCGCGCATCGCGCTGGAGAAGACACCGCTCAGCGCGACGGCGAGCAGGGAGGAGGCCGCGTACGGGCGGTCGTTGACGTACTGCGCGAGGGCGGCGTCTGGGGCGCCGCCGCGGCCCCTGCCCTTGCCGCGCCTGACCAGTGCCACCGCGTCCACCTCCAGCAGCAGCGCCGCAGTGCAGCGCTCGGCGCCGGCCTCGGGGTAGAGGACGTGTGCCGTGCCGTAGGACGTGGAGAACGCCTGCGCCTTCCCGGGATGCTTGTGCAGCAGGAATCCGAGGTCGGTCGCCGGGCGCTCGGCGGAGCCGGTGGTACTGATCGTCAGGAACACGGTGGTCACACCTCGAAACACCTGGTGAACTGCGGGTATGCACCGGGACTCCGGCGCGTCCGGTCAACGTACAGCGAAGGCGTCCCGGGGTCTGGGGAATTTCGGGGTGCCGGCGGCGGGGAGCCGCCCCGGCGGGAGGCGGTCCCCCGCCGGGCGCGCGTCACGGCAGCTGCGACTGGACCTCGGAGGAGATCAGCTCCAGGTGGTCGAGGTCGGAGAGGTCGAGGAGCTGGAGGTAGATGCGCCGGGAGCCGGTCGAGGCGTAGCGGCCGATCTTGTCGACGACCTCGGCCGGGGAGCCCGCCAGGCCGTTGGCCCTGAGTTCGCCGGCCTCGCGGCCGATCGCGGCGGCCCGGCGGGCGACCTCCTGGTCGTCCTTGCCCACGCAGACGACGAGGGCGTTGGAGTAGACGAGGTCGTCCGGGTCGCGGCCGGCCTCCTGCGCGGCGTCGCGGACCCGCCCGAACTGGCGCGCGGTGTCCTCCACCGAGGCGAAGGGCATGTTGAACTCGTCCGCGTACCGGGCGGCCAGGCGCGGGGTGCGGATCGCTCCGTGGCCGCCGATGAGCACCGGCACCTTGGCCTGGGCGGGCTTGGGGAGCGCGGGGGACCTGGTGAGGTCGTAGTAGGTGCCGTGGTGGTCGAAGGTCTTGCCGGGCTCGGTGGCCCACAGGCCGGTGACGATCTCCAGCTGTTCCTCGAGGCGGGCGAACTTCTCCTTGGGGAAGGGAATGCCGTAGGCCTTGTGCTCCTCCTCGAACCAGCCCGCGCCGAGGCCCAGTTCGATGCGGCCGCCGGACATCTGGTCGACCTGGGCGACCTGGATGGCGAGCACGCCGGGGAGGCGGAAGGTTCCGGCGGTCATCAGGGTGCCGAGCCGGATGCGCCGGGTCTCGCGGGCGAGGCCGGCCAGGGTGATCCAGGCGTCGGTGGGGCCGGGCAGGCCGTCCACGGAGCCCATGCTGAGGTAGTGGTCGGAGCGGAAGAAGGCGTCGAAGCCCAGATCCTCGGTGGCCTTGGCGACGGTGAGCAAGGTGTCGTAGGTGGCCCCCTGCTGGGGCTCGGTGAAGATGCGAAGATCCATGTCTCCATCCTGCACGCTTCCGGGCCGGGGCCGCTCCGCCCGCCCTTCCGGCGTGCCACGGGCCACGGCCGGGTGAAATCGGCCGGGGCCGGTGGTGCGGTGCGACCGGCCCCGGTGAAGATCGTTGGCTCGGGCGGAGCCGGAGCGCCCGGCTCGCGCGCCGGCCGGTGTGCGCCGGGGTGTCACCGTGTCGGTCCTCGGGTCCTGTCGCCGCCTGCCCGCCGTCCGCCCGCCGGGCAGGCCGGGGGGTGACGGCGGTGCCAGGGGCCACGGGCCGGGGAGGCCGTCATGTCCCAGGAGAACGTGCCGCAGCGGGGTGGGGTGGCCGAGGGGCCGCCGAGGGGGCTGTTGCGGCAGATGGAGGAGCTGATGGCGGCGCTGAACGCGGACCTGTCGGCGCTGGGCGCGGATCTGCGGGCGGCGAGGCCGGTACGGGGCGGTGGAGCCGACGGCGCGGGTGCCGAGGACGGGAACGAGGGCCGCTGAACCTGCGGAGCGGGAAGGCCGGTGGGTTCATCCGGCCTCCCGCTCCGTCAGGACCGCGTCGCGGTCCGCCAGTCTGCGGAGCATCTCCAGGACCCGGTCCCGGGACTCGTCCGCCGCGTCGATGGCCTCCATGCACTGCCAGTAGGTCGCCTCGTCGTCCGCGGAGCAGGCCATGCCGACCAGGGCGATGCCGACCTCGCCGAGCAGACCGCCGAGACACATCAGGGACTGGCGGGCCTCGCCCAGTTCGGTGAGCTGGGCCGCGCGCAGCTCACCCGGTGCGAGCTCCGGGGTGCCCAGCACACCGCAGCCGCGGCCCGCGAGCTCGGTCAGTCCCAGTGCCTCACCGCGCAGTTCGGGCGGTCCGGCGACCGCGAGCCTGCTGCCGATCGCCTGCGCCAGGGCCTGCGCCTGCCAGACCTCGGTCAGCTGCTCCGGCACGCCCTTGCTCGCGGCCAGGGCCCTTCTGCTCGTCACGATGAGCCGCACAGCGTCCATGCGCTGCCCCCGTCTGTCCGACGCGCTGCCCACGCGTCCGCATCCGTTGAACTCCCATGTTCACTACCCAGAGTGAGGGGGCGTGAGACAAAAAGCCAGAGGAAGACCGAAATCTGTGGACAACAATTCGAGCGGGGTCGAGTTTTCGAACACGGAGAGTAAAAGTGGAGCCTTATGCTCCTTCACGGGGACCCGCGGTCCGGCTTCCCCGCCGGGAACCTGTGCTCGTTCCGGTCGATCTTGGCGGCGAGCGCTGCCAGCGGGTCGACATCGAGGACCCCGCACAGCTGGAGCAGATAGGCGAGGACATCGGCGACCTCGTCGGTGACGCGGTGCGCGGTGTCCGGGTCGTCCATGACGCGGGCGGACTCCTCGGGCGTCAGCCACTGGAAGATCTCGAGGAGTTCGGAGGACTCCACGCTGAGCGCGGCGGCGAGGTTCTTCGGGGTGTGGTACGGCTGCCAGTCGCGCGCGGCGGCGAAGTCGGCGAGCCGGCGCTGGAGTCCGGCGAGGTCGAGGGGGCGGCGCGCGGCCGCGTCGTCGTGCGGATCAGTCACGGTCCAGGTGTACCACCGTCACTCCGGGCACTCCCGCGGCCCAGGAGGCGTCGCTCACCGCGCCGGCCAGGCGGATGTGCCCGCGCGCGCACATCCGCGCGGCCAGACGGAGCAGTTCCGTGCGCTGTCCGGGGTCCAGGGACCGGTCCAGGCCGTCGGCGAGGACCGTGAGGGTGCGCAGCGCGGCCGGGACCTCGCCGGGCACGTCGGTCTCCAGTACGCCGGGGCCGGTGAGCAGCACCAGCGCGAGCGCCGTGTACCGCAGCTCGCCGTCGCCGAGCCGCCGCAGCTCGGTGCGGGTGCCGTCGCCCCGGTCGAGCAGGGCGCGGACCAGGCGGCCGGCGTCGTACGGCTCGGAGAGCAGGTCGGTGACCGGCCCGGCGCATCCGGCGCGCACCGCCTCGACGAGGAGCGCGTGCCGGCGGGCGCACTCGGCGCGGGTGCGCCACAGCACGTCGGCGAGGTTGCCGCAGCCGCCGAGCAGCCGGCCGGATCCGGCCGGCACCGGCTCGCGCATCCGGTCGGGACGGGGGTCGCAGGGGAAGACGGAGCGCAGGGCGACCACCATCTGCTCGGCGGCGGCGAGCACTCTGCGCTGACCCGGCGTCTTGCCGGCGACGCGCAGCGGCAGCAGCGCGGTGCCGAGCCGGTCGTCCGGCAGCGGGGCGCGGGTCACCGGGGCCGCCCCGGCCGTGTGCCAGGCGGCCTGCACGGCGCGGCGGCGCGGGTCGCGCAGCGCGGTCTCCAGCAGGACCTGCCCGTCCGCCGTCAGCCGCTCCCCCACGATCCGCAGCTCGGGCTCGGCCTGGACGGCGACCTCCAGGCGGACCGGTCCCCCGGGGCCGTCGGCGGTACAGCCGATGCGGAATCCGCGGCGCCGCTGGGCGTCGGCGCGGGCCCGCTCCGGCACACAGGCGCCGGGCTCCGGGAAGGCCTCCCCCAGTTCGGCCCCGCCACCGAGCCGGGCGAGCGCCTCGTAGGCCCGCAGCGCACTGGTCTTCCCGCTCCCGCTGGGCCCGGCGATCAGCGTGAGCGGCCCGAGGGGCAGTCCGACGCCACGGTGCCCGGCGAACGCGGACAGCAGCAGCTCGGTGACCCGGGGCAGCCCCGGGCGGCCGCTGTGCGCGGAAGCGGCGGGTGCCGGGGCGGTGGTGTCCGGGCGGGGAAGAGGTGGTGAGGTCATGGGCGGGACGCTAGGGGCCCGCAGCGGGGCGAACCGTTCCGCTTGACCGGGCTTCCTACGAACGGGCGACGCGAGCGGCGCGGCCGCTCACGCCCCCGGAACCCCCATCCCCTCCATGAGCCCCGTGACCTCCGTGCCGGACGGGGTCAGGAGGAAGACGTTGCGGTCGACCCGGTGCATCCCGCTGGCCAGGCCGAACACGACGCCCGTGCTGAAGTCCAGGACGCGCTTGGCGACATCGGACTCCGCGCCCGTCAGGTCCAGCAGCACGGGTATGCCGGACATCAGCGTCTCGGCGACGTCGCGGGCGTCCGCGAACACGTTCACGCGCAGGACGACGAAGCGGCGCCGCGCCTCCGTCTCGGCCTCGGGCAGGGCACGGTGCCCCACCGCGGACGGCCACGCGTCGCGGCCCCGCAACGGAACGACCTGAGCGAGCCCCTCCCACTGTTCGTCGGTGACATCGTGGCTGCTCACCGGCATGCTCCGTCCCCTGTCGCACTGGCTGTCTGCATCGGGCAATTCTTACCCATGGTCACCCGTTCAGCCCAATAACGACACGCTCCGCCATCGCGGCACGCGCACCGGGAGGCGTCTGCGCGGCACCACGGGCGGCGTGTTCGCCGGACGCCTGCAGCTTCCGGCAGCCGCCGCCCGGCGTCACCGTGCCGCGTACGGCCGGGGCGGCCGGCCCCTCCCCCCGCGCCGGGACCGGCCGGCCGTCGCGGTCGCCCGACTGCCGGGCCGGGCACCCGCGTTGACCGGGATCCCGCCGGCCGGTTGCATGGGCCCATGGCTGATGAAGCGGACGGTGTGGTGGGGCCGGTGCGCGCCTTCGGGACGCAGGCGGACTGGGAGGAGTGGCTGGCGGAGCATCACGGCGACCCCGGCGGGGTGTGGCTGAGGATTCCGCGGAAGGGATCCGGGATCGCCGGGGTCGACTACGCCACAGCGCTGGAGTCCGCGCTGTGCTACGGCTGGATCGACGGGCACAAGAAGAAGCTGGACGACACGTACTGGCTCCAGCGTTTCACTCCCCGGCGGCCGCGCAGCCGATGGTCGGCGGTCAACCGGCAGAAGGCCCTGGACCTCATCGAGCAGGGGCGGATGCGGCCGCCCGGCCTGCGGGAGGTGGAGAAGGCGCGGGCGGACGGCCGCTGGGAGGCCGCGTACGCGAGCCCGAGCACGGCGACCGTCCCCGACGACCTGCGGGCCGCGCTGGACGCGGCACCCGGCGCCCGCGACTTCTTCACGACCCTGGACAGCCGCAACCGCTATGCGATCCTGCACCGGATCGAGGAGGCGAAGCGGCCGCAGACCCGGGCGGCGCGCATCGGGAAGTTCGTCGCCATGCTCGCCGAGGGGAAGACGATGCACCCCTGACCGCCGGGGCCGCGGCGGCGGGTCAGCCCGCGACGACCGCCTCCGCGGCCGCCACGCCGCACACGCGGGCCGCGCCGTGGGTGGCGACGTGCAGGGCGCCGCGCGGCGCGGACTGCGGCACGCCCATCTCCACGACCACGGTGTCCGGATCGGCGGCGAGCAGCGTGTCCACGGCCGTGCGCATCCACGGGTGCCGGTGCTCGTCGCGTACCACGGCGACGACGCGCCGGCCGGCCGCCGCCCTCAGCGCCCGGTCACCGGCGTCGGGGCCGGTGAAGCTGCCGGTGGCCGTGCCCGGCAGCAGCCGCTCCAGCTCCGCGCCGACGCCCCACGGGGTCTCGTCGCCCACGGCGATGTTCGGGGCCGGGCTGAAGGTGGCTACGTACAGCGGTCCGGTGACCGGCGCGGCGGCCGCGGCTCGGGTGACGGTCACCGCGCGGCGGGCCGCCATGAGGCCGATCCCCGGCTCGGGGGCGGCCGTCGCGGCCGGGGAGCGCCGTACGCCGGCGGTCCATTCGGCCAGGGCGCGGACCCGGGCGGCGGCGTCGGCGAGCCGCTCCTCCGGCAGTTCGCCGGAGCGCACGGCGTTCACCAGCGCGTCCTGGAGGCTCTGCACCGTGCCCTCGTCGCACAGCCCGCCGCCCACGCAGATCGCGTCGGCGCCGGCGGCGATGGCGAGGACGACCCCGTGCTCCAGTCCGTACGTGCCGGAGATGGCGCGCATCTCCATGCCGTCGGTGACGATCAGTCCGCGGTAGCCGAGCTCGCCGCGCAGCAGGTCGGTGAGGATGCGCCGGGAGAGCGTGGCCGGGCGGTCCGGGTCGAGGACCGGCACCCGGATGTGCGCGCTCATGACGGCCCGGGTGCCGGCCGCGATCGCCGCCCGGAACGGCTGGAGTTCACGCTCGTGCAGCGTCGTGGCGTCGAGGTCGATGTGCGGGAGAGCGTGGTGGGAGTCGACGCTGGTGTCGCCGTGGCCGGGGAAGTGCTTGGTGCAGGCGGCGACGCCGGTGGACTGCAGGCCCTCGACGTAGGCCGCGGTGTGCCGGGCGACCAGGGCGGTGTCCCCGCCGAAGGAGCGCACGCCGATCACCGGGTTGTCGGGGTTGGCGTTGACGTCGGCCGACGGGGCCCAGTTGAAGTTGACCCCGCACTCGGCGAGCCTGCGGCCCAGTTCGCGGGCGACGCCCCGGGTCAGGCCGGTGTCGTCGACGGCGCCGAGGGCGTGGCTGCCGGGGAAGGAGGAACCGGTGCGGACCTCCAGGCGGGTGACGTCGCCGCTCTCCTCGTCGATGGCCACCAGCAGGTCGTCCCGCTCGGCCCGCAGTTGCGCGGTGAGGGCGGTGACCTGCTCGGCGGTGGTGACGTTGCGGCCGAAGAGGGCGACGGAGGCGAGGCCCTCGCCCAGCCGGCGGCGCACCCAGTCGGGCGCGGTGGTGCCGGCGAAGCCGGGCTGCAGCACGGCGAGCGCGTCCCGGGTGAGGGTGTCGGTGCCGGTGGTGAATGTCGTCATCGGGTGGCGTTATCCCTTCACGGCGCCCGCGGTGAGGCCGCTGACGGCCCTGCGCTGCAGGAAGACGAAGAGGATCAGGATCGGGACGGCGAACAGGGACGAGGCGGCCATGGTCGCGCCCCAGTCGTTGCCGAACTGGGTCTGGAAACTGGAGAGCCACAGGGGCAGGGTCTGCGCCCCGGCGTCCTTGTTGAGCACCAGCACGAGCGGGAACTCGTTCCAGGCGGTGATGAAGCCGAACATCGAGGTGGACATCAGGCCCGGCGCGAGCAGCGGCAGGATGACCCGGCGGAAGGCCTGGGCGCGGGTGCAGCCGTCGACCATCGCCGACTCCTCCAGCTCCTTCGGCACGGCGGCGACGAAGCCGCGCAGCGTCAGGACGGTGAAGGGCAGGATCATCATCATGTAGAAGGCCGTGAGGGGCACCAGGCTGTTCAGCATCGAGGCGTCCCGCACGATCATGTAGATCGCGATGACCATGACCTCCCACGGCGCCATCTGGGCGAGCATGAAGCCGATGACGAAGCCGCGCCGGCCCTTGAACCGCATGCGCGCCAGGGCGAAGGAGCCGGCCAGCGCGATGATCAGGGAGAAGACGACGGCCAGGCCGGTGACGGTCAGCGAGTTGCGGACGTACGTCCAGAAGTGGTCGGCGTCGGTAGCCGTCCTGAAGTGCTCGAACGTGACCTCGGTCGGGAACCAGACGGGAGTCTCCGAGATGATGTCGCCGGTCGGTTTGAACGCCGTGGCGAACATCCAGTACACGGGGAAGACGAAGACGACGAACAGGACGACGGCCGTGGCGTTGGGCCACAGGCGGCCGAAGAGCGAGCGCTTCACAGCTCGTCCTCCTCTTGCTTGAGCACGATCCTGAGGTAGTAGGCGGTCAGGCCGAGCATGATCAGGACGGTCAGTACGGCGATCGCCGCGCCCATGCCGTAGTGCTGGTTGCCGACGCCCTCGATGTAGGCGTAGACGGGCAGGATCTCGGTGAGCCGGTCGGGGCCGCCGCCGTTGAAGGTGAAGACCTGGACGAACGCCTTGAAGATCCAGATGATCTCCAGGAACGTCGTGGCGTAGAGGAACGGCCGCAGGACCGGCAGGGTGACCGTGGTGAAGCTCCGCCAGGCGCCGGCGCCGTCGAGGGAGGCGGCCTCGTACAGTTCGCCGGGGATGGTGGTGGTCGCCGCGTAGAGGTTGATCGCGACGAACGGGATGGACATCCAGACGATCAGCAGGGTCACGACGAAGAACGTCGACATCTGGCTGCTGGTCCAGCTGTAGTCGGCCATGGAGTGCCAGCCGAGCTTGTCCAGGACCCAGTTGACGACGCCGAAGCGCTGGGCGAACAGCCACTGGTAGACGGTGGTGGCGGCCACCACGGGCATGGCCCAGGCCAGCACCAGGCCGATCAGCAGGGTGAACCGCATGCGCTTGCCGAGGCGGGCGAGCAGCAGGCCGGTGAGCGCGCCGAGCACCATGGTCAGGACGACGTTGACCGCCGTGAACAGGATGGAGCGGAGGGTGACCCGCCAGAAGTCCTCGCCGGTGAGGACCTCCTTGTAGTTGTCGATGCCGTTCCACTCGGTGACGTGCTGGATCAGCTGCGCCATGTTGAGGTTCTGGAACGACAGCAGCACGTCCTTGAGCAGCGGCCAGCCGAGCAGCAGCACGGTGGCCGCGCAGGCGGGCAGCAGCAACAGGTACGGGGCGAGCGCGCCGGCGCGCGACGCGGCTCGCGGTGTGGGCCTGCCGGATCCCCCGTCGTCCGTCTTGCGGACGTCCGCCGGGCCGGAGGGCGGCCGTTCGGTCTGCACGGTCATGCTCGCGATCTCTCTTCTCGGCCTGTTCAACGCCGGGGCGGGGACCGTCGTACGGCCGGTCCCCGCTCCGGTCGGAGTGCTTGCGCTTCTACTGCTGCTGCGCCAGGCGCTTGTTGAACTCGCCCTCGACCTGCTTCGCGGCCTCGGCCGGGGACTTGCCGTTCAGCACGGCGGTCAGGTACGTCTTGATCGGGTTGGGCGCGTTCTCGACCGCGGCCCACTCGGGGATCAGCGGCGTGGTGCCGCCCACGGCGGCGGCAGGCGCGGCGGCCTCGGCGGGGGCGTTGCCCTCGAGGTTGCTCTGCAGCGACTCCTTGTTGGGGATGACGCCGTTGAGCTTGGCCAGCTGGCCCTCGAACTTGTCGGAGAGGGCGATCTTCAGGAACTCCTTGGCGAGGTCCTGCTTCTTGCTGCCCGCGGCGACCGCGAGGTTGGAGCCGCCCAGGAAGACGCCCTCGGGCTTGTCGGCGGTCTCACCCGGGATGGTGAAGTAGCCGATCTCCTTCTCGATCTTCGGGTTGGCCTTGATCGCGATGCCGGCTTCCCAGCCCATGCCGATGAACGCGCCGGTCTTGCCCTTGGCGAAGACCTCGCCCTGCTGCGGGGTGGCCTCGTCCTTGTCCTTGGGCGCCTCGGACAGCGCCTGGAACTTCTTGTAGGTCTCCGCGGCGGCGGCGACCTTCGGGTCGTCGAGGTTGGAGACGTACGTGTCGCCGTCCTTCTTGACCAGCTCGCCGCCCTCGCCGATCACCAGACCGACGAAGTGGTACCAGTTCTGGCCGGGCAGGTAGATCGGCTCGGCGTCGGTCTTGTCACCGATCGTCTTGAGCGCGTCGTAGAACTCGTCGCGGGTCTTCGGCGTGTCCTTGAGGCCGGCGTCCGCCCAGACCTTCTTGTTGTAGAGGACGACGCGGTTGGCGAAGTACCAGGGCGCGGCGTACTGCTTGCCCTCGAAGATGGACGACTCGTTGAGCGACTCGGTCCACTCGCCGCCGATCTCGGACTTGAGGTCGGCGAGGTCGGCCAGGCCGCCGGTCTTGGCGTAGGCCGGGGTCTGGGTGTTGCCGATCTCGAAGACGTCCGGGGGGTTCTCCTCGGACAGCGCGGTGGTCAGCTTCTGCTGGATGCCGTTCCACTGCTGGACCTCGAACGTGACCTTCGCCTTGGTCTTCTTCTCGAACTCGGCGGCGAGGTCCTTCTGCCACTGGTCCGGCGACGAGCCGTCCATCACCCACACGGTGAGCGTCTCGCCGGCGTAACCGTCCGCGCCGGCCTTCTTGCCGCCGTCACCGTCGTCGCCGCCGCACGCGGCGACGGAGAACAACATGCCCGCGACCCCGATCGCGGCTATCAGCTTGCGCTTCACGCGCCACCCCTCCTCAGGAATGCCTTGCACACCCACGCCCTCGGCGGTGACCCTCACAACGGCGCAACAGCTCGGCGGGCTGGGACCCGGCTTCCTCTAAATGGTTTAGACCAGCAAGGGGAGCTTGGCCTAGACCTATGGCTCTGTCAAGGGTCGCGGACCCACGCCCGGATAACGGCTCGGACACCTCCACGGGACCGCAGAACTCCACCCAAAGGCGGGCGGGTCGACCGTTGGACTAGACCAAAGCGAGAACTCACGGTTATAACGGGATCGCCGAGCGTGCGGCGCCGAACCCGGCCGTCCGCCGACGTGCACCGCGGCCGGCCCCCGCCGTCCGCGCGCCGGACACCGCAGCCGGAAGGCAGGTCATGAGCACGGACGTCAGCAGCGCCCAGGCAGACACGGGGGCGCCGGGCCGTATCGGTCGCGTTCCGAAGTACTACCGCATCAAGCAGCGGTTACTGCAGATGACCGACGAGCGCGCACCGGGCTCCCCGATGCCCGCCGAGCGCCTGCTCGCCGTCGAGTTCCGCACCTCCCGCACCACGGTGCGCAAGGCCCTGCAGGAGCTGGTGGGAGAAGGCCGGCTCGACCGCATCCAGGGCAAGGGGACGTTCGTCGCCCGCCCCAAGGTGTACCGGACCCTCCAGCTCACCTCGTACACCGAGGACATGCGGGCCCAGGGGCTCAACCCCGCCTCGCAGGTCCTGGACATCGGCTACGTCCCCGCCGACGCCGAACTGGCGGCCCTGCTCGAGATGGAACCCGGGGACAGGGTGCTGCGCGTCGAGCGGCTGCGGCTGGCCGGCGGCGAGCCGATGGCGATCGAGGCGACCCACCTGTCCGCCCGGCGCTTCCCCCAACTGCGCCGCAACCTGTCGCGCTACACCTCGCTGTACACCACCCTCGCCGAGGTGTACGGCGTCCGGCCGGCGGAGGCCGACGAGACGATCGAGACCTCCCCGGCGACACCGCGCGAGGCCGGGCTGCTCGACACGGACGTGGGCCTGCCGATGCTGCTGCTGTCCCGCCACTCGCGCGACGAGACGGGGACGCCGGTGGAGTGGGTCCGCTCGGTGTACCGCGGCTCGCGCTACAAGTTCACCGCGACCCTGACGCGTCCGAGGCCCTGACCGGGCCGTTCGTCGTCAACGCGGCGCGGTGCACCGGGAGTTCGCGTGTCCGTTCCTTGACACACTCCATTGGTCCAGTCCACCATCGCATTGGTCTGAACCATTCGTGGCGCGTTCCTCTCGCATCCGCCGCGTGCACACCCCCGCACGGAGGTCCCGCATGACCGAGAGCAGCCACCCGCGACTGCTGCGGTGGGCGCACTCCGTGCTCCAGCCGGGCTTCGAGGGGACGACGGTGCCCGACTGGGTACGCCGCCGGATCTCCGAGGGGCTCTCCTCCGTCGTCCTGTTCGGCCGGAACATCAACGGTCCGGAACAGGTCGCGGGGCTCACCACAGCCCTGCACGCGGAGAACCCCGGCCTCGTCGTCGCCGTCGACGAGGAGGCGGGCGACGTCACCCGGCTCGAGGCCCGCACCGGGGCGTCCCGTCCGGGCAACCTGGCCCTCGGTACGCTCGACGACATCGATGTCACCGAGCAGGTCGCCCGGGACGTCGGCCGGGAACTGCACGGTCTCGGCATCACCCTGAACTACGCGCCGAGCGCCGACGTCAACACCAACCCGCTGAATCCGGTGATCGGGGTGCGCTCCTTCGGGGCGCGCCCCGACGTGGTCTCACGGCACGCCGCCGCCTGGGTGCGGGGGCTGCAGTCGGCGGGTGTCGCCGCGTGCGCCAAGCACTTCCCCGGCCACGGTGACACCGTCGTCGACTCCCATCACGGGCTGCCGCGGGTCTCGGCCGGCGCCGGCACGCTCGCGCTGACCGCGCTGCCGCCGTTCATCGCGGCGATGGACGCGGGCGTACGGGCCGTGATGACCGCGCATCTGCTCGTCCCCGCCTACGACGACCGGTGGCCGGCGACCCTGAGCCGCCCCGTCGTCGGTGACCTGCTGCGCGGCGAACTCGGCTTCACGGGACTGGTCGTGACCGACGCCGTGGAGATGGGCGCCGTGGCCGACCGCTACGGCATGGCGGGCGCCGCCGTCCGGGCCGTCGCCGCCGGTGCCGACACGGTCTGCGTCGGCGGCGGGCACGCCGACGAGGCGACCACGGCCCGGCTGGCCGGCGCCCTGGTGAGGGCCGTACTGGACGGGCACCTGCCGGAGCGGCGACTGGCCGAAGCGGCCGGGCGGGTAAAGGAGTTCGCCGAGTGGGCGGGCACCCTGCGACGCACGGCCCCCGAGCCCCGCTGCACCTCCCCCGGCCTCGGTCTGGCGGCGGCCCGGCGGGCCGTCCACATCCACCACAAGCCGGACCTGGACACCCTGTTCCCGCTCGTGGGCACCCCCCACGTGGTGGAACTGGCCCCCGACACCACCCTCGCCATCGACCCCGGGACCCCCTGGGGTGTGGCGGAACCTCTCAGGACGCTGCGCCCGGGCACCACGTCCGTCCGGCTCGGCGAACCGCAGCTCCGGGACGGCGACGAGGTGCTGGATCTGCTGGCGCTCCGCCCGGCGGACGGCCGTCCGCTGGTCGTGGTCGTCCGGGACGCCGCCCGCTACGGCTGGATGACCCGCGCGCTCGCCCGCCTGGTCCGCCGCCGTCCCGACGCGTGCGTCGTCGAGATGGGCGTACCCGTGGGTGCGCGTCCCGGTGCGGTGTATCTGGCGACGTACGGGGCCACGCGGGTGTCGGGCATCGCCGCGGCCGAGGTCCTGGTGGGACACACCGGACCGTAGGGCACCGGCCTTCCTCCCTCTTTCCCTCCTTCTTCCCTCTTCCCTCCTCCTTCCCTTCTTCCTTCCGTCCTTCCGTCCTTCCGTCCTTCCTTCCGTCCTTCCTTCCCTCATTCCTTCGGTCCGCACGCCGTGAGTGATCCCGATCTCCGGAGTACCGCATGACGACGCACCACCGCTACTTACACCGCGCCGCCTCCGAGCGCCCCTACTTCAGCGCCGACGGTGAGACCTACCTCGCCGAGACGCAGCTGAGGCATCTGACCAAGGACCTGCCGCTGCGGGTGCTCTCCGAGGAGCAGTTCGCGTCCTGGCAGAACCACGGCTACGTGGTGGTCCCGGAGGCGATCTCCCCCGACGCGGCCAAGCTGCTGCTGGAGTTCGCCTGGGAGTTCCAGGGCCTCGACCCGCGGCGCCCCGACACCTGGTACCGGGAGCGCACCTTCCGCTCGGACCTCGACCGGGACCTGTTCGTCTACGGCTTCGTCGAGGCGTACCACCACCAGCTGATCTGGGACAGCCGGCAGACCCGGCGGGTCCACGACGCCTTCGTGGACGTCTGGGACTGCGAGGAGCTCTGGGTCACCCTGGACCGGCTCAACCTGAATCCGCCCAACGTGAGGAACCGCTCGCGCTCCCTGATCGATCCCGCGGACGAGGGCTTCGACATCGAGCTGCACTGGGACGTGGACACCACGGCGAGTGTGCCGCCGCAGCGGGTGCAGGGCATCATCGCGCTCACCGGCACGGAACCGGGCCACGGCGGCTTCCAGTGCTCTCCGGAGCTCTTCCGCCGGTTCGACGAGTGGAAGGCCGGGCAGCCCCCCGGCCGGGACCCGATCCGGCCCGGGGCCGACCGCACGGAGTTCCCCGTCGTCCGGCCCCGGCTCGAGGCCGGTGACCTGCTGATCTTCAACGGGATGCTGGCGCACGGCGTGGCCCCCAACACCTCGGCCGACGGGGTGCGGGCGGTGCAGTACCTGTCGATGATGCCCGCGCTCGAGGAGCACGAGATGCTGCGCCGGTCGCGGGTGGAGTCCTGGCGCACGCTCAGCACGCCCGACTGGAACGCGACCCTGCT
Source organism: Streptomyces marokkonensis (assembly GCF_008312835.1). Lineage (GTDB taxonomy): Bacteria > Actinomycetota > Actinomycetes > Streptomycetales > Streptomycetaceae > Streptomyces > Streptomyces marokkonensis_A. The sequence goes on along the minus strand of NZ_VSKS01000001.1, from coordinate 193,171 downwards.
CGGCGACGCGGAGCGGCACGAGTCCCTGCGCTACGGGCCGGCCGAACTCAACGGCCTGGGGCGCACGTTGCTGGGGCTCGACGCCTGGCACGAGGGGACACGATGAGGCGGGGAACCGACGTGCACCGGATATGCCTGGCCCTCCCGACCAACAGGGAGTGCTCCGCGGCCATCACGGCCATCGGCGCCGAAGCCGCCCACGCCGTCCGGAACTTCGACGTCGAAGTGCGTCTGCTGATCCTCGACTCCTGCGACGAAGCGACCCTGGCCGCCCACGCCCGGACGGTCGCCGCACTCCCCGAGGTGCCGCACGTCGTCGTGCACCACCTCGACGAGACGGCCCAGCGGGACTTCCTGCGCACGGCGATCGAGCGGTCCGCGCTCCCCGGGCCGGACCGGCTGCTCGACCTCATGCTCCCGGACGCCGTCTCCTACGGCGCCTGCACCAACCGCGCCTTCCTCGTGGCGGCCGCACTGGGCTGCCGCTCGGTGCACCGGCGGGACTCCGACTCCCGTTATCAACTCCTCGACGGAGAACCGGTCTTCCCCGTCCACCACGAGCTGGCGTCCCTGGGCCGACGCGCCTCGGAGGCCGTGACCGCGGTGTCGGAGGTGGCCCTCGACCCCGCGCTGGCCCATCGCCCCGTCTCGATGGTGGGCGCCTCCTTCATCGGGGAACTCTCCGTCGACATCGGCGAGATCCAGGAGCTCGACAAGGAGGTGTACGAGGAGGTCGTCGGCCTGTGGGCGCCCGCACACTGGCCGGACGAGGAGAAGCGGGCCCTGGTCGAGGAGTCCTTCAGGGGCGCCGGACCGGTGCCCTTCACGGGAGACCACTCGACGCTGACGCTGGTCGACCCGATGCGCGTCGACATGTCCAACATCGCGTTCACCCGGGACGTGTACGAACGGCTGCCGCTGCCGCCGGCCACCGCGACCATCGGCAGCGACTACTTCCTCATCCACGCCGTGTACGACGCCGAGCTGCCCGGGGTCCTGCACAACCGGCACATCGAGAACTACTACACCGGGGAGCGCCGCACCCACGCCGGATTCCTGGCGTACCAGACCCGGTTCGTGAAGTTCCTGCTGTCGATGCCGTACCTGCACCACGTCTACGACCGGATGGCCGGGGCGGGAGCCGGGCTGCTGGACGACGAGGGGCGCCTCGACCCGGCGCCGTTCGCCGCGTTCCTCACCGAGAGCGTGGGACTGGACCGCACCGGGAACGCGCACCGGCTGGACACCGTCGAGGCGGCGTACACCCGGCTGGGCGGTAAGTACGCCGAGTTCGCGCGCGGCATGGCGGCGGACCGGGAGCGGCTGCTGGAGGAGGCGGCGCGCGACACCGAGGACTTCGTGCTGCTGATCGAGTCCTGGGAGGCCCTGGTCACAGCGAGCGGGGGCGTCGAGGTGCGGGGAACCCCCCGGTGAACGGGGCCCTGCGTTCCGCTCTCGCGGCCGCCACCGAGGACGCGCTCGTCTACGACCTGGACGGGGTGGCCGCCCGGTACGACACCCTGATCGGGGAACTGCCCGGCGTGGACGTGCGGTTCGCCATGAAGGCGTGTCCGGTTCAGGAGGTCCTGGCCCGCCTGGCGGGCCGGGGCGCCGGTTTCGACGCGGCGAGCCCCCGGGAGATCACCCTCGCTCTGGCGACGGGTGTGCCGGTGCACCGGATCCACTACGGCAACACGGTCAAGTCCGACCGGAACATCGCCGAGGCGCACCGGCTCGGCATCCGGGACTTCGCCACGGACAGCGTGGAGGACGTGGCGGCGCTGGCCGGACACGCGCCGGGCGCACGGGTGTTCTGCCGGGTGGCGACCACCGGTGAGGGCGCGCTGTGGGGGCTGAGCCGGAAGTTCGGGTGCTCGGCGGACGACGCCGTGCGGGTGCTGGAGACGGCACGGGACGCGGGCCTTGTCCCCGCCGGGCTGTCGGTGCACGTCGGTTCCCAGCAGATGACCGCCGAGGCGTGGCAGCAGGCCTTCGCGACCCTGGCCGACGTCCTCACGGCACTGCACGGGCGGGGGATCGTGCCGGACCACGTCAACCTCGGCGGCGGGCTGCCGGCACTCGGTTACGTCGACCGCCGGGGCGCACCACTGGACCCTCCGCTGGACAAGATCTTCGCCGTGCTGCGCGAGGGCATGGAGCGGCTCGCCGGCCTCTCGCCCCGTCCCCTGGGCTTCGTGGTGGAACCGGGCCGCCATCTGGTCGCCGGCCACGGAGCGATCAGGGCCCATGTCGCCCGGCTGACGTCACGGCTGCAGCCGGACGGGGAGCGTGAGCACTGGCTGTATCTGAGCTGCGGCAAGTTCAACGGGCTGTACGAGATGGACGAGGTGCAGTACCCGCTCGTCTTCCCGTCCCACCCCGGCCTGACCGACGCGGACCTGGTGCCGGCCGTCGTCGCGGGCCCCACCTGCGACAGCGACGACGCCTACGCCCACGAGCACCGCCGGGTACGGGTGCCGCGGGAGGTCGCGTCGGGCGACCCGGTCTGGGTGCTGTCCACCGGCGCCTACGCCGCCAGTTACACGACCGAGGGCTTCAACGGCTTCGGTCCGCTCCCGCGCGTCTGCGTGGGCGGTGACGGTCCGGACGTACGCATCCGTGCCGTCACCGAGGGCGACTGGCCGCGGATCGCCGCCCTGGAGGCGGAGGCGTACGCGCCTGCCTCCCTGTCCGAGGGGGACCGGGCGCTGCGCTCCCGGGGCCGGGCGTCCCCGGGGACCTGCTTCGTCCTGGAGACCGGGGACCGTGTGGCGGGCTACGTCCTCGCCCTGCCCTACCCCCGGTTCCGCTACCCCGATCTGACCCGGCCGGAGGAGCGGACGTTCGACTCGCGCAATCTGCACCTGCACGACCTCGTGATCGCGGACGACCTGCGCGGCCGAGGGCTGGGGAGCAGGCTCCTGCGCCACCTCACGGCGGTCGCGGGCAGGTCGTCGTACGAGCGGATCTCGCTGATCGCCGTCGGCGGGACGGAGAGCTTCTGGGTCCGGCACGGCTACCGGCCCGACCCGGGGGCCGAGCTCCACGGGAGTTACGGCGACGGCGCCGTCTACATGTCCTGCCCGGTCCAGTACCACCGCTCCGGCGGCCCGGAAGAGGGGTCCTGACGCTCATGCTGTCCACACTCGGCGATTTCCGCCGTGACCAACTGGCGACGGCCGCGCTGTTCTGCTTCCTCGGCTTCCAGTACGCCACCTGGGCCTCCCGGCTGCCCGCCCTGAAGTCCCGGTTCGGCCTGGGCGAGACACAGGTGGGTCTGCTGCTGATGGTGTGCGGGGTCGGGGCCGCGGTGGCCTTCCCGCTGATCGCCCATCTGATGCGGCGGCTGGGCTCACGGCGGCTGGCGCTCTGGTCCGCCCTGGTCATGGTGGCGGTGCTGCCCGCGCTGTCCACGGCCGGCAGTTACCCGCTGGTGCTGCTGGTGATCTTCGTGGACGGGGTGGCCGTCGGCTGCCTCAACGTCGCCATGAACGCGCAGGGCGCCGCACTGGAGTCCCGTCACGGGCGGGCCGCGATGGCCCAGCTGCACGCGACGTTCAGCGGCGGCTCGCTCGGGGGCGCGCTGCTGGCCTCCGGCATGAACGGCGTGACGCACTCCCTGACCGCGCACTTCGCGGTGGCGGCGGCGCTGTCGGTGCTGCTGCTGGCCGGCGCGCGGACCCGCCTGTCGCCCGACGACCCGGCTCCCGCGCCCGGGGAGCGGCCCACGGAGGAGAAGAAGGGCCTGCGGAGCCTGTCCGGCGCCTCGCGCACGGCCCTCTGGCTGGGCTGCGCCATGGTGTTCGGCACGGTCGTCGAGGGCGCCATGAACGACTGGTCGGCGCTCTACCTGACGGAGGAGACCGGCGCGTCGGGGCAGCTGGCGCCGCTGGGCATCGCCGTCGTTTCGGTGATGATGGTGCTGGCGCGGCTGCTGGGGGACGGCTGGCGGAGCCGCTGGGGCGACGCGCGCCTGGTCCGGGTGGGCAGCACCGTGGCCGGTGCGGGACTGGCCCTCGCCCTGCTGGCCGGTGGCACCTGGCCCGCGCTCATCGGCTTCGCCTGCGTCGGTCTGGGCATGGCGACGGTGACCCCCTGTCTCTACGTCGCCGCGGCGGCCGAGGGACCGGGCGCCCTGGCCCTGGTCGCCGCCATGGGCACCACCGGCCTCCTCGCGGGCCCGGCCCTCATCGGCTTCGTCGCCGGACACACCGATCTGACGGTCGGCATGGCGGTGGTCGCGGCCTCCGCGGTGCTGGTGGCGGTGTGCTCGCGGTGGGTCGGCTGGAGGGAACGGGAGGGCGAGGCCGTACCGCGCTGAAACGGCGTCGGCCCCCCGTACGGATGCGAGGGCCCGGCCGTGCCGTCAGGGGGCGAGCTGCGGACGGCCGTCGAGCGCGGGAGGGGGGAGGTGACGGAGCCGGGCCCCGGGCGGGGTACCGGCCGGGGATGATCCGGGCCATGAGGACGAGAGGGGCCGGCACGTAGGTGGTGCGGCTCCACGCGGTCACCCCGCGCTCCTGCCGGCGGTCACCGTCCGGGGTGTCCTCCTCCGCGGCCGGCTCGGTGTCGGGTCCGGGCAGGCCGCGGGCGTTCTGCGCGACGTCCGTGACCGCGTCCATGGCCCCGGCGAGGAACGACGCCGCCGCGAACAGGGCCAGGGAGCCGGCCGGACCGGCGGCCGGTGTGCCGGCGCCCGTCAGCAGCGTGCCGAGCACGGCGTCACGCGCCGGTCCCAGCCGGCGGACCAGCGCCCCCGCCCACGTGGGGAAGCTCGTCATGCACCCCCAGGTGTGTGCACGCGGCCGTCCGCCATGACCAGCCGGACGCGTCGCAGTGCCTGGAGATCGGTCAGGGGATCGCCGCCGACGACCAGGAGGTCCGCGCGGAGACCGGGCAGGAGGCGGCCCGTGACCCCCCGCAGCCCGATCGCCTCCGCCGTCTGGCAGGTGGCCAGGTCCACGATCTCCGCCGGGGTGCAGCCCAGATGGGCGAAGAACTCGAGGCTGGACACGAAGTCGTCGAAGACCGCCCGGCTCACGCCCGCGTCCGTGCCGGTGAGCAGCCGCACGCCGCGCTCACGCATGCGCCGGATCCCGCCGAACATCTCCGCCGCGCGCTCGGCGCCGCAGCGCTCGGCGAAGCCGCGCCAGTCGGGGCTGGCCGCCGGGCAGACCCGGATGTCACGGGCGGCGATCTCGTCGACGACGTCGTCGAGGAGCCGGAACCCGTCCCGGTCGACCCAGGTGCAGTGCTCGATCGTGCTCACACCGGCCGCAACCGCCGCGACAATGCCCTCGGTGCCGTGCGCGTGCGCCGCCACCGGCAGGCCCGCGCGCGCCGCCTCCTCCACGACGGCCCTCAGTTCCCCGGCCGTGAACTGGGGCGCCCAGATCGGCGGACCGCCCTTGGTGATGCCCCCGCCCGTGGCCATCACCTTGACGAGGTCGGCGCCCCGCTCCACGTTGCGGCGGACCAGCGCCCTCACGGCGTCCTCGCCGGACACCTCGCCGCCCAGGAACCAGCAGTGTCCGCCGGGTGCCGTCAAGGGAGTGCCCGCCGCCAGGACACGGGGGCCGGGCAGCCGGCCCGCCCCGACGGCGTCGCGGAACTCCGTCACCAGCCCGTTGCGGTCGCCGAGGTCCCGCACGGTGGTGACCCCCGTGCTCAGCAGGCCGAGAGCACGCTCCGCGATGCCCTTGGCCACGGTCGCGTCGTCCGCCCCGCACAGCGCCGTGACCGGGTCGGGCCCGGCGTCCAGGGCGAGGTGGACGTGCGCGTCGACGAGGCCGGGCAGCAGCGTGCCGTCGGGGTGGTCGTGGCGGGGGACGCCCGCCGGGGCACGGGACTCCACCTCGCGGCGTGGTCCGGTGTCCGCGATGACGCCGTCGCGGACCAGCACGGCGCCGTCCGCCAGGACCTGGGAATGAGGTCCGGCCACCACGCGCCCGGCCGTGATCAGGGTGTCCACTGTCGCTCCTCGTTCAGGACTGTGCGGCCAGCGCCTCGGAGAGGCGGGTCAGCTGCCGTACGTCGGCCGCCAGTCCGGAGTCGCTCCCCTCGGGCAGGGCGACCGGGACGGCCCGGGAGGGCGCCGCCGCGCCGGAGGCGTACGCCCGCAGCGCGGTCCGCAGATGACGTGCGGCGACCTCGGGCGGGAGGGGCGCGTCGGCGTCGGCCGCGGCCGCCTCCAGCGCCAGGTAGGGACTGATCCTCACGAGACCGTCCCGGCACTCGATGACGCGGCGGTAGTAGCGCCGGCGCGCTCCCCGGGGACTCAGCACGTTCCAGCGGCGCCCGGAGGGCGTGCGTTCGAGCGCGTCCTCCGGGAACGCGGTGTGCAGTGCCGTCCACAGCGGGGCGAGCCGGCGGTGGACACGGCCGTGGTGCCACCACAGGCGGATGCTGGCCCAGCGCGTCACGAGCCCCGGCCAGACCACGCCGGCCACGAAGAGCGGAATCGCCAGGTCGAGGAGGAGCTTCGCCCCGGTGATCACGGGTCGGGGCACCTCCCCGCCGAGCAGCCGGACCAGGGTCAGCCCCTCCCGCGCCGTCGAGGCCAGCACCATGCCGGCCAGGGCGGCCGCCACCATCCACAGTCCCGTCACCAGGGGCCGGCCCGCCAGTCTCGCGTACCGCACCGTCCAGAACAGCGCCATCGCCAGGGCATAGGTGAGGTAGGCGCCGGCCGAGAGGTAGAAGACCGCGACACCGGGGACCCGCATGTCCGCCGTCGCGTACGTGTGGCCCCGGTCGGCGTGCGGCGTCACGGCCATGGCCGCGGAGACGACCACCGCGGTGGCGGCGAACGGCACCACCTGCCGCCGTACCCGTGCCCGGGCGTCCGCGGGGCCGGACGCCGAGTGGATGAAGAAGCATCCGAGGAAGTGCACGGCGCCCAGCAGGCAGAGGTTCTGCAGCAGCTTGGCGGCACCGTCCCCGGTGAGCCCGTCGACGACGCGGACGCAGGCGGGCAGGCCGAACGGGAAGGACAGGCCGGCGCAGAGCAGGCAGCGGAACACCGCGCGCAGCAGCCGGTCGGACGGATCGCACAGCACCTGACGCACGGTCCACAGCAGCGAGCCGTACAGGACCACGGCGAGTACCAGGGACAGCACGGTCACAGCCACCCCTGCCGGTCGGCCAGCGCCGTGTGCACCCGCCGGGCCGAGACGTCACCGGGGGCGCGAGGGGTGATCCGGTCGAGGACCGACGCCCACTCGAGGATGATCGTGGCCACGAGTTCGGCCTCCCGCTCACGCGCCTCGCCGTACGAGGTGCGCCGCAGCGCGCGGTTGACCGCCTCGGCCGAGAGGTCCGGCAGCAGGTCCTGCCAGACGGCGTCGTCGTCCCCGTCCCCCCGGTGGTCCGCGAGGATGTGCCCGACCTCGTGCAGCACGATGTGGTCCTGGTGCGCCTGGCTGGTTTCCTTCTGGTGGAAGACGTAGTCCGCGTGCGAGCCGGCGATCCACAGACCGTAGGGCCCCGGCACGGGCAGGGAGTACGGGATCAGCCGGATCGGCCGCCCCCGGTGCTCACCGAGGAGCCGGCACAGCTCGGGGACCCGGAGCGGCGGGGTGATGCCGAGTTCCCTGAGGATGCTCCGGCATCGCCTGCGTAACGCACGTTCGTTCACGAGCCAACTCCGCTGGTGGATCTCTCCGGTCCCGAGATGCCATCCAACGGGCTGAAGCAATCATGTTCCAGGGACATTTTGGTCATCGTCGTCCCGGACGAGGCCGCGCTCCGCCTGCTCCAGGCGGTACACCACGTCCAGCAGGTCCATCACCTGCTTGCGGTGCTGCCGGGACAGCTGCCCCGCCCGCATCGCCATCAGCTTCACGTCGCTGCCCTGGGACGCCTCGTGCAGCCGGGCCTGCTCGGCGGCGAGCGCCGAGAGCTGCTCCTCGATGCGCGCCGCGGTCGAGTCGTCGACGAAATAGGCCGTCGGCACGCCGAAGTACTCGGCCAGCGCCTGGAGGTGACGGAGCGTCGGGTTGGTCTTCCTGCCCTTGCGGAGCTGCCAGATGTAGCTCTGCGAGATCGACACCCCGGCGGCGCGGATGGCGGAGGCCACCTGCTCGTTGCTGTACTCGTGGGACGGATCCGGCCTGACGGTCTCGAAGAGCCGGTTCAGCTTGTCGGCGAAGCTGTTGTCCGTTTCCTCCGGCATGGCGTCCACCCCCTGTCGGGCCCGGCTCGTGTCTCCACTCAGGTGAAGCGGTGCAACCCCCACTCTGGCGACGACGGTTGAAGCGCGTCAAGCCGCGGGCTACGGTACGGCTGCACCGGCCGTCGACCGACGTGAAAGGACCGCTCACCGAGACATCGACTCGGATCGACGCCGGACCAGGGGGAACGACGCGGGCGTGACCGGCTCCGAACCGACCACACGGAGCCTTCCCACTCACGGTCCGCGTTCCCTGCCCCGGCGTGCCGTCGGCATGGTGCGAGTGCTTGAGCACAACTTGAGCCAGAAGGGGGAGCAACACATGTCAACTGCTTCGGGAGCGGCCGACATCCGCCACCACAGCAGTGCCACCGAAGTACCGCTCTACGCCCGGATCCGGGCGCGACTGAGGATGGACATCGCGTCGGGCCGCTACGCCCAGGGAGAGCACCTTCCGCCCGCCGACCAGCTCGGCAAGGAGTACGGCGCCAACAAGAACACCATCCTGCGGGCGTTGCGCATGCTGCGCAGCGAGGGGGTCGTCGACTTCGGGCGCGGACGGGGCGTCGTCGTCCTCCCCGCAGCGCGCCCGGTGGCCCTCGACGACCTTTCCGACCAGCTCCAGCGGGTCGTCAACCTCGCCGACGTCTCGGGCATCCCGCGCGCCGCCATCATCTCCGCCATCGAACGGATGCCACGGGTCGCGGCGCGCCACGGGAGGGCGCACCGCGGGGTGTCCGGCGCGAACCACCGCCGGCCGGGCTGGAGCCAAGGAAGCTCAGGCGGAGAGTGACCAACAACCCAAGAAGACCACGGTGATCCCTCGCACGGGGACCGGCGGATCCGCCGGCGCCCGGCCGCCTTCCTCCCAGGTGGCGGCCCCTCACGAGGGGGTGCCGGACGGCCCGGCGCCGTGACCACGCACCGTGATGGCCACCGGCCGCTCCTTGAGCGGCCGGTGGCACCCGGCCGAGGATCATTCCCAGGCGGCCACCGCAATCCCGGGAAACGGGGCCGTCTCGCCAGAAACCCACGCGAGAAGGGATGAAACCATGGCCAGGAAGGTCTACGAGGTTCCGGCGCTGTCCAAGGCCGGCGACTTCCGCAAGGACACCGGATTCCTGAAGCGCGGACCGCACGAGCCCAAGGTCCGCCTGCCCCTGGGCTGGTAGTCCGATGACAGGCCACGGCGAGGGATGGTTCGCGCTGTTTCCGGACTGTGGGGCCGCCCTCGCCGTGGCCTCCCGCCTCGGGACACGCGCCGAACGCACCATCACGCACCCGTCCGGGAACCCGTTCGTCGTGGGCGACTGGACCGGATCCGCAGAAGCCCGCAACGACCACGGGATCTTCGTGGCGCTGATCGGGCACACCCCGGTCGGCGCACGCGAACTCGCCGCGCACATCGCCGGACTGCGCGACGTCGACGCGGTCGACCGGCTCACCACCCGCCTGCCCGGCGACTTCCACGTGGTCGTCGAGGCACACGGCGAGATCCACGCACGCGGCACCGCCTCGGGGATGCGCCGCCTCTTTTACGCCACCGAGGACAAAACCACCGTCGCCGCCAACCGCGCCGACGTCCTGGCCCGGCTCCTCGACGCGCCGGTCGACGACGACGTCCTCGCCCTGCGCCTGCTGGACTTCGTCCCGCATCCGCTGGGTGACGTCCCCCTGTGGCGCGGCGTCCACGCGGTGGTACCCGGTGAGCTCCTCCGCTTCGGCCGTTCCGCCCCGCGGACCGTCCGCTGGTGGGAGCCGCCGCGGCATCACGTCCCGCTCGCCGAGGGCGCGCAGGCGCTCCACGACGCGCTCGACCAGGCGGTGCGGACGCGGGTGGACGCCGCCGGGAGCGTCAGCGCCGACCTCTCCGGCGGTCTCGACTCCACCACCGTCTGCGCGCTCGCCGCCGGAGTGAGCCGCGAGCCGTTACCCGTGCTCACCATGCCCAGCAGGGACCCGGGCGACGACGACGTGCACTGGGCCCGCCTCGCCGCCGCCGAGATCGACGGCCTGGAGCACATCCTGCTCGACATCGACGACATCCCGCTGTTCTACAGCGGCCTGCTGGACGTGCGCGGTCCCGTCGACGAGCCCCTCCCCACCATCCTCGACCAGCCGCGCCAGCTCGTCGGCCACGACGGGCTCCTCGCCCGCGGATCGCGCCTCCACCTCACCGGCATGGGCGGCGACCACGTCCTGTGGGGGCACCCCGCACACCACCGCGACCTGCTGACCACCCGCCCGCTCACGGCCCTGCGCAGCATCCGCGGCTACCGCGCCCAGAACCGCTGGTCGCTGCGGGAGACCCTGGCCGTCCTTACCGACCGCCGGCCGTACGGCCAGTGGCTGGCCGACGTCGCCGACGACGTCACCGCGCCCCGGCCCGCGCCGCACAGCCCGGACGTCTTCGGCTGGGACATCCCGCCGCGCCTGCCGGTCTGGGCCACCGCGGACGCCGCCGCCTCCGTACGCCGGAGCCTGCGCGAGGCCGCGCACACGGCCCAGCCGCGCGGTGCCGGCCGCGCTCTGCACAACGAACTGCACACCCTCCACCACGGCACGCGGGCCACCCGTGTCCTGCACCAGGTCGCCGAGCACAGCGGGCTGCCCCTGGCCAGTCCGTTCCTCGACGACCGCGTCGTCGAGGCCTGCTGGTCGGTCAGGTCCGAGGAGCGCGCCACCCCGTGGGAGTTCAAACCGCTGCTCAAGAGCGCGATGCGCGGCCGGATGCCCGACGCGCTGCTGCGCCGTACCACCAAGGGCGAGGCGTCCGCCGACGCCGCCAACGGACTGCGGGAGAACCGCGAGCGCCTCGCCGAGCTGTGGCGGGACTCGCTGCTCGCCAAGGCCGGGCTGGTCGACGCCGACAAGCTGCTGGACATCACCCTGCGGCCCTCGTCGCCCGAACTGCGGCACGGCGGCCTCGACGCCACCCTCGCCTGCGAGGTCTGGCTCCGCACCATCTGAAGGGAACCCCATGCGACTGCGTGAGGACGTGTCCGTGGTGGACACGGACTACGGCAAGGTGCTGCTCGACGGCGGCACGGGTGAGTACTGGGAGCTCAACCCGACCGGCGGCCTGGTCCTGACGGCCCTGCTCGACGGCGCCCCGGCCGAGGACGTCACCGGCCTTCTGTGCGCCGAGTTCGACGTCGACGAGGACCGGGCGCGGGCCGATGTGACCGCGCTGCTCTCCTCCCTGCGCGACGCCGGGCTGGTACGGCCATGAGCTTCCACCCCGTCCCGGAGGCCCACACCGGTACGTCGTTCCTCCAGCGTGCCGGGGCCCGCGTCGCCGTGGCCGTGGCCCGGCCCCTGCTGCTCCTGCCGCCTGCCCGGCTGGGGCGGGTGCTCGGGCTGGTGTCACGCGGAGCCCGCCCGGCCGGCCACGACCGTACCTACCGGGCCCGCCAGGCCGTCACCACGGTCAGCGCGGTCTGCGCCGGACGCGAGGGCTGCCTTCCGCGCTCGGTCGCCACCGCACTGCTGTGCCGGGCCCGCGGCGAGTGGCCCACCTGGTGCGTCGGCGTCCGCGCCGCACCGCCCTTCGGCGCCCACGCCTGGGTCGAGGCGGAGGGCCGGCTGGTGGGCGAGGAACTGCCCGAGAACTACTTCCGGAGGCTGATCACCGTGGGCTCCGGAAGCGAGGAGAGGAACGCTTGATGACCGACCACGCGGGGCCGCTCGCCGAACCCGGGACGGCGGCCGGGACCGAGGCCACGACCGGGGCCGGAGCAGCGGCGCGACCCGGGGAGGGGAAGACGGCCGGTGCCGGTGCGCGCCCGGGCGACGACGGGACCGGGGCCGCCCGGCCTGCCACCGGCGATCTGCTGCGGCTGCTGCGCGGCAGCGGCCGGACCGTGGGCGCCGCGCTCGCCCTGACCGTCGCGGGCACCGTCCTCGGCCTGTTCCAGCCGCTGCTGACGATGCGTCTGATCGACAGGGTCTCCGCGGACCAGACCGTCTCGGCGCTCGTCGCGGCGCTCGCCACGCTCTTCCTCGTCCAGGCGGGCCTGGAGGCAGGCGGACAGTACCTGCTGGACGTGACCGGCGAAAGCGTGGTCCGGCGGCTGCGCCGACGGCTCGTCGAACGCCTGCTCTTCGTCCGCGTCAGCGAGCTCGACGGCCGGCGCGCCGGCGACCTGCTGTCCAGGGTGGGCACCGACACCACGGTGCTGCGGGACATGGTCGCCGGCAGCTTCGTCCAGCTCGTCACCGTCTCCGTCACCGGGGTCGGCGCCGCCGGGCTGATGCTGTGGATCGACTGGGTGATGTTCCTCGTCGTCGCCGGGACGCTGGTGGTCGCCGCCGTCCTCGTCGCGGGTGTGATGGCCGGCATCCGGAGCAGCACCGAGCAGGCCCTCGCCGGTGTCGGCGCCATGACCGCCGACCTGGAACGCGCCCTCGGCGGCATCAGGACCGTACGGGCCGGCCGCGCCGAGCACCGGGAGGCCGAGCGCATCGGCGCGGACGTCGACACCGCCTACACCGCCGGGGTGCGCTCCGCGAAGCTCGGCTCCGTCGTGGGACCCGCCATGGAGATCGCGGTCAACGGCTCGTTCCTGCTCGTCCTGCTCATCGGCGCGATCCGGGTGTCCGAGGGTTCCATGTCCGTCAGCGAACTCGTCGCGTTCCTCCTGTTCGCCACCTACCTGGTCATGCCGCTCGCGGGCCTCTTCAACGCGCTCAGCCTCATCCAGCGCGGCCTCGGCTCGCTCCAGCGCATCGACGACGTGCTGCGCCTGCCCGTCGAGCAGGACGAGGCCGCCACGCCGCCCCCGCTCCCGGCCCCCGCCCCGGCGGACGGTCCTGCCGAGGTGCCCCTGCTGGAACTGCGCCGGGTCTCGTTCGCGTACGGCACACGGCCGGTGCTGCGCGACGTCTCCTTCTCCGTACCGCGCACCGGGCTCCTGGCCATGGTGGGGCGGTCCGGCGCCGGCAAGACGACGATCGTCTCCCTCGCCGAGAAGTTCTACGAGCCGGACGGCGGGCAGGTCCTCTTCGACGGCGCCGACCTCAGGGGCGTCGACCCACGGGTCCACCGCGCCCGCATCGGACTGGTCGAGCAGCACGCGCCCCTGCTGTACGGAACGCTGCGGGACAATCTCGTCTACGCGAATCCGTCGGCGGACGAGAGGGAAATCCGGGAGACACTGCGGATGGTGAATCTCGAAGAACTCGTCGCCCGCCTTCCGAACGGCCTGGAAACGCAAGTCGGCGACCGCGGATTCAATCTCTCCGGCGGGGAACGGCAAAGAGTCGCCATCGCCCGCGCACTCCTCGTCCGGCCCGAACTCGTCCTGCTCGACGAACCGACGTCACAACTCGACCCGATCAACGAAAGGGACCTCACCGACGTGCTCCGGGACATTTCCCGGGAACGCGCCCTGCTCGTCGTCGCCCACCGCATGTCCACCGTCCGCGCGGCCGACCGGATCGTCGTCCTCGACGACGGCCGCGTCACCTCCGTGGGCTCGCACGAGCAACTGCTCGCCGAGGACCCGTTCTACCGCAGGCTGACCACCGATCACCTCACCCGGCCGCTCGACCGGCCCGCCGCAGACAGGAGCACCGCAGCACCGTGAGCGCCACCGCCCCCCACACGCCCGCCGGTGCCCGCGCACCGGGCGCACCGCACTGGAAACCGGCCCTGGAGCGGGTCGGCCGCCTCACCCCGCGCGAGCAGGAGACCTTCCTCCTGCTCGCCGAGGGACTCTCCAACGAACGCATGGCCAGACGGCTGCACGTGACCGAGCGGACCGTCCGCGCGCACGTCGCCGCCGTCATGGAGAAACTGGAATTGAATTCACGCCTCACCGTCTGCCTGGCGTCGTACGTGTTCTCCACGGAATACGCGAACTCCGGGCGGCAGGAGACGGCGTCCCGCACCACGACCTGAAATATTGTCGCCACGGCCAATGGAACCGGCGGAAACGATTCGACAGGATTTTCCCCGACGCCGGGAACCACCCCGGCACCCCGGCGGATCAATACGCCGGGAAGAACCGTGAGAGGAAAAACATGTCGGACGCATTCGACCTGGACGCCCGGATCTCCGCCCCCGCCGCCGGCCCCGCCGGTGAGCAGGCGCCCCCGCCGTCCATCTCGACGATCGCCACCCGCACCGTCTGCACCCGGGTCGGCTGCCAGGTCACCAAGACCTGCGCCTGCACCTCCATGTGCACGATCTTCTGCGTGGGCGGCAAGTAACCACGGGCGAACGCCCGACGGGTGCTGCCGTGGTGGAGACACGGCAGCACCCGTCGTCGCAGAGCGCGAGAAGCACGCCGAACAGACAGGGACTGACCACCATGCAACTCGCCCACCACGGTACCGACAGCTGGGTCCGCGTGGCAGACGACGACCTCGTGAGCCGCGCGCGGACGGCCGTCCGGCAGGTCCTGACCCGGACCGCGACCACCGCCCAGGTCGACGACCTCGCGCTGCGCGCCGCCGAACAGAGCGACACCACCGGCGCCTGGTACCCGCCCGGTCTCACCCACGGCCACGCGGGCTCCGCGCTGCTGCACCTGTACGCCGCCCGCGCCGGGCTCGGCGCCTTCGACACGGCGCACGACCACATACGCGAGGCGGTCCTCTCCACCCAGATCGAACCCCTGGAGCACTACGGTCTGTTCGCCGGCACCAGCGGCCTCGTGCTCGCCCTCGCCGACATCACCCGCGACGAACCCCGCTTCCGCCCCAGCCTCGACCGGCTGACGGAACAACTCGCCGAGCAGGTCCTCGCCGCTCCACCGCACCGCACCGAGCGGGCCGTCAGCGACCTCGACTACGACCTCGTCACCGGTGCCGCGGGCACCCTCGCCCAGCTCGTCTCCGTCACCGAACCCTCCGAGCGGGTCGCCGAGGCCTCCGCCGCCCTCGCCGACTACCTCATCTGGCTCGCCGGACCCGCCGAGACCGAGGGCACCCCGCACCGCTGGCTCATCACGCCCGCGTCCTACCCGCCCGTCGGCGACTACCACGCCAAGTACCCGCACGGGTACCTCAACCTCGGTCTCTCGCACGGCGTCCCGGGCGTCGCCGCGGCCCTCGCCGCCGCCTGGGAGGCGGGCCACCGCCGCCCCGGCCACCTGGAGGCCGTCGCCGGCCTCACCCGCTGGCTCCGCGCACAGGCGGACACCGACGCGCACGGACCCCTGTGGGGCGACGGCACCCCCGTCGACGAGCACGGTCACGAGGTCTCCGCCGGGTGCGCCCACGACCGGATCGCCTGGTGCTACGGCACCGTCGGCGTCGCCGGCGCCCTCCTCACCGTCGCCTCCGCCACCGCGGACGAGGAGCTGCGTGCCGCCGCCGTCACCGCCTTCGAGGGCGCGCTCGCCCGCGCCGGGCAGCGCCGGCCGCTCTCGCCGACGCTCTGCCACGGCCTCGCCGGACTGGTCATGCTGACCCTTGAGTTCGCCCCCTGGAGCGCCGCCGCCCGCGCACACCTGCCGGAGCTGGTCGGGCAGCTCCTCGACCGCCACGAACCGGACCGCCCGCTCGGCTTCGCCGACCTGGAGGAACCCGGCAGGCCCGTCGACGACCCGGGGCTCCTCACCGGCGCCACCGGCGTCGCGCTGACCCTGCTCGCCGCCGTCGGCGACCAGCGGCCCGACTGGTTCCGCGCGTTCCTGGGCCGGTGACGCCCATGACCCCGTACGAGCCCGCCGGCTTCTTCCTGCTGCGCTCCCCTGTCCTGCCCGCCCGCACGTGGCTCGACGTCACGGCGGACCCCGACGGCACCCCGCAGGCCCTGATCGACCTCGCCCGCCGCCCCGACGTCGCGCGCGCCCTGCTCGTCGCCAGCGAGGACCTGACCACCGGCCTCGACCGGCTCGGCGACCTCAGCGGAAAGCGCCTGCGCCGGCTGCGCTCCGGGCTGCTGCGCTACGTGACCCGCATGGCGACCCGGCCCACCCCCTTCGGCGCCTTCTCCGGCGTGGCGATGGGCGAGTTCGGCCCCGGCACCACGGCCCGGCTCGGCCGCCCCGAGGACCACCGGCTGCGCGTGCGCGCCGACATGGGCTGGCTGCTCGCGCTGATCGAGCGCCTGGAGGAGGACGGCGATCTGCTCCGCCGGCTCCACCTCGTCCTCAACCCGATGGCGGTCCCGGCCGGCGACCGCGTCGTGCTGCCGCAGGCGGACAAGTACGGACGGCACGACGCACGCACCGTGCGCATCAGGGCCACGCCGGCCGTCGGCCTCGTCATGCGGTGCGCCGCGACGCCCGTCCCGTACGAGCGGATCACGGCCGAACTCGCCGCCGCCTTCCCCGAGGCCTCGGCCGGGACCGTCGAGGGCCTGGTGCGGCAGATGTGGGACCTCGGCTTCCTCATCGGCGACCTGCGTCCCCCGCAGACGGCGGAACGTCCGGAACACCACGTGCTGAAGAAGCTCACCGGCGTCCCCGCCGCACAGGAGACCGCCGACCGGCTCGCCGCAGTCACCGACCTCGCCGACCGGGCGGACGACACCGCGTCGCTGCGCCGGCTGGCCGCCGCGCAGCGCGACCTCGTCCCCGGCCACGACGGCCGGTCCTACCAGGCCGACACCGCCCTGCACCTGGACGAGCCCGTCCTGAACGCGTCGATCGGCGAGGCGGCGGCCGAGGCCGTGGGCCTCCTGGTGCGGCTCAGTGCCGCCCACGGCACCCGCAACCACCTCACGCGCTACCGCGAGGAGTTCACCGAGCGGTACGGCGCCGGCACCCGCGTGCCGGTGCTCGCCCTGCTCAGCCCCGACACCGGCCTCGACGCGCCGCCGACGTACACCAACCCGCCGCGCGCCATCGAGCTCCCCGCGGCGCCGCCCGACGACACCGCCCGGCTCGACGGGGCGCTCGTCGAGTTCGCCCAGCAGGCCTGGTGGGACCGGTCCCGCGAGGTCGAGCTGACCGACGCCTGGCTGGACCGTCTCGCGCCGCCCGGGCCGGTGGCCGATCCGCCGCCCGCGATGGAGGCGTACCTGCAGATCCACGCCGCCGACCGCGCGGCCGTCGACCGGGGGGAGTGGCGGGCCGTCCTGCGCTCCGACAGCCTCACCTACGGCGGCCGCACCTTCGGGCGCTTCAGCGATCTGCTCGGCGAGCCCGCCGTGGAGCGGCTGCGCGGGTACGCCCGCGCCGAGGAGGCCCTCTTCCCCGACGTCGCCTACGCGGAGCTGGCGTTCCTGCCGCCGTACGGCCGCGCGGCCAACGTCACCCTGCGCCCGGCCTTCCGCCCGTACGAGATCCCCGTCAACACCGCGCCCTCCGTGGGCCCCGACAGGGTCCTCCCCCTCGACGACATCCTCGTCGGCGTCAGCGGGGACCGGTTCCACCTGTGGTCGCGCAGGCTCGACCGCGAGGTCGTGGTCGCCCAGCACCACATGCTCAGCCCGACGCTGGCGCCGAACGTGGCGCGGTTCCTGATCGAGGTGTCCCAGGACGGCTGCGTCATGCCGGCCGGCTTCCACTGGGGCCCCGCCGAGGCGGCCCCCTTCCTGCCGCGCGTGACCCGCGGCAGGATCGTCCTGCGGCCCGCGCAGTGGCGGCTCACCACCGCGGACGCGGTCCCGGCGCGCCCCGCCGACGACCTCGACGGCTGGCGGCGGCGCTGGGACGTGCCCCGCCACGTGTACCTCGTCGAGGCCGACCAGCGGCTGCTCCTGGACCTCGACCACCCCGCCTGCCGCGCCGAACTCCGCGCGGAGCTGGACAAGCGCGGCACGCTCGTCCTGCACGAGATGCTGCCGTCCTTCGACGGCATGTGGCTCGAGGACGCCGCCGGGGAGCGCTACGCCGCCGAGGTCGTCGTGCCCGTCGTGGCCCGCGACGCCGTCCGCGCGACCCGTGCGCCACTCCCCCGGCACCGCCGCGAGGTGCCCGTGGAGCGCCATCTGCCCGGCGGCCCGTGGACGTTCCTCAAGGTCTACGCCGCCCCCGAGGGGCAGGACGAGATCATCGCCGGCCCGCTCCTCGACCTCGTCGCGGGGCTGGGCGGCGAGGGGCTCCTGGACCGCTGGTTCTACATCCGCTACGCCGACCCCTTCCCCCACCTGCGCCTGCGGGTGCGCGGCACCGACCCCGCCCGCACCCTCACCCAGGTCACCGCGTGGGGCCGGGACCTCGTGGCCCGGGGCCTCGCCCGGGACGTCGAACTCGCCTCCTACGCCCCCGAGACCGCCCGCTACGGCGGCCCGGACGTCTTCGACGCGGCCGAGCGGCTCTTCATGGCCAACAGCGAGGCCACCGCCCTGCTGCTGGCCCGGCGGCCCGACATCAGGCCGGAGTTCCTGGCCGTCGCCGCGCTGGACACCCTCCACGCCCAGTGGGGCGTCCCTGCGGACGGCCGCGCCGCCCTGGCCGGCGGGCAGGACGGGACCCACGTCCGCGACACCCGGGCGCTGTTCCGCGAGCACCGCGCCTACCTGTGCGAACTCCTCAGCCCCTGGGACCGGGACCCGCACGAGGAGGGCCGGGCGCACCGGCTGCTCCTCGAGGAGACCTTCGCGGCCCAGGCGTCCGCCGTCGCCGAGACGGCCGCAGCCGTCCGCGAGGCGGCCCGCCGGGGCGTCCTGGTCGGTTCCGAGGACTCCGTCCTCGCCAGTCTCGCGCACATGCAGATCAACCGGCTGCTCCCCATCGACCTCGACCGGGAGGCCCGCAGCCACGCCCTGTGGGCCCACGTGCTGCGCGCCGTCCGCAGCCGGACGGCCGCCACCACGGGGGAGGGCCGATGATCTGGCTGCGCGTCAGCGCGCTGTTCTGGCGGCTCAGCCCGCTGCGGGTGTCCGCCTTCACGGCCGTCTCGGTCCTCCTCGCCCTGGTGCCCGCGGCGCAGATCGGCCTGGTCGCCGCCGCCGTGCAGGGCGTGGCCGACGCCGTCACCGGCGACCCGGACGCCGGACGGAGCGCGCTCCTCGCCGGCGCCGCCCTGCTCGGGGTGGGCCTCGCCAACCACGTACTGGGCACCTGCATGCAGTACCTCGACACCCTGCTGCGGCTCGAACTCACCGCCCGCATCGGCGAGTGGGTGATGCGCAAGGGCACCATGCTCGACCTCCAGCAGTACGAGGACGCCGAGGTCTACGACAAGATGCAGCGCGCCTTCCAGGAGAGCAACGGAGGCCGCGTCTACCAGGTCTTCACCCAGCTCCTGGAGGTCGCGCGGGAACTGGTCACCCTGGTGACCGTCAGCGTGGTGCTGTTCTCCTGGAGCCCGTGGATCGCCCTGGTGATCCTGCTCTCGCCCGTCCCGTCGGTCGTCTCGTACATGTTCTTCAGCCACAAGGCGTACGAGATCGAGTACGACCGGGCCGCCGACCGGCGCCGTCTGTACTACTACCAGCACCTCACCACCACCGACCACTCCTACAAGGAGATCCGGCTCTTCCAGCTCGGTCCGCACCTGGTGGAGCTCTACACCCGCCTCGTCCGCACCTTCTTCGACATCGACCGCCGCCTCGCCCGCCGGCAGTCCGTGCTCGGCGGCGTCCTGGGCCTCCTCAGCGTCGCCGCCTCCTCCGGCGCCGTGCTCTGGGCGATCCACACGACGACCCACGCCGGTCAGGTCGGCCAGCTCGCCGGCTACCTCCAGGCCGTCGGGTCGATCCAGGTCTCCGCGCACGGCATGCTGCTCGGCATCGCCGCCCTGTACAAGGACAGCCTGTTCCTGGGCAACCTCTTCGACTTCTTCGCCCTGCCCGAGCGGCGGCTCAAGGGCGGCACGCGGCCGTTCCCGGACACGCTCCGCAAGGGCATCGAGTTCCGCGACGTCCGCTTCGTCTACCCCGGCACCGGCCGGGTCGTCCTGGACGGAGTCAGCTTCACCCTGCCCGCAGGCGAGTGCGTCGCGCTGGTGGGCCAGAACGGCGCCGGCAAGACGACCCTGGTCAAGCTCCTCACCCGGCTCTACGAGCCGACCAGCGGCCAGATCCTCGTCGACGACGTGCCGATCGAGGAGTACGACCTCGACGACCTGCAACGCCACATGGGCGTCATCTTCCAGGACTTCATCCGCTACGAGCTGCCGGTCCGCGACAACATCGGCTTCGGCCGCGTCGAGGCCCGCGAGGACACCGGGCGCGTCGCCGAGGCGGCACGCGCCGCCGGCGCCGACGCCATCGTCGAGGCGCTGCCCCGCGGCTACGACACGACGCTCGGGCGCCACTTCGAGGACGGCCACCAGCTCTCCGGCGGCCAGTGGCAGAAGATGGCCCTGAGCCGGGCGTTCATGCGCCGCGCCCCCGTCGTCGTCCTCGACGAGCCGACGGCCGCCATCGACGCGGAGGCGGAGGCGGAGATCTTCGGCCGGCTCAAGGACGTCGCCCGCGGTGCCACGTCCCTGGTCATCGCCCACCGCTTCTCCACGGTCCGGATGGCGGACCGGATCGTCGTCATGGAGAACGGCAGGGTCATCGAGCACGGTGTGCACCAGGAACTCCTGAGCGCCGACGGCGTCTACGCCCGGCTCTTCCGTCTCCAGGCCTCGGGTTATCTGACCGAGGCCACGTCCCCCTAGAGGTCGAGCGATGCACGTATCCGTCCTGTACCCCGTCATGCCGACGGACCCCCGCCCCGTGGTCCCCTTCGCCGCGCTCGTCTCCGACGGATGGGCGGCCCGCCTCTGGCAGGGGCAGTCGCTCAGCGCCGACACCCAGCAGGTCTTCGCCTACCTGGCCGGCATGGGCCACCGCGTCCCGGTCGGCACCTCGGTCGCCCTCATGCCGCTGCGGCACCCGCTGGACGCGGCGGTCCAGGCGCGCTCGCTCGCCGTGCTCACCGGGCACCGCATGGTCCTCGGACTCGGCCCGGCGACACCCGACTTCGTCGCCGGGCTGCACGGGAAGCCGTACGACAGCCCGCGCGACGCCTGCGTCGAGTACCTGACCGAGGTCCGGCGGCTGATCGGGACCGAGGACGGGGCCGCCGCGGCCGGCGACGGCGCCTCCGTCGGCCTGCCGGGACTGCCGCATCCGGGCGTGGAGGTGGGACTCGGCGTGCTCCGGCCGACGCTGGCGCGCGCGGCCGGCCGGGTGGCGGACGCGGCGGTCAGCTGGATGACCCCGCCCGCCTACGTCAGTGACACCCTGCTGCCCGCCATGGCGAAGGGGGCTGCCGAGGCGGGCCGGGCCGTGCCCCGCGTCGTCACCGTCGTGCACGCCGCCGTCGACCGTCCCGGCCGCAACGCCTACCGGCTCGCCCACGCCGCGGCCCACGTCCACCTCGCCGGACCGCACTACGCCGACATGCTGCGCCGCGCCGGCCTGCGCGTCCACCACAGCCGCCCGAACCTCGGCGCCCGCGCCCTGGTCGACGCCGGCGTCTTCCTCCACGGCACGCCCGGGGACATCGCCGCGCGGCTGGCCGATTACGGCCGGGCGGGGGTGGACGAAGTTGTCGTCAACGTCGCGGGCGTGTATGCCGAGCATGGCCAACCGGACGCCGTGCGGGACCTGCGGGACATCCTCGCGGCCTGCCGGGAGGCGACGAACTGACCCACGACCGGGTGCGACGGCCCGGGCGCGCCCGCGCGCCCGGCCGCACGCAGGGAGGAGAGGCACCGCGGTGCCCGACGACATCGTCCGCTGGCTGACCGAGCACGCCCACCCCCTGGGCACGCTGACACCCGGCGCGCCCACGCAGGACCTGAAGCCGCTGGGCGAGGCCCTGCGCGGGACGCGGATCGTCGGCCTGGGCGAATCCACCCACGGCACCGGCGAGTTCTTCCGGCTCAAGCACCGCATCGTGGAGTTCCTGGTGCGCGAGGAGGGGTTCACCGCCCTCGCCATGGAGGCCAGCCAGTCCGCGGGCCGCGCGCTCGACGCCTATGTGCGGCACGGCACCGGCGACCCCGAACGGCTCGTCGCCCGGCTGGGCTTCTGGACCTGGCGCACCCGGGAGACGGTCGACCTCGTCGAGTGGCTGCGCGCCCACAACCGCGACCTGCCCGAGGAGCGCCGGGTCCGTTTCGTCGGCACGGACCCCCAGCGCTGCGCCGACTCCGTCGAGGCCGTCACCGCCTTCCTGCGCCGGACGGCGCCCGGACGGGCCGGGGACACCCACGCCCTCGAGGTGCTCGCCCGGGCCCGCCCGGCCTCGCTGCCCGACCCGGACCGGGCGCTGATGCGGCAGGCCGAGGAGATCGAACGCCTCGTCGCGGACCACCGCGGGCGGTCGGGGCCCGGCGACGGCGCGGACGAGGCGCTGGAGCACGCGCGGATCCTGGTCCGCGCCGCCGACCTGGTGACCCGCCCCTTCGACCCCTCGGCCGGCGAGGACAGCGTGTTCGCCGCGCGGGACCGCTACATGGCCGAGGCCGTCACCCGCCTCGTGGACGACGACCCGGGGGCGCGCGTGATGGTCTGGGCGCACAACGGCCACATCGCCAAGGGCACGTACGGGGAACGGGTCCCCGCCCTCGGCAGCAGGCTCCGCGAACGGTACGGCAACGCCTACTACGCCCTGGCCCTCTTCTTCGGCAGGGGTTCCTTCCTCGCCCGTCGCGGCGACGACCTCCAGGGCCCTCCGGTACCGCACCGCATCGGCACCGGCATCCGTTCCCTGGAGGCGCGGCTCGCGGACGCCGTACGCGGCGACTACTACGCCGACCTGCGGACCGGAACGGCACCGTGGCTGAACAGCCCGCAGGCGCAGCGCAGTTTCGGCGCGAACGTCCCCCGGTTCGTCTACCGCTTCCACACGGCGCCGCTCGTTCCGGCCCAGGACTACGACGGCCTCGCGTTCGTCGCGCGCTCGACCTGCTCCCACCCGCTGCCCGGGACGGGGACCTGAGGCCCCCGCGTCAGGGCCACAGGTCGAGCGCGGCGTCGAGGGTGAGCTTCCACATCGGCTCGGCGCCGGTCCCGAAGGCGGCGGCGAGCGCGTACCCCACGGACGCGTCGTAGGGCTCCGGGGCGTTCTTGGCGCCGTTCCCGGTCTCCCACTCGGCCGTCACCTTTCCGTCGCCGGTCGACGTGAAGACGCCGAGCCGCCGTCCGTCCCGCAGCAGGCGGCTGGTGCCGAGGGAGTCCGGAACCAGCAGATGCCCGCACTGCCGCGTCCCGGAGACGACCTCGACCCGGTACGACCGCCGGGTCAGGAACCCCTTGGCGGGCCGCAGGGTCTCCTCGGCGCCGTCGACGAGCAGGGTGAGCCGGCCGGGGTCGCGCGTCCCGATCGGCACATGGGTCTCCAGGGGGGTCCCCGGGGCCCGCCGGATCTCGACCGTCGGCAGCCCGCCCCCGCTCACGCCCAGCGTCCCGGCCTCGTGGTCGAGTTCGATCCCGACCGCACCGAAGAGCGGATCGTCGGCGGGCACGTACACGAACGGATCCATCGCAGCGCCTTACTCCCTGCTCGGCCTGGTGATCACAGGCCCCCAGTGTCCGCCGGACGCGGAGGTGCGGTGCCGTTTTCGGCCACGGGTGCGTTCACGGCACGTCGTCTGCGGCCGTCCCGGCGTCAGGCGAGCCCGTACGTGCCGGCGAGTGCCTCCACCGTGGCGGCCATCGCCCGGCGCAGTCCGGCCGGTGCGACGACCTCGACGTCGGTGCCGAGCCGGAGCAGCTCACCGCAGGCGTGGTCCGTGCTCTCGGTCGGGATGACGGCCTCCACCCACCCGTCGTCGCCGACGGCGACCGCCGTGGTGTCGACGGCCCGGACCACCTCAGGGGGGACGTTGTCGGGCAGGCGCCGCCGCCCCCGTGGCGAGAGGCGGACGGTGGCCGTGCCGGTGTAGCGGCGCGTCCGGAAATCGTCGAGGTAGGAGGTCCAGTACGCACCCAGGTCGAAGTCCGGCGGCCGGTCGAACCGCTCGTCGCTCGGCACCGCGTCGAGGACCCGGGCGACCCGGTAGGTCGCGATCCGGTCCTCCCCGGCGGCGACCAGGTACCAGGTGCCGGACTTGAGCACCAGGCCGTAGGGGCGCAGGCGGCGCCTCACCTCGTGCGGGGCCCGCCAGCGGCGGTAGCGCACGTCCACGGCACGCCCGGTGAGCAGCGCGTCGGCGAACAGGGGCAGATGCGGGGCCCGTTCGGGGTCCCGGTACCAGCCGGGGGCGTCCAGGTGGAACACCGCCGCGGTCCGCGTCGCCTCCTCGCGCAGTGCCGTCGGCAGCGCGGCCAGCAGCTTCAGCCGTGCCGCCGTCACCTCGGCCGCGATGCCCAGCTCGGTGGCGGGCCCGGGCAGCCCGGCGAAGAACAGGGCCCGCGCCTCGCCCTCGCTCATGCCGGTGAGGCGGGTGCGGTACCCGTCGAGCAGCCGGTAGCCGCCCCCGCGCCCCGGCTCCGCGTAGACCGGGACCCCGGCGGCCTGCAGACGTGCCAGGTCACGGTAGGCGGTCCGTACGGACACCCCCAGTTCACCGGCGAGTTCCCGCGCGGACATGCGGCCACGGGACTGCAGCAACAGCAGCACCGACAGCAGTCGACCGGCAGACATGGGCGCATTCTTCCAGGAAACCCTGACAGCCCCTGGCACACGGCTCCCCTACCGTCGGTCCGCGCCCGGCTCCGACCGGGAGGAGCCGGGCTCACTTGCCCGGAGAAGAGAACCGAACAGGAGCCCGCCGTGCCTCCCACCCACGCCGCCGACCGCCCCTCCGTGATCGAGCTCCGCCAGTACACGCTGCGTCCCGGCCGGCGCGACGAACTCATCGAGCTGTTCGACCGGGAGTTCGTGGAGACCCAGGAGGAGACCGGGATGGCCGTGCTCGGCCAGTTCCGGGATCTCGACGATCCCGATCGCTTCGTCTGGCTGCGGGGATTCCGGGACATGGCGGCGCGTCACAGCGCGCTGACGGCCTTCTACGGCGGCCCGGTCTGGGCCGAGCACGGTCCCCGGGCCAACGCCACCATGATCGACTCCGACGACGTGCTCCTGCTGCGACCGCTGTCGGCCGGGACCGGTTTCGCCGTCTCCCCCGCCGGGCGGCCCCGGGCCGGCGCCCCGGCACCGGAGCGCTTCGTGTCCGTCACGCTGTGGTCCTTCCCTCCCGGGCGACAGGACGGCTTCGCACTGATCCGGGACGGCCTTCTCCCGGTGCTCCGCGGGACGGGACCCGCGCCGCTCGCCGTCCTGGCCACCGAGTCCGCCCCCAACACGTTCCCCCGGCTGCCGGTCCGCACCGGCGAGAACGTCGTCGCGGTCCTCACCTCGTACCCGGACGAGAGCGACCACCGACGGCACCTGGCCGACGTGCGGGACCACCCCCTCGTACGGGACGCGGTCCTGCCGGCCCTCGAGCGGGCGCAGACGGCCGCACCCCGGACACTCCGGCTGGCTCCCACCGGCCGCTCGCTGATCCGCTGACGCCCCCCCCGTCCTGCAACCAGCGGTTGCGCGTCACGGGAAACGGACTTACAGTTATACGCAACCAAAGGTTGCGAAAGGTGAGGGGTCCGGCATGGAGTACGGCAGCATCGAGCGGGAGATCCGCATCGAGGCCACGCCCGAGGTGGTCTACGAGGTCGTCAGCAGGCCCGAGCACCTGAAGGAGTGGTGGCCGGACGAAGCGGAGCTCGATCCGGTGCCCGGGGCCACCGGGACCGTCTCGTTCGGGGTCAGCGGCACCCCGGAGGCGACGGTCGTACCGGTCACGGTGGTGGAGGCCGATCCGCCCCGCCGGTTCTCCTTCCGGTGGGTGTACGACCAGGGGGAGACCGCGACGCCGGACAACTCGTTCCTGGTGACCTTCGAGCTGATGCCGTCCGGTACGGGCACGCTGCTGCGCCTCACCGAGGCGGGGTTCCGGGAGAGGGGCTGGGAAGCGGCCGTGCTCGAGGAGCACTACCGCGACCACGTCACCGGCTGGGACCACTTCCTGCCCCGCCTCGTCAGCTACGTCGACCGGCTGGTGTCGACGGCATGAGCGTCACTGTCGACGACGAGCTCTGGTCCGCGGTGGGCGACCCGACCCGGCGGCGGATGCTCGACCTGCTGCTCGCCGACGGCGGCGGGACGGCGACCACACTGAGCGAGCGGCTGCCGGTCACGCGGCAGGCGGTCGCCAAGCACCTCGGCGTGCTCCACCGGGTCGGGCTGGTGCACGTCACGCCCTCCGGACGTGAGCGGCTCTACGAGGTCGACGAGGCCCAGCTCGCCCGCGCCGTCGCGCAGCTGTCGTCGGTCGGGGCCGCCTGGGACGCCCGGCTCCAGCGCATCAAGCGGATCGCCGAGGCGATCCAGCGCGGCCAGGGGGGCTGACCCCGCACGAAGGAAGGAACGCCGCCGCATCCGCCGGCGGTACCCGCACAAGGAACCCCGCACGAGGAAGAGGCATCACCATGGTGGACATCCTGCACAGGATCGGAGTCACGTCGTCTCCCGACGCCGTCTACGCGGCGTTGACCACGGTCGAAGGACTGGCGGGCTGGTGGACGCGGGACACCGACGGCGACCCCGGCGTGGGCGGAGTCATCCGGTTCCGGTTCGAGCCCGGCGGGTTCGACATGAAGGTCCTGGACGCCCGGCCCGCCGCGCACGTGGTCTGGGAGGTCGTCGACGGCCCCGAGGAGTGGCTGGGCACACGGGTCCGCTTCGAACTCAAGGAGGAGGACGGCTTCACGATCGTCCTGTTCCGGCACGAGGGCTGGAGGGAGCCGGTGGAATTCATGTACCACTGCAGCACCAAGTGGGCGACCTTCCTGATGAGCCTCAAGAAGCTGCTCGAAACCGGCTCGGGCGACCCCGCGCCGCAGGACGTCAGGATCAGCAACTGGCACTAGACGGCCGAGCGCCCCGCCCGGGGGTGTGGCCCGGCCGCCGGGCCACACCCCCGGGCTACCGGTCGGGGCTCGGCCCGAGGCCGGCGGCGAGCGCCGGCCAGGACGCCTCACTGTATTGGCATGACCATGCCTATGAGCGGCGGCATCCGGCCATCACGGTTCCTCCGGCCCGCCTTCCGGTCGTGGGCACGACGACGGCAGCGCCCACGACCGGACCCGTCCGGACTACTCGGGAGAGATCCAGTGGTCGAACGCCTCCTGATGCCTCTGAGAGGCGGCGAGGAGATCGCCGTAGACCTGGCGCGCGTCGGGGGCGGTGAGCCCGGACAGCGCCCCGGTCAGTGCGGCGATGTCCTCGGTCTCCACCGTGCGGCCCGCCTTCAGGGCCCCGGACAGGCTGTCCTCGCCCTGCCGCAGGAGCCGGTCGTAGGTGGCGCGGACGGCCGGATCGGTGAACTCGCCGGCCGGCTTCCCCGCGGTCGGGTCGGTGACGTCGTAGCGGTCCAGGAGGGTGCGGACGGCGGTCAGGTGCCGGGTCTCGGCCGTCGCGATCCGATCGAAGATCCGCGCGTCGTAGCGCTCGGCGAACACGGTGTAGAGGTCGTGCGCGAGCTTCTCCTCCTCGGCCATGCTCGCCAGAGTGTCCTTCTGCGCGGCCGTCAGGGTGCCCCGCTCGGCCAGGGCGGCCGGGTCGCAGATTCCGTCGTGCCGCCGGACGCCGTCCGTGGTCCCGCCGTGGTGGGGCCCTGCGTGCCGGTCACTCGGCGGCGTGCTCCGGGACGCGGTCTGCGCGGCCACCGGCGCGGCTCCGCCCGGGTCCGCGGCCACCGGGCCGACGGCCGCCACCGAGCCGAGGGCGAGAACGCCCGCGGCGACTGCCGTCGCGATCGTGGTGTTGCGCCTCATGACGAACCTCCTCGGGTGCGCGGGAGCGTCCTCGCGTTCCCGCACCGTCACCGTCCCGCCGGGTCCCGCAGACGCCGTGCGCCGCGTGTGGAGACGGCATGGAGACGGCCCGGCGAGCGGTTGGGGCCGTTCGGCCCTCGCCGGCACGCAGTCCGGGCGGGTATGTGTGGCACATGGCCGCCACCGTGCTCGTCGTCGAGGACGAGAAGGAGATCCGCGAGCTGTTGCGCCGCTACCTGGAGCGCGCGGGACACGGGGTGCTGACGACCGGGTCGGGCGCCGAGGCCGTACGGCTGCTCGGCGAGCGGGGCATCGATCTGACCCTGCTCGACCTCGGCCTGCCCGATGTGGACGGGGAAGAGGTGCTGCGCGAGGCCCGCGAGCGCGGACGGGTGCCGGTGGTGGTGCTGACGGCGCGCACGGGCGTCGAGGACCGTATCCACGGGCTGCGGCTCGGAGCCGACGACTACGTGACCAAGCCGTTCAGCCCCACCGAGGTGGTACTTCGGGTCGGCGCGGTGCTGGAGCGGGCCCGGGGTTCGTCGGCGGGAGCGGCTCCGGCCGCCTCGTACGGCGGAGGACGGCTGCGGATCGACGAGAGCCGGCACGAGGTGACCCTGTCCGGTGTGCCGCTCGGGCTGACGCCCACCGAATGGGGTCTGCTGACCGCGCTCGCGTCGGTACCGGGCCGGGTGTACTCGCGCTACGAGCTCGTCAACCGGGTGCGCGGCTACGAGTTCGCCGGGTACGAGCGGACGATCGACTCGCATGTGAAGAACCTGCGGCACAAGCTCGGGGACGTCGGCCCCGAGCTGGTCGAGACGGTGCTGGGCGTGGGCTACCGCCTGGGGTGGGGCCGTGATCCGTGAGCCCCGTCCGTCACGCCCCGGCGGGCTCGGCCCGCTGGGCCGGCGGCTGTTCGCCGCGTTCGCCGTGGTCGCGCTGGCGTCCGTGGCCCTGCTGACGGCCGCGGCGCTCGTCGGCACCGACCTCGGGCTCAGCAGCGCGCACCGGGCCGACCGGCAGCGCACCGCGTCGCGGGTGGCCGAGGCCGCCGCCGACGCCTACCGGGCCGCGGGCGGCTGGCAGGCCGCCGACCTTTCGGCGGCGCGTTCCGCCGCCGCCGGTGCCGACGCGGTGCTCACCGTGCGGAACGCGGACGACGAGGTGGTGTTCCGCGCCTCCGGGACGGATGACGAGCACGGCATGTCGGGCACGGATCGCGGACCCCGCGAACAGGACGCCGGTTCGCCGGCCCGGGCCGGCGCGCCCGTGGTGGTCGGCGGCAACGCCGTCGGCTCCGTGCACCTGGCCTTCCCCGCCGGCTCCGGCACGTCGGGGCTGTCGGCCGCCTGGGGCTGGATCGCCGCGGCCACCGCGGCCGCGCTGGCGGCGGCTCTGGCGGTGAGCTGGTTCGTGACCCGGCGCCTGACCGCTCCCGTGGTCCGGGTCGCGGCCACCGCCCGCGCGCTGGCCGCGGGTGACCGCGCCGCCCGGGCCCGGGTCGAGGCGCCCGGCGAGCTGGGAGATCTCGCACGTGCCTTCGACGCCATGGCCGACGACGTCGGCCGCGCCGAGCGGGCCCGCCACCGGCTCGCCGCCGACGTGGCCCACGAGCTGCGCACGCCCCTGGCCTCGCTGCGGGCGGGTCTTGAGGAACTGCGGGACGGCTTCGCCGACCCGTCGGCCCGGCGTCTGGCATCCCTGCACGACCAGGCGCTGCGGCTGGGCCGCGTCGTCGACGACCTCGGGGAGCTCGCGGAGGCCGAGTCGGCCCGCTTCTCCCTGCGCCTGGCCGAGGTGGATCTGGCCGCCCTGGCCGGTGCCGCCGTGGCCGAGCGGGAGGCCGAGCTGCACACGGCGGGGATGACCGTCCGCACCGTCCCCGGCCCCGCCCCCCTGACGGTCCGCGCGGACGCGGACCGGCTGCACCAGGCCCTGGGCAATCTGCTGAGCAACACCGCCCGCCACTGCCGTCCCGGCGACTCCGTGACCGTCACGACGTCCGCCACCTCCACGGAGGCGCTCGTCGAGGTGGCCGACACGGGCCCCGGTATCCCCGCCGAGGAGCTGCCGCACGTCTTCGACCGCCTGTGGCGCGGTGCACGCGCCCGCGCGGGCGGCGGCAGCGGTATCGGCCTGGCCGTCGTCAAGGAGCTGGTCACCGCCCACGGCGGCACGGTTACCGCGGACTCCGGGCCGGGAGGCGGGACGCGGATGACCATCCGGCTGCCCAGGGCCGCGACACACGGGGGCCGGACCGTTCCCGGCGCCGGCGGCTCGCGGGACCTTGCCTCGGGGTCAAATACCCCTGGGGGTATTTGACGTCTCCCGCGAGGCGGTCGTACGCTCGGCGCATGGATACCCCCCGGGGTAATTGAGGAGGTAACGACATGGCCCGTGAAGTGACGCAGGAGGCGTTCGCGGCGGACTGGGCCGACGGCGCGCTGGTGGTCGACGTACGGGAACCGGACGAGTACACGGCCGGGCACGTCCCCGGCGCGCGGCTGATGCCACTGCGTACCGTGCCCGCCCGGTGCGCCGAACTGCCCGCCGGCCGGCCGGTGTACGTGATCTGCGCCAGCGGCAACCGCAGCAGAACGGCCGCCGACTGGATGACCTCCCGCGGCATCGACGCCTACTCCGTGACCGGCGGCACCCGCGGCTGGGCCCGCGGCGGACGCCCCGTGACGGCCGGCGCACCCGAACACTCCGCCTGATCCCGGCCGGCCTCCGCGCACCACCCGTCGCACCCCGGAACCGGCACCCTCACCCCACCCGCTGGAAAGGACCTCCGCCGTGGCAGCCACCCCCTCCCCCGCCGACGCCCCGATCTCCGGCCGCCACAGAGTCGCCGTCGTCGGCGGCGGCAGCGCCGGCATCAGCGTCGCGGCCCGCCTGCGCCGCGCCGGCGTCAGCGACATCACCCTGATCGAGCCGTCCGACACCCACTGGTACCAGCCGCTGTGGACCCTGGTCGGCGGCGGCCAGGCACCCCTGCGCGTCACCCGCCGCCCCGAGGCGTCGGTCGTACCGGACGGTGTGCGGTGGATCCGCCGCCGGGCCCTGGCCGTCGACCCCGGGGCCCGCACCGTGGCCCTGTCCGGCGGCGCCGAGCTCACCTACGAGTACCTCGTCATGGCGCCCGGCATCCAGCTCGACTGGGACGGCGTGCCGGGGCTGGCCGAGGCCGTCGGGCACGACCGGGTGAGCAGCAACTACGCACCCGAGTACGCCCCGCGCACCTGGGACCTGATCCGGCGGATGCGCTCGGGCACGGCCGTCTTCACCCACCCGGCGTCCCCGCTGAAGTGCGGCGGCGCCCCGCAGAAGATCGCGTACCTGGCCGCCGACCACTGGCGCCGGCAGGGAGTTCTCGACGACATCCGGATCATCCTCGTCGTCCCCGATCCGGCACTGTTCAAGGTGCCCGCGTGGTCGCGGGTGCTGGAGCAGGTGGCCGGCCGGTACGGCATCGAGGTGCGGCTGCGTTCCGAGATGACCGCCGTCGACGGCGACGCCCGCGAGGTCGTCCTCACCGACCACGCGAACGGCACGAAGGAGACCGTCGGCTTCGACCTCCTGCACGCCGTGCCGCCGCAGAGCGCGCCCGACTGGGTGAAGGCGAGTCCGCTCGCCGACCCGGCCAGTCCGCAGGGCTTCGTCGCCGCCGACAAATACACCCTGCAGAACCCCTCCCACGACAACGTCTTCGCGCTGGGCGACGTGGCCAACCTGCCCACCTCGAAGACCGGAGCGGCCGTCCGCAAGCAGGCCCCGGTGGTCGCGGGGAATCTTCTGGACGTGATGAACGGACGCTCTCCGTCGCACCGTTACGACGGCTACACGTCCTGCCCGCTGGTGACCGCGCGCGACCGGATGCTGCTCGCGGAGTTCGACTACGACCTCAGGCCCACGCCCTCCTTCCCGCTGATCGACCCCTTCAAGGAGCGGCGCACGATGTGGGCGTTCAAGCGGTACGGGCTGCCGCCGGTCTACTGGCACGGCATGCTCACCGGCCGCCTCTGACCGGCCGGCCCGGGCATCCCCCGGCCCGGGCCGGCCCCTCCCCCTCCCGCCCCCGACAAGGGCGGACCCGACCCTTCCCCATACCCCCGGGGGTAAATCCCGGATTCGACATGGAGGTCGACCGACCATGTTCTTCGCCCAGTACTACCTGGACTGCCTCTCCCAGGCGTCCTACATGATCGCCGACGAGACCACCGGCAGGGCCGTCGTCGTGGACCCGCGCCGGGACGTCTCCGAGTACCTCACCGACGCCGAGGCCCACGGCTTCACCATCGAGGCGGTCGTCAACACCCACTTCCACGCCGACTTCCTCGCCGGCCACCTGGAGCTCGCGGACAGCACCGGAGCCTGGATCGGCTACGGTCAGCGGGCCGAGGCGGAGTACCCCGTCCGCGCACTCACGGACGGCGAACGGATCAGCCTCGGCGACGTCCAGCTGCAGATCCTCGAGACCCCCGGCCACACGCCGGAGTCGATCAGCATCCTGGTGTACGAGCACGCGGCGGACACCGTCCCGTACGGCGTCCTGACCGGTGACGCGCTGTTCATCGGCGATGTGGGCCGCCCCGACCTGCTGGCCTCGATCGGCGTGACCGCCGACGAACTCGGCAGGATGCTGTACGACACCGTCCAGCACAAGCTGATGGCCCTCCCCGACGCCGTCCGCGTCTTCCCCGCCCACGGGGCCGGCTCCGCCTGCGGCAAGAACCTCTCCACCCGGCGCCAGTCCACCATCGGCGAGCAGCGCGCCACCAACTACGCCTGCCGGCCCATGAGCGAGGAGCGGTTCGTGGAACTGGTGACCGCGGGACAGCCCTCCGCGCCCGCCTACTTCGTGTACGACGCCATCCTCAACCGCAAGGAGCACGGTCTGTTCGACGCCGCCGCCGCGCCCCGGCCGCTGTCGCCCGGGGAGTTCATGGAGCGGCGCGCGGCGGGAGCGGTCGTGGTCGACGCCCGCTCACCGCAGGACTTCGCGCCCGGTCATCTGCGCGGCGCGGTCAACGTGCCCGCGGACGGCCGGTTCGCCGAGCAGGCGGGCACGGTCGTCGGCCCCGAGCAGGAGGTGCTCGTGGTCGCGCCGCAGGACCGCGAGGAGGAGATCGTCACCCGGCTCGCCCGGATCGGCTTCGACAAGGTCGGCGGCTACCTGCGCGAGCCCGAGGGCGCCTTCCCGGCCCTGGCCGACGAGATGGGGCAGGCCAGCCGTCTGACCGCCGACGAGCTGCGCCGGCTGCTGGACGGCGACGAGCCGCCGCTGGTCGTGGACGTGCGCAACACCGCCGAGCGCGAAGAGGGCCTCATCGAGGGCTCGCTGCACATCCCGCTGGCCGAACTCGCCGGCCGCACGGACGAGATCCCCGCCGGCCGTCCCGTGGTCGTGCACTGCGCGGGCGGCCACCGCTCCTCCATCGCCGCCAGCCTGCTGCGCCACAAGGGCCACACGGACGTCTCCGACCTGCTCGGCGGCTACGGCGCCTGGCTCGCCCTGCCCGCGTCCGCCGACGTCTGAGCCGGCCGCGCACCCGGGCGGGCGGCGACCGTGCCGCCGCCCGCCCCGGTGCGGTCCGATGGACAGGGGGATCCACCCACACCGAGGAATGAGGTGCGCACGATGGACGCAGCGGGCTGGGACGAGCGGTACCGCGGCAGCGAACTGGTCTGGAAGGCCGAGCCCAACCGGTTCGTCGCACAGGAGCTCGCCGGCCTGGAGCCGTCCGGGCGGGCGGTGGACATCGCCGCCGGCGAGGGCCGCAACGCGGTCTGGCTCGCGGAACGGGGCTGGGAGGTGGACGCCGTCGACTTCTCCGCCGTTGCCCTGGAGAAGGCCGGGCGGCTGGCCGCCGAACGGGACGTGCGCGTGCGCACCGTCCAGGCCGATCTCATGGACTGGGCGCCCCCGGTCGCGTCGTACGGCCTGGCCCTGATCGCGTATCTGCAGGTGCCGTGGCCGCAGTTGGCCGAGGTGCTGTCCCGGGCCGCCACCGCCGTGCGTACGGGCGGGACCCTGCTGCTCGTCGGCCACGACGCCGCCAACCTCGACCACGGCCACGGCGGCCCGCGGGATCCGGACGTGCTCTGCACCGCCGACCAGGTCGCCGGCGTCTGGCGGCCGTACGCCGATGTCGTGCGGGCCGAGACGGTCGCCCGGCCGGTGGTCGACACCGAGGGCCACAGCCGCACCGCGCTGGACGCGCTCGTCCGCGCCGTACGGAGATGACGCCGCCGGCGCGTCCACCGGCCGGAGCACTGCCCGCGCCGGGGAACAACGCGGGCGCGCCGGGCGCTGTTCCTTGTGCCCCGTCGGGCAGGGCAGCCGCGGCGAGACCCGCCGGGGACCGTCACCGTAACCCGGCAAGGAGCGTGAGAGCGATGAAGACGGCAGGACCTGACCACCTGCCCCCCACGAGCGGGGGCGGCGGCATCGTGACGACCTGCGGGCGCAGGATCGCCGTGCGGCGCCTGCGGCTCGCGTCCGCGGAGCGGCCCATCGACCGGATCGCCCTGGACGTGGGCCCGGACCGGGGCGGTGAACCGGGAACGTGGGCGGCGCTCACCGCGGGCGAGGCACGTGACCTGGCGGACCTGCTCCTCCGGCACGCGGGCCTGGCCGAGCGGGGTGCCGGGCCGGTCGGGCCGGCCCGGGAGGCCTCCTCCGCGTCCTGAGCGGGCGCCGACGGCTGCCCGCACCGGTTCGGCGACCGTCTCGACCGATACCGGGCAGGGTATATCGCCCGGGACGGCGTGCACGAGAGCCGAACGGCCCCCGTCGTACCCCGTCGGCCCCTCGCGGCGGACCGCCCCCGGTGGTCGACTGGTATCCGGGGGACCGACACCATCGAAGGGGGCCCGGCCATGACCGGCAGCACACCGCAGACTCTCGGCACGCACCGCCCGCAGCCCGTGGACGTGCACCGTCTCGAGGTCACCCACGCCGAGGGGGACGCCTACACGGTGGACGTCCGCGGACACCGCCTCCGGGTCGACCAGCCGCTGGAGGCGGGAGGCACGGACACCGCGCCCACCCCGACCGAGTTCTTCGCGGCGTCACTGGCCACCTGCGTGGCGTTCTACGCGGGCCGTTACCTCCACCGGCACGGGCTGCCCCGCACCGGACTGCGGGTCCGCACCGAGTTCACCATGGCCACCGACCGGCCGGCCCGTGTGACGGCCCTGCGCCTCGTGATCGACCCGCCGCCGGAGCTGCCCGAGCAGCGCCGCGCGGGTCTGCTGGCCGTGGCCTCGCACTGCACGGTCCACAACACCCTGCAGCAGCCGCCCGAGATCGCCATCGAACTGGCACCCTGACGGAGCATCGGCTGCCACCCCGCCCGTGTGCCCCTGCTGTCAGCCCGGAGGCAGGGGCATGCTCATGAACAGCGCCTGCTCGCCCTCGGAGGGGGTGCCCTCGTACAGGGCGGTGTCCAGCCCGCAGAAGGCGAAGCCCATGTGCCGGTAGGCGTGGATGGCGGGCGCGTTGACGTTGGTGACCTCCAGCCAGAGGTGCCCGGCACCCCGTTCACGGGCGAACTCCACCGCGAGCCCCATCAGCGTCCGGCCGACCCCCCGCCCCCGGTGCTCCGGGGCGATCTCGATGTCCTCGACGGTCAACCGACGGTTCCACCCGGAGTACGAGACGACGACGAACCCGGCCAGGCCGCCGGCGGCCCCGTGGGCGACGAAGGTGCGGGAGTCCGCACGGTCCTCGTCGTCCTCGTCGTCCTCCTCCCCGCCGAACACCTTGGTCAGGGGCGGGTCCACCGGAATCTCGCGCAGCGTGAACCCGTCCCCTGTCACGGTCACCTCGAAGACCGTGCCGGTGGTGAAGGAGCCGTCCAGGGCCTCGATGGCTTCGGCGTCCTCGGGGACGGCGTTGCGGTACCGGTAGGAGGAGTCGTCAACAGTGGTCACAGCTCGACGCTACGACCGCCCGGACCACGACGGACGGCTTTCGGCCGGTCCGGACCCGTCCGCTTCCCGGACCGGGCCGGTCCACCGACGGGAGGAACCCCGGCCGCCGCACGGCCGGGGTTCCTCGAAGGCGGTGAGTGCCGGTCAGCAGGCGGAAGGTCAGCGCCGCAGGGTCAGGACACCCGGCCGCCACGGCAGTCGGTTGTAGTCGCCGCCCGCGTTGGGATCCTTGCCCTGGTAGAGGAACTGCAGGTTGCAGGGGTCGATGGTCATGGTCTGGTCGGGGTTGTTGCGGACCAGGTCACCGTGGCTGATGTCGTTGGTCCAGGTGGCACCGCTGTTGGCCTTGCCCGCGAAGGGGTTGCTCTCGCTGGCGGCCTGCGGGGTCCACGAGCCGCTCAGGCTGGAGGCGGTGAAGGAGCGGAAGTAGCGCCCGTTCGCGCCCATCGCCTCGACGATCATGAGGTACTGGTTCTGCCCCTGAACCTTGTAGACCTGTACGCCCTCGAAGAGGTTGGCCTTCGTGTCGCTCATGATCGTCGTGTACGACGATCCGAAGTTGCCCGGGAAGTTCCCGATCGGCATGCTCGCCCGGTAGATCTTGCCGTTGTCACCGGCGAAGAACAGGTACATGTTCTGGCCGTCGGCGATCAGGGTCTGGTCGATCGGGCCGGTGTCGG
This sequence comes from Streptomyces marokkonensis, assembly GCF_008312835.1. GTDB lineage: Bacteria > Actinomycetota > Actinomycetes > Streptomycetales > Streptomycetaceae > Streptomyces > Streptomyces marokkonensis_A. The sequence continues at coordinate 156,759 of NZ_VSKS01000001.1, read as the reverse complement.
AACCGGAGATGCTCCCGGTGAACAGGGGCTGCGGAGAGGACCAGCCGTTGGGGTTGGTGGGGTCGCTCGACGTGCGGTAGATGAAGGGCCACGAACCCCACTGGTAGGCCAGCACCCAGATGTTCTTGGGCGCGAAGTAGAACAGCGTGGGCGCCACCGCGGCCTGGCTCATCCCGGTCTGGCGGGCGGACGCCATGTCCGACCAGTTCGTGAAGGGACTGAACATCATCGAGCCGTACGACGATCCCGACACGTTCGTCGCGTAAACCAGGTGCCTGCCGTTGTGCGTCACGGTGGTGAAGTCCTTCACCGCGGCCCACCCGTTGGCCGGCTGCGCCAGCACACCCGTCGACGTCCACCGGTACGTGGACGGAAGAGTACACGTGCCGTCCGTCGGCGGCGTTCCGGTCAGTCCGGTCCACTTCTGGCTGCTGCCGCCGTTGCACGCCCCGAGCTGCACCGCCGTGCCGTTGGCCGTACCGGCGCCCGCCGTCTCCAGGCACAGCCCGGACTCCACGCCGACGACCGTGCCGTCGGAGTTCACCCGCCACTGCTGGTTCGCGCCACCGGAGCAGCCCCAGATCTGCACCCGGGTACCGGCCGTGGTGGCGTGGCCCGGTACATCCAGGCACTTGTTGCCGTACACGGTCAGCTGGTTGGCGTCCGTCGACGTCCACTGCTGGTTGGTCCCGTTCCAGCAGTCGTAGATCTGCAGGTACGTGCCGTCGGTCTGGCTGGCACCGGGCACATCGAGACACCGGCCCGAGGCAACACCGCGTAAGGCGCCGGTGCCGGCTGCCTGGGCCGGGGTGGCGACGAGCATCGCGGCCAGCGCGGCCAGGGCAGCGGCCAAGGCGGCAAGCACCACGGACGGATGCCTGCGGCTGAAACTTCCTCTGCGCATGAAGAACTTCCTCCACCTTGAGTGGGCGGTTCCGGTCGGCCTCGTCAGAGGTTGTCCGGACTGTCGGTGCGGTGCGGCAGAGCGACTCAAAATGTTCGTGATATCGAACAAAGGTCGAAGTGTCGAGCAACCTGAATGATAGGTAACCGGTGAACGGCGTCAATACCTTTCGCATGCGTCGCTGTCGACGCCGAAACATGTGCGGCCGCATCCGGGTGAAAGGGCGTATGCCGCACGGCACATGACCGAGCCCCACCCCACGTGACGCCCGAGCCGACGCCCCCGCCGACGGCGCCGCCGGGGGCGCACCACCCGACCCATCGGAGCATCGAATGTTTCGAGCAATCGACAGAAACTTTCTTCGGTCGAGGTATTGACGATGCGTCATCAACGCCTCAATCATTCCTGTCTGGGAAACCGGCCACAGCTCGATATCTCGAACCACGCCGCCCGTGACCGCGGTGTCCGGTGACTCCGTACTGCCCGGGCCCAGGCCCACCCCGTCCGTCCGTTGCCGCATCGGAGCGGACGACGCGCTCCCCCGCGCTTCAGTCCTTCCTTTCCACCTTGGAGGCACACTCATGGGCTCGTACGCCCCACCCGGACCCGTTGGGGTCCGCCGGAAGATCCGCGGCCTGCTGTTGGCCATGGTCGTCGGCGTCCTCGGTACGGCCACCGCACTGGTCGCGCCGCCGACCGCGCACGCAGCCGAGAGCACGCTCGGCGCCGCGGCGGCGCAGAGCGGCCGCTACTTCGGCGTCGCCATCGCCTCGGGCAGGCTGGGCGACTCGACGTACACGACGATCGCGAACCGTGAGTTCAACTCGGTGACGGCCGAGAACGAGATGAAGATCGACGCCACCGAACCGCAGCGGGGCCAGTTCAACTTCACCGCCGCCGACCGTGTCTACAACTGGGCGGTGCAGAACGGCAAGCAGGTGCGCGGCCACACCCTGGCCTGGCACTCCCAGCAGCCCGGCTGGATGCAGAGCCTCAGCGGCGGCGCACTGCGCCAGGCGATGATCGACCACATCAACGGCGTGATGGCCCACTACAAGGGCAAGATCGCCCAGTGGGACGTCGTGAACGAGGCCTTCGCCGACGGCAGTTCGGGGGCCCGGCGCGACTCCAACCTGCAGCGCACCGGCAACGACTGGATCGAGGTCGCCTTCCGCACCGCGCGCGCCGCCGACCCGTCCGCCAAGCTCTGCTACAACGACTACAACGTCGAGAACTGGACCTGGGCCAAGACCCAGGCCATGTACGCCATGGTCCGGGACTTCAAGCAGCGCGGCGTGCCGATCGACTGCGTCGGCTTCCAGGCGCACTTCAACAGCGGCAGCCCCTACAACAGCAACTTCCGCACCACTCTGCAGAACTTCGCCGCACTCGGCGTCGACGTGGCCGTCACCGAGCTCGACATCCAGGGCGCCCCGTCCTCGACCTACGCCAACGTGACCAACGACTGCCTGGCCGTCCCGCGCTGCCTCGGCATCACCGTCTGGGGCGTGCGCGACAGCGACTCGTGGCGGTCGGGGGACACCCCGCTGCTGTTCAACAACGACGGCAGCAAGAAGCCCGCGTACACCGCCGTCCTCAACGCGCTCAACGGCGGCTCCACCACACCGCCCGCGGACGGCGGAACGCTCAAGGGCGTCGGTTCGGGCCGCTGCCTGGACGTGCCCGACGCCGGCACCACCGACGGCACCCGGGTCCAGCTGTGGGACTGCCACAGCGGCACCAACCAGCAGTGGACCTACACCGACGCCGGCGAGCTCAGGGTCTACGGCAACAAGTGCCTGGACGCCGCCGGCACCGGCAACGGCTCCACGGTCCAGATCTACAGCTGCTGGGGCGGCGACAACCAGAAGTGGCGCCTCAACTCCGACGGATCCGTCGTCGGCGTCCAGTCCGGCCTCTGCCTCGACGCCGTCGGGGCCGGCACCGCCAACGGCACGCTGATACAGCTCTACTCCTGCTCCAACGGCAGCAACCAGCGTTGGACCCGCACCTGAGGGGACCTGCCACGAGCGAAGGGCGAAGCGATGACGGCCTGCGGTGCGGCTTCTCCCGCCCCTCCAGGAAGACATCGTTGACGGTCCCGGGTCGCCGCCGTGCCGGCGGCGACCCTCGCGATCGCCATGCTCGTTGGCCCACCGGGCACGGAAAACGATCACGCCGGGCGGGCCGGTGAGGTACGCGGAGTCCGGCCGTGGCCCGGACGGACGGTGCGGGGATCCGTCGCCGCGTACCCGGCGGCGATCTCGTCGACCTGCTGGTAGCCGGTGCGCAGCAGGAAGGTGTTCAGGCGGCCGTAGGACTTGGCATCCAGGATGAAGCAGTCGGGCTCGGGGCTGCGGAGCTGGGCGATGCCGGTGGCGGGCTGGGCGAGGCAGTCGCCCAGCCCGCCGCGCCGAGCAGGGCGGCGGAGAGGTTCATGGGGGCGCCGGTGGCGTAGCACTCGTGGACCTGGAGCTGACGGTAGAGGGTGTGGTCGCCGGTGTAGCCGGTGAGCGAGACGACGTGGTCGGCGAGCACCTCGCGAGGACCGTCGGCGGTGGCGAGGCGTACGAGCACGCGGTCGCCGTCGGGGGTCGTGGTCCACCTGGAGGACTGCCGGCGGTGTGGTCTGGAAGCATCGGTCTACCAGGAGATCCGCAGCGCGCTGGCCCGCCGCGCGGAGCCCGATGTGGACGCGGTGGCACGGCTCACCGCGTTCGGCCGGTCCCTCGTGCGCGACGAGCAGGGCCGGACCGGGGACGAGCCGGACAGCGCCTCGCCACCGGCCGGTGCCTGAGCAGGACCGATCCGGCGGGGGCTGGAGGAGCGGAGGAGATCAGCGCCGCAGCGCAGTCGACCCCGGATCACGAGAGCGTTGGCGAGGCGGCGGCAAGGGCCGAGGGCGGGCGTTCTGGTGGGACGGAGCCGAACGGGGCGTACGCACCCGCAGTCGCAGCGCGAGGAACGGGCCGAAGGGCAACTCCTAGTCCCCCAAGTCAAGTTCGCGCTCTTCGAACGTGCCGGTCGAAGGGCTGGGACGAGTCTCCAAGTTGTTTGGCTACCCGATCCCGTAAAGACCCGGCAGGTCGACCAGCAGGAGATCATCACACCGAGCCACGGCGTCAACCAGGTCGGGACAGAAGCCGTGGAGAGAGAACAAGGCCAGCGTGGCGCCCGTCGTGTCGTAGCCGCGGTCGGTGAGCAGGCTTCGGATGCGCTCCAGGCGTTGCAGATCGCCGGTTCCGCGGCGAGCGGCGGTGGCCTGGGCCTCGCCGATCAGGGCGATCCGAGCGCGCGGCGCCTGCGGACGCTCGCCCAGGGCGAGGGCGATGACGTCGACCTCGTGCTTGGTACGGGCCGCCGGGTCGGCGACCTCGGTGGTGCCGACCGGGCCCGGCAGGCCCCCGGGGAGGAGCGCGTGTGCGTAGCGGCGGGTGAAGATGCGGGCGAGGTCCTCGAAATGTGGACCCAGGATCTTGGAGTTGAAGGTCGGTGCGGCGGCCTGCCATGCCTGTTCCGCGAAACCCTGCTCGACCGTGGCGGCTTGGGGCAGGGCGATGGGCTGGTTGAAGCGGATGACGGGCCGGCAAGCGTGATGACCGGGTGTCGGGGCCGCAGGATGTCCTGCTCACGCTGGATGTAGCCCGTGGACTCCAGCACGTCCAACGGATGGCTCACGGCGTCGCGTTGACGCTCCAGGGCCGCACCGACCTTCGTGGGCGTGGAGGCACCCTGGGCGATCGCGGTGAGGATGCCGAACCATCCGGGCAGGGACCTGAACCAATCCGGGACCGGTGGAGGCTCTATGCGTTGACTCCGGCTGCCGGTTGGGGGTTGGTGTCGAGCGTAGTGGTGGGTCTCGTGCTCGTGGGGTGGGATGTCGCCGACCGCCGTGTGGAGGTGCTGTTTGTCGAACCGGTCGGCCTCCCCCAGCCTTCGGCCGGGGGTGCCCCCACCGCGGTGTCGAGTTCGCCACGGCTGCGGGACCCGCCACGAGGACGGAACCCGCAGCCGGTCGTTCGCCGGACGGAGGTCAGCCGCTGACCGTGATGTTCGAGCTTCCGCTGCTCCGGTAACCCTCGGTGGCCATGATCATGTAGTACCTGAACTGACCCATGTTCATACCCGCGCGCGCCCAGGCGTCGAAGTGGTTGCCAGTGGTGATGGTGCCGGAGCCGCTGGTCACCTTCGACTGCCGGACGCTCCAGTACTGGTCGAAGGTGCGGGTGCCCTCGACGGAGGGGGCGTTGTACCGCGTCGTCTTGTAGATGTCGTACGTGCCGCCGTCGCTGTGGACGGTGCCCCTGTACTCGCCGGTGGGCCGGTAGCTGCCCCAGTTGTCGACGATGTAGTACTCCACCAGCGGGTTCGATGTCCAGCCGTAGAGGCAGCCGTAGCCGTTGCCCGACGGGTTGAAGTAGCCGGTGTAGCGGACCGTCCTACGCCCGCCGGTGCTCCAGCCCTTGCCGGCGACGAAGTTGCCGCAGTTGGTCCACCGGGTGCTGTAACTGCCGCCGCCGTTGAGCGTCATGGAGACGGAGCCGCCGCCGTCGGTCCAGAACGAGTAGTACATGCCGTCGTAGCCGGTCTGGTTGGTGGTGATGGTGGTGGCGGCGTGGGCGGTGCCGGGCAGCAGCAGTCCGGACGCGGTGGCGAGCGCTACGGTGCCGGCGCCGCCGAGGAAGCCTCGTCGGCTCAAGCCACTGAGGGAAGCGGGGTTCTGCTGGATCTGGTCCTTCTGCATGCGTTCTCCCGATGAAGGCTGGTGGGGGCGGGCGGCTTCCGCTGCCCGCGGCCTTGCATGGAACACGGCGGGGATCACCCGTCGTCATGCCGCAACGACCGACCGCCCTCCCCGGTCACATGACGCGAGGGGAACGACGGTCTCCTGTCGTTCGGTGGCCACAGTTTTCGTAGAACACCATGACCCTGTCAATACTTTCGGCATCCTTTCGGAAACATGTTTTTCACCAGAAGAGGTCTTGGCAAGTACGTCTTCGCTGCTCAAGCCGTCCCTCGCGCGAAACCTTGCGAGGGACGAGATGAGGCATGAAGGGGACACAACGAAAGCATGTGCTTGACACTCGAAACTTTCGAGCGTGGACGCTACTGCGGCGGCCCCATCGGGAACCTCCCGTGGAGAACAGCGCGGCGAGCACGTCAAAGAAGCCAAAGGTCGCCGAACCGGCGACGGTGCGGGCCGCCGTCACGTCGCAGCCGGGCACGGAGTCGTACTACGGCAAGATCCAGACCGAGGTCACCGTGGCCGGGGTCTCAGGATCGATCCAGGCCGGCCTCTACGAGGGCGATTCGCGTTCCGGCGGCTACGAGATGATCTCCGGGCGCTGGATCACTGGTAAAGGACAGTTCGTGGTGCCCTCGCGCTTCCTGGAAAGGACCAGCACCAAGCTCGGTGACGCGGTGCGGGTGACCTACGAGAAGAAGACCGCGAACCTGCGGATCGTGGGCGAGTCCTTCGACACGCCGGGCAGCCGGCTGGAGATCCACGCGGACATGGCCGACTTCAAGTCGGCCGAGCCCAGGACGTTCCTCGTCGTACGAGCCCGTTCAGCTGCCCCTGCTGGGGGCTGAGCGGAGTCGTGATCGCGGTGCTGGGCGCGCTGGTCCCGGCCGGCTGGGCGGCCAGGGCGCGTACGGCCACTGCGCTGCGCACCGAGTAGCGTCCGGCGGAGCACGAACCGTCGGGGCCGATCCGCCGGGCTCGCGGGGCCCCGTCCAGGCAGGTCCTCCTGAGAGGGACCAGGGAAGTCCGGACGGAGGAGTTCAGGACCCCTGCCACTACAGCCAGCCGCTTGGCCTCCACGGCCCGGTGGCCGGACCGCCCGATGAGCAGAGTGGTCAGTTGTCGGTCTTCTTCTTCGAGCGCCGAGGGGCGGCTGCCTGGGTGGGGCGAGCGCCAGCCTCGACCTGCTGGGCGTACACGGCGTTCGTCACGAGCTCGCGCGCGTATGCGGCGTCCAGTCGGCCAGGGCGGAAGAGGATGCGGTACATGATCGGCGCCACGACACGGTCGATCAGCAGTTCCGTCTCGGGCACCGGCTCCCCCCGCTGCACCGCACGGGCCAACACGACGTCGATCTGCTCTGCGGCATACGCCGAACACTGACCGGCATTGGTTCCGTCGGGGTCGCCGAGCAGGGCGTCCCGGATGTAGGCGCGCCCGGGCGGCGAGGCCATCTCGTCGAGGAACTGTTCCGCCCACGCGTCGAGATCGGCCCGCAGGCTTCCGAGATCGGCCGGATCAGTTTCCGGGCGCAGTCGTTCGACGGCCACGTCGGACAGGAGTTCCTGCAGGTCGCCCCAGCGACGGTAGATCGTGGAGGGGGTCACGCCCGCCCGAGTGGCCACCATCGGGACCGTGAGCGCGTCGCGGCCCACCTCCCCTACGAGTTCACGTACCGCCGCGTGGACGGACTCCTGTACGCGTGCGCTGCGCCCGCCGGGGCGGACCATGGGCCTGGGACTCATGCGATCCACCTTAATGCGATTTTGTTGCTTCTAGGCGGTGGCCGGCGTCGGCGACCCGCGGGGCTACGTGTCCGGGCGCCCGAGCACGGCGGACGCCCCCGCAGCGACGCGACCACATGCCGGCTGGAACGTCCGCCTTCCGTCAGGCAGCGAGGGGAGCAAGCCGCCCCGCGCCGGCCACCGACTCCTCGTAGACCCGGCCCACACGGAGCACCGTCGCGTCGTGGAAGGGGCGCGCCATCAGCTGCATACCGATCGGCAGTCCGGCGCGGTCGTGACCGACCGGCAGGGTGAGGGCCGGGACGCCGGTGATGTTGGCTGGGGCACAGAGGCGGACGTAGCTGTCCGACACGGCCTCGGTCGTGCCGTCGGCCCACTCGACGGCTTCCTGCCCCGCCTCGGCGGCGGTCATCGGCACCGTCGGCGCGGCGAGGACGTCGATTCCGTCGAACATGCGAGCCCAGGCGTCTCGCATCATGGTGCGGGCCCGCTGGGCGCGGAGGTAGTCGCCCGCAGAGGTGAGTTCGCCGGCCTCCAGCAGGATGCGAACGTCCGCCGCGTACAGGTCGGGGGTGGCCCGCAGCGACCGCTCGTGGTAGGCGGTGGCCTCGGGAACCATCAGCCCCCACTGAACGGCCTGGATGTAACGCGCCATCGGGATCTCGACGTCGACGAGCTCCGCCCCCAGCTCCGCCAGCCGCTCGATCGCGCCGCGTACGGACTCCTCGACCTCGGGCGTGACCCGGTCGAAGTAGTGGTTCCGCGGTACGCCGACCTTCAGTCCTCGCAGGTCGCCGCCCGGGAAGCGGTCCAGCATCGGGCCGGACACGCTCGCCGGGTCGCGCGGGTCGTGCCCGGCGGTCGCCGACAGCACCAGCGCGGCGTCCTGGACGGTGCGGGTGAGAGGGCCCACGTGGTCCAGGGACCAGGACAGCGAGGTCACGCCTGTGCGTGGGACCAGGCCGTAGGTCGGCTTGAGGCCCACCACGCCGTTCAGGGCCGCGGGGACCCGGATGGAACCGCCCGTGTCCGTGCCCATGGCGAACGTCGCCCCGCCGGCGGCGACAGCTACCGCCGAGCCGCCGCTCGACCCGCCCGCAACCCGGCTGTGGTCCCAGGCGTTGTTCGTCTGCGGAGTGGTCAGGCCGTAGGCGAACTCGTGCGTGTGCGTCTTGCCCAGGAGGACGGCCCCGGCGGCGCCGAGCCGTTCGGCCACCCGGCTGTCGCGTTCCGCCACGTGCCCTGCCCGGACGTGCGAGCTCGCCGTGGTGGGTATCCCCTCTGCGTCGATCAGATCCTTGAGCGCCATGGGGATCCCGTGCAGCGGCCCGCGCGGTCCGCTTCCGGAGATCTCCCGTTCGGCGCGGGCCGCTGCGGCCAGGGCCGCGTCGGCGGCGACGGTGACGTAGGCGCCCAGCCGTCCTTCGACGGCGGCAATACGGGCGAGTACCGATTCGGTGAGTTCGACGGGGGACAGCTCCCGTGCGCGCACCGCACGGGAGGCTTCGGTCAGCGACAGCTCAAACGGTTGCATCGGCGTTCCCCTGTCCGGCTCGGTAGGAGGACGCGGGAGGGGTCTCGCCGAAATCGAGCTCGCGCAACGTGCTGATCACGGAGTGGATGTGGTTGGCCGTCATGGCGACTCCTTCGTGTCGGCCGTCCCCGAGGGGGAGCCCCGCCCGCAGCGCCCCTCGGGCTGCCTCTTGGGGGGTGAGTTCGCTGGTCATGGCTTCCTTCCGGATCTGTGCGGCGCGACGGGCCGGGGCTGGTACAGGACCTCCGGCCACCGTAAAAGCGAATCGTTTGCTTTAGTCGAGCGTAGGACCTACGGTGACTTAAAGCAAACCAATCGCTTTTAGCACGGGAAGGACCCTCATGCGGAGCGTCCCCGCGGGCCTCGCGCCTCCCCGCACCTCCCCATCCGGACGCCTGCCGTTCGCGTTGCACGCCTCGATCCTGATCGCGCTGCTCGCCGCATCCAGCGCGCCGACCCCGCTGTACCCCCACTACCAGGCTCAGTGGCAGTTGTCGTCCCTCGACATCACCGTGGTCTTCAGCGCCTACGCCCTGGCGCTCCTGATCGCACTGCTGACGACCGGAACCCTTTCCGACCATGTCGGACGCCGCCCCGTGCTCCTGGGCGCGCTCGCGGTCCAGGTCGCCTCCATGGCACTGTTCGCCACGGCCGGCGGCCTGACCACCCTGATCGGCGCCCGCGTGCTGCAGGGCATCGCGACCGGCGCGGCGACCAGCGCAGCAGGTGCGGCTCTCCTCGACCTGGAAGACCCCGCCCGGCCGGGTCGCCCCGCTCTGGCCAACAGCATCGCGCCAATGACGGGCATGGCGGCCGGCGTCCTGGCGGCCACCCTCATGGTGCGCTTCGCCCCCGTTCCGACGATCACGGTGTACGCGGCCCTGATCGCCGTGTTCGCCGCGCAGGCCATCGCCCTTGTCGCGACGCCCGAGACCGTCCGCCGCCGTCCCGGAGCACTGCGCTCGACACGGCCCCACCTGGCGCTGCCGTCGGCGGCCGCCCACGCTCTCCTGCTCAACGGCGCCGGCGTCGTCGCCGTCTGGGCACTCGGCGGCTTCTACTCGTCCCTGGGACCGGGCTTCACAACGCTCATCTCCCCCGGCGGACCCGAATACGCCGGCGGCATGGTCTTCTTCACGCTGACGGCCGTCGCCGCCCCGACGGTGTACGTCACGCGCAGGGTGCGTGCCGACGTCTCCGCTCTTCTCGGGAGCTGCGCGGTGATTCCGGCGGCCGTCCTGACCCTGGGTGCCCTCCATCTCGCCGGCCCCGTACTTCTCTTCGCCGGGGCGGCGCTGGCCGGGTTCGGCTTCGGAGCCGTCTCCCAGGGCGCGCTGCGCGCGGTCGTCGGCTCGGTCCCGGCCCGGGAGAAGGGCGGCACGCTCGCCTCCTATTACGTACTCAGCTACCTGGCGATGAGTCTGCCCGCCATCGGCGCCGGCGCCCTCACCGCCGGCTTCGGGCTGCGTACGGCAGCAATGGCCCATGCCGGCTGCGTGGCCGTACTGGCGACCGTCGCAGTCGCGACGCTGACCGCGTCGCTGCGCAGTCGGCACCGGACACCGTCCCCGGACGCCCACTCCCGCCCGGCAACGAGCAACTACACATCCGCCTCACCCGGCACACCCGACACACCCGCTCCAGACATCTCCGTCCTCGCGACCCGTAACAGGTAAGGAAAGTCGCCGTGTTCACCTCATCGCAAGCGACCACGTCCATCACTCCCCCCGCCTCTTCCTGGACGGTGGGCAACCACACCGTACGACGCATCGACGAAGTGGTCCTGCCCGCCCAGACCGGTCCGTGGCTGCTGCCCGGGGCAACCACCGGCCTCGTGAGCCGGACTTCCTGGCTGAGCCCCGAATTCGCCGACGAACAAGGCGTCCTGCGCCTGGCGAGTCACAGCTTCGCCGTCGAGGTGGACGGCATGCGGGTGCTGGTGGACACCGGCATCGGAAACGGGAAGCGGCGCGCCAACCCCGCCTGGCACAACCTGAACAGCGACTACGAAGCACGGCTACGGGCGGCGGGCTTCGCGCCGGAGAGCGTCGACCTCGTGGTCCTGACCCACCTCCACGCCGACCACGTGGGGTGGAACACGCGTGCCGAGGGCGACGCCTGGGTGCCCACCTTCCCGAACGCGCGCTATCTCACCTCACGCACCGAGTGGGACTACTGGGCGGGTGTCGACATGGAGGAGGCGCGTCGGCAGATGTTCCGGGACTCGGTCCATCCCGTCCGGGAAGCAGGTCTGTTCGACCTCATCGATGTTCCGGACGAGGGCACGGACGTCGCGCCGGGCATCCGTCTACTGCCCACCCCCGGCCACACACCGGGGCAGGTAGCGGTGGAACTGAGCAGCCGTGACGAGACCGCGTTGGTCACCGGCGACAGCATCCACCACCCGGTCCAGATGGCGCATCCGGAGCTCTGCAGCTGTGTGGACGTCGCTCCCGAACTCGCGGCCAGGACCCGGAACCAGGTGCTCGGCTCACTGGCCGGTACGTCAACTCTCCTGCTTGGGAGCCATTTCCCGCCGCCGACCGCCGGACACGTGCTACGCGAGGACGGCGGGTACCGACTGGTCCCGGCTCCCTCAGGGGACACGCCCACCGGCGGCTGAAGCGGATCGGAGCACCCGGGACGTGCCGCGCACCGAGTCGCACCGAGTCCGTGCGGGTGACGTCCTGGGCGTCCGCGACCGGACGGCCCGTGAACGGCTACGAGACTCCTCCGGCATGCGCTCCGTCGTCACCGATGGGGCCGGACGACGTCATGACCGATCACCGGCTTGCGCCCTTCGCGTAAGCCGGCTGTCGGCTGTCCCTGGTGGGCGACAGTCACGCCGACGCGTCGCGAACGAGGGCAACCTGCCGGCCCCACTCGCCCATCGCGCGGGTAGCGCTCCCGGTCCTCGGCGACGCCCCGCCGATAGGTGTTGACGTCCTCGGCCCGGTGGCCGCGGTCCGGACGACGCGTACCGAGACCCGAGGGGGAGCGGGTGCGGAGGGGGGCTGGTCCGGTTCACGGCAGAGCCGGCCCGGCGGGTGGTGCGGGGCCGGTGGAGAGGACCTGATCGACGGCGGCGTTGAGGGTCTGGGTCTCGGCGACGAGGACGGATTCGCCGGTGGGCAGGGCGCGTTCGAACGAGAGTCCGTTGAGGACGGTGAGAAGGAACCTGACGTTGCGGGTGTGGTCTCCCGGGGGCAGGACGCCTTCCTCGACGAGCACGGCCAGCCAGTGTTCGACCCGGCGCTCCGCCTCCCGCTCAAGGCGTAGGTACGCGGCGCGCACCGGCTCGGTCGGCTCGGGTTCGATGAAGGCCCTGTACGTCGCACCCCATGCGGCTCGCGCTTGTTCGTTGGTGCCGGTCAGTGCGAGGACCTGCCGCAGGCAGTTCAGCAGCCGTTCGCGGGGCGGCAGCGAACGGTCCCGGATCGGGTCGCCGGGCAGGAGGTGTCCGTAGATCCGCGCGAGCAAGCTGTCCTGCAGGGCGCGCTGGGTGGGGAAGTGGAACCTCAGCGAGCCCGTGCTCACTCCCGCACGCGCGGCGACCGCTCGCACGCTCAGCTTCGCCGTCACGTCCTCGGCGATCATCTCCGCAGCGGCCTTGAGGATCCTCTCGCGTGTGTCCATGCCCCGCTCTCCTTCGCTTCTCCCAACGCCCCTCACTGTACTAGCACGCCGTACTAGCACAGTGTGTTAGCGTCTCTCCAACACGCTGTACTAGTGAGGCGCGAAGGAGAGGGCGGAGCATGGCCTTGAAGCAGTGGGCGGCATCGAGGCGCCTCAAACCGGGAGACGGCAGGGAGCTGCAGCGGTTCCGCTGGTGGCAGCTCCCCCTGCGCTCGCTGTTCTGGCTGCGGCTTCCCGGTGATGCCGGGCACGCCCGCCTGTACGCCGTCGACGTACGGCACTGGGCACGGTTGGACAACAGCAGGGTCCGGGCGCATCTGTTCCTGGACGGCAGGCACGTGGCCGAGTCGAAGCTGCCCGCGGTCTTCCCCGTCGACGGGGGCGTCATCGAGGTGGCGATGAGCGACTACGGCGTCAAGCGCTGCCACTACCGCCCCCGGGACGGACAGCCGCGTCAGCTCACGCCCGACCCGACGTCGGCGGAGGGGCGGCGGGCGCGTTTCGGTGTCCGCCATCCGGGGCTGAGCCGGGCGATCGCCATCGGATCGGTGCTGCTGCTCGTCATCGGTGTGGGCCTGAACCTGGTGCAGCTCGCCGAACCCCTGTCCCGCATTCCCCCCGTCATGCAGCGGGTCGGAACGTTCGAATCGCCGATACACCTGCCGATCTGGCTGAACCTCGCGCTGGGGGGCGGAGCCGTTCTGGCCAGCATGGAGCGCGCGCTCCGGCTGCGGTACTCCGCTCTGCTCGACGCGGCCGGGCGTTGACCCCCCGAAGCGAGACGGCACGACCGACGCCGGCCCTCCTCGGCCGGCCTCCCGCGCGACCGGCACGGCCCGGTCGCGCGGAACGACACGAGTACGGAGAAGGGGAAAATCATCATGATCCAGTCGAGGCCAAGGCTCACCGCCCGGTACGGGGCGACGCTCGCCGCGGCCCTCGTGGTCCTGACAGGGTGTTCGTCCGGTGCCTCGGGGCCGCGCAGCACGTCCGCAGCGGGGGCACCGGTCCCGGGTCCCTCACCGGACCCGCTCACGTGGAGCACGTGCGGGAAGAAGCTCGAATGCGCCACGCTCGAGGTGCCGCAGGAGTACACCGAGCCCGACGGCAGGCAGATCCCGCTCGCGGTCATGCGGCACCGCGCCACGGATCCCGACCGCCGCATCGGCAGCCTGGTCTTCAACCCGGGCGGACCCGGAGTCTCCGCCACCGAGACACTGCGCAATCTGCCCAAGGCAACCGGTACTCCCGGCGCTTTCTCAGCCGAAGTGCTCGCCAGATTCGACATCATCGCGATGGACCCGCGCGGCGTCGGCCGATCGCAGGCCGTCCGCTGCCTGACCGACGAGCAGCGGGCCAACGCCGCCGGCACCGACTTCGACCCGGCCGTCCCCGGGGGCAAACCCCTGCCGCGACTGCTGGCCGACGCCGTCGCGTTCACCGACGGCTGCGCCAAGCACCAGAGCAAGAAGTTCCTGGCCAGCCTGTCCACCGACAACGTGGCCCGCGACATCGACCAGGTCCGCTCCGCCCTCGGCGAGGACACGATCACGTACTACGGCCTGTCCTACGGCACCGTGGTCGGACCGATGTACGCCACCCTGTTCCCCGACCGGGTCCGCCAGATGGTGCTCGACGCACCCGTCGACACCAACCAGTGGTTCGGCAACCCCCTCCCCCTCCAGCAGGAGGTCGCCGTGGCAAGCGAACGGACGCTCAACGCCTGGTTCGAGACCTGCCGCACCGAAGGGACCGCGGTGTGCCCGTTCGGAACGGGGGACCCCCAGGCGGCGTTCGACACACTGATCGACACGCTGGAGGCGAAACCGCTGAAGATCGCCCCCCTCAAGGGGGTCACGCCGGGCGGTGAACTCGACGGCGCCATGGCCCTCGAGGCCACCCGGGCACTGGCCGGCGACCAGAACACCTGGCCGTTGCTGACCTCGGCCCTGCTGGCCGCACAGGAGGGCAACGGCGCACCCCTGCACATCATGTGGAGCAGCGTCACGGTCTCCCCCTTCCCCGTCCCCACCGCGATGTTCGAAACCCACACCGCGGTGCGCTGCGCCGACTGGCAGACCCCGGCCGGCATCGCCGCGCACAGGGCCGCAGCCACCAAGGCCGTCACCGAGGCCGAGCGGATCGGACCCCGGGCCGCCTACTCCGCCCTGAACTGCGCTCGGTGGCCCGCGCCGAACAAGGACCGCGTCACCAAGCCGCTCACCGGCGCCGGTACGCCGACCGCACTGGTGGTCGCAGGCCGGCTGGACCCCGTCACCCCGCACCACTGGGCCGAGAACATGACCCGCACACTGGACTCCGCGGTCCTGCTCACACGTGAAGGAGTCGGACACGGCTCCTACGGCACCAACACGTGTGTCGACAGCGCGGTCGGCGCCGCCCTCATCCACGGCACCCGCCCCGCCGACGGCACCGTGTGCGAGACGGACACACCCGCCACCACCCGCCCCCTCGTCCCCGGGAACCGCTGAACCGCGGCCCCCGCGCAGCGCCGCGTGACCGTGCAGAGCCACCGTGTGTCTCGCGAAGTCTTCTGCGGCCCGTCGTCGCCTCTCGAAGCAGTACCGAAGCCGTCATCGTCGTACAAGCGCAGCATGCGAGCAGCGCTCATCATCGCGAACCTTCGAACCAAGATCCGGACTATACCCGGACCAGCCGTCCGCAGCTTGTGGCGATCGGAGCTGTTTTCGCTGGTCAAACTACATATGAGCCGTGTACCACTGCTTGACACCAGAAATCTCCGGCACGCCTGCCTCGCGGACTTCCCCATCAGGCCGGCTGACCAGCGACGCAACACATCTGACGCCTCATCAGGACGAGCGTCAAATGAGCGTCACGAGCGTCAAGATATCGCGCGTAACGCCCACACCGCACATAACGTGCACGCAAGAAACGGCAGGTCAGGAGCCCTTCGCGGCCGGCTCGAGGATGGCGACGCACTCCACGTGATGCGTCATCGGAAACAGGTCGAACACCCGCAGCGTCCGCACCCGGTACCCCCCGTCCCGGAAGTAGGCCAGGTCCCGTGCCAGCGCCGCCGGATCGCAGGCGACGTACGCGATCCTGCGGGCGCCCAGGGACGACAGGTGCTCCACCGTCTTGCGGCCGGCGCCCGCCCGCGGCGGGTCGAGGACGACGAGGTCGACCTCCGTGATGCCCGTGCGGGGCAGGACCGCGTCGACCTTGCCCTGTTCGATGCGGACGCGCGGGAAGTCCGCGAGGTTGTGGCGGGCGTCCTCCACCGCGCGCTTGCCCGACTCGATGCCGAGGACCGCGCCCGCCTCGCCGACCCGGTCGGCCAGGGCGCCCGCGAACAGGCCGACGCCGCAGTAGAGGTCGAGGGCCATGTCGCCCTTGCGGGGCAGCAGGCCCTGCATGACCGCGGTGACGAGGGTGTCGGCGGCCTTCGGGTGGACCTGCCAGAAGCCGCCGCCCCCGACGCGGTACGTGCGGCCGTCGGCGCGTTCGCGGACGAAGGGGCGGCCGTGGACGCGGTGGACCTGGCCGGAGCGTTCGTCGATGCGCAGGACCGAGACGGGGCGGTCGAGTTCGACCAGCGGGAGGCGGGCGCCGGGCTTCGGGGTGAGGACGACCTGGCGGTCCTGGGAGCCCGTCGCGGCGATCGCCTCGACGGAGTCCATGCCGGTCCAGTCCCGCTTCTCGATGCCGAGCTCGCTGACGCCCTCCGCGGCGATCATGCAGTGGTCGATCGGCTCGACCTCGTGCGAGCGGTGCCGGCGCAGTCCCGCGCGGCCGTCCGCGGTCACCGCGTACTGGACACGCGTGCGCCACGCCGGGACCTGCCCGGCGGGGACCTTGTCGCCCTCGGCGGGCATCACGGTGCCGTCCCAGCCGGCCTCCTCGGGCGTGAGCCCGGCCAGGCGCTGCAACTGCTCGGCGACGACCTCGCCCTTCAGGCGCCGCTGTGCGCCGGGCTTGGCGTGCTGCCAGTCGCAGCCGCCGCAGCGGCCGGGCCCGGCGAACGGGCAGGGGGCGTCGATCCGGTCCTTGGAGGCGTCCAGCACCCGCACCGCGTCGGCGCGCAGGAAGCGGGCCCCCTCCTCGCCCTCCGTGATCTGCGCGACGACCCGCTCGCCGGGCAGGGCGTGCCGGACGAAGAGGACCTGGCCCTCGGAGGTACGGGCGATGCAGTGGCCGCCGTGGGCGACGGGGCCGACCTCGACCTCGTACTCCTCCCCCACCAGTGATTTCCTCGGTTCTGCCTGCATGGCGGGGTGACTCCACAACATCGGGAACGGGCGGACGGGCCGTGCGGCCCGTGACAACAGCCCACCAGTCTACGTGTGCCTGGAGGAGTCCTTCGCCCGCTCCGCCGGACCGCGGCGCACCGAGCCGGGGGCGACCCAGTCCTGCCGCCTGCGGGCCCGCTGCTTGGCGGCCTCCGAGGACTCCAGCTGGTAGGGCACCGAGGTCACCATGACGCCCGGGGTGAACAGCAGCCGGCCCTTGAGCCGCAGCGCGCTCTGGTTGTGCAGCAGGTGCTCGTACCAGTGGCCGACGACGTACTCGGGGATGATCACGGACACCACGTCGCGCGGCGCCTCGTTGCGCAGACCCTTGACGTACTCGATGACCGGCCGCGTGACCTCCCGGTAGGGCGAGTCGAGCACCTTGAGGGGTACGTCGATGCCGCGCCGCTCCCACTCCTCGCGCAGCGCCCTGGTCTCGTCCGGGTCCACGTTGACGCTGAGCGCCTCCAGGGTGTCGGAGCGCATCAGCCTGGCGTAGGCGAGGGCGCGCAGGGTGGGTCGGTGGATCTTGGAGATCAGGACGACGGAGTGGACCCGGGACGGCCGCACGCTGTCGTCGGTCGGGGTCTCCGGCGCCGCGATCTCCTCGGCGACGCGGTCGTAGTGCTTACGGATCGCCGTCATGGTCGCGTAGAAGATGCACATGCCGAGCAGCGCGACCCAGGCGCCGTGGGTGAACTTGGTGACGAGCACGACGATCAGGACCAGGCCGGTGAAGAAGGCACCGAAGGTGTTGATGGCCCGGGAGCGGATCATGTGGCGGCGCTTGGCCTGGTCGTTCTCGGTGGCCAGCAGCCGGTTCCAGTGCCGCACCATGCCGGTCTGGCTGAGCGTGAAGGACACGAACACACCGACGATGTAGAGCTGGATCAGCCGCGTGGAGTCGGCGCCGTAGATCCACACCAGCAGTCCGGCGGCGCCCGCGAGCAGCACGATGCCGTTGGAGAAGGCGAGGCGGTCGCCGCGCGTGTGGAGCTGGCGGGGGAGGTAGCGGTCCTGGGCGAGGATCGAGCCGAGCAGCGGGAAGCCGTTGTAGGCGGTGTTCGCGGCGAGGAACAGCACCAGCGCGGTGGCGGCGGCGAGGATCATGAACAGCAGGCTGCCGTGGCCGAAGACGGCCTCGGCGACCTGGGAGATCACCGGGTCCTGGACGTAGTCGGGGCCGAGCGGGGCTCCGTCGTGGATCAGGTCCTTGGACGGGTTCTCGGCCATGCGGACGTCGGTGGCCATGGCCAGCCCGATGATGCCGCAGAACATGGTGACGGCGAGCAGCCCCATCATGGCGAGCGTGGTCGCCGCGTTCCGTGACTTGGGCTTGCGGAAGGCCGGTACGCCGTTGGAGATCGCCTCGACGCCGGTGAGCGCGGCACAGCCGGAGGAGAAGGCGCGCAGCAGCAGGAAGACCAGGGCGAAGCCGGCGAGGCCGGGGTGTTCGGGTTTGATCTCGAAGTCCGCGGTCGGCGCCCGCATGTCGTCGCCGAGCACGACACCGCGGAAGGCCCCCCAGGCGATCATGGTGAAGACGCCGGCGACGAAGACGTACGTGGGGATCGCGAAGAGCGTGCCCGACTCCTTGACCCCCCGGAGGTTCATCAGCGTCAGCAGCACGATCACGCCGATCGCGCAGGCCACCTTGTTCTCGACGACGAACGGGACCGCCGAACCCAGGTTCTCGATGCCGGAGGAGATCGACACGGCGACGGTGAGGACGTAGTCGACGAGCAGGGCGCTCGCGACGGTCAGCCCCGCCTTGGGGCCGAGGTTGGTGTTGGCCACCTCGTAGTCGCCGCCGCCGCTGGGGTAGGCGTGCACGTTCTGCCGGTAGGAGGCGACCACGGTGAACATCAGCACGACGACCGCGGCGGCGATCCAGGGGCTGAAGTGGTACGCCGACAGACCCGCGATGGACAGGACCAGCAGCACCTCGCCGGGGGCGTACGCCACGGAGGACAGCGGGTCGGAGGCGAACACGGGGAGTGCGACGCGCTTCGGCAGAAGCGTTTCCCCGAGCCGGTCGCTGCGCAGTGCGCGCCCGATCAAAATGCGTTTGGGCACGTCGGTCAGTTTGGACACAACAGTGGATCGTAGGCCGTCGGTCGAGGGGCGGCCCACCCGCCACCCCACATCCATACGGCATCCATACGCCTCTGCTCTCCGGGTGAAATTAGGGGAGGCCGGGGCGCGGATTCCGCAGGCCGCGGGGGTTCCATGCCTATATGACTGACCATCCGGCCGTCGTCGCCACGTCACGCGGAGGTCCCGTGCACACGACCGCAGAACTGATCGGCGCCGCGGCCGCGCTCGTCGGCCTCGGCATCCTCACCGCGGCGAGCGTGCGCAGCATCACGCGCCGCTGACCGTCCCGGGTGCGGGCTCGGCGACTCCGGCGAGCAGGGCCCGCGGCCCGATGGCCGCCACCCGCGTCGAGGGCACCGTGCAGGCGTAGGCGCCGGCCACCGCCCCGAGCCGGGCGCAGTGACGGGGCGGTTCGCCACCGAGCCAGCCGTGGAGGAACGCGGCCGCGAAGGCGTCGCCGGCCCCGTTGGAGTCCACCACCGGCGCCGGGGGTTCGGCCGCGGGGAGACGGGTCATGTCGCCGTCGGCGAGCAGGAAGGCTCCCTCGGCCCCCGCGGTGGCGACGACGATCCGCGCCCGGCCGCGCTCGGCGATCCGGCGCATCGTGGCCTCCGGGTCGGTCAGGGCGGCGGCGGAGAGGAAGACGACGTCCGCGGCGAACGCGAAGGGCTCGTGGTAGGGGTTGGCGCCGTTCCAGTCGTGCAGGTCCGTCGAGATCGTCACGCCCGCCTGCCGGAGCAGGGGCAGGGCCTGCGCGCAGGGCTGGGTGATGACGACGTGGGCGTGCCGGCTGACGGCGGCGAGAGACCGCACGGTGTCCTCGGGCAGCCGGTCCGTCTCGGCCCAGCGGGTCGCGTCGTACAGGGAGAGGCGCCGGCCGTCGGGGCCGACCAGGTTGACCGCGCGCTTGGTGCCGCACGGCTGCGGTACGGCGGTGAGCGCGATGCCGTGGTCGCGGTGCAGGGCCCTGACGAGGTCGCCCTCGTGGTCGTCGCCGATCAGGTCGAGGTGGTGGGTGCGCAGGCCGAGGGCGCTGGTGCCGAGCGCGACGAAGTCGCCGCTCTGCCCCGCACGGGTGACGATGCCCGGCCGGATCATGTGGCTGTCGGCGAGCGGCACGGGCAGTTCGGGCACGTGCACGATCGTGTCCACGCCCGCGCCGCCCAGGACGAGGACGTCGATCTCGGCAGTCATGGCTGGTTCTCTCCTTGTCCGGGCTTCCGGCGTCCCCCGGTGGTGCGGATACGTTGGACCCGGCACGCGGACGCGGCGGCCGGGCCCCGGAGGGCGTCAGGACCGCGATCCCCCGGCATGATGTTGCCTGCGGCCCGTTCCTCGGGCCGCGATGTCGTGCCTGGCGAGCCGAAAGAGAGACATGAGCACGAAGGTCATGAAGGTCGAAGGGCCTGCAGGAAGCGCGGTGTGACGCGATGCATATTGTCATCATGGGCTGCGGAAGGGTGGGTTCCGCCCTGGCCCAGACCCTGGAGGAGCAGGGGCACACGGTCGCCGTGATCGACCGGGACCCCACCGCCTTCCGCCGGCTGGGCTCCTCGTTCGGCGGCCGCCGGGTCACCGGGGTCGGCTTCGACCAGGACACCCTGCGTGAGGCGGGCATCGAGGACGCGGGCGCCTTCGCCGCCGTCTCCAGCGGCGACAACTCCAACATCATCGCCGCGCGGGTGGCCCGGGAGATGTTCGGCGTCGAGAACGTCGCCGCCCGCATCTACGACCCCCGCCGCGCCGAGGTCTACCAGCGCCTCGGCATCCCCACGGTGGCGACCGTCCGCTGGACGGCCGACCAGATGCTGCGCCGGCTGCTCCCCTCGGGCGCCGAGCCGCTGTGGCGCGACCCCACCGGCGGGGTCCAGCTCGCCGAGGTGCACGCCTCCACGGCCTGGGTGGGCCACCGGATCAGCAGACTGCAGGACGCGACGGGCGTCCGCGTGGCGTTCCTGACCCGGCTCGGCGAGGCGATGCTGCCCAGCTCGCAGACGGTGCTGCAGGAGGGGGACCTGGTGCACGTGATGATGCGCACCGATGAGATCGACCGGGTCGAGGCGGCGTTCGCCAAGGGGCCCGAAGAGGAGGGCGGTCACTGATGAGGGTCGCCATTGCCGGAGCCGGCGCGGTCGGCCGCTCGATCGCGGGCGAGCTGCTGGAGAACGGCCACGAGGTCCTGCTGATCGACAAGGCGCCGACCGCCATCTCGGTGGAGCGCGTGCCGCAGGCGGAGTGGCTGCTCGCCGACGCCTGCGAGATCACCTCCCTGGACGAGGCGGCGCTCCAGCGCTGCAACGTCGTCATCGCCGCGACCGGCGACGACAAGGTCAATCTGGTCGTCTCACTGCTGGCCAAGACCGAGTACGGCGTTCCGCGCGTCGTCGCCCGGGTGAACAACCCGAAGAACGAGTGGCTGTTCAACGAGTCGTGGGGCGTGGACGTCGCCGTCTCCACGCCGCGCCTGATGTCGGCCCTGGTGGAGGAGGCGGTAAGCGTCGGCGACCTGGTACGGCTGCTGCGCTTCAGCCACGGTGACGCCAACCTGGTCGAGCTGACCCTGCCCGAGGAGTCGGCGCTGGCCGGCACGCAGGTCGGGGACGTCCAGTGGCCGCAGGACACCTCGCTGGTCACCATCATCCGCGGCACGCGCGTGCTGACGCCGACGCGGGAGGACTCCCTGGAGGCCGGCGACGAACTCCTCTTCGTGGCGGCCCAGGCCCGCGAGGAACAGCTGGAAGACCTGCTGTCGGTCCGCAAGGAGTCATGAAAACAAGAGGGGGGCGCCCGGAAGACTCCGGGCGCCCCCCTCAGTCCGTCCGGCGTTCGAGGACGGAGCCGTTCGGGGCCGAGGCGGGGGCCCTGGGGGCGGCGGCCCCCAGAAGGCGGGGCGCGCCTACTCGGAGGCAGCGGCCTTGCGTTCCTCCTCCGCCTCCATCTCGGCGAACACGTCGATCGGCGGCGGCGCCTTCGCCAGGAAGACCCAGGTCAGATACACGGCGAGCAGGAACGGCGGGATCTTGAGCCCGACCAGGACCCAGCCCAGCTGCGTGGTGTCCGCCCACCAGTACAGCGGGAAGAGGATCGCGCTCTTGCCGAGCAGGATCAGGCCCCAGGCCCAGCTGGCCTTGGTGTAGGCCTTCTTCCGGCCGGGGTTGCGGGTGCGCCAGGAGAGGTTCTCCCGGAAGACGGGACCCAGCATCAGGCCGATCAGCGGGACACCCGCCATCGCCGTGACGATGTACGCCAGGGCCAGGCCCAGCGTGTACAGCATGCCCGGCAGGTAGAAGTCCTTGGCGTTGCCCGTCATCATCGCGAAGACCACACCGAACGCGACGCCGAAGACGCCGCTGAAGGCGTGCTTGACGGTGTCCTTCCTCGCCAGCCGGACGACGACCATCACCAGCGACACGGCGAGCGCCGCGATCGCCGACATGTGCAGGTCCTTGTTGACCGTGTAGATGCTGACGAAGAGGAGCCCGGGCAGCACCGTCTCGACCATGCCCCGCACCCCGCCGAACGCCTCGAACAGGGCGGCCTCCGTCACCGCCCGGGCGTCGTCCGCGGATGTGTCTTCGGTTGTCGGCTTGTCGAGCGACGTCACCGGCTACTCCCGTCCGAGGGGTCTCAGTTCGTATTTCGGATTGAACAGCACCCGGCGGCCCTGGCTCAGGGAGATCCGGCCCGATGCGATCAGCCTGCGTCCCGGTTCTATGCCCACGATGGAGCGCCGGCCGAGCCACACCACGTCCAGGGCGGCGGAACCGTCGAACAGCTCGGCCTCCAGGGCCGGGACTCCCGCGCGCGGCCGCAGCGTGACCGTGCGCAAGGTACCAGTAACCGTCACGATCTGCCGGTCCTGGCAGTCACCTATCCGCGTACAGCCGGCGGTCGCGGCGTCCTCACGCAGCTCCTCGGACTCCAAATCCTCCTGAGACGAGGAGAGCCGGTCGAGCATGCGCCGGAACCGGCCCGCCGGCCTGTCGGGACGAGGAACAGCACTCATATCTGAAGCGTACCGGGGTCCACCGACGGTTCCGTACCCGCTGCGGCCCCGGTCCGAACCGGCCGCTCCGCGGCCCGGTCGCGGGCACGCGCGTGACCTCTACTTCTCGAAGCGGTACCCCATGCCCGGCTCGGTGATGAGGTGCCGGGGATGCGACGGATCCGCCTCCAGTTTCCGCCGCAGCTGCGCCATGTACACGCGCAGGTAGTTGGTCTCCGTCCCGTACGACGGCCCCCACACCTCGCGCAGCAGCTGCTTCTGCCCCACCAGCCGCCCGCCGGCCCGCACCAGCACCTCGAGCAGGTGCCATTCGGTGGGTGTCAGCCGTACGTCCTTGCCGCCGCGGTTGACCTTCTTGGCGGCCAGGTCGACGGTGAACTCGTCGGTCTCCACCACCGCGTCGCCCCCCTCGCCGGCGGGCTCCGCGCGGCGTACGGCGGCGCGCAGCCGGGCCAGCAGTTCGTCCATGCCGAAGGGCTTGGTGACGTAGTCGTCGGCGCCCGCGTCGAGCGCCTGGACCTTCTCGTCGGAGGCGTGCCGCGCGGACAGCACCAGGATCGGCACCCGGGTCCAGCCGCGCAGTCCCCTGATCACCTCGACACCGTCCATGTCGGGCAGGCCCAGGTCCAGGACGACGACGTCGGGATGGTGCGCGGCGGCCGTACGGAGCGCGCCGGCGCCGTCGTGGGCGGAGTCGACCTCGTAGGAGCGGGCCTTGAGGTTGATCACGAGGGCGCGCACGATGGCCGGGTCGTCGTCGACCACCAGCACACGGGTCATGAGGACTGCCTTTCCGGTTCTGCGGGTTCCCCGGGCCGGACCGGGTCCGTACGCCCGCACCGCGCGGTGCGTCACCGTGCGGCTGGAACGGTTCCACGATACGGTCCCCGGCCCGGTGGCGGCCGCCGGGCCCGCGCTCGGCGCCCCGCACCCCCGCACGGCCGGCGACGCCGCCCGCGGCGACCGGGTCAGTGCTCGGCGATCTCCCCGTCGCTCAGCTCCAGCACCCGGTCGGCGAGGCCGAGGAGCGTGGCGTCGTGCGTGGCGACGAGCGCGGTGACGTGCTCGCTGCGGACGACCGCGCGCAGCAGCTCCATGACGGCGTGTCCGGTCTCGGCGTCCAGCTGGCCGGTCGGCTCGTCGGCGATGAGGAGGGAGGGGCTGTTGGCGAGGGCGCGGGCGATGGCGACCCGCTGCTGCTGGCCGCCGGACAGCTCGCCGGGCCGCTGGGCCGCGTGGTCGGCGAGCCCGACCAGGGACAGCAGCAGTTCGACGCGCTCCTCGCGCTCGCGCGGGTCCGCCCGGCGCAGCCGCAGCGGGACGCCGACGTTCTCGGCGGCGGTGAGGATCGGGATGAGGCCGAAGGACTGGAAGACGAACCCGACGTGGTCCCGGCGCAGGGCGAGCAGCCCGTTCTCGTCGAGGCCGGCGAGGTCGCTGCCGTCGACGTGGACCCGCCCCCGGTCGGGGGTGTCGAGACCGCCGACGATGTTCAGCAGCGTGGTCTTGCCGGATCCCGAGCGTCCCTCGAGGGCGACCAGTTCGCCGCGCGGGACCTCGAAGGAGACGCCGCGCAGCGCGTGGACCGCGGCGGCTCCGGTGCCGTACGACTTGTGGACGTCCTCGACGCGCACCATGGTCTCGGTGACCACCTGACTCATGCGGCTGCCCTCCCCCGTGGACCGGGCGCCAGTATCCCCGCCCGGCGCCGGTCGATCAACGGTCCCGGCGGGGCCGGTTCGTCCCGAGGATCCGAGCACGGCACAGGGCCGCGTCCCCGGGGGAAACGGCCCTGTGAACCGGCTGTCGTGGCCGGCCTAACGCACCTCGGTGATCTCCGGGCCGCGCTGGAGCTGGCCCATGCCGCCGGCGAAGCGGGAGCCCTCCTCCTGCTGCACGTTCTCCGGGACCATCTGGGCGTCGTTCGGCAGCTTCAGGACGATCGGGTCGCGCGGTGCCATCGGGCCCTCCCCGCGCACCACGACCGTGTCCCGGAAGATCTGCTCGAGGAGTCCGGCGGCCTGCGGCTGCACCGCGCCCTGACCCGAGATCACCCCGCGCAGGAACCAGCGGGGACCGTCCACACCGACGAACCGCACGACCTGGAAGCCGCCGGTCCCGTCCGGCAGCTGCACCGGCACCTGGGCGCGCAGCTCCCAGCCCAGCGGGCCCTCGACCTCGTCGATGATGCCGCCCTGCTGGGTGATGCCGGTGGCGATCTCCTCGCGCACCTCGCTCCAGATGCCCTCGCGCTTGGGGGCGGCGAAGGCCTGCAACTGGACGGCGCTGTCGCGCAGCACCACGGTGGCGGCGACGATCGCGTCACCCGCGACCTCCACCCGCAGCTCCATGCCGTCGACGCCGGGCACGAACAGCCCGCCCAGATCGACCCGGCCCTCGCCCGGCTCACGGACCTCGGTGCTGTCCCAGGGCCCGTCGGGACGCGGCGCCGGCTCGAGCCTCAGCCGCTCGGCCTCCTCGTCGCCCGCCTCAGCGTCGACACCGTCGACGACCTGCTCGGCCTCGCCGGCCGCACCGTCGGCGGCATCCTTCTTCTTGCGACGTCCGAACACGTCACTGTCCTTCCCGGTCGGATACGACCGAAGCGTATCGATTCCCACCCGCTGTACCGCCCACGGCGGCCTGAACGCTTGTGCCGCTCTTACCTTCTTCCACCGCGGCATGGCCGCCGGTGGACCCGAAGCCCCCCTCGGCCCGCACCGAGGGGGGCAGCTCCGCGACGGACACGAAGCGCACCCTCTCGACCTGCTGGACGACCAGTTGGGCAATCCGGTCGAAACGCTCGAACCGCACGGTCTCGCGCGGGTCGAGATTCACCACGATCACCTTGATCTCCCCACGGTACCCGGCATCAACCGTCCCGGGGGCATTCACCAGGGCGACGCCGCAGCGGGCGGCAAGACCGGATCGCGGGTGCACGAAGGCCGCGTACCCATCGGGCAGGGCCACAGACACCCCGGTGGGCAGTACGGCCCGCTCGCCGGGAGCCAGTTCGCAGGACTCGGTGGTCCGCAGATCGGCGCCCGCGTCTCCCGGGTGCTCGTACGCCGGAAGCGGCACGTCGGGGTCGACGCGCCTGATCAGCACCTCGAGCGCGCCGGGGCGGGGCTCGCTCACGGGTTCACCTCGAAGGCGCGGGCGCGCCGGACCTGGTCGGGGTCGCTCATCGCGGCCTGGATCTCCTCCTCGCGGCCGTGGTCGATGAAGTGGTCGACCTTGACCTCGATGAACAGGGCGTCGGCGCGGACCGCGACGGGCCCCCCGGGGCCGCCGATGCGACCGGTGGCGGTGCAGTAGATCTTCCGTCCCGCCACCGCCGTCACCTCCGCCTCCAGGTGCAGCACGGTGCCGACCGGCACGGGCCGGACGAAGTCCGTCTCCAGCCTGCCGGTCACCGCGATGGTGCGCAGCAGCCAGTTGAGGGAGCCGAGCGCCTCGTCCAGGGCGGTGGCGAGCACGCCGCCGTGCGCGAGTCCCGGGGCGCCCTGGTGGGCGGCCTGCACGGTGAACTCGGCGGTGATCGAGACGCCTTCGCCGGCGCGCGCCTGGAGGTGCAGCCCGTGGGGCTGCTCGTCACCACAGCCGAAACACTGGCCGTAGTGCGCGCCGAGGAGCTCGCCGGGGGCGGGGGCGTCCGGATGGCGCACGGGCCGCACGGCGTCGGCGGGAGGCTGAAGAGCTGCGGAAGTACCACTCACAGGCGCAGACCTTACCCGCGCGTGAGTCCTGGACCGACACCGTGCCAAGCTTGGATTCATGCAGCTCTCCGCCGCCCCGTACGAAGAACGCCTCACCGCCCCCCGCTCCTGGTGGCTGATCTCCTTCCTGGCGGGGGTCTCCCTGGCGCTGATCCTGCTGCCGTTCGGCACGCTGCCGATGCTCGGCGGCCTGGCCGGCGGCACCGCCGCGGCGGCGGTCGTGGTCAGTTCGTACGGCTCGGTGCGCATCCGGGTCGTGGGCGGTCACCTGATCGCGGGCGAGGCGAGGATCCCGGTGTCGGCGCTGGGCGAGGCGGAGATCCTGGACGCCGGGGAGGCCCGCGCCTGGCGCTCCCACAAGGCCGATCCGCGCTGCTTCATGCTGCTGCGGGCGTACATTCCCGGTGCCCTGCGCGTGGACGTCACCGACCCCGAGGACCCGACTCCCTACGTCTTCCTGTCGACGCGCGAGCCGGAGCGCCTGGCGCAGGCGCTCCGGGCGGCGAAGGACGCGGCGGACGCCGCGTAGGGCGTACGGGGACCGCACGGGCGGCACCCGGGCCGGGGGCGGGCGGCAGGGCCCGTCAGCCGGCTCTCACGGGGCCTGGCGCCCGCCGCCGGCCCCGGGGTGGCCGCCGAGCTCCTTGAGGGCGTCCTCGGGGAGGGCGTTCTCGGGCCGCTCCAGGGCGGGCAGGCCGGCCAGCGCGTCCCAGGGCACCTGGATCCTGCGCAGGTCGTCCCGGATGCTCGCGGCGAGCTTTCTGGTGTCCCGGCGGTTCATGACCGCGCCCACGGCGGCTCCGACCATGAACGGCATCAGGTTCGGCAGGTTGCGGAGCGTGCGCTTCATGATCCGCTGGCGCAGTTCCCGCTTCATGCGGCTGTTCAGGGCCGCGCTCACGGTCGAGGGCTTGGTGGCCTCGACCCCGCGCTCCTCCGACCAGGAGTTCAGGTACACGGTGCTGCGCTGGGCGAGGCCGCCGGGCGGTCGTACGCCGTAGACCTCGTGGAGTTCGGCGATCAGCTTCAGCTCGATCGCGGCGACGCCGGTGATCTCGGCGGCCAGTTCCGTCGGCATCGCGGGCGGTACGGGCATCATCGCCGCCGCGCCGACGCCGGCCCCGACCGTCGCCGTGGCCTTCGCGGCGCCCGCCACGAGCTTGTCCGCGAGCTCCTCGGGCCCGAGCCCGGGGAACTGCCGGCGCAGCGTCTGAAGGTCCCGTACGGGCACACGTGGGGCGATCTCGATGATCCGGTCCGCGAGGTGCGCCAGTCCCGCGCGGGCGCGGGCACCGCCCTTGCGGACACCTTCCCGGGCCTTCTCACGCAGCACGGCGGCCCGCCGGTGCGCCACGGGCGCGGTGACCTCCAGGGACGCCGGGAGGTCACCCCGGCCGGGTGCCGCTTCGAGCGAGGCCGCCCCGGTACCGGTTGAGCCTCGCTCTTGGTCACGCGTGTCGTGCTGCGGGCCCTCCTGGGGCCCTTGGTCCGCTCCCCTCTTGAAGAAGCGGCGCTTCCGCGGTGGGGTCGAGCCAGTCACGGCCGACCCCGCCTCAGTCGCAGTCGCGGCAGATCGGCTGGCCGTTCTTCTCGCGGGCCAGCTGGCTGCGGTGGTGCACCAGGAAGCAGCTCATGCAGGTGAACTCGTCCTGCTGCTTCGGCAGGACCCGGACGGCCAGCTCCTCGTTCGAGAGGTCCGCTCCGGGCAGTTCGAGGCCTTCGGCGGCCTCGAACTCGTCGACATCCACGGCCGAGGCCGACTTGTCGTTGCGCCGGGCCTTCAGCTCTTCCAAGCTGTCCGAGTCGACGTCGTCATCGGTCTTGCGTGGAGTGTCGTAGTCGGTTGCCATGTCGCTCTCCCCCTCTGGGTGTATGCGGTGTCTCCAGCGCACGTAACGCGTGAGAGGCCGGACTTGTGCCCGACCTGAGGCGGAGATTTTGCCTCACATCAAGGTCTGTTACTCAATCGACACCCAACCGGACTCCTCATGAGTGATCGGCTTGGATGGCGATGGGGACCGTACACGGTCCGAACGTCGCACATCAAAGGCGCCTCACCGTGTACTTCCCGTGATCAGGGCCCCTGAAAACCGGGACTTTCCCGACCTTCCGACGGAAGACATGATCACGGAGAGTGGACGACCGAGAAATCGCGCTTGTGATCGATCACACACGGGGATACCGGAAAAGCGCCCCGGAAATTCCGCGCAAAGCGAACACCCCGTTGTGTCGGGGGCATGATCTCAGATCGGAAGGGTGACACGCATCATGAGCCCGCCTCCCTCCCGCGGCTGCGCGTAGATGTGCCCGCCGTGCGCCCGGGCGACCGACCGCACGATGGACAGACCGAGTCCCACGCCCTTGTCGCTGCCCGTGCGCTCGGTCCTCAGCCGGCGGAACGGCTCGAAGAGGTTGTCGATCTCGTACGCCGGTACGACCGGGCCCGTGTTGGACACCACCAGGACCGCCTGGCCGTGCTGGACCTCGGTGGTGACCTCGACCCAGCCGTCCTCCGGCACGTTGTAGCGCACGGCGTTCTGCACCAGGTTCAGGGCGATCCGCTCCAGCAGCACACCGTTGCCCTGCACGACGGCGGGCTCGCGGGTGCCGCGGATCACCACGCCCTTGGCCTCCGCCTCGCCGTGCACCTGGTCGATGGCCTGGCCGGCGACCTCGGCGAGGTCCACGGGCCCCCGCTCGACGATCTGGTTGTCGCTGCGGGCGAGCAGCAGCAGGCCCTCGACGAGCTGCTCGCTGCGCTCGTTGGTGGCCAGCAGCGTCCTGCCGAGCTGCTGGAGCTCCACCGGCGCGTCCGGGTCGGAGAGATGCACCTCCAGGAGCGTGCGGTTGATCGCCAGCGGGGTGCGCAGCTCGTGCGAGGCGTTGCCCACGAAGCGCTGCTGCGCCGTGAACGCCCGCTGGAGGCGCTCCAGCATGTCGTCGAAGGTGTCGGCCAGCTCCTTCAGCTCGTCGTCCGGGCCGTCCAGCTCGATCCGGCGGGACAGGTCCGAGCCCGCCACCGCGCGGGCGGTGCGGGTGATCCGGCCCAGCGGCGACAGGACGCGGCCGGCCATGGCGTAGCCGAAGGCGAAGGCGATGATCGCGAGACCGAGCAGGGCGAGCAGCGAGCGGCTGAGCAGATCGTCCAGGGCGTGCTGGCGCTGCTCGTTGACACACTCGTTCAGCGCCCGGTTGAGGTCGTCGGCGGGCAGCCTGGAGGTGCGCAGGTTGCACGCGTCGCTGGACACCTCGCCCGACAGGATCCGGAAGGGCAGGTCGCTGCCCACGTTGAGGGCGTTGGCGGCGAGCAGGTAGATGATCGACAGCAGCATTATCCCGGCGATGAGGAACATGCCGCCGTAGAGCAGGGTCAGCCTTATCCGGATGGTGGGGCGCAGCCAGGGGAAGGGCGGCACCGGCCTGCGGGGGTCCCAGGTGGGCTTCGGCGGGGCCTGCGGGGACGCCGGCGTGGGGGTGGCGGCCACGGGATCAGATCCGGTAGCCGGAGCCCGGCACGGTCACGATGACCGGCGGCTCGCCCAGCTTGCGGCGCAGGGTCATCACGGTCACCCGCACCACGTTGGTGAACGGGTCCGTGTTCTCGTCCCACGCCTTCTCCAGCAGCTGCTCCGCCGAGACCACCGCGCCCTCGCTGCGCATGAGCACCTCCAGCACGGCGAACTCCTTCGGCGCGAGCTGGACCTCCTTGCCGTCGCGGAAGACCTCACGGCGGTTCGGGTCGAGCTTGATCCCGGCGCGCTCCAGGACCGGCGGCAGGGGCACGCTCGTGCGCCGCCCGAGGGCGCGCACGCGCGCGATGAGCTCGCTGAACGCGAAGGGCTTGGGCAGATAGTCGTCGGCGCCGATCTCCAGGCCCTCGACCCGGTCGCTGACGTC
Source organism: Streptomyces marokkonensis (assembly GCF_008312835.1). Classification (GTDB taxonomy): domain Bacteria; phylum Actinomycetota; class Actinomycetes; order Streptomycetales; family Streptomycetaceae; genus Streptomyces; species Streptomyces marokkonensis_A. Next base: position 126,206 of record NZ_VSKS01000001.1, on the reverse strand, counting down.
CCCGGAGGCGGTGAGCATCAGCACGCGGGTGGGCATGCCGAGCTCGACGATCCTGCGGCACACGTCGTCGCCGTGCACCAGCGGGAGGTCGCGGTCGAGGACGACCACGTCGTAGTCGTTGACGCCGATGCGCTCCAGGGCGGCCGCACCGTCGTACACGACGTCGACGGCCATGGCCTCCCGGCGCAGTCCGGTGGCCACCGCATCGGCGAGCAGCTGCTCGTCCTCGACGACGAGTACGCGCACGTCGCTTGTCCTTCCTCAGGTCCCGCCCGCGCAGCGCCTCAGGGCGCACGCGGGCAGGGGTGCGGGTGGGTGTGTTGCCTCCATCCTGCCCTTTTCGGCCGTAAGTCGGCTGTAAGGCGGGTGGGCGGACGGCGGCCCGGGGGTGGGCGACCGGCGGCCCGGGGGTGGGCGACCGGGAACCGGCGGGCGAACGGGGCGGGAATACGAGATTTTCTCGGGCGGTTAGGTTTCCGCGGAAGACAGCTTGGGGAGGACGGGTTTTACATCCCGCGATCACGCTCCGCATGTACCGCACCACCATGCGGTGCGACGCAGTCCGCTTCCGCAGGGCGGGCGTGGATGTCCGGCACCGTCGCCGCCCGGCCGGGTGGCGCTGGGCATCCGCCTCGGACGTGATCATCCCTTCCGAACGGCACACCCCCGTGCCACCGACCCACCGACCCAGGACGAGGGGGCGCAGCATGGACGCATTCACCGCAGGACTTCTGCAGCGCATAAGGGCGACCGAGTCCGATCTGTCGCGGGCACGCGACGAGGGCGACGACTTCCTCGTCGACGTGGAACAGGGCGAACTCGACGACCTGCGCCGCCTCGCCGCCGAACACGGCGTGGAGGTCGGTCTTCACAGCGTCTGACCGGCTCGCACCCGAACGGCCCCGGCGAATCCAGCGCCGGGGCCCGTTCGTTCTCGTCGTTTGGCGAGGTCCGGGTCAGGGCGTCCCGTCGTGCCAGGCTCCCAGGTCCTCCAGGAGCCGCCGCAGGGGCTCGAAGACGCCCGGGGAGGCGGCGACGGTCAGCTCGCGGGAGGGGCCGTCCCCGGGGCGGCCACCGGTCAGCGCGCCCGCCTCCCGGGCGATCAGGTCCCCCGCGGCGAAGTCCCACGGGTGCAGTCCGCGCTCGTAGTAGCCGTCGAGGCGGCCCGCGGCGACGTCGCACAGGTCGATCGCGGCCGAGCCGCCGCGCCGTATGTCGCGCAGCAGGGGGATCAGCCGCCGGGCCACGTCGGCCTGGTGGGCGCGTACCTCGGTGACGTAGTTGAAGCCGGTCGAGACGAGGGCCTGGTCCAGGGGCGGTGAGGGCCGGCAGCTCAGCTCCCGCTCGCCCTCCCAGGCACCGGTGGCCCGGGCCCCGCCGCCCCGGACCGCGTGGTAAGCCTCGCCGCGCATGGGGGCCACCACGGCCCCGACGACGGTCTCGCCGTCCTGCTCGGCGGCGATGGAGACGGCCCAGGTGGGCAGGCCGTACAGGTAGTTCACGGTGCCGTCGAGCGGGTCGATCACCCAGCGGATGCCGCTGCTGCCCTCGGTGGCCGCTCCCTCCTCGCCGAGGAAGCCGTCCTCCGGGCGGCGCTCGGCGATCATCGTGGTGATCAGCTTCTCCGCCGCGATGTCCATCTCGGTGACGACGTCGATCGGGCTCGACTTGGTCGCGGCGACGGCGAGGTCGGCCGGGCGGCCGTCCCGGAGCAGCTCGCCCGCGCGGAGGGCGGCTTCCCGGGCCAGGTCGAGCAGTTCCGCGTGCAGGGGGTCGGTCACGGGGCTCCTCATGCGTAGGGGCTGTCGACGCCCGCCGCGGCGGGACGCGGGGCGCGGGCCGGGCAGCAGCCCACCGGGCACACGTCGTGGCTCGCGCCGAGGGCGCCCAGGGCGCACGGTGTGACGTCCTGCCCGCGCTCGGTCGCCGCGCGCTCCACGATCAGCTCGCGGACGGCGGCGGCGAACCGGGGGTCGTCGCCGACGGTCGCCGAGCGGCGCACCGGCAGCCCCAGTTCCCGCGCCCTGGCCGTGGCCTCCGTGTCGAGGTCGTAGAGGACCTCCATGTGGTCGGAGACGAAGCCGATGGGGGCCATCACCACGGCCGGGACACCGGCGGCGTGCCGCTCCTCGAGGTGGTCGCAGATGTCGGGCTCCAGCCACGGGATGTGCGGGGCGCCCGAGCGCGACTGGTAGACGAGCTGCCAGGGGCGCTCGACGCCGGTGCGCTCCCGGACGGCGTCGGCGATCAGCCGGGCCACCTCCAGGTGCTGCGCGACGTACGCCCCGCCGTCACCGTGGCTCTCCACGGGGCCGGAGGTGTCCGCGGCCGTGTTCGGGATCGAGTGGGTGCAGAAGGCGATGTGCGCGCCGTCCCGGACGTCCTCGGGGAGGTCGGCGAGGGAGCGGACCACCCCGTCGATCATGGGCTCCACGAAGCCCGGGTGGTTGAAGTAGTGCCGCAGCTTGTCGATCCTCGGCAGCTCCAGGCCCTCCGCCTCCAGGGTCGCGAGGGCGTCGGCGAGGTTCTCGCGGTACTGGCGGCAGCCGGAGTACGAGGCGTAGGCGCTGGTGGCCAGGACCAGGACGCGGCGGCGGCCGTCGCGGACCATCTCGCGCAGGGTGTCGGTGAGGTAGGGCGCCCAGTTGCGGTTGCCCCAGTAGACCGGCAGGTCCAGGCCGTGCCCGGCGAAGTCCTCGCGCAGCGCGTGCAGCAGGGCACGGTTCTGGTCGTTGATGGGGCTGACCCCGCCGAACTGGAAGTAGTGCTGTCCGACCTCCTTGAGGCGTTCCTTGGGGATGCCGCGCCCGCGGGTCACGTTCTCCAGGAACGGGACCACGTCGTCCGGGCCTTCCGGGCCGCCGAAGGAGAGCAGGAGCAGAGCGTCATAGGGACTGGCGTCGAGCACGTCTGGCATGTCTCGATCCTGCCACCCGGCATCGGTGACCGGGACACGGTGGGGGTGTCACCGGCCTTGCCGCCACCGTCCCTGGTGCATTGGGGTGACCGCGCACGTAATCTGTATCGACTGCGGTCGCGCCTTACTGAGACCTTCGGAGACCCCGTGCCCAGCCCCTATCGCGCCCTGTTCGCCGCGCCCGGCAGCAAGGCCTTCTCCGCCGCGGGGTTCCTCGGCCGGATGCCGCTGTCCATGATGGGCATCGGCGTGGTCACGATGGTCTCCCAGCTGACCGGGCGGTACGGGCTGGCCGGCGCCCTGTCGGCCACGATCGCGCTCTCGGCGGCGGTGGCGGGCCCTCAGGTCTCGCGGCTGGTGGACCAGTACGGGCAGCGGCGGGTGCTGCGCCCGGCGACCCTGCTCTCGCTCGGCGCGGCGGCGCTGCTGCTGTTCGCTGCGCACTACGGGTGGCCGGAGTGGGTGCTGTTCGTCGCGTGCGTCGGCATCGGCTGCGTGCCGAGCGTCGGCGCGATGATCCGCGCCCGGTGGGCGGCCCTGTACCGGGGCACCCCGCAGCTGCACACCGCGTACTCCCTCGAGTCCGTGGTGGACGAGGTCTGCTTCATCTTCGGGCCGATCGTCTCCATCGGGCTGTCGACGGCCTGGTTCCCGGAGGCCGGTCCGCTGCTCGCGGCCTGCTTCCTGGCGGCCGGTGTCTTCTGGCTGACCGCTCAGCGCGCCACGGAGCCCGAGCCGCATCCGCGCGAGCACAAGGGCGGCGGCACGGCGCTGCGCTCCGCCGGCCTGCAGGTCCTGGTCGCGACGTTCGTGGCGACGGGGGCGATCTTCGGCGCGGTGGACGTGGTCACCGTGGCGTTCGCCGAGGAGGAGGGGCACAAGGCCGCGGCCAGTGTGGTGCTCGCCGTCTACGCGCTCGGCTCGTGCGTGGCGGGTGCCGTGTTCGGGCTGCTGCACTTCGCGGGGGCGCCGGAACGTCGTTGGCTGCTGGGCGTTTGCGCCATGGCCGTGAGTATGATCCCACTCCTACTGGTCGGGAACCTGCCGTTTCTGGCCGTGGCGCTGTTCGTTGCGGGACTGTCCATCGCTCCGACGATGATCACGACGATGTCCCTCATCGAAGAGCACGTACCACGCGCGCAGCTCACCGAGGGCATGACCTGGGTGAGCACCGGGCTCGCGGTCGGGGTCGCGGTCGGCTCCTCCGTGGCCGGCTGGGTGATCGACGCGGCCGGGGCGCGTGCCGGGTACGGGGTTCCGGCGGTGTCCGGGGCCGTCGCGGTCGCGGTCGGTTTCCTCGGGTACCGCCGGCTCAAGCGGCCGGCTACGGGTCGGGGAGGCTCCGTTGGGCAGCACAGCGAGCGCGAGGAACGGCACGTGGCGTAACTGGGGAGGGACCGTCTCCGTCCGCCCCGCCCGGGAGGTCGCGCCCGCCTCCGTCGACGAGCTGGCCGCCGCCGTGCGCCGGGCCGCCGAGGACGGTCTGCCGGTGAAGGCGGTCGGCACCGGGCACTCCTTCACCTCCGTGGCCGCCACCGACGGCCTGCTGATCCGCCCCCACCTGCTGACGGGCATACGGGACATCGACCGCGCGGCCGGCACGGTCACGGTCGAGGCAGGCACCCCGCTCAAGCGACTCAACGTGGCCCTCGCGCGGGAGGGGCTGTCGCTGACCAACATGGGCGACATCATGGATCAGACGGTCGCCGGGGCCACGAGTACCGGCACCCACGGCACGGGCCGCGACTCCGCCTCGCTCGCCGCCCAGATCCGGGGTCTTGAGCTGGTTCTCGCGGACGGTTCGGTGCTCACCTGCTCCGAGAAGGAGAACCCGGACGTCTTCGCGGCCGCCCGCATCGGCCTCGGCGCCCTCGGCGTCATCACCGCGGTCACGTTCGCCGTGGAGCCCATCTTCCTGCTCACGGCCCGCGAGGAGCCGATGCCCTTCGACCGGGTCTGTGCCGAGTTCGACGAACTTCACACCGAGAACGAGCACTTCGAGTTCTACTGGTTCCCGCACACCGGCAACACCAACACCAAGCGCAACAACCGCAGCGCGGGCCCGGAGCGGCCGGTGCCGCAGCTCAGGGGCTGGTTCGAGGACGAGTTCCTCTCCAACGGGGTCTTCCAGGTGGCCAACTGGGTCGGCCGCGCGGTACCCGCGAGCGTCCCGGCCATCGCGCGGGTCTCCAGCAGGGCGCTCTCCGCGCGGACCTACACCGACATCCCGTACAAGGTCTTCACCTCGCCGCGCCGCGTGCGCTTCGTGGAGATGGAGTACGCCGTCCCGCGCGCGGCGCTCGTGGAGACGCTGCGGGAGCTGAAGGCCATGGTCGACCGCTCACCGCTGCGGGTCAGCTTCCCCGTCGAGGTGCGCACCGCGCCGGCCGACGACATCACCCTGTCCACGGCGTCCGGCCGGGACAGCGCGTACATCGCCGTCCACATGTTCAAGGGCACTCCCTACCAGGGGTACTTCACCGCGGCCGAGCGCATCTTCACCGCCCACGAGGGGCGTCCCCACTGGGGGAAGATCCACACACGGGACGCCGAGTACTTCTCCCGGGTGTATCCGCGCTTCGAGGAGTTCACGGCGCTCCGGGACCGGCTCGATCCGGAACGGCGGTTCCGGAACGCCTACTTGCGGAGGGTCCTGGGGGGATAGAGGATGCCTTGGGCGGCGCGCCAATCCACGCACGTGGCCCAAATGGAGTACTGTTGCGAGCCCTGGGTCCGGTCTCCCGTCAGGGTGCCCGGGACCTTTGAGGACCGCCGGGAGGGGGCTAGTTGCACAGGGTGACGCAGTTGGTCACTTAGCGTTGCGAATAGGTAACCGTGCCATAACGGCGTTCCAGGGCCCGCGCCCGACACGCCGGGCAACTCGGCAAGGTTGTGGCAGGCTGCACCCGGGCAGGCCACACTCGACTAGCGGAAGCAGCGACGCACGTGACGTCGGCAGGCACCACCCGGGAGGTCCCCATGCCCGAACTGCGTGTCGTGGCCGTCTCGAATGACGGCACACGGCTGGTGCTGAAGGCTGCGGACAGCACGGAGTACACGCTTCCGATCGACGAACGGCTCCGCGCCGCCGTGCGCGGCGACCGTCCCCGCCTCGGCCAGATCGAGATCGAGGTGGAGAGCCATCTCCGCCCCCGCGACATCCAGGCGCGTATACGAGCCGGTGCGACCGCGGAAGAGGTCGCCCAGATGGCCGGCATCCCCGTGGACCGCGTGCGCCGCTTCGAGGGCCCGGTCCTCGCCGAGCGCGCCTTCATGGCCGAGCGCGCCCGCAAGACCCCGGTCCGCCGGCCCGGCGAGAACTCCGGCCCCCCGCTCGGCGAGGCCGTCCAGGAGCGGCTGCTGCTGCGCGGCGCCGACAAGGACAGCGTCCAGTGGGACTCCTGGCGCCGCGACGACGGCACCTGGGAAGTCCTGCTGGTCTACCGGGTCGCGGGTGAGCCGCACTCGGCGAGCTGGACGTACGACCCGCCCCGGCGGCTCGTCCAGGCCGTCGACGACGAGGCGCGCTCGCTGATCGGCGAGTCCGACGATCTGGCCGCGCCCGAGCCCAGCTTCCCGTTCGTCCCGCGCATCGCGCGGCTGCCGCGCGACCGTCCGCTGGACCGTCCCGGCGACCGCGATCGGCCGAGCCTGCCCGCGCAGGCGCCCGAACCCGCCGAGGAGTCCACGACGGCCACGGCATCGGCCGAACGGGACTCGCTGACCAGCCTGCTGGAGGCGGTGCCGAGCTTCCGGGGCGACCTGGTGGTGCCGGAGCGCGCGCCCGAGAACGCGCCGGAGGAGCCGGATCCGGAACCCGAGGCGGAGGAGCCGCCGGCCCCCGCGGCCTCGGCCGGTTCCGCGTACGCGGACGTCCTCATGCCGCGGTCCGTCGGCAGCCACCGGGACCGTCTCATCGGCTCGACCGACCGTCAGGCCGAGGCGGACGGTGTCCGTCCGGGCCGCCGCGCGGCGGTGCCGAGCTGGGACGAGATCGTGTTCGGGACGCGGCGGAAGAAACAGGAGTAAGCCGTTCGAGCGGTCCGGGGACGCGGCCGGTTGACGGTGATCCGACGCCAGAGGGGGCGCCCGCCACACGGCGGGCGCCCCCTCTGGCGCTCTGCGGACGTCGCGTCGTCCGCGCACGGAACGGGCCGGGGGTGGGGCGTGCGTCTCCTGGTGCCGGCACACGGCCGCGGCACGAGCGCGGTCGGCCCGGTGATCCGCGATGAGGCCCCGCGGGGGCAGGTTCCGCTCCGGCGGGAGCGACACGGCGCGCGGTGCCCAGGTGTGCCGATCGCCCGTCAGTACTCCCGGGGGAGGACGCGCGGCCCGGGGAACGCCCCGGGCGGCGGGTGCGAGGCCGGGACCCCGGACTCCGGCTACTGCGGGTCCGGGCCCACTGCGACCGGCCGCTCCGGGTCCGACGACCACTCCGACCAGGAACCGACGTACAGCGCCGCGGGGATGCCCGCGACGGCCAGCGCCAGCACCTCGTGCGCACCGGAGACACCAGAACCGCAGTAGACGCCGACCGGCGAGCCCTCCGACGCGCCGAGGCTCCGGAAACGGGCACTCAGTTCCCCGGCAGGCAGGAAGCGTCCGTCGGGGCCGACGTTCTCCGTGGTGGGCGCCGAGACCGCGCCCGGGATGTGCCCGCCGACCCGGTCGATCGGCTCCACCTCACCGCGGTACCGCTCCCCCGCCCGGGCGTCCAGCAGCACCCCCGAACGCGCGAGCGCCGCCGCGCCGTCGGCGTCGAGCAGCCCGGCCTCCGCCGGCACCGGCACGAAGTCCCCCTCGTCCGGCCGCGGCACCGAGGTCTCCAACGGACCCTCCCAGGACGGCAACCCGCCGTCGAGGACCCGCACGTCCGGGTGACCCGTCCAGCGCAGCAGCCACCACGCGCGGGCGGCCCCCCAGCCCATGCCTCCGTCGTACACGACGACCGGCGTCGCCGCGGACACGCCCGCCCGGCGCATCGCGGCGCCGAACACCGCGAGGTCGGGCAGCGGATGGCGCCCGCGCGCGCCCGGTCCGGAGGCCAACTCCTCGTCCAGGTCGACGAAGACGGCACCGGGAAGGTGGCCGGCCCGGTACGCGGCCCGGCCGTCGAACGGCGGCTCACCGGCGGCCAGGGAGGTGCTGAGCTGCCAGCGGACGTCGAGCAGCACCGGCGGATTCGCGCCCGTCAGTTCGCTCGCGAGTTCGGATGCGGAGATGATGGCGTTCATGGTCACCATCCTCGCGCACGGGGTGGCCGAGGCGGCTGGCTCCGGCTACTCTGCTCGGCCGGGCAGGACCGGTCACGAGGCGTACGGGACCGGGCACATACTGTGTCGGCATCGGCGCGGGAACGATCCGCCGAGCGGACGGGACACGCCCCCGCCGGGGGCGGGACGACCACGGCCCGCGAGCAAGCGGCCGAGAAGAGAGTGACGATGACCGACGCACGGGGGAACGCCCGCCCGAACGGCGAGGCGCCCGCTCGGCACGCACCCGGCACACCCTGCTGGGTGAGTCTGATGGTGCACGGCCTTGACGCGACCGAGGAGTTCTACGGAGCGCTGTTCGACTGGGAGTTCCGGCCCGGACCCGAGCAACTGGGTCCCTACGTGAGCGCCTTACTGAACGGGCACGCGGTGGCCGGCATCGGTGTGCTCCCCCCGGACCGCCACCTGCCCATCGCCTGGACGCCCTACTTCGCCTCGGACGACGTGAACGCGACCGCCGAGGCGGTGCGTTCGCGCGGCGGCACGATCGGGGTCGGCCCGCTGGACGCCGGCGGCGCCGGACGCCTGGCGATCGGCTCCGACCCGAGCGGCGCCGTCTTCGGCATCTGGCAGCCGGCCGCGCACACCGGGCACGCGCCGGCCGGCGCGCCCGGCACGCCCGTCTGGAACGAGCTGACCACCTACGAGTCCACCCATGCGGCCAAGTTCTACGAAACCGTGTTCGGCCACGACGAGCAGCGCACGGTCTCCGCCGACCGCGACCACGTCACCCTCCACCTGGACGGCCGCCCCGTCGCCGCCGTCCACGGCCTGGGCAACGCCCTGCCCCGGGACCGGGGCCCGCACTGGACGACGTACTTCGCCGTCACCGACGCCGACGGCGCGGTGGACCGGGTCCGGCACCTGGGCGGCCGGGTCCTCGAACCGCCCCGCGACGGCGACCACGGCCGCGTCGCCCTGGTGGCGGACCCGGAGGGGGCGCGCTTCGCGGTGGCGGAGGGCCCGCGGTGAGGCGGGGGCCCAGTCGTCGGTGATGGGGAACATGGCGGCACAGGGGTCGGGTTCGCCGGTGAGCGGGTCCGGACCGGCCACGGGTCGTCGTTCTCGCTCCCGCCAACTGACGAAGACATCCGTCTTCCAGAGATGTAGTCGCTCGGAAGTCCGGTGCCCGGCCGGGCCTCGGCCGCGGCCCGGCCGGTCCGCTCTCCGCCCGCGAAGCCGGCCGGCACGAGATCGAGCAGCACGGCTGCGTCCGGACGCGTGCCCTGGGCGGAACGCCCTCCAGGTCAGTGGCGCGCCACCTCAGCCGTGCGGACTGACACCGCCACCCCGAGGAGCCGTATCCCGTTGCTCCCCGGGGCCGGAATAGTCGTGGGCCCGCCCCGTGTTGCCGCGGTCATGACGACGAACGTGCCGCGGCCCGAGGTGCTGCGCTACACCGCCTTCTCCAGCAGCCCCGACGGCGGGAACCCCGCCGGTGTCGTGCTGGACGCCACCGGCCTGGACGACGACGAGATGCTGGCCGTCGCCGCCGAGCTCGGGTACTCGGAGTCCGCGTTCCTGACCGCGCCCCCGGAGGGGCTCGGCGGCCGGGAGGGGCGGGCGTACCGCATCCGGTACTTCAGCCCCAAGGCCGAGGTGCCGTTCTGCGGGCACGCCACCGTCGCGACCGCCGTCGCCCTGGCCGAGCGGATCGGCCCCGGGGAGCTGGTGTTCGCGACACGGGCCGGCACCGTACCGGTGGAGGTGGCCGAGGAGGGCGGGACGGTGCGGGCCACGCTCACCAGTGTCGAGCCGCACATCGAGGAGATCGCCGACGCCGACCTCGCGGAGGCGCTCGCCGCGCTCGGCTGGCCGGCCGCCGACCTCGATCCGGCCTTCCCGCCCCGGATCGCGTTCGCCGGCGCCCGCCACCTTGTGCTCGCGGCGGCGACACGCGCCCGACTCGCCGACCTGGCGTACGACTTCGCGCGTCTCGAGGCGCTGATGCACCGCCTGGACCTGACCACGGTCCAGTTGGTGTGGCGGGAGTCGGCCACCGTCTTCCACGTCCGTGACCCGTTCCCCGTCGGCGGCGTGGTCGAGGACCCGGCGACCGGCGCCGCGGCCGCCGCGTTCGGTGCGTACGCCCGTGAACTGGGCCTGGTCGGGGAGGACGCCGTCCTCACCCTGCACCAGGGCGAGGACCTGGGCCGCCCCGGCGAGCTCACGGTGACGCTGCGCGCGGGCGACCCTCGCGTCCGGGTCGGCGGCGCGGGCGCCCGCATCGACTGAGACGGCAGTACCCCGTACTGAGCGAGCGGTCCGGCAGACCTCGCACCGGCCGATCGGCCCCGCGCGGTCCGCCGGAGGAGTCGGCGGGCGGCTCGGTGCCCGGCGGTCTCTGTCAGGCCGGTGCGAGGGCGGGCGGCGACGGTCCCCGGCCGTCACCCGTACGACGCATTGCGCTGGTCGGCAGCACCGGGCGGTGGTGCGGTGGGGGAGCCGCCCGGGGCTGCACAGGCGCCGGGCCACCGTCCCGTCCGCAGGAGGAATTCCGTGACCACTCCTCGCCCGAGCGTCCGTCCGTCCCGCACGGCCGCCCGCCCGGCCCGTCTGCTGGCCGCCGCCCTGGCCGCCGGGACACTGCTCGCCACCGCGGCCTGCTCCGGCGGGGACGACGGCACGGCGGCCGTGGCGGAGGCCACCACCACCGCCGAGCGGCCCGCCGCCGCGCAGACCACCCCCACCTCGGCCACGCCGTCGGCCACCCCCAGCTCCGACCTCACCGAGACCGGTGCGAGGGACGCACTGATCACCGAGGCGGACATCGAGGACGACTGGACCCAGGTGGACGACCCGGCGGCGTGGCGGGACTCCCTGCTGGTCGGGGAGGTGGACGTGGCCGAGTTCATCGCCGGCAAGGCTCACGCCTCCGACTGCGGGCGATTCCTCCACTCGCTCTACGACGAGACCCTGCTGGGCCGCCCGCCCGGGGCGTCGGCGATCACCGGCTTCCAGGAGGGCGACTCGAGGCTGTTCTACCAGGTCGCCGGCTACGACAAGGCCGGCCTCGACGCGTCGATGAAACGGCTGAAGACGCTGCCCGACATCTGCGATCAGTTCACCCTCACCGGCGGTGACCAGGGCGAGCGCACCGTTCAGGTCGTCGAGACGTCGCTGCCCGAGGTGGGCGACGACCGGCAGGGGCTCACCGTGACGGTGAAGGGCACCAGCGGTGGCGAAGGGGTCACCCTCACCCTGGAGGTCGCCGTCGTGCAGCTCGGCGCGGACGCGATCACGGTCGTCAACGGCGGCCTCGACGGAGCGCGGCACACCACCACCGAGGCAGCCGTGAAGCAGGGCACCCAGCGCCTCTCGGAGGTCCAGGCCGGCCGTACGCCGCAGCCGACGCCCAGCGGCGTCGACTGAGCGGCTCAGCCGGACGACACCGGCAGCACGTCCGGGGACAGGGCCGCCGCGTGGGCCGTCGCGGCCGTCATGCGGCGGCGGTGGTGGCGGCGGCACAGGACCTCGTAGCCGATCTCGTCCGCGGAGCCGGTGACGTCGCCGACGACCACCTGCGCGCCCTCGACGACCATCACCCCGCCGACCGTGCGGGCGTTGTGCGTGGCGCGGGCACCGCACCAGCACAGCGCCTCGACCTGGAGCACCTCGACGCGGTCGGCGAGTTCGACCAGGCGCTGGGAGCCGGGGAAGAGCCTGGAGCGGAAGTCGGTGGTGATCCCGAAGGCGTAGACGTCGAGTTCCAGGTCGTCCACCACGCGGGCGAGCTGGTCGATCTGCTCCGGTGCGAGGAACTGCGCCTCGTCCGCGATCACGTAGTCGGCCCGGCGTCCCTGCGAGAGGTGGTCGACGAGGTACGCGTACAGGTCCGCGCCGTCGCCGACCTCCACCGCGTCCGTGACGAGGCCGAGGCGGGAGGACAGCTTGCCCTCGCCGGCCCGGTCGTTACGGGTGAAGATCATGCCGACCAGGCCGCGCGCCGAACGGTTGTGCTCGATCTGGAGAGCCAGTGTCGACTTCCCGCAGTCCATCGTTCCGGAGAAGAACACCAGCTCGGGCATGGGAGGTCGGGCACCTTTCGGCAGGGGTGTGCGGGCGGGGAGTCAGGAGCGTACTTCGAGCAGGGGGACGAGCTGCTCGGCAGGGGTCATCGATCCGTGGTTGCCGACCATCGCCGACTCCCTGGGCTCCCGCTCCGAGGCGATCAGCAGGACGTCGTCCCGCGCGGCGGCGACCACGTCGCCGATGCGGTGGTACACGCGGTCGTCGATCGCGGGCCCGAACCATCCGGAGTCGATCGCCTCGTCGCGCGAGGCCACCCAGAACTGCTCGCCGAGCACCTCCCGCCAGCAGGTCAGTACGTCGTTCGCCGCGCCGGGGACCGCGTACACGTGCCGGGCACGGCCCTCCCCGCCGAGGAGGGCGACGCCCGCCTTCAGCTCCCAGTCCTCGTCGACGTCGATGCGGTGCTGCTCGTCGAAGGGGACGTCGATCATGCCGTGGTCGGCCGTGACGTACAGGGCGCTGCGCGGCGGCAGCTGCTCGGCGAGGCGCTGCACGAGCCGGTCGACGTGGGCGAGCTGGCCGCGCCAGGTGTCGGAGTCGACGCCGAAGCGGTGGCCCGCGCCGTCGACCTCGGCGTAGTACGTGTACACGAGGGCGCGGTCGGCGCCGGCCAGCTGTGCGGCGGCGAGGTCCATGCGGTCCTCGCCGGAGAGCCTGCCGTGGAAGGCGCCGCCGCTCAGCGCGACCTTGGTCAGCGGGGTGTTCGCGAAGGTCGGCGAGGACACCTGCGCGGCGTGCACGCCCGCGCGGTGGGCCAGCTCGAAGACGGTGGGGTACGGCTGCCAGGCGGCGGGCGGGGTCCAGGGCTGCCAGCGCAGCTGGTTCATCAGCTCGCCGGTGTCCGGGTTGCGCACGGTGTAGCCGGGCAGGCCGTGGGCGCCGGGGGGCAGGCCGGTGCCGACGGAGGCGAGGGAGGTCGCGGTGGTCGCCGGGTAGCCCGCGGTGATCGGGCGGCCGGTGCCGCCGCGCGAGCTGCCGAGCAGCGAGGTCATGAAGGGGGCGTCCTCCGGGTGCGCGCGCAGCTGCTCCCAGCCGAGGCCGTCGATCAGGAACACGCAGTTCCGGTCGGCGGGGGTCAGCTCGCCGATGCCGGCGGTCATGCCGGGGACGCCCAGGCCGGCGGCGAGCGTGGGCAGCAGGTCGGCGAGCGAACCGGTGCCGTACTCGGGCACGGGGGCGGAGTCTAGAGGGAGCGGTTCCGGGTGGTCCCAGACTGCGGAATCGAGGGGGGCGGGCGCGGAGCGCCCTCGGTCATGGGCGGCGGGGGGAGACGGGTGGGCCATCAGCGGGTGGTGTCCGCGGTCGCCTCGGAGAGGGCCTGCGCGAAGGTGAGCGCCTGGCGCACCGTCTCCGGCCCGTCACCGGCCTCGCTGACGCGCAGGCTCAGGTCGTCGGCCGTCGAGCTGCCCGTGTAGCCGTGGTCGGCCTCGCAGTTGGGGTCACCGCAGGCGGCCGGCTCCAGGTCGATGCGGGAGACGGCGCCCCAGCCGATGGTGAGCACGATCTCGCGCGGCAGCGTGCCCGGGGTGTACGACTCCGGGTTGGCGACCACGCGGCTGACCACGATCGACGAGATCCGGCCGAGCTTGACCGACTCCGTGGAGGTGGTGGCGTACGGCGTCGGGGAGGTGGTGTCCGCGGCCTGTTCGTCGGTGTGGCTGACGATGAAGCGGTTGCCGGTGAGCACGAGCACGGTGACGTGCCGCCGCACCTCGTTCTGGTCGAACGTCGTCTCCTGATGGACCAGGTACGACCGGATGGGCTCGCCGCCCACGGCGGCCTCCACCGCCTCGGCCACGAGGGCCGGGTAGTAGCCGCTGCGCTCGATCGCCGCCCGCAGCCCCTGGGTCGTCGTACTGGTCTTGGCCATGACGCCCATCCTACGGGGGACCGCTGACTGCGAGGCACCGCTCACCGCACTCCGCTCTCCCCGGGCACGCTCAGTACGCCGGGAGGGTGCGCGGACCGAGGTCGTCACGGGCGGGCGGCGGGGCCAGGCGGACGGAGGCGCCGAGGACGCTCACGCCGTGGGGGGCGACGACGACCGGCTCCAGGGTGACCGCGACGACCTCCGGGTGGTCGTGGACCAGCCGCGACACCCTCAGCATCAGCTCCTCGAGGGCGGGGGTGTCGACCGGTGCCGAGCCCCGCCAGCCGAACAGGAGCGGGGCCGTACGGATCGATCGCACCAGTGAGGTCGCGTCCCGGTCGGTGACCGGGATCAGCCGGTGCGCCATGTCCCCGAGCAGCTGCGAGGGGGGCCCGGCGAGACCGAAGGACAGCACCGCTCCGGCGGCGGGATCGATGACCGCGCGGACGAGGGTGTCCACACCGCGCGGCGCCATGCGCTGCACCACGGGGCGCAGCTCGGCCGGGGCGCCGAACAGCTCCGTCAACTCCGTGTACGCACGGCGCAGTTGGTCCTCGTCCGCCAGGTCCAGACGGACGCCGCCCAGGTCGGCGCGGTGCCTGAGGTGCGGGGCGGTCGCCTTGAGGGCCACGGGGTAGCCGAGACTGCGCGCCGCCCCGGCCGCGGCGTCGGGGGTGGGGGCGGGCAGGGCGCGGTGCACGTGGATGCCGTACGTGCCCAGCAGGTCGCAGGTCTCCTCGCCGCCCAGGGTGAGGCCCTGCCCGCGCGTGAGCAGCCCGTCGATGAGCGCGGCGGCGCCCCTTACGTCGATGTCGTCGTACTCGGGCACCCTGCCGGGCTCGGCGGCCTCCCGCCGCCACTGGGCGTACGCGACGGCCTGCGCGAGGGCCCGGACGGCACGCTCGGAAGCGGGGTAGGCGGGGATGAGGTGAGCGCCCTCGGGAGGTACGACTGGGGCCGCGGGGCCGCCCGCGCCGGCCGGGGACGGCGTGCCGCCGGACGGCCGGGATGCCGTGCCCCGCGGCGCACCCGGGACCCGCGGCGCGCTGTCCGGCCGTGCGTCCGACTCACGCGCGGGCGCGCTGTCCAGCCCTGCGTCCGGTTCCTGCAGTGTTCCGTCCACGGCCGTGCGGGACGGCGCGCCCGCGCGTCCCCGCGGTGCGTCGCCCTCCCCCGCCGGGGATGCCGGGCCCGCCCCCGGTGCGGGATTCGCCGGCGCGGGGGCGGTCGCCGACTGGGGTGCCGTGCTGGTCGCCGCCGACAGGGCCTCCGCGAGGCCGCCGAGTTCGACGTGGACCACGAGGACCGGCTTGGCCGGGGCCGCGGCGGCGGCCGAGCGCAGCGCCTGAGCCAGGGCCGCGTCGCCGACCGAGCCCTCCCCCACCGCCGGGATCGCGGTCACGACGACCGCGTCACTGGTGTCGTCGGCCAGCGCGTGCGCAAGCCCGGCGTGGAAGTCCGCCGCCGACGCCGCCGTGGTGAGGTCCAGCGGGGGGTGCGGACGCAGGCCCTCGGCGAGGCAGGCCTCGTAGGTGAGCAGACCCAGCGACTCGGAGTTGCCGAGGATCGCCACGCGGGGCCCGGCCGGCAGGGGCTGGCGGGCGAGCAGCAGACCCGCGTCGACCAGTTCGGTGATGGTGTCCACGCGGATCACCCCGGCCTGCCGCAGCAGCGCGGACACCGTCTCGTGGGGCAGCCGGGTCGCCCGTACGGCGTGCCCCCGGGGCCCGGCACCATGGCGGGCACCCTGGACCACGACCAGCGGCTTGGCCGCCGCGGTCCGGCGGGCGAGGCGGGTGAACTTGCGGGGGTTGCCGATGGACTCCAGGTACATCAGGGCGACGTCGGTGTCGGGATCCTCGTACCAGTACTGGAGGACGTCGTTGCCGGAGACGTCGGCCCGGTTGCCCGACGAGACGAAGGTGGACACTCCCGTGACCCCGGTGACTCCGCCGCCGCGACGGTGCAGGCGCGAGAGCAGGGCGACGCCGATCGCGCCGGACTGGGCGAACAGCCCGATCCGTCCCGCCCGGGGCGGCTCCGGGGCGAGCGAGGCGTTCAGCCGTACGTCCGGGGACGTGTTGATGACGCCGAACGCGTTCGGGCCGATGATCCGCATGCCGTACGAGCGCGCCTGCCGTACGAGGGCACGCTGGCGTTCGCGGCCGTCGGGCCCGGACTCGGCGTAACCGGCCGAGACCACGACGAGCCCCTGCACGCCGTGCTCGCCGCACTCGGCGACGATCTCGGGGACGTGCTCGGCGGGCACCGCGACGACCGCGAGGTCGACCGGTCCGTCGACGGCCCGGACGGACCGGTACGCGGCGACCCCGTCGAGTTCCTTCCGGTCCTCCGCGAACGCCTTGTTCACGGCGTAGAGCCGCCCGGTGAACCCGGCGTCCCGGATGTTGTCGAGGATGCTGCGCCCCACACCGCCGGGTGCGCGCCCGGCGCCGACGACGGCCACCGAGCCGGGGGCGAGCAGCCGCTGCACCGAGCGCGCCTCGGCGCGCTGCTCGCGCGCGTACTGCACGGCCATGGAGCGGTCGGTGGGCTCGAGATCGAACTCCAGGCGTACGACGCCGTCCTCGAAGCTGCGCTTCTGGGTGTACCCGGCGTCGGTGAACACCTTGATCATCTTGGTGTTGGCGGGCAGCACCTCGGCGGCGAACCGGCGGATGCCGCGCTCCCGCGCGACGGCACCGATGTGTTCGAGCAGCGCGGAGGCGACGCCGCGGCCCTGGTGGGCGTCCTGCACGAGGAAGGCGACCTCGGCCTCGTCGGCCGGTGCCGACGCGGGCGTTCCGTCGGAGCCGATCCGGTCGTAGCGTACGGTGGCGATGAACTCGCCGCCGATCGTGGCCGCGAGTCCCACCCGGTCCACGAAGTCGTGGTGCGTGAAGCGGTGGACGTCCTTCGCGGACAGGCGGGGGTAGGGCGCGAAGAAGCGGTAGTACTTCGACTCGTCCGACACCTGCTCGTAGAAGCTGACCAGGCGCTCGGCGTCATCGACGGTGATGGGGCGGATGCGCGCGGTGCCGCCGTCGCGCAGCACCACGTCGGCCTCCCAGTGGGCGGGATACTCGTGCCTGTCCGACGAGATCTGCATGGGCCCCAGAGTACGGCTCGCGTTCGACAACGGCGCGAGGCAGTCTGTGGTGGACGACAGCCGGACCGAGGCCGCGGTCCGGCTGTCACCGGAGCGGGCACGGATGCCGCTCCCGGTGACGCTTCACGATGTGGGAAACTGGTCTAGACAACCTTGAACACCGAAGGGCAGCAACACATGGCTGAGCGCCGCGTCAACGTCGGCTGGGCCGAGGGTCTCCACGCCCGCCCCGCCTCCATCTTCGTCCGAGCCGCCACGGCCGCAGGCGTCCCGGTGACGATCGCCAAGGCCGGGGGCAACCCCGTCAACGCGGCCTCCATGCTCGCCGTTCTGGGCCTGGGCGCCCAGGGCGGCGAGGAGATCGTCCTCGCCTCCGACGCCGAGGGGGCCGACGCCGCCCTGGACCGTCTGGCGAAGCTGGTCTCGGAGGGCCTCGAGGAGCTTCCCGAGACCGTCTGACGCAAAGGCGCGGGGGCCCTGGATTCACAGGCGCCCGCCGCACCATGGAAAGGCCCGTCCGGACCACCGGGCGGGCTTTTCGCTTTTCCCGGTCCACCCTTTTCGAGGGCAGCAGAATAAACCCCCGAGAATTACGCCCTCTTTGTATACGGCATCTGTGTTAAGGGCGCAGACTCGGCGTGTTTACGGGATGTTGCGAGTTCCTCACACGGTCCGCGCGGCCGGCCCGTTCGGCGGCGCCGGAGCCGAAACGCAGCCGGTGCCCGGCACTCGCGCGCTCGGCGTGCAGCGCCGTGACGGCCCGTGCCCGGTCGCCGTCGCCGCGCGCCACCGCGTCCACGATGGCGCCGTGCTCCGCCCAGTACTCGACCGGGTCGGACGGCCCCTCGGTGGCGTACATCCAGGCGATCTTGTGCCGCAGCTGGGTCAGCGTCGACCTCAGCACCGGGCTGCCGGAGGCCTGGGCGAGCGTCTCGTGGAACCAGCCGCTCAGGGAGCGCAGGTCGTCGCTGTTGCCCTGGCGGGCGCGCTCCTGCCCCAGCCGGACCAGGCCGCGCAGCACCTTCAGGTGAGCGTCGGTGCGGCGCTGGGCCGCGCGGGAGGCACCGAGCGGTTCGAGGAGCACGCGCATCTCGAGGAGGTCGGCGGCCTCCTGCTCGGTCGGTTCGGCGACGCAGGCGCCCGCGTGCCGCCGGGTGACCACGAAGCCCTCGGCCTCCAGCGTGCGCAGCGCCTCGCGCACGGGCACGCGGGAGACTCCGTAACGGCGGGCGAGGAGTTCCTCGGTGAGCCGGCTGCCGCGCTCGTGGACACCCGCGACGATGTCGTCCCGGATCGCCGTGCACACCGAGTGCGCGGGAATACGCATGACCGACCTCCGGCTTAATCCCCGTGAAACGTCGACGATTGACGTCCGATCCGTGACTCTATTGCAATCGGCGGGAATTTCCGACGGCGGGCCGGAATCCATGCATATTTTTTGGACGAGCGGCGCCCTGGAACACCGAAAGCCCCGGCTCGGGAGCCGGGGCTTCGTGAAGCGCGGGTGCGTGCCTCTCAGAGGCTGACGCCGTGCGCGCGGAGGTAGGCGACGGGATCGAGGTCGGAGCCGTAGTCGGCACCCGTGCGGGCCTCGAAGTGCAGGTGCGCACCCGTGACGTTGCCGGTGGCGCCGGAGAGGCCGATCCGCTGTCCCGCGGTGACCTGCTGCCCCACCGACACGGCGATGGACGACAGGTGCGCGTACTGGGTGTACGTGCCGTCGTTCATCCTGATGACGACCTGGTTGCCGTACGCGCCGCCCCACCCGGCCTCGACGACGGTGCCGATGCCGACCGACTGGACGGGGGTGCCGCTCGCGGCGTGGAAGTCGACACCGGTGTGGCTGCCGGACGACCAGACGGCGCCGCCGCTCTTGTACCCGGTCGAGACGTACGAGCCGGGGATCGGCGAGACGAAGGTGTTGAGGCGCTCGCGCTCGGCCTCACGCGCGGCGCGTTCCTTCTCCGCGCGGGCCTTCTCGGCCTCCTCCGCCGCCTTCTCGCGCGCCGCCTCCTCGGCGGCCTTCCGCGCGGCGGCCTCGGCCGCCTCGCGTGCGGCCTCGTGCTGGGCGGCCGCCTGGGCGTCGATCCGGTCGGCGACCGCGTCGCCCAGGGTGATCACGGGGGTGAGGCCGGTCTGCGCGGCGGCGGGTTCGGCGGCGAGTGCGGGAGCCGTGAGGGAGCCGACGACGCCGGTGCCGGCGAGGGCCGCGACGCCCGCCGCGCGGGCGGTGCCGCGCTGCATCCGGCTGGGACGGCGGTGCTTCCCGGTGGCGCGGGTGAACGCCATGTACAGGCTGGTCCTTTCCTTCCCTCTCGCCTACCGGGTTAGCTGACGGGTTCGGAGCAGGAAGGTCTCCTACGGACCCCCTCGCGACACGCGCGGGCGTCCGATTCACCCCAGGGACTGCGGTGGGTCCCCGGCTCCCCTGGCTCGCGCCGTACGGGGACTCGGCGATGACTGTCCGGTGCCGCGGGTGCGGCGCACTGCCCGACGAACAGCCCGGACGAAGCTAAGCGGGACGCCTTCCGATCCCCAAACGAATCCCGGTTTTTGTAGCGCATCCCACAGGGCAGACAGGCAACCTCCGTCCCAATTCGGGCATAAGCGGGCCCTGGTGACGATCGCGTCCCCAGGGCCCGAGCGCGTGTGCCCGCCGGCGTCTCGCTACTCGGCCGTCACGACGGTGACTTCACCGATCCCGAGGGCCTCGACCGGCGCCTTGATCTGCGCCGCGTCACCGACCAGGACGGTCACCAGACGGTCCACCGGGAAGGCGCTCACCACCGCCGCGGTGGCCTCCACAGTGCCGGTCGCGGCCAACTGCCGGTACAGGTCGGCCTGGTAGTGGTCCGGCAGGTGCTGCTCCACCTGGTCGGCCAGGGTGCTCGCGACGGCCGCGGCGGTCTCGTACTTGAGCGGCGCCACGCCCACCAGGTTCTGCACGGCGACGTCGCGTTCGGCGTCGGTGAGCCCCTCCGCGGCGAGCGTGCGCAGCACCTTCCACAGGTCGTCCAGGGCGGGTCCGGTGTTCGGCGTGTCGACGGAGCCGCTGATGGCCAGCATCGCCGCGCCCGAGCCGTCCGGGGCGGACCTGAGGACCTGCCCGAACGACCGCACGCCGTAGGTGTAGCCCTTCTCCTCGCGCAGCACGCGGTCCAGGCGGGAGGTGAGGGTGCCGCCGAGGCAGTACGTGCCGAGCACCTGCGCGGGCCACACACGGTCGTGCCGGTCGGGGCCGACCCGGCCGATCAGCAGCTGCGTCTGGACGGCGCCGGGACGGTCCACGATCACGACCCGGCCGGTGTCGTCGGCGACCACCGGCGGAACCGGCCGCGGCCGGCCCGGGGAGCCGGTCCAGGCGCCCAGCGTGTCGCCGAGCAGCGCGTCCAGGTCGACACCGGTGAGGTCGCCGACGACCACCACCGTCGCCGTGGCGGGGCGGACGTGCTTCTCGTGGAAGGCGCGCACCGCCGGGGAGTCGATGCCGGCGACCGTCTCCTCGGTGCCCTGGCGCGGCCGCGACATGCGCGAACTCGCCGGGAAGAGCTCCTTGGAGAGTTCCTTCGCCGCGCGGCGGGAGGGGTTGGCCAGCTCGTGCGGGATCTCGTCGAGGCGGTTGCGGACGAGCCGTTCGACCTCGCTGTCGGCGAACGCCGGCGCCCTGAGGGCGTCGGCGAGCAGCCCGAGCCCCTTGGGCAGCCGCGAGGCCGGCACCTCCAGGCTGAGGCGGACGCCGGGGTGGTCGGCGTGCGCGTCCAGGGTGGCGCCGCAGCGTTCCAGTTCGGCGGCGAACTCCTCGGCGGAGTGCTTGTCGGTGCCCTCGGAGAAGGCGCGCGCCATGATCGTGGCGACGCCGTCGAGTCCCGCCGGCTCGGCCTCCAGGGGTGCGTCGAGCAGCACCTCGACGGCGACGACCTGCTGGCCGGGACGGTGGCAGCGCAGGACGGTCAGGCCGTTGCCGAGCGCGCCGCGCTCGGGGGCCGGGAAGGCCCAGGGCTTGGCCTCGCCCGCCTGCGGCTGCGGGTGGAAGTCCATCGTGGCGAGCTCGGTCACTTCGCCGCCTCCTCGTTCTCGTCGGTGCCGGCGGCTGCGGCGGCTTCCTCGGTGTCCCCGGCCTCCGGGGCGACGGGCTCGTAGACGAGCACCGCACGGTTGTCGGGGCGCAGGCGGCTCTTGGCGACCTCCTGCACCTCCTCC
Organism: Streptomyces marokkonensis; assembly: GCF_008312835.1. GTDB lineage: Bacteria > Actinomycetota > Actinomycetes > Streptomycetales > Streptomycetaceae > Streptomyces > Streptomyces marokkonensis_A. The sequence continues at coordinate 104,805 of NZ_VSKS01000001.1, read as the reverse complement.
GCCGTCACCTCGAGGACGCGCTGGACGGCGGTCAGGGCGAGCTGCGGGTCACCGAACAGGACGGTGTACCGGCAGAGTTCGTCGGCGCGGCCCGCGACCGTGCCGAGCCGGTCGAGCCACTCGCGCTCCAACTGGGCCTGGGCGCGCTCCATCTCCTCGGCCGTGGGGCCCTGCTCGGCGAAACGGGCGAGCTCCTCGTCGATGGCGGCCTCGATGACCGGCACCTCCACGTCCCCGGACGTCTTCACGTCCAGCCAGCCCAGGGAGGGGGCCCCGGCCAGCCGCAGCAGGCCGAACCCGGCGGCCACGGCCGTGCGGTCGCGCCGCACCAGCCGGTTGTAGAGCCGCGAGGACTCGCCGCCGCCGAGGATCGTGAGCGCCAGGTCCACGGCGTCGCACGCGCGCGTGCCGTCCTCCGGCAGCCGGTAGGCGGCCATCAGCGCACGGGCGGGGACCTCCTCCTCCACGATCTCCCGCAGCTGCTCGCCGATGACGTCGGGCAGGGCGCCGTCGCGCGGGGCGGGCTTGCCGTCGTGGGACGGGATGGAGCCGAAGTACTTCTCGATCCAGGCGAGCGTCTGCTCCGGGTCGATGTCGCCGACGACCGAGAGCACGGCGTTGTTCGGCGCGTAGTACGTACGGAAGAACTGGCGCGCGTCCTCCAGGGTGGCCGCGTCCAGGTCCGCCATCGAGCCGATGGGCGTGTGGTGGTACGGGTGGCCCTCCGGGTAGGCGAGGGCGGTGAGCTTCTCGAAGGCGGTGCCGTAGGGGACGTTGTCGTAGCGCTGGCGGCGCTCGTTCTTGACGACGTCCCGCTGGTTCTCCATGGACTCGTCGTCCAGGGCGGTCAGCAGGGAGCCCATGCGGTCGGCCTCCAGCCAGAGCGCGAGCTCCAGCTGGTGGGCGGGCATGGTCTCGAAGTAGTTGGTGCGCTCGAAGCTGGTGGTGCCGTTGAGGGAGCCGCCGGCGCCCTGCACCAGCTCGAAGTGACCGTTGCCCTTCACCTGGGCGGAGCCCTGGAACATCAGGTGCTCGAAAAGGTGAGCCAGACCGGTGCGTCCCTTGACTTCGTGACGTGAGCCGACGTCGTACCAGAGACACACCGCGGCGACCGGGGTCAGGTGGTCCTCGGAGAGCACCACGCGCAGGCCGTTGGCCAGGCGGTGCTCGGTCGCTGTCAGGCCGCCGGAGCCTGCCTGGGCTGTGGCCGTGTGACCCATGGGCATGTACGTCCCTTCGATCGCGGAGACGGTCGTCGAAACCGCCGTTTCTGCCGGTCCTGCCACTGTATGCAAGCGTGCGGACGGCGGGCGAAGTTCCCGCCCGGGGGCAGCTACGCCGAGAGCGAGAACCTTTGGCGGGGCGGGTGGTACCGGTGTGGTGGACGGTGCACACGCACGGACCTCGTGACCGCGTGAGGCCGCTCGCGGGAGCCGGTGAGCGACGCCCGCCCCCGGCCCGGTCCGCCCGGGCCGGGGGCGACCCCGCGCGGCACCGGCCGCTCGCGCGGCGTACCCTGCTCGCGCCGCCGCACCCCGCCGAACCGACCGGCCGGACCCGGGTCCTGGTCCCGCCTGTCAGTGCGACGGTCCACAATGGTCCGCGTCAGATCCCGTCCCACGCTTCAGCAAGGAGCCGGCAGCGATGGCCCGCCGCAGCACGAAGACCCCGCCGCCCGACGACTCGTACGAGGAGAAGATCCTCGACATCGACGTCGTCGACGAGATGCAGGGCTCCTTCCTCGAGTACGCGTACTCGGTCATCTACTCCCGCGCCCTGCCGGACGCGCGCGACGGCCTGAAGCCGGTGCACCGCCGCATCGTCTACCAGATGAACGAGATGGGCCTGCGGCCCGAGCGCGGCTATGTGAAGTGCGCCCGCGTCGTCGGCGAGGTCATGGGCAAGCTGCACCCCCATGGCGACGCGTCGATCTACGACGCCCTGGTGCGCATGGCCCAGTCGTTCTCGATGCGTGTCCCCCTGGTCGACGGCCACGGCAACTTCGGCTCGCTGGGCAACGACGACCCGCCCGCCGCCATGCGGTACACCGAGTGCCGGATGGCCGAGGCCACCGGCCTGATGACCGAGTCCATCGACGAGGACACGGTCGACTTCGCGCCCAACTACGACGGCCAGGAGCAGGAGCCGGTGGCCCTGCCCGCCGCGTTCCCGAACCTCCTGGTGAACGGCGCGTCGGGCATCGCCGTCGGTATGGCCACCAACATGCCGCCGCACAACCTGCGCGAGGTCATCGCGGCCGCGCGCCACCTGATCAGGTACCCGAACGCCGACCTCGACGCCCTGATGAAGCACGTCCCGGGCCCCGACCTGCCCACCGGCGGCCGGATCGTCGGCCTCTCCGGCATCCGCGACGCGTACGAGACGGGCCGCGGCACCTTCAAGATCCGCGCGACGGTCACGGTGGAGGACGTGACGGCGCGCCGCAAGGGTCTGGTCGTCACCGAGCTGCCCTTCACGGTCGGCCCGGAGAAGGTGATCGCCAAGATCAAGGACCTGGTCGGTTCGAAGAAGGTCCAGGGCATCGCCGACGTCAAGGACCTCACCGACCGCGCGCACGGGCTGCGGCTGGTCATCGAGATCAAGAACGGCTTCGTGCCGGAGGCGGTGCTGGAACAGCTGTACAAGCTGACGCCGATGGAGGAGTCCTTCGGCATCAACAACGTGGCCCTGGTGGACGGCCAGCCGCTCACCCTCGGTCTCAAGGAACTCCTGGAGGTCTACCTCGACCACCGGTTCAACGTCGTACGCCGGCGTTCGGAGTTCCGCCGCGGCAAGAAGCGTGACCGTCTGCACCTGGTCGAGGGCCTGCTCACGGCGCTGGTGGACATCGACGAGGTCATCCGCCTCATCCGCTCGAGCGAGAACTCGGCGCAGGCCAAGCAGCGCCTGATGGAACGCTTCTCCCTCAGCGACGTCCAGACCCAGTACATCCTGGACACGCCGCTGCGCCGCCTCACCAAGTACGACCGCATCGAGCTGGAGGCCGAGAAGGACCGGCTGAACGCGGAGATCGAGGAGCTGACCCGGATCCTCGACTCGGACGCGGAGCTGCGCAAGCTGGTGTCCGCCGAACTGGCCGCCGTCGCCAAGAAGTTCGGCAACGACCGCCGTACGCTCCTGCTGGAGTCGGCCGGTGCCCCGGCCGCCGCCGTACCGCTGCAGGTGGCGGACGACCCGTGCCGTGTCCTGCTGTCGTCCACGGGCCTGCTGGCCCGCACGGCGAACGACGAGCCCTTCGGCGACACCTCCGGCGCCAGGCGGATCAAGCACGACGTGATCGTCTCGGCGGTACCGGCGACGGCCCGCGGCGAGATCGGCGTCGTCACCTCGACCGGCCGTCTGCTCCGGCTGAACGTCGTGGACCTGCCGCAGCTGCCTGAGGAGATGCCGACGCCGAACCTCTCGGGCGGGGCACCCCTGGCCGAGTTCGTGTCCCTGGAGGACGACGAGCAGGTGGTGTGCCTGGCCACGCTCGACGAGTCGTCGCCAGGCCTGGCGATCGGCACGGAACAGGGCGTCGTCAAGCGCGTGGTGCCCGACTACCCCTCCAACAAGGAGGAGCTGGAGGTCATCACGCTCAAGGAGGGCGACCGGATCGTCGGCGCGGTGGAACTGCGTACGGGCGAGGAGGACCTGGTCTTCATCAGCGACGACGCCCAGCTGCTGCGCTATCCGGCGGCGCAGGTCCGCCCGCAGGGCCGCCCGGCGGGCGGTATGGCGGGCATGAAGCTCGCCGAGGGCGCGAAGGTCATCAGCTTCACCGCGGTCGACCCGGCGGTGGACGCGGTGGTGTTCACGGTCGCGGGCTCGCGCGGCACGCTGGACGACTCCGTGCAGACGACGGCCAAGCTCACCCCGTTCGACCAGTACCCGCGCAAGGGCCGGGCCACCGGCGGTGTGCGCTGCCAGCGGTTCCTGAAGGGCGAGGACTGCCTGTCGCTGGCCTGGGCGGGCCCGGTCCCGGCCCGTGCCGCCCAGAAGAACGGCACCGCGGTGGCGCTCCCGGAACCCGACCCGCGCCGCGACGGCTCGGGTGTGTCCCTGCAGAAGACGGTGTCGGTGGTGGCGGGCCCGGTGTCCTGAGGCGCCCCGGCCGCCCTAGGCCGCCGGGTCCTCCGCCGCCTCCCGCACATAGCGCAGAACGCCCCACATGCCCTGCTCGTCGGCGTGTGGGGTGTCGTCGCTCAGGCACGCCTCCAACTCGGCGTGGAGGGCGGCGGTGTCGATGTCCGCCCCGATGAGGACGAGCTGCGTGAGCCGCTCCGCCCCGGCCGGCCAGGGCTCGGGGTGGAATCGCAGGAACCGCCCCACGGCGTGCACGGCGTACCGGTTGCGGGTGTCGTACGGCCCGAAGTCGACGTACCCCTTGATCCGGTACAGCCCCGCGGGCCTGCTGTCCAGGAACCGGATCAGCCGCCGCGGATCCATCGGACGTCCCCGGACGAAGGACAGGCTGTCGTACCCGGCGTGCAGATGCCCGGCGTGCTCGTGGTCGTCACGATGCAGATCGTCGAACGACAACTGCCCGACGCGCTCCTCGCCCGGCCGGCAGTCGAAGAGGAACTCTGGGTCGACACGGCCGTGCGTGGCGGGCACCACGGCCGCGCGGTCGACGAGGGACCGGACGAGTCCCAGGACCCGCGCGGCGTCCGTCACCCGGTCGGCCTTGTTGACGACCACCAGATCGGCGAGTGCGAGGTGCCGGTCGATCTCGGGGTGCCTGGCCCGGGTGTCGTCGAACTCGGCGGCGTCCACGACCTCGACGAGTCCGCCGTACACGATGTCCGGGTGCTCACTGGCGAGCACCATGCGGACGAGTTCCTGCGGTTCGGCCAGGCCGCTGGCCTCGATGACGATGACGTCGATCCCGGCGGACGGCCGGGCGAGCCGCTCGAGGTACTCGTCGAGCTCGCTGCCGTCGACGGCACAGCACAGACACCCGTTGCCGAGCGACACGGTCGAGTCCCCGAGGGCCCCGGCCACCGCCATGGCGTCGATCTCGACGGCACCGAAGTCGTTGACGACGGCCCCGATACGGCTGCCGCCGCTGCGGTGCAGGAGATGGTTGAGCAGGGTGGTCTTCCCCGAGCCGAGAAATCCGGCCAGCACCACGACCGGAATCTGCCGCCCGCCGCTCCGCACCACCACGCGACCCCTCTCACACCCGTGCGCACACCGGCTCGCAGACGGCGTGCACACCGAAGATTGACTGACGTACCAGGATACGAGCGACAGGGACGACGGCGAAGTGAACGATTGTTAGCAGCATCTTCGGGGCAGACGTTGAGCAAGGCGCCGGTTTGTGCGACCCCGCTTCCCTCCGTGCGCCTCCTCTCCGCCTTCCCGCCGATCAGAGCCGCTCGGCACCCTGGAAGGAGGCAAGCGCCGCCCACCGCTCGCCGGTTCCCTGTAGTCGACCCGCACCCCGACGACCGGCGGACGGCGGCCTGATCGGGGGTATTTGACATGGCCACACAGAGCAGTGGTGTGCGGAGTCTGGGACTCGCCGCCGCGGCGGGGTTCTCCTTCGCCGCGGGGGTCCTCACGGGGCTGGCCGCCCGGCAGCGACGGCACGAGGACCTGCGTCGGCAGTTGGTCGAGGTACAGCGGGCCGAAAGCCGCCGCGCCGGTCTCGTGGACTACCAACGACTGCAACTGGGGCTTCTGGAACGGGCCATCGACGACCCCGAACTGGCCGCCGTGCTGAGCACCTTCGAGACCGACTCCACGACCCATCTCCGGCAGCACCTCTTCGCCAACGCGCTGTACGCCAACGCCCTGTTCGGCCACCGCATCGGCGTGGCATCCCTCGAGGAGCTCCACGGGCATCTGCGGGTGCTGTGCAGGAGCGCCGCCTTCCGCAGGTACTGGGAGTCCACGCGGCCCCATCGGGCAAGCCTCCGGGACGACTCGGAGGAGGGGCGCATCGGCCGGATGGTGGACACCCTGATTCACGATCTGGACGCGGCCGGCGACACCGACGAATGGTGGGTGGTGGGTGAACTGCCCACCGAATGACGGTACTTGTTCCGCCTGCGGCCGACCGCGCGACGATCTCGTCCGGAGTACCGCATCTCATTGGACGGACAGCAGCCGTGACCACGGACCATTACTCTGTCCCCGCCCAACAGCCACACTGTGAGAATGGGGACCCCCCTTGGAAATCGTGCGTCGCATTGGTGCCTCCCCCAGGGAACGCGGGAGCATGACCGGCGACACCTGTCCCGACATTTTTGAATTGTCCGACGGCAACTTCGCCGTCATCGGTACGGACGCCACGGCGTCACTCGACCCGAAACTGCCGACCGACGCCGCCCGCGCCGAGCACGAGCGGATCGTGGTGATCAGCCGCGAAACCCTGCTGCGCGCGAGGGGAGACATCCCCCGTGCTTGAGACAGCGGCCCTCATGGGCGCCATCGGCACAGCTCTCACCGGCGTAGCGGCGGTGATCGCGGCGGTGATGCACCGGAAGGACTCTCAGTCCCGTTGAGAGTCCGCGCGGAGGAGCCCGGCGCCGGCCTCGCGCCGGGCTCCGTCGGCACCATCGCCGGCCGTCACACTCCGCGGCACGCCGACGTCGACCTGGCGCTCGCCGTCCTCACCGCTTCCTCCGGCATACCGGCCGCCCGGGCGGGACGATCTCAGCGGCGCCCGTACGACCGGCTGGATCACCCACGCTCCTCAGAGGCACGACGAGCGCCGCCGCGCACGCGCCCCGGCGTCGGTGCGCGGGGCCGAAGCCGCCTCGGCAACTCGTTGACCTGCACATGGGTGGGGCGACACGTCACTCCTGAGCAACTCAGGTTAGGCTCACCTCTGTGAGTACGTGCTCAACTCTCTCCCGCGAGCTCGACGAGCCGGTCGCGGGAACCGCGGCCACCGCGAGGACCTGGCTGCTGCTGGAGCAGCCCGGGCCGTGGGGTGCCAAGGCGCTCACCTCGAGTCACCTCGATCCCGCGCTGGGCCGGGCCCTGGAGGCCGCCGCGCGGGGAACCGGGATGCGGATCGCGCTCATACGCCGCGCCGGGCGCCACGCGGACTGCCGGGTGCCTGCCGCCCGCCGGGTGTACGTGGCCCACACCGTTCCGGGAAACGTGTGGCTGCACGCCGCCACCGTCACGGACCCCGAACGCCTGCTCGACCTCGACTTCGCCGCGCTCGGCCGCGGCGAACCCGAGAGCTTCGGGGCGGCGCTCGGCGGCGGGCCCCACCGGGGTGACCCGCTGGCCCTCGTCTGCACCAACGGCAAGCGGGACCGCTGCTGTGCCCTGCTCGGGCGTCCCCTGGCGGCCGAGCTCGCCGCCTCCGGGGCCGAGGGCGTCTGGGAGGTCACCCACCTCGGCGGTCACCGCTTCTCGCCCACGGTGCTCGTCCTGCCGTACGGCTACGCGTACGGCAGGGCCGAGGCGCACGCCGTCAAGGGCGTGCTGCACGGCGCGCGGGAGGGGCGGATCGTCGTCGAGGGGTGCCGTGGCAACTCCGCCTGGGAGCGGCCCGGACAGGCGGCCGAGCTGGCCGTCCGGCGTGCGGCGGGCGAGTACGCCGCGGAGGCGCTGAGCGTCGCACGGACGGACGGCGCGGGGCCCCGCTGGGAGGTGACCGTCGTCCACGCGGACGGGCGGCGCTGGCTGGTGGAGGTCGCCCAGGGCGCGTCCCTGCCGCCCCGTCCGGAGAGCTGCGGGCCGGTCCTGGGCTCGCCCGCGCGGATGGACGTCGTGGACGTCCGCGAGGTGACCGTGGCGGCGCTGGCGAGCTGACGGCAGGGGCACGGCAGGCGCGCCCGGGAGATCCCCGCCACACCCCCGGCGGCAGCCCGCACCCCGCCACGTACCGTCTTGGGTATGAGTCCCACTCCCCCCGCACGCCGCCTGCGCCTCGGCCTGCCGCGGCGGGTGTTCTCGCAGGTCCTGCTGATGCAGCTGGCGATCGCCGCGGGGGTCGCGGTGCTCGCCACCGGGCTGTTCCTCGCACCGCTCGGCGACCAGCTGGACGACCAGGCGATGCGCCGCGCGCTCGCGATCGCGCAGACCACCGCCCAGCAGCAGCGGATCGCGGACGACCTGCGGAGCACGGCGCCGTCGCCGGACGGACCGGTGCAACGGGAGGCGGAACGGATCAGGAAGGCCACCGGCGCCGAGTACGTCGTGGTGCTGGACGAACGGGGCGTGCGCTGGTCGCACACCGACCCGCGGCGGATCGGGGGCCTGGTGTCGACCGACCCCGGCGAGGCGCTGGCCGGGCATGAGGTCATGGAGATCGACGAGGGCACCCTCGGGCGCTCCGCGCGGGGCAAGGTGCCGCTGCGGGACGACGAGGGGCAGATCATCGGGGCGGTCTCGGTCGGCATCGCCTACGACAGCGTCCGGGCGCGGCTGATCCACGCCATCCCGGGCCTGTTCGCCTACGCCGGCGGCGCCCTGGCCGTGGGCGCGCTCGCGGCCTGGCTCATCTCCCGGCGGGTGCAGCGGCAGACCCGCGACCTGGCCTTCTCCGACATCGCGGCCCTGCTCGCGGAGCGCGAGGCCGTGCTGCACGGCATCCGGGAGGGGGTCGTCGCCCTGGACCGCGGCGGGCGCATCCGCCTGCTGAACGACGAGGCGCAGCGCCTGCTGGGGATCGGCGAGGAGGCCGTCGGCCGCTCCCCCGACGAGGCGCTCGGCGCGGGACGCACCTCCGACGTGCTGGCCGGGCGGGTGGCCGGCACCGACCTGCTCACCGTCCGCGGCCGGCGGGTCCTGGTCGCCAACCGCATGCCGACCGACGACGGCGGCGCCGTGGCCACCCTGCGCGACCGCACGGAGCTGGACCGGCTCGGCCGCGAGCTGGACTCCACCCGCGGGCTGATCGACGCGCTGCGCGCCCAGGACCACGAGCACGCCAACCGCATGCACACGCTGCTGGGCCTGCTGGAGCTGGAGATGTACGACGACGCCGTGGAGTTCGTCGGCGAGGTGGTCGGCGATCACCGGGCCACGTCGGAGCAGGTCACCGAGAAGATCCGGGACCCACTGCTCGCGGCGCTGCTGGTGGGCAAGGCGACGGTCGCGGCGGAGCGCGGAGTGGCCCTGTGGATCTCGGACCGGACCCTGCTGCCGGACCGGCTCGTCGACCCCCGGGGACTCGTCACCGTCGTCGGCAACCTGGTGGACAACGCCCTGGACGCCGCCGCGGGGACACCGGACGCGCGCGTGGAGGTCGAACTGCGCGCCGAGGGGCGTACGGCGGTGCTCGTGGTGCGGGACACGGGGCCCGGAGTGCCACCCGGCCGGCGCGAGGTGATCTTCACCGAGGGCTGGTCCACCAAGGAGCCGCCGGCCCACCGCGAACGGGGCATCGGGCTGCCCCTTGTGCGCAGGCTCGCCGAGCGGCAGGGAGGCAGCGCGAGCGTGGGTGAGGCGCGGGGCGGAGGCGCCGAGTTCACCGTGATCCTGCCCGAGGCCCTGACCGAACCGGGCGCGGAACCCGCTCTCACCGGGGCCCGCGCCCCGCGGACCACCGAGGAGGAGTCACGATGATCGAGGTCCTGGTGGTGGACGACGACATACGGGTCGCGCGGGTCAACGCCGCCTACGTCGAGAAGGTGCCCGGCTTCCGTGTCGCCGGCACGGCGCACAGCGCGGCCGAGGCGCTCGCCGGCCTGGCGGCGCTGCCCGGGCTGGACCTCGTCCTCCTGGACCACTACCTGCCCGACGAGACGGGACTCGAGGTCGTCCAGGAGATGCGCCGGCGCGGCCACCAGACCGACGTGATCATGGTGACGGCGGCCCGTGACGTGTCCACCGTGCAGGCGGCGATGCGCCAGGGCGCGCTGCAGTACCTGGTCAAGCCGTTCGCCTTCGCCGGGCTGCGGGCCAAACTGGAGGCGTACGCGGAACTGCGCCGCACCCTCGACGGCGGCGGCGAGGCGGAGCAGGCGGAGGTGGACCGCATCTTCGGCGCGTTGTCGGCGCCGGCCGAGCCCCAGCTGCCCAAGGGGCACTCCCCCACCACCGCGGAACTGGTCCGGCAGTCCCTGATGAACGCCGACGGCCCGCTGTCGGCACAGGAGATCGCCGAACGCACCGGAGTGAGCCGCCAGACCGCCCAGCGTTATCTGAAGCTCCTGGAGCGCACGGGACGGGCCACGCTGACCCTCAAGTACGGCGACGCGGGCCGCCCGGAACACCGTTACGTGTGGGCGACCCGCGCCTGAGGACACGGCCCGTGGGGGCGGGGGAAGGAACCGTGCCCTCCCTTCCCTACGGACACCGGCGCCGTACGTCTCCGCCGGTCTCCTGGGCCAGTCCTAGGCCGCCCCCGCGCCGGTCAGTGAACGCACCTCGGTCTCCGCGTGCCGGGCCTCGTCGGGGACCTCGGCCGACGTGACCGTGCCGAGCCAGCCCGCGAGGAAGCCCAGCGGGATGGAGACCAGCCCCGGGTTCTGCAGCGGGAAGATCTGGAAGCCGGCGCCGGGGAAGAGCGAGTCGGGGCCGCCCGACACCACGGGGGACAGCAGGACCAGTACCACGGCCGGGACCAGCCCCCCGTAGACGGACCACACCGCTCCGCGCGTGGTGAAGCGGCGCCAGAACAGTGAGTAGAGCAGCACGGGCAGGTTCGCGGACGCGGCCACGGCGAAGGCGAGGCCCACGAGGAACGCGACGTTGAGGTCACGGGCCAGCAGGCCGAGGGCGATCGCGAGCAGGCCGATGCCGACCGAGGCGACCCGGGCCACGGCCACCTCGCTGCGCGGTGTGCCGCGCCGGCGTCGCAGGGAGGCGTACAGGTCGTGCGCCACGGACGCCGAGGAGGCCAGCGTGATCCCGGCGACCACGGCGAGGATCGTGGCGAAGGCGACCGCGGCGACGATCGCGAAGAGGACCGTCCCGCCCGTGGTGCCGGCGCCGCCGCCCAGGTCGAGCGCGAGCAGGGGCACCGCCGTGTTCCCCGACGCGTGGGAGGCGCGCACGGCGTCCGGTCCGATGATGGCGGCGGCCCCGAAGCCGAGCACGATCGTCATCAGGTAGAAGCCGCCGATGAGTCCGATCGACCAGACGACCGAGCGCCGCGCCGCCCGCGCGGTGGGGACGGTGTAGAAGCGGCTCAGGATGTGCGGCAGCCCGGCCGTACCGAGGACCAGGGCGAGCCCCAGGCTGATGACGTCCAACCGCGCGGTCCAGTCCCCGCCGTAGGACAGCCCGGGCGCCAGGAACGCGTCCCCGTGCCCGCTGCGCTCGGCCGCCGTGTGCAGCAGCCGGTTGATGTCGCCGTGGAACCGCAGCAGGACCAGGACGGTCAGCGCGACGGTACCGCCGAGCAGCAGGACCGCCTTGACGATCTGGATCCACGTGGTGGCCCGCATCCCGCCCAGCGACACGTAGATCACCATGAGGACGCCGACGCCGACGACGGTCCACGCCTGCGCGGCCTCGCCGGTGCCGCCGAGCAGCAGCGCGACCAGGCTGCCCGCGCCCACCATCTGCGCCACCAGGTACAGAACGGACACGGTGACCGAGGAGGTTCCCGCCGCGATGCGCACCGGCCGTTCCCGCATGCGCGCCGCGACCACGTCGGCGAGCGTGAACCGCCCGCAGTTGCGCACCAGTTCCGCGACCAGGAACAGGACCACCAGCCAGGCCACCAGGAAGCCCACCGAGTAGAGCATCCCGTCGTAGCCGACGAGCACGATGAGTCCGGAGATGCCGAGGAAGGAGGCGGCCGACATGTAGTCGCCCGCGATGGCGAAACCGTTCTCCATCGGCGAGAAGAGCCGGCCGCCCGCGTAGAACTCCTCGGCGGAACCCTGCCGGTGGCGGCTCACCCAGGTGGTGATGCCCAGCGTCACGGCGACGAACACGCTGAACAGCACGAGCGCCGTGGTCTGATGATCGGCCGTCACGAGGCGCCGCCTCTGCCCCGCGCCAGCTCCTGGGTGTCCCAGCGCAGCTGGAGCGCCGCCCGGTCCCTGCGCAACCGCGCGTGACGCACGTAGGCCCAGGTCAGCAGGAAGGTGGTGAGGAACTGACCGAGTCCGGCGAGCATGCCCAGGTTCACGGCGCCCGCGACGGGCCGTGCCATCAGCCCCGGCGCGGTCGTCGCGGTCACGAGGTACGCCACGTACCAGGCGAAGAAGATCACGACCCCCGGGACCACGAACCGCCGGTACCGGCTGCGCACCTCCTGGAAGGCCGCGCTGCGCTGCACCTCGAGGTACACGTCGGCGGCCGGCACGGTGTCCTGTTCGCGTCGCGCCGACGGCACTCCCGCCGCTCGGGGCGACTCGCCCCAGCCCGAGGCCAGGGCGTCGTACCAGGGATCGTCGTAGCTCACGTCCCCCGCATTGCTTGGCTGCATGCCCAAGGATGGACAGAACGGGAAGATCCCCGACTCTTCTTCCCGTTCCTCTTCACCCCATCAGGTGACGGACCGTGCGCGGCCCCCGGGCGACGGCTACGCGTCGATGCGGGACCGGTCCAGCGTCGCCGCGGAGCTGGAGATGAACTCCTTGCGCGGGGCGACGTCGTTGCCCATGAGGAGGTCGAAGACCTGTTCGGCGGCCTCCAGGTCGGTGAGGTTGATCCGGCGCAGGGTGCGGTGGCGCGGGTCCATGGTGGTCTCGGCCAGCTGGTCGGCGTCCATCTCGCCGAGGCCCTTGTAGCGCTGGATGGAGTCCTTGTACCGGACGCCCTTGCTCTGGAACTCCATGAGCTTGTCGCGCAGTTCCCGGTCCGAGTACGTGTAGACGTACTTGTCCTGGCCCTTCCTGGGCTGGATCAGCTCGATGCGGTGCAGCGGCGGCACCGCGGCGAACACCCGGCCGGCCTCGACCATGGGCCGCATGTAGCGGTGGAACAGGGTCAGCAGCAGCGTGCGGATGTGGGAGCCGTCGACGTCGGCGTCGGTCATCATGATGATCTTGCCGTAGCGGGCGGTGTCGATGTCGAAGGTCCGCCCCGACCCGGCCCCTATGACCTGGATGATCGCGCCGCACTCGGCGTTCTTCAGCATGTCCGTCACGGATGACTTCTGGACGTTGAGGATCTTTCCGCGGATCGGCAGCAGGGCCTGGAACTCGGAGTTCCGGGCGAGCTTCGCCGTGCCGAGCGCGGAGTCTCCCTCGACGATGAACAGCTCGCTGCGGTCGACGTCGTCGCTGCGGCAGTCGGCGAGCTTGGCGGGCAGCGAGGAGGACTCCAGCGCCGTCTTGCGGCGCTGCGCGTCCTTGTGCTGACGAGCCGCGATACGCGTCCGGGCCGCGGCGACGGCCTTCTCCATGACGACGCGGGCCTGCTGGGCGGCGTCGCGCTTGTTGGAGGTCAGGAACGCCTTGAGCTCCTTGGAGATCACGCCGTTCACGATGCGGCGGGCCGCCGAGGTGCCGAGGACCTCCTTGGTCTGACCCTCGAACTGCGGCTCGGCCAGACGGACCGTGACCACCGCGGTGAGGCCCTCGAGGGCGTCGTCCTTGACGATGTCGTCCTCGGCCACGCGGAGCATCTTCTTCGCGCGCAGCACCTCGTTCATCGTCTTGGCGACGGCCTGCTCGAAGCCGGCGACATGGGTGCCGCCCTTGGGCGTGGCGATGATGTTGACGAACGACCTGAGCGTGGTGTCGTACCCGGTTCCCCAGCGCATCGCGACGTCGACGCCGAGCTCGCGGGTGACCTCGGTGGGCGTCATCTGGCCGTGCTCGTCGAGGACGGGGACGGTCTCCTTGAAGGTGCCCTGCCCGGTGAAGCGGAGGGTGTCGCAGACGGGCCTGTCGGTGGCCAGGAACTCGCAGAACTCACTGATGCCGCCGTCGAAGCGGAAGGACTCCTCGCCCTTGCTTCCGCCCTCGCCGAGCCCGTACTCGTCACGGACGACGATGGTCAGGCCGGGCACGAGGAACGCGGTCTGCCGGGCGCGCTGGTGCAGCGTCTCCAGGGCGAGCTTGGCGTCCTTGAGGAAGATCTGGCGGTCGGCCCAGTAGCGCACACGTGTGCCGCTGCGGCTCTTGGGGATCTTCTTGGTCTTGCGCAGTCCGCTGCCGGCCTCGAACTTCGCCTCAGGGCCGAGGGCGGCGAAGGCGCCGGGGACACCGCGCCGGAAACTGATCGCGTGGGTGTGCCCGCCGCGGTCGACCTCGACGTCGAGCCGTGCGGAGAGGGCGTTGACGACGGAGGCGCCGACGCCGTGCAGACCGCCGGAGGCGGCGTACGAGCCGCCGCCGAACTTCCCGCCGGCGTGCAGCTTGGTCATGACGACCTCGACCCCGGAGAGGCCGGTCTTGGGCTCGACGTCGACGGGGATGCCCCGGCCGTTGTCCCGGACCTCCACCGAGCCGTCGTCGTGGAGGACCACCTCGATGTGGTCGCAGTAGTCCCCGAGGGCCTCGTCGACGGAGTTGTCGATGATTTCCCAGAGGCAGTGCATCAGTCCACGGCTGTCGGTGGATCCGATGTACATGCCGGGGCGCTTCCGCACGGCCTCGAGCCCCTCGAGGACGAGCAGGTGCCGCGCGGTGTAGTTGGACCCGTCCCGGTCTGCTCCTGCCAGCAGCGCTGTGGACGGCACGGACGTCTCGGCGGTCACGCGGTTCGCTCCTCGCTGAATTTCAGATGGGGCCCTCTTGGGTAAGGGCGCGGCTTCAGTCACCGGTGAGAGGGTACCGAGGCCTGGTAGAGCCGTTGTAACGCCACCCTCGTCCGTGCCCACCCTAGTCGAGAGTCGTATGCGTGTTCGATCCCTCGATGGAGTGAAGCACACATCACGTTCCCTTCCAGGCATGAACCATTTAGGCTCCGGGCACGTCCTCATGAACAACCGGCAACCCAGCCGGGAGGGCCGACCACCGATACGAACGCGAATCCGTACGACACACCAGACACGCACTACGGCACATTCGCCGCCAACCGGCAACAGCCACCCACTTCGGAAGATTTTTCCGAAGAGAAGCCACGAGCGGGAACGTTTTGGGGCTGGTTGGATGTTGACCCTGGTACGACAGCTCGTCGAGCTAGAGAAGAGGCGACGTGACTACTGTTCTGACCCCCGCGAGCCCGCTGACGGCCGCCGATCGCTGCGACCGCTGCGGCGCCCAGGCATACCTGCGCGTCGTCCTGCTGAGCGGCGGAGAACTGCTCTTCTGCGCCCACCACGGTCGCAAGTTCGAGCCGGAACTCAAGAAGATCGCCGCTGAGATACAGGACGAGTCGGAGCGGCTCACCGCTCCCGCGCCCGCCCCCGAAGAAGAGCGCTGACACCTCGCGTCCGACGACGAGCAGCCCGGCACAGGTCGGCGAACGGGCGACCGTCTCCTCCGCGGAGGAGACGGTCGCCCGTCTTCTCGTACCCACCCACACCTGAAACCCGTCCAGGGCCCCACAGACGCCCTGCCGGTACCGCTCAGGCCTGGGACCACCCGAGCGTCCGCAGGACGTCGGAGATCCGCGTGTAGACCCCTGGGCTGCCCGCCCAGCCGCAGCCGGCCCCCCAGGACACGAGGCCTATCAACCGTCCCTGGGCCACCAGCGGCCCGCCGCTGTCCCCCTGGCAGGCGTCGCGGCCCCCTGCCACCTCCCCCGCGCACAGCATCGTCCCGGCGCGGTACGTGCCCTCGGAACCGCCCGGATACGCGCGCTCGCAGAGCGCGTCCGGCTGCACCCGCACACGGGCGGCGTGCAGGCTGCCGGCGTAGGCGCCGGACCCCGTGGTGTCCCCCCACCCGTAGACCGTGGCCGCGGTACCCGCCCGGTAGGCGGGGTCTCCCGCCGCGGCCATGCCTATGACCGCGCCCGGGGGCAGCGGCTCGGCCAGACTGAGCACGGCGAAGTCGCCGGAGTTGGTGGCACCGTCGTAGCCCGGGTTCACCCAGGTCTCGCGTACGGCGATCTCCTCACCCCGGTCCGAGAGCAGCTCCGTGCGCCCCGCTATCACCCTCAGGTCGCGCACCCGCTCCGGCGAGGCCCCCAGCACCTCCTTGTCCATGCAGTGGGCCGCGGTGAGCACGGTGGTCCGGCCGACCGCCACACCCCCGCAGAACTGTCCCGCTCGCGTACCTCCGAACCGGTCACGGCTGGACAGCGCCACTGTCCACGGACTCTGCGAAACATCGACGGGGAAGCCACCGACGACGACGCTGTCGGCGGCCGCCGGGACGGTCGTGGCCAACGGTATGACGGTACCCGCGGCCGCGAGGGCCAGCGGCCGGGCCAGGGCCCGGGCAAGACGACGTCGCATGCACGCTCCTCACGCTGGGGTGCTCCTGAGGCACCCAGAGTGATCGACCTCGCCCGGGCCCGCACCCGCGCGGCAGCGCGAAGGCCCGGTTCCCGAGGGCGGGAACCGGGCCTTCGCGGACGCGGCGCACGACTGCGCGTCGTGACCGGGCGACCTAGTCGAGGTAGTCGCGCAGCACCTGGGAGCGCGACGGGTGGCGCAGCTTCGACATGGTCTTGGACTCGATCTGGCGGATACGCTCGCGCGTCACGCCGTACACCTTGCCGATCTCGTCGAGGGTCTTCGGCTGACCGTCGGTGAGGCCGAAGCGCATGGAGACGACGCCCGCCTCGCGCTCGGACAGGGTGTCCAGGACGGAGTGCAGCTGCTCCTGCAGGAGCGTGAAGCTGACGGCGTCCGCAGGCACGACGGCCTCGGAGTCCTCGATGAGGTCACCGAACTCGCTGTCGCCGTCCTCGCCCAGCGGGGTGTGCAGCGAGATGGGCTCACGGCCGTACTTCTGGACCTCGATGACCTTCTCCGGGGTCATGTCGAGCTCCTTGGCCAGCTCCTCCGGGGTGGGCTCGCGGCCCAGGTCCTGGAGCATCTGGCGCTGCACGCGCGCGAGCTTGTTGATGACCTCGACCATGTGCACCGGGATACGGATGGTGCGGGCCTGGTCGGCCATCGCGCGGGTGATGGCCTGGCGGATCCACCACGTGGCATACGTGGAGAACTTGTAGCCCTTGGTGTAGTCGAACTTCTCCACCGCGCGGATCAGACCGAGGTTGCCCTCCTGGATGAGGTCCAGGAAGAGCATGCCGCGGCCGGTGTAGCGCTTGGCCAGGGAGACCACCAGACGGAGGTTGGCCTCCAGCAGGTGGTTCTTGGCGCGGCGCCCGTCCTCGGCGATGATCTCCAGCTCGCGCTTGAGCTTCGGCGCCAGCTTGTCGGCGTTCGCCAGCTTGTCCTCGGCGAACAGGCCCGCCTCGATGCGCTTGGCGAGCTCGACCTCCTGCTCGGCGTTGAGCAGGGGGACCTTGCCGATCTGCTTGAGGTAGTCCTTGACCGGGTCGGCGGTGGCGCCGGCGGCGGCGACCTGCTGGGCCGGCGCGTCGTCCTCGTCCTCGTCGGAGAGCACGAATCCGGCGCTCTCCGCGCCCTCCGGCTCGTCCGCCTTGGTCTCCTCGAGGACCTCCTCGTCGACCAGCTCGGCGTCGTCCTTCTTGCCCGCGGTCTTCTTGGCGGCCGTCTTCTTGGCCGTGGCCTTCTTCGCGGTCGCCTTCTTGGCGGTGGTCTTCTTGGCAGCCGCCTTCCTGGCGGGTGCCTCCTCCTCGACGGCGGGGTCGGTGGCGGGCTCCGTCGGCGTGGCGGAAGCGGTTGCCTTCCGGGCGGTCGCCGTCTTGGCCGCGACCGCCTTGGTGGCGGTGCGCTTGGCGGGACTCTTCGCTGCGACGCTCTTTCGGGTGCGCTTGGGCTCTGCGGCACTGACCATCAGCGTCACACCCTCTTCCTCGAGGATCTGGTTGAGGCTGCGCAGTACGTTCTTCCACTGAGTGGCCGGAATCTGGTCAGCTTCGAAGGCCCGACGCACGTCATCGCCGGCGATCTGCCCCTCAGCCTTTCCCCGCTCAATGAGCGCCATGACAGAGACGGACTCGGCGATCTCCGGCGGGAGCGTACGGGATGTGCTGGCCGACACGAACAACCTCTCGGAACGTTGGAAAACGGCTTCCGGCCCCGTCCACAGTGGACAGGAGCCGACCGCCGGCTTGGGGATGGGCCGACGGTGCGGGCGGGGGCCGGGGAAGATGCACAGCGCCATGCTCGGCGTCCGTATTCCCTCCGCGGCTGTCACCTCTTAGGTCATCGCGTTGTTCCCGGGAGCGTTACGCCCAATTCGCGTGGCCCGAGTCACACCCCGTAAGCGAACAGAAGCAGTCATACAGGTAAAAAAGCGTTCACCCAGGGGCGAGGAGGTCGTCTCCCCGGGACTCTTCTACCCTTTTTGCCGCGTCGGACCCCGCGGGATCTTCGACGATCCCACAGGGTCCGACGGGGGGACGGATCACTGGTGGGGCGCTGCCACAGGAGGGGGATGGCATGCCGCACCGCGCCGTCCGCGGAACGCGATCAGTGCTCGCGCGGCGCGGGCACCACGCGTTCCACCTCGGGATGGACCGTGAGGAGTTGCCGCATGGCCGCCTCGGCCGCCGCGCCGTCGCCGCCGCCGAGGGCGTCGACGATCCGGGCGTGGTGGGTCAGCGAGCTCTCGTTCGGCCGCTCACAGCCCGTGACCGGGCCGCCCGAGACCTGCAGCGCGGCGGACACGATCCCGGAGAGGTGCTCCAGCATCCGGTTGCCCGCGACCTGGATGAGCAGGGAGTGGAACTCGGCGTCCGCCCGCGCGAACGTCAGCGCGTCACCCTGCCCCAGGGCGTGGCCCATGATCTCCACCATGTCGGACAGGCGCTGCTGGACGTCCTCCCGCCCGTGGCCGGCCGCCAGGCGGGCGGCGAGCGGCTCGATCGTCCAGCGCAGCTCGCTGAGCTCGCGCCGCTGGTTGTCCCGCTGCGGCCCGAAGGCCCGCCACTCGATGATGTCCGGATCGAGGAGGTTCCAGTCGCTGACGGGGCGCACGCGCGTGCCCACGTTCGGCCGGGCGCTGACCAGGCCCTTGGCCTCCAGGACGCGGAGCGACTCGCGGACGACGGTGCGGGAGACCTCGAAGCGCTGGCCGATCTCCTCCGGGACCAGCGGCCGGTCGGCGCCCAGGTCCCCGGAGACGATCATCTGTCCCAACTGCTGGACGAGCTGGCCGTGCAGTCCGCGTCCACGGCTGCTCGTGGCCCGCCGGCTCACGCGGCCCAGCTCCGGATCCGCCCCGTCCCAGACAGGGGCGCCGACGCGGTCGGCGGCGGGCGTCTCCGCATAGGGGTAGCGGTCGAGTTCGCCCGGGTTCGCGAGGCCGGAGTCTGCGGAGCGGGCGGCGGTCATCATGGTGTGCGCAAGGGTACTCACGCATCCTTTGTCGGCGCCGTTTCCAACTCCCTTGAGGTCTTTGGTGAAAAGCACACGAAAGGGTGATCGCTCACCCCGTCGCAATTGACGCCTTATCGGAAAGAAGTGTGCATAAAACGGGGAGTTGTGGGCACGAACGGGCCGATGTGTTCACGGTCGGTCATCATCGGACCCTGCTCCGCAGACCCGTGAGCAGGTACGCGCAGAGCAGCGCCCCCAGCGACAACGCCAGAGCCCCGCCCACGGGTTGGGCGACCAGGCGCAGCACCACGTCCAGGTGGCGCTCGCCGCCGAAGGGCCACCGAAGCGGCAGTCGCCCCGCGAACGGCGCCGGGGCGCGCACGGACGGCCCTTCCATCACCTTCTGCACGAGCGGTACGACGAGGAGGGGCACGGCGACGACCGCGGCCAGCCCCGCGGTGGTGGACCGGAAGACGCCCGCGGCGAGGACGCCGGCGCAGGCGCATCCCGTCACCAGTCCGAGCCAGGCCGCACTCAGCGGGAGCCAGTCGGCGGGAACCTGGACGACCTCCCGGCCGTAGACGAGGTAGAGCAGTTCGGCGTCGCATCCGACGGTCAGGACGGCCAGCACCAGCGCGGTGGCCGAGGCGACGAGGAGTTTGGCGGTGAGCAGCCCCAACCGCCGGGGCACGGTGCCGCGGTCCGCCGCCAGCGCGGGGTGGCGGAACTCGTCGCCGAAGGCCAGCGCCCCGAGCAGTCCCGCTCCCAGCGCCGCGGGCGGCAGCGGCAACTCCTCGGGCCAGGCGGCCAGCAGGCGCGGCTGCGGGGTGTGCCCCACGCGTGCCAGCAGTACGGCGGTGAGCGCGGACACGACGAGCACACCGGCCCCGACGAGGAACCCCGTCGCGACGCCCGTGGCGCGCCGGATCTCGTAGCGGACGGGGCGGAGGGGCCTGGGCGCGGGGCGGACGGAGATGGGCGGTGGCAGGTCGGCCCCGGCGGTGAGGGCGCGGTCGGCGCGGGGCGTCCGGCCGGCCAGGCGCGGGCGGCGCACGGGGTCCGGCGGGACGTCCTCGGCGTCGGCCGCCTCCGGCGTGTTCCCGTCACGGTGCACGGGCGTGAGGGACTCCTCACCGGCCGGGACAACGGGGTGGCGGGGAGGGGCGGCGGCCGGCCGTGGGGTGTCCGACGGGGGTTCCGGTGCGCCCGCGGCCTCTTCGGCCGCCCCGGCGCCGGGCCCCATGTCCCCTACTTCGTCCGCCAGTCGGTGGACGACGATGCCGTTGCGGAACGCGGTCTCGCCGATGTCCGCGCAGGTACTGCCGTAGACACAGAGGCGGTTGCCGCCCTCCCGCACGACTTCCACGGACCGCTGTGCGGAGCGGGCCTCCTGCGCGAGCAGCACGGAGAGGCGGGCGGCGTGCGGGCTGCGGACGGCCACACGGGGGCGCAGCCGGGTGCGGGAGAAGTCCGCGGCGTCCTGGTCGGCGACGAGCCTTCCGCGCTCCAGCGTGACGACGTGGTCCGCGATCCGCGCCGCCTCCTTCGCGTCCGCCGTGGCCCACAGGACCGTGCCGCCCTGGGCCGCGTGTGCCCGGAGCATGCCGTGCAGCCAGTTCTTTTCCCCGGCGGAGAGCCCGCGGGCGGGGTCGTCGAGCACGAGTGTGTGCGGGTCCGGCAGCAGCGCGCAGGCCAGGCCCAGCCGACGGTCCATGCCGCGCGACAGGACGCCGAGGCGTTCGTCGCGCAGGCTCACGAGCCCGACCGCTTCGAGGACTTCGTCCGCACGTCGGCCCGGCACGCCGGAGGCGGCGCACAGCATGCGCAGATGCCCGCGGACGGAGCGGGCGGGGTGGCCCGGTACGTCCCCCAGCAACACGCCGACCTC
This sequence comes from Streptomyces marokkonensis, assembly GCF_008312835.1. Taxonomy (GTDB): domain Bacteria; phylum Actinomycetota; class Actinomycetes; order Streptomycetales; family Streptomycetaceae; genus Streptomyces; species Streptomyces marokkonensis_A. The sequence continues at coordinate 83,734 of NZ_VSKS01000001.1, read as the reverse complement.
GCGGGCGGGATGAGGGATGCGGTGCAGGGGCCGGCCTCTGAAGTAGGTGACGCCGCGGCCGCGTTGGAGTTCGAGCATCAGCCCGAGCGCCGTCGTCTTGCCGGCGCCCGGTGCGCCGAGCAACGCGGTGACGCGGCCCGCGTGCGCCTCGAAGGAGACGTCGTCGACGGCGGGCGGGAGCTCTTTGCGGGGGTTGCTGGTCAGTCCGATGGCCTGGATCACGCGATGCAACATAGCGTGCCATAACGGGTTTTTCGGTCACCGCACGGCTCACTGCCGCGAGGGACGGTCGCCCTTGAGGGTCCGCCGGCCGGTCCGGCGTCCGCGCCTCAGACCTCGGGGCGCAGCATCGGGGGGTTGAGCAGGGTGGCTCCGCCGGCCCGGAAGAGCTGGGCGGGGCGGCCGCCCTGCCGGGTGGTCGTGCCTCCGGTGGGGACCAGGAAGCCCGGTGTGCCCGTCACCTTGCGGTGGAAGTTGCGCGGGTCGAGTGCCACGCCCCAGACCGCCTCGTAGACCCGGCGCAGCTCACCGACGGTGAACTCGGGCGGACAGAAGGCCGTCGCCAGCGACGAGTACTCGATCTTGGAGCGGGCGCGCTCCACCCCGTCGGAGAGGATCTGGGCGTGATCGAAGGCGAGCGGTGCCACCGGCTCGCCGTCCCTGCCGTAACCGCCCTGCTGGAGCAGCTCCTCGACGGGCGCCCAGCGCGCGTTGCTGGCGTCGCCGCCCGCCCGGGGAGCCGGCAGGTCGGGGGCCAGAGCGAGGTGGGCGACGCTGACGACACGCATGCGGGGGTCCCGCTTGGGATCACCATAGGTGGCGAGCTGTTCCAGGTGGGCGCCGTTGTCCTGGGCGGGGACGGCCGGGTCGTGCACCCGCAGCCCCGTTTCCTCGGCCAGTTCCCGGGCCGCGGCCTGTGCCAGGTCCTCGTCTGCCCGGACGAAGCCGCCGGGGAGCGCCCAGCGCCCCTGGAACGGCGGCTCGCCCCTGCGTACCGCCAACGCACACAGGGAATGGCGGCGCACGGTCAGCACGACCAGGTCCACGGTGACGGCGAAGGGCGGAAAGGCTGACGGGTCGTAGGGCATGCCGCGATCATAGTCGTCTGCCTGACGATAAACACCTCCTTCGCCGGTCGCATCGATGACTGATCCACTTCGGCCCGGCGCTTCCGCCGTCGGGCCGTCCCCTGACCGGGCGGGGCACGGCGCCCCACGTCACACCCCCGGCTGCGGCCCCTCTGCCGCCTCCTCGACCATGGCGGGACCGAGCCGGCCCATCCGTCCGGAGAAGGGCGCGCCCGCGGCGCGCGGCGCTCCCCTCGGCCGGCTGCTCCCCCGCCCGCATCGCGGGCAGCCGGTGACCGAACCTCAGCCGCCCCCGGATGGCCTCACAGGCGCGATGCCCGCCTCTCTGTCGTGGCCCACGGAGTCCAGACAGGGGCCGCCCAGGAGCCCGGGGCCGGGTAGGTGGCCTGGTAGGTCACGCCCGCAGTCCCGTGGCCCGCTCCCTGTGCGTCCTGCCTCTCTTCCGGAGACGGCCGCCCCGCTCACTCGACCCGGCTGCCGCCCTGACGACCGGTCCGCGCGCCCGGGCCTTCGCCCTCGGCGCGAGGGTCCAGGAGACCTGCCGGCACGTGGTCACCTCCCCGCGGCGCACCGCGCCGACCCTCGAGGCCCGGACCCGCCGTGCCGGGGAGCGCGGCGCCGGGACGCGTTCCACGCCTGGCCCCGGTACCGCCGCCGGGGCGTGTGCTCCTCGCCGACGCCCGCGGATACGGCAGCCGCCCTCCCGGCCGGCTCCCCTCCGCGCGCACCCCACGAGGCGAACCGCTGCCGGTCCCGGCCGTGCGGGTGCGCCGGCGGCTGGGCAAGGGGGGCGCCGCCGGCCGGGGCAGCGCCGGTCCGGCGGACGGAGGTTCGTCGTCGCCCCCCTTCTGCGGTTCCGCGCCCATGGCCGGCTCGCCGGGCTCCGCCTTCCCGCGGCCCTCGCGTTCGGCCCGCAGGCAGCGGCGGACCGACTCCGGGTCGAGGCCCTGGTTGCACGCCTGATGCAGCAGACGGGCGAAGAGGTAGTCGGGGTCGGCGGCCAGGGCCAGGGCAAGGGCTTCCCGGGCCTCCAGCTCGTCACCGGTGGACCAGGCGACCCACCCGGCGAGGGTGAGGGGCGCCGCGGCGTGTTCGCCGTACGGTCCGACACAGCGGCGTGCCAGGGCCCGCCACAGGCGGAGGGCCGGGCCCGCGTCGTCGCCCTCCATCCACTCGGCGGCGCGGTCGCGGGTCGTGCGGTCCTGCAGACCGAGGATGAGTGTGGCCGCCTCGTCGTGCCCGAGCAGGTCGTCGTCCCGCAGATCCGCCGGGAGCACGCCGGACGCGGGCGGGGCGCCGGCGAGGCGGCCCATGACCCGCTCCGCCAGCCCCAGTGTCTCCCCGGCGACCTCATGGCAGCCGGCCGCGTCGAGCATCCTGGGGACCAGCGTCATGCCGGCGGCGTCCAGGGCGCGCTCCTGTTCGCGGGCGGCGGAGCTCTCCCGCGGAAGGAGCCGGGCCCGCAGTTCGCGCAGGGTGCCGCGGATCTGGAGCCCGGCATAGGTGGCGGCGGCGGCCAGCACCGAGGTGCCGGGCAGGCCCAGCGGTGTCCCCTCGGCCGGACAGCAGCCCTGGTCGTCACAGCAGTACGACCAGAAGCGGCCGTCCGAGACGCACAGGGCCTCCACGACCGGGATGTCCAGGGCGCCGCACTCCAGGCGCAGGGCGTGGGCGAGCGGGCCCAGCCGCTCCCTGACCTGCCGGCCGGACTCGCCTGCGCCCGGCTCGCGGCAGAGGAAGACGACCATCTGCTCGGGCCGGGCGCCCCTGCGCTCGCTGCCCGTCACCAGGCCGTGGGCCAGTTGCCGGGCGGCGGAGGGCCAGTCGTCCGCGTTGGCGGGGATGCCGAGACGGGCACGGCCGCCGAACCGGGCGCGTCCGTCCTTCTCGTGCAGGGCGACCAGCACGATGCTGTCCTCGGGACGGTAGCCGAGGAGGTAGGGCAGGGCGTCGGCGAGCTCGGCCGGGGAGCGCAGGGTGACCTGCTGTTCGTCGCCGTGGCTGTCGTACGCGGTGCGGGCGATGTCTTCCGGGCCCGGGGGCCGGTCACGCCGCGGCAGGCCGGCGCACTCGTGCCCGCCGTCTCCCGCGATGCCATGGTTTTCGGGGGACCCAGTGGTCTCGCTGTGGTTCGTCATGCCGAGACGATCTCGCAGATTGTGACATTCCGGTTCTTCCTGTGGATAAGTCGGATCAGGGGCATGTCACTCGGCGGGAGGAACCGGACGTCCCACCTGCTGTCCCCCTCGCAGCCGACCGGATGTCGGTGCCGTCCTGTTGTATGGGATCCATGGAGCACACGAGCAACACGGATCTCCGGGCGGCCGCGGACGCGGTCCTCGCCCGTCTCGTCGGGGACGCCTCGGGCGAGGCCCGGCTGCGCGAGGACCAGTGGCGGGCGATCGAGGCACTGGTCGCCGACAAGCGCCGGGCGCTGGTCGTCCAGCGCACGGGGTGGGGCAAGTCCGCCGTCTACTTCGTGGCCACGTCGCTGCTGCGGGCACAGGGCAGCGGCCCCACCGTGATCGTGTCCCCGCTCCTGGCGCTCATGCGCAACCAGGTGGAGGCAGCGGCCCGAGCCGGAATCCACGCCCGGACCATCAACTCCTCCAACAGCGAGGAGTGGGACTCCATCCAAGGGGAGATCGCCGCAGGGGACGTGGACGTGCTGCTGGTGAGTCCGGAGCGGCTGAACAACCCGGACTTCCGTGACCAGGTGCTGCCCAGGCTCTCCGCCGCGACCGGACTCCTCGTGGTCGACGAGGCGCACTGCATCTCCGACTGGGGGCACGACTTCCGCCCGGACTACCGCCGGCTGCGCACCATGCTCGTCGACCTCCCGGACGGCGTACCCGTTCTCGCCACCACCGCCACCGCCAACGCCCGCGTCACCGCCGACGTCGCGGAACAGCTGGGCACGGGAGGTTCGTCGGATGCGCTGGTGCTGCGGGGCCCGCTGGACCGGGAGAGTCTCAGCCTGAGCGTGCTGCGCCTGCCCGATGCCGCGCACCGGATGGCCTGGCTCGCCGATCATCTGGACGAGCTGCCGGGCTCGGGGATCGTCTACACGCTGACCGTGGCCGCCGCCGAGGAGGTCACGGCTTTCCTGAGGCAGCGCGGGCACACCGTCACCTCCTACACCGGCAGGACGGAGAACGCCGAGCGGCAGCAGGCCGAGGAGGACCTGCTCGCCAACAAGGTGAAGGCCCTGGTCGCCACCTCCGCTCTCGGTATGGGGTTCGACAAGCCCGACCTGGGCTTCGTGGTGCATCTCGGCTCCCCGTCCTCCCCCATCTCCTACTACCAGCAGGTCGGGCGCGCCGGACGCGGTGTCCGGCATGCCGAGGTGTTGCTCCTGCCGGGCAAGGAGGACGAGGCGATCTGGGAGTACTTCGCGTCGCTCGCCTTCCCCTCCGAGGATCTGGTGCGCCGCACGCTCGACGTCCTCGCGCGCGCGGAGCGGCCCCTGTCGCTGCCGGCCCTCGAGCCGCTGGTGGAGCTGCGCCGCTCCCGGCTGGAGACCATGCTCAAGGTGCTCGACGTGGACGGGGCGGTGAAGCGGGTCAAGGGCGGCTGGATCGCGACCGGGCAGCCGTGGACGTACGACGCCGAGCGGTATGCGTGGGTGGCGCGGCAGCGCAAGACCGAACAGCAGGCGATGCGCGAGTACGCGGCGAGCACGGAGTGCCGGATGGAGTTCCTGCAGCGCCAGTTGGACGACGAGGGCGCCAAGCCCTGCGGGCGCTGCGACAACTGCGCGGGCGCCCGGTACACCGCCGAGGCCTCCGCCACCGCGCTTGAGGCGGCCCGCGTGGATCTCGGCCGGGCGGGTGTGGAGGTGGAGCCCCGGCGGATGTGGCCCACCGGGCTCCCCGCGATCGGCATGGACCTCAAGGGCCGTATCCCGGCGGGCGAACAGGCGGCGCAGGGCAGGGCGCTGGGGCGTCTGTCGGACATCGGCTGGGGCAACCGGCTGCGTCCGATGTTCGCGCCGCAGGCGCCCGACGGGCCGGTGCCGGACGATGTCGCCAAGGCCGTGGTGGGCGTGCTGGCCGACTGGGCGAAGGGCCCCGGCGGGTGGGCTCCGGGGGCGGCGGAAGCCCAGGCCAGGCCGGTGGGCGTGGTGACCCTCGCCTCCCGCAGCAGGCCCCGGCTGATCCACTCACTGGGAGCGCGGATCGCCGAGGTCGGCCGGCTGCCGCTGCTCGGGTCGGTGGCATACACGGGTGAGGCGCACCCCGCCTCCCGGAGCAACAGCGCCCAGCGCCTCAAGGCGCTCGACGGGGCGCTCACCGTTCCCGCCGACCTCGCCGCCGCGCTCGCACAGGCCCAGGGCCCGGTTCTGCTCGTGGACGACTACACCGAGACGGGCTGGACACTCGCGGTCGCAACGCGTCTGCTGCGGCGGGCCGGTGCACAGGGTGTGCTGCCGCTGGTGCTCGCCGTACAGGGCTGACGGTTCGGCGCACCCGATGGGTGGGGATATTAACCGTGGATCACCCGATACCGGTCCGCTGCCCCAATTGCTCGTTGCCGCATCCAAGTTCGACAGGAAGAATTGAAGTCCGCACCCGCACGGCTCGCCCGCCGATCAGGTAGGGCTCTGTTGCGTGCGCGCTCCCCCGAATCCGACCCCGCCCGCAGTCTGGGCGTAGCCGAAGGGAGGACCGTGACCTTCGGATTCGCTCCGTCCTCGGCGGCATCGCTGTCGACGTCCGCCGCTTCCGCCACCCGTGTGCTCGAGCCCGCGGAGTGGGCCGCCGCGGGAATCCCGCTGCTGCGCAGTCCGCGCGAGGTCGTCAGCGGACTGCACGCCCGGCACCACCCCGGTCCGGCGACCGCGGTCGTCGCCGTGCTCGATCCCGACGAACGGGTCTGCGCCAGCGCCTCGTTCACCCGCCGCGCCGCCTCGGCGGACGGCTGGATGTTCCGCAACGTGCTGCTGGCCCAGTTGCGCCGGGTCATCCCGCACGACCTGCGGCGCCGCACTCCGGTGCGCACCGCCGTGCTGCTCTACTGCCGTGACGGCGACGCCCGTTGGACGGAGGAGGACGGCGCCTGGATGTGGGGGCTGCGGGACGCCTGCACCCTGCACGGGCTGCGTTGCGGGGCGTACATCACGCTGACCCGTGACGGCTGGCAGGTCCTCGGCGAGGGGCGTGGTGGCCGCCACCCCAGCGCCGGCTCGGCACCGGAGCCGTTCGCCATGTCCGAGGCACCGCCGCGGATACCGCGCACCGGCGGTGCCGCGTCGGAGGTACTGCGCCGCGCGGCGGCACGCTGAACTCGCGGGGCGGAGGCCCGGACCGCACGGGTCCGCCGGCCGGATCGCGGGACGGCGCGGGTGCGTGCCCACGGCGCCCGTCCCGGCCGGGACGGAGGCTGCGGGCATCGGCACTTCCCGCGACCCGGGCATGCCGGGGCGCGGGCCGTGCGGATGCCGCAAGCACGGCGTCCGCGTCACCCCCGGGGTCCGGCCGGACCCCGAACCGCCGGCTCAGACAGCCGCGCCCAGCACCGAGTTGATGCGCTGCGGCTCGCCGCAAACGATCAGCAGGGCGCGGGCCCGGGCGTGCGCCGCCGACAGGGCGGAGACGGCCGCCGACTCGGGACCGCCGTTGACGGCGACCACGACCACGGGCCGCGCCCCGGCACGGTCCGCGACCTGGGCGTCCGTGTAGAAGACGTCGTCCCCGGCGTCGTGCTGGGCCCAGTAGGAGGCCTCACCGAAGGACAGTTCGTGGGTGGCCCACGGGTGCGGCTCGCCGGTGGTGACCACCAGCACGTCGCCGGGGGCGCGGCCCGAGTCCAGCAGCAGGTCCACGGCCTCCTCGGCGGCGTCGAGCGCCCCCTGGGCCGAGGCCGGGATCAGCTGGATCTGCGGGGTGGCCGCAGCGGGGGCGGGCCGGTCCGCGGGAGCGGGTTCGGCCGCGGGAGCCGCGTCGCGCGGCGCACGCTGCACCGGCGGCGCGGGCCGCGGCGGGCCGGGACGACCGGGACGTGACGGAACCGCGGGGCGGGGACCGGGTACGGGACGGGGGGTCGGCGCGGTGCGGCCGCTGGCCGGCGTGGCGCGGGGACCCTGGGCACTCTCGTGAATCTGAGGCTCCTCGGGAAGGAGAGGCATGAGCTGATTTTTATCAAACGTCGGTACGACACGCGCCGTCGGGTGGCACATTCGTGCGAGCGGTTCGTCAGAAATCGAAGCCGAGCTGACCCTCGATCTCCGGAACGCGCCCGTCCGTCCAGGTGCGGACCTTCTTGAGGTGCCGCCACTGGGGCAGCGCATCAAGATACGCCCACGACAACCGGTGGTGCGGAGTGGGTCCCCGGACCTCCAGTGCGGCCTTGTGCACGGGCGACGGATACCCGGCGTTGTCCGCAAAACCGAAGTCTGCATGGTCGATGGCCAGTTCGGCCATCATTTTGTCGCGCTGCACCTTGGCGATCACCGAGGCCGCCGCGACCGCCACGCACGACTGGTCGCCCTTGATGACGGTACGGACCTGCCAGGGCGAGCCGAGGTAGTTGTGCTTTCCGTCGAGGATCACCGCGTCGGGCCGGACCGGGAGCGCGTCCAGCGCGCGCACCGCCGCCAGGCGCAGCGCGGCGGTCATCCCCAGGTCGTCGATCTCCTCGGGGGACGCGTGCCCGAGGGCGTACGAGGTCACCCAGGTCCGCAGCGTCTCGGCGAGTTGGGTGCGCCGCTTGACGGTGAGGAGCTTGGAGTCGGTGAGGCCCTGCGGGGGCCTGCGCAGTCCGGTGATCGCCGCGCAGACGGTGACGGGGCCGGCCCACGCGCCGCGCCCCACCTCGTCGACACCTGCAACGATCTTCGCTCCGGTCGTGGCGCGGAGGGAGCGCTCGACGGTGTGAGTAGGCGGTTCGTACGGCATGGCGCCCTTAGCGTACGCCGCCCCGCGCGGCCCGCGACACCCCGGTTCCCCGAGCGGCGACGGCGTCTGCGCGGTACCCGGTCAGGAGCCGCTGCGCCGCAGCAGCGGGACCATCAACTGGTCGATCATCTGCTCCACGTCGACGTCCGCCCATTCGCTGCCGCACATCTTCGAGCGGTACATCATCATGGCCGGGACGGCGTCGAAGACATAGCCGTTCGCCGCGTCGGGACGCACCTCTCCCCGCTCGATTCCACGCTCGATCACCTCTCGGAGCATCGCGAGGGTGGGTTCCACGACACCGTCGAAGATGACGGCATGGAAGCGCTCGGCCTGCACGGTGTCGCATTCGTGAATGACCGAGCGCAGCGCGGACCCCGACCGGGAGAACATCGCGTCGCGCGCCCGCAGGCACAGGTCCAGCAAGTCGTCGCGCACGCTTCCGCGGTCCGGTACCGCGTCGAAGTCCGGCAACCCGGCCCGCAGGGCGTCCGCGACGAGGTCCTCCTTGGACGGCCAGCGCCGGTAGACGGCGGCCTTTCCGGTCTGGGCGCCCGCGGCGACGCCCTCCATGGTCAGGCCGTTCCAGCCGACCGTGCTGAGCTGCTCCAGGGCGGCGTCGAGGATCGCGCGTTCCAGTACGGCGCCGCGGCGACGGGAAGCGGCCGTCTGAGCGTGGGCGACCGCCCTGCTCGAAGTAACCATCGGACTCTCTCCAACGAGCAGACGAAGCGGGCATTTCGGGGATGAAGCACGACCGCGCGGCGGCTGAGGGGGACGCACCGGACGGCGACATTAAGTGAACGCTTGCGTTCACTGTCGAGGACTCCTACGGTTGACGCAACAGTGAACGCGAGCGTTCACTGACGCTCTCGTGTGGGGGACCCATAGTGACCACCTCTCCGTTGATTCAGGATCACAAGCCAGGAGCGGCCCGCCGGGACGGGCACCCCGGCATCGCGCTCACCGTCATCGCGGCCTGCCAGCTCATGGTGGTACTCGACGCGACGATTGTGAACATCGCCCTGCCGCACATCCAGAACGCTCTCCAGTTCAGCACCACCGACCTCACCTGGGTGGTCAGCGCCTACACCCTGACCTTCGGCGGCCTGCTGCTGCTCGGCGGCCGCGCGGGCGACATCCTCGGCCGCCGCCGTGTCTTCATGACCGGCATCCTGCTGTTCACCCTCGCCTCGCTGCTCGGCGGGTTCGCCCAGGAACCGTGGCAGTTGCTGGCCGCGCGCGTCCTGCAGGGTGTGGGCGGTGCGATCGCCTCGCCCACCTCGCTCGCGCTCATCACCACCACGTTCCCGGAAGGGCCCGAGCGCAACCGTGCCTTCGGTGTCTTCGCCGCGGTCTCCGCGGGCGGCGGCGCCATCGGCCTGCTCGCGGGAGGCATGCTCACCGAGTGGCTCGACTGGCGGTGGGTGCTCTTCGTCAACGTGCCGATCGGCGTACTGATCGCCGTCCTCACGCCGATGTACATCAACGAGTCCGAGCGGCACACCGGCCGTTTCGACATCGCGGGCGCGGTGACCTCGACGGCCGGTATGGCCTCCCTCGTCTACGGCTTCATCCGCGCGGCGGAGGCAGGCTGGCGGGACAGTCTGACCATCGGCTCCTTCACGGCCGCCGTCGTGCTGCTGGCGGCCTTCGCGCTGATCGAGTCCCGGGCCAGGGAACCGATCACCCCACTGCGGATGTTCGCCGACCGCAACCGCTCGGGCACGTATGTGATCATGCTCAGCCTCGCCGCGGCGATGTTCGGCATGTTCTTCTACATCGTCCTCTTCGTGCAGAACGTGCTCGGCTACAGCCCGATCGAGGCCGGCCTCGCCTTCCTGCCGGTGACGGTCGTGATCGCGCTCGGGGCCGGCCTGTCCCAGCGGTTCCTCCCGGTCTTCGGACCCAAGCGGTTCATGCTCATCGGTTCGGCGCTCGCCGCGACCGGACTGGCCTGGCAGACGCTGATCAGCTCCGACAGCTCCTACGTCAGCGGCATCCTCGGCCCGATGCTGATCTTCGGTTTCGGCATGGGCCTGAACTTCGTGACGCTGACCCTCACCGCGGTCTCCGGGGTGGCCCGGCACGAGGCAGGCGCGGCCTCCGGACTCCTCAACGCGACCCAGCAGGTGGGTGGGTCGGTGGGCCTGGCCCTGCTGACGACCGTCTTCGGCACGGCCAGCAGGGACGAGGCGGAGAAGCAGGTCCCGGGCTTCCTCGCCGAGGGAACGGCGGAACAGAAGGCGGAGTTCGCCCAGACCCAGCAACTGCCCGCGCCCTGGGGACACGAGGTGCTCACCGAGGGAATCTCCACGGCCTTCGTCCCGGCCGCCGCGATGGCCGTGCTCGCCGTGGCCACCGCGTGGTTCGTCATACGGGTCCGCAAGAGCGACCTGGAGGCGCTGTCCGGCTCGGCCGGACCCGGCATGGGCTGAGCGGGGAACACCTCCGGAGCGGCCCGGCGGTTCTCCGGCCGACGTCACGGGAGTCGGCCGGAGAGCGCCGGGCAGGCCCGCGAGCCGCACCACGACGGCCCTCAGCGTGAGCAGCACGGCGAGCCATGCGTTCGTGATCACCGCACCCGCCCCTCTCTCCGATCCGTCGCCGCCCGGCAGACACCCCTGCGCGTGTCAGGCCTCATACCTCACACGGTGGATGCCTGGACAACGAACGGGTGGTCACGGAGAGTTCCCGGGATGCACGGAGAGTTCCGAAGGCCGACGGCGCCGGTCTCAGAGCGAGGTGCGCATCCAGTCCGGCAGCGGCTCGACCCGCCCGGCCCACTCGGCGGGCGGCGCCCCGGCCTTGCCGGCGCCGACCACGCCGCCCACGATCGCACAGGTCGTGTCGACGTCACCGCCCACCTGCGCGGTCGTCCAGAAGGCCCGCTCGTAGTCCCCGAGCGCCCGGGCCGCCGACCAGAGCGCGAAGGGCACGGTGTCGTGCGCCGTCGTACGCCGTCCGCACCCGAGTACGGCCGCGACGGTCGCCGCGTCGCCGTAGTCGAGCATGTCCCGGGCCCTGCGCAGCCCCGCGCCGACCGCGCTCCTCGCGGGCACCAGCCCGACGACCCCGTCGAACAGCGCCTCCGCGCCGGGCGGCCCGCCGGGGGCGGCGACCAGCGCGGCGGCCGCGGCGACGGCCATGGCTCCGACGACGGCCTCACGATGCTGATGGGTGGGGTAGGAGGAGATCTCGGCCTGGTGGGTGGCCTGCTCCGGGTCGTCCGCGTACCAGGCGCCCAGCGGCGCGATCCGCATCGCGGCTCCGTTGCCCCACGACCCCCGGCCGTTGAAGAGCGCGGCGGAGAGCTCGCGCCAGTCCCCGCCCTCGCGGACCAGCCGCAGCAGCCGGCCGACCGCGGGGCCGTACCCCCGGTCGAAGTCCTGGTGCTCGGCGAAGGACCGCGCGAGGGCGTCCTGGTCGATCCGGTGGTGCGTGGCCAGTACGGCGACGACCGAACACGCCATCTCGGTGTCGTCGGTCCACTGCCACGGACCCGGGGGCAGCTCACTGCGCTTGAGCAGCGGGTAGTTCACCGGCACGAAGAACTGGGAGCCGAGCGCGTCGCCCACGGACAGTCCGCGCAGGCTGGCCAGGGCGCGCTCCAGGCGCCCGGCGGGAGAGGAATCAGCGGTCATCGCCCTGCCACTCTATCCGGTGACCCTCTGTCTATCCGGTGATCCCGTACGGTTCCGGTTCCCGCCAGCGTGCGAAGGGCCGGTCGAGGGTGTACTTGCCGTTCTCCCCCAGAACGAGCACCCGCATCTCGGCGTTCCCCGGGTTCGACAGCGACTCGAACTCCGCCACGGTCCAGTGGAACCACCGCATGCAGAACAGCCGCATGGCCAGACCGTGGGTGACGATGAGGACGTTCGGCGGATGGTCGGGTGCCTCGAAGCTGCGGAACAGGCTCTCCAGGAAACCGCCGACCCGGTCGTAGACGTCGGCACCGGACTCGCCCTGGGCGAAGCGGTAGAAGAAGTGGCCGTACGCGTCCCGGTAGGCCTTCTGCAGGCGCACGTCCTCGCGGTCCTGCCAGTTGCCCCAGTCCTGCTCGCGCAGCCTGGGCTCCTCGCGCACGCGTATCAGGCCCGGATCGAGCCCGAAGGCGCTCAGCGTCTGGTGCGTCCGGCGGTACGGGGAGACGTAGACGCTGACCCGCTCGTCGCCGAACAGTTCGCGCAGCCGCTCCCCTGTCTCCTCGGCCTGCCGTCTGCCCCGCTCGGTCAGGGACAGGGCGTGATCGGGTTCACGCTCATAGACGGAGTCATCTGCGTTGCCCGTTGACTCGCCGTGCCGGACAAGGACGATGCGCCGTGGTCGTGCCATGCCAAGACCCTAGATCGAGTGACGTCCCGACGGGGAATCGTGCGGGCCCCGTACGGCGTACGTCACACAGGTCCTCCACCGCGCGACGCACCGGAACACCTGCTCCCGGACCGGAGGATCAAACCGTCCAGGTCGCTTCCATGTCGACGATGTCCCCCGCCAGGGCCGCGACGTCGGCCTCCGTCTGCGCCCGCAGGGCGAGCCGCTCCACCCGCTCGGTGCGGTACTTGCCGTGCTCGGCTGCCGAGCGCCACATCGACAGGACCAGGAACTCGTTCCCGGGCGCCTCCCCGAAGAGACCCCGGACCATGCCGGGCGAGCCGGCCATCGCCGGGTTCCAGACCTTCTCCTGCATCAGGACGAAGTGCTCCGCCCGCTCCTCGTGGATCCGGCACAGGGCGACCCTGAGCAGGTCGGCGTCGGTGAAGCGCGGTTCGAACCCGGTCTTCACGTCGAAGCGGTGGTCGAAGAGTCTGACCTGGGCGTCCTTGAAGGTGCCCGACTGGGCCGAGGCGAGCCGGTCGTGGGAGCGCGCCATGAAGGAGTCGTAGAAGGCGCGGCTCTCCCAGAAGGAGAAGATGTGCGCCACGTCCGACCGGCCCCGGCTCCATCCCCCTCCCTGCCCGCGAAACCCCGGCTCCCCCAGAAGCCCCGCCCACTTCCGCTGCCCCCGCTCGAACCCGCGGCGGTCCACCACGGTGCAGCGAATCCACTTGACCAGCACCGCGCCATCGTAAGGCCAGGAAGCGTGGCGCCGGTCACCCTCGGAGGGACTGCTTACCGGCACCCGCCGCCGGGTGCGTGGCAGGATGGACAACCTGCCGCAGACGCCCGGCAGTTGGGGTGAGCCGGCGGACGGTCACGAGGAAGGGGAATACTGGTGAACGGCCTCAACAAGGGCATCCGCAAGGTCGAGATCGCGCTGAGGTGGGATCCGAGTCCGTCGGGTGCGCCCACCACCGACCTGGATCTCGTCGCCGCGCCCTATCCGGCGAGCGACCCGCACGGCGATCCCGCCTATGTGGTGCACTTCGACAGTCGCTCCCCCGACGGCACGATCACGCTCAACCGGGACAGCAAGGACGGCCTGGGCTTCGGCTACGACGAGGTCATGACCCTGGAGCTGGACCGGCTCGACGAGCGGTACGCGCGCGTGGTGGTCGGTGTGGTCGTCCAGCAGCACCAGGCACCGCGGACGTTCTCCGGGGTGGGCAACCCGGGTCTGCGGATCCGCGAGGGGTACACCGTCCTGGCCGAGGACGACTTCGGCGGCGTCCCCGGGGCCATGGCGGCGACGGTCGCGGAGTTCGTCCGGGAAGGGTCGGGCCCCTGGGGGTTCCGCCCCGGCGTCCAGGGGTTCGAGGGCGACCCGGCGGCCTTCTCGCGCGCGATGGGGGCCTCCCGCCGGGCGTGACCCGGCGCGCCCCGGGCGGCGCGCACAGCGGAACACCGAGGGCGGTGGTGCCGGTACCCCGGCACCACCGCCCTGGCGCGTTCCTCACTCCCGGGCAGCGCCCGGGCGCGTCAGCTGCAGCCGCTCGTCGAGCCGCAGCCCTCGCAGATGTAGCAGGAGCCGGCCCGCTGCATCTTCGTACCGCAGGAGAAGCACAGCGGGGCGTCGGCCTGGATGCCCAGCTGCATCTCGACCAGTTCCGCGCTGGTGTGGGCCTGCTTCGGGTCCGGCACGGCCACCTCGGCCCCGGCCTTCGGCGTGGCGACCGCCTTCAGCTCCTGGGCCCGCGGCGCCGACTGGGCCAGGCCCTCGACGTCGACCTCGTCGTCCGACGGCTCGTACGAACCGGTCTCCAGGTGACGCTGGCGCTCCTCGGCGGAGTGGATGCCGAGCGCGGAGCGCGTCTCGAAGGGCAGGAAGTCCAGCGCCAGGCGGCGGAAGATGTAGTCGACGATCGACTGCGCCATCCGCACGTCCGGGTCGTCCGTCATGCCGGCCGGCTCGAAGCGCATGTTGGTGAACTTCGAGACGTACGTCTCCAGCGGGACGCCGTACTGCAGACCCACCGAGACGGCGATGGAGAAGGCGTCCATCATGCCCGCGAGCGTCGAGCCCTGCTTGGACATCTTCAGGAAGACCTCGCCGAGACCGTCGTCCGGGTAGGAGTTGGCCGTCATGTAGCCCTCGGCGCCGCCGACCGTGAAGGAGGTGGTGATGCCGGGACGGCCCTTCGGGAGGCGCTTGCGGACCGGGCGGTACTCGACCACCTTCTCGACCGCGGCGCGGATCGTCTCCTCGGCCTTCTCGGTGACCTCGGCCTTCTCCTTCTCCTTGGTCTTCGCGGAGAGCGGCTGGCCGACCTTGCAGTTGTCGCGGTAGATGGCGAGCGCCTTCACGCCCAGCTTCCAGGCCTCGAAGTAGATCTCCTCGACCTCCTCGACGGTCGCCGTCTCCGGCATGTTGACCGTCTTGGAGATGGCACCGGAGATCCAGGGCTGGATCGCGGCCATCATGCGGACGTGGCCCATCGGGGAGATGGCGCGCTCGCCCATGGCGCAGTCGAAGACCTCGTAGTGCTCCTGCTTGAGACCGGGGGCGTCGATCACATTGCCGTGGTCGGCGATGTGGGCGACGATCGCCTCGATCTGCTCCTCCTGGTAGCCCAGGCGGCGCAGGGCCTGCGGGACGGTGCCGTTGACGATCTGCATCGAACCGCCGCCGACCAGCTTCTTGAACTTCACCAGCGCCAGGTCGGGCTCGACACCGGTGGTGTCGCAGGACATCGCCAGACCGATGGTGCCGGTCGGGGCGAGCACGGAGGCCTGGGAATTGCGGAAGCCGTTCTTCTCACCGACGCGCAGCACGTCCTGCCAGGCCTCGGTGGCCGCGGCCCACACCGGGCTGTCCAGGTCGTCCATGCGCACGGCGGTGCCGTTGGCGTCGGCGTGCTGCTTCATGACGCGCTGGTGTGCGTCGGCGTTGCGGGCGTAGCCGTCGTACGGGCCGACAACTGCGGCGAGCTCGGCGGAGCGCCGGTACGCCGTACCCGTCATCAGTGAGGTGATCGCGCTGGCGAGGGCACGGCCGCCCTCCGAGTCGTAGGCGTGGCCGGTCGCCATCAGCAGGGCGCCGAGGTTGGCGTAGCCGATGCCGAGCTGGCGGAAGGCGCGCGTGTTCTCGCCGATCTTCTGGGTCGGGAAGTCCGCGAAGCAGATCGAGATGTCCATCGCGGTGATGACCAGCTCGACGACCTTCTGGAAACGCTCGGTCTCGAAGGACTGGTTGCCCTGGCCGTCGTCCTTGAGGAACTTCATCAGGTTCAGCGAGGCCAGGTTGCAGGACGTGTTGTCCAGGTGCATGTACTCGCTGCACGGGTTCGACGCGGTGATCCGGCCGGACTCGGGGCAGGTGTGCCAGTTGTTGATGACGCCGTCGTACTGGATGCCCGGGTCGGCACAGGCCCACGCGGCCTCGGCGATCTTGCGGAAGAGCGCCTTGGCGTCGACCTCCTCGATGACCTCACCGGTCATCCGGGCGCGCAGGCCGAACTTTCCGCCCTGCTCGACCGCCTGCATGAACTCGTCGTTGACGCGGACCGAGTTGTTGGCGTTCTGGTACTGGACGGAGGCGATGTCGTCGCCGCCCAGGTCCATGTCGAAGCCCGCGTCGCGCAGGACGCGGATCTTCTCCTCCTCCTTGACCTTGGTCTCGACGAAGTCCTCGATGTCCGGGTGGTCCACGTCGAGGACGACCATCTTGGCGGCGCGGCGGGTGGCGCCACCGGACTTGATCGTTCCGGCGGAGGCGTCGGCTCCGCGCATGAAGGAGACAGGCCCCGAGGCGTTGCCGCCGGAGGAGAGCAGTTCCTTGGAGGAGCGGATGCGGGAGAGGTTCAGGCCGGCTCCGGAGCCGCCCTTGAAGATCATCCCCTCTTCCTTGTACCAGTCGAGGATCGACTCCATGGAGTCGTCGACGGACAGGATGAAGCAGGCGGAGACCTGCTGGGGCTGGGGCGTGCCCACGTTGAACCACACGGGGCTGTTGAAGCTGAAGATCTGGTGCAGGAGGGCGTACGCCAGCTCGTGCTCGAAGATCTCGGCGTCGGCGGGCGAGGCGAAGTACTTGTGGTCCTCACCGGCCTTCCGGTACGTCTTCACGATGCGGTCGATCAGCTGCTTGAGGCCGGTCTCGCGCTGCGGGGTGCCGACGGCACCGCGGAAGTACTTGCTGGTGACGATGTTGACCGCGTTCACCGACCAGAAGTCGGGGAACTCGACGCCGCGCTGCTCGAAGTTGACCGAGCCGTCGCGCCAGTTGGTCATGACGACGTCACGGCGCTCCCAGGCCACCTCGTCGTAGGGGTGGACTCCCGGGGTGGTGTGGATGCGCTCGACACGCAGTCCCCTGCCGGCCTTGTTGCCCTTGGCTCGGGAACTCCGTGCCGGACCGCTCGCCGTCTCTGTCATGCCGCCTCCCTGTACGGGCGAAAACGCCCTGAAGTGCCCCGATGTTCCCGTGGCACGGTGTTCTGTCTGGTGCTGCGGGCACCCACTCACCTGCCCGCAACTGGTCTTCTCATCGCCGCCGCCCGGCCGGAACCCCGCATCTGGCGTCCGGGCCCGGACCGCCGGTCAGTCGGCGGCGGGAGCGGGTTCGGGGACCTGGACGGTCCCTCCGGACCCGCTGTCGTCTTCCTGGCTCCCCGGGACGGCTCCGTCGCCGTCCCCGTCGTCCGCGGCGGGCCGCTGCGCCCGACGGAGTTCCCCGATCGCGGCCTCGAAGTCCTCGAGCGAGTCGAACGCCCGGTAGACGGACGCGAACCGCAGATAGGCGACGAGGTCGAGCTCCTGCAACGGGCCGAGTATGGCCAGCCCCACGTCATGGGTGGTCAGCTCGGCGCTTCCGGTGGCCCGCACCGCCTCCTCGACCCGCTGGCCGAGCTGGGCGAGGGCGTCCTCGGTGACGGGCCGCCCCTGACAGGCCTTGCGCACACCGTTGATGATCTTGGTGCGGCTGAAGGGCTCGGTGACTCCGGACCGCTTGACCACCATGAGCGAACACGTCTCCACGGTCGTGAAACGACGGGAGCAGTCCGGACACTGGCGGCGCCTGCGGATCGACGTGCCGTCGTCGGTCGTACGGCTGTCGACGACACGGCTGTCGGGGTGCCTGCAGAAGGGGCAGTGCATGAACTCCCAACCCTCCTCACAGCAGACTCAACGGCCTCGCTGGGCCTCACGGGCCTCACGAAGCAGCACCAGCATAGGCGATCGCGGAGGGCGCGGAGACCCGGGGGACCACAACTTCTGGGCTGCTACCGCAATCCAACCACTAGATGTGGGGATTGGCTCATACATTCACGTCCGGCACGCGTGTCGCGCGGACACGCGGCCGGCGGGCCGCCCGACGGGGAGACGCCGTGCCCGCGGAGGGGAGGAGGCGTGCGACTCCCGAGCCGGGCGGGGGCCGCTTCCGGTACTTCGGGGCGCCCGATGGCAGACTGGGGCCGCAACGCCGGGAGGCCATCACCTCGGCGGTGAAGAGTACAACAAATGGCCCGTTTGTCCGGCAGGAAGCGCGGCGACCAATACACCCCGGAGAGAGATTGCGTATGGCAATTCGCAATTTTTCACTCGAACGTGTGTTTGGCGCAACCTTTCGAAAGCAACTACCGTTGTGCTGCAGGGAGACCATCGAGAGGGGCCGACGTGACCACCACCGCAGACAGTGCCGCCATCACTGCCCAGGACCGCTCCCAGGGCCGACTCGAGCCGGCGCATGCGATGAACGAAGCCACGAATCCGGAGGGGCCAAAGCGCTCCCTGCCGGGCCGACCTCCCGGCATCCGGGCGGACAGCTCCGGACTCACCGATCGCCAGCGCCGGGTGATCGAGGTCATCAGGGACTCGGTGCAGCGACGGGGGTACCCGCCGTCGATGCGCGAGATCGGCCAGGCGGTCGGCCTCTCCAGCACCTCCTCGGTCGCGCACCAGCTCATGGCGCTCGAGCGCAAGGGCTTCCTGCGCCGCGACCCGCACCGCCCGCGGGCGTACGAGGTGCGCGGCTCCGACCAGGCCGCGTCCGTGCAGCCGACGGACACCGCCGGGAAGCCGGCCGCGTCCTACGTCCCGCTGGTCGGCCGCATCGCCGCCGGTGGCCCGATCCTCGCCGAGGAGTCCGTCGAGGACGTCTTCCCGCTCCCCCGGCAGCTCGTCGGTGACGGGGAGCTGTTCGTGCTGAAGGTCGTGGGTGACTCGATGATCGAGGCCGCGATCTGTGACGGCGACTGGGTCACCGTCCGCCGCCAGCCGGTCGCCGAGAACGGTGACATCGTGGCGGCGATGCTCGACGGCGAGGCGACCGTCAAGCGCTTCAAGCGCGAGGACGGCCACGTGTGGCTGCTCCCGCACAACGCGGCCTATGAGCCGATCCCCGGCGACGACGCGACCATTCTGGGCAAGGTGGTGGCCGTTCTGCGCCGCGTCTGAGCACAGCGTGGGGCCGGCCCCGACCGCCGCCCCGCCCCTGACCGGGCCCCGGGACCCCTGCGCCGGTTCCGGGGTCCTGTGCTGTCCGGACCCGCCCGGTGGCGGCCGCGGCCGCCACCGAACGGTGGCGTGCCGCCGTACCGAGCCACGCCCCGGGATCACTGCGCCCCGGTCTGCTCCGGCGAGCCGGCTTCCGCCTCGGCCTCCGTCCGCCTGGCCGCCGCGTCGATGGCGGCCAGCGACTTCCTGACCTGGTTGCGATCCGTCGTGTACCAGAAGTCGGGCAGCGACGCCTTCAGATAGCTCCCGTAGCGAGCGGTGGCCAGCCGCTGGTCCAGTACGGCCACCACCCCCCGGTCGCCCGAGGCACGGACCAGACGGCCGGCGCCCTGCGCCATGAGCAGCGCGGCGTGGGTGGCGGCGACCGCCATGAACCCGTTGCCACCGGCCTCCTCCACGGCCTTCTGGCGGGCGCTCATCAAGGGGTCGTCCGGACGCGGGAAGGGAATCTTGTCCATGACCACCAGCTGGCAGCTCGGGCCCGGTACGTCGACGCCCTGCCAGAGCGACAGCGTGCCGAAGAGGCAGGTCTTCGGGTCGGCCGCGAAGTTCTTGATCAGCTCGCCGAGCGTCTCCTCGCCCTGGAGGAGGATCGGGAACTCCGGAATGCGCGACCGCAGCTCCTCGGCGGCGAGCTGCGCGGCCCGCATGGAGGAGAACAGCCCCAGGGTGCGGCCGCCCGCCGCCTGGATCAGCTCGGTGAGTTCGTCCAGCATGTCCGCGCGGTCCCCGTCACGGGCCGGGCGTGCCAGATGCTTCGCGACGTACAGGATGCCCTGCCTGGGGTAGTCGAACGGCGAACCGACGTCCACACCCTTCCAATGCGGGAGGTCGTCGTCCTCGGTCCCCTCGGCGCCGAGTCCCAGCGACGCCCCCACTCCGTTGAAGTCGCCGCCCAGCTTCAGCGTCGCGGACGTCAGCACCACGGAACGGTCGGTGAACAGCTTCTCGCGCAGCAGGCCCGAGACGGACATGGGCGCCACACGCAGGGACGCGCCGAAGCGGTCGTGACGCTCGTACCAGACGACGTCCCATTCGGAACCGTTCGTGATCCGCTCCGCCACGTCGTGCACGCTCTCCACGGAGGCCAGCGCCTGTTTGCGGACCGCGTCCTCGTCCTGGACGGACTTGTCGCGGGTGCTCCCGATCGCGGAGATGACCGTCCGGCAGGCATCGCGCAGCGCCATGAGCGCGTAGCCGAGGTCCTCCGGGATCTCCTCCAGCCGGCCCGGGAGGGCCAGCTCCATCAGCCGTTCGAACCCCTCGGCGGCGGTCTGGAGCTGGTCCGCCGCCTTCTCGTCGACCAGCTTCGCGGCGCGCCGCACCGCGCGGTTGACCTGCCCGGGGGTGAGCTCCCCGGTGGCGACCCCGGTGACCCGGGAGACCAGCTCATGGGCCTCGTCGACGATCAGCACCTCGTGCTGCGGGAGCACCGGCGCGCCCTCGATGGCGTCGATCGCGAGCAGGGCGTGATTGGTGACGACCACCTCGGCCAGTTTCGCGCGCTCACGGGCGCTCTCGGCGAAGCACTCGGCACCGTAGGCGCACTTCGTGGCACCCAGGCACTCCCGCGACGACACCGACACCTGGGACCAGGCGCGGTCGGACACGCCCGGGGTCAGATCGTCCCGGTCGCCGGTCTCCGTCCCGTCCGACCAGTCGCGCAGGCGCAGCAGGTCCTGGCCCAGTCTGCTGGTGGGGGCGGCCGCCTCGAACTGGTCGAACAGCCCTTCCTCCTCGTCCTGCGGAACACCCTCGTGGAGCCGGTGCAGACACAGATAGTTGGAGCGGCCCTTGAGCATCGCGAACTCGGGGCGCCGGCGCAGCAGCGGGTGCAGGGATTCCACCGTGCGCGGCAGGTCCCGCTCAACGAGCTGGCGCTGCAGGGCCAGGGTCGCCGTCGCCACCACCACCCTCTCCCCGTGCGCGAGCGCGGGCACCAGGTAGCCCAGGGACTTTCCGGTGCCGGTGCCGGCCTGGACCAGCAGATGGGAGCCGTCGTCGATCGCCTCGGCGACGGCTTCGGCCATGGCCACCTGGCCGGGGCGCTCCGTGCCGCCGACGGCTGCGACGGCGGCATGGAGGAGTTCGGGGAGTGAGGGCTTCGTCATAGCGCGACCACCCTACGACCCGGCGCTGACATTCGTGCGATCACCGCGAGGGCTGGGGACGCGATCAAGACGAGGCTCCTCGGTCGGGGGAAGGGAGTCGTACGGGTGAGAACGGTGACGGCGCTAGAGCAGTCGGCGCAGGGAGCGGTCCCGGATCATGAGGGCGGCGCGCTTGCCGGGCAGATCGGCCTCGGCGGAGAAGCGGAAGCCCGCATTCAGGAACGCGGTGACGGAGGGCGTGTTCCGCAGGTCGGGTTCGGCGACCACGCGGGGAGAGGCGGGCCGGTTGTCGAGGACGAGGTCGGCGACCGTCCTGAGCAGGAGGCTGCCGAGGCCCCGGCCCCGGTCACGGGCGGCGCCGATGAGGACGTGGAGTCCGGTGTCGTGGGGCCGGGACGGATAGTGGCGGGCCAGGGGATCGAGATCGGCGCGGTAGATCTCCCAGTAGCTCATCGGCGTACCGTCGAGGACACCCAGGCACGGGACGCTGCGGCCGTCGCCGGTGAGCTGGGCGCGTACGTGGTCCGCGGTCAGCGCCGGCGGTCCGGACAGTTCCCAGAACGCGGCGACGGCCGGGTCGTTCATCCACCGTGCCAGAAGGGGCAGATCCCGTTCCACCTGGACGGGGACGAGCCGGAACGGGCCCGCGGGTGTGCGGGCCGGACCCCAGTCGGCGATGTGGCCGGGGCTCATGCGTGCAGCGGGTTGGCGATGGTGACGTAGACGGACTGGGTGTCGACCGGGCCGACGAGTTCGTCGAGGCCGTGCAGCCGGGTGAGCAGGTTGGCCTTGCAGCGCAGGACGGGTGAGTCGAGCAGGCGGGCGGGCAGCGTGCCCCGTGTCCGGGCCGGACCGGTGGAGACGTCGGCGAGGAACCGGCGGAAGGCGGCCAGCAGCAGCCGTTCGTCGGCGAGGCGCTGGGAGCCGAGGGCGCCGACGAGACCGAAGACGTTGTTGACGGCCAGGTAGTAGGCGAAGCGTTCGTCGGTGACCTCGTCGGAGACGAAGGTGTCGCTGTGCTCGCCGACACCGGGCAGCCGGGCGTCGAGTTCCGCGCGGCGCGACGGGCGGAAGTAGTAGCCCTGGTTGTCCCGGTAGCGGCCGCCCGCCGGCCAGCCGTCGGCGTCCAGCACGAGCAGGGTGTTCTGCTGGTGTGCCTCCAGGGCGATGCCGGCCGCTCCGTCCAGCCACAGCACGGGCCGCACCACCTGTTCGAGGTAGCGCAGGAACCACTCGGCGGCGACGGCTCCCGGCGGCCGTCCCGTACGGGCGGCGAGGCGGGTGACGAGTTCGGCCAGCCGGGATCTCATGGGGCCGCGGGCACGGGGGCGCGGCGAGAGGAGTCCGGCGAGGCAGCCGACGTCGTCGTGCGGCCGGAACGGGTTGTGCCGGATCACGGCGTCGAGCCCGGGCACGGGGTCACCGTCCGGTCCGTTCACGGCGATCCAGGCCGGGTCGCGGACGATGTCGAAGCCGGGGTGCACGGCACGCCATTGCTGGGACAGTCCGGTGCGCAGCAGACGGTGGACCTCGACGCCGCGGTGGAGTTCCTTGCGCAGGTTCTCCCGGAGGGAGTTGGTGATGCGCAGGGCCAGCGACAGCTTGAGCATGGCCGGGGCACCGGCCCGGTGGACGGTGCGCACGGAGGAGGTGGCGTGCCAGGGGGCGCCGTGGCTGCCGAGGTCGCGGAGCAGTCCGGCGTCCAGCAGGGCCGCGGTGCCCGGACGGTGGTGGAGCCGGCGCAGCTGCCAGGGGTGCACGGGCAGGGCCGCGTGTCCGTCGGGCAGGTGCAGTCCGGTGCCGGCGAGCCGGGTGGTGAGGCGCGGCGCGGTGACGGGACGTCCCCGCTCGGTCCAGGCGGAGTCGGTGGCGAGCAGCGAGGGGGCGACCGCGATCCAGTGCAACGGGAAGGAGCCGCGCAGCTCGGGTGAGTAGTGCTCGGCCTCCGTGTCGGACAGGCCCTCGCGGCTCTTCGGGTCCGGGTGCAGCGGATGTCCGAGGACGAGGGCCTGTTCGGCGGCGAGGAAGAGGTCGGAGTGGTCGGCCGGGTTCTTCCGCCGGTCGGTGACGAAGGTGGCGACGCGCCGGACGGAATCGGCGACACGCGTGACAAGGTCGGCGCAGGCTCCGGCCGGCGCGGGCGCTGGGGCGAGGCCGGTGCCGTCACCGGCCGGCGGAAGCCCGGAGGCCCGGTCGGCGCCGTCACCGGCCGGCGGAACGCCGGGGGCGAGGCCGGTGCCGTCACCGGGCGGTGGACATGCTGGGTCCGGCGGGCCCGCGTTCTCTCTGCCGAGGAGGGCCGCCAGCAGGACGGCGTCGACCGGCGGGGCGGGATCCGGGGCCCCGGCCAGCCGGGGAAGCCCGAAACGGTGCCATCCTGTCGGGGACCGGTACAGGACGGGGACGAGCAGGGCCGTGCCGCTGGCCGGCAGGGGAACGCGCAGGATGCCGGCGTCCGGCGCGGGGAGTCCCGTTTCCCGTACCCAGCAGCGCAGAAGGTTCTCCACGGCCGCCGCCTGCGCCACCCTGTGCGGATCGGGATGCTCCAAGGGGCAGACAGCGGTGTCCCCGGGCCACT
The DNA here is from genome assembly GCF_008312835.1 of Streptomyces marokkonensis. Taxonomy (GTDB): domain Bacteria; phylum Actinomycetota; class Actinomycetes; order Streptomycetales; family Streptomycetaceae; genus Streptomyces; species Streptomyces marokkonensis_A. The sequence continues at coordinate 60,225 of NZ_VSKS01000001.1, read as the reverse complement.
CGGCGCCGGGCGGCTTCCCCTCCTGGTGCGGAACCACGGGGCTCGAACGGTCGGCCGGTGCGGAAGTCGTGTGCATGACGGTCCTCGTGGGGGTGCGGGGGGCCGAAGCGGTCCGGGGACACGGCGTCCAGGGGGACTCGGCGCGCGCACAGCGGACCCCCACCGCTATCAACCCCGGGCCGCTCACCGGGTTACGGGTTGCCTCGGGATCCGCGCCCGCACCGGCCTGCCGCCCAGCACCGCCCACCGGCCTCAAATCGGCAGATGTCCGGACGACTGACCAGGTCAGATGGCTTGTAGCCGAACCGTTGCCGTTCCGTCGGACGTCCCCCACAGCGAACGCATAGTGTGTGGTGCCGTTCCCGAAGGCCGTGGGAGCTCCCATGAACTCCCCAGGAGTCCGGGTGCGAAGACGGCCGCAGCGCCAAGTACGTTCATTCCAGGGGGAGTCAGATCATGCGATCCATACGGCCGTCGTCCACCACTCGCCGAGGGGGGAGGGCGCGGCGCGGAACCTCCCCCGTTCTGGCCTCCGTCGCACTCGCCTCCGCGCTCGCCCTCACCGCCACCGCCTGTGACTCGGGCGGCACCGACGTGAGCGCGGACGCCTCCGCGACCGCCGCCGCGGACGACGGCAAGCTCAAGATCCCGGACGACATCAGGGACCGGCTCGAGGAGCACGGGATCGATATCGACAAGTGGAAGAACGGCGCCTGGAAGAACTGGGACAAGGACGACTGGCTGCGCGAGGCGCAGGACTTCGTCAACCCGATCATCGAGGACCTGTGGGACCCGGACCGCATGCGGGACGCCGAGGAGCCGGACCAGGGCGTCGACGAGAGCGACATCTCCGGTGACCAGGGCGTGACCGACCCCACGCCGCAACCGGTGCGGGCGGCGGCCGTCCCGCCGTCGTACCACGCCAACGCCCCCACGGCCGGCAAGGTCTTCTTCGACTCCCCCGAGGGGACGATGGTCTGCTCGGCGACCGTGGTGCAGGACCCGGCCAACCCGGGCAAGTCCAACATGGTGTGGACGGCGGGCCACTGCGTGCACGCGGGCAAGAAGGGCGGCTGGTACCGCAACATCGCCTTCGTGCCGTCGTACAACGACGCGGGCAAGTCGGCGCAGGAACTCGAGAGCGCCACCGAGGAGGAGGTCGCTCCGCACGGTGTCTGGTGGGGCGACTGGGTGCAGACCTCGGACCAGTGGATCGAGCAGGGCGGTGCCACGGGCGGTGACGGCGCCTCGTACGACTTCGCGGTTCTCCACGTGACGCCGGAGGAGGGCAGTGACGGCAAGTCGCTGGAGGAGACGGTCGGTTCGGCACTGCCGGTGGACTTCGGCGCTCCCGCGGTGCCGGATGTGAAGGAGATGACGGCGATCGGTTACCCGGCCGCTCCGCCGTACGACGGTCAGACGCTGTACCGCTGCGCCGACAAGCCCGGCCGGCTGTCGATCAGCGCGTCCGACCCGACGATGTACCGCATCGGGTGCAGCATGACCGCCGGTTCGTCCGGCGGCGGCTGGATCACGACGGGTTCGGACGGGAAGCCCGCGCTGGTGTCCAACACCTCCATCGGCCCGGTGACGTCGGGCTGGCTGGCCGGCCCGCGACTGGGTGACGAGGCCAAGGGCGTGTACGAAGCGGTCAGCGAGAAGTTCGCCGGTCGGTGACCGGCCCGTCCGGTCCGGGTGCCGCCGCGCCCCCGGACCGGACGGCGGCGCCCTGCGCGCCCCGCACGAGCGGGACGTTCCTGCGCGGCACGACATTCATTCGGCACAACGGGGGTCAGCACACCATGCGTTCCACACGTATGTCCGCTCCACGCGGGCGAGGGCGTCGTCGCTCCGTCCTCGCCGCCACCGGGCTGGTCGCCGCCCTGGCGCTCACCGCCACCGCGTGCGGCGGTTCCGGGAAGGACGAGGCGAGCGACAAGCCCGACGCCACCACCTCGCAGGCCGCCGACGGCGACGGCGGCAAGGTGACGATCCCGTCCGACCTCGCGGACCGGCTCGAGGAGCACGGGATCGACGTGGACAAGTGGAAGGACGGCGGCTGGAAGGACTGGGACCGGGACAAGTGGCTCAGTGAGGCCCAGGACTTCGTCAACCCGGTGATCGAGGGCCTGTGGGAACCGGAGCGGATGCGCTCCGCCGAGGAGGCCGACAAGACCGTCACCACCAAGGACGCCTCGGCCGCCCAGGGGCTCAGCGACCCGGAGCCCGTCCCGGTCCGGGCGGAGGCCGAGAAGACGCCGTACCACGACAACGCGGCGCCGGTCGGCAAGGTGTTCTTCGACTCCCCGGAGGGCCCCGCCGTCTGTTCCGGCACCGTCATCAAGGACGTGAACCACCCGGGCAGGTCCAACCTCGTCTGGACGGCCGGGCACTGCGTGCACGCCGGCGGCGACGGCGGCTGGTACCGGAACCTCGTCTTCGTCCCGGCCTACAACGACCTCGGCAAGTCCGAGGCGGATCTCGGCAGCGCGAGCGCGTCCGAGATCGCCCCGTACGGCAACTGGTGGGCGGACTGGGCCTCGACGTCCGACGGCTGGATCCGGGGAGGTTCGGAATCCGGCGGTGCCGGGGCCGCGTACGACTACGCCGTGCTGCACGTGAAGCCGGAGCAGGGGAGCAAGTCGCTGGAGGAGACGGTGGGCGCCGCGCTCGACGTGGACTTCTCCGCCCCGTCCGCGTCCGCGGCGGGCGAGATGGGAGCCTGGGGCTACCCGGCCGCACCGCCCTACAACGGCCTGCAGATGTTCAAGTGCCTCGACGCGCCGGGCCGGTTCTCACTCGGTGCGGACCTGCCGACGATGTACCGCATCGGCTGCACCATGACCGGCGGTTCGTCCGGTGGCGGCTGGTTCCGGGTGCTCGACGGCGAGACGGTGCTGGTCTCCAACACCTCGATCGGCCCGATGGACAACACCTGGCTGGCGGGACCGCGGCTCGGTGAGGACGCCGAGGCGCTGTACCAGAACATGAGCAGGACCTACGGCGGTCGGTGACCGCACAGCCGGGAAGGCCCGCCCCCGCTGAGCGGGGGCGGGCCTTCGTCGTGCTGCCGGAGTGGTCAGCCGGCCGGAGTGGGAACGTACGGCGTGAGTTCCGCCGCCAGCTCCTCGTGCACCCGGACCTTGAGCAGGGTGCCCTCCGGGGTGTGCTCCTCGGAGATCACCTCGCCCTCGTCATGGGCGCGGGCGACCAGCTTGCCGTGGGTGTACGGCACGAGTGCCTCGATCTCCACCGACGGACGGGGCAGCTCGTTGTCGATGAGCGCGAGCAGTTCCCGGATGCCCCGGCCGGTGCGGGCCGACACGGCGATGGAGCGCTTCTCCACCCGCATCAGCCGCTGGAGCGTCAGCGGGTCGGCCGCGTCGGCCTTGTTGATCACGACGATCTCGGGTACGTCGGTGGCACCGACGTCCCTGATCACCTCGCGCACGGCGGCCAGCTGCTCCTCGGGGACCGGGTGCGAACCGTCCACCACGTGCAGGATCAGGTCGGCGTCGCCGACCTCCTCCATCGTGGAGCGGAACGCCTCGACGAGGTGGTGCGGCAGGTGCCGGACGAACCCGACCGTGTCGGCCAGCGTGTACAGCCGGCCGCTCGGCGTCTCGGCCCGGCGCACGGTCGGGTCGAGGGTCGCGAAGAGGGCGTTCTCCACGAGTACGCCCGCGCCCGTGAGGCGGTTGAGCAGCGAGGACTTGCCGGCGTTGGTGTAGCCCGCGATGGCCACGGACGGCACCTTGTTGCGCTTGCGCTCCTGGCGCTTGATCTCGCGGCCGGTCTTCATCTCCGCGATCTCCCGGCGCATCTTCGCCATCTTCTCGCGGATCCGGCGCCGGTCCGTCTCGATCTTGGTCTCACCGGGGCCGCGGGTGGCGAGGCCGCCGCCCTTGCCGCCGCCCATCTGCCGGGACAGCGACTGACCCCAGCCGCGCAGCCGCGGCAGCATGTACTGCATCTGCGCGAGCGCGACCTGCGCCTTGCCCTCTCGGGACTTGGCGTGCTGGGCGAAGATGTCGAGGATCAGGGCCGTACGGTCGATGACCTTGACCTTGACGACGTCCTCGAGGTGGATCAGCTGGCCGGGGCTGAGCTCACCGTCGCAGATGACGGTGTCCGCGCCCGTGTCGAGCACGACGTCGCGCAGTTCCTCGGCCTTGCCGGAGCCGATGTAGGTGGCCGCGTCCGGCTTGTCGCGGCGCTGGATCACACCGTCGAGCACGAGGGCGCCGGCCGTCTCCGCGAGGGCGGCGAGCTCTGCCAGGGAGTTCTCCGCGTCCTGCACGGTGCCCGAGGTCCATACCCCGACGAGCACGACGCGCTCCAGGCGGAGCTGCCGGTACTCGACCTCGGTGACGTCCTCGAGCTCGGTGGAGAGGCCGGCGACACGGCGCAGGGCCGCACGCTCGGAGCGGTCGAACTGGTCGCCGTCACGCTCTCCGTCGATCTCGAGGCTCCAGGCGACGTCCTCTTCCATCAGGGCATCGGCCCGAAGACCCTCGGGATAGGTGTGCGCGAGGCGCTTGGTGTCCTGGGAAGGGGAAGAAGAGGAGGTCATTGGATCCTTACGTCGTCGGTGAGGCTTCTGCTGCGACGGAGCCGGTCCGCAGGACCCTCCGTCACTGTCCACAACGTCCGGGGAGTCCGGGAGATTCCCGTGTCCCGCGGGGTTGCGGACCTGACGATGGTCGCACGGTACGGCCCGTCTCGTCACCGTGTTATTCCCGGCTCGCGCCCGGTCGATGCGCGGGCGTGACCGGGCGCCGGGCGGGCGTCGCGTCCCGCGCCGCGGCCCTCCATTCCGGGTGGCCGGGCATCGGCGGGGTCGTGGTGCCGTAGAGCCAGGGGTGCAGGAAGCCGGTCAGATCGCGTCCGGCGATGCCGGAGGCCAGCCGGACGAAGTCGGAGGTGGAGGCGGTGCCGTCGCGGTGCCGGGTGACCCACTCGCGCTCCAGACGCTCGAAGGCGGTGCGGCCGATCTCCTCGCGCAGGGCGTACAGCACGAGCGCCCCGCCCGCGTAGACGTTCGGCCGGAAGATGCCGGTCTTCCGGCCCGGCTCCGGCGGCCTGGGCGCGGCGGGCGGCCCTCCCGCCGCGCGCCAGCCGTCGGAGGCCTCGTAGGCGGCCTTCATGCGGGCCTCGAGGGATCTGCCGCCCTTCTCCTGCGCGTACAGCGCCTCGTACCAGGTCGCGTGCCCCTCGTTGAGCCACAGGTCCGACCAGGTACGGGGGCTGACGCTGTTGCCGAACCACTGGTGGGCCAGCTCGTGCACCATGATCGATTCCACGTACCAGGCCGGGAGGGCGGGGTCGGTGAACATCTCCCGCTCGAAGAGGGAGAGCGTCTGGGTCTCGAGCGCGAAGCCGGTGGACGCGTCGGCCAGGAGCAGGCCGTAGGTCGCGAACGGGTAGCGCCCGGCCTTCTCCTCCATCCAGGAGATCTGGCCGGGGGTCTTCGCCAGCCACGGTTCGGCCTTCGCGACGTGCCGGGTGGGCACGACGTCCCGCAGGGGCAGACCGTGCGGGCCGGTGCGGTGCAGGACCGTGGAGCGGCCGATGGACACCTGGGCGAGTTCGGTCGCCATGGGGTGCAGGGTCCTGTACGTCCAGGTGGTGGCCCCGCGCGCGCGGTCGACGCCCGCCGGCAGACCGCCTGCCACGGCGGTGTGGCCGTCGGGGGCGGTGATCCGGAAGGTGAACATCGCCTTGTCGGAGGGGTGGTCGTTGCAGGGGAACACCAGGTGGGCGGCGTCGGCCTGGTTGGCCATGGCGAGGCCGTCCGCGGTGCGCACCCAGCCACCCTCGCGGCCGGCGGGAGCGGGGTCACTGGTGTGCCGGACGGTGATGCGTGTCGACTCGCCCTCGTCGAGATCGTCCTCGAGAGTGATCACCAGGTCCTCGCCGGCGCCGGTGAAGGCGGCGGGACGGCCGTCGACGTCGACCGAGCGGACCGTGCCCCGGGCGAAGTCGAGGTTGACGCGGTCCAGGTCCGCGGTGACGCGGGCGTCGATCGTGGTGACGGCCTGGAGAGGCTGGTCGTTGCTGCCGGAGTAGCTGAGGGCCAGGTCGTAGGACAGCACGTCGTAGCCGGGGTTGCCCAGGTGCGGGAAGAGGCGGTCGCCGATGCCGAGGGGGGCGGCGGGGGCGCTCGCGGCGAGCAGGCAGACGCAGACGGCGGAGCCGAGCAGCGCCGTGGCCGCCCTGCGGCGGGTGGCGTGGTGGTGCGGGGTGAGCGGCATGTCCCACGGCTATCAGCGCGCGGGGGCGCGACGGCGACGGCGCGCTTCCGGCCCACCCGATCGGGTAATCACACCGCCGCTCGCCCGGCAAGCCCCTGCGGGCCGTGCACCGGCACGTCCCAGGCGGCGGCCATGCCTCTCGGTCAGGCGCTCTGGCCGTGCGGCTGGGCCCGGCTCACGTCGTACACACCGGCCACGTCCCGCATCGCGCGCATGAGGGCGGGCAGGTGGGCGGCGTCCGGCAACTGCACGGTGTAGGTGTGCCGTACCTGCTGCCGGTCGGGCGGTTCCACGGTCGCGGAGACGATCTCGGCGCCTTCGAGCGCCATGGCCTCCGTGAGGTCCGCGAGCAGGTGCGGACGGACGAACGATTCCGCGACCAGCGTGACCCGGCACTCGGCACCCTCCCCCCAGCGCACGCCGACCTCCGCGCGCCCCGCGCTCTTCATCCGCGCCACCGCGGCGCACTCCGCGCGGTGCACGGTGACCGCTCCCCCGCGCACGGCGAAGCCGGTCACCTCGTCGGGCGGTACGGGCGTACAGCAGCCCGCGAGCCGTACCGTCGCGCCGGCCCGGTCGGTCAGGACCTGGGCGGCGGCGGGGCGGCCGGGCGCCGTTTCCGGGGCGCCCGGCGCCTGCGGAAGGGCGGGGTCGTCCGCGGGGGGCCGGGGTCCGGCGGACGCTTCGGCCCCCGCCGCACCGTCCGGTGCGGGGTGGGTGGTCAGCCACCGCTGGATGGCGATCCGCGCCGCCGGGGTGTGGGCGTGCTCCAGCCACTCCCGGGAGGGCCCGGAGGCCGCGTCCTGGCCCATGAGCAGCTGGACGGTGTCGCCGTCCCTCAGCACGGTGCTCAGCGTCGCCAGCCGGCTGTTGACACGGGCGCCGATGCACGCGTGGGCGTCCTCCCCGTACTGCGCGTAGGCGGCGTCCACGCAGGTCGCCCCCTCGGGCAGGCCCAGCGTGCCGCCGTCGGGACGGAACACGGTGATCTCGCGGTCCTGGGCGAGGTCCTCGCGCAGGGTGGACCAGAACGTGTCGGGGTCGGGCGCGGCCCGCTGCCAGTCCAGCAGCCGGGAGAGCCACCCGGGCCGGGTGGGGTCGACGCGTTCGCCGTCGCCCGTGGACTGTTCCTCCGGCGGGGCGGCGTAGGGGTTGCCGAGGGCGACGACTCCCGCCTCGGCGACCTTGTGCATCTGGTGGGTGCGGATGAGGACCTCGACGACCTGGCCGTCCCCGCCGGCCACAGCGGTGTGCAGCGACTGGTACAGGTTGAACTTCGGTACGGCGATGAAGTCCTTGAACTCCGAGACCACGGGCGTCATACAGGTGTGGAGCTCCCCCAGGACGCCGTAGCAGTCGGCGTCCTCGTTCACCAGCACCAGCAGGCGGCCGAAGTCGGCGCCCCGCAGCGGGCCGCGTTTTCGCGAGACCCGGTGCACGGACACGAAGTGGCGCGGGCGGATGAGGACTTCGGCGGCGATGTCCGCCTCGCGCAGCACCTTGCGCACGTCGTCGGCGATGTCGGCGAGCGGGTCGTCCGCGCGGGCGGCGTTGCGGACGATCAGCTCACGTGTGTGCTCGTACTCGTCGGGGTGCAGGATCGCGAAGACCAGGTCCTCCAGCTCCGTCTTGAGCGCCTGGACACCGAGTCGTTCGGCGAGCGGGATCAGCACGTCCCGGGTCACCTTGGCGATGCGCTCCTGCTTCTCCGGGCGCATCACGCCGAGGGTGCGCATGTTGTGCAGCCGGTCGGCGAGTTTGATCGACATCACGCGGACGTCGTTGCCGGTGGCGACGAGCATCTTGCGGAAGGTCTCGGGTTCGGCGGCGGCGCCGTAGTCGACCTTCTCCAGCTTGGTGACGCCGTCGACGAGGTAGCGGACCTCCTCGCCGAACTGCTCGCCCACCTGATCCAGCGTCACGTCCGTGTCCTCCACCGTGTCGTGGAGCAGGGACGCGGTCAACGTCGTCGTCTCGGCGCCGAGTTCGGCGAGGATGAGGGTCACGGCCAGCGGGTGGGTGATGTACGGCTCACCGCTCTTGCGCATCTGGCCGCGATGGGAGGACTCGGCCAACAGGTAGGCCCGGCGCAGGATTTCGAGATCGGCGTCGGGGTGATGGGCGCGATGGGCGTCGACGACGTGTCCGATGGCGTCGGGGAGCCGGTCGCGCGCGGTGGTGCCGAGCAGTGCGGCACGGCCCAGCCGGCGCAGGTCCAGCCGCGGGCGGGCCTTCCTGCGGGACCCCGTGGGTGTGGCGTGACCAGATGTCACAGCGCCTGGGGTCGCAGGATTCACGGCCTCCGCGTTCATGGGCACCTCCGGCTGCGTGGACCGGCGGACGGCGCGCCCCAGGGCGGACTCGGGCTCGGGGGACGGCGTTCGCCCCCCGTCCGGGCCGGTGCTTGATGCTACCGAGCCCGACCCCGTCGGGCTGACCGCCTCCGGCCGAGCGTGAAACGGATCACCCCATCGAGCGAAGGTCGATCGGGGGCCGCTTTCGGCCAGGGGACCGGCCGTCCGCCCATGATCTCGAAGCCGGGGGCCCTCCCCGCCCTGCGGATGCGACGGCCGGGCGGGCCGGGGGCTGGGATACCGAGCCGGCACCCCGGTCAGCGCAGGGCGTTCCCCAGCCACTCGGCATCGAGCACCCCCTCGGCGACGATCACCGCGGGGCCCGTCATCTCGATCTCGCCGTCGGGACGTTCGGTGATCACGAGCGTCCCGCCGGGCACGTCCACGGTGTACGTCGCCGGGGTGCCGGTGACGGCAGGGTCGGTGTCGTCGCGGCGGGCGGTGGCCACGGCGACCGCGCACGCGCCCGTGCCGCACGACCGGGTCTCGCCGGCCCCGCGCTCGTGCACCCGCAGCGCCACGTGCCGCGGGCCGCGGTCGACGACGAACTCCACGTTCACACCGTCCGGATAGGCGGACACGGGGCTGAACGGGGGCGGGGTGAGGAGATCGCCCGCGTGGGCGAGGTCGTCCACGAAGGCCACGGCGTGCGGGTTGCCCATGTTCACGTTCCGCGCGGGCCAGCTGCGCCCGCCGACGCTCACGGTGACCTCTCCCCCGGGCAGCCGCGCCCGGCCCATGCCGACGGTGATGTCACCCTCCTTGGCGATGTGCACGGTCTTCACTCCCCCGCGCGTGGCGACCGCGAGGTCCCCCTCGGACACATGCCCGGCGCGCTGGAGGTAGCGCGCGAAGACACGCACCCCGTTGCCGCACATCTCCGCGATCGAGCCGTCGCCGTTGCGGTAGTCCATGAACCACTCCGCCTCGGCCGCCATCGCCCGGGCCTCGGGGTGGGCGGCGGACCGCACCACGTGCAGCAGGCCGTCGCCGCCGATGCCCGCGCGGCGGTCGCACAGGGCGGCGACGGCCGCCGGAGGGAGGTCGACGGCGTTCTCGGGGTCCGGGACGATCACGAAGTCGTTCTCCGTGCCGTGCCCCTTGAGGAAGGCGATCCGCGTGCTCATCCCTCGATCGTACGGGGTGGTGGTGACAGCGCGTCGCCGCCTGGAGGGCGGTCCGAGGGGCCTCAGCGGAGCCTTGCCACCCGCCACACCGCCAGGGCCACCACCGCGGCGACCATCACCGCGTACGCGGCCACGACCCGCCAGTCGGGTCTGCGGCCGGAGCCCCGGGCCGGCAGGCCCGGCCAGGTGTAGCCCACCCTGCGGGCGGCCATCATGCCCCAGCCCGCCGAACAGGAGCAGATCAGCAGTCCCAGCATGGCGATCACGGCACCGCTGTCGCCGAAGTCGAAGGCGAGCGGGAAGGCGAACATCAGGGAGCCGACCGCGGCCAGTGCCACGATGGGCGCGAGCTGCCAGATGCGCAGCCGGCGCTGCGGGCGCAGCTCCACCTCGACCTCGTCGCCGCCCGCGAACATCTCGTCCGGCTCCGGGCCGTCGTCGGTCACACCGCCCTGCGTCTCCTCCGGCCCGTCGGGGCTGAGACGGTCGGTTTCCTGCTCCGGTGCACCCCGCTCGGTGGTGAGGTGTTCGGTGCCGTGTGCGGTGTCGCGAGGGCCGGCCTCCATCGCCACGCGCCCTCCCAACTAGGACTCCACTTGGTCGATCGAAGCTCGATGATGGCACGGCGTCACAGGCCCGGATGACGGCCTGGGCGTCCCGATGCCAGGACGTGATCAGGCTGTAACCGGTCGTTCGACCAACGACATCGCGAGCCGTGGAAGTTCCGCGAGGTCCGCCGCGGCCCCACTCAACCAGTGCACCCGGGGATCGCGCCTGAACCATGAATCCTGACGGCGCGCGAAGCGCTTGGTGGCGCGGACGGTCTCCGACCGGGCCTCCTCGAGGGTGCACTCCCCGGCGAGGGCCGCGAGCACCTGCTGGTAGCCGAGGGCGCGCGACGCCGTACGCCCCTCGCGCAACCCCTGCGCCTGGAGTGCGCGCACTTCGTCCACGAGGCCCGCCTCCCACATCCGGTCGACCCGGCGGGCGATGCGCTCGTCCAGCTCGGGCCGGGCCACGTCGACACCGATCTGGAGCGTGTCGTAGACCGAGTCGTGGCCCGGGAGGTTGGCGGTGAAGGGCTTACCGGTGATCTCGATCACTTCGAGGGCGCGGACGATGCGGCGGCCGTTGCCCGGCAGGATCACGCGTGCCGCCTCGGGGTCCGCCACGGCGAGACGGGCGTGCAGCGCCCCCGGGCCGCGCAGGGTCAGCTCGTCCTCCAGCCGGGCCCGTACCTCCGGGTCGGTGCCCGGGAACTCCAGGTTGTCGACGGCCCCGCGGACGTAGAGGCCCGACCCGCCGACCAGGACCGGCCAGCGTCCGTCGGCGAGCAGCGCGTCGATCCGCTCCCGCGCCAGCCGCTGGTACTCGGCGACGGACGCGGTGACCGTGACGTCCCAGATGTCCAGCAGGTGGTGCGGGACACCGCCGCGCTCCCCGGGCGTCAGTTTGGCGGTGCCGATGTCCATCCCCCGGTAGAGCTGCATGGAGTCGGCGTTGACGACTTCGCCGCCGAGCCGCTGGGCCAGGAAGACGCCCAGATCGGACTTTCCGGCCGCGGTGGGTCCGACAACGGCGATGACTCGGGGGGCGAGGGGTGCGCTGCTCACTGATCCAGTCTCGCAAACCTCGCACCCGGCCCTCGATCGGGTTACGTGACGTGCTGTCCGCCGGGTCGTTGCCCGTTGCGAGGTTCATGCCGCCGGATCGCGGTGGCGACGACCGGGGTCACACGAACGGACACACGGGCAACGCGGAATGTCGCCCGCACGAGTAACGTATGGAGTGGATATGGGCGTTTTTGCACGACTTTTTCGGAGGTCGAAGACTACGGAGGAGACACGGACCGACGGGGCTCAGGCCGACGGGGCGACGGCCGGCGCCGGAACGGAGGGCGCGGCGGGGACCGCGGAGCCGAAGGGACCCGCCGAGGCGCAGAAGAGCGCCGAGCCCGCGGTGAAGGAGGCCGGCGAGGTCACCGCCACCGAGGCCGTCGACATCCCCAAGCAGCAGTCCTCCGAGGCCGCCGGCAGCGAAGCCGGTGAGGGCGCCCGCACGTAGATTGCCGCGAGGGAAGGTACATCATGGGTCTGCTGGACAATCTGAAGGCCGGACTCGGCCCGGCCAGGGACAAGGTCTCCGGCCTCGCGCAGCGGCACGAGGACAGGATCCAGCACGGTCTGGACAGAGCCGCGCGGACCGTCGACGCGCGGACCAAGGGCAAGTACAGCGACCGGATCCAGTCGGGTACGGGCAAGGCGAAAAGCGCCGTGGACCGCTTCACGCACAGGAACGAGCCCGGTCCGGGCGCGGGGGGCACCACCACGCCGCCGGCCGGACCTCCGCCCGCTTCCTGAGCCGGGCGGCACACCGGCGGACGGTCGTGGGGCGCATCGAGCGCTCCCGGCCGTCCGCCGCTGTCCGGGCGGGTTCCGGCCGCCGCCAGGTCACCGGGACCAGGTGGCCACGATGTAGCCCACCCCGTACGGGGCGTCCTCGTAGAGCAGCGCGCCCTTCAGCTCCCCGTTCCCGGACGCCGCGCCGGCGAGCACCTGCCAGGGGGCGCGGCCGGACACCTTCAACTCGAGCGCCAGTCCGCTGTCCAGCGCACGCAGCGCTCCGGTGTCGGCGGCGCCCAGGGCGCGGGCGAGTTCCGCGTCGAAGGGGGCCGCCCGATCGTCGAGGTAGCCCGGCGCCTTCAGTGTGCGGCAGGCGCTGGCGTCGCCCATCACCAGCAGCGCCACCCGCTCCGCCCGGCCCGCGAGGGCCTCTCCCTCCTCGGCACACCGCTCGGCGGTGAGAGCTTCCCCCACGCCCCGTCCCTCGACGGGAGCGTCCGCCCACCCCGTCCGGCCCAGCAGCCAGGCGCCCACGGCGAGCCCGTACGGAAGGTGTCGCCCGGACCTGTCCTCGCCCTGCCCCAGCCGTACGTCCAGGTCGACGCCGAAGCCGCGGAAGGATCCCGGGGTGCCCTCCGGGTAGCTCTCGACGCCGGCGCCGTCCCCCGGTCCGACCACCACGAGCAGATCGGGCCGAGCCGCGGCGAGCACGCCCAGCGCGTCCGCACAGGCCGCGCGCGCGGTGTCCAGCTCGGGGGCGGCGCCCGCGGCGACCTCGGGCACGAGCAGTGGCGGGCAGGGGCAGACTGCGGCGGCGACAAGCATGATCAGCAGCCTACTGCGGCGTTCGGGACCGGCCCCGCAAGGCTGTACGCCCCGCCGGGCGCCGGGGGCCCGGCCGGTTCGGTCAGTCGACGGCGCAGCCCCCGGTGGCCACCGGAAGCGGCTCGGGCACGCCCACCGCGGGCAGGCCGAGCATCACGCCCGCGGGCCGCTCCGCCTTCTCGGCGTTGCGCTTCTCCCAGGCGTCACCCGCGCGGGTGCGGCGCACGTCCAGTACGGCGCCCTCGGCGAGGAGGTGGTGCGGGGCGGCGTAGGTGATCTCGACGGTGACCACGTCGCCGGGGCGCACTTCCCGCTCCGGCTTGGTGAAGTGCACCAGGCGGTTGTCGGGGGCGCGGCCGGAGAGGCGGTGGGTGGTGTCGTCCTTGCGGCCCTCGCCCTCCGCGACCATCAGCTCCAGGGTGCGGCCGACCTGCTTCTTGTTCTCCTCCCAGGAGATCTCCTCCTGCAGGGCGACCAGCCGCTCGTAGCGCTCCTGGACGACCTTCTTGGGGATCTGGCCGTCCATCTCGGCGGCGGGGGTGCCGGGACGCTTGGAGTACTGGAAGGTGAAGGCCTGGGCGAAGCGGGCCTCGCGGACGACGTGCAGGGTCTGCTGGAAGTCCTCCTCGGTCTCGCCGGGGAAGCCCACGATGATGTCGGTGCTGATCGCCGCGTGCGGGATCGCGGCCCGGACCTTCTCGATGATCCCGAGGAAGCGCTCCTGCCGGTAGGAGCGGCGCATCGCCTTCAGGACCGGGTCCGAGCCGGACTGCAGCGGCATGTGCAGCTGCGGCATCACGTTCGGTGTCTCGGCCATGGCGGCGATGACGTCGTCGGTGAAGTCGCGCGGGTGCGGCGAGGTGAAGCGGACGCGCTCCAGGCCGTCGATCTTCCCGCAGGCCCGCAGGAGCTTGCTGAACGCCTCGCGGTCACCGATGTCGGAGCCGTACGCGTTGACGTTCTGGCCGAGCAGGGTGATCTCGGAGACCCCTTCACCCACCAGGGCCTCGATCTCGGCGAGGATGTCGCCGGGGCGGCGGTCCTTCTCCTTGCCGCGCAGCGCCGGGACGATGCAGAAGGTGCATGTGTTGTTGCAGCCGACGGAGATGGACACCCACGCCGCGTAGGCGCTCTCGCGCCGGGTGGGCAGCGTGGAGGGGAACGCCTCCAGCGACTCGGCGATCTCGACCTGTGCCTCCTCCTGGACGCGGGCGCGCTCCAGCAGGACGGGCAGCTTGCCGATGTTGTGCGTGCCGAAGACGACGTCCACCCAGGGGGCCCGCTTCACGATGGTGTCGCGGTCCTTCTGCGCGAGGCAGCCGCCGACCGCGATCTGCATGCCGGGGCGGCTCGCCTTCTTCGGGGCGAGGTGGCCGAGGTTGCCGTACAGCTTGTTGTCGGCGTTCTCACGGACGGCGCAGGTGTTGAAGACGACGACGTCCGCGTCGCCGTCGGAGCCCTCGGGGGCGCGGACGTAGCCCGCGTCCTCCAGCAGCCCGGACAACCGCTCGGAGTCGTGGACGTTCATCTGGCACCCGTAGGTGCGTACTTCATAGGTGCGCGTGCCGCCCACTGACTGGCTCCGGTCGATGCTGCTCATGCCCATAAGGGTAGGCCGTGCCGCGGCCGGCCTTCCGCCGCGGGCGGCCCGCCGGCCCCGAGGGGCCGGACGGCGCGGAGCACCGGCCGCGTCCGTCAGGCCTGCCCGCCCGGCGCCCACCCCTGCCGTCGCAGCACCCCGGGGACGTCCGGCGCCTCGTAGTGCTCACCCTTGAGCACCTTGCCGTCGGCACGCCGGCTGACCTGCCCGTCGGGGCCGAGCTTGGTCATGTTGGAGCGGTGGATCTCGGCGATCACCGCATCGAGGTCGATCCCGTGCACCAGCGCCGTGCCGTACGCGACGTAGACGACGTCGGCCAGCTCGTGCGCGAGCCGGTCGAGCGGCCCCGTCACCGACACCTCGGCGACCTCCCCGGCCTCCTCGGCGAGCAGTTCCCCCCGGTGGGCGGCCAGCTCCGGCGACACCTCGGACGGTGTGTCGCGGGCGTCGAGACCGAAGGCGCGGTGGAAGTCACGGACCAGATCGGCGGGCGAAGCACTCATGCCGCGACTGTAGCGGCCGCCACGGACACTCCCCCGGCCGGCGGCCGGCCGCTGTCTGTGAGCTCCGCCCTGGTCAGCGGCCACACGGGCTGGCAGGATCACGCGCATGTCCCACGCGCTGTCCCGGATCGGCAGGCGGCGGGCCCTGCGGGGCGCGGCCGCCGCCTTCGTGGCGCTCGGACTGCTGCTGTGGTGGCTGGCGCCGTGGAGCGAGCAGCCGCCCGGCGGGACGATCACACTGAGCACGGGCACCCGCTCGGGGGTCTACCAGAAGTACGGCGAGCTGCTGCGCACGTCGCTCGGCAGGCACATGCCCGATCTCGAGGTCCGGCTGGAGACGAGTGACGGCTCCCAGGAGAACGTGCAGCGGGTCGCGACCGGGCAGGCCGACTTCGCGATCGCCGCGGCCGACGCGGTCGAGACGTACAAGCTGGACGACCGGCCGGGCGCCGGCCGGCTGCGCGGGGTGGCGCGCCTGTACGACGACTACGTGCAGCTCGCCGTCGCCTCCGACTCGGACATTCGTTCGGTCGAGGACCTGCGGGGCAGGCGGGTGGCCATAGGGCCGCCGAACTCGGGGGTCCGGCTCATCGCCAACCGGGTGCTGAAGGCGGCCGGCATCGATCCTGAGACGGACGTCAAGCCCTCCTCGGACGGCATCGACAGCGGGCCGGAGCGGCTGGGCCACGGGCTGGACGCGTTCTTCTGGTCGGGCGGGCTGCCCACGGACGGACTGAAGACGTACACCGAGCAGGCCGCGCTGCGTTTCGTGCCGATAGACGCCGGCCTGGTGTCCGAGCTGCACGATCAGGGCGGCGCCTCGCGCTACTACCGCGCCACCAACATGCCGGAATCGGCGTACCCGGGCAGCCAGCTCGGCTCGGCCGTCCCGACGATGGCGGTGTCCAACCTCCTGATCACCCGGACGGACGTGGATCCCCGGCTCGTCGAGTGGCTGACCCGCATCGTGCTCAGGAGCAGGGACAACATCGGGCGGCACGTCCACTCGGCCCAGCTCGTCGACGTCCGCACCGCGATCTACACCGACCCGCTCCGGCTGCACGACGGCGCCCGCCGCTACTACCGGTCCGTCAAGCCCTGAGCCGCCGGCTCACCCGTGGGGGCGTTCCTCGGCACCGTCACGGTCACCCGCAGTCCGTGCGGCTCGTGACGCTCGTACGCGATCGAGCCGCCGCCCGCGGCGAGCAGGGCCCGGGAGATGGACAGGCCGAGGCCCGAGCCCTTGATGTTCTGGTGCCGGCCGCTGCGCCAGAAGCGGTCGCCGACCCGGGTCAGCTCCTCGTCGGTCAGTCCCGGACCGTTGTCGGTGACGACGACGGTCGACACGTCGCCGTTGGAGGTGACGGTCACCTCGACGGTCTCGCCCCCGGGCGTGAACTTCACCGCGTTGTCGACGACCGCGTCCAGCGCGCTGGACAGCGCCACCGGGTCGGCCCACGCGGTGGTCGGCGGGCAGGTGCCGGTCAGCCGGACGCCCTTGGCCTCGGCGGTGGGCGACCAGGCCGCGACGCGCTCGGCGGCCAGGGCGCCGATGTCGGTGACCTGCAGGCTGGCTTCGCTGTGCTCGGCGAGCGCCAGGTCGAGCAGGTCGTCCAGGACCTGCGCCAGACGTTTGCCCTCGGCCTGGACGGAGGCGATCTCCTCGTTGCCCTCGGGCAGCTCCAGCGCGAGCAGCTCGATGCGCAGCAGCAGTGCGGACAGGGGGTTGCGCAGCTGGTGGGAGGCGTCGGCGACGAAGGCACGCTGCTGTTCCAGCACGCTCTCGACGTTGTCCGCCATCTCGTTGAACGACCGGGCGAGCCGTCTGAGCTCGGGCGGCCCGCCTGCCGCCGCGACCCGGGACTTCAGCCGTCCGGTGGCGATGTCGTGGGTGGTGGCGTCCAGGATCCGTACGGGGCGGAGCACCCAGCCGGTCAGCCGCAGGGCCGCGCCGACGGCCAGCAGCATCGCGGCCGCCTCCCCGGCGGCGATGACCAGCCAGCCGTGGAGGATGCGGGAGCGCATCTGACCGGTGGGCGAGTCGGTGACCACGACCGCGACGACGTCACCGTCCCGGATGACCGGCGAGGCCACCACCAGGCTGCGCCGCTGCCAGGGCCACACCTGCTCCGGGTCGTGGCTGCGTCGGCTGAGCAGCGCCTCCTCGAAGGCATCGCGCACCTCGCCCGTGCGGGGCAGGAACCAGTCCCCCGGGGCGTGAGCCATGGGTGAGTCGTTGCGGTAGAAGACACCCGCGCGGATGTCGTAGACCTCGTGGTAGCTGCGGAGCTCGCTGCTGAGTGTCTCGCGGCGTTCGTTGATGTCGCCGCCGGCCGGGTCGGCGGGCTCGGTGACGAACTGGGCGAGGGCCGCGAAGCGAGCCGTGTCGTCGATCCGGTCGACGACGACCTTCTGCTGCTGCGCGCCGGCGAGGCTGACGGCCAGTGGTACGCCGAGGGCGAGCAGGACGGCCGCCATCAGGACGATGAGCAGCGGAAGCAGGCGAGTGTGCACCCGGCCCCGCTACGCCCCGGGCGCGACGAGCCGGTAGCCGACGCCGCGCACGGTCTCGATGAGGGCGGGCATGCGCAGCTTCGCGCGCAGGGAGGCGACGTGCACCTCCAGGGTGCGCCCGGTCCCCTCCCAGCTGGTGCGCCACACCTCGCTGATGATCTGTTCCCGGCGGAAGACGACCCCCGGCCGCTGGGCGAGCAGGGCGAGCAGATCGAATTCCTTGCGGGTCAGTTGGACGACCGAACCGTTCACGCTGACCTGGCGGGTCGGCAGCTCGATGCGGACGGGGCCGAGGCGCAGCTCGGTCTCCGTGCTGCCCGTGGCCTCCTCGTGGACGCTGCGCCGGCTGACGGCGTGGATCCGCGCGAGCAGCTCCCCCGTGTCGTACGGCTTGACCACGTAGTCGTCGGCGCCGAGGTTGAGGCCGTGGATGCGGGAGCGGACGTCGGACCGCGCGGTGACCATGATCACCGGAGTGCTGGTGCGCTTGCGGATCTTGCCGCAGACCTCGTAGCCGTCCTGGTCGGGCAGCCCCAGGTCGAGCAGCACCACGCCGAAGCCCTCGCCTCCGGGAACGAGCGCCTGGAGGGCCTCCTCGCCGCTGCGCGCATGGGTGACGTCGAATCCGTGCCGCGCCAGCACCGCCGACAGGGCGGCGGCGACGTGGTTGTCGTCCTCGACGAGAAGCAGTCTCACCAGGGCCCCCTTCCATTCATCGGCCGTACGATCTCCTTGTGTACAAAAACGCGTGCACGCGCGCGTGCACCTTGCAGTGACGCCGATGCATGAGGACGACGTCAAGAGGGTTCCGGTTGCGCTTTCGTACCGTTACCCGGCCGATATGAGCCCTGCTCACAAGTGCTACGACAGGTGTCCGATTGCTATCGGATCGTGATGCTCAGATTCCCCTCAGATGTAATGACGCAGGTCTGGAGGATTACTACTGTCCTCCGAAACCGAGGAGGACGGAGCCTGAGAGCGATGACCGAAGTATCGGTGGCCAAGGAAGATGTGGCCGCGACCGGCGATCTGGTCGTCCTGAAGAGCGTCAACAAGCACTTCGGCGCGTTGCACGTACTCCAGGACATCGACCTGACGATCGCCCGTGGCGAAGTCGTCGTGGTCATCGGGCCCTCCGGGTCCGGCAAGTCCACCCTGTGCCGCACCATCAACCGGCTGGAGACGATCGACTCCGGGTCGATCACCATCGACGGCAAGCCCCTGCCCGACGAGGGCAAGGAGCTCGCCCGGCTGCGGGCCGACGTGGGCATGGTCTTCCAGTCCTTCAACCTCTTCGCGCACAAGACGGTGCTCGAGAACGTGACGCTGGGCCAGGTCAAGGTCCGCAAGAAGGACAAGAAGGCGGCCGAGGAGCGGGCCCGTGCCCTGCTCGACCGGGTCGGCGTGAGCGCGCAGGCGGATAAGTACCCCGCTCAGCTCTCCGGCGGCCAGCAGCAGCGTGTCGCCATCGCCCGTGCGCTGGCGATGGAACCCAAGGTCATGCTCTTCGACGAGCCGACGTCGGCTCTCGACCCCGAGATGATCAACGAGGTGCTGGAAGTCATGCAGCAGCTCGCCCGCGACGGCATGACCATGATCGTCGTCACCCACGAGATGGGATTCGCCCGTTCGGCGGCGAATCGCGTGGTGTTCATGGCCGATGGCCGCGTCGTCGAACAGGCCTCGCCGGACCAGTTCTTCAGCAACCCGCGCAGCGACCGTGCCAAGGACTTCCTGTCGAAGATCCTGCACCACTGACGGCGCACCCCGCGCCCTGACGACCTGCGTCACCGGACATGGACCGGGCCGCATCACTTCACCAGTCAAAGGATGTGCACCATGAAGCTCCGCAAGGTCACCGCCGCCTCGGCCGCCGTGTTCGCCCTTGCCCTGACCGCCACCGCCTGCGGCGGCGACGACAGCGACAGCGGCTCGTCCTCCTCGGGCGGCGGCGAAAAGATCAAGATCGGCATCAAGTACGACCAGCCCGGTCTGGGCCTGAAGGAGCCGGACGGTTCCTTCTCCGGCTTCGACGTGGACGTGGCGACCTACGTCGCCAAGGAGCTCGGCTACGAGCCCAACCAGATCGAGTGGGTCGAGACCAAGAGCGCCGACCGCGAGAACGCCCTCTCGCGCGGCGACGTGAAGATCATCGCGGCGACCTACTCCATCACCGACGAGCGCAAGGAGAAGGTCGACTTCGCCGGCCCGTACCTGCTCGCCCACCAGGACCTGCTGGTCAAGAGCGACTCGGACATCACCGAGGCGACGGACCTGAACGACAAGAAGCTGTGCTCGGTGACCGGCTCGACCTCGGCGCAGAACGTCAAGAAGGACTTCGCGCCGAAGGCCCAGCTGAGTGAGCGCGGTGGCTACTCGGAGTGCCTGTCCGCCCTGCAGACCGGCCAGGTGGACGCGCTGACCACCGACGACTCGATCCTCGCCGGCTACGCGGCGCAGGACCAGTACAAGGGCAAGTTCAAGCTCGCCGGCCTGAAGCTGAGCAACGAGAACTACGGCATCGGCGTCAAGAAGGGCGACACCGAGACCGTGAACAAGGTCAACGACGCGCTGGAGAAGATGGTCAGCGACGGTTCGTGGCAGAAGGCCGTCGACGAGAACTTCGGCCCGGCGAACTACAAGAACGAGAAGGCCCCGGAGATCGGCCAGATCGTCCAGTAACCGGACTCCGCCGACGCAGGATCCCCGCGGCGACGCGGGGATCCGCAGACGCGCCGCCGCCCACCCGTCCCCCGGCGGCGGCGCGCCACGTCCGCCACGTACGTCACACACCCGGAAGCGCGGGAGATCGTGTTCGACTTTCTTTCAGACTATGACGACCCGTCCCTGCTGGGCGCTTTCTGGGTCACGGTGCAGCTCACCGTCTTCTCGGCCATCGGATCGCTGATCTGGGGCACCCTGCTGGCGGCCATGCGGGTCAGCCCGGTGCCGCTGATGCGCGGCTTCGGCACCGCCTACGTGAACATCGTCCGGAACATTCCGCTGACCGTCATCATCGTCTTCACGTCGCTCGGCCTCGCCGACATCTTCGGCGTGACGATGGGGGCGCCGGACGACTTCGAACTCAAGTACTTCCGCCTGGCCGTGCTCGGTCTCGTCGCCTACACCGCCGCCTTCGTGTGCGAGGCGATCCGCTCCGGCATCAACACGGTGCCCGTCGGGCAGGCGGAGGCGGCTCGGGCCCTCGGACTGAGCTTCAGCCAGGTGCTGCGGCTCGTCGTGCTGCCGCAGGCGTTCCGCTCGGTCATCGGGCCACTCGCCAACGTGCTGATCGCGCTGACCAAGAACACCACCGTGGCGGCCACCATCGGTGTGGCGGAGGCCGCGCTCCTGATGAAGGAAATGATCGAGAACGAGGCACAGACGCTGCTCATCGGCGCGGTCTTCGCCTTCGGGTTCGTGGTACTGACCCTGCCCACCGGCCTGATCCTCAACTGGCTGAGCAAGCGCCTGGCGGTGAAGCGATGACTTCTGTTCTCTACGACGCCCCCGGCCCGAAGGCCAAGCGGCGCAACCTGATCTTCTCGGTCGTCTTCTTCGTCCTGCTCGCCCTGGTGCTGTGGTGGGTCTGGCAGGTGCTGGACGACAAGGGCCAGCTGGAGTGGTCCCTGTGGAAGCCCTTCACCACGGCCGACGCATGGACGACGTACCTGCTTCCGGGCCTGGCCGACACGCTGAAGGCGGCGAGCCTCGCCATGGTCATCGCCCTCCCGCTGGGCGCGGTCCTCGGCATCGCACGGATGTCCGACCACCGCTGGGTGCGCGTCCCGGCCGGCGCCGTGGTCGAGTTCTTCCGCGCCATCCCGGTCCTGCTGCTGATGCTGTTCGCCAACGAGTTCTTCGCCCGTTCCACGGGCGTCAGCAGTGCGGACAGGCCGCTGTACGCGGTCGTCACGGGCCTGGTCCTCTACAACGCCTCGGTCCTCGCCGAGGTGGTCCGGGCCGGCATCCTCGCCCTCCCCAAGGGGCAGAGCGAGGCGGCCCAGGCGATCGGTCTGCGCAAGAGCCAGACCATGAGCAGCATCCTGCTGCCGCAGGCCGTCACGGTGATGCTCCCGGCGATCGTCAGCCAGCTGGTCGTCATCGTGAAGGACACCGCGCTGGGCGGAGTGATGCTCGGCTTCACCGAGCTGCTGAACTCGCGCGGCACGCTGGCGGCCAACTACGCCAACGTCATCCCCAGCTTCATCGTCGTGGCGGTCATCTTCATCGTCCTCAACTTCATCCTCACCTCCTTCGCCTCCTGGCTCGAGGGACGCCTGCGCCGCAGCAAGCGCGGCACGGGCGCCGTGCTCGGCGTGGAGGACGTCGACGACCTCAACGCGGCCGAGGTCGGGGGCACCCACGGGGCCGGCGCGGAGAAGTGACGCCCGCCTGACGCCCGACATGACTGTGGCCCGCCGTTTCCCGGCGGGCCACAGTCATGTCGAGTCGCCGGCCGACACCGATGGTGCGGATGAGCGGTGCGCCCCGGACTCATGTGATGAACAGTCAAGTGAAGGGGCGGGCGCCTGCCCCACTTCATGATCGCCACTGGCCTTCGGTCACTTGACGCAAGCACCGGCAATAGGTTGCATACGTTCTGTGATCGTGCACCCTGCTCCATCTTCCCGTTCCTCCACGTCCCTTCGGACGTCACTCCGGGCAGGGGGCGCCGCGCCGTGGACCCGGTGATCGTCGTCGGAGCGGGGCCCGTCGGGCTCACGCTGGCACTGGCGCTGGCACGTCAGGAGGTGCCGTGCGTCGTCCTCGACGAAGGGCCGGGCAAGGACGAACCCCGTCCGGCGCGCACCGTCGTCCTGCGTGAGGACACCGCCGCGCTCATGGAGCGGCTGACCGGCGTGCCGCTCGCGCACGCCGGTGCCCGTTGGGCCGGATGGCGGTCGATGCGGCGCAAGCAGGTGACGCGCGAGGTCGCTTTCGGCGACACCGATCCCGCTCCCCTGCACATCGCCCAGCACGTCCTGACGGGTGCCCTGCGCGGGGCCCTCGCCGGTGAACGGCTCGTCAGGATCGCCGTCGACAGCAGGCTGGACACCATGGAGCAGGAACCCTCGGGCGTGACCGCGCACACCCGCGGCTCGACGGGCACGTGGTGGCGCGGAAGTTACCTGGTCGGCTGCGACGGTCCGCGCTCGACCGTGCGCAAGCTCCAGGACATCCGCTTCCCGGGCCGCACCGCGGTGGAACGTCACGCCGTGGCCGCGCTGCGCGCCGAGCTCCCCTGGCACGACGAGGCGCTGCTGCACCGGATGCCGCCGTGGCGCACGTCCGGGCCCTCGGCCGGGGAGATCACCGCGCGACCGCTGCCGGACGGGGTGTGGCGCCTGGACTGGCTGCTGCCGGGCAAGGACCTGGTCACGCCCGAGCTGCTGATCACCCGGGTCCGGGAGACGCTGGCCGGCTGGGCCGGCGGTCCGACGCCGCCGTACGAGTTGCTGGACACCGGGGTCCACACCGTGCACCACCGGCTGGCCCGGCGCTGGCGGGCCGACCGGGTGTTCCTCGCCGGGGACGCGGCCCACCTGCTCGGCTCACTGGGCACACACGGGCTGGACGAAGGGCTCCGCGACGCCGACAACCTCGCCTGGAAGCTGGCCCTGGCCTGGCACCACGGTCCGCACGAGGCGCTGCTCGACAGCTATCAGACCGAGCGCCGGGCGATCGTCGCCTCCCGGCTGCGCGCCGCCGACCAGGCGCTGCCGCTGGTGCGGGGCGGCGGAGGGCTGCGTTCCTACGTCCCCGGCTCGGCACGGGGGCACGACACGCTCCTGATGGACGGTCACCTGGGTCAGGGCGCGCTGGGTGCCCCGGGGGCGTACGCCGGTTCCCCGCTCGCGCCCGGCCGGCTCGAGGGCGAGGCGCCCGTCGGCACGGCTCCCGGCTCGGCGGTGACGGACGTACGGGTCACGGCGGAGGACGGCACGTTCGTCCGGCTGCGGGACCGGCTCGGCCGGGGTGCGCTGCTGGTGGTGCTGATCGCGCCGGGTACCGGTGTGTGGGACCGCCGGCACTGGGTCTCCGCCGGGATCATGCCCCGGCTGGCGGCTGCCGTCTCGGCGCTGCCGCACCGGGCCGAACTGCTGGTGGCCGAGAGCTACCCGGACGCGGCGGCCCACACCGTGCTGCTGGTACGGCCCGACGGTCACCTGGTCACCGCGCTGAGCGGGGTCCGTCCGGCGGATCTGTACACGGCGGCCGAGGCGGTGCTCGGCGGACCCGGTGAGGCGGACGCGGAGGCCAGGGCGGACGCCGGGGCGGCGTCGCGCTGAGCTTCCGGGCCGGCTCGTCGCCGCACCGCGTCGGCCTCGGGCACGGACAACGGGCCGCAGGCGCCGCGGGTGCGGCGCCTGCGCGAGAGCGGTGGAGCGGGCAGTGACCGCGACGGTCAGCGGGGCTCCGTACCGTGCGAGCGGGCAGAGGGGGCGGAGCCCGACCCGGTCGCCCGGCCGGTTTCGGCTCCGCCCGCGATGCCCGCACCCGGCGTGGTGCCCCCGTGGTCGCCGTGGTCGTCACGCGTGGCGATGAGGGACCAGCCGATGGACACCGTGATCGTGACGACGATGACACCGAGGGTGAGGGGGATGGGCAGCTTGCCCACGGGGGTCTCGGAGAGGATCAGCTTGACGCCGGCGAAGGCGAGCAGCACCGCGAGCCCGTAGTGGAGGTAGGCGAAGCGGCGCAGCAGCCCGGCCAGGCAGAAGTACAGACTGCGCAGGCCGAGCACCGCGAAGGCGTTGGCGGTCCACACCAGGAAGGTGTTGGTGGTGATCGCGAGGATCGCGGCGACGGAGTCGACGGCGAAGATCAGGTCGGTGGCCTCGATCGCCACCAGGGCCACGAAAAGCAGGGTGGCCACACGCCGCCCGTTGATCTTCGTGAAGAACCGGCCACCGTGGAAGGTCGGGTCGGTGGGGACGATCTTCTTGACCAGGCGGACGACGATGTTGCGGTCGGGATGCACTTCCTCGTCCTTGGAGACGGCCATCTTGTAGCCGGTCCAGATGAGGAACGCGCCGAACAGGTAGGCGGTCCAGAAGAAGAGCTGCAGCAGTTCGGCGCCGACGAAGATGAACACCAGCCGGAACACCAGAGCGCCGATGACACCCCAGAACAGGACCTTGTGCTGATAGGCGTCGGGCACGGCGAAGAACGAGAAGACCAGGGCGAAAACGAAGACGTTGTCGATCGACAGTGCCTTTTCGATCAGGTATCCGGCGTAGTAGGTGGAAGACACCTCTCCGCCCTGCCACGCGAGCAGGACCAGGCCGAAGGCCAGGCCGATCGCGATCCACACCCCGGACCAGACGGCCGCTTCCTTGAACCCGATGACGTGGTTGTCGCGGTGGGCGAGCAGATCGACGGCGAGCATGACGGCGATGACGAGCGAGACCGCGGCCCACACCCACAGCGGGACGGTGAACGACAGATCATTCATGGGACATCGAGTTCCTCGGGCGGGGTCGGAGGGCGGAGATGGCGGGCGGGCGTTGCGGGGCCGGTGTCCACACGGTGCGCGCCCCGGAGGGCGACGGATCCGCCGGGACGTGCCGGCATCCGCGGCGGGCGCCGTCCGAGAGGCCGGGCGCGATGGCGTGGACGAAGGGGCCTCCCCGCAGGGCGGAGGCTTCGGTCAGGCTGTGCGCGTCCAGACCCGCCGGTCCCCGGCTGGAGGCGACCACCAGCGGCGAGTGGTGACGCACGGCCAGCGCCAGCACCCCGTCCGCGGCCCGGGGCCGTATCCGTCCGTCGCCGGGAGCCGGAACGTGATGGACGACGGGGATGTAGCCGACACCGGCGCTGCGCAGCCGGGGCAGCACCCGGGCCAGGGGCGCCAGGTCCGTCTGCGCGTCCGCGCGGGTGCGGTCGGCCGGCTGCCGCCGGGCGGACGCGACGGCGACGAGCAGCACCGGTGCGTTGCGGGCGGCGGCCAGACGGACCGCCGCGTCCACCACGGCGAGATCGTCGGGCCGGTCGGTGACCAGCGCGGTGACCGGGTGCGGCAGGGAGACCGGCAGCGCCGGGGCGTCGGTCGCGGCGGGACGGGTCCGGGTGCGGACGGACATCGAGAAACCCCCTTCAACGGGGACGAGAGAGGACATCGGGGGATGTCTTCAGCATCACTCGGCGCCTGAAACCCGTCAAGAGTTACGCGAAAATTTTTTCGCCAATTCTATTTCGCGAAACGCTCTTGGTCAGGCGAAGGCCGCTTCGTATCATGAAGGCCATGAGCCGGCCCTCCTCCGCACGTGGCGACCAGTGGACGTTCCTGACCAATCACGCCCGCGTCCTGATCGCCCTCGCCCAGGACCCCGATGCGCGGCTCCGGGACGTCGCCGAGCGCATCGGCATCACCGAACGCGCCGTACAGCTGATCGTCGCCGACCTCGAAACGGCCGGATACCTGACGCGCACGCGCGTCGGCCGCCGCAACCGCTACACGATCGATTCCACCGTCGCCCTGCGCCACCCCAGCGAGGCCGACCACCCTGTCGGTGACCTGCTGACGACGTTCATCCACCGCGAGGACACTCCGGCAGCCGGCTCCTGACGCTAAGCCTCGCAAGCCGCCCGGCGTCCGCGTCAGACGGATGAGCGCGTGGCGGTCAGCGGCGCCCAGGGCACGGGCGGAGCCGCGTGGACGAACGGGCCGCCCCGGATCGCGGCCGCCTCCATCACCGTGTTCGCGTCGAGCCCCGCCGGTCCGCTGCGGGAGACCACCATGCGTGAGCAGCCGTGGGCGATGGCCACGTCCAGCAGGCTCCTCGCCGCGCACAGCCGGCCACCCCGCCCGGCGGGACGGTGGTAGACGGCCGGCTCGTACCCGATCCCCACGCGGGCCAGGTGCGGAAGAGCGCGCCCCAGCACCGCGCGGACCGTCACGCCGTCCGGCGGCGCCGCCACGGCTCGCGGCGGCAGCGGCGGCAGTACCGCGATCAGCAGCAGCGGTGCGCCGCGCGCGGCGGCGAGCCGGGCGGCCGCCTCCACCACAGGGACATCGTCGAGACGGTCGGCCAGCACCGCGGCCACCGGGCGCCGAGGGCGTGAACGACCGGGCGCCGGGACGGCGTTCGCGGCGGGCGAGCAGGGCGGGCGGAGGGAGCTCATGATCGTCGCACCTTCCGGGCGAGGAGGGAGAGGCACTTCCAGGGTCTCCTCCCTCAAGAAAGCACGTCAACAGTTACGTGAAAGTTTTTTCGCGTAACCGAGATCGTGTGTTCCTCGACCCACACCGACGACACCGGGTCGTCATAACGGCCTGACTGGTGCACATGTGACACAAGTGGCGGAATGCCACATTGCTTCTCACAATGGATCAGGCGTCACGCGGTCCGTGACGCCGACCGCGGCAGCGCGCGACACACGAACAGCCGCCGGACACCGGTGACCAACCGGTTCGGGGCCGCTGAGCATCCGAGAGGAGACCTCGTCGCGCGGTGCATCCGAGAGCCACTCATCCGGAAGCCGGGCCCCACGTACGACCGGGCCCCCACGAAGGGAGTTCCGATGACGAACCCGCGCAGCAGGAAGATAGCCTCCGCCACCGTCGGTGCCTGCGTACTGTCCCTCGCCGTGGCCGTTCCCGCCTCCGCGGAGGGTACGGCGCAGGAGAACGGCAAGGCGTCCGTGTCCGTCTTTCACGGCGTTCCGGGCCTCACCGTCGACGTGTACGCCAACGGGAACGAACTGCTTCCCGACTTCGAGCCCGGCACCCTGACCGAGCCCCAGCCCCTGGACGCGGGCACCTACGACATCGAGATCTTCCCTGACGGTGAGGGCCCCGACGGTGATCCCGCCATCCAGAAGAGCGTCGATGTCCCGGCCGGGGCGAACGCCACACTCGCGGCCCACCTCGACGCGCAGGGCAACCCCACGCTCACCGCGTTCGTCAACGACACCTCCGAGGTTCCGGCCGGTCAGTCGCGGCTGACCGTCCGCCACGTGGCCGCGGCACCCGCCGTGGACGTCCGTGCGGGCGGCGAGCCGGTCGTCCGGGACCTGACCAACCCGAACGAGAAGTCGCTCGAGGTACCCGCCGGCACGGTGAACGCCGATGTCGTCCTGGCCGGGACCGGCACCGTGGCCATCGGCCCCGCCGACCTCGACCTCGCCGAGGGCACCAGCACGGTCGTCTATGCCTGGGGCAGCGCCGAGGACGAGAATCTCGCGCTGAAGACACAGACGATCAGCGGCATGGACTCCGCGCCGAACGGTGTGGACGCCGGTGAGAGCGACGCCATGGCCGCCGACAACGGGTCCGCCACCGTCTGGCTGGCCTGGGGCACCGCGGGCGCCGTCGCGGTCGCCGGCCTGCTGGCCGCCCGTCGCCTGCGCGCCCGGAACGACTGACGGCCATGCGATCCTCCGCGAGGAGCGGACGGTTTTCCGCGGCGGCCGTCGGGGCCGCCGCGGTCGTCGCCGTCGTCCTTGCGGCGCTGCTGGTCTGGTCCCTGTGGCCGTCCGGAGCCTCGGTGCCGTCGGACTTCGGCGCCCGTCCGCTCGCTCAGGACCCCGTGGCCGGGACCCCGTCCGGGGTTCACGACGACGCACCGGGCGAAGGCAGGACGTCCGGCCCCGCGTCCGAACCGACGGCGCTGCGCGTCCCCCGGGTCTCCCTGGACGCCCGGGTCCAGGACGTCGGCGTCGAGGACGACGGCACGGTGGAGATCCCCAGCGACGCGGGGCAGGCCGGCTGGTACCGCTTCGGGCCCGCACCGGGCGCCCCCGCCGGCTCCGCCGTCCTGATCGGCCATGTGGACGACCGCACCGGCGACCTGGGCGCTTTCGCCAAGCTGTACGGAGTCCGGAAGGGCGACGACATCACCGTCGCCCGCGAGGACGCGCCTCCGGTCCGGTACGTGGTGACGGCCCGCGAGGTGGTCGACAAGGACGGGCTCCCCGACGAGGTGTTCCGGCGCCACGGACGGCCGGTCCTGACCCTGGTGACCTGCGCGCCCCCGTACGACCGCGAACGCGGCGGCTACCAGCGGAACCTGCTGGTGTACGCCGTCCCCGCCGAGGAGCACCGCTAGGCGACCGGTGCGGGCCCCGCCGCATCAGAAGGGCTCGTCGCCGAGGAAGTCCGTGTCCTCGCCCTCCTCCTCCAGCGCCTGCCGGACGACGCGCAGGGCCAGCCCTTCGGGATATCCCTTGCGGGCGAGCATGCCCGCGAGGCGGCGGATGCGTTTGTCGCGGTCGAGTCCGCGGGTGGCGCGCAGTTTGCGGGCGACCAGTTCGCGGGCGGTCTCCTCCTCCTGCTCGGAGTCGAGCCGGGAGACGGCCGCGTCGATGAGCGCGGGGTCGACGCCCTTGGTGCGCAGCTCCTGCGCGAGCGCGCGCCGGGCCAGCCCCCGGCCGTGGTGCCGGGACTCCACCCAGGCGTCCGCGAAGGCGCTGTCGTTGATGAGCCCGGCCTCCTCGAACCGGGACAGCACCTCCTCGGCGGCCTCGTCCGGGATCTCCCGCTTGCGCAGGGCGTCGGCGAGCTGCTGCCGGGTGCGCGGGGTCCCGGTGAGCAGACGCAGACAGATGGTCCGCGCCCGCTCGACCGGGTCCCCCGGAGGTTCCTCCCGCTCCGCCCTCGACGAGGAAGAGGCGCCCCCGTCCGCCGCGGCCGCGTCGCCGAAGGTCCGGCGTCCGCGCCCGCGTCCACCGCGCGGCCCGCCGTCACGCGAGCCGCCCGTCCGTGCGCCACCGCCGCGCCGGCCGCCGCCGGAGCCCGCGTCCCGGAGGCCGCCCGTGTCTGTGCCGTCGTCGTACTCCGCGTCACCGCCCGCTGCCGGGCCCTCGCCGCCCGCGGTGCCCCTCCCCCGTGGGGCGCCGGAAGCGCCGAACTCGTACTCGGCCCAGTCGGTTCGTCGGGTCACGGGTCAGCTCTTGGCCGCCGCGGCCTTGGACTTGGTGGCCTTGGCCGCCGGGGCCGGAACCGCGGCCGGCTCGGCCGGAGCGGTGCCCGTGGCGTCCGCGCCCTGCTCGGCGGCGGGCTCCTCGGGCCGTACGCCGACGCCCAGCTTCTCCTTGATCTTCCTCTCGATCTCGTTGGCGAGGTCGGGGTTGTCCTTCAGGAAGTTGCGGGCGTTCTCCTTGCCCTGACCGAGCTGGTCGCCCTCGTACGTGTACCAGGCGCCGGCCTTGCGAACGAAGCCGTGCTCCACGCCCATGTCGATCAGGCCGCCCTCGCGGCTGATGCCCTGGCCGTAGAGGATGTCGAACTCGGCCTGCTTGAAGGGCGGCGCCACCTTGTTCTTGACGACCTTGCAGCGGGTGCGGTTGCCGACCGCCTCGGTGCCGTCCTTGAGGGTCTCGATGCGGCGGATGTCGATGCGCACCGAGGCGTAGAACTTCAGCGCGCGGCCACCGGTCGTGGTCTCCGGGGAGCCGAACATCACGCCGATCTTCTCGCGGAGCTGGTTGATGAAGATCGCGGTGGTCTTGGACTGGTTGAGCGCGCTGGTGATCTTCCGCAGGGCCTGGCTCATCAGGCGGGCCTGCAGACCCACGTGGCTGTCGCCCATCTCGCCCTCGATCTCCGCGCGCGGGACGAGCGCGGCGACGGAGTCGATGACGATGAGGTCGAGGGCTCCGGAGCGGACCAGCATGTCCACGATCTCCAGAGCCTGCTCGCCGTTGTCCGGCTGGGACAGGATCAGGTTGTCGATGTCGACGCCGAGCTTCTTCGCGTACTCGGGGTCGAGGGCGTGCTCCGCGTCCACGAAGGCGACCTGGCCGCCTGCCTTCTGCGCGTTGGCCACCGCGTGGAGGGTCAGGGTCGTCTTGCCGGAGGATTCCGGTCCGTAGATCTCCACCACACGGCCGCGCGGCAGACCGCCGACGCCGAGGGCCACGTCGAGCGCGGTCGACCCGGTCGGGATGACCTCGATGGGCTCCTTCGACCGCTCGCCCATGCGCATGACCGCGCCCTTGCCGAATTGTCGTTCAATCTGTGCGAGCGCGGCGTCGAGCGCCTTCTCGCGGTCGGTTCCTGCCATGGGTTCCACCCGGTTTGCTTGAGTCGATCGCTTCACGTCAAAGACGCTAACGCCTGCCACTGACAACGCGCCCCGACGCACGTCCGGCCTGTGGATAACACGGGTGCTTTCCTACCCCTACCGGGACAGAACACCCGTCGCTGAGCCTCACCGGCGCTCCCATAAGAATAGATGTTCGATTTTTGTGTCAAGCCGCGCCACGCGGCACCCGCGAGCGGCGGCCGTCCTCAGGAAGCCCCGGTCTCTCCGGTGCCGGGGCGCGCCCCACCCGGCCGGCGGGCCCACGCACGGCGGACGCGCGTGAGCGCCCGCGGCCCGCCGCCGGGGCCACGGTGGCCGTGCACACGGGGGTCGTCCGTGACGTCGTACCGCTTCACATAGGCCCCGAGGAACGCCTGGAGAGTGGCGATGGCGGGGATCGCGATCAGCGCGCCCACCGCGCCCAGCAGGGCGGTGCCCGCGACGACCGATCCGAAGGCGACCGCCGGGTGGATGTCCACGGTCCTGGAGGTCAGCTTGGGCTGCAGCACGTAGTTCTCGAACTGCTGGTAGATCACCACGAAGATCAGCACCCACAGCGCGTACCAGGGGTCGACCGTGAAGGCGATCAGCATGGGCAGCGCGCCCGCGAGATAGGTGCCGATGGTGGGGATGAACTGCGACACCAGGCCCACCCACACGGCCAGCACGGGCGCGTAGGGCACTTCGAGGAATTCCAGCAGGACGTAGTGCGCCAGGCCGGAGACGAGTGCCATCAGTCCGCGCGAGTACAGGTAGCCGCCCGTCTTGTTCACGGCTATCTCCCACGCGCGCAGCACCTCGGCCTGCCGCGCGGGCGGCAGCAGGGAGCAGACGGTGCGCCGCAGCCGCGGGCCGTCGGCGGCGAAGTAGAACGAGAACAGGCCGACGGTCAGCAGCTGGAAGAGACCGCCGAGGACCTGTGCGGACACGTCCAGCACCCCGGTGGCGCTGTTCTGGACGTAGGTGCGCAGCCAGTCGGAGCGCAGCAGGCCCTCCTGGACGTCCACCCGCCGCAGTTCGGTGTCGAAGTGGGCGTTGACCCAGTTGATCACGGAGTCGAGGTAGTCCGGGAAGTCCTCGACGATCTTGACGATCTGCCCCGCGAGCATGGATCCGAGCAGGGTGACGAAGCCCGCGCCCACGACCAGGATGCCCAGGAAGACGAGGAAGGTGCCCAGACCCCGGCGCACCCCGCGCGCGGCCATCCAGCTCACCGCGGGCTCGACGGCGAGCGCCAGGAAGAACGCGATGAGAACGTTGATCAGCAGGCCGGTGAGCTGGTGGAAGGCCCAGCTGCCCAGCTGGAACACACCGAACAGGGCGAGCGCGAGCACCATGGCACGCGGCAGCCAGCGCGGCATCCGGGCGCCCGCCCCGGCCGCGGGACCCACCTCAGGCCCCGCGGGCGGCGGCGTGCCGGGCATGGTGGGTTGCCGGGCCGCCGGCCCGGTCTCGTCAGTGGGTGCCACGGCCTAAGTCTCACCCACGCCGGCGGCGGCCGTCCGCCAGGGGGTGAACTCTGTGACGATCAGCGCTTTTCCCGGGGAACGTCCATCACCGCGCAGACCACCTGCCAGACGTCCTTGGCGTCCCAGCCGGCCGCCAGCGCCTCGTGCACGGTGCGCCCGCCGAGCTCGGACATGACATGGTCGCGCGCGAAGGTGTCGGCGTAGTCCACGCCGAAGTGCTCCGCCATCCGCTCCCAGAAAACCGTCAACCGCATGCGCTCAGTATCCCGCCCGTGGGGGTGGCACCGGGCCACGGCGCCCGCCGGCGCCGCTTTGCGCCTACGGTCGGTCCCATGGCCGACACCGAAGCCGCCCCACCGCCCCCGACGTCACCGCCGCACGGCGCGCTCGCGCGGGCGGAGCGGTTCGTCCGGCTCACCGCGCGGGTGCTCGAGCAGCATCTCTTCGCCCACCGCTTCCGGGACGGCGGCGCCGCTCCGGTGGAGACGGCGCTGGACGCCTACCGCAACGAGGACGGCGGATACGGCCACGCGCTGGAGCCCGATCTGCGCGGCCCGGTCAGCCAGCCGCTGCACACCGCCCGCGCGCTGCGCGTGCTGGACGCCGTGGGACGCTGCGGCGGCCGGCGCGCGGAGGACGTGTGCCGCTACCTGACGTCCGTCTCCACGCCGGACGGCGCGCTTCCGGCCGTCCATCCGAGTCAGCGCGGCTACCCGGCGGCCCCCTTCGTGCCGGTCGTGGACGACCCGCCCGGCGAGCTGCTGGCCACCGGGCCGGTGGTGGGGCTGCTGCACCGCAACGAGGTGTGGCACGCCTGGCTGTTCCGCGCCACGGACTTCTGCTGGCAGGCCGCGGAGACGCTGGAGCGGTCCCACCCCTACGAGATCCAGGCCGCCGTGGCCTTCCTGGACCACGCGCCGGACCGCGCCCGCGCGGAGGCCGCCGCCGGGCGGCTGGGCCGCCTGGTGCGCGAGCAGCGGCTCGCGGCCCTCGACCCGGACGACCTCGGCGCGTACCCGGTCGCCCCCGGCTACGCGCCGGGCGAGCACCACTTCCCGCACGACTACGCGCGGACACCCCGTTCCCTGGCCCGCGCGTGGTTCACCGACGGGGAGATGGCACGCTCCCTGGACCACCTCGCGGCCGAGCAGAGGGAGGACGGCGGCTGGCCCGTCCGCCGGCGCCGGTGGGCCCCGGGCCCCGCCCTGGAGGCCCGCCCGATGGTGACGATCGAGTCCCTGAGCGCCCTGGTGGCGTACGGCCGCGCCGTCGGCTGACGGGGGGTGTGTCTCCACCGGTGCTCGACAGCGCCCGCGCGAGCGGTCCGTCTCACCCGCCCAGTGCCCGCACCCCCGCCGTCACGACGACGGCCGCGGCGACGACGAGCAGGAACGGCGCGCGCAGGATCAGCGCCACGGCGGCGGCCGCCAGTCCGGCCGCTCGGGCGTCCAGGACCAGGGTCTGGCCGTCGGAGAAGGTCTGCTGGGCCGTCAGCGCGGCGAGCAGGGCGACCGGCAGGAGCGCGGCCAGACTCCGGACGAGGGGCCGTTCGAGGACTCCGGCGGGCACCAGCAGTCCCGCGAGTTTCACGGCGTAGCAGCCGAGGACGGTCACCCCGATCGCGATCCAGACGTTCAACGGTCCTCCCCCGGCGCGTCACCGCGCGACGCGCGAGCGCGGCCCCGCGCCCACAGGACGGCGGGTGCCGCGAGCGCGGCCACCAGCACCGGCACACCGGCCGGCAGCACGGGCAGCAGACCGAGCCCCAGGAGGACGGCGAGCCCGGCGACGGTGCGCTCGGTGCCGGTCCGCAGCATCGGCGCGAGCAGCGCCAGGAAGACCGCGGGACCGGCCGCGTCCAGCCCCCACGCGTCGGTGTCCCCGATCGCCTCCGCGCCCAGTGCGCCGAGCAGCGTCGTGAGGTTCCACAGGACGTACAGGCTGAGCCCGGTCACCACGAACCCGATGCGTGCCGCGCGCCGGGTGGGCTGGGCGAGCGACACGGCGGCCGTCTCGTCGATGACCCACTGCGCGGCGAACGGCCGCACCGCGCGGGGAAGCGCCAGCAACTGCGACAGCCGCAGCCCGTAGAAGGCGTTGCGCACCCCGAGGAAGAACGCCCCCGCGGCGGCGGTGAACGGCCCACCGCCGGCGGCGAGCGCCCCCACCAGCGCGAACTGGGAGGCGCCGGTGAACACGAGCAGGCTGAGCGCACAGGTCTGGAGCAGGGTGAGGCCGCTGCCCGCCGAGGTCACTCCGAAGGCGAAGCCGGAGAGTCCGACGGCGATGCCGACGCCGAGGGCGTCCCGTACGACGGCGCCGTCCGGCTTCCCTCCGCCGTCGTCCCGTACGTCTGCGCGTGCTGCTGCTGTCCGTTCTGCTGCCACGCCCCGGACCGTACGGGAGGGCCGCCCCGGGCGTCTTGTACGTTCTTGCGCTCGCGCTGGTAGGCGCCCGGCGGCACGCCGACGATGCGGCTGAAGTGCCGGTTCAGATGCGGCTGGTCGGTGAACCCGACCGCGAGGGCCGCCTCCGACGGTGCCGTCCCCGCGTCCAGCAGCCGCCGCGCGCGCCGCACCCGCGCGTCGGTGAGCCAGGTGTGCGGCGGCATCCCGTAGGTGTCCCGGAACGCGCGCAACAGTGCGAACGGGCTGGTGCCGAGCTCGGCGGCCAGCCGCTCCAGGGTCGGCGGCCCGGCCATCCGGTCCTCGAGCACGGCACGCGCGCGTGCCGCGATCCGGGCGCCCGCCGTGCGCACCTCGCGTCGCGGCAGTGTTCCGCCGTTCAGCCGCAGCAGCCGGGTCACCGCCACCCGGAGCAGGGTGTCGGCGGCGAGCGCGTTGCCCTCGTCGGTGGCCCGCAGCACCTGGTGCACCAGGCGCACGGCGTACGGATCGTCGAGCACAGGCCGGACGAACCCCGGCGCGCCGCGCAGCGTGGTGGTCTCGGCGGCGATCGCGGCCACCACCTCCGGCGAGGGGTACACCGCGCCGTACCGCCATCCCTCGGGGACACCCGCCCGGCCGGTGTGCGGGGTGTCGGGGTTCACCAGCGCGAGGGCTCCGGCGCCCGCGTACTGGTCGCCGCCGCCGTGGTGGAAGACCTCGACCCCGTCGGCGATGGCGGCGATCACGAAGTGCTCATGGGTGTGCCGGACGAACGTCTTGCGTATGTACCGGGCACGCAGCAGATCGACACCGGGCAGGTCGTCGTACTGCCAGTGCCGTGCCCGCTCCCTGCGCGATCCCGCCATACGGCCATTGTCACGCGCGCTCCGCCGTCACCGCCTCGGCCCGGTTGTCAGTGGCCGGGTGCACGATGGACGCATGGTCAGCGATCCGCAGCGAGCCCTGGACGGCTTCTCCCCCGCGACCCGCGGCTGGTTCACGGGGGCGTTCTCCGCGCCCACCGCCGCACAGGCGGGCGCGTGGCAGGCCATCGGGGAGGGCTCGGACGTGCTGGTGGTCGCACCCACCGGTTCCGGGAAGACCCTGGCCGCCTTCCTCGCCGCCCTGGACGAGCTGGCCTCCACGCCGCCGCCCGCGGACCCCAGGAAGCGCTGCCGGGTGCTGTACGTCTCGCCGCTGAAGGCCCTGGCCGTCGACGTCGAGCGCAACCTCCGCAGCCCGCTGACCGGCATCCGCCAGGAATCCGTCCGCCGGGGTCTGCCCGAGCCCGAGGTGAAGGTCGGCATCCGCTCCGGCGACACCCCGCCCGCTGAGCGGCGCGCCCTGGCCACCCGTCCGCCGGACATCCTGATCACCACTCCCGAGTCGCTGTTCCTGATGCTGACGTCCGCCACGCGCGACGCGCTGACGGGCGTGGAGACGGTGATCCTGGACGAGGTGCACGCGGTCGCGGGCACCAAGCGCGGCGCGCACCTCGCGCTCTCCCTGGAGCGGCTGGACGAACTGCTGCCCCGCCCGGCCCGCCGCATCGGCCTCTCGGCGACGGTGCGCCCGGTGGACGAGGTCGCCCGGTTCCTCTCCCCGCGCCGCAAGGTGGAGATCGTGCAGCCGGAGTCCGGCAAGGAGTTCGACCTCTCAGTGGTGGTGCCGGTCGAGGACCTGGGCGAGCTGGGCGGCTCCCCGGTCGCCGACGGCTCGGAGGGCGCCGAGCGGCCGTCGATCTGGCCGCATGTCGAGGAGCGGATCACGGATCTGGTGCAGTCGCACCGCTCGACCATCGTGTTCGCGAACTCCCGCCGCCTCGCCGAGCGCCTGTGCAACCGGCTCAACGAGATCGCCTACGAGCGGGCCACCGGTGAGCCCCTGGACGAGCACCACTCCCCCGCCGAGCTCATGGGCGGCTCCGGGGCCGCCCAGGGCGCGCCCACGGTCATCGCGCGCGCCCATCACGGTTCGGTGTCCAAGGAGCAGCGCGCGCTGGTCGAGGAGGACCTCAAGGCGGGCCGGCTGCCCGCGGTGGTCGCCACCTCCAGCCTGGAGCTGGGGATCGACATGGGCGCCGTGGACCTGGTGGTCCAGGTGGAGTCCCCGCCGTCCGTCGCCTCCGGCCTCCAGCGCGTCGGCCGCGCGGGGCACCAGGTGGGCGCGGTCTCCACGGGCGTGGTGTTCCCGAAGTACCGGGGCGACCTCGTGCAGGCGGCCGTGGTCACCGAGCGGATGCGCACCGGGGCGATCGAGTCCCTGAGGGTCCCCGCCAACCCCCTCGACGTCCTGGCCCAGCAGCTCGTCGCCATGACGGCCATGGACACCTGGCAGCTCGACGACCTGCTCGCCATGGTCCGGCGCGCGGCGCCCTTCGCCTCGCTGCCCGAGTCCGCCTTCACGGGCGTCCTGGACATGCTCGCCGGCCGCTACCCGTCCGACGCCTTCGCGGAGCTGCGCCCGCGCGTGGTGTGGGACCGGGTCACGGGCGAGATCACCGGCCGCCCGGGCGCCCAGCGCCTCGCCGTGACCTCCGGCGGCACGATCCCCGACCGGGGCCTCTTCGGGGTGTTCCTCGCGGGCGCCGATCCCAAGAAGGGCGGCGGACGGGTCGGCGAGCTGGACGAGGAGATGGTCTACGAGTCCCGCGTGGGCGACGTCTTCACGCTCGGCACCAGTTCCTGGCGCATCGAGGACATCACGCGCGACCGGGTCCTGGTCTCCCCCGCGCCGGGCGTGCCCGGGCGGCTGCCGTTCTGGAAGGGCGACCAGCTGGGCCGGCCGCTGGAGCTCGGCCGTGCGGTGGGCGCGTTCCTGCGCGAGGTGGGCTCGCTGTCCCGGGACGACGCCCGGCTGCGGCTCCTCGCGGCGGGTCTGGACGCCTGGGCCGCGGACAACGTCCTGTCCTACCTCGACGAACAGCGCGAGGCCTGCGGCCACGTCCCCGACGACCGCACCATCGTGGTGGAGCGCTTCCGCGACGAACTGGGCGACTGGCGGGTCGTCGTGCACTCACCGTTCGGCGCCCAGGTGCACGCCCCGTGGGCGCTCGCGCTCGGCGCCCGCCTCTCCGAGCGCTACGGCATGGACGCCCAGGTGATGCACGCCGACGACGGCATCGTGCTGCGGCTGCCGGACGCCGACCTGATGGGTCTCGACCTGCTCGACCACGAGCCCATGAGGGCCGGTGCCGAGTACGACGCGGACCAGGCCCCCGTGGGCGCCGCCGACGTCGTCTTCGACAAGGGCGAGGTCGAGCAGGTCGTCACCGACCAGGTGGGCGGCTCGGCACTGTTCGCGGCCCGGTTCCGCGAGTGCGCCGCCCGCGCGCTGCTGCTGCCGCGCCGCAACCCGGGCCGCCGCACCCCGCTGTGGCAGCAGCGCCAGAGGGCCTCCCAACTGCTCCAGGTGGCCGGCGAGTTCGGCTCGTTCCCGATCGTCCTGGAAGCCGTCCGCGAATGCCTCCAGGACGTCTTCGACGTTCCCGGACTCGCCGAGCTGATGGGCGACCTGGAGTCCCGCAAGGTGCGGCTGGTCGAGGTCACCACCCCGGAGCCGTCCCCCTTCGCCCGCTCCCTGCTGTTCGGGTACGTCGCCCAGTTCCTGTACGAGGGCGACTCCCCGCTCGCCGAGCGCCGCGCCGCCGCCCTGTCGCTGGACTCGCGGCTGCTGGCCGAGCTGCTCGGCCAGGCGGAGCTGCGCGAACTGCTCGACGCCGAGGTGCTGACCGAGCTGGAGCGCGAGCTGCAGTGGCTCACCGAGGACCGGCGCGTCAAGGACGCGGAGGGCGTGGCCGACCTGCTGCGCCTGCTCGGTCCGCTCACCGATGCCGAGCTCGCCGAGCGCGGCGCCGAGCCGCGGTGGGCGCGGGAGCTCGCCTCCGCCCGGCGCGCCATCCTGGTGCGGGTGGCCGGCGCCGACCACTGGGCGGCGGTCGAGGACGCCGGCCGGCTGCGCGACGCGCTGGGCACGGCACTGCCGGTCGGCGTGCCGGAGGCGTTCACCGAACCCGTCAAGGACCCCCTCGGCGACCTCCTCGCGCGGTACGCGCGCACCCACGGCCCGTTCACGTCGGCCACGGCGGCGGCCCGCTTCGGACTGGGTGTGGCGGTCACCGAGGGCGCCCTCCAGCGGCTCTCGGCGGCGGGCCGGGTCGTCCAGGGCGAGTTCCATCCCGCCGGGATCGGACAGGAGTGGTGCGACGCCGCCGTGCTGCGCAGGCTCCGCCGCCGCTCCCTGGCCGCGTTGCGGCACGAGCTGGAGCCGGTGCCGCCGGCCTCGCTCGCCCAGTTCCTCCCCCAGTGGCAGCACATCGGCAAGGGGCACACCCTGCGCGGCCTCGACGGACTGGTCCGCGCCGTCGAGCAGTTGCAGGGCGCGTCCGTGCCCGCGTCCGCCCTGGAGAAGCTGGTCCTGCCGTCCCGCGTGGCGAACTACGCGCCGGCGATGCTGGACGAGCTCACGGCCGCCGGAGAGGTGGTGTGGGCCGGTGCCGGTTCGCTGCCCGGGAAGGACGGCTGGGTCTCCCTCTACCTCGCGGACGCCGCCCCACTGCTCCTGCCTCCCCCGCACCCGCTGGAGCCGACCGCCCTCCACCAGTCCGTCCTGGACACCCTCTCCGGCGGCTACGGCCTGTTCTTCCGGCAGATCGCCGACCAGGTCCGCGCCACCACCCACCCCGAGGCCACCGATCCGCAGCTCGCCGACGCCCTGTGGGACCTCGCCTGGTCCGGACGGCTCACCAACGACACGCTCACCCCCATGCGCTCCCTGCTGGGCTCCGGCCGCACCGCGGGCTCCACCGCCCACCGCGCGAAGCGCTCGGTCCCGCGCGGGCGCTACGGCTCGCTCACGGCGTCCGCCCGCGGCGCCTCCCGCACGGGCCCGCCGACCGTCGCCGGCCGTTGGTCCCTGCTCCCGGACCGGGACTCCGACGCCACGGTCCGGGCGCACGCGCTGGCCCGCACCCTGCTCGACCGGCACGGCGTGGTGACGCGGGGCGCCGTCTCCGCGGAGGGCGTCGAGGGCGGCTTCTCGGCGACGTACCGCGTTCTGTCCGCCTTCGAGGAGACCGGGCAGGCCCGTCGCGGCTATGTGGTGGAGGGCCTGGGCGCCGCCCAGTTCGCCATGGACGGGGCCGTGGACCGCCTCCGCGCGGCGGCCAACGCCCGCGAACGGGGCGAGACCTTCCCGCCTGCGGACGGGCCCGGCCCCTTCGACGCGGGGCCCGGTCCCTTCGACCCCGTGCAGGGCCACGACGGCTCCCCCGGCGCGGACGACAGCCCGTACCCGCGCCTGTCGCCGGGCGACTACGTCTCCCCCCGCGACCTGGCCCCGCCGGCCCCGCCCCCCTGGCGGAACGGCGGAGGTCCGTCGTACGACCCGTTCGCCGGCCGCCGTACCGGCCCGGACCGCACCACACGGGCCGTCGTCCTCGCCGCCGCCGACCCGGCGAACGCCTACGGTGCCGCGCTGGGCTGGCCCGAGCCCCCGACCGGCGCCGGGCACAAGCCCGGCCGCAAGGCGGGCTCCCTGGTGGTGCTGGTGGACGGCGAACTGACGCTCTACATGGAACGTGGCGGCAAGACCCTGCTGGCCTGGCCCGCGGACCACGACGGCGAACCCGCCGAGGACCCCCGTCTCCCGGCCGCCGCCGAAGCCCTCGCCGCGGCGGCCCGGGCGGGGTCCCTCGGCACGGTCACCGTGGAGCGCGTCAACGGCACCCCGGCCCTGACGTCCCCGCCGGGCGCGCTCCTGGAGAGCGCGGGTTTCGTGGCCACACCCCGGGGCCTGCGCCTGCGCGCCTGACCCGCCCGGTCCGGCGTGCCACCCTTGACGCATGCCCGAAGGAGACACGGTCTGGCAGGCCTCGCGACGGCTGCACGACGCCCTCGCGGGCAAGACGCTGACCCGCAGCGACCTCCGGGTGCCCCGGTACGCCACGGCCGACCTCACCGGCCGCACGGTGCTGGACGTCACCCCGCGCGGCAAGCATCTGCTGACCCGCGTCGAGGGCGGCCTGACCCTGCACTCGCACCTGAGGATGGACGGTTCCTGGCGGGTGTACGCCGGCGGGCAGCGCTGGAACGGCGGCCCGTCGCACCAGATCCGCGCGATCCTCGGCAACGCCGACCGCACCGCCGTCGGCTACCGGCTGCCCGTGCTGGAACTGCTGCGCACGGCCGACGAGGACCGCGTGGTCGGCCACCTCGGGCCCGACCTGCTGGGCCCGGACTGGGATCCGGACGTCGCGCTGGCCAACCTGCTGAAGGACCCGGCCCGCCCGCTCGGCGAGGCCCTCCTCGACCAGCGGAACCTCGCCGGTATCGGCAATGTCTTCAAGAGCGAGCTCTGCTTCCTGCTCGGCGTCACCCCCTGGCTCCCGGTGGGCGAACTGCCCGCCGACCGGGCCGCGAAGCTGCCGGAACTCGCGAGGAGACTGCTGGAGTTCAACCGCGAACGCCCGATCCGCAGCACGACCGGCCGCCGCGGCCAGGACCTCTTCGTGTACGGCCGGGCACGCCGCCCCTGTCTGCGCTGCCGCACGCCCGTCCGCCTCGCCGACCAGGGCGACGGCTCCCGCGAGCGTCCCACGTACTGGTGTCCCCACTGCCAGCCGGGCCCCACGCGACCGCGCTGATCGCGCCGGTCCGCGCGCTCACGGCAGGAAGCGGACGCCCTGCCCCTTACCGATCGCCCGAGCGCCAGGCCCGCCGCCACCGCCCCGCCACGAGCGCGCCTTCCGCCCGTGCCCTCGGTGTGCAGTGCACCGGCAGCAGGCTGAGCCCCCAGCCGCCGGCCGCGACCGCCCCTTCCAGCGCACCGGCCTCGGGCACCAGCAGCAGCCGCGCCACCGCCCACCACCACAGCGCCCCGAATCCCAGGGCGGCCCCCCAGCGCACCGTCCGCGCCGTCGTCACGGCGCCCGGACCGCTCCCCGAAGGGCCCGCGGCCCTCAAGGGGATGTCACCCGTTCTCGGCCTGGAACATCCACTGCTGCTTCTCGAGGTCCGCCGTGACCGAGATGAGGATGTCCTGGCTCACCGGGTCCGGGTCCG
This sequence comes from Streptomyces marokkonensis, assembly GCF_008312835.1. Classification (GTDB taxonomy): domain Bacteria; phylum Actinomycetota; class Actinomycetes; order Streptomycetales; family Streptomycetaceae; genus Streptomyces; species Streptomyces marokkonensis_A. Next base: position 18,758 of record NZ_VSKS01000001.1, on the reverse strand, counting down.
CGGTCGCCGTGACCCGCTCCCGCATACGGGCGATGACCGCGCCCAGCGCGTCCACGAGCGCTCCCACGGCGGCCGTGTCGTCGACCCAGCCCTCCGGTGTCACCCCGATCCCACTGCCCACGGCCACCGTCGCCGCACGCCCGTCGGGCGAGACGCCCAGTGCGGCGGCGCGCTCCGCCACCGTGTCGGAGTGCCCTCGGGCCAGGGTCACGACCTCGTCGAGCTGGAGATGGACGGAACGGAAGCGTGGCCCGACCACGTTCCAGTGGATCTGCTTCGCCACCAGGGCGAGATCCACCAGGTCGACCAAGGCGCCCTGCAGCGCCTCGGACACGGTCTTCAGGTTCTCGTCGGACAACGGGCTCTTCACGACGTACATCCGCACCTCCGTGGCTGGTCCCCACCTCGTCCTTCCACGATGACGGCCCCGCGCCGCACCGGCAAACGCACACGGAGCGCGGGGAGCGGCCCACGCATGCGAAAACCCCGGTGGCACCCCTCCGGATCTCCGGAAGGGCCCCTACCGGGGCATCTCACACTTCACACCGCGCGGGCGCCGAACATCGTGCTCACGCGGCGACGACGTCCACCGCCTCGGCGGGCGCCTTGATGGTCACCCGTTCCGGTGGCACACCGGTCACCGAAACAGAACCCAGCATCGGACGAACCGGCGTGGGTACGGGTTCGCTGGGGGTCGCTGCAGCAGACTGGGCCAGCTCGGCGAGGGCGAGTTCGTCGCTCACTTCCCGCATGAGCTCGGACATCCGTACGTCCAGCGCGTCGCAGATGGCGGAGAGCAGTTCGGAGGAAGCCTCCTTCTGCCCCCGCTCCACCTCGGAGAGATAGCCGAGTGAGACTCGGGCGGACGAGGAGACTTCGCGCAGAGTACGGCCCTGGCGCTGGCGCTGCCGACGCAGCACGTCACCCAGCAGGCGACGGAGCAGAATCATCGGTGGCTCCCTCCTCGGACCGCGTAGCCGCATCCTTCTCGCCCCACCGTACCGCCTCGCGCCGCGGCCGTGCGGGGAGCGATGTCGTGTTCACTCAGGGCTGCAAACATCAAAACCCCCCGTTCCGTTCCGTATCCTGTGCCCGCTCATTCCCGGTCTGTTCGCCCGCAAGCTCCCTCAGAAGCAGTGCGAGTACGCTCCGTACACTCTCCATACGAATTTCCGCACGGTCGCCGTTCAACCGCAGATGCTCCACTTTTCCGCCACCGGCAGAACCGGAGCCGGCCCCGAGGGGCCCGTCCACGGCCACGAACACCGTCCCGACGGCCTGTCCGTCCTGGGGGTCCGGACCGGCGACGCCGGTGGTGGCGAGGCCCCAGTCGGCGCCCAGCGCCGTGCGGACCCCGGCCGCCATCTGGGCCGCCACCTGCGGGTCCACCGCTCCGCGCTGCGCCAGCAGCGTGGCGTCCACACCGAGCAGCCGGTGCTTCAGGTCGGTGGCATAGGCCGTCACCGAGCCCCGGAAGACCTTGGACGCCCCGGGCACCGACGTGATCTCCGCCGCCACCAGGCCACCGGTCAGCGACTCGGCGACGGCGAGCGTTCCACCGTTCACGGTGAGTAGTCTCACCACGTCGGTGGCCGTCGAACTCACGCTTCCGTCTCCTCCAACGCGGCCTTGCGCTCGGCGATTCCCTGCCTGCGGAGCACAATGGCCTGTTTCACATAGTCGAGTCCGGTCACCACGGTCAGCACGACGGCCGCGGCCATCACCCACCACCGCAACGTCGCCAGCCACCCCGTCAGCGCGAGGACGTACATGCCGACGGCTACGCCCTGTGTGAGGGTCTTCAGCTTGCCCCCGCGGCTCGCCGGGATGACGCCGTAGCGAATGACCAGGAAACGCAGCAGGGTGATCCCGAGTTCCCGGCCGAGGATGACCCCGGTGACCCACCACGGCAGGTCGCCCAGCGCGGAGAGACAGACCAGCGCCGCTCCCATGATCGCCTTGTCGGCGATGGGATCGGCGATCTTCCCGAAGTCGGTGACGAGGTTGTACGTGCGGGCCAGATGGCCGTCGAACAGGTCGGTGATCATGGCGACGGCGAAGGCCGCCCAGGCGAACGACCGCCACGCCGGGTCGTGACCGCCGTTGGCGAGCATCAGCATCACGAACGCGGGCACCAGGAGCAGCCGGAGCATGGTCAGCAGGTTGGCGATGTTCCAGACGCTGGCCTGGTTGACGGCCGCCGCCGCGATCTTGGCACCGCGCGCCGGCCTCGTACCGTCCTCGGCGTCGACGCCCTCGCGGGGCGAGCGGGCCAAAGCCGCTTTGTCGCCGTGCGCCCGGTCGCCGCCGGGGCCACGGCCGGACGCACCGCGCCGGGCCGGTCCACCGCCGGACGACCCCGGAGCAGCGCCGCGGGCCTCCCGCGCGACGGCGCGGCCGGAGGCGGACACGCCTCCGGGTGCGGCGCCCGCCGCGCTCCTCGCGCCGGAGGGGCCACCCGCCGCCGATGCCGGGACACCCGTCATCTGCCCGCCTCCTCACCGCGCGCGAGCGAACCCTGGAACAGCGGCTCGGCCACCAGGTCGACACCTTCCGTGCCGACCACCTTCGCCTCGACCATACGGCCGACGCTCAGGCCCTCGCCGCTCGTGAGCAGCACCTGGCCGTCCGTCTCGGGAGCCTGGTGCGCGGCCCGGCCGTACACGCCCTCCTCCTCGTGCACGGACTCCACCAGCACGTGCACGGTCTCGCCGACCCGCTCCTCGGCGCGCTGCGAGACGAGTTCCTCGGCCATCCGGGAGACACGGGCCAGCCGCTCGGCGACGACCTCCTCGTCCAGCTTGCGGTCGTACGTCGCCGCCTCGGTGCCCTCCTCGTCGGAGTAGCCGAAGACGCCGATGGCGTCCAGCCGCGCGTGGTCCAGGAACCGCTCGAGCTCGGCCAGGTCGGCCGCGGACTCGCCGGGGAAGCCGACGATGAAGTTGGAGCGCACACCGGCCTGGGGCGCCTTGCTCCGGATGGTGTCGAGCAGTTCCAGGAACCGGTCGGTGTCGCCGAAGCGGCGCATCGCGCGCAGCACGTCGGGCGCGGAGTGCTGGAAGGACAGGTCGAAGTAGGGGGCGACCTTCGGGGTGGAGGTCAGCACGTCGATCAGGCCGGGCCGCATCTCGGCCGGCTGGAGGTAGCTGACCCGCACCCGCTCGAGGCCGTCGACCTCGGCGAGCTCGGGCAGCAGGGACTCCAGCAGGCGGATGTCGCCGAGGTCCTTGCCGTAGGAGGTGTTGTTCTCCGAGACCAGCATGACCTCCTTCACGCCCTGTTCGGCCAGCCACCGCGTCTCGTTCAGCACGTCGCTGGGCCGGCGCGAGATGAAGGAGCCGCGGAAGGAGGGGATGGCGCAGAAGGAGCAGCGCCGGTCGCAGCCGGAGGCGAGCTTCACGGAGGCCACCGGGGAGCCGTCCAGCCGGCGGCGCAGCGGGGCACGGGGTCCGGAGGCGGGGGCGAGGCCCTCGGGCAGATCCAGCGGGCCGTGTCCCGGGAGCGCGACGGAGGCGGCGGAGTCCTGCCGCTCGGCCGGGCTGATCGGCAGCAGCTTGCGCCGGTCGCGCGGGGTGTGGGAGGCGTGGATGCCGCCGTTGAGGATGGTCTGGAGGCGGTCGGAGATGTCGGTGTAGTCGTCGAAGCCGAGCACGCCGTCGGCCTCGGGAAGGGCCTCGGCGAGTTCCTTGCCGTACCGCTCGGCCATGCAGCCCACCGCGACGACGGCCTGCGTTCTTCCATGTCCCTTGAGGTCGTTGGCCTCCAGGAGGGCGTCGACCGAGTCCTTCTTGGCGGCCTCGACGAATCCACAGGTGTTGACGACGGCGACGTCGGCGTCCTCGGCGTCCTCCACGAGCTGCCAGCCGTCCGCCTCCAAACGGCCTGCGAGCTCCTCCGAGTCCACCTCGTTACGGGCGCAGCCAAGGGTGACGAGTGCGACGGTACGGCGTTCAGGCATGGGCTCAAGACTACTTCGTCCCGCCGACACCCCACGTCGACGGGGTTGGCCGATCATGACCGCCCCCGTCGCCGATGCGCCCTTCGGTACCGCTTATCCGGCCTGCGGGTCGCCCTTGGTGTAGGTCAGGCGCTCGACCGCGCCCGGCTGCCAGTCGTCCTCGATCTTCTTGCCGTTGACGAACAGGTCGATCGCGCCGGCGTCACCGAGGACCAGGTTGATCTTGGAGCTGTCCTGGAACGTCTTGGAATCGCCCTGCTTGAGCAGTCCGTCGAAGAGCAGCCGGCCGCTGTGGTCCTTGGCGGAGATCCAGCTGCGTCCGTCGGCCGCGGTGACCCGGACCGTCACCTTGTCCTGCGGGGCGGCGGCGATGGCGCTGTCCGACGGCTCCGGCTCGGGAACGACGGGCTTCTCGGACTTGGGGGTGGACGAGGGGGACTTGGTGGGTGTGGCACCGTCGGCGACGTTCGCCTTGCCGCCGTCGTCGTCGCCCTTGACCATCGTGAATCCGACGAAGCCGATCACCACGACGATCGCGGCGACCATGGCCGCGGTCCAGTTGGGGCCGCGCCGCTCCGGACGGATGCGTTCCGCCTCGAAGAGGGGGGCGGCCGGGGTCGGGGCCGGACGGCCCCCGCCGTGCTCGGCCTCGAACTGGGCGATCAGCGGGGCCGGATCGAGGTCCACGGCCTTGGCCAGGGTCCGGATGTGCCCGCGTGCGTAGACGTCGCCGCCGCAGGGCGTGAAGTCGTCCGCCTCGATGGCGTGCACGATGGCGATGCGGACGCGGGTGGCGGTGCTGACGTCGTCGACGGTGAGCCCGGCGGCGATGCGTGCCTGCTGCAGCGCGCGGCCGACGGAGGGGCGGGCTTCCTCGGAAACGTCTTCGAAGGGACGCTCGTCTTCAGGGGAGTTGCCGATGGACACGGGGGCGCCTTTCGAGCGTGTAGCCGCCTGTGCTGGAGGTTCAGTCTAGGAGGGGTACAAGAGGATGGGGCAACCGGGCGGTCGGACTTTGTACGCCATCGGAATGGCCCGACATCCCGATGGTGGGCCTGCAGTTTGCCGTTTCCCTCAACTTGACGTACGCCGACGGGAAAGGGTTGCTCAATGATCGCTTACGGGTAGGTCACGATCGGCCACCCGGGTGCCCGGAGGTGACGACCGTGTCCCGTGCGCCTACCCTTCAGACTCCCCCCGGATCACCGCGAGCACGCCATCCAGCTCATCAGGCTTCACAAGAACGTCACGAGCCTTCGAACCCTCGCTCGGCCCGACGATGTTCCGGGACTCCATGAGGTCCATGAGCCGGCCGGCCTTGGCGAAGCCGACGCGCAGTTTGCGCTGGAGCATGGACGTCGACCCGAACTGGGTGGAGACGACCAGCTCGGCCGCCTGGCACAGCAGGTCGAGGTCGTCGCCGATGTCCTCGTCGATCTCCTTCTTCTGCTTGGTCCCCACGGTGACGTCGTCGCGGAAGACGGGCGCCATCTGGTCCTTGCAGTGCCGGACGACGGCCGCGACCTCCTCCTCCGTCACGAACGCGCCCTGCATGCGCGTGGGCTTGTTCGCCCCCATCGGCAGGAACAGCCCGTCGCCCTTGCCGATCAGCTTCTCGGCGCCCGGCTGGTCGAGGATGACCCGCGAGTCCGCCAGCGAGGAGGTGGCGAACGCCAGCCGGGACGGCACGTTCGCCTTGATCAGGCCGGTGACGACGTCGACCGACGGCCGCTGGGTGGCGAGCACCAGGTGGATGCCGGCCGCCCGCGCGAGCTGGGTGATGCGCACGATGGCGTCCTCGACGTCACGCGGGGCGACCATCATCAGGTCGGCCAGCTCGTCGACGATCACCAGCAGGTAGGGGTACGGCTGGAGCTCCCGCTCGCTGCCCTCGGGCGGCTTGGCCTTGCCCTCGCGCACCGCGCGATTGAAGTCGTCGATGTGGCGGTAGCCGTAGGCGGCCAGGTCGTCGTAGCGCAGGTCCATCTCGCGCACGACCCACTGCAGCGCCTCGGCGGCCCGCTTGGGGTTGGTGATGATCGGCGTGATCAGGTGCGGGATGCCCTCGTACGCCGTCAGCTCGACGCGCTTGGGGTCGACCAGGATCATCCGGACGTCCTCCGGGGTCGCCCGCATCATGACCGAGGTGATCAGGCAGTTGATGCAGGACGACTTGCCGGAGCCGGTGGCGCCGGCGACCAGCATGTGCGGCATCTTCGCCAGCGAGTCCATCACGTAACCGCCCTCGACGTCCTTGCCGAAGGCGACCAGCATCGGGTCGTCGTCCTCGGCGGACTCCGCGAGCCGCAGCACGTCGCCGAGGTTGACCATCTCCCGGTCGGTGTTGGGGATCTCGATGCCGACGGCGGACTTGCCGGGGATCGGGCTGATGATCCGCACGTCCGGGCTGGCGACGGCGTACGCGATGTTCTTGGTCAGCGCGGTCACCCGCTCGACCTTCACGGCCGGGCCGAGTTCCACGACATAGCGGGTGACCGTCGGGCCGCGGGTGAAGCCGGTGACGGCGGCGTCCACCTTGAACTCCGTGAACACCTTCCGCAGGGCGTCGACTATGGCGTCGTTGGCCGCGCTGCGCGCCTTGCCCGGGCCGCCGCGGGTGAGCAGGTCGAGCGAGGGCAGGGAGTAGGTGATGTCGCCGGAGAGCTGGAGCTGCTCCGCGCGGGCCGGCAGGTCGCGGGGCTCGCGGGGCGGTTCCTTGGTCATGTCCAGGACGCCCGCCGGGGGCTTGTCCTGCTTCCGCTTCTCCGCCTTCGGCCCGTCCTGCTGCGGGCGGGCGGCCGGGACCGGCGTCGGAGTGGTCGGCTCGCGGTCGCCGGTGCTCACGCCCTGGGTCAGGTCGGCGACGACCGGCGAGGGCGGCATGCCGTGCAGCACGGCTCCGTCGAGCGCGGCGGCCGCGGCGGCGGCCACGTCCACCGCGTCCATGGGCCGGTCCATGTCGGGCTGCGGCACCGCGGACCTGCGCGGCCTCGTGCGGCGCCGCGACGGCGCCTCCTGCTCCGCGCTGCCGGGGTCGTACTCCTCGGGGGCCGGCCGTCTCCTGCGGCGGCTCGCGGGCAGCGCCTCGCGCCACTGCTCCTCGTAGCGCGTGTCGTCCTCGCCGAAGTCCTCCGGCTCGGGATCGTGGACGAGCCCGAGCCGCACGCCGAGCAGGCGCAGGCGCTGCGGGATGGCGTTCACCGGCGTGGCCGTGACGACCAGCAGGCCGAAGACCGTGAGCAGCACCAGCAGCGGCACAGCGAGGACGTCGGTCATGGTGGACGACAGCGGCGTGGCCGCGGCCCAGCCGATGAGCCCGCCGGCGTCCCTTATGGCGTGCATGCCGTCGCCGCGGGCGGGCGACCCGCATCCGATGTGGATCTGTCCGAGCACGCCGATGACGAGCGCGGACAGACCGATGACGATCCGTCCGTTGGCCTCGGGCTTCTCCGGATGCCGGATGAACCGTACGGCGACGACGGCCACCAGGATCGGCACCAGCAGGTCGAGCCGGCCGAAGGCACCGGTGACCAGGATCTCCACGAGTTCGCCGACGGGGCCCTTCAGATCGGCCCAGGTGCCGGCGGCGACGATCAGGGCGATGCCGAGCAGCAGCAGCGCGAGACCGTCCTTGCGATGCGCGGGGTCGAGGTTCTTCGCGCCCTGCCCTATGCCGCGGAAGACCGCGCCGACGGCGTGCGCGAGGCCCAGCCACAGGGCGCGTACGAGACGGTAGACGCCGCTGGTCGGGTTCGGGGCCGGCGCCGGTTTCCTGGCCGGGGACTTCTTGGCGGGAGCCCTCTTCGCCGGGGGCTTCTTGGCAACGGCCTTCTTCGCCGGGGCCTTCGCGGAAGCGGCCGCCTTCTTCGCGGGCGGCTTCCTGGCTGCGGAGGGACGTGAGGCCATGGGTGTGAGGTTACCGGTGGAGACGGCAGGTGACACGCGTGGCGGATGCTTCACCCGTTCGTGTCGCACGCGTCGAGGCGCGAAGCTGACGCACGGAGACAAGCGCAAAGCGGAGTTGACGCATCCTCAGGGACGGTTCCCGCCGCCGGACCGGCCAAGCCCCGTGTCCGGGGGCTCAGTTCTGCGAGGGCAGCGACGACGCGCTGCCGGTTCCGGGCTCCAGGGCGTCCAGCGCCCGCCGCAGCCCCGTGAGCTTGCGCTCCAGATGAGCGGCCGTGGCCACCGCGGCGGCATCGGTCGACTCGTCGTTGAGCTGCTTGGTCAGCGCCTCGGCCTGTTCCTCGACGGCCGCGAGCCGCGCCGAGAGCTCGGCGAGCAGCCCCGCCGGCTCCTTCGCCTCACCGGCGTCCTTCTCGCCGCCCTCCAGCTGGAGCCGCAGCAACGACGCCTGCTCCCTCAGCTGGCAGTTCTTCATGTACAGATCGACGAAGACCGACACCTTCGCGCGCAGCACCCACGGATCGAACGGCTTGGAGATGTAGTCGACCGCACCCGCCGCGTAACCGCGGAAGGTGTGGTGCGGGCCGTGGTTGATCGCGGTGAGGAAGATGATCGGGATGTCCCGGGTCCGCTCCCGCCGCTTGATGTGCGCGGCGGTCTCGAAACCGTCCATGCCCGGCATCTGGACGTCCAGCAGGATGACCGCGAAATCGTCCGTGAGCAGTGCCTTGAGTGCTTCCTCCCCGGACGATGCCCGCACCAGTGTCTGATCGAGCGCCGAGAGGATCGCCTCCAGCGCGAGCAGATTCTCCGGCCGGTCATCGACCAGGAGGATCTTGGCCTTCTGCACCATGGCCCGCCCTCCTCGCCCCGGCTTGGGGCCTCCCCTGTCCGCAGGACCTGGGGACGCACCCGTGGGTACCGCCCCAGGGGACGACTCCCTTGCGCCGCCCGTCCTTGTGCCGGTCATCGTAGCCGCACCCCGCCTGTCGCCACACCCTGTCACCGTGATGTCACTGTGCACATAGCAGAAACGCGGCGCGAGACCAGAAGGTTCCCCGGATCCCGTACTTCTACACGACTTCGCGGGCACCGCCTCAGCAACTCGGGATGAACACCGAAGCTCCCCTTCACCTTCGCGCACCCTCCAGGCGTCGGCCTCACTCCCCCCGCATCCACTCCTGCATCACCGACAGCAGGTGATCGGGGTCGACCGGCTTCGTCACATAATCGGAGGCACCCGACTCGATCGCCTTCTCGCGGTCGCCCTTCATCGCCTTCGCGGTGAGCGCGATAATCGGAAGTCCGGCGAACTGCGGCATCCTGCGGATCGCCGTGGTCGTGGCGTAGCCGTCCATCTCGGGCATCATGATGTCCATCAGCACGACCGCCACGTCGTCGTGCTGCTCCAGCACCTCGATGCCCTCACGGCCGTTCTCCGCGTACAGCACGGACAGCCCGTGCTGCTCCAGGACGCTGGTGAGTGCGAAGACGTTGCGGATGTCGTCGTCGACGATCAGCACCTTCTGCCCGCCGAAGCGGATGCCACGGCGCGACGACCTGGGCGCCGGCTCCTGCTGTTCCACGCCCGGCCACTGCTCCGGCTCGGCGGCGGGCCGCTGCTCGAGCGTGACCCTGCGGCGGCGCCGGAACAGCGCGGCCGGACCGTTCTGGGTGTCCCGGTACGACTTCACCTCCGCCGGCGTCTCGGCCGCGGGAGCGGCCGGCTCGGCCGACGCCACCAGGTCACCGGCCTCCAGCGCCGGCATGGGCTGGGCGTAGCCGTGCGGCGGCAGCTCGCTGGGGTGCAGCGGCAGGTACAGCGTGAACGTGGAGCCGCGGCCCGGCTCGCTCTGCGCATGGATCTCACCGCCGAGGAGCTGGGCGATCTCCCTCGAGATGGACAGCCCCAGCCCCGTACCGCCGTACTTGCGGCTGGTCGTGCCGTCGGCCTGCTTGAACGCCTCGAAGATCACCCGCATCTTGCTGGCCGCGATGCCGATACCGGTGTCGCTCACCGAGAACGCGATCAGGTCCGCGTCCGGGTCGGTCAGCGAACCGGCCTCCAGCAACTGCTCCCGGATGGCCTGCGGAACGTCGTCCCTCGCGGGCCGGATGACCAGCTCGACCGATCCGGAGTCGGTGAACTTCACGGCGTTGGACAGCAGGTTCCGCAGCACCTGGAGCAGCCGCTGCTCGTCGGTGTGCAGAGTGGCCGGCAGCTCCGGCGAGACCCGTACGGACAGGTCCAGGCCCTTCTCCGCGGTCAGTGGCCGGAAAGTGGCCTCCACGTAGTCCACGAGCTGGACGAGCGCGATGCGCGTCGGGGAGACGTCCATCTTGCCCGCCTCGACCTTCGACAGGTCGAGGATGTCGTTGATGAGCTGGAGCAGGTCGGAGCCCGCACCGTGGATGGTCTCGGCGAACTCGACCTGCTTCGGGGACAGGTTCGCGTCGGCGTTGTCGGCGAGCAGCTTGGCCAGGATCAGCAGCGAGTTGAGCGGCGTACGCAGCTCGTGCGACATGTTGGCGAGGAACTCGCTCTTGTAGCGCATGGACACCGCGAGCTGCTCGGCGCGCTCCTCCAGGACCTGCCGCGCCTCCTCGATCTCGGTGTTCTTCACCTCGATGTCGCGGTTCTGGCGGGCCAGCAGCTCGGCCTTCTCCTCCAGTTCGGCGTTGGAGGCCTGGAGCGCCTTCTGCCGCTGCTCCAACTCCGCCGAACGCTCCCGCAGTTGCTCGGTCAGCTCCTGCGACTGCGCCAGCAGCCGCTCGGTCTTGGTGTTGACCGAGATGGTGTTGACACTCGTCGCGATCATCTCGGCGATCTGGTTGAGGAAGTCCTTCTGGATCGCCGTGAACGGCGTGAACGACGCCAGCTCGATGACACCGAGCACCTTCCCCTCGAACACCACCGGAAGCACGATCACCTGGGCCGGCGGCGCCTCCCCGAGCCCCGAGGAGATCTTCAGGTAGCCGCTGGGCGCGTTCTCCACCAGGATCGTGCGCTTCTCCGTGGCGGCCGTCCCGACGAGCCCCTCACCGGGCTGGAACGACGTCGGCATGGACCCCATGGAGTAACCGTACGAACCGAGCATGCGCAGCTCGAACTGGTCGTCGTCCGCCGCGTTCAGGTCCTCGCCGTCGACCAGCGGCATCGCCAGGAAGAACGCGCCGTGCTGCGCGGACACCACCGGCGTCAGCTCACTCATGATCAGCGAGGCCACGTCGTCCAGGTCGCGGCGGCCCTGCATCAGCGCGGAGATCCGCGCGAGATTGCCCTTGAGCCAGTCCTGCTCCTTGTTGGCGATCGTGGTGTCGCGCAGGTTGGCGATCATCTTGTTGATGTAGTCCTGGAGTTCCTGGATCTCCCCGGACGCGTCCACGTCGATCTTCAGGTTCAGGTCGCCGCGGGTCACCGCGGTCGCCACGCGCGCGATGGCACGCACCTGCCGGGTGAGGTTCCCGGCCATCTCGTTCACCGACTCGGTCAGGTCCCGCCAGGTGCCGTCGACGTCACGCACCCGTGCCTGGCCGCCCAGGGCGCCCTCGGTGCCCACCTCACGGGCCACCCGGGTGACCTCCTCCGCGAAGGACGACAGCTGGTCGACCATCGTGTTGATGGTCGTCTTCAGCTCGAGGATCTCCCCGCGCGCGTCGATGTCGATCTTCTTCGTCAGGTCACCCTTGGCGATGGCCGTCGTCACCATCGCGATGTTGCGCACCTGACCGGTCAGATTGGACGCCATCTGGTTCACCGACTCGGTGAGGTCCTTCCACGTACCGGCGACACCCGGCACGTGCGCCTGACCGCCCAGGATGCCGTCCGTGCCCACCTCGCGGGCCACCTTGGTGACCTGCTCGGCGAACGCGCTCAGCGTCTTCACCATGGTGTTGATGGTGTCGGCGAGCTGCGCCACCTCACCGCGCGCCTCGATGCTGACCTGCCGCGTCAGGTCGCCGTTGGCGACGGCGGCGGAGACCTGCGAGATGTTCCGCACCTGCGTGGTCAGGTTCTTGGCCATCAGGTTGACGTTGTCGCTCAGGTCCTTCCAGATGCCCGTGACACCCGGCACGTGCGCCTGACCGCCCAGGATCCCCTCGGTGCCCACCTCGCGGGCCACCCGGGTCACCTGCTCGGCGAACGACGACAGCTGATCGACCATCGTGTTGACGGTGGTGACCAGCTCGAGGATCTCGCCCTTGGCGTCGACCGTGATCTTCTTCGACAGGTCGCCCTTGGCGACCGCGGTGGTGACCTCGGCGATGTTGCGCACCTGGAGGGTCAGGTTGTTCGCCATGCCGTTCACGGACTGCGTGAGGTCCTTCCAGGTGCCCGAGACACCCTGCACCTCGGCCTGACCGCCGAGGATGCCCTCCGTGCCCACCTCACGGGCCACGCGCGTGACCTCTTCGGCGAACGACGACAGCTGGTCCACCATCGTGTTCAGCGTGTTCTTGAGCTCCAGGATCTCCCCGCGCGCGTCCACGGTGATCTTCTGCGACAGGTCACCGCGCGCCACCGCCGTCGCCACCTGGGCGATGTTGCGCACCTGACCGGTCAGGTTGGACGCCATGCCGTTCACGGAGTCCGTCAGGTCCCGCCACACACCGGCGACACCGGGCACCTGCGCCTGCCCGCCCAGCCGGCCCTCCGTGCCCACCTCACGGGCCACGCGGGTCACCTGATCGGCGAAGGAGGACAACTGGTCCACCATCGTGTTGATGGTGTTCTTCAGCTCGAGGATCTCCCCGCGCGCGTCGACGTCGATCTTCTGCGACAGGTCACCGCGCGCGACGGCCGTCGTGACCTGCGCGATGTTGCGCACCTGGCCGGTGAGGTTCGACGCCATCGAGTTGACGGAGTCGGTGAGCTCCTTCCAGGTGCCCGACACGCCGTCCACGCGCGCCTGACCGCCCAGCCGGCCCTCCGTCCCCACGTCCCGGGCCATCCGCGTCACCTGGTCGGCGAAGCTCGACAGCTGGTCCACCATCGTGTTCACGGTGTTCTTCAGCTGGAGCATCTCGCCGGAGACGTCCACGGTGACCTTCTGCGACAGGTCGCCGTTGGCCACCGCCGTCGTCACCTGGGCGATGTTCCTCACCTGTCCGGTGAGGTTGCGGAACGCCGTGTTGACGGAGTCCGTGAGGTCCTTCCACGTCCCGGCCGCCCCCGGCACCTGGGCCTGTCCGCCCAGCTCGCCCTCCACGCCGATCTCGCGCGCCACACGCGTGACCTCGGCACCGAAGGCGGACAGCTGGTCCACCATCGTGTTGACGGTGTTCTTCAGCTCCAGCATCTCGCCGGCCACGTCCACGGTGACCTTCTGCGACAGGTCACCGTTGGCCACCGCCGTCGTCACCGCCGCGATGTCCCGCACCTGAGTGGTCAGGTTCCGGAACACCGTGTTGACGGAGTCCGTCAGGTCCTTCCACGTCCCCGCGGCCCCGGGCACGTTCGCCTGACCGCCCAGCCGCCCCTCGGCCCCGACCTCGTTGGCGACCCGCGTGACCTCGTCGGCGAAGATCCGCAGCGTCTCGGTCATCTGGTTGATCGTCTCGGCGAGCTGCGCGACCTCGCCGCGCGCCGGCACCGTCACCTTCCGCGACAGGTCACCGTTGGCGACGGCGGTCGTCACCTCGGCGATCCCGCGCACCTGGGCGGTGAGATTGCCGGCCATGGTGTTGACGGAGTCGGTGAGCTCCTTCCACACGCCGTCCACACCCGGGACCTGCGCCTGCCCGCCCAGGGCGCCCTCGGTACCCACCTCGCGCGCGACCCGCGTCACCTCGGAGGAGAACGCGGAGAGCTGGTCCACCATCGTGTTGACGGTGTTCTTCAGCTCGAGCATCTCGCCCTCGACATGCACGGTGACCTTGCGGGACAGGTCACCACGCGCGACGGCCGTCGTCACCAGCGCGATGTCGCGCACCTGCGCCGTCAGCCGCTCCGCCATCGTGTTGACGGAGTCGGTCAGGTCCTTCCACGAACCCGACATACCGCGCACCTGGGCCTGACCGCCCAGCTTGCCCTCGGTACCCACCTCACTGGCCACGCGCGTGACCTCGTCGGTGAAGGTCGACAACTGGTCGACCAGGTTGTTGACGGTCCGGCCCACCTTGAGGAACTCGCCCCGCAGCGGATGCGCCGTCCCCTCCGGCGACTGCGTCCGCAGCTCCATGCGCGGCGACAGGTCACCCTCGGCCACCGCCGACAGCACCCGGCTCACCTCGGAGACCGGCCGCACCAGGTCGTCCACCAGCGCGTTGGAGTTGTCGATCGCGGTCGCCCAGGAGCCCTCGGAGGCACCCGTCTCCAGCCGCTCCGTGAGCTTTCCCTCGCGGCCGACCATGCGGCGCACCCGCGCCAGCTCACCCGTCAGGTGGAGATTGCGGTCGGCCACTTCGTTGAAGACCGCCGCGATCTCCGACATCACTCCGTCGCCGGACACCGTGAGCCGCTTGCGGAAATTGCCGTCCCGCATCGCCACCAAGGCCGTCATCAGCCGGTTCAGGGCCGCCGTTTCCACCGTCGTGGTCCCGCCCCGCGCCCTTCCCGGCTTGCTCAGGGACTGTCCGCCTTTCGCGCGCGTCGTCTTCGTGCCCCGCGTCGCTGCGCCAGACTCCACTGTGTCCCTCCCGCAGGGGTCGACCGTTACCGCTGTGCCCGGGCACACCACCAGGGCGTTCCCGTTGCTTCTGCGCTTTTCCCGTATGACTGCGATGTCCCGCCCGACGTTCCCGGGCGCCGCCACGGGGCTGCTGCCCAGCCGCCGCTGAGGACACACCGCCTGCCAGGACCTTCACTACAAGCCTGCCCAGTGTTTCACCCCCACCGAACCAGGCCATAACAGTTCGGCAGCTTCGCACATCGTCCGCACACCCGCCGGACAGCAGACACCTCCGGACGGAAACACGGCGGACCGGCATCCGCTCGGACCGCGAAGGTAAGTAACCTTGCATCCGGCTGTCCAGCCACGCCGGTCCGTCCGGCCTGGGCGGTGGCACGGAGACGAGCGGGCATCGGAGGGGCGGCCGCACACATGACCACCGGACTGATCCCGGGGGAGCAGCCCCCGGACCCACGGCCGTCTGACGGCCTGCCGCACCAGCGGCGCGAGCCGGTCGGCCACGAAGACCCCGTCGAGAACCGGTCGAGGAGTTCTGTGATCACCGCGCGCGCGGCCGCCAGCTTCGAGCCCGTCGGACGATCCGTCGCGAGCGCCCGCTCCTTCGTCCGCGACACCCTCCAGGGCTGGGGCTTCGGCGACATCGTCGACGACGCCGTCGTTCTCACCAGCGAGCTGGTCACCAACGCCGTGGTCCACGCCGGCACCTCCGCCGACCTGCTCTGCCTGCGCAGCGACGACGGCGTACGGATCGAGGTGGCCGACCGGTATCCGGAGCGGGAGGTCCCCCTCCAGGGCTCGCCCGTCAACATGGGCAGCCCCGACCGGGAGGGCGGCCGCGGACTCCAGCTGTGCGCGGCCCTGGCCGGCCACTGGGGCGTGGACTACACGCCCACCCACAAGACCGTCTGGTTCCAGCTCGACCTTCCCGAGCGCCCGGTCGGCACCCGCGCGGCCGGTCCCTCCCTGCCCGCCCACCTCCTCCCGCTCGCCGACACCCGGGTCCGTGTCGCCGTCGTCCAGATCGACCGGGTCGGTTCCATCACCGCCTGGAACGAGGACGCGGAGGAACTGTTCGGCTACACCGCCGAGCAGGTCACCGGCAAACCGCTGACCGACTTCGCGGCCTGGCCGCACACCCCGGGCACCGGCACCGGCATCGCCGACGCGCTGCGGCTCTCCCGCTGGGAGGGCAGCTACGGCATAAGGGGCGCCCACGGCCGGGTGATCCCGGTGTACGCCTCCCACCTGCGCGTCCGCGACACCGACGGAGAGCCGTCAACCGTCTGTCTGCTCGTGAGGGACCACGAACGGGCGGTTCTGCAGACCCCGCTGCGCGGCCCCGCGGCCGACAGCGGCTCCGAGGGCCAGAGCACCGACCCGTTCGAGGTCTTCATCGGCTCCCCCGCACCGGACGACCTCGACGGCCTGCTGCAGCGCACCGTGGAACGCGCCCGCGACATGCTCGACGGCGACTCCGCCTTCCTGCTCCTCGCCACCGACGACGAGACGGAACTGGAGGTCCGTGCCTCCACCGGTCTCCCCTCGGCCCGCCAGCGCTTCGCCCGCGTCCCCGTCGAGGCGGGCCCCGGCCGCTACGGCTCCGCCCGCATGCCCGCCGTCCACGACGATCTCATCGCCGTCGCCGGCGCGGTCCCCCTCCTCAACGGCACCGGCATGCGCTCGGTGGTCACCGTCCCGCTGAAGGTCGAGGGCCGCCTCACCGGCTCCCTCGGCGTAGCGGCCGAGGCGCCCGGCAGATACTCCAACGAGGAGGCGCTGCGCCTGCAGTTCGCGGCGGACCGCATCGCGCTCGCGGTGGAGTCGGCCCGCCTGGGCGAACTGGAGCGTCTGCGCCGCGGCTCGCTCAGTTTCCTCGTCGAGGCCTCCGACCTGCTGGCCGGCACCCTGGACCGGGACCAGACCCTGGCCCTGATGGCCCAGATGACCGTCCCCACCCTCGCCACCTGGTGCGCCGTCTACACGATCGCCGACCAGGCCGCCGAGCCGTATCTCTCCTACGTGCTCCACGAGGACGAGGAGCTGATCGACGGCATCAAGTCCCTGCTGTCGAAGATCCCCCCGCCGGACCCGGTTCCCACCCCCGGTGCCCGCGTCTGGTCGGCCCCGGCGGAGGTCGCCCACCAGGCGGCCCTGCGCTCCTCCATGCGCAGCCTCGGCCTCAGTGGCGGTCCGTCCCGGCAGGTCACCACGGGCATCGGCCCGACGCTCGCCACGGCCTCCGCGGTCGGCGGCGAGACCGTGGTCCTCCCCCTGGTCGCCCGCAACCGCGTCATCGGGATGCTCACGCTCGGCAAGCCGGCCGACGAGCATTTCCGCCAGGAGATCCTGGAGCTCGCCGAGGACCTCTCCCGACGGGCCGCCCTGGCCCTGGACAACGCCCGCCTCTACTCCGAGCGCACGGCCATCAGCCAGTCCCTCCAGCGCAGCCTCCTGCCGCCGGAGCTGCCGGCCATCGAGGGCGTCGAGGTCGAGGTCATCTACCGTGCGGCCGGCGAGGGCAACGAGGTCGGCGGCGACTTCTACGACCTCTTCCCGATCAGCGACGGCGCCTACGGCTTCGCCATCGGCGACGTCTGCGGCACGGGCCCGAACGCGGCGGCCGTCACCGGCCTCGCCCGGCACGCGCTCCGCCTGCTCGCCCGCGAGGGCCTGAGCGGCCCGGCGGTCCTGGAGCGCCTCAACTCCGCGATCCTCGACGAGGGCGCCCGCAGCCGCTTCCTCACCCTCCTGTACGGCGAGATGCGCCCGCAGGAGGACGGCAGCGCCGAACTGAAGGTGGTCTGCGCGGGCCACCCCCTCCCGCTCCGTCTCCGCCAGGACGGCACGGTCGAACCGGCCGCCGAACCGCAGCCCCTCCTCGGCGTCCTGGAGGACCTCGACCTGTACGAGCAGACGGTCACCCTCGATCCCGGAGACGTCCTCCTCTGCGTCACCGACGGAGTCACCGAACGCCGCGAGGGCCCCCGGATGCTGGGCGACGACGGGCTGGCCGAGGTCCTGACGACCTGCACGGGCCTGACGGCCGGGGCGGTCGCCGCCCGCATCATGCGCGCCGTGGAGCGCTTCGCCACCGATGCGCCGTCCGACGACATGGCCATTCTGGCGATGCGCGTTCCCGGCCTGCAGACGGATTAGCGGGCGCCCTGCCGAAGCACATGAGAAAGGCCCCGCCCGAATGGGCGGGGCCTTTCTGTCGGAGCCCCCAAACGGAATCGAACCGTTGACCTTCTCCTTACCATGGAGACGCTCTACCGACTGAGCTATAGGGGCCTGTTGCCTCTTCCGAGGTTTCCCTCGCGGCAACGGAATAGATCATACCCCGAGCAGCCCCGTGCTCCCAACCACGCTCAGACGGCCGGTTGCAGCAGACCGCCCAGCGCGTTGCAGGCGGACGCGATGCGCTGCATCTCCCTCTTGGTCAGCGAGCCGTCCACCGGGAGCGCGAGCGCCTCGTCGGCAGCCCGCTCGGTCTCGGGCAGGGACACACACCGCCGGAACTCAGGCAGCCGGTGCACCGGTGTCTTCACCGGGACGCGGCACTCAACGCCCTTGGCGCGTATGGCCCGTGCGAAGGCGTCCCGGTCGGGCCGCCCGTTCCCCGGCACCCGCACGACGTACTGCTGGTAGGTGTGCCCGACCCCCCTCTCGGGCGTCCGCACACCCCTCAGCTTGGCGTCGAGGAACGCCGCCCGCTCCCGCCGCTGCGCTATCTCGTCGTACGGCGCCTCGGACTCCCCGTGCTCCAGCACCAGCAACCCGTGCCGCCGGCCCAGTGCGTGCAAGGGCCCGACGTCGGCGGGCCGGCCGAAGCGGTGCACGACAACGACGGCCGCTGTTCGCGGAGTCACGGCCGCGTCCACCGCGGCCGGCTCCAGGCAGTACGTCGCCGGATCTATGTCGGCGAACACCGGCAGCGCCCCGGTCATCGTCACGGCCTCGGCAACCTCCACGTTGCCGAAGGCAGGTACGACGACCTCGTCACCGACTCCGACACCCGCGGCCCTGAGCAGTGCAGCAGTACCCATGGGAGCGATGCTGGTTGCGCAACGTGAACTTCAAGTGACGCAGAACAAAAAAGGGTTGGACCCTGAACCGAAGTTCGGGGTCCAACCCTTTGAAGAATTGTTCGGCGGCGTCCTACTCTCCCACAGGGTCCCCCCTGCAGTACCATCGGCGCTGTAAGGCTTAGCTTCCGGGTTCGGAATGTAACCGGGCGTTTCCCCTACGCTATGACCACCGAA